>CAWKGZ010000001.1:0-10494 GCA_963849335.1 uncultured Chloroflexia bacterium
TTTGCGTCTAAAGTGGTGGGAGGCAGCTCGTTCTCGTTCAACAGCGCGCCGGCGTCGAGCTGCAGCACGGGGGGTGGCTGAGGGCTTTCCCATTAGCCAGCCGTGGGCTGGAGGCAGGGGTAAGGGGGGATGGAAAAAGATCAGTACGAATGAGACGAATGGTGCGAATTTAACGAATATTTACAAGCCCCCGCGAGGGGGCTGTTTTTCATGATTAGGCCCACGATCAATGGGCCGGAATTTGAGTCCAGTGTAACTGGTGGTGATAAAATCAGGCAATATTTAGAGGAGTTTGCATATGGCGAAATACGGAATGAGCATTTTGGTCCCAGGAACCATTGAAGAGGTGAAGCCGCAGGTTTTGAATGTGCTCAAAGCACAGGGCTTTGGCGTGCTGACGGAGATCGACGTGCAGAAGACGATGAAGGAGAAGATCGGCGCGGAGTATGAGCCGTATCTGATCCTGGGGGCGTGCAACCCGCAGCTGGCTAACCGGGCGCTGACTGCCGAACCGGGCCATCGGGCTGCTGCTGCCGTGCAACGTGGTGCTGCGCCAGGTTGGAGGCGGAGGTCGAGGTGAGCATCCTGGACCCGGAGATGATGTTCAGCGTGGTCGAGGCGGAGGTACAGGATAGCGCTGGCGACACTGCCGCAGGAGGCGAGGCAGCGGCTGCAGGCGGCACTGGCGAGCCTAAAACCTTAAATAAATTCTATAATCGTGGCTTCGCCCTGCCCGACGCCGACGCACAGGGTCGCCAGGCCGTAGTAGGGGCGCGGCTCGGACGGGGCGCGGCGCTTCATCTCGTGCAGCAGGGTGGTGAGGATGCGGGCGCCGGAGCAGCCCAGCGGGTGACCCAGGGCGATGGCGCCGCCGTTGACGTTGGTGATCTGCTGGGCGAGGCCCAGCTCGTGCGATCACCGCCAGCGACTGGACGGCGAAGGCTTCGTTCAGCTCGACCAGGCCGATATCGGACAGCGATCAGACCGGCGCGCTGCAAGGGCCTTGTGCACCGCGGGGACCGGGCCCAGGCCCATGATGCGCGGCGGGACACCGGCGGCGGCAGAGGCGAGCGATGCGCGCCAGGGGTTTCAGCCCCAATTCCGGCGCTTTTTCTGCGCTCATCAGCAGCAGGGCGGCCGCGCCGTCGTTCAGCCCGGAGGAGTTGCCGGCGGTGACCGTGCCGTTCTTGCGGAAGGCGGGGCGCAGGCGGGCCAGCGATTCGACGGTGGTGTCGCGGCGCGGGCGTTCGTCGGTGGTCACCACCAGCGGGTCGCCCTTGCGCTGGGGGATGCGGCACCGGGAGGATCTCCTCGGCGAACTTGCCCGCAGTCGATGGCGGCGATGGCCCGGGCGTGGCTCTGGGCGGCGAAGGCATCCTGCAGCTCGCGGGTGATGCTCGGGCATGAGTTCGGCGATGTTCTCGGCGGTCTCGCCCATCGCCTCGGTGCCGTACAGCTCCTCCATTTTCGGGTTGGGATAGCGCCAGCCGAGGGCGGTGTCGTAGGCGGTGAGGTTGCCAAAGGCGAAGGCCGGTTTCGGCTTTGGGCAGCGAGTAGGGCGCGCGCGACATGCTCTCCACGCCGCCGGCGATGAAGATTTCCCCTTCGCCGGCGCGGATGGCGCGGGCAGCCTGGTTGACGGCGGTCAGCCCGGAAGCGCACAGGCGGTTGAAGGTCACGCCGGCGACTTGCACCGGAAAACCGGCCAGCAGCAGCGCCATGCGGGCCACGTTGCGGTTGTCCTCGCCGGCCTGGTTGGCGCAGCCCAGGTAGACTTCTTCGATCAGCGCCGGGTCAAGGCAGTTGCGTTCCAGGATGGCTTTGAGCACCAGCGCTGCCAGGTCGTCGGGGCGGACTGCCGAGAGGACGCCTCCGAGCGCACCGATGGGGGTACGGATGGCATCCACAATGACGGGGTTGGGCATAAGGGTTCTCCTGTTGCGGGCGGGTTATTGGTTAGATTGTACCATTTTCGATGGGGGGAGGGGCATGATGCGTTGCAACTTAATTGCACATGAAGTTCGTGCTTGCATTTCAATCAATTTTCCGGTATGCTTAATCAAGGAAATTTTGACACTGCAGCAAACCAGGAGGAACAAATGGCTGAGAAACGGAAATTTCCACGGCGGGATTTGATCTTCTATTCTCGGGTCAGCGACGGGATGACTGGGCGGGCGTTGGGTTATCTGCTCAACATCACGCCGGAAGGGGCGATGATCCTGAGTGAAAAGCCACTCGAAGCAAATTTGGAAGTAGAGTTGCATATCGAGCTGCCTGAAGAACTATCGGATTTGCGCGAGATGGTGATCCCGGCGCATAGCCGGTGGTGCCAGCCGGATATCAACCCTGAATTCTATGATGTTGGTTTCGTGTTTTTGAAGATGATGGAGGAGTACACCGGTTTGATCTTAAGGTTGGTGGAGGAGTACGGGTTTAGGTAAAGAAAATTACCACAGAGCGCAGAGCGCAGACAGAGAGAGTGGAGAGGATAATGAGAGATTTACAGCGGAGAGCGCGGCGAAGATAAAAAGATATTCACCGCGGAGTGCGCAAAGAGCGCAGAGAAAACAAAAAGAAATTTACCGCGGAGAGCGCAGAGATTTGATACGTTAGCTCTGTGCTCTCCATTTGGTTAAAGCCCTGTTCGCAGAGTTCAATTCTTATTGAATTTTACACCCTTAGTGTGTATAATAAATTTGATTTTATAGCCGGCTATGGGGGGAAACATTCGAATATTGTTCAGGGAGCATAGATTTCATTCTGTTTTCTTATTAAAGGAGAAAAAATGAACGCACGGGCTGCTGGAAAATATCGTGTTCTACTTACCATCATATTTTTGACCATATATTTATTCACCCTGACGGGAAGTGCCTGGCGCAGCGCTTCCGCCCAGGAAGTGCTCACCGGGACGCCTACTACAGAACCAGGTTTGAGTCAGACACCTGTCCGCGAGGAGATCAACCCCTATTTCTCGATCGAGCATCGCACCCTATCGGACGGAACCCCGATTGCGGGTTACATTATCAATGGCCCACCGACACCTCTGGCGGAGTATGAAGCCGAACGTGCGGCTTCGATCAGGTCAATCTCTGCGGCGGTCATTTTGCCTGATTTTCCCTCTTTCAACTGGGTTTTCGGCTGCTCGTCGGTTTCGGGGGCTATGATCGCTGGCTATTACGACCGCGGGGCGTATCCGAATATGTACACAGGGCCGACGAACGGCGGGGTGATGCCGATCACTGATACTTCCTGGGTGACCTGGTCGGATGGATTCGATCCGTACCCGAACAATCCATTGATCGCTTCGCATCTTGGGGTGGACGGCCTGGCAACACGCGGTTCGATCGATGATTACTGGGTCAAATATGATAGTCCTACAGCCGATCCATACATTACCAACGGTTGGGTCCAGCACACCTGGGGAACCGCCATCGGTGATTTTATGAAAACAAGTCAATCGGCTTATAACAATGTGGATGGCAGTACAACTTTTTATAATTGGACAAGTGATAGCACTAAATTAACCTGCATCGATATGGTGGATGAAGGCATTGACGATGAAGATGGCACCTATGGCAGGAAACTATTTTATGAGGCCAGAGGTTATACCGTAACAGATTGCTACAATCAGAATACGGATAACAATATGGCCGGGGGATTTTCGCTGGCAAATTTCCAGGCGGAGATCAATGCCGGTCACGCCGTGATGCTCAACCTGGAAGGGCATACCATCGTTGGCTACGGCTATGATGGCTCCACGATCTACATCCGGGATACCTGGGATAACAACCCGGCGAACACCTATACCATGCCCTGGGGTGGAAGCTATCAGGGTATGGAACTTTTATCTGTCAGCGTGGTGAACCTGGCGCCCGTCATCCCAGATACCGGGCGGGTAACCCTACCCATGCTGTTCAAACATTACCTGTCAGGGCAAAGCCCGACCGATATCCTGCTTTCCAACAGTACGGTCGAAGAGGGCATGCCGATCAACACTGTGGTCGGCACGCTGTCCAGCGTCGATGCCAACCTTGGCGACACCTTCACGTACAGCCTGGTGAGTGGTGCGGGGGATACGGGGAATGGATCCTTCAATATCCTGGGGAACCAGCTGCGCAGCTCGGTCATCTTTGATTATGAGACCCAAAACAGCTACTCAATTCGCATTCGTACGACGGATCAGGATGGCCTGTTCTACGAAAAAGCCTTCACGATCACAATCATCAATGCGAGCGAATCCGCCATCCTCAATGGTGATTTCGAGCAGGGTCACGTGGCGTGGATTGAATATTCGAGCGGTGGCTGGGACCTCATCTACCCTGCCAGCAGCACACCGGTCACTGCGCACAGCGGCGCCTGGTTAGCCTGGTTGGGCGGGGCAGACCTGGAAACCTCGCGCCTTTCACAAACCTTCAGCGTGCCAGCCGGGACGAGCATGCTGCACTACTGGTATTGGAGCAGCTCTGAGGATGCGTGCAGCTATGACTTTTTCCGCATCAAGGTAAACGGCGGGACATTATTCACCCGCGACCTGTGCACCACGACCAATACAGGGGGTTGGGTTGAGGGGACATTAAGCCTGGCAGCCTATGCCAACACCAGTATCACGCTCATGTTCGAGGTGACCACGGATAGCAGCTTGAATTCGAACATATTCTTGGATGATGTGTCTTTATCCAGCACCTTGCAGACTTCGCCGGATGTTCTTATTCCAGATGGTGTCGAGGTGGAGGTGGTGAGGAAGGGACGGTGAGATTAAAGAGATTTACCGCGGAGAGCGCTGAGAACGCGGAGATATAAAAATATATAATTCAAAGGGCGCAGAGATGCTTATTGAACTCTGCGCTCTTTGCGCGCTCGGCGGTAAATAAATTTAGTAATTGGTGACCATGTCGATCATGCCGTTCTCGCGGGCGCGGTGCTCGCACCAGCGGAAGGCATAGACCGAGGCCAGGCCGAAGAGCAGGGTCAATCCGGCCAGGATGCCCAATAACTGCAGGTTGCTGAAACCAGACAGGGTGGGGAAGGCCTGGGCGACCGAGCCGACCAGGGCGCGGCGGATCAGCTCCAGCCAGTAGGTGACCGGCATGATGAAGCCAACCGGGCGCAGCCAGGTTGGCAGCACCTCCAGTGGGAAGATGGCGCCGCTGAACAGGTAGAGCGCCCCGGCGACAGCCTCGCCCCAGGCGCCGTAGTGATGCGCCACCAGCAGGTTCAACCCCGCCAGCATCAGCCCCATGGTCGCCAGCATCAGCACGCCGAGCAGCAGGGCGACCAGGAACAGACCCCAATCGACTTCTAATACATTGATATGCAGGCGCAGGAAGGTGACCCCGAACAGGATGGTGACCAGCACTGAGATGGAGGCGACCAGGAACTTGGCCACGCCACGGCCGGCCAGGTAGACCGGTACGTTGATGGGGGCGATATACATGTACTTGAGCGTTTTGTAATGCTCGCGGTCGTCGATAATGGTCCAGGACATGCCGGTCATCACCGCGCCGACATACGAGTAGAAGGCATTGCCCAGGTAGATGTAAGGGAAAACGGGTGATTCGAAATTTGCGCCGGTGATCACGCTGTACATGACCACCAGGATAGCGGCGGAGGCGAGCGGCTTGATCAGCGAGTAGATGGCGAAGAGAAAGGGGTCGGCCCAGTTGGATTCGATCTGCCAGCCCAGCCAGGCAGCCATGCGGAAGGAGCGCAGGGCAGTCCCAGATGTCGCGGGTGGTTTGGAGGGGGGAGTAGGAGAGGTAATTACGGTCATCGTGAGATTCCAGGGAGGGATGCGTTCGGGGCTAGCGCCGGCTTTCGGTCAGGCGGCCTTCACGGATGGCGAGCCGCTCCATGTAAGCCAGCAGGTAGCGGGCGCCGGTGAGAAAGACGATACATAAGACGATGAGGATGCCAATCTCGACCGGGACGGAAAGGAAGCCAAGCGAAGGCCCGCTGAGGAAGACCAGCTGACGCATGGCATCCAGACCCAGGGTGAGGGGGATGATGGATGCGGCGGCAGCCACCCAGAAATTGAAGCTCTTGATGGGGAAGTAGAAGCCAGAGACCAGGTAGACCGGCTCGGTAGCCAGGTTGGAGATGTGCCAGGCTTCGCGGCTGAGCAGCAGGAAGAGGGAGGCGGCCATCATGCCCATGCCGTACAGGGCGGTCATGGCCAGAATGAAGACTGCCACCAGCTGCCCAAAGCTGCCCACGGCATACTGCACCTTGAAGAGCAGGCTGCCGAGCAGCATGATCGCCAGGGCACGCAGCGTGGTAGAGACCATGCCGCCCAGCGCCATGCCGAGCAGCACCGCCATCATCGAGTTGGGGGACATGATGAACAAGGCCAGGTTGCCCTGCTCCTTCTCCCAATAGAGCTGGCTGGACATGCTCCACAGCACATTCATCCAGAAAGCGGTCATGGCACCGCCGACAACCACGAAGCCGATGTAGTCTTCGGGGGCATTCAGGGCGCGATAGACGAAGACATAGGCGGCCACGCCCAGCATGGGCAGAAAGATGTCGAAGAACATCCAGGATTTCTCCCGCTGCTGACCGATGAGGCGCGGGTAGGCGCGGGCGATGACGGTCTGTAGGAACAAACGCCAGCCGCTGTTCTTCTTCACCCGCTGGCCGCGGTCGAAGGTGGATGATTTACTCGCCACTGCGCTCAACCTCCTCCATGCTCTGCCCGACCAGGTGGACGAAGACATCTTCCAGGGTAGGCTCGCTTTTTTGCAGGTTCAGGATGCGGATGTTGTTCGATGTCAGGGTGTTGACCACCGCGGCAAGCACCTGCTCTTCGGCCAGGATGAACTGCAGCAATGCTGATCCATCCTGCGGGCTGTGGGTGACCTGGTTCACACCGGGCAGGCGTTGGAAGGCCTCAATGCCCAGGCCGTTGAGCGGGCTGACCTCCAGGCGGAAGATAGCCTCTTTTTGCAGCTGGTGCTTGAGATTGGATGGCGTGTCACAAGCGAGGACGCGCCCCTGGTTGATGATCGCCACCCGGTCGCACAGCTCGTCGGCCTCGACCATATAGTGGGTGGTGAGCAGCAGGGTGCGCGCCGGGTTGTCATCCACCCAGCCGCGCACAAAGCGGCGCACCTCGCGCGAGGCGCCTACGTCCAGGCCCAGGGTGGGCTCGTCGAGGAAGAGCACATCTGGGTCGGTCATGAAGCCGCGGACGATGTTCATCTTCTGGCGCAAGCCGGTGGACAGGTCGGAGGATTTTGCGTTGGCGCGGTCCTGCAGCCCGACGATCTCTAAGAGCTGCTGGATGCGTTGGTTGGCGATCTTGGAGGGGATGCCGTAAAACTGGGAGAACATCCACAGGTTCTCGCGCACAGTGAGCAGGCCGTAACCGGAGGACTCGCCGCCGGAGACCATGTTGATGCAAGGGCGCACCTTTTGCGGCTCTTGGGCGACATCGAAGCCTGCCACGATGGCGCGCCCGGAGGTGGGGGCGAGCAGGGTGGTGAGGATCTTGATCAAGGTGGTCTTGCCGGCGCCGTTGGGGCCTAAGAGGCCGAACAGCTCGCCGCGCTGGATGTGCAGGTCCACATTGTCGAGCGCTACTAACTTTTTGGGCTCGCTTTTCTTACCGCCGCGAATTTTGTAGATACGGCCTAATTTTTCAGTTTGAATGGCAAAATCCATA
Source organism: uncultured Chloroflexia bacterium (assembly GCA_963849335.1). GTDB lineage: Bacteria > Chloroflexota > Anaerolineae > Anaerolineales > UBA4823 > FEB-25. The sequence goes on from CAWKGZ010000001.1 coordinate 7,661, forward strand.
AAAAACCTCAGATTTGGGTGCAAGTGTGGTACAAACGTATGGGTATCGTAGGGTAATCGTCAAGTACGGCTGGAGAGAATCTGGTATTATGACAATTGAAGGGCGATTTCTCTTCTTCTCCTCCTTTTTAGAGAGAGCCGGGCGTGGCGTACCCGGCTCTCATCGATTCTATCGGGCAGGGGAGAAGGGATAAGGGTCAGGGGTCAAGGGTAAGGGCTGGAGATTGGTCGGTAAGCACTCGTTGGTAAGTTACTACCTGGCGGATGACCTGGAAGCCCAGTTCGAAGTAGGAGCGCAGCACTTCTTGTTTGTCACCCCAGGATTCGAGCTCAATGAGGGCAGCGCCCTGGCTTTGCAGCCACTTCATACCGGTGAGCAGCAAGGCGCGGTACAGGTCGAGGCGGCGGTGGGGGGAGAAGATGCCCGGGCTGTCGATGTATCCGGTGGGGACGCCATTTTTAGCGCTGCGCTCGGCGGACATCTCAACACGGCTGATACCTACCGGGCGGTTCTTCTCGGAGAAGAGCAGAAACAAGCCTGCGGGGGTGAACTGGGGCAGCCATTCAGCCATTTGTGCCTGGCTGACGGGGTTGTGCCCTGGCAGGTCCTGGTAGCATTCGTTCATCGCCTGGGTGAGGATGGCGAGTTCCTGCACCTCGGCATAGGAGCGCACCTGGTAGCCGTAAGGCCAGACGGTGGGAGGAAGGCGCTTGTCGGCGGGGGCGCGCAGCTCGGTGTAAGCGCCGGCGGGCTGGAAGCCGTGGGCGCGCAAAAAGGGACCGGCAGCAGGGTGTGATTGGTGGGCGTAGATGTTTACCTGGGCGGCACCCAACTGGCGCAGGTGGGTCAGGGCTTGCTCCAGGAGGGCGCGGCCAATCCCCTGCCGCCGCCAGGCGGGGTGGACGATCACGTTGGCCTGGGCGTTCTGCTCGCCGGGGGGCAGCCAGACCAGGTTGTAGCCGAGCAGGGTGTCGGGATCGGTGGGGTCAAGGGCAACCGTGCGGTCGCGCGTCGGGTCATGACCGGGGAGGGCGAGCTGGGCACGCAGCGCTTCCTCGCTGACCTCGTCGCCTGATTGATCTTCGGCTTCGACGGCGAGCCGCAGGCGAAGCAGGCGGGGGAGGTCGTCTGAGGGGGAGTAGGGGCGGAAAATTATCTGGTCAATGGGCATAGGGATTTATTTTACCACTAGGCGGTAAGCTCTGTGTAGCGGAAGCAGTCGACCACGTGGTCGTTGACCATGCCGACCGCCTGCATGTGGGCGTAGACGATGGTGGGGCCGACGAAGCGGAAGCCGCGTTTGACCAGGTCTTTGGAAAAGCGGCGCGATTCTTCGGTTTCAGCGGGGATCTCGTTCATGGTGCGCCAGGCGTTGACCCTGGGCTGCCCACCGGTGAACTGCCACATAAAGGCAGCAAAGCTGCCGTATTCTTCCTGCACCTGCAGGAAGCAGCGGGCGTTCTGGATGGCAGAGGCGATCTTGAGGCGGTTGCGCACGATACCGGGATTCGCCAGCAGCTCGGCGACCTTGTGGTCATCGTAGCGGGCGACGAGGGCGGGCTCGAAATTGTCGAAAGCCAGGCGGTAGTTCTCGCGCTTACGCAGGATGGTGGACCAACTCAAGCCGGCCTGGGCGCCTTCCAGGATGAGAAACTCGAACAGCAGACGGTCGTCGTGAACCGGCACGCCCCATTCCTGATCGTGATAGGCGACGTAAAGCGGGTCGGTGCCAGCCCAGGCGCAACGAGTTAGCATGGTTCACCTCCTATGAAGCCAGGTGCAACGCACTTTAGATGTGCGGTGCACCATTAATTGTTCGTTCCAAAATTGTTTTCCTCCGGCGGGAGGTGGGGTCATCTTTCCAGGCGCGTTGCAGCAAAGCGGCGCAAGCTGGGGCGGCATACAGCCGTTCTTCAGCTGCCTGAGGCAACTCGCTCTCGCTGAGCATGAGCAGAGTGTAATAGAATGGGAAGCTGCCCCATTTGCCCTGCCCGTCCCGGTGGGCGACAAGGCGGTTGAAGAAAGAATTCAGGCGATGCCCGCCGCCGGGAGGCGCGCTGGCAATCAAGCAGCGCATAAAGGCAATGGTCAAATGGCGGCATTCGCCAACAGCACAAAAGCCGGCGTAACAGCGGGCTTCCATTTTTTGGTTTGCCAGCTCAATGGCACGGGCTACGGCGCCAGTTTTCACGCCCAGCAGGGTGAGAAGGCGGGCGGAATCGATCAGCAAGGTGTGGTGCGCCGCCAAAAGGGTGTACAGCCGCTCCCCGGTGAACAGGCGCGGGGTGACTTCGCGCCCGGCAGTCCCGTGGTTGAACAGTCCGGTGCAAGGGCCGCTGGGGATTTGCTTACTTATGATGGACAGGGTGAACGCTGCACGCTCGGCGTCGGTGAGCGGGAGGTGGTGGAACAGGGCATCATCGAGGCTGTCGAGGGTCAGGCGCAGGTTGGGGGAGCTCAGGTCCATGATCCTCCTGGGACAGGCAGCAGAGATAATTTTACCGCGGAGAGCGCGGAGAACGCTGAGATTTAGTTAATCCCTGTTCAGGCGGTATCGATATCGACATACTCCAGGTCGTCATCGTCATCATCTTCGTCATCCTCCGGGTCGGTCGAATGCATCATCTTCCTCGTCAGAGTCACCCGCTTCATCGAGATCAGCGAATTCGTCTTCCTCGTCGTTATCCTTGTTGGGAATCGGTTGCGGCTGGCGGGTGGGGCGGATGAGTGGGCGCGGCTGGGTTTGCAATGGGGCGGCGTCCTGGGTGGTAAAGAGGCGCAGGTCGTTGTCCTCTTCAGAAGGCAGGAAGACATCCTCGTCATCTTCAGCTTCG
>CAWKGZ010000002.1:0-36823 GCA_963849335.1 uncultured Chloroflexia bacterium
ATCGAGGAGGAATTATCCTCAAAAGGGAAGTTTCGGAAGATGTAATACACCTGACCATTGTTGATGTAATCGCTTGCCAACAGCTCCACCTCAGTGCTTTCGGTGAAGACTTTGCATGCCGAGCATTGGAAATCTTCGAATACCTCGATCACCACTGGTGCATTCGGATTGCCGATCGCTCGACCATCCGCCAATGGATACGCCACCGGGGTAATGGTGATATATTCTCCCGCTGGGCGGTATCGATCGATCACCGAAGGCAACCCAATCAATAATACAACCACCAATATCACAACCCCTGTTCCAACCATAGCCGTCATGCGCTGCTTGCGTTTCTTCTGAAGCCGTTGAGCTCTAATCTCTTCTCGTTTACTCACGCTCATGGATTTAAATCTCCAGGGTTCATAGAATGAACACAGATTTTGCCATGATTGACAGTCTTTGTCCAGGATTAAACGATAATCTTATCAGTTACTTATGTGACTGTCTAACCAGCCCAGCGCATACGCCAGCACCTGCTCTTTTTCCGGCTCATTGTGGGTCTCATGCCACAATTCGGGCCATATCTTAAGCGTACAATCCTGTTTGATCAGGCGGGCAAACTCCTCCGAACCAGAGACGAATGCGATCGCATCCGCATCTCCATGCATGATCAACACCGGCAGCGCCCACTCGCTGGCATGCGCATAAGCCCAGGGAATTGCCTCAATGGTATATTTTGCCATTGCCAGGGATGCCACGCCGTGCACCAGGGGATCATTGACATAACGCTCTACCACTTCGGGATCGCGCGAGATCAGTTTTGCATCCAAACCAGTTGCCATGCTCATCTCGGGCATGATCTTGCCAGCGATTTTGGCAAATTGGATTTTCAGTTTCTGTTCTGATATCGAGGTCCGTAAACCGGGTGAGGTAATGATCACCCCGGTCAGTTGCGGCTTCCGGCGCAGCACATAATTTGCCACCAGCACACCACCCAGGCTATGTCCCCACAGAAAACATGGCAGGTCCGGATAACGCTGAGCAGCTTCATCAAGCAACACCGCCATATCATCCATGAACGCATCGAAGGATGGTGAGTGACCGCGCTTGCCCCCCGTTTTTCCATGCCCGCGCAGGTCTGAGGCGATCACTGCATACCCTCCCAGGTTCATTGTTTCTGCCATGTGCGCATAACGCCCGCTGTGCTCACCCAGCCCATGCACCAGGCAGATCACCGCCTTGGGTGCCGCCTCTGGTTCCCAGGCCTGAGCATAGATTTTCAATCCATCTCCTGCTTTCCATTCAAACTCTATCGTACTCATGCTGCCTCCATTTCATGAACAAGATTATTGTGATACCCTGACCATTTTATAATCTATGGTCGGATGCAAAACTTACAGCTCTTGTCTCCTTCAGCCATGCAGGCGATTTCCTCAACATCGAATTCCGCTCCCGTACCCCAGCTCAATGCCCCCTGAATCATGCCCACTGTGACTGCACAGATCGGCTCCTCAGTGGTCTGTCCGTATGTCGCATCGCTGATGCTGTCAACCAGGTAGTATTCCGTATCCCCTGAGTGCACCGCGTATCTGTCCGCTGTTTCCACCAAGCTGCCCGGCTAACACGCCTAAAGCCAGGTGAGTAACCCGTTTCCGCAGCAATGCCCTTCCCACCAGACCCTTACTTCCGATACCAATGCCTAACATTTGAACCAGCCCATCCCAAGTCGTTCTTCCAACCCGGATAAGCACGCCGCGTGCACCTTTCCCATAATAGCTCCTCACCTCTGCCAACAGTCGGGCGTATTCTTCGGAGCTCATTCCCACACCGCCATCCCTGCGTGCCGCCAGGTCACCTAACGAGCAATTGCCTGCCTGGCGCATCATCGACATCAACATCGGTTCGCCGAACTCTTTTTGCAATGCCATCAACAATTGCCAGCTTAATTTCACTGGCAGGTACCGGCCAACCCGTCCTGTAGGGGTCTGCACTTGCATACCTTCTTCAATCACCCTTGATCCATCCATTTCTCGATCCCCTGGTTAATCTTGAAAATATTGGTAGACATGGTATTGTTCCTCTATCTGTTTAAAACCTGCGCGGGCATACAAAGCCAGAGAGGCAATATTATCCTCCTGAGTATTTACAGTAACCTGGTCAATTCCCCGCTGCTGCAGCTCCTGCAATAGACGGTATACCAATGCGTAGCCAATCCCCTGGTTGCGCGCTTCCGGGTGCACCGCCAGGCGAGCCAGATGCCCACCAGCTATGCTCGTAGTGCTGATCTGATACCCGATCAGCTTGTTCCATCCTCAACCACCGTAGCTGCTGTAGATTGTTGGTATGCCAGCGCTAACGCGTTCGCAGAGTTGCGCCATTCAAACTCGAATGCCATGTTGTCTAATTGAAACACCGTTTCCAGGTCTTCAGGCACCATCGTGCGGATCGAAATAGTATTTTTGGGAGCGGGCAGCGGCTTATTTCCCCGTTCCCACAACAGCACCACAATGTTATCGGTATGATCAAACCCACTCTCTTCAAGTAAAAGCCTAAACCACCCCTGCATGGCAATGGCAGCAGCATGCTTATAACCTGATCCTGCCAGCTCAGCCCAACCTGCCTCCCACAATGCCTGCCATACTTCTTTTAAAACCTGATCTGATCTTGCAGCAAACAGCCTGATCCAGGCAATTTCGGGTTCATCATGTGGGCACGCCAGTGTGCCGATTATCTCCTCTTGGTCTTCCGCCACCAGGAAGGGCTTGTGACCAAGCCAGTCAAGAGCCGAGCGCCAGTCCAGATGCCGGTGAACGTATACCTCAAAGTGAATCAGGTTCGCCAACCGTTGCCGGTCGGCCTGGGTGGTATCCCGAAGAGAGAGCGGCATTATATTTTCTCCCCTATTCCTGATTATTGCAGCCGCAGCAGGATCTTCCCACGCGACCAGAGTTCTTCCAGTCGGTAATAATTCCGCCGGTCAGGAGAGAATAAATGCACGATAACATCGCCCAGGTCCACTAACATCCAACCATCCTGAGCCCTGCCTTCGGTACGAGTTGCTAATCCATAAGCCTGATGGACATGTTCACGTACTGCATCTGCCAGCGCTTGCAGCATGCGGTCGCTCGTTCCCGAGCAGATCACGAAGTAATCAGCAAATGCAGCCAATTCTCGGATGTCCATCAGTATGATATTCTCCCCCTTCTTATCTTCCAGGGTATTGACAATCGATCGGGCTAATTCCATTGTATCCAGAGGTCACCTCATTATTAATTTATCGATGATCTCCACCCAACGGCGCAGAGAAAATATTGGTATATACCGCTCCAGATGGGTGTAGATCACTCTTATATAACTCTACAGATTGCACACACAATGCCCCTAAAAATCCAACTTTCTCTTTATCTAAGACTGAAGATATCGCTCGATAATCCTGCGGGGTCGTGTTGCGTGAGACACGACCCAGAGTTAAGTGCGGCGAAAATGGCCTTTCTTCAGGTGGGTACCCCAACCGCGCTGCCATGCCTTCTATACTCGCTTGCACCGCTGCCAGATCCGGTGGTGCTTCCACACCTACCCAGATCACCCGCGGCCGGTGAACAGTTGGGAATGCTCCTGCGCCCCCCACGCTGATCTCAAAGGACCGGTAATTTGAAATCTCAGTCCGCATCAGCTTTTTCAACAGGTCAAGATTAGCCAGTGAGACATCCCCTAAAAACTTTAAGGTCAGGTGGATATTATTTGCTGCCACCCAGCGCACCGCTGATTTTTCCAGCTTTTGCTTGAATGCAGAAATGAGCTCATCCAGCCGGCGCTGGATTTCAGGGGTTAGATTGACGGCAATAAATGCTCGAATTACAGACATCTTGGTTTCCTGCCCCCAATCACGTCGATCATTGAGGTTTGCCCGTTCGACATTCCTGGATACTCACCCGGAGTTGGCGATCGCCTGGTCTACTGTTTTCCGGAGCTCTAAAAATGCCACCGGCTTGGTCAAATATATTGTAGCGCCAGCTTCCAACCCGGCGATGATATCCGCAGTGGTGCCCTTGGCGGAGATAACGATCACCGGGAGATCCTCAAACTGCGGCTCGCGGCGCAAGAAACGCAGCACTTCCAATCCCGAGATATCGCTCATCATGATATCAAGCAGCAGAACATCTGGCTTTTCATGCAGCATCTGTTTCATCCCAGAAATCCCGCCGTAGGTCTTGATCACCCGGTATCCAGTCAAGCGCAACATTTGGGCAAATAACTCTGCAGTGTCAGGCTCATCTTCCACGATCAAGATGGTCTTTGGATTCGACGATGGCATCTATGAGGTACTCCTTACGCATTTTTCTGATTTTGATTACGATAGCATAAGTTATAAAAGAGCGCAAGGGGGAAGCTTTATTCCTTAGCTACCTCGGTCGCTGTCGTTCATACTCTTCCGGCGTATCCAGGTCTTGCAGGATGCTGTCATTCTCTACCGCCAGGTAGTCCAAGTTTTCCCTGCTCGCATTCAGAAAGTCACGCAGGGTTTGCCCCGCTGGCAGTTCCATGACTTCCTGCCACAGGCTGCGTGCCAACAACCAGGGGTGCCCCCGGCGCATCTGGTAGCTTGGGATGACGATTGCAGATCGAGTTTCTCGCCAGCGGCGAAGCAAGTGGCGAACTACTTCAGCTTGAATTTGCGGCTGGTCGCCCAACACGATCAATGCCGCCTGTTCTGTCCCAGACATGGCTGCCGCCAGCCCGGTTTGAATCGAAGAAAGCATCTCCCCGGTGGCATAGCGCTCATTGGGCACCACCTGCACCGCCTCGCCCTGCAGAGCATCACGCACCGCTGTCTGTGCTCCCCCGGTCACCACGATGATCGCACCTAACCCTGCTTCCTGGATCACAGACACCACCTGTCCAATCACCGTCCGCTGACCCCACGGCAAGACCATCTTGGGAGCACCCATACGTCTTGATTCGCCTGCCGCGAGAACCACCGCCACAACCTCATCCATCACGGTGTCTGCTCCTCCCCGATCAACCGGGCATAATCCTGCGGCTCATCCACATCCAACAGCACCGCCCGGTCAGGCCAGGGCACATAACGCAGCGGGTATTTGGCGAAGATCTGCCTGCCACCAGTGTCTCCAGTGACCTGCATTAAGTCATCGAAGGTGAGCGGATCAAATAAGACCGGGTTACCGCGCTGCCCATCCACCAATGGGGCAATGATGGGCGCCAGGCTCTGGCTGTGCGCTTCTACCAGCGCCTGGATCAATCCAGGCGGGATATTCGGCTGGTCCGCCAGCAAGAACATCGCCCCCCCAATGGTCGCAGGCAGCACCCGCAGTCCTGCCTGCATCGAGGTGCTTTGCCCACGCTGCCATTCCTCGTTATATACCTGCCTGACCGGCAACCCAGCCACCGCCTGCCCTACCAGGTCTGCATCAGCCCCGGTCACCACCAGCACCGGCGACAGTCCCGCCTGGAGCGCGGTCAGCACTGCATGCCGCACCAGAGGCTGGTCCTGCCACTCCAGCAGCTGCTTGAGCCGGCCATAACGAGAAGCCCCTCCCGCCGCCAGGACTACGCCGGCAATTGGCTCGTGCACGGCGTGGATCTCAGGCAAAGAAGGCGGAACATCTTGCCTGTTACTGCCCTCAACAGGCAGCTGCGGCAGCGCAGCAATGATCACACCATGGAACGCTTGCTGCACTTGCATGGCGATCGCGTGTGCCTGGGCTTGCTTTTCAGCAGAGTCAGCCTGGTTTAGTAATAAAATCCGCCGGGCTTCCGGTGGGATGTTCTTCAAGCCGCCATGTGGGTGCATCAGCACGCGGCTCACCGCCTCTGGTGTGACCAGCTCCCCCAAGCCCAAGCCGGAAAGCCGGGCAAACTGCTCCGGGCGGTGCACCCATTCGCCCGTCAAGGGTTTCCCCAATCCTTCCATCCCTGCGCTTACGATGACAGTATTGATAAATGCAGGAATGGCCGGCTCATACTCTGCTGGCGCCTTCAATGGCAGCAGGCGGGCTCCATCCGCCTCAATCAGCAGCGGCAGCTGCTGCTGATTCGCCAGGTCGTGCAGGGTGGATAAGCTGTCGCCTTCCAAACCCGCAAAGCGCCTGGCATCCACCTGCAGCCCGGTCACAACAACGATCCCGGTGGGAAAATCAGCCTGCATGGGGATTTCCTGAGCTTTTTTGATCACCAGGTGCACATCCCCGGCATTCACTTGCCAGGCGCCCAAATGGGTAGTCGTGCTGATGAGTACTGGCTGACCTGACTCCACCAGCTCTCTTGCCAGCCAGAACAATGCGCTACTCTTGCCGCCTGCTCCAACCAAAGCCAGGCGGGGTAGATCAGCAAGGCGGAACGCTGCCGATAATTTCATTATTTCCAGAGATTCTGGCGCACTTCTGCCCGGGATAAGATCGCCTCCAGCACACCGCCGCCAATCGCCAGCGATTTCTCCGATACCAGGCTGCAAATAGCCGGATCAGCGCGCGGGTCTACATCCCCAATTTTCATCCCCGACTTGACCGGACACTCCGGGTGGATGATCCCCCGCAGCACACCTGAGAATGGTGCTAACACGCTGATGCCTGCTACCTCCGCTACCACCTGACCTTCGTGCACCCGGTCGCCAATTTGAACCGATCCGGTGACCTTGCCCTCAGCTGGCGCGCGCAGCACCCGGTCGCGGCTGTGCCCGCTTACCGCTGCCGGGCTGGCAGTATCCTCCTGCGCGGCACCATCCCAGATCACTCGACCCAGCCGGTGTCCGCGATTGGTCTCGATGACTGCATGGCAAGACTTGCCAGCGATGAAGCCGGGGCCTAATCCGATATACAGGCGAGCGGAATGGCGCAGCGGCTCCGGAGGCAGCTTGGTCATGCGCGCATCCACGATCACCATTGGGTGCAGAAGCTGAGCCGATTGGGCCTGCGGGTCGATCAGCACCGGGATGCGTCCCTTCGACAACAGCTGCAGCACTTTCAGGCTGTCGCCAGGATCACTGACCCGCTTACCTGTCACCCCCTCAATCGTCGTCTCCCCCGCATATACCGCCTCAGCGAAGCTGACCAGCCGCCGGACCGCCAAAGGCTGCGCCAGCTCGGCGATCACCACGCTCAAACCAACGCGGTAAAGCCGCATGGCTACCCCACTGGCAAGGTCGCCGCCTCCCCGGATCAGAATGATTGCTGGCATAAGCTGCGTTCCCTAAATTTTTCCTAACCCGCGCAGTACTTTTTCAGGCGTCAGCGGGAAATCGTGGTACCATATCCCGGTGGCATTGTGCACCGCCGCCACCACTGCCGGCGCCAGCGGCAGGAACGGCATCTCGCCCATCCCGCGCGCCCCATACGGCCCGATCGGATCGGCATATTCCAGGATCAGCGAATGCACCGTATCCGGCACATCCAACACAGTGGGGATCAGGTAATTGGATAGCTTATCCGTCAGCACATAGCCATCTTTCTGAATGAAATTCTCAGTCACCGCATACCCTGCCGCCTGGACCACTGCCCCTTCGATCTGACCGCGCACCTGCTGGGGATTGATCGCCTGTCCGACATCGTTGGCTGAGATCACCTCCACCAGGTGCACCTCGCCTGTCTCGGTATCCACATCCACGGTGACTGCCTGGGCTACATACCCATAGGCAAAATTTGGCTCGCACTTGCCCGTCTGTGGGTCATATGGGGTGGTTTTTGGCGGGCGGTACTGGTAAGTTACGATCGCCGGGCGTTCTTCGCGCTGCCACTTCAGCAGCGCCTGTTCACACGCCCCCTTGATCGAGTTGCCCGCCATGAAAGTCATCCGGCTCGCCGAGACACTGCCGGAATTTTCGGTCACCGCCGTGTCCGAGACCACCAGCTCCACCATGTCCAGCGGAATGCCGAGCGTCTCAGCAGCGAACTGGCGCATCACGCTGTGTGTTCCCTGGCCCACTTCCGCCCCGGCGTGGTGCAGGATCGCCCGTTCAATGCTCCCCCTACCGTGCAGCTCCACGGTTGCCGTGCACTGCTCCGGCGCTCCAAACGAAAAACCTACATTCTTGAATGCACAGGCAAATCCTGTCCCTCGCCGTAGAGGCGCATGGGTTGCGCCCGCATTCGATGCAGCCTGCGACTTCTGCATCATCTCCGCACACTTCTCCACCACCGCGCCGATACTCACCCCCTTCGGCAGCGGCGTTCCCACCGATAACAGCGCCCCCTCGCTCAGCAGGTTACGCCGCCGCAGCTCTACCGGGTCTATCCCCAGCGCCTCCGCCAGGTGATTCATCTGCATCTCGGCGGCAAAAGCCGCCTGCGGCCCGCCAAAGCCGCGAAACGCTCCGTTGGGCAGGTTGTTGGTATACACGGCGTAGGAATCCACGCTGACGTTGGGGATCTCATACGGCCCGCTGCACATCAAGGTAGCATTGCCCATCACCTTGGTCGTGGTATAGGCATATGCCCCGCCATCGGCAAACATCTCCACCCTGGCTGCCACCAGTTTCCCATCTTTGGTTGCACCCCACTTTGCCCGCAACAGATAGGGATGCCGTTTGTGATGCCCGATGATCGACTCCTCCCGGCTCCAGATGATCTTGACCGGGCGCTGGATGCCGCGCTGGTGCAGCCGCCAGGCTGCCAGCGCCAGCACGATCTGCACTGACATATCCTCCCGCCCGCCAAACGCCCCCCCGATCGCTGGGTAGATCACCCGCACCTGCTCCAGCGGCAAGTCGAGCGCATGGGCAATCTGCTCCTGATCTTCATGCGTCCACTGCCCCGCCACCTGCACCGTCACCCGCCCCGCCTCGTCGATATAAGCAATCCCCGCCTCCGGCTGGAGAAAAGCATGCTCCTGAGCCGGCGTGTGGTATTCACCTTCCACCACCACATCTGCCTGGGCAAATGCCGCCTCCACCTCCCCTTTGCGGATGCGGTAATGACCAAAGATATTCGATCCTTTGTCCGGATGCAGGAGTGGCGCATGGGATGCGCTCCCATCTCCTGCCTCCATTGCCTCCAGCACATCGGTCACCACCGGCAGATCCTCATACTCAACCTGGATCAGGTCTCGCCCTCGGGCGGCGATCTCCTCGCTCTCCGCCACCACCAGCGCCACCTGGTCGCCCACGAAACGCACCCGGTCGGTATACGGCTTGCTCGAACCCGGACCGCAAAGCACCGGTTGGTCGTTCATGATCAAGCCATACTCGTTCACCGGGACATCTCGCGCGGTGAAGACCGCCAGCACGCCTGGCAGCGCTTCGGCTGCAGAGATATCGACCGCTTTTACGATCGCATGCGGACGGTTGGCAAACAGGATTTTCATATAGGCTTGATTGGGAAGATCGATGTCGCCGGGATAGAGCGCCTCACCGGTCACCTTCGCCCGGGCATCCACACGCTCCACACTCTTCCCAATCACCGCAAAATTCTTTCCAGACATATTGCTCTCCTGTTCATCCTGTACTTGATTTGAACTACTTGGGAAATTATATCCTATTCAGCCGCCAGCGCGCCGCCCTCAAATCTATCTCTAGACAAAACAAAGGAACGAATGCGGGAGAAATGCGGTGAACGGTTGATTTGATTTTGTGTTAAAACAAATCAACACAAATCTGACCGCAGATCAGGCTGATTGCGCTGATTGCGCAGATTTTACGAATGGGAGACAAAAAAGGTGTGATCATAGAACGAAACATTGAACATGAAGAAAATGACCGGCGAGTTTTTGGCTGCGCCGGTCCGGTGTTATTATAGCACGGATGTTCTAATTACACAAGTCCAAAATTGGAATTGATCAGTACCGATTTACACGCCTTCTGAGGCCACCGTCTCCCCGACCCGGAACAGACCATACTCCCGCTCGAGCTGGTGGCGGAACTGCTGGGTGTACAGCCGGTAATAATGCCCGTTGAGCTTCAACAGCTCGGCATGCGTGCCAATCTCGACGATGCGCCCATCCTGGATGACCACGATGCGGCTGGCGCGCTTGATCGTCGACAGGCGGTGGGCAATGACAAAGCTGGTGCGCCCCTGCATCAAGTTTTCCATGCCGCGCTGAATCAGTGCTTCGGTCAGCGTATCCACCGAGCTGGTGGCCTCGTCCATGATGAACAGCTCGGGCTTGGCCAACACCGCCCGCGCCAGGCTGATCAACTGTTTCTGCCCCACCGAGAGCAGGTTGCCGCCCTCGCCCACTTCTTCATCATAACCCTTCTCAAAATGAGCAATGAACTCGTGCGCTCCGGCTATTCGGGCTGCCTCTTCGATCTCGGCATCCGTCGATCCCAGCTTGCCATAGCGGATATTATCCCGGATGGTGCCGGAGAACAGGTGTGGCGTCTGCAAGACGATGCCAATCCTCGATTGAATGCTGTGCAGCGTGTACCCGGTATAATCCTGCCCGTTGATGCGGATCACGCCTCGCTTGGGCTCATAGAAGCGGCACAGCAGGTTGACGATGGTGCTCTTGCCGCCGCCGGTCGGCCCCACCAGGGCGATCGTCTCACCTGGCTTCACCTTCAAGGAGAAATCGGTCAGCACCGGCTTCTCATCCTCGTAGTAGAAATCCACATGTTCGAATTCGATCTCGCCCTGGATCGTCCCCGGATCGATGGCTCCTGGCCGGTCGCGCACATCCGGCACCGAATCCAGCAGGGTGAAGATGCGTTCCGCCGAGGCGATGGAATGCTGCATCTCGGCATACACCCGCGCCAGATCCTGCACCGGCCACATCATAAAGGTCAAATAGGAGATGAACGCCTGGATGCCGCCGATGGTCATCAGCCCCACCTGGATTTCCAGGCCGCTGTACCAGACAATGATGCCCAGCGCCAGCGCCGAGATGATCTGTACGGTGGGCAGGAACAACGCCGAGAGCCAGGCCGCCCGATAGCTTGCCCGGTACATTGCCCCGGTCAGCTCCTGGAACTCAGCCAGGTTCTCATCCTCCCGCCCCAGCCCCTTGACCACCCGCACCCCGGTGATGTTCTCGTTGTACGCCCCGGTGATCTTGGAGTTGGCTTTGCGCGAGTTGCGGAACTCGACCAGGATGCGCTTGCGGAACTGCACCGCGATACCGATCAGGATCGGGATGGCTGCCAGCACGATCAAAGCCAGCTTCCAGTTGATGATCAGCATGAAGATGGTCGATGTGCTGATGTTCATCACCGCCCAGGTGCTGTCCACCAGCCCCCACGTCACCAGCTCAGACACCCGCCCTGAGTCTGAGGTTACCCGCGCCATTAGCCGCCCGACCGAAGTCTGGCTGTAGTAGGTCAGCGACAGCTCTTGCAGGTGATTGAACATCGAGCGCCGTAAATCATACTGGATGCGCTCACCCAGCACTCCCGCCAAGTAGATGAACGTGAACACAGATCCCGCCTGGAATAGGATCAGCCCGCCGTACGTCAGCACGATGCGCAGCAAAGCCTGCGGGTCTTTCGCCATGATCCCCTGATCCACAATACCCTTGTTCAGGTAGGTGAAGTATGAATCCACCCCTGAGGTCAGGGCGATCATCACCCAAAAGCCCACCACCCAGCGCCAGTGCGGCCTGGTCAACGCCAGGATTCGGCGTAAGGTTTTGCCAGTGATCTGGCTGGTATATTCGTCCTCTTCCAGTTCTATCTCAGCCACGGTTCTCTCACTTTACTGCACTCGAAACTTCTTTTTCCACTTCATCGTCGATGCGGGTTTGCAGATCGTAGATCTGCCGGTACATCCCCTCCTGGGCCAGCAGCTCCGCATGCGTGCCCATCTGGATCACCCGCCCCTTGTCCAGCACCAGGATCAGATCGGCGCTCATCACGCTCTGGATGCGATGCGCAATGATAAAAGTAGTGCGGTCCTCCATCAGGCAATCCAGCGCTTCCCGGATGAACGCTTCTGTCTCCGTGTCCACCGAGGAGGTCGAATCGTCCAAAATCAGGATGCGCGGGTTCTTCAGCAATGTGCGGGCGATGGTCACGCGCTGCTTCTGCCCGCCCGAGAGGGTCACCCCTTTCTCGCCCACCAGCGTGTCGTAGCCATCCGGGAAGCTGCTGATCACATCATGGATCGCTGCCGCGGAGGCCGCCTCTTCTACCTCCGCCTGCGAGATATCCCGCCCCACGCCATAGGTAATGTTTTCCCGGATGGTGCGCGAGAACAGGAACGGCTCCTGCTCAACGATGCCAATCTGGCTGCGCAGGTACTCCCGCGCATACTCGCGCAGCTCCACCCCATCCAGGGTGATGCTGCCGTTGGTGTACTCGTAAAACCGCGGCAGCAAGTTGACCAGGCTGGTCTTGCCCGATCCGGTAGAACCAAGCAAAGCAACCACCTGTCCCGATTGGCACTTGAAGCTCACTCCCTGCAGGATGGGCTCATTCTCCTGGTAGGCAAAGCCGACATCCTCAAAAACCAGCCCGCCCTGGGTGGGCGTATCCGCCGGGGCTTTGCCCTCAGTCAGCGCCTCACGCGGCTGCTTGACGATCTCCATCACGCGCTTGTACGACACCATGCCGGTGGAGGTCTGCACGATCAGGCGGCCCAGGTTGCGCATCGGCCAGATCAACCAGACCACCAGGCCGACATAAGCCAGGTAATCGCCGACGGTGATGCTGCCCTGGATCGCCATCGTCGCTGCCAGGAAGAAACCACCCAACATCTGGGCGCCGCAGGCGATGTCCGAAACCGGCCAGAACAGTGAGTGCATGCGCAGCAATTTACGCCCACGGATGAACTTTTCCCAGTTATCCTTCTCGAACTTGTCCCGCTCGTACTCCTGGCGGGCAAACGCCTTGACCACCCGCACGCCGGTAAGGTTCTCCTGCAATGTGGTTGACAGCGTGGCTTCCTGCTCCTGATAGGCCTCGTAGGCTTTGGTCACCCGCTTGAAGAACCAGATCGAGGTCAGGATGATCACCGGCACCACGATGATCGAAAACAGCGCCAGTCGATTGTTCACATGCCACAAGGCAGCAAAATTGATGGTGAACAGCAGGATGATGCGTCCCACGCCAATCATCTGCTCGCTGAAGAAGCGCCTGAGCGCATCCACATCCGAAGTGCAGCGCTCGATCAGCTCGCCAGTGGAGGTCTTGTCGTGGTAGCTGAACTCCAGCCGCTGGATGTGATCGAACAGGAAATTACGCAGCCGGCGGGTGATACTCTCCGCGGTGTAAGCTGCCAGCCTACCAGATATAAAGCTGAACGTGCCTTCCACCACCGCCAGCCCCAGGAAACCCAGCCCAATCACAGCCAGCGTCAGGCTCAGGCTGTCCGGGACCAGGTATACCTTCGCACCTAATACCTGATCGACAAAATAACGCAGCAGCAGGAAGGTGGTTGTCTTCGCCGTGGCGGAGATTGCCAGGCTGGCAGTCGCGCCCAGGTAAGCCCGCCTGAAGCCGGTCAGCATGCGCCATAATCCCAGAATGCGGTTGGGTGTCAGCGCATTGCGGAAATCAAAGGATTGGGATGGTGCAATGGAAGTCATGAGTTTATGCCGAAATGCGCTTTGAACCAGGCGCGAAGGAATAGTTTACTAGATGGCACGCGGATTGTCAAACCATTTTCTGCACCAGCCAAACCCCAAACAGGATGATCCCCCCACCCAGCAGCGCTGCCAGGCGCACCGGCTCATGGAGGATTATTCCAGCCACCACCACCGCCACCAACGGCTCGATGTACAAGCAGCACCCCCACCCGCGGCGGCGCTGATCACCTTGAGCGCATCATACCAGGCAATGTACGCCAATCCGGAACCAAGCAATCCCAGAATGCCGATCGCCAGCCAGCCCTGCCAGCTCAGATGGCTGAACTCCTCCCACGCCAGCCCAGACTGGTCTGCCACCCCTGCCATGCCCAGCCTCCATTCTGCCCCCATCCCCGCCTCTGCCAGCCAGGGCAGGGTGGCTAAGCAGCCAGCCGGTCAGCATGACATAGAACATCATCCACGCCGCCGGGTAGCGCTGCAGCCCCTTGCGGGACAGGATCGAGAACACCGCCCAATTCGGCGCGCTGATCAGGATCAGAAAATCCCCCGGCGCGCCAAAACCGCCCGGGTGATGGCGCCCAGGTCTCCCTGGCTGACCACCAGCAGCACCCCCAGTCCCGCCAACGCAATGCCCCCGATCTGCGCCCAGCTTAATTTCTCGCGCAGAAAGATCCACCCCAGAACCGCCATGAACACCGGGATCGTCGCCACGATCCAGGCGGTGGTCGAAGCCTGCGAGGTGACCAGCCCGGTGGACTGCAGCCATTGGTGAAAGGTAATGCCGATAAAACCCAGCAGGGCGAAGTACGCCAGCTCGCGCCCGGTTGGCAGCCTGAGCTGCCGCCTGAGCAGCACTACTGCCCCCAACACCATCACGCCGATGGCAAAACGCAGCCACACCACGCTGGTGGGTGAGATCTCGCGCAGCGCCACCTTGGTGGCGATAAAGGTTCCGCCCCATACGACCACGGCGAAGGTGGCCTCAAGCCAGGGCAGCCAGGTATTTTTACTCATAAGTGGGGTGATTAGAGGTTTTGTTAGTCTTGATGGGAGGCATTACGGGGTTAAAAACCCCGGCAACCAGGGTCGCCCCACCTCCAACCAGGGCCAGGGGATGCCCAGCAGGAGTAGCACCAGCGCCAGGCTAAAGAGCAGCGCAGCCCGGGCAAACCGCGTGCGGGTAGTAGGCGCTTTTTTGGTGGAGATGCTGCCCAGGTGCGCCACCAACACTGCCCCCAGCGTAAAGGCCACGTGATCGAGCGCAAAAAAACGCAGCCCGGCTGCACCCATCGCAGCGCCGAAATCCTCAAAGGCGACCCGGATCAGCGGGCTGAGCATATACAGGATCACGCCCAGCAGCAATTGCACATCCAGCGAACTGCTAAACAACATGCCTGCCAGACGATCCCACTTCCGCCATTCCCGCCGCACGAGCAGTCCCCACCAGGCGCGTGCCACCGCCCAAAGGCCGGTAAGCAGCACGACCCAACGGACGATATTATGAATATCTTTGATGATCTCAAACATGCGTCTCTCTCCTGTGTTGGATTTGCCTCACCAACCGGTGCCATGGCGCATGTTATCAATAGAGAGCGCGGCTGTCAAGCTGTTGCCATCGGGTGGGTACGGGGGGAGAAAAACCTTACAAAAATGATAGGTCCAGACCGGTAGATATCTACGCTGAGCTTAGATGTGTAGAAATGTAGTATCATTTCGTGTTGGAGGGGTAAATTATATCTGGGTGGAATACTCTTTATATTCACGCGGCTGGCCTGATAATGTTCGTTAATTTGTGTTTCAACAACCCAAAACAAGGAGAATATTTATGAACAAAATGACTGGATTCAGAAAGGCCTTGATCCTGGCAGCCGGCATCCTGCTGCTGTTCATCGCCTCGGATGGTGTTGTGCAGGCCAGCCACGAAAACCAGGCCGGCGCGTTGTGGCAGGATTTCTCGGAAAGCAGCCTGTCGCCGAGCGCCGAACGCCTGGCCTCTTTCAGGGAGGGGCGCACGCTGGTATTGAATTTGCCCGCCATGCAGGCTCTGCTGGAGGCTGCACCAATGGAAACCGATCCTGACCGTGACTCCCGGCTGTTAACCCTGCCCCTGCCGATGCCGGATGGCAGTCTGCAGCGCTTTGCGCTGTACGAGTCGCCGATCATGGCGCCGGAGCTGGCGGCACAATACCCGCAGATCAAAACTTACGCCGGGCAAGGACTGGACGATCCCAGCGCCTCAACCCGCCTGGACCTGACCCCGCATGGCTTTCATGCCATCATCTTCTCCACCCAGGGCACCATCTATATCGATCCGCTGCTGAAAGGCGACATCACGCACTATGCCAGCTATTTCAAGCGAGATTACATGCTGCGCGATGGGGATGTATTCATTGAAGAGCAGCTTGCCGATGAGCTGAAGGCGGCACTGCCACCGGCGGTTGAATCGCTGCAGCCGGCTGCCAGCGGCACCGAGCTGCACACCTACCGCCTGGCGCTGGCAGCTACCGGTGAATACACCATCTATCATGGTGGCACGGTGGAAGATGGCCTGACGGCGCAGGTGATCGCCATGAACCGGATCAACTTTATCTATGAGACTGAAGTATCCATCCGTATGGTGCTGATCGCCAACAATACCGACATTATCTATACCGATCCCGAAACCGATCCATACACCAATGACAATCCCACCAAACTGCTAACTGAGAACAAAAACAATCTGAACGAGGTGATTGGCGTCGAAAACTTCGATATTGGACATGTTTTCAGCACCGGTGGTGGGGGGATCGCCATGCTGGCTGTGCCTTGTAATGATATGTTCAAAGCGGAAGGCGTTACCGGCATTCCCAACCCGATCGGTGATGCGTTCTATGTCGATTATGTCGCCCATGAGATGGGTCACCAGTGGGGTGCGAACCACACCTACAATGGCGATGCGGGCGCCTGCGCCACCGGCCGGAGTGCCACGACGGCTTACGAGCCAGGCAGCGCCTCCACCATCATGTCGTACGCCGGTATCTGTGGTGAACAAGATTTGCAGCCCCATAGCGATGCCTATTTCCATCCGATCAGTATCGACGAGATCGTAGCTTACTCAACTGTCGGAGGTGGCGCAGCGTGTAGCGTCACGACCTCCACCGGCAATAACCCACCGGTGATCGACTCCGGAAGCGGGGGCTATACCATCCCGGTCAACACACCCTTCACCATGACTGGCACTGCAACCGACCCGGATGGTGATGAATTGACCTATGCCTGGGATGAATGGGACCTGGGGCCTGCCGGACCTCCGCCTCCTTTGCCCGACTATGTGGTACCGCCTTACTTCCGCTCCTTTACCGCGACGGCAACACCCTGGCGCACCTTCCCAAGGATGTACGATATCGTCAACAATGTCAACACGATTGGCGAGATCCTTCCTCTGATAGAGAGGGAGCTCAATTTCCGCTTCACCGCCCGTGACAACCGGGTTGGCGGCGGTGGGGTCAATTCTGATACCTATGTGATCTATGTCACTGATGATGCCGGGCCTTTCCTGGTCACCGCACCCAATGAGGCTGTCTCCTGGCTCGCCGGCAGCACCCAGTCCGTCATTTGGGATGTCGCCAACACCACTGCCGCGCCGGTGAGCTGCAGCGATATCAGCATCGACCTGTCCACCGATGGCGGGTATACCTATCCAATTTCACTGCTCGCCTCCACACCCAATGATGGGACGGAGGAGATCAGCGTGCCCGGGATACCCACCACGACCGCACGCGTGCGTGTGGCGTGCCTCAGCAACATATTTTTCGATATTTCCAACACCGACTTCACCATCCTGGCGCCCGATCTGACCATGTCTATGGCGCATAGCGGTGAGTTGATCCCCGGTCAGCCGATCACCTTTACCATCACCGTCTCCAATGTGGGCAGCGGCCCGTCGGGTGGCATGATCACTGTCACCGACACCTTGCCTGCCTCCCTCACCGCCGCCAGCCTTAGCGGTACAGGTTGGGATTGTGACCTTGCCTCCCTGACCTGCACCACCTCGGATGTCCTGGAGGCTCCGGGCGAATTGCCCGTCATCACCCTGGCGGCAAACGCCAACCTGGATGTGCCCTACCTGGTCGTGAACATAGCATTGGTTTCTGGCGGCGGGGATTATACGCCGGAGAACAATATCGCCCAGGATGCAGCCGGGTATGGCTGGAAGGTCTTCGTACCAACCCTACTCAAATAGAAACCTGACCCTATGGTGATTTTGGGTACCTGTCCAACATCATCGCCCACCTGAATTCGAACCTAAAAAAGAATGGGATGCAGTGCCTTAGCACCGCATCTCATTCTTTTTGAAATATGGATAAACTAGGTTAGTGTACCGTGATGCTCCCACCGCCCAATGGCGTGGTTGGCACGGCGTACTCTGCCGCGCCCGGTTCGCTATCGTAAACCAGCGTGCCGGTGGCATCCCAGATCTGGATGCGGAAGGTGTCAGTCCCGTTCCCGCCCAATCTGACATTACCATCCTCCGTGCTGAGTAGGTATGTATAGCCAACCATGCCGTTGAAGATGCCCGTGCCGCGCACCCAGGCTGTACCTGCCAGCCACAACCAGCCAGTTAAAGCTGGTACTGGTAAAGGTCAAACCGGAGCTCTCAACCACGTAGCTGACCTCTCCCACCGGATAGGGATTGCGTTTGACGTACTTGGCGCTGAAGGAGAATTCACCTTTGCCATCCGGCGCGTTGATCCAACCGCCACCGGTGACGAACGGGCCGTTCGGATCGTAGACGACAACAACCGTGGAATCCACGGCGGTCAGCCCGCCGATGTCGGTCACCTGCACGGCGATAGGATAGATACCGGTGCTATCGACATCATCAAACCGATATAAGGATGCCTCGGGGGTCCACTCAAAGATGCCGTCACCATCCAGGTCCCATTCGTAGGTCAATGGCCTACCTTCAGGATCAGATGCAACTGCGGTGATCAGGATGCTGTTGTTGATCAGGGTGGCATACGGTCCACCGATTTCCACGGTGGGGGCAGATTGGTCAGGTTCAGCCCGATGATCACGGCATCATGATCAGATGTGCGGAATTGGTTCTCTTCGAACAGCGCGTCCTGGGCTGGCCAGCTTAAAGGTGATATCATAATCGATCACGTCCGGCTCATCAGCGTTGATGTGCCAGTCGATCACACCAGTGACTTGTGCTGCCAGGGGATGTTCGCCAGCGCATGATCCAGGTAGCCATAGCTGGCCATCAAAGACATACGAGTAGGCAAACAGGCCCTGGTAATTTCGAAAATCAGGTTAGATGTAATCATCTGCAGTACCCAGGGTGTCATCCGGATCCAGCTTTGATGGCATCGATCGGGTCTTCCTGGGCATACGAGTTCAGAGTCGCCCATGATGATGAAGTCCGGGTCGCCGCTGCCGGTCGGGTCGGTCGCCAGCCAGTCCACCAGATGCCTGGGCTGCCAGGGTGCGGGTGACATTGCAGTTGCCCGCGCCGTCTCCCAGATCGGGATCGTCCAACATCGTTGCAATCGGAGCCTTTAGATTTGAGGTGGTTGACCGCCACGGTAAAGCGCGCCCCGGTGCTGTTCTCTTCGAAGGTCTGCGCCAGTGTGGGGCGATTCTTGAGTATCCAGGAAGCGTGGGATCATCCGTTAAGTCCAGGATTTGATACATACCCACCGGTGTAACGTCCGCGGTGCGGTAGATCAGCCCCACCCGGATGGCATCCGTGCCAATGATGCCGGTGTCGATATAGGCATAGGCTTCGTAGCCGTAGAGCGCATTCAGCCCGGCAACGATGTCCATCAGCGGCTCAACGCCGATGGTGTTTTCCAGCTCGTTCAAGCCGATCACCGCCGCATCCAGACCTACAGAGCTGCAGTAGCTTGGTGCGCTGGCGGGCAAACTCCGTCGTCTGTATTGGACCGCCGCGACAATCCATGTTCAGCAATGGACCACATTTGTTATCCAGCGGGTGCCTGTGGGTAATTGCCGTCAGGAAATAATTCAGGGTGTTCATGGCAGCAATCTGCAGCCTGCCACCGACGTCTGGTCGGTCCTCAAGGCGCGGGTTCAAGGGTATATATTCAGCGCCTTGGATGGGCTGGATGCGGTACAGGTTGAAGCTGTAATCCAGGACACCGGTTACATTCATCACCGCATCGCCACCACGGAAGAGGTTAGTCAGGCTGAAACGGCGCCATTGGGATGGTGCCGGGTGGAGGGTTCTGGATGGTCGACCATCATCCAGTGTGATGCGGCAGGCTGTCGTTGGCCTGGCGCAGGAGATCCCACACTGGCTGGATTCTCTGGATCAACCCCGAAGTAGGCGTGCACCGGCGTAGATTGCGGTTGAATGGTACGCCGCGGGGCAGCACGATCTCGCCGTAGCGGTCATAGTTGAAGTATTCTGATATCACCAGCGCTTGCGGGAAGGTGATCAGCATACCCTCGTATCGTTCAAAGTCATTACTGGCCGTTACCGGAAGGGAGACTAGATGTAGGTGCAATGCTATTAGAACCGCTCGAGCAGACCCACAATTGGCTCGACGGTGATTTCCGTCATTCCATTGTATTCCGACACCAGGCCACGGACACGTACTTCACTCCCCGACAGCGACATTCGTGCTGCCCTAGGATAGTAAATGAAAATCCCATCCGAAGTCAACATATCGCCATCACCCGCAGGATCCTGGACATGGAAATCCATTCAGATTGCCATTGTCCGTGGAAAGTGTTATTTTGGAAGTCGCCAACAACAATGCCTTCCACAGTCTACTTCCGTACCGACATCACGGACTGGTCAAACCATTCCCCTGCACTTCATAGATTGGCGTGTATGGACAGGGTGCACTATCCATCATACGCCTACAGAAGCTGTGTGAAGCTGATGCCTGCCAGGTCAAGTCATGGCACCCAATCGATTGACTCAGTTCGGAGCCATCCGGAATGCGGATGCGCCGTCCGGGGCAGATGACATTGGCTCATAATTCGGACTCGTACTGGCTGACCATAATTTGATCCAAATAATAGCCATCCCACACGCCAACTGCATCCGCGATCGCACTCCAGGGTGTAACATCAAAGGCACCATTGTTGTCGTGTCGAGATCCTGGCCTAAGGCACCCGAAAAATCCTTCACCAGCAGCAGCGTAATCGTGCCATTCTCCAGCTTGTCAGGAGCCAAGCTTGCCAGCCAGAATCCAGCAGCATCCGTAGTCCCGACCGCAATCACCTCATCCACCACACCGGCGACCAGTGGTATCCCCCTCAATCTCCAGGATCGTATAAGCTGTATAATCCACACCCGGTGTCCCATACACCTCAACATACTCAACATCTATGCCGGTGGTGCTGGCAGAGAACTCGTTGATCTTCGGCTGCATTGGCCAGCGGTGCAGTTCGCAGTATGCACACCCAAACCATCAAAAGTATCTAAGGCATACCCATCCCATTCTATTGCCGGGTCAAAGGCATTGGTGCCATCCGGGTCGCCCCCACAGATATCAGCTTTCCGGCGAAGGGTATTATCTGCAGTACTGGTAAGCAATGTACCCCATTCACTACCTGGATCAAAACCAATTTGACCAATCGCATCCAGAACAGTGGTACCTTTGCGTAAAACCACAGCATCATCCCCGTTGAACCAGCTTGTCCCCTGTAACTGATCTGCCTGGGTCAATATGATTGTGGAGGTTGCATTGGTGGGTCCAACAACATATACATCTCCATCAGCGACACTACCGGTCAGGTTGATTGTATATGTTGAGGTACCCCCGTTAAATGACATCAGGATACTATAACCACCAGCAGCAAGATCTATGGTTGCCCCTGTACCGTTGTAGATCTCTAAGGCTTTATTGTAACTACTCGCTTCAATATACTCAGAGAAGAAGCAACTCGGTTGGTACGCGCCGCCTGGGTATTCACCGGCGCCATGCTAAACAGCATCACCACCAGCATGGCAATTAACACAAAAGTGCCTTGTCTTTTCATCGTTCTCTCCTTTTTGAATTTTGGGGTTTTGGTAGAAGCATATCCATTCATAGATACGGCAGAAATCGAAAGAGAAGCTGTGTTCCGGCGCCGGCAGGTTCTCCCCGTTACCCTGCATGGCGCTTACCAGCTTCAGCCTGAATTATAACAAACTCAACCCTCTTTGCATTCTTAACAAATTCAATTTTCCGGGTTTTCACCCCTGGAACTTCACCGGACGCTTTCATTCATAAAAAGGTCTTAATACTCTAAAACTATTCGTTGAATTCGTGCATTCGTCTTATTCGTACTAATTCTTAACCGTGTTCCTATATAACCACCCTCCTACAACGGTGCCATACCAGTTTGTATAAAAATATTCACCCCATTCGCTATAATCCTTAACCCCCCTCCACCATAATCCCATCCTGTGATACCATTCCCCCATCCCTTATCCCCTCTCCCCGAGGTTTCCATGTTCGACCTGCCCGACTCCGATATCCTACCCCTCTCATTAGAACACTCCTTCTGGACCTGGTCAGCCCAGGCGAAGGTCAACCCCATCCCGGTCACACGTGCCCAGGGGGTGTACTTCTGGGATGCGGAGGGCAAGCGCTACCTGGACTTCAACTCGATGACCATGTGCGTCAACATTGGGCACGGCAACCAGCGGGTGATCGATGCCATCGTCGAGCAGGCGCGGGAGCTGCCCTACGCTGCGCCGGGCATGGCGACCAAACCGCGGGCTGTGCTGGGCAAGCTGCTCAGCGAGATCACCCCCGGCAACCTGCAGCGCTTCCTGTTCACCCTGGGCGGCGCGGATGCCAACGAAAATGCAGTCAAGCTGGCGCGTGGCTTTACCCGCCGGCATAAGATCCTGACACGCTACCGCTCTTACCACGGCGCATCTGCCGGCGCCATGGCGCTGACCGGCGACCCGCGCCGCCATCCCTGGGAGCCGTCGCTGATGCCCGGCGTGGTGCATTTCCTCGATCCCTACCGCTACCGCTCCACCTTCCACCGCACCAATCCCGGCATTTCGGAAGAGGATTTCACCCAGGATTACCTCAACCACCTGGAAGAGATCATCCTTTTTGAAGGCCCAGAAACCATTGCCGCCATCCTGCTCGAACCGGTCACCGGCACCAACGGCATCATCATCCCGCCGGCGGGCTACCTGCCCGGCGTGCGCTCCCTGTGCGACAAGTACGGCATCCTGATGATCGCCGATGAGGTCATGTCCGGCTTTGGGCGCACCGGCGAGTGGTTCGCCGTCGACCACTGGCAAGTCAAACCCGACCTGCTGACCATGGCGAAAGGGCTGACTTCCGGTTACGCCCCATTGGGTGCGGTGGGGATGAAGGCGGAGATCGCCGCCGCCTTTGACAACGTGACCTACCAGGGCGGGCTGACCTACACCGCCCATCCCATCTCGCTGGCAGCCGCTATCGCCAATATCCAGGTGATGCAGGATGAGCACATCGTCGAGCACGCTCGCCAGATGGGCCCGGTGCTGCACCGTCTGCTGGCAGACCTGGGCGAGCAGCACCCCTCCATCGGCGAAGTGCGCTCCATCGGTCTTTTCGGCGTGCTCGAGCTGGTGCGCGACCGCCAAACCAAAGAGCCCCTCGCTCCCTGGAACGCCTCCAGCCCGGAGATGAACGCCCTGCGCAAGTTCTGCCTGGAGCGCGGCTTGTTCCTGTACACCCACTGGCACACCGTGCTGATCATCCCCCCATTGATCATCACGGAAGAGGAGTTGGCGGAGGGGTTTGACATCCTGGACAAGGCACTGGCCTTTACGGATAAGGGAGTGAGAGAATAAGCACAGCGGACCTATCCCTAAATCCCTTCCCTATAGGGAAGGGACTTTATATCAGGGTAAAATTAACCCGGAGGTGCTAATGAGCTCCCCTGGTCCTGCTTATCGAATAAAAACCGCCCGCCTGGTGCTGCGCTGCTGGCAGCCTGCTGATGCGCCACTGCTCAGCACTGCCATAATCGAAAGCCGGGAACACCTGCTGCGCTGGATGCCGTGGGCAGCCAACGAGCCGCTCGAGCTCTCCCAACGGGTGAAAGTGCTGCGCAAATTCCGGGGGGAGTTTGACCTGGATCAAGATTTTATCTATGGAGTCTTCAATCCAGATGAGACCCGGGTCTTGGGCGGAACCGGTCTGCACACGCGTGCCGGCGAAGCTGCCCGCGAGATCGGCTACTGGATCCATAAAGATTATACCCACCAGGGGCTGGCAACCGAATTGACCGCCGCGCTCACCCGCGTCGCTTTCGAAGTGGAGCAGGTCAACCGGGTGGAGATCCACTGCGACCCGCGCAATGTCTTCAGCGCGGCCGTGCCGCGCAAGCTGGGCTACACCCTGGAAGGCACCCTGCGCGCCCGCACGGTTGGCAGCGACGGCTCACCCAGTGACTCAATGATCTGGACGATATTACGGGACGAATACCTGGCTTCTCCTTGCATCGATGCCCAAATTGAGGCCTATGACGCCATCGGTGCGCGCATCCTGTGAAAATTTTATTGCACCACTGAACGACTGTGACTGACAGCCTGCCCCCCGGATTTCTTGTCCGCATGCAGAACCTGCTGGGAGAAGAATTCCCTGCTTTTCTTGCCGCGTACCAGCAGCCACCGGTCACCGGTTTACGCCTCAACACGCTAAAACTCTCAGCACAAACCTGGCAATCCCTCAGCCCCTACCCCCTCTCCCCTGTGGTTTGGTGCCCGGCTGGATTTGTGATCGCCCAGCCTGAGCCGGAAAACGGCCCATCCCCCGCCCCACCGGGCAAGTATCCTTTTCACGCGGCGGGATTGTATTACCTGCAGGAGCCTTCCGCCATGGCGGCTGCCGAGCTGCTGGCTCCCCAACCCGGCGAGCGCGTGCTAGACCTGGCAGCCGCCCCTGGCGGCAAGACTACCCACCTGGCTGCCCTGATGCAGGGACAGGGTTTGTTGGTCGCCAACGAGATCCACCCGCAGCGCGCCTGGGATCTGGCGGAGAATCTGGAACGCTTTGGCGTGCGCAACGCGGTCATTCTCAACGAGAACTCCCGCCCGGCTGGCGGCACACTTTGGCCCATTCTTCGACCGCGTGCTGCTGGACGCGCCCTGCTCCGGTGAGGGCATGTTCCGTAAAAGCCCGATTGCGCGCCAGGAATGGAAGCCCGGGCTGGTCCAATCCTGCGCCCTGCGCCAGGGTGAGATCCTGACCAGTGCGGCCCGCCTGGTTCGCCCCGGCGGGTGGCTGGCGTATACCACCTGCACCTTTGCCCCGGAGGAGAATGAGGCGGTGATCGACCGCTTCCTCAGCGCCCATCCTGAGTTCCAACTCAGCGCGCTGCCTTTCAGCGCTGGCTTCGAGCCTGCCCGACCGGAATGGGTCACACCCCCCTCCGCCCACAATTTGGAGCGCGCCGTCCGCCTGTGGCCTCACCGCCTGGTAGGGGAAGGTCACTTCATTGCAATCCTGCGCAAGGATGATGAGATATCTACCCCGGGGTCACTGCTCAAGCTCTTAGCACCTCACCGTCCGGATGCAGCAACCCGGCAGTATTTCACTGCTTTCTGGCAGCAAACTATGACCACGCCTCCACCAGGACAGCTCCACCAATCCGGCTCTTACCTCTACCAGCTCCCGCCGGGTTTGCCCGACCTGGACCATTTGAAGCAGCTCCACCCCGGCTGGTGGCTGGGTACCGTCAAGACCGGGCGTTTCGAGCCATCCCATGCCCTGGCGCTGGGCATCCAGGCGAGCCATGCCCAACGCACTCTGGATCTGGATCCCACGCACCCACTACTGCTGGCATACCTGCGCGGGGGCAGCCTGCCCGTTCCTGGCGCAGCGGGCTGGATTTTGATCACCGTGCTTGGCTATCCGTTGGGATGGGGAAAACGCAGCGCCGGGGTGATCAAGAACCTCTATCCCCGCGGGCTGCGTTGGCCGGGCTGATCCCGGTCAGCCCGCAAGCCGCTGCTGTTCCATGCTAAAAATATGCCGTAGCACCGCCAACGAGACGGCATAGGTCGAATCCATGCCGTAATAGGACAGGCTGCCCGCCCCCAGATTGCGCCCCTTGCTCAACGGGTTATCCGATACATAATGCACGATCCCCAGGTCAAAGGGCAGCCCATACAGGTTGACGATCTCGTTGACCGGGTGCCGTTGCGGGCGGAACATCTCATACACGCCTGAGAGGTATGCCCCGGCCTCCATTTCGATATCCGTGTACCCCTCGCTGTAGAACACATCCATATAGCTGGCATTCTGCAGGAATGTCCCCCGCACCGTTACTGCCTTCTGGTTATCCAGTACCGAGCCATACATTAAAAACGGGACGATATCCGCCGGGGTAAAGCAGTTGGCGAACAAGTAGCTGTTCTTCGAATGCTCATCGTGCACTACGCTGGGAATTACCACATCCCCAATGGTGCCATTCAACGACGCTGCCTTGCCCATCACATACACCCCCAACACCTTACCCACCTGTTCTGCCACTTCGGTTAAAATATTATAGGCTGCCAGGCCCAGCGGGTAATCGATGTTGAGGATTAAAGCCTCGCTCTCCGCCAGGAAAGCCAGTGAGTCCGCTGTATCACCCAGTTGCAGACGCGGGTCGACCGGCGCTGAGGCCAGTTTCTTAAGCTCAATGACCTGGGCATCCACATCGAAGCTGTGCTCGCTGCCCACCCGCACCAATCCCGCATCAAGCTCCGCCTGGCGCTGCCCTTCTATCGCACTTCTCCCGGCTGGGGTTGCCTGGAATTTCTTCAATACATAATACAGGAAATTTTCCCGGCTCGAACTCCACCTGGCGCGCCCGGATAACATCCCACTCCGCCAGCAGATCACAATTCTCCAACTCCTCCAGGAAGCTGACCAGCCGGTCCTCGATTTGTAACGCATACCCGCTGATCAGGTTTGCCAGGCTGTGGCTGTTGCTTGAGATAAAATAGACGGGACGGCGAACCAGCTCTGGCGATGCAGCCTCGATTTTCTCCCACCAAAGATTGGTAGCCCGGCGGTAGGCGCTCAACGAGCCGCTTAGCAATCGCACACGCAGGGCGCGCGGGCTGGATGCCAGGTGCTCAAAATTCTGCTCAAATCGATTCCCCCAAACAAGCTGGAGCCGTTCCAGATCTTCCGGCGAAATTTGGATCGCCTCCGCCAGCCCATGCCGGGCATTTACGTCCTGTGCCAGCAAGCGAATATTAAGGTCAGGGTTGGTGGATAAGTATCCCTTGAGACGATAATGGATTTTGTTCCATTCGATCTGAAAAGCGGTCAAAATTGGGATGACATCATCAATATCACTGCGGCTGGCGATGAAACACGCCAGGGTATCCCGCTGGTTGAAGAAACACCGCCAGCGGCACGCCACCGCGCTGACCTGTTCCCATGCTTCTAATGATCCATACCCATGGTGCGCAAAAAACCTCGGGGCTTTGCCCCAGCAGCACCAACTGCACTACGTTGATACATGTTGGCAGCCGCAGCAGGCTGTAGATAAATGCACCCACATCCGGCGCACTCTCGCACGCCGCAGGATGCAGTAATGACCGCATCCCGGCATGTACCTCTTCCAGCGTGCGAATATGGACATCCGTTGTCGAGCGCAGCAGGGAATAATATGTGCGCAGGTATAACTCGACCTCTTCGGAGGCAGTGCTGGGAACGGTTCTTTCCATTAAGAGTTTACCGCCGGGGACCCTTTTTTATCGGTGGTGCATCCCGCGGGCCGTACTTTGGCGGGCCAATCAAGCGGTACAGCAAGCCATACAGGATCACCAGCAGCAAATATCCCCCCAGTAAAAATATCACAAAAACCGCCACCTGGGCAAAAGTCAGCCCTTTCCCACCCAGGTTGGCATTCAACCACACGACCACCTGGTTTAGCCACTCATATTCGCTCAGCTTAAAGATTACTGGCTGGGTAAAACTATCCGGGAGCGTGCGTAAAAAATTACTCCCCATTATAAGCTTCGCTCCCGCCCAGGCCATGATCGGCAGCAAGATTGCCATAAAGCAGCCAATCCCGCGCCATGCCGGATGCACCTTCCACGGCCGCTCATCTCGCTTCTTCTCGAATTTTCTTATTCCATATCCCATGATGTGCCTCCTCGTTGCTATCCTATGGCATTGTTTGCCGGAATCTGGCAGCCTGCTCGATTGCGGCAACAATCGAATAATACCCGGTACAGCGACACAGGTTGCCGCTGATCGCTTGCTTAATCTCATTTTCCGTTGGGTCTGCCATCTCCTTCAACAGCATCGCAGCAGACATGATGAAGCCAGGTGTGCAGTACCCACATTGCACCGCGCCCTGTTCAATGAATGCCTGCTGAACCGGGTCCAATTGACCATCCTGACCTAATCCCTCGATCGTGGTGATGCGCGCATTGTGCGCCCGGGCGGCAGGCACCAGGCAGCTCATCACCGCCATCCCGTCCAACCAGACGGTACACGCCCCGCACTCTCCTTCTGCACAGCCTTCTTTGGTGCCGGTCAATCCGGCATCCTCCCGCAGCAGGCGCAGCAGAGTCTTGTGGCTGGCATCGTTGAAACGGTATTCCTTTCCGTTGATTTGGGTAACAATGGCGGGCGCTGCCTGCCCGCGTTGATGCGTGATTGGCTCCACCGGTCGGGTGTAGGAGCCATAAGCCCTGGTTCGCAAAGTTACCGGCCGATTGGGGTACCCCTGGCGCTCTTCGCCCTGTGCCAGCGCTCGAAGCGCACGCAGCACGCATACCCGCACCATCTCCTGGCGGTAATCTTTGCCGCCGCGGATATCATCGATCGGCCGGCTGGCCTCATGCGCCAACCGGGCTGCTACTTCGATCGTTACGGCATTCAGTGTTTTCCCTACCAGGTATGTTTCGGCTGCCTGCGCATGGATGATGGTGGGTGCCACGGATCCCAGCGTGATCACCGCGCTGGCTACCCTTGAACCATCCATGGTGACCAGCACCGCCGCATTCACCACCGAGATAGCCTGGGCTCGCCGCAACCCAAGCTTAATGAAGGTACCTATTTGCATCCCCGTAAGCGCGGGTACAGCGATATCCACCAGCACCTCGTCGGGGTTCATGACGGTTCGGCGCACACCGCTATAAAACTGCTCCAGCGGTACGGTACGCTCACCCTGCACAGAACGCAGTAGCACCTGGGCGCCCATTGCCATCAGCGGGGTGATGGTATCGTTTGCCGGTGAGGCGGTGATCAGGTTGCCTGCCACCGTGCCGCGGTTGCGGATCTGCGGCGCCCCCACTTCCCAGGCTGCGCGTGCCAGTGGAAAAGCCTGTTCGATGATCAGCTTCGAGGCGGCGCACTGTCCGTGGGTTACCATCGGTCCAAGATGGATCACCCCATCCTCATCCAGGGCGATCTTATCCAGACCCTGTACCCGGGAGATATCGATCAGGGTATCAACCCCCTTTCGCACCCCGCGCTCGATTTCCAGGATCAAGTCGGTCCCCCCAGCGACAATGCGCGCCGCGTCTCCTCGCTGGGTAAGGATTTCTCACTGCCTCATCAAGCGAATTGACCGTTACTGTTTCATTCCACATATGCTCTCCAAATCAGTCTCATCATCCTGCAGCAGGTGTTTTATCTTCCGGTTCGGTCCTGGACATTGCCTGTCCATGACCGCCCAGCCGCAGCATGAGCACCTCCCCCAGGATGCTCACTGCAATCTCTTCCGGGGTCTCGGCGTTCAGCTCCAATCCAACCGGTGAGCGTACCCGCGCCAGCTGCGCAGCATCCACACCCTGCTCGCTGAGCTGCCTACGGGCAATTTCCCAGCGCCGCCTTGAGCCAATGACGCCAATATATCGTGCGGGTGTCTTCAATAAGGCCGGCAGTCCAGCCACATCCACATCCGAACCGCGCGTGGTCAGAACAATGGCTGTCCAGAGGTCGATTTCCACCTGGGATGGCAGATCTGCCATCGGCAGTGGGTAAAAGGCATCTGCCTCGGGCACATTCTCAGGGGTGCACAGGTCGGCGCGGTCATCGGATACGATCACGTAGAATCCCAGCCAGTGCGCCAGGTGTGCTACTGCTTTTCCAACATGACCCACCCCGACCACTACCAGGGTCGGTTTTGGCAGAATAGGCTCCACATACACCTCCACCTGCCCACCACATATCCCCGGGTCGCCGCGCTCCGGGTCTGTCATAGCATATTGCAAGATGCGTGCCTTTCCATCCTCTAGCGCACGCTGCGCCTCCGCGATCACCCGGTTCTCCAGCTCGCCGCCTCCCACCGAGCCCACGATGCGGCCATCCGGGTAAACCAACATCTTGCTGGCGGCATGCCGGGGTGTGGAGCCCTGGCTGCGTACGATCGTGCACAGCACACCGCCTCCATTCCGGGCCTCCAACTCAGCTACCGCCTGGTAAATGGACACTTCTAAGCTTCCAACAGGCCCAGGACAACAGGTAAGAGCTGCTTTTTACGTGAGACAACCCCATCTGCGCTCAATGTTCCATCTGGCAGTTTGGGATAGGGCAGATCAGCCAGGATCGGTGGTGCATTGGCCAGGATCAAGCGGCTGGTATTATCCACCACATCCGTGATCATCAGCATGGCAAAATCCAGACCCCGCCGTTCGCGCAGCTCATTCAAGGCGTCATGCAGCTTCTCGCGGTGTTCGTCCAGCTGCATCAGGTCGGTCACCTCAGCCTGGGCGATGACAAACTGCATTCCACCGGCAGTGTAGATCTTGATATCGGTGCTGACAATATCCTGTGGATCGCGCGTCGACAATCCCGCCCCCGCCTGGATCACCTGCTTCCCGTAGGATTGGACGGTCTCACCCTTCAGCGGCCCATTAAGTACAAATGCCCAGCGACCCAGGCGTTCGGCTGCCCGCTGGTCGCGCTGGGTGGTGGTTGGGGAGGTCAAGATCAACGTATCAGAGAGCAAACCAGCCAGCAGCATACCTGCCAGGGCAGGCGGTGCGCTCAAACCAGCATCCTCGATCCTCTCCGAAACCAGGGTGCTGGTGCTGCCGACAATATCTACCGTGAAACGGATCGGTACGTGGGTGGAGCGATTGCCCAGGCGATGATGGTCCAGGATCTCGACCAGCTCGGCTTCGTCTACCGCTCCCAATGCCTGGCCCGGCTCGTTGTGATCCACCAGGATCACCCGCAAGCGGGGCGGATTGAGCACATCTCGTTGGCGCGTCACCCCCACATACAACCCTTTCTCATCCACCACCAAAAAATCATTGTGCTCTTCGCGCAGGATGCGGTTCACCATGTCGCGGATGCGCATGCTCGCTTGGAACTGAGGAACATCCGTATCGCAGGCTTCCCGGACATTCAGGTTTAGGATTTCAGAGATGCGCATTTCCTGGCGCTGTTTATGTGTACCCACCATTTTACCCAGGTACTCGAACAGGCTGAATCCGGTGATCAATCCATATGGTGTCCCATCCTCATTAACCACTGGGGCTACCCCGCCGGTGCGGCTGGCAATTGCCCAGGCATCCCGCAGCGGACTGTCCGGTGTGGTGGTATCCAATCTCCTGGTGACTGCCTCAAACCTAGGGCTGGCATCGGTCAGCAAATACGGGGCATCCAGGCCAAGCTTCTTCAGAATCCAGGTGGTCTGCGGGTTTGTCGCTCCAGCACGAGACGCAATTGCCTCTATACCGTCTCTTTCCTGCAGCAGCCAGGCATATCCCATCGCCGAAGCGATCGAATCGGTATCTGGATTGACATGACCCACCACATAGGTTCGCTCAGCCATACCTTGTTATTTCCTCATCTGCATCTCAGACCAGATCTTCTCTGGCGTAGCCGGATTGTCGTCAATCTGCACTTCGATCCCGTCTCCAGCCAGGCTGGCGTCCAGGATCGCATTACCAACCGCCGGTGCCACCCCATCCATCGGGAATCTCAGCCACTGCCTTCACCCCAAAGGGATGGGTTGGTTCGTAAGTCTCGACAAAAATCGTTTCCAACTCAGGCATTTCATCTGCCTGGAAGATATGGTAATCGCGGAAATCCCGCTCGCGCGGCCTTCCCTTATCATCATACACCATTTCTTCACAAACTGCATAGCCCAAGGCCTGGGTCATTCCCCCTTCGATCTGCCCCGAGGCGGTCAGCGGATTGACGATCACGCCCGAGTCGACCGCCATCACCAGTTTATCCACCTGTACCATTCCCGTTTCAATGTCCAGGGTGATCTCAGCAAACTGGGCGGCAAAGGGAGGGGGTGAAACCGGTGACATGAAAGAAGCTACCGCCATGATCTGCTCCTGGTCGGTGTGGTGCAGTGCATTAAGCGCAACATCCCTCAGGCTCACCGACTGCCCATGCGGCGCAATGGCACAGCGCCCAGACAACTCGATGCTCGCTGGGTCCACCGGTTTACTGCCCGGTTGCGATTCCAACATACGTGCCGCCCGCCAGCGGATGCGCTCAGCCACCTGCTCCGCGGCCCGCACCACCGCCCCGCCTGAGATATACGTGGTGCTGGAGGCGTACGCGCCCTTGTCAAATGGAGTGAAATCCGTATCTGAGCTGTATACGATCACATCTTCCAGCGGCACACCCAGCACCTCAGCCGCCATCTGGCCCAACACCGTATCCGAGCCGGTGCCCAGGTCGGTCGCTCCGATCAGCAAATTGAATGAGCCATCGTCGTTCATCTTGATGCTGGCGCCGCCCATATCCAGATACGGAATGGCGGTTCCCTGCATCACCAGCGCCACACCGATCCCTTTGCGCAGGTGAGGTCCGCCTGTGGATAGATGCCATGCCGGATTGCCATATTTCTGATCCCAACCGATCGCCGTTCTCCCCTGGACAACGCACTGCTCTAATCCGCAGGTCTGAATGGTCTCCGGGCGCGGCTCGCGCCCCTCGCTCCAGGCAGTGCTGAATGGGTGCAGCTCGCCCGCCCGCAGCGCATTCTTCAAGCGAAACTCCAGCGGGTCCAATGCCTAACGCCCGGGCGATCTTCTCCATATGCCGCTCGAGCGGCCAGTAGCCCTGCGGCACGCCATAGCCGCGATAGGCGCCGGCTGGCGGCGTGTTGGTATAGACCACATCCGCATAAAAGCGGATATTGGGCGATTGCCGGTAAATCCCATCCCCAACATACAGCGCCATCGCCTTATGCCCCGTGTTCCCGGTAACGGTCAGCGCGTGGCAGCCGTACGCCCCGGTATCACTCAAGGCATACAAGGCATTGGCAGTGATGGTGCCATCATTTTTGACGCCCGTCTTCAGATGCAGCCGCATCGGGTGTCGAGACCGTGAGGCAATGAACTCCTCTTCGCGCGTGTACTCATAAATCACCGGGCGCCTGGTAGCGATGGTCAAATGCGCCGCTACATCCTCGATCAAAACCTCCTGCTTGCCGCCAAAGCCGCCCCCAATGCGCGGCTTGATCACCCGGATGCGCTTGACCGGAAGCCCCAGCACCGGCGCCAGCATGCGCCGGATATGAAAAGGCACCTGGGTGCTGGTGCGGATGACCAGGCGGTCATCTTCATCCCAGTAGGTCACCGTGACATGCGGCTCGATATGCGCCTGCTGCACCTTGGGCACCCGGTAATCCGCCTCAAAGATGCGCTCCGCCTCAGCAAAGCCTTTTTCTACATCGCCAATATCGATCCTGATCTCCGCGGCCCGGTTGATCGCTGGATCCGAATCAGCAAAATTGACATATTCCGCCTCGTCATGCAGCACCGGCGCCCCGGGTGCCATCGCCTGGGCAGGGTCGATGACCGCGGGTAGCAATTCATAATCGACTTTGATCAACTGCAGCGCCTGCTCGGCGATTTCAGCCGTCTCCGCGGCCACAAATGCCACACGGTCACCCACAAAACGTACTTTATGATCCAATGAAAAGGCGTCCAGCGGCCCCGGAATGGGATCAGACTGCCCGGCAGTCGAATACACCACCCGCGGCAGGTCCTGCCAGGTCAGCACCGCAGCCACACCGGGCAATGCCCGCGCCTGGCTGGCATCGATCTGCCGGATGCGGGCATGGGCGTGTAGGCTGTGCAGCACCTTCGCCACCAGCATCCCCGGCATGTTCATATCCGCGGTGAAGGCAGGTTTTCCCTGCACCAGTTTTACCGCATCCACCTTGATCTCCCCTTTTCCCACCACCTGGAAAGGTTTCACCTGCACCGTAGGGACGATTTTTGGCAGCACTTGCACGGTTGTTTCCGGGGCTCCAGGAACCGGGAATCCTCCCCCAGGCTGAACGCTGAACAAATCCGGCGCGCCCCTCACCCAATGGCAGCGCTGGTCCTTCCGGCTTTTCGCCCATCAGCCAGCTTACCGGTCCGCCAGCCTCCACCGGCTCACCGCGCAACACAGCGGCGGCTTTCAATACTGCCTGCACCGGCTTGACATACCCGGTGCAGCGACACAGCACCCCTGCCAGCGCTTCCCTCACTTCCGCCTCGGTCGGATTCGGGTTGGCAGCTAACAGCTGCTTTGCCGCCAGGATTTGCGCCGGCGTGCAGTAACCGCACTGGATTGCCCCGTTCTCGACAAAAGCCGTCTGCAACGGGTGCAGTCCTTCAGTGGTCTTCCAGC
This sequence comes from uncultured Chloroflexia bacterium, assembly GCA_963849335.1. Lineage (GTDB taxonomy): Bacteria > Chloroflexota > Anaerolineae > Anaerolineales > UBA4823 > FEB-25. The sequence goes on from CAWKGZ010000002.1 coordinate 34,014, forward strand.
CCTGCTGCGGATGCTGGCCCAGGTTTTCCACCGTTTCAAGCACATGCCCTTCCGCCTGTGCCGCCAGCAGCAAACAGGAATTGACCACGCGTCCGTCCAGCAGCACGGCACAGGCGCCGCATTCGCCGCTCTCGCACCCGTGCTTGACCCCATAATAGCCCAGCCCGCGGAGCACATTGAGCAGCGTTTCTCCCGGCTGGATATCCAGCACATGCTCCTTCTGATTGACCCGTAAGTTTATTTTCATCGTTTTCTTCCTCTGAGCGCCGCAATGCCTGCCGCCGCGCCGGCAAATAACAGTGCCCACACGCCTACAGCCAGCCCCTGCACCATTGACAGCAGCGCCACAAAGCTGCGGGTGAAACCAGGCAAGAAGCGGCCCACATACAAGCCATCCCAGGCATAGCTCAATAAAATCGGCAGCGCCAGCGTATACAGCACCACCAATGCCAGGGCGAAGCTGAACTCCGCCGCCTTGCGCCTGCCCAGCTGGAAGATGCGCGCTCCCAGCGTAGCAGCCAGCCAGCCAATCCCAAATGCCAGCAGTGCGATCAGCAGCCCATCCATAACCAGTTCCATCGGCCCGATGACATAACTGAAGGTATACCCTTTACCGTTCACCACGGCATACCACAGATTAAAAACCAGGTGGTATACCCCTGCCCCAATCAGCAGCCAGCCATTGCCCTTTTTCCATCTCCATCCCAGCCACGCCACCGGGATCAACGCCAGCACCCCGGCAAACAATAAGCGCGGCAGCCGTTGGGCATTTACCTGCTCCTGGCGGGCATCCTCCATTTTTTGTTGCGGCTCAAATACAATATTACCTTCGTCCACAACCGGCAAGCCGGAGCCAATTGCTACTACATAGGCAACAGCCAGCTCAGCCTGTTGTTGTACCTGGGCGGTTTCGATCGCCTCCAGGCTTTGTGGCGTCAGTTCCAGCATTTCAGTCCGCACCTGTCCCTGGGTTGAGGCGGGCAAACTCAAGCCTAAGATCGCCGCCAATGTCGGTGCAATATCCACCATCTGCACCGTACCGTACTCGCCCGGTCGGATACCTGCCCCCACCAGCACAAATGGTTCTGTTAGCACCACCTGTTCACCCCCGCCATGCCCTCCGGCATCCACCTGCCCATGGTCACTGCAGATGAATAATGTGTCGCGGCTTAATCAAATTGCGCGGTGATTTCGCGCAGCAAGTCATCCGAACGCTGCGCTGCCGCATCCCAGTTGGGATCCACCACGCCGCCCTCATGATGCCCGGCGTAATCGACCTGATCCAGGTGGATCAAAATCAGCTCGTACTCTCCACCTGCCAGCCAGGGCAACGCCGCGTCGACCACATCCCGGTCGGCAACCCTATCTTCTCCGGCTGTGTAAAACCCGGTTGTAACTGCGTCAGGAGGGATCAGCTTCTCAAACCACTCATATCCCGAAACCGCAGTGCGCAGGCCCTGTCGCTGGGCAGCCGAGAACAGGTTATCTTGCGTCCAGACCGGGATATCCGGTGTCTCCAGGTTGAATACCGGCCCGTCGCTCAGCTCGGGCCAGGCTCCGGTAAAAATGACCGAATACCCCGTCGCAGAATAGGATGGTTCGCGGCCGTGCATCTCCGCCCAGGCTCCCTGCTGGCGTAATTCATTCAAATACGGCATGATCTGCGCATCGGTAGGCAGGTATTCAGACGCAGGGCATCGATCAACACAAACACCATCCGCTCGCTCAGTGGCTCACCCACAACCTCACCAGGTTGGGGTGGATTGTCATGCAGTGGAGAGCGGTATGCATAGATCGAAGCCATCATCCCCATCGCCATCAGGTACTGCGCCGACTGCCGCCAGCAGACAACCACGATCCCCAGTATCCATTTCCAGCTTCGCTTCATCGTTGATTCTCCATTAATGTTAATCGCACCTGTTCCCGCAGGGTATCCACTGGCTTGCGTTGGCCCGTAGCAGCATCGACATAGAACCATTAAGTCCAGCCATTGACGGGTGCCTGCAGGATCATCCGGGCGATTTTATGGATCGATCCACTGATCTCACCAACCTTGATCCGCCCATCCGTCAGTACCTGGGCGGTATGCGTTTCTTTCTGCCCAAGAACAGGCTCTGCCCAGGATGCAGCAATCCCCGTTCTACCAATGCACCAAACGGGATGCGCGGCTGGCCCCGCCGGCATTCGAGGGTATATACATCGTACGATACCCCCGTCTGTTCCACCGCCTGGATGCGCTGCCGGGCAATCTCAACGTATCCGCTATGACGTTCGATCCCGATCCAATGCCGCTGCAGCCGTTTGGCTACTGCCCCCGTCGTCCCTGACCCCATGAAGGGATCCAGCACCACGTCACCGGGATTCGAGCTTGCCAGGATTACCCGGTACAGCAATGCCTCTGGCTTCTGGGTAGCATGCGCCTTCTCCCCATTGATCCGCAATCGCTCTTTGCCCGTACATAACGGTAAATACCAGTCACTGCGCATTTGCAGATCATCGTTCAATGCTTTCATTGCAGCATAATTGAAAGTATAGGGTGCCCCCCTTACCTTCTGCGCCCAGATCAAAGTCTCATGGGCATTGGTAAAGCGTACGCCGTGGAAATTAGGCATCGGGTTGGACTTAATCCAGGCAATATCATTCAAGATCCAATACTCCAGGTCCTGTAAAATAGCTCCCACCCGAAAAATATTGTGGTAAGTGCCAATCACCCACAAGGTGCCGGTATCCTTCAGCACCCTCCTGCACGCACTCAACCAGGCCCGGCTGAACTCGTCATAATCCGCAAAGCTGTCAAACTGATCCCAGGC
>CAWKGZ010000003.1:0-1361010 GCA_963849335.1 uncultured Chloroflexia bacterium
AGAAGGGAAATTATGTCAGGTCGCAGTAATGGGGGGGCGATCCTCAGAAATGGTGTGAGCAAGCGAAAGATAGCGGGAAGATCAGCAAATGATGCATCTGCAGCCATGAAGTTTAGCAGACGCAGCCCGAACTGCTTATGCTGTAAATCTATCTCAGAGAGCCAAAACTCCGCCAAATCAGAAACGGCGCAGGGAGATTGGGATCGCAGGCAAGTGAGGCCCCGATCAAGCAGTGCATCTACCAGCCGGTCTCCTATGCCTGCTTTGGTCCACAACTGCACTCGATTGATCACCTCAGTCTGATGCTCAACAGGAAGCTCGCCCAGAATATCAGAAGCCAGGATGCGATGTTCCAGAGAAGGTTGGACCCATAAGCTGTCACTCAGTTCCAGGGCTGCGTTTGGTTTCGACAAGATCAAGGGCAAGATAACCAACCATACCTGGCGGAGAACTGGGGTTGGTGTATTGTACGATGGCAGCAATGGCGACGGCTCTCCAGCCTGACCAGGGCGATGGGTATGGTCTGCGTATTCTTCCAGCAGCAAGCTCAACGCATGCGTAAAAGCCCGGGGCTCAGCAAATTGCGCTGCTAACCGGGCTGCCTGGGTTCTCAACCGAACAGGCTGTATGGCGGGCATGCTACCAGATGGAGGTAAGAAGCCGAAGAGATGATGCGGGCAGCTGATATATGAACATGCGAAGGTAGATCAATAAGCTCGCCCGAAGATAACTTTCTCTTTGGCTGGGGATCCGCAGACGATACAGCTGCCTTCATCGCTGGGCTGGTCAAAGGGAATACAGCGGGTGGTGGCCTTGGTGTTTTCTTTGACTTTGGACTCGCAATCAGGGCTTCCACACCACCAGGAAAATGCCCATCCCTTTTGGACGACATCGTACAACTCTGAAAGGGATTGAGGATCTGATGTATTCGAGAGGCGGAAATTCAAAGCGCGATCATGCATGGAGGCCTGGATGGTTTGCAGAATTTCAGCAACCTGCCCGTCCAATTGCGAGTGGGGAACAAATGATTTACCTTCTCGCCCAGGGATATCCCGCCTGGCAAATGCAACCGTGTTGTTCTCAACATCTTTGGGGCCAACCTCAATTCGCAGGGGGATGCCGCGCAGCTCCCAATGATTGAACTTATAGCCGGGGGTATATTCTTCGCGGGCATCAACTTTGACCCGGAATACTTGAAGTTCGCGTTCGACCTGGGCGACCACAGGCATCACGCGGGCTTTTTCCTCATCGTTCTTATAAATTGGTACGATGACAACCTGAGTAGGGGCGAGCTTTGGTGGCAGTACCAGCCCCCGATCATCTCCATGGGTCATAATGATGGCTCCGATGAAGCGGGTAGAGAGTCCCCATGAGGTTGTCCAGGCATATTGCAGCTCATTGTTCCAGTCGAGGTATTGGATATCGAAGGCCCGGGCGAAGTTTTGACCCAAATTATGGGAGGTTCCTGCCTGAAGGGCGCGGGTGTCTCCCATCATGGCTTCAATGGAGTAAGATCGTACTGCACCGGCAAATTTCTCGGAATTGCTTTTACGTCCCATTAAAACGGGTACGGAAGCATCGTTAACGGCAAAATCGGCATACACATTGAGCATACGTTGGGTCTCTTCTTCGCATTCTTCGGCTGTGGCATGGGCGGTGTGTCCTTCTTGCCAATAAAATTCAAGGGTGCGAAGAAATAGCTTGGTGCGCATTTCCCAGCGCACCACATTCCCCCACTGGTTGATCAGCACTGGAAGGTCGCGGTATGATTTGATCCACTTAGAGTACATATATCCAATGATGGTTTCAGAGGTAGGCCGGACGATCAATGGCTCTTCGAGTACTTCACCTCCACCTATGGTAACTACAGCTAATTCGGGTGAAAAACCTTCAACGTGCTCCTTTTCTTTCTCTAAAAAGGACTTGGGAATCAATAAGGGGAAAGCGGCGTTCACATGCCCGGTGTTTTTAAACCGCCGGTCCAACCCGTGTTGGATATTTTCCCACAATGCCCATCCGTATGGTCTAACAACCATACAACCACGCACGGGGGCGTAATCAGCCAATTCAGCTTTCAGCACCAACTGGTTATACCATTCGGCGAAATTATCTTTGCGGGAAGGGAGTTTATCTTCACTCATGACAGCGATTTCCTCGATCTAATAGTCGAATTCAAGTCTTATACTTTACCACTGCTTAGCATTTCTTGCAATTGGGGAAAAGCTGTGTCTACATCCGGTGCATGGCGAAGCCATTGACGCTGAACCTGGGGGATAAAGCAGCCATTGGAAGAATAAAGCTGGTCAAAAACAGCCTGCCAACCGGTACCGATGGTTATCAAGGGACGGGGTGGAATGATTGCAGTCAGACAGTTGATTCCACATCAGGGAAATTTCTGCCAGGGTGCCAACACCTCCCGGCAAGGCAAGTGCCCCATCGCAGTTATCCACCAGCGCGAACAGACGCTGGCGTAGGGTTGGAAAACGCATTTCCTCGGTCAGCCAAGGATTTGGTCTAACAGGACGCCAGGCTTCAATTTCATCGCAAGTGACGCCGATGACATGTCCACCAGCTTCGGCTGCCCCGCGCGAGACAGCTTCCATGGTGCCGATATAACCTCCGGTCAGTACGATATACCCTGAGCTAGCGATCAATTCTCCGAGATGCAGGGCTTGTTGGTATACGGGATCGCCGGGTTTGGGCTGTGACCCGCCAAATACAGTGATGCGGATGGTCATGGGCACCTTTATGGAACTGGAGAGAGGGGGGAATTATCTTCAGGAATAGAGACGCCGGTCCCATCCGCAATGGGTTGGGCAGGAGTGTCCCAGGTGCGTTGGTAGTTTACTTTCAATTTAGCCAGGATGGCTTGTTCCAGATCTATTCCGGAAAGGCTGGCGAGTTGCAGCAAGTATAAGGCAACATCAGCGAGCTCACTGGCGAGGGCATCCTGGTCTACTGGGGCATCCTTCCACTGAAAATGTTCCAACACCTCAGCAGCTTCCAAGTTTAGTGAGACTGCCAGGTTGCGTAAGGTTTGCGGACGCTGGCTGTTTGCCTCGTACCACCCCATTGAACGAACGAAGCTGTGCATTTCACGGGTCAACTCTTTGATATCCATTTTATTCCTGCAAAGGAGGATTATCTATTATCAATGGTTGAAGCACATTTAAAGCGATTTGAGCCGATTGCTGCTGAACAGGCAACCAACCTGGCTCGTTTACCATGCGCTGGAGGTGAATCAAAATACTCCTTTGACTGTCTTCATCAAGGGCGTTGTAGATCCTTTTTATCGCTGCTGGATCATGGGAAAGTAAGCCGTCCCAGATCATTTCCAGGTAATCATTCGAATAATGCATCGTTCTAGCTCATAGTTCAGAAATCAGGATGGTATTATTTTAACGCATATCTGGGTGAGATTGTGGATTACAATTAGCTCAGCATGGTGAAAAAATGCGGATCATATTAACCCACGAACAAGCGGATTTTGATGCACTGGCATCCCTGTTGGGGGCATACCTGGTGGATAACACATCGCTGCCAGTGCTACCCAGGCGAATGAACCGCAATGTACGCGCGTTCGTTACGCTTTATGGGGCGGAGCTGCCTTTTGTGGAAGCTCGGGATCTACCCAATCGACCTGTAGAAGCGGTTTGCCTGGTGGATACACAAACGATGGCAACCATTCGGGGAGTTGGAGCGGATACGAAGGTGCATGTGGTGGATCACCACGCCTTACGAGCGGATAATTTGCCTGGATGGACGGTAGTAACCGAGGAAGTTGGGGCGACGACAACGCTTTTCGTGGAGCAGGTGCAGGGACAGGATGGTGGGCTTTCAATTATGCACGCAACATTGCTGCTGCTAGGTATCTATGAGGATACAGGCTCACTGACATATTCGCGCACTACGCCGCGGGATCTACAGGCGGCTTCATATTTACTGGAGCAAGGAGCCAGCTTATCCCTGGCAGCAGATTTCATCAATCACCCATTATCACAAGAACAGCAGTTAATCTATGATGAACTGCGCAGCCAGATGAAAAGCTATCCGGTTCATGGTCATATTGTCATGATCGCCTGTGGAGATGCGCAGGAGTTGGAGGAGGAATTATCGACAGTAGCGCATAAACTGCGCGATCTGATGGATCCAGAAGCGCTGTTTCTACTGGTGCGAACACGCAGCGGTGTGCAGATGATTGGACGCTCCACCAGCGACGCGATCGATGTGGCTGAGATCACCAGCCTTTTTGGCGGTGGAGGTCATTCCCGGGCTGCAGCCAGCTTGATCAAAGGGCGCGAGGTTGAAGAAGTGTGTCAGGAATTGGTAAATCTACTTCCCGATCATATCCGACCAGCGATCACAGTCGCAGAAATCATGTCGCGTGGACCACAGGTATTGGGACCGGAGGTGATGGCACAGGATGCAGCAGAACGGATGCAGCGTTATGGGTACGAGGGCTATCCAATCGTGCGGGATGGAAAGGTGATTGGATTATTGACCCGCCGGGCGGTGGACCGGGCGATTTCCCATAAATTAAACCTGCCAGCTTCAAGCCTGATGAATGCAGGGGAGGTCACAGCCCAGCCAAATGACTCTGTTGAGCATTTACAACGATTGATGACGGATAGTGGATGGGGTCAGGTGCCGGTAATCGATCCAGGAAGCGGGAGGATCATTGGGATTGTCACCCGAACAGATCTGTTGAAAATACTGACCTCGCAAATGAGCAGGCCGGGATCACAAAACCTATCGGGCCGGTTGGAGCAGGTATTACCACCAATCCGCCTGGCGCTACTAAAAGCGGTTGCTGATATTGCCACCAATCAGAGAGCAGCATTGTATATTGTGGGAGGCTTCGTGCGTGACCTCTACCTTGAGCGACACAGCCTGGATTTTGACCTGGTGGTTGAAGGGGATGCTATCGCACTGGCTGAGGAATTATGCCGGAAATTTGGCGGCAGGGTGACCACTCACAGCCGGTTCGGTACGGCAAAATGGCTGATCGGAGATACCCGGAAAGGTATAGGAGAGCGGCTGGGTTTTGTCGATGCCGGTGCGGAGCTGCCAGAATTCCTGGATCTGATCACGGCACGAACGGAATTTTATACCCACCCAACTGCTTTACCCACCGTGGAACAAGGCAGCATTAAGCTAGATTTACACCGCCGGGATTTCACGATCAACACCCTTGCCTTGCGCCTGGATGGCAATCACTACGGCAAGCTATATGACTATTGGGGCGGACTCAACGATCTGCGGGAAAAACGAGTGCGGGTGCTCCATTCGCTTTCATTTGTAGATGATCCCACACGAATGCTGCGCGCGGTACGTTTTGAGCAACGCTTCAAATTTACAATCGAGACGCGGACAGAAGAATTGCTTACACAAGCGTCTATCGCTGGTCGGAAAAATTTCTGGCGATCGAATCCGGCATGAATTGGATCATATGCTCGATGAAGATGAGCGGATGGCAATGTTGGAGCGGCTTCACAGTCTTGGGTTGTTGGTGGAAATCCATCCAGCGCTGCGCTGGGATAAAGATATCGAGCACAGGTTCCTGGCTTTGGAGAAAACACCACCGCCTTATTTTGAGAGTCTGCCAGTGGAATCAGGGAAAGAACTTTCAAAGCGCAAGTTAGCCTACATGCTATGGATGATTGGTCTGCCTGATAAGCAATTGAAGGATTTGCTAAGCAAGCTCAAGTATCCTAAAGCACAGGCTGAGGAGATCGAAGCGGCATGTAAGCTTTGGGAGGACTTACCCGGATTGAGCGATGTACCTCCAAGCAAAGTTGTGCACAGGCTGGAAGACGTACCAATGCTGTCAATTTATGCGAACTGCCTGGTATCGAATGATGGTAGGGTGTGTACGACACTATTAACATACCTGACGCGGTGGAAGAATGTCAATCCGACAATAAGCGGTCACGATTTACAGAAACGCGGATTGCCTCCTGGACCAGCGTATAAGAGGATCATAGGAACCCTCAAAGACGCCTGGCTGGATGAAAAGGTGAGTAACATTGAGGAAGAGATGGAATTGTTTGAGAGATTATTGAAGGACACGATGGTCGAGAGAAGTGATTGAGTAACGATATTTATTGAAAATAGAAGCACAGATGGAATGGATAGTTAAACGGAAGGGTAGCGGATTAGCGGATAAAACCTGCGAATACAAGGGATTATTTACAAAACAGCCATGCAACAATCGCCTACTGATGCCTTGCTTGCTCAATTGTGCATTCGATGCGCAGGAGAAGCTGATCTAATCGCTTTAGAGTGGAACGGGGAATACGCACATTTCCGGCGCTTATTTGCGGATACTTACCGGCAGTCTGTTCTCGGATTAGCCAAGATTTGGATCGCGGAGTTCATGGGGAACGATCTCATTAGCCAGTTAATGGTTTCACTTAAAGGAAATCGACCAGAGCTGGCAGATGGGATTATCCGAGCTTATGTATTTGGATTTCGGGTGCAGCCGGCGTTTCGCAACCAGGGTATTGGAGGACTGATGATGCATACAGTCGAAGATGATCTGTGGAAGAATGGGTTCCGAATCGTAACTTTAAATGTGGCGCAAACCAATTATGATGCCCGCCGATTTTATGAGCGCATAGGTTATTCGATTGTGGGCAATGAGCCGGGTCTCTGGTCTTACTTGGACCAATATGGAAAACGGCATGAGGTGCATGAGCCAGCCTGGCGGATGGAGAAAGAACTGCCCTGAGGGGAAATTTTTTCACCTGTAGAAATTGGAACTGGAGGTTTGGATGGAGTCTTTGCAAACGCTGAAATGGTGGCAAAAGACGGTTTTTTATCAAATATATCCGCGCAGCTTTGCCGATGGGAATGGTGATGGGATTGGTGATTTTTGCGGCATGCTCGCGCGCCTGGATTATCTTAAAGAGCTGGGGATCGATGCAATCTGGCTCTCACCTCATTATCCTTCTCCCAATTTCGACTGCGGCTATGATATCTCTGATTATACGGATGTGGCGACGGAGTATGGGACACTTGAAGACTTCCAGGAATTTCTGGATGGGGCGCACAAGAGAGGGATGCGCGTGATCCTGGATATGGTGCTAAACCACACGTCTGACCAGCATGCATGGTTTAAGGAATCTCGCTCCAGTCGGGATAGCCCAAAGCGGGATTGGTATATCTGGAGTAATGGACGTAAAGGAGGGCCACCGAATAATTGGAATTCCCCATTTGGCGGGTCAGCCTGGGAGTGGGATGAAGCATCCGGGCAGTATTATTATCACTTTTTCTTCAAGGAGCAACCTGATCTAAATTGGCGTAATCCCGAGGTAAAAGCGGCTATGTTCGAGGCGGTCCGGTTTTGGTTGGACCGGGGGGTAGACGGGTACCGGCTTGACGCAGTTGGGACGATCTATGAAGATCCGGATCTGCCGGATCACCCGGTAGTGATAACCGGAGTAGAGCTGCGGTGTGAGCTAGACAAGGAGATTAACAAGGAACGCAGAAATGAATTAATGCGCCTGTGGGAGGCTATGGAGCAATATCAAGTCGAACGACCAGGAATGCACGAGCTGATGCAGGAATTGAGGGGGGTGATCGATGAATATGAGGAGCGGATGTTGATCGGTGAGGATGAAAAACTGATATATCTTGGGGATGGGGAAAACGAGCTGCATATGGTTTTCAACTTCCCACTGATGAAAACTGAGCGCCTGATACCAGCCTGGATCCGCAGGAATCAATCCCAGCGATTAAGGGAGTTAGGGAAGATATCACCGGATGCCTGGCCTTGCAATACGCTTGGCAATCATGATAGCTCACGCGTGTGGTCGCGGTATGGTGATGGAACTCATAATGCTGAGCAAGCGCGCCTTGCCCTGGCTTTAATGCTCACCTTGCGCGGCACACCGTTTCTGTATAATGGTGAAGAGATTGGAATGACTGACCTGTATCTTACTAATATAGACCAGTTCAGGGATATGCTAGGTGTTTGGTACTACCGGGCACAGGTTAGGGAAATGGGATTGCCTCCCAGGGGCGCTCTGGAGAAGGCAGTAAGGCTGACACGGGACAAGAACAGGACACCAATGCAGTGGACCAACAAGGAAAACGCGGGATTTTGTCCCGCTGAGGTTATTCCGTGGCTACCAGTCAATCCTGATCACGCACGGGGGGTTAACGTCCAGGATCAGGAGCACGATCCGTTATCCTTGTTGAATTATTATCGCCAGCTCTTGAAAGTAAGGAAAAATACTCCTGCTTTGATCGGTGGAAGCTACCAGCCTTATCACCCTCGAAATCGAAAGGTACTTGCTTTCACCCGCGCGATGGCTGAACAAACCTGCTTAGTGGCGTTGAACTTCTCTGCGGAGGCAGCTGGATTGGTCCTACCTGATGAGGCTAACAATATTCATCTGCTGTACTGCTCTCATACCATGAGCGGGGATATTAAGCCAGGAAAACGAGTTTGCATAGAGCCATTTGGGATCGCAATCTTCGAGCTGCAAAATGAGGACATCGGTTAGAATAATAGGTGTGAGGATATCAAAGGATAATGCAGGATGGAGATGAAAGACAGACCGCCAATCCAATTGGATGCCTCGCCAACCAACACTGCCAGCAATACATTCACCCAGGTTGTGTACTCTCAGGGCAGTTTTCATGATGCGCAAGGTGATGTTATTGTCGAGACTCCGGTATCCTTGACGGTCAATGGCGAAGTATGGTTGTCCTTACTGTGTACACCGGTACACCTGGAGGGGTTGGGGATTGGTTTTCTTTATAATGAGGGAATAATAGCTGACCTGTCAATGGTGGCATCGGTGCGAGTATGTCCACAAGGTGATAATGTGGATATCTGGCTGACATTCTCCGTGGAAAAACCACAGCATTGGACACGGACTTCGGGCTGCTCAGGCGGGGTTACAGGCGTAGGATCACAAAAAGAAGGTCGATTGTCGTTCACGAATGGGGGGATGTTGACACCGGGGCAGATCAACCATATGTTGGATGAGTTTTATCAGGTACAAACACTATACCGCCATACCGGAGGTGTCCACACATCAGCCTTAAGTGATGGCCAGCAGATTATCATCGTTGCCGAAGATATAGGACGACACAATACTCTGGACAAACTGGCTGGGCGCTGCCTGTTGGAGCAAATCACACCAGCCCGCCGGATCTTGCTGACTACAGGGAGGATCAGCTCGGAGATGCTCCAAAAGGCTGCTCGCTTGAAGGCACCTATTGTGATCTCCCGGACCTCTCCCAGTTCGCGTTCAATTGAAATGGCAAATACATTGGGAATTACCTTAATCGGGTATGCCCGAAGAGATGCCTTCACCATTTATACCCACCCAGAACGGATCGTTATTGGCCCTGAGCAGTAGAAAAATGAGAGGAATCGCATGACCAATAAGAAAATTGTATACCGACCGGTTGATCAAGAAGTCACTGCCCTGGCGGAAAGTCACGAGGCCCAGCCAGAGGCTGCACTGGAGGTGCTGTTAGAGCTGCAGAAACGCTACGGATGGGTCAATCAACAGCAAATCGAAGACGTGGGGAGAACACTTCACATCCCAGCAGAAAAAGTTTATGGGCTGGCAACCTTTTATTCGCTGCTATCTACACAGCCAGAGCCGAAAAATGTTGTCCGGGTTTGCGATGGCCCAGTCTGCTGGTTGTGCGGCGGGGGTGCGGTGCGGGAAGCGGTGGATAAGACGTTTGAGGGGCATCCCGATTGGAAGGTGGAACGCACCAGCTGCCTGGGGATGTGTGACAGCGCTCCAGCAGCCCTGGTGAATGAACAGCTAGCTGGACCGGTTTCTTTTGAACGGGTTGGTGAGCTGGAGAAAGTCTGGCGCGGTCAACCACGAGATTATTCGTCTCCAAGGCTGGGTGAACTGCGAGTGATGTTGGCGAAAGTTGGGCTTGTCGACCCCGACTCGATCACCTCGGCGCGTGAGCACGGAGCCTACCTGGGTCTGCTTGGAGTGTTGAGCCATTCACCAATGGATGTGGTGACCGAGGTAGAGAATTCGGGTCTGACCGGGCGCGGCGGGGCTGGATTTCCAGTGGGGCGGAAGTGGCGTTTTGTCGCGCAGGCGAACCGGATGCCGAAATATATCATCTGTAATGCAGATAAGTCAGAGCCATTGATCTTCAAAGACCGGGTTTTGATCGACACCAATCCTCACCAAATCCTGGAAGGGATGGCGGTTGCCGGCTATGCCTGTGGAGCGAATGAAGGGTATATCTATATCCGGGGTGAATATGCTGCCCAGGCTGACCGATTGGAACAAGCGATTTCGCAGGCAGAACAGGCGGGTTATTTGGGAAATGATATTCAGGGAAGCGGATTCGATTTCCATATCCATGTGCACCGCGGAGCGGGAGCATACATATGCGGAGAAGAAACCGCACTCATTGAATCCCTGGAAGGGAAACGCGGCGAGCCGCGCAACCGACCTCCCTATCCGCCCACGGCAGGCTATAAGGACCTGCCAACATTGGTCAATAATGTAAAATCCTACGCAGCGGTGCCAGCAATTGTGCAGCAAGGTGCAGCCTGGTACCGGTCCCTCAGTCCTGCAACAACTCCGGGGACAAAGCTATATATGCTGTTGGGACATGTTAGCAATCCGGGGTTGTTCGAAGCACCCTTTGGTTTGACGCTGCGCCAGATCATTGAGGAGTTTGGCGGCGGGATGCGACCGGGTTCGGAATTCCATTTTGCGCTGACCGGAGGGGCAGCCGGGACAATCGTCTCGGAGAAATTCATGGATATCCCCATCGATTACGCCTCAGGCGCCAAAGGAATATCCCTGGGGGCAGGCGCATTCCTGATCTGCGACCAACGAGTATCCCCGGTAAGGTTCCTTAGTAATCTTATGAACTTCTTCATGCATAAATCGTGCGGTAAATGCACCCCCTGCAGGGTTGGCACCTACCGGGCGCACGAGATCCTGGAAAACATGGTTCAAGATAAAGGAAATCCTGGTGATGTGGATGAACTACGCAGACTGGCTGAGGTAATGTTTGATGCCTCGTTCTGTGGATTAGGACAATCCGTGCCGATCCCGATGCGATCCGCGCTGGATAATTTCATGGATGATTTCGCAGCTGTTGAGCGCCAGGTTTAATTGGGAGAGAGAAGAATGAGCGTAAAGATTACAATCGATGGTGTTAGTATCGAAGCTAAAGAAGGCGCCAGGCTGTTGGATGAAGCCCGGCAGAACGGGGTGCGCATCCCAACGCTGTGCTACCACCGGGACCTTTCCCCGACAGGCAACTGCCGGATATGTGTGGTAGAAGTGCAGGGAGCACGTTTCTTGCAGGCAGCTTGCGCAACCACGGTGTGGGATGGCATGGTCGTAACTACCCACAGCGCACGGGTGATGCGAGACCGGAAGCTGACGCTGGAGATGATGCTGGCTAACCATCCTCAGGATTGCCTGGTGTGTGATGCAAGTGGTTCGTGTGAGCTTCAAGACCTGGCTTATGAGTATCAGGTTGAAGTGCCTGACTGGGGTTAAAAGGCAGGCGATTTTCGGTAGATAGTGACCCGAATCCTTTCATCCGGGTAGATTTCAATAAGTGCATCCTGTGCCGGCGCTGTGTCCAGGCATGTGCTGAAGTACAGGGACGGTTTGTGTGGGGGGTTGCCGGCCGCGGGTTTGATGAAGTGATCGCTGCAGGTGCTGGAACCACGATGCTCGAAGCCCGCTGCGAAAGCTGTGGACAGTGCGTAGCTTACTGCCCAACTGGTGCATTGAGCGACAAAATGTCCTATGGTCTGGGCCGCGCTCACCAGGTACAAAAGGTGACCACGACCTGCTCGTACTGCGGGGTGGGCTGCCAGTTTGATCTGAACATCAAGGACGGAAGGGTTATCGGGGTTACCTCGAACCCAGCAGCACCAGTCAATGGGATGGCATTGTGTGTTAAAGGACGATACGGATATGATTATATTCACCATCCAGAAAGGTTAACCAGGCCACGGGTACGGCGCTACCTGCTGGATGGTGATCCCAAGCCGGCAGCCGATCAGCGTATTGCGTTCAGCCTGGGATTGGGTGCAGGTAGATTGGGATACAGCCCTCAATCTCACCGCCCAAAAGATTGCCGGGATACGAGATACCCATGGGGCAGATAGTGTGGGGGTATTGACCTCGGCAAAATGCCTGAACGAAGAAAATTACTTAATGAATAAATTTGCCCGCCAGGTGGTCGGAACGAACAACATAGACCACTGCGCCCGTCTCTGACACTCCAGCACTGTGGCCGGTCTGGCCACTTCCTATGGCTCGGGTGCCATGTCAAATTCAATGGATGATGTTGCCAATCAGGCAACGGCGATGTTCGTGATTGGCTCGAATACTACCGAACAGCATCCTGTCTTCGGAACGATGATCCGACAGGCAGTGCTGCGGCGAGGTGTAAAGTTGGTTGTTGCTGATCCGAGGCGGATCGATCTGACAGATTTTGCCACATTGCACCTGCGTCACCGACCGGGGACAGATGTGCCATTGATCAATGGATTGATGAATATTATCCTTGAAAAAGGTTGGGAAGATAAGGAGTTCATCGCTGAACGGACGGAAGGATTTGAAGAATTCAAGGCAGTGGTGGATGCGTATCCAGCGGATAAAGTAGCAGAGATCACCGGGGTGCCGGTAGAGAAGCTTTACCAGGCAGCGGAGATATTGGCACTGAATCGCCCGATGGCGGTAATGTGGGCGATGGGGATCACGCAGCATATTGTTGGGGTACGCAATGTGATGGACCTGGCTAATTTGCAGATGCTGCTGGGAAATATGGGCGTGCCAGGTGGGGGAGTAAACCCGCTGCGCGGGCAGAACAATGTGCAAGGGGCGTGTGATATGGGTGGTTTGCCGAATGTGTATCCCGGTTATCAGGCAGTTCCACTGGAAGGCGGCACGGAGTAAATTTGAGCAGGCATGGGGAGTACCACTCTCGCCAACCGTAGGCTTGACGGTGACTGAGATGATTCCTGCAATCCCAGAAGGAAAGATCCAGGCGCTGTACATCCTGGGCGAAGATCCGGTGATGAGCGATCCGGACAGCAACCATATCCGGCATTGCCTGGGAAGCTGCAATTTCATTGTTCTGCAGGAGATCTTCCCATCCGAATCGGCGGTGTTTGCGGATGTTCTGCTGCCCGGGGTTAGTTTCGCCGAGAAAATGGGTACTTTCACCAACACCGAAAGGCGCGTGCAGATGGTGCACCAGGCAATCGAGCCGTTAGGAGAGGCGCGCCCGGATTGGTGGATCACGGCAGAACTGGCGAAGCGGGTTGTCTCAGCGGGAGCGCGGAAGCCTGCTGAGGCCTTATGGGCAGGATGGGATTATTCAAACAGCGAGCAGATCATGGTTGAGATCGCTGCATTGACACCCAGCTATGCCGGAATAACCCATGCGCGACTGAACAAAGGTGAGCGGCTGCAATGGCCAGTGAAAGATCAAGAACATGGTGGAACCCCTATCCTTCATGTGAACCAGTTTGCCCGCGGCAAGGGGAAATTCGCTCCTATCGAGCATATCCCTCCGGCAGAGCTCCCAGACGATGATTATCCAATCGTGCTGAGCACCGGCAGGGTACTTTACCACTGGCATGGCGGCGAGATGACCCGGCGAGCCAAGGGGCTGATGGCTGTTTACAGCGAGGCTTTGATCGAAGTCAACCCGGAGGATGCACGTAAGATGGGGATGGATGGCAAGCGGCGGGTGAGGGTAAGCTCACGGCGGGGCAGCATTGAAGCGGAGGCCTGGGTTACTGACCGCGTGCCACCGGGGATGGTGTATGCGAATTTCCATTTCCCGGAGGCATCGGCGAATGAACTGACCATTGCGGCACTGGACCCCATCGCAAAGATCCCGGAATATAAGGTTTGTGCAGTCAAAGTAGAATTGATCGGGTAGATAGATTTAGGTTTTGTTCAGGGAGGCAGGATGGAACTACAAAGAGTGTATGAATATGCGCTCAGTCGCGAGCATGAGGGGAAGCGTTTCTTTGAGGAAAATGCGGCACGGCTGAGCCACGCTGCGGCTGTCCAGGCTTTTACTCAACTGGCTGCTGAGGAGCAAAAACACATTGAATTCATCAAAAGTCAGCTCGAAGCCTTAGGACATGGCCAATCGGGCGATTTGAAAGCAGGCCAGAGCCTGGAACAAGCGGGATTCTTTTCCACAGCGGGCACAGTCTGAGGGTATCGACCAATCCGTTGCTGAAGCGATGATCCCAGATCTGCCGGTATTACGAATGGCATACTTGATAGAGCGTGATTTTGCGGAGTTTTACGAGATGGCTGCTGAGCAAGTAGAAGGTTCAGCCAAGGATGTTTTGTTAATGTTGTCGCACTGGGAACACGGCCATGAGCGTTTGTTCAAGCAGTACCATGACAAAGCATTTGAACTTTATGCCCAAATGCCCTGGGGAGGGTAGAAGACCACCTTTATTTATACACGATCGGGGCTGGTGGTAGGGCTGTTGCAAAGTCTGAATTAGATGGCATGAATGATCAACCGTAGCGCACATTCTGGCTGAGCTGAAAACCTTCGACGTGCTTCTGGCACAAAGCGATCACCGTTGCGTGCAATCAAACCCACCACCAAGTTGTTGAGAATAGCCATCACCCGAGGCGACTGGCCGATCTTCACTCGGGTGCGATCTTCTTTCAGAGTTACATCTCGACGGTAATGCAGTCCATTCTCAATCCCCCAATACCCCCGGTTGACTGATAGTAACCGCCTGGCATCCGCCTGTTCAGCAGCCAAGCTTGTAATTCCAAACGCAGTTTCTTCCGTCACCTTACCGGAATTGCGCTGCACACAGCGGCGGTGAAGCTTGAAAACCTGTTGGGCATAGGGCCAATCTAATTCACCTGTCCGAACCCCACAAGCTGCCAGAGTGCGTCGTTCAAAGCGTCCATGCCCCTGATTGGGGATGCTGATGACCTGCATGTCCATAATTGCCTTGCCAAGCCCTGGCATTTCGACTTCAGGTTCAAAAAACTGCTCAATGGCTGCTTTCAAGTCGGGCTGGTTGTCTTTCACCGTCCAACAGTAATGCCCTCCCGCCTGCACGATCTGCGCTGAGATGGCACGTTGGGTGTGCAGGGCATCTCCTACTACGATTTTGCCCTTCAGGTCAACCATTTGCAGCGCTCGGGGTGCCACAACAATTTCATTCTCCTTCAAATCTACTTCTATTTGCATCAAGACCAAACCTTCTTGGGGTAGATAAATGGCTAACAAATGCTTCCCACGGGTCTCCCCATAGGGAATTGTGCCGCGAATCGTCTTCCCATCCAGCGTTACCAAGATGCTCTGCCCAGCTCCTGGCAGACTGCGAAAATATGCACTCACCAGGTTCTCAAACTGTTCAACATCCACTGCCTGCCCCAGCACTCGGCTTATGGTCACTGGATGCGGTACACTGCCCCGACCCAGTTTCAGGTGGCGAGCCAGAAACTCAATCCGGTATTTCAGCCACTCCGCCATCCCTTTCGGCCCATCTTCGCCTCCTAGCTTAGCCAATATCACCATTACCAATATGAGCGCCAACGGATAGCGTACCCCCCGCCGTTTACGACCATCCGTCAATTTCAATAGCCACGCATACAAACTGTTCAGTTCAAAGACTATGGCTCCTTCTGAATGCCCAATGTTGCTTTCGGACGTGCTATACTCCATCTTGACCTCGCTGATGTCTTGGTTTTGAGTTGGCGCTCTAACCATACTTCAGAGAGGTCTTTCTTTCAAGCCTTTCCCTGACTTTGCAACAGCCCTAGGGCTGGTGGTCAAGTGTCACCAGCCCGATCTGTTTTATGGTAAACTTCTTGGCTGGAGCTTTCAATGTGGCAGTTCTAACAACGGATAGCTTGGCACAGGATAAGAGTTTTAAGCACAATTTCGTCGTCAATGTATTTGACGGCGGTTTTTTTGGTTTTGGGATGGGCTTCGGCTCGATAGTAACGGTGGTGCCCTTATTCATTAGCTTGATGACTGATTCTGCCATCCTGATTGGATTGATCCCGGCAATCCATGTGGTTGGATGGCAGCTTCCTCAGCTGTTCACCGCCCGGCATGTAGCCCGGCAAACACGGTACAAACCAATGGTCATGCTGCGCACAATCCAGGAACGGGTGCCATTTTTTGGTCTGGCGGTGATCGCCTGGTTTTTACCAAAGATCGGTCCGCAAATCGCACTGGGTCTATCCTTTGGGATGTTGGTGTGGCAAGGTTTGGGAGGCGGTTTTACAGCCACCGCCTGGCAGAGTATGGTAGGTAAAATCATACCTGGTGACCGGTGGGGTTTGTTTTTTGGATTCCAATCAGCGGCAGCGTCATTGTTAGCCAGTATAAGCGCAGTCCTGGCAGGTATCCTACTTGAGAGAGTGGAGTCACCGGTCAACTATACTATTTGTTTCTTACTCACCAGCGCGGCGATGGCGATCTCCTGGATATTTTTAAATCAAACACGGGAAGAAAAAAGCACAATAGTCCGAGCTGATGAGGATAGTTCAGCAAGATACTGGTCTAGTTTACGGCAGATTCTAAGAAAGGATACCAACTTTCGCTGGTTTGTTTTGGTGCGAATTCTGGCCCAGCTTGGAACGGTAGGCTTTTCATTCTATACTGTATATGCCGTACGATATTATGGCATCGGTGAAGGAACAGCTGGGGTATTGACAGCAGTGCTAACGATCATGCAGACTGCATTCAACCCGGTCATGGGATGGTTGGGCGACCGGTGGAGCCATCGGGGGGTGATGGGCTTGGGTTTATTGGCAGCAATAGCCAGCACAATCCTGGCGTGGTTATCGCCTGGTGTGGGCTGGTTTTACCTAGTATTTGGGCTGGCAGGTATTGCCAACGTGGCAGTGTGGACGATTGCCATGGCAATGACGCTTGAGTATGGGACTGTGACAGAACGACCGGCTTACATTGGGTTGGCAAACACGTTGGTGGCTCCTACTGCCTTCCTGATCCCTCTGCTCGGCGGTTGGCTGGCGGATACGGCAGGCTACCAGACTACCTTTATCGCATCAGCTGTTGGCGGAATAACAACTTTTTTGGTGTTATTATTTTTCTTGAAAGATAAATCCAAGACAACTTATGGACTCGTTACAGAACAACAATCATAAGTGGTGGATCCTACTTTCGATCGGGATTGGGACCTTTATGACCGCGCTGGATACCAGCGTGGTTAATACGGTTTTACCTGTGATCGGGAAAACATTTCAGTCACAGGTGGCAAGCGTAGAGTGGGTGGTGACGGTTTATCTATTGGGTTTGAGTGCATTGTTGCTTAGCTTTGGGCGGCTGGGTGATATGCGCGGTCATAAATCGATCTATATCCTGGGTTTTGGGGTATTTGTGGGCAGCTCAATGCTATGTGGCTTAGCCCCAAATGTACTATACCTTGTCATCTTCCGGGGGATGCAGGCGGTGGGAGCGGCGATGCTGGCTGCTAATTCGGCGGCAATCCTTACCAAGAGTTTTCCGGCAGAGCAGCGAGGCCAGGCATTAGGGATGCAGGCGACAATGACTTACCTGGGATTGACAGTGGGGCCTTCGTTTGGAGGCTGGCTGGCGAGCATCGCGGGATGGCGCTCGGTTTTTTATATCAACCTGCCCGTTGGGATGCTCGCAATCTGGTTGAGTTTACGATCGATACCCGATGATAGGGCTCACAAAACGGGTGAGCGGTTTGATTGGCCTGGCGCAGGGGTGTTCATGCTCGCATTAACAGCATTGCTGCTGGGATTGAACCAGGGGCACAATTGGGGGTGGGGCTCACTGCCGATACTGCTCCTTCTATTTGGATCAGTCATGTTGACCTTTTTATTTCTGTGGATTGAGCGGCGGGCAATAAATCCAATGGTTGACCTTAATCTCTTCCTGGAGCACCGGTTTTCCCTAACCACCGCCAGCGCTGTTTTGAACTATATCGGTGTATACTGTGTGATATTTTTAATGCCATTTTATTTGATTCAAGGACGAATGTTTACATCTGCAGAAGCCGGTTTACTGCTTACCGCGCAGCCGGTGATGATGGCAATCATAGCGCCCTTGAGCGGGACACTATCCGACCGATTGGGGACGCGCTGGCTAGCGATGGCAGGAATGGGCGTGCTTACTGTCGGATTATATTTACTATCCAGACTTGGACCAGAGTCATCCGTGAAATCGATAGTGCTTTCACTAGGTGTTATGGGACTGGGAACCGGAACATTCATATCGCCCAACAACAGCGCTTTGATGGGTGCTGCGCCGCGCCAACGCCAAGGGATTGCAGCAGGAATCCTGGCAACGGCACGTAATTTTGGAATGGTCTTGGGTGTAGGGATTTCGGGATCGATCTTTACAACCCTCATTGCGCATGGTGCAGGAAGCACCATGGTGGGAGATGCAAGTGGCGATGTATTTTATGGGGCAATTCAGGTCTGTTTTCTTGTTGCCGCGGGGATTGCTTTGGTGGGTGTATTCACCTCGGCGAGCAGGGTTGAAGGTGCTGGCTATGACGCAACGCCAACAAACAAGCTAGGATAGTAGTTATTGGCACTGCAGCAACCAAACCAAGCGAGCCTACCAGAGTCCTTACGATCTCTTCAGTAACAAATTCAAAATTAATCAGAGATAAGTACTGCTCTCCAGACAGAGTGAAAAGTAGAAGCGTTGGTAGAGCAGCACCTGCGTAGGCTAAGACAAGAGTATTTACCGTAGCTGCGACGTGATCCTGTCCAATGCGCATCGAGCTGCGGAACAAATTCCGAAACCTCTGTTCTGGATCTGCACGATAAAGCTCGAATACTGCCGAAGCCTGGGTGATCACCAGGTCATCCAAAACGCCGAGGGCTCCAATTAGCATTCCTCCCAATACTAGGCCGCGCAAGTTGATGGAAGTTTGCGATTGCTGGACCAGGAATAACGCATCTTCGCTGCCAAAACCGGTTAAACGAGTGAAGATGACGAAGAAATTCGCCAGCAAACCGGTGACGATCAATGAAAAAAAAGTGCCAACAACTGCAGCATGGGATTTCAGGTTCCAGCCATAGGTGAGGTACAGTGTAACAGTCATCAGGAAGAATGCACCGGTTATGCTGATAAGCACCGGGTCCTTTCCGGCAAGGATTTGGGGAATTACAAAGTAGATGATGACCATCAGACTGATCCCCATACTGAGCAAGCTGCGAACGCCTTTCCACCCACTGACCAGCACCGAAAAAACCACGAAGGTAGTGAACAAGATCAGTAACGGCTGAGTGCGAACATAATCGGTGAAATAGCCAGTAAGGGTGCCATCGGGAAGTGACCCTACTGTCACAAGAAGATAATCGCCAGATTGGAATGATATGCCAGGTGGTCTGATCTGGCGTAATCCATAGTCGATCTCCAGGAGCTGCCCCGAAAATGGGCCTTCCTGAACCTTAACCAACAGAATCTGGTAGTCTTGGGTTTGATCACCCAGGTCAGTCGTGCCTTCCTCCAGGATATCCAGGACGCGGGCTTTGACAGTATCGTCACCAAAGCCGATATTATAGCCCTGAGGCGTTGAGTTATCAGCCTGGCGGGACAGACGGGGGATGAGCCAGGATATGATCACAGCAGCGAGTAATATCAGGGATATTGCGAGCAGGGCGAATAATTTGGTGTGCCTGGTCATCATATCCACTCCTCAGGAATGGCACCGGTCGCCTTTTGAGGCGACCGGTGAGTCAACCAATAACGGAGGGCAAATGCCAAATGCCTATGGGCTGGGTGTTGTTAAGGCAGTGCCTATCCACGAGAAATAACGGGGTGTGCTGAGTGTGCCGGCGGAAACCCAAATTGGATTTCCACCTTCGTCTGATCCTTCCTGCCGGACAACTGAAATAATCCAGCTGAAGATGTGAGGAATGCCATCCGAGGGGCGAATGGTAACAGGCACAATGAAGCGCGTATCGGTGACGTACTGCGCCAGGGTAATTCCCTGCCCGGCGGTGATGTCTTCAATGGTGACGGCATAGGCTTCGTTGTCGCGAAGTGTGCCGACGGAAGCCCATTGAAGGGAAATACTACTTACATCCGCAGCAAATGCTGCACCGTTCGCGGGCAACAGTAAGTTCGATGCTGGATATGGAGGTGGGGGAGTGGCAGTCGGTGTAGGTCCTGGTGTCGCATAGCGCCGGCAGAGGGGGATGGTGAGTGATTGTCCCAGGAAGACAGCATCGCTGGTCATCCCGTTTTCTTCACGGATCGCCAGCATGGGAACATCATATATCGCAGCAATACCGCTTAGGGTATCCGTGGATTGAACCACATGGAAAACTTTTTCACAGGCAGCTTCGGTTTGTTCTGCCAGGCTCAATGTTGCTGATGGAAGTGGTGTTGTGGTGGGTGTGGGCTGTGGGATGAGCAAAGGTTGCCCAATGTATAAAGTATCACAGGCGATTGGTAGACTGTTGAGGGTAACGATCGACTCGACGGAAACTCCATAGAATAGGGCGATTTCTATGCAGGTATCGTTTTCTTTAACCTGGTAAGTGACCGGCGTTGGGCTTGGCTCAGGAGTATAGGTGGTTGTGGGTGGTGGAAGAGATGTGCTGGTTGCTGTCGAAGTAGCTGTAGCAGTGTTTGTAGCCGTGGCTGTCGGGGGGATGATAACCTCGGGAGATTGGCGTAATGCAAAATAAACCAGGATGGCGCCAATACCTAAAAATAAAGCCAACAAGCCAATGGCTGCAGGAAGGCTGAGGGTAACAGATGGCATCCGGCTACCCTGAACATCTTTGGCTGCCTGAGCTGGTTTCTCAGCGCTGCTTAAATCGGCACCACATACCAGACACTTGGCGGCATCTTCGCTGATGCGAGTGCCACATGTTGGACAAAGTCTTGAAACAGGATTATCAGGAGTCATAGGTTGGTTGCTGGGGGAAAACCCAAGCTTGGCGCATTATACCAGATAGTATGTTGATTTCTGCTGTTGATCCGAGGAAAGTAAAGGTGCGGAAACACGGCGGATGATATACTTTCGGATATGGAATTGACAAGTATTTACCTACATATCCCGTTTTGCAAGCAGCGCTGTGCATACTGCGATTTTAATACCTATTCTGGTTTGGAATCCATAATCCCGGAATATGTTCAAGCTCTATGCCGGGAAGCGAAATATGCAGCACAGGCTTCAGCAAATAAATTACCAATACACACAATATTCTTTGGCGGTGGAACGCCATCGATCATCCCGTTGAGTGGGATTGAACAAATACTTACGGCGATCCGTGATGGATTCCTTGTGCAATCGGATGCTGAGATCACTCTGGAAGCCAATCCTGGAATCCTTTCGCTAGATTATCTTCGTGGGCTGATATCCATGGGTATTAATCGAATTAGCATTGGAATGCAATCGGCGCTTGAGAAGGAATTGCGTCTATTGGGCAGGATACACGCCTTTAGGGAAGTGATTCAATGTGTTGAGTGGGCACGGCAGGCTGGCTTTGACAATTTGAATTTAGATCTGATATATGGCTTGCCACTCCAGTCAATCGATGATTGGAGCTGCTCTATGGGATCAGCGTTGGGATTACAGCCGGAGCATTTTTCTTTGTATGCACTGACGTTAGAGGAAGAAACCCCGATGGCACAAAGGGTGAAGCAGGGGTTGTTGGCAGAGCAGGACGCAGACCTGGCTGCCGATATGTATGAATTGGCGGGAGCCAGGCTGGAAAAGGCAGGATATGAGTCTTACGAGATCTCAAATTGGGCATCCTATGATCATGCCGGGAAGAGCTACGCCTGCCGGCATAACCTGCAATACTGGAGGGGAAAGCCCTATCTCGGTTTTGGGGCTGGGGCACATGGGTATGCCAATCATATCCGAACTGTGAATGTATTGACGCCGATGGATTACATTCAACTGATGCGAAGTGATATTGAGTCTGGAAATAGTGTTTTTCCCGTATCTCCTGCTGCAAGTGAATTCACGAGCTTAAGCTTGCAAGAAGAAATCGGTGAATATATGATGATGAAATTGCGATTGACGAAGGAGGGAGTAGGAAATCAGGAATTTATGCAACGATTTGGACAAACCCTTGAGCAAAGGTATGGCCCCCAAATTCACCGGTTGATTGGGCTGGGGCTGCTTGAATGGGTTGATGATCGCTGTCGCCGTTTGAGGGTAACAATCAAAGGCCGATTACTAGGAAATCAAGTGTTTTGTGAGTTTATTTGAAGGATAGCGAGCTCAGTGTCAAGATCGCCGGTGCAGCAATTGATTGGCTAAGTCTACTAAGGCTGCTCCAGCTTCTCCCTGCGGATGGGCCGAACCTAATGTACGAATAGCCTGGTCGGTTAACCGATCCACCCGCTGCTGTGTATATTCCTGGGCGCCTTCCTCGGTCATCAGGTTCGCTATTGATGGTGCTTCCTCTGGCGAGATCGAGCCCTGTAGCCAGCGATTAAAAAATGCGCCTCTCTTGCTTAATCCATACAATACAGGGAGGGTTTTCTTGCCAGTTACCAGATCGCTTTCATTGGATTTTCCGGTGAGAAGAGCACTCCCCCATATACCCAATAGATCGTCCTGTGCCTGGTAGGCAAGCCCAAGATAGTATCCAAAAGATTTATAGGCCTGGCAAGCTTCTACCGGAGCTAATGCGATCATGGCACCGATCTCAGTGCAAGCCGCCAGAAGGGCTGATGTTTTTCCTTCGATCATAGGCCAATAGTCTGCCTCAGTCAGATCCAAACGCTGTTCATATGATAAGTCCAGGTATTGCCCCTGGGTAAGGTGTAAACAGGTTTGATTCAGCGACCTTGCGGCTTGAATTACAGCAGTTGCGGGCAGAGAATCTGACAGACGCAGCAGCTCCAAGTGAGCCAGGGCGAATAGCGCATCGCCGGCATTCGTGGCCTGGGCGATGCCCCATTTTTTCCAAACGGTAGGCCTGCCACGACGCAGAGAACTGTTATCTTCAATATCATCATGGATCAGGCTGAAATTATGGATCAACTCTACTGCACTGGCAGCTGGGAGAGCGGTTTTCCAGTCACCACCGGCGGCAGCTGTGGTAAGCAACACCAGCATAGGTCGGATGCGTTTCCCGCGCGCATCCAAGCCGGCACCCGGCCCTTCCCATCCCATGTGATATGCCAAAATATACCGGAGCTCATCCAGGCTGCTACCATTCGTTCGATCGATGGCAGCCTGCAACTCGGATTCGATGTCTGGTAAGAAGTCGTGAAAGAATTTATCGATACCCATGATCATTGACAGATCGATGAATTATGGAGAGGTGATTTTTTCTATATGCAGCGAAGACAGGTTGGCTGCACCGGAGGCGAACATACACACCTGGATCTGTCTTCTTATTGTGTGGATAGTTTGAATGGTTTGGTCTAAAGAGATCGAGGCTGCTTTGAGGAAAGGCCGCGCCATTCCACCTAAACTAGCTCCTAAAGCAATGCACTTGGCGATATCCACTCCGCTGCGCAATCCCCCGGAGGCAAAGACAGGCATTTCAGGGGAAATCGAGCGTACATTCAGGATCGCTTCTGCTGTTGGAATGCCCCAGTCAATGAAGGCGGCGGCAAGCTGAGCCTGGTGCTCATCTCTAGCGCGGTGCATTTCCACCTGTGTCCAGGAGGTACCGCCTGCGCCGGCGACATCAATGGCAGCCACACCACAATCTTTTAGAAGGAGAATATCTGGTTTAGAAAATCCCCAACCGACCTCTTTGGCGATGACAGGCACGGGCAGGTTCTTACAAATTATGGCTACTTGTTTTGCCAGGCCCGAAAAGTGCGTTTCACCACCAGGTTGTACAGCTTCTTGCAAGGCATTGAAATGCAAAATCAAAGCATCCGCTTCAACCATATCTATGACGCGTAAACATTGGTCGATACCATAAGAATAATTCAACTGGATGGCTCCAAGGTTGGCAAAGAGTAAACAATTAGGAGCAACCATGCGGACGTTGTAGGTATCAGCAAGTTCAGGATTTTCGATGGCGGCGCGCTGAGATCCTAATCCCATAGCGATCCCGGTGAATTGAGCTGCCTGTGCCAGAGTACGATTTATCGCGGATGCTTCTGGAGTACCACCTGTCATGGAAGAGATCAGAATCGGGGCTTTCAAATCCTTCCCAAACACATTAATAGATGGGTCGGATTGTTCCAGATCAATTTCCGGCAGGGCGCGGTGAATAAACCGATATTGCCCTAAGCCATTGGTTAATCCAGAATCTACATCCTCAGACAAGTTGATGCGGAGGTGTTCTGATTTTCGTGAACTGATGTGCGCAACTTCTGACATAGGTTGGTGTTCCTGTGATTCAGGTAATCTTACCAGCCAGAATCATGCATGTCAACAAGTATTAGTCAGGGCTTGACAGATTAGCCACGAGCGATACAATTGCCCGCAACAGGCACTTACTTTTCAAGGAGGAACAATCATGTCTGATACAAATGAAGTATTCGAAAAGGTAAAAGAGATAATCATTGACCGGCTCGGAGTCGATGGCGCGAAAGTAACCATGGACGCTCGGTTTCGTGAGGAGCTGGAAGCAGACTCGTTGGATCTGGTGGAGCTGATCATGGAGTTTGAGGACAAGTTTGGTGGTGAGATCTCGGACGAGGATGCTCAGGCTATCAAGACTGTAGGCCAGGCAGTAGAATACCTTTCAACACATCAGAAATAAAGAAATTCCAGAATAGTAATTAAGAGGCGCAGGAATTGCTGCGCCTCTTTCGGTGATTCGCCCTGTTTTGAACATATTGCGATGAATAATGGTAATTAAAGCGGATAAAAAGCGGTTTGGCCAAACCGCTAAATGCAATAACATGTCCTGGAGGATGATAGAGATGAGAAAAAATCGTTTTTTGTATTTGATGCTTGCCCTGGTGTTGCTGGCAGCTATTGCAGCCGCTTGTGGACCAGGTGCGCAACCCATTGATGTAGACCAGCCTGAAGTAATCGCTACTGATGCGGCGCCTGTTGAATCTGGCGAACAGCCTACGCAGGTCGATGCTGAGGGAAACGAACTTGGTTTGTACGGGCAACCGATTGATGTACCGATCATGGATGCCAATCGGGATTTGCAAATCTCAAGAACGGGGGAAAACATAAGTTATAAAATCGACGCAGTTACTCTCCAGGATGTAATGACCTACTATCAAGAGAACCTGACCGAGGCAGGTTGGATACCTGGACCAAACGAAAACCCGGTAGGGACACGCAATTTGGTGACGCTGGCGCGCACAAATGAAGCCAAGGATCGGGTGACGGTAACCATGCAGAATAATCCGATCGGTGAGTTTGTTGTCGTATCGATCGTAATCCAGCGCGCTCCATAGTCGGTATATTGATAGGATATATAACCTGGCGGTGATACCGGCAGGTTAATTGAATTTATTAGCTGCACCCAAAATAGTAAAATAAAGCCCCCGGTCGTTACAGACTGGGGGCCTTGGCAATCAGGATGCGAAATTAATTGAGCAAATTGGGAATTTCTTCCGGGTGAGCGGCAACCTTGACACCGGCAGCCTGTAGGGCTTTGACTTTGTCGGCAGCCAAACCCGATCCACCCTCAACGATTGCTCCCGCATGACCCATGCGTTTACCAGGGGGAGCTGTTTGTCCGGCAATAAAACTGACCACTGGCTTGGTCATCCTACTGGCGATGAACTCGGCGGCTTTTTCTTCGTCTGTACCACCAATCTCCCCAATCAGGACAACCTTCTCGGTTTGAGGATCGGCTTCGAACATGCTCAGGCAATCGATGAAATTCGTTCCATTGATTGGGTCGCCACCAATGCCAACACAGGTGGAGACACCCCTACCGAGCAACTGCAACGCATAGATAACCTCATAGGTCAGGGTGCCAGAGCGAGATACTACCCCGATGTTTCCGGGGATGGAGATGTTGCCTGGAATGATGCCCACTTTGGCTTCTCCGGGCGTGATCAATCCAGGACAGTTGGGGCCAACCAGGCGGATCTGTTTTTGATCCAGGTAGTTACGGACGCGCATCATATCTTGAACTGGGATGCCCTCCGTGATGCAAACGATCAATGGCAAACCGGAATCAGCTGCCTCATATATTGCATCCGCTGAGAATCGCGCCGGGACAAAAATTACACTGGTATTGGCACCTGTGGCTTCGACAGCCAGCTTGACCGAGTCGAAAACGGGAATTTTGCCATCAAGAACCCATTCACCGCCTTTTCCAGGGGTGACGCCGGCGACAACATTGGTACCATAGGCGAGCATTTGTTGCGTATGAAAGATGCCTTCATTACCAGTGATGCCTTGCACCACCAGCCGGGTGTTCTTATTAATCAGGATACTCATCGGGATACCATCCTTTGCTTTAGACCTGGGCAGCGGCAACAGCTTTTTGGGCTGCTTCAGCGAGTGTTTCAGCAGTGATCATGTTGGCATTGGCGAGCAACCGACGCCCTTCTTCGGCATTGGTTCCAACAAGGCGGACTACCATGGGGACTTTAGGTTTTACCTCATCCAGTGCGGTGAGGATGCCACGGGCAACTTCATCACAGCGGGTGATACCGCCGAATACATTGAACAATACGGCTTTCACATGGGGATCGGTGAGAATAATGCGCAGCGCCGCTGATACTTTATCAGCGCTGGCGCCACCACCAATATCAAGGAAGTTGGCTGGTTCTCCACCAAACAACTTGATGATATCCATGGTTGTCATCGCCAGACCAGCTCCATTGACCATACAACCGATAGAACCATCCAGCTTAATGAAGGAGAGACCGTATTTACGAGCTTCGATTTCAGCGGGGGCTTCAATATCAAGATCCCTAAGATCTGCCAAGTCAGGATGGCGGAAGAGGGCATTGTCGTCAATGAGCATCTTCCCATCCAATGCAACCAGCCGATTATCGCCAGTGATCACCAGGGGGTTAATTTCTGCGAGGGTGGCGTCACATTCCTGGTAAGCGCGCCATAAGCCGTTGGCTATTTGTCCGAAGAGCTTCCAGTGTTCTTTGGGCAGGTCAATCCCCACAGCGATATCCCGGGCTTGATAATCTTTAAGCCCGAGGAGGGGGTCAATATGGGTTTTAATGATCTTATCAGGTGTCAGGCGGGCAACTTCTTCAATTTCAACACCCCCTGCTGCTGATGCCATCATCACGGGTTTTCGGGCTGCCCTATCGTTGGTGATGCCTAAATATATTTCTTTGCTGATATTGGCGGCTTCATCGACCAGTACTTTTCGTACTGGGAGGCCTTTGATCTCCATTGCCAGGATCTGGGCAGCAACATCCTCAGCATCATGGGGATTATTGGCGAGGCGAATCCCTCCCGCCTTGCCGCGACCCCCGACCAGAACTTGCGATTTGATCACGACACGGCCACCCAGCTCTGCCGCAATCGTGCGAGCTTCTGATGCAGTCGATGCGACACGTCCTTTTGGTATGGGTACGCCATACCTGGCAAAAATGAGTTTTGACTGATATTCATGTAGTTTCATGCTGTTTTTCCTCTAAGTAAGGAGGTGAGTCATTCGGATAGACGGTGGCATTATACCATGTGCGTTTTGACACACCCCTTGACGAAGATAACCGAATGGAGGTCACATTAATAATATTATTGGCGTTGGAAAATCCCTTCCCTTGAATCATCTCATGCGAGTGATATCTTTTTATTCGGTGGGCATGGTGAAATGCATCACGCGGTTATTAGCGCTGTCAACGACCCACAATCCATCCTGAGAATCCACACTGAGGCCGGTTGGGAGATTAAAGGTATTTGAGCCCACGCCATAATCACCAAA
Source organism: uncultured Chloroflexia bacterium (assembly GCA_963849335.1). Taxonomy (GTDB): domain Bacteria; phylum Chloroflexota; class Anaerolineae; order Anaerolineales; family UBA4823; genus FEB-25. The sequence continues at coordinate 27,798 of CAWKGZ010000003.1, forward strand.
GTAGTCAATAAAAGTACCGGTACGGGTGAAGTGTAAGATGCGAAAACCCTCAGGATCACTAACATATAAATTTCCTAAAGAATCAACTGCCAGGTAGGGTTTATTATCCAACGACTCGCCATACCAGGCAACAACTTCCCAATTGAGGAGAGGAATATAATTACCGCTGCCGTCAGGCGCCATAATTTGAATTCGTTGGTTCCAGGTATCTGCAATATAGACCAAACCATCATCGTCTACTGCAACACCGACAGGCTCATCAAACTGCCCCGGTTCATACCCTAGAGAACCGAATTGGGTGGCAAAGTTACCATCCGCATCGTAGATCACCACCCGTTTATTTCCGGTGTCGGTGATATAAACCTGGCCTTGTTCGTCAATGGCAATATCACGCGGCCCCCACAGAGCAAAGGGGGTTTCTCCCTGACCAAAGAATCCCCACATGGAGATAAACTCTCCTTCGGCAGTGAATCGTTGGACGCGATGATTCCAGGTATCCGTGACATATACCGAACCGTCCGGTCCCACTGCGACGCCCCAGGGCTCATAAAAGGTGCCGCCGGGAGCATCACCACGGGATAGGTCGGCATAAGACCCCCAAGCCTGGAGCAATGAACCATCAGCAGAGAAATGTTGGATGCGGTGATTCATGGTATCGGCAATATATAGGCTGCCGTCTGGGGAAACGGCGATATCGCGTGGATTTTGGAATTGACCGGGATCCGAACCTTGAGTTCCAAATACTATGTCAGCTGTACGAGCAACTTGTTTTCCCTCATATGGATCGGCGATTGCTTCCTCAGTATAGATGCCGGTACCATAATCCCAGAGCTGTGCAACGACATCCTTGCGAATATACAAGCGCATCCTACCAGCAGGGGACCAATTTTGTAATTCGGAATTTCGATTGGTGAGCTGGGAATATTGTGTATAGTCGCGGTACAACCAGATGCGGAAAATGGCCTCACGCATTTGCGGATCACGGATGGCATTGGAAATACGTTCCCAGGTTAAATTGTCATAATCTTCGATCGGCCACCAAATACGAATGTAATCGAACTGATAATAAGCCTGGCCGACAATTGGCGCCAGCTTGTCGTAGTTCACATCTCCGACAAGAATCAGAGGCACATCGCGTAAGTCGCGGGTAGGTGCGCTCCCATAAAAGTGCAGATTGGTGAAGTTGCGCAAATACCACCAATAGGGGTAACTGGTTTCACTATCATAGGCGACGGCAATGTCCAATCCACCGGTTAAGCGCTTCGATATCTGCTCGATTTGTTCCAGGGCGATTTTATCCCCAGGGCCCGAATGAGCATACACTAAAAATTCAGTGGCACGATCATAGTTGATGAAGGAGGCTGCGAAAGCTGTACGAGCCGTCAGAACCGCCAGCAGCAAGCTGGTGATAAGGACGAAGGCCCGGGTAACCTGGCCGGGCAGCCATTTTTTCATTGAGAAAATTAAACCGATCCCACTGGCTATCACCGCAGTCAAGGAAATCAAGAATTCAGCAGTATCTGCAAGCTGCTCCAAAGAACTGCCAGCAAAGGGCGGACTCCCCCAAGCAGAGAGTGCAGTACACTAAGCAGGGCGGGAATGAAAATGGCAAATAATCCGACTGCCAGCCAACCTTTTTTGCTGCGGAATGCTGACCAGTCGAAAGTATCGATGATATTGCCAAAAAACCAAGCAGACATCAAGATCATTGGCAAGGCGATGTGGACGGTTAACCAAGGCATCTTTTCACCAGCGATGGAATACGCCAGCAGGCTGGTAAATACCCAAAAACCAATCAATGCCATTGTAGGGGGGGGTTGTTGACCAGAATGGGAGAGATTTCCATTATCTACTAAGGCTAGATTTGGCGTTTCTGGTTCGTTATAGGGGTGGGTTTTCAGTAGATGATCTGGCTCGAAAGGAACGAACTATAAAATATATCAACGCCAGCAAGCAGCCAAGTGCCGGAAGGTATTCATAGAATGGTATCTGGACCAGCGCATAATAATAAAATGGCTGGTCACCACGATTGACATATTGCTGCTCCAGCCAGTATCCTAAAGAGCCGACCAACCCGGTGAACAGACCGGCGCCATTGGTGAAGAGTGATGTATAGAGAACGGTGAAAATTGAATACCAGATTCCAGCATTGATCAACCAAACCCGGCTATTCCACCACAGGCCTATCCCGATTGAAATAATCAGCATAGGCACCAAAACCAAGGCCATATGGCTGATTTCTATAATAGTAAGCGCATTAACTTCACTAGCATTGACGGGAATGGTCCAACCAAAGAAGTTGATCACGAAAGCAGAAAGCTGCGGTAAGACCAGTGTGCCAAGCAAGATCACCAGATCAAAGGATCGCTCCTGACGAACGAGAGCCATGGAGTACCCTGATAAAAGGAAGATTACGGCTGCGATCAGTGAGATAACCGCCAGGGCAATCACAGTTATCGGGATGAATGTGGGGAGTGAAGCTATCTGGGGGTATAGCGCCTCCCCGGTCGGGAATGTTTGCATGAGCCAGGCTGCGGATGAGAACACCGACGGTCAGCAGAACTAAGGCGAGGATCAAAGAAAGCAGGAAATAAGTGCGTTGGTTGGTTTGTCGCCACTGCTTCTGGGTGATCCGGTAGACAAAATACAAGCCCAGAAACAGCAGCGCCTGGGCGGCGTAAATAAAAGAGGTTTCCTTGGTGGCGAAGTGCAGCACCATAACGGCTGTCAGCCAGTACAGATAACGGTTCTTACCAGTCTCTAAATAGCGCAGTATAGCCCAGATCGAGATCACCCCAAACAGGGCTACAAAAGCTTCGTTGCGCACGTAGCGTCCATAGTAAAGCATATAAGGCGAGATGGTAAACATTAAAGCGGCAATCAAGGCTCCCGTGCGGACCTAGGTAACGGCGAAAGAACCACATGAAATCCAACGGTAGCAACACTGAACAGAGCAGCAGGAATACGTGCTGAGGTGTCGCTATCTCCAAAGAGGAAATAAGACAGGGCAACCAAATGGAATTGCATAGGACCATGGGTGACAGGGTCGTGCGCATAGCCATTGCCCTTATAGTAAAACCAGGAGAAATATACATGTGATGTCTCATCATGGCTCATAACCCGAGGCTCAAGCATAGAAAATCGGGATAGCACTGCAGCAATCAAAATAACAATGAAGAGGATGGTCTCGAGGTTTATTTTAAAGGGGGGGAGAATAGAGCGTTCTAAGCCGTATCTGGCAACTGGTTGTTCAATGAAATCGGGCTTTGAGTAGTGCATACGAGTATCCTTTGATTCTAGAAATCAAAATCTTAGCGAATTGTCTCGGCCAGGGTGATCAAATCGGATTTTTGTGGGCTGGAGATACCAGTAGAACGCAGTTGATAGGCGAAATCCTGATCTTGCCAGCGGAGGGTGTATTGAGGCAGGGTCTCATCCCATTCTACACGTAACTCATTGGGTGCACTCTGCTCTGCTGTGGGAATACTTGACAGCTTTACCCAACCTCCTGCCACATACTCACCCTGGATTTCCCCAATGACGACCGGTTCAACAACTGTGCTAGCTCCAATACTAAAGTATTCTTGCCCGGCTTCGATTGGGCGCTGACTCAAGAACAAATTATACCCTGCTCCCTGGTATAACAAGACGGTTGTTTGTGTTGCTGATTCATACCTTCCCCCAATCAACACCATCCCAGGCAGCAATGCAGCTGGCGGCGAAACCCGATAACCAGCCAAGGTGCTAATTTGCTCCACTGAATAAGGGAAGTTCCCAGGAGTGGCATATTGGTAGAGTTCCTGGGGATCGAGCTGCTCAATCGATAGTTCGATTTGATCCTGATTATCAGGCAGGAAGTAAAGTATCCAATTGCGAGCCATTGCGCGCAAGGGGGGGGAGATCAGGATGCCTGCCAGGATTGGGCAGACAAGCAATGCTATGACAAACCCCCAATGGCGAAGCAACAGTAAGCCAGGGCGGAGTTGCCAGGGAGCATTATCCAATCGCTTATAAAACCTCGGTGATGGCTTGGGCTGCAACTGCCTGAGGAGGTTTTCAATATACTCAGGAGGTGGAATCTCGGTTTTATTATAGTTTGATTCTGGTGTCATAGATCCTCGGAAGGCCAATCACGACGGATTTGTTCTATAGCACGGTGAAGATAGACCGAAGCCGTATTTTCAACCATGCCCAGGTGGGCGGCAATTTGCTTGACTTGCCATCCCAAGATATAGCGAAGCACAAGTAATTCGCGCCGGTCAGCTGGCAGGTTGGAAAGTATACCCAGTAGCAACGTGACCTGTTCACGTTGAATTGCCTGGTTTTCAACACTATCAACGTGTCCTTGAGGGTATAAAACCTGCCATTCATCAAGATCAGCGATTGATTGATCAACCTTGCAAACCTTATTCCGTCGGGCGGCGTCAATGACGAGATGACGAGCAATGGTGAGCAACCACCCCAGGGCAGAATTCTGATCGCCTTCAAAACGTTGCCGAGATTTCCAGGCGCGCAGGAATGTCTCAGCAGTTAAATCCTCCACTTCATGCAAAGACCCTCCAGACAAAGCGTAAATGAAGCGGAAAACTGCCAGATGGCGCTGTTCAAATAATTTCGTGAAGGCAGCGGAGTCCTGCAATGGATGGGTGGAGTGGGTCATGCCATTCTGTGATAGTTAAACGCACATACAGCGAGAATCTGACCGGAGTTGGTCCGGTGGTCAACCTGACACCAGTGAAACATGATGGATTGTATTACGGGATTAGGTTTTTGAAGAAGGTTTCCGTGGTTTGCGGATTGAGGGATTTGGACTAGAATTTCTGGATTGGGGTTTTCGGTTTATACCAGCGGAGGCAGGTGAACGCTGGTATGGCTCGCGCGGTGCGGTTGTGCGTTTGCCTCTCCCAGGCGCAGCAGGGGGTTGTTTACCATGACGGTTATAACGCGGATGGGGACGGCGTGCTGCGGGTGGTGGCAGGGATTCACCCTTCAATTCACTTATTTCCTCAGGGGTTAGCGGTCGCCACTCACCAGGTTTAAGGCGACCAAGACGCAGGGTGCTGATGCGGAGGCGGATAATTCGGACAACAGGCAAACCGATCTGGAAGCCTATCTCGCGAATCTGGCGCTTTCGACCTTCGCGTAGGATCACTTTTAACCAGGCGCCCTGTCCAAAAGTGGATAAAAAGAAAACCTGTGCTGGAAGTGTCCGGTGACCATCATCGAGCACGACGCCCCGGCGCCAAGTCTCCAATTGCTCATCATCCGGGCGGCGGGCAACCAGGACTTTATACTCTTTCTCATGTTCATAGCGAGGATGGGTAAGACGATTTGCCAAATCACCATCATTGGTAAGCAGCACCAATCCCTCACTATCAACATCCAGGCGACCCACGGGGTAGAGGGTGCCTGGGACTGGAACCAGATCGCGCACGGTTGGGCGAGGGTCCGGCGCTTCAACGGTGGTGAGTACATTGCGCGGTTTGTATAGGGCAATGTACTGATAGGCCTCTGGGGCTTTGAGCGGAACACCGTCTACAAGAATCCGATCAACTGATGGGTCAGCTTTCTGCCCCAACTCAGCGCGTTTTCCATTGACAACCACGCGCCCGGCAGCAATCAACTCTTCGCAATCGCGACGGGAGCCCAGTCCAGCCTGAGCCATGAGCTTTTGTAATCGTTCTTCCATAGGCAGGTATTATAACCCATTGGTAAAATGAGCGGGTTGCAGTTGGGTCGATTCTACTCCTTATCGATTACAGCGAAGGCGAATTGTTTTAATCTCAAAGGGTCGGAATTCAAGAGATATATTTCCAGCAATTGTGTCCAATGGCACCGGTTGAGTTTCTAGCATGTTCGTCTGGAAGGCATGCAACACGGGTAAAGATGTGGTTAAAGTACATTTGGTGGAAGTGTGCAGTGATTCGTACAGGCGGAGAATAAGATCCGAGGTACCGTCTTCAGCTTGCTTTACGGTCTCCAGAATGATATTCGGCGCATCGAGTTGGAAGAATGAAGCTTCACCGGCATCTCCGGGTAAGATCAATGGGGGAACATTCAGCTCATAAGCTTCCTGAACCAGGCGAGCTTGAGAAAGTGGACCAACCCACGGGTATATTGCATAGGTGAATGTTTGCGTGCCACGGTCTGCTTGTGGGTCTGGGACAACTGGCGCCCTAAGCAGGGTAAGCTTTATCGTTGAACCATCTACACTCAAGCCATATTTTGAGTCATTTAGCACCGCCGCGCCATGCAATTCATCAGCCAAAGCTGACCACTTATGATTGCAAACCTCGAACCGATCGGCGTCATATTGGCGGGAACGATGCGTTGGTCGACGCAAGTAACCGAATTGAATTTCATGGATCGCTTCAGTAGTGTGAATGTTGAGAGGAAATTCGACTTTAAGCAGGCGATGAGTTTCCTGCCATTCGATAGTGGTAGCGAACTCGAGGCGGTGGCTGCCACGGCGTAGGGTAATGATCTGGCTGATTGTCGATTTTGAGAGTTTCCGGGTCAGGTGAAGTTGAGAAACTAATGGACCGGGATTCATGATTTCTAAACCTACCAGTTCGGATGTTGGTACTGGCTGTAATTCAGTGCTGCTGTCAATATCCCAGGCATCCCAGGCGGAAGGGATATCCTTGAATAGGCAGAAACAGTTGCCAGCTTCGGCCATTACCTCCCAACTGGTCTCTTTTTCCACCAGACTGATCAATTCTCCCCGATCATTAAATCTAGCCTGGAGGAATTCATTCTCCAGCAGGCAGGGTTCAGCGCGAGCGGGAACGGCAGTACCACTTCCAAAGGTGAGGCCATCGATTGCTGGCATGGTAAGAGCGGGTAAATCCTGGTGGATGGTAGTCCAACCACACGGCGGGATGGTCACTTCTACCTGTTCATTTTGGAGATCGATGACTGTGGTACGCGGCCAGGAGAGGCTGTTAAACACCGTGAATGCACCTGGATCAGATGTGTCCCGACCGGTACCAGCAATCAGGGATGAAGCTACCTGCCGTATGAGCCTATCCGTTTCGGTGATGGCTTTTGTCAGGGCAGCTTCGGCTTCGGCGTAGACTCGATTAATAGATGAGCCGGGTAAAATATCGTGGAACTGGTGCAACATCAGGGTCTGCCAGGGGGATTGCAGCGTTGTGTTGGTGAATATAAATCTACCTGAAAGACTGGCGACGCAACCCCAAAACTCTGCTTCAAGCAGGGAGAATTCCAGGCGTCGATTGGCTTGTTTGATCCGAGATTGGGAGGTGTATGTACCACGATGGGCCTGGAAGTACAGCTCTCCTACATAGCGGGGCAAGGAATTCTTGGAGGGAAGGTCGGCAAAGAATTCGGCTGGTGAGGCATATCTTACCCGCGGGACACCTTCCAGGTCGGCAGAACGGCGGAGGAATTCAAGGTGATCGCGCGTTGGTCCACCTCCGCCATCACCCCAACCAAACGACAGGATCATTCTATCGATACCCAGAGTCTGAAGCCGGGTGTTCCAACGTTCGAGCAAGGCAGACGGGCGGGTCTGCGAGTTGTAATCGGTAAAGATGTGCGCCGGGATGGATGTGCCGTCAATTCCCTCCCATTCGAAAGTATTATAGGGAAATCGTTCCCCACCGTGATATGCCCAGGTGATCTTCTGAGTGGCAAAACCAACACATTCGCAACTGCGCAAAATCTGGGGCAGCGCGCCGGAGTAGCCGAATACATCTGGTAACCACAGGATGTTGGACTCTATCCCAAACTCCTCCTGGAAGAAACGCTTCCCGTTGATTATCTGGCGGATCAGGCTTTCACCACAGGAAAGATTGGTATCTGCTTCGACCCACATAGCCCCATCGGCAATGATCCAACCGGATGCCACAGCAGATTTTAAACCGGCATATATTTCGGGATATTGTGAGCGGAGCATTTGATATAAGTGGGGCTGAGATTGTAAAAAGTGATATTCCGGATATTCATCCAGCAAACTGAGCTGATTGGCGATCGTGCGTGCCATTTTACGGGCGGTCTCTTGCAGGGGCCACAACCAGGCAATATCCAGGTGGGCGTGACCAAAGGCATACAGTAGCGGAGCCGTTGAGCCGTTCGTGCAAGCCAGAAGAGGCTGAAGGCGTTGACGAGCCTGCTGGGCGGAGGTCAGATATTCCGATTCTGGCAGCTCAGGATCGACCAGCAGAGTAGCATCCATCAATCCCTGCGCAATTTCTGATACCCGTAATGAAAGCGGATCGAGGCCATTGTGCAGGTCGAGCAGGGTGGAGAAGTCAACCGCCAGCTGGTAAATTTCCTCACGCCAAATCCCAAAGGATGTGGAACCAACCACACACTGAGCGAGGGGTGGTTCAGAAAGCCGATTGGAGCCATAAGGTTGAGGGCCGCCATCGACAATCATTTTGCCATGACCGGCATATGCTTCGATGAGGATGTCGTATGCCGTTCCGGGCACTGCATTTACAGCCAGGGTGAGAAAATTCCGCGCCCAACTGAATGAACCTGCTGCTTTGCCATTGATCCAGACCAGGCATTCGCCAGGGGATGAATCCTGAAAGGCGGGGCTGGCGGTAAATACCAGGCGTTGATCCGCAGCTTCTGGAGGAACAATCAACCTAGTTTTGAACCAGCCATATTCCCATTTAGCGCCCCATGGAGTTCCAGGTGGCATCGATGAAAAATGATTATTGTGTGCTAGTTCAGGTGTGAGGTGGTCAAATGTAGTGAAACCTAACAGGGAAAGCTCTGCCAGAGGGCGATAGCATGTCTCCCATAAAGCTGTTTCCCAGCGTTGTACCCGGTGCAGCCATTCTTTATTTAGCGGCATAAATAGATCTCCGTATCATTTGGGATAAGGCAGAATTATCTTGAGAACCCTGGGATGTGATCAACGATTTGCTTTTGATCGGTGTTGGTAGAGCTGGTGGGCTAATAACAAGAAAACGGAGGCGGTCCAGGAATACCCGGGGCAGCGCAGACCCTGCCCGGTGAGAGCATCGTAGTTCTCCCAGAAACCGGGTGAACGAAGGCACATATTGCAGAATCGTTCAGCGATGGTATCAGCCAGGCTGATTTCACCAACAGAATTCAAACCATCAGAGATCAGGTATGTGGATGGCGCCCAAATCGGACCGCGCCAATAACCATCAGGTATGTAAAGCGGACTAGATGGTGATTCACTTGCCAGACCATAGGGAGTAAGGAAGGGGCCTTCTGGGCTGAGATCCTGGATCAGATTACTGCGGATCTTCATTGGCAATCGCTCGCCCAGCAAAATGGGGATAGCATTAAGCAGCGAATGGGTTCCGGGGGCGGCCGACGCCCCATCGCGGGGGGAGAAGAAGCGCCCTTTCTTAACCTGTAAATCCAGCAAACGATCCAATTGAGATTGAGCTCTTTCATACCAACGGCGAGCAGCTTTGCGATGGTCCAACAGTGCCGCGATGTGTGAAAGAGCTTCACATTGAATCACAAGGAAAGCAGCTAGATCTGCTCCTTCGGTGGGACAGCCCTGGTCAAATACAGTGGCGTTGTCCCAGCCCGAGTCGTTGCCATGGTGATATTGCGGAATGCCATCCCCATCAAAATCACGATAGGTGTACCACCATTCCGTCAGGCGGGAGAGAGGTTTGTAAATTTCATTCAGGTAAGGCAATGCTTTCTTCTCTCCCTGAGCCTGAATCAGCTTCAGGATCGCCCAGCCATATACCGGAGGCTTGTTGAAGCCGTACACAGGCTCCAGGTCATTGATCGCGTCGGGTAGCATGCCGAGCGGTTCCTGGTGGTCAAAGAAAAGGCGAATTTGGTCCCATGCCAGGGCAGGATCAGCTTTTACGACAGCCAGGGCATTAAAACAGTTGTCCCAAGCCCAGACCGCATTCATCCAGGCTTTGCTCATATAGATCGCCGGGCGGGTTAATGCGCCTCCTGGAGGAACCAGGCAGTTCCACAGGATGAACCAGGCTTGTTCCGCAGAGGCTTGATATGTTTCAGGGACAGCCGGCAACCTTTGAAGCCAGTGGGAATATTCTATTTCATTCGAAGCAAGCGCTATCTCAAAATCTGGTAAAGGGTCATTCCAAAGGTGTTCGTGCTCGGCGAAGCGGATTGCACCGGTTGGACCAGAAAAGTCTATCGTACGGGGGTGCTCTCGATATACATTTTCTAAACCGGTCACCGTCGGGGTGATCGATGAGCAAATTTGTCCCGTGTTATCCGTGCGGAAATAGTGAAAACCGCGTGCAGCCCAATCCATAAGCGTGATTTGCTGGGGATTTGGAGAGAACTCGACCGGAAATACTTTGCAGGGCATCAGGCGCAAGGCCACTCCTTGGGCATGAAAAAGCAGGGTGTCCAGATCACTGAAGGTGAATCGGATGCCAGCACCGGATTCTGTGGATAAGGTCAGGCATGCGGGCATTGCTGTCCAGGTGTAAGGAACTTCTAGGCCATCCTGCAGCAGTGCGATTTCGAAGAATTCACTGGAATCAAATGGTATGGCTGAACCAGAGGCTAAACGGGCACTGGCTGTCCGATAGAGAAGACGGGCTGAATTGTGTGGGTTACGGGCAGTGATGGTGAGGAAAGAGCCGGCGGTTGAAAATGGGATCAGGTTGAGAGAAAATGGATCCATGGGTGCCTCTATTCTTGAAAATATTACTCATACATGCAGCAGATCAGGATATAACAGGATAGTAGCATAGTGTCTGGTTAAAAGTCAAATTGACAAAAACCCTCAAGAGTGCTAAATTTGGGAGGTTAATCTCATAATGATGAATGGAAATATTATTATTCTCCTGGAGATAATCAGATGAAAAAAGAATCCCGACCAGAAAAACCAATCGAGCCGCAGATAGAAATGCTACTCAAGGAATTGACCTTATATGAAAAAGTATCCTTATTATCTGGCAGCGATGCCTGGCATACCATGGCGATAGAACGCCTGGGAATACGTCCGCTGGTCATGACTGATGGTCCGCATGGTGTCCGTGCCGTCCAATCCGGAGATGGGGAGAGTTGTTGGACCGACTACTTGCTTTCCGACGGGGATTTCGATGGGGGCGAGTTGGGATCCGGAATTGGTAGAACAGGTGGGCAAGGCATTGGGGGAAGAGTCTCTGGCGATGGATTGCGACGTGCTGCTGGGACCGTGCATCAATATTGTTCGGGGACCTTTAGGTGGGCGCAACTTCGAAACCTATGCAGAGGATCCATACCTGGCAGGCAGACTGGGAGTTGGGTATGTAAAAGGGGTTCAATCGATGGGGGTTGGTACATCGGTGAAACACTTCGCGGTCAACAATCAAGAAATCGAGCGTTTTCGCAGCAGCAGCAACCTGGATGAGCGTACTTTACGGGAGATCTACCTATCGGCCTTTGAGACGATTGTCAAGGAAGCAAAACCATGGACTGTGATGTGCTCCTATAACCGGGTGAATGGGGTTTATGCCAGCCAGAACAGCATGCTGCTCAAAGAGATACTAAAAGAGGAATGGGGATTCGATGGGGTGGTGGTCTCAGATTGGGGTGCTAACCACTCCACTCACGAGTCGATCGACGGGGGATTGGATCTGGAGATGCCTGGACCAGCAAAGTATTATGGACGACTTCTGGAAGAGGCGGTTATGAACTGGCAGCTTGATGAGGCTGTGCTCGATGATGCAGTCCGCCGGGTGCTACGACTGATCATCCGAACAGGGAAGCTGGGTAAACGTAGCAGGAGAAAAACCGGTGAGGTCAATACTCTAAAGCACCAGGTTCTGGCGCGGCAGCTGGCAGAAGAATCGATTGTGCTCCTAAAGAATGAGCGAAAGATATTACCGCTTGAACCAACCAAGCTTCGCTCCCTGGCAGTAATCGGGCCTAACGCTGCTGATGGACGAATTGGTGGTGGTGGAAGTTCGTATGTGATTCCTCCTTATCGGGTCAGCCCATTACAGGCTTTAGAAGACCGTCTGAAGGGGCAAGTGCGGATCGTGTATGCCAAAGGATGTGATAATGATGTCAGTATGCCTATCGTGCCGAGTGCATGGTTGGAAATGCCGGATGGCAGTGGGGTGGGCTTGTGCGGTGAGTATTTCACGAACCTGGATATGAATGGTGTTCCGGTTTATACCGGGCAAGAACCATGGCTGGACTTTTGGTGGTTTGTCGGGACCGTAGGTTCAGGAGAAGCCCAGCGCAGTTCGGGGCGTTGGACAGGCGCACTACGGGTACCCGAGAGTGGCGGTTACAAGATTCGGGTAACCAACAGCGGAGTGTGTCGTTTATACGTGGATGGCGAATCGGTGCTTGAGAACACAGCACCAGGCTCATCCAATCCAGAACTCGGGATTGTCTCCAAAGATGTGTATCTGACACTCACCGCCGGTCATGCCTATGACATCCGGGTTGAGTTTGCCAGGCATAGCAATCAGAATTTTGCCCATTGGCGGATGGCAATGAACCTGTGGCAGGACCCTGCCACCGATAACCGGCTGGAACAAGCAGTGGAGGCGGCAAAGCAGTGTGATGCAGCGATAATTTTCGCGGGAATGCCCGAATACTTTGAAACCGAAGGCTGGGACCGACCGGATATGGAGCTGCCCGGGCGGCAAAATGAGCTGATCCAACGGGTGGTGGAGGCAAACCCAAATACGGTTGTGGTAATTAACGCTGGTGCTCCAGTAAGTCTGCCGTGGCAGAACGATATACCCGCCATCCTGGAAGCCTTCTATCCAGGGATGGAGGGGGGAACGCGGTTGCCCGGATCTTATTGGGGGATGTCAATCCTTCAGGCAAGCTGCCGGTCACTTTCCCCAAGAGATTGGAGGATACCCCGGCTTATATCAACAGCACCTATCCAGGCGCAAGGGATATATATTACGGTGAAGGGATATTTGTGGGCTATCGTTACTATGATAAGCGTCAACTGGAACCGGCTTTTCCTTTTGGGCATGGATTATCTTACACACAATTCCAGATCGGAGCGGTGGAAGCCGCAGAAGTGGTTGACCAAGGCGCGCAGTTGGATGTACATGTAAAGATACGCAATTCAGGCCAAGTGGTGGGGAAAGAAGTCGTTCAATTGTATGTGAGTGACCTTGAATCAAGCCTGCCGCGACCGGTGAAGGAGTTAAAGGGTTTCCAGAAGGTGTATTTACAACCAGGTGAGGAAAAGGATATATGGTTCAGCTTAAGTCCCCGCGATCTATCATTCTACGATCCTTATCGTAAGGGCTGGATAGCAGAGCCGGGTGATTTTGAGCTATCGATTGGCGTTTCAGCTCAGGATATTCGGGCGAAGAAGCGAATCGCCTTGAAATAGCATTAATCAGAAGCAGTCCAGGTGAAGAATTGGGCTGCTTCTGATTTTAACAAGTTGGTTTCACTACCCCAGAGTAACAATGACTTGATGGATGCCGGAATCACTGAAGATGGGCAGAATTTGCCCAGCTATTCGAATGCCATCTACATCCACAGATTTGACGCCACGCTGCACATGTTCAGGGTTGGTAACGGTGATCTCATATTTTGCGCTACGAAAGTGACGCTGCACTGAAAAGCTATCCCAGCGGGCGGGGATGCAGGGATCGACCACAAGGCCGCGATAAGTCGGCCGGATGCCAAGAATATACATGGTGGCAGCCTGATAGGCCCAGGAGGCGGTACCAGTCAGCCAGCTATTACGAGCTAAACCAAACTGCGGATGCTCATCACCGAGGATATTTTGAGCATAAACATATGGTTCACATTCATATTGCTCAATGCAGTTATTCTTAGCGCCTGGGTTGATCTGGGTGTAATAGGTGTAAGCGCGATCCCCGTTACCAAGCAGGGTTTCTGCGATTATAGCCCAGGGATTGGCATGGAGAAAAATACCGCCATTTTCCTTGGCTCCGGGGGGGTAGGTGCTGACACCGCCTTTGGTTGGATCAAACCCATTGAAGCCCGGGGCGCTGAGCTTGATACCGTGGCGGGTATTCAGATGGGTGAATACAAAATCCATTGCCTGCCTGGCTTTATCGTGAGGAGCAAAACCGGAGATCACTGCCCAGGATTGACCGTTCAGGAAAATTTGACCCTGTTCATTCTGATGCGAGCCAAGCGGGGTGCCATCCCAGTCGAAATAGCGCAGGAACCAATGCCCATCCCAGCCATGCTGGTTGTAGCGGTCGCGCATGGTGGAATACAATTCCATGGTAGCGCGCACAGCATCCGGATCGTCCAGGTGCTGGTATAGAGCGATCATTTCGAGCAAAGCTTTGCCGTACAGATTGGCGGTGAAGAATGACTCGGCACCTTTGCGAAGATTGACGGTGTCATTCCAGTCTGCATAGCCAAGCAATGGAAGCCCGTGGGAGCCAAGATCCTGACTGGTAAAGATGATTGCACGCCGCAGGTGATCCAGGACACTCCCTTCTTCGAGCGGAGCACCCCGGACATTCTTCTCATAATAAGGAATAGTTACTTCCAGGAGAGCGAGGTCACCGGTTTCTTTGAGGTAGGATGTAACCGCCAGGACAATCCACAAGGCATCGTCGCTGTAATATTGGGGCGCATCTTGAGATTCACGGGCATCCCCAGGCGTTGCTTCCATAGTCAGGGGATTGAATTGGTGCATGGCTGACCCATTGCGCTTCTGCGTATGGAGAAGCCTGCGGATCAATTCCTTACCCTCTTGTGGAGCATTGACAAGAATGCCCATCACATCCTGTGATGAATCCCGAAATCCAATACCCCTAGCGCCATAGCCTAACTGGTACAGTGAAAGGTAGCGGGACCAATTTTTAGTGATGTAGCACTGGCGGGGGTTGTGAATGTTCAACATGTGGTTCATGCTCTCGTCAGGGGTGTTCACCTGGAGATGAGATAGTAAATCTTTCCAGAAGTATGCAAGGTCTGCCAGCGTGGAGTCCACCTGTTCCGGCTGACGATATGCATTCACAAAATCGGTGGTTAATGTATCGACAGGTGCTTGCCCCAGTTGTGTGATCAACCGGCGGGTTTCTCCAGGCTGCATAATTTCCAGATGGTGCAACAGCGCGGCGATATTATCTCCGCGTTGAGCCAGGGAATTGCTCAATTCGGTCTGCTGCAGGGAATGCGGATTTGCCCAGGTGCCATATTCATAGTCGCCTAAAAAATTACTGCGGACAGTCTCAAAAGATGATACGGGCAGGTTGGAGGTAAAGAAATTTACCAGGGTGTCCCGGCGCATGAAAGCGTACTGCAACAATAGCAGACTGCCGCCGGCACAAACATCAGCCCGGCTTTGCATGGTTTGCGGGACCCAGTCAGCGTTGGTCAATTGTTTCAAGGCATCGAAATGTGTATATTCGACTAATGGGATAACATCCAATTCGACGGGCGCAGCGGAAACATTGGTAATGCGGATATCGCGGATCTCTCGGTCACCCTTTAGAGGAACGAATATCGTCGCCTCAGTTCGGATGCCATAAAATTCGGAAACGATGCGCGAGTACCCCAATCCGACATGGCAGGCATATTGTTGATAAGGATCCAGGGTGGGGACATAAAAGGGGGAAAATACCTGATATCCACTAGGATGTTTAATGCGCAAATAGAGGGTTTCCCCTTTGAATTCATGAGCGGGGAGCTGGGATATGTATTTGGTGATCCGGTTGAGAGCGGGGTCACCTTTGCATAGAAGCGCTCCACCGGTCTGGTCGACAAAACCACCAAAGGCAAGTGTGCCGATATAATTGATCCATTTTACTGGTGTCTTTGGGGTCGTGATTGCATATTCGTAGCGTTGATCGTTGAAATAACCTGCTTGCATCATTTACTCTCCGAAAACTTGTTAGCTATATAAGCCGGATTTGATGCAACGACCTAATTATTGCAGGGTCACAAGTACATCCACTTCGGGGGTTCCTTCTGGTGGGAGAGGAACGGTGCTACCAGGAAAGGCCTGTCCATTGACAACCAGGTGAATCTCATTACCAGGACCCTGACGGACAACATTGATGTTGTACCTGGTACCCCGAAACACTCGCCAGGCGGTGAAACCGGTCCATGCTGTGGGGATAACCGGTTGGACGGTGAGACCGTGATGGGAGGGACGGATGCCGAGGATGTACTGGGAAATGGTGACATAATTCCAGGCAGCGGCACCGGTGAGCCAAGAGTTCTTAGCTTCACCGAAGGAAGGGGCATCTCTTCCGGCGATCATTTGCGCATAGACATAAGGTTCGCAGCGGTGGATTTCGCTGATTTTTTCTCGGGCGGAAGGATTAGTCCGCAGATAGTAATCATGGGCGAGATTTCCATGCCCCAGCATCGTCTCGGCGATCATCACCCAGGGGTTGGTATGGCAGAATATCCCCGCATTTTCCTTATACCCAGGTGGGTATGAAGATATCTCCCCTAATTGGAGATAATACTGCGTGTAGGCCGGCTGTTGTAGGATAATTCCGTGAGGAGTTGCCAGACGCTTGTTCACGGACTCAAGAGCCTGGGAAGCCATTCCATTGTCGAGACCCAATCCAGCCATGACGCACATACCCTGAGATTCTATGAAAATTTGCCCCTCCTTGCAGGTACGCGAACCTACCATGTCACCAAAGTGATCATAGGCGCGTAAAAACCAGGCACCATCCCAGCCGTGTGTCATTACCGATGAAACCATGCGGTCTGCATGGATTTTGTAGCCGGCAGCATCTTCAGGGGAACCGGATTCATGGAAGAGTTCATCCATTTCCCGGCAGGCACGGATGAAAAGCGCGGCGATAAAAATAGACTCGGCTACAGTGCCATCCCGGTGGGTGGCTGTTTGGAAGGATTCACCTGGCTCTTCAGAAAAGGTATTAAGATTTAGGCAATCATTCCAGTCTGCGCGTCCAATAAGAGGTAAACCATGGGGACCCAGGCGATCCAATGTGTATTGAATGCAGCGGCGTAGATGATCGAGCAAGGGGGCTTCTGTCCTCGGGTGGTTATCGAAAGGGATTGGTTCGGCGAGGATGCTCCAATCGGCAGTCTCTTTCACATAAGCCGAGGTGCTCAATACCAACCAGAGGGGATCATCATTAAAATTGCTGCCAACCGAATCGTTGCCCCGCTTTGTCAGAGGCTGATATTGATGATAAGCCCCACCGTTTTCCATTTGCGTGGCAGCCAGATCCAGGATGCGCTGGCGCGCTAGCTCAGGGATGAATTGAACAAAGCCTAATATATCCTGATTGGAATCGCGGAAACCCATGCCGCGCCCTATGCCAGATTCATAATAGGATGCAGCCCGGGAGAGATTATAGGTTGTCATTACCTGGTATGCATTCCAGGTATTCAGCATCCGATTGGTATGGACATCTGGCGTATCCACCTGGAACTGTTGCAGGCGTAAATCCCATGCAGTGCGGAGATCCGATAGAGCTTGAAGTGCATGCTTTGGATTCAGGTACTTGGTCAGGATTGGTTTCAATCCATCCTTGTTTATTCTTTGCTCGTCGGGAGAAGTAAATTTTTGTTCTTTTGGGTTTTCGTGGTAGCCAAGGATGAAGACAACCTGGGTTGACTCGCCTGGTGTCAGGGTGAGCTGGACATGATGGGCACCAATTGGAGCCCAGCCGTGGGCGATGGAATTGCTCAGGTTACCTACTTCTACGGATTGAGGCTTATCCCAGCCCCGGTAAGGACCCAGGAAAGCATCGCGTTGAGTTTCAAAGCCAGCCAAGGGGGCTGAACAGGCGAAATAGGCGAAGTGATTTCGGCGTTCACGGTATTCAGTCTTGTGGTAAATCACTCCATCTTCGACTTCAACCTCACCGGTGCTGAAGTTGCGTTGAAAGTTTGAAGCATCGTCGAGTGCATCCCAAAGACAAAATTCGATACAAGAGAAGATCGATAGATTAACGGGGGTTGTGCGGATGTTTATTACCTCAAGCAGCCATATTTCGACATTTGCATCCAGAGGGATCAGGTATGTCACGCTGGCATGTATATCTTGAAAGGTGGATTCGATGCGGGTATATCCCAAGCCATGACGGCAAGAATACGAGTTTAAGGGCAGGCGTGTAGGCTGCCAGGTTGGCGACCAGCAGTCACCGGTATCATTGTCGCGCAGGTAGATGTATCTACCGCCGGTATCTGTTGGGACATTGTTGTAGCGGTAACGGGTCAGCCGGCGTAGGCGGGCATCTTTATAGAATGTATAGCCACCGCCAGTATTGGAGATAATACCGAAGAAATCCTGGCTGCCAAGGTAGTTGATCCAGGGCAGGGGGGTGTCTGGGCGGGTAATCACATATTCGCGTTTTTGGTCATCAAAATAACCGAATTGCATAAGGCCGCCTCTGATCAGGGATGTTAGTTTAGGATGAAAATTGATCTGAAGAGTTATTCGTCAAGCTGCAGCTGATCAGGATGAGGTGTTTCCGCTTCGGGATTTGATTCATCGATCAGTGGGGGTAATTCGGTCAGCGAGTTCAGGCCAAAGTTTTGTAGGAATTCTGAAGTGGAATTGTACAAGATCGGACGCCCGGGCCGTTCCGCCCGGCCAATTTCCTGAATCAAGCCTTTACTCAGCAGGCTTTTCAGCACGCCATCACTGTTTACACCGCGGATGGCATCAATTTCAGGGCGAGTGACGGGTTGTTGATATGCAATGATGGCTAAGGTCTCTAAAGCTGCTCGACTTAGCCGGCCAGTAATCTCTAGACCGAGGAAATTTTCAACATCCGCAGCCATTTCAGGTGGGGAGGTCAGTTGGAAGCGATTCTGGTGACGCTGCAGGCGCATCCCACGGGCGGGCGAGGCATGCTGTAGCTCATTCTCAAGAAAATCCAGGCTCTTCTCAATTTGCCGAATAGGAAGCTCGAGGGCAACTGCGAGCTGTGCTGCAGTCACAGAGCCGGGGGCGACAAATAAAAGCGCTTCAAGGCGAGCCAGGAGCTGCTCATCAGGGTGTTCTGGAAGGGGTTGGTTTGCCATGCTATAATGGGGGTTTGAATATTACCTTAGCCAACAGGTTCAACAGAAGAGTGACGTGTGCGATTATACCACCGCTGGATACCCGCTAAAATTTACTTACTCAGCATAATCTTTTGGATTGTTTGGTTAGCGGCTTGCACGCCACCCCAGGTAACCCAGGGTGTTATTTCGGTTTCAATTTTGGCAGAAGGAAAATCGTATCAGGTGCAAGTATCTGCTGGGAGCAATGTGCAAGATGCTCTTACCACGGCGGGGATCAGCATGGGAGAATTAGATCGCAGTGACCCACCGTTATTCACTGTTCTTTCTGACGGCTCGCAGGTGAGTCTGGTGAGGGTTCGCGAGGAGTATTATATCGAGCAGGTGGTGATTCCGTTTGAGCATCAGGAACTAAGGAATGAGGCGTTAACTCTTGGGGAACGGCTGCTAAGTCAACCCGGCGTGAACGGATTACAGGAAATCACATACCGCCGCGTTTATGAAAATGGAGTCGAATTCCAAAACACAGTTGTTAAAACAGAGATCATTCGAGAGGCTATTCCTGAAATCGTGATGGTTGGCAGTCAGACTCCATTTGCCTCCCTGGTAATTCCAGGAAAGATAGCATACCTGTCCGCTGGAAATGCCTGGGTGATGGATGGGACAACGGGTAATCGGAAAGCAGTTGTTGCGACCGGGGATTTGGATGGTCAGGTATTTTCATTATCGCCTGATGGTGACTGGCTGTTATTTACCAGAACCGGGGATGAGGATAATATCATTAACCAACTTTGGGCTGCACGCTTAGATGATGAGGCACCGCTTCTGTTGGACCTAGGGGTTACCAATGTAATCCATTTTGCCGATTGGGGGGCAGGATTAAGCGTGGTTGGCTATTCAACGGTGGAACCCCGGTCGACTGCACCAGGATGGCAGGCAAACAATGATCTCTCCATCATAGGCGTGAGTCCTTCAGGTTATGTATCTCCTGCCAGACCCGAACTGGAGGCAAACTCGGGAGGTGTCTATGGTTGGTGGGGGATGGGTTTCCAGTGGGCAAGTGATGGCGTGAGGTTAGCATTTGCACGTCCGGACAGCATTGGGATTTATGATACTCGCCTGGATATCCTCCAGCCGTTGGTCAGCATCACACCATTTCAAACAGGGGGGGATTGGGCCTGGGTACCGGGAGTAAGCTGGTCGCCGGAAGGGAACACTTTGTATTCGGTCCAGCATGTGGCACTGCCGGGGAGCCTGACCGTAAAGGATTCACCGCGGTTTGATCTGATTGCGATTCCTCTGGGTGGAGGCACTCCAGTCAGTCTGGTTCAAGATGTAGGAATGTTTGCTTATCCAGAATCATCACCTCTCGCGAGCATGGTAATCGGTGAGTCAGATGAAGGCGGTAATGCGCCAGTGATCGAAAATGCTTTTCGCGTCGCATATTTACAGGCAATATTCCCGGCGCAAAGCGAAAGCTGCCGTTACCGTTTATTTGTGATGGATCGGGATGGATCGAATCGGCTTGGGTTGTTTCCAACTGAGGGCGCTACAGGGATCGAGCCCCAGAGAGTAATCTGGTCACCATACCCTGTGGAAGAAACCAATCACTTTACTATCGCATTAATATTCCAGGGTAATATCTGGTTGGTAGAATTGTTTAATGGTCAGGCTCAGCAAATCACTGGAGATGGCTTGACGGTTCGGATTGATTGGAGATAAGAAAAATGCGTATCTTAATCACCGGTGCGGCGGGATTTTTAGGGTCACATTTGTGTGAGCGTTTAATTACCGATGGGTATGAAGTGGTTGGACTGGACAACTTCATCACGGGCAGTCCACAAAATCTGGCTCACCTGGTAAATAATCCGGGATTTTCATTTATCCGGCATGATGTGTCGAATTTTATTTTTGTACCTGGTCGGGTCGATGTGGTGATGCACTTTGCATCGCCTGCCAGTCCAAACCCAAATTCTCCTCTGGGGTATGTGAATCTTCCTATCCAAACCATGAAAGCGGGGGCACTAGGTACTCATAACACCCTGGGTGTCGCCCGGGCACAGCAAGCTCGATTCATGCTTGCTTCTACCAGTGAAATTTATGGTGATCCTTTGGAGCACCCGCAAACTGAATCTTATTGGGGGCACGTCAATCCAATTGGAACTCGGTCGGTATATGATGAAGCGAAGCGCTTTGCAGAGGCTTTGACCATGGCATATTACCACACCCATGGGATTGACACGCGCATTGTCCGCATTTTTAATACCTATGGACCGCGGATGCACCTCGATGATGGACGGGTTGTGCCTAACTTTATCCAACAGGCTTTGTTAGGGAGACCATTGACGATTTATGGGGATGGAATGCAGACGCGAAGTTTCTGTTATGTGGATGACTTAATCGATGGAATCGTCCGGCTGCTTTTTTCCGATGAGCATCAGCCAGTCAATATTGGAAATCCGGTTGAGACAACGATCCTGGAATTTGCTGAGACGATCAATCGGATCGTTGGTAATAAAGCCGGGGTAGCCTTTCATCCCGGAGAGAGGTTGGAGAGTGACCCACAACGCAGGCGACCTGATATCACCAGGGCTCGGCAATTACTGGGGTGGGAACCGCGGATCAATTTGGAAGAAGGGATAGCAAAGACAATCCCATATTTCCGATCGAAAATAGGGCTGGCATGACTGGCGCGTTAACGAATTCGCGTGAATTCACCCGATTCTTACGTTTTGCGGTTGTGGGAGTTATCGGTGCGGTGGTGGATTTTGGGATAGAAAATCTACTGCATCGCTGGATTGGGGTTGATTATGTAATTTCGGGAGGAATTTCTTTTGTCTGTGCAATCTTGAGCAATTTTTTCTGGAACCGATATTGGACATATCCCGACTTACGTTCGAAACCGATGGGGAAACAACTAGGTGAGTTTGCATTGGTCAGCGCTGCGGGATTGGCAATTCGCCTGCCAATGTTGCATTTCTTGGAACCGGTGATAACCCGATGGACGGAAGCACTTCCGCCGACTTTATGGGTAATGCCATCAGATTTATTAGGTGAAAATATAACCCTGGCGATTGCAGTAATTGTTGTGATGTTCTGGAATTTCTTCGTCAACCGCTATTGGACGTATAATGATGTCAAATGATGGTTAGAGTATGGTGAATTACCGACATGAAAAGAGTATAATTTTACATTATGTCTGCAAATAGACAATTAATCCCGATTTACACAACACGCGGCGATGTGGACGCTTACCTCGCTTATCCGTATCTATATAACAAGCAGGGTGAATGGATCGGTTGGGTATCACCGGAGTGCAAGGTATTCTCTGTGCACGGGCATTATGTGGGCTGGCTGGCTGATGGACCGCGGGTATTACGCAAGTTAGCCGAAGGCTTTGGCTATCAGAAGATCAGCATTGAATCGCCGACGGATGTGAAAATAAACCCTCCAGCACACATGCCTCTCGCACCAATGATGCCGGAATTGACTTTTGGTACGATTGATGTTCTATTGGAACAGCCTGATCTACTCCCATCCGTGGATTTCGGTGAGTTGCGCGAAGATATGGATTAACGAATGGTTTTCCGTGCTTCCTGGATAATAATAGGAGAACCTGAAGAGTAGAACATGAATGAGAGCCAGGGATTACAGATCAGTGAACCACCCACCAAGGAGATGAATTCAACGATCCGGTCATTGAGAGAGTTAATCGAGATTGCATCCGGACGCGCGGTACGTCCATCACTGGAACAAGAAGCTAGTGGGCGTGCAGAAGTGTTGCCATTCCCCTTCCTGGCATTAGTAGGTCAAACAGAAATGAAGCTGGCATTACTGTTAGCTTTGATCAACCCAAATGTTGGTGGGGTTTTATTGATCGGACCGCGTGGTACCGGTAAAACTACCGCAGTTCGCAGTCTAGTGGATCTGCTCCCGGATGTCCCCCGCAGTCTGTGCTATTACGGTTGTATGCCAGAAGATATTGAGATTGGTGGGATTGATGCAGTATGCCCAGATTGTGCTCGTAAGTATGCACTGAATGAACCACTGGCGGCATTCGATCGGGTTCGATTGGTAGAACTACCATTAAACGCTCAACTGGAAGATGTCGTTGGTGGAATTGATGAACGGGCTGCCATCCATGAAAGAGTTCCGGCTGCGCCGCGGTGTTCTATCTCAGGCGGATAAAAACTTATTGCATGTGGATGAGGTGAATCTACTTGCCGATGAGGTTGTCGATGCGATTCTGGATGCCTCAGCTCAAGGTGTTTATACAGTCAGGCGAGGCCCAATGGTAGCAACCTACCGGTCGCAATTTACGCTGATCGGATCGATGAATCCAGAAGAGGGCCATCTGCGACCGCAAATCTTTGATCGATTTGGTCTGCGCATTGTGGTACGTGGATTAACAAATGTTGATGAGCGCTTGGAAGCATACAAGCGAACTGTAGCTTACCTCTCTGAACCACGCCGGCTGATCAGGGCTTATGAGGACGACACCAGAATGGTAAAACAGGAAATACAATCAGCCCGGGATTCGGTCGCCAAAGTTACGATCTCTGAAAAGGTATCAAATCTGGGCCTTGAGATGATCAGAGCTTTACAAATTGATTCTTTACGGGCAGAAATTACCCTTTTTGAGGCTGCCAAAGCATATGCAGCCATAGATGCACGGCAGGAGGTGTGTGCTGAGGATTTACGGGCTGTCACCCCAATGGCAGTACGAATGAGACGATCTGTATTTATGAACCATTACTTCACTGACAGAATAATAGAAGAAGAAGAAATCAAACAAACGATCAACAACACAATCAACAATCCCAAGGACCAGGAGATAAACCATGAAACTCTTTAAGAAGAAGGAAGTTTTTAAAGTTAAGTCTGTTCCATTGGATCCCACAACGATCAGCAATCCCACCACAGCTGCAGATTATCACAGCCGGGGCACTGCATATTATGCCCGTAAGCAATTTGAATTTGCCGCCGAGGATTTTAAGAAGGCAATTGATCTTGATGGGAAGATGGTGGATGCATATTACAGCCTGGGTATGGTACTAAAAGCAATCGGTCGGAAAGAAGAAGCAGCAACAGCTTTTAATAAGGTGGTTGATTTAGTCACCCCAGATACCGGAGCTGGAAACGTATCGGCGGATATGCTACGGAGATTAGCTTTAGGTCATATGAACGAATTGACCCAAGGAGATTGGAATCTGGAGAAAGAGATTTGGAAGCACATAGACTGAGTGCTCGCGAACGGATTAAATCTTGCTTGAGCGGAAGAGGTGTGGATCGTCCACCGGTCGCATTATGGCGACACTTTCCGGTGGACAATCAGACCCCAGATGGATTGGCTGCGGCAACAATTGCCTTTCAACAGGCTTATGATTTTGATCTGATAAAAGTGACCCCGGCGTCTTCTTTTTGTCTTCGCGACTGGGGTGTGGAAGATGAATGGCGTGGGGGGGCTGAGGGGACCCGAGAATACACGCACAGAAGAATACAATCACCGGACGATTGGTTGCAACTTGATGTCCTTGACCCTTACCGGGGGCGTCTGGCTGACCAACTAGCGTGCATGAACTTGATCTGCAAGGCAGTCGGTGAGAGAACACCGGTAGTTCAAACAATTTTCAGCCCATTGGCCCAGGCAAAGAATCTGGTGGGGGGGCAGGCGCTTTTGGCACATATCCGCCAATTTCCTGATGCAGTCCGAGCTGGGCTGCAGATCATTGTAGATAGTACACGATTGTTTATTGAGGCTTCACTGAAAACCGGGATTTCGGGTATATTTTATGCAGTTCAACACGCTAATTATCATTTACTTTCAGAATCAGAATACAATGAATTTGGCGTGGGAGCTGATAAGCAAGTTCTAGAAGCAGCACAAAGTTTGTGGTTGAACATGCTTCATTTGCATGGTGAAAATATCATGTTTGGTGTTTTTCGGGACTATCCGATTGCGGTTATGAACTGGCATGACAGAGATACGCCCCCTAATTTGCCTGATGCCGTTAGTAAGACACAAGCAGCTCTTTGTGGAGGTCTACAGCGCGAAAAGACCATGGTGCTGGGGACACCAGAGCAGGTAATGGCAGAGGCAACGGATTCTTTGCTGGCTATGAAAGGGGAGAAATTTATCCTGGGAACTGGTTGCGTCCTTCCGATTACAGCTCCGAGGGCTAATATTCTGGCAGCCCGAAAGAGTGTGGATCTGGTGGGATAAGACAGTTCACTGAGACTGATAACTATTATGAGTGGTGAGCTGCGGATCATCGGTGGGAAAGCACGAGGCCGGAGGATCCGATCGGTTCCCGGTGATACTACTCGACCCATTACAGATCGGGTAAGGGAGGCATTGTTCAATATATTGGGAATGGATATTCAAGGAGCTGCATTCCTGGATCTTTTTGCGGGTACTGGGAGCGTTGGGATTGAAGCACTTAGCCGGGGGGCTAGTAAGGTTTGTTTCGTCGATGTGAATCGCTTGCCGGTGGTAACTATTCGAGAAAATTTGCGGGCGACGGATTTGGAAGCGAGTGCTGAAGTACACCAGATGGATGCCTTTTTATTTCTGGAGCGCTCCTCGGGAGATAAATTTGATTATGTTTACATTGCACCTCCACAGTATAAAGGTCTCTGGAAAAGAGCATTATATTTAGTTGATGCAACCCCGCGCATCCTATCAGATGATGCCTGGGTGATCGTGCAGATCCATCCCGTAGAACTTGATGAACTATCTGGGGAGCAGGCGCTCAGGAATCTTGCCGAGTTTGACCGGCGCCAGTACGGCAGTACAGTGTTATTGTTCTATGAACGATTGTTTGAGGATGATGATGTCGACTGATCTATCTCCACGGCGAATTTTACAAAAAGCTTTTCCGGGGATACGAGAGGACGAAGCTTTTGAGATGGCAGCAGTAGGCCGAGTTCATGATTATCCGACTGGTACGGTATTATGCAAGGAGGGGGCGAACGAATACATCTTCTACATCTTGCTTGATGGTCAGGTGGAAGTTACCAAAGCAATGGTTAACTTACAGAGCCGAGTTATGAAGAGGTTGGGGGCGGGCGAGTTTTTTGGGGAAATGGCGATCATTCACAACATGCCCAGAGCAGCCACAGTTACTTCCACAACGCCGGTTACGGTGTTAGAGATTCACAAAGAAGATTTCACCCGCTTACTGGAGCACTGTACACCTGTCTCGCTGGCAATGGTACGCGAGGTTAGCCGGCGCCTCAGGCAGAACGATGAGATGGCGATTGAGGATCTGCGGATCAAGGCAGGTGAGCTAGCAGAGGCTTATCAGACCCTGGCTGAAATGGAGTATGCAAGGTCAGAGTTTCTAACAACTATAGCACACGAACTGCGCACGCCTTTGACGGCAGCGGGCGGCTTTCTACAAATGATCCAAAAAGGGCGGCTGCATGGCAATGTGCTTAATTCGGCTATGGATCAAGTCACCAGCAATATTCAGGATATCATTTCCCTGGTCAATGATATTTTATTTATCCAGGAAATGGATTTAATCCTTCCGGATTTTATACCAACGGATTTGAATAATTTGATTACAAAGCTTGTGGCAGATTTGGAAAATTTGGCTGGGCAGAAAAGCGTAGAATTTGAAGTAAATATTACCGAAGACATGCCTTTGATCAAGGGTGACCAGAAGAGCCTCTTACGTGCTTTTAAAGCCATGCTTGATAATGCAATCAAGTTCAGCCCAGAGGGGGGATTGGTCAGAGTAGAGGTTGGCTGGAACCAAACCAACACCTGGATCAAGATTCAGGATCATGGGGTGGGGATTCCTGAGGAGGCAAAGAAGCGGATATTTGACCGCTTTTTCCATCTGGACGAGGTCAATGGATATTTATTCCGAGGAGTAGGATTAGGACTGTCTATTGCTCAACAGGTGATCGAGCAGCATAGAGGCTGGATCAACGTAGAGAGTGAGCTTGGAAAAGGAAGCCTGTTTACGATCTTTTTGCCCTACCAATAAACGAGGTTAGAAGTTAAGCCACTTCGTGGCAGCGCGGGGGAGATCAGCCAGGGCTCCAACCTGCAGCGTACAGGTTGGCAGCGATTCAACGAACAGCTTGCCGTAACGTTTGGTAAGAACACGCCTGTCAAGAACTACCACAATTCCACGATCCGATTGGGTGCGAATCAACCTGCCAAAACCCTGGCGGAATCGCAGAATCGCCTCGGGTAAGGAATATTGGCTGAATGGTTCGTCAAATGTTTCGGATCGCGCAGCTACGATTGGATCGGTAGGAACATCGAAGGGCAGCTTAGTCAGCACCAGGGCGGAGAGAGCCTCTCCCGGTACATCCACTCCTTCCCAGAAAGCCTTCGTGCCCAAGAGCACAGCTCGTTCGTCCAGGCGAAAGTTTTCCAACAATGTATTGGCAGATGCACCTTCGCCTTGCTCGTACACGTGGATATCATGCCGGGCCAGGAGAGGGCTAATTGCCTGGGATGTACGTTTCAGTTGGTCGTAGGAGGTAAACAGAACCAGTGTCTTACCCCCAATAGCAAGGCATAATTTCAATACACCTTGCTCAATCGCACGTTGGTGACCATTGCGATCATTCGGTTCGGGGATATCATTGGCGATATATAATAATGCCGCGCTTTCATAATTGAAAGGTGACCCAACTGCTAATTCATCGGCTTCTTCAGCAAGCAATCGCCCCCGCAAATAGTCAAATTCACCCGCTGCGGTCAAGGTTGCCGACGTCATAATTACGGCAGACTTTTCATGCCAGAGGTATTTTTGCATCAGTGGTCCAACATGCAGGGGGGCTGCATTTAAGGATAGCTGTTTGCCATTCGAATTGATTTCAACCCAATAAATGGTATCTGTCTTAGCTGTAAAAACTAACCCATTCAAGTTGGATTGTACTTCACTCAGCCTGCGATATAAATTACTCAGGCTGCTTAGCAACTCCTGGTTCTCCTCACTTAAGGTTGCGCTTATCTCTCCAATACCTTGCACAAGGCTACCTAGTAATTTCACCAGTGGTTCCAAGGAGTGTTCTGCTTCGTCCCAGGTGGCTTCTACATCTGCCCAGGCTGGCTGGGTGCGGGTAGCTGGCAAGATGCGCTCTTGATGAGCATACATCCCAACCGTTCGTCCTTCTCTTTGCTCGAAGAGAAATTGGGTAATAGAATCAAAGAATTGATGAACGAATATATCGAAATGGAAGGATAGGTCTGTAACCTGCTGGACCAAATTATTCAGATTGGCATAATCTGACGGAGAGATAACACCTTCAAATTCAGTCAGGGTGTGCCCCAGGATGCCGCTATTGGGACCGCCTAACTCTTTCAAAGTACGCTCGATCATCGATTGTGTGATCCGAAAGCTCAGTGCATTGGTTGTCGCCTCTTCAAGGTGGTGAGCTTCATCAATGATCACATAATCATAGTCAGGTAATACCCGGTTGCCGGTAGCAACATCGGCAAGCAACAGGGCGTGATTAACGATCAATATGTGAGCAGATTGGGCTGCCTGACGGGCGCGATAGAATGGGCAAATACCTCCCCTTTTTAAGCAATTTTCAGTGGTACAACCTTCATCTTCTGATGATAACCTAAGCCATACTTCTCGTTCGACAGGGCCGTTGAGATTGATCTCATTCCGGTCTCCGGTTTGAGTTGTCTGCATCCAAACCAGCACCTTGGCAAGGACGCGAATTTCCTCGGGTGTATTTGCACCACGCCGTCGAAAATTTTCCAGACGACGGGGACAGAGGTAATTGGAGCGCCCTTTCATGATAGCGGCATTGAGATCAATGTCCAGAGCAGCGCGCAGATCCGGTACATCCTTGTTGATCAATTGGTCTTGAAGATTGATTGTATTGGTGGAGATAACGACGCGGAGACCGTTCTGTACCGCCCACAATGCGGCAGGAATGAGGTAAGCCATACTCTTTCCCGTACCCGTGCCTGCCTCCACCATTAAATGCTGACCTGAAGACAGAGCATGGGTTACTGCCCGCAGCATTTCCACTTGCTGAGGGCGGTATTCAAAACTTGGGAAATGACGGGAAAAGCTACCGCCGATCTCCAGGATGGACGCCGTCTCATCAGGATCGAGAGGGTATATTTGTGGCTTGGGGCTTAAGGGTGGAACGTTGCGAGTACTGTAGCCATCAAATATTGGTCCGGCATACCCCTGGCGAACCTGGCGGGCTGAAATCGATTCTTTAGAACGGGCGCGCAACGCTTCGTAGAAGGCTCGGTATCCACCCCATTCAGTAGTTTCACTAAACCGGACGATTTCAGCCAACAGTTGAAGCGGCATTTCTAGCGCCATTTCGTATAGGCGGAGAAAAATGGCACGGGTAACACGGGCATCATCCAGAGCACGATGGGTAGCAGAAAGTGGAACTCCCAATGCCTGGCCAAGAGCACTAAGATTGTAACGCCCTGCGTTGGGCATCAATACCGATGCCATTTCGTAGGTATCGATACTATCGTTTTGGCGGAGGATACCTTGTTTACGTAAAAAAGAAAGATCAAATCCAACATTGTGCCCAAGAACGACAGCATCACCAACAAAATCACTTAAATCGGCCACGACAGCGCGAATAGGAGGAGCCTCGATAACCATCTGATCCGTGATACCAGTCAATTGAGTAATAAAGGGGGGAATACGGCGTCCAGGGTTTACCAGGGTTGACCATTCACCATCTACACGCCGGGCACTAAATCGGATAGCGCCAATTTCTATGATCGAATCTGTCTGGTGATCTAAACCAGTTGTTTCAATATCCAATGCAACCAAGGAAAGCATGCGAAGGATTATACCAGTAAGCGCCAGTGTGATTGATGCTCGACAGCGTGTTAAAATATACGATAATACTAATTACTGAACCAATCATCGGTCGATGATAGTAATCCTAGTGATAGATCCAAATATAACGAGCCATACGTGTAAATCCTGATATCTCAGAGGTGAATATGATCAAAGATACTGCCCGCCGGCTGCGGGAGAATGTGCAGAAGGTGATCGTAGGTAAAGATGACGTGATCAACCTGGCGCTGGTTGCCATGTTGTGTGAGGGTCATATTTTACTGGAAGATGTACCGGGGATAGGGAAAACAACACTGGCGCGGGCTATGGCAGCGTCATTGGGTTGTACATTCCGGCGCATCCAATTCACCCCCGATCTATTGCCCTCGGATGTGACCGGATTGAGCTGGTTCAATCAAAAGGCACAAGAATTCGAATTCCGAGCAGGACCAGTGATCAGTCAAGTGGTATTAGCGGATGAAATCAATCGAGCAACGCCGCGAACCCAATCGGCGCTTCTGGAGGCGATGCAAGAGCGACAGGTTACGGTGGATGGTGTGACTCATTTGCTACCACGTCCATTCCTGGTGATGGCAACACAGAATCCAATTGAGTTGGAGGGCACATTTCCACTCCCAGAAGCACAAATTGACCGCTTCTTGCTACGACTTCTGATTGGCTATCCCTCTGAGTTAGAGGAAGGTCAAATCCTCGAGCGTTTTCGGTTTAATGATCCTTTGCCAGATTTGCAACCGGTGACTAATTCTGCGGAAATTGCTCAAATGTTTGAAGAACGCAAGCAAGTAAGGGTAGAGGCATCGGTGCGAGATTATGTGGTGCGTATATCGCGCGCCACGCGGCAGCATAATGAAATTCAATTGGGAGCCAGCCCCCGAGCAACGCTGGCGCTCTACCAGGCAGCTCAAGCATGGGCAGCAATCCAGGGACGGGAATATGTTTTACCCGATGATGTCAAACACATGGCTCCGCATGTGTTGACACACCGTTTGATGATATCACCCCAGGCACAACTGCGCGGTCGGCAACCCAGCGAGCTGGTAGCGGATATCGTGGATTCAGTGCCAGTACCTGTGGAGAGTTAATATGTACCAGCGGAACCGCTGGCTGCCAATTTTGGCTTTTGTTTTACTGCTCGGTATTTTGCTCCGATTGGATTTACTGGTAGCATTATCAACTGCGCTGCTTGTCGTTTTGAGCGTGGCTACGTGGTGGCGAAAACATGCTCTGGATGGAGTGACATACCGGCGGAAGTTCCACTACCGGCGTGGTTTTCCTGAAGAAAGCACCAAGCTACAAATTGAGGTAGAAAACCGAAAGCTGCTGCCACTTTCCTGGCTGCGTAGCCAGGATCCGTGGGCAAGAGCAGTTGGTCCGGAAGATGAGGAGATCATGGCGCCAAGCCATATCCCTGATAAGGGATTCCTCACTAATGTTTTTAGTTTACGGTGGTTTGAGCGAGCGCGCAGAAATTATGATCTGCAATTTAGAAAAAGAGGTATCTATCCGGTTGGGCCAGTACGCCTTGATTCTGGCGACTTGTTCGGCTTTTATGAACTGACCAAGGAGCAAGGACCAGTAGAATATCTGACGGTATTCCCGTCACTTTTGCCACTAAAAGATGTTGACCTGCCAGCCGAAGACCCCTTTGGCGACCTCAAGTCACGCCGGCGATTATTCGAAGATCCGAATCGACCAATGGGCGTGCGTGAATACCGTCCGGAGGACAGC
This sequence comes from uncultured Chloroflexia bacterium, assembly GCA_963849335.1. Classification (GTDB taxonomy): domain Bacteria; phylum Chloroflexota; class Anaerolineae; order Anaerolineales; family UBA4823; genus FEB-25. The sequence goes on from CAWKGZ010000003.1 coordinate 59,258, forward strand.
TTCCGGAGGGTTCATTGGCCTGCAACTGCCCGTACGGGGCAATTGCAGGTGAAGGTGTACCAACCGACCTCTGGACAGGTAATGGTTGTGTGTCTTAATGTGGCAACGTTTGCACGCCATTGGGAGGGAGTTTACCCGGCTTTGTTGGAACATCTGATCAAGATGGCGGCAACAATGGTCAACCAGGGGGTAGCGGAAGGGTATAAAGTTGGATTGATTGCAAATGGCTGCCTGGCGCATGCAGACCAACCTTTTCGAATTCCACCGGGTCGCTCACCCCAACAGCTGGCTCACTTATTAGAGGCTTTAGCCGGTGTGACCCCGGTCGTCACTGCGCCTTTCGAGCGTTTCTTGCTCCGGGAGGCTCCAAAGGTGCCATTCGGGGCAACACTGGTAATTCTAACTGCGGTCACAACCCCAGAATTGGCCCAGGCAATCCTTCAGCTGAAGCGGCACGAGAGAAGAATTACTCTGATAAGCCTGGCACTCGATCCTCCACCCAGCATTCCTGGAGTCCAATGCCTGCACCGCCCGTTCATTGATGCGGAGGTGGCATGAGCGCTTGGATTCCCCAAGAAGAAAGCAGGGTGGGGGTGGGTTCAGCAGGAGGAATTGATCTGTGGCAAGAACTACCTAAGCTAGCGGTGATGGTCATGGAGCTGTCGTGGCTGGTGCCCTGGTTCCAGTTGATCACCCTGGCCGTAAAAGACCAATCCGCATGGTTTATTGGATTGGTATTTATGTTGGCGCTGCTCCTATCTTATGTATTAGCTCGGGCAGCGTTCCGTTTAAACATCAAGGATACAATTCGAAAGAGAGTTTTTCTTGGTTATATTCTCGTTGCTGTAATTTTGAGCCTATGGGCAATTCTTTACCGGCAGGCCCAGCCCACTGACTTATGGAGTTTATACAATCAATCTCTCGATTCCATGAGTGACTTTCGGGAATTAATTCCCCCAGAGGTTATGGTGTTTGGGGCGGTTTTATTTCTGGTCAGGCGAGGTTTTTCACTGGCGCGCGATTGGGCCGGGGCGAATAGTGTAATCAACAGCATACAATCCAGCATAATAGCGTACTTCCTTTTGGGGATCATTGCGCGCTCCAGTAATAAAGATATCATCGGGGTTAATCTGTTCATTTTCCTAAGTATGGCAATCTTTGGCATGCTGACAGCCAGAATTGGCTCAATTAGAAAATTACGCGGAGGGAGAGGAGTTAAGCTTAGCTCGCGTTGGTTAGGCAGCATTCTATCAAGCACTGTGTTAATCACCGCGCTTACCGCAATTGTGGCTGTGATCGGTGCAAGTCAGGTCGAAAAATTAAATCAGGCACTGCGACTTTTTTTCTATGCAATCCTATACCTGGTAGCTGCACCCTTCGTCGCGCTGGTCAGCAAAGTGTTCCCAGCATTTGAGGCACTCCAACAGGCATTGCCGACGCCTGAACCAGAACAACAAATACCAGAATGGGAACGTGAAACCCCGGGATCTCCTCAGGGGGATCTCATGGAAGATATGGCGACAAGCGGGGTTGAGTTGTTATTGCAGCTTCGTTTTATCCTGTTGGCGGTACTTATCGTTGTGGCAATATTCTTGATCATCCGGATGACGCAGCGTTGGAGAGGTGGAGGGGAAGCCGGCGTAGATGATGAGCGAAACTCCCTGCTTGATGGACGCGGCCTGCTACGATGGATGCTGGATGCACTTCGTTTCCGAGCAAAAAAGACGGCGGATTCCCTGGTTCAGGCTGCGCGGCTTAACCGGAGAGAACGGATCAAAGCTGCTGCCCGAATCCGCAGGATCTACGCAGAATTTATGGAGCTTTGTGAGAATTTGGAGCTGGCGCGAGCAGAGTCCCAAACACCGCTAGAATTTTTACCACTGGCTCTCCGAATATTCCCACAAACCAGCAAGGAACTAGAATTAATAACGGATAGCTATCAACGTGTCCGATATGGTGAGCTTCCCGAGACACACCAAGAGGTGCAGGAGGTAGAGCAAGCGTGGAAGCAGGTGCGCGAACTAGGAGATTTGCTAAAGAAGCAATTGAATAATTCTAAATAGACCAATCATTGAATTTAGCAATGCAAATTTCAAAGTATTTCTCAGCGTCAGAAGAGGAGCGCCATAGCGAACTGCGACCATGGCGCGAGTTGACATTGCTGATGTTGGTGGGGATGGAAGTAAGTTGGGTTGTCCCGTGGTTCCGATCGCTCACGCCAGCAACTTATGCTGTAGCGCCCTGGCAAGGAGCTTTGATCCTTGGTGGGATCATGCTTGTTTCTTTATCGGTGGTACGATTGATGGATTTTCTCCGCTTACGATCGCGCGTTCGCCAGGGGGTGACTTTGGGACTCTTGCTGGTAAGTGTCTTCGTGGGATTAAGAACACTGCTTTATTCCCATGAAACCATCCTCCTGGAAGAGATGTTCACCCGTCCACTGCGAAATATGGCGGATGTGAGGATATTGATCCCGGAGGAATTTGTGATCATGCTGACTGTATTGATCGGTTGGTGGCGAGGGATTTCGCTGGCACAGGAACGGATCGGACCAATCGTTGTGCGTGAGCACTTTGTGGTTGGGATCATAATGTTTGTTTTGTTTGGATTCTTCAATACACTGGTAACTGGGGAAACACCAGGATATTTAATTTTTTCCTTCCTGTTGTTCTCAATTCTGGGCATGTCATTTGCCCGTTTCTCGGTGCTCAGCCAAATGAGAGGAGGGAGGTCTACTGATTTTAATCGCCGCTGGTTTGGAGGAGTTATTCTGGCTTCAACGCTAACCGTTGGGATAGCTCTGCTTTTTGCTGATCTGATCGCCCGGTTTTTACATTGGGTTGCTTACCTGATAATGGGAATTTTCGGATTAATCGCATTACTACTCTGGCTGCTGCTTACCCCAGTATTAGCGTTATTGATCAATGTGATTAACAGAAATTCAAACAGTACACCTTTCTTCCAACAGATCTCTGAACAGATAGAACGCTTTCAAAATATGATGCGCGAGCTGATGGAGCGCATCTCAACTTTTGTGGGCATATCAGGGTTGGGAGAAACGATCTCCAAATGGACGCCAGGAATAAAGCTGCTACTCCTGGGTAGTGTATTAGCATTGATAGTGGCGGGGATATTAATTTGGATGGCTATCCAAATTTGGAAAGAGCGAAAAAGAAGAAAATTAGCCGAAGAGCAACAAGCAATTTTAGAACACGGCGAGCTGTGGCAGTTATTAAAAACAATTTTGCGTAATCAATGGAATTCTATCGTGAACGCAGTGACAAATGCAACGGATCTGCGTAAACAGGCTCGCTTACGAGCTGCGGCGAGAATCCGGCAGGTATATGCCGATCTGATGGAATTAAGCAAGGAACTTGGAACCGCTCGGAATGAGGCGCAAACACCACTAGAGTTTTTACCGGAATTGATCCGCTGTTTCCCATCCCTCGATGAACAGGTAAGCTTGATCACACAAGCATATTTGAGGGTGAGGTATGGAGAACTCCCCGAAACTCGCCAGGAGGTATTGGATGTGGAAGAAGCCTGGAAACTGGTCCTAAATGTTGGTAAGGAGAGGCTAGAAGAGCTGAAACAACAAAAATCCCGGGATTCCGGCGGTGAGAAACCGTTTCGAAATCCCGGGGGACAAAGTGATAGGGAAAGAAGTAACAGGAGTAACCCTAAAACTCCTGGATGATGCGGGCAATATGCATAGCGCCTTTCAGATAGAGATCCAGGCGAATATTCTCATTCGGGGCATGGGCTTGCGTGCCTGGATATCCAACCCCTGCTGTTGCCACGGGCAGCTTGAGATGGTGAATGAATGCATGGTTGGGTCCTGAGCCACCGCTCATGGGAATGATCTGCATCGCTGCACCATACACTGGCAAGGCGGTATCTACCACAAGCTTGACGAATGGATCATCGGGATCTGTCCGGGCAGGGGCTTCTCCACCGAGAAAATTAATCTTTATATCTGAGAATCCCTGGGCATCCAGGTAGGTGCGAAGTGCTTTTAACACCTGCTCAGGGGTCTGGTCAGGCACCAGGCGGAAATCTACCTTGGCAGAGGCACGGGCGGGTAAGACAGTTTTAGATCCAGCGCCCTGGTACCCTGAAGTAAGTCCACAAATGGTGCAGGTAGGTTGGAACACTTCCTCCAAGCGGAGGTCAACCCCACCGGACAGACCCTTTAGGAATGATTGGACGCCATAGCGGTTATGGTATTCATCCGCAGTTTCAGGCAGAGCATCCATCAGTTCTCGATCACGGGCAGAGGGGGGCCTAACCGTGTCATAATGACCCGGTAGTTGGATATGTTCATCGGGGCCTTTCAATGAGTTCAATGCCCAGACCAATCGCCAGGCAGCATTGGGAAAAATAGACCCCCCAAGCCCCGAGTGAACGTCTTGACTGGCAGTTTCTACCGATAGTTCCACATAACAGATACCGCGCAAACCGAGATACTGAACCGGAACCTCGCGATGATCTACACCGCCAAACTCCCAGATGCAAGCATCAGCTTTCAGGCGGTCAGCATGCTGATAAACAAAATCCTTCAGATGAACACTACTGATTTCCTCTTCGCCCTCGATGATAAATTTAATATTGCAGGGCAGCTGAGGCTGGTGGGCTAACAACGCATCAATGGCGAACAAACGGCTGGTGATATGAGCTTTATCGTCACTAACCCCACGGGCAAATAATTTACCATCCTTAAGGGTTGGCTCAAATGGAGGTGTATCCCATAATTCCAGCGGTTCGGGTGGTTGGACATCATAGTGGTTATAGAACAATAAGGTCTTTTGAGAAAGACCTTTCAGCTCACCCAAAACGACAGGTGCCCCAGCAGTAGGGAGAATCTCAACCGTAAAGCCACGTTTCTGGAGCATCTCTCCAACCAGAGCTGCACATTCCACAAGTCCCCAATTTTGGGCAGCTACACTGGGCTGTGCGCATAGCCGTGAGAGCTCGGCGATGCTGTCTTCCATATGTTGTTCAAGGTATTTATCGGTGTGTGAATAATTGTGCATGGGTCTCTCCTGATAGACGAGGATTATTATCTAAGTAATATCCCGAGGGCTGATGCTCCCGCGTAGGCGAAGAGCAGCATTTTGATGGTTTCACCAATCCAACACCACAGCATGAATTTTGGCAATGGCATTTTTGACGCCCCCGCAACAGCACCTGCCAGGTCAAAAAAAGGATTGGGAATTGCAGATAGCAAGAGGATGGTCAGGGTGCCGTTTTTTTGCATGAAGCCGGACAAGCGCTGATAAATTGCCGCTTTTTCAATTACTGCCTGACCGCTAAAACCAGCAAGGTAACCCGAAATCTCTCCAAGCACAGCCCCGGCACCCGCGGCAAAGGCTATACCGGCGGGATGGAATATCGAACCCCAGGTGAAAACAACTGCTATGCCGGGTGCGGGCAACAGCACAGTTGCGTAAGCCAAAAAGGCAATTAGGAAGATACCCAAATAACCATAGCCTTGCAATTGCTCAGCTTTATCCCGGATTATGAAGACGAAAATACTGATACCAATAACAAAAACCAGGGCTAAGGCGCGCAGCAGAATCAGGCGGTGCCTGGGGTTCATAGATTATTGTTCTATGATTGTGACAGATTTCAGTTGAACTCCGGGATTGTCTGGGCGACTCGGGTCACGAGGTTGGATGGCTAATAATACATCCATACCTTTCGTGACCTGCCCAAACACACTGTGTTTATTGTCCAGCCATGGTGTGGGGACATGGGTGATAAAAAATTGTGAACCGTTGGTATTGGGGCCAGCATTAGCCATCGATAGGATGCCGGGTTTATCGTGACGGAGCATGGATACGAACTCGTCCCGGAAGCGATACCCTGGACCACCGGTGCCAGTTCCGGTTGGATCACCAGCCTGCGCCATAAAATTAGCAATCACACGATGAAAGATGGTGTTGTCGTAAAAGCCCTGGCGGGCGAGGAAAACAAAATTGTTAACCGTCGTGGGGACTTTATCGGCATGTAAAACGATGGTGATATCCCCAATGGCGGTGTGAAGGATCGCAGTGTAGGTTTTCTTAAGATCCAGGGCGAATTCAGGCGGTACTTTCCATTGCATGGGTGTATTTTGCATATTTTTCCTTTGATGGTGGGGTTAATTATCTTCTGGGCGAAGTAATTCCAGCAATCGTGCCACAACCATATCCATTGCCACGCTGTTCAAACCGCCCTCTGGAATTATGACGTCGGCATAACGTTTGGATGGTTCCACAAACTCTAAGTGCATTGGGCGGACAGTGTTGAGGTACTGTTGGATCACCGAAATACTTGTCCTGCCCCGTTCGGTAATATCGCGTTCCAAACGGCGGATGAAGCGAATATCCGCATCGGTATCCACAAATATCTTAACATCAAACAAATCACGAAGGCGCTTCTCGACGAAAATCAAAATGCCTTCTACCAGGATTACCCGCTGTGGCTCAATAAGAATTGTATTTTTGGTGCGGCTGTGGGTTTTAAAGTCGTAAACTGGCAATTGAATTGCCCGGCCGGCTTTTAATATTTTTACATGCTCGATGAGCAATTCGGTGTCCAGAGAGTCGGGATGATCAAAGTTAATTTGGGTACGCTGCGTATGCGACAATCCTATCAGATCTTTGTAATATGCATCATGGGGCAACATTGAGATTCGGTGGGTGCCAACACGATCCAGGATCACCTGGGCAACTGTAGTTTTACCAGATCCGGTGCCCCCGGCGATTCCGATCACGATAGGGGTTGTATGTTTTTGCATGATGGAATTATACTGGATAGGGTCTGAATCCGCATGAATTCCACGGATCGTTATGGAAAACAGCAGCCTAAAAGGCTGCTGTTCTGAAAGCCACCGAAGGGATTCGAACCCTTGACCTAACGTTTACGAAACGCTTGCTCTGCCAGCTGAGCTACGGTGGCGAACTAGATGATAAGCGTCGGGATTATACCAGTGGAGTGGCTGAAGTGACAAGGAGTACATGTTGATATGAAGGTCGCGATGTTATCTTATCATACCTGCCCATTGGCTACACTGGGAGGGAAAGATACCGGTGGAATGAATGTGTATGTGCGTGAAATTACCCGGCATTTGGGAGCTATGGGTATACATGTAGATGTATTCACGCGATCACAGGATGAACATGTTCCCCACGTGCTGCACGATCTGGGATATGGGAATCGGGTAGTGCATATTCCGGCCGGTCCCGAGCACCCCTTACCAAAGAAGGAGCTCGCCACTTATCTGCCTGAGTTTGTTAATGGAGTTCGTGAATTTTCAGAATCCAAGGGGGTCAAGTATGATCTCATACACAGCCATTATTGGATGTCTGGGGTGGCTGGCCTTGAATTACGAACAATATGGAACGCTCCAGTGGTTCATATGTTTCACACGTTGGTTCTGATGAAAAATCGGGTCGCCCAGTCGCCCATAGAAATTGAGGGGAAATATCGTTTGGAAGGTGAGCAGGCTGTACTGCAATCCGCAGATCGGATCATCGCAGCGACGCCCGCGGAGATGGCTCAATTGCAGTGGTTGTACCAGGCGGATGTGCGCAAGATCGTGGTTATTCCGCCTGGGGTTGATATCAACCATTTTTACCCGATCCCTGCTGATGAAGCCAAGGAATTTATCGGTGTGCCTCCTTGCGGCAGGATGATATTGTTTGTCGGTCGGATTGAGCCTTTAAAAGGTTTGGATGTGCTGCTCGAATCGATTTCCCGCCTCCGCCAGCAAGATTCCCTAGGTGAATACCGGTTTTGCCTGATCGTAATTGGTGGTGAGACGGAAACGGACAGTGAAATGATGAGTGCGGAGATGACTCGCATCCAGGCATTACGTGAGCAATATGGATTACAAGACCTGGTAGCGTTTTTAGGTAAACGCGCCCAGGATACTTTACCTTACTATTACTCCGCGGCTGAAGTTGTGGTCGTTCCCTCTTATTATGAGTCTTTTGGCATGGTGGCATTAGAAGCAATGGCATGCGGCACACCAGTTGTGGCATCTCAAGTGGGTGGATTGGCTTATCTGGTACAAGATGGCGTGACAGGTTTTACGGTTCCGGTTGATGACCCGCAGGCATTGGCTGATCGTCTGATGAGCCTTTTGAGCAATCCTGAGCTTCGGATGAAAATGGGGGAGCAGGCGGTTCGCTATGCCCAGGGTTACGCCTGGGAGCAAATCGCGCAGAGGCTGGTGTTGGTTTATAATGAGTTAAGCGGAGAAGCGACCGGCGCTATTATTAGCGCAACTCCAGGGTAATGGGCAGTTATTGATTACCCCAACGACCAAATCCACTCTGCCGGCGCGCCTCGCGCTGGGCATGTTGGGTGTGGATCTCGGAAATTTGGGTAATTTTTTCGGTAATAGCCGCTTCATACCAAATCTGCCCGTTTTCTGCGGTAGCCAGGCTGCCCGCACCATATGCTCCGGTGCGGGTATCATCATACCAGGATGGGTTCGCAATCAGAGAGCCGCCTTCAACCCAGTCCATGTAATAGTTTGGGGTGGTCACAAAATCCATCTCGTCGACAGCCTTGTCAATACGCACCAATTCTGGACGAAGGTGGAGAAGCAGGGAAGTCTCTAATTCGCAGGCATGCCCCATCCCCCCCAGTGGAGAACGGCGGTATTTTTCCAGTGCGGCAACCCCTTCGGAGCCGGATAAATACAGCCAGGCGGTAGCGCAAAAAATACGAGGATACCGCTCCCCGGCATATTTCACCACGTTGACCAAGAATGAGCTATTGCCACCATGACCGCTCATCAGATAAAAGCGATCAAAGCCGCGCTGTGCCAGAGTATCAACCACAGCTAACCAAAAATCCTCAAATGCTCGTCCTCCACAATTCAGGGTGCCGGCAAATGCCTGGCGGTGAGTGCTGACACCATATGGCATAACCGGCAAAGACATTGATTGCTCAGGTATTGCCACGGCAATACCCTGACTGATTGCCTCAATGATCAGGGTATCTGTTGATAAGGGAAGGTGATAACCATGCTGCTCTGTTTGCCCGATGGGGATAATGATTACTTTCCCTTTGTATTTGTCATGAGGCAGCTGTTGGCTTGCAAAGGGCATCCGATTGCCCGGTTGGGGAAGTGCCAGCCAGGGTTGGGTTAATCCTAAATCCAAGCCTTGAGGGCAGAGGGCAAACACCTGAGAAAACCCATCGTCGCGTAAGCTGCCCAGCAGATTGATCAACAGAGAGCGGAGAATCAGGGATGGTACTGCCAGGCCGCTACCAAGCCATCCGAAGGGGATAGGCGGGAGCATACCTACCCGGGGAGGATCTCCCAAGGCGTTAGCCAGCTTATCCATGGGGTAGCCGACGCCCAGAGGAATGACAAGGGGTATGCAACGCGGCAAGGCGGCCACGTCAGGCCAGGTGAGTTGATCAAAAGGAACGAATTCAGTCATCCTAGAGTTTTGATAGCAGAGCTGCTTTCTTGGTCTGGAATTCTGCCTCGGAAATGACCTCCTGACGGCGAAGCTCGGCCAGTTGGGCGATGAGGGAAGGAATATTGGGTTGATGCTCTCCAATCCCTGACTGCCCATTTTCCAGGGCTGCTTTGGCGTTCATCATGGCAGTTTTAAAGTTGATAGGGTTATCTATCCGACGGAACACATTGATACCTAACTCGCTGGCGGTGAGGATTTGAATATCTCCGTAATCGAAGAGCCGACCGAAGACTGATTGTTGCATTTTGACATCGTTCACCTTTTCTAAGGAGGAGTCAATCACATTCTTATTGATCACACCGGTTATTTGCATTACCCGCCGGTTGGTGATGATAAATTGGTGATTAGCCCAGAGGAGGATGTCCCGCGTCCCGGTGACAATGGGAAAGATGAGAAACAACACACCCACGAGAATTATTATTGGCAAAAACGGTGCGGTTGTAGGAATCAGGCTGACGGTGATGGTGACTGCGAAGATTATGACGATCAGGGTGATTTCCAGGATGATCGACCGGAACAGGATGAACCAGTGCTGCCGGGCAAGAACAAGCACTTTTTCTCGTTCACTCATTAAGCTGTCCAAATAGGTGGTAGCCATTCCTTATACCTCCAGAATAATATATATATCGAGCTGGTGCTGAGAGACTATGAAGATATTATACAACATGCTAAGTAAATTACATTATTCAGAAAATTTGCACCCCAAATAAACCACACTTTGTAATTTTGAGACTATAATATATGCATTACTGTTGTCATCCATGGCAAGTATTTCTACCGGTGCATAATCCTAAGGTGTGGGTAATTCTCAATTTGGGATGTGCCGAGAGAGATTTCTTTCGGTAAAAATTGGATCAAAATACGCCATAAGAAAACCTACAAGGAGGATGACATGCAAGGAAAGAATTCGCTGTTTCGGTTAGTAAGTTTGGTTATTTTGGCCAGCCTACTTTTGGCTGCCTGCCAAGGGGGTGGGGCAGGAGGGGGTGATAAGGTTCTGACCTTGATTTGGACCCAGGAGTTCGACAGTCTCAACCCCCTATATACAAATATGTGGTTTTCGTATGTGACCCACCAGGTGTGGCTATCATGGGCGTGGGAATTCGACCAGGCGAACAACGCCTTTCCGAAGCTGGTAACAGAGATGCCCAGTGTGGAAAATGGGGGTATCTCAGAAGACGGGATGGTAATCACCATGCACCTGCGCGATGATCTCGAATGGTCGGATGGAGAGAAGCTCACCGCTGATGATTTCATCTTCACCTGGGAGATGGCGATCAACCCGGCTAATGCAGTTGCCTCCACTTATCCCTATGACCGGATAGCCAGCATCGAAGCTCCGGATGAAACCACGGTGGTGATCAACTTCATTGAGCCGTTCGCCCCATGGTTGGCATCCCTGTGGCATGGTGTCTTACCCGCCCACATCTTGCGACCAGTCTTTGAGGCTGAGGGAACGATCGATAATGCTCCCTGGAACCTGGCGCCAACTGTAGGGTGTGGTCCGTATGTGTTAGACACCTGGGAATCAGGATCATTTGCCCGCTTTGTGCGCAACGATAACTGGTGGGGAGAGGAACCTATGATTGATGAGATGTTCTTCCGCTTTGTACCCGATGATGCCAGCCAGGTACAAGCTTTACAGGCAGGCTGATGGGGATATGGGTACATTCATCGCGGTCAGCGACGTACCAACCTTACAGGATAGCGGGATCACCATTGTCGTCAGAACCCTCCGGTTATAATGAGGGCTTGTTCTTCGTGATCAATGAGGAACTCGGGCATCCGGCGATGTTGGATGTACGAGTGCGCAAGGCAATTGCAATGGGGATCGATCGGGTATCGATGAACGAAGATCTGCTGTCTCGGACTGACCCAGGTGCCTGCAAGCTTCTGGGATGCCTTGTCGTATTACAATGATCCGCCGCTTGAAAATTATCCCTATGATCCGACTGCTGCGGCAGCACTGCTCGATGAGGCTGGTTGGATAGATAGTAATGGAGATGGGATACGCGACAAAGAAGGTGTAGAACTGCAGTTGACTTATGGAACAACCATCCGCGAAATCCGCCAGGATGCCCAGGCAGTCATCCAGCAGCAGTTAGCTGAGATTGGAATCGCGGTGGAAATCTTGAGCTATCGATGCCGATATTTACTTCTCATCGTATGGGGATGGTCCGGCTGCTTCCGGTGAGCTTGACATCATGGAGTGGTCTGATGGACCAATCTTCCCGGATGCAGATGTCTATTACTGGCTGTGCGATGAAATCCCCAGTGACGATTATCCGGATGGATCCAACTGGTTCTTCCTGTGCGATCCGGAGCTGAATGAATTGGTGCTGGCTCAGTCCACCCAGGTCGATGCAGCAGCACGACAGCAGTCCATCTCGCGTATCAATCAAATATTCCACGACCAGGTATACTGGTTGGGATCTGTGGCAGGATCCGGATATGTGGGCGGTAGGTCCACGGGTGCAGAATTATCAAGTTTTCAGGCGTCACTCCACTCTACAATATCGTGGAATGGGACCTGATCGAGGCTTCTGAAGTAGCTTCAATAGCAGACAAAATAAAGGGAAGGGTTCTTGAGGCTCGGTGCAAGAACCCTCCCCTCATAATTTACCGATATGATGGATTAATATGCTCAGGTTCATCATTAAACGAGGTATTACAAGCAATACCTCTGTTGTTCTTCATCAGCCTGATCTTGTTCTTCCTGATGATGAATATGGGCGATCCGATCGCGGCGATGGCAGGGCGGAATGTAACACGCTCATCTGACCGGGCACGTTTAACGCGCCAATTGGGCCTCGACCAACCGATCTATATGCAGTATATCTACTGGTTGTTTGGCAATGATTGGAAGAAAATTGATATCGATGGGGATGGGATTGGGGATAGTTATGGTACCCGGGTAGGGGATTCTGCGAGGCGATTTTGGAACTTCGATCGTCAATCGAGGCAGACCGGTCACGGAGGTGATCTGCCCAGCGACTACCGAATACTTTGATCCTAATGGTTGCTTCTGAAGTGGTGATTATCATCGGCGCATTAGGGATTGGTGTGTATTCTGCCTTACGCCAATATTCATGGGTAGATCATGCCATCACGGCTGTCTCGTTTGTGGGCTACTCGATGCCAATCTTCTTTATTGCTTTGTTGTCCATGTATATCTTTGGAGTTTTGTTCAAGCGATGGGGACTGCCATATCTGCCAACAGTAGGCATGTTTGATCCCGAGCAGGGTAAGACCGTCGGGCAGGTGATGCTCCACATGATCCTTGCCAGTATTAAGTATCTCGCTGATCAGCTTTGCCGCGTACAGCCGGTATATCGAAGCACGATGTTGGAAGTGACTGGGGCAGGATTATATCCGCACAGCGAAAGCTAAAGGGCTGCCAAAACGACAGATTGTGTTTATTCATGCACTGAAGAATGCCTCACTACCCATTGTTACAGTGATCGGTTTGGATTTACCCTTGTTGTTAGGCGGCGCGATCGTGACAGAGCGGATTTTTGCCTGGCCGGGGATGGGAAGGTTGTTCCTCGATCATGTCTCACGCGCCGATACCCCGGTGGTAATGGGGATCCTGATGTTGATCGCGGTGGCTGTGGTCACTTTCCAGATCATCACTGATATTGTGTATGCCTGGCTGGATCCCCGCATCCGGTTTGAGAAATAGAGAGCCAGGCAATGGATACCCCTGAACTGAAGTCCCCGGGCATCATCAACCTGGTTCAAGATGAACTGGAAACCCCACCGCTGACACTGCGGAGACTGACCTGGCTGCGTTTTCGCCGGCATAAACTGGCAGTTGTTGGCGCGGTTGTTTTGACGTTATTATTTGTTTATTCTTTTGGTGGGGGATTTATTTTTTCTGAGAGATATGCCAATTATACGGATACCAGCCTGAGGTTGAATGCCCCATCGGCTGAGCATCCATTTGGGACGGATACGATTGGTAGAGACATACTCGCCAGGACAATGTATGGGGGGCAAATATCCTTATTGATCGGGATCACTGCGGTAATCATTGAAACATTCGTAGGAGTGCTAATAGGAGCCCTGGCAGGATATTATGGAGGATTGGTCGACAATATATTGATGCGTATTACTGAAGCGATGTTGAATATCCCGGAGATATTTTTATTAATCGTGATGGCAAAATTCTTCGGTGGTAAGATTACCATCGATTGAGGTGATGGGCCGGGAGTACAGCGGCAGCGTAATTGTCATCGTTGTGATCATCGGTCTGACAAGTTGGATGTACCTGGCGCGCATTGTACGGGCAGAGTTCCTTTCGATTAAAGAGAATGAATTCATCCTGGCAGCCAGAGCGACTGGGACGAACAATTTTGGGATCATTTTCCGGCATATCTTACCAAACAGTGTAGCTCCGATCATTGTGTCAGCTACGTTGGGCGTGGCAAATGCAATTCTGAATGAAGCATATATCAGTTTTCTGGGTTTGGGTGTCCAGCCGCCGACAGCCACCTGGGGGAATATGCTGGATGGAGCGAACAATTATCTTGAATCGGCACCCTGGTTGTGGTTCTTCCCCGGCTTATTGATTTTGTTAACTGTACTAAGCATCAATTTCTTAGGGGATGGGCTGCGGGATGCAATCGATCCACACAGCAGGGCGACGTAAACGAGGCGCGGTAATATGATGAAACTGCTGGATGTTCAAGATCTGTGCACACACTTCCGCATCCCCGAAGGGATTGTGTATGCAGTTAATGGGATCTCCTTTCATCTGGATGAGGGGGAGACGCTGGCAGTGGTGGGCGAGAGCGGTTGTGGTAAATCAGTCACCATGCTGTCTATCTTGCGGCTGATTCCGATCCCACCTGGTGAGATTGTCCGCGGGAAGGCGATGTTTCACGAGCGTGATCTACTTCACATTGATGAGAGTGAACTTGAACAGATGCGGGGGAAGGAAATTGCCATGGTCTTCCAGGATCCGATGACCTCGCTGAATCCAGTACTTACAATTGGTCGCCAGATTACCGAGACGCTGCGTACGCATTTCGGAATGGAACAAGAGATTGCCAACCAAAAAGCCATTGATTTATTAGATCAGGTGGGGATCCCTGACCCTAAGTCCAGGTTAGGCAATTATCCACACCAATTTTCTGGGGGGATGCGGCAGCGAGTAATGTTGGCAATAGCTCTGGCTTGTGGCCCCAGTATCTTGATCGCGGATGAACCGACGACTGCGTTGGATGTGACCATCCAGGCGCAGATCATGGAGCTGGTACATGCGCTAAAACAACAGCTTAACATGGCGATTATTTGGATCACACATGACCTGGGTGTGGTCGCGGGACTGGCAGATCGGGTGATCGTGATGTACGCAGGTTTTATTGTCGAGGAGGCGAGTGTGGATGAGTTGTATGCCTCGCCAACTCACCCTTATACCCAGGCACTTCTGAAGGCCTTACCACGGGTGGATCGACGGCGAGGACAGAGATTATTGTCAATCCCAGGTGCTCCGCCCAGCTTATTGGTCGAACCAAAGGGTTGCCCGTTTGCACCACGCTGCAACCACACAATGGAACGGTGCCTGAAAGAAAATCCATCCTTGAAGTTGGTCAGTCCTGGGCATAAATCTGCGTGTTGGCTGAACCAAATGGAATCGCAATAATGACAGATATGCCAGCAGAACCCCTTGTTCGCGTAGAAAACCTGGTCAAACATTTTCCGATCCAATCAGGTTTGGTGCTGAAGCGTAAGGTGGGCGCGGTTCGTGCGGTGGATGGGATCACCCTGGAAATCAACCGGGGTGAAACCTTGGGGATGGTGGGAGAAAGCGGCTGCGGTAAAACAACAGCTGGGAGGACTATCTTAGGGCTTTACCCGCTCACAAGTGGGAGGGTGGTTATTGATCACCTGGATGTGGGGAAAACACATGGCAATGAATTGCTAAAACTGCGACGCAAGACGCAGATGATCTTTCAAGACCCCTATGCCTCTCTCAATCCAAGATGGACGGTCAATGCCATCGTCAGCGAGCCCTTGCGGGTGCATCACCTGTGCACCACAGAGAAAGAACGCAGCCAACGGGTAGCGGAGCTGTTGAACCTGGTGGGGATGAGCAGTCGACTTATCAACCGTTTCCCGCATGAATTCTCGGGTGGGCAACGGCAGCGCATTGGGGTCGCGCGAGCACTGGCCTCTCAGCCGGAATTTGTGGTGTGTGACGAACCGATCTCAGCGTTGGATGTATCGATCCAGGCACAAGTAGTAAACCTGTTGGAAGATTTACAGGATCAGTTCGGACTGACATACCTGTTCATTGCCCATGATCTAAGTATGGTGCGGCATATTTGTGACCGGGTGGCGGTGATGTATCTGGGTGTGATCGTCGAATTGGCTGATAGGGATGATCTATATGAAACCCCACTGCATCCCTATGCACAGGCGCTGCTCTCTGCGGTGCCGATCCCCGATCCTCAAAAGGATCGCCAGCGGAAAAGGACCATCCTGGCAGGGGATGTACCCAGCCCGGTCAATCCCCCGTCAGGATGTCGCTTCCACCCACGCTGTCCAATTGCGGCGGAACAATGTAAGGTTGAGCAACCAGAATGGCGGATGATCCGTCCGGGTCACTGGATTGCCTGCCACCTGGCTGAGTGAATCAGCTGATTTCATGCTGGAACATCGTGTGCGTTTTATAGAAGTCTATTCCTAAGCCCCGCAATTCGCGCTGCATCTTGTCATTCTCTACGCCGATCTGAACCAGGTCGGCATGTTCAAATCCTCCCTCGACGATACTTTTCTGCATTTCGCTGAAGAGGATTGCCGTTCCCCCAAGCCCGCGATATTGTTCTATGATCCCTGCCCCGTTAATGTTTACCCATTTTGTGCGGGACAACTCACGCAGAATGGGTATCCAACCAAAGGGGAACATCTTGCCCCTGGTTCGTTGAACAGCCTCAGAGATATCTGGGTAGGCGAACAGGAAACCTACCGGTTCATTGCCTTTCATAACCACTTTGATCAAACGAGGATCGGCGAACCACAAGAGCTGGTTTGCCATCGAGCGGGCTTCAGCATCGGTTAGGGGAGCATTGCCACCAGTGCCTGAGAGGGCACCATTATAAAGCCCCTGAAGCTTCGGGATCAGGGCTGATAGTTCACGCCGCTTTTTGAAACGGGCAACATGCAGTCCACGGCGCTCTTGTACCAGGGCAGATATCTGGTGGATTTTCTGGGGAAATTTGGTGTGGGGATTAAGGTACCCAGAAACGATATCCGAAACGCGCTGAAATCCGGCGGTCTCAATTAAGGATGGGTAATAAGGGGGGTTGTATGGAATGCCAAAAGCCGGGCGGTGTTCGAAGCCTTTGGTAAGCAACCCCAAACCATCCAGGGCGGAGAATCCTTTCGGACCGAAAATGCGGTTGAGGCCTTGTTTTTTTGCCCAGGCAAAACCTGCTTCGAACAATCCTGTGGAGATGACCGGGTCATCCTGACATTCAAATAAATAGAAAAAGGCTGTCTTTTCCTGGTTGTACTGGTTATAGCGGAAATTATGTAATACAGCCAGGCGGCCAATTGGGCGACCGTTAGGATCCTGCGCCAGAAAGAACCCTGCCTGAGATTGGCGGTAGAAAGGGTTGCCATGGCGGTCGAAAATGCGAGCAAGATCGGTGGTTAGTGGGGGCACCCATTGAGGTATGTTGAGGTAAATATCTTGTGGCAGGGAAAGGAACTGGTGGATAAGTTGACGATTGCCGGGTGGGATTTCTTGGATGTTCATGAGGGTGTGTCTTCCCAAACTTTAGTATGGTTTTTATGGTGAACCCTTTTGGCCAGCGCGGAATACCCGAGGAAGGCTGCTAAACCAGTAACCAGCCCACCCACCCAGATCGCCCTGGGTGCAATATTATCACTCAGGTAGCCACCGGTGATGGGTGCTATTCCATATGCGGCATTCCAGGTAAGACCAGAAATGCTCATATAACGACCGCGCATATCTGCTGGGGCGAGGTGAGCGACATAAGTCGAGGCAGTTGGCATGAGCACCAACTCTCCAAGGGTCATGATGACCATCGAAGCCCAAAAAGCAATAAAACTCCCACCCAGGGCGACACTCCCCACACCGATGGCATAGAGGAGTGAACCTAAAGCCATGATAGGCAGGGGTGGGAATTTGCGGGTGATCCGGGTGATGATTACCTGGAAAAAGACCACCATCAAGGCATTGGTAGTGGGAATCAAACCATAGGTGCTTTCGGGAATATGGAATTGATCATGGGTGTAGACCGGCAGTAAAACCCACATAAATACCGCAGACATCTGAACCAGGATGAAAGTGGCGACAAAAGAAAGGAAGGGGCGATCAAGAAGCACTTGCAAGTAACCGCGAAATGTTTGGGAGATACTTTGGGTAGCCGTCTTTATGGGGAGGGTCTCCACTGCCAGGAACGCCAAGAGCAAGCCATAAGCAAGCATTCCGAAGGCGGCAAAGAAGAACGCAAAGGAGTAAGAAAGGACCGTCAGAAGCCCGCCCAGGGATGGGCCGATCGAGATACCAGCATTGTTACTCAAACGCAGGAGAGCGTAGGCGTCGGGACGCTGCTCTGGAGGAATCAAATCCGCGACCATGGCATCACTGCTTACTCTGTAGACCGGGTTGAAGATACCGCTGAACGCCATCAGCACCGCAAATTCAGGCAGCGTGTTGGCCTGACTCATAAAGAGATATACCAGGCCATTCCCGACCAGAGAGAAAACCAGAACCCATTTTCGACCCAGGCGGTCGGTGATCGGTCCAGCAAGAAGGGCTGAAAACAATCCGCTGGTGGCGTTGATCGTGGTCAAGATGGTGACGGTTGATAGTGGGAGATTGACCCGGCCTTTGATATAGATCATCAGGAAAGGCCAAATCATGCTCGCACCAATCGTGCTGATGAGCATACCCCAAAACATCAGTTTGAACTGACGAGGGTAACTCGATAAGATGTTAATGGATCGAAGATTCACAGGAGCTATTGGTGAACAGGCGGATTAATTTTTCCGCACTATCGGTAAGGCAACTGTGTGGATGGTGATGGCTTCAATGGTGGTAAATGTCCAGGAGTATTGTACCAGCTGGGGGTCGCCGACGACATCAGTTTGATAGGATGCGGTGATGGTGTATGTGGTATCAACTTGAAGGTATTCGGTAGGTGTGAATGATACTGTCCAGGTAGACGGATTGTAGGACAATGTGCCAGTGATCGGACCTGAGGGAACGGTGAGGGTAAACACTGTGTCTGACTCCATTGCCTGGCTCCAGGTCATCGTAATGACGGGATTAATCGGCACCTCGGTGGCGTGGTTGGAAGGATAGCTTTGAGCTATCAGCGGATCCCGCCAGTTGGCGACGGTTGCGTTGACTACTATTGTTCCGCTGCTGTCTGCTTCGACAAGCAGCGTCCGATTCGGTAAATCGGTATTGCCATCTGCAGCTGTCTCGATATCCAGCCCGGCATAGTTGCCGCGGGTGAATTTGTATGCCAACTGGACTCCCTCCTCAAAAGTAAGGGTTATGGCCCAGGTGTTCTCCCCTATCTTGGTCAAGGGAATTTTATCCGGATCCCAACTGCCCACTTTGGGATGATCCCCCACAATGAAGACAGTACCATAAGTAAAATCAGGAACAACAACATTAAATGTTACCGTTATCTGTCTGGTAGTGGTTGATCCTGAAATCTGGTTGGAGAGGGCAGAGCGATTAAAACTAGAATCGACGGCTTGAACCCGGTAATAATACGTTATCCCCGAGGTTATCTGGGTATCCGTATACTCAGTTATTGAGGAGACGCGACCAATTGGCACTCCCGAGCTGCTGATGTCGGTAGAACGGTAGATATCATAAGCGTATAAAGATGGGTCTTCTGGTAAGGGGTCCCACGATATGGCAACAAAGTGATCGCCCCAATCTACCAGTATCAGATTGCCTGGTGTGGAAGGTGGGGTGATGTCATCCGATGGTAGAACATGGAGTATGGAGGGGTTGGAGGGAGTGCCAGTAAATATTCCATCCAGATCCGCATTTATCCAGTCCAATCCATTATTCGTCGAATAACGATAGACTACCTGGAAATCGCCGGTGGATTCGGGGAGTAATGGGCTGGCAAATTGGTCATTATTTTCCTGGTCGCTGTCGAATGGAACCTCAATCCAAGTTATCCAATCAGATGGTGGGGTGCCATCCAAGCCATAGCCAACCTGGGCGAGAATTCCATCGGTTGCACCGGGTGTGTTGGTCACATCTTCTATCAAGATTCGCCCGTATACTGGCTGGGTGGCTGTCAAGCCGATGGTATGGGTGATCTCAGATGGGGATTGGAGATTTGCCCAATCGATAGTCCAGTGTGGGAGAGCGCTGGTTTCATTAGAAAAATTGGATACCATTCCTAATGAATTAGTGGTGTGAACTACATAGTAGTATCGTGTGCCATTGATGACGCTTGTATCCGTGTAATTTGTAGAGGTCGTGGTGCCTATTTGCTCATAGCCGCCACCCGAAACTAAGCTTTGGTATACCTGATAGTTGGTAGCCCCCGAGACTGCACTCCAGGTCAGACTTACCAGGCTTTCACCTTCCATGGTGACCAAATTTGATGGGGCGGCCGGGGGTGTCAGGTCGCCACTGGCGAATACCAGGAGGGCTCCAGACATTGCGGGTATATTTGGTATGCTCAATGATCCGTCTGAGGCGATGGTATATAAAGTATTATTGTGCAATACGTCAACCAGTGTAGAAGTGGCCGGAAGGTAACCAGAAAGGTCAAGGGTGACAGATTTTATCTGTGGGCTACGATTTATCACAACCACAGCAGCATCAGCCGGATATAACAAACGGCGGCCGTATGCATAGACCAGGTTGGGATCATCGACCAGCAAAGGATCAAAGGAACCCGTGCGTAATGCGGGGTGTGCGTTGCGAGTACTGGTGAGGAGTTTATAATAATTTAGTAGATTATTCTGGCTAAAAGAGGTTTGGAGGTGAGTATAGTAAGGTGTACCACTTTGATCTAACCATGGGTAGGGCATACGATTGTATGGATCATCCTGCCAGGTATTGGCCGAGGTATCGTACGTGACCGGACCAACCAGTCCTACCTCGTCTCCATAATATATAGTCGGTGTACCAAGCAGGGTCATCTGAAGCAGGACGGCGCCGCGCAGACGGGTGATGGCATCACTCCAGTTATATGTAGGATTTAGATACAGTGAAGTGCTATTTTGATCGGTATTGTGATCCAGCATGAAGAGGGCGCGGTTGGTATCTGTGGCTGTCCAGAAGGTTCATCATCGCGGCGAGAGCTTCAGGTGCAAACCGCTCCTGCATATTCAGCAGGCGTTCATTGAGTTGAGATGGCAGCAACGGCTCGATAACACCAGCGGCACTGCCGGTATAGTGATCGTTATCGATGAAGGGCTCATCGCGCCAGAAACCCAGCACCGCCGTGCTGAACTGGTAGTTCGTGCTGGCATCCCATTCGCTTCCGAGGGTCCAGGATGTGCCATTGCCCCACTCTTCACCAACAATGTAAGCAGTTGGTTGCACAAGCCGGATAGCATCCCGAAAGCCTTCCCAATATAAATTGGCAGCATTGTTCAGAACTCCAGGATCAATCTCAGCTCCAGAATCCAACCGCCAGCCATTGGCACCAGTCACTGCGCTATACCATGGCGCGATTTCTATTGTATTAGGATTGGCATCGTCTTTCCAAAATTGCTCTTGTACTTCATGATTGGTGGAGTCCAGAAGAGGCAACTTGTCATCACCAGCCAGGGAGATATATTCTCCGCCATTTGCACTGCCGTCTGAACCAATACAGGGACCAGTTCCGGGTGCTACATCATAGAAAAAATACCAATCCCGGTAATAGCTGGATAGATCCTCACATGCTCCAAGTCCAATGGGATAACGCTGATACCGATCGAAATAGACACTGTCAGATGATGTGTAATTGAAGACCCCATCCAGGATCACAAACACCCCTCGTGCAGCAGCCTGGCTGACCAAAGATGTAAACAATGTATTATCTCCCAGGCTGCTATCGATGACCTGGTAGTTCGTGGTGTCATAGCCATGATTGGAAGGGGATCTAAAGATTGGATTGAAATAAATGGCTGTTACGCCGAGTTGGTCCAGATAATCCAATTTATTGATCACCCCTTGCAGATCGCCACCGTAAAAATTTTCCCCATAGATACCTGGGCATAGCCCATCTTCGTTAAGGGGGTCACAGATCTCTTCATTCCAAGAAGATGTACCCGACCTGAAGATGGCACTATCTTCACCATAATAAAAGATTGGTAGTGTGTTATTGCCGGTATCACCATCCCTAAAGCGGTCGGGGAGGATCTGGTAGATAATCCCATTCTGCACCCAGTCGGGTGTTTGGAAATTCGGATCATAGAAGGTTAGCTGCCAGCTATTATCGACTTCCCCTTCGCTTGGAGATCCCAAACCGCCCAATAGATCGTTGTCATCCGCATAGTAATCCATGTCTGAGCCGTCGATGGCTATGAAACGATACCAGTATACGGTGGATAAAGCTGGCGATTGAAAGGTAATCTGCCACCATTCGTGGACACTGTCATCTGCCACCAGGGACATATCCAGGATCGAAAGTGTATTTTGCCGATCATTGAAGAGGCGAACTTTGGCTGCGGTAAGGTCACCGCTGGCGGCGCACAGGCGCAGGGTGACGGAAGTGCCGGTTGCCACTGGTCCGGAAGGTGTGCGGTAGAGCGTGTCACGACTGTCATGCTCTAAACCGTTCCAATCAACCTCATTGTCATGTGCAGCAGCAGATGGCTCGGAGGCTGATAAGTCAACCGAATGTGGAACTGTTGAGGAGCTAGCTTGACCAACCGAAGGCGCGGAGACTACACCCGGGCCAAGATTGGCTGCTGAGGGATTTAGCACGCCGAATGCGACCAATAAAGTTATAAAACGCTGTCCCGCTATAACGATAATGTGTTTCATTCTACTCCAATAGCAATCAGGGTGAAAATACGGCAATCACCGGGTCGTGGTCTGACTCACCCAGAGGAAAGTCATCATCGGGTGCCTGGGGTGGAAAGTCCGCGTTGAGATGCAGCACCTCCACACGCTGGAGCATATCTAAGAGCGAAGATGTGATAATGATATAGTCAAGTACCTGAGATTCGCCCAAGTAGATGTAAGAATAACGTTCCTCTGCTGGCAGGGTGTCAAACACGGGGATCAAACCGCCATCGCGTAAAGCCTGGATGGGTGAGGACAGGAATAGGGAGTTCAGGTCACCCACAATGGCAACTAGCGCACCAGGATTCTCTGCCAGTATGTCCTCTACCAAAGAAAGATTCCACTCGGCTTGGGCTAAACGGCGAGGTTCAGTGGCTTCTTCGCCGCCGCTCATTGACAGGAAGTGGTTGTTGATCACAAATAACTGGACAGTGCTCGTGGAGGTGTGGATCTCCACCTGAAGTACCAGGGGTGGGCGGCTGAACAGGTCACCGGGGGCGCTGCGCTGCTCAACGGCAACGACGCTCGCCTGGTCGCCGCGCACCAGGTAGCCCACATCGATAAGCCGGCTGTCAAAACCTTCCATCAGCACGGGTTGGTAATCGTAAGGGGTGAGAAGCTCATTCGCCGCCAGGTCTTCCAGGATGCCGATGTTCTCAACCTCTTGTAAAGCAACAATGGTGGGGAAGTTGGCTGCAGCGATCGTGGCTGCGGCACCATTCAAATCCTGGCGATACTTCGCCAGGCTGGGGCGGGGGGGATCGATGGGATTGGGGTCGATGATGTCAAACAGATCGAGCACATTCCAGGTCAGGATACTGAATTCGTTCTCAGCTAAGGGTAGAGCAGTACCAGGTTGGAGACCGGTGTGTTGTACCACTGGTGTGGCGATTGGCTCGATTTTGTATTGGGAGTATGTGTATGCCAGCGGACCAATCAAACCGCTCAGGGTATCACCAGTGGTGACTGTATATGGAAGCAGGTTGTTGTCCGTGTGTTCGATATTGCTGCCATCGTCTACCACAATGGCGATGCCATTGTCGTTGCCCTGGTATAACCTGTTGACGCCATGCTCCTGGAGCACGACAACAAATTCGCCATACTTGGTGGTTGGTGAAACGGCAACCGAAGGAGCGGTTACCTGAACCAGCATCCCTTCAAGTGCTTCGTAATAATTTTGTGCCTGAGCGGTCGTGCCGGGTGGGTTAAGCTCCACAGCTACCGGCAATGGATTCCCCTGACTCAGGGTGACCACACTGGCAACATCTGTGACCTGGATTGCGGTCTGATTGGAAAGCTCGCGCACAACCCCGGTTACTTGAACCTGGTCGCCAGGCAGCAGGGTTAACTCAAGTACACCAGAATTGACGAACAATCCACTGGAAGTGAGAGGATCTTCGTCGGAGTCGTTTTCCTGAATGAAGAAACCGCCTAATCCCGGGAAGACTCCGGTGACTACGCCAGAGGTGGTCAATGGATCGAAAACATACGCCGAGCGATACCCATTACCCTGGATAGCCCAGATTGGCACACTGGAACCAGCAAAGGTGCGCAGGACTGGGCCGGAAACCGGTTGGGGCCACTCGGCTGCGGAAGCGGAAGTTTGGTCGAGAAGAATAATATCGCCCGATGAGGTATTTACCACTACGGAGAAGCTGACCGTGCTACTGGTACCACTGCCAGGCAGCTCCGGAATGATCCAGGTGATCTGATCTCCATTTTGCGAGCCATCATTGGCTATTTGTCCCACCGTGGTCCCTGCGGGAATGCTCGCCTGGATGGTTACATCCGTCAGGGGATTGGGCGTGTGGTTGAAAGCTGTCAGCGTATATGTGATCGGGTCGTCTCCGGTCATGAAGATCGGGGCAGCGACATCCAGGAGCAGCTCTGGGGGATAGATTTGTTCTAAATCAGCTTGAATGCGAGGGTATAGTAAGGGCGTAGTATCGCGGACCTCAATGATCCCAGTCATCCGGTAGCTTTGACCGACTTCAATCATTTCCACGTTGATGTTGGTGAGTTTATCGACGTACAAGGTAATAAATTCGCCGCTGGCATCAACCAGGTCAATTTCATAGCTGTAGCTAAATTCTTCTACTCGGGTCACTGTTCCTTCCACCTGGATCAATCTACCAGGAAGGTCAGTTTGATCGGTGAGAGCCTCCGAGATAGAGACGGGGGCAGGGGTGGGTGGAGCAACGGGTTCTTCGAAGCGGGTAACATCATCTGGGACTACAATGGGCACGATTTGAATGGCACCCCGGTAAATTCCCACCGTCCCACGCACCTGAACGTGTGAGCCGATGCCAATGCCAACGCTGCCTTCTCCCTCGAACACCTGAACCTGGATACCTCCTGTTTCGTCTTCGAGATAGAATTTCACGTCATTGGTACCAGCATACAGGCCACCGGTATAAAAAGTGGCGATGCCCTCAATGGTCAAGTCAGATCCTTGCAGGGTGCGAGCAGTCCCAATCGGCACAACTCCACCTTCAATTGAGGTGGTAACAGGACCTCCATACATGGGGAGGTCACAATCAAGGGATTGAACAAAGTAGTTCGCTGCCTGGGCTGTAAAATAGGTCCAGGGTACAATGACGGTTAGTGTCATATCCTGGGTTTCACCAGCGTTCAAGGTAGGTAATTCCCAGATGACAAGATCGTCTTCAATGCCAGGCGGGTTCACAGGCACTACTGAAAAAATTGCATTCGAATACTCCAAACTGGCAGGGATTGGAAACTCAGCGATTATCCCTGATAGGGGTTGTGAGGACAGGTTGTTAATAGTGAGAATATATTGAAAGGATGAGCCTGGTTCGGCAGTGCCAGGCGCGGTTAGGTTAACCCCGAGACATGCTGAAGGTGCAGGGGTAAGCAGGCTGCCAGTATTTTGGGGCGTGGGCGATGGATTCAGAGAAAAATCGGCTGCGTTATCTCCAGAATCACTGGTATTACCATCCGTACCTCCAGGGAGGCGTTCCAGGGTGGATCCATTGGGCATTGCCTGGGCAGCTGCTCCCTCGTAATAGCTTACCGAAGCATTTCCCCAACCAAGGGTATCCTGGATGGTCTCATCCATGCTGCGGAGTTGGATCCCACCGCCGGCAGTGTTGAGAGGCTGCTCAAATGTGGCATCTACCGGCAGCCCGAAATCCTCACCAGCCCGTCCGAGGAGGTAATGTCCGAGTGGCGGGACCATCGTTGGGCTGGTAAAGCGGTAGAGAAGCAAATCTTCCTGACCGGTGGGTAGGCGATACCAGATCGTCCATCCGCGCAGGTCTAGCGCGGATGCCGAGCGGTTGTATAACTCAATAAACTCGTGATTGTTATTCCCTTGAATGCCACCAAGCACCTCGCTGATGACAACAGGGCTGGCGCCAGCAGGAAGGGTGGGTAGTACCGCAGGAGTAGGCGTAGCTGTGGGTGCAAGCACAGATGTGATCTCCGCCTCCAGGGTTGGTTCTGGGGTGTCATTGCAGGCGGCAAGAATGATGATCAAGAGCAAAGCGATTGAGATGAAAGCAGATCTGCGCATGTATTATCCTTTATAGAAGTATCATTCAACCAGGAACAACCTGGACAAAGCACCTTCGACCGGTTGATTATAAGCCGCGGCTAACAGCTCTACCGGGTGGATAGCTGGCAGGCCGGTGGCATGCGTAATTTGCCAGCGGCAGGTCTCGCTGTCGCATACAACCAGCGGGCTGCCGAAGTTATTCACAAAATCAAATAAGGATTGGCCAACTGCCATGGCAATATTGTACTTCTCTTTTTTATATCCGTATGTGCCGGCTATCCCGCAGCAATCAGCGCCGCTTTCAGTGATTTGTAAGCCGGGGATCAACGAAAGAAGTTCTACTCCTGGTCGTCCAAGCCGGTGGGCGCGGTACTGGCAGGCAACATGATAGGGTAAGGATAGATTCAAAGAACGAAAGTCAAGGTTTAAACGACCCTCCTCGGCTAACAGCAGTAAGAACTCATTGAAATCAAAAGTGCCCTGTGCTACGAACTGCGTATCTTCATCGTGCATATCCAATAATTCAGGGGCTTCTTCCTTCAGGGTGAGCGTGCAGCTGGTTGAAGTACCTACAATTGGGATGCCCTGTCGGGCATACTCCACCAGGTGGCGGACATTGTTCTGGTGATAGCGGCGGGCCGCGGTGAACTCACCATTGGAGAGCAGCGGCAGACCACAGCAATTTTGTGGGGGGACGATCACCTCAAAGCCATTGACTTCGAGAACGCGCACCGCAGCGCGCCCGACGCGAGGTTCATAGTATTGAGTAGAACAGCCATGAAAATACACTACCTTACCATTTGATGGTTTCGGTTGGGGGTGCTTGCGGAACCAGGAGGTGAAGCGCTCACTGGATATGGAGGGAAAAGGGGCCTGGTGGTGGATAGCGAAGATGGATTCAGCTAATTTACGGGCAGGTTTGAGGTTCAAGGCAAAATTAGCCAGGGGGGCAACAGGCTGAGCGACTTTGCCGAGCAGCTCTGCCCTGGCAACGAGGTTGTTGCGTAAGCGCAGCATACCCGGCACCTTGCCCTGCTGCACCATCACTGCCCGGGCACGGGCGTTCATCTCGGCGATCTTTACCCCGGTTGGGCAGACCATGTTGCATACCCGGCAACCAGAACAATAGTCAACCGACTTATCGGGTGTGGGCTGCGCGAGCGCCCGGAAACGCCCAGCCTGGGGAGCTTCATATTTAGGACCAGGGAAGAGATCGGAGACCGCAGCTACCGGGCAGGCGGTGGTGCAGATGTTGCATTTAATGCATTGATCGAGGGTCAATTCAACCGGGCTGGAGGGGTTACCCATGGTGAACCTCCCCGATATCCCTGGCTGCCCAATAGCCAGTGGTAAGGGCGATCCCATCAAGGGAACGCTCGCGCAAGGGGTCAAATCCACCTAGCGCGCCGCCAACGACTGATAAATTAGTTAGAAAAGTCTGGCCTTGTATACCAACAGGCGTAAACTGATGGTTAACCAAAATCCCGGCCTTGAAGATGGGCTGCCCATCTTGAGAAATATATTCGGGGAGGAACCAGTCGGTGCGGACAGGAGGAGCGTCTATAGGCAGTCCGAATATTGTCTCCTGCGCATAGCCAGATTCAATTGCAGTGAACCCGCCTCCCAAGAATCCCCCGGTAGCAAGGATGTAATGATGAGCGGGATGGGATTTCGTCCGGGCAGCGGCTTCGCTGAACACCGAAACAACCTGATTGTCGACTATATCAGATGCTAGCACATGCATCCCAGAATATACCTGCCCGCCTGAAGATTGAATGGCTTTTACAAGCAAGTTGTGCAACCGAATGCCGGGGATAGAAGGGGGGAGCCCTGGGATTTCGAACACCGGCAGCCCCAGTTGTTGCTCAAGATCGTGGATTACTTCCATCGGGTGATGGACACCGAGTACGGCGGGGAATCCTACCCGTTTTGCAGACCCCAGGCGAGGAAGGATGGACTGCGAAACCACACGCCGGAATTCAGGTGTATCAAATAAGCGAGCCAGGGTCATAGTCGAGACGATGTGGGAACTGCGTAATTCGGGTAGATCCAGAGTAAGCTCCCGGGCAATCAGCTGTTGAGACTCAAGGTTGTCGCCAACAAGGCTGGCAAAAAAATCCTGATATTGGCTGAAACCAACAATAAGAATTGGATCACGAGAATGAAGATCCCCGGCAATCATCGTTTGGGGTGCCAGGCAGGTGGGGCGGATGGCACCTAAGGCAGTGGGCAACAACCAGTTATGATCAATGGATCCATGAAGCGGGTAACCAGATCCCTGACAAAGTGCCTGGAAATCGGTTAATGCCTGTTCAATCCTTTCTAAGTCGATCATTGCATATGGGTGGTTGGGATGATTGGCGATGAGGTCTGGGTAGACTCTCTGCGGGTGAAGCCACGGGGTGTTCATATTTTCCAGGGAGATATCCCAATACGTCGATACATCCAGAACCCCAGTGGGTAGCTCCCCAGCCTTTGGCGATCACGCGGGTTTTCCTCCCAAGCCTGGAAGATTGCCAGCCGGCGGTAAGTCCTGATAGTCCAGCACCAATCACGAGCACATCCAGTTGTGGTGTGGAGGCGGCGCTCGAAGTCGTTGGTATTGAAACTGAAGTCGCAGAGGTGAGGGCAGGGGCAGGATCAAAGTCTTGGGTAGACTCAGGGTAACGACTGAAGTCGCTACTACGATTGTGGGATGCTGGTGTATAGGGCTCAGGAGCCAAATGAGTGGAAAGAGGGCCAGGTAGATGGTCGAGGTTCAACACATCCAGGTAGATCAATTCATTCAGACGCACCTGGCGAAGTTGCTGCCCCCAGAGCACCGACTGCATGCCCTTCCAGCGTTCCTGGAGGAAATCACGTATCGCAGCGTTGGTTAACTCAGGCGAGAGCCGGCGTAATTCATGCAATAAACCGGATGCGCGGATGGTGCAAAAGGCTCCCTGGCAAGGACCCATACCCAGGCGGGTATCCCGCCGGATATCATCCAATGTCTGGGCGTTACCGGCAGTTATTGCTCGTTCTACATCTGCCCGGGTAGCCAGCTCACATTCGCAGACAAGCTGCCCATATTCCTTGGTGTTCTCAATATTCCTTAGCCGTTCTCCCAGGTTGTGGGAACCATGAATAGTATGACCGTCGGGTAAGGGCAACTCTTCCTGGTGCGTGCGGCATGGGCGCTGTACATTCAGGATCTGACATACTTTATCAGCCGTCACTTCCGCCATTTTCCGGTAGGTGGTCCACTTACCACTGGTGATGGTAAGAAAACCATCGACCTGGTCACGCTGCGCATGATCTAAGAGCACAAAAGCGCGAGTAACATCCCTGTTTTGTGTGGCTGCCGTTTCCTGATACAGGGGGCGAACACCCGCCCAGGCACGCAGGATGCGGAACTGGTTGAAGGTGGGGATGATTTTTTCGCCCTCGGCAAGCATCAAACGGATCTCCCAGGGCTCAATACCAAAGTGATCCGGGTCGGACACTTTTATGTCGGTGGTACCTATCACCGCCACCGTGTGCGCCGGAACAAGGATATCCCCGTCAGCGGGCATTTTACAGCGATTAATGACGGTATGGACCACCCGGTGGTTCAGAGCCAACATGGTGCCTTTACCAGGAAGTATCTGAACCTGGATATTCGCAGTGGCGGCAATTTTTCCTGCCCATGCTCCAGATGCGTTGATAACCAGGTCGGCGTAGATGTGGACTTCTTGATCATTGATAAGGTCCATACATGCTGCACCAATGACTCGGGCAGTTTCCTCCCTCTTTTAATCAGCAGCTGATTCACCTGGTGATAGGTAAGACATTGGGCGCCATAGTGACGAGCGGAAGCAGCATTCAGGTCTGCGGCAAGGAAGGAATCTGCATAGCCATCAGGAACGCGAAAACAACGCGTGATATGCGGGTTGAGCAATGGCTCATCTCTCAGCATGTGTGTAATTGGGATCTCCTCAACAGGGATCCCAGCGTGTTGGCAGCCGGCTAAGAAATGAGAGACGTATTCTGGATCGTCCCATGGGGTGAGAACGAAATAACCGCCAGTATCTTCAATGCACTGAGGCATAATCCGGTGCAGGATGCGATTTTCTTCAATGCATTCTCTGGCTGCCTGGGGGTCTTTGACGGCATAACGACCGCCGCTGTGCAGCAATCCATGATAACGTCCGGTAGTCCCGTGGGTCAGGTCACGGCGCTCGACCAGGACGGCGTGGAATCCACGCATGGCCAGGTCACGCAGGATGCCGGTGCCGGTGGCGCCACCGCCAATAACCAATACTTCGGTGTGGATCTGCTGCATAACGTTTCCCAGTTATTTTATCCAGTTGAAGGTTCGTTTCACGGCTTTCAACCAGCCGCGATACAGAATTCGGCGTTCCTGGGCAGACATCCTGGGCTGCCAGGTCTGGTCAATCTGCCAGTTCAGGCGTAAATCATCAAGATTGTGCCAGAAACCGACCGCCAGCCCGGCGGTATAAGCTGCACCCAGAGCGGTTGTTTCGGAAATTCTGGGACGCACCACTGGCACCCCCAACAGGTCCGCCTGGAATTGCATCAGAAGCTGGTTGTATACCATACCACCATCAACCTTCAGGGCAGTTAAGCGCACACCAGAATCCTTTTCCATCGCCTCAAGCACTTCTCGGGTCTGGTAAGCAGTTGCTTCCAGAGCAGCGCGTGCGATGTGACCTTTATTGATATAACGGGTCAACCCAACGATGACTCCCCGTGCATCCGACCGCCAATAGGGAGCAAACAATCCAGAGAAAGCCGGTACGAAATATACCCCGCCATTATCTTCTACGCTGTTGGCAAGCTGCTCTATCTCTGCTGAAGATGAAATCAAGCCGAGGTTATCGCGTAACCATTGAACGAGGGCGCCGGTGATGGCGATGGAACCTTCCAGGGCGTAGACAGCAGGCTGATCTCCCAGCCGATATGCAAGGGTAGTTAGTAAGCCACTTTTCGATGGCACGATCTGGGTGCCTGTGTTCAGAAGCATGAAGCAGCCTGTGCCATAGGTGTTCTTGGCTTCACCAGGCAAAAAACATGTCTGACCCACCAGCGCCGCTTGTTGGTCTCCTAAATCCCCGCAGACAGGGATGGAATTTCCAAACGGCCCAGCTGATGAGGTGGAACCCCATGGGTTTGGGTCACTTGAGGAGACAATGCGCGGCAGGATAGCACGGGGTATGCCAAGAACTTCCAGCACCTGGCTATCCCAGTCCAGGGTGTGTAAGTTCATCAACATTGTGCGGCTTGCGTTGCTCACATCAGTTACGTGAGCACCAAAATCTGGGCCGCCGGTCAGCCACCAGATAAGCCAGGTATCAACATTGCCAAACAAAGCATCACCGCGCTCGGCTGCGGCACGCACCCCTGGTACATTGTCTAATATCCACTTGATTTTTGGACCGGAGAAATAGGTTGTTAATGGTAAGCCACACACAACCCTAAAACGATCCTGACCACCATCTTGGGCTAGTGCATCGCAAATCTCTTTAGTGCGGGTATCCTGCCAGACAATGGCATTGTAGTAAGGTTTGCCAGTCCAGCGATCCCAAAGCAATGTAGTTTCGCGTTGGTTGGTGATACCAACTGCAGCGATATCACCAGATTGGATGCTAGCCTTGGCAATCGCATCCCGGATCACCTCCTGGGTTCGCAGCCAGATCTCTAATGGATCATGCTCTACCCACCCTGGCTGAGGATAAATTTGGCGGTGTTCTTTCTGAGCCAGGCTGATCACTTTCCCATTGTGGTCAAACAGCATACAGCGTGAGCTGGTGGTGCCTTGGTCGATCGCCGCAATGTACTTGGACATGATGTCCCCTCCTTGGATAAATATAGGACAGTGATGGTATCGCGTCAATCAGACCCACCACCAATGGTGGTGAATAATCCCGAGATAAGTTGGGCTTTTTCTGCATCCGTCAGACGGGCTTCCGGATGGATGAGTAAGTACTGCACAGGCGGCATTTCACCTTCTTCAATTACCTCGGCAAACTCATCGGCCTCTTCCACGGGATTCTCTTGCCAATTCGAGAAGTTGAATCTCTCACGTCCCCCATCGACATCATACTGGACAAGCCAGGAGATTGGCGCGATGTGTGAATACCATGGCCAAATGGTTTCATTGCTGTGACAGTCAAAACATGCCCGGGAGGCCAATTGGCGGGTTTGAGGGTCATCCCAATTTGGCTCCGAAACCACCGGTGGATTGGTATGGTCGCGACCAAAGGGAACTAGCTGGATCAGGAGCAATAATCCAAGTATCACTGCTGCAAGGATATAAATACTGCCAAGAAATTTCCGCTTCATTTACCACCTCGATTTTCTATTAATCATAACCTTGGGGGTTGTTCGATTGCCAGCGCCAGGTATCGGCGCACATCTCTTCGATGCCGCGCTTTGTCTGCCAGCCCAATTCACGGTAAGCCTTGCTGGGATCAGCAAAGGATGTTGGCACATCCCCAGGGCGACGCGCCAGCACCTGGTAAGCCAGGGTTTTCCCACAGGCTTGCTCAAAGGCGTGTAATACTTCAAGGACGCTATACCCTCGACCGGTACCCAGGTTGTAGGTAACTAATCCCGGTTTCTGGTCCAGTTTTTCCAAAGCTTTTATGTGACCTTCAGCCAGATCCACCACGTGAATATAGTCGCGCACACCCGTGCCGTCTGGGGTATGGTAATCGTTTCCAAATACGCGTAAAAATGGCAGGCGCCCTACAGCTACCTGAGAAATGTATGGGAGTAAGTTGTTGGGAATACCGTTAGGATCCTCGCCAATTCGCCCACTGATGTGGGCACCAACGGGGTTAAAAGTAGCGCAGCAAGGCGATATTCCATTCCGTTTCGGCAATATATAGGTCGCGTAAGATATCCTCGATAATCAGCTTGGTACGTCCATAAGGATTGGTGGCTGAGAGTGGATAATCCTCCGTGATGGGCACAGTCTGCGGTTCACCATATACGGTTGCAGATGAGCTGAAAACCAGGTTACGAAGGTTGTACTTCTTCATCACCTCTAGCAGGATCAGGGTACCAGTCACGTTGTTATGGTAATAACGCAGAGGAATCCCAACCGACTCGCCGACTGCTTTCAAACCAGCAAAATGGATAACTGCGGCATATTTATTGCTAGCAATAATATGCTCTAATTTATCCCTGTCCAGCAAGTCTACTTGGTGAAATTGCAGTGATTTCCCTGTAAGTTCCTGGACACGTTGAAGAGAAATCTCTTTACTGTTGCTGAGATTATCCACCACGGTCACTGAATAGCCGGCTTCTAACAAAGCCAGGGTAGTATGACTGCCAATATATCCTGTGCCTCCGGTGACAAGTATGTTCACTTTAGATAATCCTCTCTTGGCGGGTTGAAAGTGTCGACGATGATGGTTGGCTCCAGGGTTAGCGCGCCGTGAGGCACATTGGATTGAGCGCAGTAACTATCCCCAGCAGTGAGGGTTTCCGTATGGCCTGCAATGGTCATTTCCACGCGGCCCATAACCACATAGCCAACTTGTTCATGGGGGTGGGTGTGTAGTGGGATGGTTACCCCGGATTCAAAGGTAAATTCGCAAATCATCATTGTCTGGCTGGTGACAAGTGTGCGGCGGATTAGTCCGGGCAACATATTCACCGGGTTTACTGCATTATGATAGATAACCATGGGTACCTCTATATATACATTGGATGTATGGGACTACCCGATTGAGCAGATTCTAACAGAGCCAGGAGAACGGCGGTGTTGTTACGGCTGTCTTCCAGTGCTACCCGGGATGGTTTACCAAGGAGAATTGAATCTTCAATATCGGTCACTTCACCGTGATACAAGTCTTCGCCACGAATTCGAATGACCTGGCTCTGGTCACCCTGTTTGAGGATAATCTTTTCATTCTTGCCTGGAACAAATGGTTTTGGAATCATGAGAGTGCCCTGACTGCCGATTATCTCAATAAAAGGTGCATACGGGGTGATAAAGCTGGAGTGAATTTGGGCGAAAATATCACCTGGGAACCTCAGTTGGCCGACAAAATGGATATCCACACCGGCTGGGCTCAGGATCTGCCATCCAAAAACTTCTTCAGGTTCAAGGCCAATCATTGTGCGGGCATAGGATATGGGGTAGCAACCGACATCCCATACGCACCCCCCACCCAGTGTTGGATCTAAGCGAACATCATTTGGTCGTGAAGAGATGTAGGTAAAAGACCCTCGGATGAGATGAATCTTACCAATGGCACCGTTATCAACTATTTCCTTGACCTGTAAAGTTTGGGGGTGGTGACGGTACATAAACGCTTCAGTGATAATCTTACCGGTTTGGACAGAAGCGATCTGCATAGCGTCCACCTCTTCCAGGCTGATTGCCAGTGGTTTCTCGCAGAGCACATGTTTTCCAGACTGAACAGCCTTTATGGACCATTCGGCATGCAGCGAATTGGGCAGCGGATTGTAGATCACATCAATCTCAGGATCTGCCAGTAAGGCCTCATATGAGGAATGGATGCGCGGAATTTGCCAGGTTTGAGCAAATTCCGCCGCGCTTTCCTGATTTCGGCTGGCGATTGCTAGGAGCTGGCTGCGTTTCGATTTGTGAATCGGGGGAATCAATGCGCGGTTGATGCGCGCCGTGCTCAAGAGTCCCCAACGAAGGGAAGGTCTTGTATTCATAATGTGTCTAATTATACAACGCATACGTTATACTATGTGGGTGATGGAATTTACAGAAAATCAGCTGGTAACAATATTGCTAATGCATAGGCATCAGATTGCTGACCTTTGGGTGAATCTAATTCTCCAATTACCGGATTCGCACTATCAATGCCTCCACTCAGATGAGCTTCGACAGTCCTGCTTAACAGGGATTGATGCTTTACTCGTATTGCAAGCACATGATTCAGAATCTGATATTGAGGAATATCTGCGGAGGATAAGTTTGACGCGCCTGGAACAGGGTTTTGATATCCGTGAAGTTATCCAGGCTTTGCTGTTACTGCACCGGGCTGTGCTATTGGTAGCCAATCTACATCAGAATGGTGAAACTATCCAGGTGTTGAAAGTCTGTCTGGACCTGGATGATAGTTTACGTTTGATGGTGAGCCAGTTTGGTGCTTTATATTCTTCTGCGATGAATCGATCCCTTGAGGAGCAACAGCAACAAGCGCGAACCTTAGCACAAGAAAATGCGTTTCTGTATCAAGAGACTCAGCAAAGGCTGGAAGAAAGTATGAGCATGCAGAGGGTTACGTCGGCGCTGCTGCAGGGCAGAACCTTAGCGGAAGTATTGAATGTAGTATGCAATAATGCGATCAGCCTGATCAGAGCCAAAGGAAGCACAGTTTTCCTGTTAAATAATGATGATTTGTTGCACGTGGCTTATAGCCTGGGTTATGGCGAGCCAGCGTTTGAAACCATGCCGGTAGGGGGATCTTTTACTGGCATAGCTATCACATCAGGTAAAGCGGTTTTTACGAATCAGCCCCAGGAGGAAATGCTTTGGTACGGTAATACGATCGATGAAAGTACGGTTGGAGGCATTCAATCTCTCCTGGCAACGCCACTAACGGTAAGAGGCAAGATCATTGGAGCATTGGTGGTGATCAATAAAGAGCAGCCCTTCAACCAGGATGATCTCCGCACGATGGGATTATTTGCTGACCAGGCAGCCATTGCGATTGAGAATAGTCGATTAACCCAAGAAGTTGAGCGGATCGCAGTCATGGAGGAGCGCAACCGGCTGGCGCGTGACTTGCATGACTCAATCACCCAATCCCTCTATGGCGTGTCGCTGTATGCAGAAGCAGCGGCTCGCCGTCTTACCTCTGGTGATACCCTGGGGGTCGAGGCGTATATCCGGGAGCTTAAGATAACGGCCTTGGATGCCTTGAAAGAAATGCGACTGCTTATATTCGAATTAAGACCGCCAGTGCTGGAGAAGGAAGGGCTGGAAGCCGCCTTGCAAGCAAGACTGGATGCGGTGGAGGGAAGGGCAGGTCTCAAGACAGAGCTTAATGTTACGATTGGCGATAGATTGCCGGGTAATATTGAGGATGCTTTTTATCGCATTGCTCAAGAAGCTTTGAATAATGTATTAAAACATGCTCAAGCCAGGAGAGTAATCATTACTTTGACCGTTGACCCTCACCGCGCAATTTTAGAGGTCAATGATGATGGAAGTGGTTTTCTGGTGGATGAGGCACCGGAGAAAGGCGGAATTGGGATAAAAGGCATGTTCGAAAGAGTAGAACGATTGGGTGGCCGGCTGACGATTAGCAGTGCCCCAGGGGAAGGAACACGGGTCCAGGCGGAGGTTTGTTTATGAACGAAATGATCAAGGTATTACTTGTTGATGATCATGCAATTGTCCGGAAAGGGATCATCGCTCTGCTGGAAACAGAGGCAGATATTCAGATAGTAGGCGAAGCAAGCAATGGGCTCGAGGCTGTGCGGCTGGCAGAAAGCCTGAAGCCGGATGTTATCCTAATGGACCTGGTTATGCCCGGTGTGAATGGAGTGGATGCCATCCGCAAGATAAAAGCTCAGGAGCCTGCGGCGCGGATTCTGGTGCTGACAAGCTTCGGCACAGATGATAAGGTGTTTCCGGCATTGAAAGCGGGAGCATTGGGATATTTACTGAAGGATTCTAATCCTCAGGAGTTAATTGAGGCCATCCGACTGGTGCAGCAGGGTGAATCCTGGCTGCACCCTGCAGTGGCGCGAATAGTACTGAATGAATTGATGCATACGACAGAGCCTTCGGCCTCCGAGCAACTGACAGAACGAGAGACTGATGTGCTTAAGTTATTGGCTCATGGATTGAGCAATCGAGATATCGCGGAACGATTGGTAATCAGCGAAGCAACGGTACGCACCCATGTCAGCAGCCTATTAGCAAAACTTCATCTCGCCAGCCGAACACAAGCAGCTTTATACGCCTTACGAGAGGGTTTAGCATCTCTAGAGCAGGAGAAAGGTAAGTAGAAAGAGTCTGTTCTACTACTTTTGTTGGAGAAGACCGCAAAAAATGCAGTCTTTTTGTTGTAGGCAGAATGGTAAATTTCACCGATGTTGTGTGGCCGCTTCTCTGGTATACTTCCGAGGCTAATTGTGTATAAATGCACAATTGATCGGATTAGACCTTGGAAAATTTCTATCAACAATCGGACGCAATCCAAAAGGCAAGATCGATAACTCCGGTTCGGCTATTGATCGTCGATGATCGCGCCCCCGCTCGAGAAGGATTACGGGCTTTGATATCCGTGATAGGAGAGCCTTGCCAGGATGCGGATTGCCCGGCTATTGTGGTGGTTGGGGAAGCCTGCGATGGTACACAGGCGATAAAGATGGTGGAACAGCAACACCCAGATGTGGTTTTAATGGATGTGCGCATGCCTGGCTTGAGTGGATTGGAGGCTACTCGATTGATGAGATCAAGTTGGCCTGAAATCCCAATCATCCTCATGTCTTTTTATGGTGTCCACCGGATGGAAGCAATGAGTGCTGGAGCCGATTCGTTTTTACTCAAGGGCTGCTCTCCTGAAGAGCTGATCACGGCAATCCTCAAGGCAAGGTTGGGAAGAACTGTCAGCGGATCACCCGGTAAAAAGGCTGGCTTGATTGGTGTGAAGAAAGGTAGGGGAGGTTAGCAGGATGGAAAATCAATGGTTGTTTCTGGGGTTGGTGGTGGGAACAATCCTGTGCGCTTACCGGATGATCGTGTCGAATAGAATTCTGGTGGCTGCCTTATACCTGGCGTGTAACAGCGCGCTGGTTGCAATCATGTTATACCTGTTAGGCGGAACTCAAGTAGCTGCAATTGAATTGAGCGTTGGGGCCGGATTGGTAACAGTTCTACTTGTTTACGCAATAAGCGTTGTGGGTGATGATGCGCTTGACCCGGTATCGATTGTGCCTAAGCCGTTGGCGATGATTGCAGTGCTTACAGCTGCGGTGCTTTTAGTTTTGCTGTCTATCCCGATTAGTGTCACTCCAACCCCTTTATCAGCGGTTCCCATGCAGGTTGTGTTATGGGAACAACGTGTATTGGATTTATGGATTCAAATGGTTTTGATCATTTCCGGGGTGATGGGTATGTTGGGGATCCTTGCTGAAGGTAAGACGCGACAGCGGTCTGGTTTACATACATTGGTGGAGGTGCGAGGGCAGGTTCCACAATCAGCGGAGTATTTACAGGCTATGGAAGGTAATATGGTCGATTATGACAATGATCAAAACAGTCAAAAAAGTGACCAAAGCCCTGTGGTCACCAAGGAAGGGAAGTTAGATGAGTGAATATGACATTGTTATCGTTGGCGTGGTAAGTTTATTAGGGATTGGGCTGTATGGTCTGCTCATCACGCGCAATCTTATAAAGATCGTCATGGTCTTGCAGTTATTAATTAAAGCTGCTGTCCTGGCTCTGATGCTGGCGGGACGAGTCAGTGGGCAGGTGGGCGTAGGTCAGAGTCTGGCAGCAACAGTAATTGTCGCGGATACCATGGTGGCTGTGGTAGCACTGGCAATCGCCATTCAAATCAGGCGTCGTTTTAACACCATGGATACTGCAGAAGTATCCACGCTGAAAGGATAAATTATGCCAGGCATTTTGGTGCTAAGTGTGATCCTGTTTCCTTGGGCGGGGGCAGCTGCAGTTTGGCTGGCAAGAGATCATCGACCCAGGCTGCAACATACTTTAGCGGTTGGATTCAGTCTCTTGGCGGGAATTGGCGCAACTGCGTTGGTCTTTAATACCAGCAATTATATTGTGTTAACTATCCCATTGGGTCGCTTCTTTGAAGCGGCGACATTCCGAGCAGATGGTTTGGGAGCATTTTTAACTTTGGTTGCTGCAGGCATTGGGAGTCTGACCGTAATATTCTCGGTTGATTATATGCAGGGTCAAAAACAACTGGGCCGGTATTATTTCCTTGTCCTCCTATTTATTGGTGCAATGTGTGGGTTGGTGCTAAGCAACTCCATGCTGATGTTGTTTTTCTTCTGGGAAATAACCGCATTATGTTCATATGCCCTGATCTCATTTTACAATGAGGATCCTAAAGCAGTGGCAGGTGGAATTAAGGCATTGGTCATGACCCAGCTTGGAGGAGTTGGACTGCTGGCCAGCGCTTTAGTGGTTTATGCTAATTTGGGAACATTTGAGATCGATGTTTTCTTGAGGGAAGTGGGTATTTTTCCCAAAGCAGCACTGACACTGATGGCATTTGGTATATTAGCTGCTGCCGCAGCGAAATCTGCGCAAGTCCCTTTTTTTACCTGGTTACCGGATGCAATGGAGGCGCCGACACCAGTCAGTGCATTGATCCATGCTGCGACCATGGTCAATGCGGGTGTTTATTTGCTCGCCAGATTCTATCCGGCGTTCTCCGC
The DNA here is from genome assembly GCA_963849335.1 of uncultured Chloroflexia bacterium. GTDB lineage: Bacteria > Chloroflexota > Anaerolineae > Anaerolineales > UBA4823 > FEB-25. Next base: position 98,673 of record CAWKGZ010000003.1, read on the forward strand.
CGTTCCTGGTTGGAAACTTGCGGTAATGATCACGGGGATGGTGACAGCACTGATAGCCGCGATCATGGCAGCTGTATCTGTGGACTTAAAGAGGGTACTGGCTTATTCAACAGTGAGCCAATTGGGGTATATGCTCTATGCGATTGGCACCGGTGGCGTTTTAGCCAGTCAATTCCATTTACTCAGCCATGCTATTTTCAAGGCGCTGCTGTTTCTGGCTGCCGGAGCGGTGATCCATACGATTGGAACCCGGGATATGCGCCAGATGGGAGGACTGGGGAGGCAGATGCCATTCGTCCGCAACATCTTCATCATTGGGTCCCTGGCATTGGCTAGTATCCCTATACTCAATGGTTTTTGGAGTAAAGAACTGATCCTGGAAGCTGGGATACAGGGAGGTCCAGCCTGGGCATTTTGGTTAATGGCAGCAGGGGCTGGATTGACAGGATTGTATACACTACGAATGGTGTGGATGGTGTTTTTCGGGAGTCCTTTCAAAGAACATCATGTGCATGATGTAAAATTGGCAATGAAGGTAGCCTTAGGTTTACTTGGTGCTGGTACTCTATCAAGTTGGATGCTGATTGGTCCATTTAGTGAAATCCTGGCCAGAAGTGCCTTGTTGGGGGAAGTACAAGGGTTAAGTTTAGCCCACCTGGTTTCCGAAATTACAGTTACACCTGCCACCTGGATTGTGATGGCGCTGATCGCGTCTGGCGCATCCCTTTGGCTGCTTCGAGATCGCTTGAGCTGGCTTAGGACAGCCCTGGTTTGGGTAGGATGGGCTGCAGAAGCTAGCTTTGGATTTGAGTGGCTTAATAAGCAAGTTCTTGCCTGGTTCAATTACTCGGCGAATTTCCTTCGGCGAACACAAACAGGCATACTGAATTGGAACGTGTTAGGAATAACAGCAGGTCTGCTGATTGTTATGCTCTATCTACTTCTTTGGAATTGATTATGGAAACTACAATATTTGTTTGGATGGTAGCTATTCCTTTACTTGCCTCACTGGTGATATATCTGCTTGGACGGTTGGGTGTCCAACAAGATATCATTCCTGAGCGGAGCGGGCTTGTAAGGTGGTCGGCATTCGCTGCCGCCTTAATTACCTGGATTCCATTTGTTTTTGCAGTGCGTGACTTCTTTGAACAACGTTCTGGTATTTTCCATATTGAATCGATATGGTTGGCAGCCGATGGACTTAGTCTATTGATGACTTTAATCGTTTTGTTGTTGGGCACCTTGGTAATTCTTTTCTCCGGGCAGTATATGACAGGCGAAATTGGAGAAGAAAAATATTATGTCATGCTGCTGGTTATGATGGGAGTAATGATCGGTTTGTCCTGCGCCCAGGACCTATTTAATCTATGGGTCTGGTTTGAGGCGATGGCGGTATCCTCCTATTTGTTGGTAGCATTCTACCGCCGTCAGCCGGCTTCCCTGGAAGCGGGGATGAAGTATCTGGTGCAGAGTGCAGTTGGGTCAGTATTTGTTCTGCTGGGCATTGCAATGGTATTGGCGGAAACACATACACTGATCTTGACTCAGGTCCGAATTGCTGCTGCCCCTTGCCCTATCTTACTTGCAGCAGGCGGGCTTTTTGTGATCGGGTTTGGGGTAAAGATCGCCATTGTTCCTATGCACACCTGGCTCCCAGACGCTCATTCACAAGCACCCAGCGGAATCAGCGCCATGCTTTCTGGAATCGTGATAGAAATAGGGTTATTAGCGCTGCTGCGCACATTATCCGCATTGGCTGGAGTTACTGACTCGTGGAGCTACTTGCTGATGGGTTTCGGTACTCTGAATATGATATACGGTAATATGATGGCATTACGGCAGAGTCAGGTCAAACGTTTATTGGCATATTCTAGCTTGAGTCATATTGGATATATTCTTCTAGGTCTGGGGATAGCAATTTACAGTCATCAGAATGGCGGAGCTCAGGGGGCTTTCTTCCATATTTTCAATCATGGCGTGATGAAAGGCCTGGCATTTTTATCTGCCGGAGCTTTGCTCTACGCGTTGAAACTTTCTCAGGGAAGCCACGATGCCCTGGTGATTGCTGATTTATCCGGAGCTGCAAGTCGTTATCCTTTACCTGCCCTGGCATTGAGTGTAGCTGTCCTAGGACTGGGTGGGTTACCACCGCTGGCAGGGTTTATGTCCAAGTGGCAGATCTTCACAGCTGGCTTTGTTACCCAGGATATTTTTATTATTTGCCTGGTGGTATTTGCGGCGCTTAATAGTGTTTTATCCCTGGCTTATTATGCACCATTGGTCAACACTATGTATAGAAGCCAACCAGGCCCAGCTGTCGCCCGAGGGGCAAAGGTTCCAGCGACAATGTTGATTCCTTTAGGTTTCCTGGCCTGTTTGGTGATTGTGTTAGGTTTCTGGCCGGGTTTAATGGATTGGATAATCCTACCTGCCAGTCAATCCCTTCTGGTTGGTTTCTGAGACAAAGTCATATGAATATCATTTTGGTACCTCCCATAGCTTTCTTGCTGTATATTGGTTTTACGGGGCTACTTATGCTATTCGGTCGCCTTTTGGCTGGAACAAATCATCCGACCAGCCCTGAAAAGAGCAGCATCTATGCCAGCGGTGAAGCTGCTCCAGATGTATCCTCTGCCCCAGGATACCGACAATTTTTTGTTGTGGCATTGTTCTTCGCTGTGCTCCACCTGGGTATTCTGATCGCTGGAAGTGGGACGTTGACACCCCGGATGGGTGTATACCTGGGTGGTTTAATATTTGTTTTACTGGCTTTGATTTTAGGATAAGAGAGAATCTTAATGATAGAAACTACAGTTCCAAACACAACCCGAACCAGTTGGGTACAGCAGACGATGGAGCGGTTAAAAATCTGGGCGCGCACCAATTCCCTCTGGCTGGTACATTTCAACAGTGGTTCGTGCAATGGATGCGATATTGAGATCCTGGCAACACTTACCCCGAGGTACGATCTAGAACGACTTGGAGTCCGCTTACTTGGCAGCCCGCGACATGCGGATGTGTTAATTTGCACCGGTCCAGTTACACGCCAGGCACGCGAGCGATTGCTGCGTACCTATGAACAAATGCCCGATCCGAAATTCGTGGTTGCGGTAGGCTCTTGTGGGGTGGCAAGTGGGGCTTTTCATGGCTGCTATAATGTAATCGGTAGTATTGACGAGGTGATCCCAGTAAACGCATATATTCCCGGCTGCCCCCCGAGACCAGAAGCTATCATTGACGGCGTGGTTAAATTAGTGAACAGCATCCGAGCACAGGCGTGAAGGTTTGATACTATGAGCACATTAGAAATATTGATAAAAGCCCAAGAGTTGGTAATGCCCTGGGGAAAAGGATCAGTAAATCCTCAGCCCAACCGGTTGGATGTAATTGTTCAAAGCCAGGATTTGTTTCAGGCAGTGGAGACCTTGAAATCAGAACAATGGGGCTACCTCTCCGCCATCACTGGTTTGGATCTGGGCGTCTCCAGCTGACGCGTTAGAAGCCCTGTACCATTTCTGCTCGGGTGCGGTAGTGCTGACTCTGAGAGTCCCACTTCCACGCCGAGGAGGGGTGTTGCCAAGCGTGCATAAACTTATACCAGTTGCTGATTTCTTTGAACGCGAGTTAATGGAAATGTTTGGCGTCACCGTAACCGATATCCTGGATGATATGCATTTATTTCTTCCCGATGATTGGCCGGATGGGGTATATCCTTTGCTGAAGGATTTTGATCCCCAGAATGCCAAGGCAATACCAACTACCCGCGAGCCGCCGGTCGGAGGCAAGTACGGGGACCGTTTTATCGTTCCGATTGGCCCACAACATCCTGCATTAAAGGAACCGGGCCATTTTGAGTTCACCGTTGAAGGTGAAATCGTAGTTCACGCTTCGATGAGACTTGGGTATGCTCACCGGGGGTTAGAGAAGGCGGTTGAACAACGAAACTGGGCGCAGAACCTTTACCTGCTGGAGCGAGTATGCGGAATATGTTCGCATACCCATGCGTTAGCATACAGCTTGGGGGTGGAGCAACTAGCGGGGATAGAAGCACCTCCTCGAGCTCAGGCGATACGTGAGCTGGTAGCAGGATTGGAACGGCTGCATAGTCATCTGCTTTGGCTTGGTGTGGGAGCGCATGAAGCTGGTTTTGATACATTGTTCATGTACAGCTGGCGCGATCGTGAAACCGTCATGGACCTGTTGGAGCAGCTGAGTGGGAACCGAGTTAATTATTCTGCTAATGTTTTGGGAGGGGTCAAGTTCGATATCAGCTACGCGCAAGCGGATGCCATTCGAAATGGGATAGACTTCCTAGATGAACGCATCCGGCATTATCTGGATGTGGTCACTACCGATTCAATGTTTCTGCAGCGAACGCGGGGAATTGGCACGATGACTCTGGAGCAGGCTATATACCTGGGTGCATTAGGTCCCACGGCGCGCGCCTCGGGTGTGCTGCGCGATGTGCGCGTGGAAGCGCCGTATGGTTCTTACCGCCAGTATCCGGTCAGCCTGGTGATGGACACCGCGGGGGATCTGGAGGCACGTTTCAAAGTTCGCATGAAGGAATTGCTGATCAGTTGTAATGGCATTCGCACAATTGTAGATAACATGCCAGAAAGCGAGTTAGCGACTCGGGTGCCACGCCGGATCCCAGCGGGTGAAGCGATCAGCCGGGTGGAGGCACCGCGGGGAGAGGTGTTTTACTTTATTAAAAGCAACGGCACCGATATCCCCGAACGGATCAAGGTGCGCACACCGAGCTTGTGTAATTGGACTTCTGTTTTAAATCAGGCGATTGGACGGCAGCTTGCAGATGTCCCCCTTTTGATAGCAGGAATGGATCCATGCTTCTCATGCAACGACCGAATGGTTCTGGTGGCCCATAAGAATCAGCAGGAACAGCCTAGTGTTTGGAGTTGGGAACAATTACGGCAATATGGGGTAGATTTCTATAAACAGCGCGGAAATCAGAAATAAGGTGAACGGGATGCTCGAAACAATTGCGCCGATAATTCAATTATTATTCTTTCCAGGTGGGCTATTTTTAATTGTCAATGGATTGGTATATGAGTGGGGACACCGGAAATTGGTGGCACGTTTTCAGAATCGAATAGGCCCCGCGTTGGTACCAGCCGATTGCAGACACGCTCAAATTACTTGCGAAAGAGCAAATAATTCCTACCGAAGTCAATCGAGTCCTATTTATTGGCTTGCCAATAATTGGTGTAGCGGGTGCGTTGACCGCCGGATTGTACGTGCCGCTCATGGGATTAACAGCGGGATATAGTTTTCCGGGGGACCTGATCGTGACTTTATATCTGCTAAGTTTGTTGACCTTGTGTACTGGATTGGCGGGGTGGAATACCAAGAGCAGATTCTCCCTCGTTGGAGCAACCCGGACATTAACCCAGCTTTTTGCTTATGAAGCACCTTTTTTAATGGCCTTGCTCGGTCCAGCACTTACCTCGGGAAGCTGGCAAATTAGTGAAATCATATCCCGGACCAATGGAAATTGGTTAGTATTTAGCCAGCCAGTGGGCTTCATTGTCGCCGTCATCGGGTTGATGGGTAAGCTTGAAATGCCTCCCTTCGATGCTCCGGAAGCCGAGACTGAAATTGTGGCGGGGGCTCTGACCGATTATAGCGGCCGCAGCCTGGGGTTGTTCCATGTAGGGAAGGCTGTAGAGATGGTGGTTGGATTAACGTTAGTCGCGGCGCTGTATCTGGGTGGATTGGCTAATCCACTGGAATATTTCTTGAAAACAATACCCGTGCTACTGGTTATGTCGGCTGTGCAGGCAGTTATTACCCGCTTGCGCATTGACCAGACGGTCGGCATGTGGTGGAGATATGGTACATTGGTAGTTTTACTGCAGTGGGTGGTGTTTATTGTGTGGAGAGGAATTACGCAATGAAAATCGGGACAATGCTCACAGATGTATTCAATGCCTTTATTAGTAAGCCAATCACACAGAAATACCCGGTCCAGCGTACTCCGGTTCCAGTTAAATTAAGGGGAAAATTGTTCTGGGATCACCAGCGCTGCAGCGGCTGCGGTCTGTGTGTTAAGGATTGTCCTTCAGATGCCATAGAAGTGATCACAATTGACCGGACAAACAAACGCTTTGTCATGGTATATCATCTGGACAAATGTACTTATTGCGCCCAGTGTGTGGTAAACTGTCGCTTCAAATGCCTTGAGATGTCCGCAGAGGACGGGGAGCTGGCTGGATTAGTGAAAAAGGACTTCACCAAGTACTATGGAGATGAGGGAGATGTTGACGCTTACCTGGCTCTCCTTGGCCATCCAAACGCTGAACCGCCTGGAATCGACTAATACCTGCAGGGTGGCGGTGCTGGGAATTGGTAATGAATTGAGCGGTGATGATGGTGTTGGCTTAGGAATTGCCGGCGAATTAGCCAAGCTACACGATACCATTGAGTTGAGAGGATCGGAGGCAACCAGATTGATCATTTCTGCCGGTTTGGCCCCCGAAAATTTTACTGGACAACTACGTCACTTCCGACCTAATATGGTAATTTTGATCGATGCTGCTCAGATGGATGCTGCACCCGGGTCGGTGGTGTGGTTATCCGGGGAGCAAACGGTTGGCATGAGTGCATCGACACATTCCTTACCTCTCTCTATCCTTACGCAGTACTTAATTGCAGAAATTGGGTGTGAGGTGTATTTGATTGGGATACAGGCCGGGAGTAATGTATACGGGGATGAGTTATCCATGCCTGTCGCCGAAGCTGTAAGGGAGGTCGTCAAAGGTCTGGAAACTATGCTCTTCCCAAGGGTATAATATTGCTCCAATGACCCTGGCATCTCTATTGACTCGATGGAAAACAACCCCAGAAGTTGCTGCCAATATTGTCGAATGGCGTACACTACCCGCTTGTGCAGCGCAGGTTGGACCCTTCCCGGACGACCTCAATCCCGATCTTATCAAAACCCTTACCGGGCAGGGTATCCAGACACTCTATTCCCACCAAATTGAGGCATGGAAACTGGCAGGTCAGGGACAAGATTTTGTTGTTCAAACCGGGACCGCATCCGGAAAGACATTGTGCTACAACTTGCCGGTTTTGGATCAATTGCTGCGGGACGGGGATGCCTGTGCACTGTATCTATTCCCGACCAAAGCTCTGGCGCAGGATCAGCTGGCAAAGCTTCACAGCATGCTAGAGCAAACCACAAGCTCTCATCCAATGAATCCCATTCACGCAGCTATCTATGACGGAGATACACCGACCAGCAGCCGCACAACGATCCGATCACGGGTGCGCCTGCTGATCAGCAACCCAGATATGCTGCATACCGGGATTTTACCGCACCATGCAAATTGGGCACGTTTCTGGCGCGGACTTCGCTATGTGGTGGTCGATGAGATGCACTCATATCGCGGAGTTTTCGGGTCACATGTTGCAAATGTGATCCGGCGGATGAAACGCGTAGCTCGTTTTTACGGATCAGCGCCGCAGTTCATATTTACGACAGCAACCATCGGCAATCCGGTTGAGCTGGCTGAAAAGCTAATTGAAGAACCGGTCAGTCTGATTGAGCAGGATGGAGCAGCCAAGGGAGCCAAGCATTTCCTGATCTACAATCCGCCGCTGATTGATCCGGACCTAGGTATCCGACGGAGTGTGTTGCAGGAAACAGTAAAGCTGGCCGAGGATCTGCTGACTCACCATGTACAGACAGTGGTATTCGGTCGTTCCCGCCGGTCTGTTGAAATACTGTTGACCTATCTCAGAGAGCTATTCCCGGGAAATGCTGCCTCAGCAGATGAGGTGGTAGACAGGAATGAGGCGATCCGAGGTTATCGCAGTGGGTATCTGCCCGGGATGAGAAGAGATATCGAGGCGGGGCTCCGACGTGGGGAGGTTCAGGCCGTTGTTGCAACTAATGCGCTTGAGCTCGGGGTGGATATTGGGGGTATGGGAGCCGCAGTATTGGCGGGATATCCCGGCACCATTTCAGGCACCTGGCAACAGGCAGGGCGGGCAGGCCGCGGAGATGAGCCAGCACTGGCGGTGCTGGTTACATCATCCAACCCGCTGGACCAATTCTTAGCCCGCCAGCCGGAATATTTTTTCGGACGTTCACCTGAACAAGGGCTGATCAATGCAGATAATTTGCTCATCTTGCTGAGCCATTTGCGGTGTGCGGCATTTGAGCTGCCATTCCGAATGGGGGAAGGGTATGGGAGCGTGGATAGCGAGAAATTACGGGAGCTGCTAGAATACCTGGCTACCGAACAGGTGTTATATCATTCAGGAGATCGATATTTTTGGATGGCGGATAAATATCCGGCTCAGGATATTTCTCTACGGAGTGCTTCGGCTGAAACTGTGGTGTTGCAAGCAGAAACGACCGAAACGAATGCGACCAATACCGTTGGTTTAGTGGATCGACCCAGCGCAATTCGCCTGGTGCATCCAGGGGCAATCTACCTGCATGAAGCCCGGCAGTATTTCGTGCGCGAGCTAAACCTGGAACAAAATACTGCTGTTCTCCAACCTACCGCGGTTGATTATTACACCGAACCAAGGGTTGAGACGACGGTTATGCTAATCGAAAAAACCAATCAGGACTCAGTTCCGGGTGGATTGAAGGCTTATGGTGATATCCAGGTGCATAGTGAGGTGATTGGCTACCGGAAGGTACGCTGGCATTCGCATGAAACGTTAGGGATGGAACCGCTGCAACTACCACCAAGCGAGCTGGTGACCACCGGGTATTGGCTGGTCGTCGGCAATGAGACTGTAGAAGCCTTGGCATCCGATGGATTGTGGCTGAACCAGCCAAATAACTATGGAACCAGGTGGTCGAAATTACGCGACCAGGTGCGCTCCCGGGATGGCTACCGCTGTCAGGTGTGTGGTCTGCCGGAAAGCGGGAAATCCCACGATGTACACCATAAGGTTCCGTTCCGCTTATTTGCTTCACCTGAACAGGCCAACCAATACTCTAATCTTGTAACTTTATGCCCGGTATGTCACCGCCAGGCAGAAACTGCGGTACGGGTACGCTCAGGCCTGGCAGGACTGACCTATGCATTAAGCAACCTGGCTCCGCTGCATTTGATGTGCGATCCAGGTGACCTCGGTTCGCACGCAGATGCAGTGGCTGCATGGGCTGATGGAAAACCGAGCGTAGTATTGTATGATCTTGTTCCTGCGGGGATTGGATTTAGTGAACGATTATATGATCTGCATAATGAGCTGCTAAGGCAAACCCACAGGCTGGTGGCGGGGTGCCAATGCACTGACGGCTGCCCATCCTGTGTTGGACCAGGGGGTGAAGGCGGTGCAGGGGGGAAGAAAGAATCGCTTGGATTGCTGGACCGATTAATCTAAATAGGATGGCAGCAGGTGCTCGAGTGCATCCACCAGGAGATCAATATCTGTGGGTTGGTTATATCCCTGGATGGATATGCGGATAAAACGATGTTCGTTCCAGTTAATCAGGGGCACCTCGATGCGGAATTGATCGTATAAACGGCGTTTCAGCTCAGTCAGATTGGCGCCAGGGGGCAATGGAGCAATACCCATTTGAAAATATAAGCTGGAATCCAGGGGATAAAGCGGGGGGGTATCGACTAACTTGCAGATTCTGTCAATAGCCTGATGAAGCAGCAAGTGACACTTTTGACGGACAGCACCCCATTGGTGAAGGTGCATAAATTCCAGCGCTGAAGGAACGCTCAAAGCGGCAGCAGGGTCTCTAGTTCCAGACCACTGGAAGAGGTCGATGAAGCGGGACCCAGAAGTTGTTTCAGGCGTGGCATGATAGCCCCAGCTGACCACAAAGGGTTCAATCAGGTGTTGTACTTCAGGGCGAGCATATAAAAAGGCTGCCCCTTTGGGGCTTAAGAGCCACTTGTGGCAATTCCCGGTGTAAAAATCAGCGCCAAGCGTGGGAAGGTCAAGTTCCACCTGCCCGGGGGCATGGGCACCATCAATAATGGTGAGGATGCCCTGAAGGCGCGCCCGCGCGCAGATCTGCTGGACTGGCATGCACAGGGCGGTCGGCGAGGTGATATGGCTGAGGTAGATAACCTTGGTCTGCGGGGTGACTGCCTGCCATAAAGTGTCCACAATCTGGGAGGCGGTATATACAGGCAGTGAGATCGGCTGCCGGTGGTTGCTTGCCCCAGTTATCTGGCAGATATACTCCCAGGTATAGTCGCAGGCGCCGTATTCATGATCGGTAGTCAGTACAATATCACCAGGCCCGAGATTGAGTGACCGGGCGAGGATATTGACACCGTGGGTTGCATTGGGGATGAATACCAGGTTGTCCGCTTCGGTGTGGAAATAACCTGCCAAAACCTGGCGAGCTTGTTGGTCGTAATGGGGAAATTCTCTGCCGAGAAATAATACCGGTTGATCCTCGAGTTTACGCTGCCACTGCTGATATGTCGTAAAAATGGGCACGGGGCAAGCACCGAATGATCCATGGTTAAGAAAAATGATGTTGGGGTCAAGAAGGAAATATTGCTCTAGATTGTCCATGGGGGTATTATACGCGGTCCGTAACCAATAATTGTGATTGTTTGCCTGAACAAAGGAGATTGGTTCTGACGATCCTATTCTAATGCTAGGCAAAATATGTACAATATATTGACATAAAAGCGAGGTGGTGATATATTTATGTATAATACCCCAAATAATCCAAGGATAGAAAATGACTCAAGCGAATAAAGCACCGGCGTATAACTTAAAAGTAGTACTTCAACTGACCGGGATCAAACCCGATACCTTACGGGCTTGGGAACGCCGCTACGGACTACCATTGCCACAGCGCACAGCAGGTGGTCACCGGCTTTACTCCAAGCATGATATCGAGATGATCAAGTGGCTGATGGAACGCCAGGATGAAGGGATGCGGATCAACCGGGCTATCGATCTCTGGCGGGATATTGAAGCCGGTGGAAAAGATCCTTTGGATGATATGAATCCTGTGGGAAGAGCTGAGACTTTGGCGGAACAACCCATGATCACCGGGTCATCGCTGGATGAGATACGGGACAATTGGGTGGATGCCTGCCTGGCATTTGACGAATCAAGAACGGAGCGGATCCTGGCGCAGTCATTTGCGCTCTACCCGGTAGAATTGGTGTGCATGGAGGTGTTACAGCGGGGAATTGTGGATATAGGGGAGCGATGGTATAGAGGTGAGGTGACCGTCCAGCAAGAACACTTTGCCTCGGGGCTGGTGCTGCGCCGTCTAGAAGCATTGATCGCTGCCAGCCCAACGCCGACCCGGTCAGAAAAAATTGTGGTTGGATGCCCGGCCCGGGAAGAACATGTGATGGCGGCGTTGATGACAACCTTATTTTTACGCCGGCACGGTTGGGAGGTTGTCTACCTGGGTGCGAATGTTCCTATGCTGGATCTTGAGAAAGCAGTAATTCGTACCAGAGCCCGTCTGGTGATCTTAATTGCCAGCCAACTGCACACTGCGGCAAATTTGTTTGAAGCTGCCCGTATGCTGAGAGGGGCAGGAATCCCACTGGCATTTGCCGGATCAATATTTTCCAGACAGGTCGGGTTAATTCAGAGCATATCTGGGTATTACCTGGGGGATTGCTTGGATCGAGTGATACAGGAGGTAGAGGCGGTGCTGAAACATCCAGGTCCCGCGATGGATATTCGCATGCCCGGAAATGATTACCGGGAGGCGAAAATCCAGATTGAGGATCGACAGGCAATGATCAAAGCGGATATCTGGAATGAATTGCAAAACAATGGAATAAAGGAGCATACTTTGCAGGCAGCTAACGATGCCTTAATGCAGGATATATTAGCTGCACTCACCCTGAATAACATGGACAGCTTGCAGATGGAAATCGAATGGGTTGACACATTAATCGCACACCAATCTCTTCCGAAAAAACTACTAAGTGAATATCTAAGGGTATTCGCAAACTCGATAGACCGTTCTGCTGGCGAGGCAGCGAAAGTGGTAAGTGATTGGCTGAGAGCAACGGCTACAAACCAGGAAGTGAAGTGACAATTATGCGCATCATAATTGCGGGAGGAAGCGGCTTGATCGGCAGGGCATTGTCTCGAGCACTAGTGCGGGATAATCATGAGGTGTTCGTCCTGAGTAGAAATCCAGCCCGAGCGACCCAGTTGCCTGATGGGGTCAAAATCTACGCCTGGGATGGAAAAACCCAACAGGGGTGGGGTAAGTTGGTGGAAGGCGCTGATGCGGTGATTAACCTCGCCGGGGAAAATATTGCCGGTGAGGGATTCTTCCCAGCTCGTTGGACCAAGGAACGGAGAAAGAATATCCGGCAAAGCCGGTTAAGTGCAGTGAGCGCAATTATTGAGGCAATTGACACGGCCAGAGAAAAACCAAAGCTGTTTATACAATCCTCGGCGATTGGGTTTTACGGACCGAAAAAAGATCAGACTGTCGACGAAACCGCAGCGGCGGCGGGAGATTTCATGGCCTGCTTGCTGCAGGAATTGGAGCAATCAACCGAGGTTATTGAAAATTTTGGGGTTCGACGTGTGGTGATACGGAGTGGAATTATCCTAAGCAACCAAGGTGGGGCTTTGTCCCGTCTGCTGCTCTCCTTTAGGCTCTTTGCTGGAGGCCCTTTTGGGAATGGCCGGCAAGTGATGTCCTGGATCCATATTGCCGATGAAATTAAGGCGATCCGTTTCCTAATTGATAATCCTACAACGCGAGGGGTTTACAACCTGACCGCTCCCCAAGCGGTCACCAATGCAGAGATGGGAAAAACAATTGGGAAAATAATGCATCGCCCGTATTACCTGCCAGTGCCTGGATTTGCTCTGCGTTTGCTATTTGGTGAAGTGTCGACGGTTGTGTTGGAAGGACAACGAGTGCTTCCGACCCGCTTACTGGAAAGCGGATATAAGTTCGAATATCCCAGAATAGATATGGCATTGGAAGATATATTATGATGCGGAAATTTGATCACCAATTCGAGGTGGCGGCCCCTCTGACCAGGGTGGCTGAGTTCCACCGCGATGCCCGAACGTTACGATTGCTAACCCCTCCGCCGGCACTTGTGCAGTTTCATATGGTGCAGCCGATGAGAGAAGGGTCGGTGGCGGATTTCACCCTTTGGTTGGGACCAATCCCGGTACGCTGGGTGGCTGTACATCATGATATCGATGCGCAGATTGGTTTCACCAATTCGATGATGAAGGGTCCCTTTGAAGCCTGGGTGCACCAGCATCGCTTTGAAGCATTGGACGAGAACCGGACGCGGATAACTGATACAATTCAAGCGCTACCCGGCCCTCATCCATTTTGGGGATTGATCAGTAAATTGATGTGGAACAATCTACCGGTTTTATTTGCGTATCGAAGTTGGCGGACAAGGCGAGCACTAGAAAAGCCATCAAAATGATGAAGATTGTTGCTGTAGGAGGGGGATTTGGCGACCTGGCAGCAGCTGTTGAGTTTGCATATGGGGGCGGATAATTGGTGATACAACAGGAGTAATGCTGGAATGGAAAAAGCAATCTGGTGGATTCGTAGGGATCTTCGGTTGGCAGATAATCAGACATTGGCAGAGGCACTGAAGCAAGCCAGGGAAGTAATTCCGCTTTTCATTCTTGATCCGGTATTGATAAACAGCCAAAATAGCAGCGAAAAACGGTTGGCATTTCTTTATCACGGTTTGAAGCAGATGGATGCCGATCTGAGGAAAGCTGGCAGCCACCTAATGATCCGCCGGGGCAACCCTCTGGAAGTGCTTTCACGGCTAACGACCGAATTGGCAATTAAGGGAATTTTCGTAGAGGCTGATTTCTTGCCATATGCAAGGCGACGAGATGCACGCGTGGCTGAAGCGCTGCCATTAAATCTAATAAGCTCCCCAAGTTTACACCATCCTGCAGAAGTGCTTAAAAAGGACGGCTCCCCGTATACGATGTTTACACCATATATGCGGGCATGGAAAAAATTGGCATTGCCTGGACGGAGAGAGCTGATCCCGGGCCCCGAAATAATCCAGACACCGGCAGATATCATCAGTGAGCCATTACCGGAACCAGACATTGCCACCAGGGATGTGTATTTCATACCCGGAGAGGTGGAAGCTAATCGCAGACTTGAATTTTTTACAGAGGATAATGAAGGGGGAATCTTTCGCTATGCTGAGCTGCGCAACCGCATGGATGTGGGTGGGACTGCAGGGCTTTCTCCGTACCTGAGGTTTGGAATGGTTTCTGCCAGACAGGCAGTTGTAGCAGCTCGAGAGGCGGCACAACTGGCTGCGAATATAGTTGGTGAAACAGGTGCTGATAGGTGGTTGAATGAACTTATCTGGCGCGAATTCTATCTTGCTATACTTTATTATTTCCCCGGTGTTGCGAATCAGAGTTTTCACCCCGAACTGCGCCAAATTCAGTGGAGAAATGACCCGGGCGACTTCTCTGCCTGGAAAATTGGTGCAACCGGATACCCGCTGGTTGATGCGGGGATGCGTCAACTCACTGCCATGGGATGGATGCATAATCGGGCTAGAATGATCACTGCGTCCTTCCTGGTCAAAGACCTCCTAATAGATTGGCGGATGGGGGAGGCGTATTTCATGAGCCAACTGGTGGATGGTGATCCGGCAGCGAATAATGGAGGCTGGCAATGGACAGCCGGTACGGGTGCGGATGCGGCACCATATTTTCGGATTTTCAATCCGATACTACAGAGTCAGAAATTTGACCCTCAGGGAATTTATATTCGTAAATGGGTGCCAGAGCTACAAGGGGTTCCAGATGAATACATTCACCAACCCTGGCAGATGCCGGTTACGGTGCAGGTCATTTCAAGCTGTATACTCGGCAAGAACTATCCGCACCCAATCGTGGATCACAAAAAACAACGAGAGTTGACATTAACTATGTATGGACGAAGATAGCTCAATAGCCGATCGGTATAAGAACTACCCAAAAATTCGATTAGGAAACCCAAACCTGACAGGTTTTATTAGCTGACTGAGTAGATATTTGACTTTATCGGGTATTCGGAGTATAAGCATGTTCGCATGAAAGTCTTAACCGTCAGTGATGTGGTTGATAACCTGGTATACAGCCCCCAAATCCGCAATATGTATAGAGATGTTGAGGTTGTTTTTGGCTGTGGAGATGTACCCTATTATTACCTGGAATATATCGTCAGTGCCTTAGACAAACCTGTGTTTTTTGTCCACGGCAACCATGCCCATGTGGTCGAATACGGGGAAGAAGGAGTCAAAACCCACCCTAATGGTGCGATCAATTTACACCGGAAGGTGCTTCACCACCAGGGGTTGCTATTGGCTGGGATTGAGGGAAGTGTTCGCTATCGCACTGGACGGTACCAGTACACCCAATCCGAAATGTGGGGGTTTGTGTTGGGGCTTATTCCAGGTTTGATTGCCAATAAAATCAAGCATGGGAGATACCTGGATATATTTATCACCCATGCACCGCCCTGGGGTATCCATGATCAGACAGATTTACCACACCAGGGGATTAAAGCTTTTCTATGGCTGCTGCGGGTATTCCAACCGGAATACCACTTTCACGGGCATATCCACGTTTACCGTTCGGATACGGTTACTCGCACATGGTATGGAAACACGTGGGTAATCAATGCTTACGGGCATAAGGTACAAAATTTAAGTTTGATCCACTACCGAAGATAAACGCGAAGGTATATCTTATGACTACTGAACAATTCGCCTCCAACGATTTTGAGCGGGCTTACCGCAAAGCATTTTGGCGTAAAGTAGCTGCCTGGTTGACCAAGGGGCCAAACACCTTATTGCCGTTCTATGATGTCAGGGACCGTATGCCGATTAAGGGCCAACACTACATAGGGCTGCGGCAAGTCCCAATTGACCGGATTGTTGGCAGCCTGGGACGGTATCGAGATTTTGATCGTGAATTTTTACCCAGACAAGCGCATACCCGCCAGCGTTGGGTCGCTATTGACCGCGCCCGTTATGAGCAAGTGGACCTGCCGCCGGTGGAACTTTATAAGATGGGAGAGATCTATTTTGTGAAGGATGGCAATCATCGGGTTTCGGTTGCCCGGGAATGGGAGCAAGAATATATCGATGCCTATGTGATTGAATTGCTGGTTCCGGTGCCTTTGACTCCTGATATGGATACGGATGATCTTGAACTGCAAAAAGAACTGGCAATATTTATAGAACAAACCAAACTGGATGTGTTCGATGCTGATATCGCGATAACAAGCCATAATGCGGGACAGTATGCGATCCTCCTTGAACATATATCATTTCACCAATGGCTTTTAGGAGAACAACGCCAGCGGGAGGTCAGCTTCCAGGAGGCGGCAATCTCCTGGTATGCCAATGTATATAAACCGCTGGTAGCGGTAATTGAAGAACAAGATATCCTGCGAGTTTTCCCGAAATTATCGGTAACTGATCTGTATCTCTGGCTAGTCAAATATCTCTGGCATCTCAGCGTTATCTACCGGGATGAAAGCATAGATAAGGCAATCCCAGAAGGAGATGCGGAGGGTAAAGCAGTGGAGAAATTGGTTGAGGAGATTCCTCGCCGAAGTGTGGTCAGATTAATAAAAGCACTGAAGGATACAGATTGGGTGGTGGGATTTATTCTCCAGCAAGAAAGGTATGCTTTTCTGCAGCGAACGCGTCTGATGGAAATGCGCCCCGAAGCACAAATTGATATGACCGTGATCGGTCAATATGATATTTTAGAGAAGCACATTGCAGTGCATCGGTGGTTCCTGGGTGAGCAACACCAAAGTGAGGTGTCCATAAGTGAAGCTGCCGCATCATGGTACGACAAGATCTATATGCCGCTCATTGAATTATTCCGCCGACAAATGATTCTCGAGCAATTTCCTGGGAGAACAGAGACAGATCTCTACCTTTGGATCCTAGAGAAGCAATCAGATATCAAGGAAGAGTATGATCATGAGGTATCGATAACCGAAGCCGCCCGAGCACTCGCAGATGAACAGAAACCTGTAAGTGATGAAAAATAAGTATTGGGGTGGTTTATGAAATTCAGGTCAGAAATATTGATTCGAATCATAATTTCTGCACCTTAAATCATACTTATACGTAAATACTATACAGATAATTTATTGTGCCTAATACGAAAATTCTATATAATGTTAATGTAACGCGTACCTCATTGTAAGACTACATTAATAAAAAAACTGGAGAACCTGATGAACAGAGAACAGAGAGCAAATTTAGCCATCGGAACAATCCTGATCATGTTGGGCGGTTGGTTCCTGGCTGGTCAATTTTTCCCAGCAGTGAAGGATCTGATCAATATCGAGAGTGCATGGCCTTTGATCGTGGTCAGCGTAGGTTTGTTCTTGCTAGTTCTCGGTTTATTGATCCGCGTGCCAGGGTTGGCTGTTCCGGCCTGCATCGTTGGGGGGATTGGAGGCATTCTGTACTGGCAGTTCCTTACTCAGAACTGGGAATCCTGGTCATATGTCTGGGCTTTGATTCCAGGGTTTGTGGGAGTGGGAATGATACTAGCCAGATTGTTAGGGGATAATGACCAGAATGCGTATAGAGAGGGATTACGGCTGATCCTGATCAGTTTGGTGTTATTTGCGATCTTTTTCTTTTTCCTGGGAGGGGACGGGATATTCCAAGAATACTGGCCCGTATTAATCATCCTGCTTGGTATCTGGGTGTTTGCCCGAGCTGTCCTGCACCGGAAATAAAGGGTCCTAGAGAAGAATCGAATTCGAGGAGGCTTTTATGAAATTACTAACTTCGAAAATATTTTGGGGATTGATACTGGTGATCGGGGGGATGATATTGCTGCTCGAGTCCATGGGTATCCTGGAGGGAAGTGAGGTATTCTGGATGACGGCGTGCGCGGTGGCAGGCATCCTTTTCTTGGTCGCACTACTTTCGAACCGGGGGGCGTGGTGGGCTGCCATCCCTGGCGTGAGCATGCTTGCAGTCGCGCTAGGCGTTGGATTGGATGTCTTTACCAATGCTTCAGGGGAGATCATGGGCGCAGTAATATTGGGCGGAATTGGGCTTAGCTTTATCCTTGTATATTTGATCCAACCAATGAACTGGTGGGCGATTATCCCTGGGGGCGTCCTGGTTACCTTAGCCATCGTGGCTGGTATGGAGGGGGGCGATCCAGGACCGATCAGCGGGGCGATCTTCTTTGCGGGCCTTGGACTGACATTCGCGTTGGTGGCGCTACTGCCGAATAAAATTGGGCGAATGACCTGGGCGTGGATACCGGGAGGTATCCTGCTTTTACTGGCATTATTGATTCTGGCTGGAATCGAAAGCCTGATGAATTATATCTGGCCCGTTGTATTAATCGCGGTGGGATTGTATTTTCTCTTGCGAACATTTATCAAGCGAAGTAATTAAAAAATCGTCAGCCTGGACGATTAGAACCAGGCTGACGATTTTTTTATTTCCACCCAGTAATCAATCTGCCAGGTCAGACACATCTTCTTCGGCAGCCATTTCGCCGACGAAATATTTCAGGCTGGGGTGGACCGCGACCGTATGGACGGTCTGATCCACATATTTACGGGTATCCCGAACGCCAAGGTGATTAAATAACTTGATGAATTGTTCTTCAAGTGCTGAAACGATAAGTTGCTTCGTTTCACTGGGCAGGCGCCAGGTTTGAGCCTTAAAGGGACCAATAGCGTTCTTGCGGGTTTTATAATAGAACTGCTCATCGGTCATACCTGGCTTACGCTCAGAAGCACTGTTCTTCTCGAGGAAGGCGTACATTTCGTTTTTCAGATCGACAGGCAAACGGTCATAAACCATATTCTGGAAATTTGTTGCCAGATGAACTTCGATGGCCTCTGATTCGACGAATTTCCCAAAAGCATCCTCAGGGAGTGTGGAGGCACCGTGCTGAACCGCGCCTCCCATATGATACGCTGAGCGTGCAACGCGGCTCAGATTCAGCAGTGTATTGAAATCAAGGTTCACCTGAGCAATGGATCCATCGGGTAAAACCACTCCACCGTGGGAAGTGCCTGTTTGAATGCTGATTTTGCTCAAGCCGACGGACCCAGGCGTTAAGCGCTGCAGCTCTGCGATGAACCCACCCATATAGGCGAGAAGCTCCTCTTCTGTGGAATTGTGACCGCCGACTTCACCGATCTCCCCGCCAATAGAAATGGCAAGTCCTTCGGGCTGGTGGGCGCGTATATAGGCACTGAACATCGCCGAGAGATTGCAATTCAATGTTTGCTGTTCGGGCACCGTGGCTTTGCTGATATCTACCAGGGTTGAGGCATCGATGTCGATGTTATAGAAGCCAGCAGCAATCGCGTCTCGGATCAAATCGCGCAAGGCTTGAAGCTCCGGTTCTGGGTTATCTATAAATCGTTTCGCAGAAACTTGAAAATGATCGCCCTGAATAAAAACCGGACCGGTATAACCTTCCGCAATCGCGGCAGCGAGCACACTGGCAGTATATTCAGCCGGACGCTGGTCGGTGTAGCCGATTTCAGAGCGGGCGATCTCGAAAATAAAGGCCCCGCCGTTCATCGCTTTTGCAGACGCGGAATACTGCTTTGGCAAAATCAAATGTCAGCATGCGAAGATTTATCGCCGGAACAGTAAAAATGTGAGGAAGTTCTCCTCGACCACGAGCTTTGTAGAGCGCATCAATCGATGCTGGGAAAGTACCAAAGGCAATTGCCAGCAAGCGGATGAGATAACGGGCATAACCTTGTTGTGCACCGCTCCCCAATGCCGAAATCTCAGCAAGTTTATGAATGTTCTCCTGCAGCCGTTGATGATTTTGGATGATGACATTTGTGCCATCGCTAGCAACGCTACTTTCAAGGAGATCCAGTAATTTAGATATCTCGGATTTGGCCATTCTTTATACTCCTCATAAAATCAATTTCGAGCTGAGATTATAACACCCTAACAGTTTGATGATGAATATTACGGGTTTGGAGAGGAACTGCCATGGCTATTCCGCTCTCTTAACTCCCTTGATATAATACAAATCGATCTTATTTTCCCAATTTGGAGGAATGATGACTGGAAGTATTCGTTTTGGCACGGATGGATGGCGCGGTCGGATTGCTGAAGACTACACCTTTGAAAATGTACGGCGCTGCTCGCAGGGGTTTGCTGAATACCTATTGGGGAAAGGCTATCGCAATACCGGTGTCGTGGTTGGGTATGACCGTCGCTTTCACTCAGAAAATTTTGCTACCGCTGTGGCGGAAGTGCTGGCGGGAAATGATCTAATAGTTCACCTGACGAGTGGCGCTACACCAACGCCGGCGATTTCATACAGTACTGTGCATAAAAACGCAGTAGCTGCAGTGAATGTAACCGCTTCGCACAACCCTCCAACAGATAATGGTTTCAAAGTGCGGGATGAACATGGGGGGGCAATTGATCCTCAGGGACTTGCTGAGATTGAAGCGCGGATCCCAAATTCAGTGGAAATGGTAAAGCGGATATCTTATGATGAAGGAGTTGAGCAAGGGAAGATCCTTCTGTTCGATCCAGCACCTGCATACATAGAACAGATCAATCGCTTAGTTGACCTGCAACCGATAAAAGATGCTGGACTGAAGATCATGGTTGATCCGATGTGGGGCAATGGTATTGGCTGGTTTCCGCGGCTGTTGGAAGGGGGGAGGACCAGGGTAATTGAGATCCATAACGAACGGAACCCAATTTTCCCTGAAATGTCCCGCCCAGAACCGATCCCACCGAATATCGATGCGGGTCTGCGCGCCACGATACGCGAAGGTGCAGATGTGTTGATAATCACCGATGGCGATGCCGACCGGGTAGGTATTGGTGATGAGATAGGACGGTTCATCGATCAGCTGCGGGTGTATGCTCTGCTGGGCTACTATATGCTGGAAGTGCGCAAGGAGCGTGGACCGATTGTTAAACTTTCTCGACCACAGTAATGTTGAATAAACTTGGGAGATTGTACAATGTCCCCGTTTATGAAACCGGGGTGGGTTTTAATATGTGGCACCAAAGATGCTAGAAACTAAAGCCATGCTCGGGGGAGAGGAATCTGGAGGCTATGCATTTCGGGGTCATGTTCCTGAGCGGGATGGCATCCTGGCGGGTCTTTATATTCTAGACATGATGGTTCGCCTGGGTAATAAACCATCCGAGCTGCTGACGGAATTATTCAATAAAGTAGGCGCGCATTATTATGACCGCATCGATACACCATTTACCGGGGACAGGAAAAATCGAGAAACCCAAATCCTGAAGGCCAATCCGGAGACAATTGGAGGCTTTAAGGTGTTGAGTTTGGATACTACCGACGGGTACAAATTCAATCTTGAAGATGGCGGATGGCTGTTAATCAGATTTTCGGGTACCGAACCGATCGTAAGAGTGTATTGTGAAACCACTTCGCAAGATAGAGTCCAGGCGATCTTGAGAGATGGATTGCGAGTTGCTGGGATAAAATAATGTGGTGGCAGAAAAATTCATTCTGACTGATACGCATTGCCACCTAGATTTTGCTTCTTATGAACAAGACCGGGAGTTGGTGATTGAGAGCGCTCGAGAAGCTGGGCTTGAGCGGATGCTTAACCCGGGCATTGATATTGATTCCAGTCGGGCAGCGCTGCGCCTGGCGGAGTTTTATCCCGAGGTATATGCTGCGGTTGGGGTACATCCCAACAGCGCATTATCCTGGGACCGGGAAACTTACCGCGAGCTGGAAGAACTGGCGCGCAACCCGAAGGTAGTTGCAATTGGAGAAATTGGATTAGATTATTACCGAAAAGGAGCACCGGTCGAGGTTCAACGGAGCGTGTTCATAACCCAGTTGGAGTTAGCGGGCAGCCTGGGATTACCGGTAATCATCCATTGCCGGGACGCGATTGTTGAAATGATGGAAATTCTTACCGATTGGGTCGGAGAATTATTGAAAAGTAAATCTGGATTGTCAGAAAGACCGGGTGTGCTGCATTCGTATTCTGGAGATCAGGCTGCTGCGGAGTGGGCTGTCGGGAAGAATTTTTTCATCGGCGTCACCGGACCAGTTACATACCGAAACGCTGATCAATTACGCCAGGTTGTTGTGAATATTCCCCTGGATAATATACTGATCGAGACCGATGCGCCTTTCCTGTCGCCTCATCCCTATCGAGGAGAAAGAAACGAACCTGCCCACGTTGCGTTAATTGCGGGTAAAATTGCAGAGTTGCGGACAATCGAAATGAAAGAAGCAGCGCAAGCAACCACCAGAAATGCAGGGCGATTGTTCTGCTGGAGAGAAATTGATTGATCGAAACAACTTTTTTCACATCTGTTCAGGATCGTGTGTTATTGGTAGAAGAGAAAATCCGCTCGAAGGCGGATGGGCATAATCCTACGCTGGCTGCCGCGTTTAATCACCTTCTATGCTCGGGTGGGAAACGCATCAGGGTTGTTGTCACCCTATTAGCTGGTAAGATGATTGAAGCAGATCCGGATCGTTTGATCACCTTAGCAGCGGCAATCGAGGCACTGCACACAGCGACCCTGGTGCACGATGATCTGATCGATGGCGCATTAATCCGGCGGGGAATCCCAACGTTAAATGCCCAATGGTCGCCTGCGGCAACCGTGCTTACCGGTGATTTTATCTTTGCTCAAGCGGCAAAATTGGCGGCAGAGACAGAATTGTATCTGAAGTCATGCGTCTTTTTTCCGAGACATTGGCTACGATTGTGAACGGTGAAATAACTCAATTATTCAGCAGTAAATGGACAGCAAATCGAGAGAATTACTACCGAAGGATATATGCAAAAACGGCTTCACTATTTGAAACCGCGGCCGCAGCGACGGGCTTGTTGACATCGGCAAGTGCCGATTATTATGAGCAGCTGCGCCAATACGGCTATGAAATCGGCATGGCTTTCCAGATGGTAGATGACATCCTGGACTTCACCGGCGAACAAGCTACGATGGGGAAACCGGTTGCCAGTGATTTACGCCAGGGATTGATCACTTTGCCTGCGATCTATTACCTGGAATCCAATCCGAAAGAACATTATCTCCAGGAAATGCTTGAGAGCAACTTTACCGATGAGGAGCGTATTGGTAAACTATTAGCATCTATTCGCAGCAGTGGGGCGATACAGAAATCGCTCGATGAGGCGAACCAGGCAATCGGACGCGGGCTCCAGGCGCTGAACAACCTGCCGGAGACGCCTGAACGCCATGCACTTGAAGATCTGGCTCATTACATTGTGGAACGTGAGATATAGTTGACAAATAATCTATAGCGTAGTAATATTCCCCCGCTTTAATTATGGCGAGGTAGCTCAGTTGGCAGAGCAGGGGACTCATAAGCCTCGTGTCGTGGGTCCGACTCCCGCCCTCGCCACTCTGAATAAAAACCCGCCACACACTGGCGGGTTTAATTTTGTGCGCCCAGCATGGGCGCTGACTAGAGGGTGAAAGACCCTTACGGAGGTTGGTCGCACCAACCGTTAGCCAAAGGCAAGGGCGTTGCTGCGAAGCGGGGTCTGGAGGAAGCCGGAGGCAAACTTGCGACCTGAGGCATACAAACCGAATGAGGCTGTTAGGCAGGGCGAGTTGGCAAAAGACAACGAAGCCCGAAGCGACCAAGAGCCGAAGCAGTAAATCCGGCAGGTGCGCGAGGAAAGCCAGCGTTCTTACCTGGGGAGGTCTGCGGTCAAGCCGGGAACGGCAACCCCAATTGAGAAGTTGGGCTGAGACGGCAGAAGTCAGCAGAGGCCATAGTACCGTTGCCGTCGAGACGGGAAGGGCCGAACATCAAGGAGGATGAGTACTTTGAGCAGTTCGTGGGACGAGCAAGAAAGGCAGAATGCCCTGGATAAGGGAACTACTGGACAAGAGCAGGAAGTGAAGCTTCCTATGATTGACCAGAGGGTCGAGCAGTCCCCGGTGCGAGATGAAGGAAAGTCGAGTGCAGAGCTGTGGGGACAGATCTGGGAGAACCAGAATGTCGTCAGAGCATTGGAGCGGGTCGAGCGGAACGGTGGAGCACCGGGCATAGACGGGATGACGGTGGAAGAACTACGACCGTACCTGAGAGAACACTGGTTGGAGATCAGGGTTGCGCTAGACCAGCAGAGCTATCAGCCGAAACCAGTCAGGCGGGTAGAGATACCCAAGCCAGACGGGGGAGTAAGGCTGTTAGGGATACCGAGTGTGGTGGATCGCTTTCTCCAACAAGCGATAGCGCAGGTGCTCACGCCGCTGTTTGAGTCGATCTTTTCGCCGCATAGTTACGGGTTTCGGCCCGGACGCAGCGCCCACGCTGCTGTAAAGCAAGCCCAGGAATACGTGCAAGCAGGTTATGAATGGGTGGTGGATATCGACCTGGAGAAATTCTTTGACCGGGTCAACCACGACATGCTGATGGCAAGGGTGGCGCGAGTGGTGAAAGACAAACGGGTGTTGAGGCTGATCCGGGCCTACTTGAATAGCGGGGTAATGGTCGAAGGGGTGGTAATCAACACGGATGAAGGGACACCGCAAGGTGGGCCGCTTTCGCCGCTGTTGTCGAATATCATGCTGGATGACCTGGACAAGGAACTGGAAAAGCGGGGGCATCAGTTCGTCCGCTACGCCGATGACTGCAACATCTATGTCAAGACACAGCGGGCAGGCGAGCGGGTGATGGAGAGCGTGAAGGTGTATCTGGAGCAGAAGCTCAAGCTGAAGGTGAACCCGAAGAAGAGCAAGGTAGATCGGGCGAGCCGGGTGAAATTTCTGGGGTTCAGTTTCTTCAAACGCAAAGGGGAAGTGCTCATTCGAGTAGCTAACCGCAGCCGGGAACGGTTCTGCGAGAAGCTCCGCCGCTTGACCAAGCGTACCCGGTCAGGCAAGCTGGAAGAGGTGATCCAGGAGATCAATCGCTATACGATGGGCTGGATTGGATACTACCGGCTGGCGAATACGCCGAGCGTGTATGAAGACCTGGATAGCTGGATACGACGCAGGCTGAGGCAGATGATCTGGAAACGCTGGAAACGGGGCACCACCCGATACAAGGAACTTGTGAAGATGGGAATATCCCGATGGAAGGCACAGGAAGGTGCAGGTGGTAGAAGCCCCTGGCACATGTCGAGATCGCCTGTGATAAACGAAGCCCTGAGTAACGCGTACTTCCGTAACTCAGGGTTGAAAAGTCTCAAAACTCGGTATCAAGAACTGCACTTTGCTTGATGAACCGCCGGATGCGGACCCGCATGTCCGGTGGTGTGAGAGGGGGCGGCTAGCCGCCGCCCCCTACTCGATTTCCTAAGAGATTCAAAGGACCTAGAAAAAGCCCCAATCTGCTGCAGCGCCATCTTCCATCATTGAAGGATCCCATGGTTCGAATCCAAGCGACATCGATGTTGGAATATTCAAAGTGTCCTCGCCTCTTTTACGGGTCATTTCTAACATCGCTGGCGCATAGGGACAAAAAGGCGTGGTCATTATCATGCTGATGACGGCCTGACCATCTGTGATGGTCACGTTGCGGATCAGACCTAACTCAATCACATTTAAGCCTAACTCCGGATCGATCACGGTGCGTAATTCAACCTTAAGTGGCTCCACGAGCTCAGGATGCGATTTCTCAATTTCCCAGACAGGTTTCGGCCGGATAGGTTCGCCCATTTAGGGTATCTCCAGTGGTGTCGAGGTTGGTATCGAATATGTGCACATATTATCGCCGTTCAGAATGCATTGGGTTTTTTCGGCAGGCGCGTTCAGAAAGGTAGAGATAAGAACCTGGTCAACCGTGCAGATTTCAGGGTGATCCTGGCTGATAAAATAATAAGGACAGGATACTTCATGGATGAGGAATTTATTATCGATTTTTTCCCACTCGATTGAAAAGCCTTCACGGCGAAGTAGTTCAAGGATCAGCGCGAGCCGTTCTTCTATAGTCAGGTTGGTTGTATCCACATCAGCAGCCAAATCATTCGCCAATTCCCTAGCCATTTGAGTAAAGAGATTGCTGACCAGGGCTTCGGGCATCGTTTCTTTCAACCCCTTGAGCAAGCGCAGGGTTAACTTAACATAACGAGTTGGGAATTGTTCAACACCCGCCTCGCTCAGAGAGAATAATTGGCGAGGGCGTCCCACGCCATGAATTTCATTATCACAAATAACCAAATTTTCTGCCTGGAGACTGGCGATGTGATGGCGAATTGATATTGGACTTATACCAACGGCGTCTGCTAACTCATTGATCGTCGAGCGGGGATGTGTTAGCAATGTTCGTAATACTTTTTCCCGAGTACCAGTCATCAATTATTTCCTTTGGTTGTTATTATACAGAGTAACGGTGATTCTGTCAATATTTATGATAAATATAATAAATATTGACATTTAAAAGGGCTTGTGCTATAATCCCGCAATCCTGAAATAGGCTTATTTATCGACATACCCTGGTAGTACTCAGGAATAAGGAGTTGGATCATGGTTGATTTTGAGGTACGCAATTTGCATGTTGGTGTGAATGGACGAGAAATCCTCAAAGGGGTTGATTTGATAATTCGGCGGGGAGAAGTGCACACGCTCATGGGACCGAATGGTACCGGAAAATCCACACTGGCATATGCGCTGATGGGGCACCCTAATTACGAGATCACTGAAGGTGAGGTGTGGTTTCGAGAAAGAAATATTATCGACATGGAGCCTGATGAACGATCAAGGCTGGGGATATTCTTGGCATTTCAATACCCGGTAGCTATACCTGGTGTATCCGTGGCGAATTTCCTGCGGACTGCGATCAATGCGCGTCGCAAAGCTCAAAATCCAGCCGATAAAGGCGTATCTGTGCCTGAGTTTCGAAAACTCCTTAAAGAGCGGATGGATTTACTAAAGATGGATTACGCATTTGCGGGGCGCTACCTGAATGATGGATTTTCGGGCGGAGAGAAGAAGCGGGCGGAAATCCTGCAAATGGCAGTGTTGCGGCCTGAGATTGCTATTCTTGATGAAACCGACTCTGGATTGGATATCGACGCACTACGGATTGTTTCAGAGGGGGTTAATGCTCTCCGCGGACCAGAATTAGGGGTACTGGTCATTACCCACTATCAGCGGATCCTGAATTACATCAAGCCGGATTATGTTCATATCATGTTAGGCGGAAGGATCGTAGAATCAGGAGGTTCTGACCTGGCGTTACACCTGGAAGAACAGGGATATGATTGGGTGCGCGAAAAGTACGAGCTAGAGGCGGCGTAAGATACGGATAGTTTATTGGAGAAGCAAATGAGTTCAGACGCGCAAGCCCTCGAGGGGATTGGTGATTATAAGTATGGATTTCGCGATCCGGAGACTTATGTATTCAAATCGAACAAAGGATTAAATCGCGAGATTGTTGAAAAGATATCTCAGATGAAAGGCGAGCCAGACTGGATGTTGGAATTTCGCCTCAAGGGGTTAGAGCATTTTCAAAAACGTCCTATGCCAACCTGGGGTGGTGACCTGACAAAGCTTAATCTGGATGATATTTATTACTATGTAAAACCCACCGACCAGGAAGGTAACAGTTGGGATGATGTACCCGATACGATCAAAGAAACCTTCACTCGGCTTGGCATCCCGGAAGCAGAGCAGAAGTTTTTAGCCGGGGTGGGTGCTCAATATGAAAGCGAGATGGTATATCACTCGATCCAAGAGCACCTGGAGAAACAAGGAGTTATTTTTCTCAGCATCGAAGATGGGTTGAGAAAGCACCCGGATTTGTTCAGGGAGTATTTTGGTACGGTAATCCCGATTGAGGACAATAAATTCGCGGCACTTAACAGTGCTGTTTGGTCGGGTGGGTCATTTGTTTATGTCCCGAAAGGAGTTAAGGTTGATTTACCCCTACAAGCGTACTTTCGTTTGAATGTGGCGAACATCGGTCAATTCGAACGTTCATTGATCATTGCTGACGAGGGTGCCCAGGTTCATTATGTCGAGGGATGTACTGCGCCGACCTATACAACCGACTCATTTCATAGCGGTGTGATTGAAATCGTTGTTCACAAAGGTGCCAGGGTGCGCTATTCTACCATCCAAAACTGGTCGACCAATGTGTACAACCTGGTCACCCAACGTGCATTTGTGTATGAAGGGGGCACGATGGAATGGGTGGATGCGAACCTGGGATCGAAACTGACGATGAAATATCCCTCGTGTTATCTCTTAGAGCCTGGGGCACATGGAGAAATTTTATCAATGGCTTTTGCCGGTCCGGGACAGCATCAAGATGCCGGTGGTAAAGTCATTCATTTTGCGCCTAACACAAGCAGTAAAATCACCTCGAAATCAATCAGCCGAGGCGGAGGAAGAGCATCTTATCGTGGGCTGTTGAAAGTGTACAAGGGGGCGGTAAATGTGCGCTCGAATGCCGTCTGCGACGCGCTGCTATTGGACCCACAATCGCGTTCTGATACCTATCCGTATATTGAAATTGACGAAGAAGATGTAACCATTGGTCATGAGGCGTCGGTTTCCAAGGTAGGAGAGGAGCAGCTTTTCTACTTACAGAGCAGAGGGCTTTCTAAGGAAGAAGCGACTACAATGGTTGTTTCTGGTTTTATTGAGCCTTTGGTGAAGGAATTACCGATGGAATATGCCATTGAAATGAACCGGCTGATCCAGCTCCAGATGGAAGGATCGATTGGGTGATCTATGACGACGCGCACTGTAGTAACCCGATCGAGACGTAACGATAAACCTACTGAAATTGACTTTGCATTTACGCAAGAAATGATACCTGCGTTAACTGATGGTTGGTCTGGGCCGGCACTGGTTCGTGATTTTCGCACTCGCGCATGGCAATCCTTTAACCAGTTACCTATGCCGAAAACGAGTGACGAAGCCTGGCGGCGTACGGATTTGCGCGGTATGAATGCGGGCTTGTTCCGAATTCCAACAACATCTGATCAAAATAAGCTGCCAGTAGCTCCCAAACACTTACTTCGAGCGCTACTTGACCGAACCCATGGTGGACAATTGGTCATCCAGCCCCGGGGTCTAACGCAATATCTAGATCCTACCCTGGCGGAGAAGGGCGTTATCTTTACTGACTTAAACCAAGCCGAGTACCGACATGCAGACAAACTTGCCCATATCATGGGAAAAGTGGTGCGACCTGAAGAAGGCAAATTTGCTGCTCTGGCGGCAGCATTTGCCAAGTACGGTGTATTCATTTACGTGCCTGCTGGTGTTAAGGTAGATGCGCCTTTACATAGTGTGTTATGGGGCCCGGGAGATAGCCTGGCTTATTTTTCTCATATCATGGTTTGGTTGGAGGATGGTGCCTCTTTGACTTATGTGCATGAGGCGGCATCACCGACATTGACAGGTGCCCAGACACTTCACGCGGGAAATGTGGAATTGCACATAGGGGATGGCGCCAATTTGAAATTCGTTGAGCTACAGTCCTGGGGAACACACGTGTGGAATTTCAGTCATGAACGGGCGCAGGTGGGTCGAGATGGTAATCTGGATTGGATCTTTGGTGCTTTGGGAAGCCGCTTGACCAAGAACTTCACCGAATTAGAATTACTTGGGGATGGTGCAACAGGGCGCATGTCCGGTTTTTATTTTACCGATGGCGATCAGCACCTTGATCATGATACACAGCAGAATCATTTAGCCAAGAATACCACGAGTGATTTACTATTCAAAGGTGCGCTAAAGGGTAACAGCCGATCAGTCTGGCAAGGGATGATCTATGTTGCTCCAGGAGCACAGAAAACCGATGGCTATCAGGCCAATCGCAACCTGGTGTTATCTAACAAAGCTAGAGCGGATTCTATTCCGGGGCTAGAGATCCTGGCGGATGATGTACGCTGTACTCACGGAGCTACGGTTGGCAAGATAGATCCCGATCCAATATTTTACCTATTGAGCCGCGGGATTCCATATAATCAAGCTGAAAGATTAATTGTCGAGGGTTTTTTTGAACCAATTATGCAACGAATAGAATTTGATGGGGTTCGGGCACGTTTCAAGCAGGCCATAATGGAAAAAATGGGTTAAGAAATTCGAGGATTTCACGGGAGGGAACTTTGACAGAATTACATTTTACACATGCCCCCAATCTTAAGGAGCAATACGAGGTAGGGGATCACGTTGAGGTCTACTGCGACCATGACCGGAATAATGAGCGTATCCGAGATTGGTTAGAAGGGACTGTGGTGCAGGTTGATCCGAAGATGATTGCGGTTCAATTCAGAGAGAGCGTATATCTGACGGATGGTTGGATGGTGCCTGACCATGTGCTATGGTGCCCTAAGAACTCAACGCAGATCAGACCGTCCAAGCGTAAAGGACGACACCATCCCAGAGCTAAATAGATGGTTAAAGGTGAGGCTTGTGGATGAAACCCGTTGATACAGCGAAGATAAGATCTGATTTTCCCATCCTGGGGCGAGAAGTTCGTCCAGGTGTGCCTCTGGTTTACCTTGACTCGGCTGCCACAGCTCAAAAACCAGCGCTTGTACTAGAGGCGATGGATGATTATTACCGCGCACACAATGCCAATATTCACCGGGGAGTGCACACATTGGCGGAAGAGGCGACGGCAGCCTATGAAGGGGCGCGCAAAAAGGTTGCTGGTTTTATTGGCGCAGCATCGATGCGAGAAATCATATATACAAGGAACGCAACCGAGGCGATCAACCTGGTTGCAGCTACATGGGGTCGGGTCAATCTTAAGGCCGGAGATCTGGTGATTCTGACAGAGATGGAGCACCATTCCAACCTGGTGCCATGGCAGATGCTTGCAGTAGAGCGCAACCTGCGGTTAGAGTTCATTGAAGTTACCCCCGATGGTTTGCTTGACCTGGATAGCTACCGAGTTTACCTGAACGATGGACCGAAATTGGTAGCCTTCTCCCATATGTCCAATGTGCTGGGAACGATCAACCCGGCTGAGACAATCATCTCGATGGCTCACCAGGCTGGCGCGATGACATTAGTGGATGCAGCGCAATCAGTTCCTCATTTGCCGATCAACGTCCAGCAACTCGATGCCGATTTTTTAGCGTTTTCAGCGCATAAAATGTGTGGGCCAACTGGGATTGGCATCCTATATGGCAAGAAAGCAATCCTTGAGGTCATGCCGCCCTATATGGGTGGGGGGGACATGATCAAAAGGGTTAGTTTACGTAATTTCGTAGCTAATGAATTGCCACACAAGTTTGAGGCTGGTACACCCGCTATTGCTGAAGCTGTTGGCATGGCGAGTGCGATCGACTATCTACAAAAATTTGGCATGGAATCCGTTGCCAGGCACGAACAGGAATTGATCACCTATGCACTGGAGCGGTTGGACGAGATCCCTGGCGTCAGGGTGTTTGGTCCTGATGCGGACAAGAAAGGTGGAGTGGCATCCTTCATGATGAACGGGATTCATCCCCATGATGTCGCGCAAATTCTTGATCGCGATGGAATTGCAGTCAGGGCTGGGCACCATTGCGCCATGCCCTTGCATGAAAAGTATCACATCCCAGCAACTACCCGGGCCAGCTTATACCTTTATAATACCCGGGAGGAGATTGACTTACTGGTTAATGCGATCTATAAAGTGAAGCAATTATTTGGGTGAGTATGGAAGATCTTTACCGCGAATTAATCATTGATCGTTATAAGAATCCGCAATATCGAGGGGTTTTAGAACCAAACGATATCACCTTTGAGGATGACAATCCACTATGTGGCGATCATATTCGAATCGATCTGCGCGTGGACAGTAACGGGAGGGTTGTTGAGGCAGCTTTTGATGGACATGGCTGCGCTATTTCACAGGCATCAGCTGATTTGTTGATCGAAAGTATCCTGGGAAAGACGGTTGAAGAAGTGAAAAAGCTGAATAAACAGGATGTCCTGGATATGTTAGGTATAGAGCTTGGCCCAGTGCGCTTAAAGTGTGCTTTACTTAGCCTGAAGGTATTGAAAGCCGGGGTATATGGGATTGGCGAAGCCAGTGACGATCTGGTGGAGGTTTAATAATGGCGGGATATTCCAAGATCGATCCTGAGAATTGTGAATTTGTAACCGTTGGGCAAGATGCAGATCTGCCGAATGGAAAAAGGATATTTGTTGAAATTGATGGGCTCCTTATTGTGGTATTTAGAGTAGCAGGAGAGCTGTTTGCAATCGCTGATGCTTGTTCCCACGATGATGGGCCATTAGGTGATGGTGATTTGGATGATCATGAGATCATCTGTCCTAGACATGGAGCGCGATTTGATATTCGGACAGGGAAAGCACTCGCCCTGCCGGCTGTAGTGAATATACCGGCATATCCAGTCAGGGTAGTTGACCAACAGATCGAGGTAGGTTTGCCTAAACAAGAGTAGTCCTCAGGGAACCCGACCCCAGGCATAGAAAGTGGGTACGTAGAGTATCCGTTCCCCTTGTTTGCGGGAGAGCGCATCAATATCCATGAGGTGGGGTAATTGAGCGATTTTTTCAGGTTGATCGGCTAAATCAGATTGAAGGATTTCCCACTCGCTATTGAATTCGGTATGTTCATATGTCGTTCTCCATTCTCCTCCCAGCACACCAGCTTCCACATCTAATAATCCACAATTAGAAAAATAGGCGCGTAGTTTTCTGCCTAATAAGGGATCAGCGCCTTGCTGCTCCAGACTGTCCATTTGCCATTTCCCCAGAAGCGATAGATCTTGTGGATAGTCGACCCTGCTTCCATAATCAGGTTCTGCTAATGCCATCACCACACCCCCGGGGCGGGTTACACGATACATCTCCTGAATGACTTGGGAGGGATCAGTTACCCATAACAGCAAGTAATGACATAAGCAAACATCAAAACAGGCATCCGCAAGGGGCAATTGGTGGGCATCTCCTAAGATCAACCTGGATTGGAGATGTGATTGGGCAGCATAAGTAAGGTAGTTGGGGTTAATATCAAGACCGAAAGATTGAGCATTCAAGGGGCGAATGAGTTCCTGGAGAACGGCACCTGTGCCACAACCGACTTCGAGTATTGAATTTGAAGATGAAATGCCTGCGC
The DNA here is from genome assembly GCA_963849335.1 of uncultured Chloroflexia bacterium. Taxonomy (GTDB): domain Bacteria; phylum Chloroflexota; class Anaerolineae; order Anaerolineales; family UBA4823; genus FEB-25. Next base: position 131,694 of record CAWKGZ010000003.1, read on the forward strand.
GCTGGAATAAATAGCTGGCTAAAGCCCGTGTCCAGCGGGTTTGCTGCAAGTATCTCTGGTGCCAATGCTTAATAGTATTGGGCAATGAATCCGTCCTAATCCTGATAATATTATAATTTATACTGCTGTTTCAAGATGAAAGGAGATCTCAAATGGGCGGTAGGAAAATTTTCTATTATGAATGTGAAGATCCATCCTGCGATTTGCGTTTTCCGGAGCTACGGGAGGGTTTGCCACGGGAACGCTGTCCGATGTGCCGGGGACGGGTGCACATAGCAATGGCGATCGATGCACCAACTTATGAAAACTCGTCTCTCTCAGGAATTAATAAAATCCCTGTTATGGTGAGTTTACTGGATAACATTCGCAGTGGCTTGAATGTGGGGTCTATCTTCAGATCGGCAGATGGGATTGGAATAAGCAGATTGTACTTGTGTGGCATAACACCTTCTCCGGATAGTGAAGCAGTACGAAAAACGTCATTAGGTGCTGCAACAAATGTAACCTGGGAATCGGTAAATAATGGTGTGGCTAAAGCGATGAAGTTAAAAGCTGAGGGTTATTGCCTGTGGGCATTGGAGGCTGCACCGACGGCTAATTCTCTCTATGCGCTGGGAGATAAAATACCTGATCAGCCACTCGTTTTGGTGGTTGGAAATGAGGTGTGCGGAATCGACCCATTAATTTTGGAACAATGCGAGCGGATTGTCTCCATCCCAATGGTGGGAAAGAAACGATCCTACAATGTGGCCACTGCGTTTGGGATTGCTGCCAGTTATCTGCGTTACTGCCAGATTTTCTCCCAGGGATCTGAAAGAAGGTTGCCCAATACCAGATTGACACCTTGAGCAGGCAGCACATCTCCATCAGGCTCGACATACAGACTGGTGGGGAAGCTTTCTTGAGCCGATGCATCTTCCTGAGTTTCTAAGGAAATGGGGTTAAAAGCTGAATATGGAACGGGCAGGTCCCAGATCAAGGACATATTCAGTGTCGCTGCCAGGTTCCGCAAGTTGATGAGTGTATTCTGCAAGGTAGCATCGTTGGTGCTCAGAGAGAGAGCCTTTACTTTATACGAGGCAAGCTTCTTTAAAATATCACCAGCATCGAGAGCATTTTGCAGGGTAAGGGTCAGGTGTACAGCTACAAATAGATCCGCGGCGATCAAATTTTCCAATGCCGTCCAGACACCCGGGATGCCAGGCATAAGATTGATCAAAACATGATCTAATCCGGTTTGGAGATATTTATCTAATTGTTCCTGCTGTGTAAAAATTAATCCGTCGGTAATTAACCCAGTCACTTGACCGTTATCTTCTGCATGAGCCAACAAATCCGGTAAATCATCTCTCAGAGTGGGCTCTCCTCCGGTAAAAACAAGGTGCGGAACACCCGCAACCCAGGCTTTGTCGATAATACTGCTCCATTCTGAGGTCAATAGTTCTGCCTTACCAAGATTTTCGTTCGTCATTATAGGAATTGTGCCTTCGCGGGAGCGGTATGTCAAGGCACAATCCAACCGATAAGGCGCCGACAAGGCTCCACTCGCCGGTGGGATACGTTGGAAATCCAGGTACATTTCGGGATCAAGATCTGGAGTGTCAATAAGGATCTGGATACGATCTTTAAGTTCATTGAAATCATGCGCGGCGCGTGCTTTGGACACCCGATAACGCCCCGCTACCTGGCGGGTAGCATCTTCAGTCGAGGAGCGCTTAATAATATGATAAGCAAACTCGGCTGCACTTTGGTTCAGGTGTATGATCGTGGAAGCATTGACTATTAAGATGCCATTTCCATCTGGTTCTAGCCGAAGGTGCAGCCGGTAATGGTTTGGCTCATCGGGGGGGGATTGATAGTGGTAGATGCCCGCAGGTAGAGGTTTAACGGAAATGAAATAGCGGCGAATACCCTCACGAATGCTGGTCATGTAAACCTCCCGTTAAAGCATGAGCCTGGTTGTGAAGGGGGCAACCCCCGCCACATTCGGATAGAACGGCGCAATTGTGACATTTTACGGGGATGTTCTGTCTTTCTCGTAAACTTAGACAGAGTGGATGTTCCCATATGTTTTCCCACGGATGCTCAAGAATATTGCCTACTTGCTGGTAATAGGATTGGCAGGGGAGCACATCTCCGTTAGGTTCGATACACATATTATAGAGGGCGGCAGTACAGCCCTTCACGCCCAATTCCATCTGGACTGGATCAAAGTGGCAATATTGTGTGGGGGTGTACCAGACCAACCGCTGCTGGTGTGCTGAAGTTGCGCTGCGCGCTAATTCAAGCAGTAGGGGAAGCTCTGCTTCCGGGATCCCTGAATCAATCTCCAATCCCTTCCCGGCATAGATCAGCGCATTCAGACCCACAGTGGGCACTCCTAATTTGGCGAGAAACTCGAGAGTGAGTACAAGGGTTGGGCTGTTCTGACGCAGCATGGTAGTATTTGTCATGACATACAAGGGGCTTTCCAGTACGTTGCGTAACCCGGTTACCGTTTGTTCCCAGGCATGGTCGGATTTGACCATGATGTTGTGAATTTGCGGATCGTGTGATTCGAGGGTTATTTGTACATGATCCAACCCAGCCCGAACCAGCTCCTGAACATATTGCCTGTCAGCGAGACGGCGTCCATTGGTATTAACACCGGTGATCTGCCCGTTATGTTCGGCGTGAGCAATCAGTTCCGGAAGATCAGCTCTCAAGGTTGGCTCTCCACCGGTGAAAACGACATGGGGAATCCCCTGGTCCCAGAAGTTCGATCCAATATGTCCTTCCACTGTTGAGTGGAAATTTCAGGAAATGAACGGGGTCGAGCATTGTAGCAATGTGAGCAGTCATTATTGCAGCGGTAGGTAAGCGCCAGATCCATGCGATAGGGGGCAGAGGGCTTTGCGCTGAACGGTGGAATAGTGTCGAGCCCAAGGTCATGGATAGGGCAGGCACCATCAGGGCGGAGCAACTCGCCGAGCTGGAGCGTGAATTGCGCATAGTCTTTAAAAAGCTGATTCTGGCTTACATGATACACCCGGGAAATTGCTTTGCAAGCCCGATCATCAGGGATATGGTTGAGGGCAAGGTAAGCCATAAAAGCAGCAACGGAGTTTAAATGCAGGATGCGGCTGGCGTTAATCAATAAAATCGCATTCTTGTCTTTATCAATGCGCAGGTGAATTTTGCTCTTTTCCCCCTGCTCGCTGCGCATGAAGCGATAGATCCCCGGTGCAGGCGGCTCAATCCGACTACCAGGATCGATTATTCTTTTCATGACTGAATTGAAATTAATCACCCAGCACTTTACCCTGGTAAATCACCTGCCACCACCAGCACAGGCACAGGCACAACCGGCACAAGCGCAGGCACAGGCACAACCACCACCGCTCCTGGTACCACTACTTGACGACGAGGAAGTATATTTAGGAGCGGGATTGGTGACCGAGGTTATTTTTGAGGTGAAGTCAGTGATATTGCCAACAACCTTGGAAGAAAAGGTCTGCACCCCAGTGACTACCGAGGCGGCAAAATCTGCTCCAGGTACCCGAGGACTGACAACAGGTGCTGATGTGGTTTTCGATACGGCAGAACCACCAAACGCGGGGTCAAACCTGCCCCACCAGATAGGGATAAACACTGGTTGGTGTTGGAAAACATCCCGGGTACGACCCTCATAGTCCCGATCGAGCATGGTCCAATCCATGACTTCTTCATACTTCTGACTCTTGACTTCGGGTGTATCTGCGGCTTCGACTTCTTCCCAGGCACGCCGGGTTATGTCGCGATAATAAGCAATGGTTTCACGCCGACTAAAACCAGTCATTTTCGCGGAAATTGTACGGACCAACGCGACGATCATGTTGCGGAGTTCTTTTTGCCTTGTGGAGCCACTTTCCTCGAATGCGTGGAGAAACTCTTTTTCATAAGGATTAAGATCATCCGGTATTGGTTGAATAACTTTTATCTCTAAAGGATCCCGACGAATTACTTCAGCGGCATTTTTCTTGATCAAACCAAACAAGATCATAGTCATGACCTTATCCAGGGGCTCTTCCAGTAATATTCCCGCCTCCACAGCGGTTAACCCTCGTTTGATGCCGTGACCTTCAATGGTGACCTTGGGAGGCAGGTATTGTAGTTTTCGCCGGTTTCCAGAAATGATCCCCCATCCAATCAGCACAATAAAGATGCCAATGCATGCCAGGGGTAACAAAGCCTCAAGACTGATCTTGCTCAATACATTACCAATATTGAATGAGACAATGCTGGATGCGGGTACATAGCTTTTCGGGAAGGATGCACCAAATTCATATTGTGTATATGGATTGGCGTTAGCATTTCGCCACTGATAATAGATACGGCCTTCGGCATCAAAACCACTGACGGGTATTTCGTTAAAACCAGCCGGTGCGGTGTAATAGCGCGGTTCATCATGCTTGATCCCTGGGGGAAGATGGAAGGTTACAGTAAGATCCGTCAGCCCCGACGACGTTTCTGAGGTAAAGAATGCAGGTTTCAATACCGCACTGGCGTAATTTTCCCCCTCGCTGGCATTGTATAACACACCGGTGATGCGACCAATGTTCACCTGAACGGTGCCAGTTGAGCCTGGCGAGATCACATTTGGTGCGGTGCCAATGGCAACACCGCTGCCATCACCAATAAAATTATCCGCGGAAATGTCGTAAACCTGTTTTCCATCGACAAAGGCGGTGATTGTGGTACTATCGAAGTCCGCATTCGGTAAACCAAGGTCGACATAATCAATTGGGTGCCCCCAATCATCATTAACAAAAACAAAGGTGTATTCAAGTGCCAGACTGCCGTCCTCATTCCAAAATGCATCCACAGCGATCTGTGGAACGGTGTAGGAATAATCCTGCGCATTCACTTGCATGGGCATCGCTGCCAGGGCAATCACAAGCAGAACAGTAAAGACGAGTCTTCTTAGCATGGGCAGACCTCGATTTTTCGTGACCAGGAAAATTCGGACCATTGCGGGGAAAAGGGGGGCTGGAGCCAGTTCACCATTTCGGTTCTTCGGTCAACTGGTAGGTGGAATTGCAATATGGGCAGTTAACTACCGGCGCGCCGGCAACCATTTGAATATTATCCATGCTGAGACTGCCACCGCAGGATTTACATTTCAAGGCATCCAGGTTGACATTTCCAGGTAAGTCGACTTTCAAGGTAACATTCTGGCTGGCGCCAGTCATTTTCCCTCTGCTGGCGAGCACTAAAATCGCTATGCCACCGCCCAGGAGGAGTAGCCCGAAAAAGGCGGAGATACCACCGGCCGTCAACCAGCCTTGATCGGCATCGGGGGCGAAACTCCCCCAAATATAGAAAATACCTCCACAAGTAACCCCCAAACCGATGACAATCAATAACCCCGCCGCAAGGTAGCCGATGATTTTTCCTGAGCTCATACCAACCTCCACTCCCGTGTCCGTCAGCCTACTCGAATGATTGATTTACAGGATTAAATTCTTGCTAAGGAGGCAATGTGCATACAAATTATTCAGGGATTGGCACCCCAATCCCTGAATAGAATTATATATCAAAATTAGAAAACGAAAACATACTGTTATCAGGTTGTGAATAGACGGGACTCATCATCCGAGCTATCAATTTCCTTTAACTCACCGGTTTGAGTGTAGATGGTGCGTTCACAGATATTGGTCACTCTGTCCGCGACCCGCTCAAGATTATGGGCTACCCACATCAGATAATTTGCTTGGTCGATGGTAGCAGGATTGCTGAACATGATGGTAACCAATTCGCGATATACCTGGTTGTAGAGAGAATCGACCAGATCGTCCTCCTGGGGGATTAGCAAAGCTGTTTCTGCATCACCGCGTACAAAGGCACCAACCGCCCGATGTAGCATGCTGACGGAAAGCTCTGCCATCCTGGGTATATCTACCAAAGGTTTAATGTGAGATTCTTTACCTATCCGCAGGCAAATTGTGGCGATACCCTTGGCATAATCGCCCATCCGTTCCAGTTCTGCGGCTACTTCCAAGATAGATGCAAGCAAGCGTAAATCACGCGCCATAATAGGCTGCTGGGTGGCAATGGTGGTGATGCATTCATTTTCGATCTCAAAACGCTTAGCATTGACAGTTTTATCGAAGGTATGAATTTGTCGGGCATGTTCAATGTCTTGTTTCTTTAGTGCTTCTATCGATTGTAAGATAGCATCTTCCACCATACTATCGAGAACAAGTATCTCCTCAAGCAGGTGATTTATTTTCCGGTCCAAGGTTTCACGTGCCATAATTTACCTCATTAAGTAGAATTATCCAAAACGTCCGGTGATGTAATCTTCAGTGACTTTTTCACGCGGGTTGGTAAAGATTTGATCTGTTGGTCCATATTCCATTAAGTAACCAGCTCGATCTTCGTCCATGGTAAAAAAAGCGGTGAAATCGGAGACGCGGGCTGCTTGCTGCATATTATGGGTCACAACAATGATGGTGTAGTTCTGGGCAAGGTCGTGCATCAACTCCTCAATTTTTAAGGTGGCAATTGGGTCCAAGGCGGAGGCAGGTTCATCCATCAAGATAATATCGGGTCGGATCGCAATTGCCCGGGCAATACATAAGCGCTGCTGCTGACCTCCTGAAAGTGATAAGCCACTTTGCGGTAGTTTGTCCTTTACCTCATCCCATAATGCGGCACTACGCAGTGCATTTTCGACCAATTCATCCATATCCCCTTTAATTCCATTTATGCGAGCTCCCCAAGCCACATTTTCATAAATGCTTTTTGGGAATGGATTGGGCTTCTGGAATACCATACCAATATAGCGCCGAACTTCTACGGGGTCAACATCTGGGGCATATATATTTTGCCCGTGAAATAATACTTCTCCTTCAGAACGAGCGGTTGGCACGAGATCATTCATGCGGTTAAAGGCGCGCAGGACAGTGCTTTTTCCACATCCTGAAGGGCCAATGATGGCAGTAATTTTCTGCCGGGGGATAGTCAGATTAACATCCTTGACCGCCCGGAAATTGCCATAATATAAATTCAAAGATCTGGCTTCTATTGCATATCTACTACCCGAGGTAGACAAGGATGGTTGAGCTAGTTCTACTTGTTTTGTGCTTAACATAATTATCTCCTGCTATAACGATTACGGAAAAGGATGGCGATGGCATTCAGGCTGAGCAGAAGGGCTAATAAAACAATTATTGCTGCTGCCGCAATGTTGCGAAATTCTGCCTGGGGACGCGACACCCATTGGTATATTTGAATAGGTAAAGTTGTAAATTTAGAAAAAGGACTGCTGGGATCGTAGTCAATAAAAGTAGATGCACCGACGACAACAAGAGGGGCGGTTTCCCCGATAGCGCGGGAAATGGCCAGGATCGTGCCAGTCAGGATACCCGGAATTGCATTTGGGAGCACATGATGCCATACGGTTTGCCATTTTGTGGCACCTAATCCATAACTTGCCTGGCGCAGTGAGTTTGTGACTGCGCGGATCGCCTCTTGGCCGTTGATGATGATTAGGGGTAGAACCAATATGGCAAGGGTCAAGCCTGCAGATAGGATCGTACGCCCGTTGGCTGTTGTGGAATCCCCGACACCAAAGATAGCGCCGCTGGTGAGTGGTGCCATTGCCCGCACGAATATGGCTAAACCGAGAATACCATAGATGATGGAGGGCACGCCTGCCAGGTTATTAATATTTGTTCGGATCACCTGATTTATCCAATTGTTATTGGCGTATTCCTCCAGGTATATGGCAGCACCTACACCAAGGGGAAAAGCAACCAAAATGGTGATGCTGATGGTCCATAAAGAGCCGAGGATGGCCGTGCGGACACCTGCCAGATCAGGTTTGTTGTTTTGAGGCCGGGTTATAAAACTGCCATCAAGCCAGGAGATGAATTTCAACTCAGCATCAGGGTGTTCTTCGGTAATTTCTGTGCGAATCTGTGCCTTATTAAACAAGGAAGTGAAGAGAGTCCAGGACTGAACAACGGTTGGCTCGATGACATATTCATCGAGCAGAGCACGGACATCTTCCTTGGACCGGTCAGCAAGAGGTATTTCGCGTTCTAGTTGACGCATGAGACCAGCAGAAATATTATCCTGTAATACAAGGATCAAGTCATTTTTATCCAACTGGTCAAGCAGAACACCGTTGCGAGCGAGGGTTTCTGGTTGTACTTTGTTTTCAATGGCAACATAGCCAATAACCCCATTGGAGATGTTGATCAATAAGGCAACAAGGGTGATAATCCCGATTACAGTGGATGCCTGGAAAAACAAGCGCCAATATTTACTGGTGCGATGTCTTTTCGGGAGATTAGAATTTTCTGATAAGGTATTATCAAAGGGCTGTTGGAGCTGGCTCATTCATAAACCTCACGGAAACGGCGCACAATACGCTGGCTGACAATGTTCAAGAGCATGGTCATGAAAAATAACAACAAGCCGATGGCAAAGATGCTGTTATAGTCCATGGAGGCGTAGCTGAGATCACCACCACTGATGCGGACGATATGACCAGTCATGGTTTCGGCAGACTGGAAAGGATTAAAGGTGAAGTTTGGACCCGCACCAGATGCAATGGCAACAATCATGGTTTCGCCAATTGCCCGTGAGATACCGACGATAATGGCAGCGGCGATGCCAGATAAAGCAGCCGGTAGGACAATTTTGACTGCAACTTCCAGGCGGGTGGCACCTAAACCAAAGGCTGCCTCGCGGAGCGAGCGAGGCACGGCGCTAAGAGCATCCTCGCTCATCGAGCTAATTAATGGCAGAATCAGGATGCCCATCACCAGACCAGCAGAGGCAGTATTATAGATTGACACCACATCATTTCCGAAAATCAGACGTAAGAGGGGGGTCATAAAGGTGAGGGCAAAATATCCATACACCACCGTGGGAATTCCTGCCAGCACTTCCAAAACCGGTTTGAGCAGGTTGCGGGCTTTTTGAGAGGCGTACTCGCTAAGGTAAATCGCAACAAATAGCCCCAAAGGGATGGCGATCAACATGGCGAAAAAAGTAGTCATCAAGGTTGCGTTGACCAAAGGAAGAATACCAAATTCCTGGATATGGGGCTGCCATTTCGTCCCAGTTAGAAATTCCCACAGGTTCACATCAGGGGATTTAAAAAATAACAAAGCTTCTTTACCAAGCTCATAAACAATTCCAAGTGTAGTGATAATTGAGATGGCGCCACAGAAGAATAAAAATCCCTGGATCACTGCTTCGCCACGGCGGGATTTTTTCTTTAGATGGAAGGCAAAGTGTGCGGGTGTCTGTCGAGCTAGTTCACCTATTTCAGGTTCTTTAAGTTCAGTTTTTGGCATGTTTACTTCTCTCATTCCACATCACTCCCGGATAAATTATATCCCCTGCCCGCCTCTTATGGCGAGAAGGGGATAATCGAGGAGGAGAAGATCCTAAGTTTAGGGTATCGCGTCATTCCAGGCTTGCATGGCACCGGTGAGGGCTTCATCACTGGCGGGGAAGTAGCCGACATCCAGGATTTCTTCGTTGACATAAGTCAGGAAGAAGTTGATGAAAGCGGCGACCTGGGGTTTCTGCTGCATGATGGCGGCATCGGAGTAGATGAACAGCGGACGGGAGAGAGGATACTCGTTGGACTCAGCGGTTTCGGCGTTTGGTGCGATGCCATCGATAGAGATGGCATTCAGGCTATCTGGCATTTTCCTGGTAGTAAGCGAAGCCGAAGAAACCGACTGCATATGGGCTACCCTGGACACCCTGGACGAGGACATTGTCATCTTCACTGAGCTGCAGGTTGTCGGCATCCAAGATTGGACCTTCCTCTTTGTTTAGAACAACTTCGACGAAGTAATCGAAGGTGCCAGAATCGGTACCCGGGATGAAGCGCTGGATGGGTTCGGCGGGCCAAGAAGGGTCAACATCGGACCACAGGGTAGCGGTGGAGAAGATGAGGGCCAGCTGTTCCAGTGTCACATCGGTGATGAAGGTGTTATCGGTGCTCACCACGATTGCGATGGCATCTGTACCGACGCGGAATTGTATCGGTTCGCGTCCATTGGTCCGGCACAGGTCGATCTCTTCTTGTTTGATCGCTCGGCTGGCATTGGAGATATCCGATTCGACGGTGTCGCAGAAACGCTCGAAACCAGCGCCAGAGCCGATGCTGTCGATGGTGATGTTACCGGCGAAACCTTCCTGGTTGAAGCGAATGGCCATGGCTTCCGCAAGTGGATAGACGGTGGAACTGCCAGCCATGATGATATCGCCAGAATATTCGGCAGGATCTACCATGGGAAGTAAGCCAGTTTCTTCGGTTTCAATTACTTCAACGGGCTCGATCACAGCATCGGTGGGGGTAATTTCCTCCATCACATCCACAACGGGAGTGGTTTCTTTTTCTCCACAAGCCGCCAGGAGCATACTGGTTGCTATGATCAACGATAATATTCGAAATGTGTTACGAGTCATAAAATCTCCTTGTATAGTTTTTTTATTTTGTAGTTGCAACATTGTACCTGGTAGGAATTAACGCTATGGCAAGGCAAGGTTAATCCGTTGTCATGATTTGGTTAACATTTGGTTAAAGCTGGCGAATCAGCTTATGGTATGATTATTTTGAGATTGGGATGGCTTGAGATGGAAAATCAAGAACTCATTGTATACGGCACAAACTGGTGTGGCGATTGCATCCGAATACGGCGATTCCTACACAACAACGGGATCGAATATCGCTGGGTGAATATTGACCAGGATAAAGAAGGCGAGCGTTTGGTAATGTGGATTAACCGGGGAATGCGCAGTGTGCCGACGATAATACTTCCAGATGGCGATGTATTGGTAGAGCCATCCACTGGAGAACTAAAGTTGAAGCTAAGATCGCTTGCTGAATAATCAGGTGTTGAATTCGCCGATCTGCCCTGTGGTCATGAAGACGATCTGTTCGGTGATATTGGTAACTCGATCGGCTATGCGTTCCAGATTGTGGGCACACCAGGTAAGATATGTACAGCGAGTAACCATCTCAGGCTCTTTGGCCATGATTTTGATCAAGCGGTGAAATACATCCTCATATAACGCATCAATTTCCGAATCGCGTTCAGCGATCTGGCGGGCGGCCTCGGCGTCACGATTGGTGAATGCATTCATCGCGTCAGCTAACATCTGGCGGGCAATCTCGCCCATACGGGGTATCTTTTTAAATGTTTTGAGGAGCGGCTCTTCTTTCATCATGACAACGGTTTTGGCTATACCGGCGGCATAATCTCCGATCCTTTCCAACTCGACTACCATGTAAAGGATGGCGACAATCTCGCGTAGGTCACTCGCCGCTGGTTGTTGGGTGGCAATTATAGCCAGGCATGCTTCCTGGATATCGAATCTGCGTTGATTGATATTAACATCCGAATCGATAATTTTCTTCGCATGTTTGATATTTTGTTCCATCAAAGCATTAATCGCAGAGTCGATTGCTGTATCGATCATTGCACTCATCTGGTAAAGACTCTGCCGGATGGCATCAAACTCATTGTCAAATGTGGTTCGTATCCCGTGGGTCATAGGTTATCTCCTTTACCTGCTTATCCCATTCTACCGGTAATATAATCTTCTGTGATTTGCTGATCAGGCCGGGTAAAAATTTTTGAGGTGGGTGCATATTCAATTAATTCACCGAGCCAAAATAGCCCTGTTTGGTCTGATACACGTCCAGCTTGCTGCATATTATGGGTCACGATGACGATAGTGTAATTTTGTTTCAATTCAGCGATCAAATCTTCAATTTTCAAAGTTGCGATTGGATCAAGAGCGGATGCAGGTTCGTCCATCAGAATAACATCCGGTTGAACAGCCAACAGACGGGCAATGCAGAGACGCTGCTGCTGTCCTAACGATAATGACATTGCGTTATCTTTTAGATGATCTTTCACATCGTCCCAGAGCACAGCCTGGATCAGGCTGTGCTCAATTATTTCATTGAGATCAGTGATGTTGGATGTTAGTCCTAATACCCGAGGGCCAAAAGCAACATTATCAAAAATTGACTGGGGAAATGGATTGGGTTTTTGAAATACCATCCCAACCCTCTGGCGCAGGTTGGCTAAATCTAAGTCGTCAGCATAGATATCTTGACCATTCAGCAGCACCTGACCCACAACGCGCGTTCCCGGGATGGTGTCGTTCATTCGATTCAGGCAGCGGAGGAAAGTGGATTTTCCACAACCGGATGGGCCAATTAGAGCAGTGACCTGTTTGGCGTAGATATCCATACTGATTTGGCTCAAAGCCAACGATGAGCCATAATAAAAATCCAGGTTCTTGATTTGGAATGTTATTGATATGTCTGACATATTGCTTTATTCTACACGATTATTAACTTGTTATCTACTCCTTGTACGGGCAACTTTTTACGACTATAATTTTCATTGATGCGAAAACAGCTATACATCTGCGTTTTATTTTGCCTCCTATCATTGTCAGGCTGTGGGGGATCGAACAATGACAACGGGGGTAACAACCCGTCTATTCCGATTGTATATATCGAAAATAAAGGCTCGGATACGATTGTCAACCTGGCGCTGGCATGGGCTGAGGAATACCAACAGTTTCATCCGGAGGTAAGGATATCAGTCACAGGAGGAGGATCAGGAACCGGGATTGCCGCTTTGATAAATGGCACGGTCGACTTAGCAAATGCATCCCGACAAATAAAAGATGAGGAGATACAAGAAGCTGTGGAAAATGGCTTTGATCCAGTAGAATACGTGATTGCTCGCGATGCCATTGCGGTGATCGTGAATCCTGGAAATCCGGTAGATAAATTAACCTTGCAACAGATATCAGCTATCTATAGTGGAGAGATCAACAACTGGAGCGAATTGGGCGGTGAAGACAGACCGATTGTGCGCCTATCGAGAGAGTCGAACTCGGGCACTCATGTGTATTTTCTGGAAATAGTGCTCCGTTTGGGGAACGAAGAGAACACTACTTTATTTTCGACCGACACCTTATTACTGCCATCTTCTGAGGGAATAATTGCCGAAGTAAAGGATAACCCAAATGCAATTGGGTATGATGGATTGGGTTATATAACCCCGGAGGTAAAAGTATTGGCGGTGGCAAGCAGCCCTACCTCCGAGTACATATTACCATCGGCAGATACGGTGAATGCCAATGCATACCCAATTGCCCGCGATTTGTATATGTACACGGCCTCTACACCTGATGAGCCTTTATTGGCATACCTGGAATGGATCCTGTCATCTGATGCACAGGAGATTGTCACCGAACTCGGTTTTGTGCCTGTGCTGATCCCATGAGTACCAAGGAGTTTAATGAAAATAAAATACAACCTATCTGAAATGGTCATTACCTTACTTATAAAAGGATCCGGTTACTCGGCGATCATTTTTGTGGGTATGATTTTCATTTTTTTGGTGGGTGAGGGATTGCCAGCGATCCTGGAAGTCCCTTTAGGGAACTTGCTAAGCACACGGTGGTATCCAATTGAGGATTATTTTGGAATTGTTCCGCTTTTTGGTGGTTCCCTGATCGTTACGGTTGGGGCAGCCATATTTGCAATTCCAATTGGGATTGGAACTGCGATCTTTATCTCTGAAGTAGCCCCTCGATGGGCGCGGGAGGTGTTAAAACCCCTGGTAGAAGTTTTGGGAGGATTGCCTTCCGTAGTTTTAGGCTTTCTGGGGATCCTGATCCTTGCTCCATACTTGCGCCGATTGCTTGATCTGCCGACCGGGCTTACTGCCCTGGCAGGGGGTATTTTGTTGGGCGGGATATCTATACCAACCATCGTCTCGGTTGCAGAGGATGCATTGGATGCCGTTCCCCGATCGTATCGAGATGCAGCTCTGGCGTTGGGTGCTACTCGCTGGCAGACTATCTGGCGCGTAACCCTGCCAGCTGCACGTTCGGGAGTCTTGACCGCGATCATGCTGGGGATCGGCAGAGCGATCGGTGAGACGATAACCGTAATGATGGTCACTGGAAATGCTTCTGTTCTACCGTTCAACCTGGGTGCATTGTTTCACCCAGTACGCACTATGACAGCCACGATTGCGGCAGAGATGGGGGAGGTAGCCAACGGCAGCATTCATTACCATGTGCTTTTCTTTATTGGCATTGTTTTATTCTCGATCTCTTTGGGTATTAATGTTACTGCTTCGGCATTGGTGTTCCGGATAAAACATCGATCGGAGCGCATCCTGTCATGAAACTGATCGAACGAATATCTCTGTTTAGAAAGAAACTCAGGAAGTTAATCCAAAACCCCAAGTCGTCAACTGCGCGACTGCTAACGCAACGGCTTGGCTTCGGGGTTTTATCACTTGCAGCGTTAATCACGGTGGTCCCCATTATAGCGGTCGTGATATATATCATGAGTCAAGGGCTTCCAGCAATTTCCTGGGAATTCATCACCGGATTTCCTCGCGATGGGATGCGCGAGGGAGGAATTTTCCCGGCGATCGTGGGGACTTTTTACCTTACCTTAGGGACGGCAGTATTTGCTGTGCCATTAGGTATTGGGGCGGCAGTATATCTGTCAGAATACGCGCCCGAAACCCGCTGGACGCGCACAATCAGGATCGCAATAATAAATTTAGCCGGGATTCCCTCGGTAGTGTATGGGTTGTTTGGCCTGGGTTTATTTGTTCTTTTTCTGAATCTGGGGACGAGCATTTTGGCAGGATCCCTGACACTGTCAATCATGACCTTGCCGGTGATCATCAGCACCGCTGAGGAGGCACTCAGGGCGGTGCCACAGGCATTTCGGGTGATCAGTATTTCTTTAGGGGCTACCCGCTGGCAAACCATCCGCAGAATCGTGATTCCAGAGGCGCTGCCGGGAATTTTAACTGGTGTCATCCTGGGATTAGAGCGAGCAGCCGGAGAAACTGCACCGATCCTATTTACCGTGGCGGCATTTTTCTTGCCTCAGCTTCCCCGATCAGCTTTGGATGCCACCATGGCACTACCATATCACTTGTTCGTCATCTCTACACAGGTCCCGGGAATGCCGATCAAAATCCAATATGGTACAGCATTGGTGCTGCTAACCTTTGTTTTGAGTATGAACCTCATTGCCACGACCATCCGGTCAAGAGCACGCGCCAAGCGGCAATGGTGATTGGTAATATGCTGGATGAGACTACATGGATAAAATAACTATCGAAAACCTGTCCATTCAATATTCCGATGGAACAGAGATCACTAAAAAATATTAGCCTGGCAATCCAAGCGAACATGATCACTGTTCTATTCGGACCAGCTGGTGGTGGTAAGTCGACCTTATTGAGAGTTCTGAACCGATTAAATGACCTGGCGGATGTGGTCCAGATGTCTGGCAAAGTGTTATTGGATGGGGAAGATATCCTTGCCCGGGATTTAGATGTGATCTCGTTGCGCCGCCGGGTGGGGATGGTATTTGCTCGCCCGGTGGTACTGCCATTGAGCATCAGGAAGAATTTGACTTATGCTCTTGAGCTGGCTGGTGAAAGACGGAAGGCTACCCTGGATGAAGCTGTAGTAGACAGCCTGAACCAAGCAGCATTATGGGATGAGGTGAAAGACAGGTTGGATGACCCGGCAGTGGCATTGTCTGGTGGGCAGCAGCAGAGGTTGTGCCTCGCGCGCAGCCTGGCTTTAAAGCCTGAAGTTGTCTTATTAGACGAGCCCACCTCAGGGCTAGACCCGATCTCCACTGGTAAAGTTGAGGCATCATTACAGGAACTGAAGGAGAGATACACCATTGTACTGGTGCCGCATTCAATTCAACAAGCAGCCAGAACAGCGGACAATGCGGCGTTCTTTTTACAAGGTGAGTTAATCGAATATGGGGAGGGGAAAACATTATTCGTTAATCCCAAAGACAAAAGGACAGAAGATTATATTGAAGGACGTTTTGGGTAGGATAATGGGCGATAAGATTCTGGTTATCGAAGACGACACCACATTGAGAGAAGCACTGGCATACAACCTTGACCGGCATGGTTATGTCGTCGAAACGGCTGAGAATGGGCTGATAGGCTTAGAGTTAGCTCGCCAGATCAATCCCGACTTGGTTTTGTTGGATATCATGCTTCCTGGAATGGATGGATTTGATGTGTGCCGGATAATACGGCAAGAATTGTCCACGCCGATCGTCATGCTGACTGCGCGGGATGATGAGATTGACCGTGTTCTGGGATTGGAAATCGGGGCAGATGATTACCTGACAAAACCGTTCAGCATGAGAGAGCTGATGGCGAGGGTCAAGGCAAACCTGAGGCGGGTGAAGTTAGATCATGTCGGTGCAGAATCCCAAACCGACATAAAAACCAAAGTGGCCACTTATAGTAACCTAGAGATCGATTTTCTGCGCCGAGAAGTACGTTTGAATGGTCAACCAGTGCCCTTTAAACCCAAAGAATATGAGCTCCTGGTTTTTTTGGTGAAGTACAAAGGCCATATGCTCAGCCGGGATTTGATCCTGGAGAGGGTATGGGGTTGGGAATTTAGAGGTGGCAGCCGGACAGTAGATGTACATATCCGCTGGCTGCGCGAAAAAATTGAACCAGATCCGTCAAAACCTAGCCGCATCATTACGGTGCGTGGCGCCGGATACCGGTTCGAAGGATAAAACATGTTCAAGAAGATCAGTTGGCGGATTGCCATCCCATATATTTTTCTTGTTTTAGCTGGTCTGCTAGCCCTGGGATTGTACATTGCAAATTTCATCGAGATGATTTATCTAACAAACCTAGAGGACAGGTTGAGCGACGAAGCGCGTTTAATTTCAGAGCAGTTAATCGATGAGTCGGAATTGTGGACGGATTCCACAGCCCTTGATGAACGGGCGAGAAGTTGGGCATATGTTCTTGATGCTCGGGTGACTGTTATCACTACAGATGGCACCGTGGTGGGTGAATCAAATTATGACCGTGCCCAGATGGAGAACCACCTGAATAGACCGGAGGTAATCCAGGCATTAGCGCTGGGAGATGGGGTGAGTACTCGCTTTAGCAGCACGGTCGGTTATCGGATGATTTATATTGCGCATGCTGTTCGGGTGGAGGGTGAGGTTGTTGGATTTGTTCGATTATCTGTTGCACTTACACAGGTCGATGAATATATAATTAATTTACGCTGGACATTGATCGGGGCTGCCCTGATGGTGACATTTCTTGCCATGGGATTGGCGATACTTATAGCCCAGGGGGTTACACGCCCATTACGCACCCTTACAGACAAAGCTCAGAGAGTAGCGTTGAATGAAAACTCGTGGCGTGAACACACCCGCATTCCTGTGCAAACTCATGACGAGATAGGCATTCTCACCCAAGCTATCAACGAGATGGTTGCTCAATTAGGTAATAAAATTGAGGCCTTGCGGGGCGAGTCGGGAAAATTAAATGCTGTGTTGAACCAGATGACAGACGGTGTGTTGATTGTGGACCGAGCCGGAATTGTGCAGTTGATTAACCCTGCGGCCGAAAATTTATTCAAAACCTCACAATCCCAGGCTATGGGAAGACCATATTCTGAAGTGGTCCGGCACCATCAGTTGATGGATATATTCAATCAATGTCAAACTACTGGAGAGGTACAAATTGTTGTACTAGATCTGCCACTATCACGTTTATACCTTCAAGGGATTGCTACATCCCTGGGTGATGCTTTGCCGGGCAGTACTTTACTAGTATTTCAGGATCTAACCCAACTCCACCATCTGGAAGCAGTGAGACGTGATTTCATCAGCAATATTTCACATGAGCTGCGTACACCGATTGCCTCATTGAAGGTGATCACAGAAACTTTGCTGGATGGCGCACTCGATGACACAGAAATGGCGCGCCAATTCCTTACCAAGATGGACACCGAAGTCGATGCCTTAAGCATGATGGTGTCCGAATTGTTAGAATTATCCCGGATTGAATCTGGGAAGGTGCCGCTGGTATTGAAGCAGATGGCGCCGGGTGAAATACTAACTGCGGCGACCGAGCGCCTTCGCCTTCAGGCGGAGCGGGCAGGTTTGTCCGTTGAGCTTAGATTGCCGCCAGATCTACCACTAGTTCTGGTCGATCCGCCCAGGATCGAGCAAGTGTTGGTGAATTTGCTTCATAACGCGATTAAGTTCACAGCCTCAGGGAGGAAAAATTACTATGGCTGTTGAAGTGAGTACCGAAAATTCACCTATGCCTGCGGTTCAATTTTCAGTGGCAGATACAGGCGTTGGAATTTCTGACGATGATCTTCCGCGTATCTTTGAGCGATTTTATAAAGCAGATCGTGCTCGTTCAAGGGGAGGTACAGGATTAGGCCTGGCAATTGCCCGGCATATCATCGAATTACATCACGGTCAAATTTGGGCAGAGAGTCGTGAGGGAGTGGGGAGCACATTTTATTTTTCTATTCCTCTAACAACAAATTAATTGCCGGAGAAGACCATGCTAGAGAAAATTGATTTGAATAAAAAATTATCAAAAGAGGAATTCAAAGCGATATACCCGGGGATTGAAGAGCGTTTGTATACCTTGCAAAAATTATCCTGGGATGCCCGAATACCGGTAGTTATTCTCTTTGAGGGGTGGGATGCATCCGGCAAAGGGACTTCAATACAAGCTCTGACTGAGCCCCTTGACCCACGTGGATTTAAGTTATATCCGATACGGGCAGCCAGGACATACGAAAAAGCTCATCCCTGGCTATGGCGCTTTTGGGCTAAACTGCCTGCCCGGGGAGAATGGGCAATTTTTGACCGCAGTTGGTGTGGGCGCGTGCTGGTGGAACGAGTGGAAAACATCATTCCCGAAGTCGAGTGGCGGCGAGGTTATCGGGACATCGTTGATTTTGAACGGACGATTGCGGATGATGGACATTTGATCATCAAGTTTTTTTTGCACATCAGTCAAAAAGAGCAAAAACGGCGTTTCAAACAACTGCTAGAAGATCCCCTGACTGCCTGGCACGTCAGCCCGGAAGATTGGGAGCACCACCGCAAGTACAACGATTGGTTTCTGGCGTATGAAGAAATGTTTGAACGCACCGAGTCGGAGTGGGGCCCCTGGACTATCGTTGAGGCAACTGATAGGCGACACACTCGGGTGAGGATTGCACAAACGATTATCAAGGTATTGGAAGAGCGATTGGGGATGGTTGCTTAAGGGAAACAGGAGGATATATGTTAGAGAATTTGGATCTGACATTATCAATAGATAAAGATGCATACGAATCAGATCTGGTACGCTACCAGGTTGCTCTGAATAAATTGGGCTACCAAGTGTACGTACAGCGCCGCCCGGTAATTATGGTTTTTGAGGGTTGGGACGCAGCGGGAAAAGGAGGGGCAATAAAACGCGTCACCGAAAAATTGGATCCGCGCGGGTATGTGGTATATCCCATTGGAGCACCCCAAGGGGATGACGCCAGCCATCATTACATGTGGCGATTCTGGCGCCGCCTTCCGGAGCTCGGTCAAATTGCGATATTTGATCGCAGTTGGTATGGGCGTGTGATGGTAGAACGAATCGAAGGCTTTTGTAAGGAAAATGAGTGGAAAAGGGCATATCGGGAGATTAACGAATTTGAGCACCAGCTAGTAGATTTTGGAACTGTCTTATTAAAATTTTGGTTCCACATCAGTAAAGATGAGCAATTGTTACGGTTTGAAGGACGGGCAGAAGATAAGCTGCGAAGTTGGAAACTTACTGATGAGGATTGGCGAAATCGTGATAAGTGGGACTTGTATGTCCAATCAGTCGAGGATATGATCTTAAAGACCAGCACCTTGAGTGCCCCCTGGACTCTGGTGGAGGGGAATTCCAAGAATTATGCACGGATCAAGGTGTTGAAAACTATTGTTGATGGGCTGGGTGTGGCTTTGAAATACGATCCGTTTGCTAAAGTACCAATTACGGATGATAAGAAGAAAGGTAAGAAGCAAAGGCATAAGAATTAAAACAAGGAAAATTGGATGGTAAAGAAGACCCAAATTGTTTCGAGTACACCTGTAGAAAAAGAAGATCTTGGTGATCCTGCGTTATTTATCAATCGGGAGTTAAGCTCCTTGGAATTTCAACGCCGGGTTCTGGAAGAGGCGATGGATAAAAATAACCCTCTTCTTGAGCGAGTAAAATTCATCGCTATTGTTGGCTCGAATTTGGATGAATTTTTCATGGTGCGTGTTGCGGGATTGAAGAAGCAGGTGGAGGCAGGTGTACGTGACGTTCCTCCGGATGGGTTATCCCCAGAGAAGCAGCTGGCAGAAATTCGGAAAGTATCTTCTCAACTGATGCGACAAGCAAGTGAATACTTTTGTAAAGAACTTGTCCCAGCATTGAAGCAGGAAGGAATATACATCTACAATTACAACGAGCTTACGGTACGGCAGAAAAATAGCGTGGAAGCTTACTTCAACGAGGTGGTTTTTCCTGTACTGACGCCGTTGGCATTTGATCCGGGACACCCATTTCCACATATTTCCAACCTAAGCCTGAACCTGGCGGTCCTCCTACGAGATCAAAAGGGGAAGGAGCACTTTGCACGGATAAAAGTACCGAACACATTACCGCGATTGGTTCCGATCAAACGATCGTCTGGTGGGGTTAAAAAAGATGGGACAATCCCTCGAGCGCATTATTTTGTTTGGTTAGAACAAGTGATCGCCGCAAATTTAAATAAGTTGTTTTCCGGAATGCGTATCGAGGAGGCTTATCCATTTCGGGTGACCCGGGATGCTGACATGGCAATCCAGGAATTAGAGGCAGATGATTTGTTGGAGTCGATGGAACAAACAGTGCGCCAACGCAGGTTTGGCTCAGTGGTTCGCTTATCTATCCTAGATACGATGTCTCCTCGAATTAGAGACATCCTGATGGAAAATCTCGATATTGTTCATAATGATATTTATCCCCTGCCTGGTCCATTGGGGAGGAGTGATCTCATGGGTTTGTACGGGATCAACCGTTACGACCTTAAAGATGTACCATTTAAACCAGCGATTCCCGCACAGTTACGAAAAGTTGAGTTGGAAGAGCCGGAACAATTTTATGAAGCCATCCGGGCAGGAGATATACTGCTGCATCATCCATATGATTCGTTCATGCCTGTGGTTCAATTCCTAAAAATAGCGGCCAGAGACCCACAGGTGTTGGCGATCAAACAAACCCTGTACCGGGTAGGTAAGAATCCACCAGTGGTGGATGTGCTTCTGGAGGCTGCAGAGAATGGAAAGCAGGTAGCAGTCCTGGTGGAACTTAAAGCCAGATTTGATGAGGAAAGCAACATTGGTTGGGCAAGGAAACTTGAGAAGGAGGGCGTCCATGTCATCTATGGACTGCTGGGGTTAAAAACCCATTCAAAAGTTGCCCTGGTTGTCCGCAAGGAGGGAGATGGAATTCGCCGTTATTTACATCTGGCAACTGGTAATTACAACGCGATCACTGCGGGATTATATGAAGATCTCGGCATGTTCACCTGTGATAATGCGATAGGTGCTGATGCAAGCAGTATGTTCAACTATCTAACTGGCTATTCGGTCGTGAATGAATACACAAAATTACTGGTTGCCCCAATCAATTTACGTGAAAAGATGCAAGCGCTCATTAACCGGGAGACAGAACACCAACAACAAGGCAACCCTGGGCATCTGATCTTTAAAGTAAATTCCCTGGTAGATAAAGAAATTATCAAATTACTTTACCGGGCCTCCCAGGCAGGTGTGAAAGTAGATCTCCTGGTGAGGGGTATCTGCTGCTTGCGCCCTGGAATAACCGGGATCTCAGAAAATATTCGGGTGATAAGTATCGTAGGCAGATTCCTGGAACACAGCCGTTGTTATTATTTCCGCAATGGAGGCAATGACGAGATCTACCTGGGAAGCGCGGACCTAATGCCGCGCAATATCGATCGCCGAGTAGAGGTTCTCTTTCCAGTGCAGGATGTTGAGATTATCCATTATCTGCGTGATGAGCTGCTCACCGCGTATCAACGTGATAATGTCAAGACCCGTAATTTGCAATCAGATGGATCATACATGCGGCATTCGCCAGAGGATCAAGCTGAACCATTCAATGTACAAGAATGGCTAATCAGATCGAGGCAAAGGAATTGAGATTGGTATTGGTAGGGATTATTAGGTTAGGATCTAAAGAACGCCACCGCCAATATCCCCGGACCGCCATGGGTGACAATCGCTGGCGGAACATCTAAAATCGGGATCGCTGGTAGGCTATATTCAGCACAGATATCATCTGCCAGCTCCCTCGCCTGATCGGGTACAGCTGCATGCATGACTGACAGATGGGCATCACCATTTCTCGGCGCCTGAGTGAACACGAGCTCTTTCAGGCGAGCCAGCGCCCTGCGGTGGGTGCGTTCTTTTTCAAATTGATCCACGCGACCGTTGTTGAAGATCAAGATGGGTTTGACCTGTAAGACACTCCCAAGCAGAGCAGCAGCTCCTCCGATCCGTCCACCTTTGGCAAGAAATTCCAATGTGGATACCAGAAAATAAATCACACTGTTCGGAATCATCAACTTGATCCGCGCTTCAATTGTGTTCCCATCCATGCCATCGGCTGCCCACTCGGCAGCCAATTGCACCAGTGTCGCCAGGGGACTACCAATTGTGCGGGCGTCGATGACGCGGATATCTGCTCCGGGAAAATCCTGAGCTGCGACAGTCGCAGAACGCACTGTACCGCTTACCTCTGCGGAGGGGTGAATGCAAAGGATCGTTTCCCCGGAAGGTACCAAGCGGGCAAATTCTCGGGCGAATAATTCTGGTGGAGGTGCCGCAGTCTTCGGCAGTTCAGCTGTACTCCGCAGCCGCTCCATGAAGGCATTGTTGTCCATGTCAACGCCTTCAAGGTAGGAATCGGTGCCAAAGTTGATCACCTGGGGAATCACGGGTATGTGGTATTTTTGGGCAATCTGTGCGGGTAAGCCCGATGTGGTGTCAGTAATTATCCGAACCATGGAGACGCTCCTTTGCTACATGAAAATTTGCATTATAGGGTAATTATACAGTCTTATCAGAAACAGGATGGGATTTGTGTAACTGGACAAGATTGTTGGTTTCGAGTATCATTTGACCGCTTTGATGCTAATCTGTTTTATGAAGGGATGGTATGGATACCACTTCTTTGCATTTAAATGGACCCACTGAAGCATCAGGTGTGCCCGGATACGAACTATATGTCCGGGCAATTTTACGCAATTACTTCCCGGAGGCAGCATGACAGACTTGATCAAACAAATCACCGCTGATTTGAAGCAACAAATTGAGGCATTTCAACCCACTGCTGAGCTGAGCGATGTTGGAACAGTACTCGAGGCGGGCGATGGTATTGCGCGGGTGCGCGGCCTGGATGATGTTCGTTCACAGGAATTGGTGCAATTTTCCAACGGTGTAATGGGGATTGCTTTCAACCTCGAGCATAGCAATGTGGGTGTGATCATCATGGGTGAGTATTCCGGCATTGAAGAGGGGATGCTGGTGCGTGCGACGGGACGGATTGCCTCGGTGCCGGTTGGCGATGCAATGGTGGGGCGGGTAGTCAATGCGCTGGGCGAACCGATTGATGGCAAGGGGCCGATCAAGGCCACCGGCTATCGCCCAATCGAAAGGATCGCGCCGGGTGTGGTGCAGCGGAAGGATGTTGATACCCCGGTGCAGACGGGTTTAAAGGCAATCGACTCAATGATCCCGATTGGACGCGGGCAACGCGAATTGATCATTGGTGACCGACAAACTGGAAAAACCGCATTAGCAATTGATACGATCATCAATCAAAGAGGGAAGAGCTTATTCTGCATTTATGTAGCAATTGGCCAAAAAAAAGCAGCAATTGCGCGGACTGTGGCAACCCTGGAACGATATGGTGCTATGGAATACACAACGGTAGTTGTTGCCGCGGCTGATGAGCCGGCAGCGCTCCAATATATTGCTCCCTATGCGGGCTGTGCAATTGGGGAAGAGTTCATGGAGACGGGCCGCGATGCGCTGTGTGTATATGATGATCTATCCAAGCATGCCTGGGCATATCGTCAAGTCTCGCTGCTTCTACGCCGACCGCCTGGTCGGGAAGCCTATCCAGGTGATGTATTCTATCTGCATTCTCGGCTTTTAGAGCGGGCTGCTCGTGTAGGAGATAGCTTCGTGATCGTGGCTAAGGATCACCCAGACGCCGAGGCCGATCAGAAGGACGGGGTTAACGGGAATGTTTATAGTGGACCTTTGGCGCGCCATGATGTCAGTGAGGCGATAAAGAATATGCCAAATGCTGGCGAATTTAAGGTGGTGAAGGTGAAAGGGTCGGGTGGCTCGCTGACTGCGCTACCCATCATTGAAACTCTCCTGGGTGATGTATCGGCATACATTCCGACCAATGTTATTTCTATTACCGATGGCCAAATCTATCTGGAGGGCAACTTGTTCTATGCCGGTATCCGGCCTGCAGTGAATGTAGGCTTATCCGTTTCGCGGGTAGGTGGAGATGCCCAGACTAAAGCGATGAAGCAGGTTGCGGGTCGGCTGCGCCTGGATATGGCAGCATTTCGTGAACTGGCGGCATTCGCCCAATTTGGTTCAGATCTCGATAAGGCAACCCAGGCACAATTAAACCGCGGGCTGCACTTACAAGAAATACTAAAGCAATCCCAATATCAGCCCATGTCCCTGGAAAACCAGATCATCGAGATTTTCGCGGGAACACGCGGGTATGCAGACGTGGTTCCTCTCGATCGAATGAAGGCATGGGAAAGCGCATTGCTACGATATATGGAGACTTCTCACCCAGACCTTGGCAAGGCGATCGCCGAAGAAAAACTGATCACACCAGAAAATGAAGAGCGGTTAAAGCAAGCCCTGGATGCCTTCATGGCATCCTGGCAGTAAAGCTATAAGGGAAAGGTCATGGCAAACGCGAGGGAAGTCAGACTTAGAATTCGCAGCGTTAAAAATATTGCTCAAGTCACGCGCGCCTTGCAGGCAGTAAGTGCAAGCAAGGTGCGCAAAGCAATGAGTGCATTGTTGCAAACGCGCCCTTATGCAACGAAAGCCTGGCAGGTGCTGACACACATTGCCAGTCAGCCTGGACGGGCGACACTTCACCCCCTGCTAACACCAAGAGCAGAGTCACAAAATGAGCTGGTTGTCTTAATTACTGGAGACCGGGGCCTGGCTGGAGCCTACACCTCCAATATTGTGCGGTTTGCACTGCAGCGTTTTTATCAAAGTACTGTTCCAATATGCTATCTTGCTATAGGGCGCAAAGGGCGGGATATGCTGATGCGGAGGAGAAAGAATGTAATTGCTGAGTTCAGCAATTTACCAGCTGCGCCATCGTTTAGTGATGTATCGGCGATTGGTCGACTGGTGGTTGATGAGTTCCTGTCCGGAAAAGTTGACCGTGTGTATCTGGTATATACGCGCTTTGTCAATATGGCTCGACAAGTGCCAACGGTAAAGCAGCTGCTGCCCTTGGAATTTGAACACGAAGAAGGTCGTGTGGTAGCATATGAGACGACCAAATCAGTCCATGCTACCTACATTTATGAGCCGGGAGAAACTGAGATCCTGGATGAAATTGTGCCGCGTTTTACCGCACTACAGGTGTATCAGGCAATCATGGGATCTCTTGCCAGCGAACACGCAGCGCGGATGGTAGCAATGAAAAATGCTACGGATAGCGCTACAGAGCTGGCTGGAGCTCTACAATTGGAATACAACAAGGCACGCCAACAAGGTATTACCAGTGAGATACTGGATATTGTAGGCGGGGCGGAAGCCTTAGTGTAAGTAAGGCTGAGGGCAACTGATCTGGATGATATTATTCAGGAGACTTACATGGCGAACCTTAATGGACGGATTATCCAAATTTTAGGTGGTGTGGTTGATGTAGAATTTCCAGCGGAGCATCTTCCGGGAGTCTTTGACGCTGTCGAAATCCCACGGGAGGGGCAGTTGCCTCTGGTATTGGAAGTTCAGAAACACTTGGGGAATAATTGGGTGCGGTGCGTGGCAATGGATACGACGGATGGGTTGAAGCGCGGTTTACCTGCAATCGCTACCGGCGGCCCAATCATGGTTCCGGTCGGATTACAAACTTTAGGCCGGGTTTTTAATATTCTTGGACGTACGGTGGATGGTCTGGGTCCAGTCGAGGTTGATCAGAGATACCCGATTCATCGCCCAGCCCCACCCTTTTCTGAGCAATCCACACGGGTTGAGGTATTTGAAACTGGGATTAAAGTAATTGACCTGATTGCGCCGTTTACCCGGGGTGGTAAAACCGGAATTTTTGGCGGGGCTGGCGTAGGAAAAACTGTGATCATTACAGAATTGATTCGCTCAATTGCAACCGTACATCAGGGCAACTCGGTATTTGCGGGAGTTGGCGAGCAGGACGCGTGAGGGTACGCAGCTTTTCCGGGAAATGATTGAATCAGGGGTGATGAAGGATACAGTGATGGTTTACGGGCAAATGAATGAACCGCCTGGCGTCCGCTTACGTGTTGCACTGACTGCGTTGTCAATGGCAGAATATTTTCGTGATGAAGGTAAGGATGTTCTTTTATT
The DNA here is from genome assembly GCA_963849335.1 of uncultured Chloroflexia bacterium. Classification (GTDB taxonomy): domain Bacteria; phylum Chloroflexota; class Anaerolineae; order Anaerolineales; family UBA4823; genus FEB-25. The sequence continues at coordinate 158,260 of CAWKGZ010000003.1, forward strand.
TATTGATAATATCTTCCGTTTCAGCATGTCAGGCTCAGAAGTATCGGCACTATTAGGTCGTATGCCTTCAGCGGTTGGCTACCAGCCTACGTTGGCGACGGAAATGGGTGAATTGCAGGAACGGATTACTTCAACCCGCAGTGGGTCGATCACATCCATGCAAGCAGTTTACGTGCCAGCAGACGACTACTCTGATCCCGCGCCAGTCGCCACCTTCACCCACCTTGACGCGACCATTGCGCTGGAGCGATCCATCGTGGAGAAGGGGATTTACCCGGCGGTAGATCCCTTATCATCGACTTCGCGCATCCTGGACCCGCTAATTGTTGGCGATGAACACTACAATACCGCCCGAGAAGTTCAAAGGGTGCTGCAGCGTTATAAAGATTTACAGGATATCATTGCTATCTTAGGTGTGGACGAATTGAGCGAGGATGATAAGTTAATCGTCTCACGAGCGCGTAAGATTGAGCGCTTCTTCTCGCAGCCATTTTATGTAGCCCAGGTATTTACTGGTCGAGAGGGCCGCTATGTTCCACTCAAGGAAACCGTGCGCGGTTTCCGGGAAATCCTGGATGGTAAGCATGATGATCTGCCCGAGCAGGCTTTTATGATGGTTGGCGGAATTGAGGATGCGGTTGAGCAGGCTGAAAAACTGGCCAAAAGTGGATAATCGGGATAAGCGGAGACTTTCCAATGCCTATTCGTTGTGAGATTGTGTCTCAGGATCGGATGGTCTTTGAAGGAGACGCTGATATGGTATTGGTGCCTGGCTCGCAGGGCGAGATGGGCATATTGCCTAACCACGCACCGCTTCTTTCAACCCTGAAGTATGGGGTGCTGAGGGTTCGTATAAAAGACCGTGAAGAGTTATTTACAATAGCTGGCGGGGTCGTAGAGGTACAACCTGATCTTATCACCGTTATGGCGGATGCGGCAGAGAATGTGAATGAGATTGATATCAGTCGAGCCGAAGCCGCCAGACGAAGAGCCGAGGAGTTGTTGAAACAAGGACCGCCAGCCAACTCAGATGCATACATGAAAATTGAGGCAGCATTACGCCGTTCAAATTTACGCCTCGAAGCGGTCAAAAGGTACCGTTCCAGCCGCGTCCGCTTCACGGGAACGAAAGAAGACTAGAAATAAATAATCATGTCAATATTATCCAAAGATCTGGGCATAGATTTAGGGACCGTAAACATTAGAACTGTCGAAGGCAGTCGAGTGATCATCGACGAGCCCACGATCGCTGCCATCGTAGTAGCTGAACAAAAGATGGTTGCATGGGGAAAAGAAGCATTGGATATGTTAGGGAGAGTACCGGATTCAATTGAAGTAACTCGCCCGATGCGCAATGGAGTCATTGCCGACTATGAAGTAGCTGAGTACATATTGCGGGATCTGCTCAGGAAAGTAGGCGGCCCACTTCAATTATTACGACCACAGATAATGATCACTGTTCCGGATGGTGCTACCAGCGTTGAACGCAGAGCTGTTCATGAAGCTGCTCTCCAGGCAGGAGGCCGGGATGTATTCCTGATCCAACAGCCCCTTGCGGGGGCACTGGGTGTTGATCTGCCGATTGCCACGCCGTCAGGTAACAGCATCCTTTGCCTAGGGGGTGGTACTACCCAGGCGGCGGTTATCGCGATGTATGGCATTGTTGCCGGTGAATCACAACGAATTGGTGGTATGCACCTTGACGAAGCAATCGTCACATATGTTCGAAAAAAATATGGCATTATCATCGGTTTACAAACAGCCGAGCAGCTGAAAATACAAATTGGGGCGGCAGTTCCTCAGGATGAGGAACTAAGTATGGAGATACAAGGGCAGGATCAGGTAACTGGTCTACCACGCCCTGTAACCCTGACCACCGGTGAGATAGTCGATGCCATGCGGGAAACACTGATGGATCAAGTCGAAACGGTCCGCCGGGTATTGGAAAAAACTCCCCCTGAATTGGTTTCTGATATTATCGATCGGGGCATTGCCTTATGCGGTGGGGGAGCGCTGCTAAAAGGAATTGACCGGTTACTCACGAAAGAGTTAGGAGTCCCTGCTTACCTGGTCGATAACCCAACAACCTGTGTTGCTGAGGGGGCGGCGCGTGCTTTACATATAAAGGATGCACTCAGGCGGAATTTACCTCTGGTTTGAACTTAAAAACCGGGGCTACCAACGGCCCCGGTTTTTTTATATTTTGTTTTCGGATCAGAAATCATTCCAGGTAGTAACTCATTCGCTGGAGATGAACGACAGGATCGATATATTGAACCGTTACTCCTTTGGGTACCAGCAGATTAATGGGTGCATAGTTTAATATTGCCCTAACGCCACCCTGAACCAACTTGTCTGTTACTTCCTGGGCCTGGGATGCAGGAACGGTAAGCATGGCAATTCGAATTCCGGATTTTTCAACCAGGGGTATCATGTCACTGATATCTTGGACAATGAAACTACCAACTTCCTGACCAATCTTCGTGGGATCATTGTCAAAAACCATGGTTACATTGAACCCTCGGTTCGAAAATCCTTGATAACGAGATAGTGCATGCCCCACATCACCGGCACCAACAACAACTACATCCCAAATTTTATTGACACGAAGAATTTTACGCAGTTGATCAGTTAAGAATTCGATGTTATAACCAGTGCCCTGTTTACCGAATTCTCCGAATTGAGATAAATCTTTACGTATCTGAGCAGCTGATATACCCAGCCGTTCACCAAGTTCTTGAGAGGAGGTCACTTGCCTTCCTTCCACAAGCATCAATTGCAAGGTGCGCAAATATAATGGCAACCGTCCAACAACAATATCTGGAATTATTACGATCTCTCCATCCATGATTTCCTCCAATATTTATGCATCTGAGCTCGAAACGATTATTAAAACTTAACGACCAGGTATACAACCTTGCTTATTGTGTAATTATATACAAGTATCTCACAAATATGGTACAAGTTTGATGAGAAATTCTCTTATTTTATGAATGGTATAATTTCTATAGAAGATAGGATAAGTGAGCCAATATGTTCATCGATGAAGTCGAAATCTTTGTGCGAGCCGGGAAGGGTGGGGATGGAGTTGTTCATTTTCGGCGAGAAAAATATATTCCCCGTGGTGGACCGGATGGCGGGGATGGTGGTAGGGGAGGAGATCTTATCCTTGAGGTCTCACCATCCTTAAATACCTTGTACAGTTTTAAGCACAAGGATAAATTTCTTGCAACGGATGGAAGTAGGGGTGGACGAAGCAACAGCACGGGGAAATCTGGTGATGATCTGTGCATCCAAGTACCCCAGGGAACCATAATTTATGATAAGCTGAGTGGAGAAGTATTGGGAGACCTGATAGATGCAGGTCAACGGCTGGTTGTTTGCCAGGGTGGGCGGGGAGGAAGAGGCAACGCACGATTTGCGAATTCTCGCAACCAAGCCCCCCGCATGGCAGAGCGCGGTGAACCTGGACAAGAGAGATATCTGCGTCTTGAGTTGAAGCTTATCGCTGATATCGGAATCGTGGGCGTCCCGAATGCAGGAAAATCTACGTTTCTGGCTGCGGTGACGAATGCAAAACCCAAAATAGCCTCATATCCTTTTACTACGATCGAACCGAACCTGGGCGTCGCGAGTGTTGATGTAGATACCACTCTCGTTCTGGCTGATATTCCGGGTCTGATCGAAGGGGCACATCTTGGGATTGGACTTGGGCATGATTTCCTGCGGCATATCCAACGCACCCGAGTGTTAATCCACTTGTTAGACGGAAGCGCAGAAGACCCCGTCTTAGATTTCGCCCAAATTAACAGCGAGCTGGCATTGTTTGATCCGGACCTAGCGCATAAACCACAAATTGTTGTTTATAATAAAATTGACCTACCCGATGTTCGCCAGCGTTGGGAGAAAATTGAGCCGCAGCTAAAAAAGCATGGCTATCAACCGATGGCGATCTCGAGTTTATCTGGCGAGAATGTAAGGCAAGTGTTATATAAAGCGGCACAATTATTAAGTGAAACACCTGTAGTCACCAAAACAACGGAAATGCCGGTGTACCGGGCGGAAGCAGATCCTAGACAGTTCTCTATAGAAAAAGTTGTGGATGGTTGGCGGGTACACGGAGCGGCAATCGAGCGGGCAGCTGCGATGACTTATTGGAGCAATGAAGCATCGATCCGTCGCTTTCAGCGCATTTTAGAAACCTTGGGGATCGATAGCGTTCTCCGGACATCCGGGATTCGTGAAGGGGATATGGTATTTATCGGTGAATATGAACTGGAGTGGGTCGATTGAAAATTGGTGTGCTGGGCGGTACATTTGATCCCATTCATTTGGGTCACCTGGTTCTAGCGGAAGAAGCTTGCTACCACCTGGAACTTAACCGGGTACTATGGGTTTTAACCCCTGATCCTCCGCATAAAACGGGCAAGACGATGTTAAAATGGGATGACCGGTGGCAATTATTAAACTTGGCTGTGGCTGGCAATTCTGCTTTTGAGCTTTCGAATGTAGATATCCTGCGTCCCCCCCCACATTATGCACTAGACACAATGCGCTTACTCAAGGAGAAATACCCGGGTGATCAGTTGATCTATCTGATAGGAAGTGATTCTTTACGCGATTTGCCTGGTTGGCACCACCCCGGAGAACTCGTGGAAGTTTGCGATGGTTTTGGGGTTATGGTGCGCCCAGGGGTTCCCGTGGATGATCAGAGATTAGAGAAACTTAGCCTCGGGATCCGGAAAAAATTGATTTTCATATCTGCCTTATCGCTGGATATCTCTTCTTCGGATATCCGAGCCAGGATCGCCAATGGCATGCCTTACCGCTATTTATTACCCCCGACGGAATATAACTATATTCACGAAAATCACCTTTACCTACCATAAGCATGTGCAAGCATGAAGTTTTCAACGACCTGGTTAAATAACCGGGGCTGCTCCAGATTGAGCAGGTGCCCGGCACCTGGTATGGCCGCAAGTGTCGAACCCGGAATAGCAGTGTGCATATCATGAGCTACCGATAAGGGAATCAGCTGATCCTCGACTCCATGAACAATCAAAGTCGGCACCTCGATAAATGGAAGGTTCGAGGTTGAATCAATTCGATTTTTCATGCCATTGAGAGCGCCAACGATACCTTCGATAGAGGTGGCGGACATCATATCTCGAATTTCACTTACCAGAGCGGGGGATGTTATGTATGTATCTGGGGCAAACATCTTTGAAAGCATGGATTCAGCAATCGCAGCTGGACCAAACTGTTCAGCTAAAGCGATCGCTTTCTCGCGATTCTTTTGACCTTCAGTAGTATCTGCATTCGCCCGAGTGGATGCAAGAATCAGCCCTGCTACCTGGGAGGGAAACTGCCTGAGGAATGCCAGGCTGATGTAGCCTCCCATAGAGAGCCCACAGAGAATAATCGGCCTATTAAGCTGGAGAGAATCCAGCAGAGCTTTACAATCAATGGCGAGCATATCCATGGTGTAAGGGCCGGGTATTTCCCGAGATTCTCCATGACCGCGAAGATCCAGAGAGATTGTTCGGCACAGTTTAGATAAGTATTCAATTTGGGGGAGCCATATCTTGTGGCTGAGGGGATAACCGTGGATGAACAGGATGGGAGTGCCGTGTCCCTGGTCATTATAAGCAAATTTAATTCCGTGAAGTTCAACGATCATATAACACCTTCCAGGATGGAGTGAGTGAATCCGAATAATAAAAGATCTCCCATGATAGGGGAGATCTATCGATCAGTCGGGGCGAGAGGATTTGAACCTCCGACTTCTTGCACCCCATGCAAGCGCGCTAGCCGGACTGCGCTACGCCCCGTTATGTTGAATCGCGGGCAGATTATAGCGCGTTCAGCAAAGATTGACAACCCTAAACTGTGCATATTCTTAGGATTGCTTGCGAGTAGTGCTGCGATTGAATTGCCAGAACGGGTACTGAACGAGCAGAAAGCACCGTGATAGCACGGGAGACGGTTTATTCATCCTCGATCTACCCCGGATATAAGGGGGCGGGTTGTTTGCTTTTGTGTCGATCCTCCTGCTCCATGAGCTCACAACAATGGCAAGGCAAATGGTGATAACAATCTTCACAACAGTAGATTTCGCCATCGATCACAAAAGCACAGATGGATATTTCACAGCCACAGTTTTTACAATAGCGTAAGTCGGTAGTGGGATACATCCTGACCTCCTCGTTACGTTTGCTGATGTGATTTAACGATCAGTACAGAACAGCTTGAGTAGTGAACGAGTTTACGCGATACACTTCCGAGCAACCAACCTTGAACCGAACTGAGCCCGCGAGAGCCGGTAACAATCAAATCTATTGAGTTGCGCTTCGCATAGTCGAGGATTTCGGTCGCGGCATCACCGGTGAGGATGGCTGTTTTGGCCTGGATAGAGCAAGGTTGGATTGTTTGGAGGGCTCCATTGATTACACTTTCCCCAGCAGCACTGGATGCCTCTTTCCATCTCTCGCTTTCCTCATCAGATACAGCAGGCGGAAGAAAGATGTCGTTCCCAAACAACCATGTTCGAGGTTGCATCGCAGCATCGAAGGGGGGGTATGGATTGGTGACATGAATGATGTGCAATTCTGTGGACGAGGTATATGGAAGGCAGCCCAGGAACTGCAATGCTTTATGACTGTATTCAGAACCATCTGTAGCTACCAGGATTTTATGGAGACCTTTATAAGGCGAACGAACTATCAATACTGGCTGGTGGGCATATTCGATCACTTGTTGAGCGACCCCACCCAGCAGAATGCCCAAGGTTGCCCTGCGTCCTTTGGCGCCAAGCATGATTAAGTCGGGGGAATGATCATTGGCATAGTCACAAATAGCTGCGGCGGGATTGCCGTGAAGCAATCCACAGATTACCTCGCGGCTGGTTTTCTGGAGCGCTTCCTGAGTCTGTTGGATGGCGTTGAGCAGAAGCTGTCTACGGGGTGTATGGGGAGTATCTAACACAGCGATTATGGTAATCCGACAATCTAATTCTCCAACCATATCATTTAGCAATGAGGTTGCTGCTTGTGCATGTTCAGAGCCATCCACAGCTAGCAAAATATCTGAAGGTGCATGTGTTTGTTCCATGTTCCCATCCTCCGGGAGATAAACAACAAACCGCTGATTAATTCCAGCGGTTTGTTATAACAACTCTAATGAAACTTGTATTTATTCAAACCGCAACCGCTGGGTAGGTAACCTCAATGCTCAAGATGGCTATATATTGATTATACAAAAAAAGGATTTCTAAGCAACATGGTGAAATCGTGCGCGATCAGTCCTGCTTGTCGGTAGAAGATCCTTCTTTGCTTTCATCTTCCTCATTCTCAGTATCTTCACCTTTTACTGACCGGCGAAAATCTCGGAGGCCTTTTCCCAATTCACTAAACACACTTCCAATGCGTCCCCTGCCAAAAAGCAGAAGGGCAAGGAACAATATGATGATAAGCTCAGATCCTCTAGGCAAGTTTAACATTTGGTACTCCTTATGTTGCTATCGTTCTTTTATAGTTTTATTATACATCGGGTTAGTATATTTTTGATAAGAGTAGGTTAAATCCTTTGATCTCAGGAATTTATGATGAGTGCCAGTCGTTCTGCGGTATTTCAGTTTGGGTGAGGTTCGAGTCAACATCCGATTTGAGAGTGGCTATGTGACTGTGAACAAATGTCGTGATCCCATCCGAATCAACAATGGATTTTTCGGATTGGTGGCGAAGTTTAAATTCTATTCCACCATTCAATATAGCACGTTCGCTGACAGTCAGACGAATTGGAATCCCAATGAGGTCCGCATCATTGAATTTTACCCCCGGGCTGACATCGCGATCATCAAAAAGAACCTCCACGCCCGCTTGAAGCAGTTGGTGATATATTTTGTCGGCAAATCCAGATGTATCTATTCCGGGGGTAGTAGATTTACCTGCAAGCAGGATTAGGTGTACCTGATAAGGAGAAATAGATATCGGCCAAGACAGACCGTGGTCATCATGGTGTGCTTCTGCCACACAAGCAAGCAGGCGCCCTAAACCAATGCCATACGATCCCATCACAACAGGATTGGACTGCCCATCGCCAGCCAGGAAATAACACCCCATTGCTTCGGAGTATCGGGTACCGAGTTTAAATATATTGCCTACTTCTATCCCGCGTTTGCTTTGCAGCGGCATCCCGCAGTGCGGGCAGCCATCTCCATCACGGGCCAGGGAAATGTCTGTGATGATCTGAGCCTGATAATCACGGCCATAATTGACATTTTTAATATGATATCCTTCCTTGTTCGCTCCGGCAACTACATTTGATGATCCTGGGATCAAGTCATCCACTACAATAAGAGTATCCACCAGGCCAATAGGAGATGCATATCCGGGTACAGCGCCAACAGCCAATATTTCTTCTTCGGTTGCGGGACGCAGATCAATCGCTTTGACCGCATTGGCAAGTTTCGTCTCATTCACTTCCATGTCCCCACGGACGACCGCAAATATGAAGTGTTCTTCTTTGCCAGCAGCACTTGCGATAGTGGCGGTCATAAATACCGCCTTGGCAGTGTGGGAGGTGGGGATACCCAGGAAGGCAGCTAATTCTTCAATGGTTTTGGTATAGGGGGTAGCAACAAGCTCCATTGGAAGAGCCAGTGAAGTGGTTGCTGGCTGCTTGCGAAAACTTGCGATTTGACGGTTCGCCGAGTAATTACAATGGTCACAAATGAACAGGGTATCCTCTCCGTGAGGATTTAGATACATAAACTCATGCGCCATCTGACCTCCCATCATCCCGACATCAGACCTCACGGCGATCACTGGTAATCCACAGCGACGAAAAATGTTAAAGTAAGCCTGATAATGGGCTCGGTATTGCCGGTCCAGTCCGTCCCAGTCAGCATCCAGACTGTAGCTGTCCTTCATCGTAAATTCGCGGGTCCTGATTAGCCCGGCACGCGGCCTTGGGTCATCGCTCCATTTGGTTTGTATGTGGTAAATCAGCTGAGGCAGCTGGCGGTAAGAACGAATCTCCTTTCGTACCAGGTCAGCAACAACTTCCTCATGGGTCATGGCTAACACCATATCCCGATCGGTCTTATCCTTAAAACGACCCATTTCCGACCCAATTTGGTACCAGCGCCCAGTTTCCTGCCAGATACCTGCGGGGTGAACCACAGGCATGATCACTTCTTGCCCATGGATAGCATTCATCTCTTCACGCAAAATATTTTCAATTTTCGTGAGAGAGCGGCGCGCCAATGGCATATTGGTAAATATACCCGCCGCCAGCTGGCGAATAAAACCGGCGCGCAAGAGCAATTGGTGACCGGGTGTCTCCGCTTCTGCAGGTGCTTCGCGCAATGTTTGACTGAACATATTTGACATTTTCATAGCAGCACTCCAAAAAATCCCTCTGAATTTCAATACAGCAATAATATACTTGACAAATACGACTGAAATGGGTATATTAGTTTCGATTCAATTTATCTATACCCAGATAAAAGTAGCCAAACAAGGAGAAAATTAGTATCATGAGAACCGTTAAGTACTTTGTGCCGAATATATCCTGTAACCATTGTGTTCACACCATCCAGACCGAATTGGTAGCCCTGAAAGGTGTTTCATCCGTGAAAGCTGATGCTGTGACAAAAGATGTGGTAATTGTTTTTGAGGTACCAGCGGATGAATTACAGATCAAACAATTGCTATCTGAAATTAATTACCCAGTTGAGGGTTGATTTCTCAAATAAAGTTTGGTAGGCAATTTGATCGTCTAATGTTTATTGCCTGCGATATACTTCGGGATTAACACAATGGAGCAGGGGTTTGCCTTCAAGACCAGCTAGAAGGTTGTCACAAGCTAACTCGGCCATTCGACGGCGTGTGTTGTTGGTGGCCGAGCCGATGTGGGGCAAGATCAAGCAATTGGGTAATTGGTATAAAGGGTGGTCGGGTGGCAAAGGCTCAGGATCGGTAACATCCAAGGCTGCTCCTGCAAACTTGCTATTCATGAGGGCTTTAAATAAAGCATCGAGATCGATCACAGATCCACGGGATGTGTTGATCAGGTAAGCTGTAGGTTTCAGTAACCTGAGCATGGGAGCATTCAGCAGGTGGTATGTCTGCTTGGTTAATGGGGTATGCAGACTGACGAAGTCGCTCGTTTTCAGCAATTCTTCCAAGGGGAGCAGCGTGTAAAGGCTATCTTGCCTTGGTTGAGTATCATAATAAACGATGTGCATGCCAAAACCCTGGGCGCGCCGGGCTACAGCCTGACCTATTTTACCCATACCAACAATTCCCAGAGTAGCCCCAAAAAGATCGGCACCAAGCCAGCCGGTTGGTGACCATGTTTTCCACCTGCCCATTAGCGCATCCTGGCGCGCCTGGGGCAGGTGACGGGCGATGGCTAACAGTAAAGCCATGGCGAGATCAGCAGTTCCTTCGGTGAGCACACCAGGCGTGTTTCCGACAGGGATGCCACGTTGATTGCAAACTGCAATATCGATGTTATCCACACCTGCCGCCATGTTGGATATTACCCGTAATTGAGTGGCTCTGGTGATAAGATTGGAGTCAATGGGAATAGTTAGCAAAATAAATAACCCTTGTGCTTCGCCAATCCGGGCGAGTAGATCGGGAGCAAAGACTGTGGCATCGAGAGGGCCAATCAACAAGCGGCATTTTCCATGCAGGGAACTTATCCACGCATCAGGTAAGGTGTGGGACATCAATACCAGGGGAAGATTGTGGTCAGTCATATGACTTCTCTGGAATAGAATTATACTCTGGAGATTCAGATAATCTAAGTAAATCTTAATCGACCTGTAATTACTGCCCCATTGACCCGATATATATTTCCGGGTATGCTTAACTCAGGTGTTATAGCATTGAGCACATATCGTATTACCAGGGATTGTTGATCGTATATGCCAAAGAGAAATATTTCCCGGAAGGAATTTCTACACATCGCAGCCTTAGGATTGGGAGGGCTGGGGTTTACGTTTCATAGTAAGTATTCATTGCCCACAGAATTCCCTGCGTTTGACCGTTTAGGGAGGGTATGCGTGGGAATGGTGGAATTAAAGTCGCGCCCAAGTTTAAATAGTCAGACAATTGGGGTATTGTATGAAGATGCGGTTCTACCCTGGCTAAACGAGAGAGCAGCTGTAGAAATTGATATGAACCGGATCATCCAACGTTGGGTAGAAACACCGGATGGTTTTATTTATGCTCCTTATATTCAACCGGTACGAAATCTACCGAATGGACCGGTAACACAGCTTCTTCCACTGAGCATGGGAGACGGTATGTGGACTGAGGTGACTGTCCCTTTCGCGGAGGTAATCTTAAACAACACGCCTTCATCCAATTCATGGGTCAGAGCACGGGTGGATCAGGGCCTTCCGGTGCGAGTTTATTATGGGCAGATATTCTATGTAGACCGGATTGAAACCAAGGATGATGGGAAACTCTATTACCGGGTTAATCCGAACTATTATGGCGGTCTGGATATGTTATGGGTGCCTGCTGAGGCAATGCGAGCAATTACTCCAGAAGAATTGGTTTCATTGAGTCCCGAAGTTGTGGATAAGCGTGTGGTAGTGAACATAAAACGACAGACACTCTCTTGTTTTGAAGGCGCGGTAGAAGTATTTTTCTGCCGTGTATCTAGCGGGATAGAAGCCGGTTCTACGCCTTTGGGTTTACACCGAGTGTCACGTAAATTCATCTCCTTGCAAATGAGCGGAAGCGGAAGTGGTGGTACAGGAGCGGGGTATGATCTTCCAGGGATTGGATGGACATCAATCTTTGTAACCGGAGGGGTAGCGATCCACGCTACTGTCTGGCATAATGAATTTGGCTTCCAGCGATCCCACGGCTGTGTGAATTGTTTGCCCGAGGATGCAAAATGGATCTTCCGGTGGGTCCAACCAAATGTGAGCTACGATCCTGGGATGTTAGATGTCAGCCTGACGGGTGAAGCATCAACTACAGTAGAAGTTATTGAGTCGTGAACCATATTTCATATCAAGGTATAAACCATGCAGAATAATATTGCTGTCAACCCTCAGACGCAACCCAATATAAAAAGCAGGCTTATGATTATCTTACATGCACTGGCTTTTGTGGCTGGTTTTACAATCGTCTTTGTCATTGGGTGGGGAGGGGCAGCGACCCTTCTTGGAGGTCTATTTCGAGAATATAAAGAGTGGATTGCCAGGATAGGAGGCATTGTATTGATTTTTTTTGGGTTGGCTACGATGGATATCATCCGCGTCCCCTGGTTCTATATGGACACCAGACCTGAATTTAAAGGGCGAACAGGCAACTTTATCGGATCGTTAGCCATGGGGCTATTTTTTGCCGCCGGCTGGAGTCCGTGTATCGGTGCGACGCTAGGCGCAATTCTTACTCTAGGCTATAGCCAAGATACCATTTGGCAATCGATGATCTTATCTTCTGGTTATTCAATAGGAATGGGAATTCCGTTCTTGATATTGGCGATTGGATTGGAGAGCGCCATGCCATTGGTGCGGCGGATGCGAAAATATTTACGCACTTTCCAGGTCATCAGCGGCGTACTGATCATTGCGATTGGAATATTGCTGATCTTTTCACAGATGACTGTATTGGCGAATTGGGCGATGAAAAGTGGTTTGTACCTGGATCTACCGAGCCAGGCAAGTGGCGCGCCCGGTTATCTGACTGCGGTTGCGGCAGGTGTGTTATCCTTCCTTTCCCCATGTGTTTTACCGCTGGTGCCTGCATACCTGGGTTACCTGAGTGGGCATGCAATTACTGCAGTTAAGCAGTCTGATACCTCGTTTTCTGAATAATTATCTCGAAGAAGGTCCGGAAAGATAGGAGTCGGTTAATGGTTGAGGTTACATTATATAGTCGTGCAGACTGCCATTTGTGTGAACAGGTTCAGGAGTACCTGGAAGAGTTAAACAAAGAAATCCCACATAGATTATCGGTCATTGATGTCGACAGCCGATCTGACTTGCAGAAGCAATATGGGTTCAATGTTCCCGTGGTCAAGGTTGGCCCGTATACTTTGAGGGCTCCTATTGAACGTTCCGATTTGGTGATCACCTTAAAAGCTGCGCAAAATCGCGAAAAGCATATCTCGGATATTGACGCAGCCATAACAACAGGAACGATGTCACTTCCTGTGAACTGGACCAGATCTGATGGTTTTATCCGGTGGCTTTCACGGCATTACCTGGCTGCATTCAATGTGTTTATTGCTGCCTATGTGCTGCTACCCTTTTTAGCGCCAATACTTATGAGGGTGGGGGCGACAACACCGGCGGGTTGGATATACCGGGCATACAGCGTGGTATGCCACGAGCTGGCGTTTCGATCCTGGTTTTTATTTGGAGAACAGACTAGTTACCCGAGAGCGTCAGCGGGAGTCGATGAATTAATCCCATATGGGGAGGCTACCGGTCTAGATGAAAACGACCTTTGGGCGGCTCGAGATTTTCGGGGAGATGCAGTTATTGGTTATAAGGTAGCCTTATGTGAGAGAGATATTGCGATTTATGGTGGCATTTTATTGTTTGGAATCGGGTTTGCTGTCGCCGGACGAAAAATCAAACCAGTGCATTGGATGCTCTGGATCTTATTAGGGCTTGTCCCTATTGGGTTGGACGGGTTGAGTCAATTAGTCAGCCAACCACCAATAAATCTGATTCCGTTCCGTGAGAGTACCCCCATCTTTCGCTCCATAACCGGGTTTTTATTTGGATTTATGACTGCGTGGTTCGGTTATCCTTATGTTGAAGAGACCATGCGAGAGAACCGGAAAATATTGGATGACAAATATCTACGGTCACGACGACCGATGAATGTGCAGACTCTGGATGTGTCTGGGAACGTGGCTACACATCCTGATATAGATAGTCAAGCATAACAGCGTTCAAGCGTATATCAAAATATGCCATTCAGGCAGGCTGGAAGAGTTCGTTACCTGGGATTTGATCTCTTTGAAAAAGAGGGGTTGTTCCACGCTGTGATTACCCGAGAAGAAGGTGTAAGCCCTTCCCCGTGGAAGAGCTTGAATTTGGGAGGCAGCGGGGGCGATGAGCGCAGCAGGGTTATTGAGAACCGAAGACTGGTTTTTCAGGAATTCGACATAGAACGCGATCGTGTGTATGACGTCTGGCAGGTGCATGGGGATACTGTGATCTGCGCAGATGGACCACGTGATTTGCGCACGCCTCATCAAAAAGCTGATGCAATATTGACCAATCGGCAGAATATTGTTTTGCTCATGCTTTTTGCCGATTGCGTTCCGATCTTGCTGTATGATCCGGTGCAGAAGGTGGCAGGTATAGCCCACGCGGGCTGGAAGGGAACTGTGTTGAAAGTTGCGCAAAAAACTATTGAGCAGATGATGATGCGGTATGGATCCCAGCCTTCAAATATTCTGGCGGTAATCGGACCTTCAATTGGTCCCGACCATTATACAGTAGGTCCCGATGTTGTCCAATCGTTTAGGGATGCGATTGGGTCGGTTGCAGATGATTTTATTCGATACAGCGACGGTGCGGTAAAATTAAATCTATGGGAGAGCAACCGTTATATTTTGGAACAGACGGGGGTAGAAAGAATTGAAATTGCCGGTATTTGTACTGCTTGCCATATTGAGCACTGGTTCTCTCACCGCGCCGAACACGGGAGAACTGGACGGTTTGGTGTTTTGGTAGGGATGAGAGGGTAGAGGGTTCTGGTAATGAGTATTGATCCAGAAGTACAGGCACAAATCAAACGAAACCTGGAATTCGTGCAAGAGAATATCGATAAAGCAGCGCGGCGGGCCGGACGCTCGCCTGCTGAGGTGAAACTGCTTGTGGTTACCAAAACTCACCCATTGGATATCGTCGAGTGTGTCATTGCAGCAGGTGCAATCGATCTCGGAGAGAATTATGTTGAAGAAGCCAGGGATAAGATCAGTGCCCTGAATCAATATTCACGGTGTACCTGGCACATGATTGGGCATGTCCAAAGCCGGAAAAGCAATCAGGTGGTCGAATATTTTGACTACTTACACAGCCTGGATAGCGTGAAATTAGCACAACACTTGAATACCCACGCGCTCGAACAATGTAAAATCCTTCCGGTTTTGCTGGAATTTAATCTTAGTGGAGAGGAACGTAAAAGCGGTTGGCAAGCTGGGGCGGAAAGTGAATGGGAAGTATTGTTACCTGAAATTGAAACGGTTATCGCTCTACCGAATTTACGAGTATGCGGTCTGATGACCATGCCCCCATACTTTGAGAATCCAGAAGACGCACGACCATATTTCCGGAGATTATATCGGCTGCGCGACTTGTTCAAGAGAGAATTCAAGCATATTGATTGGCAAGAACTCTCGATGGGAATGAGCGGAGATTACGAAGTAGCCATTGAAGAAGGAGCTTCTTGGGTTAGAATCGGTCAGGCGATCCTTGGTGCAAGACAACCATGACCTATCGGAGAAAGTATGATACAAACAATACAATGGTTTATCAATCTTATTGTACAACTGGTTACACTTTTAATTATTGTTCAGGTTTTCCTATCGTATTTTCTTTCCCCTTATCACCCCTTGAGGCAATCTATTGACCGGATTGTCGGTCCGATGTTAATGAAGATTTCGAACTTACATTCCACCGGTGGGTGTATTGGATTTTAGTCCCCTGATTTTACTCATTTTGGTACAATTAACAGGTAGAATATTGATTAGTATATTGGACACATTCACAAAATAACAAGGATATGCAAGATGGCACCCAGGAATTTCCATTTACATGACGGGAAAAAGGGGGCAGCTCTGGCGATCCGCGTGACGCCCAGGGCAAGTCGAAATGAGATCGTTGAAATCCTCAGTGATGGGACGGTAAGAATCCGACTGACAGCTCCCCCTGCAGAGGACAAAGCGAATCAAGCTCTAGTCAAGTTCCTATCGGACATACTTGCAGTAACACCCTCACGAATAGAAATTGTCGCCGGGGCAACGGGGCGTGATAAGCTGATCTCCATTCTGGATATGGAAGCAGAGGATGTCCACCGGATCATCTTGCATCATCTAGAGTAAATATTTACGAACGTGTTTATGAATTACTGGTCAAAGCCATATTGTTGGGGAGAAGGAAGTTGTACACCTGCACTGGCGAGCGACCACAGGGTTTGATAGGCAGCATCGCGTATCTCACCCGTGCCCCCGAAATACCAGCTATAGATTACGGGTATTGAATCTTCGTCACAATACATACTCAGGTAATTTAACGCTTGCAACCTCTCTTCGGCATTCCCTTTTTTCAATGCTTCTATAACCAGATCGTAAGCAGGTTTACCGGGTGCCACACCCATGCCTTGTTTGGCGGCATAGTCGACCAACCAGGGTGTTTCACTCAGATCGGGTAAGGGTTTCGGGATATTTGCGCCGGGCAGGTTGATTTCTTCCATGGCCTGGATGGCAGCATTACGCACGATCCATTCCTTATCATCGGTTTGCATGTGCATAAGTATTTCTCTTGCCCATGGCTGTGGTATACGGAGCAGTCCGTAGACAATCGCATGCCTTACCCTTATGTCTTCGTGGGTGCTGCCATCCTGCAACGTTGGATAGCCTTCCACCGGATGGCTGGCAAGCGCCTCGGCAGCAGCCCTGCGCATCAATTCGCTTCCGTGCACCAGGGAATCAGCGACAATTTCTAATGCCCCTTTGTCACCGATCGCAACCAGACCCAGGCAGGCAGATCTTACGATTGATGGGGATTTGTCTTTCAGAAGTTTGGCAAGATCATCAGTGGCTTTTGGATCTTTGGCGATACCACAGGCAAGGGCTGCCAGTTGACGCAGGTTGGCATTTTCAGATTGCAGCATTTGGCGGAAGAGCACTGTGACACCTGGATCACCCGAGGTGGCAAGCGAGGTTACGATCCTGGCTGCAAGGGATAATGTGTTCTTGTCCGTTTGAAGAGCAGACACCAAGGTTCGTAATATTATTGATCGCCAGGGCTGGTTTTTAGGTGCTACTCTAAGCCACCTGGCGATTCTTAGCTGCTCCAGCCGTAAGAAATCATCGTGTTTGAGCAGGTATTGTGTGGTCGTGGATGCATCACCAAAATGCGAAAAATAACATAATGTGGTGGATTTTCCCACCCAGGCAGGTTGTTCCAAGACCCGGTTCAAGCCGCTATATGTCACCAGGGCTTTCCCTGCCAGGTAGCCGGTAAGAATTGGATTGGCAAAACGGAGACGAGAATCAGAGTGGGTATGAAGCACGCCTGTGTTGGTCAAATCTCCAGGAAGCTGATGGAGTTTGATTTTCTGTGGTTCGGGCAGTGCATCACCTTCAGAATCGGGAGTGGTTTTTTCTCGCGCACTATCATAGGTGATTGGAATAGTATCGGACTGGCGCGGTTGAATCGCCGGATTCATACTGGCGACCATTTGAAGAGCCAGACGCTCCAATACATCCCGGGATTCACTTTGGTGGGCAGTCATTCTCAACAGATATGCCTCAAGGGCGCTGGGAGCATCGGAACCCAACAGATCCCCCGCGTATGCAGCCCAAACTTTAAGCGTCATTTCTAACGGGGTACATGGCAAACTATTTATGGCCAACCAGCTGGACAAGTATTGATAGTCGCTTGGATTCAGACGTTCTTGATCGGCTTTTGAGGTCAATTTCTCCCAAAGTACGTTCCACTTGTGGACAAATTCAGTTTTTTCCTGATCTCCCCATGCTGCCATTGTCAGAACGTGAAAACCAAGAGATGGAAGCGACGCCAGATTCTCAAATGAAACCGAGGCCACAATTTGGATCTGGGGATATTGTTCAACTAGAGCCTTGATAAATGCATGGATGGTGCGTATGCGATCGGGAGGAAGCTCGTCCAACCCATCCAGTAAGAGGATCATACGATTGGAGTTTAAAGCAGATTGGATAAGACCCGGTATGCGAGGCAAATTCATAGCAGATATTTGTCTAGTGATAGCTTCTACAATATCCGTTAATGGCAAATATCTTGTATCGTCGGTCCTATCACTGGCGGAACTTCCGGTGCCTCCCGAAGGTGGAGAGGATAACGGAGATGTATCCTGAGGTAAGTTGAGGTCAACTGCGTGGATGTATACCGGTAATAGATTTCCTAAGTTGCCAAACACCTGTACTTTGCGCGCGATTTGTGAGGCAAGGTACGCCAAAGCAACTGTTTTTCCGCTGCCAGGGTTTCCCGCGAGGGCAATATTGGCCCCATTTTTTAAAGCAGTGAATATCGAAATATTTGGGGTCCGGTAAGTTGCCCCAAGCTCAGGCCAATCAGGGATATAAGGTATGGTCAGGTTGACTATATCTATTGGGAGGGTCTGGTTGTCGAAGGACACCTGAACAGGGCGAACCATGACAGTAGGATCGATAATAATTTCATCCAGGGAAAACATGGGCGAAGCGAGGTGTTGGCGTTGAGTATATCGAATAACATCCAAACGATAACGATGCTCCGTACCTGTTGATAGATACTCTCGGATAGAGTTAAATGTGCGCTTGAAAAATCTGAAGAGAGCGGGAAGATAGAAACGAGATTTTGATAGAATCCACAAGAAAAGAGCGCCAGCAATAAAGCCCAACCAGAAGGCGTTGCGATCGTTGAATAAATCACGGAAAAATGAAGCCACAGGTTTACCGAATTAACCAGAATAGAGAATTCGATTGCATGATGGACAACGGATGATATTGGCTGAGGACTGAACGGACTGCATCACCGCTGGGGTTAATGTTGTTCCGCAAGCCGCGCAACTTTTACCCGAAACCTTCACCACAGCGACGCCATTGCGTTGTTTTCGTAAGGCATCATATACGGTCAATAATTCCGGGGAAATTGGGCTCAGCGCAGCGTTTCGTTCGGCTTCCAGACGAATCAGCATAGTAGTAATTTGGGATAACTCGCTATGTAAATGGGCGGTCTGCTCTGCCCAGGAAGCCTGCGCCTGGTCAAAACCTACTTTTGCCTCTAGTAAACGATACTGCGCAACTTCAACGGCTTCCATGTGTTCTAATTGCCGATCTTCCAGTACAACTAAATACTTTTTTAACGCGGCGATGTCATTTTGCAGATCCTGCAGTTCCTTGGGAAGGCGGATTTTTCCACCATATAAAGCTGATTCCATTTGCTCAATTTTGATGCCTTGATCCTGTGCCATCTGTTCTGCCACATGGAGGGAAAGGAGCTCGGCGTTCAATTGACCCTGCGTTGCATCCAGGTTGGCTTTCGCCGCTTCCAATTCACTATTACCTGCGAGGGTTCGTTCTATCTCGGAGGTGCGGGTGTGGACCTGGTCTAGATGGCTATCTATCTGTTGAAGGCGATATAATGTTTGAGCTTGACTCATGGTGAGATTATAGAGGCGGTTCAACGAACTGGCAAGGGGTAGCAAGCAGGTTGCCAGATATATCTCCCTTGCAATTTACCCAGATTTCTCTAGGGGAGATTATAGTCAGATGGGATACGGACTTGATTGCTCACCGGGTGATATTTGCACTTAAGAATCAAATCTATACCAAAGGAGATGCTTGACACTGGATTGATCTACGGTCTGAGACCGAAGAGGTCCTCGGCAAGGTCGGATTTGTTGATTGATCTGGATATCGGATCGACCTCAATAATCGACGTTGGAAGATTGACAACCGTGCCATTGGTTGGATTAGTTGGATTCAGGTAAAGAATTTCTGGGCGGATTAGCTAGCTGGATAGAGCAAGGAGAGTAATCTCTGGGTGCACCGACTCAGCTATTGGCTGAGCGAGAAGTTGAATTGGATTATAATCTTTATATTCAAAGGTTCGCGGTTATGCCGAATGCGTTTGTTAAAGAAGGGAGCAGTTAATTTTGTTCCGGAAAATTGGGAAACCTCCTGGAATTGTTAGCAAGATAATTGATCAAGAAGCAGTTGTTATAATACCAGCACATGGTCAGGCGAAAGTGCTCAATGAGGTGGGGGCGCGTATATGGAAGCTGGCCGATTTTACACGATCGATAACCGATCTGGTGGATATCATTTTTGATGAGTATGTGGTTGCCTGTGAGGAAGCCGAACAGGATGCCCTGGAGTTTGTATAACACATGATGGATGCCAATTTATTTATCATAACTGGATAGCTCGGTGAGTGAACTGCAATCCCGATGAAACAGCGATGAAATATAAGCTCCTCCTTTTTTTGTTATTATTGGTACTTTGCAACGCTGCCTGGCCGATCAGATTTGCGTTTGCAGCAGTTGATTTGTTAGATTTCTCTGCCACACCGAGAACTACCTCGATCATGCTATCCTGGGAGACAACGAAGGAATTAAAAAATGCGAGGTTTTATATTCAACGAGGCTTGGAGGTAGTAGGTCCATTTACGAGCATAATCCCGCAGATCACATATGTGGGGAATCCGTTCACAGGACATTATTATCACTATGAAGACACTAGTGTCCAGATTGGCATCCAGTACTATTATGTTTTGCAAATTATTAATGCCGACAGAACAAGCGATTTCACCTCGTCGGTGGGAGCGATCATCCCGGCCCTGACTACCGCGCCAACCATCACCCCAACGCGAACTCCTACGTCTATTCTCTCTACCAGTCCAACGTTGACATTTACACCCACAACCCTGGCAACTGCCACCCGGATAACCGCCTCTGTCCTCCCGGCCAACACAGCAACGCTGACCCTGGCACCAACGGCAACCAACACGCGCACCCCGACGACAACATTGGAGCCAATATCAATATCCGGGATTAATTTTCCAGCCCAAATGCAATCACCGAGTGAGACAGTTGAGGCTGTCGCTGTGGCAAATCCTACCACCGAGGTGGATGTAGTACGTGGTACTCCAGGATCTGCGACAGGCGGGCGAGTTCAAGCTATCCTAATCGTGGCTATACTTTTGTGGGTCGCTTTAGCGGTATTTCTCTTCTTTGTGATCCGGTATATCAGCCGGAATGTAACACAAAGTTCATAAGTCGGGGTAACTGAAGTTCCTTATAACGATCGTGATATATGGGATTGCAATAGGATTGTATTCACCGGCATATCCGGGTGCTATCAATCAGCCGCCTCCGTGCGTGGGGTGAAAATCCAGGTTGTAGAAGATGGGGGTTGCTGGATAGATATTGATGGGCTTGCTTCCAGCTGGCGTGGAAGCTGATCGGGAATGCATCTTGCAACTCCCGGAATTGTCTCCAACAAACGGTTACAAATATTTATACCTGCCTTCTGTGTACAGACTCAAATTTGGAGATCCCGGGTTGGTCAATTTCTAACTAAGTAAAGACAGTTATGAATATATTGTGTTACAATAATCATGACGCGCTGCGTCATGATGTAAATTTGCTTTAGATAATCTTATGGAGGACAATCCCATGATAGACAATGTCGACTCTGGTAGTGATAATAAGCACCGCGAACCAGGTCCGATGTACGAGGCTTCCCGGAGGATATTGCTGGCGGCTATAGGGGCAGTGGCTTTTGCCCAGGATGAAGTCGAGGATTTCGTCAATCGCTTGGTTGAACGGGGAGAAATTGCAGAAAAAGACGGTAAGCAATTGATAAAAGAGATGTTGGATAAGCGGAACGAGAAACGACGCGCCATCGATGGCGAAGTTAATAAACGATTTCACGATACGCTGGATCGCCTGAATATTCCATCGAAAAAAGATATCGAGGAATTGAGTGTGAAGATTTCCGAGCTTACTAATAAAGTCGAGGAGCTAAAGAAATCAAAAGAATAGAATGATGCCCATACCGATCAAGCGATATCAGAACCGAAAATTATATAGCACGATCGCAAAGCGATATACAACCATAGAAGAAGTCGGGGATTTGATTCGCGATGGTACGGATATCATTGTGACTGACTCTGTATCGGGGGAGGATATTACTACCTTTATCCTTAGCCAGGTGATCATGGGGCAGGAGAAGAGAGGGGATCGCACTCTCTCTCAGGGGCTGCTCACAGGTTTAATCAGGGCGCGTATCGATACGCTGGAAGCAGTGAGGCAGCTGCTTCACGGATCCCCTAATTGGACGGGATTCTTGAGTACCCTTGGGATTCCGACACGTGAGGATTTTAATAGATTAAATGATAAGATCGAATTGCTCACACGCGCAATTGATGAGATAGGCTTGGATGATGACGAGAACGGCAGGAAGTGACCATCCTGCCGCTCTCTTGATATCTGTTATTTCAATTCATACCGTTCAAGGGCCACGTCCAGGATCATGTTAACCAGGTGGGTGTGGCCAACTCCCTCAGCAGCAGCCTCGATCACAAGATCAGATATTCCAGGAGAAAGGCCGGGAAGAGGATTGATCTCCAATATGTAGGGTTTCCAGTTATCCGAGCCGTCAAGACGATAGTCCACGCGGGAGACATCCAGTGCACCGGTTACACGGAAGACAGCCGCGGTCAGCCAATTCAGCTCATCGACCATGTCATCGTCAAGCGGGGCGGGGCACAAATAATTCAATTGGTCTGCAAGGTCTACTTTCAACCGGTTGCTATATACAGTATCCGAATCTTTGTACGGATTTAGATCCACTTCCATGGGTGGGAAGAAGCGCAAACCAGCCTGGATGCGAGGCGCATTTTCATTATTGGGGAGCCGACGGGAGACTGGTCCGATCAAGTTGCCTACCAAGCCCACGGTAACCTCTCTACCTTCAATGTATCTTTCAACCAATGCTGTTTGCTTGTATCGCTGCATGATGTAGGCAATCTGTTCACGCAGCTCGGTTTCGTCGTGTACGATCGACTTGGCGGTAACACCCATCCCTGTGCCTTCACGGCTAGGCTTGACAAACAACGGAAAGCGCATCTCTGTGCCGAGGGGTTCGTCTACACGCTCAAAACTCTGGAATTCGGGCGTTGGGAGATCGTGGTAAGTTAAGATACGCTTGGTCATTGGTTTATCCAATGCCAATGCAAGGGTCAGAACTTTTGAGCCAGTGTAGCGTATCCTCAGCATCTCCAGGATGGCAGGCACCTGAGCTTCACGCGCGTCACCAAAGTGCCCTTCACAGATGTTAAAACATATATCCGGCCTGAACTTAGGCAGTGTTTCAAAAAGGGTGGGGTCCCCCTCAAAAAATTCGCAGATATGTCCGCCAGCTCGGATGGCTTCTACAAGGCTATTGATAGTTTTTTCGGAGTCGAGATCGTCCCACTGATCTTCGGCCATCCCCTCAAATTTGGGGGCGTTAATCTTTCAGATTGGCTAGCAGCGCAACGCGAAAACGTTTCACAACAATTCCTCCTCACCAGGCATATGCTTCAGGAGCTTGACCTCCCGGCCCGGGCCAGATAAGGTCGAGCCGAGCGAGGATGTCATCAGTCAGTTTTATCTCAAAAGCATGTAAACTGTCCAATAATTGTTCCATAGTACGAGGCCCGATGATCGGAGCTGTGACCGCAGGGTTATTGAGCAGCCAACTAATGGCTACGTCAGCCGGTTGTTCGCCTAGATCAGCACATAAGGTTTCATATTGTTGGAGCTGTGGGCGATATTTTTCGATGTTCTTTTGCGTTTGTTCAGATACTCGCCGTCCTTCGGTTACCTTTATTAGTGCTCCGCCTAATAAGCCTCCTGCCAAAGGGCTCCAAGGAATGACCCCTAAACCATACGCTGCGCACGCAGGTATCACTTCTAATTCGATCATCCGATCTTTCAGGTTGTAGAGGCTTTGCTCCGATATAAGACCCATGAAATTCCGATTAGCGGAAACTGATTGAGCTTGTGCAATATGCCATCCAGCAAAATTACTGCTACCGGTATACAATACCTTCCCATCTCTGACCAGGATTTCCATTGCCTGCCAGACCTCATCCCAGGGGGTTTCCCGGTCTATGTGGTGCATTTGATATAAGTCAATGTGATCGGTGTTCAACCGCTGTAAACTATCTTCACATGATCTTCGAATGTGATAAGCGGATAATCGCCGATCATTGGGACCATCACCCATCCGGCCAAATACCTTGGTAGCAATGACGGTGTTTTCTCGACGCCGACCTCCCTGGCTGAACCAGCGACCAATAATCTGCTCCGTAACTCCTTCCCCTAATTTCCACCCATAGACATTAGCAGTATCAAAGAAATTTATCCCAAGTTCGAGGGCCTTATCCATGATGGCAAAGCTGTCTTCTTCACTCGTGTGAGGGCCAAAATTCATGGTACCTAAACATAAACGGCTCACTAATAAACCTGTCCGGCCAAGTTTGCGATACTCCATGATTGTCTCCTGCTTTGATTGATTATTAGATGCGGTGGCATTATACCATCGGAAAAAATACTCAGTAACCTAAATGACTCTAAATCCGTTTATACTTGGGTATCTACTCCTGTAGGGAAGGAATGAGGATCACCGATGCTTGAAATATCGCAGTATATCGCTCGGCAAATCAATATTCGCCATTCGCAAGTTGATGCGACGATCGCTCTGTTAGATGATAAAAATACAATTCCTTTCATCGCCCGGTATCGAAAAGAAGCAACGGGTGGATTAGACGAGCAGCAGCTGCGCGATGTTGAAAAATGGGTGTCAAAGCTGCGGTCGCTTGATGAACGACGAGCTGTGATTTTAAAATCCATTGATGAATGTGGGAAACTGTCCGTTGAATTAAAAAAGGAGCTTGAAAACGCAGAGAGTATATCCGCCCTGGAAGATTTGTACCAACCTTACAAACCCAAACGACGCACACGGGCAAGTATTGCACGCGAAAGGGGGTTGCAGGAACTGGCGGAATTGATTATTCGACAACCAATTACGAATAAATCCCTCACGGGTATCGCAGCTCCTTTTTTGAGCGATGAAGTTCCCTCAAGCGATGATGCATGGTCTGGGGCAAGAGATATTGTTGCGGAGTTGATTAGTGATTATCCAGAAATACGTAAGGTTACTCGGGAAAATGCACATCGGTGGGGTTTATTACACTCGAAAAAAGTGGAGGATTCCCTGGATGAACGTAAGGTGTATGAATCCTACTATAATTTTGAATGTAAAGTTGATCGGCTGCGACCACATCAGGTGCTGGCAATCAATCGGGGTGAAAAAGAAAAAATATTACGTGTTCACATCATCTTTACTGAAAGAGATTGGCGGAAAGCTATTACGATGGTTTTTCAATCCAAGCCTTTATCATTATTAGCTGAACAGCTAGAGCTGGCGATTACTGATGCTGCTGGTAGATTATTATTACCAGCGATTGAGCGTGATGTGCGCAGGGTGCTGACCGAACAGGCGGATACACACGCAATTGGAGTGTTCGCCTCGAACCTACGCGGATTATTATTTCAACCGCCTCTGATTAGCCATGTCGTTATGGGGATTGATCCAGGATTTCGAACGGGCTGCAAGATAGCAGTCATTGATTCTACAGGGAAGCTGTTAGAGACGGGCACAATTTATCCACACCCACCCCAGCGAGAAACAAGGAAATCGCTCGATGTATTAGGAAATGTGGTTCGCAAACACTGTGTCACTATAATCGCCATTGGCAATGGGACGGCTTCACGCGAGACAGAGCAATTGGTAGCGAACTTTATCAGGGATGAAGCCGTTGGGGTTAAATACGCAATTGTGAGCGAGGCAGGCGCAAGTGTATATAGCGCCAGTCCATTAGCCCGGTCAGAGCTCCCAGAATTGGATGTATCTCTCCGTGGGGCGGTTTCTATTGCCAGGCAACTCCAAGATCCCCTGGCAGAATTGGTGAAAATTGAACCTCGATCAATAGGGGTTGGGCTTTATCAGCATGATGTAGATCAAAACGAGTTATCCCGCTGCCTGGATAATGTGGTTGAGAGTGTGGTTAACCTGGTGGGTGTTGATGTCTCTACTGCATCGCCGGCTTTATTGACTTATGTATCAGGGATAGGCCCGAGATTAGCGGATCGGATTGTAGATTTTCGGAATAAGAATGGAATATTCCGCAGCCGAACAGCCCTAAAAAATATTCCAGGATTTGGTCCAAAGGCATTTGAACAGGCGGCTGGTTTCCTGAGAATCCCTGAGGGTGATAACCCCCTGGACGACACTGCCATTCACCCTGAGAGCTATCCACTTGCCGAAGCCTTCATATGCCTGGCTGGCATAACCCCGAATGCGCCTGCGGACCATATGAAGCCGGCTCTAGACGAATTTATCCAGAGAAAATCATTCGCTCAAGTAGCTCAGGAAATCCATGCTGGGATCCCAACGTTGATGGATATTTACGAACAATTAATCGGGCCGGGGAGAGATCCACGTACAGATGCTCCACCGCCACTCCTGAGAAGTGACGTTCTATCTATTGACGATTTACGCATAGGGATGCAGCTAACTGGCAGTGTGAGGAATGTAGTAGACTTTGGTGCATTTGTGGATATTGGTGTAAAACACGATGGCCTGCTGCACCACAGTAGGATTCCTGAAGGGATGAAGCTGAACGTAGGCGATGTTATTCAGGTGGAAATATTGAATGTGGAAGTAGAACGGGGCCGGATTGGATTGGGCAGCAGATTAGAAGTCTAATGACCACAGGATGAGCATGCGCCTCCGGAGCAACCGGTACAACTATCCTGCTTACTCCCGGCAATTATCCGTCCGCTGGAATGTGCATTAAAAACTGAGAGGGCTCGTTTGGTGTGCAGACTGCTGCATTTGACACAAGATATTGGTTCGTCGGCATGTTTAATCGACCGTAAACTATCAAACCGGTTACCGCAATCCTGGCAGATATATTCGTAGAGAGGCATACATACTCCATTTATTAGACTAAATTGATTGTAATCCCCCGATGAATAAAGGTCAATATGTCTAAAATGTTATGAACTTCGGATAATTGCATCGACGGTTGAGAAGGTGAGTGACATGGGATTGTTTTGGATAATTTGTGCGAAATCTATTCAAAAGCAATTGGCTTATCGGGCTGCTGTTTTAGCCGGTTTGCTGACCAATTTATTTTTCGGCCTTCTTCGAGCGGCTGTTCTGGTGGCTTTATATGGTTCACGAACCGTTGTAACCGGAATTTCAGTTGAAGGAGCAATCACCTATACTGGGATAACACAAGCGATCATTGGATTATTAAGCCTCTTTAGTTGGTACGAATTGATGAATTCGGTTTACACAGGTGCTATTGCGACTGACCTGGTTAAACCGCTCAACTACTACCGGTTTTGGTTAGCCCAAGATTTCGGCCGGGCATTGGTTCAGTTGTTCCTGCGTGGTGTACCAATAATGGTGATCTATGCCATCGTCTTTGATATTTCACTGCCATCGACTCTACCCCAATGGCTAGCAGTTCTCGTATCCTTGACCCTTGCTTGGATCATAAGTTTCTCCTGGCGGTTTTTGCTTAACTTAACCTCCTTTTGGGTTCCTAATGCGGTTGGCATTTTACGGTTCGGATTTTTAATTTCATGGTTTTTATCTGGATTCTTAATGCCCTTGCGATACTTTCCGGATTGGTTTCAACAACTCTGTTACCTTACACCATTTCCGCATATGATAAACACGATTGTAGAAATTTATTTGGGTGTAGTTAGCGGGCTAGACATAGTTCGAATAATCCTTCAGCAAATAGGTTGGGCCTTGGGTCTGATGGCTGCAGGTCAACTGATATTACGGGCGGGCATCCGACGTTTGGTAATCCTGGGCGGATAATAGAAGGCATGTTCCGTTTATACCTTCGCTTGATTGGTGTCCAGTTTCGCTCTCAAATGCAATACAGAGCGGGGTTTATCCTTGAGTCAATTTCCACGGCAGTGACCACCGGCATGGTGTTTATCACTTTTGCCTTCGTGATCGAGCGTTTTGGGAGCATTGCAGGATGGTCTCTTGGCGAGGTGGGTTTCTTATATGGAATGGTGGAGTTTTCATTTGGCATTATGGATATGTTATTCAGCGGATTTGACCCGCAAAATTTTGGGCGCCAGATTCGGCTGGGGCGGTTTGACCAGGTATTGCTCAGACCTATCAGTATTACCCTACAGATATTTGGCTCCGAATTCATCCTGAGGCGGATAGGGCGGATTGCACAGGGATTGGTGATATTTATTGTTGCTGTAGAATTGGTAGATGTGCAATGGACAGTAACGAAGCTGCTATACTTGCCATTCGCAATAATCAGCCAGGTTCTATTCTTTGGTGGTTTGTTTATAATAGGTGCAACGATCACCTTCTGGACCTATGAATCGATAGAAGTCATTAATATCTTTACATATGGCGGCGCAGAAATGATGTCGTACCCGATGAATATCTACCCAGATTGGATGCGTAAGTTTTTTACTTTTATCATCCCGGCAATTTTTATTAACTATTACCCTGCATTGTTTTTTCTGAATAAACCTGATCCTCTAGGTCTGCCGGGTTTCGCTTCGTTTATTTCTCCGTGTATTGGCTTTGGTATATTGGGGCTGAGCCTTATCTTTTGGAGATATGGAGTTAAACATTACCAATCGACGGGCACTTAGTATGGACAAAATCATATCTGTCACCGATTTATCCAAAGTATTCAAAACTCCCAAACACCGGCGTGGGTTTGTGGGGAGTATGCGCAACCTAATCTCCCAACAGAGTATAGAGATAAGAGCTGTGGACGGAGTGACTTTCGAGATATTTTCAGGAGAATGTGTGGGGTATATAGGCCCTAATGGAGCCGGAAAATCAACAACGATAAAGATGTTAACCGGATTATTGGTGCCTTCAGGGGGAAAAGTTATGGTTAATGGTTATATACCCTGGCGCGAACGGACAAAATTTGTGGCCAGGATTGGGGCTGTATTCGGGCAAAGGACAACCCTTTGGTGGGATCTCCCGGTGGTCGAGTCCCTCGATCTCTTGCAGCACATCTACCACATACCCCGGGAGCGATATAAATCAAATCTGGATTTATTTCGAAATATGTTAGATCTGGATTCATTTATCGACACGCCAGTGCGCTCTCTCTCATTGGGACAACGCATGAGGGCAGACCTCTGCGCAGCGATGTTGCATGATCCAGATTTATTATTTCTCGATGAGCCGACGATTGGACTGGATGTGGTAGCCAAAGAAAGGATAAGGCAATTTATTCGGACGATTAATCAAACGCACAAAACCACGATACTGCTTACTACTCATGATTTATCGGATGTAGAGAAACTCTGTGAGCGAGTGTTGATCATTGATAAGGGGCATTTACTGTATGATGGGAATCTGGATGAATTACAGAAAAAATTTGGTGGTAAAAGAAAACTTGTTGTGGATTTCACAGAATATTATCCTGATATCCGGGTAGCGGGCGCTGAGGTGATAGAACATGAAGGCAATCGGGCGGTTTTTGCTTTCGAACGGGATAAAGTGACAGCATCTGAGTTGATCCGGAGAATATCTGAACTATATCGGATCAGAGATCTGAGTGTTAAAGAGCCAGAAATTGAAAATACTATTCGCCGAATTTACGAAGAACAATTATTAATCTGAATCCGTGATGATAGATATGGGAAAACAGTAATAGTGCCCAACGTTAATGGCACATCAATTCCTGGCATCTGTTTTTAGAAGGAAATAAACCTATGCACAGAATATTAATATCCGGATTGATCAATGTTGAGACTACACTACGCGTGGAGAGATTCCCGATCGAATATTCACCGGTAAGGTATCCATTCTTTGGGGTGAGGAGCACAATTTCGGGGGTGGGTTTTAATGTCGCTAAAGCGCTGACGATGTTAGGTAACCAGGTATCATTGTTATCGATGATCGGGAACGATATTCATGGCACTCAAGTCTATCAAGTGTTATCTGATGCAGCTATTGATCCCCGGTATGTGATACAAATCTTGCCGCACACCCCACAATCAGTAATATTATACGAGCCCAATGGTGCACGACAGATCAATGTGGATTTGAAAGATGTACAAGAGCAATCATATCCCCAAGAGATATTTGAAGATGCCTTATCTGAGGCTACATACGCGGCACTATGTAATATTAATTTCTCAAGAAGTATGCTAAGAAAAGTAAGCTCAGCCGGCATACCGATTGCTACCGATGTTCATTCCATTTACAGCCTGGATGATGAATATAATGTTGATTTTATGACCGCGGCAAATATTTTATTTTGCAGTGATGAATTACTCCCTTGTGGCCCAGAAGAATGGGCAGGCAAAGTATTTCATCGATTTGGGGTGAATATCCTGGTGATTGGCATGGGGAAGAAAGGTGCATTATTAGCGGTACGGGAAGCAGGGATTTGTGAAAGATTTCCATCGGCGTACACACGGCCGGTAATCAATACAATTGGAGCTGGAGATGCTTTGTTCAGCTGTTTCCTTCATTGCTACATGGCGACAAAGGACCCTATCCTTTCTTTACAGAAAGCGATGGTATTTGCTTCATTTAAAATCGGTGAGAATGGTGCTGCAGAAGGGTTTCTATCGGAGAGAGATCTCGAAATTGTCTATGAACGAGCTACTACAAGCTAGCGGTTATGGTATTGGCGTTCGATTTCTCGATCCGAATCACGCTTGGCAATTTCCGCTCGTTTGTCGTACAACTTCTTCCCTTTTGCTACGGCGATTTCTAATTTCGCGCGACCCTCTTTCATGTGAACGTTGAGTGGGATTATGGTGACACCTTTTTGGCGGACCATATTCCACAATTTCATTATCTCATCCCGGTGTAACAATAATTTCCTCGGGCGGCGAGGATCGTGGTTATTAATTGAGGCTTGTTCGTAGGGAGCGATGTGGGCATCTTCAAGCCAGGCTTGCTGACCATCGATGCGAACATAAGCCTCAGCCAGGCTGATATGACCAGCGCGGATCGATTTGATTTCACTGCCCTGCAGAGCAATCCCAGCCTCTAACGTTTCGAGGATGAAATACTCATGTCGCGCTTTTCGGTTGGTGGCTACAATCTTTATTCCCATAGATTGATTGTATCATAACGAAAATCCTATAGGATTCTTAGTCTTGAAAGAAATAGGATATCGCCGTATCAATAAATGGATCAGACGAACTTGTTGATAATGGATCAATCAATATATCCGGCTGTAAACCATGACCAGCTAATGGTTGATTTAGTCCCGGAATCCACCAATGGGCAGCTGTGATGTGTAAACTAGAGCCATCATCCAAATCAAAAACAAGCTGAATAGTATCTTTTCCATATGTGGGCGCCCCGATGAGGATTGCTCGATCGTTCGCCTGCAGCGAACCGGCAATGATTTCGGCGGCACTTGCCGTATTGTGATTTACTAAAATAACTAATGGGAACTTATCTAGTTCTCCCGGTTGTTCAATTGAATATGCCCTCAACCGATTGTCCACGATACTGCTGTTCAATAATGATGCCGGATGTTAGGAAGAGGCGGGAGATAGCAATCCCCGCATCCAACAAACCTCCAGCGTTATCACGCAAATCCAATACATACGCAACTGCCCCCCTGGCTTGCAGATCGACAAACGCGTTTTGTACTTCTTGGTGGGTTGTGGCAGCGATGAGGTTGATTTGAACAATGCCTAACCTCGGTTCAGTAGGCACTAAATGCCATGTAACCGAGGGAAGTGGTATCTCCATACGATCAACCGTCAAAAGAATTTCAGTGTAATCCGGAGGGCGAGCGATGGTCAGACGAACTTGCTCTCCGACGGGGCCTCGTAATGCCGCTTGAATAATGTCTGACGAGGTTTCCGGTGCTATGAGTAGCTCTTCGACTTGTAATAAACGATCACCATCCAGGATTCCAGCCTGGGCGGCGGGACTATCGGGATAAGGATAAAGCACATAGAATCCAGAGAATCTTTATCAAGTGATGTCCCGATTCCACCAAATGTTCCTTGCAGAGTATTCGTCTCAAGTTCATGTTGAGCTGGTTCGGCGAAGGAGGTATATGGGTCACCATATGCGGTAAGCATGCCTCGGATCATGCCATATTCCAAGGCAGGCTCGGCGGGTGGTTCAGAATAACCATGGGCGAATAAAATGTCATATGCCTGGTAGAGAATGGGAAATGAAAGATTCCGTACGGAGCCTGTGTTGATGATACATGTATCCGGCAGCGAAAGGTATTGCTAACAAGGACAGAGACAATAGGGTGAGGAAAAAGGAGCGAAGAAATGATTTCATAGATTCCCTTGATTGGAAGCTGGCCAGGCTCGCTTTGGAATATCGACCTGGATAATTAATTGGCGGATATCATTGAGATTGGCTGGAGCGGGAATGTCGGAAATGATTTCCCAAATTTCTGTATGATGGAGAGATTGCCCGGGATCAAGGGTAGTAATCGGGCTGAGGGTTTCAAGTTCTATGAATTGATCACCGCAGTACGTCTCGACATTACAACCAAAATCGGGGTGGGGTAAGTCTGGGTGAGGGAAAAATTGTTTAATAAATAGGATTGAATTGCGATAATATGCGATCCAACCAGCCCTGTTCGTATAGCCAATTTTAAGTGGCGGTAGTGCTGAAGTTGCTTTAATCGCAATAAGGTCATCCGCAAGGGAGAGGCGGGAATCGTTGAGAGAGGTATATGACCACAGTGCTAAATTTCGATTGGGTAATAGTCCCGTAGTATCCACTGGCAGAACCGTTTGTGGAAATATCGCCGTACCTCCCAACGGAAATTGAGTGATTGCCCACGCACTAAGATTTACCGCCCACATTCCATGATTAAGCAAGGTGTGGTGAATGGTAACCCTGGCCGAGTCAGTATCTAAAACTATCTTCAGGCTTTTCTGAATACCTGTGCCAGGCTCAACTGATTGGGTAAGAGTAACACCATCGGGCGAAAGGGCAACTGAGACCGGATCATTATCGGGGATATAGGTTCGTAGGATATCTTCGGGAGCATGCCATAGACGATGGCCTCCCCTGAAGAAGTATGTACCGTATTCAGTTTGGTGTGTACGGTCTGGAATTTCAACAAATATATTATTCTGATTCTTGTTGTAAAACAAGCGAACAATTCGCGGTCCGGCGTCCAACAAGTATTCCAGGGTGAGAATACCATTGCTGATTTTCCCGGTAGTTAGTCCATAGAAGTCACCCATGATAGATGTATCCTTTTTTATCGAGATCAACCCATCCGAGGCTGGTTGAACCCCGAAGCCGGTTGAGCCAGCAACCTGGCAATTGTGCGCATGGTAAGCCACCATTGATCTTTGGGACGTTGATGTTCGTAATCAACAACTCGAGGAAAATCCTCGAATTGGTGGACCTGTAATTTTCCTCCCGTTAAGCCAATGTATTTCAC
Source organism: uncultured Chloroflexia bacterium (assembly GCA_963849335.1). Taxonomy (GTDB): domain Bacteria; phylum Chloroflexota; class Anaerolineae; order Anaerolineales; family UBA4823; genus FEB-25. Next base: position 191,522 of record CAWKGZ010000003.1, read on the forward strand.
TTCTTTTGTCCCAGTATTGGCTTGGTTAATGAGATAGTCAATGCATTCGCTGGCAAACCGCGTGGCTTGAATCCGGTCAAATGGTGAGGGATCGCCCCCTTGTTGGAGGTGCCCTAAGATTGCCTGCCGAACATCAAATAAATCAGCACCCTCCTCTGTGAAAAGTGCACTCATGAAAGCAGTTGTATAGATTGGGTTGGCATATTCGTTGCGGATCATCAAGCCCAAACGCTTGCCGCTTTGAAAACCACTGCATAAATTATCCAAATCCGTTTGAAGATCTTTAATAGTAACCCCTTCTTCATTAGTATATACACGTTCAGCACCTGTAGCGAGTCCACTCATTAGAGCCAGATAACCGCAATAATGTCCCATAACCTCGACAACAAAACAACGTCTGGCTGCGACAGCGGATTGTTTTATCTTATCCACGGCCTGGACAATATTATTAAGAGCGGTATCTGCACCAATCGAGAAATCAGTCCCGGGAAGGTTGTTGTTGATCGTCGCCGGCAGGCAGATCATGGGAATATTAAAAGCAGGATAATTGGTCCGCTCGGAGAGCAGTTTGAAGGCTAACTCGTAGGCATTCCAACCACCAATGATGAGTAGGCCATCGATCTCGAATTTTTCAATATTACCGCGATTGCATACAAGTCCCCACCCTTGGGCACCTTTCTGTTTGTACCCAGTTCTGAGCCACCCATAGACGCCCAGCCATTCACATCCATCCATTCAAATTCCCGGATTTCGCCATTGATTAATCCATCAAAACCGTTTTGAACACCAAACATGAGATGACCTTTATCAATCCCCAATCGGATGGCAGCACGGCTGGCGGTGTTCATACCTGGAGATGGCGCGCCGCTATTCAAAACAGCAAATTTGAATCTCTTACTGCCAGCGATGGGTGGATGCGGCAGTGCACGTACAAAGGTGCGAAAAGTGGTAAAAGCATCGAGGAAAGAACTGCTCCGGAGCTCCATCGCTCTTCTGTAATCGTGGGCGTTGATAGCATCCGCAACTGCGTGGGTCTGTTCTATACAATGCATCAAAGGTGCGGTTGAAATCCTGTTGCCTCGAATGCAAATCAATTGTGGTTCATCATTAGGGGCAGCCTGGAGTATAGTATTTACTGCAGCATATCCCATGAGAGTACCCAGATTGCGGTCAAATGCACTGGGAGATCCACCCCTTTGCACATGACCAAGAATAGTAACCCGAACATCCTCACCTAACCTATCCTCTAACACTTTTTGGATATGTGAGCTGCCGATATAATTCCCACAACGGTCTTGCGCTCCCTCGGCAAGCATCACGATGCTATCTCGGCGTCCTGCCAATCGCCCGGCTTTCAACCGCTCACACATCACCTCTTCCCAATTGTCAATATCCGGAGGTGATTCGGGGATCAATACCCAATCTGCGCCCGTAGCTAAGGCGCCCATGAGAGCTAAATACCCACAATTTCGGCCCATCACTTTGACCACAAAAGTGCGTTGGTGAGAGGCGGCTGTGCTCATAATTGCATCCACAGCTTCAGTAATTCGGTGGAGAGCCGTGTCTGTACCGATGGTCATATCGGTGCCAAACATATCATTGTCAATCGAACCAACCAGTCCTACCAATGATAGGCAGGGATGTCGATCAGCGATATCCTGGCTGATCTGACCGGTTTGAACTAGCTCGATCAGCAGACTGGGCCATTCCTGGCGAAAAAGGTTCGCGCCAGTCAGGCTGCCATCCCCGCCAATAACAATCAAGCTATCGATATTGTTCTCGAGCAGGTTCAGCGCAGCGTAAAGCCGCCCGGCACGTGTGCGAAATTCATCGCTGCGCGCGGTGCCGATTATAGTGCCTCCCTTTTGCAATACCCCCCCGACTGAATCCCATGACATTTGTTGGATACGGTTACCACCCTCCACCATTCCTTTATACCCCTCATAGATTGCAAACACATCCATTCCTTCTTCGAGGGCAGTTCGGACTATTGAGCGTAGAGCGGCGTTCATCCCTTGAGCGTCACCCCCGCTGGTGAGAACACCAAGCCGGCGAGTCATTTTGGCAGTCATTATGTTATTTTCCATGTTGACCTAATAATTGGGTATAGAGCTGATCTATTTGAGTGACCATTTGAGAAAGATCAAAGTGTTGGGCAGCAAATTTAGATGCGGTTCCAGCTATCCTGCTTCGTTTTAGCGGATTTGTGAGAAGTTCAATACAACACTCGGCATGTGCAAGAGAATCCCCAGGTGGACAAATGTATCCTGTAATGTTGTTCTGGATGATTTCAACGGAGCCATCTACCGCAGAAGCTACAACTGGCACACTCACCAACATTGCTTCCGGGATTACTCGGGGTAGTCCTTCCCAAAGCGAGGTAAGTAAAAATACATCCATAACAGAAAGAAGCCGAGGAACATCACGACGTAGACCGGTCATTGTAGTATATTGTATCAAGCCTAATTCTTTCAGCAACAATGTTACCTGGTTTCGAAGGGGACCATCTCCGACCATTAAGAAATGGCAGTCGGGAACAGCCTGTTTTACCAATGCTGCTACTCTCACCCATTCTAGCGGATTTTTTTGGGGAGAGAAACGACCGATATACCCCAATAAGGCGCTCTCATTTGGAATACCAAGCTCCAGGCGAATTGAATTTCGGTCGATATGTGCTGGTGTAAAATCGGGCAGAGGAATGGCACTGCGGATTAGATGATACTTATTCCTTTGGCTGATTTTGTTGTTGATCCCCTTGGTAAGATCATGTGTACTCACCACAATTATGGCATCTGTGAATCGAGCGGTAAATCGTTCCAGGAGTATATAGCCATAGCGCACCCAATGGGGCAAATAACTGTGGAAGCTCCAGCCATGAACGGTGTGCACAATGACAGGGCTGCCGGCAAGGAAAGCTGCAATCCGACCTAAAATACCGGCTTTTGAACTATGGGTGTGCACAATGGAATAGTGATTCTTGCGGATAAACCTGGATAACCGATAAATGGCGATTAAATCTTTGATTGGATTTATTTCCCGGACCAAATGTGGCAAGATAAAAAGGTGAATACCTTGAGTGCGAAATTCATCGATCAGGCTGCCTTCATCACCAGTTTGAGGACCGGAAATTACATCGACCTGGTAGCGTGATTGATCTAAATATTCGGCGGTATACATTGTGTTTTCCTGCCGCGCCACCGATAATTAGCCGTGTAATTATGTGCAGTACTCTAATTTTCGCCATAGCCAGATTGCGAAAGTATATCATTCTGTTGTGACTTATCTAATAGCTCGGTATATAGTTTGATCACATTGTTAATTGCCTGGGTGAGTGAGAAATGTTCTTTAATTCGCAGGTAACCTGCCAACCCCATTTTGGCACGTAAATCAGAGTCAAGGATTAGGAGACTAATGCCATGAAATAATAGCTCTGGATCTCCTGGTGGAACTAGGATCCCGGTTTGATCAGCCAGGACGGCTTCTGGTGTTCCCCCAACCGCAGTGGCTACAACCGGTAACTTAGCCGCCATTGCCTCTAATATTGATATTGGTAATCCCTCCCAGGCAGACGGTAATACAAAAAGATCAAATCTGGAGAGCCAGGATGGGATATTGCGTTGTGTTCCAACCCAGGAGATATAATCTGTGAGTTCATATTGGTGACTGAGGTGTTCAAGGTTATTACGTTCAGGACCATCTCCGATCATAATGGCATGAAAGGTAACACCTTGTTTTCTTAATAGTTGTAGAGCTCTTAACAGGACAGGATGGGACTTTTCACGTACCAGGCGACTCACACAACCAATTATAGGTACATCTACGGGTGCTGGCCAATGCAAGATGGGGGCAGATGGGACGGGATGATCGATATTTACTCCATAATGGATCAGGTGTATCTTGGATTGAGTGATGTGCTCCCTGCGTATTAATACATCACCCACGGCTGTGCTAGGCACAACATATCGGTCAACCATTCTGGATGTAATTCTATCGAAACTGCTGCGCAGAACGCTGCGATTATTTTCAGTTCCGTGCTGGTGAACGATGACATGGCGGATGCCAGTCAATCGGGCAATCAGCCGGCCAACTGCTCCAGCATGATACAAGTGGGTATGGAGGATGTATGGAGGATCTGTCCGCCAGAGGTTATATAAGCGCAGCAGGGGTAGGGGATTGTATTTGTGGTTAAGACCAATTTCTATAACTGGTATACCATTGTTTCTAAGGTAGGATATCAAATCGCCACCAGTGCGTAATGTGATCACCCGAAGCTGTATACCGTTTGCCAACATATGAAGGGCTAACTGGGTGGTGAAAACTTCAGCACCACCGAGAATATTTAACTCGGTGATAAGCCAATCAACCCGGATCATAGGCAATTCTCGCCGCAAAATTCATTTATTGTCTTAACAATGCTTTGTACCCGGATATCCCACGTATGTTTCTTAGCTTCTTCGCGGCGTGCATGTTGAAGTGAAGAACTATCTGATTCTAGGGCTCGTTCAATTTGAGTAGAAAATTCATCTGAATTGGCGATATACACATAAGATGATAAGGAAAGAACTTCTGGTAAAGGAACACTGACGATTGGCTTACCAATAGCTAAATATTCAAACAACTTAAGAGGACTGATAAATTCTGTCAGTTCATTTAGTTTATAGGCAATCAGAAATACATCCATTCCGTTCAGTAACACGGGCAGTTCATGATGCGGATATGCCCCGAGATAGTGCACATTGGGGTAATCAAATAATATATCCAGCCTTGTTCTACCCGGTCGTATTTGTCCAATAAATATAAACTGCCAATCAGGATGACTGGTTACAAGATTCTGTAACAAGTTTACATCGATGCGTCCATCAAAGGTGCCCATAATTCCGATACGCGGTCGAGGAAGCTGTGATATTCGCGGGTGAACCGATGCTGTTGCCTGGTAATGCGAAACATCAGCCGCGCTGGGGATTAGTGTGATAGGACGCCGAGTGAGATGCTCGTATTTTTGTCGCAACCCATCAGCATGGGTGAAAACCAGGTCCACATTTTCAAGCAATAACTTCTCCTGTTTTTCAAGGATCGATCGTTTTAATCCTTTTTGGTTTCCTGCGAAACGATCAATGCAATGGTAGATACTGCAGCTTTCGCCAAAGAGACCGAGCAGAGGGGCTGAGTGGGGAGGGTATAGCCATAAGATTGGCTGATCGAATGCGAGATTGGCTAAAACCGGTCTAATTTGAGAAACTAGGTGACGTTGCCCAAGATGATTAAGCCACATTGAATAATAACGCCCAGGCAGCATCAGGGGAGGGCACCATAACCATAAGTTCTTTAACAGCTCCTTCAATGGAGCTCCCCGCCAGCGAGCAATTTTCCGGCGGAATAATACAGGGTCCCTGATCAAGTGCTCAATACTGACCTGCCGCTCAATGAACAACACACGGTTTCCTGCTGCAGCTAACCGCTGCATGATTTGCTGACGGCTGCCCCATATTTCATCCCAATCGGTTGATGAAAAACAAAGGATATCCAATATGACTCGAGGGTTTTCTCAGTGTTGTGAAATATTGAAATTCTAGGATAAGGTTATTTACGAACTTGCAGCTTGATGTTTTCTATAACAGGTTTAATTGATGCGAAGCCAAAGCGGTGGATATCTTTATACTCGAATATTAACAAAATCACCAAATATACTATGGATACAGTTCCAATTTTAGCGAGTAATAATAATACCGTAGAATCCAGGAGCAATTCATTTAAAGCAAAATATCCAATCAGGCAGGCTGCGACTGCAGCTAAAGAGGGCCACAGCCACATTCGAAGCAGGGAGAACTGAATAAATTGCCGGCTGGTAATTACCAGGAGGGCTACACCAATCAGCATCATCATGTTTGCGGCTATTGCCACACCATTTGTCCCCCAAACTTCGGCTAAAATGATCACGGCGAGGATAAATAAACCAGCTTGAATTAAGCGAACGCGATTCAATAACTTTGGATAACCGACACCGACCAACAACGAGCAAAGATTGATGTAGATAGGATCCAAGAAAATGTAAATTGCCATTAAACGAAAAATTGGAACGATAGATAGCCATTTGGGTGTGAACAACAGTGTGACAAGCTCTGGAGCGACTGTCATCATTACCACACTAACCAAGAGACCAGCCCGGACGAGGAAGCTGCTGGAGCGGAAAAAGAGCTTTGAGAGTTCCTGGCGATTATCCTGTACGGAAGCATAGATAGAAAGGAATACGGACGTAATTGGTGAACTTAGTATGCGCTCGGGGTATTGGGTGAGCTCATATGCCCGGGAATAATATCCCAAGGCGGTAGAACCCAGGGTAGTACCAATCCAGAAATCATCAAAGCGATCGAGAACAGTTCCAAGAAGATTGCTGGAAACGACCTGGGAGCCAAAAGATATTTGTGAACGGGCTTCGGTGATATTAAGTTGAAATGATAATTTCCATGGGCGCAGGAATATCCAGATTCCAATCCACCTTACAATTGATCCCAGGGCTTGTTCAATTACCAAGCTCCACACACCAGCGCCAAGGTAGGCTGCTATAGGAGTGATGAGGGTCATGAGTACACTGGCGCATAAATTAATGATCGCCAATGCGCCAAAGTGCATTTCGCGGCGCAAGACGACATACTGGGTGGCATATGTGCTATCTAACAGGCTAATAATCAACAGGATAAGAAAGATATTGACCAGTTGATCATCATACTCTACCCTTAATAATGGCGAAATTCCAAGACAGAGCAAGCCCATTGCAAGGTTAACTCCGATCCGCAAAATGAAGTGGGTAGAGTACGCATCTGGTAGTGGCGCTTTCTTTTGTAATAAGGCATGGTCTAAGCCCAAGGAACTGACGGGGAGAATTAACTTAGAGAAAAATAAAGCCAATGAGACAGTCCCAAATGATTCGACCCCCAGCAGGCGCATCAATAGTACGGCTCTGGTGAATCCAAGAATAAGGGTGATGCCAGATACTGTAATATTGTAAAATGAGCCGATGGCGCTTTTTTTGAAGATCGAATCAGGCATGTCTACATCAGGGATGGTATTTGAGCGAGTCGATGGTATCACGATCGAGCTACATATTCTATAGCATCGACAAGTTCAGGCAGCCATGCTTCAACTGAATAGTGATGTTCTATATGGAACCGGCCATTGTGACCGAGTTTGGACCGGAGTTCAGCATCCTGGATGAGTAAGGACAATTGATCATACCATTTTTCCGTGGTATCCGCTAAGAAACCAGTTATGCTGTGCAAGACTACATCTGCATTCATTCCAACAGGACTGGCTATGCATGCTGCTTTGACAGATGAGTACTGGATTAACTTAAATGCGCATTTTCCTTTATTCCACTCTGTATTATCAAGAGGCATAATCCCGATGTCAATTTTCTGCAAAGCGTTGAGAGATGTTTGGAGATTCCAGGGAATGAAAATTTGCGGTATGCTGATCTTGTGTATATAAGAATGACGGGCGATAATCAGGAGAGCAACTTTTAGGGGAAATGAATACCCGATTTTATCGAGACTATCAGTGATCAGATCCAGATCGCCACGATTGGGATCTGATCCAATCCAACCGATAAGAACTCGGGGCTCTGCAGGGTGTTTCTCACCTTGAGCGGGAAGGTAATGATCCGTGTCAACAACAGTGGGTATTTCTACAATAAATTGATTGAACTTTTGGGCATATTCTGATAAGCATTTGTTCCCTGCAACAACAAGCTTGGCTGTTCTAAGTACTTCATGTAATGCTCCAATACGTGAATCTCGGAGATATATGGCATCGTCAAAGTCATATAAAATATGATCATTAACCCTGGTTATTAGTTTCAATATCCATTTTGGGAAAATGCGTTTTTGTAAATATAAGATATCACAGGAACGCGAAAGAGCGAATAGCTTTGGCAGATAAGTCAATCGTTTTATGTTATTCATCAAGGGCGCGGGTACGTAATAACATCCAAAGCCAAGTCTTCGAAGCCGATTAAAAAATTGAAACACCCGATACCGACTGCTTGCGTAGTGAATATCATACAATGGAATAAACCCAATATTTATTCTGTTGGGCATATATTTTCCCGCCAAGATATTTGTTTCTCTACATCACCGGGTAAATTTTTCGCGTTATGGTTAATCATACTCTATTCCCGTAATAATTTGGGCTCTGGTTATATGGTAAGATAACCAGTAGCCTCTTGGTGGCACTTGATTTATGGAGGGTGTCTATATGCAAACCAAACTCGGCCGGTATTGTGAAGGGCTCCTGGAAGCAATCTGGCTAGGGGCTGTTATTATCATCCCATTATATTTTAATATTTATTCGAGTCGAATCTTTGAACCGGATAAAGTTGCTATTCTCCGATCACTGGCGCTATTCGCACTTGGTGCCTGGCTCATTAAGACTATCGAAGAGGGTGGTGTTCGCTATGTTCATCTCAAGAAAAAGGTATCTTGGATGAAGACCTTATGGAACTTACCAATGCTTGTACCAGCGATTGGGTTAGTCATCGTGTATGTGATAGCAACAGTATTCTCGATTTCCCCTGGCGTTAGTCTGTGGGGTTCATATCAACGCTTGCAAGGAACCTACACCACCATATCATATTTAGTGTTTTTTGCCGTAATCATAGCGAATATGCGGAAATGGAGCCAGGTAGAACGCTTATTCACAACAATTATACTTACCAGTCTTCCTGTTTCTTTATATGGATTATTACAGCGTTATGGGCTTGATCCAATCCCCTGGGCTGGGAATACAACAACCCGCATCACTGCAAACTTGGGCAACTCGATATTCGTGGCTGCATATTTAATTATGGTTGTCCCATTGACTGTAGGAAGGTTGGTGGGGACATTTAAAAAGATACTCGCCGCGGAAACTCATCGGACCGCATATATTATTCAAGCATCTATTTATTCATTTACATTAATTTTGCAACTCATGGCAATTTACTTGAGCCAGAGCAGGGGGCCGGTAATGGGTTTACTAGCCGGGGGATTCTTAATGGCCTTGTTGCTGTCATTCACCAACCAAAAACGGTGGATTAGTTACGCAATAATTGGAATGGCAATCATTGGTGGTGGGTTTTTATTAAGTTTCAATCTCGAGAACAGTCCAATGGGTAGCTTGCGCGATGTGCCAGGTATAGGCCGATTTGGAATGCTTCTTGATCCCGAAAGCACTACTGCGCTTACTCGAAAATATATCTGGAAAGGAGCTGCCGACCTAGTTGGGGTTCATGCACCGCTTAAATTCCCTGATGGGGAGACCGACCCATTCAACCTCTTGCGGTTTTTGATTGGTTATGGACCGGAAAGCATGTATGTCGCATTTAACCAATTCTATCCTCCGGAATTGGGTCAGGTTGAGAAGCGCAATGCCTCTCCTGATCGCTCCCATAATGAGACCTGGGATGCGATGGTATTTACCGGGACATTGGGCTTGTTGGTATATTTGGTTATTTTTGGAGCCACATTCTATTATGGGGTAAAGTGGATGGGATTAGTAAAAAGTAAAAAGGAAGTTTACATTTTTATTGGGTTGATGGTAATTGGGGGGATCGGTGGTTCTGTTGGATTCAGCTTGTGGAGGGGAATTGAATATCTGGGGATTGGCTTACCATTTGGCATGTTGACCGGTTTGGTATTATACATCCTGCTTACTGGTTTGATTCGAAAAACGACCATAAGCCAAACCAACAATATAGTGCCTGGCACATTGATGATTACAATGTTGCTTACGGCTTTGGTCGCCCATTTCATAGAGATTAATTTTGGGATTGCCATTGTTGCTACCCGTATGTTGTTTTGGATTTATATAGGTTTACTTATTGTTGTGGGTTACCTCATTCCTTTACGTGATCAACATGGGGTAACCCAAACCAACATGGATGTGATTTTCAGTGATGTATCTGACACAAGACAGGAGAAGAAGATAGTAAGCGGGAAGCGTAGGAAAGCTGAACAAGCAGGCCCGTACCTCCCAGACCACCAACCAGCCTGGAAACGCCAAATGTATATTGTTGGATTAATCATCAGTTTGATCCTGGTGACATTAAGCTATGATTACATAATCAATCCACATCAAGATACCACGATAAGCGCGATCTTAATTAATTCATTTACCAGGTTGTCAAAGTGGAATTTTAAATTCTCGGCTGGTATCTTGGGTTTGTTGGGGATCACTATAATATTGGGAATTATGCTTTTCACTTCAGAAAACAAGCTCATACAGGCAACGGGTGATTGGTGGAAGGTATTTGGGGGCGCAGTTGGAACCGCTCTTGGGATTTGGTTTCTTTTTTCTGTTATCTACGCAGGGAAATTGTCGGCATTGGCACAATCAACACCCAAAAACCAATATGATGTGCTGGCTCAAGTGGGTGAGGTTGGGGGATTGTTATCTATGTACTATATATATATCGGGTTAATATTATGCCTGATTGCTTTTTTCATGATCGATACTATGCCCTCGCGTTTGGGGGCAAGTAATTCCCTGGGCATTGTGGCGGTTCCGATTTTCCTGAGTTTGATCATCATACTTATTAATGTTACGAATTTAAGGGTTATTAATGCTGATATTGCATTTAAAACAGCCGAGCCATTTGTTAGTACAAATCAATGGAAGATGGCAACTTTGTTATATCAGCGAGCATTACAACTTGCGCCTATGGAAGACCATTATTATCTATTCTTAGGTCGCAGCTACCTGGAACAAGCCAAATCGGTACAGACTGTACAAGAGCAGGATGCTTTGATCTTACAAGCAGAAGCCGATCTAAAAATCGCTCAAAGGATCAACCCACTCAATACAGATCATACAGCAAACCTGGCACGATTATATAATTGGTGGGCGAGCAGAGCTACTGATTCTGCAACATTGCTTGAAAGAGGGCAAATAGCAAATGAATATTTTGCAACAGCAGTAACCCTCAGTCCCAATAACATGACTATTTGGGGCGAATGGGCCATCCTGAATTTCCAGATATTGCGACAACAACAAATTGCTTTTGATCTGCTCTCTCGCGCAATTGAGATTGACCCAAATTACAGCTTTACCCAGGGGCTGATGGGAGATTTCTTTTCTGCTATAGCTGATTCTACGGGTGATTATGTTGGAAAAAAGGCAGCACTGGAGCAAGCAATCATCTCCTATCTCGAAGCGATAAGAGTTCATACACGGAGAGACACTACGCCAAAATCGACTTATCTGCTTTCATTGGGGGGCGCATATATTGAGTTGGCTGGTCAAGAGGAAGAAAACGCATCCACTGCGTATAACCAACTCGCCATAACTGCGCTCGAGGAAGCAACCAATAGCGATTTACCAGAAGATGAATTGTGGAAAGTGCAAGAAACATTGGCTAAATTATATGCAGCCTTAGGTGATAACCAGTCAGCGCTTACTTATGCACAATTGGCCCTTGCTGGTGCTCCCGATGATGCATTGGAGCGGATCAGAATATTGATTGAGACAATACAAGGTACACCATAACACATCGCGGTAAATCTCGATGACCCCAACAGATAATATTTCATGGTTGATACTCGTGCCATTCTTAGTTTCATTGGTTGTTTGTCTGGCGATTATTCCTTTATTGTGCATACTTAGCGTACGTTTTGGTTGGGTGGCTCAGCTAAGAGATGATCGTTGGGGTGCACGGTCTGTCCCAATATTGGGTGGAGCCGGTATATTCGTGGCATTCTGGGCGGCATTATTATTTAGCGATACTCGGCGGGGAGGTACGGACCTATCCACATGGATATTTTTGGTTTGCGCATTGGCCATGTTTTTACTCGGTTTATATGATGATGTTAAAAAAGTAAAATCGCCGATCAAACTTATGTGGCAACTAGTAGCAGCGACAGCAATTATTTTTATTGGAGATATCAGTATTGAATTTTTTCCCTGGCCGATTGCCAATATTATGTTGACGTATTTATGGATTGTGGGGATTACCAATGCGATCAACCTGCTGGACAACATGGATGGATTGGCAGGTGGGATTGCAATGATTGCCAGCGGAATCTTGGGATATTTTTACTGGATAGAGGGGCAATATTATCTCCTACAAATAATCCTGGCTCTATGTGGTGCGATCATGGGATTCCTGATTTTTAATTTTCCTCCAGCCAGGATATTTATGGGCAACAACGGCAGTCTATTTCTTGGTTTTTTATTAGCCGAACTGGCAATCGCCAGGCGAACACAGGCATCTAATATTTTTGCCGCCTTGGGTGTACCGATTTTATTAATGTTGCTACCAATTCTCGATACAACTTTTGTGATGATTACACGATTGCTTCGAGGGCAGTCGCCCATTCAGGGTGGAACCGACCACACATCACATAGATTGATAGCTTTTGGTTTGAGTGAGAGGCAAGCGGTCCTAACTTTGTATGGAGTCGCCTTGGTTTCGGGAATTGCTGCGGCTGGACTGGAAAGTCTGGATTACGATCTAAGCCTGGTGTTTATTCCTTTGCTCCTGATTACTCTAGCTTTGTTCACCGCGTATCTTAGCAAAGTTCGGGTGATCTCCACGGTGGGGGTGAATCGTGCCAGGGTAGAATGGTTGGTAGAAACATTCACTTACAAAAGGAGAATATTTGAGATTCTATTGGATCTTAGCATCATTGGGTTTAGCTATTACCTGGCCTACTGGACCAGATATGGCCTCAATATGACTACAACCAGTATGAATCTATTCATGAAATCCTGGCCAATTACTATGGGTTTGGCATACCTGGCATTCTTTTTGTTTGGTGTCTACCGGGGTATATGGGGATATTTAGGCGTCAATGATTTACTGAGATATGGGGGAGCGACCTTCAGTGCGGGATTTGCTGCCTGGGTTTTAATAAAAATTTTCTATCCTGAGAGAGCGTTCACACCAGATATCTTCATCCTATTCGCCCTCTTTTTATTAATCGGATTAGCAGGCTCCAGATCGTCATTTCAGATCCTCGACCAGTTCTACAGCAAGCAGAAGGCAAGGCAGGGAAAAAGCGGTGTTCTCATCTACGGAGCGGATGATGCTGGCGAGTTGGTATTGATGTGGATATTACGAAATTCAGATTTGGGGTACAAACCAATCGGCTTCATTGATGATAAGCCTCAGAATTGGGGCCGGCAAATTCATAATGTGAAAGTGATCGGAGATCCAAAGCGAATAATTCGCCTGATAGAACAGGGGGCTATCAAGGGTGTTATCCTTTCTTCGCGCGGCCATATACATACATCTCCTGGATCTCAGTTGCTCACTATTTGTCGAGAAAAAGGCGTTTGGGTTCGATTGCTGAAGCTAGAGTTAGAGGATATCTAGGGGCGGCGATAATAAAAAAACACCTGTGGACGAGTTTCGTCCACAGGTGTGGTTCGTATTAGACGCGAGCGGCTTAAGGGGTGGGTATTTTTAGAATGGTAGGGAGATAAATCCAGAATTCTGGTTCAGGTATCACCGTGACTGTCGCTGTGTCAGTATCGATAGCATTGTGTTCTTCATATTCGGCATACCAGGTTGCCACATTGGTGACAGTCTTTGTAATCAGAACGCCATCAGAGATCACATAGATGCTCGCCCCAGGGGTTAACGGATAGTTAAATGAGTTAAGCAATTCACCCAGCCGATCATCGGTCAGGTTGTGTAGATCAAGAATTACGCCACCGGTGTTGGTGACTGTGTAACAATAATAAACGGTGGTGTTCATGTATACATTGAGCTGATCAGTGGTGCCGCAGGCGTTATCGATAAGACCGACAGTTTTGATCAATTCAATCGCTGAGGAGGACACCGTTAGGCTGACCGGTACATTTGTCAGAGGATTTACTGGATCGGTACTGCTGATGCTGAGATTGCCCACATAAATCCCTTCGGATAATCCGATTGAACTAAAGAAAATATCGATCGGTATGCAGGACTGTGCTGGAATTACGCCATATACAGGACTTTCAGACAACCATGGTAATTCACCATTCAATCGAAGAGGGAGAGTGTCGACTTCACTCATCACCCACTCAAGGGGGGCGCCTCCGACGTTGCATAGCTGAAGTTGGCGTTGGGTAGTTTGATCAGGAAGCAGGGTTGCCTCAAGACCAGTGGGGCTTGCTTCAATCGTGGGAGGATCAACGACAATAATATCGTGAGATTGCGTGGAGATACTCGCACCATCGCAATTGCTTGCTGTCAATTCAACAGTATAGGTCATGGGTGCATCGAAAATATGATCGATGGATTTACCAATACCGAAACTGCCATCATCGAAAGCCCAGCTAAAATCAATCACCGGTGAGCCGGATGATGTGGTTGCGGTCAATTCAACGGTATAGCCCGTCCACGGATCAGGAGGATACCAGGTGAAGTCTGCACCTGATACCGGGGATGGGCAGGTGGTCGCGCACGCGTCCATTAAGGTTGTATAGAGGCTGGCAATCCATCCATCAATAAAAATTTGCCCGGATGAAAACCAGAAATGGATTCCATCGCTATCACCCTCGGCACCATAGATTATGTGATCCATGTCCGGAAGCCAGCTCCAGGTGTTGGTTACGGAATCATAGATCAAGGCTTTGGCGGAGCCGCTTGCTATGGAATCGGGTGATCCACCGGCGAGGATAAGATACCTGTCTAAGGTGGTCCCATCTGCCACGTTCACCCAGGGAGAAGGCAGAGAGGCAATATTACTCCAGGTATTCGATTCCGGATCGTACACTTCTGCCGTATTTGAGGAAAGATCCATTATAACCACCGGCAACGTATATTTTGCCATCGATGACGCCTGCTGAGTGGCATGCGACGAGCTGTGGACATTGGCGCTCGGGTTGTGTCCCATAAAGTAGAAGTCGGATCGTAAACCAATACAGTATTTGTATATCCACTGCCAGATTTTATGCCCCCAATCAGATAATACTTGCCATTTAAGGCGGCACTGGCATAACTATAAACTCCATATGGAAGCTCTGGGCCGGTTGACCATGTGTTGGAAGCAATATCATAAATAAATAATGTGGTCTCGGCGCGGTTCGTAAATCCACCGCCACAATAAATTTTTCCTGAGATGGCTTCACAATCGATCCAAAATCGAGCGCCTGGCATGTCGGAGCCCTGGGACCAGATGTCGGTACCGGTATTATAAATATCCAGCCATTTCTGTGCTCCCGCATTATCCCCACCGATTTTATACAAGTCGTCCACCAGAGTATACTACCGAAGACCATCGGACACCTCGAGGAGGTATTTGCACCATCAACCCAATCATTAAGGAAACTCGCTGTTGTGGTTACAGTTGCGGATTCGGAAAATCCGCCGCCGATGACAGATAATGTAAGGGTATCGAAATCGCCGGGTTCCGCTGTCCAAGGAATATAAACCGATACCTGGAAATCATAGAATTCTCCCACATCAAGTTGGGGCGTAAATGTCGGACCAGTATTTGGCCATAAACTTGTGTAGCTGATAGAAAATACTGTAGCAATTGATCCATCATTAGTGATCTTAAAATCGTATACGGCATTAGAACCAATGCAAGCGGAGCCTTCTACATTTGTAGGGTAAAGAATCTCAGCAGTAGTATCGGCTGATACATAGGAAACAATAACCAATGCAATACTTAGGGCTAAGAATATGGGAATTAACAGTTTCGGTTTCATGGCGTTATTCCTCCTAAGATATTGTAATACTTAAATTCGGTGAAAATTGATCAAGCTAGAATCCTGAAAAGAAGGCGAGACCAGTTTCTGCCTGGCCTCGCAAATGATCTAAATTGGTTAATCCCCACTAAGATTATTTACACCTGGCAACTCAGATATTTTTCGAGACATGTCGATCGTGCGTAAGCCTAACCACGATATACAACCTTTCGATTGATAAGTGAACTGTAAGTATCTTACGATACCATAGATGGATAGTATGTCAAGAGGTTAGAGAAATAGTTAGGAATGGTCGAACGTATTCTGGGTAGCCAATTGACCGCATCCAGCTTGAATGTCAATCCCCCGGCGTAGACGAATGGTACATGGGATGGCAAACCTTTCTAATTCTTCTTGAAATGATCTGGCTTGCTGAGGAGTAGTAGCACGCCCGGAATACTTGCCTGTGGGATTGAGGGGTATGATATTCACATGACATAGGATTGCATCACCTTGATGGAAGGGTAGCAGCCTGTGAGCCAACTGCTGGGCTTGAGCGGGCGAATCATTCACCCCATCAATTAAAGCCCACTCAAAGGTGATACGGCGATGGGTTATGTGAATATATTCCAAACAGGCGGCAAATAGGTCATCCAACGGATATTTGTGATTGATAGGTAGAAGGCGACGACGGAGTTCGTCATCGGCGGCGTGAAGAGAGATTGCCAGGTTCACCTGGTGGTGTTCACGGGTAAATCGTTGGATCGCGGGGATCAAGCCAACGGTGGAGATTGTAAAACGGCGGGCACCAAAGTTAAACCCTTGAGGATGATTGAGGCGATCGATCGCAGCCATGGTGGAAATCATAATTATGGAATGGCTCTCCCATACCCATGATAACCACATTGGTCACCTGCTCACCCTGATCTGCCAGTTGACGGGCATAATATAAAACTTGTTCAATAATTTCGCCGCTGCTTAAGTGCCGCCGGAATCCCATCTGTCCGGTTGCGCAAAAAACGCACCCCATCGCGCAGCCTGCCTGGGTTGAGATGCATAAGGTACGGCGTTTGGCGTATCGCATCAGAACAGCTTCAACTGCATTGTGGTCCGCCAAGTGAAAAAGAGTCTTAGTTGTCTCGCCATCCGTAGATTTTAATATCTGGGCAGGTTTACTGCTGGATAATTCTTCATTCAAACTGGAAACTCTAAAATGGTCAGCTAGTTTCTGTTGGATGGATTTCGGTATTGCTGTGAATTGTGCTGGTTGATTCCAAAGCTGCTTATACAGCCCTTCCCAAATTTGATTGGCGCGGAAAGATGGCTGTCCCCAGGATGATACCAGGGTGTGGAATCCGTCAAGATCAAGATCGAAAATATTGGGCACAGGAGTAGTGGTATTTAGAATTTTAATATTGCCTCAAGATCATTAATAATTAAATCTGGAGCAGGGCGCCAGGTGTTCGCTTCATCGAGAGATGTGACACCCGAAAGTACAAGAGCGGTACGACAGCCGATAGCCTGTGCCCCCGCAATGTCAGTCTCTGGTCGATCTCCAACAACTATAGTTTCGGAGGGGGCAAACCCTAACCGGTCAAGAGCAATCTGATACATGGCAGGAGATGGCTTGCCGGTAATAATCGGTTTGATATAGCATGCGGCTTCAAGGGCTGCCAAGATAGAACCTGCGCCAGGAACTAAACCTTCAGGTGTTGGGAAGGTACGATCGGGATTGGTAGCGATAAATGGAGCCCCTCCCCGAATGAGAAGAGTCGCTTTGCGCAGCTTCTCATAGGTTAGCTGGCGATCCATGCTGGCTATCACCGCGATCACATCCTTATCACTTTGGTAAAACCCTTGCTGTTCTAGGGCTTCGATCAAACCCGTCTCACCGATTAAGAAGACCGGTCCTCCCTGGGGAAATCGATCGTGCAGATATTGAGCAGCTGCCATGGCAGAATTAATGATTTGCCATGGTTCAACATAAACGCCATAAGACTGGAGCCGTTCGACATATTGAGAAATTGTTCGTGTGGCGTTATTCGTTGCCAGGGTTATTTGCCACCCTCGTTCATGAAACCGCGAAAAAATATCTGACAAATTGCCAATAGGTTCGGGTCCTCGCCAGAGGACACCATCCATATCGAGGATAAAGCCTTTGATGGTGCTGATCTTGAACATATGGAGGTGTGAAAAGTGATGCACAGGATATTCGGGTTAGTGCTACCCTGGGTACCCTGTGCACCAAATCTTCTTGTAGTAGCTACTCAGCCCTTTTTTCTTTGGGAGGGGTTAATACCTGATCGACCACGCCATAATCCACAGCCATACTTGCATCCATATAAAAGTTGCGATCGGTATCGCGTTCGATATTCTCTATGGTTTGACCAGTATGTTGGGAGAGGATTTGATTGAGACGGGTCTTGAGGCGAAGTATCTCACGCGCTTCAATTTCTATATCAGATGCCTGGCCTTGTACACCACCCAGGGGTTGGTGAATGTGGATGGTAGCATGTGGAAGCGCGTAACGCTGACCTTTGGTTCCTGCGGCTAACAACACGGTTCCAAAAGATGCGGTAACACCGACCGCTACTGTACTGATTGGGTTGGCAATACTTTGCATCGTGTCATAGATTGCCAGTCCCGAGTATACCTGACCACCAGGTGAGTTGATATACATAGAGATTGGGGCTTCGCGATCTTCCTGATTCAAGAAGAGCAATTGGGCGACAACGAGATTCGCTACCTGATCGTTGATTGGGGTGCCCAAGAAAATGATGCGGTTCTTTAGCAATAGTGAAAAGATATCATAAGCGCGCTCACCGCGCCCAGAGGTTTCGATTACCATAGGAACAAGTAAATTGGGATTTATCTGGTTCATTCTTTGATTTCCTTTTTCTTTGATCGTTTCTTTGAGGAAGTCTCAACGACTGGCTCGGGATTTGTGGAACCGGTTGGTTCTCCGCGAGTTATAGAGTGTAAGTATTCCCAGGTGTGTTTAATTAATAAATCTGCACCAATATTTCCGATCATGTTACGGACAAATTCATCTGTAATAGTTTTACGAGCCTTATCGGGTGGCATCATATGGCTGAGTCGATCCATGGTACGCATCGACTCGGTTTCCAATTCCTGTTCATTAACCTGAATATCCTGTTGGCGGGCAATCTCCATAAGAATGAGGGTTCGTTTCATGCGCTTCTCAGCCATGGGTTTGATTTCTTCTTTCAAGCTAGCTTCATCCAATTGCCGAATCTTGAGGTAGGTCGCCATATCCATATTCTGCTGTGCGATGCGGTTCTCTAGCTGATCCAGGAACAGCTCAATTTCATGCTCGAGCATCTGCGGTGGATATTTCCAGGTTGCTAGTTTAAATAATTCCTCCGCAATTTTGTCGTTGTATCCATCTTCGTAGTCTTCTTTCTGCTCCGTCTCAAGAGAGGTGCGGATATCAGCACGAAGCGCATCAATTGTTTCATATTCGCCAACCGTATGAGCGAATTCATCGTTCAATTCTGGGAGAGTCCGGGATTTTACCGACTCTACTGTGATTGAAAATTCTGCAGATTTACCACGCAGGCTGGCGTACTCTGCATCTATGGGGAATGTGTGGGCAATAGTTTTTTGCTCGCCCGCCGATAGATCAATTAATGAGCGTGAAAAATCCGGGAAAGGCCATTCGGAGGTTTGACCAGATTCATCAGACGGTATTGTGACTGGCATCGGACGATCTGTCACCAGTACTGAGCTTTCACCTTCTTCAGGCTCCAAACGAGTGCCACTCAGACGAATAAATACTTGATCTCCTGGCTGAGCGGGGCGCTCAACTGGTTCTAGTATAGCCTGACGGTCTCGCATATCATCCAACACGCGGTCAACATCGCTATCCAGGATGGGTGGCAGATCATAAGGAATTCGAATTACCTGATAATCTGCCAGCGTGACTTCAGCGTCCAAAGGGACTTTGAATTCAAATATTGGCGGGTCAAATGAGACGACGCTCTCCAAGTGACCTGGTCCATAAGGTTTTATCGTGGATTCTTCAATGATCTTGGGATATTGCTCATCGATCAAAATTTCCATCGCTTCTTCCAAGATTGCCGCTTCACCCACGGTGCGGAGCACAATGCCATAAGGAGCCTTGCCGGGACGGAAGCCAGGAATTTTTGTCTGGCGGGCAATCTTACGAGCTGCTCGCTGTTTCGCTTCGTTCAGCTGTTCTGCATCGAACTCTACCTTAAGGTGTGCTTGATGGTCTTCGAGGTAATTCGTTTCAATTTTCAATGTCGGGTACCCTTCACAAATATCCCCTTCAGGTCTGAAGGGGTAAGATAGCATGGGGAAGGAGGGACTTGAACCCTCACGCCTTTCGGCACATGATCCTAAGTCATGCCTGTCTGCCAATTCCAGCACTTCCCCGTGGGCAGAGATTATAAGCCAGAGGGATTAGAACGTCAATAAATAGGATATAATCGTGCGGGTTTCTAGCAAATCGTTAACAATAAGCAGGAGGCGAGTTTGAGTTGAGTAATTATCCCGGAATCAACCGGGAAGGAACGAATACAATATCAACGCGCAATTATATTAGCTTTACGGGAGCTAATGGGACAATCCGAAGTTGATTCCAATACATACGATCACGTTGCTTTTATAGTGATTATGCTCGAGGCGATTGACGACTCTATTGAACGGTCAGTTTTTGCCTGGGAAAAAAGAGGGTATTGGCTGAAGGCTGATCGATTCCGACAGGAATGGCGTTGGGCAGGAGACCTTGGGAGGCGGATGAAATCTGCATTATTATCAGAGAATTGGGCAGAAGTAGGTGCGGTTTCGGCTCAGGTTGTAAACAAGCTGAGTCAAGTAAAAGTGCCGCCCCGGCATGGTTTGGGAACACCATGGGTAGGTGCGTGGGCGAAATTAGCGAAAAAAGTATAGCCGCGTCAACAACGCTCAGAATCTACTGATGATAATGAATTGATTGGATCTTGCACGCCAAAACCACCCCCCCCGGGGGTTTGGATGCTGATAATTTCGTTTGTATTTAAGAAGTGGGTGCCTTTACTAGCCAGCGTGATTTCCTTGCCATTGTGAAGAAGTGTATTTTTCCCCAGTGCTCCTGCACTGCCTCCAGCCAATCCATATGGGGCAATTTTTCGACGGTCGGACAACAAAGTTACCTGGGCATTGTTCAATACCTGGATATCGCGCTGAATACCGTCACCACCCTGCCATTGGCCAGCACCACCTGATTCTCGACGGATACCATAATATATAACCCGAAGTGGGTAGGAATATTCGATCGCTTCCACGGGGGTATTTAATGTATTTGTCATATGGCTATGAACAGCAGACTGACCGGGAATGCCCAATTGTGCTCCCGTGCCACCTCCAATCGTCTCATAGTAGGTGAAATACTTCTGCCGTTTCTGATCCCAACCGCCGATGGTCAAGTTGTTCATTGTACCCTGGGATGCTGCGGGGATACGATCCGGGCATGCTTTCGCCAGAGCCCCAAGAAGTACATCTACAATTCGTTGGGAGGTCTCAACGTTTCCGCCAGCAACAGCGGCAGGGCGCTGTGCATTTACGATCGATCCTTCGGGAGCGATAACCTGAATGGGAACAAGACAGCCGCTATTATTAGGTACATCCATACTAATTAAGCAACGGAAAACATAGTAAACAGCTGACAAGGTTATGGCGTAAACCGCATTGATGCAGCCGGGTTGTTGTGGGGCTGAACCAGTGAAATCTACGATTGCTTGATCGGATTGGATTGTGATGGTGGAGCAAATGGGAATGGGGTTATGGCCGATTCCGTCATCGTCCAGGTAATCCATGAAGGTATAAATCCCGTCAGGAATGTTGGTAAGTAGTTTCCGAGTCATCCTTTCGGTGTAGGAGAGCAAATAATCCATATATTTAGTTACTTGCTCTGTACCGAAGCGGGAAATTAAATCCTGGATGCGAGTTACACCGCGGAGGTTCGCAGCGATTTGAGCCTTAATATCACCCCGCCGTTCATTGGGGGTACGGACATTGGCAGCAATGAAATCCAATAATGTTGAATCGATTTGCCCGGAACGAACGAAACGAATTGGTGGAATTATCAATCCTTCCTGGTAAATCTCCCGGGAAACCGGCATGGATCCGGGACTCATGCCGCCCACGTCGGCATGATGAGCACGAGTAGCTACGAATCCGAACGGATCCGATGCCTCATCCGAGGTGAATACTGGCGCAACAAGAGTGATATCAGGGAGATGAGTGCCGCCTAAATAGGGATCATTCAAAATCACCATATCCCCCGGATGAAGAGGATCTGGCGAAGCAGGAAATGCGTTTATAGCTGCAAGTACCGAGAGGGGCATAGAGCCGAGGTGTACTGGTATATGTGCTGCCTGAGCAATCATTTGCCCGGAGGAATTAAAAATAGCGCACGAGAAATCTCTTCTTTCTTTGATATTCGGTGAGAAGCTAGTTTTCCGTAAAACTGAACCCATTTCTTCGGCAATTGAAGAAAAGAGGTGCTTGAATACCTCCAAATACACCGGATCGTAATCAGTTTTATCGACAGTATTGCGCATAGCCATTATATTATTGGTGAGTTAAAATTATTACGAAAGAATCAGCTTCTGAGAAATACTTAACCCTTCATGTATCCTGTATATAATATCGGCCAATAGAGGAGCGATTGACAATACGGTGATTTTGGGGTTTGATTTTTCTGGTGGGAGCGGAATGGTATTGGTGACGACAAGCCTCTCAATACGATCATCTTTGGATAAGATATCCAGAGCATATGGCAGCAATACTGGATGGGTTATCGCGAAGCATGCTTTGCCTTCGGCACCATTACGATACAAATCATCGATTTGCTTCAATACACTCCCCCCAGCCATTAGATCATCCACAACAATTGGACGGCGCCCGTTGATATCACCTACCACATGTGTTGTGCGAACATCTGTGAACCCCGACCTGCGTTTGTGCATAATTACCAAGGGAAGATCAAGCAGACCGGCATATTTACCAGCCAGACTGGCTCGACCAACATCAGGGCTTACAATGGCGGCATTTTCGAATTCTGGTTTGCGGAAATAGTTCGCTAATAATGGTAATGCCGTCAATGGGTCAACAGGAATGTTGAAAAATCCTTGAGTAGCGGGATTATGGATATCTACGAAGATCACTCGTGAGGCGCCCTGACATTCGAGGAGGTTAGCAACTACGCGGGCGCTGATAGCCTCTCGGCCACGAGCCATGCGATCCTGCCTCGCATATGGGAAGTATGGCATAACCACGCTAATGCAATGAGCGCTCGCCCGTCTAAAAGCATCCAGAAATAAGAGAAGCTCAATTATATTATCGTTAACCGGTTGACAGCACGGTTGTACCAGAAATATATCCTGATCTCTAACAACCTCGTCAATTGTAACGTAAACCTCGCTATCATCGAAGCGACGGGTTGTAGATTTGCCCATGGGCACTCCCAGGGTGTCAGCAATCTCCTGGGCAAGGAAAGGATGAGCAGATCCAGAGAAGATACGGAGAGGGTGATTAGACATGTAGCACCTCGTTTGGGATATGATCCCTAACTTTAATTATCCGACATTCACCCACAGGTTATTAAAACCATCAACCAGAATAGAATCTTGATCATCAATTAACACGGTTGTATCTGGTCTTATAATCATTGCCGGACCAAGTATGAGGTTGCCAGGTTCTAAGGTTTCGTGCTGATAACAAGGAAAAAAATGGACCCGGTTATGTTTGATTATCCTTCGATTGGATATAAGGGCATTCTTCGGGCTTTTATTGCGTGTTGTGCGTTCGGATGGAATTGGATGAGGTATATGACCTATCGCTTTAACCCGGATATTTACCAATTCAATCTGAATTTCTGGAGATGAATAACCATAGGTTTGTTGGTGAGCTTGATGAAATTCGATATCCCATTGGGGGCTAAAGGGGATTGTTAATTCGTAGGATTGCCCCTGGTAGCGAGCATCCACGAAAAGCTGGATGCTCACATTCTGCCGATCAATGCCTTGTGATAGAATATCGACTTCTCCTTGATGAATAAGAGGTTTAAAGAATGAGTTAATAACCTCTATAGGGCTAGTATTAATTAACATTACCGTTTGGACATAATCCAGGACTATGTCAGCCGCTAACATTCCAAAGGCGGATAAAACCGATGCAAAAGGCGAAATCAGCACTCGAGGAATCTGCATGTTACGTGCTAATTCTACTGCGTGAAGTCCGCCAGCACCTCCAAAAGAGAATAAAGTATAATCCCGGGGATCAAATCCCCGCTCAACACTAATAACGCGCAAGGCGTGTTCCATATGCGCATTGGCGACAGTTATGATTCCCATCGCACACTGGGTAGCATCCATGCCTAATCTTGAGCCTAATTGTTCCATGGATTTCCAAGAACGATCAATATCCAAAGACATACTGCCGCCCAGGAAAAATTCGGGTGCTAACCGGCCCAATACCAGGTTAGCGTCTGTCACAGTAGGAAGATCGCCGCGGCCATAGCATGCGGGCCCGGGATCAGCTCCTGCGCTTTGCGGACCTACACGAAGCGCTCCACCGTGGTCTGCGTACGCAATCGACCCACCACCGGCCCCGATGGTATGGATATCCAATATTGGGATACCGATCGGACAGCCGCCGATTGATGATTCATTTGTTACAGTTGGCACTCCGTTTATTAAAGATACATCGGTAGAGGTCCCACCCATGTCAAAGGTTATTAATTGGACATCCGAGATATCCAGGTCAGGTTTATTTTCGGATTGCAAGGCGATATGAGCGAGGTATTGTGCCGCGATTACCCCGCCTGCTGGACCAGATAAAATGCAGCGCACACCATTTTGCCTGGCTTTATCCAAACTGATCATACCTCCATTTGACTGCATCACTTGAAGTTGGGTATCAGGAATCGAGGAACTTAGGGTAGATAAATACTTGTCTAGTATGGGTGATACGTACGCATTTACAGCAGTTGTGCTGGTACGCTCATATTCCCGGTATTCGGGGAGGATTTTCGAGGAGGTAGATACGAAGAAATTTACGTCTCGAAGATGGTTGGCAATCTCCATCTCATGCTGAGGATGCAAGAACGAAAAGAGCAAAGAAATTGCGACAGATTGAACTCCTTTATCCAGCAAAGCCTGGATAATTGGCTTAATCCCCTCAGGATTGAGAGGCATTAAAATATTGCCGTCGCAATCAACCCTTTCGTTGACCTCAAATGATAATTCAGAAGGAATCAGCGGAGCTGGTTTAGGTTGGGTCCAATCATACAGGGCGGGGCGATCCTGTCTGCCGATTAAGAGAATATCCTTAAAACCTTGCGTGGTAATCAATGCGGTTCTTGCGCCATTTCTTTCAAGAAGCGCGTTGGTTGCCACAGTAGACCCATGTATGATTTTGGAGTAGGCAGGGACATGAAGACGGTCGAGACCACTTAGTACTGCCTGTGCTGGATTTTGTGGGGTTGAAATAATTTTGAATGTTTTGATCTCACCGCGGCTGGGATAATATATAACAAAATCGGTAAATGTGCCCCCAATATCAATACCAATTCGGATTGGATTGCTAATAGGAGAATCCATAGCGGGAGTATAGAAGATATTTTAGTTTAGCGCTAGTGACGAATGGCATAATTGAAACTTCTTAAGGATAAATTACAAAAGGTTGAACGATAACTGACGCGTGGGGGGGGTTCCATTCAGCAGGATAAATGGTGCGGCACGGGTAATGTTGATTCCCATTGGACGGAGTTCACCTAAATTCTTTATTGGAGTTTTCTGGCGGGCAGATATAATCGCTATAGCGCCTTTTTTACCGATTCCGGGGATGTGCAGTAATTCAATGGGGTCCGCGCGGTTGATCTCGATTGGCTGGGTAAGATTGTGTAGAGCCCATAATAATTTCGGGTCTGTATCAAGTGGGAGATTGCCCATCGGATCATACTCAAGATCCTCTACATCGAAACCATAATCGCGAATTAAAAACGAGGCTTCATAGAGACGATGTTCCCTGATAGGCGAGGAAGGTGGATTATTTTCGAGAGGCGTATCAAGGATTGGAGAAAAGGCCGAATAATAAGCTCGTTTCAGCCGGAATTGTTGATACAACCTTTGTGAAGTGGAAAGCAGTTCCAGGTCTGTATCTCCTACAGCTCCAACCACAAATTGGGTTACTGAAGAGGGCCAGTATCCTTTCCAGGTTTTATGAGCGGACTTTGTTTGCCGAATTTCTTCAATCCACTTAAGTGGCTGAAGCAATTCAGAGTAATAATTTTTTCCTGGTGCTAATAGGTTTAGCTTTTCAACATTTGGCGCTTCAAGGTTGATAGATACCCGGTCGGCCAGCAGCATCGCTTGTTCGACCTGCGATTGTTCTGCACCGGGCATTATTTTCAAATGAATATAACCATTAAATTGATATTTCTTGCGTAGGAGATGTGCTGTGGCGATCAATTTATCCTGAGTGAATATCCCGCCATTGATGACGCCTGAGCTTAAAAAGATACCATCAACAGCCCTGGCCTTATTGAGGCGTATAAATAGTCGGGCGAACTCATCAGGTGTGAAAGTCGCCCGATGGAAATCTCTACCTGAACGAAAAGGGCAATAATTACAATTCCGTTCACATACTGAGGTCAGTAAAGTTTTTAATAATTTAATCCTGGATCCATTTGATTGAACAGCATCACTGATGTACAAGGAATCTGCTTTGTTGGATGATAATCGTAAGCAATCTGCATCTTCGGAGGGTTCGAGATGCATCTGGGAAGTCAATAATTGTAAACGGGATATATCATCCATCCCCCTATTATAGAACAAATGGGCTAGGCGTCAATACCTAGATCAACGAAAATAGAACTCCAGCCACCTGGGGTAAATTGGTGACTGGAGCAGCCATATCAGGAGCGGAGTCAAATTGATTGAGATTGCAACAGTCTGAACAAAGTCCGGCGAGACAAGATATCCGTACTGATCATCCCTCTTACCTGACGACCTTCGACAACAGGCAGTGCAGATATTTCATAGTGCTCTAATTTACGCACGATATCTAAGATTGAGTCGCTCGGGGATGCGGATATGACCTGACGGGTCATAATTTGGTCGAGAGATGTTTTTTCTATCGGTCCTTTTGAGGCAGCTCTGGTTATATCCCAATTAGTGACTACACCTGCTAGCTCTGAACGGGAATTTATCACTGCTAAGATCGGGCAACCAGTCTCCACCAATAACTGCGCGGCGTGAGGAACACTATCGGTGGTTTGTAATGTAATAATACTTTCCATTATATCTTCTGCAGTACGGTTTTTTTCTCGAGCTGCAATGCGGCGGATACTGATTCGTTCAGCTGCTTCGGATGGCAACATATCGGCATCGGTTAGTAATAGATCAACCAGTTCCCGCATGTTGCTACGGATCACTTCTTCCCTGGATTTTTCTGCAGCCATTAGCCTGATTTCCGCCAAAGCAGCCAAATCGGCTTCGTGCTCATTCAGCCATTTTTCCACTGCTGATTGGTCGCCCAAGAGATTTTCGGGAATGCGTAGATGGGGAGGTGTTTTGATAAGGTGTTCTTGGGCAGCATAGATCACGCCCCCAGAATTGACCAAATAATCCGGGGCGATTAATATACCCCGGTTACGGTAGACTTCGCTTTCCATTTTATGACGGTTAATTTTCCGTTCATGGATAGGTGAGTAAGTATTAGCCCCTTCGATAATGATACTCCAGGTGCCCATTTTCCCAGTCGTCATTGAAGGGCTGGAGGAGCTATCTATACCCAGATAGTTATCCATGGGGGCTGCGGGAATCAGGCAAAAAGCAGACTCGCGTAGTAAATCATCCGGAGTGTTTGAGAATTTTATCTTTGATGTGCCTAAGGGAGTCGAAGCAAGAGAGGTGTGATAATATGGTCGAATAACAATGCTTCGCATTTCCCAGAGGTGATACAACTCATCAATTGGTAGTCCTGCTTGATCATATAGAAATCCTGAGATATCGCTGACCCCTACCACGCGGGCAGCGGGCAACTGTTTGCGTAAATGTTTCGCGGCCTGAGCTCCTACTGCGCCGAAGCCCTGGATCAGTACGGTGATCTGATCTTTCTCAGGAATGGTCAACCGGGAAAATTGAGGCAGTTCGAGTAATCTAGGTAATTCTTTGATCAGAGCATCCAGGGCGATAATCAGACCACCGCCGGCAGCTCCTAAGCGATCAATCCGATTACCCCCCATCTCTACCGGTTTTGATAATGCGTTGTCCAGGCCATTCTCGATGGCAATGGTCTTCATGTCGGCATCATTGGTGCCGACATCTGGTCCTGGTAAGTAGATATCGCGGTAGCGATAGAGCAATCGCGCAAAACGACGGATAATCTCTGTGTGCTGCTCCTCTGGTGCATGGGCGCAAACTATCCCAGCTTTTCCCCCTCCGTAGGGGAGATTTGCGGCAGCATTTTTAAGGGTCATACCGCGGGCGAGGTTATATATGGTGCCTGGGGTCAAATCGGGCAGCAGACGAATTCCGCCCATGGAGGGTCGACCCATTGCCAGGTTGTCAACCACCAGGTACCCACCAATTTCCAAGTCAGATTGTTCATCCCAAAGACATGCAACCAGTTTTGGACCAAGGTAGTCAGCTTCGATGCCCAGCCTGTTCAATCGGTCAATGTCGGTTGGACCAAAATCGATGAAGCAATTTCCATCTTCCTGAACCAGCCGGGATTTCCAGGTCCGGTCAGGAAGCTGCATGCGCAGAAATTCTTCCATCTGCTTCGGTATCATGAACGCTCCATCTACTTGTGCAGGTTTTGAGCAGCGATAAAGGATAATCCGTTTTCTGTTAAAGCCCGAGCTGTTCTATTGCAGGCATCGAATTTGTCAAGAAAGTTGATTAGCAGGTTATCCCAGTCACCATTTTCAATGATTTCACTTTTATCACGGAAATAATCCAGGATGTCACTTGGGTGCGATCGCTGCTGATCAATTTCTGGATCGGCTCCTTCGTGTTTTGCGGAAATATTTGCGACATGATCTGCAAGTTGAATAAGCTCATCCCGTCGGTTGTAAGGCTGACGCACAATGCTTTTCCAGGTTTCGGTGATGTGATGCTCAAAACGAACAACATCCTCGAACCCAAGCTGCTTCCGGAATTGGGCTGTAATCTCCATGGTCTCATTATTGACGGAGTTGCTCCAATTAAAGCCAATCAGAGGTGATGTTCCATCATCACGAGCGAAGAGTTTAGCGCCTAGCAGAGTCCAAAGACCCGCATAAGGATTGTCATTGCCCATGAAAACCGATATCTTGAATTCTATGTCAACCCCGATGCGATGAAGCAGATAGCCGATCAGTACTGTCCCCGGATTAACATTTAGTACTTGTCTCACCCCAAAATTTGTGTAGTAGTACAGATATTCGTCCAGCCATTTCAAGGGATAGTGATTGGGTTGGCCAACCCCGCCGAAGTAACCTGTAATTGTCGCTGGTCCACCCAAGTGAACGTTTGATCCATCGGTGCCTTTTGTGTCTAGTGTCTCAACATAACTGGCCCCGATGATCTGCATCGCAGCCGCAATCGCGGGCAGGTCACCATCATTTTCCTGTTCTTTCATCTTCCGGACTTTGATAAACCGACCTGGAACCAGTGATTGCTGTTCGATAGCGGTCTTAACCAAAGCAATAACCCAGGGAAAATATTGGCAGGCACTGATTTCAAGTGTCACAGCAAATTCATCCAAAAAGGATGTTGTCTCGGCTTTGCTGCCAAGAATTTTTCGGCGATAATCATCGATGCCGACAAAGACATCCTGGTCGCGCTGATCTTGAAGCCAACGCAGATCGGCAAGATATTCTGGGTGAGTTAATTCTACCTTTTTAAGCAAATTGGTTAGTTTTCGCGCTTCATCGGCTTTATGATTGATTTCTTCTGGCGTTCCATATTTTGCAACCACAGCGAGAAAATCGTTTATCACCCGGGTATCGGGATTCAAGAGGACATTGTTGATTTCCTCGAGACGAGACGCGGGAATTGATAATTTTTGGCGAATGTTATCCATAGTACCATCCCTATATCATGGCGAGTAAGTCGTTATAGTCCTCATCGGACATGGAAAACCAATTATCCGGCTGAGGGAAAGTTTGGTTGGAAACTTCATCTACATATTGCTTTAGACCATTGAGAATTACCTCTCCGGCATTACCAAACAGCTTAGCCATGCGTGGTTTAAATCGAGGGTAGAGGCCAAACATATCATGGTAAATAAGCAGTTGTCCATGTGCATGCGGACCGGAGCCCAAGCTCATAATGATACATTCCTTCGCGCGTTGGGTAATCAACTGGCATAGGCGATCTGGAACCATTTCAAGCAGGATCATGAAAGCACCAGCCTCTTCCAATGCTTTAGCGCTATCAAGGATCTTCTTTGCTTGAATGGCTCCTTTCCCCTGCACGCGGAAACCACCCAGCATGCTTGCACTTTGAGGGGTTAATCCCAGGTGACCAACCGCAGGGATTCCTGCATGGGTGATTCCTAAGATCCGATCTGCCATCTCGACCCCGCCCTCGAGTTTGATGCAATCACACCCGGCTTCTGCCATGAACCTTCCAGCATTGCGGATCGCAGACTCCACACTGGGTTGATAGCTCATGTAGGGCATATCACCCACCAGCCAGACATTAGGCGCCCCTCGACGCACTGCCTGTGAGTGGCGAATCATATCTTCCATGGTTACAGGTAATGTTGATTCGTAACCCAGCATAGTCATACCAAGACTATCACCCACCAGGATCACATCAATGCCAGCTTGTTCCTGCAGGAAAGCAGTTGGGTAATCATAACAGGTAAGCCAGGTGATAGGTTTCCCTTCCGCCACTTTCTTAAATAACATAGGTAAGGTTGTTTTCTTACGCTCAGACATAAAAGCCTCCTTTGGTTATGCAATTATGTTTCAGTCGACAGTGAGTGTTTTACTTAAATTTCTGGGGAAGTCTGGATCGTATCCCCGGGCAACACTTAATCGATAAGATAGAAGCTGTAAGGGTAAAATAGAAGTGATGGGTAAAAATAATGGTCCAGAAGTTGGTATCACAATCATATTTGTGGCATTAGATTGTAATCGAGAATCATCTTCCCCAATTGCAACTGCTCTGGCACCCCGGCAAGTAACTTCGTTGATACCACTTAAAATAAGAGGAATATCCTCTGGACCAGCCACAAATATTATGGGATAACCATCATACACCGCAGACAATGGACCATGTTTGAATTCTGTAGAGAGCATACCTTCACAATGGATATAGGTCACCTCTTTAAGCTTCAAGGCTCCTTCGAGTGCAATGGGATAAGTGGAGCCATAACCTAAACAATACATATCAGATGAGTCAGCCAGGTACTGCTCTAAAACAGATATTTGCGGATCAACTTTTTCAATGGTTTGTTCCATTAAGTCAGGTAATTTTGCAAGGCTGGTCGGAGGTACATTCCCCATTTGAAGAGCCAAATAGAGAAAAGCAATCGCTTGATTGGTGAATGTCTTAGTGGCTGGCACACTAATTTCGTAGCCACACGCTAACGGTAAATACCTTTCTGATGCCAGGGTTAAGGTTGATCCAATTACATTTACCAGACCCAATGATCCAACCCTTTTCTGTTTTGCAACTTCGAGGGCATTTAATACATCCTTCGTTTCACCACTTTGGCTAACAAATACTCCCACATCTTGATCATTTAGAGTGGCACCATATTGTGCGGTAAATTGAGGGGCTAAAATCGGGATGGCAGGTCTTCCTGCCAGGCAAGCCAAATATATAGCGCCAAGCATGCAGGCGTGATAACTGGTACCACATCCTACCAGGTATAAATTCCGTGCTGAGGCCATCCTTTCTATCATTGGTAAAACATTGGGCGAGTCCTCGAGCAGACGGATCAGTTCCCCGGCGACACGAGGTTGTTCGTGGATTTCTTTGAGCATGAAATGTGCGTATCCACCTTTCTGTGCGGATTCCATACTCTCGGTAACGAATTCTGGTAGTCGATCGATTTTTAACCCATCATCCACCCTGAAAAGGTCGATCCGATCAGGATAGAGAACTACAATTTCGCCATCTTGAACCCTAAGGATAGTCCTTGTGATTGGGAGAATGGAAGGGAGATCTGATGACACGCAGGTAGAATCACTCGCAATACCAGCAACAAGACCAGATCCCTTTTTGACCGCGAATAATTTGTCATCTCCAACCATGCCTATAACAAAGGCAAAATCTCCTGCCAGATCCTTGTATGCCCGCCGGATAGCGGATAGCATATCTAATCCCTGGTTGACATAGTGTTCAACTGCATGAACACAACTCTCGCCATCATTTGTGGAACGGACAATCATTCCCTCGTTGAGATACTGTTGCCGAAGCTCAACATTATTGACTACATTTCCATTGTGTGCTCCTACCAGGTCTCCATCAGAGTCGAGATGCGGTTGTGCGTTCATTGCAGAAGGAGCCCCGAATGTTGCCCAGCGCAATTGAACTATTCCACGATTGCCGGTCATCTCAGAGAAATTCAATCGATTGGCAACTTCGTCAATTTTTCCAACATCTTTACGTAAGGTAATGGTTGAATCTGCATGTAAGGTAGCACATCCTACCGAGTCGTAACCGCGATAGGATAGACGCTTCCCAGCCTCCAGCAAGATTGATCCGAGAGGAGCTTCTTTCTCTGTAACGATTCCAAAAATCCCACACATATTGTTCCTCGTGATGATGTTTGCAATAATCCCAATAATTCTTATACTTTATAACATAAGGGTTTAGTAGTAACGACTTACCTTATTTGCGCGGTACATTTGTCCATGAGATCGAAAACCAATTGGGTTTAAATCACAAACGCCCCTGCATGGGGCGTTTGTGATGTTCTAAAAAACGTTATGCCTTGACAATGCACTCTACGGGGCAAACTGCCACGCATTGAGGTGAATCGAAATGTCCGACACACTCCACGCAGGTATCAGCGTTGATGATATAGATAGGATCGCCTTCACTGATGGATTCGGTTGGGCATTCTGGTAAACAAGCACCGCATGCAATGCAATCTTCTAATATTTTCATAGCCATAGTTGCAATCTCCTAATATAGTATTGGTGGAAGCTACGGTTTAGTTTCGTACCGTGTATAGGTTACTAAATCTAGTACCTCCCGTCAAATGACAAACATCTTAATTAACTATTTGATTCATCATACATTATCTCAAAATTGGGATAGGTGGTCTTACTCGTACTTTAAGGCATTCACTGGAATCATGGTAGCGGCACGCAGTGCAGGATATAATCCTGATACAATGCCGATTAGGGTTGCGAAGAGGAGGGTAAATATTGGAAGCCAAATTGGTGTGAAAACTGCGGTTGTTGGAGGTAAACCTCCTTGTTCAGCAGCCTGCCCTGCTAGATAAGCGAGTGCCACAACGTTGATAATTTGACCTGCTGCCCATCCGAAAATAGCTCCCCCAAGGCCACCGAGGAAGCCTATCCCGGCTGCTTCACCCAAGAATATGGATAATACATCTCGGTTCGATGCGCCAACAGCTTTCATCAAGCCAATTTCACGGGTACGTTCTAGAATAGCCATCGCCATCGTATTTGCGATACCGATAGCAGCCACCAATAAGGCGATTGCCCCGACTCCACCAAAAACAACCTGTAAAACCATGAAAAAACTATTTATTCCCTGCACATAAGATTGGGGTGAATAAGCCTGGTAGCCCAAAGAGGTGATTGTCTCGGTTACGGTTAGAACCTGGCTGACATCCTCTACTTTTACCATTACCTGGTTGTAACCATCACGGTTCCTGTTGATGCGCCGTCCCATGAACCACTCATTATAGGAGGTCACATCATCAAGTGACATATAGATTGACCAATCCGACTCACCGCGCGATTCAGTAAGAATGCCAATTATGCGAATTTGGATGGTTTTCCGGATTTCATTGCCATCTTGATCCCATTTTAGTAGCACCATTTTTACTTGTTGATCTAATAGGCCGGGGGGATCGGGAGGTTCTTGTCCTGGTCGCCATCGTGGATCATAAAAACTTGATGGAATCATTGCCCCAATGATTGCAGTACCACGGGCGAGTGAACCTTCACCACCTTGTAAATCGACTCCCAGAAGGTCCAAATCTGCTGCCCCGACACCAATAATGTTTGCATATGTCTCGAGTCGATTGTAGTTAATTACCGCCGGTCCTTGTATGTAATCACGCGGAATCACGGCAATTACACCGGGAATTGCTCCAAACTCTGCTATGGACTCATCGGTTATCAAAGTTGTTGATGTTGATGCATTGCCACCGGTTGTTGCCATGCCATAATCACCATAGGTTGGATAGACTTGAATAATTGTTAGATCGCCAATCCCATAAAGCTGTTCAGTGGCGTTCTTTTGTAACCCAATCGCTAATGAAACTAAAATAACCACCGCAGCAGTGCCAATTACAACACCCACGGCGGTTAAAGCCACTCGACCTTTCCGTCGGCTAAGGTTATCCAGGATTAAGGTAAGTAAATCAAGTAATCGCATAATCCAGAATTGATCTAAGGGCCTTTTAGTGGCATGGATTGGGCACCATCATATACTGGTTCCTCAATATATGGATCACTCGTACTGGTCTGGCCGTTGTTGAGAGAACTATCCAGGCCTAAGAAGCCTAATATAAATCGCCACAGTTTTTGTAGAAACGTCTCTGGTTGTTCAATAGGCTGTTCAACCTCTCCGCCCATGTCCCCATTTAGCCCGGGTTCGATGACCCCGCTGTCTAGTACTTCAACCGTTAATGTCTGGCTGATTACTTGAGATTGGTTAAAATCATCGAGATAATCAACAGAAACAACAAGCTCATAGGTACCAGGGGTGTCTGGGATGAAATTGGCATCAAGAGTGAAATATCCTCCAGTTTCTAAGGTGCCGATCAGGATTACGTTGTTGCTTAATTGCCCCCCGACCGTGTTAATTTGCATATTTCCTAAAATCACGCTATTTCTACCGAGATTGACAATCTGGATAGGGAGGATATTTACCTGACCAGCGAAAAATGATCCCGGATCTTGGTAGAAATTAAATTCAACCTTTGGCAACCTAAATACCAGAAGAGTAATTACTTGTTCGTCCACATATGTACGGTTGTTTTCATCTACATAGACAAAAGAAATGCGCATTGGGTAAGCCCCTGGATTTGTCGAGACATTTACAATCAAGGTCTGGGCAGTCTCTAAAGTTGCGCCTGGAGCAAGGTCTCCAAGAGATTGAACATTCGATGATCCAATCGGGGCAAAATATGTGAACTCGCCTCCCGCACCGGAAATACCACTGGTATCGGGTGTTCCATAACCATTGGATGATGAGCTGCCTCCTCCCACGATCATGGAAATGCGTTTAGCTGTTGCGTTTCCGGTGTTGGATACGTTTATACTCAATGAGAATTGGCTGCCTGGTTGAAGAGGTGTGATATCAGTAGCATAGCTCGGAATTATCAGCAGCGGTCTACGGGAGGGCGCCGGAGTTGGAGTGGGTGTCACTGTGGCGGTCGGAGTTGGAGAGGCACCAGGAGAGTACGAATAGTATATGGGGATGGTTATTGTGAAACGTTCAGAATATGAGTTTCCGGATTGGTCAGTATAGGCGAGGGTCATGTCTCCTGTGGCAAGAGTCCCCCAAAAATCAGTACTGACAACCATTGGTTGGGAGAATTCGACCCGGTTGTTAGGGGCAACATCTCCGACCGCTACTACCCCTCCAGTGCTACGCGGAATCAGAGTGCCGGTGGCAAATAAAGCCATTACATTGGTGGCGTAGTTTTGCCCGGCATTATATATGGTCATTGAAAGGGTGAATGGATCACCGGGGGAGATGCGAGTGCTGCTGGGTGAATAACTTAGGACAACAATAACGGGCCTCTCGTAACCAGCAATAGAAGGCGTAGCTGTCGCAGTGGGAGCTGAGGGCTGATCGATAACAGTTAATGCATCTGGCAAAGTGACTGATGTGGCATCTGGGTTCATAACTGTGACAGAATAAAGCCCCACCAATACTCCGGCAGGTACTTCGGCGAACAAGGTTGTGGTGCTGAAGAAGGTGGTATTTAAATTACCATAATTTACCAATGAAGCGATAGCTCCGATCTGGAAGTCTGAACCGGTTATGGTAATGTAATTAACCTGCATATTTGAAATGGTATTCGGAGAAACGCTAAGGATGCTAAAAGCTGCCTGAACTGGTATTGGAATTGACAGCAAGATGACAAGCGACAAAAGACCTATTGACATTCTGGATATGAAAGGGAAAGTATGTTTCATAGTCTGATTCTTTCCTTTGAATATTTTCAGATATGGAAGTTTAGGTTGATACAGCCATGATTAAGGCTGCATTATATTCCGCCTCACCAACAATCTTGCCATCTAGAAGATATAAGATGTGGGTGGCAAAAGATTTCATTCGCTGATCATGTGTTACTACCAAAATAGTTCTTCCACTTTGGTGAAGTTCAGATAGTAAACGCATAATGCTGCTACCACTCGCTGTATCCAGGTTGCCAGTTGGTTCATCAGCCAAGATGATTTTTGGATTATTTACGAGTGCACGGGCGATGGCTACGCGTTGTTGCTGCCCCCCTGACAGCTCAGTTGGATTATGGTGGGCTCGATCGGATAAGCCGACCCGGTTCAGTAGTTCTGCGCCCTGTTGGTTCCGTTGTCTGCGAGATATTTTGGCGAAACGTAATGGGAAACTTACATTATCAAGCGCGGTAAAGCTCTGCACAAGGTTGAATGACTGGAATATGAAGCCTACTGTACGTCGGCGATAAATAGCCAGTGCATTCTCGTCGAGGGCATTAATCTCTTGACCATTTACAAGAATTCTTCCATTTGTTGGCCGGTCCAAACCGCCGAGTAAGTAAAGTAGGGTACTTTTTCCGGAACCCGATGGTCCCATCACTACGATGAAAGTATTCTCCTCAATAGTTAGATCGATGCCATCCAGAGCGCGTACCGTGTAATTACCCATTTGATAATGTTTCTGAAGATTGAATATCTCTATTAAAGGTATCATCATAGCTTTAGAAGAAAAATGGCCTGGTAATTGATAAATTACCAATTGTTGAGATCAGGAATTGGGCGGCAGCTTGTAACCCAAAGATGAATAAAACAGCAATAAGAACACTCCCGATTGATTTTCTTGTTGATATGCCTGTAGTAACCCTCACGCCGATGACGAGGAGGATTACATGCCAGATGAGGTAGATGTCAATCATTCCAAATATCGAAATTAAAACCAGTGACCAATTGGAATCGCTTGGGGCAATAAAACCTGATAATCCCGGACTTTCGATCAACTTGTGGCTGATAACTATATAAATTAAACGGACAATGTTCCTGATCGCCAGGGGTAAATTTGCCCAGGCCACAATGTTCATTGATGCGCTTGTTTCACCACGACCACCAAGAAGGGTTGTAGCAAAGTGTAATGTTCCCCCAAGGATCAACCAACCAATCCAAATTCCAAACAGTGATCCAATAATTGGGAGCACATATGTAAAGGTAATACCTTGCTTTGCCTGGGCTGCTTGTAAATATTGTGCTTGCTGTTCAGGAGTAAAGTAGTCAAAATCGGGGGGTAAACTAGGTGTGCCCGTCAAAGCTGCCTGTTGTGTAAGCCATCCTGTCGCAATTACACATAATACTGCTGCCAAAGATACAATAAGCATCGGGGTAGACCAGGAGCCACGAGGCTGTTCTGCAATATTTTGAAAACCATCGCTGGGATGTAAGATAAACGAAAAAACAAATTTTACCGGAAAACGAAGCGAGGGTTTATTATTACTTTCAGGAATACTCATACCAAGCTCCTAAAGTCGTCAGTTGTATTTCCCAGATAAGCGCTAGTCCAGGAAAGGAAACATACCTATTCAATAATTGGTGCAGGTTCCTCGATTTCGTATGGAAGCCGAAGAGTCAGCCACACAGTCATTAGGCTTACTTGATCAATGCTGTGATCGCTTTCGGGGAATAATTCAGTGTAGGTGGTGAACATAGAATCGAAATCTTCACCTTTTGGCCAGCGAGGTAAAAAACCAGGTGCATGCTTTCTATTTACTTCAGGTGGAAGGACAGGCCACTTTTCTATGATATCTGATGATAGTGTCGTGTAAGAAATATCCGATTCCGAATCGATCACAGGCCAATTTCTGTTTTTTAATAGTGTATAAACCTGTGCTAGAAGCCCATGATGAATCGTCGCCCATGCAGATAAAATGGAAACGACAAGATCTGGGGATTTTTCAAAAGCCTTGACCATCGGCATCACCTTGACCAGCGATGGGGCTTTTTCACTGTTCCGAAATCCAGGGATCTTCACCACTCGTTTGGTGATATTTGCCAAATCTGAAGCCCGTTCTGCCGGAAGGTTAATGGTATTGTTAAGTACTTCACGGATAATGCTTAGTTTGAAATCCGGGCGCATAAATTCATTAATTGCATGAAAAGGTAAAAAATTTATCTGTTGGGTCATATTCGTCTCCACAAATTTATCTGAGTATAGCACAAACATGCGGGAGACAAAATATAATCGTTTTAGTGGACAGAATTGATAAATTAGCGTAATATAAATTGCATATTGACTGGAGATATTGGGAATGCGACATTTTCCAATCATAGGTGTTATTCAATA
Organism: uncultured Chloroflexia bacterium; assembly: GCA_963849335.1. Taxonomy (GTDB): domain Bacteria; phylum Chloroflexota; class Anaerolineae; order Anaerolineales; family UBA4823; genus FEB-25. The sequence goes on from CAWKGZ010000003.1 coordinate 229,924, forward strand.
TACTAACAAACCTAAGTCATGGAGGATTATATGTTAAAAATCGAAAAAATTGATCCATCGAAAAGAGATCACGTAATCAGATTTACTCGCATCCCGTACAGAATATACGCGAACCATCCTCAATGGGTTCCCCCCCTCTTTATGGATGTTGAAACGCAGTTAGACAAACAAAAACACCCATTTTATGAGCATTCAGAGGCAGAGTTCTTTATTGCGGTACGAGATGGGCGAGATGTAGGTCGGATCGCAGCCCTTGAGAATAAGCATTTTAACGAATATCAGGGGAAACATCAGGCACAGTTTTATTTGTTCGAATGTGAGGATGATAAGGAAGCAGCTGATGCATTGTTTAACAGGGTGTTTGATTGGGCTAAAACGCTCGGTTTAGATCAGGTGGTTGGCCCCAAAGGATTTAGTGGATTTGATGGATACGGGATCCAGGTTGAAGGTTATGAACACCGACAAATGATGTCGATGATGAATTATAACTACCCCTATTATGTGCGTTTAGTAGAAAATAATGGATTTACGAAAGAAGTTGATTTCGTTTCATGTTATCTATCCAGAAGCGCTTTTCATCTTCCCGATCGAGTTCACAGGATTGTGGAACGAGTGAACCAGAGAGGCGAGTTTGGAGTGAAAAATTTCCGAACAAAGAAAGAACTGAAATCCTGGGCGAATAAAATTGGGACAGCATACAACAATACCTTTGTAAACAACTGGGAATATTACCCATTGACTGACCGGGAAATTAAATTTGTTGTTGACACAATCATGATTGTTGCGGATCCCCAGTTGATAAAGATCATTACCCATAAAGAAGATATTGTTGGCTTCCTTTTTGCTTTTCCGGATCTTTCGGCTGCTCTCCAGCGTGCGAAAGGCAGATTGCTACCCTTTGGGATTGTGGATTTAATGCTTGAAGCCAAGCGAACGAAATGGGTATCTCTTAATGGGGCTGGTGTATTACCGCAGTATCAGGGTCGTGGTGGAAACGCTTTGCTTTATGGAGAGATGGAAAAAACCCTTCATGATTATCATTATGAACATGCAGACTTGACACAAGTAGCGGAAACGGCAGTGCAAATGCGGCAAGATCTTATCAATGTCGGTGGTAAAGCATATAAAAATCATCGTGTATATGTAAGGAAGATCTAATTTTCCTGACCAAGAAACTAATATCAGGGAGTTGGGTAATGGAAAAACTCTTATCGGTTGCAGAAATGCAATCTATTGAGCGTGAGGCAAACGACAAAGGCCTATCTTACTCGACAATGATGGAAAATGCCGGAACTAATCTGGCATTTTTTATCCATAAAGCCTATGGAGATCCTGATCAGCGATCGGTACTGGCCTTGGTGGGTTCAGGAAATAATGGTGGGGATGCGCTGGTGGCGTTGTGTAAACTAATGGAGCTAGGCTGGCGGACCTGCGCTTATATCGTGAAAAGGCGCCCCGAGCGGGATTATCAGCTTCAGCGTTATTTGAATCAGGGAGGTTCGATTCTTGAGGGAGGAGGCGACCAAGGCCGATTCCATCTTGAAGCACTGCTGACTCAGAGCTCAGTTCTTATCGATGGGGTGTTGGGTACTGGGGTCAGATTCCCACTTCCTACAGAGATTGCTAAGGTATTAGCATTTGCGAAGTGTTTTATCGAAGGGAGGAAAAGTTTAGTTCATGTCGTGGCTGTAGATTGTCCGTCTGGGGTTGACTGCGACACCGGAGAAGTCGCTCCAGAAGTAATTCCTGCGGAAATTACCTTTACGATGGCTGCAATCAAACGTGGTTTACTGGTATTCCCAGCAGCCAATATGGTCGGAGATATTCGAGTAGGTGACATTGGTGATACCTCCAAACTCGATACCTGGACAGCAGTTAAACATGGCGTGTTAACAGATCTAGATATGCATCAATACCTGCCTCCTAGACCCAGGAACGCACATAAAGGGACCTTTGGAACGGTGCTATTAGTCGCTGGATCAGGAAACTATCCGGGAGCAGTGTTGCTTGCTGGCATGGGGGCTTATCGGATTGGGGCGGGATTGGTAAAAATTGCAGTGCCTGAGTTAATTTATTCTTCTCTAATTGGGGCACTGAAGGAAGCTACCTGGGTACGCCTGCCCTATTCTGATGGATGGATTAGCGAGGATGCCAACAATATTGTAACCGACGCTTTGGTTGGGGTGAGCGCATTGCTTGTGGGGCCTGGTATTGGATTGGAAAAAAGTACGGGAGATCTTATAAGAGGATTAATTGAGACAGATTTGCCAAAAACCGTAATCGATGCTGATGGGTTGAAACTGCTCGCAAATATCCCTGAATGGTATTCGATTTTACATGGGCAGGTGGTGCTTACACCTCATCCTGGGGAGATGGCAGTGCTGTCAGGATTAACCAAGGAAGAAATACAGTCAAACAGGATTGAGATCACGGAATATTACGCCCGCCGTTGGGGAAAGGTAGTAGTGTTAAAAGGAGCTTATTCGGTCATTGCTGAACCAGGTGGCAACACTGCAGTTGTACCCGTGGCAACATCCGCGTTAGCTAGAGCTGGAACCGGCGATGTATTAGCCGGATTTATCGTGGGGTTATTGGCTCAGGGATTGACACCTTTTCAAGCAGCGTGTGCCGGGGCTTATATCCACGCTATGGCAGGATTGGAGGCCGCAGAGGACCAGGGGAATACCTCTTCAATATTGGCGGGCGATGTGCTTGATATGGTGCCAAGGATACTATCAAAATATTATAGATCGTAATCTATTAATACGAAAATAGCGGAACCCGAATCGCAGGTTCCGCTATTAATTCTCGATCAGTTTGTCTAGCCCTCAACGGGCACTTCAGGCTCGATAGGTGTCTCGCCGCTTTCAGGTTTTTTACGAGTAATTACTGTTCCGAGGCGGGTTTTACCTTGTTGATATACTTCTTGGCCTTTCTTTTTTAAATCAACCGCCCTCTCCATGGTGAGTTTAGAAATTTCTTCGGCGCGCGCTCGGGCCTCTGCCGCGGCGGCTTCTGCTTTCACCCGGGCTTCTTCAGCTCGTTCCACGGCTTTGTCTTTTAGTTCAATACTTCTATCATGGATCAAGGTTCGCGTTTCTTCGCCAGTTTGTGGGGCGAGGAGAAGTGCCACGGCTGCGCCAACAAGGCCGCCAACAACAAATCCGGCCAGGAATGCGCCAAAATCATTATCTCTATCAGACATAAGATTCTCTCCTTTCGATATGGCTTGGTTTTGTAATTGTTTCTTTAGGGTCGTTTCCGACCAATTCCCAGAATTTCCAAGAGTTTGTGAAGCCCAGCGAGGGATTCGTTGAGCTTCATCACGGGTTCAACCAGATTGGCACTCAGAAAGGCAGTTGTACCCCGCAAAGTACTAACTGTGTCATTGGTGGAATCAAGGATTGGTTGAATTTCATTTTGGAGTAAGTTGATTAATCGGGCCAATTGAACAATTAGTATCACTAAGACCAATCCAAGCAGTAGTGATTCGAGCGCCATAAATATAATGAACACATCTCGGATACGAGTCACCGTGGATGCATTCGTGGAGGGGAGGAGTAATAATACAGTGCAGGCTACTAGAACTGCCAGTACTATTACCCCAGCGAGAACAATGCCGACCATGGACAGACGTTGTCGGCGTAAGTCTTCTGGAGATCCAGTAGGTTTCTCGGAAGATGGCAAGCCGTCTGAGGTGCTATTCCCATTCATAAGAATAATTATACCATAGGGTGATTCGCATGAATTCGATGAAGAAAATAAGAAAAAACATTAAATATGATTAATGTCACTTGACCAAGATAAGTCATGGATGTATAGTTGTGTTATTGTCGTAATCGGAAACAGAAGGCTGGAAAAATGTATAAAATCGACAATATTGATATAAAAATTGTAGATTTGTTAATGGAAGATGGACGGATGGCCTGTTCCGAGATTGCCCGCCGGATCGGTGGGGTAACGGAGCGAGCCATCCGTTATCGTTTAGACAGGCTGGTGCAGAACGGGATCATTTCAATCACTGCTGTTGTGAACCCAAAATCGCTTGGATATCCAGTTGTTGCTGATGTATTGCTTGAAGTGGAAGCTGATTCGATTAGAGAAGTAGCTGAAAGAATGATCGATTATGAAAATGTGAGCTATGTAGCGTATTCGATCGGTGAAACCGATGTCAGTGTCCAGATTATTGCAAAAGATGCTGTAGAAGTTTATGAATTTGTTACCAGGGTTATCGGCAAAACGACGGGCGTAAGGAAGACTACGACATCAATCGTACCGCAAGTATTGAAAGATGTTTACCAATGGAAAATCCCTCGCTGAGGTTGGTATAAGCCAGCGTCCAAATTTATTTCAGATTTGATTTTTGGGAGACAGTTCATGAGGATGACATTTGAGAAATCCCAGACATTACAAAATAGGGCAATGAAATTAATTCCTCTTGGGGTAAATTCGAATTTCCGCTACTGGGGTGTTGGGGACACACCATATTTTGGAAAGGCTAAAGGGGGATATTTGTGGGACGCAGATGGGAACCGCTATATTGATTATCGCTTAGCATTTGGTCCGATCATCCTGGGCCACGCGGATGATGAAGTAAATTCGAAAGTTCATGAGGAAATTGATCGGGCAGTGCTGTGCGCGATGACAGGTGAGTTAGAAATCGATGTGGCCCAGCTGATTGTTGATATGTGCCCGGCAGTTGAAATGGTTCGTTTGGCATGTTCGGGAACAGAAGCAACCATGCATGCTGTAAGAGTTGCCAGGGCTTATAGCGGCCGGGAAAAAATTATAAAATTTGAAGGCATGTACCATGGTTTTCAAGATTACACCTTATTCTCTACCTATGCCCCGGCATCTGCGTATGGTAACTGGAACAGCCCAATATCGATCCCCGCTAGTTCGGGAATACCCAGAGCTTTGAATGATTTGGTAATAACGCTCCCCTTTAATAATTCAGAAGTGCTTGATAATACATTGCGACGCATCGGTCATGAAGTTGCTGCATTTATTGCAGAACCTTGCATGGGAAACTGTGGGGCAATTGAACCATTGCCGGGATTTCTCAAATACATCCAGGAGAAATGTAATGAATATGGGATTGTATTTATCCTGGATGAAGTAAAAACAGGTTTCCGGATTGCAAATGGGGGGGCGCAGGAATATTACTCGATCAAGCCGGATTTGGCAACCTACGCAAAAGCCATCGGGAATGGGTACCCGATCGCTGCATTTGGGGGGAAAAGGGAAATTATGAGCATCATCGGGCAGGGCGTGGCTCAAGGGGGGACTTATAACAATAACATGGCTGGAGTAGCAGCTGCATACACGACGCTGAAAATCCTCAAAGAGCGTCCAATACTAGCCACCATAGCACAAAGAGGACGCCGGCTAATGGAGGGATTAAAGCTAATATTAGCTGAAACTGGTTTGCCTTTCTGCCTCAATGGATACCCTGCTATGTTCTCTTTTGCATTGGGTATGGATAGAGTAACTAATCAGCGGGATTGGGATCATACAGACAAAGAATATTACCTGAAAATTGTTGAAGCCGCAATAGAGAGAGGTGTCATGCCGGATTACGATCCGCGCGAGCCATGGTTTTTGTGCTATGCGCATAGTGACACAGATATCAATGAAACTCTTAATATCATGCATGACGCTGTTAAAGCAGTGAAATAACAACCCCATAAGATGTTAAGGAATAATTTTGGAGGACATGTGACCGTAAACCGGAGTAAGCTGTCGGCACAAGAGATTATTGAGTTCAACAAGGAATTTACTTTTTTTTCGTGGTCTGTACAATCTGCGACAAATCCAATACCTATGTTGAGAGCAGAGGGGGTATATTTCTGGGATGTGGATGGCAAGCGATATATTGATTTCTCCTCTCAACTGATGAATATGAATATCGGGCACCAACACCCAAAGGTGGTCCGCGCGATTCAGGAACAAGCAGCTCAGCTATGTTACGCTCATCCGGGTATGGCAACAGAACCCAGAGGGCTTTTAGGGAAGAAGATTGCTGAAATTGCCCCGGGAAATTTGAAAAAAACCTTTTTCTGTCTCGGTGGAGCTGAAGCTAACGAAAATGCAATCAAAATAGCCCGATTTTACACCGGAAGACATAAAATCATGGCTCGTTATCGCTCATATCACGGAGCAACCCATGGTGCAATCGCCTTAACTGGCGATTATCGCAGGTTACCAGTTGAACCTGCAATGCCTGGGGTAGTGCACTTCTTAGATCCGTACTGTTATCGCTGCCCGTTTGGCTGGACTAAGGAAAATTGCCACCGAGAGTGCATTCGCCATGTTGAGGAAATCATACAATATGAGGGACCCGATCAAATAGCGGCGATTTTCATGGAAGGAGTAACCGGGTCGAATGGTTTAATCGTACCACCGGATGATTATTGGCCTCGGATACGAGAAATATGCAATCGATACGGTATATTGTTAGTATCTGACGAGGTGATGAGTGGCTGGGGGAGAACCGGAAAATGGTTCGCTGTGGACAATTGGGGCGTGGTTCCGGATATCATCACCACTGCGAAAGGGATAACTTCTGGATATGTGCCGCTGGGGGCAGTCATTGTAAGTGAGCCCATTGCGGAGTATTTTGATGACAGGATGTTATGGTGTGGTTTAACCTATAGTGGTCACCCCCTGGCATGTGCTGCGGGAATTGCCACAATTGAGGCTTATGAAGAGGATGGGCTGTTGGGCAATGCGAATAAGATTGGCAAATATCTTGGCTCAAGGCTGGAGCAGATTAAGAGTACACACCCTTCTGTTGGAGATGTCAGATATATTGGTTTATTCTCAGCTTTGGAGATCGTTAAAAGTAAAAGAACGAAAGAGCCAATTGATCCCCTTATGGACATTGGAAAATATCTTAGAAATAATGGATTGTTTACTTTTCTTTTCCATAATATTTTCTTCGTGGTACCTCCTTTGTGTATCACACCTGAACAGCTCGATGAGGGTTTAAGCATTGTGGAAAAATCCTTAGAAATCACCGATGCAATGTGTGAGGCTTAGCCAGATGGAAAAGATTCTGAATTTCATCGATAACCAATGGATTGAGTCTCAAGCAGAGAATTCAGTTGAGGTAAGCAATCCGGCTACGGGAGAGCTGCTCGCCCGCACCCCCCTTTCCACGAAGGCCGAAGTAGATCAAGCGGCGAAAGCTGCCCAGGCAGCGTGGTGGGATTGGCGAAAGACACCAGCTCAAGACCGAGTGCAATATTTATTTAAATTGAAGAAATTGTTAGATGAAAATAGCGATGACATTTCACGCACAATAACCATGGAATGCGGAAAGACATTTGAGGAGTCCAAGGCGGAAATGCGGCGGGCAATAGAGAATGTAGAGGTAGCCTGTGGAATCCCGATCCTGTCTCAGGGAGTGATATCAGAAGATATTGCACCGGGAATTGACGAAATCATGATACGCCAGCCCGTGGGTGTAGCTGCGGCAATATGCCCCTTCAATTTCCCTGGAATGATCCCATTTTGGTTTTTACCATATGCGCTGGCATGTGGAAACACATATATCGTCAAGCCCTCTGAAAAAGTGTCATTAACAATGCAGAAAATCTTCCAGATTTTTGAGCAGATAGGTTTACCGAAGGGTGTCATGAATCTGGTCAATGGGAGCAAAGATGCAGTTGATGGCATCCTGACGCATCCAGCCATTCGCGCGATTAGTTTTGTTGGTTCTACACCGGTCGCTAAATATATCTATAGCCAGGGGGCTATACACGGGAAAAGGGTGCAAGCTCAAGGTGGGGCTAAGAACCCGGTTGTAATTCTACCGGATGCTGATATGGATGCTGCGGTTCGGATTACTGCAGATAGTGCATTCGGTTGCGCAGGACAGCGCTGCCTGGCAACTTCCTTAGCAATCACTGTTGGGGAGGCAAGGCACACATATGGTGCGGCTATCTGTGATGCTGCGGCAACCCGGGTTGTAGGAAATGGCCTGGATGCCGGAGTGCAAATGGGGCCTGTGATCAATCAACTGAGTAAAAAACGGATTGAAGAATTGATTGGAATGGGATCTGTTGAAGGTGCGGCAATCGCAGTAGATGGTCGTCAGCCTATGATTCCAGGATATGAACAAGGCAGTTTCGTAAAACCAACAATTTTAATGGATCTGCCTCCAGAAAGCGGAGTCGCTCGAACGGAGATATTTGGCCCGGTATTGGGTGTGATGCATGTGGATTCGATTGATGAAGCGATTAAATTGGTAAATAGTGGCAACTACGGCAATCAAGCCAGTATCTTTACCACCAGTGGGTATGCTGCACGCCGATTCCGCCATGAGGCTGATGCGGGAAATATCGGAGTGAATATTGGGGTTGCTGCGCCAATGGCTTTCTTCCCATTCAGCGGATGGCGGGAAAGTTTCTTTGGTGATATGCATGGGCAGGGGATGGATGCGGTTGAGTTTTTCACTCAGAAAAAGGTGATTGTTGAACGTTGGCCAAAGGAATGGTCTAGGAAATTCTAATAAGGAGGAGAAATATCTGAATAAAAATCAATAGTTGGAAAAAAGACGTCAGTTAGGCGTAGCAAGAGCAAAGATGTATCTGCAGTCGGATAATACTCATAAAAAGCAACGGAGGAGAAAAGATGTCGACGCAAATGACATTTGCCCGAAAGGCTAGCGGTTTAGTACGAGGGCTGTCTTTTATTGACGCATTTGGTGTTGGCTTTATGAACCAAGGCTTAACACCTAGCATGTGGGTAATGATCAGCCTGGGACTGGGTGTATATACTGGCGGCAATCTGATCATTGCAACACTGCTCTCGGCTTTACTATGCGGGATAGGTTTTTCACTAGTATGGGGGATATTAGGAGGATCGATGCCACGTTCAGGCGGTGAATATATCTACAACTCACGCATTCTCCATCCAATCATTGGTATTGCAGAGTCATTCGGGAATGCCTTTGTGTGGATCATGTGGATCTATGTTCTTGCACCCTGGACGATAGATCCGGGTTTGGTGATGATGTTCCAGTTCTTGGGGATGCCAGAAGCCGCGGAAGCCGTAGCGACCCCAATGGCGATCTTTCTGATCTCAAGTGTAGTCAGCTTGATTGCCATGTTGTTCGTTGTATTTGGGGTCAAGGTATTCGCTTCGGTGCAAAAAGTAATCATGGTCCTTGGGATTGCAGGTTGTCTCATCATTCTGCTAGTGCTTACTTTCACCTCAAGAGATGCATTTGTTCAAGCCTGGGACAACCTCGCGGCTCAATATGGCTCCTTGAATTATGAGCAATTCCTTGCCACAGCCAGAACCACCATTGCGGATTCAGGAGATGTATTGCCAAGCACATGGAATTGGTTTGACACCTTGGGTGTGATGGTTGCCGGCTCATGGCTCTTTGCATACTCCTACTGTATTACCTTCATCGCCGGCGAAGTAAAACGACCCGATAAGACCATCATCCTGGCAAACCTATCTGCTGTCCTGGTTCCGGCTTTCTTTATGCTTTGGCTTGCCATCGTCCTCTATCGGACAGTGGGTTTCGAATTCCTTTCCGCAACTGCCTGGATGGATAATAGCGGAGAAGTCCTGGCGGGCTATACATTCCCATGGTCGACCCACTTTGTCGGGCTTGCTGCTGTCATTACTCAAAACAAGTTTGTCGTGTTCATGATGGCACTTTCATTTATCCTGTTCAACCTGTGGTGGGTCGCTCTGTCCTACCTAGCATTCCCCCGCATTTTGTTTGCCTGGGGTATGGATCGCATGGGCCCTAAGTGGTTTGCGGATATCGATTTTCGCTGGGCTTCTCCGGTGAAAAACCACATTCTGTGTTTTGTCCTCGGTGAGATTGGTATTGCGTTATATGCCTTCAGGGGTAATCCGATGGAGGGATTGTCGGTTACAGGCCTTGAAATTGTTTCGGTGTTTGGGGTCACGGCTATAGCGGCAGCCTGGTTCCCATTCTCGAAACGGGCGCGGCAAATTTGGGACTCTTCACCATATCGAAGCTGGAAGATCTTAGGTATACCGGTTGTTACGATTGGGGCATTTTTCAACCTGGTCTACCTGGCGATCCTCTTCTATTTCTTCATTGTTATGCCCGATCTGGAGGGTATGGCTATTGGATCCCTAATCTTATATGGAGGGATTTGGGTACTGGGGATTCTCTGGTACTTCTACTGGAAGTGGCGCAATCGCCAGGTTGGTGTTAATACTGATTTAACATTTGGCGAATTGCCGCCTGATTAGTAGCGGTAATTGATAGGTTTGTGAACAGAAGCCAGAATTATTGAACAGGGTAGTAATTCTGGCTTCTGATACTTTAGTGATTGTTGGAGGTATACATGGGCAAGCAGATCAGGATATTTTTTGTGACTGACATCCATGGCTCAAACCTGTGCTATCGAAAGTTTTTAAATGCATTAAAGGCGTACAACGTAGATGTAGGTATCCTATTGGGTGATTTGACTGGAAAAGTATTAATACCGCTAGTTGAAAAAACCGGTGGAGGCTGGGAAACTACCCTAATGGGATCACATACTGAGATATCCACTCAGGAGGAGCTAGAAAAGCTCAAAAAAACCATTGAGATGATGGGGTATTATTGGGTTCATCTAACCCGCGATGAATTTTCTCATTATCAGGCAGATCCAAATGAGGTCGACCATTTATTCAATCATTTAATGTTGGAACGTTTGCAATCGTGGATCAGCCTTGCCGATGAAAGGCTTAATGGCACATCTTATAAGGTGTACATGGCACCAGGAAACGACGATCATATGGAAGTTGACCTGGTTATTGAAGACTCTGCAGCTATTATCAATTGTAATAATAAAAACGTAATGGTTGGAGATCATGAAATGGTCACCTTTGCCTGGACGAATCCAACTCCCTGGAATACCCCACGCGAAAAACCTGATGAGGAGTTGGAGCCGATGTTAGAGGATCTGATAGCCAAGGTGAAGGATAAGTCAAATGCTATCTTCAATTTCCATGCTCCTCCCTATGGGTTTGCACTTGACCTGGCTCCTGAGTTGAATAAAGATCTTGTGCAAGCAGCTGATAGAAAAATACATGTTGGCAGCCGCGCGGTAGCCAAAATGATCCAAAAATATCAACCATTGATCGGTTTACATGGACATATACACGAATCCCGAGGTGCGCAAAAAATAAATCGCACGATGATTATTAATCCCGGGAGTGAATATTCCGAGGGAATACTAAAAGGGGCTTTGATTGTATTGGAAAAGGGAAAGGTAAAGGATTATGTGTTCACATCAGGGTGATTGTTGATCTATCCCCCTGGAAATAAACAGGTATTCAATCAATTTCAGGCTGGTAAATAGTGGAGTATAAATGGAGCGTAAATTTCGATTACCAAAAGATATCCCTCTTGAAGAATATCCGCAACCCGAAGAGTACCTCAATGAAGCCAGGCGCTTGACGGAGGAGGGCGAAAAGCAAGGTGTAATCTTGCGTGTTATGGGTCCCATAGCACTTCATTTTTACTTCCCTGATTATGTGGATCTTTATCGAAAAATGGAAAGATTGGGCGAACGCGTTTTCACAGATATTGATTATGCCAGTTATGGAAAATGCCGAGGCAAGATTGTGCCATTCTTTGAGAAATATAATTACACGCTAGAAAAAAGAGCAGCTATGTTGAGTGGAAATACCCGCCACATTTACTTTGGCGATCGTATTCCGATGATCGATGTATTTTTTGACCAGCTTTCTTATAATCACCCGATCGATTACCGCGGTAGATTAGAGTTGCACCCCTATTGTGTTTCACTGACAGATCTATTATTACAAAAGCTTCAGATTGTGCAAATCAATGATAAAGATCTGAAGGATGGGATGCTTTTATTGTTGGCTGCTCAGGTTGGCGAAACTGATAACGAGATGATCAATATTAAGTACTGTCGCAAAATTAATGTCCGACGGATTGGGGATTCTATTACACCTCAACGATGAATTTAGAGAAAATAAAATCGGCATGCAGCGCCGTTCCGGTGCTAACGGATCACCAAAGATTGGCAATCGCCCAAAATGCCGACCGCATTCATCAAGCGATAGAGAATGCGCCAAAGTCTGGCAAGTGGAAAGGGCGTGCGAAGGTGGGCACGAAAAAACCCTGGTATAACGAAGTCTCTGATTGGGTCTAGGGAAGGAGCTACATCATGACGGAAACATTTGGTAATGCACTGACTTATGCAGAGAGATGGATTGATCTTATACATAAATCTACTCTCACCGAAGCCGAAGCAAAAAGTGTGATTGATGAATCAAAATATAACTTTTCTGAGCACTTCAATCGCGGTTGGTTGGAATATCGGAAATCTGTTACTGAGGCAGGGGATTGGGCATGTGTGGAGTGGACCGGGTCAGGGGCGATTTTTCGAGATGTGCTTGGAAGAGAGTACATCGATTGCTTAGGCGGGTATGGCATGATGGATCTGGGTTGGAGCCATCCAGAGGTTGTTGATACCGTTAGGGCTCAACTAGAGCATACTCCTATGCCGAGCCAAGAACTAATCGATCCCTTACGCGGTGTGCTAGCCCGCTTATTAGCCATGATCACTCCTGGGGATATAAAATATAGTTTCTTCGCGGCGAGTGGAACAGAGGCGATTGAAGGCGCGATCAAGTTGGCAAAAATGTATACCCGAAAAAGCGGATTCATTGTGGCGGTAAAGGCATTTCATGGAAAAACTATGGGCTCGTTGAGCATGATCGGGAAAGCAGATTACCGGCAGCCGCCAGGGACTCTATACGGTGGACCAGTTTATCATGTGCCGTTTGGGGATGCTGATGCGGTTGAGCGCCAGCTTAATATATGTCAAACAGTGGGTATTGATATTGCGGCATGTTTATTTGAGCCCATTCAAGGTGAGGCTGGTGGGATTGTGCCTCCGGATGATTTTTGGCCCAGGGTTCGTGAAACCACAAAACGATATGGGGTATTGCTGATTGCTGATGAAGTCCAGACCGGCTTAGGCCGCACCGGCAAGCTTTGGGGGGTAGACCATTGGAAAGTCGTGCCCGATATTTTGGCAGTAGCTAAATCGCTCGGCGGTGGAGTTATGCCTGTGAGTGCATTTTGCTCAACTGAAGAGATCTGGCAGTGCATGATGACGCCAAATCCTTTCATCCACACGACTACAACGGGAGGTGGAGCACTGGCCTGTTCAGCAGCGATAGCATCAATCTATGTGATTCTGCGAGATAAATTGTGGGAGCAAGCCGCCGTAAAAGGGGATTATCTCATTGGAAAATTAAACGATGTGGCCAAAGAATATCCGAATATGTACGAGCGCATCACGGGAAAGGGTTTATTAATTGGTCAGCATTTTCATACCCCTGAAATCGGTTATAAAGTAGCTGCCGGTCTTTTCAAACGGGGTGTTCTGGTCGCTGGAACCCTTACAAGCGCTCATACGATACGAATAGAACCTCCATTGATCATCACGATTCAGCAAATTGATGAAGTATTGAATCGTTTACAGGATACATTGGCCGAAATAAATAAAACCATTTAGATATTGATCTTTAGATATTGATCTAGATTGGATGGGATGAGCATGGGTTTAGAACCACAATTTGCAGTTGAGATGAGAGATGTAGTAAAACGATTCCCTAACCCTGGAGGGGGAGAGGTTGTTGCGGTTGACCATGTGTCATTAGAAATAAGTAATGGAGAGTTTTTCTCCTTGTTGGGTCCTTCCGGTTGTGGGAAAACTACTTCATTGCGCTTGATTGCTGGATTTGAGTGGCCAACGGAAGGAAAGATCTATATCAAAGATCAGGTAATGGGACGAAAGCCTCCATACCTCAGGCCAGTTAATACGGTGTTCCAGAGCTATGCTCTTTTTCAGCACATGACCATATTCCAAAACGTGGCTTTTGGTTTAGAGATGGAGCATGTATCTAAGCCTGAGATAAAACGAAGAGTTGGCGAAGCGTTAGAGATGGTTCAATTGGGCAGTATGGGAGCGCGAAAGCCCAAACAATTGTCCGGTGGACAACAGCAACGTATTGCATTAGCAAGGGCTCTTGTTAAACGCCCCGCGGTGTTATTACTTGATGAGCCATTGGGGGCTTTGGATCTGAAGCTTCGCAAGGAGATGCAGCTTGAGTTGAAAGCTCTTCAAAAGCAGGTAGGTATTACCTTTATTTATGTTACCCATGACCAAGAGGAAGCTTTGACCATGTCTGATCGCATTGCAGTCATGGATAAGGGGGTAGTTCTGCAAATCGGTTCACCAGTCGAGATCTATGAACGTCCAAACTGTCGTTTTGTTGCTGATTTTATTGGTGAGACGAATTTTCTGTTTGGAACCGTGAAATCGTTAAGTGAGAACAAGGTTACGGTCACGCTAGATAGCTCAGGAGTTGAGCTCATCGGAACTGGCCTGACAGAGTTATCTGTGGGAGCACAAGTAGCGGTCTCAATTCGTCCAGAAAAAATTCGTTTGACTGACAAACCTTCTTCGATTCCTAATTGTTTACCAGGCCATGTGGTGAATACTGCCTATATCGGATCAGACACACGCGTTATTGTTGATTTACTCGATGGCACTCGGTTGACTATCTGGGAGCAGAATAAAGTGTCAACGCTTGATCCTAATGCATATTACACTGCTGGCCAGGAAATTTGGATTTATATTTTTCCAGAAAATACCCTAATTCTTCCAAGCAGGTAACAATGGCTACAGAGTCACCAAAAGGTCGAAGAATTATTTTTGCCGGTCTTAAGAGAAGGCTTCGCGAGGACGCCAAAATGCAGGGCTTGGCGTTGATTTCGCCAACCTTGCTTTATCTAATAATATTTATGATTGTTCCCATGATCTTGGTGGTCGTGATCAGCGTTTTAACGCGGGGCACCTACGGGAATATTGAGTATCGGCTTAATTTTGAGAACTATAAGCGGCTCATTGATCCTTTGTACCTCCGGATTTTAACATATTCTATGTGGGTAGCTGGTCTAACAACTCTAATAACGATATTGATCGGTTATCCACTGGCTTATTATATTGCGCGTGTGCATCCCCGTCAGCGATCCTTGCTGTTGTTTCTCATCTTGGTACCCTTCTGGACGAATTTTATCATCCGGATATATGCCTGGATCATGATCCTACGGACTGAAGGTTTACTTAATAATTTACTAATCAATCTGGGGATCATCAATCTCCCATTGGATATTCTCTATTCTCCTCTAGCGGTTCAGATTGGTATGGTGTATGAATTCTTACCTTTCATGGTCTTACCGTTATATACATCACTCGAGAAAATTGAGAATGCTCAATTAGAAGCAGCAGCCGATTTGGGTGCGCGCCCATGGCGAGCATTTCTGAGGGTGACATTTCCACTAAGCGTTCCGGGGATTGTAGCCGGCTCGATCCTGGTATTTATCCCCGCTATGGGGATGTTCGTTGTGCCGGATTTGATGGGCGGTGCTAAAACTATGCTTGTAGGCAATTTGATTCGCAACCAGTTTCTTACTGCACGCGACTGGCCTTTCGGGTCTGCAGCCTCTATGCTCTTGTTGTTGTTGACCCTGGCAGTCACATTGATCTATACTCGTAAGGCTGGTTTTGGAGAGGACCTTCTGGTGTGAGCGAGAAAAAGCCATCACTATTTTTACGAATATATGCTTTTCTGGCTTATGCATACATTTACATGCCGATATTGCTGTTAATGATCTTTTCCTTTAATGCCCAAAAATTGAATATTCGATGGGAGGGTTTTACACTACATTGGTATGAAGTCTTATTTCATGATCAAGCAGTAATGCTAGCTGTTCGCAACACGCTAATTATTGCCACCATATCTACATTGGTTGCAACTGTAATTGGTACATTAGCGGCACTTGCTTTACAACGGTATCGATTCCCCGGATATAATTTCTCGGAATCGCTTCTGTATATCCCGGTAATCATCCCCGAGGTGGTCATGGGGATTTCACTGCTGGCTTTTTTTGCATTGTTAGGAGTTCGGTTGGGTTTATCAACGATTACCCTGTCCCATATAGCTTTTAATGTCCCATTTGTTACCCTTGTGGTTCGCGCCAGGTTACATGGTTTTGATAAAGCAATTGAGGAAGCTGCAATGGACTTAGGCGCCAATGAATTGACCACATTTTGGCGAGTTACCCTTCCAACGATTATGCCCGGTGTTATGGCAGGCGCGATGTTGGCATTTACACTCTCGCTGGATGATTATGTAATTACCTATTTCACTGCAGGTCCCGGATCCACAACTTTACCTTTGAGAGTTTTTTCCATGGTTCGGTTTGCGGTTACTCCAGAAGTTAATGCACTTTCAACATTATGGGTTATGACTGTTTTCGTAATTCTGGGTATTGGGCAGTTCTTGCAACAAAAAAATCGGAATAACATAACAAAAAAGGAGAAAATAAAATGAAGAAGTTTAGTTTCGTCGCCATGTTCGTAGTATTAGCATTACTATTAGTTGGTTGTGGTGGCCAAAGCAAATCTGAGGAGGTCAATCTTTACGCCTGGTCGGAGTATGTTCCTCAGGCAATTCTCGATGGGTTCACCGAAGAGACGGGGATTAAGATTAATTATGATGCATATTCTTCGAATGAAGAGTTGCTGGCTAAGTTACAGGCTGGAGCATCCGGTTACGATGTAATCATCCCAAGCGACTACATTGTTTCGATTATGGCTGCTCAGGGTATGTTGGAAGAATTAGATTTGTCTGCCATTCCCAACTTTGAAAATATCGGCGATGATTACAAAAATCTTGTTTTTGACCCGGGTAATCAATATACGGTTCCCTATCAATGGGGTACGACCTGCCTGGTCGTGGATACCAGTAAAGTCACCCGGACAATTACCAGTTGGGCTGATTTATGGGATCCTGAATTTGCTGGGAAAATTGTATTAGTAGATGACGAGCGAGAAGTGTTAGGCATGGTGTTGTCGGTCCTTGGATACGACAACAATTCTATCGATCCAGACGAATTAGAAGAAGCCAGGGTAAAATTCCAGGAACTAATGCCAAATGTACGATTATTTGATAGTGACAGTCCGAAAACCGCATTGTTGGCTGGCGAGGTTTGGCTAGGCCAGACCTGGAATGGTGAGGCAGCGATAGCACATGGCGAGAACCCAGATATTGACTATGTATTTCCAGAGGAAGGCTGCACGATGTGGTACGACAATTTGGCTATTCCCGCTGGTGCCCCCCATATGGATGCCGCTTTGGAGTTGATCAATTACATTCTTAGACCAGAGTCGGGCGTTCTTATCACCTATGACTTTCCATATTCGAATCCTAACCTGGCTGCAATTGATCTCCTTGCTACCGAAGATCCCGCGACATATGATGCATATATGAACTTCGCTGCTACCAATCCATCTGTGGAGGATATGCAAAGGCTGTTTACAATCGAGGATGTAGGCGAAGGGACAGAATTGTGGGATCGGATTTGGACTGAGGTTAAAGGCGGCGAATAATAATTTTTACCGGACCTTGTTACATATTTCCAATCGAAATTAAGGAGATGGGTTATGAAAGTATTGCTAGTTGGCGTTGGTGGGGTTGGTGAAGCAATCGCAATGATTGCAAAATCTCGGGCATGGGTTGAGCAAATCGTGTTGGCTGATTTCAATCTGGAGCGTGCAAGAGAGGTACAAACAAAGCTCGGTGATACTCAGCGCTTTCCGATTGAATTTGTGGATGCCAGTCAACAGGAGTTGATTGAGAGCCTGGCAAAGAAATATCAAGTAGATATGATCATGAATGCGTGTGATCCTGTCTATAACGTACCAATATTCGATGCGGCTTACAACTCGGGATGTACGTATGTGGATATGGCGATGACACTTTCCGAGGCTCATCCAACCGATCCATTCAACCGGGTGCATATTAAACTGGGCGATTATCAATTTGAACGTGCCAAACAATGGGAGGATAAGGGTCTTCTAGCATTGGTCGGTATGGGGGTAGAACCTGGGATGGCTGATGTTTTTGCCCGTTATGCACAGGATTACTTGTTTGATGAGATCGAGGAGATCGGAATCCGGGATGGCGCAAATATTGAAGTTCGGGGCTATGAATTTGCCCCGAATTTCTCCATTTGGACCACGATCGAAGAATGTCTGAACCCACCGGTAGTATGGGAGAAAGGTAAGGATTGGTTCACGACAGAGCCTTTCTCGGAACCGGAGGTATTTGATTTCCCGGAAGGAATTGGCCCGGTAGAAGTAGTGAATGTGGAGCACGAAGAGGTTTTGCTGGTGCCCAGATGGGTGAAGTGCAAGCGAGTGACATTTAAATATGGGTTGGGCAATCAGTTTATAAATGTGCTTAAAACATTGAAGATGTTGGGGCTCGATAATAAAGAGAAAATTCGAGTCAAGGATGTAATGGTAGCACCGCGTGATGTAGTGGCTGCATGTTTGCCTGACCCAGCGCACCTGGGTGATCGCATGTTTGGTAAAACCTGTGCGGGAACCTGGGTGAAGGGAGTAAAAGATGGTAAACCACGTCAGGTTTATCTCTATCAAGTCGCGGACAATGAGACTTGTATGCGGGAATTGGGATGCCAGGCGGTGGTAGCCCAGACGGCATTTAACGCAGTGCTGGCGTGGGAATTAATCCATACAGAAGAATGGAAAGGTGTCGGCGTACTAGGTCCTGAGGCATTTGCCCCAATACCTTTCCTGAAGCGTATGGCAGATTATGGATTCCCTTATGGAATCAAGGAAATGTGAATCCAAAAGCTAACGAATGGAGGATGCCATGCCATTTGGATATAATGGAAAAATATTGCATGTGAATTTATCATCCGGTGACATAAATGTTGAGGAACCGTCAGAAACGTTTTACCGTAAATATATGGGCGGTAGCGCCATGGCGATGTTCTACATCCTCAGGGAGGTACCGGCTGACATTGATCCCCTTGCGCCAGAAAATGTGTTGACATTTTTCACCAGTGTGGTAACTGGCGCCTCAATTTCAGGACAGAGCCGGATCAATGTCAATGCCAAATCACCGATGAGCCTGGGTATCGGCGATTCGCAAGCGGGTGGTTTTTTCCCGGCCGAGTTCAAGTTTGCGGGTTATGACGGGGTTATTTTTCGCGGGAAATCCCCTAAACCTGTATATCTATCCATCATCGATGGTGAAGCGAAATTGCACGATGCTTCCCATTTGATGGGTAAGGTAACAGGTGAAGTGGATGAGCTCGTCCGACAGGAACTCGGTGATCCGAAGGTTGAAATTGCTCAGATAGGACCGGCGGCTGAGATAGGAGTCCGTTTCTCCGGGATCGTCAACATGTCAAATCGGGTGAATGGAAGAACTGGCATGGGACTGGTTATGGCGAGCAAGAACCTCAAGGCTGTGGTAGTCCGAGGCAAGAATAAACCGGCAGTAGCAAATCCTGAGGCTCTGGCTGCGCTTAATAAAATGGGGCCAAAATTAATGCCTGAAAACCCAGATATGGATGGTTTGGGCAAATTAGGAACGGCCAGCGTTGTGATGTTCAACAACTCAATCGGCACCCTTCCCACACGGAATTATACTGAAGGCGCTTTCGAACTCGCTGATCCTATTAGCGGCGAGGTGATGGCAGAAACGATCTTAAAAAAGCGCGATACCTGCTATGCATGCGTGGTGCGGTGTAAGCGAGTGGTCGAAATTACTGAGGGGAAATATACTGCTGACCCGTATTATGGTGGAGCAGAGTATGAAACGATCGCAACTTTTGGGTCTTACTGCGGGATCGGTGATTTAGCGGCAGTGTCCCAAGCCCACCAGATTTGTAATATGTATGGAGTAGACTCAATCTCCTGTGGGGCGACCATTGCCTTTGCCATGGAATGTTTTGAGAAGGGGATAATTGGCCTAGAAGACACCGGCGGAATTGAACTCCGATTCGGTAATTCGGATGCGATGCTAGAGGTTTTACGGCAAATTGTTACCAAAACCGGAGCATTGGGACCAATCCTGGCCGAAGGCTCAGCGCGAGCTGCTAAAGTATGGGGCCTGGCTGCTGAAGAATGTTTGATCACTTGTAAGAACGAGGAAGCACCTGCTCATATGCCTCAGGCAAAACGCTCATTAGCCTTGATTTACGCAGTGAACAATTTCGGTGCTGATCACCAATCGTCAGAACATGATCCATACTATGAAGAAGGAATCGGGGGATTTAACCTTGATCGTTTGATGGAAATTGATCTAAAGGAACCGCCACCATTCCGCAGTTTGGGTTCTGAGAAAGTTCGCTTTGCAGCATATACCCAGATTTTCTACAGTATGATGGATAGCCTGGAGTTGTGTCAATTTGTCTATGGTCCTACCTGGACTTTATATGGCCCTAAAGAAACTGTAGACATGATCCAGGCAGTAACAGGCTGGAGGGTAAGCATGTTTGAGCTGATGAAAGTGGGTGAACGGCGGATAAATATGATGCGGGCGTTTAATGTTCGTGAGGGATTTGACCGCAAAGACGATCAACTGCCGGTCAAGTTCTTCAAACCATTGGCGGGAGAAGGACCTACAGCAGGAGTCGCCCTTGATCGTGTGGAATTCAACAATGCTTTGGATCTATACTACCAGATGATGGGATGGACTGAAAATGGTATTCCCACAGTGGAGAAGTATGCCGAGCTTGGCATTGAATGGGTAAGCCAATACTTGTGATCACATCAGATTCGTATTGGTGGGCAGGACGACTGAGTTTTTATCATGCCCACCAATACACCTATTTGAAAGGATTTTGATATGACAGATTATTCAGATATTATTCCTCACCTCTCTCCGGTTTGGACACATTACACACCAATCTTGGTAAAACGAGGTGAAGGCTGTTATTTATTCGACTCTGAGGATCAGGCTTATTTAGATTTTACCTGTGGGATTGGGGTGACTAATACGGGTCACTGCCACCCACGCGTGGTTGATGCTATACGCAAACAGGCTGGTCAGATTATCCATGCCCAGATAAATATTGTGATTCATGAGCCAATCCTACAACTGATTCAGGAATTACGCACGATCGTGCCGCCATCCATTGATGCTTACTTCTTTAGTAATTCTGGTGCAGAGGCTATCGAGGGTGCGATGAAGCTGGCACGCCAGGTTACCGGTCGGACGAATATTATTGTCTTCCAGGGTAGCTTTCATGGTCGCACGATCGGCACCATGTCTCTCACCACCTCAAAAACCATATACAGGGTCGGCTACCAGCCCCTGATGCCGGGTGTATTTATAGCTCCATACCCGTATTCATATCGATATGGTTGGGATGATGAGCAGACCTCTCAATGGTGCCTGGAGGAGCTTGAATTTATCCTGGCGACCCAGACCGCCCCTCAAGAGACTGCGGCGATTTTGATCGAGCCCGTTCTGGGAGAGGGCGGCTATGTGGTTCCGCCGAAGAACTTCTTGAGAGGCGTCCGTCAAATCTGTGATCAGCATGGCATCCTATTAATTTGTGATGAGGTTCAATCTGGGTTCGGACGAACGGGGAAATGGTTTGCTGCAGAGCATTTCGGAATTGAGCCGGATATAATGACGGTCGCAAAGGGTATCGCCTCTGGGATGCCATTGTCGGGTGTGTTTAGCCGGCTGGAATTGATGAAAAGATGGGCTCCTGGCACTCATGGAGGAACCTACGGTGGAAATGCTGTGGCTACTGCGGCTGCAGTTGCGACAATTCAGGCGATGCGAGACGAAAAGATGGTTGAGAATGCTCACCAGCGTGGCGCTCAATTAAGGGCTGGTCTGGGTCATATGCAAGAAAAATATCCTGCGATTGGTGACGTCCGCGGCCTTGGTTTAATGGTGGGCACCGAATTCCGTACCCAAGATCGCAAGCCCGATAAAACCGTCGCAAAAGCAGTTGTGCATGCCTGTTATGATCGGAAGCTGCTGTTATTAACTTGCGGACCATGGGATAATACCGTCCGCTGGATACCACCGTTAGTTGTCAGTGAAAGTCAAATCAACCAGGCATTGAGCATCCTGGAGGATTCTTTACAGGAAGTATGTTCATCTTAGGGTACTTAGGTGAATAATGAGTGAGATATCAGGAATAACCGGCGGTCAACCGCTTGTCTGGCGAATTGATGTTCGCGAGCAGGCGCTATCCCTCGAACCTGTGCCAGAAACCTGGCAGAGACTGGGAGGAAGGGCATTGATCGCTCGCATCCTGGTTGACGAGGTGCCTGGAACATGTGAACCGCTTGGTGTTTGCAATAAATTACTATTTACCCCGGGGCTGCTGGTAGGGCACATGCTATCTAGCTGCGATCGTATCTCAGTAGGGGGGAAAAGTCCCCTTACTGGTGGGGTTAAAGAGGCAAACGCAGGCGGAACAACCGGATTGCTGATGGCTTATCTTGGAATCAAGGCTTTGATCTTGGAGAATAAGCCAGTTGTGCAGGAATGGTGGGTGTTGCACCTCAGCACCCAAGGAGCAGCGTTCGACCGGGCAGATGACCTGATTGGTGCGGGTGTGTTTGAGGCGGCGCCTCGTTTGATGGCCCGTTATGGAGGTAAGGTAGCAATTGCATTGATCGGTCCCGGTGGGGAAATGCAGATGGCAACTGCCGGCATACAAAATCTCGATAAAGAAAAATTGCCGTCACGGATTGCTGCCAGAGGAGGTTTGGGAGCTGTAATGGCTTCTAAAGGAATTAAGGCGATCGTATTGGATGCAGAAGGTGGGAAAAAGCCATCCCTTGCTAATCCGGATGCATTTAAACAAGCTCAAAAAGCATTTACGAAGGCCCTCCTTGATCACCCCCAAACAGCCGTTTATCGTGACTACGGAACGGCAGCTGTGGGACGGATGGCTTTGGGATTTGGCGCTTTGCCTACCCGTAATTTCTCCACTGGCAATTTTGAGGGCTTTGAGACTGTAAGTGGCGAATACATGCGCGAGGTGATCTTAGAGCGGGGTGGAGAGGGCGTTCCGACACATGCCTGCATGCCAGGGTGCACAATTCGATGTTCCAATAACTACGCCGATGCAAACGGTAAGTCGCTCGTGTCTCCTCTCGAGTATGAGACAATTGGCCTCATGGGTACGAACTTAGGGATTTCGGATCTGGATGCGATTGCACGGTTGAACTGGGAAGTCAATGATCTTGGATTGGATTCCATAGATATCGGTGCAGCATTGGGAGTCGCAGCCGAAGCAGGGCTCATGACGTTTGGTGACGGTCACGGGGCGTTGAAATTGGTCCAGGAAATTCGCCAGGGAACACCTTTAGGGCAAATCCTGGGCCAGGGTGCTCATATTACCGGTAAGGTATTGGGAATAGAGCACGTACCTGCCGTCAAGGGGCAGGCAATGTCCGCCTACGAACCTCGGGCGATCAAAGGAACCGGCGTATCATATGCGACCTCGCCTCAGGGAGCTGATCACACGAGTGGATTAACTATTCGGGCTAAAGTTGATCATTTAGACCCCAAAGGACAAGCCGCGTTATCTCGCACAATTCAAATTAATAACGCAGGATATGATTCGCTGGGCGCTTGCCTATTCGCGGGGTTTGGTTTTTCCACTGCGCCAGAATCCATACGAGATTTAATTAATGCACGTTATGGATGGGATGTTGGTTTGGATTTCCTACAGGTGTTAGGCAAGGAATCGCTAAAACTAGAGAGAGAATTCAACCGCCGCGCTGGATTCACAAAAACGGATGATCGTTTACCAGAATGGATGACCCGGGAACCTCTCCCGCCGCACAATACGATTTTTGATGTTCCTGAAGAGGATTTGGATGAGGTTTTCAATTGGTAGTTGAAATTCACTTGCATACCACTCTTCAACGGAATACAGAAACCGGGTTGATCCGTCAAGTGGACATGGTGCTTCCGCCAGATTCAACTCTGGCGGAAGTGCTTTTACAATTGGAGATACACCTACCAGAGGAGGGTTTACTCCTGGTAGTTAATGGACGAACGGCTGACATAAATTCTCAATTGAATGATGGGGATATAATTCATGTTATACCTGCTTTGTCCGGAGGGTAAGATTGTTCATGGTGTTGTTTGATTCTTGCTTGGGAAACGGGCTATAATACCCCCCATGGCAAACAATTACTCCAATAATCCGACTTTCAATCGAATAGCAGATTTGCGCCAGCAAATTAATTATCACAATTACCGCTATCATGTTCTGGATGCGCCACTGATCAGTGATTATGAGTATGATCATCTGGTCGCAGAGTTGGTGCAGCTGGAAGCGGAACACCCTGAATGGATCACGTCTGATTCACCCACGCAAAGGGCAGGCGCACCACCGTTGGATAAATTCCTAAAAGTACGCCATCCTACCTCAATCTTGAGCCTGGCAAATGCCTTTGATGAGGCTGGGGTTAAGAGCCTGGTATGAGCGGATATTTAAGGTGGATGAAAGGGTTGCCTCGACCCAATATGTGGTTGAACCTAAGATCGATGGTTTGACAGTAGTTTTACATTATGACAATGGAATATTTGTCAACGGTGCCACGAGAGGGGATGGTGAAGTTGGTGAAGATATCACTCGAAATCTGCGTACGATCCAAGCATTGCCCCTTCGCATACCCGTGAATCAGGAAGGTCCAAACCCTCCATCTTATTTGGTCGTCCGTTGCGAGGCTTTTATTGATCTTGAGGATTTTTAACCTGCTGAATCGCCACTTAGAGCAGGCAGGCGAGAAAACATACCAGAACCCAAGGAACACTGCCGCCGGAGCATTGCGGCAGTTAGATCCAGGGTTGACAGCGCAGAGACCTTTGAGACTTCTGGCTTATGCCATCGTGGCGAGCGCGGGTGTGGTACCAGGGACGCAATGGGAATTATTAAAATATTTACAGGCTATGGGATTCCCGGTGCCCGAGGCACACTTGTGCGCCACATTGGACGATGCTTTGAATGCTTATAACCTTCTGTTTGAAAATCGAGATAATTTGAGTTATGAAGCAGATGGGGCAGTAATAAAAATTAACGATTTAAAGCTTGTTGCAGATCTGGGTTATGTAGGTAAAGATCCAAGAGGAGCACTGGCTTATAAATTTCCAGCGCGGGAAGTTACAACTGGTTTATTGGATATCGGAGTGAATATTGGCAGAACTGGCGTATTGACCCCCTACGCCAAGCTGGAACCGGTAGAAATTGGTGGAGTGATCGTAAAGCAGGCTACATTGCACAATTTTGACTACATCGCCGATAAAGATATTCGGGTAGGCGATTTTGTTTATGTAAAAAGAGCCGGCGATGTAATCCCTTATGTTATTGGACCAATTGTCGAGCGTAGGAATGGACTGGAAAAGGTTTATGTTCCTCCGGATAGATGTCCTGTTTGCGGGCAACTTGTGGAGCATTTTACGGGCGAGGTAGCCCGGTATTGTGTCAATGCAGCTTGTCCAGCTCAACTGATCAGAAATATTGAACATTATGTCTCCAGGGGCGCAATGAATATCGTGGGGCTCGGTATTAAGATTGTCGAGCAACTGGTCGATTCCGGTTTAGTAAAGGATGTCGCTGATCTCTACCGGTTGGAAAAACCAGCGCTCTTATCCTTGGATGGCTTCGGAGAGAAAAAAGCTGACAATTTGATCCGTACAATTGGCGATTCACGGAATATGCTATTGGATAGGTTGATTATAGCTCTTGGGATCCATGGCGTAGGTGAAGTTCTAGCCAGCAATTTGGCTAAGCATTACGGTAGCCTGGATGATCTGGTAAATGCAACCATTATAGAGTTGATGACAATTGAGGGGGTAGGACCGAATATTGCTCAAGGGATAGTTGACTGGTTCACCCATCCTGGTAACCGGGCTTTATTGGATAAATTCCGGTCACTTGATGTTTGGCCCAAAGAATCGAATCAAAATCAATTTTCAGAAGATAGAACGGCTCTTGATGGGCTGACTTTTGTTATCACAGGATCCTTTCCGGATTATAGCCGCGATCAACTAACAACCCTGATCCAATCCAGGGGTGGAAAGGTAACGAGTACTGTCAGTAAATATACAAATTATCTGTTAGTGGGCGAAAACCCGGGATCCAAATTTGATAAGGCCAACGAATTAGGGGTGACAATTATCAATGAAAGTGAGTTCAGGCAGCTTATCAATTCTGGGCTGGGTTAGGTATAAATACTGAGGCAAACCTATATGGTGGCTGTGATATTAAAACCGGGTCGGGAAAAATCGGTGTTACGACGCCACCCCTGGATTTTTTCCGGGGCGATCGCAAAGATCAAGGGAGAACCAATATCTGGCGAAACTGTAGATGTGTACTCGGATAATCAGCATTGGCTGGCACGGGGTGCGTATAGCCATAAGTCCCAAATCAAAGTCAGAATTTGGACCTGGAAACAAGAAGAAATAATCGACGCAATGTTCTTTAGTCATAGACTGCTGCAAGCAATTAGTAACCGGCGGTCATTATTTGATATGGGAGATACCAATTCGTTTCGGCTTGTGCATGGTGAGTCGGATGGTCTTCCGGGTTTAATTGTTGACCGGTATGATGATGTAGTTGTTGTGCAATACCTATCGGCTGGTGTCGAGTATTGGAGGGGGGTCATAAACAAAACAATAACCATAGCAACGGGTTTTGACAAACTGTTTGAGAGATCGGATGCAGATGTCCGTAAACTGGAAGGTTTGCAATCAAGAATTGGTTCACTCAGCGAAGACACTGTACCGGATGTAGTAATTATTCGCGAACATGGATTATATTATGATGTAAATATAAAAACAGGTCATAAAACCGGTTTTTATTTAGATCAGCGCAACAATCGCTTGATAACCCGTTCCATGTCTGAGGGTAAAGATATCCTGGATTGTTTTTGTTATACAGGAGGTTTTACCCTTAACGCCGCCGTCGGAAGAGCTCGATCGATCCTTGCGTTGGATGAGTTTGGGGAAGCCCTAGAGTTGGCGGGTAAAAATTTCAGCTTAAATCAAATACGACAAGGTGATATTCAACTAGAAAAGGGGGATGTGTTTAATGTACTGCGTAGATTACGCGATAGCGGGAGATCATTTGACATGATCATATTAGATCCCCCTAAATTCGCTCCAACAATAGCCCAAGTACAACGAGCAGCAAGAGGGTATAAAGACATTAATTTATTGGCAATGAAATTACTAAGAGAAAATGGTATCCTGATCACATTTTCTTGTTCTGGTGGTGTGAGTCAGGACCTATTCAATAAAATTGTTGCTGGCGCAGCATTGGATAGCGGCTGCGATTTTCAAACGATTGGTCAACTTCACCAGGCTGCCGATCACCCGATTGCAATAAACTTCCCAGAGGGGGCATACCTCAAAGGTTTAATTCTGAGGCGTATCTAAGAATTATATCTTCGCCATTCATCCGGGCTTGGTTTACTGGATTTCCATGCAAGATAAAACTAAAACTCTGATATGGGAAGGGATAGTCACCCATAACTTGCCGGGAAAGATTTAACCTACCGTCGTCCCAACCGCACTCAAATTTATCGAGACGCCAAATACCAAAACCATCGCCAGGATCTGTGTATAATAATCCTGCAGCTCGATATTCCTTTGTGGGGTAAATGTGCAGTTCGAGTTGATCGTTAATTTCCAGAGGAAAAATACTTCCTGCCCGGATTAATATTGGAATATGCTCTAGAGACACAGGCATCGTTATTGTGACTGGACCCTGGTAGCAAATATCATCCCACAAGCCGTACCAGTCGCCAGGTGGAAGGACGACAGTTCTTGAATCGCAACCAGGCTGCAGAACCGGAGCTATCAACATATTGTCGCCTAAATAAAATTGATCGTCAACATCCCATGAGCTGCTCAATTCGGGGTGGTTCCAGAATAATGGACGGATCACAGGAGTACCTTCTTCATGGGATCGCCAAGCAAGTGTATACAAGTATGGGATCAATTGGTAGCGAAGGGTAAGATATTGGCGAACAATAGATGTGTAGGGCTCTCCGAAACTCCAGGGCTCTCGGCGATTTGTGCCAACAGCGGAATGTGTACGGAGGAATGGGAAAAATGTTGATAATTGGAACCATCTGAGATATAACTCGGCAGAGGGATTCCCGCTGAAACCGCCGATATCACTGCCGGAGAAGAAATGGCCACTAAGGCTTAAACCCATAAGTGTAATTAGTGTCTGACGCAGTGCTTCCCAGGTTGAGGCGACATCTCCCGTCCAATTCCATGCGTAATATTGGAGTCCTGCCCAACCTGAGCGAGAAATCATCCATGTACGATGTTCAGGGTTTAATGTCCGGAGAGCTTCAAATGCTGCCTTATTCATCAGAAGCCCATATAGGTTATGAGCTTCTAAGTGATTTCCAGCCTGTCCATCTAGCTTGTGTTTTGTGGTGTGGGGGAGCGTGTTCTCGCCCCAGGCAGAGAAGGATACTGGCTCATTCATATCATGCCAAAAACCGGAAATCCCTACATCTAGGTAATAGCGATATTGTTTTCCCCACCATTGCCGGGCAGCATCATCTGAAAAATCTGGATAAGCAGCCCACCCTGGCCAGACTACACCATGCAACACCGTATTGTTTTTTAATCTACAAAAAACCTTGTTCTGGATACCATCCTGATAGATAGGATATGATAAATCTTTCTTTACTCCAGGATCTATGATTGTGACAAGGTTGATATTTTTCTCTCTCAATTCGTCTGAAAGCCGGCGTAAATCGGGAAATCTCGATTTGTCCGCAGTAAACACCCGGTAACCATCCATATAATCAATATCTAGGTGAATTGCACTGATTGGGAGCTGGTGAGCTTCGAATCCTGCAACTACATCCCTGATTTCAGCATCGGTGCAATACCCCCAACGAGATTGGTGATAACCGAAAACCCACCGAGGAGGGAGCGGAGGCCGGCCAGTTAGTTCGGTGTATTGAGCAAGTAATTCTTTGGGAGTGCCATGGATAAAGTAATACTGCAGAGCTCCTTCTGAAAATTGAATTGTGGCCGATGATTGAAGATTGAATGTTGAGGGAAATGTATTTTCGAAGTATATCAAGTAAGGACCCGTTGATCCGAGAGCCAGCAGTACAGGGGTGCAGATGTAGAGTGGATCATCACCAGAAGTATAACTGCCTCCAGGATCGGCATTCCAGCAGCGGTAGCTTCTTCCGATTAAATTAAAAGGCGCTGCTCGCTCGCCTAGCCCAAATAGGTGCTCATCTTCTCTGAGGCCTGTGGTAAGGCGCCACGACTTCCCAGCGATCTGAGGAGGAAAATCTTTCCTGAGATTGTTGCCATCTGATGAGATAAATTGAATTCCACCATCACACCCGATGATCAGGCGTAGTGACTTACTCGAAAGAATTACCTCATTATCGGTTTGCTTATAATTTAGATTTATTTTCTCCCACTCTCGGGGCACGATGGAATATGGTATGGGTAACTTGCCTGGTTCCCAAGATACGCGCACCATAGTGTCGTTGAGAAATTTCACTGTCAGTTTGGCGTTGTGGTAATGAATAACCGCCCCATCTTGCATTACTTGTCGATCTAACACACCACCGGGTGTCTGAAATTTGCTTTTATTGATATAACCTGGTGAAAAACTATCGCAAATGTCTCGAGACAGCGAATATTGAATGGCATCTCTTCCAGCGTTAACTCCAATCGACTTAATCGTATTAAGGATTGTTTTTATATCCATGTTGGGCTACCTCTTGATTAATAAATCTGTTCTATAAACTACTCAACTCATGGTGCCCAACAAGGTTTTCCATCTGATGCTGGATCATCGGTTAACCGCTTAACATTGGTTCCGTCGCTGTCCATACGATAAAGATCCCAGTTTCCGCTTCGTGAGCTGGTAAAGACAATTAGATTACTATCGGCTGACCACGATGGTGTACCTTCGCCTTCTTCAGTGTTAGTCAGACGAGTTATCCCGGAGCCGTCAATATTAACTGTATAGATTTCAAAGTTCCCATCACCGGCATACTGGAATGCTATCTTTTTACCATCAGGGGACCAAGATGGTGCCTGAGCATAATAGGGTCCTTCAGTGACTGGGAGAAGATTACCTCCATCGTCATCGATGATGAATATTTTCCAATTCCCTGATCGTTGAGATTGAAAGGCTACCTTGTCACTATCAGGAGCCCAGGCTGGGAGATAATCGTCATTGGGGTGATCTGTGATCCTGGTTGTGTCACTACCATCAACATCCATCACAAAAATATCAAAATTACCCTCCCGGTCAGATTGAAAAGCAATCCTTGAACCATCGGGCGACCAGGCGGGCATCATATCTTCTGATGGATCGTTGGTCAATCGCTTAACGTCAGACCCATCAATATTCATAATATATATCTCGCTATTTCCATCACGGTCAGATTGAAAAGCGATTTGTGTGGCATCAGGCGAAAAAGATGGATTTGTGTCAATAGAAGGGTGTTCAGTGATCCTTCTCAGGTCGCTACCATCACTGTTGACAAGATAGATATCCCAATTGTCTTCACGGTTTGACGTAAATACAATTGGACCGCCATTCTGGTTAGCTTTAATACTATTGCAGGATTGTATAGTTATGCTTAGAAGAACTAATATTACAATGGTTACCAGGTGCCGTTTGGTCATATTTTCACCATAAATATGGGGAATTGGGGGAGCTATTACTCATAGAGTGATTATAATAGAGATACCTTGAAATTAAGGAGAGAGAATTATGAGCAATATCCATACTGATTTACAGAGAATACTCGTAACAACGGATGATATCCGCGCCAGAGTGAAGGTTTTAGCAGATAAAATCTCCTACGATTACCGAGATGTAGAGCGCATTTACATGATTGGCATTCTCAAGGGTGCTTTTATATTTTTAGCTGATTTATGCCGAGAACTGACTGTGCCTCATGTTGTAGATTTTATGGCCGTATCGAGCTATGGTAAAACTACAACCACTGGTGCAGTACGGTTGATAATGGATTTACGGGAACCAATAGATGGACAGCATGCGATTATCGTTGAGGATATCGCCGATAGTGGAAAAACATTAAAATATTTATACCAGGTACTCCAATGGCACAATCCTGCGTCCCTACGAACTTGCGTATTACTTCGGAAGCATAAAGATATGCTGGATGTGCCGTTGGATTACCTTGGTTTTGATATTCCTGATGCATGGGTGGTCGGCTATGGATTAGATTATGCTGATCGCTTTAGAACCCTGCCATATATTGCTGAACTAAAAAATGTGTGATGGTACATAAAACATACAGCTGCTTCACAAGAAGCAGCTGTATGTTTTATGAGCGGTCCCGACGGGATTCGGACCCGCGCTCTCGGCCTTGACAGGGCCGCATGTTCGGCCGCTACACCACGGGACCTTGCGACCGGTAGTTTACTATACATTACAAACATCGTCAAGTTAAGGGTTGTAAAAACAGGGAGGCCAAAATCCATAAGTTAAGGGTTGTAAAAACAGGGAGGCCAAAATCCATATCAAGGATCGATAATCAGGTCAACTATGACGATAGGTTGGGCTTGAAATTCAACCAATGCCATAGGAATCGGTAATAGGTGTCCGGGGGTATAATCAAAATTTGGGTCTTCTGGGTATAAGAGTGCATAATATGTGGCATTAAAAGTATCATGTTCATAATGGGTATTGGAGCTTATGCCAAACGAGACATTGTCTCCCGCCCTCCATATCCATTGATTTCCCAATAACAGATCTCGATATGCGCTAGTCGCGATATGCGTGTACAAAAGCCATGGATCAAGCACGATTGGTAGTCTGTAAACGGTTGCTTGTCCATTATTACTTACGACAGTATGTATTACCCCATCTTGAATTGAAAATGACTTATGGATGTTTCCGTCTCGGCTAATAAGTTCTATCTGAGAAGGACTATCTGATAAACCTTGATATTGCTTTAGGGAAGATAGGGGATCCGCGAAGGCACCAAGGATTTGACCTGGATCGCCAGCAATGCCCCGCTCGATGATTAAAGTAGACGGGTCGCTTCGAAGAATCCCAAATTGAGTGGTTGGACCAATAATTTGGTGGACACCATTTCCATTGATATGGAATGCGAAAGCCAGATATCCACCATCTAATTCAAAAGTCATGAAGGTTTCGGTGGACGCCAGGATGCATTCGGATTGCCCATCCCAATCAATGTCCGGAAGGCAAGAGTTTATTTCACTTGGGTGTTCAGCCCAATAAGCCGCCTCAATAAAATGGCCAAGCTGACTCAGATAACTGCCTTGTGCAATAATTATGTTCGCTTGCTCAGACTCTAGAATATCTTTGTATATCTGCTCAGCCCAAATACCGATTCTATTATTGGGAAGATTGATAAGTTCCTTATTTATCGATAATTGGATCTCAAAATTGGTTAATCCTGATGGGATTTGCGCTCCGGTGATTGTAAATGGGATGTTGCTTTGTTTCACTTCAGAACGGATGGGAGATGGATATGTTACTGATAACGATTTTTGACCTTCTAGGTGGCTTTCTATACGAATCCAGGGATGGGAAGTGATGTAGGAGAATAATGCATGAATTGTGTCAGGAGACCCCAAGATTGATATAGAAAAATTACCACCAATAAGCTGTTGAGATTTGATTTCAGAAAAATACTGACCGACTAACTGTGAAACTAATTTCGAAGGATCACCCAATGTTTGATTTGAGGTTATCAACTCAGCCTGATATTC
Organism: uncultured Chloroflexia bacterium; assembly: GCA_963849335.1. Classification (GTDB taxonomy): domain Bacteria; phylum Chloroflexota; class Anaerolineae; order Anaerolineales; family UBA4823; genus FEB-25. Next base: position 262,594 of record CAWKGZ010000003.1, read on the forward strand.
AGCATATCTATCCTTATTGCAGGAATAACTAGGATTCAATAATCCTTCATTTTCTAGTTCATTAATCATTGGCCAAACTTGTAAATATTTCAATGCAAATACGATTTCGCGATCATAAAAATTACAAATATTGATAGGAATATTCCACTCATCAACAGCTTTTAACAGGTAAGAAAGACCATGTCTGCTGCTCTGTGGACCTGTGTGCGCGCCAGCCCAGCCTCGTAACATCGTCGCCGGGGTCGAACCATCCATTACATTCCAAAATAGAAATGCAACCTCAATGGGAGGGGGAGGTGGTCCTCCTAATAGAAATGGCCCAATCTGATCGATAATTTGCATTGATCCTGGGGAAGTGCTAAGTAGCAGAAGTACGGTTGCGTTAGCGTCGATAGTATTGTTGGTCAAGCCGAAGGTTAATTGGAGGTTATTTCCAATTAAATCTTTCGATGTACGAAGTTTTGCGCTATTGATTTCAATATTTTGCTCGGAAACAACACTCGTCATTCCAGTATTCGTATACTTTATTAAGTAATCCCATCGAAATCCACGATTTCCTGCAATCTCATTTCCTCCAGGTATACTATCTATATATATAAACAAATCAAAATTATGCTCTAGAAAGAGCTCAAGGAAATCTATTCTTATTTTCAGGGTATCAAAATCATAATGGGTTAATACAGCAACAATTTCAGGCCCTGAATATCCCGCATCAATCGGGTCAATAACGCGAACATCAGAGTATTGCCAGTCTCGAAATGTATTTCTTCCTGAATGTCGGGAGTGGATATATCTACTCATAACAGCAATCAGCACAATGAGCAGACTGGCTAAAATTGTTTTTCTCATGGTATACTTAAGGAGACAAAAATGGTCAAGATGGCTATATAAGGAAGGAGGATACGGTTATGAAGAATTCGTTACGGGTAGCAATCAGTTTGGTGATTTTATTGTCGTTTACCTCGCCTGCTCTTGCATTGTACTATGGGTATCCATACTTTTACATCTCTGCAGTGGTAGAAGATCAGACAGTAACGATACAGGCTCATAATTTTCCAGCAAACGATACCTTCCGCGTGACCATGGGATATTATGGCAGCTATGGTATTGGAGGGGTTGTGGTTGGCTTTACGGATACAGGTTCCGGGGGTTCGTTTACCGCCTCCTATAGTATTCCATCTACATTATCAGGACAATATCGTATAGCCATGCGCCTTCAAAGTCCAACCTCGGGATACTATGCATATAATTGGTTCTATAATAATACCACGGGGGGTACAGTTACACCCACGCCTCAACCGACTACACCTAGCTATACCGGATTCCCGTATTTCTTCATAGACAGCGTGATAAGAGATCAATCTGTAACAATCCATGCCTATAATTTCCCTGTGGCTGATACATTTGCTGTTACCATGGGACCATATGGCAGCTACGGAATTGGAGGAATTACAGTAGGAACCCAGGCCACGGGAGCAGGAGGATCTTTTACTGCTACTTATGATGTTCCGGATCAATTGGAAGGTTCTTATCGGATAGCTATACGGTTATATAGCCCAACATCAGGCTATTATGCGTATAACTGGTTCTATAACAATACAACACCATAAAAACTATCCCCTTGACATAAATATTTGATCAGTATGCCAAGGGGATTATTTTCGGATCAACGCGGCGAGCGTTAGATCGTCAGATTTTGGCGCTGCGCCTAAAAACCTACCTAATGCATGTTCGATAGTGTCTAATAAAGCACTGGCGGATTGATCGTTGCTGGTTAATATAGTTGTACGTAAACGTTCGACACCAAACATTTCATCCTCAGCTGAAAATGCTTCAGTGACCCCATCTGTGTAGATGAGTATTTTTTCATCTGGCATGATAGTTATGCTTTGTTCACCGATTATGATATTTTCAAGAATACCCAGAGCCATTCCAGTGGGGAGCATTTCTTGAAGAGTATTATTCGTACGGTGGACTATTGGGGGATTATGGCCAGCATTTGCGAAAGTGATGGTTCCATCTTTTGGCGAAAATACTACTATTAATACAGTCACAAACATCCCGTGCTTCGAATCGGGGACCAAAAGGTCATTGACCTGCATTAATATTTCCGCCGGAGATTGCTTATCTTTTGCTGCAGCGCGAATAAGCGTTCTAACCAGGATCATAAATAATGCAGCCGGCATTCCCTTGTCAGCGACATCAGCCATGATTAAACCAATCCGCCCGTCATCAAAATGGATTAAATCGTAAAAATCCCCACCGACTTGACGGGCGGGTCGCCATCTTATATCCAAATCCCATCCTGGAATAGGTAGGATGTTTTCCGGGAGGAAGGTTGTTTGGATCTCCCGAGCCAGCTGCATTTCACGTTCTAATCTTTCTCTTAGAACAACCTCACGTTGTAACAGATCATTATGGATTGCCAGCGCTGCTTGCTGGGTAATACCGGTAATGATTTCCAGGCGGCGCAATCGAATGTGATAGGATGGTGCTCCTTTGGGATTTTCTGCTTCTTCAATAATCATAATACCAAGGACATTTCCTTTATAAGCGAGGGGGAGCCCCAAGAGAAGCCGTCCTTTATACTTCAAGTATTCGAAATCTAATGTGGGTGTTTCTGTATTACCTATATCAGAGTGAAAAGGGGCAATTTTATAATCCAGGGGTGAATACTTGTCCCACTTGGTAGGTGCTTCATCTCCTTCTGGTAAAAATCTATAAATTGGGTTTCCGGTTGACTGTATTGAGTGGAGGAAGGCGGAATTCATTAAAGTCATACTTTGAGGGCAATTCGATCAGCTCTTGCTTTGAGATGCCGTAAGATTGAGATCTGCGAAATTCTTGGTTGTCTGCATCGTATAGATACACCACACACCTCTTTACACCTACAAGTATGGGCGTAATCCGAACTATTGTCCCAATTATTTCATCTAAGTTATTTATGCTCACGATAGCCTGGGCAACTTGAAGAAGAGCAACTGATGTGTAAGCCTCTTCCTCTTGGGATTGTAACAACATAATGTTTTCTAAAGCGACGGCTGTTTGATTGGCGATCCCTTGGATTATTACAAATTTCTCCTCAAATAGCTCTTGTGAATTTGGGAAGTTACCTTCCGGAGATATAAAATTAATCATAATGGCTCCCCTTACAGTATTTTGAGCCACCATCGGAAATAAACCCCATAACTCATTTTCAATATCCAGCGAGTTGAATTTTAAAACAGCAGTCTCTTGGGGAATAATTGAGCGATCAATGATTACAGGGTATTTATCATCAAGGATATGATCAAAGGCTTTTACTTCACCTGGCGCGATATGCCAGGTGTTGTATTCGTCGAGCTGATTAGTGTTCAGACCATATGCGGATGCTGGTAAAAACGTTTCAGTAATTTCGTCCCAGGTAAATAAAACGCAAGATTTTAACCCGATCAGTCGCGGTATGATCCTAACAACTGTCTCTAGTAGCTCCGCCATAGAAGTGATTGATTGGGTCGCTTCTGCTACTTGGAGTAAAACAGTTGCTACCCAGGCTTGATCATGAGCTGCCTCATATAATCTAGTATTATTTATTGCTACAGCTGAATAGCTAGCAAAAGTAGCGGTCATTGCTTGGGAACTCGCTACCATATCGACCCTGGTTGCTATGAATTAACACTATGAGCCCAAGGGTAAGATTATTTGCCCGCAATGGGGCTGCAATTGCAGAATATTCAGGCGGAAAGTTTAAGAATGCTCCCAAAGGTTCATAGGGAGATTTAGGCAATCGGATCAACGGGGTCGGAGAGTTTATTGCCTCGAGCATCCACGGACTTTGTGCTCCTGGGATGTAGTCAGTAAGTAATAGTTCTTGTAGAGTCTCATTATCCGGAAAGATGGCAGCTAATCGAAGCGGTGAGGCAAATTCCTCTCTGTCCGATTTATCTTCACTAGATTCAACTAGCCATATAGCCGATGCTTCACAGGGAAGGCTTTTGTGTAGCTCTTGAAGTATCCGCACCAAGATGTGATATATATCCATATTGGCAGACAAGAGCCCCGCGACTTCTCTTATGCTTTCAGAGACCTGACGACGCCATTGTTCACTGCTGTAAAGGTTAGCATTTCGCAGCGCAACTGAAAGGTAATCTGCAAGCGCTTCTAAAATGTATACCTCATTTGGTCTAAATGCATTTATTAATGGGCTTTGTAGATCTATAACTCCTAAGATCTGGTCTCCATAAACAAGAGGAATCGCCATCTGAGACAAAATGCTATCTGGGGATGCGGGCGATATAGAAAAACGAGAATCGCTGGACACATCATTGATCGTAATACTTTGTTGATTTTGAACCGCCCAAGGTACTAAACCTTGTGACGAATCTAAATCATACGAAAATATGCCTGGAATTAACTCTTCTGTTGTAAATGATTGTCCGGCACTTGCCCTGAAAAATATCTTCCTTCTACCTGTGTGAACGGTGAAGAGGTTTACTCTTGGTATTGAAAAACGAATGTGAATGAGGGATACAATATTATTAAGAAGGTGATCGAAATCTAATATCGAAGATATAGCCTTACTAATATCTGCGACGATCGATAAGTGATCCGCCCGTTGATTGACATCCGAATACAATTGCGCGTTACTGATCGCAATTGCGATGTGATCAGCCAATGCACGCAGAACTAATGAATCAATGTCTGAAAATGCATTCTCCTTATCAGATTGAATATCAAGCACACCGACTATTTTTCTGTTGATGAGTAGAGGTAACGCGAATTCCGCTCTTGTTTCGGGAAGTCCATCGATATAACGGTAATGCTGGCTAACAGCCACATTATTTTCGAGTATTTCACAGCCCGAGAGAGCTACCTGACCAATGATGCCCTCTCCAAACCGAATACCTGGTGCTAGGAGATTTGGAATTTTTCCCAGTTTGCCTTCTAATAAATCACTACCTGCGTTGTACCGAAATTGTAGAATCTGTTTATCAAGCTCTGCAGTAAAAACGGCTACATAATAATAGTGGAACTTGTCACAGATAAGTTGAGTTACTTGTTTAGAAAGTTCGTTGATATTGAAAATGTCGGTGATATGTTGGCTAACATTTCTAACAAGCTCAAGTAATTCTATACTCCAAAGGTCTATGATACGCTGTCGTACAGCGGCCAATGTAATACCTGTCTGCATTATCAGACCACTGAATAATTTCCTGTCACTGCGGTTAAATATATTATCTACCCGTTCAATAGTTAATACACCACAAAGGTTTTGGTGAAAATATATCGGCGCTGATAGCGAATAGAGTATTGATATCCCGTCTGTATCCGATTCGACCTTAGAAATCATTCTTTGCTTCACTATTGAATTATGCATCAGGGGAGTACACTCCACCGGATTCTCCAAGTTAAATCTATTAGATAGTCCGGGGTGTGGAGTTATAAATTCATCATTATTGAGCCATAGGAGCGCGTGGCACGAAAATATTTCCTCCGTAATGGCAACAATATCTTGATATATTAAGTTGATCGACGTGTGGGCTGGCGATAACTCGCCCATGCGAATTATCTTTTCCCAGGCTCCGATGATATTAAAGTTAGAAATTTTCAAGGGCGGATTGAACATTAGGGAAAAATCTAAAGAGAGGGGCGAAACCTGCGAGTTCCAGGGTTTCTCTAACCCTTTGAGGAACATTCACTAATATTAGTTCACCTTTGTCTGATTTCTTGCAAGTTTTTAGAATATCAATTAAGACTCTAAGACCAGCACTGGATATATATACAACATCATATAGATCTAATATGATTGTATAAATATCCCGAATAGTAATTGATCTCAATGCTTCTAAAAATTGGGGGGCGGTATAACTATCGATGCGCCCTTTTACAGCAACGATAACGCATTGGTTTACTTGAGTCTCAGTTATTTCCATGGGGGCTCCAGGTGTGAAGAGACTTTATGGGGGACATAAAAATTATACCATCTGATATGAAACAACAATTGAGACCGTTCCAAAATTGGTTAATGAGGGATCACTATCTTCTTGCTCACTTCTTACCGTGGAATCAAATGCATTCCTGTACAATCCGGATGACGGCATTTTCTTGAGCTGACATAGTCTCCTGGTTTCACGACTGGTAAAAGTAGGTTCAAGCGCATATAATACACTATAAATATTTCTAGGCTGGATTAGGTTAGGATGATATGACCCCGTACTCCAAGATGATCTCGGTAGTTATTCCTGTTTTTAACGAAGAGGGCAATTTGCAAATTGTTTATCAGGAGTTAACCCAGGTACTAAACCTGCATGCTCCCAATTATGAGATTATTTTTGTGGATGATGGCAGCACTGATGACAGCCTGGAAGTACTCAGAAGTATTCATCATAATGACACCCGTGTAAAAGTAATCCAATTTCGAAGAAATTTTGGTCAAACATCAGCATTCTCGGCTGGGTTTGATTATGCATCGGGTGAATGTATCGTTACACTTGATGCTGATGGCCAAAATAACCCGGGAGATATCCCGAAGTTATTGGACAAAATTAATATAAGTGATTACGATTTTGTCACAGGGTGGCGGACAAATCGTAAAGAATCGTTTGTCCGAAGATTATTATCAAGAAGCGCTAATTTGATTATTAGTAGAAGCACAAAAATAGTAGTGCATGATCGCGGCTGCTCGCTAAAGTGTATGCGGAGCGACCTGGCTAAGTCCATGCACTTATATGGTCAATTACATCGTTTTCTTCCAGAGCTTGCCAGTGCTATCGGCGCGAAGGTTGCTGAGGTTCCCGTTGTTGACCGTAAACGATTAGCGGGTAAATCCAAATATGGTGCCATTACGCGTACCCCACGGGTTATATTGGATCTTATCACAGTAATATTTTTATTGACATTTTTTCCCAGCCCAATGAGATTATTTGGATCAGTCGCGCTTATCAGCGGAGCCACTGGAACTCTTATCGGGGGGTGGTTGGCAATTGGGAAAATTACTGCTGGGTTAACCGGAGGTTGGGAAGCATTTCATAATTACATTATCGGTGATCGTCCGCTGCTATTATTAGCAGTTTTATTGATTGTTGTTGCTGTGCAATTGCTCATGATGGGTTTATTGGGGGAAATGTTAATCCGGGTTTACTACGAAGCCCGCGGTAAACCATCATATTACATACGAAAAATCTTTGAGTAAACGGTACTTTCCGTCAGATTTTTTGAAACACATTATTCGTCATGTTTCCCTTCTTGGTTAAAAATATTGTGATATCCTTTATCCAATTCATCATCTGATAGATGTGCATACCGTTGTGTTACCGCAATATTTCTGTGGCGTGCCAGCTCTTGAGCCATCTTTAAATTACCGGTTGCTTTAAGTACAACGGTAACGAAGTAATGCCGAAACGAGTGGGGGGTAATTGTGCCTATCGCTTCGGGGCCAATAATTTCCTTTACATAATGATTTACAATATTCCTCCCCGTGGTTGGAGTAATTCGTTTGATCTTTTTGCCTGCTCCGCGATCGTGCCTAGCAAATAAGGGTAAAGAGGATAATGGCTTTCCACTTGCACCATCCAGTGACGATCTTGCCGAGATATAAGCTCGTAGGGAAGCTAAAGAACGCTCAGAAAAACGAACGACCGATTCCCGGCCACCCTTGATTTCTACAATTGCCTTGGCTTCATCCCAATCAATGCTACCCCGATCAAGATTGCATGCTTCGTGAACTCTCAGACCAGTGTCGGCCAGAACAAGTAAAAATGCACTATCCCTTAGCTGGCGCAAAATAATTGTGCTGGAAGATGTGCGAGTGTTTAGAGGTAATGCATTATTTATAGCATAATTTAATAATAATTCAATATTTTCCTTGGGGAATTGTGGCAATCGCTGCATTGGTTTGCGCGCCCGGCGGGAGATAATGCTTTTAATCCGGGGTAGATTGGGTAATGCTAACTGTTCGGCAAATAAGAATTCAAAATATCCTGATATTGCAGTTAAATACATCCGTTCGGTTGCAATCGAATAATCCTTTAATGCCACAATTAACCAGGCGATAGATTCATCAGGCAACTCTGAGGGATGAACGTTTAGTTGGACATTATGCTGCGGGAGTAGATTGAGAAATCGATTGATTGCGTTTTTATAAGATTTATATGTGTTCAACCGACGGGCCGATTGGACGCTTTGTAGATAAGCCGCTGCTGATTGTTGAATGGTTGAAATTGTCGCAGGCATTAGATTCTCCATCAAGTTAGTGATAATAATACTTATCGAAAGCATTAGTATTTTATCAAATCTTGATAGTATGTCAATACCTCCCTCCGGTTAATTTAGATTATTATTGGGTTTACTACTTGTTATGATATTTAGCTTAGGTCTCTACGCCAAATTATTTTTAGTTTATGCGAATGGAAGATAAAAGACTTCTCTTGGATATTCCTTCCCTACCCTGCTTGTGAATATAGTATAGATCGTTACCAGTGAGAATAATATCTGCTCCAACAATGATATTTATGAAACGAGGTTTCCATGGTTGCTGAAGATCCACAGCTAGTGAAATTACGCGCAATAAGAGAAGAGGCACGACTTGGTGGTGGCTCTGAGCGTATTGCAATTCAACATGCGAAAGGAAAATTGACTGCACGGGAACGCCTAGATATATTATTAGACCCATATACTTTCAATGAATTAGAGCCATTTATCGTGCAACAACCCGATGAAATGGGAATTACCTCAGAAAAATTCTTGGGTGATGGAGTGGTTACGGGATACGGGCAAATAGATGGACGTACAGTTTATGTTTACGCCCAGGATTTTACAGTTTTTGGTGGTACGCTCAGTGAGATGCAAAGCAAGAAAATCTGCAGGGTGATGGATCTTGCACTTCGGAATGGCGTACCTATAATAGGTCTAATTGATTCCGGAGGTGCTCGAATACAGGAGGGCGTGAAAAGCCTGGGTGGGTATGCAGAAATTTTTCGCCGTAATGCACTCTATTCTGGTGTTATACCCCAGATAAGCATTATGCTTGGACCATGCGCAGGAGGTGCAGCTTATTCCCCGGCTTTAACAGACATCATTATCATGATTGAAAAACAGTCATTTATGTTCTTAACCGGTCCCGATGTTATAAAAGTAGTTACTGGTGAGATTATTGATGCCGAAAGTCTAGGCGGAGCTGAAGTTCATATGACCATGAGTGGTTTAGCCCACTTAACCGCTCCCTCTGAAAGAGATACAATAAATCTGGCCAGATGCGTTTTGGGGTATTTTCCCTCCAATAATGTTGAAAATCCTCGATATATATCTCCTATGGATGATCCATTGCGGATGGATGAGGAATTAAACAGCATTATTCCTTCAGATCCGACATCGCCATACCAAATGCATTCTGTGATTGAAAGGGTTGTTGATAAGGGAACATTCTTAGAACTGCAACCGTTATGGGCGCGCAACGCGATCATCGGTCTGGCCAGGATAGGTGGACATAGCATTGGCATTGTTGCCCAAGAACCTAGCATTATGGCCGGGGTCATTGACATCGATGCTTCTGATAAAATGGCTCGCTTTGTAAGGATGTGCGATTGTTTTAATATACCTATTGTAACTTTCGTTGATTCACCGGGTTACCTTCCGGGAATTGATCAGGAATATCGCGGTACTATCCGTCACGGTGCGAAACTACTCTATGCTTTCTCTGAGGCGACAGTACCAAAAATTACTGTGATCACTCGAAAGGCTTATGGCGGTGCGTATATTGTAATGAGCAGTAAATATCTCGGGACTGATGTGACCTATTCGTGGCCCAGCGCGGAGATTGCAGTAATGGGTGCAGAGGGTGCTGTGAATATTTTATTCAAAAAGCAAATAGCATCTGCCCTTGATCCCCTTGCTGAGCGAATGGTGTTGGTCGCTGAGTATCGGGAAAAATTTAGCAGCCCATATTATGCTGCCAGAGCCGGTTACATAGATGATATTATTGAACCAAAGGAAACCAGGCTAAAAATTATCTCGTCATTGGCCGCCTTGAGAGATAAATTTACGTCAGCCCCTCCCCGTAAGCATGGGAATATTCCTGTATAAGTGAGAATATATGTCTGACAATTTTCTGGTTATTCTTCTGATCTTGTTAATTGGTTTCGGGTTAGTCTTACTCGCCAATCTTTTACTTTGTGTTTTAGTGTTAGTATTCGGAAAGATGATTTATGAGAAATGCATTAATACTGGATTCCTGTTTCATCCATCTAAGCCCGATATTGAACTGCGTAAGAAAATAGCCGTGGCGGCTGCTGTAGTTGCCACCGCAATTGATGATGAAATAACCTCTCATACCTTTCCGCTGCCTGCTACAGCTTTTGTAAGTGCCTGGCAGGCCGTGATGCGATCAGATATCTTGAGGAGGCATGGTCGACCACGATAAATTTAAAAGTAAAAATTGAGAATAGAATATTCAATGTCCAAATAGGTAACACGAAAGATAGACCAATACTAGTCGAGGTCGAAGGTGATGTATTTAAGGTTTGGCCTGAGCTTGACTATGCTTACCCTACCAACCATCTAAAAAAGGATATCATTGAGAACTCCCTTGGAGCGCAACAACCAATAACAACAATCACTGGTGATGCTTCCCTTTCTTTAAAATCAAAACTATCAAATCTCAAGGATCCAACTCCTCTTCGGTCAAAATCCGTTCGAGCTCCAATTCCTGGTGTGATAACATCAGTTTATGCCAGAGCTGGAACTGAAGTTACCGTTGGTGAAGAGCTACTGAAATTAGAGGCGATGAAAATGAATAACTCAATTCGCTCGAATTGTTCCGGCATTATTAGTGTCGTTCATGTTACTATTGGGCAAGTTGTTAAACTTAACGAGATATTATTGGAATTTGCTAGCTAGATATCATTATGATAACGAATGGTAGTACATTATTCTTTAGCAATATTCTTGATTTTATGTTATCCATAGCATTGTCCCCGGGTTAATAATATTAGTTTAGCTCCCGATTAAAGTCACATTGACGACTTATCACATATGTTATACACTTTGACTACCCGTCATCAATAAATAAGTGACGGCATTTTTCATTCAATTACGGTAAGATCCTATTTCAAGTTTATTATTACTTAGGAGATAGATCCGCTTATGAGCATCAGTCGTTTAGCGAAAGCAATCCCCGAGTCGCCGACCTTCGCACTTAACGAAGAAGCAAGAATTCTTCGTGAGCGCGGTGAGCCAGTTATCAATATGAGCATTGGTGAACCCAAAAATAAAACTCCTATTACGGCAATATTAAGTTCGGCCGCAAAACTAAGCGGGGGGGATATAAAATATACACCCCCAGATGGGATACCATCCCTCAAGAAAGCAATCATTCGCTACACTGAAGATAATTACAATCGTGTGGTGGCACCAGAAAATGTCATAATATCATCAGGTGCGAAACAATCTCTTTTCAATATCCTATATTGCATCCTTAACCCACAGGATGAGGTGATTATCTTAGCCCCATATTGGGTCAGTTATCCCGAAATGGTTAAGATGGTTTATGGGATACCGGTAATTGTTACCCCCGAGGATGGTACTTTCCATCCCCGAATGGCAGATATCGAGCGCGCCACAAGCTCCTATACAAGGGCGATCATTGTAAACAGCCCTAATAACCCGTCTGGGGCAGTCTTTTCCAACGATTTCATTGCTGAACTTGTTGAATATTGCGAACAGAAGAAGATTTACTTGATCATGGATGATATCTATCATAAGTTGGTATTTGATGGGATCAAGTGGGAGCCGGCATACAAGTTCAGCAACCAAGATATCGAAAACACCATGATAATTACTGTCAACGGTGTAGCAAAACTTTATGGGATGACTGGTTTTCGGATTGGATGGGCTGTGGCCAATAGAAAACTGGTAGAAGTTATGCGAAATGTTCAGGGGCAGATGACCTCTTGCGCATCTGTTGTCCTCCAGGCTGCAGCGGAGGGAGCGCTGAATGGTATGCAAAGTGTAGTCGAAAGTTTACGTTTAGGGTTTGAAAATAATCGAAATGTCATTGTCCAAGAGCTGCGTTCTTTTAATGGTGTTCGGCTCATTCCCCCGCAGGGCACTTTCTATGCTCTCCCAGATTTTCGTGCTTACATACCTTCGAATCTTGCAAAAGACTCCATTGAACTCTCCCGTTTGTTATTGAAAAAAGCATTGGTTGTCACCGTACCTGGAAAGGAATTTGGCATGGAAGGATATCTCCGCCTGAGTTATGCGGGTACGGTTAAAGAGATAACAGAAGGGATAGAAAGAATAAAGTGGGTGCTTGATCCCCAATCATCGAATGAGATATATATTGGCGATCGTAAATTAATCAGGGATTGGCTATGAACAACATATTAAATATAAAGACTCCTGCCGAATTACAGGCCGAGGCCGTAAAAGGAGATTATGCACTTGAGAACATCGGCCTATTCAACCTGCGAAAAGTCTATTGGAATTTACCTACTGAAGCCTTGTATGAAGAAGTGATATTTCGTGGAGAGGCTCAAATTGTACTTCAAGGTCCCATCGCTGTGAACACAGGAAAACACACTGCCAGGGCTGCAAATGATAAATTTATTGTCCGCGAATCAACCACAGACGAAGGTGTTTGGTGGGGGCAGTACAATCGACCATATGGCACCGATAAATTTGATGAATTGTACAGTCGGCTTCAAGGCTTTTTACAGGGGCGCGATTTATTTGTTCAAGATTGTTATGGTGGCGCAGATCCTCAATACCGGCTTCCCGTTCGGATCATAACCGAATTAGCCTGGCATAGTATGTTTGCTCGGAATATGTTCATTAAGCCAAAAACACATGAAGAATATCGACGCCATACGCCGGAATTTACAGTGATTTGCGCTCCTAGCTTTCAATCATTTCCTCAGGTTGACAACACTCCAACAAATACATTTATTGTTATCAATTTTGCTCAGAAGTTGTGCATTATTGGCAATACTGGCTATGGCGGAGAAATCAAGAAGGCGGTGTTCACCCTGCTGAATTATCTGCTGCCCTTGCAAGGCATTATGACCATGCACTGTTCGGCAAATGTTGGTAAAAATGGGGATGCTGCTCTCTTCTTTGGTTTATCGGGGACTGGTAAAACTACCCTCTCTGCCGATCCCAATCGGGGTTTGGTTGGTGATGATGAACATGGATGGAGCGATGAGGGTATTTTTAACTTTGAGGATGGTTGTTATGCAAAAGTAATCGGATTGTCAGAGGCGGCTGAACCAGAAATCTACGCTTGCACCCGCCGTTATGGCACAATCCTAGAAAATGTTATCTATGACCCAGTAACCAGACAAATCGATTTAAATGACGACACCAGAACAGAAAACACACGAGCGTCCTATCCACTAGATTTCATAAATAATGCCGTCCCAGATAAGATGGCCGGTCATCCCCAGAATATAATTTTCCTGACCTGTGATGCATCTGGTGTAATGCCACCCGTTGCTCGCCTCAGCCCAGATCAAGCTCTTTACCATTTTATTTCTGGGTATACCGCAAAGGTAGGGGGAACTGAAATTGGTCTTGGTGAGGAACCGGAAATTACATTCAGCGCCTGTTTTGGTGCCCCATTTATGGTGCATAAGCCTGGTTATTACGCAAGTATATTAAAACAGAAAATACTAAGATACCAGGTGAATTGTTGGTTGGTAAACACTGGATGGGTTGGTGGTCCTTATGGAGTTGGTAAGAGAATCAGTATTCGATATACCCGGGGTCTATTAAATGCAGTCTTGGATGGACAATTACGAGATGTAGAATACTATACTGACCCGGTTTTTGGTTTTCTTGTCCCCAAACAATGTCCAGGAATTCCCGAACCAGTATTGTACCCCGCTTCATCCTGGACAAGTGATGAGGCGTATATGAAAAGATACCGCAGCCTCGCTGGTAGATTTGTGGATAATTTCAAGAAATTTGAAGATGGCTCTCAATTCATAAGCGAGATAAAAAAGGCGGGACCAAAAATATAAAGGATCAACCCTTATAATGGAATCTAGAAGCTGGTCACCAGGCGACTTCTGAGGACCAGCTTCTAGATTTATAAAGCCCAGGCTAGTAAAAAACCAAAAAATGAAATTACTAAACCGAGATGCAATAATAAATTGCTTTCAGAAAACCACCCAAACCAGGGAATAAATTGGATTGTGAAATTTACAAGAATCAATAGGACGCCTATGAGAGGAAGCAGCCCTTTCCGGCGCGCAAAAAACTCTGATAATCGGTCAAGCAAGCGGCTAAATCTGGTCAGCATCATATACATCCTTAACATTCGTTTGGAATGGACGAAATTGTGCTAGTATTCTTCCGGGAATTTTGCCCTTGATTTCAACCTCATATTCGCTATGTTCAATGCGATCCACCTCCCCGATTTCGTGAAACAGAGCGATTAATCCCCCCTCTTTATATGGGAGTTTGACTACAATCTCAGCATAATTTTCAAAGAGAAATTCATTGATTTTCTGTAATAATTCATCAATGCCTTCCGCATTGAGCGCAGAGACGGCAACCGCTCCTGGGAAATCAGATAGAGCTTGATTTGCGAGATTTCTGTCAGATAATTTATCGATCTTATTGAGCACTGTAAGTACCGGAATTTTATCTGCCTCAATATTCACAAGAGTCTCTAATACAGCCCTTGCCTGTCCCCAGGTTTGCGGGTGTGCTATATCAATAATATGCAGTAATAGGTCGGCTTCTTTGATTTCCTCTAACGTTGCTCGAAATGCTGCTACCAGTGGGGTTGGAAGCTTTTGTATAAAACCAACGGTATCTGTGATCAATACGAAATTGCCTTCGGGCAGTTCAACCCGGCGCGTTGTTGGATCCAGAGTAGCAAACAATTCATCTGCAACATACACATCTGAATTTGACAGTAAATTGAGTAAGGTGGATTTCCCCGCATTGGTATACCCTACCAATGCGATTACAGGGATTCCCGATCGTTTTCTACGGGCTCTATACTGTTGGCGGTGCTTGCGAACTTTTTCCAACTCTTCCTTAAGCTTTGATATCCTTTTCCTAATGTCTCTCCGGTCTACCTCCAGTTGAGTTTCGCCTGGTCCTCGAAGCCCTACACCTCCGGCACTGCCGGTTCTACCTCCTCCACCGCCTGCTTGTCTGGCAAGGTGTGTCCAGTATCGTGTCAAACGAGGAAGTCGATATTCATATTGTGCCAACTCAACCTGGAGAGCCCCTTCGTTGGTATTCGCGTGCAGTGCAAAAATGTCAAGGATTAATGCGGTTCTGTCGAGGATTCTTACTTCTGAACCAAATATTTCCTCAAGTTCCCGTAAATGACGCGGGCTGAGTTCGTTGTCAAATATTATTAGGTTCGCACCAATTTCGTCAACAAGGGCCTTGATCTCAGAAATCTTTCCCGGACCGATAAATGTTTGGACATATGGTTTTTCAAGCTTTTGTGTAGATTCCCCAACGACAGACAAGCCTGCTGTTTCTGCTAATAGCTCTAATTCAGCAATTGACTCCTCAAGATTTAGAATATTTGCTTTTCCCCGGATTTCCACTCCGACTAATAGTGCTCTTTCCTTTGGCACCCTTGTTGGTTCGGTGATTTTCTTAGCCATATGGTTCCTTATTGAATTCAATTATATCGAACAATTCGTAATAGTTACGAAATGATTGAGTGTTTGCCAACAAATAATTATTTTATCCTCGGTCACCTTAAAAGCCAGGCCAACAAAACTTCCCCAACCACATCAAGGCTGTCAGGAGATATTTTATCTACAGTATCATGAGAAGTATGCCAGTATGGATAATCGAAATCGATTATATCAGCAGCTGAAATTCCTGCCTGCACGAATGGGATGTGGTCATCAAGAAAATCTGATATTTATATTCAGGTATAAATTGCGGATATCCCAGTTCTTCAGCTATTCCCCATATTTGGTCTACAAGCTGTGTATCAGAATTCATTTCCTTGTAAATATTCAGGTCTGCATCTCCAATCATATCCACAATAACCACGGCATCAGGATCACCCTCCAGATTAGCTACAAATACTCTCGATCCAAGAATCCATTCCCACCCTGGGATCTCTCCATTATCTTCCCCATCGAATAATACGATCCAGATATTTTTATCGAGATCAGATGGCAATTCCCGGGCAATCTCCAGAAGTACTGCCACCCCAGATGCACCATCATTAGCGCCAGGGACTGGTAGCTTTTGTCTATTGTTGTCAGCCTCCTGATCAGCAAGAAAACGTAAGTCGTAATGAGCTCCTAAAATTATCCATGGATGCCCAGTATTTCTCGTGGCGATAATATTGGTTAATTCATTGTCTGCCCACTCAAAAGTTTGCAGCTGCACCTCCCACCCTGCGTTGTTCAACTCGGATGATGCCCAAGGTATCAGTTGTTCATGTGCTATACTCCCGATTGTTCTTGGACCTAGGGACAATTGCTGTGTAATATCTTGGAAGGCTCGAGTTTGATCGAAGTCGGTTTGTGTTTTGAGGGTACAATTTGTTTGTATTATTGTTATGATAGAAAGTGTAGTTATAATGGCTATGCGCATTATTAATTTCTTGACCATCATCAATTCTCTCATTTTTCCGTTTTTTTCACATGTGTCAATATTCTACCAGGGAATAACTCTGTAAGTAATTTACACTAGTTCGGCTGATAGCTTCTGACAGCGTGTCACTGGGATACTTCTATTACCAAATAAGCAGGATTACATTATGCGAAAAGTTGCTATTCTTGGTATTGGGCAGACAGTTGTTGATGAACACTGGAATCGATCTCTGAAAGAATTAGCCGGGGAAGCATCTCTCGCCGCCCTGTTTGATGCCAACAGAGAAACTGTCCACTCAATTTTTATCGGTAATATGCTTTCTGGGGCGCTTAGTAAGCAAGAAAATATTGGCGCCCTAATAGCGGATTGGATTGACCTCCAAGGGGTCGCGGCGGTCAAGGTAGAAGCGGCATGTGGGTCTGGAGCAGCAGCCTTCAGAAATGGCTTGATTGCGGTCAGCTCAGGCGAGGTTGAGAGCGCACTTGTGATTGGTGTCGAAAAAATGACCGAAAGCCTACCAGTAGAAACAACCGAAGCGCTGGCAACTGCCGCGGACGCTGATTACGAGGCTGCTCAAGGCCTTTCGTTTGTGGCGATCAATGCTCTTGTGATGCAACGGTATCTGCATGTTTATGGGTGGAAGCATACGGATTTCGCTCAATTTACGATCAATGCGCATGCCAATGCCCTACTAAATCCTTTTGCACGATTACATATTGCGGTAACCGAAAAAGAATATAATCAAGCTCGTATGATCGCAGCTCCAATCAATCTACTTGATGCATCCCCCATCGGCGATGGGGCTGCGGCAATATTACTCGTACCGGCGGATTCGATAAAACAGCAATCCCGCCCGATTGTAACCGTGATTGGATCTGCATCAGCGACTGATACAGTTTCCGTGCACAGCCGTAAAGATCATCTATGGTTATCTGCGGCGGAAATATCATCCCGTAAAGCCTACCAACAAGCGGGGATTACCCCCAATGATATTGACCTGTTCGAACTCCACGATGCATTTTCAATAATGTCAGCGCTATCCTTGGAAGCATGCGGTTTTGCAGAAAGAGGTCAAGGACCCAGGCTGGCAATTGAAGGTGATATTTTACCATCAGGTAAGATCCCAATCACTACTCGGGGTGGTCTCAAAGCCCGAGGTCATCCCGTTGGCGCCACAGGCGTCTATCAGATAGTAGAAGTGACCCAACAATTGCGAGGTGAGGGTGGTGCAACACAAATTGATAATGCGATCAATGGCATGGCGCAAAACATTGGCGGTAGCGGCGCATCAATCGTCACGCATATACTACACAGAAGTTCACGGTAAGTTTACTTTTCGTAAAACTCATTGCTGCATTTCTCCTCTCCCCCTCCCCAAAAAAAGAGCCTCCGCTATGGAGGCTCTGCAGATGCTAAAACTCGTCTTCATCAACCCATAAATCCTCATCCTCATCATCAACATCCATATCCTCCCATTCATCCAGCTCTTCTAACTCGTCCTCTTCTTCTTCCCACTCATCCTCAACTTCAGCATCGTCTGCGCGCGAGTATGTCATGCATCCCATATCAGGATCAACTTCCACCGCTGCCGCACCACAATAACCATCATCAATAAATACACAATCAACATAATGGCATCGAATACGTGGCATTTCTTCCTCCTAATTTAGACCATGTTTTCCAAGATTGTCAAAAGTAATTATCACGTTTTTCCATGCGCCGGACGGCAGTGATTTTACCTCAGAAGGACGAATCCGCAAAGCATTTTTCGCGTCAGCTTCAGATTATCCCGGCTTTATCCGATGTGCTTCCATGACATTGGGTAATGCCTCTATCCTGGTTAATACTCTGGTCAACTGATCGACATCTTTGACCTCCAGGACAAGATCCAAAACCGCCATGTTCATTTTTGCCTCATGGTTGATGCCGGCTTGCACAAGCCCCATATTTATGTTTTCATTGGCGACTAAATTAGATACGTCTCGAGCCAATCCATCCCGATCGTATGCCTTCACCCTTACAGCTACGGGATATACTCTCTTCTGCTCCCCCCATGCTACTTTGACCAATCGCTCCTTTTCCCTTAAGCGAAGGATATTGGGGCAATCCTGTCGGTGGATAGTTGCACCCCTGCCCCGAGTTACATACCCAATGATATCATCGCCCGGAACAGGATTACAACAACGGGCTATCGTTGTCAGTAAACCTTTCAAACCAACCACAGTTATTTCATCACTTTGACCGGCAGTATCAGTAATTAATCGCGAACCAAATAATAAGCCGTCCTCATCTTCTTCACTTTGCATTAGATGGTTAGCGATCCTGACTAGAGGCATATCGCCACAGCCAATTGCGACCAGGAGATCATCTAAACTTTTATATTCAAAGCGGTGGGCAATCTGCGCTAAATTTACATCCTTTAATCCAAGGCGTCGTAATTCCTTATCGAACAGATCACGGCCCTGCATGATATTCTTTTCCTGGGCTTGTTTCTTGAACCAGTAACGAATTTTGGCACTTGCTCGCTGCGTTCGTACCAATCCGAGATTTGGGTTTAACCAGTCTCTACTTGGCCCCCCGCGTTTCGCGGTGAGAATCTCTACTTGCTCACCAGTATGGAGAATATAATCAAGGGGTACTAACTTACCATTAACTTTTGCACCCCTACATCGATGGCCAATATCAGTATGTACATGGTAAGCAAAATCGATGGGCGTAGACCCGACTGGAAGATCATAAATGTCGCCTTTTGGTGTAAAGATGTATACCCGATCCTCAAATACATCGGTTTTCAAGCTGTCAACAAATTCACCCGCATCTTCTACATCTTGTTTCCACTCCATCAGGGTTCGAAACCAAAGGATTTTCTTTTCAAATGCCTCATCACGGGGCGCGCCTTCCTTGTACCTCCAATGTGCAGCGATACCTAGTTCAGCATTTTGATCCATTTCGGGTGTGCGGATCTGTACTTCGAGATGTTTCCCATCATCGTATAAAACCGCAGTATGGAGTGACTGGTAGAAGTTATCTTTAGGTACCGCGATATAATCATCAAACTGACCTGGAATGGGTCTCCAATGGGTATGGATTACTCCTAAAGCGCTGTAACAAGCGGGGATATCTTCTACA
This sequence comes from uncultured Chloroflexia bacterium, assembly GCA_963849335.1. Lineage (GTDB taxonomy): Bacteria > Chloroflexota > Anaerolineae > Anaerolineales > UBA4823 > FEB-25. Next base: position 282,283 of record CAWKGZ010000003.1, read on the forward strand.
ATAATTCGAACCCCTCTGATATCGTGAACCTGGTCAAAAGCTACTCCTTTTCTTGCCATTTTACGGAAAATCGAGTATATGTGTTTTGGCCGCCCAGAAATTTCTGCACGAATCCCGGAATGCGATAATTTATTGACTAAATCATCGATAATATCACTTAGTTCTCGTTCCCGATCCATTCTCCGTTCGGCCAGGTTGGTTGCGATTTCTTTATATTTTTCCGGATTTACATATCGGAATGCAAGGTCCTCTAGCTCCCACTTCATCTGCCATATGCCAAGACGGTTAGCCAATGGGGCAAAAATATCCAGGGTTTGCTGGGCAATTCTCTTCCGCTTTTGCTCAGGCATGTGACCTAGGGTACGCATATTATGCAGACGGTCAGCAAGCTTTACAAGCACTACTCGCACATCCTCGCCCATAGCCATGAAGGTTTTTCGGAGAGTTTCAGAGACAAGATCGTATTTTCGGCTCCGTAACAACTGGTCCGCTCGTTCGTCTTCATCTTCCTCGTCTCGGCGATCGCCAGCATATACAACCTCACCCAACCCAGAGCCTGTTTCTTCGGGATGCTGGTCTCCCCTAGAAACTCGAGGTAAATGAATTAATTTCGTTACTCCATCGACAAGTTTTGCCACATCATCGCCAAAATCGAGGCGAATATCATTCAATGAAACACTTGTGTCCTCCACGGTATCATGAAGAAGTCCAGCAACGATCACTTCAGGTGGAACCCGAAGTTCCGCGAGGATCATCGCCACTGCGACGCAATGATTTACATACGGCTCACCAGAAGCTCTGGTTTGTTCACGGTGAGCTTGCTCCGCGACCCGATAAGCTCGCAACACCAGGTCGCGATCAGTTTGTGTGTAATTATCAGGTAAAGCAGCGAGCAGTTTCTCTATACGCATACGACCGCCAACAATTCGGGTGTATAAAAAACGAGCGGTGAAAACAAAGGAATGACATTTTATACCCAGTTGCTGGATATTTATCACAACTCATTTAGAATACGATTATACTTGTTGAATCCGATTAAAGTTGTTATATAATACAAGGAAATTGGGAAGCAACAATTCAATTTTCAATTGCTCATTAGAGTTGGTCAGCCTTAAGGAGGTTTCAGTTGGCCGAGCTTGGTTCACTCTCTATTCCCACAAAAGTAATGGCAGGTAAAAAAATTCGCTGGATAGATCTACGGGAAGGCATAACAGGATATTTATTTATCTTACCTGCCATCATCATTATTGGCGTTTTTGGCATTTTTCCCATTGGCTTTGCTGTATACGTCAGTATGTTTCAATGGCGGATAAACCCTGGAGATTACACGGGTTTAAGCAATTATGTCAAAGCCTTAGATAATATAACTTATTTGCTAGGGTTTTGGTTAGCAGTAATTCTGGCTATATTTCGTGATCCGCAATATTCAAAAGTTTTATCGCACATCCCAAGTCCACAATGAACACCCCTGGATCTGGTTCTTGCCCGGTATGCTTACGGCGCTAGGTATTTTTGCATTCTTCAGATTTTTAGTCATTCTTCTCCCGGAAGTTTTAGCCATAAGCACCAAAGTTAGAGGGCTTGAAAAAACACAGGAATTGTTTATACAGCTACTGGGGGAAGCCTGGAATGTCCCAGCCGTAGGACAGGCTCGCAACCTTGCCCTTATTACACTGCTCGTTGGTGTGGTGCTCGCAGTATTATGTAGTATATATATCTATAAAAGTGCTCGAAACACCCAATATTATCTTTCCGCTATCACCACTCGATGTATCTTGGTATAGCGGGATTACTGGGTTGGTTGACCTGGACAGAACTACAGGCAGCATACTCTACTGCCAAAGAATCTGGCGAGCCCTTAGATATCTGGACACAAATAATTATGATCAGCGCAGGTTTTATATTACTTTTTCTCTCCTGGTTGGTATGGAAAAGCGCCAGCCAGAGAGATACTAACCGAAGCACGATACTAAGATTATTGGCTGGTGTGATTTTCTGCGATTGGAGCATGGGTTTTAATCGGCGAATTACCTCTCGCGATCTCTGCAGGAGATAAGAACTGGTGGGAAGGCCTGCTTGTTACTGTCTATTATTCCATTGGCACTGTTCCTATCCAGCTAGGCATCTCTCTGATGCTTGCCGCCTTATTATTTCAAAATATTCGTGGAAAAGGTGTGTTCAGGTTGATATATTTCTTGCCCTATATTACACCTACGGTTGCTGCTGCGGCAATTTTCCGTGTATTCTTCTCCGGTCGGCCGACTGCGCCTATCAATAGCCTCATCCAATCCCTCGGAGGTAATCCTCTACTCTGGTTGAGTGAGCCAAAAGGCATCTTCCAGATGATTGCCGGGAGTAATATTGAGCTTCCAACATGGGCCGTAGGTCCCAGCTTGGCTCTTGTTGTTATCATCATCTACAACGTTTGGTCTTATGTCGGTTATGACACCGTTATCTTCCTGGCTGGTCTGGGAAGCATCCCTGGCGAACTGTATGAAGCTGCATCAATCGATGGAGCTGGCAGGATTGCACAATTCCGACACATAACCATGCCTTTATTGTCACCCACAACCTATTTCCTCACCTTGTTGTCAATCATCGGTACCTTTAAAGCTTTCAATCATATCTGGGTGCTACGGACTGGGGCAGCGCTTGGGACAACCGATACTGCAACAGTATTGATTTTTACTGAATTTAATCGAAATACAAGATATGGTTATGCTGCCGCCCTTTCAATTGTTCTTCTTGGTGTAATCATTATCCTTACAGTAATCAACAATAAAGTTGCAGAGAAGAGGGTCTTTTATGGCTAGCCAGGTAACTTCACCAAATATCAAGATTCCAAACCGCATAGATTTCGGGCGAATTTTCATATACGCTATACTGCTAATCGGTGTATTTATTGCAGTTGTTCCTTTCTTTTGGATGGTTAGTGCATCTCTTATGAACCTTTCCGAGGCAACGGGCAGAGCTTTACTACCTGCCTCTCCTCAACTGGAAAACTACCAGCGAGCCTGGAAAGAAGCAAATTTCTCGGACTATTTTGCTAACTCTGTAATTATCGCGGTGATAACTGTCACCGGCCAATTAATATTCTGCACACTGGCCGCGTACGCTTTTGCGAGTATTAAATTTCCCGGCAAGAATATTGTTTTTTCCATCCTTTTAACCACGCTAATGATTCCCGAAGCCGTCGTGTGGATTCCCAATTTCATTACTGTAACCTGGCTGGGGCGAGTAGGACCGATTCCGTGGATCAATAATTGGCCAGCACTTACCATCCCATTTATGGCCAGCGCCTTCTCTATCTTCTTATTGCGCCAATTTTTCCAACAACTACCTAGCGAGCTTTGGGATTCCGCCCAAATAGATGGCGCGGGCCATTTTCGTTATCTTCTCCAGGTTGTGGTACCATTGTCTAAGCCTCCGCTCTTGACAGTACTTCTATTCACCTTTATTGGTTCCTGGAATTCATTAGCTTGGCCAATCCTGGTAACCACTGAACCAGACTGGCGACCCATATCTTATGGACTTTTAAGTTTCCTCGAAGAAGCTGGAGCCCAGGTACATCTTCAGATGGCTGGTTCTGTAATTACCATACTACCGATTATAATTATGTATCTGTTCATTCAAAAATCCTTCACAGAAGGGATTGCTACTACCGGACTTAAAGGATGATTATTGGGAACAATATGAAAGGTGGTGATGCCTAATATTGATCATGAACCAGAGATCGTGAATATCTAATAAATATAAATTTGAGACACAAAATTCTAGAAGGAGAAGCTAAATGAAAACCCGGAAGTTTATCTTATTACTATCTGCACTGATGTTATTAGTGCTAGTAGCTGCCGCCTGCGCTAAGGAGACAGAACCCGTTGTAGAACCCACCGCTGAAGTAGTTCCTACCGAAGAAATAGTTCCTACCGAAGAAGTTGTGGTGACCGAAGAGGTGGTGGTGCCGACTGAAGTGCCGACCGAAGTTCCTACACCCGAACCTTGCGCTCCGGCGACCGAAGGCGCATTGGCTGGTGTCGATCCCCGCGGCCAAACTGTAGTTTGGTGGCATCAGCACAGTGGCTCTCGCGAAGAGGGCCTCGCTGCGATGATCGCCGAGTTCAACTCCACCAATGAGTGTGGGATCACTGTTGAAGCTCAGAATCAGGGCGGTTACAATGATATCCGCGACAAGATGAATGCCGGTATCGCTACCGGTGAACTGCCCGGATTGGTGGTTGGCTATCAGAACGACCAGGCTTTCTATGCTCTGGCCGGCGGTTTAGCGGATATCGACCCCTACATGAACGATACATACTGGGGTCTGACAGCTGAAGAACAGGCTGATTTCTACGCTGCGTTCCTTACCCAGTCCGTTCACCCCGCCTTTGATAATATGCGCCTGGGCTTCCCGCCCAACCGCTCGATCGAAATCATGTACTACAACCAGACCTGGTTAGAAGAATTGGGCTTCACCGGACCACCAACAACCCCAGAGGAATTCCGCGAGATGGCTTGTGCAGCAACTGCCGCCAATGGCGATGGCACAGGTGGTTATATCCTGCGTGATGACGCATCAGGGCTTGCTGCCTGGACATTCGCCTTTGGCGGTGATGTAATGACCGAAGATGGCACTGGTTATGTCTACAACAGTCAGGCAACAATCGACGCAATGACCTTCCAGAAAGCGTTGTACGACGAAGGCTGCGCCTACTTCACCGAAGACTATCCCAATCCTGAGTTCGCCAATCGCCGCGCCATCTTCACCACCGGCTCAAGCTCGGGGATGCCATTCTATGCAGCTGACACAGCCACGGTAGCCACAGAAGCCGGCCGCGAGCCTGATGTTTGGGGCATCGCAGCTATTCCTCACACCACTCCTGATCCGGTCATCAATGTCTACGGTGGCGATGTGATGATCCCCGCTACTACACCCGAAACCCAATTGGCTGCCTGGATCTTTGTCAAATGGTATACATCGCCCGAGATCCAAGCTCAATGGGCTCAGATAAGCGGCTACTTCCCCACCCGCGCATCAGCCTGGGACTACATGGGAGATTACGTTGCCAACAACGCTCAATATGGACAGGCTATCGACCTGTTGCAGTACGGTGCATTTGAACCGCAGCTGATCTCCTATCAATCTGTGCGCGATCTTGCGCAACAGGCTTTCAATGAGATCATGCAAGGTGCTGATATTCAGACCACCCTGGACGCTTTGACCGAAGAGGCAAATGCACTCCAGGTTGAACTGATGGGCCCATAATCTAAAAAATATGTAATTACCAAGGGATTGTGCGAGAAATCGCACAATCCCTCTTTTTAAAGTATATTCAAACGATTGTATATACAATCGCAATCTTTTATTAATGCCCACAAATCTCAATCTGGTTCATCTTGTGTAAACTATACAACATCTTTCTAGCCAAACTTCGCGAGATACCGATCCGATTGGCAATGTCTTGACTTGTGAAAAATTAGGCAGGTCATCAGGAAGTAGGGCTGAGATAATCATTTGGTTCAAAAAATACTGTCCGATCATACACAGCCCATAATTTACGATCTGCAATGCTCCAATGCTTCCTGCGCCAGCTCCCCATGCCATCATTAATCCAGATATCTTCCTGTTCAATCAGCAATACCTCCAACGAAAAATTTTGATGCATAAACTGCGTTGGAAGATATATCAGCTCCTCAAATATACTATGAATCCGATTCTGCTTTGGAGATTTTCTGCGCCCTATCAATAAATTACCGTTAATATCATATCTTGATATCCACTTACATACCGGTATTGGATACACCAATCGAATGGTATGATCGGGTAATAATTTTGTTAATTTTTCCCGCAGGGAATAAAAGTGGCTAGTTTGAATTTCGATCAAAATATCCCCCCGTACTATATCGATTAAATACCCCTCTAATTTATCTTCAAGGATATCGTTGGCTTGCCGATACCAATTTTTTATCTCTGCATGGAGAGAATTTTCTTTTAGTATTCCAATCGTAGATTTTGACATTACTTATTCTAGCAAAAGCAGCGGAATTGGTCAATTTCAATGTAAAATACACAAACTAATATAAGGAGCTCTATATGTGCGGAAGGTTTACGTTAACAGTCGATCCTGCTCAATTAGAAGATATGTTCCCATGGGTTACTATCGCTCAACAAATGACCCCTCGTTACAATATTTCTCCATCCCAACCTATTGCTGTAATTCCTAACATAAGCGATTTTTGCCTTGACTTATTCCAATGGGGCCTAATTCCTTCCTGGGCAAAAGATTCCACAATCGGCAATCGCTTGATCAATGCGCGCGCTGAAACACTTAGTGACAAGCCATCCTTCAGATCTGCACTAAAAAAAAGACGCTGCCTGATCCTTGCAGATGGGTTTTACGAATGGATGTCATCCTCTGAGGAAAAATCAAAAATCCCTTACTATATCCACTTATCTTCTGGTGACGTCTTTGCATTTGCTGGCTTATGGGATACCTGGGCTGCTCCAAATGGCACAAAGATAAAATCGTGCACAATCATCACAACCCAACCCAATTCACTAATCGCACCGATACACAATCGAATGCCGGTTATGGTTCCTCAAGAGGCATATTCACAATGGATTGAGCCCGGTGAGGTTAATCCCACGAACATCAATGAGTTATTGGCCCCCTATCCCGCAAATCAAATGGAGGCATATCCTGTATCCCGGGCTGTTAACGATCCAAAGAATGACTCCCCATCACTAATCGCGCGAGTGTAATTGATAATTCCCCTCTGTATAATCCTTCTTCCGATGGTACTGATGTTCCAACGAGTGCTGCGGGCGCTTTTGTAACTGGTCATACATATTCAACGGCGATATATATCTGGATCTGCCCCCACTTACATGTCTGGATAGCAATGACTCTTACCATTTCTTCAGTGCTCTTGATGAACTGATTGTTACTGGTTCTACTTATACTAATGTAAATGATTTCAGGTTCTTTATATTATATTGACTATGCGCAGCATGATCAAACACCATACTCGTCGCCAACTTCACCTAACTTTAGACTGATAACCTGGCTGGCTGAATCACGCCCCATGGTCACTCCATAAATAACCCCTGCCGCCTGAACCGTATTTCGATTATGCGTGATAACTATAAATTGTGTCTTCCCGCTCAACTCCGTTAACACTTCACGGAATCTGCCTACATTTGCCTCATCCAACATTGCATCGACCTCGTCCAAGATGCAGAATGGCGTCGGTGATATTCTTAATAGTGCAAAGACTAAAGCAACAGCTGTTAGACTACGTTCTCCCCCAGATAACAATGAGAGCCCTTGTTCTCGCCGCCCAGGCAGCCTCGCCTCAATATCAATCCCAGTATCTGCCAGGCTGCCTGGGTCTGTTAACACCAGCCGGGCCATGCCACCATTAAATATGCGGGTAAAGATCGATTTAAATTCTTGGGCAACGGCATCAAAAGTTCGCCGAAATTCCCTTTCCATTATCACATCTAACTCTATAATTACCTCTTGAATATCCCTTTCTGCTTTATGCAAATCCGTTACCTGTTCAGTCATAAACCTGTAACGCTCCGATACCTCATTGTACTCACTTTGGGCTTCCAAATTTACTGGACCCAACCGTTTTAATTGTGCTCTTTGTTGTTGAATGGCATCTTCCGCGTCTGGCAATAATTCCTTAACAAATTGTAGCTCTTCAACCATGCCATCAATAGGCAATGGTTTTGGACCTGTTACAGAATCTACATAATCGAATGAGACCAAACCGAAATCATCTTCAATCCGTCTCCGTAAAGAATCTAGAATTTCTTGTCTTCTGGCCAGATTAATTTTTGCCTGGGTGTGATAGTGTTCTGCAGTTCGAAAGCGCTGCCGCGCATCTGTATCCTTTGCGAGAATATTGTTTTGCTCCGTCTCCAATTGGTTGACTTCGATCTCAAGCGGATCAATTTGAGATTGAGCACTATCAATTTCCTGAGCAATCATTTGCCCCATTATCTGTAACTCATCCTGCTCATTTCCAACATTACCGAGTTCAGTAGAATTATTCGTGATACGCTGTTGAATTTCTTCAATTTCATGACGGATCCTCTCAACATCTCCAATCCGTTCCTGGTACCTGCGGTTGGCATCATTACTTGCTTGTTCGGATACCGCGGCGCGTGTTTTCCAATAGGCGAGTCGATCTTTTACGTCTCCGTCATTTAAAGCCGTCAGCCTCTCATTGTAGACTCTTAGGTTGTCCTGCGCCTTATCACTCAGAGCTTTATTTTGTTCTAGCTCTACTTCCAATAATAGATCTTGTTGTGAATCCAGCTTAATTCCATTTTCAAGGTTATCTTTTTGATCCTGGTGCCATATAAGATTCCGCTGGAGGTTTTCCTCTGTCAGTTCAATCGAGTGAAGTTTATCTTTTAACTCTCTAACAACCATCTGTGCATTTTCTATATCAACTAAACTAGAATGATGCAACTCTTCAGTTGAATGCTGTAATTGCTCTATATTTCTAAATTTATCATTAGTCTCAACAAGCCGGTGCTCCAGATTCTTCAGGTCTTCTTTCAATTCCAGCAACTGTCGTGGCCTGCTTAGAATCCCCGCTGAGGGTGAGCCAACGGCGATCATACCATTTACTGAGAATAACTCGCCATCAAGAGTAACCACCCGGAGACCGGGAAGTGTTTCTAAATTACTGCTGTCCAGTAAACTTCGAGCGATTCTCCGATCCTTGACAACGATTACTTGACCAAGCAATAATTCAATTACTTTACGTAATTCATTCGGATATTGGATTAAATCTACCGCAACTCCCAGGATCGAATTTTCTTCTCCAGGCAATTTCGTGGCATCAATTATGAGTAGCTTGGTGGGTTTCAACATATCCAGAGGGAATATAGCCCCTCGAATTGTTTTCTCTCTTAACAAATCCAGGCTCTCATTGACCATGCCAGAATTTGAGTAAACAACTCCATCAACGTATTCCCCCAATGCAGCCGAAATGGCAAGCTCATAAGCAGCGGGCACTAGCAAATGAGAGCCCACAACTCCGAGTAAACCACTGTTATTAATATTACCGATTGTGTGAAGCAGTATCTGACTTCCATCTGCATAACCGCTCAGAGAAATTTCGGCCTGCTCCAAGATTTCTATCTCACCTTGTCGTCGCGCAAGCTGCCCTTCAGCCTCGGCTTTTTCTTTTTGTGTCCGCTTAATATCAAGGTCTGCCTTATGGTACCTATCTTGGATATCTTGATGCTGCTTTTGGTAATTCGCAAGACGCTCAATTGCATCCCCAAGTTCGAATTTAATTTTGCCCGCAGTACCATTTACTGTCTCGAGTTCATTTTGTAGGCGATCAATATTGTCGATCGTCGCTTCGAGTGCTACCTGTTGCCGTTCCCCGAAGATTTGTTTTTCATCCAGACGCGCTTGTAAATGCGCCTGTCGGCCCATTATTTCAGAAAGCGTATTTCTTGCACTCTTAACCTTCTTTTCCACATCTGATTGTTCTCGTTGATGTTGCTCAAATAACCGTTCAGCCTCGTCCAACTGTGTTTTATATTCAGCCATTTCAACAGATAATTGCTCTACTTCAGACAAGGCAAGATGTCTTCGTTCTTCTAATAAAGCCAGGGTTTCCTTCCGGCGTACCAACTCCGTTTCATTTTCCACGTTCTGCAGATTCAGAGAACGGATCCTTTCTTGTCCAACGGCGCGACTACGAGCGACAGATTCTCTTTGCAGGTAAAGATCAGATAACTTCTTGCGCCCCTGTCCTAGTTCAAAGTGCAATATCTGGAGTTTTTGCCGAAGGAGGGCAATCTCATCATCTACCATAACCTGCGCCTGTTGTGCGGTACGGAGGATATCTTCCTGTTTACGCGCCGCGACATGTGCCTCATGAAACTCATTCTGAGCATGGTGCCAATGATAACCATAGAACTCTTTTAGCGCCGTGCGTAGATCAGCACGAATTAGGTCATATTCCTGTGCACGTTTAGCCTGCCTTTCGAGACTACGCAACCGAGGTTGTAGCTCAGCGAGAATATCTTGAACGCGTTCCAAATTTCGCCGGGTAGAATCGAGCCGCCTTAATGATTCTTCGCGCCGAACTCGGTATAATCCAATTCCTGCAGCTTCTTCAAACAGTCGGCGCCGATCTTCGGCTTTTAACGCTAACGCCGCATCTACTAACCCTTGCCCAATGATCGTATAAGTCCGTTCAGCCAACCCTGATTTCGCTAACAGTTCAGAGACATCTTTCAATCGCACACGCTGACCATTCAACAGGTATTCATTTTCCCCGTCGCGATAAGCGCGTCTTGTTATCGCTACCTCTGAGAAATCAATAGGAAGCCACCCATCCCCATTGTTAAATACGACAGTTGCCTGTGCCATGCCAGCCCGAGAACGTTGTTCTGATCCTGCAAAAATCATGTCCTCAGTCTTTTTCCCACGCAATAAGCCATAAGATTGCTCACCCAAAACCCAGCGCAGAGCATCCGCAATGTTTGATTTTCCTGACCCGTTGGGGCCAACTATTGCCGTTATTCCATCCGCGAATAGAAATTCTGTTCGCGAAGCAAAAGTTTTATAACCATTTAATTCAAACGATTTTAATCGGGCGGGCATATTACCCTATACCTATCATCTCTAATGTTGCCTGAGCTGCCATTTTAGCAGCAGCTTGCTTGCTTGAACCATATCCTTTGCCATACACTTTCCCGTTAATAATCACCTCAATTTCGAACGATTTTTCGTGATCAGGCCCGCTAGTTGCAACAATACGATAATATGGTGTTCCCAAACCTTCTGCTTGAGACCATTCTTGTAAGGAACTTTTGGCATCCAGATCGCGTCGCAGAGTTAGCACTTGAATAATTGCGGTGTCAAGTAGCGGCTCAACAAATGCACGAACCGCTTCCATACCGCGATCCAGGTATATAGCCCCAACCACAGCCTCAAAAGTTGCTCCCAGCAAACCGGAGCGTTCGTTTCCTTTACTTTCTATCTCCCCTTTGCCCAACAGCATCGCTTCACCAAGATTTATCTGCCTGGCAAATTCGGCCAGTTGCTGGTTTCCTACCAGCGCTGCCCTCAGCCGAGTGAGTTGTCCTTCGGCCATTTCGGGGAAGTGATTATAAAGCCAGGCACCCACTAAGAAATCCAAAACCGCATCCCCTAAGAATTCAAGTCGTTCGTTATCCTCTAATACTTGCTTGTGCTCATTTAGATAAGACCGATGGGTAAAAGCACGGCGGAGTAAACCATGATTTGCGAATCTCAATCCCACTCGATTAGCAAATTCAATCGGCGCGTTTTCATCCTGGTCGCCCTGAGATGTCATTTTTAACTCCATCTGAGGACTCAGGGATAGTCAGCTACAGCATAGGGTAGCTGGCGATCCGTCAATCCTCGTGAACTAGATTTATGGTGAGACATTAATTATAAGCGATAATGATACGAGGCATATATATCTGTTTTATTACTCCCCCGGTTTGGGCTTGTATTCTCCATCTATCCAAGCCTGACCTTCAGGTCCAGTTTCACGCTTCCATACGGGTACAATCTCTTTCAGTCGATCTATCCCATAGTGGGCAGCATCGAACACTCCATCATCACGATGGGTCCCACAACAAGCTATTAATACTGATTGTGATCCAGCCTTTAATTCTCCGCATCGCTGTATGATAGCTATTCCCTCTACACTTGGCCAACGTTCGCGAATTTCGGACGCAATCTGAAACATTTTCATCTCTGCCATTGGGGTATATGCCTCATACGTCATATAATCTGTTTGATGAACTTCACTCCCCGGAGTGATTGATCGCACAATACCAACAAACATTCCAATTGCTCCAGAGGTTGGAGTAGTGATTTTCGCTAGCCACTCATCAATCACAATTCCCTCATTCTGGATCCGACAGAAAGTGGGTTTATTAATAATTCCATTCCCACCACTAACCGGTGGGAATAATGCAATTTCCGCACGGTCAGGTATTTTTTCCTCATCTCCCGAATATTCTCTATTCACAGCCACCAAAGCACAGAATATCTCTTCTCTAATTTCTGGTAATATTGTGGCCATAGCATGTTTCAAATCATATACCGAGGCCCCATCGTCTAGATCTAGGGTTGTATCAGTTCTCCCGGCCTTAGCCCTTAGACTAGCAAAAAATAATACCTTAACTCGGTTACTCATTATAGATGTCTCCGCTCTTACCACCATGCTTCTCTACCAATTTTATACCTCCAATGATCATTGATTTGTCTACTGCTTTAATCATATCGTAAACTGTTAATGCGGCTATCGATACGGCCGTAAGCGCTTCCATTTCTACTCCCGTCTGGCTTACATTTTTCACTTTAGCAGTTATATTTATCCCCGGCAGGGTAGAATTAACTTCTAATTTCACGCTGACAAATGACAGCGGTAGTGGATGACACAGAGGGATTAGATCCGCTGTACGTTTGGCACCCATCACTCCAGCCAGCTGTGATATGGTCAGTACATCACCTTTCGGTATTCCATTATCACATATCAACGCCAGAGTCTCCATTTTCATTGAGACCTGGCCCTTCGCGATGGCTATACGCTCTGTAGATTCTTTTTGACTAACATCAACCATCTTTATTTTTCCTGCTCCATCTAAATGGCTTAGCTGTTTGTTCACATTTCCTCAGCTTTCTCATTTAACAATGCTGCTAAACTATTTATATAAGGTGGACGGGCGATGCCTTTCTCGGTAATAATCCCTGTAATGAATTTCGCAGGAGTAATATCAAACGCTGGGTTAGCAACTTTTACATGATCTGGGGTGATTTTTTGTTCTCCAATGATAGATACTTCGGTTGAATTTCGTTCTTCGATTGGAATATCATCTCCAGATTGGGTGTTGAGATCTAGAGTGGAGATTGGACCAACACTATAAAACGGAATCTGATGGAAATAGGCCGCTAAAGCCAAATTATAAGTTCCGATTTTGTTTGCTACATCACCATTTGCCGCAATTCGATCGCATCCCACCAGGCATAAATCGATATTTTTAGTGCGCATAATATGCCCAGAAGCTCCATCCACGATCACCGTATGTGGAATCCCTAGCTTGACCAACTCCCAAGATGTTAATCTCGCTCCTTGCAAACGGGGGCGCGTTTCGTCGACATAAACATGTATCTTTTTCCCACTTTCATGCGCATTACGAATCACTCCTAAAGCAGTCCCATAACCTACTGTGGCTAAGGCTCCTGTGTTGCAATGATGAATAACATTAGCGCCATCTGGTACGAGCGCCGACCCAATCTGTCCAATCCTTTTATTCACTATAACATCTTCAGCAGCAATATTTAATGCCGTTGTAATCACCACATCCTTAATGGCAGATAACTCGTCGCGGAGATGTTTTGACACTTCCCTGAGAACTCGTTTAAGTGCCCAACTTAAGTTAACCGCAGTTGGTCTGGCTGCTTGCAATATTATTGCAGCGTGTTGTAATTCATGCAATAGATCTTCAACACACTGTACTTTGCTATTCCTGGCCGCTAAAGCCATCCCAAATCCGGCTGCTGCCCCAATAGCAGGCGCCCCCCTTATGACCATATCATGGATTGCTTGGGCGACCTCCTGAACATCAAAATAATCTCGGTAGATTTCCTGATGCGGAAGGTACCGCTGATCAAGCATTTGAACAATCCCGTCACGCCATCGTATTGTGTAATAATCAGCCACAATACCTCCTTTCATAATATATTTGCCCCATTATAATCGGTTGCTTTAGCATGTTATAATATTTGCCCTATGGCTAATCTGATTTCAAAATGGAAACAAGGGCTGGCGAAAACCAGCAAATCCGCCTTCGGTCAAATCGCCACCTTGCTTGGGGCAACAGAAATATCCCAGGATATTTGGGACGATTTAGAGGCAATCCTGATCCAGGCAGATATCGGTGTTGATACAACAAGATCCATCCTTGATGCGTTAGAAAAATGCGTTGATCGCGAGGGAATTACCAAAGCGCAAGATTTACGGATGGCATTGCGTCAGGAACTTCGCTCCCGACTCGACACTCCACCTGCCCTGATTTTTTACAGCCGACCAACAGTTATCCTCATTGTTGGGGTTAACGGATCCGGTAAAACAACCACAATAGCCAAACTAGGCAACTATTTCACCCAGGACAAGAAAAAGGTGCTGCTTGGTGCTGCTGATACATTCCGGGCTGCTGCCGTAGATCAGTTACAGGTTTGGGCAGAACGCTTGAATATTCCAATTATTACCGGACAAGCCGATGGGGACGCCGGTGCTGTTGCTTATGATACTGTACAATCAGCTATAGCTCGGAATATTGACATCACATTGATAGACACAGCCGGTCGCTTACATACCCGGTTTAACCTGATGGAAGAGCTTAAAAAGGTGTACCGGGTGGTTGGTAAAGCAATGCCAGGCGCACCTCATGCGGTGTGGCTAGTGATGGATGCTACGACCGGTCAGAATGCCCTCCAACAAGCAAAAGCCTTCAAGGAAGCGGTTAATATTAGTGGCATCATCTTGGCAAAATTGGATTCTTCTGCTCGTGGAGGTATGGCTTTTGCCATCCAGCGTGAGCTATCAATTCCCATACTTTTCGCAGGATTAGGTGAAAAACCAGATGATCTCCAATATTTTGACCCAGATGCCTTTATTGATGGGATCATACAGACAAATTAATCTGGAGATGTGTTTATGCAAGATCTAATCGAGCGCCTGAAACTTTGTCACGAGAAAATCAACAACCTTCTGGTGCGTCTTTGACTTAGCGGCACAACAAAAAGAACTGGATAAACTGCACCAGCAGTCTGAAGAACCGGATTTTTGGGGCGCTCCTGATATTGCCCAAAGAACGATGAAAAAAATATCTATGCTCCAAAATGAGACCAATGACTGGAATGCATTATCGCATCGCATCGCAGATGCCATCGAGCTGGCACAGATTGAGGATGAAAATCTTCGCACGGAGATCGAGAAAGAGGTTCTAGTCATTGAAGCAGACGTGGATCGACGAGAAATAAGCGCGATGCTGGCCGGAAAATATGACCGCGGGGGCGCCATTCTTGCCATCCATTCTGGAGCTGGAGGAATTGACGCTCAGGATTGGGCTGATATGCTTCAAAGGATGTATTTGCGTTGGGCTGAATACCGGGGTTACGCGGTTGATATCATTGATTTGAGCGAGGGTGAAGAGGCAGGAATTAAGAGCGTTGTAATCTCTGTAAATGGACCTTATGCTTACGGTTATCTTAGAGCCGAAAAGGGGGTACACCGACTAGTTCGCTTATCCCCTTATGATGCTGCGCACCGCCGTCATACCTCTTTCGCATTGGTGGAAGTTCTTCCGCAGGTAGATGATGATGAGGAAATAGTAATATCACCCGACGATTTAAGGATTGATACGTATCGCTCTTCGGGCGCAGGTGGTCAAAATGTTCAAAAAAACGCCACCGCAGTACGCATATTGCACATTCCCACCGGGCTCATTGTCACATGCCAAAATGAGCGTTCACAAACTCAAAACCGAGAAAACGCAATGCGGGTATTAAAAGGGCGTTTACTGGAACTCAAGGAACAACAACATGTAGAGGATTTGGCAGAATTACGTGGTGAATATACCAAGGCTGAATGGGGCAGTCAAATTCGTTCCTATGTACTTCATCCGTATCAGATGGTTAAAGATCACCGAACCAATTTTGAAGTAGGCAATGCTTTAAATGTTCTTAATGGAAATATAGACCCGTTCATAGAAAGTTACTTGCGCGCCAATGTGGGCCAAAACAACTCGTAACTAACAAGAAGCTATTTATGAGAGAATGGATTACGCCTCCCGTCGGATTCGTTTTTCGGAGATGGGTTCCGGCAATTTTTCTTCTTGCAATCCTCCTTTCAAGCTGTGCGACCCTTTTCGACCCGGAATCATCTCAAGAATTCAACTCCGATCAGATTGGCACTATCAATTCAGCCAATTCTATCGGCCAGTCAATAACTTCCAGGAACGCTCTCATTAACGGGATCACACTGTGGCTTTCCCGATCCAACCCCGACAATAATAACCCGCCGGGGAGATTGATAATAAACGTATTTAATAATCTAACCGCCAAGAGCCCCGTTTTCACCACGAGCATATCTACCGTCTCAATCACGCAAAACACGCCAACCCAAATATCGTTTACACCCACCTCTCTGCCAATTGGTGATCCTTTTTTTATTGAGCTAAGCACCTCGGACGATGAAATCATAGTTCATGGTCGTCTGGAAGATAGCTATGCTGCTGGTCAAGCGTATCAGAACCGCCAGGCTTTCAATGCCGATCTTGCATTTCGGGTGACATATTTCTATGGTACTAAAGAGTTTGTTCAAGATATTATTAGATTAACCACACAGGGTGAGTTCATTTTTCTTGTCTTGGCAGTTTTATTAATCCCGGGCTATGCAATGGTTAGATTGTTCCACCTGAATAAACTCTATACCGCCTCAGAGCAATTGGCATTCTCGGTAGGCTTAAGTTTGTCTATCGTCCCCATCATTTACTTATATGGAACCCGCTTAGGGATAACACTAACACTAAAAAATATTCAATTTATTGGTATTTCTTTTCTTGTTATGATCATCATGATGTGGATGATCGACCGCTCCTATCAACATCTCGTTAAATTCATCAAGCACCCAATACAATATTTCCAAAAGAACATTAACCGCAATGCCCTCGCTGGATTCCTCCGCTTTTCGCTACTCCTCGGTATCTTACTTATTGGGTACATCATTCGTGTTGTAATGATCCGAGATCTGGCTACTCCTGCCTGGGTTAATTCGATCCACCACGGGCTCATTACCCGACTGATTATGGATAACGGCACATTGCCAAATACCTATTATCCTTACATGGATATTGAATCAACACTTTATCATCCTGGATTTCACAGCACGTTAGCAGCTTTCTTAAAGCTGTCGGGGATGAACATCAGCCAGGGGATGTTGTTTTTTGGTCAAGTCCTTAATGCCGCGGCGTCTTTGTCTGTTTACTTATTGGCGGTGACCTTCACCCGAAGACACACCGCAGGTTTATTTGCCGCATTGATAGCTAGCGCTTTCACTGCTATGCCAGCTTATTACACCAGCTGGGGGCGATACCCTCAATTAGCAGGGTTGATCATCCTACCGATACCAATCGCATTGATGCTCACCCTAAATAGCCGATCAGATAAAAAACAAAACTTTTTTCTGCTGTTTTGCGGTGCGATAGCAATAACAGGTTTATTTTTGGTTCACTATCGCGTGGCTGCCTTCTTGGCATGTTTGTTCACAGCATGGGTTATTACAGAATTAACCTTCCGACGCTCAAGCTTTCGAAGAATTATAAAAACATATGCTAAACATTTTTTTATACTGGGTTTGTTCACCATAATTTTAGCGTCATTGTGGTTGATACCTGCTGTCCGAGACACCTTTCTACCCCGAATAATTCCTGCCCATTCAGAAGCATCACTAAATTTTTTTAGTGATTTTTCCTGGCATTATCTGACACCAGTTTTTGGTAAGCAGGTCATCGTTATCGCTATCATTGGTGCTGCATGGGCTTTGCTTAATAAACAAAAGTTAGCTTCGACAATAATTGGATGGGTGTTTTTGTTATTCTTTCTGGCCAATTTTGATGCCCTCAATCTACCAGGGGGATCTTTTATTAATAATTCATCGGTGACCATTATGCTTTTCATGCCCCTATCAGTCATGGCGGGTCACCTGATTGAACAACTAATAAGCCACTGGAGATATATATTTAATGATCGCGGGCATTATCTTGTCGTGCTGGCATTGCTTATTCCTATTGCTTATATGACCATGAAAGGATCACAACAACTGATATCTATTCTTAATCCCTCTACATTACTCTCCCGGCAATCCGACCTTACAGCGATCCAATGGATAGATCAAAATATTCCGGATGATAAACTCATACTGATTAACCCATTCTCCTGGGGCTATGGATTATTTGCCGGCAGTGATGGGGGCGCCTGGATACCCGCATTGGCTGGTAACCAAACAATACCTCCTCCCGTACTATACGGACTTGGTTCTGACACACAGAAAACATATATCAATCAGGCATGCCAGGAAATTATCCGTCTCGGAACATCTCCCGATAAACTCTGGGATTACCTGATGGCAATGAACATTGAATACATCTATGTTGGAGCACGAGGAGGATTCATCTCCCCGGAAACCTTATCCTCCAATCCACACTTTGAACCTATCTATCACCAGGAAAACACCTGGCTTTTCTACCTGCTACCTTGACAGGTTTCCAACTCACACGTATAATTTCTCTTCGCCTGCTTTAGGGCAGGTATTTTTATGCCGCGTAACCAATGCGGTGGTTTTGAAAATAAAAATGCACTAGTTATTCTCAGGAGTTTAAGATGACCCCTCAACCAAAACGAAAACATTCCTCGGGACGCCGCGATCGTCGACACGCTCATGATGCTCTTTCTGGACCGAATTTAGTGGTATGTAGCAACTGTGGTGAGCTTCGTTTGCCACATCGTGTCTGCCCAAATTGCGGTCATTTCAAAGGGCGGGAAATAATTGAGATAAAGAAAGAGAAAAAATAAGCCAGCTTTTACGAGCCGTGAAAACCACGGCTCGTATACGTTAACTAGTTCTCTATCCAATGGTTATGAAGAGTTCCGCATTTCTTTTTCCAGGTCAAGGTTCACAACGAGTTGGGATGGGGTTGGAATTGGCCCAGGCATTTCCTGCTGCACGGGAAATATGCGCACAAGCAGATGAAATATTAGGGTTTTCTCTGTCATCAATTGCGTGGTATGGTCCGGAAGAAACGCTAAATGACACAATAAATACTCAGCCAGCATTATTCACGCATTCCATTGCAGCATTAAAGGTCTTACAAGCACTCATTCCTGATGCTATTCCTATTGCTGTTGCTGGGCATTCCATGGGAGAAATTAGCGCACTAACAGCCGCGGGCGCCTTAAGTTTTAAAGAAGGTCTCTGCCTTACCCGGATTCGTGGCGAGCTGATGAAACGCGCCGGCGAACTTTCCCCAGGTGGGATGGCTGCTGTCCTTGGATTAGATATCCCAATATTGGAACAAATATGCGCCACCGCAAGTCATGGTAATGAGATTGTCCAGGTGGCTAATGACAATTGCCCGGGTCAAGTAGTAATATCAGGGTTTACACCTGCCCTTGAACGCGCAATTCCGCTGATACAAGAAGCAGGGGCACGCCGGATTGTGAAATTGGCAGTAAGTATTGCGGCTCATTCTCCCTTGATGAGCAATGCTCAATTGGATTTCAACCGTGCAGTTGAGGAAATAACGATCAATAAACCATCGATACCAATCATTGGTAATGTAACCGCACAACCACTGAACACCATACAAGATATTCGCCATGATTTGTTAGATCAACTTACCCATCGTGTTCGCTGGACAGAAACCATTCTTGAAATAAAATCCTGGGGGATTTCATCTTATTTGGAGATTGGCACAGGAACTGTACTAAGTGGATTGGTTAAGCGGATTGATCAGGATTCCTCTATTTTGTCACTTGGTGCTCCGCGGGATTTCGAGAAATTAGCTAATGCCCCTGAATAAACCTTTATAATAATAAGCTCGTCCTTTGTGATTGTCCCAACTCTCTTGGTGTATAATAATAAGACTGATTATGTCATTATCGATACAGGAGTTCTTCTCTAATGGATAATGCTTTTTGCTCGTTGGAAGGAAGAGTTGCAGTGGTTACTGGTGCTGCACGGGGGATTGGTCTTTCCATTGCCGAATTACTCACCCGTCAAGGTGCCAACCTCGTCATTGCAGATGTGCAATATGACGGCGCGCAAGCTGCAGCGAAAACTATTGAGAGCACATATTCTCGAAGGACATTGGCTTTGCCTGTAAATGTCGCCGAATGGGAATCAGCGAAAGGCATGATAGAAAAGGTCATTAAAGAATTTGGGCGCCTGGATATTTTAGTAAATAACGCAGGGATTACCCGTGACACATTGATTATGCGCATGGAAGAGGCTGATTGGGATATAGTAATCAATGTAAACCTCAAGGGCGCGTTCAACTGTTCGAAAGCAGCCATTCGCCAGATGATGAAGCAGCGCTATGGCAGAATTATTAACATTTCATCTGTTTCGGGTCAGGCAGGTCAGGTTGGTCAAACAAACTACTCTGCCTCCAAAGCCGGTCTGATTGGTTTTACAAAAGCTCTGGCACGCGAGGTGGCTTCACGCCAAATAACCGTTAATGCCGTTGCACCAGGCTTCATCCCAACCGCGCTTACCAATGAACTTGCCCCCGAATTAAAGGATATGATCCTGAAAGCCACCCCCTTGGGACGTATGGGCAAGCCGGAAGAGATAGCAAGTGCAGTTGCATTTCTCGCATCGGAAGAGGCCGCCTACATCACCGGTCAAGTACTGGCTGTTGATGGCGGTATGGTCATGATGTAAAAATAAGGACACGATCACATGGAACCTTTCACATCTCAAGGCTCTACAACCATAGCACCAGAGGTACTCTTAACAATTGCTCAATTAACCGCCCTGAGCGTGCCAGGCGTCAGCCGCCTGAGTCATATACAAGGCGCCGGGGTAAACCGTCTTATCAAACCTAGCCAATATCGTGAGGGTGTAAAAATCGACGTCGTTGACGATCTTGTCACTGTTGACATCTATATTATCCTAAAAGATGATGTAAATGTACGTGAAATTAGCCATAATATTCAACATGAGGTTGCCCGCGCCATCACTGAAATGGTTGGGATGACAGTTGATCGAGTTAATATCCACATTGAAGATATCGATTACACCTCAGCAAACGAAAGTCTACCAGCATGAAACCTAGAACCAGGGCACGCGGGATCGCCCTGCAAGCTCTTTATGAAATAGATATTGCTGGCCATCCTCCAGGACTAGTGCTGGAGGAACGTCTCCTGGAAAGTGCCCTGGAGGAAAGTCTGGCGAACTTTACCAGCCAAATAGTACTAGGGATTTTGCCGATTGTTCACCAACTGGATGCGATTATTGCCCGCCATGCCCCCGAATGGCCACTTGACCAGGTAGCCGCAATTGACCGCAACATACTTCGCATTGCACTATGGGAAATAGCGGTTAGCAATCAAACCCCACTAAAAGTCGCTATCAACGAAGCGGTGGAATTAGGAAAGGTCTTTGGCTCCGAAAGCACGCCTCGGTTTGTTAATGGAGTTCTAGGCAGCCTAGTATTGCATTATCAAGAGATTGTTACAGACCTCAAGAAGCAAAATTTTTCATAATATCTCATGGAAATATTTGGTATTGGGCCTCTAGAAGTACTTTTTATCTTGCTACTCGCCTTTATTGTCTTGGGTCCGGGAGATATGGCAAAAACCGGTCGAACTATCGGCCGATTTTTACGCAAGGCGGTTACATCACAATGGTGGAGCGGCTTTCGAAATGCATCTAGAGAGATCAGGCAGCTGCCTTTCACCTTGATGAGGGAGGCAAGTATTGAAGAAGCTACCAAGAATCTCGATGAATTAAATAAAATCGGAGAAAACCTGATCATAACACCCACGACGAATAATCATTCCTCTTTTTCGAGTTGGACAAATCCTGGCTTACTATCCAATGATTCGCCTGATGATCCCGAGTCATTCAAACTCAAACCCAAGCCCTAGATTGCCTAGAACACATAATGTGCAAATAATTGCCGCATGAATATGAAGAAAGTGTCACATTTCATTTGGAGGATAATTTCCGCGCCCTTTCGGGGGATATATTCGTTATGGCGGTGGTTAATTAAATTAATAACCCAACCATTTATAAGGCTGAAAGTATTTTTCACCGAAACCAGCCAATCTGAGAATAATCCATTTGGGGAAGCACTGGGCACTGTAGTAGAACACCCGAGCTCTTTGCTGCCACATCTAGATTCTCTGCGCGGGCATATTTTCCGCTCTATGGGAGCAGTGATCTTACTGTCATTATTGGCCTTTTCCTTTATCAAACCAATCTTACAGTTTTTAGCCAATCCACTTCCAGGCGGTCTTGAAACCTTAACAGCAATTGATATCACTGAAAATATTGGCGCGGTCATGAAAGTGGCCTTATTATGTGGCTTTGCTTCAGCTGTGCCATATCTATCTTTTGAGGCATATCTGTTCTTGGCACCAGCTATTAAACCTTCTTCAAGGGTTTCCAGTCTGCTAATTATCCCTCTGGCACTAATATTCTTTTTAGCAGGAATGGCTTTTGCATACTTTATCATGCTTCCCATTGCCTTACCATTCCTTTTCGATTTTATGGGGCTCAATACACAGCCTCGTCCATCATCCTACTTCAACTTCATAACTGCGATCTTATTTTGGATTGGTTTGTTTTTTGAATTTCCCTTGATAGCCTATCTACTAGCCAGAGTTGGCATTTTAAAGGCCGATACTTTAAAATCCCAGTGGCGATTAGCGATAATAATCATGGCAATACTCGCCGCAACAATTACTCCTACAGTAGATCCCCTCAATATGGGATTGGTAATGGCTCCCATGCTTATTCTTTATTTAGTAGCCATCATTTTCACTTCGATCGCATACAAGAGGCACCAACACACCAATTAACCAACGTATAAGGATGGTGAACATGCAAGTTCCTGCTCGGTATAACAATCGTTTCACCACTTGGTTCCAGAGATTTGTAATTTTCTCTGTGATTTTCTGCGTTCTTTCCTCATGCACCTTGCCAACAGTACCTACATCAACAACCCAACCACCAACTCAAGCATCATCTCCAACTACAGTGCCTCAGGAGACACTTATTACTTTTCAACTGATTTTGAGTCAACCCTTACCTGCGGGCGAATCGGTGTCCTTAACAATTCTTGATGAGGTGTCTGGTCTTGCATTCAATCCTACAGATTATGTCATGACTGTAGATGATGCAATTCATCTCACAGTTATCCTTCCCTTTCAACTCGGATCCGTGATCAAGTATCGCTATACCCGACATGGGGCGTCCTCCGTGATCGAGCACCAATCAAATGGACAACCAGTTCGTTATCGGATTTATCATGTTGAAGGCCCTGGGGTTATTCAAGATACCCTCAGCCGTTGGACTGATACCCTTTACACTGGGAATACAGGCAGAATTACTGGTCAAGTTACAGATTCAGCCTCTCGTCTCCCAATCCCTAACCTGCTAATTACAGCAGGTGGTGCACAGGCGTTTACAAAAGGAGATGGCAGCTATCTTATCGAAGGACTACCAGAAGGGATTCACAATCTGGTGGCTTACGCAATTGACGGTATGTATCAAACCTATCAACAAGGAGCTGTCATTGCCGCTAATTCAACTACACCCGCCTCGTTCAGCCTTTCTCACAATGATACCGTGCCAGTAGTTTTTTCTGTAACAGTTCCCACTAACACCCCTGTGGAAGCACCTCTTCGTTTAGCCGGTAATCTGTATCAGCTTGGCAACACCTTTGCCGATCTCTCAGGAGGTGTTAGCACCCTCGCGTCCCGTATGCCAGTCCTGAACAAACTACCTGATGGCCGCTATGAGGTTGTGATTAACCTTCCAACAGGTGCTTATATAGAATATAAATATACCCTGGGAGACGGTCTGTGGAATGCTGAGCATAATCTGGATGGAGCTTTGATGACTCGCCGCTTTATCGTCCCAAGTTCAAACAGCCATATGACTGACACTGTTTCAAATTGGGGAAGATTACAGGTCGCACCAATCACCTTTGATGTTACCGTGCCTGCATATACGCCGGCTTCAGATGGTGTATCAATTCAATTCAATCCAGGTTTTGGGTGGTTACAGCCATTGCCTATGTGGCCCGCTGCTAATTCACAGGGACAATCTATTTGGCGTTTTATACTTATCAGCCCTCTAGAAGTCCTTGAAACAATCCAATACCGAATTTGCCGCGCTGATCAGTGCGGTATTGCTGACGACCGAAATACACGCGGCACTAACCCAGTTGGCAACATCGTTAATACGGGTGGCTTACCACAAACCATAATGTATACAGTGTCTGAATGGGCATGGTATCAAAGTACTTCCCAACAAGCAAGTATTCCCAATGTTTCAATTAATTCCCATGGGGCTGATTTTATTGCCGGCATAAGCTTTGATTCATATTTCCATCCATCATGGGGATCACATGTAGATAATGCAATCGAGATGGTTCGTAATCTCGGCGCGAATTGGCTAATATTAAGTCCAACCTGGTCACTCACCAGTCTCCAAACACCGGTGAGTGAGATATTACCATCACAAGATATTTTCTGGTCTGACCTATCATCCTACATTACCCGCGCAGATAATCTTGGCTTGGAGGTGGGTATCTATCCTACTTTGAATTTTCCTCTTAACCCAGATCAATGGTGGCAAGATTCTCCACGCGATTTTTCTTGGTGGGTAATCTGGTTTGAACATTATACGCAATTCATTCTACATCATGCTGAAATCGCACAACAACAAAATGTCGACGCGCTGATTTTGGGCGGAGATTGGGTATCTCCAGCCCTTCCGCATGGCACACTTGTGGGTGAATCGCTGGCGGGGGTTCCAGCGGATGCCAATTACCGCTGGCGGACCATGATCGACCAAATCCGAGAACGTTACTCGGGAACCCTCATCTGGGTATTATCTTACCCTGAAGGCGTTCAAAATCCCCCGGCCTTTATTGAAGAATTCGACAAAGTTATCATTAACTGGTCCACACCGCTTTCCGACGCAGAAAATCCCTCGGTAACCGAACTATATACAGAAGCAGCTCGGATCCTTGATCAAGATATCCACCCATTTTCCCAATCTTTTGGTAAGCCCATCATCCTGGCTGTTATGTACCCATCCGCAGATGGCAGCTCATCTGGCTGCATTCCTGCTAGCAATGGGTCGTGTGTCCCGGTAAAAGATTTATCAACGACCAACCCTGAGACCGCAGAAGCAAGCTTAGACCTACAAGAGCAGGCTGATTTATATAATTCGCTATTCCTGGCAGTCAATGAGCGTGACTGGATTTCAGGCCTGATCTCAATGGGTTTCTTCCCACCCGTCGCCTTACACGACCCATCTCTTTCGGTATATGACAAGCCAGCTGGCGGAGTGTTGTGGTATTGGTTCCCAAGGTTGCAGGGTAACCAACCCTAGAAACGCAATCCGGGGTTGTGAATTTCAATCACGACCCCGGATTGATGGATTCAAAATACTTAAAACATCAAGGCATTTAATTTTTCGATTGTTTCACGCCCGGGTCGGATTCGCGATTCTGGCAGTCGGTTCAACGGCTCTTCAGGTAGATTGTATTGATCAATCAATGTGGGCACATCCTGGGTAATGTAGATTAATCCTGTAACCAAACAGCACTCGCGATTTCCCTCTTCCAGAATTCTGAATGCATCTACCCTGTTCGTAGGATCATAATCACGTTCCAATTTCTTGAGAACAACCGTCGATCCATCATGCATCGTCACTTCTTTGAATGTCCCATCCTCGTAATCCACCATAATCTCCTCAGCAGGTGGCACGAAGGCTAGATCATGCAAGGCTGTCTCGTGTTCTTTACCCCAGGAATATGAGTGAGTTGTTGTGTCTTCATTATTAAAGGTTACACATGGACTGATAATATCCAGAACCGCAATTCCTCTATGACTTAGAGCGGCTTTGATTATTTCCCTTACTTGTTTAGGATCACCAGCAAAAGAACGTGCAACGAAAGTGGCATGCCCTACCAAAGCCTCCCAGGCAATATCAATCGGCAGGTATGGGTTAATTCCTTGTTTCTTCAGGCTTAAACCTTCGTCTGCGGTAGCTGAGAACTGGCCTTTTGTCAATCCATATACGCCATTATTCTCGATGATATAAACCATCGGAACATTCCTGCGAACAATATGCTTGAATTGCCCCATTCCAATACTGGCGGTATCCCCATCTCCGCTCACCCCCAGGCCTCTTAAAGTGATATCTCCAAAAAGAGCGCCAGTTGCAAGAGACGGCATCCGACCATGTAAACCATTAAAGCCGAAGGAACGGTTTAAAAAGTAAAATGGGCTTTTACTTGAGCAGCCAATCCCGCTGAATTTCACGATATTTTCTGGTAGAACGCTCAATTCATAACAGGCAGCAATGATCTGGCTTGCAATAGAATTATGCCCACAGCCCTGGCACAGAGTCGTTGGATTTCCCCGATAATCATTCCTGCTTAAGCCTACCTGGTTCACCTGAACTCGAGCAGCATCCACCTGTTGATCTGTCATTCTGCCTCCTTCTGGGCATTCAATGCATCTACCAACCAATTTGTCGATAAAGGTAATCCATCCAGATGCGCTAGGGACCGTAGCCGCGATGCTCCTTCAGGGAATTCTGATTGCAGAATAATTTTTAATTGCCCATCGCGGTTGAGTTCTACAACATAAATCGTCGTGTGATTTTCGATGAAATCTTTTACTTCTTCGCTGGCAGGTAAAGCCCGTAAACGCAAGGTATCAACTTTAACACCTTTCTGCCCTAAGTATTCTACTGCTTCTCGGATCGCAGGATCCGTAGAACCAAATCCTATAATCCCAATTTCTGCGCCCGGTACTGTAATGATTTCCGGTTTCGGCAATAATGCCCTTATCGTTTCAATTTTCTTTTTTAAACGCAGCAAATTCTTCTCCCAAATTACGGGGTCTTCACTGTATCGCCCATATTCATTATGTCCAGTTCCTCGGGCAAAATACGCCGCTCCTGGATGCTTATTTCCTGGCAATGTCCGGTAGCCAATCCCGTCTCCATCAATATCAAGATAGCGCCCCCAGTCGCTAGTAAGCTTCTCCATATCCTGTTCCCACAGCACTTTGCCCCGGTCCATTGGCATATCAGGATACTCAAATGGTTTCGTCATCCATTGATTCATACCAAAATCTAAATCTGACATTACAAGTACCGGCCCTTGATATCTATCTGCAATATCGAAAGCTTTCCAGCCAAATTCAAAGCATTCTGTTACCGAGCCTGGCAATAATAAAACCATATTGGTATCACCGTGACCCATAAAATATGCCAGCTTCATGTCCCCTTGAGATGTACGAGTTGGTAGTCCCGTCGATGGTCCCACACGCTGTACGTCCCAAATTACAATTGGAACTTCAGCGAAATATGACAAACCAATATATTCCACCATCAAGCTCAAGCCTGGTCCTGAAGTAGATGTCATCGCCCTTAACCCAGACCAACCTGCCCCTACCACCATTCCGACCGCAGCAAGCTCATCCTCGGCTTGAACAACCACACAAGTGTTTTTACCTGTCAGCGGATCTTTTCGAAATACAGGAGCAAATTCACTCAAAGTCTCTGCCAGGGAAGATGCGGGTGTGATCGGGTACCATCCAACAAATTGAACCCCGCCGTACAGCGATCCCAGTGCTGCTGCGGTATTACCATCAGCCAGGATATATCCTTCTGTTTTATCGGATGCTCTAACAACATATGGATCGCCCTTCACCAAATTGATTGCTGCCCATTCTACTGCGGCTTTAACCATCCCCCAATTCATGTCAATCGCCTTTTGCTTTCCTTTAAAATGAAAATCCAATGCCTGGTAAATTTTTTCCAGATCAATAGAGATCAGCTTCGCCAGAACCCCCACATAAACCATATTTGCAATGTAATCACGCAGATTGGAAGGTGCACCAGATTCCTTTACCAATTGCTTTATTGGCATTGGGTACGGGTAGATGTCTTGGCGAGTGATCGGTTGTTTGATGCTGTCGTCGTACAAGAATACTCCGCCTGGAACTACATCCACTTGATCCTGCGAAAAAGTAGCTGGGTTTAAGGAAATTACAATTTCATGTCCTTCCCGACGGGCTAAATGACCATCCTCGCTGACCCGGATCGTATACCAGGTGGGCAGGCCCTGGATATTCGATGGGAATAAGTTCTTTCCAGAAACAGGAATTCCCATCTTAAATAAGGCGCGCATAATTGTCAAATTCGAGGTTTGGCTACCCGAGCCATTCACCGTGGCAACCGTGATGCTAAAATCATTTACTATGAAAGATTTGTCAGTCTGTGTTATTGTGCTTTCAGTTGTCAACATACGATCTCCTAGTTGGTTAGCAACTCAAATGCAGATGAAGTAATCAATCCTGCCGCCCTGGGAAGAACATTCTCATCAATATCAAATTTTGGGTGATGATGAGCAGCATCTAAGCCAAGTTTCTTATTTGCAGAGCCGATAAAAATGAAACATCCAGGGATTTCCCGAAGGTAAAAAGCCATATCTTCTGAACCCATGGTTGCATAACGAGCCTCAATGGGCTCCTCTGGCCATAATTCTTTAGCTTTTGCGAACACGACCTTGGTAACCCACTCATCATTTACCAGAGCTGGAGTCAGGGAATGTAATTCTATCTCCGCCTTGCAACCCATCGATATGGCAATCCCTTCTACAACTTGACCGAACCTGGTCAATATCATCTCTCGAACAGCAGCATCAAAGGTTCTGATTGTTCCCTTTAATTCCACTTCTTGCGGAATAACATTAAAAGCCTGGCCGCCGTTTACTGCAGTTACTGAAACTACTGCGGTCTTCAGGGGATGCACATTGCGCGACACCAAGGATTGAAGTGCGGAAATGATCTCGGCAGATGCCAATATTGGATCAATTGTACTGCTTGGTAGAGCGCCATGACCACCTCTCCCTCTCACTACAACCCTGAATATTTCCGAGGCCGCCATCACTGGTCCAGATGATATCCCTAACCACCCTAAAGGTGCCTCATTCCATACATGGATACCTAATACGTAATCGGGGCGTGGATGTTCCAGGACGCCTTCTCTGATCATTTTCTCCGCGCCGCCCAGTCCTTCTTCGGCAGGTTGAAACACCAATTTAATTGAACCCTCGAATTGATGACGATATTTAATAATTAACTTGGCTGCTGTCAAACCAATCGCCACATGTGCATCGTGCCCACAGGCGTGCATTACACCTGGACTACGTGAAACATAAACCGTATCGGTTTCCTCGAGTATTGGCAGCGCGTCCATATCAAAACGCAACATGCACACTTTCCCGGGTTTTCTGCTATCAATTGTGGCTACAACTCCTGTGTCTGCTATCCCAGTGGCAACATCCAAACCCAAATCGCCGAGCTCGCGCGCCACAACCCTGGCAGTGCGTACCTCTTTAAATCCCAATTCAGGATGCATGTGGAAATCGCGTCGCAATTGCTGTGAATAATCAAACAGGTTTTCTGCTTCGGCAAGTAAATTTATTTTCACGCCCTTCTCCATCACACATTGAAGTGCTAACCAAGTACAAGACGACGGAAACTTTCTTCATACCTGGGAGACTCTAAAGTACTATCCAATGTTCTCCGATTTCGCATTCGTTCAGCCAGTAATCCAGGATCCCCAATCTGGCTTTTATGTTCATACAATGCCTGGATTTTGATATCCCAGGTATCTGTTACATCAATAGTAATATTTGGCTGCAAAGTGCCACATACCCAAACTTCCCTGACGATATGCGGTTCCAGGTTTTCGTCCCGCCACAGCTCAACAAAATTTAAGTGGTCACGAGCCGCCGGGAAAACTGCATCTAAGGCAGCCTGACCTGCCGCTCGATGATCTGGGTGGTTCAACCGATTGCCACCGACATAGAGAGTTGTGGGATCACAAGTAACCAGGATATCCGGGCGCACTTGTCGGATTATTCTCGTGATATCTCTCCGCAGGTCAAGTGAAGGAACCAGATAGCCATCATCATAATTAAGAAAGCGAATCTTTTCTACACCCAGAACAGCCGCGGCGGCACGTTGCTCATCCTGCCGAATGCAGCACAACTCCTTTGAATTAATTTCACGGTCCTTGGTGCCTTTATCTCCACAGGTGAGCAAGCAATACTCAACGGTATGACCCACCTTGGTCCATCGAGCAATGGTTGCCCCGCAAAAAAATTCGGGGTCATCGGGATGCGCAAGAACAACAAGAATCCTTTGAGATATTTTCCATTTGTCCCCTGCACCATTAAGGTCGTCCATTTCCTCTCGATTTTCCTCCCTTACTACTCTGTCTGGTCGGGACCGGTTGCTTCTCCTCTGTAGTTTCAGGCTTCTTCGTTGGTTGGTCTTGTTCATCCAGTGGCAGAATTTCTTGAACAGTAAATTCGTGCTGTCCTCCCGAATCTAATTCTACAACCACAGAAGATTTGAGTGCAAGCACATCAATAACCTTTCCCCCGCCCATTGCTGTACCTACCCGTTTACCTCTCTTTGGTAACTGCTTTCGCGCTTCTGAATATTGTTCATATTCATACACAAGGCAGCACCTTAATCGACCGCACATACCGGTGATCTCTGTGGGAGTAAGGGATATCCCCTGCTCCTTTGCCATTTTTATGGAAATTGGGCTGAAGTCAGGTAAAAAAGATGAACAGCAACGGATTTCTAAACCACAAGCTCCCATTCCACCTAAAATTTTGGCCACATCCCTGGGACCTATCAAATGCATCTCAATACGCGTCTGAGGATATAGTCTCTGCATGGTGCGCCGGAGTGGTTTTAAATCCGTCTTTTCACCTTCTTCACAGCTATATAAAAAGAATAACCGGCTTCCATCAAAACTAAATTCAGCAGATATAATTTTCACATCCGTGAAGCCTAATTCTTCTGCTTTCTTTTGGCAGCTCGATACTGAATCGGCTTCTTTTTGCTCCCAACTCTGCTTTAACACCAGATCTTGAGCTGTCGCTCGTCGGAGGACAGGCTTTAATCCACCATTCGCATTTTGCTCATGATTATTGACCACATAAATCATTTGGCCTAATTGAGTTCCCCGGCTGGTTTCAACAATTGCAAAATCACCAGGCTTTAGGTCACGTACACTGCTGGCATCGAAATGATAAATTTTTCCAACACGCTGGAAGCGAAGGCCAACAATATAACGATCGCCCATCTGCTTCTTTGGGGACATATCATTCATAACAACCTCTTGTTTTCAATCCTCCATATCAGATTAAATTGATCGGCACAGATTTATCCCCTTGAATTGCAGCTACACTTATTTTTGCTGCAATATCTTGCGTAATCAACCTGAGTGCTTGAGACGCAGAGGATTGCGGGTCAGCAATTACAACTGGTATTCCATTATCGCCCCCTATTCTCACTTGAGAATCGATCGGGATTCCTCCAATATATGGTACGCCTGCCTCTTGAGCCAATCTTTTACCTCCACCAGAACCAAAAATATCAATCCGGCTTCCATCTGGCAGATCGAGGTAGCTCATATTTTCTACAACACCCAGGATAGGTATGTTCAACTGTTTGAACATCTCCATTCCTCGCCGGGCATCATCCAGCGATACCTGCTGAGGTAAAGTAACAATGACACCTCCAGATAATGGTATGGATTGCGCCAGGCTAAGAGCCGCATCTCCAGTACCTGGTGGTAGATCAATCACCAGGTAATCAAGCTCTCCCCAATCTACATCGCTCAGGAATTGCCGGATCGCCGAGTGAAGCATCGGTCCCCTCCAGATCAATGGTTGCCCAGGCTTAACCAGGAAACCAATTGACATTACTTTAACTCCATAGGAGATCGCTGGGGTTAGTTTCTCTTTACCGGCAGGGGGTAATTGTTGCACCCCCATCATAGTCGGAATATTGGGCCCATAGATATCCGCATCCAACAGACCTACGCTTGCCCCCATTTCAGCAAGTGTGACAGCAACATTCACCGCTACCGTGCTTTTTCCAACTCCACCTTTCCCCGAGGCAACCGCGATCGCATTTCTGATCGGTAGCTCAACAATACCCCGTGCTCTGCCATCATTGGGAACGTTCGAATCCATCTTGATCTGCACTGATGCCACGCCTTCCAATGAGGAGACCGCTTCCCTTGCCTCTCGTTCAATCCTTGATTTCAAAGGGCACGCAGGGGTCGTTAGTATAATAGTAAACTTTACATTTCCATCCTTTACATCAACATCACGGATCATGTTCAGACTTACCAGATCCTTATGCAGTTCAGGCTCTTGCACTGTACCCAAAACTGCGAGAATCTTACCAACATTTAATTCGTTCACTGTCATTTCTATCCTCTTGTGAATATCGTTTTAGTTCGATCTTCGATTCCGTGAATTTATCCAATAGATCCTGGTCGCTTCCTCGGAATCGCTTAATAGTAAGTGTTGAGCATAACGCACAGCCACGCATTGCCTTGAAGGAATCAGCCTGACATGTGACACACCCGCCTAAATGTACCATCATCAAAACGAACGCCAATCTATCTTCTGCCAAATACTCAAGGTTATTAACTCGATCAACCAGTTCATGCCAGGCAGATCCCCGTAAGTTCCCCAGGCCCGAGATAACCTGGGGGGGAAAGAGAAGATCAGCACCGTTTTCTTGCATTAATATAAAACCGCCAAAATACTAACTTTTCGCTCGGCGCGCCGCTCTTATGGCTTCGGCCTCTAATCTGGCCAATTCCTCCCGAGCGTAGCTCAAAGGTCTGACCTGGGCATAGTATGATACCGGCTTACCAAGTTTCACCTTATCATAAATATTATTTCTCTGGCGATCATAATTTGCCAGTTCGTAATCATGATCCATCTTGATCGCATCGAACGGGCAATACTCAGCACACATGCCACACCCCATACATATATCCGCGTCAATAGTAAATTCCTCTGGGTCGGGTATTGGTCGGCCAGTATTCGGATCTGTGGAACGGATGATCCAGATGCATTGCGGGGGGCACACTTTGGAACAAATACCGCATGAAGTACAGCGATATTCTTTTGTTCCGTCTTCTTTTTCCGCATACACTAAAAAGGGGATAAAGCGGAATTCTTCGGGAACAGGCAGCTTTTCTTCCGGGTACTGGACCGTGAAGATGCCTTGTGCATCTTTACTTGCTCGGTGTGCCAGCCCCTCTGGGGTGTAATAGCGTTTACCACGCCATCGGAAATCATCAACATAAGTGTTAAAAAAATGTTTAAGGGTTACACCCAAGCCTTTGATAATACCCAATCCATACATAGCTGTCTCCGTATGCTGTTCAGCGGTCGGTTTCGCCCAACACGATGTCAATCGATCCTAAGATGACCACAACATCCGCCACCTTTTGTCCGATACACATTTGTTCAAGTGGGGTCAGATTTATAAAAGAAGGGGCGCGCACATGATAGCGCCATGGATTGGGTTTTCCAGTAGAGATAACATAAAAACCTAGCTCGCCTTTCGGTCCCTCAACCCGACCGTACGATTCCCCAGGAGGCACACGTACTTGATATTGCGGTTTTCCCTCTTGAATAGGACCATCAGGTATGCCTCGTACAGCCTGCTGTAATATTTTTATGCTCTGGCGGATTTCATCGATGCGCAGCAGGTAACGATCATACACATCACCGTGGTACCGGACTGCAACATCAAAATCAAACCGGTCATATATTCCATAAGGATCTGCTCGACGGAGATCGTAGGGTACACCCGATGCCCTCAAAACAGGACCGGTCGTCGAGTAGGCAAGTGCCTGTTCAGGGGTAAGCACACCAACACCCTCAGCTCGATACCTCACAATCTCATTATTGGTTAAATACAATTCCAATTCATCTATCTTCCGCGTCAGCCGGTCAAAGACCAGACCTTTTATTTTTTCCAATACACCATCAGGAAGATCGCGCGCTACTCCCCCAAATCGGAAATAATTA
The DNA here is from genome assembly GCA_963849335.1 of uncultured Chloroflexia bacterium. GTDB lineage: Bacteria > Chloroflexota > Anaerolineae > Anaerolineales > UBA4823 > FEB-25. The sequence goes on from CAWKGZ010000003.1 coordinate 316,046, forward strand.
CACATCATGCGGGATCCTGATATTGCTTCAAAAATGTCCAATATCAGTTCTCGCTCCTCAAACGCATATAGAATTGGAGTGAAATAAGCACCCAGGTCATTCAGTAGAAATCCGATCGTTGAAACATGGTTGACAATCCTGGTTAGCTCAGCCATGATCACTCGGATATACTCGGCTCGTTCTGGAGGCTTGATCCCCATCAACTTCTCAATCGCCAGAGCATAACCAAAATTATTGCTCATAGAGCAAAAGTAATCCAGTCGATCGGTGTATGGGAAATTCGCCAAATAAGTGTTCCGCTCGCCGATTTTCTCATGGTTGCGGTGCAAATACCCCATCACCGGCTTTAAACCGACAATGGTTTCGCCATCCAACTTGACCGCCATCCTGAATACACCGTGCGTGGATGGGTGTTGCGGGCCTAGGTTGATGATGATTTGCTCGGTATCTATACCGGTTTCCTCGTCCCGTTCCATTTTATACAGACCGGCGTACAGAGTTTCTTCAGGTTCAGCGACCCACTTCTCAGGGTCAAATCCAGCGGGATAATCCACATTTCGACCGAATGGGTTCACGTTTTCTGACCGCCGGAAATGACCTTCGGGCCAGCGACTCTTGAACGGTTTCCCATCATCTTCAAAATAGCTTTCTCTCCAGTCTTTTCGCAGTGGGTGACCCTCAAAACCTTCCCACATCAAGATCCGTCTCAAATCTGGGTGCCCATCAAATCGAATACCAAGCAGATCCCAGGCTTCCCTCTCCTGAAATTCTGCACCAGGATAGATCGGTACCAGTGAGGCAACAACTGGATTTTCTCGGGGCAATTGAACTTTAAAAACGAATGGGGCGCCACCAGTTGACTTGCGTACGTGGTATACAACCTCCAGTTTATCGTCATTAATATAATCGACCCCTGTCACCGACGAGAGGTAGTCGTAGCCGATATGATCTCGTAATGCTGTGGCGAATTCAACCAGGTTTGTAGGATTAACCAGGTACCCCTCATAACCTTGCCGTGTGTCCCGGGTCACAATCGCCGAAAACATATAAGTGAGATCCGTCTCCAATGCAATTTCTGGATAGCTCATGATTGACTCCCGTGTCGATCCGGATTAGTTGACTCAGGCATTTTCTTGATCTGATATTGGTTGGGAAGCAACTTGCTTAGCTTCTAGCTTGGCTTGTGTGTATGTCTTGATTTTCTGATACTGACTGGGATCCATAATATCGGGGCCTAATACCGGGATCGGCAGTGCTTTATCAGGCACTTTGCTATACCAGCGAACGGTTTTCAGCGATTGGGTATCAATTTTCTTTTGCAGCATGATCAATCCATTCAGAAGCGCCTGGGGCGTGGGGGGACATCCGGGAACATACACATCAACTGGTATATATTCATCCACCCCCGAAACTACATTGTAGCCTTCCTTGAAAGGACCTCCTCCAGAAGCACAGGCTCCCATTGCGAGTACGTACTTTGGTTCCGGCATTTGATTGTACAAGCGGACAATTTGCGGTACCATCTTTTTTGTTACCGTGCCCGAGACAATCATCAAATCCGCCTGGCGAGGGCTTGGGCGCATGATCTCCATGCCAAATCGCGAAAAATCAAATCGGCTTGTAGCTGCACATATCATTTCAATTGCACAGCAAGCCAGCCCAAACATCATAGGCCATACTGAGGAACGCCGACCCCAGTTATAAATCTTATCGAGTGTAGTGATACTCACTTGACCTTGCAATTCAAGTGGTATATCGTACCCAAGCGTATTCAGATCATCTGCCATATTAATTAGCCTCCATTCCAGCGTAATATCCAGAGGATTATACCGCCTTACACTTGTCTGTCAACCCGCAATCTTTATATTTACGCAAACATATATTTGCGTAATTGCAATGAATATATTATACTTATCATATGAAGTCTTCCCGTCTACAAATAATCGACTACCTCCGCGAGCACCGAGTAGCCACCTCTTCTGATTTAAGCCACATACTCCACCTCACCTCCGCCGATGTGCGTCATCACTTATCCCAGCTTTCCAAACAAGGCAGCATCATTACCCTGGGTCAACGGCTAACTCGCCAGAGAGGCCGTCCCGCCAAACTCTATGCGCTTTCCGAACCGATGTCTCGCAATAATTTGGCCTTGTTAGCCCATCATCTACTCGTACTGATTTCCAACCAATATTCAATAAGCGATTATCAACAACAATTAAGAAATATTGCGTTACGTTTTACCTCTAACTCAGAAAAGGATACGCCAAATCTTACCCGAAGAATTTATGGGGCAATCAAGTATTTGAAAGATTTAAATTATGATGCGTCCTGGGAGGCTCATTCCCGCTCTCCACGGCTAATCCTTGGGCACTGCCCCTTTGCTGCCATCCTTGACCAACATCCGGATATTTGCTTGCTAGATGCCTATCTCTTAGAGATATTAGTAGATAGGCCAGTGCAACAAATCGAAAAATTATCCACCGCGACTCGTGATCTCCCTTATTGTGTCTTTGTATTACAGGATACAAACGCTTAATCATGCTGAAACAACCCACTCTGCTCAAGGAGATACCCGATGCTTACAAAAGCTTTTGAACTCCAAAACCAACTTATTGAATGGCGGCGTGATTTTCACCGACATCCAGAACTTGGGTTTAAAGAAGTTCGCACCGCAAGTAATATTGCCGATACCCTTAGCAGGATCGGCTGCCGTGTTCAATGCGGAGTTGGTCGTACTGGTGTTATTGGTGAACTCGGTAAAGGATTTCCGATCATCGCTATACGAGCAGACATGGATGCGTTACCATTAGAAGAGACCACTTCGGTCCCCTATGCATCCGCATACAAAGGAATTATGCATGCCTGTGGTCATGATGCACATGTCGCAATGGCACTAGGATCGGCGCAGCTATTATCCACCCAAAGCTTGAATGGTACTGTACGTTTTTTGTTTCAACCTGCCGAAGAGGTTGCCGATGCTGAGGGATTAAGCGGAGCGCCTCGCATGATTGAGGATGGTGCGATGCGAGATGTTAATGCAGTCATTGCATTGCATGTTTCATCGTATTTGCCAGTTGGAAAAATTGAGCTCTCATCCGGATCATCGTCTGCCGGTGTAGACACCTTTAGAGGGGTAATCATAGGCGAGGGCGGTCATGGTTCCCGCCCTCATGAAACGATCGACCCCTTCATTCTCACCGCTCATGTCATCCTCGCCCTGAACTCGATCGTCTCCCGCAGGCTAGATCCCTTTGCACCGGCAGTCGTCAGCCTCGGTTCTATCCACGGAGGACAGGCTGAAAACGTGATCCCCAACCAGATCAATCTCGATGGCACTATCCGCTTCATGGACACTCAAGTGCAATCCAAAATCCATGCAGAGATCAGACGTGCCTTTGAGTTGACGCGTACACTCGGGGGCAATTTTCAACTGACCTTTGAAATTGGTACCATGCCAATGTACAATCACCCCGAAGCCGTCCGCTTAATCACCCAAACCTCAGAAGAATTGATCGGGAAAGAGAATATTCTCCCCCGAAAAGATGGCATGGGTGCAGAGGATTTTGGCTGTTTTTCAGATATCGCCCCTGGTGCAATGTTTAATTTGGGCTGCCAGATCGAGGGAGATGAACGGCAACACCACAATTCTAATTTTGACATTGACGAGCGTTGTTTGCCTTATGGCACTGCGATATTGGCAGGCGCAGCGCTACGCTATCTGAAATTGGGGGGGTTTCCGGCTTAGTCTGTTACTCAACAGTTACAGATTTTGCCAGGTTGCGAGGTTGATCGACATCTAAACCTCTCAGAGCAGCAATGTGATAGGCCAGTAGCTGTAATGGTATTACAGTCACTACCGGACTCAACAGCCATGGTGTTTTCGGTACCCATAGAACTTCATCAGCCAGGTTAGCAATCTGTTCATCCCCGTCAGTAGCAACTGCAACGACCATTCCACCGCGCGCCTTGGCTTGTTCGATCTGGCTTATCATCTTCTCGTACCAGGGATCTTTGGGTGCCAGTACAACAACAGGCATCTCCCGATCGATTAATGCGATCGGACCATGCTTCATTTCGCCTGCCGGATAGCCCTCTGCGTGGATATACGAAATCTCCTTTAATTTCAGTGCCCCTTCATACGCGATCGGCATGTTAATCCCTCTGCCAAGGTACAAACAACTCTTGCTATTTTTTATTACTGAAGCAATTCTCTCTACATCTGCCTCGCGATCAAGACATTGCCCCACCAGGTCAGGGATCAGCCGCAAATCAGCCACCAGCTGCTTGCGTCTGGCAGTGCTTAAAACATTGCGTAACTCACCCAACAAAATGGAAAGCATATAAAGATCAACCAGGGGCGCAGTGAAAGCCTTGGTTGATGCCACGCCAATCTCAGGTCCAGTTTGCATGGATATATATCCATCGGAGATACGCATTGCCTGGGTGCCGATCGCGTTCACGATCGACCATACCACTCCACCCTTCTTATGGCCCTCTTCCATCGCTGCCAGTGTATCAGCCGTCTCTCCAGATTGGCTGATGGCGACGATCACAGTATCTTCATCCACAATTGGATCGCTATACCTAAATTCTGAAGCAATTTGCAATTCTACCGGAACTCGAGCGATTTGTTCAATTAAAACCTTCCCCACCATCCCGGCGTGAGCTGCTGTCCCACAGGCGGTTATGAATATCTTCTTTATTTTTCGCGCCAGTTCTTGAGTTAAGTTTAATTCCGGAAGCCTTATGTGTCCCTGGTCAAAATCCACCCGACCGGCAATCGTATCGGTCAACGATCGCACCTGCTCATGTATTTCTTTGTGCATAAAATGACGGTATTCGCCTTTTTCAGCCGACACCGGATCCCAGGCAATGGTATGGATTTCATACTTGGTTTTTCTTCCATCCAGGCCACGGATATCTACCCCATTCCGGGTAACAACGGCGATCTGTCGCGATTCCAGAAAGGTTACTCTACGGGTATGTTCGAGAATTGCTGGCAGATCGGAAGCAATGAACATCTCCTCGTTTCCGAAACCTAATACTACTCCCCCAGCATTCCCAACCCGAGCAGCTACTATCTTATCCGGCTCATTGGCAGACATCAACACGATACCATGAGCACCCTTTAAGTGGGTAATGGCTTTCCGCGCTGCTTCTGCCAGCCCAATATTTTCGGAAAGGTACCGTTCTACCAGATGCACAATGACTTCTGTATCAGTTTCGGAATGAAATTCTACCCCTTCGGCGCTCAATTCATCCCGTAGCTCCAGGTAATTTTCAACAATCCCATTATGCACAATAACAACATTCCCAGTCATGCCAATGTGTGGATGTGCATTACGTGCGCTGGGTTCTCCATGGGTTGCCCACCGAGTATGCCCGATACCGACCTGTCCTTGGACTGGTTCTGCAGCAATTAGTTCTGCTAAGTGGGCAAGTTTTCCAATATCCCTCCGCACCTCGATACGATCATTTTGCAGAACTGCCAATCCAGCCGAATCGTAACCGCGATATTCGAGTCGTTTTAGGCCACTTAAAATGATTGGAGTCGCATTGCGCGCTCCTATGTATCCCACGATGCCGCACATCAGGGACCTCCGTTTGTGTAAAAATGGTTTTGGAATTCTGCTCTACGTTTGCTGTGCTTGCTCAATCTTGGCCCAGGTATCGCGCAATCGCACTGTCATATTGAAAACCAATTGCCCATCGGCTGAACTTGGATCAACGCAGAAGTAACCTTCTCGCTCAAATTGGTACCGTGCTCCCCGCATGGCTTTCGCCAGACCCGGCTCGACCTTACAACCCTGAACAATTTCCAATGATTGGGGATTGAGATACTTCAAGAACGTTTCACCTTCATCCACATCTCTTGGATCAACCACGGTGAACAAACGATCATAAAGCCGGATCTCAGCATCCACTGCATGCTTTGCCGATACCCAGTGGATAGTGCCCTGCACCCTACGTTCATCCGGTGCATAACCACCTTTTGTTTCGGGATCGTATGTGCAATGAACTTCCAATATTTTCCCGGATTCTGGATCCTTTTTCACATCTACACACTTGATAAAATATCCGTACCGTAGACGCACTTCTTTTCCAGGTGCAAGTCGGAAATATTTCTTTGGTGGATCTTCTCTAAAATCATTTTGATCAATATAGAGAATTTTTGAGAAGGGTACTTTGCGAGTACCGGCTTCTGTATCCTCGGGATTATTCACTGCATCCAGTTGCTCCACCAGGTCATCTGGGTAATTGACCAACACCACTTTTAAAGGTCTGATAACACCCATCACCCTTTGTGCTGTAAGGTTCAAATTATCTCGGACACAATGCTCCAATAAAGCCACATCCACCAGGCTCTCATTCTTTGAGACACCCACCATGTCAATAAAACGCCTCACCGCTTCAGCAGGATACCCGCGCCGGCGCATTCCAGAGAGCGTAGGCATACGTGGATCATTCCATCCATCCACAATACCACTATCGACAATTTGTTTTAAAAACCGTTTGCTCAAGATGGTGTATGAGAGGTTCAAACGGGCAAACTCAATCTGGCGAGGATGGTAAATTTCGAGCTCATCCAGGAACCAATCATATAACGGACGGTGATCTTCGTATGCCAGGTCACATAAGGAATGGGTGATTTCTTCAATTGAATCAGACTGACCATGCGCAAAATCATACATTGGGTAGATGCACCAATGATTTCCTGTTCGGTGGTGAGTAGTATGAAGAATGCGATACATTACCGGATCGCGCATATTCATGTTCCCTGAGCTCATATCGATCTTGGCTCGAAGCACACATGCTCCATCAGGAAAATCGCCCTGGCGCATTTGCTCAAACAATGCTAGATTTTCTTCTATCGAACGGTTTCGATAAGGGCTATCTTGTCCTGGTTCGGTTAATGTACCCCGATATTCTCGGATTTGATCAGCACTTAGATGGTCGACATAAGCCTTGCCCTTCTTGATCAGCTTGATTGCCCACTCATAGAGCTGTTCAAAGTAATCAGAAGCAAAAAATTCGCGGTCTCCCCAATCGAATCCCAGCCAGTGGATATCCTCTTTCTGTGCTTCTACATATTCGACATCTTCATTGACCGGATTGGTATCATCAAAACGCAGGTTATAAAGCCCATTGAATTCATTTGCGGTTCCATAGGTTATGCAAATTGCCTTGGCGTGACCAATATGCAAATAGCCATTAGGCTCAGGGGGGAACCTGGTGTGTACCCGTCCCCCAAATCGACCAGCGCGAATATCTTCCAGGACTGCTTCTTTGATAAAATTACTGCTCGAAGTGGAAGGTGTGTCGCTCATTTTTTAGCTCCTATTCTTTTACCAAAACACCCCGTGGATGTCCCGCGGGGTGCTTTGTTGGTCAGGCTGGGGGCAAAGGATTTGAACCTCTACGTACAGATCCAGAGTCTGCTGTCCTACCGTTAGACGAGCCCCCAACAATTAGCGGGTTGAATTTTACCACGCCCATCCGATGTCGTCTAGTCTCGGGTCAAGCTTTCCAAAATCGCAACTGCCTTTTGAAGTCTCCTGAGGACAGTCTCTCTTCCAATTATTGCCATGCTTTCAAAAAGTGGTGGACTTACTTTCTGCCCGGTAACTGCGACGCGGATAATACCGAATATTTGCCCGACACTGTATCCCATTGCTTCTGCCAGGTTGCGCAACATTGGTTCCGCTGGCTCTATTGGGTCCAAAGCACCCATGATATTCAATACTTCGCGGACTGCCGTTGCGGACTCTCCAGCAGTCATTTTGCTTCCAATCAAATCCCGGGGCTCAGGATGGACATCCTCCTGGAAGAAAAACCCTCCAAAGGGGATAATATCATCCAGGGTTACCAATCGTTCCTGCACAATTGGCATCATTTGGTTTAGTTTAACATCATCCACCGTGTAGCCAGCTTTCATTAAAAACGGTTTGACTTCTTTAGCCAATCGTGTCCGATCCAAATTGCGGATATGCAACCCATTAAAATGATCCAGCTTGGTAAAATTAATCGCAGCCGGTGCCGGATTCAAGCTAGAAAGACTGAATTTATTCACCAAATCCTTTAAAGTAAAAACCTCAGTATGATCATCATAACTCCAGCCCATCAAGGCGATCCAGTTGACAACTGCTTCCGGCAAATAACCCAGATCTTCCATATCCTTTAAGAAGATCGAATAGCCATCCTTGATTAGATCAGCTGACTCGCGCTTGCTCATCTTGCCTTTCCCACTTGGTTTTAAGAATACGGACAAATGCACAAACACTGGCTCTTCCCAACCAAATGCGCGGATGATATAAGTGTGCAGTGGAAATGTGGGCAACCACTCTGATCCCCTGATGACATGGCTGATCTTCATCAAATGATCATCAACCATTGCAGCCAGGTGATACAGAGCCAGACCATCCGATTTTACTATGATCGAATCGTCCAGCGCACTGTTCTCCACAGTAATGTCCCCGCGTAGTAAATCGTGGGACGTGATAGAGCCACCATCAGGAGCTTTAAACCTGATCACATGCCGCTCGCCTTGGGAAACACGATTACCAGCCTCATCCGGATCAAGATTGCGGCAGGTTCGGTCATATCGAGGATTCTGTTTGTTGGCGATTTGCTCCTTACGAACCTTATCCAGCCGATCAGGGGTACAAAAACAATAATACGCATGACCAGATTCAATTAGCTTTCTCGCTAAAGATTGATAGATCTCCCTTCGCTCAGATTGTCGGTATGGGCCATAATCTCCACCCACATCCGTCCCTTCATCCCATTCCAGACCCAACCAGCGCAGCGTATCCATCAATTCCTTTTCTGCTCCGGGAACAAAACGCTTCTGATCCGTGTCCTCTATACGCAATATAAACTTACCCCCTGTCTGGCGGGCAAGCAGGTAATCATACAGCGCTGTCCGACCGCTGCCCAGATGGGTGTGGCCGGTTGGAGAGGGTGCAAATCGCACTCTGACAGGTTGAGTGATATTCATATAACTGACTCCCGGGTTTAAGCAGAACGAAGCAGATTGTACCTTAAAATTCCAGCGATTTGTGCCGGATGATAACGCTTTCTACCAATCCAATACCAAGCAGCAATGATAACAATGAACTTCCCCCAAGACTGATAAAAGGCAGTGGCAATCCAGTTGCAGGCAGTAATTTTAAATTCACCCCAATATTCACAAAACCCTGGAAAACCAATAATACAGCAACGCCATAACATATTAACGCGCCATAAGTGTCACGGGATAATCTTGCTGCCCGCAAACATCGATACACAACAAACATCAGTAACAACATCAAGATTACAGACCCAACAAAACCAAACTCTTCTGCTGTTCCAGAAAATATGAAATCTGACCAGCGAACTTTTAAAAACCGCAGGTGGATTTGGGTTCCTTGGAAATAACCTTTCCCAAACAATCCTCCCGAACCTATACTGATCAACGCTTGCTGAATATTATAGTTTTCGCCATAGGAAGCAGTTGGATCTGGAAATAAAAAATTAAGGATCCGTCTTTGCTGATATTCTTGCAGGAGCGGAAAAGCCGCAAAAGGCAGTGCAATCCCACCAGCAATGAAGATCATTAAATGGGTCAACCGCAGACCTGAGGCCCACAAAAGAGAGAACCAGATCACCAGAATGACTAGGGAAGTACTGAGGTTGGGTTGAAGCAAAATCCAAATCACTATCCCCAGGGTGTAGAGCAGACTCTGAGCAATCCACCACAAATTTCCAATTTTCTCTTGATTACGAGAAAAAAACTCTGCCAAAACCAGGATAACAACGATCTTGGCTAGCTCAGAGGGCTGGATCAGGATCACTCCTGTGTCAAACCAACGGGCGGATCCATATAATGCCTGTCCTGCAATTGTAAGCACCCCCAAGAAAATTGCCGTAATCAGGTACATAGGTCGACTGACCGAAGCCCAGAGGTGGTAATCGATCATAGACACGATAAATATTACGATAAAACCAATCGCCGCAAAGATGATTTGTTTTTGTACAGATTCTCTCCAAATCGACATTTCCGGCGACAGCTGAACGGATCATGGTAACGCCAAAAATGGTCATCACCACCACCGCCCCTAAAAGCCAGAAGTCAAAGTGGCGCCAGTTTGGATTACCCATCGATCAATACGCCTCCTATACCGGCACTTCCAATTAATAGTGTCGCCCTCATAATAGCACCTCTGTCCAGCTATCCCCGTTATGGGGCAAGCCCTATATCCACAGCTTTCAACTCAAAATATGCCTCTAGGGTGCGGCGTACAATCGGCCCGGCAACGGTAGAGCCCTCATTGCCATTGTACACAAAGGCAACCACCGCAATCTCAGGATTTTCATAGGGGGCAAATGCCACTGTCCAGGCGTGTGATGGCCATCGCCCAGGTACACACAAATTACGGGCGTCGGCATATTCATCGCAATATTCCGCTGTACCGGTTTTCCCCGCGACGGCAATACTTACCCCAGAGAATTCCTTAAGCAACGTTCCCTCCAAAACGGCTAATCGCATCCCTTCGCGGATCTTCTCAAACACCCACGGTTCCACAATTCGAGTTTCTCCGGTCAGCTGGCAGCCTCGGATGGTATTATCCTCATACACCTGAATCACAGGGTCGACAGTTATATCCCAACGCATATGCGGCTGGAAAGGCTGGATGACATTTCCCTGGCTGTCTTGTATCTGGTATAAAAGGGTTGGTGCCATCAACCGTCCATTGTTTGCTATCGTGGCTGCAGACAATAATACCTGCAGCGGTGTTGCTAAAGCATACCCTTGGCCAACACTCACAATATAGGTATCTCCCGTCGACCAGCTCTCACCCTGGTTAATGCGCTTCCAGGTTGGGTCCGGGATTAATCCATCCGCCGTGTCAGGCAGCTCAACTTCAGGAGTAACATACCCTAAAGGCAATCCTGCATATCCATCTGGAAGCTCTCCATATCCCAATGCCCGAGCATAGGTTCCCAAACGGCAAATTCCAAGTCCGGGATCTACCTCATCTTGATATCCCCCTCCAACCTTATAAAAATATACATTACTCGAATTAGCCACTGCATGGACAAAATCCAGGGCGCCAAAGCCATCTGGTCGGGTCCGGTAGATCCAATCAACAAACTCACGTGGACTCCCTGGGTCATTGACATAAAACCGTTCAGTTACTTCAATCATACCCGGGGTTTCTATGATCTGTTCGGGAGTCACAACGCCCTCATTTAATGCCCCCGTAGCAGTTACCAGCTTAAATACTGACCCTGCAGGTAGTTCTGCTCCGACCGCCAGGTTCAATAAAGGATTGCGTTTGTCCGCAATCAATTGCTCATAATAATAAGCCGGGATTACCCGCGCCATCCGGTTATTTTCGTAGGTTGGGTAAGAAACCATTGCCAAGATTTCCCCAGTACTGGGATTAATTGCAATAACCGCCGCACTGGTCATAGTTTGTTCGCCGAAGTATTTAGTCCAATCATTGATTTCATCCATAAGGATAGCCTCAACAGCCTGCTGCAATCGGGTGTCAATTGTGAGTACTATATTCGATCCAGCGGTCGGTAGTGTTGGAGGCACAAGATCTCGCAAAATTTCTCCAGCGACATCCCATTCTACTTCGCGCAAACCATTCCTTCCTGCCAATTCGTTCTGAAAATACAGTTCAACCCCGGCATACCCTACCTTATCGCGATTGGGAACGTATCCAATTGATCGGTAATACTCTTCAGATACTGCTGGTATGGGTCCTAAAAACCCAATGATTGATGCTGTTAACGAACCGGTGGGATAATCCCGTACCGGCTCAACATAAACCTCAGCGCCAGGCCAATTTTCACTATTTTCTTCCACCACAAGTGCAATATCTCGCTCAACATCACAAGCAATTTTTACAGCTTCGTAAGGAGCTGTTGTAATCCCATAATCCACAATCTGAGTGATCCCATGATCAGAAGTACACGGAACATAAGGTACCTCAAGCGAGCTTCGATTAACTGGCACGCCCGTAAGTTCTGATAATGCCCTGAATATTTCTTGAATTTCGCCTTCATCATCCGGAAGTTTTGCAGGGACAATGACGATATCATACAAAGGGATGTTTTGTGCTAATACAACTCCATTTCGGTCATAGATGATCCCCCTGGGTGCCTGTAGATTGATCTCGTTGGTTCGGTTATCGTCCGCCTGTGCGGACCATTCTGCATACTGGATCACTTGCAATGTGAATAATCTCCCGACATAGATGCTGAAAATGATCAGGAGCACAATACCCAATGATAGAATCCGCCATAACGGAACATTATTCGTCAAGGTTGCGGGGTTTCTCATACCTCAATCTCTTTTGGATATAAACGAATAGCCAAGTCCTTCATTACAAAAAACACAGGCACCGTTATCAGTAAGTTTAACAGTAGGCTGGGCAACGCGATCAGAATCAATGCACTTCCGACCGGGATATAAACACCAGTCAGCCACCTGGCAAACCACGAAGCGACCAAAACCAATAACGTACCGATAAAGGTGGCGATTAACATACCAAGGAAGGGCCATTTCCAAATTCGGCGTTTGATATATCCCGCCAATATTGTAGCACCCAGGTAGCCGGCAAAATATACCCCAATTGGCAAGCCAGAAAATAAAGTCATAATTCCTCCACCTATAAGACTCCACTGCCATGCCGTGTGAACTCGGTCTTGCAACGCCCATGCCAGCAATACTACTAAAACTATATCCATAGTCCCTAATAGCAAGGGCATGCTGCTCAAGATTGCGCTTTGGATAATTGCCAATCCACCCAAAATAGGGATAGAAACCAGGAGTGCCATGGGCTTACCGTGTTCCAGGTATTGGGATTAATGGTGTGATATCAATTGGTTGGAAATTGGTAATCACTAGAACGATTTGTAACTGAGAAAAATCCACCGCTGGTTGTACGGATGCGCTTTGAAATAAATCATAAGCATTGCTGCGTACAGTACTAACCTGACCTACCAGTAGGTTTGACGGATAATTTCCCCCATATCCCGATGTCACCATGATGTCTCCTGCCTGAATGGTGGCGGTCTGGGGAATTAATTCCAGGCTTATCTCTCCAGAAATATCTCCTACCAATACCGCCTCCGTTTCAGATTGCTGAAGGGACACATTCACCGTGGATCCTGGATCATTGATCAGCTGCACCCGTGCCGCGCCCGCAGTAACGGCTGCGATTTGGCCAACCAATCCTTGTTGGGTAACAACAGGCATACCCTTACGCAGTCCAGCATCAGATCCGCGATTTATAATCACATAATGAAGAAACGGACTCGGATCTCTTCCAATAACTGCAGCTGCAATATATCTATTTTCCGATCGCGAGCGGGCATAATCTACCAGGCTTGCTAACACCTGCGCTTCTGTTAATTCTTGCTGTATTTCGATAATTTGTACTTGCAGACGAGCGATTTCAGTTTTCAATTCGGCATTTTCTTGCCTCAGACTGGAAACATCGTCAGGCGCACTGATAAAGCTCTGCAGCGCCTGAAAGCGGGTAGATAGCCACGTTTGTGCTGAAATAATAGGATTGAGGAATATTCGCGAGATAGGAGTTAAATACCCTCCCAAAGCCAGTGCTACTACCCCTGCAGCTAGCAATATGAGCACAAATGCTGGAATAGTTTTGGGGGATTTAACTTTCATGCTTGAGGTTTCATGTCTCCTCTATTGATAAGGCACCCTATTAGAGGAGATACTATTCAACGGCATTAACGGCGGCCCGTACTGTTACGTTCCAGGCCCGATAGGAGATGCTTCAAATGTTCATAATCCTCAAGAATCATCCCCGCTCCGCGCGCAACACAACTTAATGGATCTTGGGCTACCCATACGCGAATTTTTAGTTCATCACTTAACCGCCGATCCAGCCCTTGCAGCATTCCGCCGCCCCCGGTTAACAGATTCCTATATCCATTAAATCGGCTATGATCTCGGGCGGTGTTTCGTCTAATGTGTCCTTCACAGTCTCCACAATGGTATTCACCGAGACTGATATCGCTTCCCGAATTTCAACCGAGGAGACTTCAACACTTTCCGGCAATCCGGTTACCAAATTTCTTCCTCTCATGACCATCGTCTTTTCTTCTGGCAAGTGGTAGGCAGAACCAATATTGATCTTTGCCTGCTCCGCAATCCTCTCACCTACAAGCAGGTTGTACTTATTTCGCATGTACTGGACGATATCTTGATCCATCTCATCACCAGCCACCCGCAATGAACGGGAGACTACTGTCCCCCCCATCGAAAGCACTGCTACTTCCGATGTGCCGCCTCCAATATCCACCACCATGCTGCCGCGCACCTCGTTTACTGGCAATCCAGCACCCAAGGCAGCTGCCTTTGGCTCCTCAATGAGCCCGGCCTCTCTCGCTCCGGCTGACATTGCAGCGTCATACACAGCCCTTTTCTCGACATCAGTTGCCCCGGATGGAATTCCAATAACCACCCTCGGTCTGGGTACAGGTACAATACTCTGGCGATGTGCCTTCTCAATAAAGTATTCCAACATGGCCTGGGTGATTTCAAATTCCGAAATCACCCCATCCCGCAATGGACGGATTGCGACCACGTTTGGCGGGGTTCTTCCCACCATTTCTTTTGCTTCTGCACCAATTGCCAATGGTGTCCGAGTACGTTTATCGATTGCCACCCACGAAGGCTCATTGATGACAATACCTTTACCACGTACATTGACCAGGGTATTTGCTGTTCCCAGATCAATTCCAATATCAAGTGAGAAAAATCCCAATAACCAATTTAAGGGATTGAATGCCAAATTGAGCTCCTGGTATCTTTGCCAAGGGGCATAAGGCAAGATTTTTAGGTTTGCGCTATTATACCATTACGCATCTAGATAATATGTATGGTAAGGATTGGCGCATGGATTCCCCCAGGCGATGTGCATAACCCGCTCAGTTAGATCAATGATCATTGCATTAACCGTTGTTTCCCTGTCGAGTGGATCCATATCCTCTTCAGCGTGATTACAAATCGAATTGGGGTAGTTGATGTGATCGCACTGAATGTTTTGTAAAGTCTCTACCGAGTGCCGTAGGGTCTGAGCCAATAAGCGACTCACCCTAAAATATCTCACCCGCGTCTCTACCAGCTCATCAGGTTCATCTTCGATCGCTTGCATATTGGAATCCAGGAAATGGTTGGTATGAACCAAACACCCGTCCTGCGCATATAACACCGCAAACTTGCGCGCCGAGACCTCCACGTTGTACATCTCTCCGCTCTCATGGGTAATTAAATGATTATACCCCGCTGCCCGCCGTGGGATTAATGTTTCACGGATAGCTTCCCCAGGAGATTTCTTAGCCAGCACTGCGCGCGATACCAAAACCCTGGGGATACCGATTCTGCTATCATCAGGGAAGACCGAATCACAGCATTGGGCAATCCCATAAGCATTGAACCCAATATTCGGTAATAAGGCACCGTATGTCATCGCCAAAAAGGGAGGTTCCTCCACCGGGGTTGCATGGATCAGATATACATCTGGTTCATCCTCCGGGAGCCAGTCTTCATTATGCGCTGCCATTACATGCCCATTGATCGTACGCGTTTCATTAACCGCCATACTTGTGCACTTGCTCAGATGCAGTGCATCCATCGTCACCGCTTCGAGCGCGTTAACCACCGCCACATCATCAAATGGCACTCCAGCACCTTCCGCCAGCCCTAGCATTTCCTCTACATATTGGGGATAGCGTTCTTGTGCAAATGGCATATATTTCCTTGCTTGGGTTTGAGCGCCGCACCAAGTTAATTCCAGATTACTGAACGATGCATCGATTAGTATATGCGTATTATTGAGGTGATGCTGGATTTGATTTCTACATTCCTCCCCTATCTGTCGCCCTATCTCGCGGTGAGAGCCTTTGACTCGAATAAGTGGTATTGGATCCGGGTGAATTAAATTTGGCAACATAATAATCTCTCTTTCTACATTTGCCAATTATAACTGATAAGCTTAGATTGACCGAGCGTGTCCCATAGCGGGAACGGAATCCTACCATTATCTCTTGAGGAGCACTTCCTGATCGCCCCAACACTTCGGAGTGTCAATTACAACACTGGTTTTGGCTCGATATACACCAACTCTAAGATGCGGGCAGTTGTATCTATGCGATTTCTATCATTTTCAGGCACTTAACTCGTAAAATATTGCAAAGCTTGACGCAAACGCATTTCAATATCCTGCGGTGTATCATGAGGGATATATTGCAAAGCTGCTTGCGCCTCCACAACACTGTAGCCCAATGTGGTTAAAGCAGCTAACACCTCACTATCAACATCGGACATCAAGGCAATCGGCGCAAGTGTATCTGTAGAAGGGATACGATCCTGTAGGTAGAGCAAGATCTTCTGGGCAGTCTTTCTTCCGATTCCTGGTACCCGGCAGAAAATATCAGCCTGCTCGTTGAACACAGCTCTCCGAATGCTATCTGGCGACAATGCTGATAGGATTAATATTGCCAACCGCACACCAATTCCATTCACCCCCATCAGCAAGTTAAAATACTCGCGGCTTTCTTTGGTTTCAAATCCACACAAGGACCAGTTTTCCTCACGAATGATCAATCGAGTATATAGAAATATTACATCACCGACCTGTAGCTTATCCTTAACCGGTGCAGGCACATATACCTGGAATCCAACCCCGCCTACTTCCAAAACAATGCTGTCGTTTTCAACTGCTGCAATAATTCCTTTCAATGATGCGATCATACCATCCTCCGCCCGGATTATCCCAGTGTTTCCAATGCCGTCCATCGTGCGCATATCGCCAAGGATATCTGCCTACCCGCGCTACGCTCCCGTGCCACCAATTCGCCAGCAATTAATTTTCCATTAAGGCCACCCATCATCTCATCCGCCGCATAGAAAAGCGTTAAGGCAGATGCGCGGATGGCATAAGCTGTAATTATTAAAAAGAGCGGTTTCTCCCCAAACAATGGACGAATTTCTTTCAACAGCGCAGGCAGCATATCAAAGAATTCCCATACTTCACCTTTTGGCCCGCGACCGAATTTTGGCGGATCCAGGATGATTCCTTCGTACCTGGTTCTCCGTCGAGCCTCGCGCCGGACAAACTTCATCACATCATCCACAATCCAGCGGATAGGTGCAGCTTCAAGATGTGAAAGTACCTGGTTTTCCCGCGCCTGGATGATGGCCTTTTTTGAAGCATCGACCTGGGTAACCCTTGCACCAGCCTTAGCAGCGGCTAGAGTTGCCATACCTGTATATCCGAACAGGTTTAGCACATTAACCTCTCTACCTGCTTCGCTGATTTGTTTACCAATCCAATCCCAATGGACTGCCTGTTCAGGGAAAACACCAAGATGCCTCGAATTGCTCGCCCGCGCCTTGAATACTAATCCATGGTAGTTCATCTGCCAGGATTCGGGCATAGATGAGCAGAAGTTCCAATGCCCACCGCTTTCTTCGTTTGTCGCTACGAAGCATGCCTGGGCATTATCCCAGATTTGTTTATCTAAAGCTGGTATCCATACCGCCTGATGTTCAGGTCGGATAAAAGTATAAGTTCCATAGCGTTCGAGTTTTAATCCATTGCCGCTGTCCAGCAGCTCATAATCTTTCCAGCTATCAGCCGCTAATATTTCAATCGATGGTTGTGCCCGTGGTTTACTACCTATCATAGATTGTCAGCTTTCTTTCATCATTTGCTGGTATCTGAAATTGTGTAGGTGGCAAATGGCAATTGCCAATGCATCTGCCGCATCATCCGGCTGGGGAATCTCCGGCAGTCTCAGTAATGCCTTCACCATCACTTGAACCTGGTATTTGTCTGCACCTCCATAACCAACCACAGACTGTTTTACTTCCAATGGTGTATATTCCCCTAGCTTGATCCCATTTTCCTCAAGAGCCAGTAAAGCGACCCCACGCGCTTGCCCGACAGTCAATGCTGTACGCACATTCCGTTGGAAAAAGAGCTTCTCCACCGCCCCACTTTGTGGACGATGGAGAAGCAGAATTTCAGTCAACTTGTGATACAAGATCAATAATCGTGCTGGCATTTCAAGTGCAGCCGGCGTCTCGATTATGCCGTAAGCCAGTGCCGTCAGACTGCCGTCCCAAGCCTCTTCAACGATTCCATAGCCGGTGATGGCTGTTCCAGGATCAATCCCAATAACCGCCATACCATTTCTGAGAGCGCTATTCCGCTTCTAACTTTGCTAATGCTTCTTCTGAAATGTTCAGATTGGAAAAAACATCCTGAACATCATCAAGATCTTCCAAGGATTCAATCGTTCGCATGATCTGGATGGTGGCATCAGGCTCTAAATCTATCTCATTCTTTGGGAGCATCCGTAAGCCAGCTTCTTCCGGGTGGATATGCGCTTTACTTAAACCCTCTGAGATTGTCCGGAAAGCCTCAACAGGACCAATGATCTCAACCGTATTTTCATCGAAAATCACATCATCGGCGCCTGATTCTACAGCAAGTTCAAAAATATTATCCTGATTGTGGCCTTCTACTGGGAAGGAGAAGTATGCAGCGCGGTTAAATTGCCAACTTACAGAACCAGCATCCGCCATGCTGCCACCATTCCGAGATAAGATATGCCTGATTTCAGCCACAGCCCGATTGCGATTATCGGTAACAACCTCAATCATCAAGGCTACCCCATGATTCGCGTAGCCCTCATAGTATACCTGCTCCAACTCTCCTCCCTCCCTGCTTTCTCCGGTGCCGCGCTTTATCGCCCGCTCAATATTATCTTTGGGCATGTTCTGCGCCCTGGCTCGGTCGATCGTCAGCTGAAGGCGAACATTAGAACCTGCATCTCCGCCACCCTCCCGAGCCGCCAAAGCAATTTCCCGCGCCAGGCGAGTAAACACCTGACCCCGCTTGGCATCTGCCGCACCCTTCTTGCGGCGAATGGTCGCCCAATGCGAATGTCCTGACATAAGTTAAACTCCTGAGCTTACCCATATGGTATAGAATACGCCCTTATCGAGCGGTGAAATTATACCATGCCTATTCTTCGCCGCGGATAAAGGCCTCTGTCATCTCATGTGCTACCTCATCCTTAAATTGCTTGGGGGGTGTCTTCATAAAGTAAGAGGAAGGAGCAATTAATGGACCCCCAATGCCACGATCCAATGCAAGCTTGGCGCAGCGGATAGCGTCAATCACTACCCCGGCAGAATTCGGCGAATCCCAAACCTCCAATTTGGCTTCGATGTTTAAGGGCACATTCCCAAAAGTAGTGCCTTCCATCCGGATGTAGCACCACTTGCGATCAGTTAACCAGGGAACATAATCACTGGGGCCAACGTGTACTGCTTCTTCCGGTATCTCATATGGAAGCATGCTTGTTACCGCGCCGGTTTTTGAGATCTTTTTTGATTCCAGACGCTCGCGCTCCAACATATTTAAGAAATCCGTGTTTCCACCAAAGTTCAATTGGTATGTACGGTCTAATTTCACCCCGCGATCAACAAATAAGCTTGTTAAAACCCGGTGCGTAATGGTTGCGCCTACCTGGCTCTTGATGTCATCGCCAATGATTGGCAAATTATGTTCTTTAAACCTACGCCCCCAATATTCTGAACTAGCGATAAACACTGGGATTGCGTTTATAAAAGCGCAGCCGGCTTCCAGGATTTGCTCCACATACCACTTCGTAGCCATCTCTGAACCCACCGGTAGATAACTAACCACGATATCGGTTTTTGTTTCTTTCAAAATACCAATAATATCAGCGGTAGGTCCTGGGGCTTTCTGGAGTATCTGGGATAAATATTTGCCCAGACCATCATGAGTCATACCCCTCGAAACAGGCACATTCAAGTAAGGAACATCGCTGAATTTATATGTATTATTTGGATACGCAAAGATCGCTTCTGATAAATCTTTACCCACTTTGGTGGTTACTACATCGAATGCTGCAGTGAATTCAATATCTCGTTTATGATATCCGCCAAGATTTACATGCATCAATCCCGGGATCTGGTCATCTTCTTTAGCATCCCTGTAAAAGGTAACCCCTTGCACCAATGATGATGCGCAGTTGCCAACACCGATGATCGCGACTCGGATCTTCATTCCATTGCTCATGTCATCCTCCAAATATATTTCGCTTCATATGGTTGTAGTAAGTACTAGGTTGCTGATCAATATGCTATAATTTTATTATGAAACTATGGAGCAGCCGTGTCCTTTTTTGATCCTAATGCATATATTAAACGCCTGGAACGTCTCGTTGAAGTTTGCAGGAATCTTGGAAATTCGGAGGATGTTGATCATCTGCTACAGCAGGTGATCAACGCTGCATGTGATCTAACAGGGAGTCAGTATAGCTTTCTTTTTGTCTATGAGCAAGAGACAGATTTATTAAAGATTGCTGCTGGTCCGCTTGAAAACCGTGATGCGCTGGCACGCATCCGAATCCCCATCGAAAAGAGCCTGACCGGTGGAGTGTATTCAAAAGCCAGACCAATAACCATAAATAATGCCCTAACCGATCCGCGCATGTTCCATGACATAGAGCGCGTTCTAAGATATACCACCCAGGCAATATGTGCTGTACCGGTCATATTTCGCGGTAAGACTATTGGCGTATTGGAAACAGTAAATAAACGCGATAAATCACCATTCAATGAGGATGATCTTATCATTCTAGAAACACTTGCCTCTCAGGCAGCAATTGCTACCCTTAGTACTTCACTTATTGAAGAAACGGAGAATGCCTATACTGAAGCGCAAGAGCTTGACCAGATGAAAAACAACTTTATCGCCATCGCCTCCCATGAGCTGCGTACTCCATTAGGATTGGTTCTTGGGCACGCCACATTCTTGCGCGAGTTGATCAGTGATGAACAGCAGCGCAATCAGGTTGAGATCATTATTCGTAATGCCACAAAGCTTAAGATGATCATTGAGGAGCTTGCAAACATTAACGGCTTCCAGACTGGATCAGCTAGGATTCGGGTAAAAACAGTACCAATCAATGCTCTGGTTCAAAAGATCTGCGAGCTTTATTCTGAGCAAGCCCGGCAACAAAATATCAACTTTCAAATCAATTTACTGATCCAAGAATTGCGTATTGAAGGTGATGAAGAAAAATTAGGAATTGCAATAAGCAACTTGATCAAAAACGCACTGATTTTTACCAATCCACAAGGGCATGTCTCGGTTTCACTGGAAGCACTACCTGAATTTATTCAAATTACCATTGCTGATGATGGTATTGGCATACCTGAAAATGAACTACCCAAAATATTTGACCGGTTTTACCAGGTACAGTCTCATCTTACCCGCAAGCATGGTGGTATGGGATTAGGGTTGAGTGTCACAAAAGCCATGGTTGAAATGCATAAAGGGAAAATATGGGTTGAGAGTACTGAGGGTTACGGTAGCAAGTTTTCCCTTCTCCTGCCAATTACCAACGAGCAAGATCCAATAAGGAAAATTTAATCAAGACCTGAACCTTATCTCGGCTCCGGAGTTTGTACTTGTCAATGCTTCTGCATCCGGTTATAATGTTCGCCTGTTGGTATTCCTTGATACGGGGCGTGGCTCAGCCCGGCTAGAGCGCACGGTTCGGGTCCGTGAGGTCCCGAGTTCAAATCTCGGCGCCCCGACTAAGTAGAAAACATTTATAAAGCAGCGAACCAGCGGTTGTGCCTTACATAGCTGGTTCGCTGCTTTATATACCCTTCCCCTGGGCATGATACAATCACCATATGTTACTACCGACCACCACCCAAGAAATGCGCCTCCGACGCTGGGAACAACTCGATATCATTCTGGTTACAGGTGATAGCTATATCGATAGCCCTTTCATTGGCACTGCGGTAGTTGGTAATATACTTGCAGATTCTGGATACAGAGTTGGTATTATCGCTCAACCAGTAATAAATTCTCCCCAAGATATCACCCGCCTGGGTGAGCCGCGGTTGTTTTGGGGCGTGACCGGGGGCAGCATCGACTCAATGGTTGCCAACTACACCGCGTTAAAGAAAAAACGAAAAGGCGATGACTTTACCCCAGGGGGTACAAATGATCGTCGCCCTGACCGTGCTGTTATTGTCTATAGCAACCTTATCCGACACTATTTCAAATCCACTCAACCGATTATATTGGGCGGTATCGAGGCTAGTTTACGCCGCATCGCCCATTATGACTACTGGTCCAATAGGATTCGCGGTTCCATTCTATTAGATGCCAAGGCTGATTACTTGCTATATGGGATGGCAGAGATCTCAGTGCTCGAACTTGCGGCTGCCCTGAAATATCAAACGGATCCGCGGTCTATTCGCGGTCTATGCTACCCCATCAATGCTGCGCAAACTTCCCAAATCCCTGCTGGTTACATCAAACTTCCATCATTCGAAATAGTTAATACTGATCCCCATGCGTTCATCGACATGTTCCATATTTTTTACAGCAACAATGACCCGGTCACAGCGAGAGGTCTATACCAGCAACATACCAACCGTTTTGTGGTTCAAAATCCTCCAGCGCGTATCCCCACTCAGGAAGAGCTAGATGCTGTCTATGGGTTGGATTACTCACGCGTCCACCATCCCTATTATGAAAGTCAGGGACAGGTCAAGGCATTAGAAACCATCCAATTTTCGATTTCCACGCACCGAGGTTGTTATGGGGAATGCAATTTTTGCGCCATTGCCATTCACGAGGGACGTACTGTTCGCTGGCGTAGTCAAAAATCAATCCTTGATGAAGCCCGCACTTTTCTTCTCCACCCCGATTTCAAAGGCATAATCTCCGACCTTGGTGGGCCAACCGCGAATATGTATGGCTTTGAATGTGAAAAAAAATATAAATCTGGCAGTTGCCCAGACAAGCGCTGCCTGGCACCAAAAATTTGTCCAGCGTTAAAAATCGATCACCGCGCCCAAATTACTCTACTAAAGCAAATTCGCAATATTCCCGGTATCAAGAAAGCATTTGTGGCGTCCGGAATTCGTTATGATATGGTTCTTGGGAACTCTTTGCATGGAAGGCAGTATTTACAACAGCTGGTCTCCCATCATATCTCTGGACAGATGAAAATTGCTCCTGAGCATTCCGAGGAACGGGTGTTGAATTTGATGGGTAAATCAGATTTGTCATCTCTGGAACAATTTACCCAATGGTTTGACCTGATCAACCAGGCAGTGAGAAAAGAGCAGTTTCTAACTTATTACTTGATCGCCGCCCATCCTGGATGCACAGATCAGGATATGCGTAATCTCAGGCGCTTTACCACATCTAAGTTGGGTACTATACCAGAACAAATTCAAATATTCACCCCCACGCCATCCACATACTCTAGCCTTATGTATTACACCGGTTTGGATCCATTCACCCGTCAACCGATTTTTGTTGAAAAAGATCAAAAGCGAAAAGAACGGCAGAAACAAATACTGGGCGCCAAATCTCCCCGGATACCAACTACCAATCACAGCCCCCATAAACCTGGTATACCTCGATCCTATCCAACTCGTCGCCTTCAGCCGAAGCACTCAGGAAATAAATAACGCACCTGTGCATAACATGTTAACCCTATTTGCTGTATCGCCTCCTGGCCTTGAGCCATTTACCACCGTGGAATTACAACAACTGGGATTATTGCCAGCAAGGTCTTTACTATCTCCCCTGACTCCAGAAACCGGGGGAGTCGAATTCATGGGTGAGATCGAAGCGATCTATCGCGCCAATGTATTTCTACGGACTGCCAGTCGTGTATTGCTGAGGCTGGGAGAATTTCATGCTGCTGCTTTTTCTGAACTAAAGAGGCACACACAGCAGCTACCCTGGAAGCAATTTATTCATCCAGGTCAGAACGTAGCAGTTCGGGTAACCTGCCACAAATCACGCCTGTATCACTCCACTGCTGTTGCCCGTGAGGTAATTACTGCCATTGATGCAGCTCTCGGTAAACCGGTTGTCCCTTCTAAAACAAACGACGAACAGCTTGGAGTTGTACCTCAGTTAATTATTGTCCGTCTAATTAACGATCAATGCACGATAAGCATCGACACATCCGGACACCTTCTACATCGTCGCGGGTACCGCCTGGCTACCGCCAAGGCACCACTAAGGGAAACCCTGGCCGCCGGGCTGCTGCTTGCCTCCAACTGGGACTGCTTTTCCCCGATGTTAGATCCCTTTTGCGGCTCAGGCACTATTGCCATCGAAGCCGCTCTGTTAGCTTACCAAATCCCACCAGGCATCTCTCGTGATTTCGCCTTCATGGATTGGCCCGATTATAATCCCCATCTTTTGTCATCTATACGGTCTGTTCCTCTCCACAAACCGGCCGGCGGAATTCCGGGCAAGCCCAACGATATAAAAATCATTGCCTCCGACCGCGACGCAGGCGCAATCCGCACCGCTCAATCCAATGCTGAACGAGCTGGCGTTGCGCCATATATCGAATTTTCTCAACGCACAGTATCAGCAGTAGATCCAATCGGCAAGGGCTGGATCATTACCAACCCACCGTATGGTGTACGCGTAGGTGAAAACAAGGATCTACGCAATCTCTATGCGCAATTTGGCAATGTAATGCGCAGCAGGTTCCCTGGCTGGCATTTCGCAGTCATGTGTAGCGATCTATTGCTGCTTCACCAATTGAAATTACCCCTAGATACTAGTATTTCTCTCATCAATGGCGGCATCCCTGTGCGCGTTGGGCGAGGCATGGTACACGCTGCAATAAAATAATTATCAAGGTTGGCGAAGGGATTTTATTTTCGCCTAAAGGTGAGTTTGGTAGCCCCCACCCCGATAACATCACTATCACTTAGCGTTACAGGTACGATGACAAACAAATCGTTCAAGGTCGTCCCATTTGCACTGCCTAGATCGATTAACGTATAAATACCTTTGTGGTGTTCAATTCTTGCGTGTGGACGAGATACACTGCTATCCTTCAACTGCACTTTCCATGTAGCACTCTGGCCTTCCCTCCCGATCGTTATTGCATCTTCGTCAATATTGATCTCGCGGCCGACATCTGGGCCTTCAGTGATAACCAGTCGCGGCCTGGGAGCATCTTTACCTTGCTTCCCCATGGGAACGGTAGGCAAGTTGGTGCCATCTTGCTCAACTCGCTGAAGTCGAATCTCCTCAAAGTGCATAGGAACTCGTTCTAACATTATGAGATCGCCATCCCGCAATCCCCAAGGCATATACTCTACACGTTGTCCATTGACAAATGTGCCGTTGCTGCTGCTCATGTCCCGGATTGTAAAACTATCCTCAGTCCACTCAATCCGGGCGTGGTTTCGAGATACCCGTGCAGAATTAATCACTATTGTATTGGCATCGCCCCTGCCAATTGTGACAATATCCTCTGAGTGCAGCAGCAATTCCTGCTGGCCATTCTCGGTCTGCCAGAGTAGCCTGGCAATTGGCTGGTTGCTTTTTGTCATCCACAACCTTCACAAATAACCTGATCCGAATTATGCTAATCGATTATAACATAGCCCTCTATATAGCCATTCCAGCCATCCTTTGATGATTAACGGTAAAATTATATTCATGAACCTCTCATTGCATCAGCGCGACCTGATCGATATTCCAATCCAAAGTAATATTTTTCTTGAGGGTCCAGCTGGAGCGGGAAAAACAACTGCTGCCATTTCCCGACTGCTAAGGCTTCTCGATGCTGGTGTGCCAGGCAATTCAGTGCTTGTTTTTCTACCCCAACGCACCCTTGGCAACCCTTACCATAAGGCTATCACCAATTTCTACACCTCCCCGGGAGGTATCGTAAACATTTTAACCGCCGGTGGATTAGCCCGCCGGATGGTGGAGCTATTTTGGCCACTGGTTTCCAAGGATGCTGGTTTCTCACAGCCCGAGGCTCCCCCAACTTTTCTTACCTTGGAAACCGCTCAGTACTACATGGCGAAGTTGATTAACCCCCTTCTTGAACAGGGATATTTCGAGTCTGTAGTAATCGACCGGAATCGTTTATTCAGTCAGATAATCGACAACCTTAATAAGGCTGCAGTTGTAGGTTTTCCCTGCACTGAGATCGGTGAACGATTGAAAGTCGCATGGGCAGGTGGACCTGCACAATTACGCGTCTTTGATGATACCCAGACTTGTGCAGCCCAATTTCGGCGGATCTGCCTTGAAAATAATCTCCTTGACTTTTCTCTTCAAGTTGAAGTCTTCTGGAAATATGTTTGGCACCTTGATCTCTGCCGTAAATTTCTTACCCATAACTACCGGCACATTATTTTCGATAACATAGAAGAAGACACCCCATTTGCCCACAATCTGATCGCTCAATGGTTTCCAGATTTAAATTCTTCCTTATTGATCTATGATGAAAACGCAGGATATCGCCGGTTTTTAGGAGCCGATCCCGATGGCGCATATTTCCTGAAAGATCTATGCACGAACCAACTTTCTTTTCCTGCATCTTACGTAATGTCGCCGCCTCTCATTGCACTGAATACCCACTTTGCACACGCCTTATTTCGCCGGCCTCCGCCACAGCCCTCGGATGATCCGCGGCCGGCTCTGGAATTTCACACCAGCCGTTTCTACCCTCAAATGCTAGATTGGATCGCCGACGGTGTCGCCAACCAGGTTCACAAACACGGCATTCACCCTTCTGAAATTGTCATTTTAGCCCCCTACCTGTCCGATGCCCTTCGTTATGGGATCATACATCGCCTAGAACAGCGATCAGTTCCAATTCGCTCTCACCGTCCGTCCAGATCCTTGCGCGAAGAACCCGTGACCCATGTTCTGTTGACTCTCGCCAAGCTTGCACATCCACAATGGTCCCTCGGAATCTCCAAATCTTACCTGGCTTACACCCTTCTTCAAACAATCGAGGGGTTAGATTTAGTGCGCAGTCATTTGCTCGCTGAGATCGTCTGTCGGCCGCGTGCCGGGATGCTTCAGCTAAAATCTTTCGATCCAATAATCCCTGCAGCACAAGAACGCATCACTTTCCTGGCTGGTGAGCGATATGAACAGCTGCGTTTGTGGCTTGATACCTATCGAGGCTATCCTCCACTCGAGCTTGACCACTTTTTTTCTACCATCTTCGGTGAGCTTCTCTCGCAGCCTGGTTTCCGTTTCCACACCAGTTACGATTCCGGGTCAATTACCACACGGTTGATCGAATCGGTCCAGAAATTCCGCCGCGTAGCTTCCAGAACGCTTGCCAGGGAAGCCGTCCCAACAGGAAAGGAATACATCCAAATGATTGAGCAGGGTGTCATTGCCGCCCAGTACCTGGAAAGCTGGCAATCTCAAGGTGAAGATTGCGTGCTAATCGCACCGGCCTATACTTTCTTGATGAGCAATTATCCCGTTACCGTTCAGTTTTGGTTAGATATAGCCAGCCGGAGCTGGTCAGAACGAGTCTCTCAACCACTTACTCATCCCTATGTGTTGTCCCGAGGCTGGCCTCGTGATAAGGTATGGACCGACAGCGATGAGGTAGAAACCAGCCAGGATGCCCTCTACCGTCTGGTTACCGGCTTGCTCCACCGATGCCGTGGGAAGGTTTTTCTGGGTTTGACCGATCTCGGGGAACAGGGATACGAACAACGCGGCCCACTGCTTCGTATTATCAATCAGGCACTACAACGATATGCCACCCCTTGAGCACCTGCCCCCTTTATTACGTCCGAATCAGGCCGAGATCCTGACCTACACTCAGGGGAAAATGGGTGTATCTGCGGTTCCAGGTAGCGGCAAAACATGGACACTAAGCTTATTAGCCGCTGATCTGTTAATGCGGGGTGTTCTCGATCAGGATCAAGAGATCCTCATTGTCACACTGGTGAACTCGGCGGTGAACAATTTTTACCAGAGGGTGTCTGGGTTTGTGGAAAGACAGGGGTTAATTCCCAACATAGGCTACCGGGTTCGCACCCTTCATGGGCTGGCAAATGATATCGTACATGAACGTCCTGATCTAACTGGTTTGGAAGCCAACTTTCTGATCATAGATGATACCGAAGCCAATAATATTCGCATCGATGTTGCACGGGCCTGGCTGCACAATCACCCTGACTATCTCGACGAATATCTAAGCGAGGATATAGAACCCGAAAAAATAGACTGGGTTCGCCGCGAACAATTGCCCGAACTGGTCCAGAATATTGCCGTATCCTACATCCGGTATGCCAAAGACGTTCGGGAAACTCCCGAGCGGTTGGCCAATCAGCTTGATATACTGCCATTCCCCTTACCATTAGCCACAATGGGCAATGATATCTACTCTGGCTACCAGCGCTCCCTGGCATATCGCGGCGCGGTCGATTTTGACGACCTTATCAGGCTCGCGCTGCTTGCGTTGGAAAGTGACTCCAGGCTGCTTGATAGGTTGCGCTACCGTTGGCCATATATTTTAGAAGATGAAGCTCAGGATAGCAGTGCATTACAGGAACAAATACTAAGCTTGCTGAGCGGTCTAGGTGGGAATTGGGTGCGAGTCGGGGATCCCAATCAGGCGATTTATGAAACATTTACGACTGCTAATCCCAATTTCCTGCGTAATTTCATGCTGCGACCGGATGTAATTGCACGTTCCCTGCCCAACTCAGGCCGGTCGACATTGGGAATTATTAATCTTGCCAACCTCCTGGTTAATTGGACGAATACCAGGCATCCACTCCCACAGGCACGTGACGCTCTGCTTGCCTCGCCTCCTATCGAGCCAACACCTGAGAATGACCCTCAACCCAATCCCCATGATTCTCTCACTTATCTGCGATTGATAACCCGAAAATTTACTCCTGCCCAAGAGATCCTTGCGGTTGCTGATTCTATCGAACGCTGGCTTCCTGCACACCCCGACCAGACAGTGGCGGCATTAACACCTCGAAACCAGCGTGCATTTGATCTGGTTGATGAGTTGCGTCGTCGTTCTCTGCCCTTTATGGATGATTTTTTACGCAGCTCCAACGCTACTCGAACATCTGCTGGCAGCTTGGCGCACCTTCTACGCCATCTGGCTGATCCCCAATCAGCATCCAAACTTGCCCAGGCATTCCAGGTATGGCGGCGCGCTGACCGAAGTGACCCAACCCTCCAACCTCTTTTACAACGTTCCACTGAACTGCTTCGCAAGATCACCCATGTTGAGGATTTTATCTGGCCCGTTCTCGGACGTGATTGGCTGGAAGACTCTGCGCTGGATCAATCAGACCCCGAATCATATGCCATGTTATCCGAATTCCGCCAATATCTTCAGCGCTGGCACGGCAGTGTCATCTTACCGATCGACCAATTACTTTTATTCCTTTCTCAAGATATCCTCACCAACCCGGCGGAGCTGGCAGTCGCCCATAAATTAGCATTACTAATGCGCCAGACAAGTCTCATTCACCCCGACTGGCATCTGCCCCAATTAACCAACGAGCTCGTTGCAATATCAAAAAATGAACGCCGTTTCCTTGGTTTCAGTGACACAGATACCGGATTTGACCCCGATTTACACCGCGGGGTCGTTATCGTCTCCACGATACACAAGGCCAAAGGATTAGAATGGGATCGAGTTTATCTCTTATCAGTTAATAACTACGATTTTCCTTCTGGTCAATCATACGATCACTACATGCCTGAAAAGTGGTTCCTCAAAAAAGACATCAATCTGGAAGCCGAAACACTAGGACAGCTAAAAGCAGCTCTCACCCAAGAGGCGAGCAATAACTACCATCCTGGCATCCACACCCATCAATCACGAGTGGATTATATTCGCGAGCGGCTGCGTCTTCTCTACGTAGGGATAACCCGGGCGCGCAAAGAACTAATTATCAGCTGGAACACAGGACGCCATGGTGACCTGTACCCTGCAGTACCATTATTGGCGCTGTCAGAATATTTAGAGGGATCTAAGGATAGTTTATGACACTCCCAGAAGGATTTCATTTTAGCCAAAGTAATCTACAGGATTATCTGGATTGTCAGCGGCGCTTTCAACTTCGTTATCTGCTTCATGTCGCCTGGCCAGCGCTTGAGACTCAACCCGCATCAGAAAACGAGAATACTCTCCAGTTAGGAGCTGCGTTCCATTATCTCATCCGGCAACACCAATCGGGTGTGCCTGTTGAGCTCCTTACCGCGTCTATCCAGTATAATCCATATTCCGATCAGAATGAACTATCTCATTGGTGGGAGAATTACTTGACTGCCATTGAGACCAGCACAGATTTAGGTGATCTATTACAGCCCTCACCACCATTAACCGCCATAACTTTCCCAGAAATTTGCTTATCGGTTCCTCTTGGAGGTTTTCGGCTTATTGCCAAATTTGATTTGCTCGTTTTCCACTCATCAGGAACATTTACCATCATTGACTGGAAGACGAATCGCGTTCGCCCACCACGGCGCTGGTTGCAGGAGCGAATGCAATCCCGCATCTACCTCTATACACTTGTAAAGTCAGGCATGGATGTTAATGAAGGCAAGACAATTGAGCCTGAACAGGTAGAAATGCTTTATTGGTTTACTAATTTTCCTACCGAGGCAGAACACATATCATATAGTACCAAACAGTTGCTTTCTGATGAAATATACATGTTGGATTTGATTAATAAAATAAACCAGAAACGAGAAGATGATTTTTCCCTTACACATAACGAGGGAAACTGTAGGTTTTGCGTCTATCGATCCCTATGCGATCGTGGAACTCAAGCCGGATCCTTTGACTCGTTTGACCAATTGGAAAGCGAAGCAGGTGATGAAATTCCTGATATCAACATGGCACAGATCGATGAGATTGAATTTTAATCATGTCGCGCCCCTGGATTGAACCCGAGGAGGTATCCATCCCACAGAGTTTTTCTGACGCTATCAGAGGCCATCCCCTGATTGCCCAGACTCTCTATCGCCGCGGGCTAAAAGATATTCAATCGGTGCAGGGATTCCTTGACCCTGCTTGTTATCAACCAGCGTCCCCATTTGAGTTGCCCGACATGGATGCCGCTGTCGCGCTGTTGACCAAGGCAATCCATACCGATCAGCAAATATGCGTTTGGGGTGATTTCGATGTCGATGGTCAAACAGCGACTTCGTTATTGGTGGTAGCATTACGCCGATTGAGCGCAAACGTGATCCATCATATCCCCATTCGTGCCCGCGAATCACATGGCGTGAACGTCTCCGTTTTAGAGCAATATATATCTCGAGGAATTGATTTACTTCTCACCTGCGATACTGGGATCGCCGCTGTTCAGGCAATTCAACTTGCCAACCAGGTTGGCTTACCCTTAATTATCACCGATCATCACGATCTGCCCGCTGAGTTACCCAATGCACAAGCCATAATTAATCCCAAAAGGCTTAGCCCCAACCATCCTTTATATACATTACCGGGCGTCGGCGTGGCCTACAAACTTGCTGAAGCCTTATATTCCCATAATCATATCGCAAGTGCAGCTGGAGAATTACTCGACCTGGCAGCCCTGGGGATCGTTGCTGACTTAGCCACTATTCGCGGGGATACTCGCCATCTGCTCCAACTAGGGTTGCCGATATTAAGGAAAATGCCTCGCCTTGGTCTCCGCCTGATGGCCGAACTGGCAGAGCTTAACCCGCAGAATATTACTGAAGATCACATCAGCTTTATTTTTGCGCCTCGATTAAATGCCCTGGGTCGGTTGGGTGATGCAAACACGAGTGTTGAATTTTTTACTACCGATGATCCCCTCCGCGCCCGTATCCTGGCATATGAATTAGAGTGGTTAAATGCAAATCGCAGGTTACTCAGTGAGCAGATTTATCGAGCTGCGTTGGCGCAGTTCGAAAGCGATCCATCATTGCGTAATAACAATATCATCATACTTGAGCATTCCACCTGGCCGGCAGGCGTGATTGGTATTGCCGCTGCCCGTTTAGTTGAACGGTTCCAAAAACCAGTCATCTTGTTATCCACATCTTCTGGAGAGCCAGCAAGAGGCTCAGCCCGATCCATTGAAGGTATAAATATTTCTGCCGCGATTGCTACCCAGGCTCACCTTCTGGAAGGATTTGGCGGTCATCCGATGGCTGCGGGTTTATCGATCATGCCTGATCAGATTCCCGAATTCAAGCGATTCATCTCACGCGCCATCGATGCCCAACTCCCCACTTGTTCCCCTCTAGAGAGGTTGCAAATTGATGGATATATAGAGCTAAAGGAACTTTCGCTCGAGTTAGTAACGGATATCGAAAGGTTAGCGCCCTTTGGAGCAGGAAATCCTCCGGTTACCCTCGCCGCGCATAACTTATCGCTTGCCGGTTATACTGCGGTTGGGAAACACGGGGAACATCTCCTCATGACCCTTGAGGACGAATTGGGCTATGCGCAGCAAGCCATTTGGTGGCAAGGGGCAGACCAATCGATCCCGGATGGCAAGTTCGACCTGGCCTTTACCGTCCGCACGTCCAACTACCGGGCTCAAAAGGGAGTGCAGTTAGAATGGATCGATTCGCGCCCTACAGCTATTCCAATCCTATCAGGGGTAGATTCTCGTCAGGATATTGAAGTAATCGATTGTCGTTTGGATGCCCATCCTATTGCTACGATAGCTCCCCTCCTTGCTACCCCCGACCTACAAATTTGGTGCGAGAACGCTAATTGCCCAGAACTACCAATTCGGGATCGCCTCTCCCTATCGCCTTGCTCCACATTGGTAATCTGGTCACCTCCACCTGGGTCATTAATATTACACCAGGCTCTCCAACAGACAACCCCTCGATTGGTTTATCTATTCGGGAATAGCACCTCCATGGATCAATCCAATGCATTTATAAAACGTCTCGCAGGCTTGAGTAAATTTGTCATCCTTCACAATGCTGGCCATGCCTATATCTCAAGGCTAGCCGCTGCATCAAACCAGCGCGCAGAAACCGTGATTATTGGTCTACGTTGGCTTCAAGCCCACGGGCACATTCGAATCCTCGAGCTACAAGTGGATCGGGTGAGCATTGCCGTGGGATGCGGTTCTGCCACAAACCCGGATCTGTCGATTGGAAAGACGTTGCAGTCCTTACTGGACGAAAGCGCTGCTTACCGTAAATATTACCTCAGAGAGGACAAGAACCACCTGATCAATTGGGCCCATGACCGGATCAACTTGTATTAATATTTCCTCAATCTCTGTAAATTAGAACGTTTTTCCCTTGCCGACTTAGCAGCATTTCATTACAATGCTTACTTATGTCCAAACATATTAATAGACGAGACTTCCTCAATCTGAGCGCTCTTTCCTTGGTGGGATTGGCTTTCAATCCATTTCCCCCATATTCAGATGAATACCAGGGGCCAACAGCTTGTTTAGGCCGTGTCACGCGAGACATAAGTGTTTTTCGCGCCCCAACATGGCCCGATGGTGATACTGTTTCCTTCCTGCACCGAGATGATATCGTCAACATTTATTACGAATTGACCCCTGTTACTGGCCCATCATATAATCCCACCTGGTATCGTGTGTGGAACGGCTATATCCATTCAGCATATGTTCAAAAAGTTAATATCAGATTGAACACTGCTGAATCAAACTTACGCGAGACAGGGCAATTATGTGAAGTGACCGTCCCCTATTCTCAGATCTATCAATACTCATCCTACTCTGGATGGACAAGGCGCTCCCGCTTATATTACCTGTCTACGCATTGGGAGGTTGGCGTGGATCAGGGACCGGATGGGAACGCCTGGTATCGCTTATACGATGAGCTGACTCGGGAACAGTACCATGTTCCCGCCGAACACCTCCGCTTGATCCCTGACGAGGAAATTACTCCTCTTTCCCCTCAAGTACCCCCTCACGAAAAGCGGATTGAAGTATCTCTTGCCAATCAGACATTGATTGCCTATGAAGGGAATCAGGCAGTATTATCGACTAAAATATCCTCAGGCTTGAATCAACGACCCAATCCAGATGATATTGCATGGAACACCCCTCCCGGCACTTACCATATCCAGTCTAAGTATCCTTCCAAACATATGGGTGCTGGTGATCTGGCTGGAGATGGAAGCGACTTACCCGGTGTTCCCTGGACTTGCTTTTTCCAATCCCCACCAGGATATGCATTTCATGGCGCCTATTGGCACAATAATTTTGGCTTACAGATGAGCCACGGATGCATCAACATGCGGATAGAAGAGTCCAAATGGATGTTTCGTTGGACAACTCCCATCTTCCGTACCCCAATCGAAAGTCGGGCTGATTGGTATCAAACCGGGTATGGCACGCTGGTTGAAATAACTTGATCTTATGTCGCAACGAACGAATGCGGATTACCTGAAAAACGAGCAGTACTACGACGCGCGCAACCTGAACGCCAGGATTGAGATTTACCGGCGCTTCAGCACCAATCCAGAAAATTGGTTCCGTTGGGTATTTGATCGTCTCGAGCTTTCTGGCCCTGCCAATATTCTTGAGCTTGGCTGCGGTCCCGGCATTTTATGGAAACATA
The DNA here is from genome assembly GCA_963849335.1 of uncultured Chloroflexia bacterium. Lineage (GTDB taxonomy): Bacteria > Chloroflexota > Anaerolineae > Anaerolineales > UBA4823 > FEB-25. The sequence continues at coordinate 350,518 of CAWKGZ010000003.1, forward strand.
ATCATGATCGCATATCTCCAGTTCATCAAATCTATTTGTCAGATTTCTCACCCGGGATGCTTTATGAAGCGCACCGGAACAACATGGCTGCACATGTTCCATTTTGCTACACCGCGCTTGACGCTCAGGCAATCCCCTTCCCGTCCGCATGCTTCGAACTGGTGATCGCGAATCATATGCTGTATCATGTGCCCAATCGCCCTCTGGCCTTCGCAGAAATCCACCGCGTACTTAAGCCAGGAGGGAAACTTGTTGCCGCCACCAATGGCAATAAACACATGGAAGAGATCCGTCATTTGCTGATCCAAATTGATCCTGACCTGGCTGAACAAACCGACCATGCCTTCGGTGTCAGTGAATTCACCATTGAAAATGGTTCAGCCCAACTCATCCCCTGGTTTTCCCATATTGACATTATCCCCTTCATCGACTCGCTTGAAGTTACCCAAGCAGAACCGCTCCTTGCTTATATACTATCTATGACCGTCACACCTCAAATCAAACAGGATAAAATATCTGCATTAACCAAGTTAGTTCGGCTGAAGATAACAGAAAATGGCTCGTTTCATATCTCAAAATCGACAGCGCTATTTCTTGCCAGTAAAAGCAGGAGACACTAAGATGATCATCGTAGGCCTACTGCATGAATGACCAACAAGTAATATTTTCCATGTACCGGGTTGGTCGTTTATTCCCACCAAACCGGCAGGTGCTAAGGGATATATCTCTCGGATTTTTCTATGGGGCAAAAATCGGTGTCTTAGGGTTGAACGGCGCCGGGAAGAGCACCCTTCTGAGAATTATCGCTGGCGTTGACCAGGATTATTCAGGAGAGATATCTTTCTCAAAAGGATATTCCATTGGTTTGTTAGAGCAAGAACCGCTGCTTGACCATACGAAAACCGTAAAGGAAACCGTTGGTGAGGCAGTATCTTACATTGTTGAACTTCTCACCCAGTATGAGGAGATCAATAACCAGTTCGCTCAACCAGGTGCTGACTTTGGCTCCCTGATTGAAAAACAAACCGCACTTCAGCAGCGCTTAGATGCCCTGGATGCCTGGAATTTAGAAAATCACATCGAAGTCGCTATGGATGCCTTACGTTGTCCACCCGGCGATACACCGGTAGCAGTGATTTCTGGAGGAGAGAGAAGGCGCGTAGCCCTTTGCCGTTTATTACTTACCGCACCCGACATCCTGTTGCTGGACGAACCCACTAACCATCTGGACGCTGAATCCGTAGCCTGGTTGGAGCACCATCTGAAGAATTATCCCGGAACTGTAATTGCTGTAACCCATGATCGTTATTTCCTGGATAATGTTGCCGAATGGATCCTCGAATTGGACCGTGGTTTTGGCATCCCCTGGCGCGGTAATTATTCATCCTGGTTGGAACAAAAGAAAGATCGTCTGTCTCGCGAAGAAAAAGGGGAAAGTAAGCGTCAAAAAACCCTCGAACGTGAATTGGAATGGATTCATATGTCCCCGAAAGCACGCCAGTCAAAAGGCAAAGCCCGCATTACTGCCTACGAGAAGCTTCTGGGGCAAGATTATGAACAACGCAGAGAGAATCTTGAAATTTACATCCCTCCTGGCCCGCGACTGGGTGATATCGTCATTCAAACCAATCAGGTCTTAAAAGCCTATGGCGACCGGCTCTTGTTTGAAAATCTTAATTTGAATTTTCCACCGGGTAGCATTGTAGGTATCATTGGCCCCAATGGCGCAGGTAAAACCACGCTCCTTCGCTTGATCACCGGCCAGGAGGTACCTGATAAAGGAACATTACGCGTCGGAGAAACAGTTCAATTAGCTTATATTGATCAATCTCGTGACACGCTTAATGGGGAGAATACGGTCTGGCAGGAAATTTCGGGTGGTGAAGAGCTGCTAACCCTGGGCAACCGGAGAATTAATTCCCGTGGGTATGTCTCTAGCTTCAACTTCTTAGGGTCTGACCAGCAAAAGAAGGTGTCCAACCTCTCAGGGGGTGAACGTAATCGCGTCCACCTGGCAAAAATGCTCACCCGTGGCGCAAATGTACTCCTCCTCGATGAACCTACAAACGACCTTGATATCAATACCCTCCGTTCGTTGGAGGAGGCAATTGAGAATTTCGCCGGCAGCGCCTTGGTGGTCAGCCACGATCGCTGGTTCCTCGACCGGGTTGCGACCCACATCCTCGCCTTTGAGGGCGATGCACAAGTAGTGTGGTTCGAAGGTAATTTCACCGATTATGAATTAGACCGCAGGAAACGCCTGGGAATTTCCGCTGACACCCCACACCGTATTCGCTATCGAAAACTTACCCGTTAATTCAGGAGCTAATCAAATATGTCCGACCAAAATCACACCCCACAATCCATACCCTTTAAAGCTGAAACGCGCCAGCTGCTTGATATTTTGATTCATTCTCTCTACACAGAACGCGAAATCTTTCTCCGTGAGCTGATCTCAAATGCCTCCGACGCACTGACCCGCATCGATTTTGAGATGCTGACCAACCGGGATGTGCTGGATCCGGATGTTGAACTGGCGATCTATATCACCTTTGATACCGAGCAGAACACCCTCACTATCCGCGATACTGGCATCGGGATGACCGCCGATGAGTTAGGCGAGAATCTGGGAACAATCGCCCACTCCGGTGCCCGGGTATTCGTATCTGCAGCTCAAAATAATGCAAAGAACATATCTGATATCATTGGTCAGTTTGGTGTCGGTTTTTATTCTGCATTTATGGTTGCAGACTCGATCGAGGTTATCTCCCGCTCGTACCAACACGATTCTCGGGCTTCGATTTGGACATGCGCCGGAGAAGATACCTTTACCATCCAGCCCGCAGACCAGCAAGCGCGTGGAACAACGATTAAGCTTCACTTAAAAAGTGATGCCACCGAATTTTGTCAGGAATACCGCCTGCATGATGTGATCCGGCGTCATTCAGAGTTCATCTCATTTCCCATATACCTTGGCGACAAACTAGAACAAATCAACCGCCCAACAGCACTCTGGCGCCAACCGCCCCGAAAAACCGAGAAAAAAGATTACCAGGATTTCCATCGCCAGATCACCTTAGACCCCGCCCCCCCATTGACATATACGCATTTGGCGATCGATGCACCGGTGCAAATGTACGCCATATTGTTTGTGCCAAAATCATCCAACCGAGGTATATTCTCGCTGCGCAAAGAAGATGGGCTTAAGCTGTATTCCCGGAAGATCCTCATCCAGGAATATTGTAAAGATATGCTGCCCCAGTACTTTCGTTTTATCCAGGGCGTTGTGGACTCGGAGGATTTACCCCTCAACGTAGCCCGCGAATCCTATCAGTCCAGCCGGGTGATTGCGCAATTAAAATCACTGCTAACCAGCAAAGTTATCGACATGCTGGCGAAATTGGCCAGCGATGAACCAGATAACTACATAAAATTTTGGCAAGAGTTTGGCACTTACATCAAAGAGGGCATTGCAACTGAAACTAGCCAGACTGAAACGTTGTACCCCTTGCTTCGTTTCCACACCTCAACCCAACCGGATGGTAGGACCTCCCTTGATGATTATTGCAGTCGGATGGAATCCAGTCAAAAAGATATCTATTATCTATTAGGGGATGACACTCAATCAATTACCCTCAGCCCTCACCTGGATTATCTCCGTCGTCGAAATTTCGAGGTGCTATTGCTGACCGACCCGATCGATTCATTCCTGTTGATTAGATTAACCCAATACAACGATCATCCACTGATTAACATTGCCAGTGCAGATTTTAAAATCCCCGGTTCAGAGACAGATGCGGCCACGTCAGGCGCATCAACATCTGGGGCCGAATCGCCTGAGGAGTGGCTTCCTATCCTTCATCTTTTCCAATCTAGATTAGGTGATAAAGTTGCTTCCGTTCGCATGACAGACCGCCTGTCCAATTCACCCGCCAGGTTAGTAGACCCGGAAGGCTCGGTTGCTACGGGATTGCAGCGCGTTTATCGTTATCTGAAAGAAGATTATGAAATTCCTAAAAAAATACTGGAGCTTAACCCCTCCCACCCCATCATCAAGAACCTTACATCTCTGCCACCTGGTGATGCGCTTGGCGATGCGGTAATCGATCAAATCTTTGAAAACGCTTTATTGATCGAAGGGCTCCACCCAAATCCCGCCAATATGATCGACCGTATCGACCAGATCATCCAGGCTGCGCTGAAAAAGTAAAGAAGCAATCGCATAATAAAGAGGAATGCAGCAGAGGTTTTCCTCAGTTGCATTCCTCTTTCTATTACATATCTTTCCCGAATTTTCAGTAGATATTATTTGTTGCTGCCAACAATCCAGGTTTGGGTAAGCTCATCAATAAACCCTTCAGCCTTCAACTCAACCAGGGCGATATCGATCCGTTCTACCAAATCACTATTGGTCTTACACACCGCAATGCCATAATTTTCATCGGTAAATGTGTCGCCAACCGTAGTCAACAAATCAGGATGACTACCAACAATGCCCAGAGCCAGTGGATTATCGGCAATGACGGCATCGATCTGCGCATTCATCAGATCCTGAAAAGCTAACTCGATATCGTCATAGCGCTGTATGATGGCACCTTCAATTTTTTGGGCTTCCACATCCCCCGTAGTATCCATCTGAACACCAACAACCTTGCCTCCCAGATCATTAGGCCCAGAAATATCAGTATTATCAGCCCGGACCACCACAATCTGTCCAGCCTCAAAATATGGGGCAGAGAATGCAAAATCTACTGCCCGGTCAGGTGTGATCGTGATCGCCGAGATTGCCGCATCATACTGGCATTGAATCATGCCGGTTAAAAGAGTATCAAAAGAAACATTGATGAACTCTACTTGAAAGCCTGCCCTCTCTGCAATAGCCTTCATGAGTTCGATGTCCAATCCTACAAGCTCTTTGCTCTCATCATCAAGATACTCAAAAGGTGGCCAGGTTGCATCCGTGGCTACCCGTACTACACCTCCACCTGCTTGCCCACAGCTTGTTAATAGCAGTCCAATGAGCAGAATAAAGGTGGGTATGGTTTTTATTATTCGTTTCATCGTTCTTCCTCTCCCATGTTGGTGCGAAAAAGCAATCAACCTTATCGATTTATATCGATTAAGATAGTTTTCTACTATGATTATACATGTTAAGATCGAAAAACATCTTACATTATGATATTAAATATTAAAGCCGCCTTCCGGCGGCTCTCGTGTGCGCTGGGGGGGACTTGAACCCCCACGCCTCGCGGCACATGGCCCTCAACCATGCCTGTCTGCCAATTCCAGCACCAGCGCATAAGGTATTGGTATTATAATCACCTCCATGCGCTTGTCAAGCAAGCAAACCAATCCAGAAGGAGTTATTTATGCGCATTGCCCTTGATGCAATGGGAAGCGACACTTGCCCGGAACCAGAAGTTGCTGCCGTAGCCGAAGCAGTCAGATTGTTTGGAGAAGAGATATTCCTGGTTGGCCCGGTCGAGATACTTAAGCCTCTCCTACAAGCTGTCAACGCGGATTTAAATAAGATAATCCTAGTAGACGCTGCTGATACAATCACTATGCAAGACAAGGGTATGGCTTTGGTACTGAAGGCCAAACGCCCCAATTCAAAGACATCCATGGCCGCGGGTATTGACCTGGTAAAAAGCGGCGCCGCGGACGCCTTTATCACTGCCGGCAATACCGGCGGTGCAATGACTACCGCCTATTTTCGTCTTGGAATGATCTCGGGGGCAGAACGTCCAGCCTTAGCAGGCACCTTCCCGGTAAAACATGGTTATTGTGTCGTTCTAGACATTGGAGCAAACCCCGATTGTAAACCAGAACATTTGTTACAATTTGCTATGATGGGTTCAGTATTTGTTAATAAAGCCCGGGGGATTTCCAATCCCCGCGTTGCCATCCTCTCCAATGGCGAAGAAAGCGGCAAGGGAAATGAATTGGTTCGAAATACCTTCCCATTGCTTGCTGACAGCGGGTTGAATTTTATCGGTAATGTTGAAGGGAAAGAGCTTTTTGGCGGATCGGCCGATGTGGTCGTAACCGATGGTTTCACCGGAAATGTATTATTAAAATCCAGTGAAGCAGTTGCTAAATTGATCACTGACACTCTCAAGGAACAGCTGAGATTGAATCCAATCAACATGCTGGGAGCTATGCTAGCAAAATCATCCTTTACGAAATTGAAAGCGATGATGGATCCGGATGACGTTGGGGCTGCACCTCTGCTTGGAGTCAATGGCCTGGTTTTTATTGGCCACGGTCGGTCCAATGCGCATGCCCTGGTGAGTGCTATCCGAGCTGCGCGCCAGTCGGTTGAAGCGAGGGTGTTGGATGCCACCCAGGCTGCTATTCAAGAATCTTTGTCCAAGATTCACCATTAAGGAGCACAAATGGATCGCAAGCGAGTAGTGATCACTGGTATGGGGGCGATCACAGTATTAGGGTCCTCCGTTCAACAGTATTGGGATGGACTGGTTCAGGGAAAATCAGGCGTCCGCCGCATTACGCAATTTGATGCCGGTAATCTACCTTGTCGGATTGCCGGTGAAATTCCAGATTTTGAGGCTGATAAATACATAGACCGCAAAGAAGCACGGCGTTTGCCGCGCTCTTCCCAGATTGCATTGGCATCTGCAATTCAAGCCGTTGCTGATTCCGGTCTCCCAGAAACCATGCCCGATGGTGAACGTGCAAGTGTTGTCTTTGGAACTGCTATAGGTGGTCTAGAAAAAGTTGATGAGGGTATACAAATTCTTCGGTCACAGGGGTATGAACGCGTCAATCCCTTCACAATCCCCGGCGGTATCCCCAACCTGTCTGCTTTTTTAATCGCTCGCCAATTCCAGTGCCTGGGTCCCAACAGTACAATTGTGACCGCCTGCGCCACAGGCACCCAGGCGATAGGCGAGGCTGCTGAACTGATCCGCCGCGACGTAGCAGATATTGTTATCACCGGCGGTACTGAAGCCCTCATTCGAGATTTTTCATTTGGTGGTTTTTGTGCGATGAGAGCCTTACCGACCAATTACAACGATTCACCTGAAGCAGCCTCACGCCCCTTTGATGCCAAACGCGAAGGATTTGTCTTTTCTGAAGGCGCCGCCGCAATCGTTCTTGAGAGCCTGGATCATGCCTTACAGCGCCAGGCCAGAATATATGCAGAATTTGCTGGACATTCCTCATCGACCGATGCATACCATGTCGCCCAACCTGATCCGGAAGCAGCTGGCCCATGCCGGGCGATGAAATGGGCCATAAAGGATGCCGGATTAGAAACAACCCAGGTGGACTACATCAACGCCCACGGCACATCTACCCCACTCAATGATTCTATGGAGACGCGGGCAATTAAATGCGTCTTTGGCGAATACTCTTATCGGCTTGCCATCAGCTCGACAAAATCCATGGTTGGGCACGCCATGGGTGCCTCGGGTGCTCTAGAAGCAATTGCGTGTGTATTGACCATCCAAAACAGTATTATTCCACCAACCATAAATTACGAATATCCAGATCCAGAATGCGACCTGGACTACGTTCCCGATCAGCTGCGCCGGCAGAATGTTAAAGTCACCCTGTCCAATTCTTTCGGCCTTGGCGGCCAAAATGCTTGCCTGATCCTAAAAAAATATCTTCCATAAAGGAGCAAATTACATAACATGAAAATTCAAATTAACGAGCGGCTTGTCCGTCGGAATAGTCGCATTGGACAAATTGCCAGTCTGGCAGGGTTGCTGGTGCTGGTAGGAGGTATGTATATATCATTTCAATATCAAAACATGGTCAGCATTGCTTGGGTCGCCTTGCTGCTAGGATTTGCTTTGTCTCAATTGGGGTTATATTATGGTAATCGCTGGGGGCGACACCCACGACCAGATGAACACCTTAGCCTGGCACTAAAATCCCTGGATGACCGGCATAGTTTATATCACTATATGACGCCTGTTCCCCATTTTCTGGTAGGACCATCAGGTTTATGGGTATTGATCCCCTTCCACCAGATCGGGAATATTACTTATGAAAATGGTCGTTGGAAGCAAAAAGGCGGCAATGTCTTTCAGCGCTATCTCCGTCTGTTCGCACAAGAAGGCATTGGTAGACCAGATCTCGATGCTCCCAGTCAGGCTCAGGCAATTCAACGCTATCTCAAGAAAAACCTCCCCCACCTGAACATTCCTGAACCACGACCGGTGTTGGTTTTCACCAGTGACAAGGCGGAGTTGGAGACCGATACTGCCCCGATCCCAACTGTACCCTTAAAAAGCCTTAAAGAAGTGATCCGCAAAGCTGGAAAAGAGCCGGCAATTGGAATAGAGACTAGTAGATCCATCCAGGATTTTCTGACACCTTCTTCGTGAACTCATAAAAAAAAGACTGCGGGATTGTTTCACCCGCAGTCTTGTTTAATTTTTCAGGAATAATTAACCGTTCAGGAATGTTTCCAGGGCCTCTTTGCTGATCCGGTAGGCACTCCCTAATTTCCTGGCCTTCAAATCGCCGGCTGTGATCGCCGCGATTACATCTTCTTCGGATACGCGTAAGATCACTGCGGCTTCTGCCGGTGTCATCACTGCGGGGATTACTGTTGGTGTAGTGCCGCTTGGCTGTTGAGCAGCAGGTTGTGTGCTTGTCATCCCAGATAAAGCCTGGCCCATTACCTGTCCAAGACCTACTCCAGCACCAATTCCAGCAGTCAGCCCTGCTCCACCGCTAGGATTCTGAGCCGCATCGCGTATTGCATCTGCTGCCTGAAGCTGGGTATAGGTAGTCATATCCAGCATACCCATTGCCCTGAGCTCCTCTGCAGATTTGCTGGAGGGCTTGAGGTTTTCCATGTAAAAACTCTTCAATGTCAAACCAACAGCAGCGAAATCATCACCGGCCTTTGCCCTCACACCTGCGCCCAGTTCTTCGGTCAGCCCGATCAATTCCGGAACACTATATTTTGCCGCCGTCTCACCAAGCAAATCCTGCAGTTTTGATAGCAGCATTGCTCGTAGACGCGCCTCAATATCATCGGTTCTGAACATGCCCTGTGTCCCAACAACCTGGGTCACAAATTGCTGAGCATCCTTCACTTGGAAGCTGAAAGTTCCGAAGCCTTGCAGTAAAGCGACCCCCAAGCCCATCCCTGGGTTACGAACAATGATCGGCTGTGGGGTTCCCCACTTTTGATCAGTGAACTCACGCATCGACACAAAATACACTTCTGCCGGAAAAGGCGTTTTGTCATTGAACAAAGCCTTTCCAATCTTATCTATCAAAAAAGGTATATTCAATGTGGTGATGGTGTGCCGCCCAGGGCCAAATGTATCCAATGCGGCGCCGTCGCGGAAAAATACCGCCACCTGCGATTCGCGCACAATAACCTGAGAACCAATGCGGAAATCACCCGGGCCGGTCTCAGGGAAACGATGAACAATCTCATTCCGCATTTCATTGGGGTATTCAATAATGTCAAAAATTCTGTTTGCCATATTATTCTCTCCTGCTGGATCTGGTCTCAGCGTTGATAACTTACTTATCCTGGACAGTCACAACTTCTTCGCGGCGGTCATATGTCTCAACACACTGGGTTGATACAGTTTGCAAATTGCGAATTGCCGCCATCAGACCCTCAGTGCCGATTGAGGCCTGGATATGATCAATCGCTCGGCTTACTTCATCGGCCAGCGCGAGCATAGCCGCATCATATTCGTATAACTTGGTTAACTCTTCTTCGTTGATCTTCACTGCTTCAAATAAGCTGGAATAACCTCGTGGAGCGGTCCGCACCCGATCTGCAAAAGTGCGCAGCTTAATTGCCGATTTCTCCAGATCGTCCACATATGCAATCTCGCCCTGGCTGATAAAATCTATCTGCAGCGCCGATACATGTGCTTCCAGTTCTCTGAAGCGGCTGAAAATCGTATCGCGTAACAGCTTGTCCGAATCGCGCCGGTGCTGCCGCTCAATATAGCCCTTCCAGCCCGGGATCTTACTGGCAAGTTTTTCAAAGACATCCATATCGCCAGTAACTTTACCAAGAATTTGATCCTTTAAATCGCTCATGTTCTCCTCCAAATAATGAACATATTCATTGTGAATAAGTAATTCTGATTATAGCCTCAGATTGCCTCTTCTGCAACTAAATCCAATATAATGTACGCTGCTAATCAGTGAAAGTTGCAGGGCGTGATTGCCTTTAAGCTGGGTTATAATGCTTGCCATGAATTCCCGCTATCCGATATACCTTGATTATTCCGCCACAACACCTCTCGATCCCCGTGTGTTGGATGCCATGCTTCCATATTTTGGACAGGATTTCGGCAATCCATCATCCATCCATCGCTATGGTCAAACAGCGGAGGCAGCTGTTGAAACCGCCCGCGAAACATGTGCCCAGACCCTGAATTGTCAACCGGGTGAAATAATTTTCACCTCTTGTGGAACAGAAAGCGACAACCTGGCTTTGCGTGGCGTAGCGTTTGCTGCCCGGCAGCACCATAAAGCCAACCATATTCTAATCAGTCCGGTAGAGCACCACGCAATAACCCACACCGCTGAACAATTACAGCGCCTCTTTGGCTTTGAAGTCGAATTTCTCCCTATTGATCAATATGGTCAGGTTCACCCCCAATCTGTAGCTGATCGTATTCGACAGGATACTGCACTGGTGTCAGTCATTTATGCCAACAATGAGATCGGCACTATCAACCCCGTTGCAGAAATTAGCACGATTTGCCGGGCGGCTGGCATTGCGTTTCACACTGATGCCGTGCAAGCCGGTGCGTATCTATCTCTGGATGTGCAGAGTCTGCAGGTGGACCTGCTTTCAATTGGTGCACACAAATTCTATGGCCCGAAAGGGGTCGGTGCGTTATATGTACGAAAAGGCACTTCTATGATCCCAATTCAAACCGGAGGTAGTCAAGAATATGGCTTACGTGCCGGTACGCAAAATGTGCCCTACCTTGTAGGAATGGCAGAAGCCCTTCGACTTGTTCAATCAGAGAAAAAGGATCATGCCACCTGGCTCGCCCCCATGCGTGACCGGTTGATCGGGCAGGTGCTTGAAGAAATCCCTCAAGCACAACTTACCGGGCATCCTTCCCAGCGCCTACCCAACCATGCCAGTTTTGTTTTTGATCAGGTGGATGGGAACCACTTATTGATGAACCTCGACCTTGCTGGTTTTGCCTGCTCCTCTGGTTCTGCATGTAAAACTGGGAATCCCGAACCATCCGATGTCTTGACCGCGATTGGTTTATCCCGTTCCTGGGCGCTGGGCTCTCTCCGTGTCACACTGGGGATGAATACAACTCCGACACATGTTAAATCATTGTGCACCAGCCTGCCCGGCATCGTCCAGAAGCTCCGTCACCCTTGATCCCCATCATGTCTGAGGCGATCAAAGTAGTTATTGCATTGAGTGGGGGTGTCGATTCTTCTGTCGCCGCGACTCTGCTCAAAGAACAAGGCTACGAAGTCATCGGAATCATGCTGCGCCTGTGGAATGAGCCTGGAAAGGAAATGGACAATCGTTGCTGCACCCCTGATGCCATGGCGATTGCCCGCAGGGTAGCTGCTCACCTGGATGTCCCCTTTTTTGTACTCGACGCTAAGGAAATTTTTTATAATACCGTTGTTCAATATTTTATTAATGGCTATGCGCAAAATCAAACCCCTAACCCTTGCATGGTTTGCAACAAGTGCATCCGTTGGGATTTTCTCCTCCATCATGCGCTAACATTAGGTGCTCGTTTCCTTGCAACGGGTCATTATGCGCGTATGGATCGCGCTGAAAACGGTAAAATCCAGCTCCTCCGCGCCATTGATTTAGCGAAAGATCAATCTTATGTTCTTTCTTGCTTGGGTCAATTCCAGCTGGATCATTCTCTATTCCCCATCGGTCATCTGACTAAGCCTGAAGTCCGAGCTTTCGCCAAACAATTCAACCTGCCTGCTGTTGACCGATCAGAAAGCCAGGATCTCTGCTTTTTGGGTAATTCAGACTACCGAGAATTCCTGCGTCGTTTACATCCCTCAGTAAGCAACCCCGGTCCCATTATCTCTAAACAAGGCGAGCGTTTAGGCACCCACCATGGTCTGGCTTTCTATACCATCGGTCAAAGGAAGGGATTGAACATCTCCTCTCCTTATCCTTTATATGTGATGGGAAAAGACAGCCTGCGCAATACATTAATCGTTGGGCAGGCTGATGATTTGGGTAAGCAAGAGCTTACCATCACGGAAGTCAATTGGATATCAGGTGTGGCACCTGAACTGCCGATCCGCGCCAAGGTTAAGATCCGTTATACGGCCAAGCCAGAATGGGCGGAGATTAGCCATTCGAAGGAGAAAAAAATATCCATTTTCTTTGACCACCCTCTTCGTGATATTACCCCCGGGCAAGCGGCGGTTATTTATCAGGATGAAATTTGCCTGGGTGGTGGTATCATATGTTGAAATTCACCTTATCAGCCAGGATGGTTAATATGTCTGCTGCAACTCTATTCCTCGGTCTCATCATCGCTATTCTTCTCGGCGCGTTATTCCACTTATGGCGTGGTGGGAAAGCTGGGCGCTTGCTGCTTTATTTGCTCCTTAGCATTGTGGGCTTTTGGATTGGACAATTCGCTGCCAATTTACTTAATTGGAATTTTGATAAATTAGGTCAACTGCATCTCGGGTTCAGTATCCTTGGCAGCCTGATCTTATTATTCTTTGGTCACTGGTTGAGCTTGATCGATCGAGATATGCCAGCTAAATAACTCGTGTTTACAAAAATATAATATTAACCCTGCACGCCTATCGAACATTTTTCTTGATGTTGATATCTTAAACAAAGACCCCTCGCCTTCGCGAGGGGTTAATTGGTGGGTGAGAATGTATTATTCGGCTAGCTTAATGACGTTCGCCGCCTGAAGACCTTTCGGGCCTTGTTCAATCGTGAACTCAACCCGTGCGCCTTCATCCAGGGTTTTGAAGCCTTCAGTCTGGATTGCCGAGAAGTGTACAAACACATCCGGGCCATCCTGGCGTTCGATAAAGCCATAACCCTTGCTTGCATTGAACCATTTTACAGTACCTGTTACGCGCTCGCTCATGTTTCATACTCCTTACAATGTGTGTTGATATGTTACTGATAGCATCCGGTCTTTCTGTTCATTAAAAATCACCGGCCCGAACCGTACCATCTGTTCAGACCGGCTCATTGCGAATTCCAGAAAGAACACCCGTGCCACTTGATGACCTCAGTGTATCAGGCATCCAAATTTTCGTCAAGGTTAATAAGCACTCATCTAGCCAGACATCACCTTCCGAAATCAGGGTACAATTATCCCCTCAACTATGAATATTACCCTGCAAACCCACAAATGTGCTCAATCCGGCGATATCGCCCTCCTCATCAGCGCTCAAAACAAACGCTTCTTGATAAACTTATCACCAGATCTCAGGCTGGAGACACACCGCGGCATTCTCCACCACAATGATCTCATCGGCCTGCCGTGGGGCACTCGGGTGCTCAGTCACTTGGGCAGCCCTTTTCTGCTCCTCCAACCATCTTTGGCAGATATCCTGATAGAAACCCGCCGTAACACCCAAATTATGTACCCTAAGGATATTGGTTTCATTCTGATCACTATGGGGATTGGTCCTGGGGTGCACGTTTTAGAGGCGGGCACTGGTTCGGGTTCACTCACTACCGCTCTGGCTTTCATTGTTGGTCCCACTGGTCAAGTGATTTCTTACGAAACCCGTCCAGAAATGCAGCGCTTGGCTCAAAAGAATTTAGAGCGGGTAGGTTTAGCTGGTCAGGTTATGTTTAAAATGCGCGATATCGTTGAAGGGTTCGACGAAACCGATATGGACGCCCTCTTCCTGGATGTACCCAACCCTCACGACTACCTGACCCACGTCCGATCAGCGCTCAAACCAGGTGGGTTCTTCGGCAGTATCCTTCCTACTACCAATCAAGTCTCGCTATTATTGGTCGCACTCAAACGTGAAGGTTTTGGTTTCATCGATGTCTGTGAGATCCTCCTGCGCTACTACAAACCTGTGCCAGATCGTCTGCGTCCAACTGACCGGATGGTGGCTCATACGGGTTATTTGATCTTTGCCCGCTCCATTGCGGAGGATATTATCTCACCAGAATTCGCCCAAAGTCCCGAGGATTCTACAAATTCCACCCCTGAGTAACCCTCATTTTGTTTTTATGATTACAGATTGGGACATTCCTCAAGAAACGATGGGGCAAAAAATACGAATGGCGCAAGATCTTCTCGCCGAAGAGTACTACCTATCTGCATTCCTCTCTGATGCGCCTAAACCAGCCGCCGTTCTCGTGCCCATCCTACGGGCCTTGGTGGAAGATAATGGTATGGAAGGGTGGCATTTATTATTGACCCGTCGTTCAGATCGACTTGCCGAACATAGCGGTCAGGTTGCCTTTCCAGGTGGCCGCTGCGACCCCGATGATCTTACTCCCGAAGCCACTGCTTTACGTGAGGCATACGAGGAAATAGGTTTACATCCCAATCAGGTGAAGATCTTGGGGCGGCTGCCAAACATGTGGACCATCACAAATTACAGCATCACCCCGGTGGTTGCAGTGATTCCCTGGCCCTTCCCAATCCACCTGGCCAAGCATGAAGTCAGCCGGGTTTTCACCATTCCACTTACCTGGTTAGCTGATCCTGCTCATCATGAAGTCCGCCAGCGAACAATACCCTCTCCATACTCCCTGCAATTAAAAAGCGAAAGCTACCCCATAATCTACTATCACCCTTATGACGGCGAAGTGCTTTGGGGAGTAGAGCGCGGAGATAACTAACAACCTTATCCGTATTCTCCAAAAATAAAAAGACGGGCGTCTAGCGCCCGTCTTCTTGTTTAGTAATCTTCCTCTTCCTTCTTGCCCTTCTCGATTATTTCCGGCTCAGCAGTTACTGCTTCTTCTGCCGCTGCTTCCTCTAACTCTGGAGCAGTAAGAAGCACGATCATGATATCGGGATCAGTAAGGATTTTCACCTTATCCGATAATTGGAGATCCCGTACGTGAATTCCGTCACCAATCTCGGCCAATCCAGAAAGATCGACCTCAATCCGCTCCGGTAGATCCTGCGGTAGGCATTCTACTTCCAGCTCATCCACACCGGGCACCTGGATCGCATTATATGTCTTAATCGCTGGTGCTACTCCTACCAGGCTTAGATATACCTTGGCCCGCAGTTTCTCCTTCAGAGAAACTGCCAAAAAATCTACATGCGTCAAGGTACCGAGGATAGGATCTCTTTGCTTCTCGCGCACCAGTGTCATATGCTTCTCGCCATCTACATCTAATGTCACCAATGCGGAAGGCGCTAAGCCGGCTAGGCCGCGGCTGGCATCGCGCAGATCCAATAGAATTGCCATCAATTCAATGTGGTGTCCATAGATCACACCAGGCAGCTTGCCTTCCCGCCGCAGCGCGCGCACCTGCTTGCCAATCACATTCCGGCGGGTTGCCTTCAACTCAATACTATCCATGATTCCCTTCCTCGAGCGCCTCTCACCTGCTGACCATAAGCAGCCGGTTACCCTCGCTCTACTTGGTAAATTCCGGTCTCCACCGGAGGGTATACTGGCTCATCGCCAGCGACACATTTTAGTACCTTTGTGAACTTTCGTCAATGGCATATCAAAGGATATAATTAACTTGTGCAGCAAATACTCAGCTATTATTCACCTCGCCTGCTCACCACCAATATCCTCAATACCCCAGTTCGGTATTATTCAAAACCCGGTCTACCCGAGTGGGATATTGTTTCTCCGGCTTTACTCTTGCTTGCATCACACGCGAATCCCAAACCGCAGGATCAAGTCTGGTGTATAAACTGCGGTCCCGGAGCCGTGGCTACTGCTATTAGTAAAATGGTGCCCCACGGATCCTGCTGTATTAGCGTATATGATACGCTGGCGATCACCTGTTCCGAACTTACCCGGGCAGAGAATGATCTCCGCAATATACAGATCAATTCAGAGATTGATTTATCGCCTCCGTGTAGGGGAAACCTTGATCTGGTCCTGTTGAATATTTTTAAGGGCCGTAACCTCAACCGCCGCATTCTGCTGCAAGTTTGGCAGGCACTGAAACCAGGCGGACGTTTGCTCATATCCGGAGCCAATGACCAGGGCATCCAATCGGTTCTTAAAGACGCGTCCCAACTGTTTGAAAACATTAGCATACTGGCTTATAGGAAAGGCAATCGTGTAGCACAGTTGTTGAAAAACGACTCCCAGCAGAAAGCCCTGCCAGATTGGACAGATGAGCCCGGTATTGCACCTGGGACTTGGTATATATTTCAACTTGACCTTTTTGGGCATTCATTTTTATTAGTCAGCCTGCCGGGGGTTTTCTCTTCTTCAGGCATCGATGCTGGCACCCATCTTTTGATCTCTTCCCTTGAGGACTTATCAGGGAAAAAAGTATTGGACGTTGGCTGCGGGTATGGTATCGTCGGTTTATATTCCGCAGCGTGTGGTGCACAGTCAGTTGACATGGTAGATAGCCAGCTCCTGGCAGTGGCTTCATCACGGGAAAATATAGCTCGCAACCGGTATACCAATTGCCATGTATATTGCAGCGATTTATTATCCGCAGTCAATGGGAAATCATACGATTACATTCTTAGCAACCCTCCATTTCATGCCGGTATCCATATAGATTACCAGGCAGCGCAAGCCCTGATTACCGGTGCTGTCTCAGCGCTTGAAATCGGTGGACATTTACAGATTGTCGCAAATCGTTTTATCCCTTACGATCGCTTAATGGTGGAGGTTTTTGGTAACGTCACAGTTCTTGCCCAAAGCCCTGCATATCGCATCCTGGTCAGCAAGAAAGAAAAGGTATAATATTTTTTTCAACAAGGATATCGGAGCCATAATGTCTCACCCCACAATTCTGACCATTGATCTAAATTTCCAAAATAAACCCGGTACTATAGGAGCTTACCTTATTCCCCATAGTGATGGAGGATTATTAGTTAAGTCGGGGCCAGCCTCCACAATTCCTGAACTCGTCGAAGGTCTCAACCAGTATGGTTTTTCTCCCCCCGATATAACAGATGTATTATTGACCCATATTCATTTGGATCATGCTGGCGCAGCCGGTTGGCTGGCTCAGCATGGCGCTCGCATCCATGTACACCCTAATGGCGCCAACCACCTCATCAAGCCTGAAAAATTGCTAGCCAGTGCTGCTCGCATCTATGGTAGCCAGATGGAACCCTTATGGGGGACATTTTTTCCCGTTCCGGAAAGCCAAATCAACATCCTTGACGATAACTCCCTTATTACCATTGGCGAATTGACGATCCAGGCGCTTGACGTCCCTGGACACGCCAACCATCATCTTGCCTACCTGGTTGAGGGCGCCTGCTTCACCGGGGATATTGGCGGGATAAGAGTACACAACCAAAAATTCATCTCTTTGCCCATGCCTCCGCCTGATCTTAATCTCGAGCAATGGCGTACCTCGGTTCGCCGTTTGATAGATCATCATCCCCAACAGATAATTCCAACTCATTTTGGTATCTATCCAGATGCAGAATGGCATTTGAATACCGTCCTTGACCTATTGGATATTGTAGATCACTGGATCGAAACTACGATGTTCCTCAATCCTTCAGTAGAAGAACTCAGGGATGAGTTTCTCCTTTTTGAAGCCAACAACGCGAATAAGGCGGGGCTTCAAGAATTATCGATAGAGGCTCAACAAACGGCCAACCCCTCTATTATGTCTGCTGATGGTATATATCGCTTCTGGCACAAATTTCGCCAAACACCAGTGTGATAGGTATAGGTTATCCATATGGGGAGGGCTAGCGACCTCCAGCCTAGATTAGGGAAGCAGATCAAGTAATTCTCGGTACCGGTAACAGAGAAGGAGATGGATAGATGAACCGTTTGACCAGCCAGGTACGGAGACCTGTAAAACGCCAGCATGCGGATGATTATTTATTGATCACCTTGCTGAGTTTCGCCGCTTCTGTCGCTGGAACTCGGCTTTTCCTGGAGCTCGCCAACTATCCTCAACTCGGCGATGGCGAGTTGCATATTGCTCATGTCCTGTGGGGTGGCCTCCTTCTGTTCATAGCCAGTTTACTCCCCCTGATATTAGCCAATCGCTGGGTATATCCACTTGGCGCCGTCCTGGCTGGCGCGGGTGTTGGTCTTTTTATCGACGAGGTAGGAAAATTTATCACCACGACCAATGATTATTTCTATCCTGCAGCCGCGCCGATCATTTACGCATTCTTCTTACTTGTCGTGTTGGTATATACCCGTGTCCGCCAAACTCCACCGCCCGATCCCCGTCTGGAACTATACCATGCGCTTGATGTGCTTGAGGAGGTATTAGATCACGATCTAGACGCCCAAGAGCAGCAAGAATTACAGAAACGCCTTGAAGCAGTCGCGGTTCAGAGGACCCATCCCGAATTCGCTCAATTGGCGTTGGCTTTATTGAACTATCTCAAACGGCAGGATATCCACATCGCCGCCGAGCTGCCCAATTTCTGGCAGCGTCACTACCAACGCCTACTGGTCTTTGAAACTCGTTATATTATAGAAAAGCGCTTGCGCGCCCTATTGATTGGCGGTTTAGGCGGATTGGGTCTGGTTTCAATCATCCATGTCGTGCAATTTCTATCTGCCCGTTTCACCCCTGAGGTTCAGGTGAGTAGTATTGCCACTACGTATTGGTTCTTGGGTAGGCTGTTTTTGGAGCTATTTGTTTCGCTAATGCTCATCACAGCAGCAATATTATTACTTATTGGTCAAATAAAACGGGGGTTGTCTTATAGCTATTACAGCCTGATTCTTTCACTCGCTGCAGTAAACTTGCTGGTATTTTACTTTAACCAATTCTCAACCATCATACCCGCCATGCTTCAATTCACCCTGTTGCTGTTAGTTATTTATTACCGCCGCCATTTTATGAACAATGGAGAAGATAAATGAATTTCAACCAATATTTTTCCAATGAACAAATCCGGGGCATGCTTGACAACTGGTCGGTAAGTTACCCCAATCTTACCGAGCTGGTTCAGATCGGTCAAAGCCACGAAAACCGCCCAGTTTGGTTGCTAATCGTGACCAACCGCAGCACCGGCAGCGATCTTGAAAAGCCGGCAATGTGGATCGATGCGAATATTCACGCCACCGAATTAGCCGGAAGCACAACAGCCTTATATATCGCCGAACACCTGTTGTCGGCATATGGCACTGATGAACAAGTCACACACCTGCTGGATACCAGTGCCATCTACATAGTTCCACGGGTAAACCCCGATGGTGCTGCCTGGGCTTTGTCGGACGACCCCCGCTTTGTTCGCTCAGGTGTACGCCGCTACCCATGGGAGGAATTGGATGAGGGCCTCCATGTTCAGGATATCAACCAGGATGGTAAGATCTTACAAATGCGCGTCGTCGATCCAAATGGTGATTGGAAGATCTCGTCCCTCGAGCCGCGCTTGATGGAAAAACGCCTACCAGATGAGTACGGGGGCACCTATTACCGCCTCTTCCCAGAGGGATTGCTTACCGATTATGACGGTTACCTGGTAAAAATGGCCCGTTCTCCCCAGGGATTGGATTTCAACCGCAACTTTCCATTTGAGTGGCGCCCCGAAGCAGATCAGCACGGCGCCGGTCCATACCCTGTATCCGAGCCCGAGGTGCGCGCCCTGGTAGATTTTATCTCCCGCCATCCCAATATTAATATCGCCCTTAGTTTTCATACCTTCAGCCGGGTGATTTTACGCCCCTACAGTACCAGGTCAGATGATGATATGCTCACTGACGATCTTTGGATATATAAGAAAATGAAGGAGCGTGGCACACAACTCACCGGATACCGCAACGTATCAACTTTTCACGACTTCAAATATCATCACAAAGAAGTGACAACCGGTGCGTTCGATGACTGGTTGTATGACCATTTTGGTGCTTTCACCTTTACGATCGAACTTTGGGACTTACCGACTGAAGCTGGAATCAAGGATCGTAAATTCATTGATTGGTGGCGAGATCATCCCCATGAAGAGGATTTACTGATCCTTAAGTGGGTTGAACAGAATGCTCCCGAAGGTTCCTATGCTGAGTGGCAAGCGTTTCAGCATCCCCAACTTGGCCAAATAGAGTTAGGCGGCTGGCATAACTTGTATACCTGGAGAAATCCACCTCACACGTTAATGGAGGCTGAAGCCGCCAAACATTATCCCTACATACTCTCCCTGGGACATTTACTCCCCCACATACAAGTTCACACCCTTAATTCAACCGCTCTCGGCAATGGTAATTATTCCTTGAACTTGATTGTTGAAAATACAGGGTTTCTACCTTCCTATACCAGTCAGCAAGCTAAGAAACGAGCAATTGTGCGCCCATTATTTGTAGACCTTGAGGTCCCAGAAGAATGCCGCATTGTTATTGGAAAACGCCGCACGGAGCTGGGGCACCTGGAAGGACGCAGCAATAAATTGGATGTGTCGACACTTGGAGCTGACAGCCCTATGGATAACCGGGCTCGGGTGGAATGGACTATAAACGCCCAAACAGGTACTCGTATCCTCCTCCATATCACCAGCGAACGCGCTGGTAAATTAACCATCGAACACACCCTGTCTTAGGTTTTGTTTATGACAACATTTGTAAAGGAAAAAGTGCAGCAGGCGGTTCAAATTCTCCGTGAAAAGAAGATCGATGTATGGCTTACATTTCTTCGTGAAACCAGCGCAGGCGGGGATCCGGTACTTCCTCTAATTTATGGACAGGATCTCACCTGGACCAGTGCTTTGATCATCACCGCGATTGGCGAAACAATCGCCATAGTCGGACGTTATGAAGCGGAGTCGGTCCTTCGTTCGAATGCTTACACCACAGTTATCCCATATGATCAATCTATACAGCCCGATTTACATAGAATCTTATATGATTTGAATCCTGAGCAAATCGCGATCAACTATTCGCTTAATGATGTCCATGCAGATGGGTTAACCTATGGGATGTATAAGTTGCTTGTTAAATATCTGTCTGGTACACCATTATTAGATCGTTTAATCCCTGCCGAAGGGCTGATCGCTGCCTTGCGAAGATATCCTTGTAACCGAGGAGGGCGCGGTCTTCTTAGGGGAACCTCAGATGGATCTCGTGATCGGCTAATAAAAAAATTGGTGAAAATACAATATCACAATACCTCAGCCAATTTATAAAACAGCAATTGCCAAAGCCACCTTACGCATAGTTTCCGGTTGCTCAAAATGCTCCCATTCCTCGGGGAATGTGACTAACATCCGATGTCGCTCTGCGTGCTGGTATGCCAGGTAATTAACCAGCGGCTCCGGGTTCTGGCGTTCTGACAACTGCAGCCCTACCTGTCCCCGATCCCAGTTATCTAGAAAATTACTCAGGATCTGACAGGCCACATCAGCATCATGCAGATCCCCCAAATGGTCTTGCAGTTTCTTGATCAGATCGATCACCTGTCTGGCTTCGCTTCCCAGCACTTCAATAAAATATTCCAATGCATAGCGCAGCTTCTTGAATTCGATCCTTAAGGCGTGAAGCTGTGGAATTGTCGCAATATTTAAAACAGTCCCGTACGCTCTAACCGCGGCTAACCGTGAATAGATTAAGCAAGGGGCGATTTCATATACCCTTGTGGGAATCGGCATGTTTTCTGGAATCCGACGGCGCCCAAATCCAGGAGTTTGTACAAAATAGTTAAAATCCAATTTGAATTCCTTGTATGCTTGTGAATCCAAATGGTAGATTAGCTTACTACCGCGCCTCGGTTAGCTGACTTTGCCACATCGATAATAATGGATCTAACCCATATCGCGTTTCATCAGTCAGTGAATCAAGATACCGGTTGGCTTTCTCCATGAACACGTCCAGGTCGCGCACGCTGCCCAGCAACCGTCCTGTATGGCGTAATCCTGATAGATAAGATTTGACAGTTTTCTTTTGGAATGCATCATCAAATACATCAAAAGCTGCCCTCATCCGTCGGGTAGCAACACGCATATCGTGCAATGCTTCGATATTCTCCCCCATCCTGGTACCCGACTCGTGCCAAAGCATCTCTGCGAATTGAACCAGGAATACCTTCCTCCCCGCCTCTGCCAATGTGTCATTGGGCAATATTCCAGGTGATTTTACCGGCTCAGGAAACGGAAGCGGGGGAATTTCGAATTTCTTTTCTTTCTTTGCCTGGCGCTTACCTTTCTTCTCTTCTCTATCCACAGGGGGTTGCTCTTCGGATAGTGTCACCGGCTCAATCGCTTGAGCAACCTGTGGAAAATATTCTACTGGTGGATCAATTTCAGATTTATCTTCTGCCAGCTCCTCTAAGGTAGTAAAAATGGCCAACCCGCGCCGGTTGAACTCGCGTTTCCAGTAGCGAGCTCGCCCGCGTGATATTCCTGCTGCCTGTGCTGCATTGAGGGTTTGCAAACCATCAGCATAGGCCAAAATCAATCGCACCCGCCGTACCATAGGGTCTGGTGCCGTCAGAATTATATCTTGGAGTTTTTGTCGTGTTTCCGGATCCAGGGTAAATGGGGTCATAATTCATTATACCCCACGTCCGTAGCCATTGGACAGTACCTGTTCCAAATCAGCACCACATGCTACCGAACGCACAGGCACCCCTAACATCTTGATACTGGTTAGCAACCCTTCCGAGCTTTGATCTCCCCCAAAAGTAGCCGCCTCCAATAATATTACTACGGGTCGTAATCCTCGTTGGAGCAGGTAATCAGCAAGCAACGCTGCTTCTCTATTCACCGTGGGAGTGATCAACACCACCGTGGAGCCTCGGACCATATGCTTGACCTGTGTTTCGACAATACCGCGCAAAGGGATAATCCCCTCAGCCCTAAGTAATGCCAGTGCCTCAAGTATTTTTCCTAACTGCCGTCCTCCGCGATCAGGAGAAATAAGTATCAGCTGCTGTCCGGCTCCCACTAGCCCAACTGCCCTTCCCCTGCGAAGATAGTCACGTGCCAGGCTGGCCGCGATACTGATTCCATATTCCTCTGTTGATGGAGGCAAAGCAATTTTTGCATGTCGTTGCCAGAAATCCTTAGCATAATAATCCGGTTCGGGTTGGGGGTTGGCATGCTGGATAGCTTTTTCGGCGTCCATAAATATCCATACATCTGCCAGGGGGTCCAACTCGAATTCTTTGACCATCATCCGTCCCCGCCGCGCGGTGCTTAACCAGTGGATCCGGTTGAGCGGATCGCCGTGCTCATATTCGCGCACCCCTGCCGCGTTTGGTGTGATCTGGTGTGTTCGGCGCCTTAGTGCTTCCCCACCAGGTAATAACCCGGGTGGATTAGGAAAATTACGCACATCGACCATCATCGGATACACCAACAAGGTATCCTTGGCTGGTAAGCTCATCTTCACCGGAAAAAGACCAAATAAATCCCCTGAAGAGATATCTGTCGGCCCTAATGGAAACACGCCTCTTCTCAATAGTCGCGTCCGCGCCAGGTATGAGCGGGTTTGCCGTCCCTGGATCATTGTGATCACCCGCGAACCATCTGTACCCGGAAGTGTTGAGCTGTCTAAAACTTCTAACCATAATCGAGGTAGAATTGATGGGTTTTGGATATCAAATCGCTCTTCAAATATTTGCCCTACTTGGGCACGTATAGTGCGTGCCGAACGCGTAAATTTTATCCCCCGTAGAGATATAGCTGACCATGCCCATGCAATACCTAAAAGCAATGCCCAGAGAATCGACAGGCGATAATATAATACCCCGCCAGTTGATAATCCGGCAATCAGGCTTAATGCCAGCAGCACCAGGAGCACTTTCTGACCAGTGGTCATACTGCTTAACTGCCTTTTAGATCTCCACCAGGAACTGGCACGCGACTTAACACTTCATCCAAAACCTGGTCAGCGCTCAGATCGCGCAGGCGAGCCGCAGGGCCTAGAATGACGCGATGTCCCAGCGCCGGTTTCACCAATGCTTTGATATCATCTGGCAAAACATAATCGCGTCCCTGAATGATCGCCCGCGCCTGTCCGGTTCGAAATAGCGCCAGGCTTCCTCTGGGGCTGGCTCCCAGGTAGACATCCGGATGCTGCCTGGTCTGGCGGACTAGATCGACTATATATCGCTTGACCGGTGGAGCAATATAAACTCCCTTGATCTCATCTTGCGCCTGGATTAGTTCTGTATCACTTACCACCTGGTGCAATTCTGCAATTGGGTGCAGATATTGCTGACGTTCCAGAATATCAATCTCATCTTCCAACTCTGGATAGCCCAACCTTAATCTAAGCAGGAAGCGATCTAACTGTGCCCTCAGGGAGTGGGAAGGTGCCCTCATATTCTATTGGGTTTTGTGTGGCCAATACCAGGAATGGCCTCGGAAGGATATGCGTCTTCCCATCCACAGTGACCTGCCGCTCTTCCATTGCCTCTAATAACGACGCCTGTGTTTTCGGCGTCGCCCGGTTGATCTCATCTGCCAGCACAATTTGCGCCAAGATCGGTCCAGGCCGGAACTCAAATTGCATACTAACCTGGTTGTAGATTGAGAACTCCTGTCACATCGCTTGGTAGCATATCCGGCGTAAATTGGATGCGGCTGAAGCTGCATCCCAACGAACATGCCAGGCTGCGCGCCAGCACGGTTTTGCCCACACCGGGTACATCCTCGATCAGCAGGTGCCCCTGGCACAACAGGCCGATAACTGCCAGCTCGACAGCACTATGTTTTCCTACAATAACTTTTTCGATGTTATCAACAACCGTTGCGGTGAAAGATTGGATTTTTGTCATGGAATGCTCCAGGTGGGGAAATTATTGAATAACTAATGGCTTAAGTAAATATGTTATCATATTTCGTTGAGTTGTTTCATACATCTACTCTACCTTATGCATAACGGTTCAAAATAAAAATTTTACTTGCAAATATAGGTGTACAAACGCTTTTCATGCTAAAATTCTCCCGAAAAGGAAACCATCATGACTGCTAAAATCATCTTGAATCCATATGCTGGTCGTTGGAAAGCGCTTAGGTTGCGAGAGCAGCTAGAAATCGAACTAAAAAAGGCCGGGATTGATTATGAACTGGTGCAAACGGAGGCCCCTTGTCATGGCACCGAGTTGGCTGCTCAGGCAACGCTAGCAGGATTTTCTCCGATAATTTCCGCAGGTGGGGACGGCAGCATCAGCGAAGTAGTAAACGGCATCACTCGGGCAGCTCAAGAACGCGGTACTCCTCCACCTCCATCGGTGTCCTCCCCATGGGCACCGCGAATGACCTGATGGTAAATCTAAAATTACCTCTCGATCTTGCCCAAGCTGTACAGATCATCGCCTCTGGGCATGTCCGTTCGATTGATCTTGGAAAGGTGACTGCCTGGGATGTCGAGGGGAAAACATTCCAGGTCCGCTACTTTGATAATAACAGCGCGATTGGACTGGAACCAAGCGTCACCTTGATCCAGCAGCAGATCAAATGGCTGCGTGGTACACTGCGTTACTTGTTGGCGACCTTAATTGCAATCATTCGTAATCCCCAATGGACCATGCACCTTCAATGGGCGGGTGGTGAATATCACGGTCCGAGCACTTTAGTAACTGCTGGGAATAACCCACTAACCGGCGGCTTGTTTTATATGGCTCCTCACGCGGATCCATTTGACGGATTGCTCTCCTTTGTATATGGTTCCATGCCGACCCGGCGTAAAATTTTACAATTACTTCCGCGGACCATGAAGCCTGGACCTGGAAATTATGTTGAACACCCCGATATTCACGAGATAAATTCAGATTGGCTGACAATCACTACCGAGCAGCCAACACCTGTCCATGCAGATGGGGAAATTATGTTCGAGTGCACCTCTCATATAGAATATCAGGTTTTAGCGAATTACCTGCCCATATTGATCAATGAG
Source organism: uncultured Chloroflexia bacterium (assembly GCA_963849335.1). Classification (GTDB taxonomy): domain Bacteria; phylum Chloroflexota; class Anaerolineae; order Anaerolineales; family UBA4823; genus FEB-25. Next base: position 376,477 of record CAWKGZ010000003.1, read on the forward strand.
CACCGCACATCCCAAGCCTGAACAAGGATTTTTCTTCCGTCTGCTGGCCAGGTTTTTACGTAGATTTTTCCAACTTCTATACCATCAGTTTGCCTGGTCATACGATCTGATTGCCTGGACGGTATCGCTTGGGCAGTGGCATACCTGGGTCAGATCAGCAATCCCCTACCTCCGTAGCTCCCTTATCCTGGAGCTTGGGCACGGTCCTGGGCACCTTCAAGTCGACCTCAATCAGGCAGGCATTCACAGCATTGGTATTGACTTGAGCAAGCAAATGAACCGGCAGGCGTACCATCGGATGCGGAAAATGCACATTCAACCCAATCTGATCTATGCCATGTCACAACAGTTGCCGCTCCCGTCGGGAACAATTCCCCAAATTGTTGCCACTTTCCCATCAGAATACATCAGCGATCCTCGATCGCTGAATGAAATGCATAAAGTCCTGATCCCGGGCGGTTCGGCGATCATATTATTATTCGCCTGGATAACGGGTCAAAAAACAATAGAGAGGTTTGCGGCCGAGTTGTTCCGCGTGACGGGTGAGTCCCCCGTCTGGAACGATGCCTTTCTCAATCCCGCTCGTGTCGTTGGCTTTGTTGCTCACAGTGAATTCATCTCGCTTCCGAGAAGCAAGCTCCTTCTCATCCACCTACAGAAATCCTTCTGAAGCCTCCGATTACTGTTAATGATTAATAAATCGCCCACTCCTGCTGCTTTTTGTTGTAAAATGTAGCGTATGGAAATCCTGATCTCAGTCTCAAAAATTAATAAGTATGCATCTCCCGAAAGTGGGGATACAGTTGAAGTTATCGAACGACCCAATGGTGGGATGTCGGTAGTATTGGCAGACGGTCAGAGTTCGGGTCGAGGCGCCAAACAAATTTCCAACCTCGTAGTTCGCAAGGTGATTTCCCTGTTATCCGAAGGAGTTAGGGATGGTGCCGCAGCCAGAGCCGCCTCCGATTCGCTATTTACGGAGCGGAAAGGTAAGGTTTCATCTACCCTCAATATAATTTCGGTGGATTTGCAGACTAGCACCCTGGTCATTACCAGAAACAATCCTGCTCCGGTGATTATTGCCAACGCGGGCCAGATTCGCCTCCTCGACGAAGATTGTAAACCTATTGGGCTGTATCGTGACACTCGTCCGCTGATTAGTGAGCTGCCTTTGGAAGCCGGCTTGACCATTATCATGTTTACCGACGGTTTGGTTCATGCCGGTAGTCGTTATGGCGAAGCAATGGATTTCATCACTTGCCTGCGAGCAATGCTGGAAGATGAAACTCCACACCCTCAGGAGATTGCTGATTCCTTGCTTGCACATGCTCTTCAGTTGGATGATGGACGCCCGGTGGATGATATTAGTGTGGTTGTTGTACAGGCAACCAGCCATACTGGCGATAATGTCAGGCGTATGACAGTCCGTTTACCCTTGGTCTGATCTTACCCAATGCCTCTTTTTCGAAATCTTATGTAGATCGCGCTCATGGACATCAACGTATAGTTCGGCGCCGGATTCAAGCCAGCTGGCGGGATACCTGGCTGCTTATCCGCCAATTTCGCTGGCCTTTATTAATTTTTTCAACAGCCATTATTGGCGGTGGTATCCTGTATTTTTCTCTCTCCCAGCTTGCGGGTGATGCCCTCCGAAATCCTCTGGAAGCCATATACCAGGTACTGGCATTAACCTTCTTCCAATCCGGGAATGATTTCCCCAGCGCCTGGTACCTGGAGATATTTTACTTTCTGATGCCCCTGATCGGTATCATTATCCTCGCCCACGGAATCACGGAGTTTGGTGTGATGTTATTTAATCGTCAGGGTCGTAACAAGGAGTGGCAAGTGGCCGTTGCTTCTACATTCAAAAACCATATTATCCTGGTTGGCCTGGGTCACCTGGGTTTTCGGGTAACGCGTGACCTCTCGGAGATGTCTCAGGATGTAGTAATCGTTGAGAAAAACCCCCAGGCCGATCTGGTTGCCAGTGCGAAAGATATGGGCATTCCTGTCATCCAGGATGACGCCGTGCGTGAGCAATCTCTTGAGGCGGCTGGAATCCGCCGCGCCCGAGCAATCATATTATGCACCCAAAATGATGCGCTAAATCTGAAAATTGCCCTGAAAGCCAGGCGTCTTCACCCAAATATCCAGGTAGTCCTCCGCATCTTTGACGATGACTTTGCGGAGGCGCTCCAGGAGCAGTTCAATTTCACAGCCTTCTCTGCCACCGCAATGGCAGCTCCTGCTTTTGCAGCTGCGGCGGCCGGCGTCGACATGACCCGCCCGATCACAGTCGAGGGAACATCCTTGTGTCTCGCCCGCTTCGAAATTCCTCTCAACTCTCACCTTACCGGCCAATCGGTTGAACAGATAGAACAGCAATATAATGTCAGTGTCGTGTTGCTAAAAAATTCACAGCTTGCAGATATGCACCCTCCTGCTAATACTCAATTGGCTTCTGGTGATGCAGTTGCGGTTTTAGGAGGCCCCAGCGAGATCAATCGCCTGGCTAGCGACAATCACGCTATAGATTAGCTCTTGCATCCGGATACTGTGCGGTTTATGGACAAACACCCGCTAATTGGTATTGTCGGCCCTTGCGGTGCCGGTAAATCTACTTTAGCTGCCCACCTTACCGATATGGGCTTTTTCGTCCGTCACATTGCCCAGGAACACTCCTATGTCCCTGCCATGTGGCAGCGCATCACCAATCCGGATGTATTGGTCTACCTTGATGTCTCATACGAAAATACGCTGAAACGACGTTCATTGGATTGGACAGAAAGCGAATATCAGGAACAGCTCTTTCGCTTGCGCCACGCCCGCCTGCATGCCGATTATTACCTGGACACCAATCCCTTGGACCAGAATGGGGTATTTGAGAAAGTCCTTTCCTGGTTGAATGAACAAGATTAAAGTCTAAATGACTAATTCCCCAAGATAGCCATTAGATATTCACCAAAAAACAATAATAAAAACGCCCCCGCAACAAGAAATGGCCCATATGGCAGCGCTGTAAACAAGGTATAGCGCCGTAATACCAGCATGATGACCAGGTAAATCAAGCTTACTATTCCCCCAATTAAAATTGCCAATACCAATCCCGGTAAAATCAAAGGCCAACCCAGTATCAAACCTAACACCCCGCTTAGATTCACGTCCCCGAATCCCAATGCCACATCATCCAATGTACGCCCTCTCAGCCGCGCTAACCCTTTCATGATGATTTCGCCTAGCCGGTACAATAACCACATCAACCCAAATCCCACAGCCCCGCCGATCAATGTGTCCAGCCATCCATTTCGGATCAGTCCAATAATCAGCCCTAATCCAGCCCCTGCCCAACTTACAGGGTGCATGATCAACCGGTGTTCAATATCAATTACAATAACTACTCCGAAATAGATCAGGATCATCCATGTAAACCAAAAATTTATTTTATTCGCTGGATGACCCCAGCTCCAGATTGCCATACCGGCATAAATTAGTTCGACCAGCCATGTCCGCCAGCTCCGGCGGGTTGTACAGCGCTGACATCGCCGAGGCCAGAGAAAATAGCGGATCAGTGACTGTCCTGTATCACAGCTCAGGCAAAATGGTCTGACCAATCGCCTTTTCCAGGGTAGCGCATCTGCCAGGTAGTTAACCAGCATTCCGCTGACCAGCCCCAGAATGGTAAGTAGAAGAAGAATACCAATATCACTAATCATGCTCGAATTATAGCAACAATCTTAGCCATCTGGGCAAAATCGCTGAATTTACGGTTACAATACATATCACTATTGAGCGAAGGAGAATATAATGGATAAATTTATCATTCAAGGCGGGCAAAAATTGCACGGCGAAGTCGTTCCCTCGGGAAATAAAAACGCCGCTCTGCCGCTTCTAGCCGCATGCCTGCTGACAGATGAACCGGTTATCCTCCATAATGTCCCTGAAATTCGTGATGTTCAGGCTATGCGCGCCTTACTGGAGAGCCTGGGGGTTGAGACCAATAACCTGGCCCCCCATACCTGGCAGTTTCAGGCCAAAGATATTCGCCCTGCTGATTTGGATCCGGATCTGTGCAAGCGTATCCGTGCTTCTATCCTTCTCGCCGGTCCAATGGTGGCTCGCACTGGTGAGTTGCAATTGCCACCCCCAGGTGGTGATGTGATCGGCCGTCGCCGGGTGGACACGCATATCCTGGCTATCCGCTCATTAGGCGCATATGCGGAATTCGACCGCACCAATCGCGTTTTTGATTTTAAGGCCAAATACCTCGTCGGTGCTGACATTCTAATGGATGAAGCCAGCGTAACCGCTACCGAAAACGCCATCATGGCTGCCGTCAGAGCACGTGGAACAACTGTCCTACGGAATGCCGCCTCCGAGCCGCATATACAAGAGCTTTGCCACTTCTTAAATATACTGGGCGCAAAAATCCGAAATATTGGCTCAAATACCCTGATAATTGACGGCGTCGATCAATTACATGGTGGTGAATTTACTATCGGTCCCGATTACCTCGAAGTCGTTAGTTTCATCGGTGCAGCCGTCGTCACTCGCAGTTCAATCCGCATCCGGCAGGCCAGCCCCGAATACCTCGGCATGATCCGTCTTGTGCTTGGCCGCCTTGGCGTTGAGTGGGAGGTTGACGGGAACGATATCGTTGTGCCCGCCGAGCAAAAGTTGGTCATCGAACCAGACCTGGGTGATGCGATTCCAGTCATCAGCGTTATGCCATGGCCTTCTTTCCCCACGGACTTGATGAGTATTGCCATAGTAATCAGCACCCAATCTTGCGGCAGCGTTCTTTTCCATGATTGGATGTATCCCAGCCGGATGTATTTCACCGACAAACTGGTATCGATGGGCGCCCAGATCGTGCTCTGCGATCCCCATCGCTGTATTGTCCAGGGTCCAAGCCAATTGTATGGTGAAAAACTCGAAAGTCCAGATATCCGTGCGGGTATGTCATTGGTTTTGGCGGCTTTGGCCGCTGAGGGTCAATCGGTGATCCGTAATGTCGGTCAGATCGATCGCGGTTATGAGCAAATTGACGAAAAACTGCGTTCCTTAGGTGCTAAAATCGTTCGAGAAAGAGAAGCCTAAACCGGTTTTATATAAACCTGGGCTGTTGTGGGGAAGAAATAACGCAACAGCCCTGGTTTCAATTATCCCAATCGCCTTTTTACTTTTGACTTACGACATTCATAAACTGTTCAACCATAGTTTTCAACATCGGGGCAGGTGCTGCGCCGACATGTCGGTAAACCAGCTTGCCACCAAAAATGAATAGCATCGTGGGAATGCCCTGGACACCATAACGTCCAGCCCATTCCTGGTTCTCATCTGTATTAACCTTGGCGACGATTAATTTTCCTGCGTTTGATTTGGCAATTTCATCCAAAATCGGGGCAACCATTTTGCATGGCCCACACCAGGGTGCCCAGAAATCTACGATCACCGGCAAGGTTGATTGTAGGACCGTTTTCTCAAAGGCAGCATCATTCACGTGAACGGGTTCGTTGATCATTTTTTCTCCTCTGCAATTAGTAATTAGATGCAGCTAGTACCTTCTCGTTACTAAAACCGTCCCACACTCGATTAGATTGACTCTCCGGGTTTCAGAATCCGGTAAGACCAGCGCACTTCAGCTGACGCCTTCAGCATCGCGCTGGCAGAACAATACTTATCCTCCGAAAGATGGATTGCTTGCTCCACCGCAGCCGGATCTATCTCAGCTCCCCACAGTAAATACTCAATTTCGATCAAATCAAACACCCGTGGAAACTCCTCAATCATTCGCCCGCGGACTCTGACCTTTAATTCCGCTAAGGGTTGGCGCTTTTTTGTTAATATACTGGCAACATCCATACCCGTGCAGCCAGCCACGCCTACCAACAATAATTCCATTGGCGAGATACCCGGACTTCCATCCCGGCTGCCCATCTGTACCATTCCCCCTTTCGAATTCTGTCCCACAAATATGCCTTCACCTTGCCAAATAGCTTCTATATCTCTCCAAGGGTTATCCATAGTTGTTCTCTCCTGGTGGTATTGAAGCAAGTATAGCATGAGCTATGTCAAATGTCAGGTATAATCCTGCCGATGAGTCTGAGTACCGCTGGTTACCAAATATCTGGTTATTTAGTTGAGACCTCAGTATATGAGGGCCCTTTAGATCTGCTCCTTCAATTAATTGAACGTGCAGAGCTGGATATTACCCGCCTATCATTAGCCCAGGTTACTGACCAATATCTTCAGTATATTCGCAACCTACCCGAAAAACTCGCAGACGAAGTATCCGCCTTCCTGGTGATTGCTGCCCGTTTGATCCAAATCAAATCCGAAGCGTTGCTTCCCCGCCCTCCCACTCGCGAACCCGGCGAAGAAGATCCTGGCGAAGCCCTGGCACGCCAACTCATTGTTTATAAGCGCTACCGTCAGATAGCCGATCTCCTGGCTGAGCGCGATACTGCTGGGCTGCGCACTTACCTGCGATTGGCCCCTCCGCCGAAAGTTGAAGGCGCCATTGACCTGAGTGGAATTACACTAGACGATTTGGTAGCCGCTGCCCAGGCCGTCCTTGGCAAGGCTTCCAACACTCCATCCCTAAGCAGTGTCGTAGGCCCTCAACGAGTGACAATCCGTGAAAAGATCACTATGATCACCACGCTATTACGCCAGAACAAACACGCCTCATTCAGGTCATTGCTCAGTTCATACAATAACCGGCTGGAAATTGTTGTGACCTTCCTCGCAGTGTTGGAGCTGATCAAACTCCACCTGATAGTTGTAGCACAAGAGGGTCTGTTTGGTGATATCTTTATCGAGGCATCGGATAACTGGCAGGTGGATCAAGAGTTAGAAACCGAGTTCGATGAATGAGTTTACCAGCGCAGGATGCGACTAAACGCCTATCTGGTATGTCGGCTTTCACCACGGTGTGGGCTGGTCAGATCATCTCTGTTCTTGCCTCCAGCATGACCCAATTCGCCCTTACCATCTGGGCATACGAAGAAACTGGCAGTGCCACCGCCTTAGGAGCAGTTAATACCTCTTTTCTAATACCGTTTTTACTACTTTCTCCGTTTGCCGGCGTGATGGTCGATCGCTACAACCGTAAATTGATGATGATGCTCAGCGATCTGACGGCGATTACCGCAACCGCGGGTATACTAATTATCAACGCCACCGGGCATTTAGAGATATGGCATTTGTTTGTTGCCTCGGCCATCAATGGCTTAGGGAACACATTTCAATGGCCGGCGTACTCCGCCGCCATCAGTACCATGGTCCCGAAGGAAAAGTACACCCGCGCCAACGGGATGATGTCATTGATCGAGTCTGGACCTGGTGTATTAGCCCCCATGCTAGCAGGTATTTTATTGCCGCTAATCAAATTAAATGGCATCCTGGCCATAGATATAATTACGTTCTTCTTCGCCATAGGTGCCCTGATCATTGTATTTATACCCCAGCCACAAAAGAGTATCGAAGGCCAGGCAGGTCAAGGAAATATATTCAAAGAAGCGATTTATGGTTTCCGCTACATCTTCGAACGGCGTGGTTTGCTTGGATTGTTGCTATTTTTTATCTGCTTAAACCTTGTCATCGGTCTCTCTGCTTCCCTGTTTGCTCCTTTCATCCTCTCTCGTACCGGGAATGATAGTACTGCCTTAGGCGCAGTCCAGTCCGCGTATGCGGTAGGGGCAGTAATTGGCGGTTTACTCATCAGCTTGTGGGGTGGCTTCAAGCGGCGCATGACGAGTATTTTCATTGGAGAAGCTCTTACGGGTTTGTTCTGCTTGATTTTGTTTGGTATCAGCCGAACGCTTCCTGCATGGGTCGTTGTTTGTGTGATCATGGCAATTTTCCCGGTATTTACCAACGGCGCAAGCCAGGCTATCTGGCAAGCAAAAGTCGCTCCAGATGTCCAGGGGCGAGTTTACTCGGCCCGCCGCATGATTGCCTGGTCTCTAGGTCCCATCACACCTATCCTGGCTGGACTATTGTCAGATTATGTTACCGAGCCAGCCATGCAATCGCCAACGATGCTGGCACGCCTTTTTGGATGGCTTGTTGGTACAACCCCAGGATCTGGCATGGCGGTACAGTTCATCCTGACTGGCGTGGCCTATATCATCATCGTTCTGGTAGTATTCCTGTTTTTCCCGGTTGTCCGTGATTTAGAAGATCGTCTTAAGGATCATGACCAGCTCAACGCTGCAGAGGTTACTTCATAACTTGCAATGCCCAATCATCTTGCAAACGAAAACTCGCCATATCTTTTACAACATGCGGATAATCCGGTTGAATGGTACCCGTGGGGTTCCGATGCCTTAGAAAGAGCATACCTTGAGGATAAACCCATCTTTCTCTCAGTCGGGTATGCAGCCTGTCACTGGTGTCATGTGATGGCTCACGAATCGTTTGAGCATCCCGCTACTGCAGCCATCCTAAACGAGCACTTTATCAACATCAAAGTGGATCGTGAAGAACGACCTGATTTGGACAGCATCTATATGCAGGCAGTGGTAGCCATGACCGGGCAGGGTGGCTGGCCAATGAGCGTATTCCTCACCCCAGATGGGCAGCCATTTTTCGGAGGTACCTACTTTCCTCCAATCCGCCGGTACAATATGCCCGCCTTCCAGGATGTTCTGCTCACCATTTCGCGTTTATGGCAGCAGGATCGACAGCAATTGCTTAGTTCAGCGAAACAGATCACAGAACATATCCAATCCACTGGGCAATTATCCGGTGATAACGTGGCTTCACCTTCGCCCAGTCTAGACGAAGCAGTAATGACCCTTGCTAAATCCTATGACTGGCAATATGGTGGTTGGGGGTCGGCACCCAAGTTTCCCCAGCCTATGACCATTGAATTTCTACTGCGCCGAGCTACCCGTGGAGATACGCAGGCGAGAGAGATGGCTATCCATGTTTTACACGCAATGTCGCAGGGCGGCATGTATGACGTGGTCGGAGGTGGGTTTGCGCGCTACAGTACGGATAACGAATGGCGTATCCCCCATTTCGAAAAAATGCTGTATGATAACGCCCAGTTAGCGCTTGTTTATCTACATGCCTATCTAATCACTGGCATTACGAATTTCCGCCAGATTTGTGAAGAAACCCTGGATTTCGTCAGCCGTGAGTTGCTCCATCCACTTGGTGGCTTTTACTCCAGCCTTGATGCAGATTCTGATGGCGTTGAAGGGGCTTTCTATTCATGGTTGATCGAAGATATTCGCTTGGCTATACCTGATCAACGTGATCAAGCTGTGATTATTGCCGCGTATGGGATTTCTGAAACAGGGATTTTTGACGGGAAAAATGTGCTGCATCGATCCCTTACCGATGAACAACTCGCCTCGCAATTCTCCCTTCCTGTTCAGGATATTCCTCCGCTGCTTTCCTCTCTGCACAAGCAGCTCCTTGGGCACCGTCAAATCCGTGTTTCTCCTGGAGCAGACGATAAGATCGTCCTATCCTGGAATGCCTTGATGCTGAACGCCTTTGCTGAAGCTGGGCGCTACTTAAAACGCCCTGATTACACAGAAAAGGCTATGCGCAGCGGGCGCTTTCTGCTGGAAAACTTCTACAGGAATGGCCGTCTTCTCCGCTCCTGGCGTAACGGTCAAGCCCATCACAACGCCTATCTGGAAGATTATGCCAGCTTGATCCTGGCTTTGTTTTCTTTATATCAGGTTAACCCAGATCTTTTCTGGTTCACCTCAGCTGAAAAATTGGCTATTGAGATAGTTGACGATTTTCAAGATCCTAATGGTGGTTTTTACGACACCCGCGCTGACCATGAGCTACTGCTCATCCGTCCCAAAGATCTTCAGGACAACGCTACCCCGTCCGGAAATGCGCTCGCAGCAATCGCATTAATCCAGCTATCTGCATATACTGGCAACGCGTGCTGGCATGACCTGGCAGACCAGATGCTCAAACAGATCCAACCATCGGCCTGCCGATACCCTACAGCTTTTGCCCAATGGTTCTCAGCGATTGACTTTTACCTCGGCCCAATCGTAGAGATAGCCATACTTGGCAACATCAACGATGAACAAACATCTCAACTACAAGATTTCCTCTGGAGTCAATACAGGCCGCGCCTGATAGCTGCCATTTCTCCCTTTCCGATTCATCCAGGTTCTCCTGCGCTTCTCCAGGACCGCACCAAGGTAAAAAACCAGACAACAGCCTATGTCTGCCAGAATCACGTTTGTAAATACCCTGTCACAACAGTGGAAGAACTGCAGGAACAACTGCCAGGATAACCTTCTCCAATACACCCACAACCTTAAATGTAAATCAAAACAGGGACATAGGAGCATTAGCACTCCACTGTCCCTGTATTCTTAGTTATCCAGGCCTTACTCCAGCCCTTCCATCAGTTCCATTGGGACTACGGCCAATCCAACGATCCCCGGTCCTGTGTGTACGCCTAATACTGGTGAAATCCTCAAAACTTCCAATTTAGCCACATTTACTCTTTGCCGCATCATGGTCGCCAGTCGCTCAGCCTGCTCAGCAAAACGTCCATGCAACACGGTAACCCACAAGGGGACCTGGCTGCCATATTTTGTGTTGATATGATCAGCAATCGTCTCCAGGGCTTTCGGAACCGTCCTTTCCTTGCCCAACGTTGTATATTTTCCGTCTTTCTTATCCACATGGATGATCGGTTTTATTCTCAGCAGCATCCCTGCCAGCGCCTGCACACGCCCAATCCTGCCACCACGCTGAAGGTATTCCAAAGTTTCCAGGGTGTAGACCACTTCTGTGGCCTCACGGATCTTGGCTAACCGGTCTAGGATGAAATCTTTACTCTTCCCTGCCCTAGCTGCCCAAGCTGCTGCCAACACCTGGAACCGCTCTCCTCCAGATAAGGTCATGGCATCCACGATGTGGATAATTCGATTCGGAACATTCTGGACGCCCAGTCTTGCAGAATCAATTGTTCCACTTAAACCTGATGAAATATGGACAGACATGATTTCATCGTTCGCTGGATCTAGTTTTCGGTATAGCTCTGCAAATATTCCCGCCGAGGGCTGTGCTGTCGTGGGAACTTGCGGTGCCATCTTCTCGAGCCGGTCATAGAACTGGTCCGGGGTCAGGTCATCCGAGTTAACTTCACCTTCAGGAAACTGGATGTACAATGGTGCGACCGTGATGCCGTACTGGCTGACTTCATCTGGTTGCAAATCTGCGGCACAATCAGTTACAATCTTCATTTTCTACCCTCGCTTTTTCACAGATTGGCTTGAACTATTGGTTTGTGGGATGTTGTTGTTTTATGCTACAATTCAATCTTGTTTTTACCATAATTTTGAATTTTGTGAGTTAAGAATATGAAGAGTATTATTCCCTCCGTAAAAGGAACGCGCGATTTCTATCCCGAAATTATGGCTGTGCGAAACTTGCTATATCGCACCATCGCACAAGTTTCCGCGTCGTTCGGCTATCAGGAATATGATGGTCCTTTCCTTGAATCGATCGATCTTTATGCAGCGAAATCAGGTCAAGAATTGGTCAAGGAGCAATCCTATGTATTCCCCGATCGCGGCGGTGATTTGATCACTCTGCGCCCGGAACTCACCCCTAGTTTAGCCCGTATGATCGCCCAACGCCAGCGCCAGCTCATTTTCCCATTGAGGTGGTGGTCTTTTGGTCCTTTCTGGCGCTATGAACGTCCCCAGAAAGGTCGCACACGTGAATTCTTCCAGTGGAACGCGGATTTGATCGGCGTCGACAGCCCCAGGGCAGATGCTGAAAATATCGCCCTGATCGCCTCATTTTTCCAGAAGGTTGGGCTCTCTTCCGAGGATGTTGTGATCTCGGTCAACAACCGTCGTCTGCTGGATGCACAGCTCCAAGCTGCCGGTATCCCAGTTGAACAGAAACCTGTAGTTTCTCGCTGGATCGACCGCCGTGACAAGCTAAGCAGCACCGATTGGGAAGCGTACGGTGGAGAAATTAGCCGAACACCCGCTCAGATAGATGCGATGAAGGCGATGTTAGCCAATCAGAACCTTTGGCAGCAATCCGAGCAATTAGTGCGCTTATTTACTGCCGCTCAAGCGATGGGCATTGGGTCCTATCTCCGCTACGACCCTGGCATCGTGCGCGGCTTGGACTACTACACGGGTACTGTTTTTGAAGCCCAGGAAGCCAGTGGCGATATTCGGCGTGCCATTCTAGGTGGCGGACGTTACGATAACCTACTCGCAGATGTTGGTGGCGACCCGCTGCCTGCGGTTGGTTTTGCTATGGGCGATGTGGTCATCAGCCTGATTCTTGAATCCAGAGGTTTAATCCCTGCGAATGTGGGTGCCTACCCCGCCGCAGTATTGGTTACCGTCTTCGACCAGGATAGGCTGCCGGCATCAATTTCATTCGCTTCCTCTCTACGCCAAGCCGGGATCAACACCAACCTGTACCCCGAAATTGCCAAGCTGCCCAAGCAATTCAAGTACGCTGACCGCCTGGGGATTCGCCTGGCCGCCGTAATTGGTCCGGACGAAGCTGCTCAGGATTTGGTAACCCTGAAAAATTTAGCTGATGGCAGTCAAATAACTGTCTCTACCGAACAAGCACCAGCTGCCATATTGCGGATGCTTTCCGCCTGAAAAATCGCACCTTCTCACCCCCTGTGGTCTCTGATATAATCAGCCCGCTGGAAAATCAGCCCATGGTGTCAGTACTCAATGGCAGAGCACTTGACTGTGGATCAAGTAGTGTGGTACAAAATAAGTGACATGGTGCCTGTAGCTCAATGGCGGAGCGCCACACTGTGGATGTGGAAGTTGTGGGTTCGACCCCCATCAGGCACCCTGACTGTTAAACAAATGATCGTGATTCAAGGATGATCAGAATCCCCATGCCTGGACCTGTCAGCAGAAATATGCTGGCAGGTCCTGGTTTAACTCCTCTTCAGGATCTCTTGTAAGTACTGTCCGGTATATGAGACAGGAATCTGGGCAACCTGTTCGGGCGTGCCCTGGGCGAGTAGTTTACCACCAGCTGCGCCGCCTTCAGGACCTAGATCGATAATCCAATCGGCTGCTTTGATCACGTGCAGGTTGTGCTCTACGACGATAACGGTGTTGCCCGCGTTAACGAGACGCTGGAGCAAAACCAATAGGCGAGAGATATCTGCCAGGTGAAGGCCCGTGGTCGGCTCGTCGAGTAAATAGAGGGTATGTCCGGCAGCACGGCGACCCAATTCTTTGGCCAATTTGACCCGTTGGGCTTCGCCACCCGATAACGTGGTTGCAGGCTGCCCAAGCTGAAGATAGCCCAACCCAACATCCGACAGCACTTGCAAGCGGGAAACGGCAGCAGGAACATCCTTGAACAGCACCAGGGCTTCCTCGACGGTGAGGTCGAGCACATGGGAAATATTATGATCCCGGTAGTGTACTTCGAGGGTCTCATGGGTGAAGCGCCGCCCATGACAGGCCGGACAACGCACTTCCACATCAGGCAAGAAGTGCATCTTGACGGTGAGGGTTCCAGCGCCGGCGCAGCGCTCACAGCGCCCTCCTGGCACATTGAAGGAGAAGTGCCGCGCAGAGTACCCACGACGCCGAGCCTCTGGAGTGGCAGCAAAAACGCCCCGTATTGGGGTAAATATGTCGGCATAGGTTGCAGCATTCGATCGGGGGATTCGACCAATGTGCTGCTGGTCGATGGTGATGATCCGGTCAAGATATTCACACCCCTCAATGCTTTCATGCTCGCCAGGAACATCCCTGGCACCATACAACCGCTGATGGATGGCACGATCGAGAATATCAAATACCAGTGAGGATTTTCCCGACCCGGATACACCGGTTACTGCTACCAGCAAACCAAGCGGCAGGTGTACGGTGATATTCTGCAGGTTGTGATGGCGTGCACTATGAATGGTGATCGCTTTACCGGTAGCCGGGTGGCGGCTTTTCTGGACAGGGAAGGAAATTCGACCAGAGAGATAACCACCGGTGAGTGAGCCAGCGATCCCGATAATTTCATCCGGGGTACCCTTAGCGACCACCTGCCCACCATGCTTGCCTCCACCAGGGCCAAAGTCGACTACATAATCCGCAGCGGCGATCATTTCCAGGTCGTGCTCGATGACCAGGACAGTGTTGCCCAGGTCGCGCAGACGGCGCAATAATTCGATCAGGCGGCGGGTATCACGCGGATGAGTGCCGATGGTCGGTTCATCGAGGACATATAGAACGCCGGTCAGCCCAGAGCCAAGCAGGGATGCCAGGCGTAGACGTTGGGCCTCGCCAGCTGATAGAGTCGGTGCAGCGTGTTCTAAGGTCAGGTAACCAGCACCAGCGTTGATCAAATTGACAATGCGTTTTTGTAGATCACTCAGAATTGGTTCAGCAATGAGCATTGCCTCAGGATCAAGAGTGGTCGGCAAGTCTTCCAACCAGACTCCAAGATCGCTAAGCGAGAGGAGCGAGAGGGCATTGATAGTTTGCCCTGTGATCATCACAACCCGGCTTTCAGAACGCAGGCGCGTGCCGCCGCAGTCGGGACAGATCTGTGTGATCAGGTTCTCTTCCATCTTCTCACGATAATCAGCATCCTGGATACGGCCTGCATAACGGCGCAGTAAATTGGTGGCAATGCCTTCAAAATGCCCTTGGCGAACTGTGGCAGGAGGGCGAGTATCGGGATAGTGGCGGCGAAAGGCAGGGCTATCTACTCCAAAGTATAGTAAATCGCGCTGCGGCTGGGTGTAGGTTTTGATTGGCTGCAAAACATCGAATGCGAAGCCGTAATGGGCTGCAGCTGTTTGCAGAACGGCGCTGTAATAGTCGATGTAAAAGGCATCCCAGCCAGTGATCGCGCCTCCTGGAATGCTCTTTTGCTCATCGACAAGGCGTTGTATATTCGCGTGATGGAGAAAGCCTAGACCGGTACATGTAGGGCAGGCGCCAGCCGGCTTGTTGAATGAAAAATTAGCCATGCCCAGCACTGGAATAGCAGCACCGCAGTGCGGGCAGGGATATGTTTCCTCGGCAGCCTCGGTACTATCATTCGTGGTCGATTCATCATCCCAATTTTCATACAAAGGATCTTGAGGCGGCGGAACGTCATTTCCACAGCTCGGGCAAGGTCGGTGTCCCAGGCGGGCGTACAACACCCGCAGATAGGTGTACACCTCGGTCACCGTTCCGACGGTGGAGCGTGGGCTGCGGTTGGTGAGATGCTGATCCACACTGATGGATGGCGAAAGCCCACTGATGGCATCAACCGGCGGCTTCGCCAAATCAAAAGCCACGAAACCAAGCGATTCCAGGTATTGGCGCTGGCCTTCTTTATACAGGATGTCAAACCCGAGGGTGGACTTACCCGAACCAGACACACCAGTGAGTACCACAAGCTGGTTCTTGGGGATTGCCAGGTCGATATTTTTCAGATTGTGCAGCCGGGCGTTGCGAATCGTTATATGAGCAGTCATCTATTTTTTATGCAGAATTGGCAGGTAAATCCCATAACCGGCGCGCACCTGCACCTGGTATGCCACCATGCTGCCAATCACGCGACCATCCAGATGCTGCATCTGCACATAGATCATGCCGTCTCGATCGGATGTCCAGACCAACATGCTACGCTCACCAAAGCGGTCGGGTGCAGCCTCGGCAATCAAACTCGTCCCATCCGCCGCCACCAGGCTGAGCAGTACCGCACTCTGCGGCGCCAGGGCAGTCGCTTCGATGAAATAAGTCATCCCGGCCTGCACCGGAAAATCGATCCAGTCTTTGTCGAATAGGAAATCGCTTTCCAGCGGATTACAGAAGTTGTGCGTTTGAGCCGGGTGATTCACCTCTATTACGGTTGCCATTTCTGGAGAGTTATCATTCGTCCCGGTATCGTAGGTGTCCCGGCTCGAACAGAGGGTGCTTGCTGCCGGGATGGCGGTGCTGGCCTCAGCACTGGTGGGATAGTCTTCGGTGTTGCCGGCAAAGTCGATGGCATGCATCCGGAATTGATAAGAATTCCCCGCAGCGCCAATCACCCACCAGGGAGTGAGACTGTAGTCAATCTCGCCATAATCCTGCCAGGCGCCACCGTTAAGGCTTTGCTGAAGCTCAAGATAAGCGATCCCGGAGAGATTATCACTCCCAGACCAGCTAATTGGGAACGCGGTACTGGATTGAGAGGCGATCAGGGGGAGCATGGCACTGGTGGGTGCGGTTTTGTCAATGATCAGGTTCCACACCGCCCGGCTGGTAGAGTTGCCCGCCCGATCGTACGCCGTGGCATAGATCGCTGCCCCCTGCCCTTCCGGTTGATCCGCAGGGTCAATGGCGGCGCTCCAACCATCGCTGCCGTCCCAATCGGTGCCAACCAGCTCCCAGACACCGGTCTGCCATTCCTGGTTATGCCAGTAGAACTCCACGCGGTGCACGCCATCGTTGGCGTCAGCAACGCTGGCAACAACATTGAATACGGCATCGGGGAGCACCGCGCCGGTGTGCGGCCAATTGAAGCTCACCACCGGATCAGTATTATCTTCATACAAGCGCAGAGTATAAAAATATTCCTGCCCGCCCACCGCGGGGTGCTTCCAGGCGCGAATTTTGATGTAGTAAGTGCCGTCATGTGGTAGGGTAAAGGCAAGCATGGAATCCCGCCGGACAGCATAGATTTCATCATCGTTCTCGGCCAGGAGTGTCGAGCCATTGCTGTCCAACAGATAGATATAGGGATCAAGCAACGAGCCTGAGCTCATGGCGTTGATATCGAGGATAACCCGATCCCCGCTGGTGCCATTAAACTGGTAGTAATCCCAGTCCCCATTCGGACATACCTCCCCTCGGGTCTCAAAAGAATCATTATAGGTCAGAAAGGTTGTTTGCGCCGGCGTGTCATCCAAGCGTAGGTCGGTGCATCCGACCGGGCTGCTGGTGGTTATGGAGAAATCATCGATGCCCCAACCCAGATAGCCGTTAAGCGCCTCATCCAGGGTATGGAAGTAAAATCTAACCTGAATGGTCTTTCCACTGTATGCGCTGAGCGATAAGGGCGGGCTTTGCAGCCAGGAGGTGGTCTCCTGGTATTGGACATCCTCAGAAAGCTGATAGAAATTTTCAAATGCCCCCCCATTGACTGAGATCTGAACCCAACGCTGATCCCAGGCAGTGGTGTAGGTTTCTGTCTGGTAGCGGTAATAAAAGCGCAGGTAGTAACCCGAGGCAGGAATGGTAACTGGCGGTGAGGTTAGCCAACCATAATTGGTCGCACCGGTGACGTAATTGGTGTCCGCGTCCTGATACCACCAGGCGTACGAGCCATTCACGCCCCCTCCGGGTTTGAGCGACCATATCCCGATATCTCTCCATAAAGCACCGCTGTTTTCCATATTGTCGGTATAAGGCGCAATCTGGGCCTCCGGGCGAGACTCAGGTAACCCTACCCCAAATCCTTGCGTACTACTCCAGGGTCCTTCTCCAGCCGGGCTGCGACCGCGCACTTTCCAGCTATACGCACCCTGGGTTAATCCGTTGATGGGGAGGCTGGTCTGCACCTGCCAGGGCATGGTCAGCGTGGTTGTGGGGGTGGTCAGCTGCACCTGGTATTCAACTGCCCCGCCGCCATTACGCCAGCTTATACTGATCAGGTCGTTTTGCTTGAACTGAATGCCAGACGCCGGGCTGACCGGCAACGGGGCTGCCGGTAGATCCGAACGCAACCACACTCGTAGTGAAGATAGTCGATCTGCCGGGACAAAGTTATCAGCGAGATTATTATCCGAACTGCCAAGGGTCTGACTGTGACCAATGTAGTTTTCCTCAGAATACAGGGTGGCAATTACATTGCTACCAACCAGGATCGAGGCAGCATCATCATTAGCCAACGGAGCAAGGGCAGCGGCAGTGGCATAATTGCCAATGCTATATATAAAACAACCTGCGGTGTAATCTGGAGCCTCAAAGAGCGTTACCTGTTCCGGACCTGGCAGGCAAGAAGGCGGAGGTAGCGGACAGGCATAATTCTTGACAAAGTGACTCAATCCTGCCAGCCAGAGCACATTGCCAGCATGATCATACACGTTCAAAGCCACACTAACTAGGCCATCAGGGATGGCAGTATTTGGGTTGCACAAATCCCAGGTATAGGTGAAATCAGCCGTAAATGGGCTGCCGACGTCATGCCAGGCATTGTTGAAGAAGGCAGTCAACTGCATATAATCCAGCCCACTGCTGCTATCATCCCCCCACCCATTCACGGTCAGGGTCTGGGTTTCAACCACCTGTCCCAGCGTGATCCCAGATAAGCCTCCTGTGGGCGGTGTGCTGTCGCCGGAGGGATAATTCCCGGACAGATAAGTCAGGCGCCCATATTCATCACAAATGGAATCGCCATCCGAGCCCTGGCAGTATTCAGAATCGACTTCCCACTCACGCCGCGGGTGACCGCCATATATATTGACATCACTGAATACCATATCCTTGGCAACTGCCCAGTATGGATTATCAGCCGGCCAGTAAGGCTGCCCCTGGAGTTGAAAATGCAGGTGTGAACCGGTAGAGTTGCCGGTGTTATCCGCTCGACCAATGAACTGACCCTGTGCGACCGGGGCTCCAACATACTTAAGCTCATCGGGGATGCTGTCCTGCGATAGGTGTAAATAAAGCTGGAAATTGGCCGGGTTGTCATTATTTCGCAGCACGATAAAATTGACGGCTTCATGATTGCAGTCAACCACCGAATCGTCGAAGTTCCATACCGTACCCGCTTTCGCGGCACGCAGATCAAAGTTGTACCCGTCTACGCCAGTGGGGCTGGCAACACCGAGCGAGGTAGTTGTGGGGCAAATGGTTGTACCCAGGAAGAAAAAATCGAAAGAGTAGTGGGCAGTGGTGTAATCCTCATCGTGGGCAACACTGCGTGACAGGTATCCGGTAATCCCACCCATCCAGGGTAGTTTATAACCAGTATCTGGGGATGCCTCCACTGCTTCTACAACTTCGCCCTGGTTCATCGCCGACCACATATCTTTCTCGTCGAGAGTAAGCAGATCGTCCGGCAGTGATTGCAGCACCCGATCCCAACCGGTTTCACCTGGCAGGGTGACCCGCCAGGCTATGCCATCCCACTGCAATAATGCCAGGCCAGGCTCACTAGGCAGGTACATATCCAATGCCGGATCGTAAACCAAGATCCAGGCAGTCGACCAGCGGTGATCCTGTGACAATTGGATATCAGTCACCTGGTAATCGACCATTCCCTCGGCGCGGGATGGTACACGACGTTCCGCCATCGCTTCCATCACAGCGGTTGCAATCTGCCCTCCCGTATCCGACGCAATCTCCTGCTGTGGAGGGTATTCAGCTGGAATCGAATGGCTACGGCAGCTTTGCACGCCCAGGACAACCTGACTGAAAACTAATATTAATAAGATTTTCAATAAGTTTTTTTTCTTCATCTTAGAGAATACTACCCACAGTATGCAGCACCGCCAAGTTGGTCGGCCGCACCTGATCCACCGGGAAACCGCATATCAGCACTACCTGCTGCCCAGTTTTGATCGAGCCAGCCGCCATCATTGCCTTTTCCACATCTCTCAACATCGCCTTGATCGTCGAGGCGTGAGGCACAAGGTAGGGAACAACGCCCCAGTACATGCCCAACCGGGAATAGGTTTCCTGGTTGGGCGTGAAAGCCAAAATCTGGACGCCCGGCCGGACTTTGGACATCAACACCGCCGTTCGGCCGCTGATGGTGAAGGCTGCAATCGCGGCAACATTGCGGTCGTGGGCTAGCTCACGGGCAGCCAGGGTCATAAAATACGAATCGTCATTCTCCCATTCGGGAGCCTCTGGCCCGCGCCAGTGACCCCACTCCTCCATATGCGTCTCAGCCTGGCAGATGATCAGGTTCATCATCTCTACCGCCGCCAGTGGATATTTCCCCACTGCCGTCTCTCCGGATAACATGACCGCATCAGAGCCATCCAGGATGGCATTGGCGACATCCGATGCCTCTGCCCGGGTCGGACGAGGATTGTTGATCATCGAATCCAACATCTGGGTAGCCGTAATGACCAATTTGCCACATCGATTAGCGCTGGCAATGATCCGTTTTTGGGCGGCGGGTACTTCCTGAGGAGACATCTCTACACCAAGATCTCCCCGAGCTACCATCACCCCGTCTGCTCGCTTGATGATTTCATCCAGGTTGTTCAGCGCTTCGGGGCGTTCCAGCTTGGCAATCACCGGTACCCCAGCCCGCTCGGGAGCCAACCGGTGAATGGCGTCTTTGATATGGCAAATATCCCGACCTGTGCGAACAAAAGATAACGCCACCGCATCCACCCCCAGGCGCAATCCAAATTCCAAGTCCGCTTCATCCTTTTCAGTCATAGCGCGGATATCCAGGGATGCCCCGGGTAGATTGATCCCCTTGTGGGATTTTAACACCCCCCCAACTACCACACGGGCGCGCACCCACTCGCCACCGGTTTCCAGCACCTCAAGCTCCATGTTGCCATCGTCTAAGAGGATTCTTCCCCCTGGCTTGACGCTGGCAGGCAATTCAGGAAAATCGACCAGCACCTTATCCACCAGGTCCTGGATATCCCGGGTGACCAGCATGATCTCATGCCCATTGGTTAGCAGCACCTGATCATTGGGAAGGTTGCCGGTGCGAATCTTTGGCCCTTGCAGATCCTGGAGGATGCACACTGCTCTTCCGGCTTCTTGTGCAACTTTCCGGATGCGGTCGAACACCTGCTGGTGATCCTCATGCCGGCCATGCGAGAAATTCAATCGGGCAACATTCATCCCAGCCTGGATCAATGCCCGGATGGATTGCTCTTCCTGGCTGGCTGGGCCAATGGTGGCGACAATTTTGGCTTTACGTCCCATGGTCTGTTCCTCCCTGGTAATTATACAGCCAACCCAACGAAAAGGCTGTGAGCAGATAATTAGCTCACAGCCTATTCGCTGGATTCAATCGGGTTACATGTAATGCAATTCTTTCGCTTCGTGAGCCAGATCCTCGCGGAAATCCGGGTGGGCAATGCTGATCAGTGCCTGGGCGCGCTTGCGAATGCTCTTACCATACAATTCTGCGACGCCGTATTCAGTCACGATGTAACGTACATGGTTGCGGCTGGTAACCACACCCGCCCCACGCTTAAGCTGGGTTACGATGCGACTGATCACCGTACCATCGCGCATGGTGGTGGTGCTGGGCAGGGCGATGATCGGCACACCACCCTTGGAGCGGGAGGCGCCATAAATAAAGTCAAGCTGACCGCCGACACCGCTGTACAGCTTGGGACCAATGCTGTCAGCGCACACCTGACCGGTCACATCTACCTCAATGGCTGAGTTGATCGCCACCATGCGTTCATTCTGGGCGATGATATAGGGATCATTGATGTATTCTGTCGGATGCAGTTCAATCAAGGGATTGTCGTCCGTCCATTGATATAAGCGCCGAGAACCGATGATAAAACCCGCGGAAATCTTACCGGTATGCAACGTCTTGCGAGCACTGGTAAGAACCCCTGCTTCGACCAGGTCGATCACACCGTCGGAGAACAACTCCGAATGCACACCCAGGTCGCGTTTGTGATACAAGAACTTCAATACAGCATCAGGTATGGCACCGATACCAAGCTGCATCGTCGCCCCATCAGGGATCAATTCAGCGATATATCCAGCAATCTTCTCGGTGACTTCGTCCCCGCCCTCACCACCCATAAGCATCTCTGGCAACGGGTAATTGGTCGGCACAATGTAATTGATGCGGCTTAAGTGGATGAACGAGTCGCCCAACGTGCGCGGCATCTGCTGGTTGATCTCTGCGATGATGATCTTAGCCGACTCAGCGGGCGATTTGGTCAATCCAGTCTCAATACCAAAACTGCAGAAACCATGCTCATCCGGTGGGGAGAGATGTACCAGCGCTACATCTACCGGCAGGAATTTGTTCTTGAACAGTAAAGGAAATTCAGAAAGCAGCACCGGGGTAAAATCAGCCCGCCCTTCCTGAACTGCCTTGCGGATATTGGCACTGATGAACATGGTGTTCACCCGGAGATGACCTTCCATCTCAGGCCCAACATAATCTGCCGGTCCAACGGTCAGGGCTTGACAAATTTCCACATCCTTCAAGTTGTGTGCGTGCTTCACCAGTGCTGCCAGGATTGTCTGGGGAGTGGAGCAGTTGCCGGTCAGAAATACGCGCTGTCCGGATTGGATTTTCTTAACCGCATCTTCCGCGGTGACCACGCGGGATTGAAAGAGTTTATTGAGATCCATGATATTACTCTCCTTCACCACCGGCTGGTCTTAGCCGAGGGAGATGGCGAATTTCTCCGCCGATAATCGCTGACCCGCGTTCAATCGCTGGATTATCTTTAATCGCTTGCTCGGTACCTTTTTCAGCAATCTCCTGGATGTATGGATAGGCCGCATTCAAAAAGGCGAACGTGGCCGTGCGCGCCACGATGCTGGGTATGTTCGGCACGCAGTAGTGGATCACGCCTTCTTCAATGTATGTAGAATGCTCATGCGAGGTCGGGCGGGAGGTTTCCACACAGCCGCCCTCGTCGATGCTGACATCCATGATCAGGCTGTTGGGTTTCATTGCCCGCACCATATCCCGGGTAACCACGATCGGTGTGCGCTCGTCGGGTACCAAAATCCCTCCCACTACAACATCGGCGTAGCTCGTAGCCCGTTTGATATTTATGGCATTGGACATCATGGTAACTACATTGGGTATATCGTCATTGATGCGGATCAGAGCTTCATAATTGCTATCGAGCACGGTTACATGGGCGCCAATGCCGACAAATGCCCGTGTGGCATAGGTGCCGAATACCCCCGCACCAATAATGACTACCTCAGCAGGCGGCACTCCGGCAATGCCACCCAACAACAAACCTTTCCCCTGGGCATCGTTTTGGAGCAAGTGAGCGCTGATCTGCGCGACCAGCCGCCCGCCTATCTGGCTGAGCGGCTTGCGCACTGGAACTGTACCGTCAGCCAATGTGATCTGCTCGTAGGGTATGGCAGTGATCTGCTTTTCCTGTAGCACTTGTATCTTATCCTGACGAGAAGAGGACAGGTGCAGCAGACCCATAATGGTAGTATTGGGGCGCAGCCACTCAAGCTCTTCATAAATTGGCCGAGCAACCTTCAAAAGCAGGTCAGCACGTCCGAATACCTCATGTGGTGAGTAAACTACTCTCGCGCCAGCCTTTTCGTACTCCTGGTCGCTAAAACCCGCGCCCACACCCGCGTTGTGCTCCACGTAACACAAGTTCCCGTCCTCGGCCAGCATCTGCACTGCTGCAGGGGTCAGCCCAACACGGAACTCAAATGGACGTCTTTCCTTTGGAATTCCTATGTTCATTTGTTCCACTCCTTTTATTTTTCCAGGCATGAGCAGTTCATTAATCCTGTCTGCCTGGAGGTTTCTTATCAACTATTTAATACCTCGCAAATGCGGGGTAGTGCCCAATCCAGAATTTCTTTCGTGACCACCAGCGGTGGGGCAAAGCGGATCACATGCTGGTGCGTTTCCTTGGCCAGGATCCCCTGTTCAGCCAGCTTTTCACAGAAACGGCGCGCCCCACCAGCGGAGGATTTCAGCTCTACGCCAATCAGTAGACCCTTACCGCGCACTTCCTTGACATGCGGGCTGGGAATTTCGCACAGCTGCTCCATAAAATATTCACCCAGACGGGCAGAGTTTTCCACCAGCTGCTCTTCGACGATCACGCGCAGTGCAGCCCTGGCTACTGCCATACCCAACGGATTGCCGCCAAAGGTCGAGCCATGCTCACCGGGAGTAAATAAACCCATAATCTCGGGATCAGCCAATACCGCTGAAACAGGGTAAAAACCACCCGCCAGCGCTTTCCCGATGATCACCATATCCGGGCGGATGCCTTCATAGTCGCTGGCAAACAGGCGACCAGTACGTCCCAGGCCGGTTTGGATCTCGTCGGCGATCAGCAGCACCTTGTGTTGGTCACAGATACGGCGTAGCAGGCGAAGATATCCAGCTGGCGGTATGACCACCCCCGCTTCTCCCTGGATGGGCTCGACCATCACTGCTGCCGTATTGGACGTGATAGCATCCTCAACGGCCCGAGCATCGCCGTAAGGTACGGTGACAAAGCCGGGGGTAAAGGGCCCAAAATCATCGCGGTACAGAGGCTCGGTGGAAAAGGATACGATAGATACCGTGCGCCCATGGAAGTTATTCTCACAGGTGATGATCTCGGCCTGGTAGCGGGGGACGCCTTTCACCAGGTACGCCCACTTGCGCGCCAGCTTGATCGCCGTCTCTACCGCCTCAGCACCTGAGTTCATCGGCAACGACATGCCATAGCTGGTCAGCTCTGCCAGCTCCTTATAGAACAGCGGCAGCTGGTCGTTGCGGAAAGCTCGCGAGGTCAAGGTTACTCTCGCCGCTTGCTCCTGAAAGGCGGCCAGGATCTTGGGATGGACATGCCCTTGATTCAAGGCCGAGTAAGCACTCAGACAATCCAGGTAACGGTTGCCATCGACATCGTAGACCCAAACCCCTTCCCCCCGGTTGATCACCACATCCAAAGGGTGATAATTATGCGCTCCGTATTGCTCTTCTACTTCAATATAATCCTGGGTATTCATAGCTTATGCCACTCCAAACAAGCGGGCCAGGATCGCCTTCTGGGCGTGCAGGCGGTTGTGCGCCTGGGGGAAGAGCGCCGAATGCAGCCCATCGGCGACCTCATCGGTAAGCTCCTGGTTGCGATGCGCCGGCAGGCAGTGCATCACGATGACATCCTTGTCCGCCTCGGCGACCAGACCGGCATTGACTTGGTAGGGCGGGAAAACCTGTTCGCGGATCCGGGTTTCTTCTTCCTGCCCCATGCTGGTCCAGGTATCGGTATAAATGACATGCGCACCCTTGACCGCGGCGTGCGGATCGCGCATCAGGCGGATCTGGCTGTGACTCTGATCAGCCAGTTTGATGCCTACCTCCAGCGCCTGCGGCTTCAGGTCATAACCAGCCGGGGAGGCCAGGGTGAAGTTCGCCCCCAACAGGGCGCAAATGTGAAGCAGCGAGACCGCCACGTTGTTACCATCGCCGATAAAGATGACATTCAGCCCTTTCAGGGAGCCAAATCTCTCCTGGATGGTCAGCGCATCGGCCATGCCCTGGCAGGGATGGTTGTAGTCGCTCAGACCATTGATCACCGGGATGCTCGACCACTTTGCCAGCTCGACCACGTGGGAGTGCTCGAACACGCGTGCCATCAAGGCTTCGACATAACCGGAGAGCACGCGGGCGACATCGGCGATCGACTCGCGCTTGCCCAGCCCGATCTCCGCCGGGGAAAGGTACAGCGCATCCCCACCCATATGGCGCATCGCCATATCAAAGGACACCCGGGTGCGCAGGCTGGGTTTCTGAAAGATCATCGCCAGCACTTTACCTTTCAGCAAGGGCGGATTGCCCCCAGACTGGTGTTCTTTCTTCAAGCTCACCGCCAGGTCGAGCAGATCCTGTATTTCGGCGGCGGGATAATCTGAGATGGCGATAAAATCCTTCATACCTACACACTCCTTCGGGTTTTCATTATGTACTTTACTTTGTGCAGTATATCACAGGCTTTCCGGGCATCCCATTGCCATAGTTCAGGGAATGGTTTGACGGATGTCACCTTTTACCTACTTGAAGATAAATGGCATGTAATAGTGCTTGACCAGGTAGACGGGGAAAAACTCCGGGATACCATAGGGCTGAAGGTCTCCACCGCACGAGCCGCCGGTGCAAAAACCGCCTAAGACCCACATGCCGGGCAGCCCGTCCGTGGGAGCAGCGGCATTGACGGGGATGAAAACTGCGGCATGGTTGCGGCGGGAGACATTCAGGTTGGGATAGTTCATGTCGTAAGTATTGGACAGCACATCATAGGTGATGACCTCATACGAGGCACCCGGAAACTGCGCCAGGGCGACGATGGCGATCTTCCCAGCTAACTGGTAGCCCGAATCACTATCAAAGCCAAAGGCACGCCCCTCCCCGGCAGCAACCGGCAGGTCAGCTACAGCAGCATCATCCCAGGTGCCGGCGCCTTCGGGATCAAGCATCACTTCTGCCCGAGTTTGGGCGGCCAAGTTGCTAATACCGTCATATATATCCCCGCCAAAAGCATAGATATGCCCATCAACCACGGCAGCCATGAGGTAAGCTCTCGCCAGGCTCAAATTTCCCAATTGAGTGAATGTATCCATTGCGGGATCATAGCGGTAAGTTAGTGCCAAATGATACGGCGCAGTGGTGGGATTCAATCCACCCAACAGATATACCTGATTATCCAGCACCACCTGAGCGCCCGGGGAGAATCCGGTATAAGCCGTTGGCAGGCTGGTGATTTGCACTGCATCATTATTGCTCAGTGGATCATAGCACTGCACCGCCAGGATTTGGGTAGCGTCTGACATACGACCACCAAAGGTGCATAAGACATCTGCTCCATTGTATTCGAGCAACGAGATCGTGTAATTGGAAACGGGGAAAAGCATATCGGCACCTGTATCGGCGCAGTCGCCGGTCAGGGGATCGAAGGCGAATATCGTGCCAACCGTTGTTTTGTTGAGATCATCGATGTCATACCGCCCACCGAGGATGTAGACCAGGCCGGTGGCGGGGTAATACTCGGCGTCGAAGCGGGTCAGGTTGGTGCAGGGATTCCAGGTTACCGGCGTCCACAAGCCAAGGAAGCTCATGTAGAAATTATGGGAGGTGGTCTCAGCCAGGGTGATGCTCACCCCGCTGACCGTGGAGGCTAAATAGCCATTCAGATCGGCAGTGAGCTGCATACACCCCAACCGGCAGGCGCAGCGAATAGGCGCCGGTATCATCGGTCAAGGTCTGGAAGGAGTTTTCCGGGCCTGATGATGGCGGTGACCGTTGCCCCAACGAGGGGATGAACCTGGCTGTCATACACATAGCCCTGGACAAGGCCGGTCAGGGCGCCATCACACACGTTATACCCCGCTTCCAGCACATCCAGGTAGCCGTAGCCGAAGGAATAATTGCCTTCCCCGTCCGGCGGGGTGCCGCAGGTGCTCAAGCGAGGCGTGCGGGCTGAATTCTGCAGCAGTTGGAAGGTAGTGTCGATATCACCAATCAGATCACTGTTGCACGACCAGAGCAGTGCCACCGCCCCGGCAGTGTGGGGTGTGGCCATCGAGGTACCATTCATGGCCATGTAAGATGTATCCGTTGTGTAGTAAGATGAGGTTACATTTACACCAGGCGCTGACAGGTTGGGTTTGGTGTATGGATCATGACCCCATGCTGAAGGGCCCCGGCTGCCAATTGAGTATTCAATTCCAATAATATCATGGGCAGCACTGGCAAAAGATTCCTGGAACGATCCGGGGTCACCTAAGGTATCACAATTTGGACCACTATTCCCAGCTGAGAAGGCTGGGAAGATGCCCGCAGCCCGCCAGGCATTTATCTGAATCAGGAACCAGTCACTCCCATCCGTGTTCGATCCCCAGGAGTTGTTCACTACCTGAGGCCGGTTCTCCGGGAGGCCGCCCGGTGCCAGGATCCAATCAGCACAGGTTAATAGATCATTTGCCTCGCAATCCGCAGTATCACACCCCTGGCAGGCAATCCAGCGAGCATTGGGTGCCATGCCTATTTCATAAATTGTCTCATTGACAACACCATAACCTACCATCGTGCCCATGGTATGGGTGCCGTGACCATTACCATCATACGGAGAAGTATAAATCCCATCAGGATCAAGCCAACAATTATCATGTTCTGTCATTCCGTAACAGGCGTATTTTGTATTAAGTGCTCCGTGGGTATAGCGCACCCCAGTGTCGATGTTGGCTACCAGGATGCCCTCGCCACGCACATTGAATATTGACCAAAACTCATTAGCGTTAACGTTGTCAATTCCCCAGGTCACAGTATCTGGCAGCAGGACAGTCACCTCAGCGTGGTTGGCGAGCAGCTCACCCGCCCAGGTGGTATATAGAACCGGGTTGACAGTATCGACTGGTGTAATGGTGACAACCGGCGGGATATACAGGTTGGCAACTTCCCCCAACCGCGCCAGCCCGGAGGCCTGCTCCAGATTCCCGGCATAGACATACAGATCGTTGCCGGCAAAAAAGCTGCGGTACCTAACGCCCTGGGCATCTAGATAGGCCTGCGCCCGGGCCTGGCTGCGACCCGCCGTCTCGGTCAATGTATTGTAGACATACCAGCCGCGTTCGTTCCAATCCATCCCGTATGCTGCCGACAGATCAGCTTGCTCGCCGAAGCGGACGATAAAATCGGACTGTCCTTCGGCGGACAGGCGCTCCAGCAGCGCGCTTTCGATCTTTTCACTGCCCTCGCCGGCCGCCAGACTGCGGTCAGTGCGACTGATCCCCAGCGCCAGGCCAGTCAATAAGAGCAAGAGGACAAACACCGTTAAGCGTTTCGTGGGCTGCATACACAACTCCTAGAGAAAAAGTGCTCTGGCACCTACCGGGAAGTTGGTTTACCCGGCCTGGAAGGTATCTTATCCTAACAATCCGGGCATGTCCAGGGGGAGGGCGGGTGGAAAAAATTAATTTGAATTTGTGAAGAAACTAATAAAACAATTAACCTTATTCAAATTTGATCCGCGGAACAAAGAACGAGTGATAAGCGTTGAATTATATGTAATCCTAATTAATTTATTTAGCTCGAGAAATGCCTGCGCCAGAATGGGTTGTCAGTAACGAATGTGGTCGTTACTGCAAAGCATATATACGAAGCTTAAATATAAAGGATGTATTTGATGAAAATATACCGGATGATTTCCTGGGTGGCGGTGGTGAGCGTGCTGGCAGCCTGTGTACCGCAGAGCGGGGTGGTTGAAACAACTATTTTCCCGGAAGTGGGCCACGCAGCCACCACAAGCGCGACTCCTACAAAACTGCAATCGACCGCAACAGCATTGCCACCGACAGCAACAATACTGCCCTCACTGAATGAGACACAGCTTAGCAATGCAACCTATTATGCACCGGTCTATCAGCGCGAAGTAACGCTGGTGGATGGACACTATGAAGCCGCGGGGGAGCTGTGGGTGAACCTGCTGCCGTGGATGGCGATCGGCGACCTGAACAGCGATGGGCTGGAAGATGCAGCCATCCTGCTATCTGAGAACGGCGGCGGGACGGGCACCTTTGTGTCACTAATGGCGGTGGTTAACCAGGATGGACAACCTTTCCAGGCAGGGACGGTGACGATCGATGATCGCCCAATCATCTCCGGGGTGGAAATTAGCGACGGGAAGATAACCGTCAATGGGACAATCCACGGCGTGAGCGACCCGTTCTGCTGCCCCACCCTGATGGTCAGCCAGCGCTATGTATTGGACGGAGAACAGCTGGTGCTGCTGCGCCAGACGACAACCACGCCCAGCGGCGCAACACGGGTGATCAACATCGAAAGCCCGCAATCAGGCAGTCAAACCGGGGCTGCCGTGCAGGTGCAGGGGAGTATGCCCATCGCGCCGTTCGAAAACAACCTGCTTTACCGCGTGTACGATATGAATTTCAATGTGCTGGATGCAGGCCCATTTGGCGTCACTGCCAGCGAGCCGGGCGGAGCAGCGCAGTTTGACAACCTGGTCAGCAGTTCAGGTTTCCTGCCCGGTACCATGGTGTGGTTCGAATTAAGCGAGCTCAGCGCAGCAGATGGCACCGCGCTGGTGATCGAACGGATCAAGCTGACGATCAGGTAACCCCCTATGCTGAAAAAAACTCCCCTCGGCTTATCCAGCCGAGGGGAGCCTTTCATTGTGACAGAATCAGTTTTTGCTGCTTTCAGTTGGAACTAGGGCAGCGCCACAGGCGCTTTCCACATCAAGGGCAGCATGGTTGGATACAGGATCACCGGCTCGCCTACAGTCAGGGTCAAGGGGACCTGTACCAGCGGATTGACCAGGTCGTTGCTCGCCACGCACAGGGTGCTGGTGTAGGTGCCGACGGCCATGCCGGTTGAGTCAAAGGTTGCCGTTACCGGGGTGCTGCCGCCGCCAACAGTAGTGCCGGTGGTCGGGGTGACGCTGAACCAGGGGATGTCGCCAGCCAACTGGCAGACATCGGGCAGATCCACCACCAACCCCATATCGTCGTAGTACACGACCGAGGCATTGTTGGCGAACAGGTCGACGGCGCCGATGTTCAGCGCACCACCACCAGAGTTCTCTTCCGTCCAGGTGCCGGTGTAAAGCAGGCTGCCGCCATAGTAGAAGGACTGGGCATTATTGATCAGGTCGATATCGACACGAATCTCTACCCATTGACCCTTGACCATCGGGAGCGTGCCACCGGTGATGCCGGTGTTGAGTACATTGTTGGTGGCGCTATTAAAGTTCACCTGCACCGACCAGTTAAGGTTTACCCCTGCATCATCATAGCTGTTCAGCAGGATGAAGCTGGTCTCTCCGCTGAAGTCGGTCGGGATGTACTGCATGGCTTTGTAAGACCAGAAGCCAGTGGTGTAGCCGGAGTACTCGTGCACCGAGTCGGCTGCGCCAGCGATGGCTTGCGAGTTCGGTGTACTGAGCGCCATGGCGTTGGTTACAACACCAGCAGCCGCAGGATCATTGATACCAACCCTTCCAGCCGCCCTGACCCTGGATAGTACCCAGGGTGTAGGCATCGAAGTTGTCCAGCCAGTCAGCCGTGATGGTGTTGTTCATCAGGCTGTCTTCGTACAGCTCCCAGGTCAGGTCCTTGACACCGGTGTTGCTGATGGTGAGGGTCTTATCAACGGTCGTATCAGCCAGCTGGGTGCTGGAGAGCGATACCGGGTCAACGGCGATAACGGGCGGGGGTGCGGAGGCAACCACCACAACCGGCAGGCGGGTGGAGATTCCGGTATCCGGCACCAGCAGTACCTCGGCGAAGAACAGATCGTCGATCGCCGCAGCGGTAACATCGGCAGTGATGGTCAGGGTCACATTGGGGTTACCCTGGGTCAGCTCAAAGGTCATCGGGGTGACAGTCAGGGTCAGACCAGCCGGTGTGGTGGGAATAACCACATCCCAGGTGGTATTCTCGAGCAGGACGCTGGTGACGGTACGTGTCCAGGAGCAGGTGCCGATGCAGTCGTAGTCCACCAGGTAGGGCATGTTCAGATCACGGGGTTCACCACCAAGGGCCGGATTGGCGGCGATAAAGTTGGCGGTGGTCTCATCCATCACCAGGGATGCCCATCCAGCCCAGGAGAGGTCTAAACGTCCGGAGCCAGTCGCCCAGGGATCCGCCGGGGTGACGCCATCCGAGTCAAGCACTGATGCCGGGTCGGCGGTTGTCGACATTGCCGAGCGAACCTCAACTACAGACCACTCCGGCTGCAGCGCCATCATCAGTGCGGCAGATCCGGCGCTGTGGGGTGAGGACATCGACGTACCCTGGTAGAAATCGTACTGCACAGGATCACCGGGGAGCGCGGCAACCGCGGCTAAGGTATTCACACCGGGGGCGGTGTAATCTGGTTTGAGCAATTCATGCTGGCTTGGGCCGCGGGCGCTGAAGCCGGCGATGACATCTTCCCAGGCCGCGTTGAGGATCAGCGAAGTTTCAGCATAGATCGTGGCGGACGCAGCTGCGTCTCCGGTGATCAATGCTGCCAATGCCAGGCCATCATCCATAGATATCATAACACCTGGGATGTAGGTGAGGGTGAATCCCATGACGGTAGGCGGACCGCCGGCATTGTTGAAGACGATCATGGCAGTGGCGCCGGCATTGTACACATTGGTCATTTTGAGTATCAAAGGTGCAGCCGCCGCGCTGGACCAGGGCGATCATACCGGTGAAAGTGCCAGCCGGGATCGCGGTACAGGCGTATTGATACGCAGCATCATACTTGATCGGAGCGGTGAAGTCGGCGGTCAAGGAAACCAGAGCACCGGGCGCCGATGCAATGCCCGTCATGTTGCCGCCGGTGGCAATGACATCTACCAGGTTGCCGTAGATGCGGCTGTGGGTAGATGCTGCCGTGCTGGTGTTCCACGGACCGGTGTGGGCAACGGTAGCCAGACCAGGGCCGGTATTGCCAGCCGAAGCCGAAACAAAGATACCGGCTGCGGTCGCATCCAGGAATGCCTGATCCACCGAGTCGTTCCAGGGGTCATCGCCGCCGGAGATGGAATAGTTGAGCACGTCCACCATGTCCACACCAATCGCCAGGTCTACTGCAGCGACCGCCGCAGAATTGGGGCAGCTCGGATCGCAGATTTTATAGGCGACGATGTTGGCGTGAGGAGCGACACCTGAGATGTCGCGCAGGAAGGGGATGTCGCTGATGGTGAAATACGCCTGGTGCGCATTACCGCCGGCGGTGCTGGAGGTGTGGCTGCCATGACCATCCAGGTCTTCGGGGTCAGCGGTGGGATCGTACAGGTTGTAAGCGGCAATCAACTTATCATTGCAGAAGCCATTGTGGGTTGCACACCAACCATGGTAGGTGTTCGCCCCGTAGGGATTGACGTGGGTGTAACCACCATCGTCAGTCTCTGCAAAGGAGGGATGCTTGGAGTTAATTCCGCTGTCGATCATGCCGATCACAATGCCCTCGCCCTGGGTGGCGATCTCGGGATAGGTGTCTCCAGTCCAGATGGCATCGGCACCGATCAGGGTCGGCCCCATATCGGTGTCCATCTCTGCCAGCTTATCCGGATAGACGGCTAGGACACCGGGCAGGTTAAAGGCGCGCAGCGCTTCTTGGTGAGTAATGCGCACGGCAACAGCATTCAAAGCATACAGATACTGGTATTCTACTTCAACGCTATGCCCATACGCATTGCGCATGGCGGTAAGTAAACCCTGCTGCTGGTTGGCCAAGTAGTTATAGTAAGCCTGGCTGGCGGGGGAATTGGGATCCAATCGAGTGGCGCCCGTTGCTTCGGGACTGGTGGCTCTCAGGTTTCCTACCCCACCCATGTAAGATGCCACTGCAGGATCCTGCAGCCTGACAATATACAAACCGGTCTCGCTAACCCCAAGGTTGCGATCTGGCACGCTTGGGCTTGCCAGGGAAACTTTGGGGGCCAGGAAACCGGTAAATAAACCTACTACAAGGCTGAATACTGCCAGTGCGTTCAGAAGTTTTCTGTACTTCATCTCATTCTCCTATTTTTTATGTGAATTTTGGACGTTAATAACTACCACATGATGTAACAACAGGGTCCTATAAATCAGGTCCGTAAGATGTTCCTCCTTTCTCCCTGTTCCCAATGCTCCTCCCCTGCAGTTATAAGATAAGTAATCTTATCTTAAGTGTTACCCGTTTGCAAGAGGATTTTGATTAATAACATGGGATTAACCAAGATGAAGCGGTGCACCTGCACCGCTTCATCGTCAATTAAACAGCTTTCCCCAAAAAACACCAGCTACGTGATGTTTATTCGGTGGCAGTCTTGAACATCAGAGGCAGGTACATGGGTACGGTCGGAACACCCTCAATTACGGTCAATGTCACCGGAATGGCGATTACCGGGTTGACCGGATCATTGCTGGCAGCGCACAGCGTGGCGATGTAGGTACCCAGGTCCATGCCGGTGGCATCGAACTGCACACTTACCAGGCTGCTCTCACCCGGCAGGGTGGTCCCGCTGGCAGGACCAGTGCTCAACCAGGGTACATCCCCAACCAGGTCGCATGCTTCGGGGATGGCGATGGTCAAAGACATATCATCGTAATACACCACCGAGGCATCGTTGGCGAACAGATCCACGGCAGCCAGGTTCATGGCGCCGGCATCAGAGACTTCCCCACTCCAGGAGCCGCTGTAGAGCAAATCGCCATCGTAGTAGAACGACTGCTCATCGTTGACCAGGTCGATCTCCACGCGCAGCTCGACAAAGCGCCCAAACTCCAAAGGCAGGCTGCCACCGCTCTTCCCGTTGTTGTACACCGTGCCGCTGGCACTGTCGAAGACGACCTCGACCGACCAGCTTACGTTAGTCTGCAAATCATCATAGGCATTGAGCAGGATGAAGGAGCTCGCCCCGGCGTAGGTGTTGGGGATGAACTGCCAGGCGGTATAGCTCCAGAAACCGGTATTGACAGCGGCGTATTCGTGGACAATATCCGATTGGCCAACGATGCCGACGGAATTCGGCAGGCTCTGGGCTTTGTTATCGGTTACAGTGGCACCATAGGTGATATCATCCCCCCAACCTTTCCATCCGCCCTGCCCATGGAGCTCACTATCGGTCAGGTAGCTATCGAAGTTATCCGCCCACTCGCCCTGGATGGAAATTGCCGGTGAACTATCGTCGTACAGCTCCCACTCCAGCGGAATCCCACCCAGGTTGCTGATGGTCAGAGGTTGGGTAGCAAGGCCAGCCGGTTGGGTGGAAAGCAAGGCAGTTGGCTCAACGGAGATGGTTGGCGGTTCAGCATAGACGATCACCACAACCGGGAAGCGTGCCGTCACGCCCGCCGCCGGAATCAGGTTCACGGCGCCAAACAGCGTTTCCAGCGGATCACCGCCAGTGACATCAGCAGTAATGGACAGTGCGACCTCCTCACCGGGGTCAAGGGTGAAAGTGGCCGGCTGGACATCTAGCGCCAACCCAGCCACATTTTCGTAATCGACGGTCCAGGTTTGCGTGCCAGGCAGAACACTCTTTACCGTACGCGTCCAGCTGCAGGTCGCATTGCACTCGAACTCCACCATGTAAGGCAGGTTGAGCGCGTTGGGCTCGCCGTCCATTCTGGGATCGGCCGCCAGGTAATTTTCATAGCTTTCATCCAGCACCAGCCCGGCGTTGCCCGCGCCGTACAGAGCTAATCTACCGGAACCCATATCATACGGGTCTGCGGGGCTGACGCCATCCGAATCGCGCATCACGGTTGGATCGGCGGTACTGGCGAGCGCTGACCGGATCTCGGACACCGTCCAGTCAGGATGAAGCGCCATCAGCAAGGCGGCTGAACCAGCGCTGTGCGGCGAGGCCATCGATGTACCCTGGTAGAAATCATAGGTGGCGATATCGCCATCATGGGCATGCACGGCTGCCAATACATTTACCCCAGGCGCGGCATAGTCTGGCTTCAGCAGCTCCCACTGGCTGGGGCCACGCGAGCTGAATCCAGCCATGATATCGTTCCATTCTGGATCGATCACCACCTCGGCACCCACCTTGATGGTCACGGTAGCCTCTGGCACGCCACTGATCAATGCGGCAATCGCCAGGCCATGATCAAGCGTGGTCATCACACCCGGAATATCCGGTATGGGATCGAAGCCCATGGTGATTGGCGGGCCGCCTACATTATTATAGATTACGGCGTAAACCGCGCCAGCAGCTGCCAGGTTGTTCAGTTTGACCAGGAAGTCGCAGCCTCCACGCTGTGCCATGCCAATCACTCCATCGAATGAACCATCCGGGAAGGCCAGGCAGGCGCCGATATTGGCCGGATCGACATCGCCAGACCAGCGGATATTGTCGGTGACTTCGGCAGTGATGGACGTGCCATCACCAGGGATGGCAAGTAGATCGAGCAGCTCAGTCCCCGGGACCTCGACGTCCATGAAATTGGAGATTATGCGGC
This sequence comes from uncultured Chloroflexia bacterium, assembly GCA_963849335.1. GTDB lineage: Bacteria > Chloroflexota > Anaerolineae > Anaerolineales > UBA4823 > FEB-25. The sequence continues at coordinate 412,086 of CAWKGZ010000003.1, forward strand.
TGTGGGTGCTGGCTGCCGTGCTGGTAGTCCAGGGTGAGGAGTGCTCAATGGTGCCAGCAGCAGGTCCGCTATTGCCGGCGGACACAGAAACAAATATACCTGCCGCGGTGGCATCCAGGAAGGCAACTTCCACCATATCCGTCCAGGGATTACCGCCCGGGCCAATGGAGTAATTGATCACATCCACCATGTCTTCACTGATCGCCAACTCCACTGCATCAACCGCGGATGAGCTGGGGCAGTAGGGATTGCAGATCTTGTAGGCGACGATGTTGGCGTGCGGAGCCATGCCCGAGATGGAGCGGGTGAAAGTATCCACACCTACCGTAAATACCGCATCGTGGGCATTGCCCGCGGCGGTGCTGCTGGTGTGGCTGCCGTGCCCATCGCCATCCTCCGGGCTTTCAGCTGTACCTGGATACAGATAGTAAGCGCCGATCAATTTATCGTTGCAGAAGCCAGGATTGGTCTCACACCACCCGTGGTAAACACCCGTTCCATACGGGTTCTCATGGGTGTAACCATCTGCACCAATAGCGGCAAAGGATGGATGGGCATGGTTGATGCCACCATCGATCACTCCCACCACGATGCCTTCACCCAGCGTATCCAGTCCGCCAGTGGTGTCGCCTTCCCAGATGGATGGTGCGCCAATTAGCTCGGGACTCACATCGGTTGCCATCTGGCGCAGTTCGTCGGCGTAGACATTCAACACGCCAGGCAGGTTCAATGCTGCCAGCGCTTCTGCGTGGGACAGGTAGGCGGCGAAGCCATTCAGGGCATATTGATAGCGGAATTCCGTGTCAATGCTGCGTCCATAAGCAGCCTGCATTTCATTTATTGCAGATTGCTGCTTAGCTTCCAGATATGCCTGGTAAGCCTGGCTGGCAGGGGCATTTGCATCCAAACGGCGGGTGCCAGTTCCTTCGGGGCTGCTGGCTGCCAGGCCATTAATCCCCCCCATATAGGTTGAGACGGATGGATCAACCAGCTGAACAACGTACAAGCCGGTCTCACTGACCGGGAGCGTATAACTCGAGTTTGATGCATACCCCGCTGGCCCTGCAAGGGTATCTCCTGGCGCCACAAAGCCGGTGAAAATCCCCAGCGTCAGGGTGATCACCGCAAATATATTCACAATTTTGCGAAATTTCATTGCCATCTCCTCTTTTTGACCTATGATTGGTTATCGATCCCATGCTACTCATTTATAAAGGTTATCCGGGTAGCTGCGTCAAATACACCTCCTCTTCCCCATGACAACTATTCCACCCTGGTGCAACACAGAATAAATCTTATCGCAATATAATCTTCAGCGCAAGCACTATCAAGAATCTTTAACATGCTTTTCACGCCCCCAATCCGAGGTATAATTATAAAGCCTGGGGATGACCGGTTTCGACGGAAGCGGTTGACTCCGGATGGCGAGCCGAGAGGCGCCGACCTCGTTAAAATCAGCGCAAAAAACAAGTGCCAATCGCACTTCCTACGCTGCTCTGCCCCTCGCTGCATAAGCGACCGGCGTGAGCCGCAATGGTCCTCTAGCAGGACCACGTCTTCCTGCCCCGCCCTCTGACCGGTGGTAGAGCAAGACGTCATAAAGTCAGAGTGCCACGTCCGATGCCGCTAACGGCGTGAAAGAGGGGCTTTCGGGTCCCAGCGACTTGCCTGCCTGTTCTTTTGTCGGCGGTAGACTGGCCGGTGAAAACCACAACCGACTACGCTCGTAGATGTCCGCGGGGAGGCTCTTTCGGACGCGGGTTCGACTCCCGCCATCTCCACCTCATAAAAAACCGTTCCAGGTTCCACGTTGAACGTTCCACGTGGGATGCGGAACGGTTTTTATTATTCTCGGAATGCGCTCAGCACTTCATTGCTGTGATTGGCTGGGGATACATTTTCAAAGACACGTACGATCTGCCCTTGTGCATCGATCAGAAAGGTGGTGCGAAAGACACCATCATATTCCCGACCCATGAACTTCTTGCGCCCCCACACCCCGTATAGTTCGCAAACCCGGTGGTCAATATCAGACAACAAGGTGAAGGGCAGCTGGTATTTTGCGATGAATTTGGTGTGCTTTGCGGCGCTGTCTGGGCTGACCCCCAGGATTTCTACCCCGGCTTGCTGGTATTGGCTGTAATCGTCGCGGAAATTACATGCCTCGGTGGTGCAGCCAGGGGTGTCATCTTTGGGGTAAAAATACAAGACCACCGGTTTTCCCCGGTAGGTAGATAACTTACACAGGATGCCGTTTTGATCCGGCAATTCGAAATCGGGTGCGATATTTCCCGCAGCAATGGGCATGCTAGTCTCCTTATAATAATAAACCAAGCTTCCTGAGTACGGATTCGAGATCCTCGACCTGCACCGGCTTGACCAACAGATCCCTGGCGCCTAAGATGCGAACTCGTTCGGCTGTCTCCGGTTGATCATCCGAGGTCACCACAATGACTGGCACCTCAGCCAGCCTGGGTTCGCGCTGCATGTAGCTGATCACATCAATGCCACCCAGACCGGGCATGTTGAGATCCATAAATACCACATCGGGGGTGCTTTCATTCAACTGTATGATTGCGGCGCGAGAACCATATGCCGGGGCAGCCTGGATATCCAACAGCGCCAACATACGGCAAATCCCATCCACCATTGCCCGGACATCGTCAACCACTAATGCCTGGAACATCATGCACCTCCCCCGGCAACAAGTTCGCCCATATGCTCAATCGAATATCCGGGCAGCGCAGCCACCGCCCGCCGGAAGTCCTCCTGCAGTAAAATGCGCCATAACGGGGCTAACAGATCAGTATTATAGTACTGATCAGGTACAACAAGATCGTAGCGCTCTTCGTACAGAGGAACGAAATCCAACTCCAGGGCCTGCGCCGCAGCGGCAATCCCCAGCCCACAATCCGCTCGCCCAGAAGCAATCGCCACCGCTACCCCCAGGTGAGTATACTCTTCTATCTGGTATCCCTGGATACCTTGAGTATCGATTCCCAATGTTTGCAGGTGGTAATCCAGCAGCACCCGGGTGCCTGCACCGCGTTGACGATTGATGTAGCGTATATCCGGGCGGGGTAAATCCTGCAAAGTATGAATTCCTTTTGGGTTGCCCCGGGTTACGATCAACCCTTGCTGCCTTCCGACCAGGGTGACCACTTTCACCTGGATATCCGGCAGGACACGGCGGATATCCGGCAGGTTGTACTGACCGCTCTCCGGATCTAAGAGGTGGGAGCCTGCTAGATGGGCCTCCCCGCGCTGCAAAGCCAGCAATCCGCCCAGACTGCCGGTATTGGCAGACACCAGGCGCCGATCCACAGTCGCCAAATACTGCGCCAACAGGTCCAGGGCAATATCATGGGAGCCGATCGCAAAGATGGTGTGCGTTAACTCCGCAGGTGAGCGGTAAAGCATCACCTTCTACCTCTGATCCCACCGGCAAGCCCTGGACTCCACGCGGCAGGACGACCAAGCCATCGGCGCGCACCAGGGAGGTGATCACCCCGGCGCCGCGGGTCAAAGGCGCAGCCAGCATCTGCTGCACCAACCTGACCCACCACCACCCGCAGGTAGTCGTCATCCCCGGGCGGCGAGGTGACCTTACGGGTCAGTCGTGCCGTGATCTGCTGAGGTTCGGGCTGCCGGGTGCCAAGCCAGTGGGCAATTAGCTCAGCGACAAAGATTTCCAGGGTCAGCGCGGCAGAAACAGGATAGCCTGGGACACCGATCACCGGCACCGACCTGTTCTCCAGGTGGATCATCCCCAGGATAACTGGATGCCCCGGGCGGACAGCCACTCCGTGCACCAGTACCTCGCCCAGGGAGGCGATCACCCCAGCGGAAAAATCTTCTGCCCCGGCTGAGGAGCCTGCATTGATCAGCACCAGGTCATGAGTTTGGGCTGCTTCCAGTACTTTTTCCCGGATCAGGGCAAAAACATCCGGGACGATTGGAAAGCGGGCGGCCTGAGCGCCCCAAGACTGGACCTGGGCTGCCAGCACCAGCGAGTTATATTCAATGATATCGCCCGCCTTCACTGCCTGCCCAATGGGCACCAACTCAGAGCCAGTTGGCAAGATGGCTATGCGTGGCTGTCGGGCTACCCATACAGTGCTGTGCCCGCTGGCAGCTACCGCGCCCAAATCTACCGGGCGTAAGCGGTGACCTTCGGGGAGCACCAGCTGCGTCGCCACAATATCCTCGCCGACCGGACGCACATGACTCCACGGGGCGAGCGCCGCACGAATGCAAATAGCCTTCGGCCGGCGGGAATCGAGGGCGGGGAGGTCGTCTTCGCCAATTGGCTCAACCTGCTCGATCGGAACGACGCTATCCGCCCACTCAGGAAGTGGGTCGCCTGTATCCACATACACCGTCTGAGCGCTGTACAAAAGCGTCACCGGCGTGGCTGGTCCGGCGGCATGGGTTTCTATGCTGCGCAATGCAAATCCATCCATTGCCGAGGCGTGGTAATGAGGAGAAGAAATCCTGGCCCACACCGCCTCGGCAAGCACCCGGTTTGCGGCGTGTTCGTCCAGGGGGATCTGCTCAGCACCCAGGCGGCGCCACAGTCCGGCGCCGGTCAACACCTGCTGGAAACGCGCTTTGGCTTCTGAAAGGGGAATATCGTGTAAATAAACAGACATGTTTGCCTTATTCTCTATCCGGTACCAGCCTAATCCAACGGCACCACCCATACCTGGTCATTTGCCGCCAGACCGGTGGCATCCGCAGGCACCCGCACCAGCCCATCGGCGCGCACCAAGCTGAAGATCAGGTTACTTTTACTGAAGATCGGCTCAGCTTGAAACCCGGCTGGTTCTGTGGTCAGGCGGACAGGCACCCAATCCTCCCTACCAGCCTGGGATGACAGGTTGACCGTAAGACGGGCAGAAAATCCAGGGCGAAGCCCGCTCCCAGGGATGCCAAGATAACGCTCAATCACGGGTTTGAGGAACAAGCGGGCAATCACCAGCGCGCTGACCGGGTTTCCCGGCAACCCAATCACCACTTTTCCCTGGCAAACTGCCAGGATGGTCGGTTTTCCGGGCCGCACACCTACCCCGTGTACTAACACACCCGGTTTTCCCAATTGATTTATCACCTGGGCGGTCAAATCCCGGGCACTGGCAGAAGAACCGGCAGTAAAAACGACAATATCACATTCCCGTAGCGCCAGCTGTGCCGCATCCATCAGCGGTTCAATCTGGTCGGGGTAGATACCATACCGGATCGCCTCGCCCCCCACATCCTGCACCAGGGCGCTGAGTGAGTAAGAATTGGCATCGCGCACCTGTCCAGGTCCTGGCTCTTTGTCTGGAGGCACAACCTCATCCCCACTGGACAGGATGCCCACCCGCGGCTGCACAGCTACCAGGACTTCCGTCATCCCCAAAGCGGCCAGCCCACCAATCTCTTGAGGACGCAATCGCCTACCGGCAGGAATCACTATCTCTCCCCCCTGTACATCCTCGCCAGTCCGGATCAGATTTTCACCCACCGCCACCGGGCGGAACACCTCAACCATCCCAGAGGCCTGTTGGGTGTATTCAAGCATCACGACCGCATCCGCATGCTCAGGCAGCATTCCCCCAGTGTGGATCAAGATCGCACTACCAAGAACTAAGGGTTGCGAAGCCTGGGCACCCATCGGCACCTCACCAGCTAAACTCAAATAAGAGGGTAAGCTTTCGGTTGCGCCATAGGTGTCTGCTGCCAGGACAGCATATCCATCCACCGTACTGCGGGGAAAAGGCGGTAGTGCGCTGGCAGACACAACCGGTTCAGCAGTAATCCTGCCTAAAGCATGCTCGAACAGGATACGCTCGGTTTTAACCTCCATAGAAAGATTTTCCAGCAGACGACTCAAAGCCTGCGCGGGAGGAATCAGGTTCAAGAATTCAGGCATGTTCTAGCGCATCCAAAACCCATAAGCCAATAAATATGCGGTCAACCCAAATATTGCCGCCGCGGTGGCAGTGAACAGCAGCCAGTTCGGGCGGGCGCCAGCTTCAATCCGGTTCATGCTCCAGACCTGAAACACAGCCACAAGAAGCATAACTAAAGCCGGCAGAACAATCAGATATGGCAGTCCCAATGCCCAAGCAATGCCTAACAGCCCAAAACCGCCCAACAGCAATAAGTTGTGCAGCTGCATGCCACGCTGCCAGCCAATGCGCACCAGCAAGGTAGGCTTTTCATACTTGGAGTCAGTGGCATAATCAGGAAATTCGAACGCCACCATCATGGCTAAGTGCAGCAGCAGCAAGGAGAATGTCGTCATCGGCAGCAGGCGACTCCACTCTTTTGCTTGCAGTAAATAGGCTAAGGCGGGTACCAGATTTGCTACCAGGATAGACAGGAGCAACTCGCCATACCCCGAGGAGGCAAGCCTGAGTGGTGGGATGCTGTAGCTTAACACTCCCAGGAATATTAGAAACATGATCAAATAAACTGCGGGTGCAGCACCGAGTGTACGCAGCAGCAGCACGGTCAAGGATGCTGAAATAGAGAGACAGCTGATCCCCGCCCACAATGCCAGGCTGCGGGGGAGCTTTCCCGGTCCGATTGCGTCGCTGCGCTCGGAAAATGGCGTCCGGCGTTCATTGGCGGTATCCGCGGGATGGGCAAAGTAGTCGCCCAGGTAATGCATGCTGAGCTGAAGCAGGGTCACCCAGGCCTGACCGAGCAGGTACACTCCCCAATCAATCGAGGCGCCCAGATAGCGGGCGATCCCGGTTCCCAACCCAAAAGTTAAGCATACCCCCAAGATGGGCAGCGGTCGGGAGAGCTTAGCGAACAGGCGAAATGAGTTCATGCTGCCCTGTTGAACACCACTGGCTCAACGGCGGAAGAAATTAGAAATAAAGAACCAGACATTTGCCGGGCGTTCTGCCAGCCGGCGCATGTAATAAGGGTACCATTCTGTGCCATATGGGACATAGACGCGTACCGGATAACCCTCCCTGGCTAACTGGTCTTGCAGTTCCCGCCGGATGCCATAGAGCATTTGGAATTCCATCGCCTGCTGTGGTAGTTCAATCTTAAGGGCATATTCTTTGGCAAACGCAACCCGCCGGGCATCATGCGTCGCCAGGCCCGGCATGGGCGGATAACGTCCATCATCGGTCGCCGCCGGGCATCCTTTTTCTTTCGCCCCATCCATCAGTATAGTCGCCAGCTTATCGTAATTGGCATCTACATCTTTTTTCCGTGGAAAAGCGACCCTCGCCGGTTCTTTATAAGCACCTTTACATAAGCGCACCGTATAACAATCTTGGATCAGCTGCTGGATATCCGCTTCACTGCGGTACAAATACGCCTGGATGACAATGCCTACGTTAAAAAATCCTCGCTGCCGCATCTCTCGCATAATATCCAATGTGATCTGGGTCACCGGCAAATCTTCCATATCCACCCGCACGAAATTGTTGTAGCTGGCTGCACGCTCAACGATTTCAGCCAGGTTATCGGCGCATAGTTTGGGGTCCACCACCAGTCCAAACTGGGTGAGTTTAACGGATACGTTCGCACGCACACCCGATTCCTGGATGGCATCTAAAGCTTCAAGAATATCGCGGGTAGCTGAGCGGGAATCCTCCGCAGTTGAAGTGTGCTCGCCCAGATGATCCAAAGTAGCATTGATTCCTTTGGCATTGAGCTCTGTAATTACCCGAATGGCGTCTTCCAGTTTTTCGCCAGCCACAAATCGAGAAGACATCTTGCGAGCCAGCGACATTCCCATCACGATCTTGCGGGCCCAATTTGCTTTCGAAAGGTAGATAAAGAACGAACGCAGCATAGTGGCAACCTCACAAAGTTAGTATATTGAAGACCGGTGAATGCATTGTAGCACAAATTCCCGGTCAAATTGCCTGGCACAGAACTTGCAACATTTACAAAAAACGCTATACTAGAGGCTGACCATGTATTATCAACGCCAATCCCCACTTATCCGCCCGATGACCACTGCTCACCTGGCTCAAACCATGAGCCTGCTGGCATTGAACACCCTGGCGCTGCGGCAAAAGGTAGAATCAGAACTGGCGCGTAATCCGGCACTGGAACTGATCGACGAACACCGCTGCCCAACCTGCCAGCGGGTCTTAAGGGCAAGCTCTCCCTGTCCAACCTGCAGCCACCCACAATCCAGCTCGCCCGAGCTGCCGATCGTATTCCTTTCTGCACGGCAGGATTTTTACCCGCTATCCGGTTCCACCTCCCAGGATGATCAGTGCTCTGATGATTACCCGCCCCAAAAAGTTGATCTGGTGGAGCACATTTTACGCCAGATTGGGCCTGAGCTGCCCGTGGAGGATCGCCAGATTGCTTATCACATCCTGACCAGCCTGGATGAAGATGGACTCTTGCCTGTTAACACCGCTGAAATTGCAACCTATTACCATGTAACCTGCAGCCGGGTGGAGCGGATTATCCGCCAAATCCAATCCGCGGATCCGATCGGGGTTGGCTCACCCACACCGCAGGAAGCATTACGGGTGCAAATTGAAATATTGGGTGAAAACCGGCCTGTTCCCCCTTATGTTGCCGAGGCGGTACTCACCGGGTTGGAGATGCTAAGCCCACATCATTCGGCGGAGTTAGGCCACCTGATCGGCATCTCGACCACCCAAGCCCGCCAGGTGGTGCGCTTTATAGCGGATAATCTCAACCCCTATCCTGCTCGTGCCTATTGGGGTGAGCCGGGGCGCCCGGTCATCAGTCCGGAACGCGATCGAAATGTATATACCCATCCAGATATCATCATTAGCCGAGTTAATGAAACGGAAGAGACGCCATTGATCGTGGAAATAGCCATGCCTTTCTACGGAACCTTGCGCGTCAACCCGCTCTTTAGAGAGGCTATCCAACAAGCACCAGACGACAAAGCTGATCTGTGGCAGACTGACCTGGAACAAGCCACGCTGTTGGTAAAGTGCATCCAACAACGCAACAACACCATTGTTCGCCTGATGCAGCGCTTGGTGGTACTGCAGCGGGATTTTATTCTGCATGGTGAGAGCCATCTGTGCCCCCTAACCCGGGCCGAAATGGCGGAACAGCTCCAAGTTCACGAATCAACCATGTCACGGGCTGTTTCTGACAAAGCCATTCAACTGCCCAACCAACGCATCGTCCCCCTGGCAATGTTTTTTGACCGCAGCCTGCACGTGCGTTCGGTATTGAAAGCAATCATCGATCAAGAAACTTCACCCCTCAGCGACTCCCTTCTAGCGCAAATCCTCACCGGACGGGGCTATCCAGTCGCCCGACGCACGGTGGCGAAGTATCGCGCCATGGAAGGCATCCTACCTGCCCACTTACGAATGCAAATCAACTGATCCTGAGGAAACCAGCCCGAAAATGAGCAAGCTCTCTTACCTGAAGAATATCACGAAACCCCGACATGTTGGTTCGGAGATAAGCGCATTAGAAAGCCTGCTCAACATCCTCCCCCAGGCAGCCATCATCGTTAACCCATCAACCCAGAAAGTCGTGTGTGCCAATATCAAAGCCAGTGAATTAACCGCATACGCGCGGTTTGAGCTGATCGACTTATCACTAAATCAACTGCTGCTTCCAGCAGAGAATACGCCACTCTCCGCTTATCTTGACAGCAATAGCTTGCCTGACATTTATCCCAACCTGCTTGGCGAAATCCTGCATCATAATGGAACTCGAATCCCGGCGGTTTTTTCTATCACCAGACTCACCAGCAGCGATAACCAGACCCTGATCACGCTGAATACGCAGGAAGATGTGCTGCAGAACTCACTCGCTGCCCAACGCCGGCAAAACCTCTGGTCGGCGTTAAATCAACTTTTAGTAGTCTATACGCAGTCTGATCTACCAGCAACATTGCAGCAGGTGCTCTCCAATGCGATGACGCTGAGCGGGGCAAGCGCTCTTTCGATATACATGGCAGATGGGCAGTCGCCCACCTTGCACCAGGCAGCCAAACTCGATCCAGCAGCAGCATTACCAGAATCTATTCCTCCCCAGGACCTGGGAGTGCTAAACCGCGCCTATCTCTGGCATAACGGAAAACGCCCCCTGACCACCCTGCACAGACTAGCACGTTCCGCGAATATAACCTTTACAGCCTCTGCACCTATTGGAGAAGCCAATACCACGATTGGTGTTTTTGCAGTTGCAGGGAATGGTGATCCACCCGACTCGATCCTGGAAATCGTCCAGCTCCTGGCGAACCAGGTTTACTTCCAGATTCAAAGCAACACGCTGATCACCCAGCTGCAAAATGACCTGGCAGCCTTACAGCTGCAGAAGTTAGGCTGCGATATTGTTTTTGACAGTATCGATGACGGTTTAATCTTCCTGACACCAGAACGGCAAATCATTCGGATGAACACAGCCGCTGAGTTGGCACTGGGTTATACCAATCCTGAAGTACAAGAACTTTCGATCATTAATGTTTTTATCTGCAATGAGAACCTGGAAACCACATTCCGTTTTGTTGAGGAGGAGCTTCACCCCAGCAGTCTCTCCAGCTTGCGCCTGTACCGTCGAAATGGCAATTCGTTCCTTGCAAGCCTGCGGGTGATGCCAATTGCTGCGGATGGCAAACTGCACAGCATCCTGGTACTATTCCATGATCAAAGCGAGCAGGAAGAATACAAGACTCGCAATCAAATGCTGGAGCAACGCGCTACCCTGGCAGATATCACTGCCAGCTTTGCCCATGAAGTGCGCAATCCGATCAATAATATCAGCACCGGCCTGCAGCTGTTGGCTCTCCACCTGCCGCAGGATGATCCAAACCAGGAGAATATCAGCCGCCTGCAAAATGACTGTGAGCGCCTGGCTGACCTGGTGAAATCTGGTCTATCCTTTGTTCGCCCGGTGGAATATAAACTTGAGCCTGTTGACCTGGGCAAAGTGATCACAAATTTAATGGACCGATGGCGCAACCGCCTGGCGCGAACTCAGGTGAAATACAATCCGCAAATCGAGGCAAGTATTCCCACCGTGGAGGGCGACCTGCGCGCGCTGAGAGCAGGTGTTCACCAACCTTATCGACAATGCAATCCAGGCAATGGAACCTGTCGGAGGTGTCCTGACGATAAATGTCCGCCACATCGGCGAGGCAGACGAGCGCTCCCATGTTGAGGTGAATATCCTGGATAATGGCCCGGGTATTCCACCAGAAGCAAGGGAACACATTTTTGAGCCATTCTTTACTACAAAACGAAACGGCACCGGGCTGGGCCTGGCGATTGTGAAACGCATTGTAACCGCCCATAAAGGATCGATCCATGTTAGCAGCATCCCCGGTGGTACAATGTTCCGCGTGCGCATCCCCTGCAGTTAAGGTGATGTCCACCCATCTCAGAATCAGGAATAATGCTCGATGACGACTACCATCTTGATCATTGATGATGAAGAGCCTGCCAGGATCAATATTGGGGACTTCCTCAGCGATCGCGGCTATGAAGTCCGAGGTGCCGGTACATTAACAGAGGCCCGGCAGCACCTGCGCGACAATACCGCAGATATAATCCTGCTGGATGTTCAGCTGCCCGATGGCTACGGTCCCAACTTGCTCGAGGAGACAGCGAATCTCCCCGTTCGACCTCCGATCATCCTGATCACCGCCTACGGGGATGTGGACATGGCAGTCGAAGCGATGAAGAACGGCGCCCATGACTTCCTGCAAAAACCGATCCAATTTACCCAGCTGGAGAAATCCATCCGCCGTGCGCAGGAGATCGTCTCTATGCGCCAGGAGCTGGCGCACCTGCGGGCTGCCCAGCGTCTAAATCTGGGGCCAATGATCTGCGTAAACTCGGCTATGCGCAGCCTGCTGGATTTGGCACAGCGAGCCGCCTGCGTATCGGCCTCCGTTCTTCTAACCGGTGAAACCGGTACTGGTAAAGAAGTGATGGCCAATGCGATCCGTCAAATGGGCCCGCGACAGAATAAACCTTTCATCGCCATAAACTGCTCCGCAATTCAAAGCACCGTGCTTGAATCCGAACTGTTTGGCTATGAAGCAGGCGCCTTCACCGGGGCTGAGAAACGCAAACACGGCCTGATGGAAGTGGCCGATGGCGGTATTCTCTTCCTGGATGAAATCTCTTCCATGCCGATGGATATGCAGCCCAAGCTGCTGCGCGCCATTGAGGAACAAAAGTTCCGGCGGGTAGGTGGGACTGCTGAGTTAAAAGTCGATGTGCAGATCATCGCCGCTTCCAACCGTGACCTTCCCAGCATGGTAGCAGAAAACAACTTCCGCAATGACTTGTACTACCGGCTGAAAGTGGTTGAGCTGCACCTGCTTCCCTTGCGCGAACGCAAGGATGACATTCCCGAATTGGTAGGGTTATTCGTCCGCCAAGGCAATGCCCGGATGGGGAAAAACATCACCGATGTCACCCCGCGGGCACTGCACGCCCTGGTGAATCATTCCTGGCCAGGCAATGTGCGCGAGCTTAAGAATGTCCTTGAACGAGCGATGCTGTTTTGCGACGAAGCTGAGATAGATCTTCAACACCTACCTGTGGAAGTCGCACATGCGGGCAGATAAGTATCAGACTATCTGAAACGGGAAATTGGACGAGCGACTTCTTTTTAACGCCCCCAGATGGTGAATGTACCGGTGGCGCACTCCTGATCTCCCACCAATCCAACAGCGCAAGCCTGATAGCTTACCCGACTGCCCTGCGGTAAATCCAAAGGCGAGATGGTCACACTGTTAACCCCATCCGCACTATCCGGCGAAACGAAGTAATTCTGCGGGTTGCCCACAGGCAATGAGATTACCAACTCAAACATAATATCTCTGAGAATCTGCCCGTTCTGTAGAGCATAAACTTCCAGGGTCACTGGCTGGTTGGCAGGAAAGTTGGTATCACTTAAGGTTACAAAGACACGCAACGGGCTTCCCCGACTGGTGTATTGTGCCCCGAGCGGTGTGGCGCGCACCCTCAGCGAGGTAGGGGCACCGGGATGGTATTCCAGACACATGTTGGTGAAGCATTGGGTATACCCACCATCAGATAATGAACGATAATGGGTGATCGGCTCACCCGCCAGCTCAAAACCGCCATGGGAAATAACAAAATCATTCAGGAATACAGGAATATCATAGCCCAGCCCATGCTGGGATTCACGAAAATCCAACCAATCCAGGCTGAGCGAAAAAGCAGGGGCTTCTTGCGCCATGCCCAACCAGATCGGCAGTGGCCGCAACATTACCGGGTAGGGGTTTTGAGGATCGAAGTACATGATCACGTTTTCAAAGGCCATCTCCACATAGCCATCCAGGGCATATTGGGGAACACTAATCGGGGCGCCAGTAAAGGCATAGCCAGGTCGTTCTGCATAATCCATGAAAATGCGTTCAATCTCTGAAGCTGGCCGGTCGATCATGCGTTGTGGTGCGGCGGCATCACCGAAGAAATAGGTGCAGTTGCTCTGGCAAATCCATTCGCCATAAGGCATCAGGTGGGTTTCAGCGGGAGGAGCGTTGAAATCGCGGTAAAAACCCAGGCCGGTAAAATACTGCTCGTAGCGCTGCTTATCGTTGTTGCTAATAACCCCAGTCAACGGCACACCAACAACATTCGAACCCAGACGGTTATATAACAGCCAGGCATCTTCCCAAACAACATGCCCGTTAACATAGGGGGTTGATGATTCAATTGGGGGTGGGTCACTTAAGCTGGTGATATTCCAATACTCAGACGCCAGGGGATAAAATCCGAACTGCTGGGCAGGTGCCTGGGAGGGGTCATAGTACATCAAACCTGCACTGACATATTGGTATTCAATATTCCCGCTGATAAAGGATACGGATAATGCCGGTCCCAGGAGATCCCGCCCTCCAGCATTTTTATAGAAAATCTTGAAGGTATCCCCCACAGAGAACGCACCTGGAATGGGCTCATCAATCGGAACACAGGCAACAATAAACAGACTCAGACCCATCAGGAAAAAGAGAATGAGAGCGAATCGCTTCCTATGTTCTTGGGTGGAACTCATACCAGGCTCTCAATGACCTCAAACCAGTCCTGCGACGGATCGTTAATATTTCCCACCGCTACCCTCCTATTGAGAAATTATACAATAGATTATACAAAGGTATGATTTCTTTAAGCTTAAAAACCTCTGGCATACCTCTTGCAACGTAGGGGAGAGATAGAAGCGAGGTATCATGGACAGTGTTTCGCCTGGTTTACAGAAAACTCGGATCGGCTTTCATTATTTCCCGGATACATTACACTACCGCGATGGGGATTTAAACACCTGGCTACCGGAGTTGCAAGCCATGGCTGCCTCCTGGTTGACCCTTCAGGCACCACTCAACCGGGCGATTCCCGAATCCTTTATCCGCCAGCTGCTTGAGCACGAGATTCAACCGATTCTCCACTTCCAATTCTCTCCTGCACAGCCCCCGTCACTCGAGGACTTCAACTTACTATGCCATAGTTACGCCCGTTGGGGAGCACAATACGTTGTCCTGTTCGACCGGCCCAACCTGCGAGCAAATTGGCCGGCTGCAGCCTGGGCACAAAGCAACCTGGTGGAGCGCTTCCTGGATATATTCCAGCCCCTGGCATTGGCAGCTACCCAGGCGGGCATGACACCGGTTTTCCCACCGCTGGAGCCTGGTGGCGATTATTGGGATACCGCGTTCCTGCAGGCTGCGTTTGAAGGCCTCCTGCGCCGCAACCAGACCCGACTGTTGGAACGGATGGCAATCAGTTGCTATGCCTGGAGCAATGCCCACCCGCTTAATTGGGGTTCGGGTGGACCGGAGCGCTGGCCAGGCGCTCGCCCTTACGAAACTCCCAAGGGCACCGAGGATCAGCGTGGATTTCGCATTTTCGATTGGTACCTGGCTTTATCCGAAGCAGTCTTCGACGAGCGCCGTCCAATTCTAGCACTGGCAGGCGGAGCACTGCCAGACGAAAAAACTTTTGATATCCCATCGGCCGAGTCACCCCACACCACGCAAAATTTATTGATTTCTCGCCTCGTCATGGGCGAAAAAGTAGCGTTGGATCCGATTCCCGCTGAGCTGCTGGCATGCAATTTCTGGCTACTGACCGCGGCGGGCGAGCCACCCAGCTGCATCGGCCGCCTGGTATCAACCGGATGGCACTGCCCTGCCCGTGGTCTCAGTGTTGCAGCAGTGGGCAACAGCCCATCATTGGAGCACTGCTCCCATCACCAAGCATACCCCCACCTCTTCAGTAAAAACCTCAACAAACCGACCAATCGCACACTACCTGCTGCTTGCCTCGTCTGATTTGAGCATTTCAGATTGGCAGTTTAATGTCATCCGCAACTTTGCCGATAAGTATCACCCAACCATTGGCTTTTCACCCGCAGAAGCTGTACATGCCAATCGGGTAACCGTGCTTGGCGACCGGGAGAAACTGCCCGATTCGATCCTGGATGGTCTGGTCACCGCTGGCTGTGTGGTGGATGATCTGAGGGGAGATGGCACGACTATTGCAACAAAAATAAAAGATTGGTGAGGATTCTCTGCTCCCATGGACTATTACAGTTTAGATAAAGGTGAAATATGAATAATTCCTTTTCTCCCTTCAACAACTCACTTTCTTTTTCACCATCCCAAATTCCAGCGAACGAAACCTTCCACATGCCATCCTTGAAAGTAATAGGGCTGGGCGGTGGAGGTTCCAATGCAGTAAACCGCATGATCGATATGGGCATAGAGGGGATTGATTTCATTGTCGCCAACACCGATTCCCAGGCACTGCAGACCAGCCTGGCACCCGTCAAGATCCAGCTAGGTCCGAAAACCACCCGCGGCCTGGGTGCAGGTGGCAACCCGGAGATCGGTCAGGCTGCAACCGAGGAAAGCTGGCGCCAGATCCAGGAAGCCTTGCAAGGCGCTGATATGGTTTTCCTGACCGCCGGCATGGGCGGCGGCACCGGAACTGGCTCAATCCCCGTGGCCGCGAAGATTGCTCGCTCCCTGGGTGCAGTGACCATTGCTGTAGTCACCATGCCATTTTCCTTTGAGGTCGGACGGCGGCAGCGTAATGCCAGCGATGGATTGAATCGCCTGCAGCCCTATACGGATACACTTATTACCATACCCAATGACCGCCTGCTGTATGTAGCCCCCCGCAACCTGCCCCTGGATACCGCTTTCCGCCTTGCCGATGATGTGCTACGCCAGGCTGTCCAGGGAATCACCGAATTAATTACCACCCCCGGATTAATTAATGTTGACTTTGCCAATATCCGTAACCTGATGCGCATGGGTGGTGGTGCGCTTATGTCTATCGGCCATAGCGAAGGCGAGAACAAGGCGGTCAAAGCAATCGACCAGGCACTCCATCATCCGCTGCTCGAGACTGCCTCGCTGGAAAGCGCGGCGGGTATCCTGGTGAACTTTACCACTGGCAGCGAGCTGACCCTTTATGAAGTGCAGGAGGCACTCAATCACCTGCAAGAACAGGCCGGTCACAAAGCTGAGATCGTGCTGGGGGTGGTCAACGACGAGCGGCTCGAAGAACGCGTGCAGGTAATCCTGGTTGTCACAGGACTTGGATCACCGACCCTGGAGGATACGCTCTCGCAGGTGGATCGTTCAAGGCGTGTCCAGACACAAACGCAGAATCCGAGTAGAGAGCCTGCAACCCGCTCTTTGGATTACGCCATGAACCAGCCTGGAAAACCAGATCAACTCAGCGAGCCGATTGCCACACATCTCAACCCACCCCTCAACATCACATCCAAAGACATGGATCTGCCTGCCTTTCTCCGCCGAGTTCGCTGAGTAATAAACACACAGGACACCTATGGGATGAAAAATATCATTGCACAAGCCGAGATCGTTTTTTGGGATGCGGCGATTAATTTTATGAGCCGGGAAAAAACACCCCGGGTGTACTCGCAAACGTTAGCCCAGATGACCCTATGCCTCCGGCCGGTAAACCCCAGTATCTCATTGCGCCATTTGAAAGACATTGGCAGTATTCGCCCACTGCAATGGGTTCGCCTTGGAATCATCTCAGTGGCAGGTCTGGTTCTTGGTTTGATATTAGGTTGGCTTAGATCCAATTGATTTAGATGGGAGATATTGTGAACCATAAAAGGTTGTATCTAATTACAGTTGCTGCGTTGACCTTATTCAGCGCTTTTCCCAGTCCAGGATTTGCCGAGGCTGGATTACCCAATACTGCGTCGTTTGGTTATGGCGCTCGCCTGGATATTTGGGGGCAGGATGTGTATGCAGCTTTAGAACTGGCAGCCAACATGGGTGTGGACTGGTTAGCCATCGATGTAGATTGGGCACGTCACTGGCCGGCCTTAGATCAACCAGCTGATTTTTCGAGGTTGGATTACGTGTTACAAGCCGCTCGCCAAAAACAGATCAGCGTCCTGCTCTCCCTGACCCATGCCCCAGCCTGGGCGCTTACCGACACCGGTCCAGAACCAGGCTTTACCAATGCGCTGCTGCAAAGCATCCTCAATGTGTATTCCGATGTGATCCAGGCGGTAGAGCTTTTCCCCGGCGTGAATTCCACCCCACGGTGGGGTGCTGCGCCTAACCCGCAAGCCTACCTGACCATGCTGCAAACCGTGCGCCAGGGATGCGATGCCGCCGGGCGCACAGTATACCTGATCACCACCGTTGAACCGCTTCTACCAGTCCCGGAAGATGGTAGCCTGGATGACCAGGTTTTCCTGGAAAGCCTTTACAATCTGGGTGGCATAGCTTACCTGCCAATTATCGGTATTCGTTACCCTGTGCTCATGGGTGCCCCGATGAGCGACCAGAGTGCGCTGTACCCTGTCGTGCTGAGGCATTACGAGGGAATTCGCGCTCTGATGCTGCTGCACGAGCATACCCGCGGCATGATATGGATCACCGGTTTTTCCTGGCCTACCTCTGGCACGGCTGACCCCACTGATCCCCTTACCCTACCCGTAACACCTGCCCATCAAGCCCAATGGGTAAATCAAGCCTTTCAACTGCTACGAGCACAATTATTTATCGGTACCGCTTTATTTGACTCCTTAAATCACGAACCTGGCACCCAATCAGTTCAGACTTTATCTCAGCCTGGGGGAACCATTCACCCAGCCAGCGTGGCAATCAGCCAGTTTGCGGGAGGTAGTGTCACCACGACTGCCTGGTCAGCACCCCACGATAATGGCGGAACGATACCCACCTCAGCCGCCGGTGCTCTGCCAACAAGCATGGGGAATTTTGTCCATTACGAAGGAAAGCCTCGAAAATGAATCGCGCCTCCTTTTATTATTTTGAAGTCGCTGCTTTCATTTTATTTTTAAGTATCGGTTACTTGGTTGGGAGCAGCTCCAATAACGTTCACCCAGTAGAGGAGGGAATTGGTAATTTCAAGCCAACGCCGAGTCCAATTCCAGCATTGCCGGATGGGGAACGCATCCTGCTGCTCGCCGGCGTAGACAAGTTGGATAGCGCTCAGCCGCAGCTAGAAAGCCTGTGGCTCTTGACTTATTATTTGGATAACCAACCCATTCAACTGCTGCCAATCTACCCATGTAAGAACAACTGGCAACAGTCTTTTGAAGCCCAGGCAGTGGATACCTTTTCCGTGGTGAAGGAGCATGGATCTGCACAGCTCAGTCCAGATTTCATGAGATTGCTCGCTGAGAGTGGCTTCTGGCTGAGTGGATATTTGCTGATGGATGATCATGCGACTGCAACGATCATCAACCTTCTCGGCGGTTTGCCTACAGACTTAGGTCTATACACCGGTGAGCAAATCGTAAGAGCCATCCCGCCCACTACTGAACAACCAAAGATTGCGCATGATCAACAAGCCATCCTTCTCGGGCAGGCGTGCCTTACATTGTCCCGGATGTCCACGCAGCCACAATGGCAAACGGTTCTTGAGCTTATCCCCGAGCATATCATCACCGATCTTCATCCTTTACGTCTGCTCAACGAGATCCAAATCCTGGCATCGGATCTAACCAATCTGCGCTGCGAATTCCCATCATTACCAGTCACACCATAAATTTCACTTTCATTACCGGAAGGAACCTATGGATTACATCACACTCTCAACCATCGAAATCGTAATGCTGACAATTACGTACCTGTTAGGATTTCTGACCATCATCCTGGGTATCGCAATCCTGGTACATGGAGTTTGGGGGCGTGATCTGCGTACCCTGGCTTCACAAACCACTCGCCTTGCGCAGAAGGGCCTGGCAGAGGAAGTCTCCGGACTGGTTGGGAATGCATCAGCGCTGCTTACGACGATTAACGATATGGTGCGCACATCCACTGGCATTGGCCTCTACCTGACACTGGTTGGGATCATCCTGATCGGAATCGCCTTTTATGTGACCGTTACCATCGCATGAGCATGCCAACAGCCTCCCTTATCCAATACCTGAAGAACACCCTCCCGGCACAAGCTGTCCCTGTGGTACTTACCTCGCTGCGCCAAGACCCCATTGTCTGGCAGAGCCTGCAAGCACCGGAGTTCTTAGATAAATTTTGCTGCCAGGTGACGGCACTGGGAACAGCCCAGCTCACAGACTGGTCTCCTGCCCGGCTGGCCTTGACTGCGCTCAATCAACCATATAGAGAGACCAACTTGCCTGGGGAATACCCACCAGAGTTGCTCGAGCAAGTGACCCGCGACTACCCGGACCTGATCGAAAATCAAGAGGAACTTGATCTGGCTGGAGCGGGGACAATTGCCCTGGCACTCACCGAACGCAACCGACAAAGCGGATCGTGGTCGTTCTTAGCAGGTGAAATAGAACAGCATGCCAGCTTCCCCTGGGAAAGCTCTTTGGCGTGTATGCACGGGCTGGTAGAAGACCCATTGACTATGCTGGGAGAACTTGCGTCGCGGCAGCCTTCCACACTTCGCTCCAGGCTGGCGATCCACGCAATATTATCCCATCCGGCAGAGACCAGTTCCCGGATTGATGCATTGATGGCAATCACCCATGGATCTCAAAGCCATTTCACCACTCAACCCCTGGAAATGCTGGATTTCTTACATATCCTGAACAACCAGGCGCCGGAGCTCGCCTCTGCATACTGCCGAAAGCTCTCCGTGGAACAAATTGCCATCTCGCACATACCGGCAGCGCAGCCATTTCATCAAGCTGATCTGTTGCGCGAAACAGCTATCACTCTGCGGGATTTGGAGATTGCCCGTTTAGCCGGAGACAAGTCGAAGGAAAATATTCTACTCGATAAATTATTAGCTATGCGCAATATGTTGGCAGCCAGCTTGCTCACCCAGGTTGCTGCGATGCTCCCGGTAGACAGTGAGGACACGCTCGCCAATGCGCATCTGGTCGCCAACTGGAAAAAAGCTATTGAGCTACTTCAATCTGTGCAACCCGCCTCGGTGATCGAGCCTTTCAAAGCTGGGCTGGCTCAGGCATTAATCCGGTACCGGTAAATCTGCTGAAGCATATACTATGCTTGTAAGCGGTAAACAAGGATTGGCTGATGAGGCTTACCAGTTGATCCCATTGATCCTAGCTGCCCAGCAAAACGGCAATGATGCACTCGCCCAGCAGGCAGGGGCCCACCTTGCAGAAATCTATCCCAGCCACAAGCAAGGCGATGGGTATATTGCGCCACATGCTGCCCTTGACCCAATTCAGATAGCAGATCATTTAAGTACCATCGGCATGCCCGCTGAGGCGATGCGCGTGCTTGAAAATGGGCTGCACCAGTCGCCTAATCAGGAAAGCTGGTTGAGAAAACTGGTGGAACTTCAGGCTGCTGACAACCTTTTCCCCCAGGCAGCAGAAAACATGCAGATCCTAGCGGGTTTGTCTCCCGAAGACCTGCAGCTGCGGCATAAAATGGCGCGCACCTACGAAGCATACCAAAATTGGGCAGCTGCACTGGATGAGTGGATGTCTCTCCTGGAGGATACGCAATATCCCAATCAGGCAGAAGAACTTGAGGATCTACATGCCCTGGCCACCTGTGCCTTGAAAGCCAGGCAACCAGACCCGGCAATCCACGCCAGCCAACGAGCATTGAGCCTAGCAGATGAAGATGGACTGGCTTATATAACCATGGGTCAGGCGTATGCCATGCAGCGCGATATTGTTCGCGGCTTGGAGTACGTGACAAAGGCAACCCAAATCAGCCCTACCCTGCCTCAGGGCTGGCTTGCACTGGCATATCTGCTCACCCAGCAAGATCGAAGCACTCAAGCCATCGAGAGCTTGCAAACTGCCATTCAAATTATCCCTAATAACGCCCAGCTCTTGTTTGCCCTCGGCGAGCTTCAATTGCGGGTGGGCAATCCTACCGTAGCGGTCAACGCACTCAAGCAAGCCGTTTCATTAGATCCTGCTCAAAATCACTACCACTACATGCTGGGTATGGCTTTGAATCGCCTGGGACATTCAGGCGAGGCGCTCCAAGAGCTCGGCAGCGCATACCAGGCTGATGAAGAGAATATTGATTTTGCTTCTGCATACGGCGCGGCGCTGCTCGATGCAGGGAAGACCAGAGCTGCACTCCAACCACTGATCACCGCCATCCAAGCCACTCAGACCGCAACACCCCTCACTTATGTCAATTATACGCGAGCAATGCTTGATCTGTACCAGCAAGGAGACTCTACGCTATTACCTGACTCAGCACTAGAAGCGGTGGAGTATGCCCTCACCCAAGATCCTGACCTACCAGAGGCAAAAGGCTGGCATGCAGAAGCGCTGCGCGCCACCGGTAATCTCCCGGCGGCATTCACCGCTTATCAGGAAGCACTGGAGACACAGCTGACCAGCGACCGTACCTGGCGCGAACGGCTTTCTTATGGGATGGGCAAGACAGCCCATCAATTAGGCCGCTTTGATATAGCGATCGCCTCGGCACAGGAAGCAATATCGGCTGCACCAAAGAATACAGAAAATTACAAACTGTTGGCCGGTGCCTACCTGGACAGCAGCTTGTTCGAGGATTCGCTGCGGTCAGCCAGAACAGTGCTGAACCTGAATATCGACAACCTGACCAACCTGGCATGGTATGCCGATCACATCGTCCGGTTGGTCGCTCATCACAATGCAATGCTGTCTACAAACCTCTCCAACCAAACAAAACAAGCCGTGCTCGAAGCGCAAAATGCACTGTTGCAGGCAGTCCAGTTAGCGCCTCAACGTGCTGACTTGTTGGTAAAACTCAGCAAACTGCAGCAGATGGCAGGAGACAATTCTGCTGCTCTGGAGACGATAAAGCTGGTCCTGAATAATGACAACGCAGGTGTTGAACACCTCAGCGAAGCCGCAGACCAGATGCAATCCCTTGGTGACATAGGCAGTGCAATCAGCTGCCTGGAGCAAGCCGTCGCCCGGGATCAATCCAGTACACACAATACCACCTCGCACCTACTTGCTCGCCTGGCAAATGCTTACGTCGATAATGGTGATCTAATCAGCGCCAGCGAGGCACTGGAACAAGCCATTGCCATCGCCCCGGACATGGGCAGTCTTTACTACGAACGAACCAGTTTACTGCTCGATCTGGCGCGTACCGAAGATGCTTTCTGTTGTGTGGAGACTGGGATCAGTTTAGCCCGCGCTGATCCAAGCCTGCCGCGGCTTTATATTCTGGCTGCCTGGCTGTATCGTTTGAATGGAGATCTCGCTTCTGCATTGGGATATATCCATAAAGGATTGGAGGTGAATCAACATCTCTCAACCGCCGGTGTTAGCAATCATTCCTCACTACCGCTGGATGATCGCATGCTCATTGCAGACATCTATCGGGCTGCGCTGCAGCCACAAAAAGCACACCAGATGCTCAAACCTGAGCCAGATGACCACAGCAGCGAAAATTTACCTGCCGACAGCATCCGCCAGTGGATCGAATTAAAGACTGAGCTTGAACTGGAATTAGGGTATGTGCCGGATAGCAATCTTGCCGAACATCCACAGGGAGAAACCACACCTTTATTCTCCGGCTGGCTGGCTATGCAAGCTCGCCTGGCGATTTGCAATGGCAGTACAGAGCAGGCTGATAAATACTATCAGTCTGCGATTCGCCAGGCACAGGAGGAAAACGCAGCCAAAGGCAGTCACACCGGGTTGGGACGGGCTGCCGCACGCCGTTCGCTGGTCAGCTTACTTGAAAGCGCCCTTGATTTCAACGACTGGCACTATGCACAGGGTTCTATAGAACAAATTGCGGAAATTGCACCGAATGAGCCATACACCCACCTGGCAGTCGCGCGGCTGATCGTTATGCAAGCAGAATTCCAGCTTGCATGCAGCCGGATGGAAGTCCAGCAGCATGCCCCTGGCATCACGGCTCTTTCGGTAGAAAAGAAAGCAGCCCTGGAGGATGCAATTCAGCAAGCTTCCGCGCTCATCCAGCTGATAGAAAAAAACAATCCTGCTTATGATCTTGGCAATCCGATCACCCGGTTGGAACGATGGCATTCTCGCGGCCAGATAGCTTTTTACCGCAATGCTCCACAGGCAGGTGATCCTTCCCAGCTCAGCGCAGCAATTGCCCGGCTCAAACTCAATCCAGCAGCACTATCTCAGACTGCGGAGGAAGCTGCCGCGGTGATCTCCGCAGCCCAGCTAAACGGCAGCCATGGCGTGGAAAACACCATCCTGGCCGAAGTGCTCCAAATTACCCGCCCGCACTCACGCAATCCATGGGTGTGGTTCCATGCAGCACTGGCTTTAGAAACCCACTATCTCCGAGAGGCATTCGGCGCAGCACGCGGCGCAATCCAGCTGCTCTCGTCAAAACAAGGTCCACTTGCAGCGCTGGATCAGGCTCTGCTGGCACGCATCGCCCAGCAACTAAACGACCTGACCACCGCTCAAGAGGCAATAGAGACTGCGTTAGCCATCTGGCCAGACGAAGCGCGTTGGCATGTGTTGGCGGCTCGAATCGATCAGTCTGCTCATCATCCGGCTGCAGGGCTCAAACACCTGGAACACGCAGCTCAGTTGGAGCCAACGGTGATGACTACCCATCTCGAACTGGGCAAGGCATACCTGGCAGACAGCAGCCAGAATGCCGGCGGCGTGAATCGTGCGATCCAGTGTTTTGATACCGCGGTCCATCTCGACCCCGGCGAAGTCACAGCATGGATCTGGCTGGCACGGGCACAGCTCAGAGACAAGGAAATTGAAGCAGCCGTCAAGAGTGTAGAACAAATTCTGAGCATAGCCCCGGATAATACCGAAGCTGCTGTCTTGCAGGCGGAGATCGCACTGCAGAAGAAGTCTTACCAGGCAGCCCACACGTTTGCCCAATCTGCCGTTCAGGCGAGTCCGGAGGATCCGAAAACGACACTGCTCCTGGCCAAGACGCTCAAGTCACTCAACCGGCCGGTAGAAGCACTCCAGGTATTGGAATCCGCCCTGCCGATATCCCATGATCCGCTCGAGCTGCAGTACGAACGGGCGAAACTGCTGCATGAACTTCGTGGACCGGATGCCGCACTCCAGGTTCTTACCGAGCTGGTGGCGAAATACCCGGACGATGCCAACATCCTCACCTCCCTGGCGCGCAGCCAGGCTGATCTTGGCGACCTGCAGGCAGCTACCCAGACCGCACTAGCCGCGCTCAAAGCCGGAAAAATTGGCCTGGATCCTGTTGAGCTGGCCAATGTCCATTTTCTCACTGGCACCTTGCTGCGTCGCAGCGGGCAGCTTGATCAGGCAATTCAACAGCTCAACGATGCAGTCACCCTGGCGCCTGATTGCCTGGAACCGTACCTGGAGTTGGGGTTGGCACGTAAGGAACGGCGGGAATACCAGCAAGCACTGCAGGCATTCGAGCAAGCGACAAAGATTGCTCCACATGACCCACGACCTCACTACCTGGCAGGTCTGGCACTTAAAGAAGGGAAAGATTACCGACGTTCGGAGGTGATGCTGCGCCAGGCAGCCCATCTTGCTCCCGATGATGTGCTGGTGAGACGCCAGCTTGCCCAGGTGGTGGCCTTGAACGTAGTTCATAATCCCCGAACATAACGGATACCCATATGCTTCCTCCATCACCGCCAGCTCAATCATCACACCGACCGCTATCCCGGCACGATTTCATTGTCCTGTTGCAGGCTGGCATAGAAGTTGATGAATGGCGCTATGCGCGCCGGTTATCAACGGCTTGGTTAGCTGCTTTCCCCGGCGATATCCCGGTAAAGTTCTTTTATGCCCAGGCAATCGCCCAGGATCCTCGCCTGAATTCCTCCCATCAGGCCCAGGATATCTTAGAAGAGCTGTGCACCCTGGATCCGGAGTATCTCCAGGCGCAGGCACTGTTAGCTTCGCTGCGGCAAGATGGTGAGAATGAATCCCATTATGTTTCCAAAGGGTGTGTGCTTGCGCTGAACAGCAGCCCGCGCCAACTGGCAAGCAAAGGAGAAATGGCGCCAATCTGGGCGCGGCAATTACACGAAGCCCGCTCAGCACTGGCAAAATACATGCATGGCGATAGCAGCAGCCTGGAGAAGGCTGAGCACGCCATCCACCAGGCATTGATCGAAAATCCTGGCACCCCGCTTGCTGCTGTGACGCACCTTAACGTAATGGCAGCGAAGAGCGAACTACCATCACAGGCAATCCTGAGCCTGGCTCAAATTTACCATGCACGCTGGCCAGAAACCCTGCAGTTCGCGCTGGTGTTAGCTGATCGCCTGATGACCAGCGGGAATTCCACCCAGGCGGTTGAACTGCTGCACCAGGTAGTGGTGAAAGATATCACCGGGCAAGTTGTGAAGCGATTGTGGGGCGAGGATCACCCCTACCGCACCCTGTGGCCCGCAGGCATCGAAATACCAGCCAACAATCTGACCTGCCCGCAAGCCATCCCTGTTCCGGCAATGGTTGCAGCCAGACTGGGATGGAACCGCCTGCCAGAAACGGCGACAGAGATCTTGCTCCCGGCTCCCCCAGAGACAACACTACCCGGTGGTGATGTACCAACCGCACCCATCACAGCAGCACTCCATCCTGCCCCGACGGATGAGGTCAGCCAGCCGATCACAAAGTCGATCCCGGTGCCACGCCGGCAGAATGCCAAGAAGCTAAGCGAACCGGTCCGGGCAGTGCAAGCGGAATTTGCCCGCCTGGCAAAACAGCTGGATGCCCCCAATGTAGCCAGCCGGGATGGCCGTTTCCCGGTTTACGTCATTTTTACTACACGCAAAGGACTAAATAAACAATACGGCGCTCAAGGCGCAGCGCTGCTGGATGAAGAGCTGAAAAAATTAGCCCGCGCCCTGCGCGGGCAGCGCATCAATCGAGAAAATTGGGGGGCCATCCTACTTTATGCCGATGACCCGGAATACACCTCTTTCTTTGAGCTGCAGCCGGCACCGTATAACGATCCCTGGGCGCTGAAGCTTCTGCTGGCGGATATTGATGAGGCGTTGGGCAAAGGCGGGGAAAAGATCGGCGCCATCTTGATCGCAGGCGGACCGGAGGTTGTGCCGTTCCATGCACTACCCAATCCGGTGGACGATGCTGACCATGAAGTGCTCTCGGATAATCCCTATGCCTGCATGGGAGAAAACTACTTTGTCCCCGAATGGCCGATAGGGCGGCTTCCGGGCAGCAGCTCGAATGACCCGGCTGAGCTGGTTGCTGTCCTACGCCGCATGACCCGGCGCTACCTGGAAAGCCAGAAAGCACACCCCTGGTATCAGAAGATCCTCACCCACCTGCGAGAAATCATTCGCCAAAAAACCAACCATATCCAACCCAGCTTTGGCTATACTGCCGCAGTCTGGCGGCGGGCATCGCTGGCGGTATACCGCATCATTGGCAACCCCCAGGAGCTGCTGGTGTCACCACCGGTTCGCTCATGCGACCTGGATGCCAGCGGCGCCCCACTCAACACCATAGTCGAAACCGAGGCCACACCTGCTTCCTGTCTGTATATGCCGGGAACCCGGCTGGCATATTTCAACCTGCACGGTATCCCTGACTCAGCTTTCTGGTACGGGCACCGTGATCCGAGCGAACCCTTGCCAGGCCTGGAATTTCCAGTCGCCATCCGCCCGCAGGATGTGCGCAACGGCGGCAGCGCACCGCAGCTTGTCTTCAGTGAAGCCTGCTACGGCGCACATATCATCGGCAAGAACAGCGAGGAGGCCTTATCCCTGAAATTCCTATCCTCGGGCAGCCATGCGGTCATCGGCTCTACCTGCATTTCCTATGGATCGATCGCCACACCCTTGAGCGCGGCCGACCTGTTGGGGCGGATTTTCTGGGGTCTACTCGAAGAGGGGTTCATGGCCGGCGAAGCCCTGCGCCGCGCCAAGCTGCATCTGGTGCGCGAAATGCACCGCCGCCAGGGCTACCTGGACCCCGAAGACCAAAAAACAATCATCTCCTTCGTACTGTTCGGCGATCCCCTGGCACAGTCATACCGTCCGCAGCGCAAGTCAAAGAGCCTCTACCGGCGCAATGAGCTGCCGCAGGAGATCCAAACGGTCAGCGAAAATCCTCAGGCAGCCGGGACCACCGCCCCAGTATCCCCAGATATCGTCGCGCATGTCAAGAGCATCGTCACCCAATATCTGCCGGGGATGCAAGATGCAACGCTGCGGCTGACCCAGGCATATACTGACTTGTCTGCAACCGAAGCCAGCCCAACCGAACAGACCTCATCAGCCACGCCCCATCTTGCCGGGCGGCATGTCGTCGCATTGAGCAAAAACATCATCCAGGCCAATCGCACCCACGCCCAGTACGCCCGGCTTACCATGGATGCATCGGGAAAGCTGCTGAAGTTGACCGTTTCCCGATAAAAGAGAAATCAGAAAACGAACGAGATGCAGTGCAACAGCACCGCATCTCGTTCGTTTTTACAGGTGTACACCCCGGAAAACTCAGCACGGCAGAAGACTTTCTTTAATGGTATCATTTTAGCAGCGACATCTGTGTCATCCTGACCTATCCCAGGAGTATTCGTGCGAAACCGGAATTCATTCTCTTTTTTACGCTGGGGCTCCCTGCTGCTGATCATTGTTGCGCTGGTGATCACCGTCTTTCAATTGATCCGCTTCAGCCGTCTATGGGCCGATTTCCCGGAGGGGATGACCATTGCCGGCGTTCCGGTAGGCCAGTTGGACCGCCAGGAGGCGGCAGAACGTCTGTTGGAAGTCTACTCACAGCCGGTAGAGCTGCAGTATAACGAAGAGATCATCCACCTCGAGCCGGGCATTGTAGGTTTCGCCCTGGACACGGATTCCATGTTGGCGGCGGCGGATCAAGAACGCACCCGGCTGCCCTTCTGGGACTCGTTCTGGAACTATCTCTGGGATCGCCCCACAGAAGCGCTCTCGATACCCCTGAGCGCCTCCTTCTCTGAAGAACGCCTGAGAACCTTCCTGGTCAATGAAATCGCCACCCGCTACGACCAGCCTCCCACCGCTGCTGCTCCAATCCCCGGCACGGTAAATTTCCAGCCGGGCACACAGGGGACCACTATGGATATCGACCGGGCAGTTGCCCTGATCGAAAGCGCCTTCCTTTCCACCAGCCAGCGCAGCGTGTCCCTGCCTCTCGGGCGAACCACACCCCCCCATCCAACGTTCATCAACCTGGAGGTACTGCTCAGGCAAACCATCGAGCTGTCCGGTTATGATGGTACGATCGGCATGTATCTAGCGGATCTGCAGACCGGACAGGATATCAACTTCATCCTGGATCAGGGAGCGCTTTTGCCCTACCCACCAGATGTGGCCTTTACCGCCAGCAGCACGATCAAGATTGCCATCATGATCTCGGTGTTCCGCCGGTTGGGAGAGAATCCAGATGCTGAGGTGGTAACCAATCTGGAGGATATGATCGCCCAATCCATCAACCCGGCCTCCGACTGGCTGATGGCTACCGTTCTGGATGCCTTCGCCGGGCCTTTGCTGGTCACGGAAGACATGCGCACATTGGGATACACCGATACCTTCCTGGCGGGGTATTTCTACAGCGGCGCGCCGCTGTTAGCGACCTATGAGACCACCGCCAACCTGCGGTTGGATGTTTTCACCGATCCCGAACTCGTATAACCAGACCAGCCCCTCCCAGATCGGCGGCCTGCTGGTTGATCTTTACCAGTGCGCACAGCTAGGCGGCGGTGCCTTGTTGGCAGCATTCCCCGGTGAGATCACCCAGGCTGAATGCCAAACGATGATCAATTACCTGATCCAGGATCGCATCGCCCTGCTGATCCAGGCGGGAGTGCCGGATGGCACCAATGTAGGCCACAAACACGGCTGGGTACCGGATATCTATGGCATTATCCACGACATGAGTGATGCCGCCATCGTCTTCACCCCCGGCGGCGATTATGTGCTGACGGTGTTCATGTACCACCCGGTGCAGATCGTCTTCGATCCGGCAAATAACCTGGTCAAAGACCTGTCGCGGGCGGTGTACAACTACTACAACATCCCCTGATTTTCACCCCGCTGCGTTGACAGCCAAAACCAACGCGGTATAATCACCCCTGCACGCGCCCCCGTAGCTCAATGGACAGAGCATCTGACTTCGGATCAGACGGTTGTGAGTTCGAGTCTCGCCGGGGGCGCCTTGCGTTAACCCCTCAACTACACAACAAGCGGTTGTGAGTTCGAGTTTCCGCCTGGGGCGCCAGATTATTGAGTATAAAACGGACCAGCCTCCTAAATATCACCATGCCCACTTCGTTGAGCAAGGCAGGTATACAGGTTAGTGGGGATTAATATATGGACAATACGCATCTTATTAGTGTATAATGTTCTTATATGTTAAATATCTATCGCTGATCATTCCTGAGTTAATTTAGGTTTCTCGGCAACAGCAGCCTATCAGTTGTAGTTGCCGACGGGGGTGCAACGCAAAGCCATCAAATGGCAGCTGGACATTTGGTCAGGCATAAAACCCGCATGGATGAAAGATTGTGTAAATGATTTATGACCCTGTACTCATAGCTAGACCGCGACCTAGCCCGTTCGATATTTTCCTCGTGGCCATCGGTCCGGTAATTTTGGCCGCAGGCTATTACATGGTGTTCATAAGGTTACCGTGGGTTTTGGTTCTGGGGTTTGTGGCCGGATGCGCACTTGGAGCCATGGCATGGCAGTGGCCGCGCATTATGGGACCTGTGCTGATCGTCCTGTCCATCCCTGCATTGGCATACTATCTCTTTCTCACATACTACACACTTGGCATGCCAATTACGCTGGTCTTTCTTTGGGGTTCAGTGGCCTTTCTGGTCGGTGCCGTGGGTGTTATGCGCAGGCATTCGGCCGCCCGGAAACCGACGAGACACATCGCCATTCAGGCTGGTCTGGTCGGCTCGTTAGCCGCAGTATTCTTACTCTACGTTGCGATATTGTGGCCACCCCAAGCCAAAGCGATTCTCATCAGCCTGCCAATTATGAAACATGAAATTTCACCTCAGGTCCAGTTAGCGGGCGGTGGCGGTTGGTCTGCATGTTGGTTCACGCCACAGGTGACCGTTCCGGAGGCTCTTGAGAGCGCAACAAACTTGCTCGGGAGGGACGGCTGGACGATCGTGGACTCAGCGCTCTACTCTCGAGATAACATTCTGATTTCAGCTCAACGTGGCGCGTACTCACTCTTAGTCTCCTACGATCCCGATGCTTCCTCCTATTACTGCTCGACAAGTGGCGAGACAACAAGTGCTTACATGGCAGCATGGGTTCGTCGAGCCCAAGCAAGGCAAATCCCTTAGATTTCTATCTTCCCTGCCCATAATCCGCCCGAAATTCTCATCTAGTGACCCGCGCCCGCGACCAGCTCGACCCGTACCAGGTTAATCCCTGCTAACGCGGTGAAGCTAAAAGTCGCTTCTAACTTGGGATAAGGGCGGTCGGAATAAACTGGCTGCCCCCGCTGCAGTGCCTGCGTAATTTCCTGCACCAGACTCTCGGCAAGCGTCCCTTCATGCTCGCCAGGGATATCTTCCAGGATGCGCACGCCTGGCCGGCGGTTTTCTACCTGGGCGATAAAATACGTGGGGTACAGCATTTTCCAATCCATGAGCAGTATGGCATCCGATTCAACGCGCTCCAACCGTTGCTCCGCCAGGGTACGCGGCTCCAGCAGGTCATGTACCGGATAGGTATCACCATTATTGGTCACAAAGGTGGCGGCGCCGGCCTGGAGAGCCTGCCAGCGTTCAGCCCAAAAAGGCGACAAGAGCGCCCACGCCAGTAGCGCGATCCCCAGCGTCTGCTCCGTCCGGAACAACCAGGGTGGTTGCGCCTCCAGGGCTGCCTGCCCGAAACTCACCAGCCAGCTCACCCCGACCCCCACGGCAATTCCGATCAGCAGATAGGTGCTCATAAAAAAGACATATTTCCCTGGTCCCATGTAGTTCACGACCAAGAACAACAGCGTCGCCCCATACAGCGCCAGGAAAACTCCGTATGCCCGCCGCCGAAGCAGAATCACCACCCACCCGAGCAGTGCCAGGGGGAAAGCCCATATTGTCAGGTCATAATTGAGCATCCACTTGAGGTAATGCTTCAACTCCGCCAGCATGAAAGCAATGTTCCCAGAGAACAGCGAGTGCTGCCACTGCGCGCCTAAAACAGTCGCGGTAAGCTGTTCGATGGGGGTATCCAGGTCAGCGGCGTCCAGAGCCCAGGCTGAGTGCGAGGGGATCAGAAGTCACCTGCACATAGCTCGTGGGAGGGTTATGCCACACCAGTGCCAGGGTTGCCAGTAGGAAAACCGCCACACCCGCCAGCGCGCCTGTCAGGCCCACACCCAGCGTGCGCATCCACTGCCGGGCTGGCTGATGCGAGGCGACAAGCGTCCAGCAGACAAACAGCACCATTGCCGGTGCCATCACCAACACTGTGATGTGCAGACTCAACCCAACCAGGAAAGCCGCCAGGAACAGCCAACGGAGGCGGCGGGGCGGGTCGTTCTGCCAGGCGAAAAGCAGTAGCAAAGCTGCTGACACCGTCGACGCCGCCAGGGTGTAAACCTCAGCGATCACTGTTTGCGACCAGAAAGTCTTGCTAATCCCCACGATCACTACACCCAGGATCGCCCCGCTGCGGCTGCCCATCAGGAGGCGGATCATCCAGTACATGCCCACGAGCGCCAGCGCGCCCATGACCGCCGAAAGCAGGTTCACCCGCCAGGCAAGGTTCTGCATGGGCAACCAGGTGAAAACCTTCGCCAGTAGCAGGTAGAGCGCATACCCACTGGGGTGCGCCACGCCAAGCGTAACCGCTAGTGTCTGAAATTCAGCGCTGTCCCCATACAGTATGCCCGGCGCCAGCGTGCGCCCATAGGCGCCCAGGCTGCCCGCCCCCACCAGCACCGCAGCCAGGGGATCCCAGCGATTCAGAGACCTATTGCCAGCAGCTGGCAGAGAGGGGAAATGCAGAGTGCGGTATTTCATGACAATATTATATCTTGTCGCCTCTCCTGTGAATATGTTGTGGATACGGGGTATTCACAGGCGAATATTTTAAAACGATAAATACGATAATGTATGACCTGCCCAGGCTTGCTTGCAGCTACGCCCGGCTGATGAACAGCCCCGGTATGCTTATCTAGGGGTTCCTTCGTAACACAATCCGTCCATCTTTGGCATGGATTCTTACACGTTGGATTCCGAAGGACCTGTTAATGATAACAGCCTGTTCGCACGCATAGCCGCGCAAGGTCATCTCGGCACCAAATTCATCCTGCGCAGCTTTGATAGTGATCGTTGATCCATCCTCAGCAACTTCACTGATCTCAGCAGTCGCATAATGAATCAAAACATCTTCCCTAAGCTGCCAATCGATGGGCAGGATCGCGCCTGTCCGCGCGGCGAGAGCGATGGGGTTGCCTCCAAACATCATTTTCTCTTGATATTCGATCGTGGTCTCTACCGGATCATCCTGATAATTGTTGATGAACAGGAAGCTGCCGCGTTCTCCACAGCTGATACGGACATCCGCCCAATTGCTCAACTTAAACAAGGATGGGCATTCCATCTTTCGAGCCATCATATCCACAACAGCCAAATCATCCAGGTTCTCCACATTCAGCGCCGCGCCAAAAACCATCACCCTCCCAGCAACCATGTGCTGGATGAATCCTACCGCTGCCCCACTTTCGCGGATCGCCCAAACTTCAGCAAAATCGCCGGTGTAGCTTTCAACAAATGAAACCGGAACATCGGGTTGATCGAAAGTGCGGATCAGGGCAGAGACAAAGGGGGCGTCGCCATCAATCTGCTGGATGCCAATGGCATCCTTGAGAATGGTGCACGGCCGGTGACTGAAATCCTCAACGCACATGCGCCCGGCAAGGATCAATTTTCCACCTTGCTGCACATAATCGACCAATTTCTGCTGCGTCTCGGCATTGCACTGTCTCTCCATCATCACCCAGAGCAGCGGTGTCTGGGCAACATTGAGATCGCTGCGGGTTAGTTCTAAAGTATTAAAAGGCCGGTGCGTCAGCACCAAACCCCTGCCAATACAGTCAAATAGAACCACATCTCGCTGATGGGTGATGATATTGGAGGCATGTCGGGTAAATTCATTATTGACTTCGGTCATGAAATAATCCAGCAAGAAACCAATGGTGGTGACGGTTTTGGGCTGCGACAGTGTCAGAGCGGCGCCGTAGGTATTCAATACCTTTGACAGCTTCTGATAACGGAAATAGTGCCTGCGTGGGGTACCATCCTTGCGAATCGGAGGTCCCCAATCATGGCGTTTGACCGGACTCAAGAGGGGATCATTTTCGCCGGCAAAAAACAGGTAATGATTGATGGCTCGCATGCCCGAGGAGATACACAACCGGGTGTGCAAATCGAACAAAGAAGACTGGGTGTTGCTAAAATCGTGGTACCCGCCAGACTGAAACTCGATCGAAAAAAGCGCCTGTTGATCATACTGCAGAGCTTTGGTCATTTCATTCACAAGTAATAATTGATGC
The DNA here is from genome assembly GCA_963849335.1 of uncultured Chloroflexia bacterium. GTDB lineage: Bacteria > Chloroflexota > Anaerolineae > Anaerolineales > UBA4823 > FEB-25. The sequence goes on from CAWKGZ010000003.1 coordinate 446,001, forward strand.
ACGTTTCCTTCGCCAATAATGCCCGGATACACATCTGTGGCACTGATCATTCCATCGATTTCCATAGCAGAGATCAACTGAGATATTCCAATAGGGAATGTTTTTCCACCATTGGCAAAGCCATGGATGTTGATGACGGGTAAGACATCCATACCATTCGCGGCCGACTCGGACAATAAAAACGAGGTGTATTCACGCAGGTAAGCGCGGTAAAAACGGCGATAATCTTCCACAATATTGGCGGCATATGGTTCTGCGGGATGCAGGATACCATCACTCAGGAATTCCGTTAAATTGCCGGTTGGATAGCGATCCGGTAGTTTTCCGCCATACGTCGCATTTAAATAGCTGGCAAATCTTGAGATAGTGTCGGGATTAGTATCCAGAATGTTCCGCACCCAGGCAATCATCCCCATCTCGTTATCCAATTGGATCATGATGATCTTGCCGCCCCGGGTGACCTGGCGCGGCGCCAGCACGTTAAAAATAGCCGCGTACCATTGGGAGACACAGCCGAGGAAACCCGGGTGCAGGTAGCTGGCGATATTCTGAACCTTGCCATCCTGGCTGATCCAGGCAGCCTGGGGATAATGATCGAATACCCACGGCGGGATGCCTTCGTTGATCGTCTCCGCCATGATATAGGGGCCCGGGCGTGTGATGATCAGGAAGCCCATCTCCGCAGCCAGGTCAAGAAAGCCTGCCAGGTCGCGCATGGGATGGGAGTGCCCGTCGAAATCTGAGACACCCTCTTCCAACTGGTGCCAGATCCAGGGGATGTAGGCAGCCAGGGTGTTGAAACCAGCCGCCTGGAGCAAGCCCAGGCGGTGGCGCCACTGGTCTTTCGGCGTGCGGAAATAATGAAATTCTGCTGCGTGGATCAGTTGGGGCTGTCCATCCAGCCAGAATTGACCACCTTTGGCAATGAATTGAGCCATATGCTTATCCTTCTTTCCGGGTAAAACCCAAAATAGAGAGTGATTTTTGAATGAGGGGGCTCTCAGTGTACGTTTTCCAGATCAACCGGCTGAGGTAATTCTCGATCATGACCATCGAACAGCCTTTATCGATGCCGTAAACCGCTTTACTGTACCAGGGAGGTGAAACTGAGAGGTTGTATGAGTCGAAAAAGCCGTACTGCCCCCAGGTTTGCGGCTGCTGGTGGTAGAGGTGATCGACCATCGCCAGCACCTGTTCGGGGAGATAGGGCAGGCAGGACAAGGCGCTGTAAATTGAGACAGTGCCGTTGGGGCGTGGCTTTGAGAGTGCTGGGGTGCTGCCTGAGACATCATAACCCCACGGGCTGTCGCCGGCGCTGCAGCCCCAACTGTTTTCATGATAGGTTCTTAAGTCTTTCGAATGTTCCATGCAAAAACTGCGATTGGCTAAAGCCGCCAGGCGGGTATTGTTGAACCAATCCACGCCATCAGGATCGAGATAATTGCCGGTGTCTAACCAGGCCTCGCTGAATAGATAGACGAATAAGGTACCGCCAGGGTTGATGATGATTGGCTGGTCTTCATAGATGCCGATATCCCGCGAAAAGCCCTGGTACAGGTTGCGGGCGACAGCAGGTGCCAGGTGACCGGCAGCCTGCAGGTACATCATCTTCTGCTCCGCTGCCATGTGCCACTGGTATATATATCCGGGTTGCCCGGTGACATAATCACCACATTTGTCCGGGTTGTATGCCATGCGAAACAGCGTCTTGCCGTCCTTTTCGAAAACGATGAAATCCCAGTCCACCCGCTTGAGCAGTTGCTGGGCTAGCTGGCCGATCTCAGCATCCTGGAAGTAGGCGGCTGCAGTGATGACACCATTCAAGCATAAAGCGGTGTCAATGGTAGAGAATTCACACTGCTTAACTCTTTCGCCGCTTTCCATGTGCAGGAAGTGGGCAAAAAAGCCGCGATGATGGCTGGCATGGTGGAGCAGGGTGTGAAGCGTCCGGCGGGTGATTTCTGTGGCGTGCTCAGCGCTCAGGTAGCCGCGTTCTACGGCGATGACCCAGGCGGTCAGGGTAAACCCCACCGAAGCGATCGAAGCCATATGCGGCCTCTTGGTGCTGTCGACAGTCAATCCATATCCCCGGCTTTCGGGATCTAGATTGGTGTAGCGATAGAAAAAATCAAACGATCCTTTTAATTCGTCCAACAGTATCTGTGTAGTATCCATGGAAAACCTTATCCGCTCAGAGAGGATTTTGCAACGTGGGCAGCTCTTTCAGGTACTCTTTAATCATCTCGCCGCTAAAGCCATTATGGCGAATGATCTCCCGGTAGAACAACGCGCTGGGTTTCGGGGTGCGCTTGAAGGTTGTGAAATCGACTTCCACCATACCAAATCGTGGGATGAACGATCCCCATTCGAAATTATCCATCAGCGACCAGTAGAAATAGCCGCGCACATCCACTCCACGCTCGATGGCTTCCTTCAATGCGGAAAGCTGTAAGGCAAGATAGACGATCCGGAACCGGTCGTCGGTAGCCGCACAGCCATTTTCGGTGATGTATACCGGGCGGTCGGTCAGGCGCTCTAGATTGGCGATCAATCCTTCAGGATACATTTCTTCCAAATAGAAATCCATGGGGATCATTTTCAGCTCTTTGTGCTTGAAGCGGGGGCCCTGCAGTCCTGCCTGGCGAGCATCCACCATGTGGCGGGTGTAGTAATTGACCGCCCAGTAATCCATGCTTCCTTTCACCAACGGGTCAACCTCGCAATCCATGGTGGGATAGACCAGCTCACCAGTGCGGATGGCATGGAAGAAGAACTCATTGGTCAGATAATCGACGTAATCGGTCATGCGCCGGTCCAATGTATCGTGGTAACGCCGGGGAAACCAATGAATGAATGCATGCGCACTGCTGACCGGGGCGGAGGAATAGCGTTTGATCAAATGGTAGCCCAATGCATGGAAACGGAGCATGTTGAATTTATATTGACCGGTTTCTGGGGTTGGATTCAGCCCTCCCCAAAGATTGAATTCATTGATCACATTCCACCCGCTGACATAGGCGCTGATCTTGGGTAAGATGTACTCCAGGTAGCGTTCCACGTAGCGCAAATTCTCGCGCTTGCGAAAACCACCCAGCTGCTCGAACCACAGCGGGTGGGTAAAATGATGCAGCGTGACAAACACTCGAATGCCGAGCTTGTTCAGGCGAGCCAGCAGGTCGATATAGTGCGCTACTGCTGCAGAATCCCATTCGCCTTCAACTGGCTCGATCCGGCTCCACTCGACCGACATGCGATAGCCCTGGTGACCCAGCTCCGCCAGCAAATCCACATCCTCCCGGTAAAGCCGGTAGTGATCACACGCTTTCCCCGAGACAGCACGGATCTTCCGTTCGGGATCGCCGCGCCAAAATTCATCCTGCTGTTCATCAAACCACACTTGGGAGTGGATATTATCACCCTCTATTTGATGACCGGCGGTGGCGCTGCCCCACAGGAAATCCTTCGGGAAGGTAATCGATGGCAAATTGAAAATATCGTACACGGCTTTTCTCCAAAAATAAAATTAGGGTATCTGATTACTTACGATAGACAACAAGGGTAGCTACATACTCGCTTGAATTGTGCTATGCGCTTTGAGCTTCGACGATTCGCGCTCGATTAACTCGACGGGAATGCGCACCGATTGAATAGGATTTGCATTCTCAAGAAAATTGATCAGCTGCGTCGCGGCCAATGAACCCCACAAAAAACGGGATACTCTGATGGTTGACAGGGAGGGATGCACATATTTCGAGAGCTGAATATCGTCAAATCCAATCACAGCTATATCTTCAGGTACCCGGATGGCATGCGCCCTCATTGACCGGATGAAACCAATAGCCATTTGATCGTTCGCACAAAATACTGCCTCCGGAAAACTGCCGCTTGCCGCAATCCTGCTGGCAGTCTCATATCCCGAACTCCTCGGTGAAGTTGCCGCTGTAACATTGGACATCCAGATGATGCTTACTCGCTTCGGATAAAAAGGCTGACATTCGCTCGGTATTATCATAGGAGTCAATCGAACCAGAGATAAAGACGATCTTTCTGGCGCCTTGAGCATAGAAATGAGAAAAGGCCTGTTGAGCTCCCTGTGAGTTGTCAACCAACAGCGGCAGAATATAATCGGCTTTCAAACAGCGGTCTAAGACGATGATGGGAAAGCTCTTTGAAGCAAGTTTGATCAGGATGTCACTTTTGATTTTGGAATCAAATATAATTGCGCCATCCACCTGCCGGTGGGTAAGCATTTTCCGCATGTCCCGGCTCTCGGGGCATACCAGCAGCTCATAATTGGTTTTTAAGACCGCATCATGAATTCCTTCCAGGATCTCCTCGTAAAATGAGCCACCAAAGCGGGTGATAAAGACCCCAATGGTGCCCGTCTTTCGGGTTTTTAGGTGGCGGGCAAAAGCATTGGGGTGGTAATTTAATTCCGCGGCTGCTTCTAATACCCGTTTTCGGGTGGCTGCGCTGATCGTGCCGTTACCGTTGAGGGCATATGATGCTGAGGTAATGCTAACCTTAGCATGTTTTGCTACATCTTTGATGGTAATCATGCCACCATCGCCCTATTCATTTTTCATTATCTGTAATCAATTCAGCCCATCGAGGATATTCTGATTATCCATCATAATTTGATAAACAAAATCATTCTCATAATTGGCCAGCATCAGCAAGGTTATCCCCTTATCAATGCCGATGACATCGCTTGCATACCAATCCTCGCTGAGATTAAATGCATCCACAAATCCATACTGGCTGCGCAAGCCCTCGAATGAGTAATAATACAACATGGCTTGTTGAACCTGGCCGGGCAGGAAAACGATAGAGCCGATCGCTCCATAGGGTGGAACGGTATCGTCAATGATATGGGAATTGTTATCAAAGCCAGATGGTGGTGCGCCGTACAGGCCGTTATATCCTTCTGGCCCGTCGCAGGCACTCAGCCCCCATGCACTCGGACCAAGAGTAAGGTATTCATCATCATTGTTGACTGCAAAATTGTACTGCGCCAGAGAGGCGGCGATGGAATTGTCAAACCAATTGACGCCCTTGGTATCGGTGTAACCCCGAAAATCGATCCAGGCGTGGGTGAACTGGTAAGTAAATATCGAGCCAAACCAGGAGTGGATGAATGGATCACCGTCTCCATATCTGGCTCTATGGCGGGTGAATGCATAATAAGCGGTATCGTCAATTGGATAGGTATCCGATCCGGCGGCAAGGATATACATCATCAGTTGTTCTGCATAAAAGTCCCAGTAGCCCGCAAAACCCTCACCGGGGCGGTAAGCCATATGAAACATATTCCGTTCTTCATCGATAAACCAGGGCCAATTAACCGCAGCATAGATCTGCATTGCTTTGGTTTGAATCTCGCCACCGAAATATTCTCCTACCGACAGCACACCCATCAGAAGGATCGCAGTGTCAATACTGGACACCTCACTGCTCCAGGCTCGCTCTCCGGTATCCATGTCCACAAAATGGAAATAAAAACCTTCCATCCGCTCCATCGCCAGCAAGGTATCCAGCGTTCCATTCACCCGCGGATAGACTTCTTCTTCGGTGACATAACCCTTTTCGAGGCCCACCAGGTAGGCAGTCAGTCCAAAGCCTACCGAGGCAATGCTGGCAATACCTTCCGAGCCCGGATAGCGATCGCGGATCAAGCCATAACCGGCGCTATTGATATCCGTATTCGCCTGCTCCCAGAAGAAATTGAAGGAGCCCTGCATCTCATAAGCGGTAACAAATTCAATAGTAACCGGGGCCACGGTTGCGGTTGGAGCGGTTGTGGCGATTGGGGTGGTTGTATCCGTAGGGATAACTACCTGCGTAGAAGATTCCTCTTCAGCCACCTCCGTGACAACCAAATCCAATGTAGCTTCCTCTACCGGGGAAGAACAGCTGGTAAACACTAGCAAGAAGATTAAACTTATCAGGATGCGTTTATTCACCAGTTATCCCTGACCTTTCGATGGATTCGACAAACCACTTCTGCAGCACAAAGTACATCAGCAGTAAAGGCAGAATATTTAAGAATGTACCAGCCAACTTCACAGCTTCATTCAAGCGATCGAAAATATTCACCATTCCCGGTGGATACAAATTCTCATACGCCTGAACAAATTTTGACAACTGCATTGGCAGCGTCTGGATACCACCTTCGAGGAAGATCACCGTTAAGAACGTTTCATTCCAATACCAAACGGTTGAAAAAATGATCGAAATGATGAAGGCGGGGACTGCCGCGGGCAGAGCTATTTGCAAGAAGATCTTAATATCACTTGCCCCATCCAAACGGGCTGCCTCCTCCAAAACTTTCGGCAACGATTGGAATGTCTGGTAAAAAATCAGCACGAAAATCGCACTTTTAAAACCCTGCCCCAGGATAGCTGGCAAAATCAGAGACCATACATTGCCCAGCAGACCAAAATTTCTGTAAGTCAACATCTGGGGGATCACTGTATTTTGTGCGGGGATGATAAAGGTGGCGAGGAGGAGAACAAATAAAAGGTTCTTACCTGGGAAGCGATAGCGCGCCAACCCATACCCAACCAGCGAACACACTACGGCTTGAATCACCGATGGGACAACACTAATTAATATTGATGCTGATAAGGTTTTGGGGTAATCTAATACGCGGAACGCCTTGATATAGTTGCCGAGGAAAAATTCTGTAGGAACCCACTGCACCATTGGATTTAATAGATCGCTGGGATTTTTAAGGCTGGTAACCAACATAAATATCAACGGATATAAATAAACAAAACCAATGGCGATCAACAACAAATACAGCACGATCGTGAAGATCAAACCATAACTGGTTCGATTTCCAAATAAAAAGCTTTTAAGTTTATCCTGGTAAAAAGTTTTCATTGGTTGGTAGCGCCTTTTATCTGAATTTACCCTTAGCTCGATAGTTCAAGACCAAATAGACACCCGCAAGAAGCAAAACCAGCACTGCAAAATATAATAAATGACATGGCACTTGAATAGCCAATGCCGCCCTGTACGGCGTATGTCTGCCCGTAAATGTACTTGATGATCCTGTTTTCCGAAAAATGAGACAAAGTGATTATGGTATAAACCACATTGATCATTGTGGTTGTTGATAGAGATGGCAAGGTGATCTTCCAAAAGGCCTCCCAGGAAGAAGCACCATCAATCGAGGCAGCCTCATAAACGCTCTTGTCAATTTTCTGTAAACTGGATAAATAGATCAAAATTTGTACACCAGAAAACCACAGGATCAATATAAATGAAGTAAGCAGGTATTGCACTGGAGTACTTATACTGGGCGGCAGTTGGGATAAGAAATTTGCTACCGCAGCAGAATTGGCAATCTCAGGCACAGAGGTAGCCCCCTGGGCGGTGAGTTCTTGAATCACTGGTCCACTGGTGATCACTACCGGTAAAAAGAATATCGTCCGGAAAAAGCCTTTGAATTTGAATTTCATATTCAAAAACATGGCAATGATCAGTGAAAATATGATCACAATCGGTACAGAAACCAGGGTCTCAATAACATATTCAATTATTGACTGGACAAATGTCGGATCGGTGAACAAGGCTCTTGAGTAATTGTCCCATTTGACAAAGACCATATCAATGCCAGTCGCGGATACGGTGACTTGATTCAAGCTGTAATAGAAGGTTTGAAATAAGGGGACCAGGGTAAATATCGCAAAACCAATTACCCAGATGATCACGAAAGAATAACCGTAGAGAGCCTCTCGGGTGCTATGCTTCATTTCCCTGCTTTTTATTTTCTTGCCTGAATTCACGGCAATACCTCCCGTAAGACAGCGTCTGTTCCGCCAATCTCAAGACCATCGACAGACACTGTGGTGTCGTTATAGTTGACAATGATTTGCAGCCCATTGGCATAGGTTGTGGCAACAACACCCTGCCGAAGCACCTGCCGGGCGATGATACTCTGTCCCCGCACGGGTCCCAGCAGATTGTTCAGCCATTGATATACGCGCTCAATTTCCTGCGACCATTGCTCAAAAGATGAAGTATAGATCCAGCTCGAGTTGGTATTCAGGATTTTAGCGGTAACATCATGACTGAGGAAGAATGAGGGATACACACCAAAATCGACATGCTTTAACAGATCAACTTGCATATCGGATGAGAAATTCAATGCAGTTCCATAATACGGTAGATAGCCGGCAAAGACTATTTGCAAAAATGGAACCGTATCGGTAGTATAGATATATCCACTGCTGGTCAATGGGATATCATAATATGCCTGCATATACCCAAACATATAATCATTGGGTGTATAAAAGGATGTACTAGCCCGCATTGTCAGCCAGTAGAGATTGGTAGGCGCTGATTGCTTCCTGGCGATTCAGAAAGTTATTGTGTTTAAAATCGCTATACAGCATTGAGCCAATGCTGTCCAGGGCTAACCCCGCCCCGAGCTCCGTGAATACATCTTCGCTGAGACCAGTGTAATGTTCGGTTAATGCATCATAATTGAGGTAATAATTTACCTTGCCGCGATTGAAGCCCATCAAGTTAAAATTGGTAATAGACATCGCCAAATCGTGGCGAGGTGAATAGCCGTTTTCGTCGACCAGGGCAGCCTGCGGATCCAAGTAGAGGTAGAAATTTCCACCCTGTGCAGAAATGGTATCAACCAAAGACCTGAGCTGATCCACACTGCCTAATTGGCGCTCCAGCCTTAATGTGCTGGGGGGCATGGATGAAGCGCCAAGCGGCTGCCAGCCGTAGTATATGACTTCCGGATTATTTATTTCCAAACCAGCCAAAATATCAGCCATCTGGCCGACGGTAGTCATAGGGATGGAGCGATCCCAGAACAGGATGCGTTCCTTTTCACCACCCAAAAATTCAAGCCGTATGCTGATGTCAGCGGATTGAGCGGTGATTGGCTGCATAACCCCTTTTTCGACCAGGTATTGCTGGTAGCTCCGGGCCATCCCAACATAATCGCTATCTTCCTGGGTTAAGAAGCGATAATGGATCAGCACATCAAAGGCATTGGTTTGCTGCTGTAAGGTGGTTACACCCGCTCCGGAGCGATTGGTTGCCTGGAAATAGCTTTCATTATAAATAAAGGTATTGTAGAGGAAATTAAAGTTGGTAATAATACCGGCCGGATGGGCATGTATCTCACTATATGAGGCGCCCTGCTCTAAAATGGAAATATAAGCGTTTTCCTTGACGCCGTGAACCATCCCAATGACTGGGATTGAAATTTTAAAGGGCCGGTTGACCATTGGGTCATATGGTAAGGAGGTTAACATGCCCAGATCCGCGCCATAATATCGGCCATAGAACATGTTGTCTGCTTTGGTTGTCGAGTTGAAGCGGATGATACTGCCGCAGCCATCGGGAAGGAACATATACCCGGGCACACTGTCATCTCTGGTTGCTCCAAAAAATGGATAAACATGCAGCATACCCATTTTAAAATCGGAACTTTCTTCCTTGATCGACTCAAAAGGTACTTCAACCCGCACACCATGTTCCTCTAATGTGACCATGACCACCAGTGTAATCGAGGGAACGGTGAATGTAACCGAGGCTTCAAATCCCTGGTCGACCCGCCGCAAATCAATCGTGTGCTCACTGTTGGTAATGGAAGCCCGTTCGCTGATCGCCTGCTGGTCGAGATAATCAATGCTGATGCCACTCTGGGCAAATGCGGTCCAGGTGCGGTTAAGGCGATCATCTTCCCCTTTCTCATCAAGATTGGATTGCCACACATACCCACTACGCTTATCAAGCACTTTAAATGCGATGGTGGTTTCATCCACAAACAATTGAAAAATCTCATTCTCAGCCACGAGATCAAAGGTGTCTGGGATATCCAGATCTTTTTGCCAATGGGTATTGGCAAGCTCAGGCTGAGCAAATGGTTGCGAGGTATGTTCACCCTTTAATGCCACAACTTGAAACGGCTGGGCAATGAAAGCGAACATCAAAATAATAACCAATATCGACTGGATTAGGTGTTTTTGCTTAGCCACGTAATCTTATCTCCTGCAGTATGGCTGAAAGAAAGTCATACAGCTGATTGAAGAGCACATAAAGGATGTATCCGGTTAGAGCGAACAAAGCCATGGTGAAGATGGTGATGAGGACATTGCGCACCGTCTCCGCAAACGAATAATTGTGAATCTCCTTCACCATGATGAAAAGCATGAAGCCTGTCCAAAACCAAACAATGTTCAAGGAAAACGAATAAATAAATATCTCGTTCAGGGATAAAACATTTGAAACAAGCGCAATCGGCAGCACAAACAAAGCGTAAGGGAATAAACTATACGCACTACCGATGATCACATCCCGAGTACGGCCTTCCCCATCACTGATCGTGGACACCAGGTAATTGGCGGCATTCCAGACCACGATCAACAGGATAGTGATCAGGACTTCATTTTCCACGCGAATATCGGACAATGCTGCATACGGATTGAAAATAAAGCCAGTCCAATACAGCGATAACACTCTAACCACGATGACCCACAGGTAAATAATAACGGCGAAGCGTAAGGATCCGCGTAGATTTTTCTTGATGTAATAAAAACTGTCGACTGGCTGTTTTATAAATCTGAACATGAAAACAAAGTCATCCACCAGTTTTTTGCTTAGTAGATCTTTCAGCCATTTTCGCAGTGGATCCAACCACTTGTAGCGCCGTTCAAACCGTTTAAATACACCATTCGCCACCCATAATCCTACTAACCACAATATCCCGGAGGTCAGATACTGCTGCAAAACAGTATTGCGCAACTCCCAGAAGGCCTGGGAATATCCACTTTGATCTTCGGCATATTTATAATTTTCCAGTGCGTTGGTAAAACTTCTTTCCTTATAGTAAGCATCTGCAATGGCTTGATAAGCCATGATGAATGAGCCGTTGAAGTTTAGCACCCGCTCAAAGTAAGGCTTGGCTTCGCTGTAAAACCCCTCCATATATAAGCGGACACCAAAATGCACCTGCCGGGCGAATTCAGTGGTATGAAATACCACGATTGCATTTTTATCCTCATCAAGCACGTAAATGAATTCCCGATAGCGTTCAATGGCTGAGGGGTTCCTCAGTGTGCCCAGACGCTGCTCGCCTCTGTCCTGGGCGCCGAAAACGAACAGGATCATACCATTCAGGTCATATTCCCAGATCATCCCAGTGGCGTCAACCGCAACAATCAAGCCTTCTTTACTGACATCAATATCTCGGAAGGTCGTCGATCCAAACGTATCAGGAAAGATATTCTTTCCGGAAACGGTAAATTTCCGGATACTTCTCCCGTTCGAGGTACCCGCGGTGATGGTATACACCATGGATTGGTGATCAATGGTGATATTGGATGGTGAAGCTGCCTCATTCTTGATAAACTGGTCCAATTGCTCCTTGGTCAGAAACATCCTCTGCAAAATCATCTTGAGCGACATGGTGGCGGTGTTGGCACCGAAATAGCCGATGAAATTGCCATTGGTGTTCATCTGGACGATGCCATTGACAGAACCTTCACTGATGATGTAGAGATTCTTGCGGGCATCCACAGCAATTTTTCGCGGCAGAAATTCCCTGCTTCGTCCAAACAAAGGTTCGACAGGTCGTCCAAATTGGTTCAGCAAGATTTCCGTCTTTATCCAGGATGACAATGGTATTGCTCTTGGCATCGGCCACATAGATGACGCCATCATCATCCACATAAATACCGGTTGGACCGGCTAATACTTCTTCACCATAAGATGCGATTACCTCAAAATTCTCGAGCTTTACGATGCGGTCATTCCCGGTATCAGCAACATAGATTGTCCCATCCGGGGTAACAAACATATCCTCTGCAGCTGAGATTGGTAGATCAATTTCGGTGTATGGCGTGTATGCATCCTGGGTCATGAAAAACCGTCCCCCTGGACCCAATGCCCAGGTAGTGTAGGGGGACTCAGCCTGGGCCTGGCTGTAGATAGTGCCAGGATAGATGTAAGCAGTAGTATTCGGATTATTTTTTTCATCATTTAAGACCCGAATGAGACATGGTGCTCATTACCTGGCTTTGTAATAACACGAAAATAATCAGGTTGGGCAGGAACATGATCAAGGAAGCCGCCGCCGCGATCCCCTGCCCGGCGACGGCATTTGCTCCGGCCGTACTGGAGGTTAAGGTGCTGAGGTAGAAAGCAAACGTCCTGAGGCTTTCATCGTTGATATACATAGATGATATTTCGGCGTTGTTCCAGGTTGCCTGAAAGGTTAGGATGGCGATCGTGGCAATGGCCGGCTTGATCATCGGCAGGATGATCCGCCAGTAGATCAACAAATCCGATGCCCCGTCGATCTGGGCCGCCTCAATCACCTCATCCGGAATCCCATCGACGAACTGTTTGATCAAGAACAGACCCACCGGCATCGCCAATCCCGGTAGAATATGCACCAGAAAAGTATCCATCAGGTTAAGTTTCTCAATGATCAAAAATCGGGGGATGGTTACGGCAATCGGCACAAACATCAGCGCCACAGTATTTATGGCAAACAGGACCTTCTTGAGCTTGAAGCGCTTTTTCGATAGAGCATAAGCAGCCGTGCTGGAGACAAGAATCGAAGCGGCAACCGTTACCAGGGTGATGACGATGCTGTTAAACAGATACCGACTGACCGGAACACCGGAGGTTGACATTTTCGAAAACAGATCGGTGAAATTCTTAAAGGTCGGATTGATAACAAAAAATCGGGGGGGATAGGCAAACAATTCATCCGGGGGTTTAAAGGCATGCGAGAAGATAAAAACAATCGGCAGAACCATAAGAATTACTAATGGCAGTAGAATTATGTAGAATTTGATCTGGCTGATATGAAAGCCTTTAGGATTAATACCCCGATTATGGAATTGTGAAAAACGGGCGAGATTTAACCGTTTCATATTTTTCCCTTATTCACTGGCAAATAATTTGTTCGCAACCCGGGTGAACAGCAGTACCATCAGCAGCAAAACCACCGAAACCGCCGCGGCATATCCCATTTCATAACGCATGAAACCAAAATCCTCTATATGATTAACGATCAATTGACCGGCATATTGAGGCGTTGGGTTGCCCCCTGAGAGAGTCACCCCGATGGCACCTGCCTGAAAGGTGCCAACTATCGCCATCACCGCACCAAACAACATTTGCGGTTTCATGGAAGGGATGGTGATATACACAATTTCCTGGAAGCGGTTGCTGATCCCATCCAGGCTGCCAGCTTCATAAAGTTCGGGATTGATCTCTAATATCCCGGCAAGCATGGCCAAGAAACCAACCCCCATACTGCTCCACATGGTGACAATGATCATGATGGTCATCAGATACTGGGGTGATTGCAGCCATTGTATGGGCTCCTGGATGATGTTCATCCCGGATAACAGGCTGTTTAGATAGCCGTTCTGATCACCGCTGAATATCGTCATCCAAACAACTGACATGGCAACGCCCGAGGTCATTGAGGGGGAATACAAAATCAGGGCCATGATTGTGCGGGGCAATTTCGGGAGCTGGGCTAAAATCCAGGCGAGTAAAAAGGACAGTACATAGCCCCCAGGACCAACAATTACGGCGAATTTTATCGTGTTGGGTAAGACATACTTCATGAAGATTTCATCTTGGGTTAACAAGACAATATAGTTTTTTAGCCCAATAAATCTAGGCAGTTGGATCGTGTCAAAAAAGGTGAAGGAAAGAAAGAAAGCCACCACAACCGGAACAACAATAAAAATAATGAACATAAGCGCGTACATAGAAAGGAATCCATATGCGCTTCCTTCTTTCTGATACCACTTTTTCAATTTACTCGTCTTTTCAGGCTCGCTGTTATTCATCGGCTTCCATCCAATCCCTTACTGACTCAATGGTCGGGATTTTAAACTCCCTAATCACAACCCCATTTTCAAGATACCCGAACTCTTCCATTTTCCGAGTGATCTCGCGATTGATGATAATAATTGAATTGTCAATCGCTACCCGGGGATTGACCCCATCGAACACAATTTTATTCCAGGCATTGCTGAGTTCTCGCTCCTGCATATAGCTGCCGGGCAGTTTTACCGGCTCCTGCAGCCACTCCCACTGCTCTAAAATGACCGCTTTATGCTCGTCAGGCATCGGGGAATATTCAAACGCCTCGAGATTGGCTGAGTTCCATAAATACTCCATGCCGTAATTCAATATCAACTGCTGCTGAAAATCCATTTGCGTTTCGGTAGACATCCACCACTTCATAAACTCCCAGGATTCATCCGGCTTATCGGTATCGGCGAACATGATACATGCCTGAGCCGATCCGGTCGTGTAGCGCAGCTCGGTCCCATCGGCCAATACAGTGGCAGGATATAAATCAATATTCCACAACCCGTTAATTTCGGGGGCGGCGGTCAGCAATTTGATATAAGTCTCAAAGTTGGATACCCCAATGGGCAGGCTGCCGTAGCGGAAGCTATCATAAAAATTCGATGTGGTGAGTGGCATGCCGTAAATGGTAAAACTTTCTGCCATGAATTTCATTGCGGCGATGGCTTCATCGCTTTCCAGACCGGTGGAAAAACCATCTGGACTGTATAATTCTCCGCCATAATTAAAGATATAGGGCGCCGTGATCAGATATCCTTTGGATCCACTGCCACTGGAAAGCGGCGTGTTGTAATTCATGCCATACCGCTGCAGCTCGGGTAAAATCGCGATCACCTCATCCCAGTTATCCGGAATCGGGATACCTAACGAATCCATAATATCCTGTCGATAATAGGTGACCCAAAAGTCCTGCGTTTCAGGAATGGCATAAACCGAGTCATTAATGATATAGCTCAACAGAGCACCCGGCGAATAGATCCTGATGTAGGAATCAAAATCATCATAAGAGCGCAGATCCATCAACGCGTTGCGTATCGCCAGCTCATAAGGGACATTCGTACTGACCCCCAGGGCTACATCGGGTTGAATGCCTGCCGCGTTGGCGAGAGTCAACTTCGATTCATTGGGCATAATGGACAGCTTGACGTTTATCCCCGTCTGCCTCGCAAATGTTTCGTCAGCCATAGTTTGCATCAAATCGACATACTGTCGCGGCCGGTTGACCCACACCTCGATCTCGTCTTCAGCAGCGCCAATCGAGAGATATGGATCCGGTTTAAATGAGTCAATGAAGCGCTTGATCCCATCAATGAGAGAGGTAAAGAATGGGATTTTTACCTGCTCCGGAGTCGAATCAGGTGAATGTATATAGATCTTATCTAACGCAAGCGGTTGGCTTTGCAAGGAGGGCAAGAGATTGCCAAGCAGCTGCGCCGCAGAACCAGAACCTTCTGAAAACCGGTTCATGCGGGACGGAATCTTATCGGCATCGTTGGCTAAAAACATGATGTTATCGATCGCCATTTGATAGGTTAAGACTTCCTGGGAACCGCCGCTTTGATTAATGGCTAAGATCAAATCGCGATCAGCGATCAAATCGTCCGCTATAGCGATCAAGCGATCCCGGATGTCAGGAATATATTCGGAAATTTCCCATTCCTTATTCGGATCGACCTGGTTTCCGGTAAGCTTCTTGACCTCTAACGATAGTGTATTGATATCCAACAGCACCTGCTTAATATTTTCAATCGCTAAATTGTAAGGAGAATTGTTTGCTTCAATCCCCAAAACATTGAGCCCCTTGGATAAATAAACCTTATAAGGGGTATCACCCCCTAAGGTAATATTTGACCAGTCGGACGAGTAACCTGAACCCTACCTCATTAAATTCCTCAAATAAAACAGCATCATTTATCGTGATCCTTCTGAAAACGGTAAAATTATCGCGAAAATTCTGCAAGGCGCGCAAGGTAATAAAATACATTCCATCTTCCGGCACGATAAACTCATAATATACAGTACTCCCACTGCGCTGCCAGGAATCGCCGCCGATTGTGTTCAACAGCAACCGGTAGGTATCATATGGCGTGACCTCCAGGCTGCGGCTATTGATGGGACGGATGGAGGTATCATTTTTATACGCCGGGAATTCTGCTTCAATCTCGATCAATACTCCCGAAGAATCAGCAGCCTGATTGGCCTCAAGATACTGGCTGTAATTAATATATTTCGTGAAAGGCACAAAGTAAATACTCCCCAACAACATGTGCTCTTCGGTCAGCATGAACTCAAAGGTATGTTCGCCAGCAGTCAAATATAGCTGCCAGGGATATTCCTGACTGAAATTAGCATCACGCAGGGCAACTTTTAACCAGCGGATCAACCTTTCTTGCCGGATCAAAGCATCATTGCCATACCTGTCCAGGGGGAACGCATCCAGGCTGTTTTGGTAATAGATCGGGAACACAATTCGCCGGGCATCGGTGGATGGGTATTCGCCATCGATCAATAATTCGCCTTCCGGAGGGCTGATGAAGGACTCGGTCGCAGCCATATCAAAGAATAAGTTGTAGTATCCATCTTCCGCGATCGAGACAGTAAAGCTGACCCGGTCGTCTGGGGAGAGGAAGACACTCGGCTTGGCGTACAAGGCAGAAGCTTCGTTATAGCTGAGCGGCAACCCAAATGCATCTGCCCGAAACTCAATCACATCTTCGCCACCAACAAGATCGGGCTGGTGACCATCCTGGTCGGAATATGCCGAATAATTAACGCCAACCTGCGTTGCACACGCTGGTATGGGAACAATCGTTATTAAGAGAACGATTGAAATGATTACCCTGAGAAACCTGATCGTGGATGATGGCATAAGATATTTTTACCAGATGTATCTAATGTAGGAGAAGGGCGTTGTAAAGTTCTACAACGCCCTTCTTTTTATAACTTTATGGATTCAGCGCAGCAGCCGCATCATCCAGGATTTGGTTGGCGAACTCCTCCAGGCGTGCTGAGTAGTCCGTGTATTGGTATCGCCCTTCATTGGCGAAGTTGAACATATACCACATGTTCACGTCCAGGTCTTCACCGACGTCAATACCCGGTTTACCTTCCCAGCGGGCGTTGATATAGCCTGGGATGATCTTGGCCAGGGATTCGATCACACTGTTGTCCAAATTTTCCAGGGCAGTAAGGATGCCCGGTGTATTGACGAATTCAGTATACAATGCAATCGAGGCATCATTGACCGAGACCGGCATCTTGGGTGCAGAGCCTAAAGCGCGCGCCAGGTCAGCTTCGACAATATAAGCTTCACTGGAGAAGGTCATCCACTTGGCGAAGTTATAGGCTTCTTGCTGGTCGGTAGCGGTGGCGGAAACAACCATCACGTCAAACACGATCGCCTGGTTGCCACCCGGGAAACCGATGAAGTCCCAGTTGAAGGTTGCACTTTGGACATAGCTCGGTACGGACCAGGAGGCATCCCAACGAATTCCTACTTCCTGGTTCAAGAACAGTTCCCAAGGTCCGGTCGAGATAAAGTTGGTTTTTTGCTCGTCAGTTAAACCTTGCCAGGTATAGGGCTTCAGCTCACCCGTTACAGAAACGGCTTCCTTGAAGGCGGCTGAGTTGTAATTCATATGGGCTCCATCGAAGCTGAACCACTTCAGGCTGGGGTCGATAGCATTCGAGTACCACCCCATCACGAATTCTTGTTCATCCAACCCGAGAACGCCATTGGGGATGTCATTCAAGGATTCTACAGCATCGCGGAACTCTTCAATGGTGAAACCGTACTGCGGCGCATCCAGGTTGGCGGCCTCATACAGATCCATATTTACGAAATAGCCCATGACAAATTGGGCTGCCGGCAGACCAAGGACTTTATCGGAGTATGTAAACGAATCCTTCAATGCCTGGGGAACATCCACCCAATCCGCATCACCGGCTGTAAACTCAGACAGGTCAGCCAACCAGCCGTTTTGAACATATAGAGGCACGTTGTTCGCCATAAAGACATCCGGCAGCTCTCCCTTGGCTGCGTAAGCAGTCAGGATTGCATCCCATCCACCTTCGCCGGACATATCCACAAACTCAATGGTCACATGCGGATTTAAGTCCATGTACGCCTGGACAAGCTGGCGCTGAATATTGTTTTCTTCTTCAGTCCCCAGGTTCCAGTTGGCATATCTGAGAGTGACCGGCTCGGGAGCGGGTTCCTCGGTGACCACGGGTTCTTCGGTTACGACTGGTTCTTCCGTGGCGACCACTTCCGGTTCTTCGGTGGCTACTACTTCGGGTTCCTCGGTGGCGACAACTTCTGCCACTTCTGTTTCTGTTGCCGTGGGTTCTGCTTTACATCCGACCATGCTAAAAACGAGCATTAAAGCGACTAATAGCGTGATCAGTTTTGAATAGGTTTTCATTTTTTTCTCCTCTTTTTTTGGTGTTAATTTTCAATTTAACTAATCGTACGTTTTTCCAGCCAATATCTATACAACAACCACCTCCTTCCACTGTCAGTCTTATATCTTCCGTTAGACATTTATTTATTAAATTCCCATGATGATCTCTACGCTATGCTCCTGACCATCATTAAACACCGGGATTAGACTACCCTGCTGAGCTACCCCATCCACGGTCATAGATTTCACCCCTTGACTGACCCCGGTGGGATTTTTAACGTTAATATGATAGATTGCGTTGCGGAATTTACGGGTTACTTTATACCCAGGCCAATCCGAGGGGATCGAAGGATTGACCAATAAGCCATCCTGCTGGGGTCGGATCCCCAGGATCCAATGCGTTGCCACCCGGTGAAGCCATTGCGAAGAACCTGTATACCATGTCCATCCACCCCGACCATAGAATTCAGACAATGGACCGTCAATATTTCCGGGGGTTACATAAGGTTCGGCTTTATAGGTGTCAATGTCCACGCTGCGATTTGGCGGGCAAATCTTGCGATATGCTTCATAAGCTTTTTCAGGCTGACCGATGAGGGTATAGGCCCAAACTGACCAGGTCGCCGCATGGGTATAAACTCCGCCATTTTCCCGTAATCCCGGTGCATAGCGGGTAACATAGCCGACATCCGGTCTGGGTGTGGTAAAGGCGGGGTAATTTAACAGTGTTCCATAATCCTTCAATAGATATTTGGTTACCGCTTCCATGGCGATCTGCGCTCGATCCTGATCGGCAATACCGCTGATCACCGCCCAGTTGTTGGGCATCAAGAAGATCTTGCCTTCATCATTCTCTTTTGATCCCAACAGCAAACCATCGTCCGTGGTTGCCTGCAAGTACCACTCACCATCCCAGCCATAGCGATTCAGCGCCTCTTTCAGGTTTTGGCGCACGATAGCGCACCGTTTCGCAAAGGCATCATCGCCGCGCATACTGGCAAGCGGGATGAAATTACCCAGCAGCATATACAGGAACTCAGCCACCCAAAAGCTTTCTCCTTTGAGCAGCGTTCCGACCGCACTCAAGCCATCATTCCAATCATGGTCGCCCATCAGAGGAATCCCACGGGGGGAAAAGCGGGAAAACGATCTTTCGATGGCCCGTTTGCAATGACCATACAAGGTGTCCGCAGGACCGTTCTGGTATGGGATCGTTTCATCCAAAATCTCAAGGTCGTCCGTTTCTTTGAGATAAGCATCGAGGATGAATGGCATCCATAGCAAATCATCTGAACAGTTAGAGCGCGGACCCCATTCTTTGATGGTAAACCACCAATGTTTAACATCTCCCTCAATAAATTGCTGCGCGGCATGCAGCAGCAGCTGTTTTCGGGCGTATTCCGGTTCGCTCACCAGGAAAATCTGGCTGTCTTGCAACTGATCACGAAAGCCATATCCAGCCGATACCTGGTAGAAGGCGGATTTACCCCACAAACGGCAGGAGATGGATTGATATTTCAACCAGATGTTGGTCATGAAGTTTAACGCTTCATCCGGTGTCTCGACCCATTCACGATCGATAAAACGCGACCAGAAGTGCTTTACTTCCTGTAGTGCTTGCTGACTATTATCAACCCTTGTATAGCGCTGCACTAACGCCGTGAAACCTTCTTTGCCATCCTCGGCAGCACCCAGGGTGAATACCACGGTTTTGGATTGACCGGGCTGGAGATTCAGCTCAACCTGTAAGGCGGCAATGGCATCGGTAAATCTCCCCTTGCGACCCGCCAGCATGCGATCCGACATTGCTTTGGGTTTATCGTCATTGTTATACAGACCGATGAACGATTCTTTATCGCAATCGAACGACTTCAATGGCTCGCTGACCGCCATGAAAGCGGTATAGGGCCATTCGGTGTTGTTATGCCTGCCCAGATGGTCGGGGAACCCCCATAAACACTTGCGAGCGTATACGGTGTTGGCGGCAGGATCAACAAAGGTCTCGATAAACAGCTTATGAAATTCGCGGTGTTCGTCAGGTGCAAACCCCAAAAGCCACTCCGCGTAGGATGTGATATCCAACGCACGCTGCTCAGGGCTGTGATTGGTAAGCTTGAGCTGGAAAACCTCCACTGGATCTTTGGCGGCAACAAAAACAGTCAGCTCGCTTTCAATTTCTTCAACTTGCTGGATGAATTTGGTATAACCAATTCCGTGTATAACGGTGTAAGACTGATACGGGTGCATCACCGGCTTATAAGCGGCTGACCAGAAAACATTTCTCTTCAAGTCGCGGATATAAAAATACTTTCCCCAATTGTCCTTGACCAGATCTTGAAACGAACGGGTGATCCGATTTTGCCCGGCATTTCCCCGCCAGCTGTAACCCGAGCCGGTCTGGGAAATCATCATGCCGTAATCCCCGTTGCTAATGATGTTCCCCCACGGTCGGGGTGTTAGCGGAGTCGTGATAACATATTCTCTTCCATCTTCAGAAAAATAACCATAGGCATTTTCAAATTTCTTGGTCAAAGGTCCCTCTCGCGTAATAGGTGCTGTCAGTGCCCGGTTTATTCTTTTCTGTGCGGCGAATTATTGAAAGATCTGGAAAGTGAAACGTTTCACTCTGATGGAAAAAAATTTTTAGGCGTTTCTACGCCCTGGACGATGAAATATTTTTGTTTTAGAAATTGGTCACTAAAAATTATCCTATTTTTTGTTTACTTTGTCAAGAGAAACAGGTGAATAGTGAATATTCATGGCTCTCATAAAATCGTTGGAGGACAATCCAGATTTAGCAACCAGATCCAACTATTGAAATCGTTACTATGAATTTGTGACACAGATAATCACTTAATGGAACTGTGTTGAGCTCACGGTGTTGGCGTGGGTGTCTCGGTGAACTCTCCAGGTAAAACATCTGTCGGAATAGGCGTGTCGGTATAGGTAGGTGTGGGTGACAGATAAGGCGTCCTGGTTGGGGTTGATGTCGGCAAATCGGTCACGGTGGGTGTGAATATCGCAGTTGGCGTACGAGTACTTGTCGGGGTTGGTGTAAGAGTATCCCTGCTGGTTGGCGCTCTGGTGCTGGTCTGTGTGGCATTGGGGCTGAACGTTGGGAAACGGGTCACAGTTGCAGTAATTGTGGGCGTGGGAGTAGTCGTCCAGGTCGCCGTCAGTGTGGTGAATGGAGATGGGGTGAACGAGGGAACTAGGATCGGCGGTTTAGTAGTCGCAAAATGCATGGTTGCCGTGCTGGTGGGTGAGGTAATGATCTCCGGGGGACGGGAGATCAGACTGCCGGGAGCTGACCAGATCGCCGGGCCGCTCACCTGAGCCATTGGTGCTGGCAGAAGTTCAAGGTTCTGCAGCCAACCAGCCAGCAGGAAGGGAAAAACCAGGAACAGGCTGATGACCGCCAGGCCATGCGCCAGGGTCACCCCAATCAAGGAGCGAGTCTTTTCCACCACCAGGCTGAAGACCAATCCAACAAGGAACACAAAGATCAGGTCGAGCCATGATTTATAACCGATGTGCAGCACCGAAAATAATAAGGAGATATAAATAAGTCCAGCTTTTTTGTAAATACCGGCTGAGGCACGCTGCAACAGACCGCGAAAGATGAGTTCCTCTATGAAAGCGGGAAAAATGAACAAAACCAACGCCGGCAGCAAAATGCTCTGCAGGCGAAAACTGCTCACCAGCGGTTCCGGGCGTAAGATAAGGTATTCGATTAAACCCAATCCCAAGCCCGCCACCCCAATCACAAGCTGCAACGGCCGATACTTCCCGAATGCCAGGCCAATTTGGACCGGTTTATATCCAGCCAGGTGGTACACCACCAACGCGGCGATCAGCAGGACGATGCCAGTGAGAACATAACCACCTACGTAATTGATGTTCAACTGTGGCATGGATAGGCTAATCAAACGGATCAGCGGCGCCAACCCCAGTGCCATCAGCAGCGTCCTATGTTTTGAGCCCGAGTTGAATATGGCGAATAACAGAATCAGGATCAACAGCACGCCATGGTATGCCTGCCCCAGGAGATGACTGCGGTATGTGGTGACTAACTCAGCGCTGGTAATCCCCAGCAGATATAAACCCAGAAATACAGCAATACCAATACCGCTTAGTCCTGCTGCCAGAGGTTTGCCGCGTGGCCGGGCAGCAGACCCGCTATCGTCCAGGAAGGGGTAATCTGGAGTCCCACTTTCCACAGCCCAGCCAGCAGGCTCAAGCCATTCAGCCTGTTTGTGAGGCGCTGGCTGACCCTCGGTTGCCACCACCGGTGGATTGAGTTCAGCCGCCCAGCCAGGGTGAGTTTCAATTTCCTGGGACGTAGCCGGTGGAGTAAAATCACCTTTCTGTCTGGTTTGAGCTGAATCACCCCGCAAGGCAACCGGCGAGGCCATATCCGCGGCCCGCTGAACCCGTGGAGGATTATCCGCCACTCTTGCTGGTGGCTTTATCTCACCGTTCTTATGTTTCAGGGGGTTGCTGACGAAGGATGCAATCGATGAAGCAAATTCACCGGTCTGGCGAGTGAGAGATTTTTTTCCCAGGGCATCTGTTGTCGTGGTTAACTCTCCGGTCTGGCCTTCGGCATATTGGCCGCCATCCCCGGTTGACCATTCAATTCCACTCCAGGCAACCCCACAAATCGCCAACGGGTAATCCGGCTGGATCTGGAGCAAATGCTCAAAATACACGCCAGCTTCACGCTGCGTAGGTGACGTCCACGCCAGGAGCAGCCAGAGCTCCGGATTGCTGCCATCCACCTGGATCATCTTGAGCAGCAGCTGGTGCGCCTGCTTCATATTGCGCGTTTTTATCGCATCCTGAGTAGCCGCGTAGACTGCCTCCCGCTCGGCTGCTGTCGTGGGTGGCAGATGGGGTGTATAAGGAGAGTCGCTATCGTTCTGATCCATACAGCTACCTGATGCGCAAATCTTTACAGCCCCTTTTCGCGACCTGGTCTTGAATATAACAATATAATGAGGCGGGACAGGTTCCTGCTCTGTAAATCACACCAAACAAGGTAACCTTCTTTCAGCGGATACTATCTGGAATAATTATAAAGGATAATTGGCGCTTTTTTAAATTGATTGGCTGTCATTCATCGTATGAGGATGATGACATTCGGATGCGAATAACATAGTTCATGTGCAATGGAAATAAATAGAACTCGCTTCGTCAACGGGCTCATTATTTGGGGGATTCCTGAGATTTATTCTACCAGGATCACTGGTCCATTCAGATAATCCAATAGTTTGCCATATTTTATGACTACCTGGAGCCGATATAGACCAGCAGGCTGTCCAGGTAATTGGACAGGAATTGAATATTCAAAAGTGTCTTTTACCAGCTTCGCCTGAAGAGAGGCGACTAACGCAGATGCGTGACCAAGAACTTCACAGGCATATACTTCAATCTCAATTTGACTTAATAGCTTGCCAGATCCAAGCGCAGCCAAAAATAAATGTCGCCGCCAGCACAATGGCAGCCCCAGAGGCGATGTTCAAATAATAGCTTAGATACAAGCCCACCACGCCTGCCAGGGCAGCGAACACGGCTGCCAGCAGCATCATCACCGGCAGCCGGCGGGTTAGCAAATAGGCCGAGGCCGCCGGCGTGATCAGCATTGCCACCATCAACGCCACACCCACGGTTTGCAGGGATACAACGATTGCAACGGCGATGAGCAGCATTAACAAATATTCTAAAGATCGCGCCGGCAAACGCAGGGTGGTTGCCAGGATCGGATCAAAGGATAATACAAGGAACTCCTTATAAAAAGCCAATACCACCAACAGGATCATCCCCCCGAAGATTCCCACCAGCCACAGATCTGCTGCGCGTACGCTGAGCACATCCCCGAAGAGGAAGTGCGACAGATCGACTGAGTAGTTGCGCACCGTTGAGATCAGGGCAATCCCCAAGGCGAACATCCCGGCAAAGATAATGCCAATGGCAGTGTCCTCCTTGATCTTTGTCCCACGGCTGATTGCCCCGATCCCAAGAGCGCTGATTACCGCAGCAATTAATGCGCCCCAGAACAGCGGCTCACGCGCACCACCACCAACCAGATAGCCTACTGCCACCCCAGGCAGGATGGAGTGCGCCAGGGCATCCCCAAAGAATGCCATGCCGCGCAAGACAACATAAGTGCCCACCACGGCACACACCACACCCACCATCACCGCGCCCGCCAGCGCTCTCACCATGAAGGCATACTGCAAGGGTTCGACAATAAAATCAAGCATGGGTGTGTCCTCCCTCATCACAGCAGGTATCTTCCAACACCAACATCCCATCTGTGGTAGGCACCAGGCGCAGGTGCCCGCCATATGCTTCCTGCAGATGGGCGGGGGTGAGCACCTGCTCTGCCGTGCCAAGGCCAATCAATTTTCTGTTGAGCAGCAGAACCCGGTTAAAACGTTCTGCCGCCATCTTAAGATCGTGCAATGCGACCATTACGGTTACCTTCCGCTCACGCAGCGCATCCAGAATTTGGAACAGATCGTCCTGGGTCGCCTGGTCAAGCCCGGTCAAGGGTTCGTCCATCAAGATAAGCTCCGCTTCTTGAGCCAGGGCCCGAGCAATGAACACTCGTTGCTGCTGCCCTCCGGAAAGTTCACCGATCCCGCTATCCACCAGGTTGAACATACCCACCTCGCGCAGAGCCTGGTGGACAATATGCCAATCATGGCGGCGCGGCCAGCGCAATGGCCCCAGCTTGCTGATTCGCCCCATCATCACTACATCCGCAACGCTGACCGGGAAATTCCAATCCACCTGGCTGCGTTGCGGCACGTAGGCAATGCAGATGTGACCGCTGGGCTCGTGCCCATAGACTGATACCGTGCCCTGGCTGGGTTTGAGCACCCCGGCAACAATCTTGAACAGGGTGCTTTTCCCGGCGCCATTAGGCCCCACCACCGCCAATCTTTCTCCCAGGTTAACCTCAAAACTAACCGCATCCAATGCGTCATGGCTATTAAAGCGGTAGCTCAACCCAGAAATCATCAGCGCGGGGGTTGCTCTCTCATGAGCAGAGAAGCGGTGCACCATATAACTCGGTTGGTGAATTGACCTTTTCATGCTCTTACCCTTTCGCGGGACCAACTACTTTAATCCGGCAACAATGGCATTCACGTTGTAACGGATGAAATCCTGGTAATGTTCGGCTTCTCCACCGGTCGGAGATAACGAATGTGTATAGAGTGGGATCACCCGTATACCGGTATCTTCTGCTATCCGCTCTGCCAGATTCTGGTTCGCCGCCCTGCCCACAAACAAGGCGGGGACTTTCAGTTGGACGATGGCTTCCTCTAACTGTGCCAGTTCCTGCGCCGATGGTTCAGATAAGGTGCTAAAACTAGATATGATCGCACCAACCTGCTGGAAGCCGTAGCGATCGGCAAAATAGCCAAAAACAAGATGGTCGGTGACCAGTTGGCGTTGTGCAACGGGGATCTGATCCACCTGCTCTCGCACCCAACGGTCAAGGTCCACCAATTCCGCCTGCAGCAGTTCGGCATTCGCCTGATAATCAGCCAGATGCGCAGGATCTGCTTGCGCCAATGCTTCCGCCACTACCTGGGTCCAAACGATCACATTGTTCGGATCCATCCAGGTGTGTGGATCGTCACCATGGCCCTCTTCTATATCTTCTCCCTGCATGCTGCGCAATGGGAGCGTTGCACTCAAGTCGATCAGACGAACATCAACCCCGGCGCTTTCTATCATCGGAGTAATAAATTCCTCCAGGCCAGCTCCGTTGATGAAAACGAGCTTCGCTTCAGCCAAACGGGAAATGTCATTGGGCGTAGGGGTGAAAGAATGAGGGTCGGTGCCCAGAGGCAGCAGGATCTCTACCGCCACGTATTCGCCTCCAACCTGGCGAACAATATCTCCAACCACAGATGTGGTTGCCATGAGCTGGATCCGGTCGTTTCCTTCCGCGGTAGATTGCTGGCTGCATGCGCCAAGCATAAAAGGTAAGGAAATCAGTAAATACAGGAATTTTCTAGTAAATTTATTCATCCGATAATCCTTGTTCATTTTATTGCTCTCGCTGCCTGGCACTGCCGGCACAAGCCAAAGAATTGCAGCCAATGATCTTCAACCAGATAACCACTCTCCTGCTCCACACGCTGAACCAGCGGAGCCAGATCATCGCCTTTAAAGAACTCAACCAACCCACACGCGCTGCAAACTAGCAAATGCTCATGCCCCGAAAACGCGGCGATATATGCCTGGCATTTATCAGGCTGGTGCACCCGCTGGATCAATCCCAGCGCCTCCAGCTTTTCCACCGTTCGGTAGACACTGACCAATCCCAGGGTTGGATAATGCTGGCGCGCCTGCTCGTAAACTTCCTGTGGGCTGAGCGCCCTTTCGGATTGTGCCAGGATCTCCGCCACGATATAGCGGGGTCCAGTCAAGCGGTGGCCGCTGCTCTGCAGCACCTCCAACCATTGATCGACTTGGGAATATCCCATGTTGCCTCCACAAATACTGAAATTCTCTTGCTATTGATAAGTGTTATCATTATAACACCAGGGAGGCAAATTAATAGTATCTGGATCCATCTCGCCTGGCAAACACTATCTGCTGTATAATTCAATTGCCGAAATCCACACCCGATACAGGACCCGCTTTGCCAGGATTGAACCCATGGTCACAGGAAAGACATCCCCCGAGTGGAAAATCGCCACACTGCCATATCAACATGCCGATTTACGCCGGAGTATTTGGCAAATATTCAACAGTGTGGGAGCATTGATCCTGCTGTTTGCCTTGATGTATCTCAGCCTGAGGATCTCCTACTGGCTGACACTGGCACTCGCCATTCCGGCAGCGGGTTTCCTGGTGCGTACATTTATCATCTTTCATGATTGCTGCCATGGATCATTTTTCAAATCCAAGCGCGCCAACCGCATCGTAGGAACCATCACCGGCATCCTGACCTTTACGCCATACGAACGCTGGCAGCACGATCACGCCATTCATCATGCCACAGCAGGCGATCTTGACCGGCGCGGCGTAGGCGATGTGATGACGCTCACCGTTGATGAATACCTGTCCCTGCCGCCGGTTAAGAAACTCGGCTACCGTCTGTTCCGCCATCCCCTGGTGATGTTCACCATTGGACCAATATTTATATTCCTGATCTCCCACCGCTTTGCATTGAAAAACACCGGAAAGCGCGAACGAATGAGTGTGATCATTACCAACCTGGCGCTGCTTGCTTTGATATCTATTCTGGTATATTTCATGGGCTGGAAGGAATATCTGCTGGTGCATCTGCCGATCATCACATTTGGGACAACAGCCGGCGTCTGGTTGTTCTATGTGCAGCATAATTATGAAGGTTCCTATTGGACCCGGCACACCAATTGGGATTTTGCCAACGCTGGCTTGAAAGGTAGCTCATTTTATAAACTTCCACCGCGTGCTGCAATGGTTCACCGGGAATATCGGCTTCCACCACATTCACCATCTTTAACCCGCGGATACCAAATTACAACTTAGAGGCCTGCTACCGGAGCAATGAACTGTTTCAACGCATCAAACCGCTTACCCTTCTCGCCAGCCTGAAATCACTAAATCTACGCCTGTGGGACGAGCCATCGAAACGATTGGTCAGTCTGGCAGCCCTGAAACACCGTCCTCCGGAGACTACCCCGGTTGCCTGATAGCTGGCAATGGGATGACCAACATGCCGGTTAGAGCAATTGATAAGCCGGGTAAACTCAAATCCGTCCTTTGCAAATCAAAGGCTTTGTGCTAAAATGACTGCCTGTGTTAGCAGCCATGCAACGCATGGCATACTTTCCGCCCCTGTCAGGTCGCCTGGCCCGGTATAGGGGCAATCCCGAGGAAAGGAGGAATTCCCTATGCGCGAATATGAACTGGTATTTATTGTCCAGACCGATCTGGACGACAATGCATTGAAAGACGTTGTCGAAAAGGTAAAGAGCTGGATCACCGACAATCCGGTGGCATCGTTACCAAGACGGACATCTGGGGCAAACGTAAATTGGCTTATCTAATCCGCAAACAGAATGAAGGC
The DNA here is from genome assembly GCA_963849335.1 of uncultured Chloroflexia bacterium. Lineage (GTDB taxonomy): Bacteria > Chloroflexota > Anaerolineae > Anaerolineales > UBA4823 > FEB-25. The sequence goes on from CAWKGZ010000003.1 coordinate 474,363, forward strand.
CAATACGTCATGCTGAAAATCCAGATTGACCCTGCATTTACCGTCACCCTGGAACGCAACCTGCGTTTCCTTGAACCAGTGATGCGGTTCCTGATCAGTTACGTTGAATAAACGGTCAGCAAAGGAGATCGAAATGAGTCGCGGTCTAAATAGAGTTATGATCATCGGCAACCTCGGTCGAGATCCCGAAATGCGCTATACCCCTTCCGGACGGCCAGTTACAACCTTCAGTGTTGCGACCAGTCGCACCTGGAACACCTCAGAGGGTGAAAAACGCATCGAGACAGAGTGGTTCAATGTGGTTGCCTGGAGCAGCCTGGCTGAGATTTGCAAACAACACCTCAGTCAAAGGACAGCAGGTTTACATTGAAGGTCGCCTGCAAACCCGGCATTGGGATGACGCAGAAGGCAACAAGCATACCTCTGTGGAGATTGTTGCCAACGAGATGATCATTCTGGGTGAGCGCCGCGAAGCAAGCGAAATCAACTCCTCTGAAACCGACACAATTGAAGAGGATGAATTTCCATTCTAACCTGATGTGGTAGGATCCATCAGGAAAGGCAATCGAAGGTAGGAGTAAAGAACGATATGGATATGAATGACAACACAACTGATGCACGCGGAGGGCAGCGTCGATTTTATGCCCAGCCCCGCGTCTGCCTGTTTTGCACCGATCACTCGGTAAAAATTGACTACAAGCAAGCTGAACAGCTGCGCCGCTTCGTCACCGAAAGTGGGAAGATCCGCCCTCGCCGGCAATCAGGCACGTGCGCCAAGCATCAGCGAGAGCTTACCCGGGCGATTAAGCGCGCCCGTCATCTGGCATTGCTCCCCTACACCGGGGATGTTCCCCGCTAGGTCAAAAATACCTTATTCATGTGCCTTCGTGACTGACCTCGCCAAGGTACGTAAATAATCGCAAGTATAGGTCACATAATGGCAAAAGGATCACAAACCCAAATCGTTTCGAAAAAACACCTCGCCCGCGTTGAACGTGAGCGAAGACAGAACCGCATCATCCTCGGCGCTAGCATCGCAATAATCATTGTTGTGGTCGGTTTGCTGTCGTACGGTTCTATCCAACAATATATCATCGAGCCCCGGCAGCCAGTCGCGCGTGTCGGAGATGATGCAATCACCACCCATGAATTCCAATCGTACGCCAGCTACCTGCGTTTCCAGTACATCCAACAATACGCTACCTACGCATCATATTTGTCGATGTTCAGCACTTCGACGGAAGAAACACAAACATATCTGGCCCAATATTGGTCGCAGTTCAATTATCAGCTCGAGCCGACGACATTAGGTCAGGAAGCACTGGATCAGGTGATCGACTTCTCTCTGGTCAAACAATATGCGGATGAGAATGATATAGCCATATCTGAGGAAGAAATAGATCGCGCAGTAGAGGAATTCTTCGGGTATTCCCCCGCCGGAACCCCGACCTTAGCACCAACCCGTGAAATCCTGCCCACATCAACCCTCTCACCCCTGCAGATGACATTGGTGCCTCCCACAGCCACAGCTACGCTGGTTCCCACAGCAGTTATCACGGAGACCCTCACAGTCACGCCCACGGCTACCCTGGAACCGACAGCTACCCAGGCTCCCACCGCGACAGCTTCTGGACCAACCCCGACCAGCGAGCCCTTGCCGACAGCAACCGAATATACTCAGGATGCTTACAAAGCGAACTACGCCAACTACATCGATTATCTTGATAGCGAAGTAGGAATATCGGCTGCCGACCTGCGTTGGATCATTGAGATGCGGCTGTACCAGGATGCTGTTTACGAGATCATCACAGCTGATGTCGCCGAATCTCAAGAACAGGTATGGGCACGTCGTATCGTAGTTGCTGATGAAGAAACTGCACAAACCGTGCTGACCCGCCTTGACAATAAAGAGGATTTTGCTGCCCTGGCACTAGAACTCTCCCTGGATACGAACACCAACGCGAATGGTGGTGACATGGGCTGGTTCGGCTTTGGCACACAAGAGACTGAATTAGAGAAGGTCGCCTTTAACTTGAATATTGGTCAGACCAGCGCACCAATTCAAACCACCCTGGGTTGGGAAATCATCCAGGTGCTTGGTCATGAAGTTCGCCAGCTTACCGATGATGAGTTAAACCAGGCTCGCTCGAGTGCCTTTGAAATCTGGTTGGATCAACAGCGTGATCAACGCGATGTTCAGGTATTTGATATCTGGACTGACCGAGTACCTACCGTGCCAACACTACCACCCCTTAGTCAATAAAACATGGGACGATAAATAGACGAGCGGGTATGCATTGAAGCGTACCCGCTCTCTTTTTACCCAATTCGCGTTTATAATGCTCGTGACGATACCCGGCATATCCCATGAAAGCATTCATGCATTCAGCAGGAAAACACTATCATTGGTTGATGCTAATCATCCTCAGCCTGGGGATGATCTGGATTTTCGCCAGCCGCGTCGACGCCAACAACTCCACAGGAAGACTGATCTCTCAGCCCTATGAAGGCTTTCTTGCACCGGATTTCGAGCTTTCACCCTCGAGCGGTGAAAACCTGCGTCTGTCAGATCTGCGCGGACAGGCAGTGATTCTAAATTTCTGGGCCAGCTGGTGTCCCCCCTGCCGGGCTGAAATGCCCGCCATCCAGGCCATACACCAGGCATACCAGGACCGCGGCCTGGTTGTTCTAGGCGTGAATGCCGCCAACCAGGATAGCCTTACCCAGGCACAAGAATTTACAGCGAATATGAACCTGGCATTCCAAATTCTCTATGACAGCTCTGGTACAGTTCAGGAACTTTATGCGATATCCGCCCTGCCCAGCACCTATTTCATCGATCGCGCTGGGATCATTCGTGCGGTCGTCATCGGAGGACCAATGTCAGCAGCGCTGCTTGACATCCATGCCAGTAAAATTCTCATGGAATCCCCCTAATGCTGCCTATCCTCCAGATTGGCCCACTGGCGATCCAATTACCCGGTCTACTTCTGCTGCTTGGACTCTGGTTGGGGTTATCCCTGGCTGAAAAGTATTCTCAGCGCCACAGTGTGGCTCCCAACCAGGTGTATACAATTACATTTACTGCACTGGTCGCAGCAGTGTTGTCGGCGCGGTTGGTTTACGTGATGCGTAACATTTCCGCGTTCACACTCAACCCTGGTGGAACAATCTCCCTTAATCCAGATTTATTGGATCCTTGGGGAGCTATCCTGGGTGCCGGGTTGGTCACAGGTTATTTCATCCGCCGGTATAAATTCAATCCCTGGTCGCTCTTCGATGCATTGACACCAATCCTGGCTGTGCTGATGATCGCGCTTAACCTGTCAAATCTGGCCTCAGGTAACGGTTATGGAGCGCCTTCGAACCTGCCCTGGGCGATCTACCTGTTTGGGGAATGGCGGCATCCAACCCAGATCTACGAATTGGTTGCCGCCGGATTGGTATTGGCAATCTTATGGCCAGGCAGCTGGCGCGTCCATTTTAATACGCCGGGACGGTATGCATTAACAGTGATCGCCGCATCCGCTGCCTGCCGTCTTTTTCTCGAGGCGTTCCGTGGTGGCAGCATGCTCATCAGCGGCGGACTGAGAAGCGCACAGGTAACCGCCTGGCTGATCCTGGCATTGACCCTACGGTTGATCTCACATCGGATTCAGCAGCCAAGCACCATCGAGAATGCCGCCCAGCCCTCCGGCGATGGGACCCTGCATCAGCATTGAAACTAATTATGATTTCAGGAGCATATGATGGATAAAATCTATATAAATAAACTCCTGGTACGCAGCATCATCGGGATAAATGCTGACGAGCGTGAAAAACCACAGGATATTTTAATTTCGCTGGAGTTATTCATTAATCTCAGCCATGCGGGACAGAGCGATGACATTGCCCAGAGCATAAACTATCGTGCTATTGTAAAAAGGGTGATGGCGCACACAGAGACTGCCAGGCGCTTCACCGTGGAAGCTCTGGCAGAGGATATCGCCAACTTATGTTTTGAGTATCCGGGTGTGACTCGGGTGATTGTCAGGGTGGAAAAACCTGGCGCAGCGCGTTTTGCCGCAGCCGTCGGCATCGAGATTGATCGTTCACGACACTGACCAAACAGGCTCGAAATACCTTTGCTTTGATTCTGGAGAGGCTCAGGCTTAAAAACGCATCGGCTCGGTGCCGCGTGAGATATTGTCCAGAAATTCTTGCCGGGTGGCGAGGTTCGTTCTAAAATAACCCTGCACAGCTGAGGTGGTCATGCGGGCGTTGTGTTTCTTCACTCCTCGCATCATGGTGCATAAATGCAAGCCTTCAACCACCACAGCCACACCTTTGGGCTGTAATACCTCGTTTATGAAATCCGCAATCTGGCGGGTCATCCGCTCTTGAACTTGCAAGCGACGGGCAAATAAATCCACCACGCGCGGAATCTTCGAAAGCCCGATCACTTTACCGTTCGGCAGATAGGCGACATGCGCTCGCCCCATGAACGGAAGCAGGTGATGCTCACATATGCTATAAAACTCAATATCCCTCACGATCACCATCTCATCATAAGAGACATCGAATAAAGCATTATTCAAAATGCTCTTCGGATCAACCATATACCCAGCCAGCAGTTCAGTATAGGCACGCGCTACTCGCTCGGGAGTACGGGCAAGACCCTTTCTCTCCGGATCCTCACCAAATGCGACCAACATAGTGCGTACTGCATGCTGAATTGCGTCTAGATCCATCGTCGAAGATGGTCGAAGATCATCCATGAAATCATCATTATTGTTGTCTTGTGTATCCATCGATCTTTTTCTTTCTAATTTTGAGAATACAAGTGGCGAAGGCTCAAACCTTCGCCACCTGGTGTTGTTAACCAAATTAAGTTAGCGGATTTCAGTCTCGATGAGACCGTAATCCCCTTCGCGCCGGCGGTAAAGAACGTTCACCGAATTAGTCGCCTGATTGAAAAAGACAAAGAAATCTTCATGGCTGAGGTTAGCCATCTGCTCAATAGCTTCCATCTCGTCCATGGGGGTGAGTAAGAATTTCTTACGGCGGACAATTGGCAATCGCTCAACCTCATCAATAAGAGGTTTCTCCGTCGTGACCTGGGCAGCGGTTTTGCCATCACCCCGGCCGCGCTGTCGCTTCCCCTTAAATCTCTCCATCTGGCGCTGCATCTTATCCAGCGCGGTATCTACCGCGGCAAAAATATCATCTGAGCGCTCTTCTGAGCGTAGCAGATAACCCTTGCCGCGAACGGTCACCTGTGCTACCTGCCGGTCAGCTGCTGAACGGGCAGACTTGACAAAAGCCAGTTCTACGCGAGCTTCTTCGAGATCGCCAAGATAACGATCTAACTTCGCCACTTTTTTCGAAACATAATCGAAAAGCCGGTCGGAAACTTCCATATTTCTTCCAAAAATTTGAATTTCTAGTGCCATAGTATCCTCCTGAACAATGTTATTTTTTCAATCCAGTGCGTTATAGGCCATCTTTCGCAATTTCAGAATGGGCAGCTGTTCTGTTATGCGTCGCCCGGGCAAATGTATAACCATACACTTTATCTGCACCGGCACTTTTCAACACCCGGGCACATTCATTAAGCGTCGCGCCTGAAGTTGTAACATCATCTACCAAAAGCACCCGCTTCCCACGTACCTTTAGTCCATCAACAGTAAAAGCATCCACCACATTCACCAACCGGTCATCGTATGATAAACCGACCTGGGAACGGGTGTCGCGGACTTTTCTCAATAGCTTTGCCTGGTAAGGTACTTTTAATCCCATAGAAATAGGAAATGCAATCAAAGCCGCCTGATTATATCCACGCTCTGCAATTCGGGCAAGACTCAGCGGCACCGGAGCTACTAATTCGATTGACCACCCAATCCGGGTCAGGTCCTCAATCAATGGCGGCGCAATTGCCTCTCCTAAACTTAGGTCCCCTTTATATTTGAGCCGGTGCACCATATTCCGGACTGGTCCCTGGTATATAGCCCAGGAACGCGCTTGTGTGTAAATAGGGATTTGCCCCTGACATCGGGCGCAAACACCGGCTAGCACGGTGACATCCCCACACACTTCACAGCATTGATTTCCAATCACATGGCTTTTAGATAGACATTCACTGCACCAGCGTATTCCTTTCTTGCCACATCCCCCACAATCAGGTGGAAATAACCAATCCAATCCCACCCAGATCAGATGATACGCCCGATAAGCCAGGCTTCCTGGCATAGCACTCCTGATATCAACGGTTAAAAATCGGAAGTCACTGGTGTTTTTTCTTTACCCGCCAAAGAATGGACCGCCGCCAGTTTCGAGTAAGATCAATAAAGCTGGTGTCATTAGAACAATACACAGCGCTGGGAAAATGAACAAACCCATCGGAAGTAGCATTTTAATCGGTGCTTTATGAGCCTCCTCCTCAGCAAGCTGACGCCTGCGGATACGCATTTGATCTGCCTGGATGCGTAACACCTGGGCCAAGCTAACACCTAACTGCTCACTTTGAATCACAGCTGCGACAAAACTGGACATTTCACTGACGCCCAATCGGTCGGCCATGTCGCGCAAAGCTTCCCGCCTGAGCTTCCCCAACTGGATTTCACGCACCACGCGACCAAATGCACGCCCAAGTTCAGTATCCCACTTCTCAAATAATTTAGACATGGCGCCGTCAAAGCCCATTCCAGCTTCGACACAAATGGTCAATAAATCTAAGGCGTCGGGCATCGCTTTCCGGATCTCAGTTTGGCGTCTGTCAATTCGACTTTTGAGTATCAGGTCGGGCAAGTAAAAACCCAGGATCGAAGCCGGGATGCCGATGATTAAGCCTTTCCCATCCATAAAACTGCCTTCCACGGCCATAGAATCCAGATAGAGAAATATTGCGCCCAGGGGTAGCCCTAAAAAGCGTAGCGAGAAGAATACAGCCGGGCCTAAATTACCTGGGTTTCCTGCTAGTTCTAGCTTTTTTGCCATTTGGGTGATTGAATTTTGGGGTGTGAACCGCACGACTACTTCACCAAATCGCTTGGCGATCGGAACAACCACCCGCTGGTAGAACGGCTGAGACAACTCGATCTCCTCCAGGCTGGTTGTTTCGCCACGAGCCGCATACTCAGCCAGACGTTCCTGGAGCGGATCACCCCCCTGGGGAGTCCGCAGGCCTACAATGACAAGAAGTACCGCCCCAATGATGATTACCAGAACGATTATGATCAAAGGTAGAATGGTCATATATATTTCTCCGCGCTCAAGTCGGGCTACACTTTAATATTCGCGATACGGTTCATGGTAAAGTAACCGATAACAATCATCACAGCCCCGGCGATCAATGCAGGAATGCCGAACATTTTTGTTTCCTCGTTAAAGAATCGCATCATATATTCATTGTTCAAGAAGTACATCCCTATAATCACTGCCACCGGCATCAGGGCAAGGAATCTGCCAGACAACATCACCTGCGATGTCAGCACCCGGATTTCCCCTTTGATGCGAATCCTTTCGCGAATAGTGTGCGAGATGGTGTCAAGAATTTCAGCCAGGTTGCCACCAACCTCGCGTTGTACATTCGTCGCGGTAACAACCAATTCCAGGTCATTACTGGGTATACGTCTGGTCAGGTTTTCCAGTGCAGTGTCTAAAGAGACCCCCAACTGCATCTCCTGGACCACCCGCCGGAATTCATCGGAAATAGGTGACGGCAGCTCTCGGCTCACAGCCTCCATCGCCTGCATATTGGAGTAACCTGCCCGCAAACCGTTTACCATCAAGTTCAACATGTCTGCCAATTGGTTATCAAATTTTACCAACCTTCGGCCCTGCTCTCTGCGCAGGTAAATGATCGGAAGCGCAAATCCCATCCCGGCCCCTAATGGTATCGCCGGGATGCGCATTAATCGCTGGGCTGTTGTCGCACCTTCAGGCAGTGATGCCCCTCCACCAAGATACCAACCAATCACTGCTCCCAATAATGTTGCACCGATTAGCAGAACAACAAATTCGCCAACTTTAAACTTCATATCGGCGCGAGCCAATGACCTAGCCAGGCGTTGTCCCCAGGTATACCTACCTGCCTGCAAGTTGAGCCAGTCCGCAACGGGGGTTGTGCTTCCACTATTGGCACCACGCACATCCTCAAGATACTCCAATCGCTCGTCAACCAGCGATCGTTCATCTCGCACGGAAACAATCAGCCCCACAATTAACAGGATGCCTGCGATCACACCGCCAATGATCAAAATACTTGTTGGGTCCATAGCGTCCTCAGCTCTTAGAGCAGACCGAGACTAATACCTATTCCGGCGTTCACCAATACCAAATATTGAAGGTGGCAGATGAATTCCGGTCGCTTCAATTTTCTCCATAAATTTAGGCCGCAGTCCGGTCGGGCGCAGCCTCCCAATGATTTTACCGCCCTCATAGCCAGTTTGCTCATAAACAAAAATATCGGTCATGGTGATGATTTCACCTTCCATCCCCGAGACCTCAGTAATATTGACAATTCTTCGACTCCCATCGCGCATACGTTCCTGGTGCACAATCAAGTCGATGGCAGATGCTACCTGTTCGCGGATTGCCTTGATTGGCAGCTCCATCCCCGCCATCATCACCATGGTTTCCACACGCGCCAGGGTATCCCGAGGGCTGTTGGAGTGGCAGGTAGTTAACGAGCCGTCGTGACCAGTGTTCATTGCCTGCAGCATATCCAGAGCTGCCTCATCGCGGATCTCACCGACGATGATCCGATCTGGTCTCATGCGCAAGCAGTTGATCACCAATTGCCGGATGGTTACCTCACCGCGACCTTCAATATTTGGAGGGCGTGATTCTAGCGTTACCACGTGTTCCTGGCGCAACTGTAATTCGGCAGCATTTTCAACGGTAACGATTCGTTCGTCTGCCGGGATATATTGCGAGAGGATATTCAGAAAGGTGGTTTTCCCAGAACCGGTACCGCCCGAGATAACCATATTCAGCCTGGATTCGACACAGGCTTTTAGAAATTGCAGTGCCTCTGGCGTAATGGTACCGAAAGAAATCAGCTGTTCAAGCGTAATTGGATTGCGGGAAAACTTACGCACCGTAAGCACCGGTCCAATCAAGGATATCGGCGGGATGATTGCATTCACACGTGAACCATCGGGGAGACGGGCATCTACATATGGGCTGGATTCATCAATCCGGCGTCCCAGCGGGGCTACAATACGATCGATGATGCGCATCACATGCTCGTCGCTCTCAAAGGAAACGGGGACCCGGCTTATTTTTCCCGCACGCTCAATATAAATGTTCTTTGCTCCATTGACCATTACCTCGGTGATTGTGTCATCATCCAACAAGGGCTGCAGTGGCCCAAAACCGATTATCTCGGCAGTGATCTGCTCAAAGAGCCGCTGCCTTTCTGGGCGCGATAATACGATGTTCTCCTCAGCCAATACCTGCTCAAACAACTCCTGGATCGTGCTTCGCACTTCGTTTACCCGCGTCACATCCATTGTGGGGTCCAATTCTGCGAACAGACGGTTCTGTACCCTGGTTTTAAGATCAGAGTACGTATCTTTTTGAGCCGCGACACCCGGCGGAACAACCCTCCTGGCCTGGATATTAACTGCACCCGACCCGCTTTCGGATTGCGATTGTTGCCCGCCCTGTTCGATTCGTTTTAGTAGAGACATTGCTCATACCTCCTATATAACTGCGATTACTTTACCGCTTACCAATCTTGCGCAGCGTGCTAACCTGTTCAATCTTCGTCTCCTGCTCTAAAACCCTTTTACGGATTACTTCCGCTAAAGATAATATCGCTCGCGAAAGGGGTCTCGTTTTATCCGCGACCAGAAACGGAATCCCCTTATTGACCGAAACAATCACCCTTTCCTCAAAGGGAATTACCGCAAGGATCTCTTGCTTCAGGTTATCACCTACTTTTTCGGGTGTAATCCCTATCCTTTTGTCAAACTTGTTCATCACAAAAACAATCCGGCTCCGGTCCATCCCAAATGCATTCGCTACATCCAGGAATAATCGGCAGCTCTTTATCGAGGGAATATCCTGAGTTGTAACCAGAACCAGAATATCAGCCGCGTCAATCGCTGCCAGGGTTATTTCCTGTAGAGACGATGTAGTGTCGACGATCACATACGAATACACAGTTTTCAGATAGCGGAGCATTTTACCAAATTGCTCTCCAGATACTGTGTCTGCCTGCTCAGGTTTGTTTGGTGCGGCCAATACTTTGACCCCGGATTGCGAGTGCTTAACGGTCACATTCTCTACAACATCGGTGTCCAATTCGTCTGCCCGGGTAGCCAGGTCCACCACGCTGTATTTGGACTGCTCATTCAAGAAAACAGCCACATCACCGAATTGAAGGTTGCCATCGACTAAAAGTACTGTCGTATCGTCGTTATCCAGGCTGATAGCCAGGTTGGTCACCAGCGTCGTGCAACCCGTTCCCCCCTTAGGGCTGTAGATTGTGATTACCCGCCCCATGGAACCCATCGGCATGGCAATCAGGCCAACATTTGGGTGTCCTGGGGTAGAACTAACAGGTTGCCCAAGTTTTACCCGCTCATCATGCGCCATTGACCCCGCCCGGCGGATGGCAGAATTAAGCTCATCAATGGTGGGAGGTTTGGTCAGGAAATCGCTCGCCCCAGCCTGCATCGCCCGGCGCATATAGTTTGAATCGCTCTGCACGGATAAAATAACAATCTGAACGTAAGGCAACGCTCGCCGGATGGCATCTGTCGCAGTAATACCATCCATATCCGGCATGTTGATATCCATCAAGACAACATCCGGCTTTACTTCCCGGGATAGATCGATTGCATCACGTCCAGTGCGCGCGGTACCTACGACCTCAACATCGCTCTCAAATTGTAATAATTTGCGAATGTTCTCCCGGGTCTCGGCAATATCATCAACGATAATGACCCGGATCTTACCCTGAATTGTCATCGCGACTCCATCCCGGTTATTGTTTAGGGCTCCGGTGTTGGCAACACATCATTCTCTAATACCGGTTGAATGAGCTCCGAGACTGCGGGCTGGAAGCCATAGGGCAACTTAACTGGGACTGGGATATTATACTGATCGAGCAAGAATGACATAGTCACCGCTTCGGTCGGTACAATGCTGGTATCCTGAGGATTCCGCATCGCTAATGTCAATTGGGCGCCGCTAAAGATCAAGTAATTCAGTGTTACCGCGTCCTGGGGTGTAACAATTAAAGTAATTACATCCGGTGGTGGGGGTGGAGCAATTACTTCCTCCTCGACTGGCTGTCCTTCCGGAGCTGCTGGATCGGGTGTCGGTGTAGCTTCGACCGGCATCTCAGCCAACGCTCTCTCATAAGGTGTGGGGAAATTACCCAACTGCAGCACTATCACATTCTGGATAAGTGTTTGACTCACCAGACGCGGCCGCTGTGTTTCGGATGGCAGCAGGTAAAACATCTGCTCAAGGAGAGTATCCTCATACACTCTGCCCAGTTGTGTTGCCCCTGCAAATGGCTGTGCCATCAGGGTTTCAAACGCCTGGGTGTTATCGCCCCCCGCAGCCGAAACAACAGATCCTCCAACCACGGCCCCACCTCCGGGAGCAATTACATTCCCGGTCAGGTTAGGAAGGGCGGATTGAAAATCCGGATCAATATCCACGAGCGCCAGGGTAACAATGACATTTACCCTGTCCCCACGTGCGGGTGCATAAGAGATACTGGAAAGCCGGCTTACCGGGATCGACACTGCTACCATGCCGCTCTCAATAAATAGCGCATCATCCGATCCCTGTTCCCGATCAGCGACATCGGTTACCAGAGCTGAGGTGACCACGGTGTACGGTTCCATACTGAAGCGGGCGATCTTACCAACAACCTGGTCGATCGAGGTGAACATGATCGGCCAGGCAACATCTGCCTGATAAGTCGCCATCGCCAATTTATCTTCACCAAGAACTTCGCCTCTCACCACCCGTTGTGTAACCACGACCACATCCATAACGGGGATTGGGGTAGGCGCTGGTGTTGACTCTCCTCCCGGTTGGGTGATAATCTCATCCGGTTCTGGATTCAATACCTTGGTAAATACATAAACCGCCCCCAGGATAATCAGAACGATCAAAGCCAGTACTAGTATAAATCGACCTCGACGCATTTTAGCCTCCCATAGATATGATTCGGAGATGCTGATATTGTAATCATACGACATTTGTGCTAAAAGTCAAGCACAGCAGCTATTATTCTTGTTAAGTCTACCTGATTTATTGAATTACCGCTACACAAATCGGTGTGCAATTTCATTGTATAACTCACCCAATTAACGGGCTACACCTGTGCTCAATTTACCGAAGGCCAATCCTTTGGATGCAATATGTATGCCGTCCAACTTTTACATCAACCCCGATGAAGCTATCCATCTTCAGAACCAAATATAAATAAAAGAGCTGCCTCGATATCGAGACAGCCCTTTTATGAAGCCGGTCTTCTTGTGCTGCTGATTACTTCAATGCAGAAGAAATCTGGCTGAAGACCGCTGAAATTTGGGTTCCCAAAATGGTGAGAACGATAATGATTACAATTGCGATCAAAACAATGATCAACGCATACTCCACCATTCCTTGACCCTTTTCCTTCGGCGAGAATAACATTTTCATTTTCTCCTTTCAAATTATGATGCTTTGGGGTTTTCAAAGCTTATTATATTATAGCCCTTTTTATGATAAATGCAATAGGAATTATGGATTAATTCTTAACAATTATGCAAACACTGCGGTTTTCGTGGCCGGAATCTGGAAAAGGATGTAGGTTCCCTTACCAATTACACTGTGGATATCAATCCTGCCTCCCAGCATTTCCACCCGGTCGCGGATCACCTTCAAACCCATCCCACCTTTCTCATCTATGCTTTCGACGTCAAATCCCCGTCCATTGTCCTCAACATTGACCCTTACGGCAGTTTCCGATGCATCGATCTGGACCTTGACCTGGGTGGCCTGGCTATGCCGGGCGGCGTTCCCCAAGAGTTCCTGGATCGCGCGGAAGATCATCACTTCGAGATATGCTTCCAGGCGTTGCTCCATCCCCGAAGAGACCAGGCGAATCTCCATTCCACTCTGTTCCTTATATGCTTCAATATACCGATTTAATGTCGGCGACAGGCCCAGATCGTCCAGCATCATTGGTCTCAATTCAAAAATGAAATCTCTGACCTTTTGGAAGGTTGACGCTGCAGCGGCTTTTACGCTTGCCAGCTCTTCCTTTGCCCGGTTCTGATCGATATCGAACAGCCGCATAGCTATCTCGCTCTGTAAGATGAAATTGGATAATGCCTGAGCCGGTCCGTCATGCATTTGCCGGGCCAAGCGCTGCCGTTCGGCTTCTTGTGCCTGAATGATCATCTCAACAGTTTGTGCCATCACTGATAAACCCGGTTTTCCCCCTCCTGACCAATCCCCCCGCTATCAAGCGCCCCTTGAACCTGCTCCAGGATTTTTAAATAGCGCTCGATATGTGCCTGGTCACTTTGTAGTTTGTCAATCTGACCCCGCATCACAAACAAGCGTTGCTGTGCGTCGAGGGCAGCATCATAAGCCATTTTTACGTCTGCCTTCGAAACCGATTCAAATTGGGATTGGGTCTGCTGCAAGTGAGTTGAAATGGAGGAATTGCGCTGCTGCAATTTATTGACCTCCAGCTGGCTTTGCTCAATCATCAAACTGATTTCTTTCAACTCGCGGCGTGATTGGTCCAATTCTGTGCGAATATCTTTTCTCACAGACTCCCAAATATTGGTTTCAGCTTCTTCTTTTGATCCGTCAGGCATATTCATAGCAACTCCCTACTGGCTTGTTTATTTCCGATCAATTCTGTGATGAGTATAGCATAGGTAAACCCCTATCGCAACTCCCCTAGCAACGCATTTCCCGGTACCCTGGGATAGCGCAATCATGTATAATTTGAACAAAGGAGGGAACCACCAACCGCATCGTTGGACGTACGCCGCTATGACAATTATTCTTCTTTGGACCTTCTTTCGCTTCCTGACCTCGATTTTTGCTGCCCATGTCTCCTCATTACACCCCATGACCGTGCTGGAGCAATCCATCCCGCTGATTCCTCCCTCCTCGCCCTTTAGCACCTGGGTCGAACGGGCGATGTTATCACCCTGGTTGCGCTGGGATGCGCTATGGTACCAAAGGATTGTTGAACGTGGATATGACGCGGCAGATGGCACAGCTCAATTCCACCCCCTGTACCCATGGTTGGCCTCAATATTTAATTCAATCGGCGCCCATCCTCTGTTTGGTTTGCTCCTGGTAAGCTCATTGTCATGCCTGGGTTTTCTATTTGTGTACCACAGGCTCGCCCTGTTGGAATTATCCGTAAGCGATGCTCGCTTCAGCCTGTTCGTGCTGCTCCTTGCGCCATCAGCATTTGTATTGTTTGCGCCTTATTCCGAAGCCTTGTTTCTACTATGCGCAGCCAGCTGTTTCTTATTTGCTCGCCAGCAGCGCTGGTGGTTGGCCGGGCTGGCCGCATGTCTGGCCACGCTGACTCGCCAACAAGGTTTATTCTTGATTTTCCCCCTGGCATATGAGCTATGGAATGCTGCCGGCAAATCATGGGTGCAAGCAATGACTGACTGGCATAAATTCCTCAGCCTGCCATTAATACCTGCCAGCTATGCGCTTTGGATTGGTTACCGCCACTTCGCTCTTAGGGATCTGTCGATCAGCTCCAACAGCTTACATAGCCTGATCTACTCCCTTTTCATATCACCGAGCGCTTCTGAAGTTGTTCCCCAGCAATCATTTACCTGGCCATGGAAAGCAATTGGATTATCAATCCAAAAACTGATTAGCCATCCAGATGTGGACATCTGGGTCAACAGTATCCTGGCAGTCATCTTCCTCATCCTATTCGGTTTTGCCTGGAAGAGGATGAGAACAGCGTACCGCTTATATTCAGGCTTCATCATCCTGATCAGCTTCAGCTACTATACCGGACCCCTCCATCCATATATGGGTCTGCCCCGCCATCTCCTGCTTGCTTTTCCGGTTTTCTTATCCGTATCTCCGTTATTAAACCGATCAGTCATCAGGCCCGTTTACCTTACTCTGATGGGAATTAGTTATTTATTCCTAATTTACCTTTTCTCACTGGAAGCATGGGTGGCATAAAAGCAGGCAGCACTACGGAAGACTATGCGCAAAACACCGTTCTACAATCTGCTTACCTGGTTGCTCCTGATAATCGGCTTGGTATTCCTGGCAAAATTTGCGCCAATTCTATATACACCTGAATACATCCTATCGGATGACTTCGGCCATTTCTGGGCTTCGGGAAAACTCTTTATCGACCAGGAGAATCCCTACGATCTAAAGAAAATGAACGAGATGCAGTTGCAAGCAGGCGCAATTCAATCATCCTATCCCAGTATTGGAATCCAAACTCTAAATCCACCCTGGTCCCTGCTGATTTTCGCCCCCTTTAGTTTACTCAATTACAGCCTGGCGAGGGTTGCTTGGTTAATTGTCAATATCATGCTGGTTGTGGTATCCGTGAGGCGATTTTGGCAGATCTTCAATGGATCCGACTATCAACTCTGGTTTGCACTGCTAATTTCTTTTTGTTTTACCCCAACATATTCAGTATTATCAAAGGGGCAAATAACTCCCTGGGTAGTCCTGGGGATTGTCGGCTTATGCTTATACTTCGAGGGTAAAATCAACATATGGTGGGCAGGCACCTGCCTGGTATTAATTTCACTCAAACCTCAACTATTCTATCTCTTATGGCCAACTTTAGTTCTCTGGGTGATTTCACAGCGCCGTTGGAAACTCTTATTCACCGGGGCAATCATCGGTTTATTGGTACTAATCACCATATTTTTGATTAATCATCAAATATTTTTACAATATTTTACTGCTATCCAGGAATACCCTTATGATCAATGGGCAACCCCTACCATCGGTTCTTATCTTCGGTTTTTCTGGTTGGGAGTAGATAAATTTTGGGTCCAATATCTTCCTGCATGCTTTGCTATCGGTTGGTTAGCATTTCATTACTTAAAACACAAACAAACATGGGTCTGGCGCGATCAATTACCTATTCTGTCGATGGTTTCATTATTGACATCGCCTTACGCGTGGACATATGATCAAATTATTATCTTACCCGCAATTTTAGTTGCGACCCATTGGCTTATTGGATTCAACAAGACCTCGGATTATTGCCGTTATATTTGTCTACATAGCCATTAACCTTGGTAACTTACTGCTTCATACGCGTTACGACGAGTTTTGGTTTCTCTGGTTGGCTCCTGCATATACACTTTGGTACTTCATCGTTTTAAACCAAAAACAGAAGATGGCGATGAGGGAATCCTAATGCCAACCTCGCCAACATCCAAAAGCCTTCACCTTCCTGTTCTATCCAACATACTACAATTTGGATTATTATTATTAAGTTTTACATTACTGATACTGATTGTGAACAAGAAAATATTACACCTTCCGACTAATGACTTTACCCTCTACTGGTCCTCTTCAAAACTATTATTATCAAGCAGCAATCCCTATGATCCTGAAGGTCTGTTTCAATATCAGTCACAAGAAGGTAATACTGACTCTGATGGGGTGTTAATGTACTACCCACCTTGGACTCTTTTATTCATACTTCCCCTTGGGCTGCTTGATCGCGAAATTGGTCAATTGGCATGGATATTAGTAAGCACGACGATACTATTCATTTGCACCGATAAACTATGGTTGCACACTGGTGGCTTGTACAGATATCGCTGGTTGGCGTGGTTGGTTGCATTTAGTTTCGGGCCCACCTTCGCCTCATTAGGATTTACCGGTCAGATCACCCCTCTTTTTTTGCTTGGCTTTACAGGATTTTTTCTTCTCATAACCAAACCAGAGAAGGATTGGTTGACGGGATTTTTTCTGGTGCTCACGGCAATCAAGCCCCAGGTTCCATATTTATTTTTTATATTGTTAGCATTATGGATAATCCACCAACGCCGCTGGAGATTATTATTAAGTTTCATAATGAGTTTATTGATCATCACAGCTATTGTGATGATTTTCGACAATCAGGTAATCTATCATTTCATTCAGAATCTAATTGGGAATACCCCCGTTGCCTGGGCAACACCGACCATAGGCACTTATCTCCGGTACTACCTCAGATTCGAAGGCTTTTGGGTGCAATTCGTCCCGTCGTTGATCACAGGTGTCCTTTCAATTCTTTTTTGGTGGCGCAAACGAGATAATTGGGACTGGCAGACTACCCTGCCCTGGATCTTGTTCCTATCTTTAATCACTTCACCCTACACCTGGACCTACGATTTTATCGTGTTGATCATTCCCCTGCTGATCGGTTTATCTCTCTTGCTGCATAGGATATCAAGATTGCCCGCTATCTTGCTGGCAGGATTTTATGTCCTTATCAACGGCGCATACTGGTGGCTGCACCTGATATACACAGACTTCTACTTCCTCTGGTTTGCACCAGCCATGTTCATCTGGTTTATAATGGTCCAGGCAGCATCCCAACGCAAGAAAACGAACCCGAAAATTGTGACATCTACAATAACGAAATCGCAACCCCAAATACAGCAATGATTACAACGAGCAAGCACCCACACATCTCCATTGGCAGTGACATTCTGTGGGTGCTGGTAGTTCTGGCAGGGTTCTTATTTATTACCTCGCTGGTGCCATTACCACCCAATGATTATTGGTGGCATCTGCGTATTGGTGAAGATATCTACACCGAGCGCGCCATCCCCACCACGAACCAATTCAGTTGGACTGTCGCCTCTGACCAGCCTTTCACATACGCTGCCTGGCTGGGAGAACTCCTGCTTTACCTCTTGCATCTTGCTGGAGGTCTGGAACTAAATATCTTCGCCCGGACAATCCTGGTTGGGCTGTCATTCTGGTTGGTTGGTGTAGAAGCGCGCCGCAGCAGTGGGTCATGGCGAATTGCCGCTCTGGTTATTGCGCTTGCATGTTTGATGAGTACCAATAACCTGATTGTTCGCACCCAAATATGGGCCTGGCTTCCGTTTATGCTTCTCTATACCTGTCTCAGCCGATATGTAAATGGGCAAGCCGGCTGGAAATCGCTCCTGCTCTGCCCAGCAGGGATGATGCTGTGGGTCAATCTCCACGGTAGCTTTATTCTTGGCCTGGGGATGATGGCGATCTATCTTCTCGGTGAAGCTATCCGCCATATCCTAAAGTTGAAGGGTGCTCTATCGATGAAACAATTGGGGTGGTTGGCAGGATCGACAGCCGCCACCCTGTTGGCAGTACTGGTCAACCCACGCTTTACAGGGATCATCTCATATATCAAGAACCTGCTTGCAAACCAACCTGTGCAGCAGTTCATCGAGGAGTGGCAATCACCGACGCCGCATGGATTAGCAAATCTGGTTTTCTTTGGCAGCATTCTGCTTTTGATAATTGCCCTGTCGATTTCCCGTGCCCGCCTGACCCCAACCGAAATATTGCTTACCCTGGCATTCCTCTGGCTGGCATGGGGGAGTCAACGCTCGGTAACCTGGTACGGGATGGTTGTTATGCCGGTGCTGGGGAAGGTCGTCAAAGATATTCCTATACGCCTCCCTTTTCTGCCCGTCCAACGAAATTTCTTAAATTTGATTATCATTATCCTTTTATTTATTCCGGTATTATTGGTACAACCCTGGTTTATTGATGAATTTCCCTTACCAGCTACCTACCGGGCTCAAATCCAAAATGATCCCGAAATCGGTCCCCTGCTAAGTACACATACACCCATTGGCGCTGCACGCTTCCTGAAGGAACATCCCGGAGGCCGCCTGTTCAATGAGCTGGGGTATGGAAGCTATCTTATCTGGGCGGCGCCTGAACAGACCGTGTTCATCGATCCGCGGATCGAGCTCTACCCCCTGGAAATTTGGGAAGATTATATCCGCATATCCAATAGTGTCAATTTACCTTTTCAGCTGCATAAATATGCTATTGACCGTGTATTGCTGGACAAGGATTTACAACCCGAATTATCTATCTACTTGCACAATGACCCAACCTGGCAGTTAGAGTATAGCGATCAATTTTCAGAGCTTTGGAGAATTGGAATCAATGATGGGGTCAGATAACAAGAGCCATATCCCGAGGTGGATATAAAAACCTTCCTGAACACCAGGCGGATACGCGACTACCCCCGGCTGATGCTGTTAACAACATTCGCCATCCTTTGCATTAACCTGCTTTTTCGCCAGGGATGGGTTGGTGGTTTTGGGCAGATGATTGGTGGGGATTATCTGATGTTTTATTCCACCGGACTACTCTACCGGACTGATCCTGCAAAAATCTACGATTATGCGGAACAATTTCGAATTCAACAATTGCTGGTTGAACCAAGCACTTTAAACGGCCTAAACCCATTTATGAATCCTCCATATATGGCCGTACTTTTTTCCCTGTTAACCTACCTGCCCTTGTCCTGGTCGTTTTTCGCATGGACTTGTCTGTCTATCATTTTTGCCGTTGTATCGGTGTATTTGACCTCGCCTCTGATACCTGAAAGGCTTCGGCAAGTGGGACTCACGGATAAACAATTCCTGATCATCATGCTTTCGTTCTTCCCTTTCATCGAGGGTCTGCTTGCTGGCCAGAATCATACCCTGACCCTCTTGCTGGTAACGGGTATTTTAGTTTCAGCTCAAAAAGAACGCTGGTTTTTCTCTGGCGCGCTGGCCGGTGCCCTGATCTACAAACCACAGTTAATCTTGGGGCTGCTGATCGTTTGGGCAGTATGGAAAAATATCAAAGCATTGGCTGGGTTTTCCACAGTAGCTATTCTCTGGGCAGGTTCCTATATGTTGATACATGGGATCTCCCCTTGCCTTGAATATATCCAAGTCAGCCAATTCTTTATGACTCTGCCATATACAGAGGGCTTTCCTGGATATATCATTATCACTCTGTACGGCTTACTAACCTCCATCCTGCCAGCAAGTATGGCACAGATTATTCAGTTAATCAGTCAGATCGTATTCATCCTTGCTGCAGGGCTGATAGCCTGGCTAGCTTTCCGCCAGCGGAAAGCCCAAAAAACCAATCAGATGCCGAGCCTGGCACTGGGGCTTATCCTTCCGCTGGCATTTTCACCGTATGTGCAATTACACGATTTGTTATATATCGTGCCCATCTTCATTATCTGGGCAAGCTATGATACCTCACCCCGGGTGTTTTATACTGCTGTCATCACCTATTCCGGGGCTTTTATTCTTACTTTATTTGCCGCCACAACTGGCGTTGCATGGATGGCATTGATCACGATGGGGTTATTCTTGCAGATGATCAGATGGAATTATTCTCTATGAAAAATATTGTTTTTTACCCCATGCTATTCGCCTTAAATCCAATTCTCTTATTATATTCTGCCAATGTTAGCGATATCCCACTATCAAAGATATTTCCTGTAATCGTGATAATTCCTCTAATTTGTGGGGGGCTATTTTTTATCCTGGCAAGGAGGCTGAAAGATTTACCCCGCGCAGGTTTTGTGATTTTTCTGTTAGAAATATGGTTCTTTCACTATGGGACGATACACTCAACGGCAACCCCTCTCCTTAGAGAGATGGTCAAAATCAACATACACTGGCTCCTTATTCCAGCCTGGAGTTTGCTATTCTTTTTCCTGGGCAGTAATATTGTTTGGAGACATATTCGCAGTCCCCAAACGATTACTAGTTTTCTTAATACCTTAGCGGTGCTCCTGGTAATTTTCTCAACGGGTCGGGTCATCCTGGATATCGTTCCGCGCTACTCAGATCGTCCATTAGCGAATTTTGTGATCCAGGCGTTGCCGGATCATAGCACGCTGGAAATCAAATCCGACATCTATTACATAATCGTAGATGGTTATGCTCGCCAGGATGTTTTATCCACCTTATACCAGTGCAACAATCAAGCATTTATCAAGGAGTTAGAAAATCGGGGGTTCCAAATTCCATCAAATAGCAAAAGCAATTACATGCAAACGGCCCTTTCCCTGGCATCATCGCTTAACATGGATTACCTGAGTGACATCTCACCCAATGTGCCTGATCGGGGACAATTGATCGGAAGGATCAGTCACAGCCAGGTACGCACCATCCTAGAGAAATTTGGCTATCAGATCATCACTTTCTCCAGCGGCTATCTGCCAACAGATATTACGGATGCAGACACCTATTATGCACCCGATGAAACGGTAAAAAGTTTCGATTTCGAAGCTCTGCTCGTGGTTAATACGCTTGCAAAACCTTTATTCGAAAGTGGGTGGCTAAGTCTACCTATTGGTAAGTATCAAACACAGCAGGAACGCATCTTATTCACATTTGATACCTTGTCTTCACTGCCCATAACCAGCAGTCCGAAGTTTGTGTTCGCCCACGTGCTGACCCCTCACCCACCCTTTATCTTCGATGAAAATGGGCCGGTCACACCGGATAATTTTTACATCCTTGCCGATGGCGAACGGCTGGGGGGCACCACGGAAGCGTATCAACTTGGATTCACTAACCAACTCCAATTCACCAACCGGATGCTGTTGGAAACGATAGATCTCATCCTGGAAAATTCAGTCGAATCACCGGTGATCATTATTCAAGCCGATCATGGACCGGGGATGCTCCTAAACACCGCATTGGCAGAATCCACCTGTCATTATGAGCGATTTTCGATCCTCAGTGCATTTTATCTACCCGATAAACCTGACACAAATATCCCCGATGACATCACCGCGGTTAATATTTTTCGACTGATCTTCAATACATATCTCGGGACAAATTTTGAGTTATTGCCCAATCAGCAGTATTATTCATCTTGGGCGCACCCATATCAGTTCATCGATGTCACCGCGTTAACCGACACTCCCTGTGCCAATCCGTAGCATATGCCTCAAATATTCATCTCATGAATGATCACCCGCCAGATAGACAATATTGGTGGCAAACTGCCAATAAAATCCTGACCCCCAGGCGACTTTCTTACGCATTTATCGCCGGCATAGCCTTATGGGTGACCTGGTTGACGAGTATCACATTTGGCTCTGGTAATTTTGATCTTGCTAAACAAGTGGTCGGTACCGACTACATCCAATTTTATGCCGCCGGTTTAACCCTCCAGCGAGGCAACGTAGATCTGTTATATGATTTCAGCTATCAAAGTGAACTGGAATTGGAAATCGCCGGCACCGAGCTGACCAATTTCCATGCCTTCCTTACTCCGCCCTTCCTGGCATGGCTATTTGTCCCTTTCTCACTGCTGCCTTACCCGTGGAGTTTTCTGGTTTGGAGCATCATAAGCCTGTTGGCATTGTTTGCCAGCATAAAACTTTTAGGGGCAAATAGACCCTGGCGCGCCTATCTGTGGACCCTATGCTGGTTCCCGATATTTGCAGCGATCTCTTTCGGCCAAAACAGCCTGTTAAGCCTGCTGATATTGAGCCTGACATACCTGTTGTGGAGGCGGCAGCAAACCTTCCTTGCCGGATTCGCTGCCAGCCTGATCCTCTTCAAGCCCCAGTTGATCATCGGAATTGCCATTTTATGGATAATCCGCTGGCGCAAGGACTGGAAAGCCCTGTTCGGCCTGCTTACGGGTGCCGGGATTCTTGGTGGTTTAACGTATATCTATCTACCCGAAGCTGCAGCGGATTATATTCGGCTGGCGATTGACTTCCTCCCCAACATGATATACAGCGACCAGTTCCCCCTCTATCATCTACACGCATTACGAGGTTTCTGGATCCTGCTATTCCCTGGGCTGGATTGGCTGGCAGAGGCGGTCTCTTTGTTGTTTTCCTTGATTGCTGCATTTTATTTCATTCGATTCACGATCTGCCATAGCAACTACTCGGCCATCTGTTACGCAGCAGCCATCGCTTTTACCATCTTAATTACTCCACATGCGATGATCTACGACTGGAGTCTGCTACTCATCCCGGCGATACTTCTTTGGCAGGCGGTACCGCACCTTAAACTATATTGGAAAGTGGTCTTCGCTGTGTTCTGGCTGATATTACTGCTTAGCGGCCCGCTTACATACCTCCAGCTTATTTTTTTACCGCTAGCAATCCAGATAAGTGTACCCATGTTGCTCTTATGCTTAATAAATATTAATTCCAAGCTAAATCAAACACTTCCATTATCCGAAGGGGTTCAATGAAAAACCAGATCATTGCTGTTCTTCTGCTAAGTGTCATTATATCTGTCCTTGTGCCATTCTTAGCGCCCGGTAAGGGCCAGGCAGATTTTAAAGCATACTGGGCAGCGGCTGCGCTTATCGTACGCGGTGGCAACCCCTACGATCCGAACGATATGTTAGCAATCCAACAAGAAGCGGTTGCAGGGCAGGAAGGCAATACCAACCTGGTCTTGAATGCCTGGAATCCACCCTGGCTAATCCTTCTCATGGTACCCCTGGGATGGCTGCCATTCAATCTCGCCGCAGGAATTTGGATGTTTATAAACTTGCTCATTCTTGGTATCGTGTTGATCCTCACCTGGGATATGTTAATAATCCAGAATGGGGACCGTGGCTTCCCAATCGTTTTAGTGGTGGGTTATTTTTTCATTCCAACAATCATCCTGATTTCAATGGGGCAGATAAGCAGCCTGGTTTTATTAGGGATTATCCTCGGCCTTCGGTGGATCCAAAAGACCCAGGATTGGTTGGCTGGATCAGCCTTATTGCTCACAACCATCAAACCTCACCTCAGTTATTTTTTGTTGTTGTTGATCTTCATTTGGGTTGTTCAAAACCGTCGCTGGAAAATCATTGGTGGGATGGCAGTGGCTGCATTATTATCTTTAGGAATATTTTTCATACTATTACCAGGCTGGCCAGGTGATTACATCACTCTAATTCGTAGTATGCCTTACACGCAGATATATACCAGCACGGTGGGTAGTCTGATGGCTGCAGTTTTTGGCATTAAATTATTTTACCTTAGCGCAGTCCTGGTATTATTTTTGATTCGCCCTCTCTTAAATCTGGTCAGGAGCGAAGGCTGGTTGGTTCCAGCCAATTTCAGCCTGCTGGTCGGTATCCCTCTTTCTCCCTTCGGCTTTCTCTTCGACCAGATTTTGTTACTTCCTGCAATTATTCAAATCATTGTATGGATTTGGAGGAAAGAACTCCGGGGATTAAAGGCAATTGTCATATCCGGATGCACAATTCTGGTAAATCTTGGAGTGCTAATGCTTGTAACCTTAGAAGGGCCTAAATATTACTACTGGTTTGTCTGGGCACCCCTAGCACTGTTAGTAATCTATTTCTTTGCGTGGAAAATCAGATATGTCCGACAGTCTTGATCTCAGCATTATAATCCCTGCTCGTCACGAGTCTTTAAACCTGGCTTTGCTCTTACCCAAAATTCGTCAGGTACTCACCAAGTTAGGGATTAAATTCGAGATTATTATCTGCGATGAGTGCGCGGACCAGCAAACGATTGATATTGGTCAGTCAAATTCTGCCATCCTTCATATACCACAGACTTATGGGTATGGATCGGCTTTACAATCCGGATTTGCTCTTGCCAAAGGCAAGTATATTATCACCATGGATGCGGATCTATCCCATCCAGCCGAATTTCTCGAGGATCTCTGGCAAAACCGTAACACTGCGGATGTGCTCATTGCTTCTCGCTATATATATGGTGGGCGAGCCATCATGCCGTTGTTTCGCCGGATTCTCAGCAATACCCTCAACCTAATATTTAGCCGCGGTCTTGATTTGCATATCCACGATATGTCCAGCGGGTATCGGATGTATCGGGCAAGCTTTCTTAAAAATCGGCATTTCTCCGGTCAGAATTTTAATATACTTCAAGAGTTGCTGGTTTACGCCATCGTAGATGGCTATCAGATCCGAGAGATACCATTTATTTATCAGCCCCGTCAACATGGGGCTTCCCATGCCCGAATCCTGCGTTTTGGGATCGACTACTTAAGAACATTACCCCGCTTATGGGTGTTACGAAACTCAATCGCCAGTGCAGACTATGACAGTCGTGCATATTTCACCTGGTTAATCCCCCAGCGTTATTGGCAGCGTAGGCGATTTCACATTATCACCCAAATGGCTAAACATCAAAGCGCATGCCTGGATGCAGGTTGCGGTTCCAGCCAAATAATCAATTCCTTACCAAGGAAATGTATCGCCCTGGATATCCAAATGTCCAAGCTCCGCTATGCCCGGAAATTCCAGAAGCATTGCTTGAATGCATCTGTCATAGACTTGCCCCTTTCCAACCAATCTTTACCCTGTGTGATCTGTTCTCAGGTGATAGAACACATCCCACGTGGTAAAGTATTGGATGAGCTTGACCGTGTTTTAGCTGATGGAGGTCTTCTAATATTGGGCACGCCTGATTACAGTAAATGGCAATGGGTGCTCACAGAAAAAATTTACAAGATTGTTTTACCCCAAGCCTACGCTGACGAACATATCACCCATTATACTTACCGGGAGCTGTTTGATGAATTTGTTAACCACCGTGGTTATACCTTAGAGGCGGCTCACTATATCCTCCAGGGTGAGTTGATCATGGCATTAAGAAAATCAAACAATACAATCAATGCTTAATAAAAATGAGCGCGGCTACATCCTCAAACACAAGTTCCCAACGCCCGTTACTCAATACAGCGCTCACCAAATGGGGCTGCTCGCTCCGACTAAGCATCAAGGTATGTACCCCATACCCATCGAGCTGCGCTTCCCAATCGCCCACTGCATTGCTGATCTCGATATAATCCCCCCAGACTTCCTGAGAATATAATTCAATGCGCCCATCCACAAACACCCGGTACCCAGGCTGTGCCTCCCAAATCAAATAACTGCCGAATGACATGGCATGGAAAATATTCCCGGGTGGGAGTGTCTCCAGAAGAAACTCGGTTGCATGAATAGGTGTCTCGCCAGAGATCAGCCCTGCTTTGGCCTCAGGCATGGGAAGCTGCTCTTTGAACCATGGTAAAGTAATAATTGCCAGAGCCAAAAGGGTGCCCAGGAAAAGCCAGTTGATCACCAGGCTGCCATGGCTTGTTTCCTGGGATTTATTGTCTCCCTTCACGTGACCCCATATCGCGTGGCTGTGTTCTGCTACAAGTGGCGCCATCACCAGCCCAAACCAGATGATCCCCCGGGAGGTAACTAATGCCATGGCTGCCATTCCTATGAAACCGAACAACTGGTAAAAAGTAGGCCGGCGCGGAGAAAGTGCCAATATGACCGCAGTCAACAGCAAGCCAGTCAAGAATAATCCTCCACCCAGAGTATCAAAAGTTGGTGGTGCCCACTCTACCACCAGATTCTGCACAACTGAGTTTTTAAAGAGGGTTCGCAAATACTGCAATACCCCCAACCCGCGTGGATTGATCAAGCATGCCAGTATAGAAAGCAATAGAATCACGCCGGGGAAGAGAAGGCGACGGGCACTCGCACCATTTCCACCCACCCACTTTACTCGCAACAGCTCCCATACTTCCTGACCCAACCAGAGGCTCAGGAAGAAGATTCCCAGTGGGAAAGTGCCATGGCTGTTCACCCAAACCACCATCAGCAGCGGGAAAAGAAACGCCCAACCTCTCTTCAAGCCCCGCTGTAATCGCGGGATAAGATATAAAAATAAGGCCCCGAGCAAAAACGTGATCACCTGGGGACGCACATTCCAACTGTTAAGTCCCAATAAAGCAGCGAATGCTGTGCCAAAAGCAGCTGCTCGCCAAGCATGCGATTGCTGGTTGCAAGTGACCAGGATCAATATATACGCAGTGGTGATTACCAAACTTTGGAAAAATACTACCAGCGCAGCCCCGCCTGCCTGGTAAATCAGGTAGAGAACAATCTCCATCAACCAAAAGACCTGGTAAGATGGATAGGGCGCACCATACGCAGTGTAAGAGTATATATCGACTTGGGGAATCTGCCCGTTTAGTAGAATTTCCCGTCCGACCGCCATATGCCACCAAAAATCATGTGGCCGGATCGGATGGGTATTGACAAAAATAAATACCCCCACCAGAACCACCAGCGCCCAAAGATGTTGGATTGAAATTCGCTGATTAATAGTTCTCACTGTCGCGCAGCTCATCGATCAATAACCGTTTCGGGCGTATTGTCCACCAGCGCACCCAGAAAATTCCGACGAGTAGCAGCATTGGGACGGGGAACATCAAACCCAGTCTCATTGGCGGCTCCATATCCCCCAGGTTGGTAAAGATCAAAGCCCATTCCCACACAAAGACCAATCCCACCCCGGTAAGAATGACCCACTTTCCGTTCCGGCGCCATCGTTCCTCAATCATCGCGATCACGATGATCAGCGGTAAGTTGAGCAGCAGGTGAGCATCTGGACTGATTGGGAAACCGATCCACGGGCTGACTGCCAGCGTCAGGCATGCTGTCCATAAAAACCAACGGTAATTGCTTCGCCGTGCCAACCACCATTCAATTATTAGGATCATCCCCAGAATTGCAGAAAGAGCCCACCCCATTTGCTTACCCAGTCCAGGCCACCATTGTTGAAAGGCATAGCCGGGCGTTCCAGGTGCGAAGTATTTCGTATGATTCCATAAGATGCGCAAATATTGGATCGGCCAATCTGGAACCATGAACACAGCCAGCACACTCAGGATCAAAAGGACACTAAAAAACCAGAAAATCAGAGCCCATTTACGCTGTGCTCCGGCCCAGATTAACACAAACACGACCCACAAAATAACCACTTGCGGTTGGATCATTGTGAAAGCCAGCAAAACCCCTGCCAGCTCAAAGCGCTTACCTCGGATCTCCAACATCACTGCCGCAACCAGGGCAGACACCCAGACGATCATACTGCCCTCGTACCAGCTCACCATTGTTCTCACGCTAAGCAATATGAGAGGCATCAGGACTAAGAAAAACCACAAGGCAGGCTTCCAGCCCGATAAGCGCATCCCCGCCAGAATCGTTAACAGAATTACGGCGAATTGAGTGACCAGCCAGACAATATGCGCCAGGTTTGCATCTGGGATTAGAGTAAAAGGCAAGGTAATGATTGCTGATATAAAGGGAGAAGTATATGTAAGCTCAGGTCCGGGTGCCCAGTTGAATAGATTCGCTACCTGGTTTTGGATGCGATTGCTCGCCGTTGTACTGTAGGGGCTGACCCCATCCACAACCCGGGCCTGCACGGCAATCCATTCGATCCAGAAACGCCCCCCGCCTGCTTCTTGAGATGCAATATGATAGCTTGCCCAGATTGTTCCCCCCAGCGTGGCTATGCTCAAAATTACCAGTACCAACAAGGCGAAAGGTGAACGTCGGGGAATCAAAGCGCCTCCAATGCCTGTCTAGTATATCATAAGCAGTTTCAGCTTAGATTCGGGCAATTCCCGGCGGTTCCTCCAGGCAATTTGTCCGAATTCCTCCTGACTTGAGGAGCACAATTTATAGAAATCATGTATGATTACTACTATTGGTAGCTTCTGGTATGACAATAAAGGAGTGATGGGGATGGGCGAACGATTTTCCCGCCATATCAGGCTTTTTCCATGTTGGGTATCATTGTTTACCATCCTGACCTTGATTCAGCCGTCTCCCGCCACCGGGCAAATAGAATCAACCTTTGTTGCTCCAGTTCTGGTCTCACCAGGCGATGATGATATAACATCTGCGCAGAACTTTCCCCCCCTGGGAATCCCAACTTTTGCCTGGGAACCGGTAATCGGAGCAGCCATTTACCAGCTACAAGTCAATTCAGAACCATACTTTACACTGCCAAATCTGCTCGAAATACATACCCCGAACCTGCAGTTCACCCCGACCGATGCTGATGCGCTTCCGGACGGTACTTACTATTGGCGTGTCCGGGTTGAAGAGCCGCTTCCCGGGAGCACCTTCAGCGAATCCTATCAATTTATAAAATCTTGGGCGATACCACAAAATGCCCCCCTGTTGATTGCGCCAAACGATAATGCGTACCTGGCATTCTTTGATACGCCCACCTTCTCCTGGGAACACGTAATCGGCGCAGCCAGATACCGTTTTCAGGTTGCCAGCTCCCCGGACAATTTTGGAACTCCTATCTACCAACAGGATACCGCTGCCTTAGCACACCAACCCCAGAACAAATTCCCTAATGGCAGGTATTATTGGCGGGTTTTACCGCTTGACCCGGCTGGCTACACTGGCATGCCCAGCGCGACCCGGTCATTTACCCTGGCTTATGGCTCTTCCACACTAGATCAAATCCCAGCGCTGCTCACCCCTGAGCAAGATGCTACCCTGCCCTTTATACCCACTTTCGCATGGACAGCCATCCCTGGAGCCCAATCCTACCGCTTGGAATATACCAGCGGACCAGTTTGCAGCTTCACCAATGCTACAGTCATCGAGACCAGCCAGACCTCTTACAGCCCTATCAGCAATTTCCCCAACCAAACAATGTACTGCTGGCGGGTCAGAGCTCAATCCGGTTTTTCCATCGGAGCCTGGAGCGAGACCGGCGAATTCACGCGGCAATGGAACCTGGAATCACAATTGCTCACGCCAACCTTCGCTGATCTTTATGCGCGCACCCCGGTGTTCAGTTGGACACCAGTTGCGGGTGCTGCATACTATCAGGTAGAGTCAACCGACACCTCCCAATTGGATAGGGTCGATTTTCAGGCTGCTACCACCAATCCTTTCTGGGTTTCTCCCGTTGAGCTGTTTCCCGATCATTACACCTGGCAAATCACACCATTCGACAGCGATGACCACCCTGGCATCACCAGCCAGGCCTTTACCTTCCAAAATCCCCTCACCGCTACGATTCCAGCATTGGTTTATCCATTCTACTATTATCATCCCAATGACCCGGCATACACTGGAACTATTCCTCTGAATCCGGTTGAGGACCGGACGGCTGCTTTTCCCGTATTCATCTGGCAAAGAGTTCTTAACCCCTCTCCCTACGGAGGTCTTCTTGCCCGCACCTATCGCCTCCAGGTAAGCTCCGATCCTTATTTCTTCCATATCGTATGGGAGCTCGATACCCCAAACACAGCAGCAACACCAACCCTTGAAACTTATTTCTACCCCACCCCCGGTCAGGATTACTACTGGCGCGTCTGTCCTTTAGATCTTGTGCTGTCCACCTGCCAGGTAAATCCTGCCAATGGTGATGAGTGGTGGAGCGAGACTCGGATTGCTCACTTTGATGCTTCGCTCGGCCTGCCGCCCAGTAATGGCGACGCTCCCCAATTGCTCCGTCCAGTCCACGGACACGAACAGGTCGAAGGAACACCTTTGCTAGAATGGAATCCGCTTGCCGGCGCTTCTCATTACCAGGTACAGATCAGCCGAGATCCTAATTTTGCCACTCTTGAACAAGAGGCCGATCCAATCTACCCGCTCTATGCCTCTCCGGTCAGTCTAGCTCAACGCAACTTGAACCAAACTGATTATGGCACCTTCTATTGGCGTGTCCGCGGGGTTGTCGACGGGAGTTTGACCGATTGGAGCGATATCCGCCGTTTTCAAATCGCTTCCCAGAGCGAATGGCGCCGGATTCGCGTCCTGGGTAACGAGAGGAACAAGCTCCTGGTCGGCAAGGACCCCACCGGAGACACAAGCGAGAACTTCGATCTTTCCACTTTATATATCTCGCAGTCCAACCTGGCATGGTATTTCGGCTTTAATGCCAGCAGTGATGATGTTATTGATATGACCTATGTGATCTTTATTGATACCGACCATCTCGACGGATCAGGGGGAATTACTCCCCCTGATCGCCCGTATGTCGTGTCGACGATAGCCGCACACAGGCCAGAATATATCATCTATATTGATCAAATTGACGGCCAAATCACTGCTTTAAACACGCGCATCTACACCTGGACAGGCAGCGGGTGGAGCACCTGGCAAGCCCTATCTGCAGCAGGTGGAGCACTGATCTACACTGCAGGAGATCCCGGTTACCTGGAGTTTGAGCTGCCAGACAGTGCCATGGGAGAAAACCTGTCGCCAGACTCCATCTCCGCGATGGTGGTCAGTGTCAATTCATCAGGGTTCGTGCTGGATTGTGTGCCATCCGATCCTAATGTGCCCGGCAGCGCAGTGCTCAGCCGGTTTACCAGTGCTTCCGACCGGATGAACCTTATCTATCCTCCTAATAATCCGGATGCAACTGCTGGTGCCATCCCTGCCCTTATCCCCCTGTTTTGGGATTGGCCAACCGGTTCCGATCCCAGTACGATTGACCCCGCCCCAGCTACGCCATTTGCAGGCGCCCAATTTCAAATTGCATTGGACCCCCAGTTTTCCATCCTGCTCGTGGATCATATCTACACATCGAATGCCCGTTATGTTGGAACACCTGCCGCCACGGTCACCAATGACCTGATCGGGGATGGGACATACTATTGGCGTGTCAGGCCGCGCTACCTCAACACAGGTGAGTATTTTGGTGCCTGGAGTGCCCCATTCAGCTTCACTCGCTCTGGCTTTTCGGCGCACAACCTGCACACCTCCACAGAGTTTGCCACGCCTGAATTCAAATGGGACATGGTTGAAGGGGCTGCGCAGTACCAGCTTCAGATTTCAGCTCAATCAGACTTTGATACAATAACCATGGACATCACCACGACCGCCAACGCCTACACACCATTAGAATCTCTTGTGCCTGGCAGCTACTATTGGCGTGTAGGCGTACTTCGGGAAGGCGTCAGCCAGCCGGTATGGTCATCGACAGAGGTGTACACCTTATCACTGCCATCACCCACTGGCCTGGTTCCCAATGACCCAGATCAGCCTTTTGGCACTATTCCCACGCTTTGCTGGCAGCCGGTGATAATCTTCTCCAACAACGTTCCCATCTCATCAGCCTGGAAATATCTTCTGCAAATTAGTCCGCGCGCCGATTTTCTAACCCTGACAGATAGCGAAGATACCGAAATGCATTGTTGGACTCCCCAATCTTGGTATCCACAGGGGGCTTATTACTGGCGGGTTGCCATGATCGACCCTGCCGGGCACATCGGCGCATACAGCGCACCAGCAGTGTTCATCGTCCAATATCCCACCACAATTTTGATCAACCCAATTTCCGGATGGATATCTCAAACCCCAGGCTTCACCTGGACTGTGGTTGCGGGAGCTGCTTACTATCGCCTGGATATATCCAATTCAGCAGATTTTTATCCCCTGTATGATTCCACCTATACCGCCAACACACAATACACGCCTCAGTTCTCTTACCCTCTTGAGCAGGTATATTACTGGCGGGTAGGCGCATACAATGCAAATGGATACCCGGGTGCATTTGTTTCAACGCATATCGCAATCGGCAGCCCAAAGATCTGGCTGCCGATGATGAGAAAATAAGTTTAGTTCGATATACCGGGGTAGCTATCCTAGGTATTCCCGCAGCCGCCGGCGGATAGCGGGATGACGTAGCCGGCTGAGCGCTTGGGCTTCGATCTGCCGCACGCGCTCCCGGGTTACCCCCATCTTCCGTCCAACTTCTTCGAGGGTGTACGCCTGTCCGTCTAGCAACCCATAGCGCAGCTGTAAGATGCGCACCTCCCTGGGCGGCAAGCCATTTAAGACCGCTTCCAGGTGCTCGCGCAAGAGATTATAGGTTGCTGTTTCATCTGGCGCAGGAACCTCTTCATCCTGGATGAAATCTCCCAGAACTGAGTCCTCTTCATCGTCAGTCGGTGTCTCTAACGACAGTGGTCGCCGCGCAACCTGGATCATATTCTCTACTTTTTGCGGTGTAACCTCCAGCGCTTCAGCAAGCTCATCTACGCTGGGATCTCGCCCCAACCGCTGGGTTAGCTGGTGCTGCACCCGCAATAGTTTATTGATCTGATCTCCCATGTGAACCGGCACCCGGATGGTGCGGCCCTGGTCAGCGATGGCGCGAGTGACTGCCTGGCGGATCCACCAGGTGGCATAGGTACTGAATTTGTGACCTCGGCGGTAGTCAAACTTTTTCGCCGCCCGGATCAAGCCGATGTTACCTTCCTGGATCAAGTCCAAAAACGGCACACCCCTGCCCATATATTTTTTAGCTACACTGATCACCAACCTCGAGTTGGCGGTGATCAGGTGTTCCCTTGCCAACCAACCATCTTCGATCGACATCTGCAGATCAGATCGACGGCGCGGAACCACATTTCCTTTCGCCAGTTCCTCCCTGGCAATCCGGCCGCGCTCGATGCGCTGCGCTAACTCAACTTCCTCTACCGCGGTAAGAAGCGGTACCCGGCCAACTTCTTTGAGATATAAGCCGATCGTATCGTCGGTGTCGATATTTGCCAGGTAATTATCATCAGCAATTATTGTCCGCCGTACTTCTTCCTCGCCTTCCTCTTCTTCTACTGCAGAAAGCTCGTCCTCGGTAGGTGTTCCTACTACCGCATCGTCCATATAAGGGATACCAGCGCTTAACAAGGATGCGAACACCTCTTCCAATTGGTCGAGGTCTTGTTCAACCTCGGGGAAGAAACCCATGATATCATCGATAGTTACATATGATTTCTGCCGGCCGAACTCGATCAATCGAGCAATCGCCGGATGTTCTTCTTCACGGTTTGCTAATACATTGATTAACTCTTCGTCAATCATTTCCTCTCCAAACTAAACCCAGCAAACGGTTTACCAACGCTATAATCAGAATACATCTATTTAATCTCAAAATCAAGAGCCAATTTCATGCAAAAAACAGGCTCTTTGTCACGGTGTGGGCGTTGGCTCAATATCAGGAATTGCAGTCTCAGTAACATCAGGGGTCGGCGTGGGTACCAGCGGTGGCTCAGTGAGTATACTTAAGATTTCATCTAAAACAAGCTTCGCCACGATCACAACTGGTTCATTATCCACTTGTAAGTAATAACCACTCCCCACCGCGGTTAAATTCCCAACCTTGGTAACGATTTCATCTCCCGCGGTGGTTCGAATAATGATCGTATACGCCGGGTTATCCAAACCCACCGTATCAACTCCCAGCTCTGTCTCAAAGGTTCTCGTCGCCCGCATCGCCAATAACTGCCCGGCGACAGAGCCTATGCGGAAACTATCGGATGTCTCCACAGTTTCACCGACCATCACCCAGTCGTCCGTAGCCGATTCTCGCTCGACTTCAACCCGGTTCCCTGCAGCATCAGCAAATTGGATCCAAAGCATGTCCTGAGAGCCCAGGTCATAGATCAGTGGTTGCACAGGCTGGGCTGTTGGTGTCGGTTCTTGCGTCTCTTCCTCTTTCTGCAGCCGCGGCCACAGTACAGCGGCGGCAACCAGGACGATAAAAATAACCAAAGTGATCCAGGTAGAGCGACGTACCATGCTAGCCTCGTTTCTTACGCAGCAGCCAGGTTACAATCCCTGCCAGAACGATCAATCCAGGGATCACCACGATCGAGCCGAGCAATACGAAACCTGACAGATAGGGATTGGAAAGGTTCAGGTAACGCTCGGTGGTGGTACCCGTGCTCAGATTGATCAGATCTTCCTCGCCGGCCGCCCAGTCTATCGAATTCACCATCATCATACCGTTGCCATATACATCGTAATTGGCATCCAGCGGGAATTCAGCGTCCCCAAAGACTACCAGCCTGGCTCCGCTGGTCAAATCCTCAACCGCTGCTGCCAAAGTCAGGGGGCCAAAGGGATCAACCCCTTCATCCGGCTGGAGGGTGCCGTCCGTAAATGTAGCCAGGTCGGTCTCAGCCCAGGCGCGCTCCGTTGTCAGGATCAGACTCACCTGGCTAATGCTCGTTGAGATCTCCGCGAGGGTAATGCTGCGTGCGGTCGGGAAAAATGTAGCCATATTTCCCATGTTTTCGGTGATTGGATGGTTGCTGAATTGAGCTGATATGGCTACAAAGGGCTGGTTGATCATATCAGCGGCGTCCAGGTCTACAACTACATCATTGCCTAACAGAACACCATAATTCTCTGACAGGTAATCAGCCAGTGGATCAGCTCGGTCGCCAAAATCTGTCAATACCGGAGGCTCTTCCATTACGATCAATGTGCCGCCACTTTTTAAGTATTCATCGAGAAGCTGTACTTCGCCTTCAGACACTGGTTGCTGCGGGCCAGCAATCACCAGCACACTGGCATCCTCTGGAATCTCAGATTCCGCCATTAAATTCAAGCTATTCACCGTGTAATTTTTCGTTTCAAGTTCTGAGACCAGGCGTGTCATGGCATTATCGCTGTTGCCCTCGATCGAGAACTCTCCATGACCAGTCAAGAAGTACACACTCAGCCCACCCGGATTCATCAGCCGGATCAATGCAGAGGTAATTTCTGTTTCAGAAGCCACTGTTACCAGCTGTTTATTTTCTCCCAGGGTGAACACAATCGTTCCATCCTGAGTAATTCCAGCCTCCTGAGCCAGGGCAGGTTCACGATCAGGGTCAACAAATTCATAGGTCAGCTTACCATTGCTGTTATAAGCATATTGGTCTAACAGGCTTTCAGCGGTTGCGCTGGACAGGTCAACGGTAAAGAAACCCACCGCCTTCACCGACCCGGCCAGGCTGTCCAGCACCTGCAATGTTTCTGCGGACAAGGTGTTTTCCTTATCTGCTGTTAAATCCCAACGCTGGGTATAGGTATAACCAAGGTAATTGACTACCACCAGGATACCTAAAAAGGCTACTGTCAAAACAATAATATTGCTACCATAACGCGCTTGTCTTCCGGTGAATGCCTTTCTCACCCGGGAGGGGTCCATGGCGGCAAAAACTGCCAGGCCTATCAGGGCAATCCCCAGGCTGATTTGAACCGCCGTGTTCCATTCACCCTGGACAATGAAGATGCCAATCGCAGCCAGCAAAGCCGCTCCAGCAATAAACAAGCTAATTGGTGCGTAACGACGCCAGTTGGAGTTCATTAGCGCCACCTCCGTATTTCAATAGAAACCGTTCCAAGGAATAAACCTATGGCTGTAAGGCTTACATAATAGATCACATCACTCAGGTCGATTATCCCACGGTAAAAATTCAGGTAGTGATCGATGAAATTCAAATAATTCATGATCTCAGTACCCAATCCTCCAGCTGTAGAGGAGCTTGGGCTCACCAGCCAGAACATCAGCACAACCGCTAAACTGATAAAGAATGCTGCGATCTGATTGGTGAATAAAGACGAGATCCCAACACCCAAACCAACCAGGCTTGCTACCATCAGGATCAATCCCAGGTA
Source organism: uncultured Chloroflexia bacterium (assembly GCA_963849335.1). Taxonomy (GTDB): domain Bacteria; phylum Chloroflexota; class Anaerolineae; order Anaerolineales; family UBA4823; genus FEB-25. The sequence continues at coordinate 510,594 of CAWKGZ010000003.1, forward strand.
ACCAGTCACCAGTGGCCCCTGATCAATCCCGGGCTCTACCATGAAGTTGAGGGCAATCGGGAATATCCAGGTTATCGCCAGTAAAGTTACCATAAAGAGGAAGCCGCCAAGCCACTTTCCAATCACCAGCTCCCAATCCTTGATTGGCGCGGTCAACAATAGTTCCAGTGTACCCATGCGCGCTTCCTCCGCCAGCAAACGCATTGTGATCGCCGGCATGGTGAACAACAATAAAGTCACCATTGGGCTGATGATCATCTGTATGGTGGGCGCGTAGGATTGATACGCAGCTTGCAAGATTGCACTTCGCATCCCGGAATAAAAGAACCAACCCAGGATGATCATGAATAAAAATGCCACGACATAAGCCACCGGGCTGATGAAATACAGCTTATATTCGCGGCGGGCAATGGTCCAAATGTTTCGCATGTGGATTCCTTCCTGGCCTCAGGCTATGGCCTATCCGTATTTGTAATATCCGCGGCGGCAGTATCAACCACTTCCGCTTCCGAATCATCCGTAGATGGGGGTTCAGGCTCTTCACGGGTGAGCTGCATAAAGATATCCTCCAGGCTCAGGCCTGCAGCGACTAATTCTAGCAAGTCATATCCTGACTGGATCACCTTTCGGGCAATTACCGGACGGATATCGTCCCCAGGCGGGCACTCTATTTCAACCCCGCCATCCGTTGTGGGTGCAACCCGGATGACACCGGGGATTTCCTTCAGCGTGCTCTCAAGCCCATCCCCATCACCGCGCACACGTACTGTAACGCGCTGAGCTCCAGCCAGCCCTGCCTGCAGCCTTTCCGGAGTATCTTCTGCCACAATGCGACCCTTATTGATGATCAACACCCGGTCACACAGTTGCTGAGCTTCGGAGAGGATATGAGTGGAAAGTAGTACGGTCCGTTCGCGGCCGATCTCACGGATCAGATCGCGTACGTAAATGATCTGGGCAGGATCCAGGCCAATGGTTGGCTCATCCAGGATGAGTACTTCTGGCTGGTGCAATAATGCCTGGGCTACACCCACACGCTGGCGCATTCCTTTGGACAGGTTGGAGATATAGCCATCCGCGCGCTGCTCCATGTGGACAATCTCCAAAACATCATCCACGCGTTCTTCAGCATTGGGAAGCTTGCGCAGGTCTGCCATAAACTTTAAGTACTCAAATACGGTCATGTCTGGATATAACGGCACCGTTTCGGGCATGTAACCCACCCGTTTTCGAACTTCCAACGACTGGTCCACCACATCAAAGCCGGCGACGCGGGCAACACCTGAGGTTGGCGGCATATAACAGGTCAAGATGCGCATGGTTGTGGTTTTCCCCGCTCCGTTAGGACCCAAAAAGCCTAGTACTTCTCCTTTTCGGGCATTGAAAGTAAGGTTGTCGATCGCCCGTCGGGCGCCGTAATCCTTTGTCAATCCTTCAACTTCGATCATACTTCTCTCCTGTTCTCAAGATAAAGAAAAAAGCACAGCTACCGGATTCGGAGGCAGTGCTGGTAGTATCCTTTGGTTCAACAATCTGATTGTCACCAATATCCACAATAAACATAAGCCACTGAAAGACTATACATTAAAAATCATGGGCAAGTCAAGTGGTTATCGCACCTCTAATCGAATGCTAATCTATAATTTTCTGACAGGTGATTTGACTTTTATACCCGCCTTAGGTAAAATAATCCGTGATGCTTCGCAGCCGACAAACGCTACCATCTTTATTATAATGCGCTATATTCCACATCACCCAGACGCAAACGCGTATGGGCATTTTGTATTTCTAACATCAAAACACCTGGAGGAGAAGCATGAATCTATTGGGGCTTGGTAATCATGGGCTAAACAACTTCGAACAAGTAGCCCTGGTCGGAGTTGTTATCACCGCCATCATTAGCCTGGTCTATGCCTGGCTGTTGCGTGGCAAAGTGATGAAGAAGGACAAAGGCACGCAAAAGATGCAGGAAGTATGGAACGCCATCCGGATTGGCGCAGACAGTTATCTGAACCGCCAGCTGCGCACAATTCTACCGCTGATCCTGCTACTCACTGTGGCGCTCTTCTTGTCGGTTTACATCGTTCCTCCCACCGAAGGCGCCCGCGAATGGCACTGCATCTTCCGCCAGGGTGTTTCAGCGACCGACGATGCTGCTCTACTGGCATGCGCCGATAACCTTACCAAGGAAAATGCTCCCCAGGCATACAATGAAATTGTATTGATCATTGGCGTTGCGCGGATGATCGCATTCGTCATGGGCGCGTCATTCTCGCTCACCGTTGGTCAGCTAGGCATGCGCATGGCGATCCAGGCGAACGTGCGCGCCGCATCTGCTGCCCGCCGGGGTTTTAATGAATCCCTTTCCATAGCATATTATGCCGGTACTATCACCGGCATGCTCACCGATGGACTTGGGTTATTTGGTGGCACGATCATCTTTATCATTTTTGGCCGCGCTGCCCCGGATGCACTGCTTGGCTTCGGCTTTGGTGGCACCCTGCTGGCTCTCTTCATGCGGGTTGGCGGCGGCATCTTCACTAAGGCCGCTGATGTCGGTGCCGACCTGGTTGGGAAGGTAGAACAGGATATCCCCGAAGACGATCCGCGCAACGCTGCGGTTGTCGCTGACCTGGTTGGCGATAATGTAGGCGACTGCGCCGGTATGGCAGCAGATATCTTTGAAAGCTACGAGGTAACCATCGTTTCAGGCTTGATCCTCGGCCTGGCATTGGTTTTGATCACCGGCGATATGATGTGGATCGTTTATCCACTGATCATCCGAGCCATTGGCGTTATCAGCTCCATTTTGGGCACCTTCACCGTTCCTATATGGGAAAAATTCCCCATCAAATTCCTGCGCGCGCATGATGCGGAAGAATCTATGTTTCGCTCCTATGAAGTCTCCAGCATCAACACCATCTTCTGGGCTTTCATGCTGGCTGGTGTCTATACCAATTGGCAAGATTTCCGCCTGGCAATCCTGACCACGATTGGCGTGGGTCTGGCGGTAGCTTTCAACCCACTCACCTCTTATTTCACCTCCACCAAAAAGGCTCCCGTCAAGGAAATTGTGGATTCTACTCGCGGCGGTCCTGCCACCACCATCCTCTCTGGTCTCTCCGTCGGGATGGAATCCAGTGTCTGGGCATTGGTGGTTTTGGTGATCAGTTTTATCTTTGCCTTGCTTCTATATGGAAATGAGCCCAACGCTACCTATGTGCTGTATGCCGTAGCCATGATCGGCATTGGCATGCTCAGCCACACCGGGAACAATGTTGCCATGGACTCTTACGGCCCTATCTCGGACAATGCCAATGGCATCGGCGAAATGTCCTGGCATGGCATGGAAGATGAAGAGACCCTAAAAGCCCGCCAGATCATGGCCGATCTGGACGCGGTCGGAAATACGACTAAAGCCATCACTAAGGGGGTAGCCATTGCCTCAGCAGTGATCGCCGCGGTCAGCTTGTTTGCTTCTTTCATCACCGATGTAGGCATTGTTCAGGATCAATTGGGCATGCCCAGGATGGATGCCATCCGCGTTTCCGAAACGCAGGTGTTTGTCGGTTTACTGCTCGGTGGCGCCTTGCCCTGGCTGTTCAGCTCGCTTTCCATCCGGGCGGTCACCCGCGCGGCCGGTCTCATTGTTGAAGAAGTGCGCCGCCAGTTCCGCATCCCCGGATTGATGGAGGGCAAAGTACTGCCCGATTATGCGCGCGTGGTTGGAATTTCCACGGAGGCTGCTCAGAAAGAGCTTATTCCTCTGGCTACGATCTCGGTGCTCCTTCCCCTGGCAGTCGGTTTGATGCTCGGAGTGGAAGCCCTGGGTGGTTTCTTGGCTGGCATCATCCTCAGCGGTCAGCTGCTGGCAGTGTTCATGTCAAACGCCGGGGGCGCCTGGGACAATGCTAAAAAATCGATTGAAGATGAGCCACGCAACCTGGAAGCTAACACCGGGAAAGGCTCAGAACGGCATAAGGCCGGGGTGGTTGGTGATACTGTAGGTGACCCGCTAAAAGATACTGCCGGGCCGGCTCTTAATCCGATGATCAAAGTCGTAAATCTGGTTAGCCTGTTAGCAGCCCCCATTATTGTGAAATATTCCGACGCCGTGGTGGGTTCCTATGTGGTCGCAGCCATGTTGCTCATCCTGGTTGTCTGGGCGATCTTGAAGAGCAAGCGACCTGCCAATGCCTTAGCCCAGAAATAAATCCTCCTGACCCTTATGCAAAACGACTGGCGCACAGCCAGTCGTTTTGTTTGGGATTTGGGAGGGCGTATTTCAGTTTTAAGGAAAAGGTGGGAAAATGGGGGCATGAGCAGACAAAAGGAAGCCCCCAAGAAACTGAGCCGAGAAGAGAAGAAAGCACAAATGATGGTGCGGCTGGAGAAGGCGATTGATGAGCTATTAGACTGGGAAGAGCGCGCCGAAAGACCGGACTTTACCCAAATTGAAGATATCGTCTTGAAGCTACGCAAGGATATCGGGGAAGAGATGACCGAAGAGGTGTTATCCCGGCTTGATGGTAAGACGCCGGTGCCTGGGCCGATATGCCCGAACTGTGGAAAAGAGATGCGGTTGAAAGGAGAATACCAGAAACGGATCGAGAGCCGCATCGGGGGAACGGAGTTCGAGCGCAGCTACTACTTCTGCCCTGAATGTGACGAGGGTCTTTTTCCCCCTGGATGAACAACTGGGGCTGAAGGATCAGCGCTGGAGTGAAGGTTTGGTCAAGCAAGCGGTCTGGCTAAGTGGGCTGGTGCCTTTTGAGCAGGCCACAGAGATCATGCAAGAAGTGGGACAGGCCAATATCTCGTCCAGCAGTGTTTGGCGGCTGGCGCAAAAATGGGGAAAGGAACTGGAAGCGTTAGAAGCCAAGGAGCAAGAACGGGCCAATGCTACCCCAGATGGGAAGGAAATTCTGCCTGGTGAGATCCGAGATGAACGTCCGATGGGGCTTTCGATGGATGGAGTGATGATCTATATCCGGGAGGAAGAGTGGAAAGAACTCAAAGTGGGCTGTGTTTTCGATGTCATACCCCGGCCTGTTTTGGACGCTAAGACAGGCGAGTGGGTTGAGCAAGGGCATGCGGTGCATAACAGCTACACCTGCCACTTGGGTGGGCCAGAGCCATTCGGGAAAAAGCTGTGGGCTGAAGCGCAGAGGCGGCATTTTCGGCAAGCCTTCGAGAGCGAAGTGGTTGCCGATGGAGCTGCGTGGATATGGAACCTGGTGGGAGATTACTTCTACGACAGCCATCAATTGGTTGATTGGTATCATGGCACTGAGCACCTGGCGAAAGCCGCTCATTTATTGTATGGAGAAGGAACCCCAGCCGCTAAACGCTGGCTGAAGGACAGAGAAACCGTTTTGTTCCAGGGACAAGCCGAAGCAATCGCAGCTGAGTTGGTTCATTGGGCTGACCAGAAAGCAGCTATCCAAGAAGAACTGTTGTCGGAAGCTGGCTATTTTGACAAAAACAAGCACCGCATGAACTATATGGCCATGCGAGAAGAAGGTTGGGTCATTGGGAGCGGCATGGTCGAGAGCGGCGGAAAGCAATACAAGGCCCGCTTTGCTGGCTCTGGTATGCGTTGGAGCCGCAAAGGGGCGGAACACTTGCTTCCTCTGAGAACAGCAATCTTGAGCAAACGATTTGACCAGCGCTGGAAAGCTATTTACCGAAACTCGCCTAAAAATTGAAATGCACCCATTTGGGAATAGTACTTGCAACTTCACAAGATATGAGGCATACTTAACGTGGGAGTAAATACCATGGCCATTATTCCTTTGCGGCAATATAACCGAGAAATTGAAGGACTGATCGACACAGGACAGCTGGATGAAGCGGTTGCTCATTGCCGCCATGTCCTTGAGTCCTTTCCCAAACATATCGCGACTTATCGTTTGCTGGGGAAAGCTTATTTAGAGCAGCAGCGTTTTGGAGATGCGGCGGATATCTTCCAACGCGTCCTCTCGAGTGTGCCGGACGATCATGTCGCCAATATTGGACTGAGCCTCATTCGCGAGGATGAAGGCAACCTGGATGCAGCTATCTGGTATATGGAACGCGCCTTAGAAGCCCAGCCATCCAATTCGGCGATCAAGGATGAGCTGCGTCGTTTATATGGCCGGCGGGATGGCATCGAGCCACCCAAGGTTCGCCTCACTCGTGGAGCGCTGGCGCGGCATGTATTCGCGGGGCGGTCTGTATGATCAGGCCATCGCAGAACTTCGTGCCGCTCTGGCTGATGATCCCCAACGCCCCGATTTGATGGTGCTATTGGCACAAATGTACTTCTATCTTGGCCAGCAGGTGGAAGCGGTAGACACCTGTGGGAATATCATGAAACGACTGCCCTATTGCCTGGTCGCCAACCGCATCCTGGCCTCCATCCTGCCCCAGACTGGGCGCGCAGATGACACTAAGACCTATCACCAGCGAGTAATCGCAATGGATCCCTATTTTGCCTCTGCGAGCGCCAATTCCCTTTCTGCCGACTCGGTCTCTGAATCGGCGATCAATATTGAGCGCCTGGCATACCGACCCGGCCAGCCAGCTGGTGGTCCTGCGCAGCCTGCCTGGGCTGCCTCTTTAGGAATCGCCTTCGAAGAGAGCCAGGCGGACCAGCTCCCAGAATGGCTGCAAGACCAGAGCAGTCTCGAAACAGCATCAAAACAAGGGGCTCAAACTTTTCCTACAGCACCCTTCAGTTGGGAAACTGCAGAGGATGAAAAAGCTCCCCCGGAAAAAGCCTCAACCTTTGAGGATATCATCCCGGACTGGATGAAAGAAGCCGGTTGGCAACCAGCAACAAGTGCAGCGGCAGAAGAACAGGTGCGATCTGAGTTGGAATTTCCCTCGGAACAACCAGAGGGTGAGCTCGCGAAAGCAGAAATTCCCGATTGGCTTAAAGGACTGGCTCCATCAGGTGCATTAGACGAAGAGCCTACCCTAGACTTAAGCGGTCAAGAAGGACTGGATTTACCCTGGCTGCAAAAAAACCCGCCTGGTGCTTCGGATACTATCGTCGACTGGTTAGGCTCCCAAAAACAAGCTGCACAGGCTCCCACAGAACCAGAAGCCTCCCCCCAGGCTGAAATCAACCTGCCAGGTGATATTACTGATGCATCTGCAGCTCCAGGTCCTGCGGTATCGGGTGAGGAAAGTGGATTGCCGGATTGGCTGCAGGGTGTAGAATCAAGCTATGGACGATCTGGCATCACAGATTGGTTAAAAACATCCCATGTTGATGAGTTGGAAACCCAAAAGGAATCAACTGCCGAAGAACCGGCTCAACCCGCTGAAGAGCTCCCCGATTGGCTCAAAGAGATGGGCGTGCCTTCAGCGGAGCTTGCCTCAGTGGAACCAACCGCAGAAGAGCCTGCCTTACCTGCTGAAGAACTCCCGGATTGGCTCAAGGAGATGGGCGAACCGGTAGCAGAGCTCGCCCCGATCGAACCCGTCACTGAAAAACCCACGTTACCCGCGGAAGGGCTCCCAGATTGGCTTCAAGAGATGCGCGAACCTGCAGCAGAGCTTGCCCCTGCCGAGCCAACCGTAGAAGAGCCTGCCTTACCTGCTGAAAAACTCCCGGATTGGCTCAAGGAGATGGGCGAACCGGCTACTGAGCTTGCCCCTCTGGAAGAAATCGCTGAAGAACCCGCCTTGCCCACGGTAAAACTCCCGGATTGGCTGCAAGAGATGGGCGAACCTGCAGCAGAGCTTGCCCCTGAAGAACCAGTCGCTGTAGAACCTGCCTTACCTGCCGGGGTGCTTCCTGAGTGGCTTCAAGAGATTAGCGAACCTTCTGCAGAAATTACCCCTATCGAACCCGCGGCTGAAGCACGCGCCTTGCCTGCTGAAGAGCTACCGGATTGGCTCAAAGAAATGGGCGAACCTGCTGCAGAGATTACCCCTATCAAACCCGTCGCTGAGGAACTCGCCTTGCCTGCTGAAGAGCTACCGGATTGGCTCAAAGGAATGGGCGAACCCGCAGCAGAGCTTGCCCCTATGGAAGAAATCGCTGAAAAACCCACCTTACCTGATGTGGAGCTTCCAGCGTGGCTGCAAGAGATGGGCGAACCCGCAGCAGAGCTCGCCCCTGCGGAACCAGCAGATGAAGAACCTGCTTTGCCCTCCGATGAGCTCCCGGATTGGCTCAAAGAAATGGGCGAGCCCGCAGCAGAGCTTGCCCCTGTGGAACCAGCGGCTGAAGAACCTGCTTTGCCCTCCGATGAGCTCCCGGATTGGCTCAAAGGAATGGGCGAACCCGCAGCAGAGCTTGCCCCGATGGAAGAAATCGCTGAAGAACCCGCCTTACCTGCTGAAGTGCTCCCAGATTGGCTCAAGGAGATGGGCGAACCCGCAGCAGAGCTCGTCCCTCCGGAACCAACAGCTGAAGAAACTGCCTTACCTGCTGTGGAGCTTCCAGAGTGGATTGAGGAGATCAATGAACCGGCTGCAGCGATTGAATCCCTCGAGCCTGAGGTTGAAGAGCTAATTCCACCCTTAGGTGACATTCCTTACTGGCTCAAAGAAACAGCCAAGATTACCCCCGCGGAACTTAACGTACTACCAATCGAGCCTGCCGCTGAAACACCCACCTTGCCTGAGATTGAGCTCCCGGATTGGTCGTTAGATATTGGCCAAGGCGTACCCCCGACAGTCGAGGTACCCCCGATTGGATCGGCAGGGGAGGACATCGATCAAGAAAGCGCCCTGCCCGTTGAAGAACTTCCAAATTGGCTTAAGGAGATGGGAGAGCCTGGTACCGAGTCGCTCACTCCCTTCAGTGATCAGACTGACCAGGATGCTGCTCTTTCCTGGCTGGAAGCGCTGGCTGCCAAGCACGGTGCACAGGAAGAAGAGCTGATCACCAGACCTGAAGAGCGTCAGGAGACCATGCCAGATTGGATCAAGCTGGAAGCAGAACAAGCCCAACTTGTAGAGCCAATCCCAACTCAACCTGCTGCCCATGAAGAACCCACCCTGCCGGCTGTGGAGCTTCCGGATTGGCTGATGGAAATCGCAGAACCAGCTCCCGAACCAGCACCAATCGAGCCAGCCCTCGAATCACCGACCCCGTTAATCGATCAAAGCGATCAGGATGCAGCCCTGGCATGGCTGGAGAAGCTTGCCGCCCAGCACGGTGCCAAGGAAGAAGAACTTATTACCAGGCCCGAAGAACGCCGGGAAATCATACCGGATTGGGTAAAGCTTGGTGCGGAGGAAGCGCAACACGAAGAACAGCTGCCAACGCAGCCTGCCGAAATTGAAGAACCCGCCTTGCCTGCCGAGGAACTTCCCGCATGGCTTAAAGAAATCGCTGAACCGTCTGCTGAGCTTGCCTCTGCACAGCTCGTTGCTGAAGAACCCGGCTTACCCGCCGAAGAACCCGCCTTACCGTCTGCAGAGCTCCCCGAGTGGCTGCAGGAGATGGCTGAACCGGCTGCTGAGCTTGCCCCTGCAGACCCAGGAACCGACATCACCACTGCCGCAATTGACCTGACCGACCAGGATGCAGCCCTCGCCTGGCTGGAAGGACTGGCAGCCCAGCATGGCGCCAGGGAAGAAGAGCTCATCACCAGGCCTGAAGAACGCCTGGAGACCATGCCAGACTGGATCAAGCAGGAGGCTGAAAGCAGTATTACTGAAGAAGAAACTCCTACGCAGCCGATCCCAGTTGAAGCATCAGCCTCCTCCATACCCGAGATCGAAGAACCCGGCATGCAGGTAGAGCAACTCACGGAAATACTCAAAGAGATGGCGGAGCCAGTTCTTGAACTTGCTCCTGTTGAGGAACCTGCTCAACCTGTTCCAGACCTTCCCGATTGGCTGGCTGAAACAGACATTCCAACGGAAGCCGGCACGCTTCCCGAAGAGCAGGCTGAGGCTGAGCAGCTGCCGGATTGGTTGATCGATACTTTGGCACCAGAACCAGAGCTACCCGGTGAAAGACTTGCTGGTGGTATCGAAGAATTGCCGGACTGGTTGAAAGATGTCGATACGTTTGCAGCGGATGAGGCGGATACAATCCCTTCGGCTGAGCTTCCTGCTACTCCCGCCTGGATGCCCGAGGCAATCCTGCCTGAAACAGAATTGCCAACACCCCCTGCGTATGTGCCACAAGAACAGCCAACGCCATCGGAAATTCAGGCAGAGCTGCCAGCACTTGAACCAGAGCCCCTGCCCAGCGAGTTGGAATCTGAGCTGGTTAATCTCAACACCGCCTCCTTATCGCAGCTCGAACATTTACCCGGTATTGGCTTCGTGACAGCCCAAAACATCATCGCCTATCGCGAAACCTATGGACTCTTCGGCACCATTGACGATCTTGCTCAGGTAACTGGGATTGAACCAGCCTTGATCGAGCAGCTAAGCCCTCAGCTTACCACTGGCATTCCAGAGCTGACCTTAGAAGCTGAACCAGCGGTTGAGACCGAAGAGACAATCTTCAGCAGTGCTCGCCAGGCGATCGAACAGGGTAATGTGAGCCATGCATCCGATCTTTACAACCGGCTGGTCGCGCAGCGCGCTCGATCTGGAACAAGTGATCGCCGATATGCAGAACGCACTATATCGATATCCGCTGGATATCAATTTCTGGCAAATCCTGGGCGATGCTTACCTGCGAACAGATAAGCTGCAAGAAGCGTTGGATGCTTATACCGAGGCCGAAGAATTATTGCGGTAAAATTGGCTGGTTATATCAGGGTTTTTGCCAACCTCTGAAAGGCTGATTACGCACGCATATCTTACAAAGGATTAACAAGACAGCATGGAAAAAACATTGGTATTGGTTAAACCTGATGGGGTTCAACGTGGCCTGATCGGGGAAGTGATTGTGCGCCTCGAGCGCCGCGGCCTGAAACTGACGGCTGCTAAATTTATGTGGGTCAGCTCGGAGTTGGCGGAAAAACATTATGCCATGCACAAAGGGAAAAACTTCTACGAAGGCCTGATCCGCTATATTACCTCCGCCCCGGTCATGGCGATGGTCTGGGAAGCTCCCAACGCGGTGGTGGCTGTCCGCCAGACCATGGGCGCTACACGCCCCACGGAAGCTGCACCCGGATCGTTGCGCCATGATTTTGCCCTGGATGTGGGCCGCAACTTGACCCATGCCTCGGACACCCCTGAAAATGGCGAAAAAGAAGTCGCCCTGTGGTTCACCCCCGCCGAGCTGGTTGCCTGGGGACGTGAAATTGAAAGCTGGATCCAGGAATAAGCATACTCGGACTCGAACACAGAAAACAGGTTGTTCAGCTATTATCGGCTGAACAACCTGTTTTAACCAAACGATGAAAATACTACTTACACCTCAAGAAATTTCGCGCCGCATCGAGCGGGTATTGCTGACCGTCCAGAAACCAGGCCGCTATACCGGGGGAGAATTGAATCAGGTGGTAAAAAACTGGGATCAAATATCCACCCGGTTAGCGTTCATTTTCCCTGATATTTACGATATTGGCATGTCCAACTTAGGTCTGGCAGTGCTTTATGATCTGGTCAACCAGCGGACCGATGCCCTTGCCGAGCGCGCATTCCTCCCCTGGCTGGACATGGAAGCCACCATGCGCCGGGACTCAATCCCTCTGTATTCACTGGAAACCCACCATCCCCTGGCAGCTTTTGACATCTTGGGATTCAGCTTGCCCTATGAAACCCTCTACACCAATACCCTCAACGCCCTGGATCTTGCTGGGATTCCCCTATACGCCTCCCAGCGTACCGACAGCCATCCGCTGGTCATCGCAGGTGGTCATGCGACCTTCAATCCGGAGCCAATGCATGCATTCGTCGATGCCTTCGTCATCGGTGAGGGCGAGGACGTCATCCAGGAGATCATCAACAGCTTCCAGGCCTGGAAGCTCACTGGCGCTGATCGCCCGGCTTTACTACAAGCCCTGGGGAAAATCTGGGGGGTGTATGTACCCACGCATTATTCGCCCAGCTACAAGGCAGATGGCACGGTGGAGCGCATTGACCGGCTGGAGCCTACCGCTCCCCTGCCGGTGCTAAAGCGCATCGTCCCAATCTTACCGCCCACCCCGACCCGCTTCATCGTCCCCTACATCGACACGGTCCACAACCGCGTACCCATCGAGATCATGCGCGGCTGCACCAGGGGCTGCCGCTTCTGTCACGCCGGGATGATCAACCGCCCGGTACGGGAGCGCAGTGTCGAGGAGATCGTCACCGCACTGGAAACAGCCCTGGAGCATACCGGTTTTGAGGAAATAGGCCTGCTTTCCCTGTCCTCATCCGACTACACAAAAATCATCGATCTGGTCAATGCAGTCACCAAGCGTTTCGCCGGGAAAAACCTGGGGGTCTCGCTGCCATCGCTGCGCATCGAGTCCTTCTCTATCGAGCTGATGGATGCCCTGCGCCCTCCCGCCGGGGTGGCTTTACCCTGGCACCCGAGGCCGCCACCGAGCGTATGCGTGCGATCATCAACAAACCGGTCAGCACCCAACAGCTGCTCGAGACGACACGGGCCATCTATGCCCACGGCTACACCACCATCAAGCTCTACTTCATGATCGGTCACCCGTCCGAGACGATTGAAGATGTGCAGGCGATCGCCGATCTATGCAACCAGGTACTGGCTGAAGGGCGTAAAGTGATCGGCCGGCGCGCCCGGCTGAATGCCGGGGTCAGCACCTTTGTCCCCAAACCGCATACCCCCTTTCAGTGGGTGCCCTGTGATACCGTCGATCAGATTGAGACCAAGCAGGCATTGCTAAAACGCCAGCTCCGGGACCGTGACATCAAACTCACCTGGTCCAAGCCGGAAGACACCTTGCTGGAAGCCTGGCTTTCGCGCGGTGACCGGCGCCTGTCTGAGGTCATCTACCGTGCCTGGAAAAACAGCGCAAAATTCGATGCCTGGCAGGATCACTTTCGCTACGATGCCTGGCTGCAGGCTTTCGCCGATACCGGCCTCGATCCGGGTTTCTATACCCACCGTCCCCGGGCGCTTGACGAAACCTTCCCCTGGGATCATATCAATCCCGGTGTACGGCGATCCTACCTTGCCCAGGACTACCTGATGAGCCAGCGCGGAGAGACTCGCCAGGACTGTCGCCAGGGTTGTTTCGCCTGTGGAATTCTACCGGTCTTCGCCGATTTTCGCCGCCAGCATCCTGGCGATGCCTGGCAGTGCCCCGAGGTCAAAACGCCTTCCCGCTCGGGTAAAACAAGATTTAGTCCGGCAGATCCGCCAGGATAAACGGCTATGCGCATCCGAGTGACTTTTTCTAAAACTGAAGCCATGCGCTACACCGGGCACCTGGATCTACACCGCGCCTGGGAGCGTACTTTCCGCCGCGCCCGCCTTCCCCTGGCTTACTCGCAGGGCTTTCACCCCCAGCCCCGGCTCAATCTGGCCAGCGCACTGCCCCTCGGCCTCACCAGCCAGTGCGAGCTGCTCGATGCCTGGCTTGAGATCCCTCAACCCATCGATCAAGTCTTCACCTCCCTGGCGAACGCGGCCCCGCCAGGAATTCAGCTCAGCCGCGTCGAAGAGATCACCGAACGCCTGCCTGCACTCCAAACTCAGGTCACGTCCGCCGAATACACCGTTACCCTGCTGGATGCATTGCCTGATCTGGATGAACGCCTGGAAAACCTGACTGCCAGCCAAAGCCTGCCCCGCCAGCGCCGCGGCAAGGATTATGATCTGCGTCCTCTGATCGAGACCATCGTCCGCCTCCCCGCAGATCAAGATGGACAGCAGCGTTTCCACCTGCGTCTCTCTGCCCGCGAAGCCGCCACTGGTCGCCCTGAAGAAGTTCTAGCCGTCCTCGCCATCTCCATCGAAGCCGCCCGCATCCACCGCACCGCTCTGATCCTGCACACTAACTCATAAATATCTACATTCACTGATCGCCTATTCGCAGAATCCCTGTTCCCCTTTCCCCTGATCCCCGTTTCTCCTCTTGCCCGCCGTTCGGGGTTGTGCTAAACTCATTTGCATTCTCTCCAACTGGAGCCCTCCATGGAAACCTTGATTGGCATCCTCTTTTCCATCTTCTTCGGCTTTGCCCCCATGCTGCTCTTTGCTTATCTGGTGTATTGGACCGATCGCTTCGAGAAAGAACCGCTGCATCTGCTGGGGCTGGTGTTTCTCTGGGGAGCGATCGTTGCCGCTGGCGGTGCATTTGTGATCAACACCGCGGCAGGAATTGGGGTTTACCTCTTCACTCAATCGGAGTCGTTCACCATCTTATCTACCGGATCAGCAATCGCCCCATTGGTAGAAGAACTGCTGAAAGGCTTTGCTGTCCTGCTGGTTTTCATCATCTTCCGCCGCGAGTTCGACTCGATCCTGGATGGCATTGTCTATGCCGCCATCGCCGGGCTTGGCTTTGCCGCCACCGAGAACGCCTACTACATCTACCAATACGGCATCGCCGAGCAAGGCTTTGCCGGTGGCATTTTTATGGTCTTCATCCGCGTGATCCTGGTTGGCTGGCAGCACCCGTTTTACACTGCTTTCATTGGCATCGGCCTGGCGATCGCCCGGTTAAACAAGAGCTGGCTGGTAAAAATTATCGCCCCACTGATTGGGTTGGCACTGGCCATCTTCACCCACTCCTTCCACAACACCCTGGCAACTCTATGGGGAGGTACAACTGGTTTGGTCATTACCACGATCATAGACTGGTCAGGCTGGCTTGTAATGGCATTGTTCATCGTGTGGGCGCTCTTCCGTGAACAGCGTTGGATCACCGCCCACCTGCAGGAGGAAGTCAGCCAGGGTACGATCAACCCGGCACAGTACCGCACCGCCTGCTCTGCCTGGGCACAAGCCGCCGCGCGCACCGAAGCCTTATTCAACAAACGCTACCGCATCACCACCCGTTTCTATCAGGTCACTGCGGAGCTGGCATTTAAGAAAGAACAGCGCTTGAAATTGGGCGAGGAAGGTGACAACACACCGATCATTGAGCGACTGCGCACAGAGCTGAGCAGCCTGGCTCCCCGGGTGCTGGTATAACGTGGTAAAATAGCAATCCGATGCCCCTGTAGCTCAGTGGATAGAGCGTTGGCCTCCGGAGCCAAAAGCGGCGGTTCGAGTCTGCCCAGGGGTACAACTGCTAAATACCGCTCCAAGCTGATTGTGAGCGGTTTTTCTATTAATCTCTATTATGTAACCCTTTTACAGATCACAAGGGTCTGGTCGTCTTCGTGGTCAACGGTCCCCAAAAAGCTGACAACTGCACTGCGCACCCTTTGGATGATCTCGCTGGCAGGTGCTGTGCGGTTAGCCTTGATCAATGAAAGCACCCGCTCGATCCCGAACGCCTGATCTGAAGAGTTCCATCGCTTCGGGAATGCCATCGGTCATAAATACGGCCATACTTCCCGGTTCAAGCAGCGTGGGATCGCTCGGGCGTAGCTCAAACTCTGCTTTCAGGCCGATAGGGGAACCTCCGGTTCGGATTTCACGGGTTACATTGCCCAGGCTATCGAGGATATAAGCTGGCCAATTCCCGGCATTGGCATACTCCAATGTGTGCCGTCTGGGATCCAAACGAGCTAAAGAAACCGTAATGAAGCCAATATCAACCAGGTCTGGATAGATTTGATCGTTCAATTCACACAGTGCAATCCGAGGATCGGACACATACCGGGTGATCGAGCGTAGATATGCCCGGGCTGAGGCCATGATGAGCGCAGACCCCATGCCATGCCCGCAGACATCACCGACAACTATGCCGGTGGTCTCATCCAACATGGGGATAAAGTCATAACAGTCACCGCTGGTGTTGCTGGCAGGAAAGACTGCGCCAGCAATGTCGTAACCTTTGATTTCCGGCGGTTTTTTCGGAAAAAGGCCCCGCTGTATTCGCCCCGCCAGGCGGTGTTCGGTCTCTTGCTCCTGGAAATGGATCCTTTCGGTCACATCCTTCAACAATGAGACAAAATGCGTGATCTGCCCTGATTGATCCTTCATTGGCGTGATCGTCTGTTCAACGATCAGCTTCGAGCCGTCCCGCCTCTGGTTTATCGTCTGGCCTTGAAAAGCCTTTCCATTCAGGATAGTATTCCACAATTTCTCATAATACCCTGGCGGCATTTCGCCAGATTTCATGATGCGCGGTGTATTACCCAGAACTTCCGCGCGTGGATAGCCAGTGACCACTTCGAAGGCCGGGTTGACGTATTCGATCACGCCATTACGATCGGTGATAAAGACCGCATCCGCAGTTTGTTCGACTGCGTTCGAGAGCCGTTGAAGCTCATTGAGCATCGCTCTCTCATCGGTCACATCCTTAATGCTCATCATGACAAAGTCCGGCTCAACAAAGGCATAGGTGATCACCAGATCTTTCACTTCCCCTGTACTCAATAGTTGATATCCTGGCAGCTCACGCTTAAATCGAGTCTTTTCCAGGTAGCAGCGCTTCATATCCCCAATGGCCCCCTCAGCATCAGGAGAGGATCCACCGGCACCATGCGGCAATAGCACCTCTGTCAGATCACGGAGGTATACCTCGCCGGTATCATTGTAGTCGACGAGGATGAAATCACTATACTGATATTGCCAGATATAGATCGGCCTCGGGAAGGCTTTAAAAAACAGGTCGAATCTCACCAGCCCTGCCTCGGCAACTGCTACCTGTTTGCTTGCCGGCCTGGTATCAATTTTCAGGTCCATCTCAGCCCTCCTCACAACCAGAATGCAAAAGAGTACTCTGCGTAGATATTAATTGCTCAGAGCGGATGGAATTCCGCCAGGGCATCCTGCCTCGCAGGATAAATGGCATATAAGGAAGATAATCCTGCAATATCCAGGGAATGCATGATGTTTTCCGAGACATTGACGATCTTAAACCGATCCTTGAATTCCCGTTTCTCATTTGCCATCTTCCGCAATGCGCCCCAGCCGTCGTCTTGATCCAACGGCTCTAACTTATGGGCCATTAAGGCAATGTTATGCAAGGCAAATAATCCTGCACTGGAAAGATAAATACAGGCTTCCAGGTTCAGAACTAAATAACCCGTTCCACCATCGAACAATTCCCTGGCTTTATTGACCAACACCAGGTAGTTTGAGCCATCCACTCTGCCCGCCACGTTGAGAACGGTGACCTGTGGATTTTCTATGAGTAATTCTGATGATAATTCCATTTTTTATATCTCCTGATATAACTGTTTACGTCCTTTTAACCTACCCCATTTATATAATCCGGGCATCTTAGACACCAACTATATTATACCATATTTATCTTATTTGTCCAATTAATTTTCATGCATCTCCAGGCAGCTCAATTGATAAATTAGGGTCTTGCCATATCAGAACATCTGTGCTATAACCAGACTATGCCCTCACAAGCATTGCCTCACCCTTATCCTCTTTCCCCTGCACAATATTCGTGTTGATTCGCTTTTTTACACCAAAACCAATTTCTTAGAATTAACCTACCAGTTCGCCGATTCCTCGATTTGCCGCCCCCCATGTTCACCCACCTCCACACCCATTCCACCTTCTCCTTCCTGCGCGGACTAGCCTCCCCGCAGGCGCTGGTGGAATCCGCTGTTCAGGACAACATGCCCGCCCTGGCTCTCACCGACCATCATGGGCTGACTGGCGCGGTTGAGTTCTACATTGCCTGCCGCAGCGCGGGAATCCAGCCGATCCTCGGGTTAGTGGTTAACACAGCTCCCCCGGCTGACATCCCTGCTGCAGCGCCGGGTAAGCTGGTCTTACTGGCAATGGATATGTTCGGCTGGCGCAGCCTGTGCCGCCTCAGCAGCAGTCTTGCTGGGGAGGATGACCTCCTGCCTTTCTACCGCCTCGCTCAGGAGACAGCTGGATTGCTCTGCCTCACCGGTGGAACGGGCAGCACGTTGAACAAGCTGATCGTCACCCGGCAATCAAAACCTGCACAGAATTGGCTAGATATGCTGTCTGAGCTCTTCCCCGCGGAGACTTATGTCGAACTCAACACTCATTCCCCCGAGGATGAAGAGATAAATACCAGCCTGGCTTCACTGGCACACCGCAACCGTGTGCCGATAGTGGCAGCGCATCAAGTGCATTATTTGATCCCTGCCCAATGGGAGTTGCAGCGTGTGGTAACCGCCATCCGTTTGAATTGCCCTGAGCGAGATCTGCCTGCCCAGGCGATCGCCCCTGCCCAGGCATATTTCCCCACCCGGGCAGAAATGCAAATCAAATATAACCGCTTCCCCGCTGCTCTCGAGCGGACCATTGAGATTGCCTCGCGCTGCAAGCTGGAACTTCCCCTGGGGGTGCCCCATTTCCCGGAAATCCCGCTGCCTCCCGGTCAGACTGCCCTCGACATGCTGCGCCAGAAGGCTGAAGGCGGCGCAAGGCAGCTTTATCATCCTTTTACCGCTGAGGTGCAATCCCGTCTGGAGCATGAGCTGGCACTCATCGGGCAGTGTGGCTATGCCCCGCTGTTTTTGATCGTCGAGGAGATCCTGGACTACGCTCGGCAGCAGGGTGTGCCCATCTCGTCGCGCGGCTCGGCAGCCTCCTCGCTGGTTGCCCACTGCCTGGGCATCACTTCTCCGGACCCACTGCGCCTCAACCTGTATTTCGAGCGCTTTCTCAACCCGGCGCGCGCAACCCCTCCGGACATCGATACTGATCTGTGCTCCCGCCGCCGCGAGGACGTCATCCGCCACGTCTATGATCACTTTGGCTCCGACCGGGTGGCAACAGTGTGCACCATCAACCGCTTCCGCAGCCGCTCTGCCTTACGTGAGGTCGCCAAAGCTTATGGGTTACCCACAGAACAGGTCAGCCGGTTGGCAGAAAGCCTGCCCCACCGCTGGTATGGACCTCCCAACCGGCGCTCCGCCAGGGAAGATCCGTATGCGGAGCTCGCCGAAGGATACCCATCCCCGCTGTATCAGACCATCTTCGCGCACGCTTCCGAGCTGATCGGCCTGCCTCACCATCTCTCCGTGCACCCAGGTGGCGTGGTGATCAGCCCCGGCCCGATGACCGACCTGGTGCCCACCCAGATGGCATCCAAAGGTGTGACCATCACCCAATTTGACCTGGGTGCCATCGAACGCATGGGATTGGTTAAAATCGATCTGTTAGGCATTCGCGGCCTGACCGTGATCGGTGATGTCGCCGAAGCCATCGCTGCCCGTGCATCGACTTCCTCCTCGCAACAGGCATCCCTATCCCCTGGTTTGGCTGTCCTGGAAGCAATCCCCGAGAATGACCCGCTGGTCTCAGAGACCATCCGGTATGGACGCACGATCGGCTGCTTCCAGATTGAAAGCCCCGGCATGCGCGGCACCTTGCGGGAGATTTGCGCCAAATCGGTGGATGACATCATGGTGGCGCTGGCGCTCTACCGTCCTGGCCCGCTCACCGGCGGATTGAAGGATGCCTTTGTACGCCGCCATCTGGGCAAGGAACCAACAACCTATTTGCATCCCGCACTGGAACCACTGTTAGCGGATACCTACGGCGTGATTCTCTACCAGGAGCAGGTGCTGCGCATCGCCCACGGCCTGGCTGGGCTCAGTCTGTCCGATGCTGACCTGCTGCGCCGCGCCATGTCGCATTTTGATCCTGGCAAACAGATGCAAACCCTTAAGGAGAAATTTATCCGGGGTGCCGCCGAGCGCAACCAGGTACCGCAACCGGTCGCTGAACAGGTGTGGGAATACATGGCTGCCTTCGCCGGTTATGGCTTTCCCAAAGCCCATGCTGCCTCCTATGCGCAGATTGGCTGGCGTTCCGCCTGGTGTAAGAAGCATTTCCCGGCTGAGTTCATGGCCGCGGTGCTGGCCAATTGGGGCGGTTATTACTCCCAGCGCGTCTACCTGACCGAGGCGCGCCGACTGGGTTTAACCATCCGCCCACCGCACATCAACCATGCCAGCCGGGAATTCAGCGTACAAACCGTTGACAGTCAGCCAGTCCTTTTCATGGGTCTGGATCAGGTTAAGGAACTGACCCACCGTACGCAGGCAGGCATCCAGCGAGACCGCCCATTCCACTCTTTCAACGATTTCCTCGCCCGGGTCGACCCGCGCCCGGTTGAGGTCGAAAACCTGGTTAAAGTCGGTGCGCTGGATGGATTTGGAAGCATTCCCGCTCTATTGCACCAGTTGTCCCACCCCGGCTGGCAGGGTGGGCAGCTGCAGCTCTTTTCACTTGACGAAAGTCCCACGGAAGATTGGAGCCTGGCTGAGAAAGTCGCTGCCCAGGAGGAGATTTTAGGGGTCAGCGTCATCGCCCACCCATTGGAGCTGGCAGCAGGGAAGATCGCCGCCACCGGCGCCCTGACCACCCTGGATGCTGCGGCGCGCATCGGCCAGCGGGTGCGCGTCGCCGGTATGCGCATGACCTGGCGGCGCACCTCCACCATGCGTGGCGATTACATATACTTCATGGCTCTTGAAGATTTAGAAGGCATGCTGGATGTGGTCATCTTCTCCGATGTCTACCGCCAGGCGCGCATCTCTTTTGCCAAACCCGGCCCATACATCGTAGAAGGCACCCTCGAGCTGAGCGGTGAAGAGACCGAGCCCACTCTGCGCGCCGAACGCATCTGGCAGCTCTAATCCGACCTATCTTCACCATCCCGTGGGGAACTCTCTTCTCCCCTATCCCTTACCCCCTGTCTTCCTGACCCACTCCTCGATCATAAGCGCCGCCCTGTCTATCACCCGCGCCACCCCGGGACTTAATCCCTCCCCCATGGCAACCTCCCTAATCTCAATTCCTAATATTTCCACCCGGGCGGGCATCTTCTCCGGCTGCAGCCGCCTTCCGAGCGCCAGGGTCTCCGCCACACCCCAACCGTGCGCTGAGTCGCCACCTTGCCCAAACCCGGCTAAATCATTCTCGCCCAGCCAATGCAGGCTGCCCGGTGCTGCCCCTGACCGCACTGCATCTACGATCAGAACCTTTTCAGCTCCCTCCAGGGAGTTCAGCAACTCCAGTCCGGGCAGTTCCAGATACTCAACACATACTCCAGAGTCGGCTGGAGACTCAGGGAACATGGATTGCCAGTGCTTCACCGCTGCCAGTCCCGCGCCGTCATCCCCTCGCATGCCTTGTCCAATCCCGAGGATTGATCTCAATTGCGCTCAACCCGTAAAGTCAAAAAGTGTGTCGAGCATGATATGCACGGATCATAAGTTCGCACCAGGTGCTCACAAGCCAGGGTGGTTTCCTCATGCGGAAGGTCTAGCACTGATGGGGCAAACTGCCACAGATCCGCCTCCATCTGAGCGTAGTTCTGCGCCGTGGGTGGGGTAATTTTGGCGTAACATACCATCCCGCGCTCATCGATCACGTAACGATGGTAGAGCAACCCGCGGGGCGCCTCCGAGACACCCGCTCCCTCTCCTTCTCGCACGGCGAATGGGACGTGGCTTGGCCCGCTTGGGGTGTAAGCATGTGCCAGCTCGATCGCCAGGTCGCACACCTCAACCAGCTCGATCGCCCGCGCCAGCAATCCCTTGAACGGGTTGCGCAGCGGGAGCTGTAAACCAGCCTCCTCCGCTGCCTGCCTGGCTGCCGGGCGCAGTTGTGCATAGTTCAAGTTCAGCCGGGCTAAGGGACCAACAAAATAAGATTTACCATCCATGGCATGGCTGTGCAGCGCAGTCGAGTGTTCCACATGCGTTTCGATATACGTTCTCTCGAAGCCTTCCAGAGCAATCTGCCCCCTTCGTGAAGAGATGCACCTCGCCGTCATAGATGGCGTATTCATCCGCTCGCGAGATAGCGACGAACTCATAATCCATCTCAAACTCAGGATAGACCAGTCCTGCAGCAAACTGTACCGTCTCCAATGCGGCTTGCCGGGCCCACTCCAACTCAGGGATCATCTCCTTGATAGTATAAAGATCAGGCCAGCGGTAAAACCCACCCACACACACATTCACGGGGTGCACAGACCGCCCTCCAATGACACGCAGCAAATCATTGCCCACCTTCTTCAATCGCAGCGCTTTGCGCACCACATCCGGCGCTTCTTCTGCCAGGCTGAGTGCACTTTCATGGTTCAGCAGATCCGGAGCCTGAAGCATATAAATATGCAGTGCATGGCTCTCAATGTATTCGGCACAATACAACAGCCGCCTGAGCCGCCGCAACTCGGGTGTTACGGTCACACCAAGCGCCGCTTCCAAAGCCTTGGTGGAGCTCATCTGGTATGCTACCGGGCAGATCCCGCAGATGCGGGCAGTGATATCCGGCACTTCCTGGAAATACCGCCCTTGAAGAAATCCTTCAAAAAAGCGCGGCGGTTCATAGATATTCAGCTCAACCTGCGCAATCTCCCCGTCTTTAAGCCGGATGTAAAGACCCCCTTCACCTTCCACGCGCGCCAACGCTGGGACTTCAATATTTTTCCTCATCAGTTCTACTCCTTAGCCTCGATCACGGTAGCCGCCTCACGGAATTGGGGGGCATACCCGGCAATATTGCGCAGTAAGTGCACTGCCTCTCCTGGGTAGCGTTCTAGGGATTTCAACAATCTGGCATAACTTTGGAACTCTGCATTGGGCGCCGGGCCGAAGCATGCGTAGCATCCTCGCCCATTGGCTGGACAAATAGCTCCGCAGCCCGTCCGGGTGATCGGGCCCATGCAGGGAATACTGTTTGCCACTTCCACGCACACAGTGCCCTTCCGCTTACAATCCAGGCACACGCTGTGCCCAGGCAGGTACGGCTTACGGTTCTGCAGCAGTGCTGCCACGACTTCCAATACCTGGTACTTGTTCACCGGGCAGCCCCATAACTCCAGGTCCACCCTTACATGCTGCGAGATAGGGGTTGCCTGCTCCAATACCTTTAAGTACTCTGGATATTCGTAAACCTTCAGCGCCAGGTCATTCACATCGGTGAAATTACGCAGCGCCTGGATGCCGCCTGCGGTAGCACATGTCCCCAGAGCTACCAGGAAACGCACCTGTGAACGGATCTCCAGGATTCGCTCTACTTCATGAGGTGAGGTGATCGAGCCTTCCACCAGACCCACATCATATGGACCGGGCAGTACCCGCCGCCGCGCTTCCAGGAAATAAGCAATCTCCACCGCTCCAGCCAATTCCAACAGCTCGTCTTCCAGGTTCAACAGCGACAGCTGGCAGCCATCACAGGACGAGAATTTATATACTGCAACCGTTGGCTTGCTCATCACAGATCCTCCACATTGAAGTAGGGTTGGATTTGATCAAATGAGAATACCGGGCCATCCTTGCACGCAAAGAACGGGCCAATCTGGCAGTGCCCACACAATCCCAACCCACACTTCATATTCCTTTCCATCGAAACAAAGATATGCTCCGCGGGGATCCGCCGCGCCAGTGCCTCGAAGATCACAAAACGGATCATGATCTCCGGGCCACAGGTCAAGATCGAGGTAATTGCCGGATTCATGCGCATGCGGTAAAACAGGATCGGAACCACATCCACCTGCCCCGTCCAGGTATCGTCTGCCCGGTCTACTGTGACCATCAACTCCACCCCGGCTTTTTCCCAATCTTTGTACTCACGGGTGAATTGGAGGTCTTGGGGGGTGCGCGCCCCGTATAGAACCACCACCCGCCCGTAGTCCTGCCGGTGATTGATGATCGGATATAAAGCTGATCGCAGTGGTGGCAGGCCAATCCCACCCGCCGCCAGGACGATATCCCGGCCCTTAAGGCGTTCAAGCGGCCAGGCGCTGCCAAACGGCCCGCGCACCCCAACCACATCCCCTACCTTCAGGCGGCTGATTGCCTGGGTTACGTTTCCCACGTAGCGTACAGTATGTCCGATCCGCTCCGGAGCTTCAGGTGATGAACTGATCGAGATCGCTGATTCGCCCAAACCCGGCATCCCCAGCATATTGAACTGACCAGGTAAAAAACGATAGCTGGAGCGCAGACTCTCATCCAGCAAGCGCAGCCAGTAGGTGCCCACGCCGGGGGCTTCAGGTTGGATCTCAACCACCTCTGCCCAATATGGCTGCATTGGCCTGGCAGCAGATATAGCATTCGAATGTGCATGCGGCTTGTATTGTGAATAAGTACCCATGATTACTTCTCCTTCACCAAGGCTGCCGCTTCTACCGTGATATCGATTTTTGCCGGGCACCAGGTGATGCACCGCCCACAACCAACGCAGCCACGGGTGCCAAACTGCTGCTGCCAGCTTGCCAGCTTATGGGTGATCCACTGGCGATAACGAGAGTGGGTAGTAGGCCGTGAGTTGCCTCCGAAAACATAGGAATACTCCGGATTGAAGCACGAATCCCACACTCGCTCGCGCCGCACTACCTGTCCATCCAGTTGGTTGATCTCCTGAACATCCCAACAGAAACATGTTGGGCAAACCTGGGTGCAGTTTCCGCAGCTGACGCAGCGCTTTGCTATATCCTCATAATGGGGATGGTCCAGGTTATTAAGCAGCTTGTTCGGTAGCGCATCCACATCCATCAGGGATCGCCCCATCTCGGCCTGGGCCGCGTCCAGCCGGCGCTTGGCTGCCTGCACCAGGAAGGCACTGGCTGGTTCCCAGGTCAGATTGGCGACCACCATACGGCCAGTTTCCGACCCGATTTCAAGCAGGAAAACATCCTCTAATTCCGTCAGCGCCAGGTCGAAACCATCTCTTGCTTTTGGTCCACTGCCCATCGAAACACAAAAGCAAGTGCCAGATGGCCTGACACAATTTACAACAAGGATAAACGCCCGCTCTCGGCCGCTGCGGTACACTGGATCCTTGATATCTTCTCTAAGAAATACTCGATCTTGAATCTGGATCGCGGCCAGCTCACAGGGACGCACACCGATAAAGGCATATGCCGGCGGGCGCGTCTGTCGGGTCTCAACTACCCAGCGATTGGGGCGTTGGCTATCCCGCCGCATCTGGGTCAATTCAGATCTGGGAGGGAAAAAGAACTGCTTCCAGGTGTGCGGGCCGGGCGTAATTGAAAAATACTCTTCCCCACCGGTTTGAATCAAACGGTAGTATCCAGCATCCTGCTCACTGGCGTATCCCCGGGGTAAATCTTGCATGCTGGATATCGGTGAATATACTACCGAGCCATCCTTGATCATCGGGCCAATCGTTTCATAGCCCTGGTTGCGCAGATTGATCAGCACATCCTCCAGCGCTCCCTTGGGGAGGGCAACTGTAGAACCGATTCCAAGCTGAATATCAACCATGCTACACCTCTCTCGCCTCGGGATGTGCAAACATATCCAGCAGCTGCAGCCTTGTGGTCAATAACCGGCTGGCAACTACATTGGACAACCGGCGCATCACCACATATCCCAGGTCATGATCTTCATCGCACAGCTTATACAATTGGGCGGCCTGCATCCGCACCAGGCGGCTCGGCAGTACAACCCGTGCCGAGGCTGTACGCTGCCGCACAATTGGAGTAATGCTGGACCAGCCAACAATATCCATTGCTTCCGCGGTGTATATGCGAATCTTTGCCCGTCCAGGCACATGGATTTCCAATGCAACCCGCCCTTCGACCATGATATATAGGTAGTCTTCCTTATCCCCCTCCCGGAACAGATAATGCCCGGCGTCGTAACGGACCAGCTCACAAATTCCGGCAATCTTATCAAAGATGCCTGGGGCTAATTCTTGAAACCAGGGAATGGTTTGCAAACAGCTGATCAATTCTGCTCTCTCATCCATCTTATGCTCCTTATACGTTACAATTCAGATAATTCTCCGTTTATAATTGCACACTACTTTGTACTATCTTTCACAAATTTTGTCATGTGCATACCATCCTGATATCTCTGGTACTTTGTCATCAACAAAATGCATCCTTATTTCCGCCCACACCATTTTCCCGTATATAATCCTTGGAAGCACTTGCATATGGTCTATAAAATGATGTACAATTCTCCTAACTTATCCACACCAACATCTCATAACAAAAATAATGGAGGCATTCATGGAAAACCAATTTATTGATCCAGCACCGGCTAATACCCCTGATGATGATGCTAAGCTTTGGGCTGCGCTTGGTTTCATCTTCAACCCCATCATCCCAATTATCACATTGCTGATGGAAGATAAGAAAAATCAGCCATTCTTGCGGTACAACGCAGTACTGGCAATTTCATGGACTGTGATCAACATCTTGTTATCACTTATCCTGGTGGGTGCATGCATTTTCCCGATTGGCAATATCGTCATGGCAATTATGGTATTTCAGGGGAAAACAGTTGAAATCCCCTGGCTGTCCAATTTTATCAAGCAGCAAGGTTGGGTCTAATATTTTTAATCAAACAAGGAGAAGATAATGAACGACCAATTTGGCACGGAATCGAAAAAGAATGGCATGGCAACTACCAGTATGGTCATGGGCATCCTCGGATGGGTGCTGGCATTGATCGGAATCTGCGTTAATTTTGTGCTCGTACCTGCCTTCACGGCAGTTACCGTCGGCTGGGGTGCATTCTTATATATCTGCACCTGCGTTCCCGTGGCAATCCCCCCGATCTTCTGGATTATTGGCCTGGTCACCGGTTATGTCGGGCGCAATCAAATCACCGAATCGGGCGCTGATGGCATGGGTATGGCCAAATCGGGCATCATTATGGCCTACGTTGGCCTGGGATTGGGATTACTTTCGACATGTGTGATCGTGATCCTGCTCATCACTGGTGTTAGCTTACCATTCCTGAATGGCGTCCCTGGTTTGGAATCCTTCCAGTATTAGTTCCGCCACTCGGAGGCTACAATAATGGCACTTAACTTTCCTGAAAACTCAAACCCTCAGCCGGAAAAACCCACGCAAGTGCAGACATTGGGCGTGCTGACCTTAATCAGCGGCATCGTGAACATCGTCTATACCCTGACCATGATCGGTGTGCTGGTGTTTAATGCCATCATCACCCTCGGGGTTGGCTTGATCGGTTTCTTTTGCCTGCCCATCTTCTTATTACCTGCGGCATTGGGTGTCTTTGAGATCATCTATGGCATCAAGCTGATGGCAAATCCGATGAAGCCGGTGCTCCCCAATAAAACCATCGCCATCCTGGAAATTTGCATGATCATCGGTCTCCAGGTGTTTGGCCCGGTGGTTGGGATTCTGGCATTGGTTTATTACGATGACCAAAAAGTTAAGGATTATTTCGCTCAGTTAAATGCGGGACGCGCCTCCTGAGCAACCGGTGGCTCGCGAACGGCTGCAGATTTACCGAAGGTAGTTGTGTAATCAACTTTTAGGCTCATCATCAAGGGCGCACGCAACCCCGCGTGCGCCTTTGACATTAGCCCAGTATTTTTATTACGAATATCGTCTTGCTAATTTTCGACTTAATATATACAATCGGAACGAATTAACCCCAAGGAGGTTTTAATGAATATCCCAACCAATTTCAAGTTCACTGAAAGCAATGAATGGATCAAAGTTGAAGGCAACCTGGTTTCCATCGGTATCTCGGATTATGCCCAAAGCCAGCTTTCAGACATCGTATTTGCAGAAATCGTCGTTGCAGTCGACGATGCCCTGGCAGCAGGCGACAGCATCGCCACCATTGAGTCGGTCAAAGCAGCCGCTGATGTGTACACACCGGTAAGCGGTAAAGTGGTTGCCATCAATGAAGAGCTTGCTGCAGCGCCGGAGGTGATCAACAGTGATCCTTATGGAGCAGCCTGGATGATCAAGCTCGAGCTGTCCTCACCCGCCGAGTTGGACAAATTAATGGACGCAGCTGCATACGAGAAATTCGTCTCAGAACAGGAATAACCCTATGTTCATACCTCATACAGACGCCGATCGCGAGGCAATGCTCAAGGTCATCGGCGTGGAGAATCTGGAAGATCTGTTCCAGGTGGTCCCAGCCGGGTGTCGCTTCCCTGAGCTGGATATCCCCCCCGCACTGACCGAAATGGAAGCTGCTGCAGAGCTGCAGGAGATAGCCTGGGCCAATGAATCCACTCAGGATCTGGCCTGCTTCCTGGGAGCGGGTGCCTATCGCCATTACACCCCGGCAGCGGTCGATGCGATCATCCGTCGCGGCGAGTACCTCACTGCATACACACCCTACCAACCAGAGCTCTCCCAGGGCACCCTGCAGGTTATCTTTGAATACCAGAGCTTGATCGCCGCCCTGACCGGGATGGAGGTTTGCAATGCTTCCCATTACGATGGCGCCACAGCTGTCGCCGAGGCGGTCAGCATGGCATTCGCCTACTTCCGCGGCAAGCGCAGCAAAGTGGTCCTGTCACCCGCGCTTCACCCCCAGTACCGGGAGACGGTGCACACCTATGCTGCCAGCAGTTCGATCTGCCTCGAGGGAGAAGAGATCGGTCCCACCGCCGGACCTGAAGCCCTGATCCCCTTAATCGACATCAATACCGCTCTGGTTGTGGTGCAGTACCCCGATTTCTTCGGTCGTCTTTTCGACTATACGAAATTTGCTGAGGAAGTCCATGCCGTGGGTGCGTTGCTGGCGGTATCGGTCAACCCTATCGCACTGGGTATGCTCAAAACCCCCGGTGAGATGGGTGCAGATATTGTCACCGGTGAAGGTCAATCACTCGGGATTCCACTTTCATATGGCGGTCCTTACCTGGGCTTGTTCACCACCCGCAAGGAATATGTGCGCAAGATGGCCGGCCGTCTGGTCGGTGAAACCGTCGACACACGCGGCCAGAAAGCTTACGTCCTGACCCTGACCGCCCGTGAGCAGCACATCCGTCGCGAGAAAGCCACCTCAAATATCTGCTCCAACCAGGGACTGATCGCCCTGGCTTCTGCGGTTTACCTCAGTCTGCTTGGCAAAAGCGGGCTGCGCCAGGTTTCTGAGTTGTGCTATCACAAAGCCCATTATGCCGCACAGCAAATCGCCAAACTACCGGGTTACTCACTCTGGTCATCCGGCCCGTTCTTCAACGAATTTGTGATCCAATGCCCGCTTCCGGTAAATGAGCTCAACCTACACCTGCTGGAGCACGGAATCCTTGGCGGTTATGATCTTAGCCAGGATTATCCTGAGATGAGCAATGCTGTGCTGATCGCGGTTACGGAGATGAACTCGCGTGAAGATATTGATTTACTGGTAGAGATACTTTCGGAGGTGTCACATGGGTGAGCCACAATTAAGCGAAATATCCGTCTCCGGTCGTCAAGGCGTCCGTTACCCTGCACCGGATGTTCCCTGTGCGGACCTGCCGCTGGAACTGCAGCGCAAGGAGCTGCCCCTCCCCGAGATGTCCGAGCTGGATGTGATCCGCCATTACACCCGCCTGTCACAACTTAATTACAGCATTGATACCGGCTTTTACCCTCTGGGCTCCTGTACGATGAAGTACAATCCCAAGATCAATGAAGATACCGCCCGCCTGCCCGGTTTTGCATGGAGTCATCCCCTGCAGCCCGTGGAAACCGTCCAGGGCAACCTGGTCTTGATGTACACCCTGCAGGAATGGCTGAAAGAGATCGGCGGTTTTGCCGGTGTCACCCTGCAGCCTGCGGCGGGCGCCCATGGTGAGCTCACCGGCGTGCTCATCATTCGCGCCTACCACCAGCATCGCGGTGACGATGCCCGTAACAAGATCCTCATCCCCGATTCAGCCCATGGCACCAACCCTGCTACCTCTGCGATGTCCGGTATGCAGGTGGTACAGATCAAGTCGGATGCCCGCGGCAATATTGATCTGGAAGCGCTGCGCGCCGAATGCGATCCCACCCTGGCTGGATTGATGCTGACCAACCCCAACACCCTCGGCCTGTTCGATGAACACGTAGAAGATGTGATCAACCTGGTACATGCTGCCGGCGGTCTGGTTTACGGAGACGGCGCGAACATGAATGCACTGTTGGGCATCATTCGCCCCGGGGACCTGGGGATCGATGTGCTGCACTACAACCTGCATAAAACCTTCTCCACGCCGCATGGCGGTGGTGGACCTGGCTCCGGCCCGGTGGGAGTCGCTGCTCACCTGGTAGATTTCCTCCCGGCACCGGTAGTCGCGATCGTCGAAGCAGGCAGTGAGGAAGCCCCGCCGCTTTACGGCCTGGTCACCCCGGCACATACCATTGGCCGGATGAAAGCCTTCCATGGCCATTTTGGGATGATGGTGCGCGCTTTTACCTACATTGCAATGCACGGGCCGGATGGCTTGAGGAAGATCTCCGAACATGCGGTGCTGAATGCCAATTATCTGATGGCGCTGCTGAAAAACACCTATTACCTGCCATATGACCGTGTGTGTATGCATGAGTTCGTTCTGGAAGGCCGTTGGGCTGACGCACCGGATATCCACGCCCTGGATATTGCCAAGCGCCTGATGGATTATAAATTCCACCCACCCACCAACTACTTCCCGCTCATTGTCCATGAAGCCTTGATGATCGAGCCGACCGAAACCGAGAGCAAAGAGACCCTCGATCGCTTTGTAGAAGCAATGCTCAAGATCGCAGATGAAGCCCACACCACTCCAGATCTGCTCAAAGAAGCGCCGCATGATACCCCGGTTGGGCGCCTGGACGAAGTCAAAGCCGCCAAAGATCTTGTGCTCTGCTGCGGCGTATCGGCTGAGGATCGGTTATAAATCGCATCCATCCTTGGAGCCATGCATAATTCCGATCCATCCAACTTCACCTTTGTTACCCCACGAGCTGCTGTCGAAGTTCACCTGCCTGACAAACGGGTGATAAACGGCCCACGGGGGGCCTCCGCAGGCGATTTCCTACGCTTACTGTCCAACGAAACCACCGCTCCGATTGTTGGAGCGGTGGTAAATGGCGAACTGCGCGAGCTAACCTATCCTATCCTGATGGATGCCTATCTCAGCCCGGTCACCATGACCCAGCCTGACGGGATGCTCATTTATCGCCGATCACTTACCTTTCTCCTCGATGCCGCCTTTGAAGAGCTTTTTCCGGATGCAATGTTAACCATTGACCATTCGGTATCTTCTGGCGGATATTACTGCGAGGTTAGAGATCATCCGCCTCTCAGTCCGGGTGAGCTCGATAACCTTGAAGATCATATGCGCTCCCTGGTAAACGCTGATTTGCCATTCACCAAGCGCGAGGTTCCGCTGCCTGAAGCCGTGGCTTACTTCCAGGCCAAAGGTTATGACGATAAAGTACGCCTGCTTGCTCATCGCGCCAAAGACTACCTGACACTTTACCGCCTGGTAGACCACCAGGATTATCACCACGGCTACATGGTACCTTCCACCAGTTATCTGCGTTGGTTCAGCCTGCTACCCACCAACGGTGGCTTTACCCTGCGCTTCCCTCGCCGCCACAAACCCACCGAGCTGCTCCCACTGCCAGAATATCCCAAACTGCTGGTCACCTTTCGCCAATATGGTCAGTGGCTGGACCGGCTCGGTATCGGGAATGTAGGCGCTTTGAATGACGCCATCCTCGCCGGTCGCATCCATGAGATCATTCTCGTTTCAGAAGCCTTGCACGAACAAAATGTCTCTGAGATTGCCCGAGAAATAACCAACCGCTTGCCCCAGGCGCGGATCATTCTGATTTCTGGGCCTTCCTCAAGTGGCAAAACCACCCTGTCCAAACGCCTGACCATCCAGCTACTCTCCCAGGGCATTTCCCCCTTTCCTCTGGAAATGGACAATTTCTTTTTGGACCGCGATAAAACCGCCCTGGGGGAGGATGGCAAGCCTGATTTTGAGGCGCTTCAAGCCTTGGACACTGCCGCCCTCAACCGCGATTTGCAGAGTTTGATCGCCGGCGAAGAGGTGCAGCTGCCGCACTATAATTTCCTCACCGGTCGGAGTGAGTCCGGGGATGTGGTTAAGCTCGACCCAGGCCAGGTTATCATTCTGGAAGGCATCCACGGCCTCAACCCTGATCTGCTGCCCGAAATTCCGGTTGAACAATCTTTTCGCATCTACGCCTCAGCGCTCACCCAGCTCAACCTGGACCGGCACAACCGCATCTCAACCACTGACACACGCCTGGTAAGACGAATTGTCCGCGATGCCCGCGAGCGTGGATATACCGCTCGCGATACCATCCAGCGGTGGGAATCTGTCCGCCGGGGAGAAAAACGATACATCTTCCCCTACCAAGAAAATGCCGATGTGATGTTCAACTCGGCATTGGCGTATGAGCTATCGGCGCTTAAACCACTTGCGGAACCTCTCCTGCGGCAAGTTCCATTCGGCGTTCCGGAGTATGTCGAGTCCAAGCGGTTGCTAGCCTTGCTTGAGTGGTTCCGCCCAGTCTCCACCGAGTTGATCCCAGACAATTCCATTTTACGCGAATTCATTGGCAGTTCTGTTTTGAAAGACTTTAAGATTTGGTATAGCGCCCCCAGTGAGAACAATGGAAACTCAAAATAACGAGCGATTCATGCGCACCGTGCGCATCCGTAACGAATCGCAGCCAGGTACATTGGGTCGTCTATTGCTGGCTGTCGGTGATGCCGGTGGAGACGTAGGTTCCATTCACCTGCTCCACGAAAGCCACCGCACAACCGTTCGCGACATCACCATCTACACTGCCGATCAGGCCCAGATGGATCTCGTCCTGGCAGCGATTGATGCCAATCCCGGATCGCACATCCTGGCCATCCGGGACGAAGTTCTCGAGTTGCATCAAAAAGGCAAAATTGCCATCCGCTCTCGGGTACCCGTGGACAGCCTCTCCATCTTGCGCCGGGTCTACACACCCGGCGTGGCTGAGGTTTGCCTGAAAATCGCCCACGACCCTAGCCTTGCCCGCCAGTATACGGCTATCAGCCACATGGTCGCCATTGTCACCGATGGTACTGCCATCCTCGGCCTGGGTGACATCGGCCCCGTTGCCGGGATGCCGGTCATGGAAGGCAAAGCCATGCTGATGGAAACCCTGGTTGGACTGTCCGGAATTCCAATCCTGCTGAATACCAAAGACCCGGATACGATCGTTGAGACTATCGTGGCAATCGCGCCCACCTTTTCTGCCATTCAACTGGAAGATATCTCTGCGCCACGCTGCTTTCAAATTGAAGAACGCTTGCAGGCCCGATTGGATATCCCGGTCATGCACGACGACCAGCACGGCACTGCGGTGGTGGCCACCGCAGCGCTGAAGACCGCCAGCAGACTAACCGGCTGCCCATTGGAAAAAGCAGTCATCGGTCAGATAGGCCTGGGCGCGGCGGGGAATGCCATCGCACAGATGTTGATGAAGCTGACCGGCAACCCGGTGCTGGGAGCCGATCTATCCGAGGATGCTCTGAACCGCCTGGCTCAAGCCGGGGGCATCCGCTCAAATCTACGGGAGATCATGGCAAAGGCAGATATTGTCATCGCCACCACCGGCGCGCCTAACTTGATCAAACCGGAATGGGTGCGCCAGGGGCAAATCATCCTGTCTCTCTCCAATCCCAACCCGGAGATCACGCCCGAGGCTGCGCTGGCTGCCGGCGCAGCCTTTGCCGCCGATGGCAAATCGGTCAACAATGTCTTGGGCTTCCCCGGTATCCTCCGCGGCGCGGTGGATACCTATTCACGCAGTATCAGCCACGAGATGTACCTGGCAGCGGCCGAAACCATTGCTGCCCTGACCCCGCCAGACGAGCTTGTGCCCAATCCCCTGGATAAGCAAGTGCATCAGGCAGTTACCCGTGCTGTTGCCCGTATGGCGATCCAGCAAGGCCTGGCACGGGTAACCGACATCCCATACCTGGACGAATAACCGGAGGCACCATGAGCAGCTTTACCCGCAGAGTTCATTGGTTTCACATCATGCTCGTCCTCGTCGTACTCACTGGCGGCTTCTCGTCCGCACTCGGGCGTGACCTTTCGACCGCGGCGCCCCAGGCTAACCATACCATCTCGGGTTATGTTGTCGCGCGCGTATACTACGGTGAGCGCACCGACCTGGATCAGCTGGCTGTCTTTCTCGATATTTGGGAAGTAAACCACGCCGAGGGCTACCTGGTGGCATTGCTCTCCCCCTCCAATGTTGCCCAGCTTGAACAGTCCGGATACACCCTGGTGGTTGACCAGGCCCAAACCGCGCTGCTCACCCAGCACCTGGATGCTTTAGCAGGGCAATCGCTCGAGACAATTCCAGCATTTCCCTGCTATCGCACCGTCGAGGAGACTTATGCCACCATCACCAGCCTGGCAGCAGACTACCCGCAGTTGGCTGAATTGATTGATATCGGCGATTCCTGGGAAAAAGTGACCTCAGATGGTCCGGTAGGCTACGAAATATACGCACTACGCCTGACCAACGAGGAATACGGTGTGATCGATGCGAAACCCACCTTCTTCCTGATGGCGGAGATCCATGCCCGCGAATATGTCACTGCTGAAACTGCCACGCGGTTCGCAGAGCATTTACTGCTCAATTACAACCACGACGCCGATATCACCTGGTTGCTCGACCACTACCGGGTGTACATCGTCACCATGACCAACCCGGATGGGCGCAAGCATGCTGAAGATGGTATTCTGTGGCGCAAGAATACCAACATCACCAATGGCTGTCTCAACGATGGGGAAGGCGGCACGGACCTGAACCGCAATCACTCCTTCCACTGGGGTGGCGCCAGCAACAATCCATGCGATCCCACCTACCAGGGCCCTCAACCTGCCTCAGAACCAGAAACTCAGGTGCTGCAGAACTTTGTGCTTTCTCTGTTCGCTGACCAGCGCGGATCTGCTGATACCGACATCGCCCCACTCGACACAACCGGCCTGCTCATTTCCCTTCACTCGTACAGCCAGCTGGTTCTCTGGCCCTGGGGTTGGACGGATCTGGACTCCCCCAACCAAATCCAATTGCAAACGCTGGGACGCCGGATGGCGTATTTCAATGATTATGTCCCTCAACAGGCTTACGCTCTTTACCCCACTACCGGCACCTCCGATGATTGGGCGTATGGCGAGCTGGGTATCGCCGCCTATACCTTTGAAATGGGCACCGACTTCTTCCAAGACTGTGCCTCCTTCGAAAGCACCATCTATCCGCACAACCTGCAAGCGCTGCTATATGCCTTCAAAGCCGCCCGCCTCCCGTATATGAATCCCGCTGGTCCGCGGGTAGTTGGCCTGACCATTACCCCCACCAATGCAGACCCTGGCACTCCCGTCACCATCACCGCCATCTCTGACGACGACCTTTACAGCACCAATAACGGTCGAGAGACAATCCAGGCGATTAACACCGCCCGCTATTCCATTGACGCCCCCGCGTGGGTGCCGGGTACGATCACTTATCCTTTAGCTGCCACCGACGGATCCTTCAACGCCAACGTCGAAGAAATCCAGGCAGTGATCGATACCACAAATCTTTCAGCCGGGCCGCATATCATCTTTGTTGAAGCGATGGACAATAACGGCAGCTGGGGCGTCCCCAGCGCCATTTTCTTGAATATCACCGGCTTGACCAACACCTTCATCCCCCTTGTATACAGGTAGATGAATAATCTATCATTTGTCCCTGTCACATCCTTGTATTTTGATGTAGAATTGCGCCTTGATACCGGAGGGTTCAATTATGCCTAAAGTTGATTTACGAGAACAGCGCCGCGCCGAGCGAGCTGCGCGCCGTAAACGAAATACGATCATCGCCACTATAGCCGGGATTGCGATCCTGGTTGTGATTGCCGTCATCATATTTGATCTCCCCGACCGTTTAAGCCCCGACGCGGTGGTTGATACCGTCTTTCCACTCAGCGAGGATGCCATCAAGACCTCTTCCGGGTTGATCATTGACTATCTCGCCGATGGTGAAGGTCCAGAAGCCAAGGCTGGCGATACTGTGGCGATCATCTATACCGGTTATCTGCCCGATGGTCAGATTTTTGATTCGAACGTGGAAACCGGTGAGTATTTCGAGTTTGTGTTGGGTGCCGGTGAGGTGATCGCCGGTTGGGATGAAGGCATCGAAGGGATGCAGGTCGGCGGGGCCCGCTTGCTGGTTATTCCTCCAGATTTAGCTGTTGGCGTCATCGACCCATTTCAGGCCATCCCAGAGAACACCACGCTGACCTATAGTATTACTTTGAAAGAGATCAAGTGATTCCAGAGGAGAACATAAATGACGAAAGCCGCTTTACGTGAAAAACGCCGCCAGGAGCGCATCGCCAAGCGCAACCGCAATCGAATCATCTATAGTGTGATCGCAGTTGTCGCTGTCGCTGCTCTCGCCTTCTTGATATTTAAGGAACAAACCAACAAGCCGATTGCTTCCGAAGAAATAGCCAGCGGTTTTACCCTCAGCGCCGCGGCTGTAACCACCGACTCGGGCTTGATATACGAGGACTTGGTGGTGGGTGAAGGTGCAGCAGCCCAGGCAGGAGACACGGTTGACGTCACGTATACTGGCTATCTGACGGATGGTACGGTCTTCGACTCAAATCTGGAATCTGGTCAACCGTTTGAATTCCAGTTAGGCGCCGGTTATGTGATCCCCGGATGGGATGAAGGCCTGGTTGGAATGCAGGTTGGCGGCAACCGTCTGCTGGTCATTCCCCCGGATTTGGCCTACGGTGCCACTGGTTCTAGTGGTGTGATTCCCGCGAATGCGACCCTGACCTTCAGCGTCATTTTGAACGAAATCAAGTAATTAGACCCATAACAAAAACATCGGAAGTCAAAGAACCTTCCGATGTTTTTGTATTTAACCCTTCAGGACTGGCAAGCTGATCCTGAGCTGATCATGCAGATTCTGCTACCATCTCCCGCAATACTCTGCCCAGACGCTCGATCCCAATCAGCATCTTATCCGGTGTTGCAAAAGAAAAATTGATCCGCATCGTGTTCCCACCGCCGCCCAGCGCATAAAACGGCGCGCCTGGCACAAAAGCCACGTTCTGCTCGATGGCGCGTTTTAATGCCTCCGCAGAGCTCATGTTCTCAGGCATCATCCCCCACAAGAACAGTCCCCCTTTAGGGTGCGTCCAGGTAACTTCCTTCGGGAAGAATTCCTCCATGGCATCCAACATCAGGTTGCGCCGCTCTCCATAGATCCGGCGGATCAGCCAGATGTGGCGATCCAGAAATCCACCATGCGCCACTTCAAAAGCCACCATTTGATTGAATGTGGAGGTATGCAGGTCAGCGCCCTGCTTTGCCTGTACCAGTTTACGGATCACCTCCGGTGGAGCGATCACCCAGGCCAACCGGATACCCGGCGCCAACGTCTTCGAGAAGGTGCTCAAATAGATCACATTCCCCCGGTACCCCGGGTCCCCATTTTGACGGAATTCATTGTCAAGGGTAACCACCGATTTGATATGCTCGCCCTCATATCTTAATTGTCCATACGGATCATCTTCGATGATCGGCACACCATAGCGGTCCGCCAGCTCGATCAACTTAATCCGTCTTTCCAAAGAAAGGGTAACGCCGGTGGGATTCTGGAAGTTGG
This sequence comes from uncultured Chloroflexia bacterium, assembly GCA_963849335.1. Lineage (GTDB taxonomy): Bacteria > Chloroflexota > Anaerolineae > Anaerolineales > UBA4823 > FEB-25. The sequence continues at coordinate 547,937 of CAWKGZ010000003.1, forward strand.
GCAGCACATAGATGAACTTGGGGCCGGAGCGCAGCGCACTTTCCAGTGCATCCGGCATCATTCCATCCTCGTCCATTGCCACTGTGACATACTCCGCTCCATAGGCATTCCATGCCTGCAGCGCACCCAGGTAGGTTGGCTCTTCAACCAGGACACGATCGCCACGGTTGATAAAAACCTTCCCGATCAGATCCAGTGCTTGCTGGGATCCGGAAGTGATCATGACGTTATCCGGGGTGATCTTGATCCCATAACGCCCGGTATGCCTGGCAATCATCTCCCGCAGTGGCCTGTAGCCTTCGGTGGTGCCATATTGAAGCGCCTGCGCTCCTTGTTCGTGTAATACCCGTTCACAGGCAGCAGCGAATTCATCCACCGGAAATACATCCGGTGCCGGTAAACCACCCGCAAATGAAATGATATCTGGTGATTCAGTTAGCTTTAATAATTCACGAACTGCTGAGCCGGCCATCCTTTGGGTCCGCTGTGCATAGCGATGATCCCACAGTGTCTCCATTATTTCTCCTTTCTCGTATCTGACGTGTGTTTATAGTACAGATGGGCTGCTTGCACAAGCCGCCCACCTGATCGAATTTTACTTAAGTTTCGGGAAGCGCCGGATTACTGTGACCGGCGAGGGTAGTGTCACCCGATCTCCTAGTTTAAGCTCAGATAGGGAGCGGATCACTTCTTTAGCACCCTGGTAGATATACAACCCAGTTCCCCGCTCGGTATGCTTGGCATCCAGATATGCCTGCCCGGTCAGGAAACCTTCCTCATCGACGGCACAGGATGTCACATTGCCTACCAGCCGCCCGCGCTTATCGACTACCGGATCGCCCAGGTGTGCCATGCGCACGCCCTTCTCATTGAAACGGAAGCGCACCAACGCGCCTTTGCGCTTCTTTTCCCGCTCGATATAAGCCTCGCGCCCTACAAACCAGGCCTTATAGGTTTTCACATAAGCGCCAAAACCTGCATCACCCGGTCCCAGGTTTAATTCACCGCCCATCTCATGTCCATAAAGAGGTAGGCCCGCCTCGGTGCGCAGGCTGTCTCGCGCCCCCAGACCGCATGGTTTGATCCCGAATTTCTCACCTGCTTCAAGCAGCCGGTTGAACAGTGCATCAGCCTGATCAGGATGCACAAACAGCTCATAGGAGAATTTCTCTCCAGTGTAGCCGGTGCGTGAGACGATCAGGTCAAACCCACCCAGCTGTGCATCGCACAATCGGGTACGCTTCAACGACCGCACACCACAATAGGTGTCTGTGTCGCAGCCCAATGCCAGCAGTGTCTCCCGCGCCTTAGGTCCCTGCAGGGCTATATCCACCCGCATGTCTGCGCCTGCCGAGGGGTCGCGCAGATTTCTCAATATAACTTCACGACCATACACGCGGGCTCCTGGTCGCCGGCGGTCAACCATCACCTTGCCATCCTTTACCGCATTCAGCCAAGCCCAGTCCTTATCATCGTTGGATGCATTGACTACCACCAGGAATTTCTCTTTACCTCGGCGGTAGATCAGCAGATCATCGATCACATTTGCATCTGGATCCAGGAAATGCGTGTAGCACGATTCGCCCATGGACAGGTAGCTTGCATCGTTCCCGACCACACTATCCAGGAAAGCGGCTGCATCCGGTCCTTCTGCCTGGTATACACCCATATGCGCCACATCGAACAAACCAACCGCGTTGCGCACTGCCAGGTGCTCATCCATCACCGAGGTGTACCAGACCGGCATCTCCCACCCGGCAAATGGGATAATCTTGGCTCCCAACCGGCGGTGGGTCTCGAAGATCGGCGTTCTGCGTAGTGATGCTTCCTTGTCTTCCCAGTGGAACTCTGGCAGCGCAGTACATTGCAAATCTTCTATACCGACATAATAAGGCTTGCAGCGTGCCGGTATCGCTTCCTCGGCCAGAACAACCGGTTCGGCATCCGATATTTCTACCTCAGTCAACCCGGGCAGCTTCTTTTCAATATCCAGGTCAAATACCACATACCCATCGGTCAGGTCACGCAGCCAGGCAGCCACCAGGCTCGCCTTCTCAGCTGGCACGGTCAGGCGATATTCGTAGGCTGACACAGCAGTCAGGCTGCATTTTACACTTTCCGTGGGCAGCTTGACCAAAGTAGCCTGAGACTGACCGAATTGAAGCGCTTCAATATCACTGCCCAAGGCCAGATCCAGGAAAAAGCGCACCCGATCACCCGACAGGTTGAGCACGATCCAATCTTTTCGGACTGGCTTCTCATCGATGTAGTAAAAGTGAGGGTAACCGTGATTGGTTGGCTCAAAATCAATCCCCGCCGCCAATGCCAGCTCCCGCACCCGGATCTTCCCCTGCTCCAGTACATCGAAATCAACCTTGGCCCGTCGGATCTTGGCGCCGATCCCCACCCGGCTGTGCGGTTTTGTCGCCAGCAGTATCTCCGCAATGATATCAGCCAGCTGCCGTGTCTCGCTTACTTTGAAGCCTCGCTGGGTGATCCAGGGTGTGCCCATGCGGATCCCTGACGGATCCAGGGCGGAAAGGTCACCCGGGATAGTGTTGCGGTTGACCACAATTCCAGCGATATCCAGGATGCGCGAGGCCATGTCGCCACTTAAACCGGTGCCATCCGCACCCACCACCGAGTTGCATGCCAGGTTCATCAAGTGGGTATTTGTCCCACCATAAGAAATCTTCAAGCCCCGCTTTTGCAGTTGGTCAGTGAGTGCCGCACAGTTCTTCACCACCTGCGCCTGCAGCTGTTTGAACTGCTCCGTAGCTGCCACCTTGAAAGCGACAGCCATGCCTACAAACGAGTTCACATGCGGCCCCCCCTGCTCGCCAGGGAAGACCGCCCGGTCGATATCGCGCGACAATTTCTCGTTAAAGGTCAGGATGCATGCACCGCGCGGTCCACACAGGGATTTGTGCGTGGTGAATGTGACCACATCGGCATAACCAACCGGGGAAGGATATACACCCGCGACTACCAGTCCGGCAACATGGGCAATATCGGCAAAGAGATACGCCCCAATCAAATCAGCAATCTCCCGAAAGAGTTTCCAGTCCACTGCCCAGGGGTAAGATGAATACCCGGCAATGATGAAACGAGGGCGATGCTTTTTCGCCAGCTCAGCTACTGCATCGTAGTTGATCTGCTCCGTCTGTGGGTCAACCGTGTAATGGACCGCATTGTAGAGCTTGCCCGACCGGTTGACCGGTGAGCCATGGGTCAAGTGACCGCCGTGCAGCAGATCCATGCCCATGATCGTCTCACCGGGCTGCACCAGCGCATGGTACACCGCATTGTTGGCTGGTGCGCCGGAGAGCGGCTGCACATTCACATAAATATCATCTGCAGAGGTACTTTCGTTAGCGAACAGCTCAGCACAGCGCCGCCGCGCCAGCTCCTCTGCCACATCGGCATACTCCACACCCTTGTAGTAGCGCCGGTCAGCGTAGCGCCGGAAGTGCACCAGGCGCGCCGGGTAATCCACAATTTCGGCCTCGCTCATCCAGCGTGTTTCCTCGCGCGGGTATCCCTCAGCATAAATATTCTGGAAGGCCGACGCCAATGCATCTCGTACTGCCAGCGGAGCCTGGCTTTCGCTGGGGATCATGATCAGCTTGCGAACCTGTCGCTCCGCTTCTAATTGAGTCAACTCATACACCGCTGGATCGATGGCTTCAAGATCGCCGCGGAATAGAAAATCCTTCATTCCTACCTCCTCGTTTTCACGTGGTTAAGTACTGCCGCAACGGCTCCTGTTTGAATTGTAGCCCCATGCCATACTCGGGTCAAGTGACTTTGCTCCTCGATACCCGGCATAATCACTGTCGCGATGATCCTTCTCCCTCAGCAACCAATCCAGGGAGATCCAGGGATCAATCTTGACATTTATTACGAAAAAATCACGTTTGTATCACGGCTGTTCTCTATAATAATTAAGACGTATTTTTTTTATTTTTTCTGCTTCAACAATTATTGTTCCAAGAAAAGGTATTTCGTATATTTTATTGGCTCTGATGATCAGGCCACATTATTGGATCAAATTATGGGGAGATTGCTTATTCGGATGTTTTCCGTAAAGCCAGGGGGTAATCGCGCACGCCAATCCATAAATAGCAAACCTTATTATGTATTATCCTCACTGGCAGCAATAATTGTTGCCTGGACTATCTCTTATAAGTAATGATCAGATAAATCGTTATTGTTATATATCGGGCTAGTTTTATCGGTACACATTGGTGATTTTGTTTAGAGTAAGCTTCCGATTTGGGTATGTCGGAAGGGCGGAGCATGCCCAATGAGCGTTCACCCACAGGAAAAAACCATGAATCAAACCAATGAACTTGATCTTATCTGGATCATCAATGTCCTCTGGCGCCGTAAATGGCTGATAATTAGCCTTGTATTGCTGGCATTGGTCGTTTCGATTGTTGTGTTGAACAACCTTCCACCGGTATATAAAGCGACAACGACTATTTTGATCGAACAATCAAAAAGTGGAACTCTCAGTGAGTATAGTATGTTGATGGCAGCGGAAAGGTTGGCATTAACCTATAGCCAGATTATCACCAGTCGGCCGATCCTCGAACAGGTTATCTTTGATCTCAACCTGAAGACCACAGTAGAGAAATTAGAAGATAAGATCACCGTGCAGCCGGTTTCAGATACACAGCTGATCAAAATTACCGTAACCAATTCTTCTCCTTACCAGGTATTCATGATCGCCAATTCGATCGCAGAGACCTTTATTGAATATATTGATGCGCTATCGGCTGAAAATTATGCCCAGGCACTTCGTGATGTTCAGCTGAGCATGGATCAAAAACAGAATGAGATTGATGCGATTTTGCCAGAAATTGATCTCCAGAATCAAGCGAAGGCTGATCTTGAGGCAGAAATAAACCGTTTGGAATCACTATTGTCCGATAATCGGACCAGTTTGCTAACCCTTCAGGAAAATGTCCGCTCATTAGAGCTGATCATAAGCCAACTTAATAATAAGATCCGTGTGATCGAGCCCGCCCATATTGATAACCCTACCGCAAACCGAGACTATAATGCATCATTAATACTATTCTTCGAGCAGGATCTCGTATCTGCCAGTACCAATTATTCTGGACAGGTCAGTGACCTGATTCTGCAAATATACGGACCAATGCTGGAGCGAGATGCTTTCCTGGTTGAAGTAATTGACCGGCTTGATCTGGATTTATCGCCGGCATTGTTGGGAGCCAAGATTTCCTATACTACGATCCCTGATACCCAATTCCTACAGGTCAATGTAAGTGACGATGACCCTTCGCAGGCTATTCTGATCGCCGACACGGTGGCGGAGGTGTTCATTGATCAAAATCTAGCCGCCCTGAATCAACCATATTCCAATCGGTTAACCAACCTGGAAACCGATATTTCGGAGGTGACCGCTCAGATCGAACTCATTCAAGAAGAAATGAACAGCAATAATTCCATGATCATACCCATTGACCTGGAGTTGGACAGGCTGGAAAGGGAGCTATCTACCAAATACTCAGATTTGCGCGAGCTCCAAACCAGCCACGACCAGTATATTTTTGACGCAAAAAGATCTGCCAATACCATCGTGATAACTGAACCGGCTACACAGCCTAACAGCCAATCACAGAACAGCATCCTGTATATCGGACTATCGGCTGTTGTCGCATGTGCCCTGGGCGCAGGATTAACGTTTTTATTGGAGCAGTTAGAGGACAGGGTCAGAACGCAAGAAGATATCGCAAAACTCCTGGATCAAAAACCCATCGGCGTGGTCGGTCATATGGAGAAAGGCAAAGATAAGCTGATCCTTGGGCCTAACTCTTCGCCTTTTGTAGCTGAGGATTTCCGTAAACTCAGTGCCGTCATCCGGCAGGCAATCGAAGGTGTCCCGTTGCAAAAGCTATTGGTTACCAGCCCTAATCCAGGAGAAGGTAAATCCACCGTAGCGGCAAACCTGGCAATTGTTCTCGCCAAAACAGGCAACCAGGTGATTCTGGTGGACGCCGACCTGCATCGTCCCCAGGTCGAGTTTCTGTTCAACCTCAACCCCGAAATAGGGCTATCGGAATACTTATCTTCCAACATCAAAATCGCTCCCTTGAAAACCACTTCGTATCAAAATCTTCAAGTGCTCTCGAGCGGAGAATCGCCCGATGACGCGAGCGAGTTATTAAGCTCTACCAAACTCGGATATATTCTCGAAAATCTAGCCAGTAAAGCCGACCTTGTGATCATCGACTCTCCCCCACTTCTCACCCTGGCAGACGCATCATTTTTGACCCCGTTGGTGGATGGCGTGCTCCTGGTGATCAATTCTGGAAGTACTGAAAGAAAAGCGGCAGTAGAGGCGATGGCACTGCTGAAAATGGCTAAAATCCAATTTGTAGGCATCGTGCTGAATGGCGTTACAACCAGGTCACATTCTTATTATCGCTATTACGACCAAGAACACAAAAAACCCGAGAAAGTAACCTTAGAGTGAATTGATTTTAATCAGGAAGATATTTGTCAAACGTACATGTGAGATCATTTTCTCAAGGAATATATTCTACCGCCCCCATATCTGGAGTGCCGTCTCGCCAATTTTCGAAATAATCTACAGATACTTCGGGCAGAGAGAGCGCATGACCAATGGCTGGCGAGATATCCATCAGGCGGAACCAATCGGGTAAAAAAGGGGAGCCAATCTCCACCAGCAGTGGATCAGCGATAATATCACCGGGTCCACTAGCCGCAGTATAAGGAGGTTTGGACCATAAATTATGGGCATAAGTGATTCCGGGCAAGTATCCCGTCGCAATAATTGGTAAATCCCCATCCTGCCGAACGAGGTTGTTTTCAAAGCGGACGTTCTGATGGGTACCTGCGCTGATAGTTAATCCACTCCCCTTATAACTATTAACGAATGTATTATACGCGATGAGAACGTTATCCATTCCCCCGCCTAGTAATCCTTGCCACCACCAGAAGTTATTATGGTTGCCAAAGGAAATATTGTTTATGACTGTGATATTTGCTGAAGGAGGACTGTAAGTCTCATCTCCCATCATAATACCCACATTTGAGCCGTAGCCATAAATATAGCTGCTCGGATCCATAAAGATGAAATTACGGTTTAAAAGAACACTGGTCGAATCAGATATATAGACATTAGCTGAGTAGTTATCATAAGAAAAATTGTCCTCGATGATTACTTGATCCGCTTCATAAGAAGAAATACCTTCTCCCCAATTCTCCCAAACCTTATTATGGCGGATGATTGAGTAAGAAACGCCATTACGAGCAGCGCTCAAACCAGACGACCAACCATCTCCCAGTCCATACTCATTCGATAATACATTTCTCCATACGAAGTTGTTTTCTACCGTCGAATGGTGGCCATTTGTGATTAGAATACCATTCTCCTTGCAGTGATGGACGTACATCTTAGAAACAATATCATAATTACCATAAACGATAACGCCCATGTATGCCGAGTTACGAACCTCAATTCCAGACAGGTAAATGTAATCGCCCTGGATGAACAATAGAGTACCCCAATACCCAGGAATGGTATACTCTCCATCAATTATTGGATTTTCCCCTGGATAAGAGGAAATCAGTATTGGGTTTGATAACGTACCTGATGTTGTGAATGTTACGGACTCGTGGTAGGTTCCCCCTCGAATATAAACCGTATCACCGGCTTCAACCACCATAGCTGCTTTGCCTATTGTTCTCCAGGGAAGGAGAAACGATCCTGGATTGGTATCACTGCCATCTGAAGAAACAAAATATCCTATTAGTTGTGTTTTTTTTATAACGGGAAGGAATACTTTATACAACGAATATGACGTACCTAAGGATTTTCTTTCGTTGCTGTTGAAGTTGATTTTTCCCAATGAATAAATAGTGTTTATTGTTATTATCAAAATTAATGTTGTCATCAAACCGATTCTTTTCATCATAACACCCAATTCGCATACTGAATAACTGTATATGTTTGCCAGGCAGCTCGAACAATATGACTCCTGCGATTACAGAGAGGGTCCATGATCTTACAAGGACCCCAGATAAAGCATAAATAACAGCAGGCTTCCTTATTCTATCCACAAAACGAAAGTAAAGCAATATGTCCCGAGAAAAATAAAACTCTGATCTGTTACTATGAAGAATTTTCTGATGAAATATAAAAATAGCAGATTGGTAAATCGCCTCATTAGATCAATGATTCGAGGAGGAGTAGGTATTAATGCTTTATCGAATTTATTAACCAGGGCATGGTCCGCTTTACTAAATCTTTTTTCGATTCCCCTGATTTTAAGATATCTCGGCCCTGAAGCTTTTGGATTGGTTGGATTATATGTATCCTTTGAAATTATATTCCAATTCTTAGACCTAGGATTATCTGCCACCATCAACAGGGAGATTGCCAGGAATATCGCAACAAATATTCCCGGAAGCGAAAATAAAAACACGTTACGGACTTTTGAATATTTTTATTGGCCCATTGGTTTAATGGTCGCATTACTCATATCCTCATCGGCAGGATGGATTGTTAGCAATTGGGTAAATATTCAAAATTTGTCGTACCAAACAGTCAAGCTGTCTATATATATAATGGCAATCATGTTTGCCGCTCGCTGGCCAATGACTCTCTATGCCGGTGCGATGTTTGGAATGCAAAAGCAGTTACAAAGAAATATAGTTAGTGTCATCATAGCAACAATCAGGATTACTTCATCAATCATAATATTAATCTATATCTCCCAAGATGTGACCGTTTTCCTGTCCTGGCAAGTGCTTTTCTATGGTATCGAAGTCTTTGGTCTAATGTTCCTAGTATGGCGAGAATTAAACAGAGCATCTCCCGACAAGGCCAGAATTAGTACGAATATAATTAGAAAGGTATGGAAATTTGCCATAAGCTTTAACTTGATCGGTGTACTTAGAACGGTTATGTTCTCTGGAGATCGATTAATAGCCAGCAAATACGTTCCCCTAAGTGATATCGGATACTATTCTATAGCCACCACTGCTGCAGGGAGTTTAAATCTTGTTTCCGATGCTATTGGCATTGCAATCTATCCGAAATTTGCTGCTGATACGGCTCGGTATGATTACAAAGCGGTCGCAAATGAATTCCATCGATATGTAAACCTGATCCATTATTCTGTATTTGGGTTTTGCGCTATCTTAATTTTTTTCCCATCGGACATTCTTTATTTATGGACCAAGGACTGGAATGTGGTGCAGAATAGCACCCTCCTATTAATTTTTCTTGCAGTAGCATATTTGTTAAATTCAATGGGCAATCTCTGTTATTTATTGTTAACGGCTTCGGGTAATACAAAAATTTTGCTGATCTGCAATATTTTTAATGTGTTAATATTCATTCCCGCCCTTTTTATCTTTACCAATAGATATGGGATTGTTGTTGTTGCGATAATATTACTACTGGAAAATTTAATTGCTTACATAGTTTACGTTTATTATGTTGGAAGGGTATTCTTAAATGGATACTTTGATTATATCGTACAGGATATCGCACCTTATTTTGTTGGCGCGATATTGTGGTTCATTGCTGGAAAATTAATTTGCCACTTTTGGGTTTATGGGTCTATCAAATTTGCCATAATATCATTTGTAACCATTGGATATTATATTAGCCTAGCGCCTCGAATTATTAAGCGATTTCCAGTCGTGCAAAAATATATGAGTTTGTGATTTCTTCACAATCTTCAACAAATCTAAAGAGATATAAGATACCTTATTAGATCAGAAATTTTCTATAATATTAACAGCTTGATTAAGAATTCAGTGCGAATTGGAAGCTATCCTTCACAAGTATCCATTAAGTTTTTAGGGGCATAAGATTGAAAAATATCTATTTTTCAATTGTTGTTACTGTATATAACAGAGGAATGATTATTAGACGTTGTATCGATAGTTGCCTGAATCAGTTATTTCAGGATTATGAAGTCATCGTAGTCGACGATGGATCAACTGATATTACCTTAGATGTCCTAAACCAAATAACTAACCCACGTTTAATAATTGTCCGCCATTTAGTCAATCAAGGGATTAATGCAGCCAGATTTACTGGAAGAACAAATGCCACGGGAAAGTGGATCGTCAATTTAGATAGCGATTGGGAATTATTCCCATTCAGTCTTCAAAGATTATATGAATTAACAAGCTCTCTCGATAAGAGTGTTATTGGAGTGCGGGCAAGGCAAATTTGGGATACAGGTTTTATATCGCCTCCATTTCTCCCAAAGGAACCTATCATTGATTATATTGGAAGAATTAAATATATGGAAATGGGAGGAGGTGCCGATGTATTAGGCTGTTATCGAAGAGAAGTGTTTGATAGGCTAATCTCTTACCCAGAGCGGAGAGGAGGAGCCGGAATAGAATATCTGGATATCCTGAATCTCCATCAGCAAGGCTTGATGCTTCATGTTGATGATATTCTATGCAAACAATATACAGATGCCCCCAATAGTGTGACCCGGGGCAGTATGAATATTCGAATAAATAACTTAAAAAAACATGCTCCAGACATGCTTTGGATGTATGAAGAGACTATGCGTTTGCATGGAAATGCTTTAAGAAAATATAGCCCCAATGAATTTCAGAAATTATACAGGAATATAGCCTTGCAATATCTATATTTAGGCAAAAGAGTGCCTGGTCTAAAGACAATGTTGCTTTACCTGCGCCGAAAACCCTTTGATGTATTTACTTGGGCTACTTTATGCCTTGGCTTGGTTGGGCCTTGGTTTATCCTTTACGGGAATGCTATCCGACATTCTTTGAGAAGCAAATATTCAAATATCCATAAAATTATCGTGGATTAAAGAAGCCATTTCCCCGCAATTCATCTATTACTGATATATGATAGTCTGAAGGTAATGGGATCGTATAAGAAACATGCCTGGATCAGGAAAATCAAATGCAATTATTTTGTGTTGGTGATGTGGCCTTTGATGTTGATATCCCCCCATGGTTTCCTCCTGGGGTTATCACTCCCGGAGATAAGGAAAGGATTATTTTTAATTGCGAACTTCCCTTCTGGAAGACAATTAATCCAATTCCGCGCACGAGTGGTCCGAGAATCTTGTCTCACCCAAACTCAATTAATGTAATCAAAAAATGGGCACCGGGTTTTGCATCATTAGCGACAAATCACATATTGGACGGTGGTGAAGGTGGATTAGCAAATACTTTAGATGCACTCAATCGAGAGGGATTTCAAACAGTCGGGGCTGGATTTTCAGAAGAGGAAATCATTAAACCCCTTATTTGGGAGACTACCGAGGGTCGGCTAGCGATGGTTAATTGGGTCTTTCCCGAAACCCACCCTGAATGGAATGCGGTACCAGGTCCAAACTACTGGCCTGGCATCGAAGAGGCAATGAAAATCATTCGATACCTCAAGTATGAAGCAGATTGGCTGTTAGCTCTGGTACATTGGAGTGATGAGCTTTTTCCATACCCGAGACCTGAGGATCGTGTTATCGCTAAACAACTAGTTGATGCAGGCGCTGATATGATTGTTGGGCATCACCCACATGTGGTGCGCGGCCTGGAAATGATAGATGGAAAGCCCGTATTCTACAGCCTCGGAAATTTCTATTTTCCCGAGATTCAAGCTAACCCCGGATATCCAATAATTAAGCTTGCCCCCAGAAATAAAGAGGCATTACTTGTGAGTGTAACCTTTCGCCGGGGTCTGACGCCCGGTTTCGATGTTATATCTTATTGGCAGGGCGGCATCGAAACAAAACCGGACCCATACCACCGTGCGGAAGCCCGTATGAGACAAACATCGAAACCATTAGCAAAGTTCACAAGGACTGAGTATTCACGCTGGTATTTCCATCGGAGAAGGTTTTTTGATCCCTGGGAATACCGAATAGTTTTCTCGCTCAGACAGAAAGGATGGAAGGAATCATTCTATTACCTTTTCACCGCTCTCTCCCGAATCCTCAAGAGCAGCAAGAAACAAATATTCAAGTAGAATAATGTTTAAACTCCTTAGAAATAATATTAAAATAAACCAAATAATTCTCATCATATTTTCAGCGATTTTTGTTATCGGTGTTTCTGCATCAGGCCTCATAAGTTTATCGAATTATTCTCCGGTTATATTTGGGTCAGTAATTTTAATTGTTGCGATTATTGTGATTTTTCTTCGCAAACCAGCATGGGCAGTATATACCGCATTGATACTTGTTCTTCTGCCGATAGGCTTGTTACCATCGACTACCCAATCGAATCTAAACCGTTTCTTAACCATAATTACGTTAATTATTTGGGGAATATCTATTATTAGACATCACTGGCCAATCGCCTGGACGATGCCGGGCTTTATCATGGTAGTTTTTCTTGTTTGGTGCCTTCTGACCATATTCTGGACACAAGATCTTAATCTGGCGAAGGATGCACTGGGAGGGTATGTTCTCAGGTTTATCCTTTTTTTATTTTTAATCCCCAATGTAATAAACACTCGGAATGCGTTTGACGGATTAATGCATGCACTGGCTATCGCCGGGTGGGTATTCATTGTGATTGGACTGATTTCACTCATTACCCATGGATTCGAAGTTGGAACAAGGTTCAGGATATTGGAAGGTAACGAAAATACGCTAGGAGGTCTTTTCCCCGTTGTTATGGTTGGTGTTTTCTGGCTGGCTTTGCGTAACAATAATCCGCGAAAAACCCTTTGGGTATTATTAAGTCTGGCATTCCTGGTTTTATCTTTTCTACTAATTGCGCTTAGCGGCTCGAGAGGTAGTGCAATCTCCTGGATAATAACCATTCTTGTTTTACTTATTTGGCGAAAGACGCGGTCTCTGGGAATCGTGGGATTGCTCATATTGTCGGTAGCGAGCGTCAGCGCACCGTTTATCCTTTCAACAACTATCTCTCGTTTTTTAGACAATACACATGATACTCTCTTAGGTGGGCGAGAGGCGCTCTGGGAGGCTGCCTGGATGTTGATTCGCGAACACCCGATAGCAGGGGTGGGTATTGGAAATTCAAAATATGTTATGGTATCGTACGTAATTTTATTTAGAAGTGTTGGGGGCACGGACTTAGTGGCAATCCATAATCCGCTCCTGACCATTTGGGCAGATACAGGATTACCAGGATTGATTTTATATTTGGGAGTTCTTATAAGCTCAGGATGGATATTTGTGCGCCATTACATCTCTAGGGGAAATTTTGGAATGCAATGGCTGACACCCTATTTTTCCTTAACAGCCGCAGCTTTCTGTGGGTATTTCATTACATGGATTAAGGGCGGTGGAATCGAATGTAGTTTTTCGTATTTCTTAATGCTTGCTTTGTTATTAATTCCTTCCCACTTACAGACCCAACAAACCTGAATTTGCCATTTTTATCTGGAGACTTCTGATGAACTTTCGCAAATGGATGTACTTTTCCTTGGTAAGGCTGAGAGGTCAACCATTGGGGATGTGTTACCACCAATATCTCCATGAATATAATATTGGGATTTCTCCTGACCTTCACAAAATGCTACTGATAAAACTCATTGAACATTGTAAGCATCATGTTCCATACTATGCACGCATTATAGAAAGCATGGGCGATGAATTCAATAATAATCCTATCGAATATCTTAAACATTTTCCTATACTTACAAAAAATATTGTTCGCTGTCAATTTGATGAGCTTAGATCCACAGATTTGTCTCAACGAAAATGGTACCTAAACAGTACTGGCGGATCAACTGGTGAGCCGGTTCAATTCATTCAGGATCGGGAGTATGCAGCTCGGTCGGGAGCTGTAAGTCTGCTCTTTTCAAAACTTGTCGGCAAAGAAATTGGGGAGTGTGAAGTAACGCTTTGGGGGTCTGCTCGGGACATTGTACGGAGTAATGAAAGTTTTCCAGCCCGTGTGATCTTGAAATTGACGAACACTACACTAATAAATTCCGTTTTGATGACCCCAGATAGGATGCGTGAATTTATTAGCATCCTTAATACCTCAAAACCTAAGTTAGTTGTATCGTATGCGGAAGCTATTTATTGTCTCGCCAAGTTTGCCGAAAGTGAAGGAATATCCATTATCCCACAACAAGCGATCATGACTGCAGCCGGGAAATTATTCCCTTTCATGCGCCGGAAAATTGAAGAGGTTTTTCATTGTAAGGTTTTTGATCGTTATGGTTCGCGAGAAGTTGGGGATATAGCGTGCGAAATACCAGGAATAAATGGGTTATGGATTGCTCCATGGGGAAACTATATTGAGATTGTCGACCCAGATGGCAACCGAGTGGCTAACGGTACCGAAGGAGATATCCTAGTTACTTCACTAACAAACTACGCTATGCCATTGATAAGATACAAAATCGGTGACCGAGGCGTATTATCAATTCCATCAGGTGATAATAAGCACAGTCAGGCATTTAAAGAAGTAACCGGTAGAATGATGGATTACTTTCGAACACAGAATGGCGCAATAATAAATCCAGGGTATTTTATGGCCAATCTTTACTTCAGAGATTGGATTGCACAGTATCAAATTATTCAAAAAAGCTATGAAAATGTAACATATCGGATAGTTAGATATCTCGATCCTCCCCAAGCAGATTTTGATGAGATTATTAAAGCAACCAGGAACGCTATGGGCCCTAATTGCGAAGTTATATTTGAATTTGTTGAGCATATTCCTCCTTCTGCTTCTGGGAAGTACAGATTTTTAATATCCGAAGTCAGCGAATAGTTTTAGGCATTAGACGAATTTATTCACACCCCTTGAAACTATTATTTATAATTGATAATTTAAGTACGGGTGGGGCGCAACGGCAGATTGTCAACCTAAGTATCGGTTTGATAACGCGGGGGCATTCGGTAGAGTTATTTTGCTATGCGCCAGGTGACTCGCTGGCTCAGCCTTTATATAATGCAAAAATCCCGATCCACTGGTATCACAAGCGCAGCCGGTTTTCCATCGATGTGATCCTCGCGCTTAAGAAACTGATCAACCAGAGAAAATATGATCTTGTACTAGCATACCTGCCGACGCCAAATTTCTATGCAATCCTCGCTGGACGTCTGTTAAGCCACCCAAGGATTCCAGTCGTTGTGTCCGAGCGTAGATGTGATCTCCCGCAAGGGCCAATGCTGATGGAACGTTTCGCCCGGCAATTTTACCGGTGGGCAAACACTGTTATTACAAACTCTCATCAACAACGAGCTAATCTGATTAGTGAATACCCCTGGATTCAAGAATGCATTGCCACAATCTATAATGGCCTGGATTTAAATACCTTTCTTCCTGTATCCGTAGAACCTGACAATAATCCCTTGCATCTATTAACCATCTCCGGCATTGCCCCACATAAAAACGGATTGTGCCTGGTAAACGCTCTCCGCATATTGGGACAGCGCAATGGCTTACACCCAAAGATTGATTGGATTGGTAAATTACCAATATCGGGTGAGGGATTGAAGTATTTAGACGAGATGAGCCGGGCAATAAATGCCTTTGGATTAACGAAGCAATGGCAATGGCTAAATCAGCGCTCAGATATCGTTCATCAATTACACACGCATGATGTCTTGGTGCATCCTTCTTATACAGAGGGACTACCGAATGCAGTGTGTGAAGCCCTGGCATGTGCTCGACCGGTGATTGCGAGTGATATTCCTGAACACTCGGTCCTCGTTCAAGATGGTAAAAGTGGTTTTATTTTCAAACATGATGATCCTTCCGATTTAGCCGACAAAATCAGAGAGATTATGAAACTTAATGCCTGCGATCGAAACAAAATGGGGTTGCTCGGGCGGAAATTTGCTGAAAATAATCTGTCTCTGAATCGTCTTGTCGATGAATATGAGTATCGATTTAATGTAGTGCTAAATAAAGAACAAGATCCAAATAACAAAGATAGATTTATTCCAAAAGGAGAATTACCATGAAATAGATCCTATTCATTCGTTGTTGCTTTGATGTTGGCAACTTTAACCGCAGCCCCAGCCCTTGCCGGTTATGGTATACCCCCATAAATTATGGCGGGACAAGGGCTCTTGCCCCGAGGGGTTTCGATGAAGGACCCCTCCGGGATGATCAGATGTGCTACAAAGTATAGGTGATGTTTGGGGGCTCGGTAGATCGCGAGACAAATGAACATAACAAGCGCTAACAATTAACTAGACATGGTTATTTCAGGATGACATCTTCACCCCCTCTTGTCATTTTCTTGTGCTATGCCCGAGGTCAGGGATTGCTACATCATTTAGCCGATTGGCTCACCGCATTGACTGACCTGGCTGGTACCGATTTCGAGATAATTGGATTGAGCGAGCCGGAAGAACAGGATAAGGGGCTCTACGACAGCCTACGCAGGCGCGGAGTAACAAATTTACAAATAGTACAATCCTTATCGGACCCCATATCCCTTGAGCTCCTCTCTCGTGCAACCCTGGTTCACTGCCATGGTTTTCAACAATTAGCAGACCTTAGCCAGCTTCGGAGAAAAATCAGAGCTTCATTTCGATGTGTCATTTCCATCCATTATTTCCGTAACGGAACGGTATGGAAGCTGCCTTTTACAAACTATATTTCAGGCACACTCCTGAATAAAACGGCTCCAATGATCCATTTTCTCAGTATGCGATCTCACTCGGAGTTCAACAATAGAAATTTCCTGTTAAGGCGAGCCTTACCATATTACATCTTCCCATTGGGATGTGATGAGACCGAGTTTGCAGAGATAGATTATTCGGATCAGCCCCCGGAATGGCAGTACCTTTCAACTCTTGCTGCAGATAAGCCTAATATCGTTTATCTGGCTGCTTTCACCCGAAACAAGCAGCACCGTTGGCTTGTTGACGCATTAGCACCAATATTAATCCGCCGCAATGCCTTGCTTTGGTTAATGGGAGATGGACCAGAGTTGCTTCGAATCCGGGAATACATCCATAAGCAGCAGTTGAGCGACCATGTGATCTGTCCGGGGTGCATTGAAAGGCGCTACATACCTTGGCTGCTATCGTATATGCAAGTTGCTGTTTGCACGTCGTTATCTGAGAATTCACCTCATGCCATCATGGAGCCACTATTTGCCGGAGTGCCGGTTGTGACATTCGATGTAGGAACAGCAAGTCAGCTTGTCTCTGATTTCAGTACTGGGTTTTTGTTAGGCAAGCCACGCTCCAAGGAAGAGTTCGCCCGGAAAATAGATATCATCCTTTGCGATTCCCTGTTGCAGCGACACATGGCAGAGGATGCGAAGCATTTCGTTACACAATATTACTCATGGCACGTTTGTGCGGGAAAGACCTTAGCCATGTACCGTTCTACACTACAGGAGTAACGTTCTATGCACATCCTCCATATGACCCTGGGATTCCTCCCTTCTATTTCTTGGGGTGGACCAGTAAAAATTGTCCACCAAAACTGTAAGGAATTGGTGAAACGCGGCCATAAAGTAACCATTTACTGTACAAACTTGCTCAATAAAAAACAAAAAATAAAACCTGGCACCTTCGAACAATATGTAGATGGGATCCGTGTTGTATACCTGGATACAGTTAATATACATTGGTGGCCAGGTACATTAGGGCCAATTTGGCTCCCAGATCTATCTTCCTACCTGAAGCGCGAAATCAATAGTTTTGACATTGTGCATTTGAATGGCTATCGAAGTCCAATGATGCTAAGTGCAGCCCGGGCTGCCCGATCCGCAGGAATTCCAATTGTGACGCAACCTCATGGGACCTTGCCCATAAAGATAAGCTCCTTTTTTTTGAAGCGCGTCTATGACCGGTTTTTAGGTCAAATGGAATTAGATGGGATTCGCTGCATCATCGCGCTCCAAGAAAGTGAACGATTGCAGGCAATCGCCCACGGTGTTCCAGAAGATCGTATTGAAGTAATGCCCAATGGTATTGATACACATGAGCGCAATAATCTTCCTACAAAGGGGGTATTTCGGCAGCGCTACAATATTAATTCTGACACTCCCTTAATTTTATTTGTTGGAAGGATCAATAAGATAAAAGGTACTGATATGTTGATCAAGGCTTTTTCTCTTATGAGAAATCCTACAGCACACTTAGTTATTGTTGGACCCGATGATGGTCAAAATAAAGAAGTTATTAGTCTGATAAAACATCATAGCCTGAATTCCTCAGTCACCATAACAGGTTTAGTTTCCGATGAGGAAAAAAAAGCAGCCTTTGTGGACGCTGATATTTATGTTCTTCCCTCAAGGTCAGATGCTTTTCCAACCACGATTATGGAGTCTTGTTTGATGGGTATTCCGATGGTGATTACTGATCGCTGTGAGATTGCTCCTATCCTCAAGAATAAGGTGGCGGAAGTCGTTCCGTTCGATGCTCAGGCATTTGCGGATGCAATGAGACTTTTATTAACCGATAAAGAACGGTATGAATCTTACAAATCCAATACCCAAGCCGTGGTAACGGATACTTTCTCGATTTCAGGCAGCCGTTAACCGCATCGAATCTATTTATCAACGGGTCGCTGTTAATAAGGAAAAATGATAGATGGTCTATCGCTTATTCGACACCCCCTGGAAAATCAGAAATAAAATAAATTGTCTGGCTCTCTATCCATATTTGCGACTATTGTTCGCAGTTAATGGCATTGAATGGAGAAAAGATTGGCGTCTCTTTGGCTCGCCGATCATTCAAAAGCACCGCCAAAGCGTTATGAAGATCGGGCAAGGCTTCAGTCTCCGATCCACAAGGCAATCTAACCCATTAGGGGCTAACCACCCGGTCATTTTATGCACCTGGCAAGCCGGGGCAGTGCTTGAAATCGGAGATAACTTCGGCATGACGGGCGGTGCTTTAGTTGTTGCCCAGCGGATCACGATAGGAAATAATGTCGCAGTTGGAGCCAACTCAACCATCATTGATACCGACTTTCATCCATTGGATCCCGTATTGCGCCAAAGGTCTCCTCAGTC
Organism: uncultured Chloroflexia bacterium; assembly: GCA_963849335.1. Taxonomy (GTDB): domain Bacteria; phylum Chloroflexota; class Anaerolineae; order Anaerolineales; family UBA4823; genus FEB-25. The sequence goes on from CAWKGZ010000003.1 coordinate 566,913, forward strand.
AGCCCAGACATCGCCCATAACCATTGAAGACGATGTATTCATTGGGATGAATTGTTTGATTCTAAAAGGGGTAACAATAAGTAAATCTTCCGTTATCGGAGCCGGCAGTGTCGTAACAAGAAATATTCCCAGTGGCGTGATCGTTGCCGGAAATCCTGCAAAGGTTGTGCGGGCTCTATAGTACACATGCACTAACAGGGATTTATTCAGCACTGATTTTGAACACCATGCAGAAACGAGTCTATCAAATTCTAGTAAGCCTTATATTGTTACTATTATCGATATCGGCTTTTCAAGCTGATGGTGAGACAGCAAGCGCACAGGTTATCGTGGGTGTTGAATTACGCCAAGGGGTACTCCCCTCATCCTCGGCCTTGGAAGAATCGAGTTATCCTTTGGTGATCCCATCTACCCAGGATAATCATGATGGCCATCAAGTGACAATTCCTGATCCCAATATTATTTGGGATATGATCGGGGAGGTAAGCCAAGAACGTATTTTGAGTGAGCTTCGCCGATTAACCGGTGTCGATCCAATCTGCACTAGTGATGGTTGTTATACCATTCACGGTAGGGAGACAGCCAGTGAAGATCTTCAATGGGCAAAGGATTATATTTACGAGCAGCTCGTTAGTCTGGGGTACGAGGTTGAGATATTTTAATTGGTCTATGGAGGGATATGTCGATCAAAATTTGATCGCCAGAAAAAGCGGAACCGTTGCACCTGATGAAGAGATTATCTTCATCGCCCATTTAGATGGATATCTGGAAAACAATCCCGCGGCTGACGATGATGCCAGTGGCGTAGTCAGCCTGTTGGAGTTAGCCAGGATCCTCAGCAGCCGAGTTCTCAGCCGCACGGTGGTTCTAATCTTTTCCACTGGTGAAGAACATGGTGTGTTAGGTGCGCGCAGCTATGTGGATCAGCTTACCCAGGCACAATTAGATGCTATCCAATACGTGGTCAGTGTCGAGATGTTGGGCTATGACTCAAACAATGATGGCAAAATGGAGCTTTGGGCCGGGAACCAAACGACCGGTTTTATTCGACAACTCAGCCAAATAATCACGGATTATGAACTTGGATTGGAACCAGAAACCTTCACCGATTGTTACTGAGGGGATGAAAAAGCCTTCAGTTTGAAGGGTATAACAACTGCAGTTCAAATTCAGGCTTATCACAGTGACATAAATCCATACAACCACACCCCCCAAGATACCTATGCCGTGATCAACCCCCACTATCTATACGCGCAAATCAAAGCAACAACAGCTATCGCCGCACATTTAACCGTTCCCATACCACAAAAGCCAAAATTTAACCCCCAAATAATCCCGGTGGGTAATTAATGAGTTTATTGGGGCGCAATTGAAAATATTAATGCTTGTCCCGCACTATGCACCTGATCTTGGACCTAGTGCACCTCTGTTTACTATGCTTAGCCGCGAATTAGCAAAGCGCGGGCATCAAATTATCGTACTTACCACCGTGCCTCATTACCCAACTGGTCAAGTTCCAGCAGCTTATCGAGGTAAATTTGTTCAAAAATCTTGTGAGAACGGGATTGAAATATCCCGCATTAGAATTCCGTCTCTCAAACGGTCTAATCTGGCCGGACGTCTCCTCCAATTTTTATGTTATCAAATCGGAGCCACCGGGGCAGGGCTGGCCAAACAATATGATGTTGTGTTTGTGGCTAATCCCGCTTTATGGGTTTGGCTCCCTTTTCTTAGCCTGGTAGTTTTTCGCCGCAAACCAGCGATTTTCTCAATTTATGATGTCTATCCGGATGTTGGTATCCACCTGGGCATCTTTCGTCACAAACCAGTCATTGCTGCAGTCGCAGCGCTTGAAAGATTTTGTTTGAATCGCTCAAGGATTGTGCGCATTATTTCAGAGTCATTCAAGCCTGCAATCCAACGCTTTGGTGTCCCCGAGTCCAAGATTGCCCTTATTTACGATTGGGTGGATACAGAACTTATTCGACCAATGCCCAGGGATAATGAATTTGCAAGAACCAATGACCTGAGCAACTATTTCGTAATTCAATATGCCGGTAACCTGGGATTATCCCAAGGCTTAGAACTGGTCTTGACCACCGCCAAACAGCTTTGTTCTTATCCAGATATCCTTTTTGAATTTGTGGGAGACGGCACGGGCCGTGAAAAACTCGTGGCTGAAGCCCGTAAACACCACGGAAAGAATATTCGCTTTTTACCCTTCCAGCCACGTGAACTTTTACCTGAGGTATTAGCCAGTGCAGACATATCTCTCGTCATCCTTAAGCACGGAGTAGGCATTAACTCTTTACCCAACAAGACCCTCTCCATCCTGGCAAGCAGCCGTCCCCTCCTCGCCAGTGTTGATCAGGGCTGCGAAACTTACAATCTTGTTCAACGAGCTAAAGCAGGTTTATGCGTCCAACCTGAAGATCCAGCCCAGTTGGCAGAAGCAATATTAACCCTTAAGCAAAATGAGCAGCTAAGGGAACAGATGGGGAAAAACGGGAGAGAATGGGCAGTTCTTCACCACTCTCCCCAAATGGCGGCACAAAAATTCGAGGCTATTTTTTATTCCATCCTGCCGGGCGGGTATAAAGCAAATTGATGATTAAACGAAAAAAGGCATTCCTCACCCTTATCCTTCTGATCGTTCTGATCCCGCTTACTATGTTTCTGTTTCGCCAAAAACTCCGGTCACTGCTGGGGAATTACCTCGTCGCGGAGGACAAACTACATCCCGCTGACGTAATTCATGTGATCGCTGGCGATGATTACCGTACCGATTATGCTATTCAGCTATACAAGCAAGGCTATGCGAAATACATCTTCTTTACCGGTGGATGGTGTGAGGACCATGGCTATTATCATGGAGACCATGGGCGGGAGCTTGCGATTAGTCAGGGCGTACCCTCGGAAGCTATCGTTTATGATGACAGCCTGGTAACCAGCACCTATGCTGAGACAGCCCTGCTCAAGGTTTGGATTGACCAGCGCCCAATCCCAATCGACTCGGTGATCGTGGTCAGTGACCCGTTCCATATGCGCAGGGTGAGATGGACGGCTCGACATATCCTGGGGAAAGGGTTTGATTTAATCATGGCTCCCGTTCCTTTTGAACAAACACCGTATAAACAACAATGGTGGACTGATGAAGCATCAGCGAATTATGTTAAACAGGAGTATCTAAAATCAATCTATTACTTCTTGCGCTATCAATTATCAATGGATTGGTTATCTTTTCTGGATAGTGAATAATCAATCATTGGAATATTAATATGGATGTGAATATTTTCTCCGAATGGCTGCGCCGCCTGGGTTACCATATTTTTCAAACCGCCAACTCATATTGGTATGATGCCGGCCCACGCACCCTCCAAGCCTTCCCCTACCACTGGCAGATCACACCAGAGCCGGGAGAGCTGCAGCGACCTTATCTTGAAACATAATATTCTTGCGCTGCGCTATTCGACTCCGGTGGAAGCAGATGAGGGGATGATCAGCTATCACGTCGTGCTGAATGACCTCGACTACAACCTTGAAAAACTGCGCACGCAAGCCCGCAATGGCATCCGCCGCGGATTAGAACATTGCCAGGTAGAAAGGATTTCCTTCCAGAGATTGGCGGATGAGGGCTGGAAGCTCCAGCAGGATACCCTGGATCGCCAAAATCGCCTGGACAGCATGAAACAATCGGAATGGCAAGCCATTTGTCTATCCGCAGATAACCTGCCAGGATTCGAAGCCTGGGCAGCCATCGTGGATGGTGTTCTGGCAGCCTCTATTCTTACCTGCCGGATCGATGATAAAGGTTATGTTCCTTATGCACAAAGCCTCCGGGACTACCTGCACCTCCATGTGAATAACGCTCTTTTTTATACCGCTACCCGTGACATCCTATCACGTCCCGGGATCACAGGGATTTTCTTCAGTCTGCACTCCTTGGATGCCCCAGAAAGCGTTAATGAATTTAAATTCCGCATGGGTTTTACTGCCATACCAGTGCGACAGAGAGTGGTTTTACACCCTATCCTTGTTCCCTTTGCCAATCCGCTCACTTATAAAGCAATTTTCTCCCGAGTTCAAAAAAATCCCCAGAATCCCTTCTCCGCAAAAGTTGAGGGAATGCTGAGATTCTATTTACAAGGGAAACAATCGTTGCCAGCCCAAGAATGGCCCAAATGCCTCGCGGATCGCAAAGAAATTCTATTAAATCATCAGGTATAGCAAAATTTGTGATTTGATGTACACCAGTGTAGCTGTATAAAACTGGAAAGGGGTACGTGATGCCAGATTTAACCAATTGCCAGATCCCATGTTTACCCAAAATTGCACAAGGGACGATTTATTACGAAAATCTCCCATTAAAACTCCAAATCAAACGCCTCTTCGCGAAGCCATGGAATTACCATATCAAAAAATTCCTTAGAAAAATACAAAAAAACGGATCCGGAAACCGCATCCATGATCAATCAAATCCCGTAAGCAGAACAGTCCCAGAGCCAGGCACAGAATTGGCTACTGGCGACTGGGTAAGAGTGCGTTCTCAGGAGGAAATCCAGTCCACATTGGATAACTGGAACGAGCTGCGTGGCTGCGCATTCCTGGCAAATATGTGGCAGTACTGCGGGACAAACCAGCAGGTTTTGGTATCGATGGTTAGATTTCTTGATGAACGCGACTACAGGGTCAAGAAATGCAACGGGATCATCTTGCTTAAGGATGTGATGTGTGAAGGAACCCCGGTTTTCGGGCAGTGTGATCGCCGTTGCCATTTTTTTTGGCGAGAGGAATGGCTTGAGAAGGTGTCCTCGCCAGGTGTGTAAAACAATAAAAGTTAGGAGAATAAATGAGAATAAGTCCAAGGGGATTACAACCTTCAATTATTCATAATTTAATCAGTCAGTCCATGAAGCGCCTGTTTGATATCATGGCATCCGGTATAGGTCTATTATTCCTATCGCCATTATTTCTGCTTATTGCCATATTGATCAAGCGCGACTCCCCAGGTCCGGTCTTCTTCTGGTGCCGGAGAATGGGCAGGCATGCTCATCCCTTCCGCATGCTGAAATTCCGCACCATGTATGAGCGCCCCAATAGTTACCAGGGTCCTCCGATTACCTGTGAGGGAGATGAGCGCATCACGCCCATAGGGCACTGGCTGAGAGACACGAAGATCAATGAGCTGCCTCAACTGTGGAATGTGTTCATTGGTGAAATGAGCATGGTAGGCCCGCGCCCGGAAGATGTGAAAATTGCCCTCGAATGGCCCGCAGACATCCGCGCGGAAATCCTCTCAGTACGACCAGGAATCACCAGCCCAGCCAGCATCATCTACCATGATGAAGAACACAAGCTTAGCCGTGCCAACGTGATGGCCGAGTATATCCAGAATATCCTGCCCGACAAAATGCGCCTTGACCGGTTGTATGTGCATAACCATTCTACAACTGCCGATCTGGATATTATTTTCTGGACTGTGGTCATTTTTGTTCCCCAAATTGCCCGCATCACTATCCCAGAATGGTTATTGTTCTTCGGGCCTTTTTCCCGCTTTATTCACCGCTATGCCAATTGGTTTATCATCGACCTGGCGATATCATTGCTGATAGTCAGCGCGATCGGTTTTCTCTGGCGACTGCAGATGCCGTTGAATTGGGGGGTGAACCTCCTGATACCATTCGCTGTCGGTTTGGCTTTTCTATTCAGTGGTGTCAATGCGCTTACCGGCCTCAATAAGATCGTATGGTCGTATGCGACCGTTGAAGATGGTATCCAACTGGTACTGACCAACACCTCGGTCACCTTTGTAATCCTGCTGATCAATTATCTCCAGGCATTATATGGCTGGCTCAATATTCCCCCACTGCCACTTGTGATGATCTTAAGTATTGGCTTGCTGGCTCAATTTGGGTTCGTCGCTGCCCGCTTCCGTTTCCGCATCCTGACTTCCATTGCCAGTCGCTGGCTGCGCTGGCGCCGGTTTTCTCCTGGTGTGGGTGAAAGAGTATTGATCGTCGGATTGGGCGAGGAATTCAATATTGCCGTTTGGCTGCTCAAACGTGAAGAGTTTCGCTATATTTTTTCCATTGTTGGTGTGGTTGATGATGATGCCTACACCCAGATGGGAATGAAGATGAATGACTGTGTTGTTCTCGGCAGAACGGCAGAGATCCCCACGCTGGTGGAGAAATATGATATCGGGGTCATCATTATCGCAACCACAGAGGTTGCACCAGAGGTCAAAGATCCGATCATAAGCCTTTGCCAGAGCGGTGACTTACGGCTCGCCTTTGTCAACCAAATGGTTGAAATCCTCAGCCAGCAAATTACCCGCCCGGTGGCAATGCCGGAACATCTGATCTGGTCACAAGATCGCCTTAAGTACTTTGCCCTATACGACGCAGTCACCGGGTTACCCAACCGGTTCTTGTTCCTGGAACAATTACATCGTTCATTCACTTACTCCCAGCGCTACCTGACCATGATCGCAGCGTTGTTCTTCCATCTGGATGGGTTTTCTACCTATTGTGAGCAATACGCGCCTGAAACTCGCATAGATTTACTCAAGCAAATAACATCCCGTCTACTCCAACATAGGCGAGAAAGCGACACCCTGGCTTATCTGGATAACGACGAATTTGGCCTGCTCCTGGAACATGTCCCCGATGAGGGTATTGTTTATTTCCTGGCAAAAAGGATCCAGAAACTTCTATCTGAACCATACGTTTTTGATAACCGCAAGGTCTCGTTTACTCCGAAGATCAGCGTATGCACAAATATCAGTGATTGTGTATCGCTCGATCAGATTCGAAGTGATGAAATTGATTTGGTGTTAAATTCAAGGAAACCAGTTTTTATTTCGGAAGGTGATTAAAATGGATTGGAAAAATTTGCGGGTATTGATTACCGGTGCCGGTGGTTTCATTGGCAGCCATTTGGTAGAAGCCCTGGTTTTACACGGCGCTTGCGTGCGCGCCTTTGTGCATTACAACTCACGTGGTGATCCGGGACTGCTCAAACAACTCCCGATTCAGCTTAATTTCCCAAATTGAGATCCTCGCCGGCGATTTCCGCGATCCGCAGTTTACCGAGAAAGCGGTGCAAGGCTGTGACATTGTCTTTCACCTGGGAGCTCTGATATCTATCCCATACTCATATTTGCACCCATACGAAGTCGCTGAGACGAACTGCCTGGGCACCTTGAATGTGCTCCTGGCCTGTAAAAATGAGAGGGTAAGTAAATTGATCCACACCTCATCCAGTGAGGTGTATGGCACCGCAATGACCGTTCCCATCAGCGAAACACATCCTCTGCAAGGGCAATCGCCTTACTCAGCCAGCAAGATCGGCGCCGATAAACTGGCCGAAAGCTTCAATTGCGCCTACGGGCTGCCCGTCATCATCGTCCGTCCGTTCAACACCTACGGCCCAAGGCAATCCGCCCGCGGTGATCCCGGCGATCATCACCCAGGCATTGGCTCAAAATCAGATTTACATTGGCAATCTGGATACCAAACGTGACTTCACCTATGTCACCGATACTATTCAAGGTTTCATCCAAGCCGCAGAATCAGAGGGCTTAGACGGCAAAACCATCAATCTTGGCACCGGTCAAGAAATCGCCATTGGTGATCTTGCCCATCTGATCATCCAGCACATCAACCCATCTATAAATCTTGTCGCCGACCCCAGGCGTATGCGACCCGAAAAATCTGAGGTGTACCGTCTAATCTCGGATAATTCCCTTGCCCGAGACACTTTAGGCTGGCAGCCTCAGGTTGGGATTGAGCAGGGGCTGGAGAAGACCATCGCCTGGATTAAAGATCACCTGGAACTTTACCGTATCGGTACCTACGAATTCTAAGAGGTTGCTTATGAAAGCAGTAATCCTGGCTGGAGGCAAAGGCGCCCGTTTAGCGCCTTACACGAAAATACTCCCCAAACCGCTGATGCCAATTGGAGACATGCCAATTCTGGAAGTGCTCTTACGCCAGATGAAAGCGATCAATATCCATGAGGTGATCCTGACAGTTGGTCATCTATCCGAATTGCTCAAAGCCTTCTTCCAGGGCGGCAGCCAATGGGGCCTTAATATCCATTACTCTTATGAAGATAAACCTTTAGGAACCGCCGGGCCTCTATCCCTGGTGGAAGGTTTAGATGACACATTTTTAGTTGCCAATGGTGATGTTCTCACCACCCTGCACCTGTGCGATTTGGTGGATTTCCACAAAAAAGAAGGGGCAATCGCCACCATCGCGGTACACTGCCGCCATGTCAAAATTGATTTTGGCGTGATCGAATGGGAGAATGCGCCTCAAATCGGTCAATACATCGAAAAACCAACCATCAATTACATGGTCAGTATGGGTATTTATGTTTTTGAGCACCGCTGTGCTGGCTTACATACCCAAAGCGAAATACCTGGATTTCCCGGACTTGATCAAAATCCTGATCGCAGCCGGAGAAAGAGTCGTCGGATATCCATTTGAGGGCTACTGGCAGGATCTTGGACGTCCCGATGATTATGAAAATGCCACCTTAGATTTTGAACGTATGAAATCTCAGTTCTTGCCCGAGGTGAACCATGAACTGGAAAATTCCATTAGCTGATCTTGATTTCGGACCCGACGAATCGAACGCCGTTCAAAATGTGCTCAACAGCCGCTGGTTGACCATGGGCGAGGTCACGCAAGAATTTGAGCTTGCCTTTGCCCACTATAATCAGGTGAAACATGCCATCGCTGTAGCCAATGGTACTGCTGCGCTGCACCTGGCATGTGCCGCACTTGGTCTGGGGCGGGGTGACGAAGTCATCACCCCCGCCCTCACTTTCGTGGCTACAGCCAATGCCATCCGTTACACCGGAGCCACACCGGTTTTTGCCGATATCGTCAGCTCATCCGACCTCACCATCTCCCCAGAAGCCATAGAGGAACAAATCAACGATCGCACCAAAGCGATCATGGTAATGCATTATGGTGGAAACGCCTGCAACATGCATACAATCCTGGCTTTAGCAAAAAAATATCACCTCAGTGTGATCGAGGATGCCGCCCATGCCGTTGGGTCGGAGCTGGAGGGAAGGAAATTGGGCTGCTGGGGCGATGTCGGCTGTTTTAGCTTCTTCTCGAATAAAAATATGACCACCGGGGAAGGTGGGATGCTCGTCACCGACAATGATGAGCTGGCAGCAAAAATCCGTTTGATGCGCTCCCATGGTATGACTACGCTTACCTGGGACAGGCATCGGGGACATGCGTGGGATTACGATGTAGTTGAGCTGGGTTATAATTATCGGATGGATGAAATCCGAGCTGCCTTAGGTCTGGTTCAGTTAGGAAAATTAGAAAAAAACAATGAACGCCGCCGGCAGCTAACCTCTTTATACCATAGCTTGTTCACGAATCTTCTTCCCTTCTTAGTTCTTCCATTTTCATCCCACCGAGGAAGATCATCCGCCCACATCCTGCCCATATTGATCCCCGATGTCGTCGATCGGATCTGGGTTTTGGAGCAGCTCAAAGAGAAAGGAATCCAGGCCAGTCATCACTATCCACCCGTCCACCGCTTTTCAGCCTACCAGCAGTTAAATGCAGGGAAATCCATCCATCTACCAATCACCGATAATGTGGCTGACCGCGAGGTCACGCTTCCATTGTATCCGGGTTTGAGCGATGAGGATGTGCATACCGTGGTGAAAGCCGTTCAGCAAGCCCTGGGCACCGGGTAAATAATCCATAATTTATATTATTTTCAAAGGAGTTTTTTATCCAGTACCAGTTCCTGAATAATACCAGTGCCGATCAGTGCATTACGGTGATGGTAGATACCGGTTTATGCGTCGATGGAGGTTCTCTCCACAGTTCTGCGTACCTAAACACCTACAATCCAACCAGTCTTTGCACCAATTACCTGGGTGATATCGGCGCCAGTCCAAATCCCGTGAAATCATACTCCTTCACCGCCCCGGCCTGGCAAACCTATACTGTGATAGTTAGTGAAGTTACACCTGCACCACTTTGCCCGGGCTACACGCTAACCGTTTCTGCCGGTGACTGCCTGATGAACACGCGGTTCATCCCCCTGACCTTGAAGTCCACACCCTAGAGCTATTACCTAAAACGGAAGTATTCCAGGAGGCTGTCCACAGATTGTGGGCAGCCTCTTTTCGTTTAACTACAGAAACCAGTTGTTTACAGGTTTGCTAACCCCTTTTCCAGGATCAGCCGGCGCCGGGGCGAGAAATCTCCCGCATGGGTTTTCCGCACATAACTTTCCATCCGAGAGCGGGCATAAGAGAATAGCCGCTTGTTGAGCATGGCAAGCGGCGGTAAGCGGTTTTTTTATTATATTTTGCCAAAACTACTTCCTAGAGGTATAGGTATAATTCATATCTGCAGGGCTTAACAAAGTATGGTGTCACTGGAGGAAAGAAAGAATGAATTTTGCCCAGCGAGTGCGTTCGTTAAAAGCCGAAGGGGCTTACCAGGTATTGGCTCGCGCCCAGGCCCTGGAGGCAGAAGGCCGCGACATCATCCACCTCGAGATCGGGGAGCCAGACTTCGCGACTCCAGCACACATCCAGCAGGCAGGCATCCAGGCGATCTGCGCCGGGCGCACCCGCTACAACCCACCCAGCGGAATCCTCGAGCTGCGCCAGCCAGCGTAAAAACCAGAATATGAGTTAATCCGCTGCACTCAACCCATCGACCAGTGTGGTTTTCTCCCTTTGCAGTGCTTTTAGGATCAGAAGATAAAGAGCCAGGAGCGCAGGCGCCTGCCATAAGTTCCAGAAAGGAATCACAGGAACAGTTATGGAGAAGATGAATATTAAGCCTGTGATCACCAGGTACGCAGCAGCAAAATACCAGCGCTTGCGGAAATCTTTCCCGATCCATACGGCTGATTGGATTAAGCTGGGGAGCAATATGATCTGGTCAAAAGTCCACGCAAAACTCGCGGTCACATAGGAAATGATGATGACAAGCGGTAGATGATCCAGCCAATCCCAATGCTGCTGATGTTCTTTCCAGTAAAATACAAGCCATCCAAGGCCTATGATTGTTGGGATGTACTGCAACCAGATCTGATCAAAACCAAATATTAATCTGAGAGCAAAAGCAATGGTCGGTACTTCAAAATAATAAGGTGGAGCGCTGGCTGTGAATTCCAGGTATTGGGAGATAATCTTAGGATTGAATAGGAGAGGCAGTGCCAAAGCCCCCAGGGCGGCGGTGATAGTCCCCAATAATATTTTCCAATGTCGGGTTTTGAGCATCCAAAATAATAATAGAAGCCAGAACAATACCAATATCTGAGGTTTAATCGCAATCAAAAACGCTGCAGCACCGCTCAGGAACCACTTTTGTTTTTTAAGTAGATCCATGAAGGCCACAATCCCCAGCAGAATCAAGAAACTGATCTGCCCCAGGTCAAGACATCCAATGGTGGGTAAGAAGGCAATACCAAGCGCCCATGAGATCCAGCGCTGATTAGCGGGACCTAGGTAGAGCCTCCAGCAAACATCCAGACAATAGATAATGATGATTATGCTGAAGAACAGCCACAGCAGCCGGGCAGCCTCATAAGGTAACAGACCAAGAGGTAGTATGATGCTGATTACCCAGGGTGGATTGTACATTTTAACTGGATGGTCATAAGGCCAGTCGGGCAACTGGGACTGTAATTGCCACATCGCCTCCACCGAGTAAGGGTTATCTCCTTTCAATACCAGGCGGCTGGCTGACCAATACTCTGTAAAATCCACTGCAAAAAGCACCTTCTCGAGCGGTAATGTCAGCATGTAGCTCGATAGAAGGATAATGATTACGAAGAGGACGATGCGGTTGGTCGTTCTGTTAAGCAGTTTCATGTGAAATGGGGTTTGCGTCGATTATATCCAAAAATTGGGAAGTAATAAGCCGAATCCATTATCGGTAAATTTTCCCGGAATCCTTGCTATAATAAGACTACTTATCATCTTTCTGTCTACTTTTCCGCGGGATAAATTTTGTAGACATTTTTCAGTCATTTTTCGCTTTGCATTTGCCAGATAAATATTCATTGAGCCTGCTGGTGTAAGATGTATTACTCGGCAGGATGATGTTATGTTTTCGGAAGGAGGTGAACAGAGCAGAAAACGTGTCATTAAAGGCTCCCGAAAATCAATGAAGTTCCTTGTGAGCGATATCGATCGCTCTCCACTCATCAGATTGACCAATTAGGAGAAAAAATGAACAAAAAATCAATCATCCAGCTCAGCCTGCTGGTCGTCATCAGCCTGGTGCTGATGCCGGTAGTCGGTTTACGCACCAACACTGCCGCCGCCGCGGCAGATGAATGGTACGGCACCTGGCAGATGGGGCCAGAGCTGGCTGGTCCTCTCATCGGCTGCGGTGAATTCGATGGTTACGCCCGCCTGACCGGCGTATATTACCAGCCGGATAATGCGATCTATTTCCTGGGAGCGCGCTGTGAGACAGATACGATCACCACTGGCGCGGTTTTCTACTTTGATCTGGATACTCGCACCTATAGCCTGACCGGGGTTAGCATGCCCATCCCGGTATCCAACTACCAGGTAGTGACGGTGCCAGATGACGGCATGGGTAATGGGCCTGGTTTCTACATCATCGGCGGACGTACCGCCAATGCATCCCAGACCAGTGCTGTCCAGGTCTATTATCCTGAGATGAATACCACCGCCAACATTACCAGTGATCCCTTTCCGCCGACCGGAGATCCCCGCTCGCCTGGAGGCGTAGTATATGCTGGAGGCAAGATCTATGTCCTTGGCGGCTTTGATGGCAGCGTCATGTTCGCTGAGACCTATACCTACGACCCGGCTGCCCTTGCTGGGGATCGCTGGGTAGATATCCAGCAGGATCTGCCAACCCCGCGCAGTTATATCTCTGTGCTGGCAGTGGGTGACTTGATCTATGCCATGGGAGGCGACGAGTTTGCTTCCGGTAGCCTGATTCCAATCAATGATACCCTGGTGCTGGATTTGAATGACCTGGCATCCGGCTGGCAGGATATTTTGATGCCAGACCTGCCGGTCGAGAACAGCGATGCCCCAGCTGTCTATATCCCCGATGGTTTATTGGGTGGAGCTGCCGGTGGTATTTTCGTTATCGGCGGTAACTTCGACGGCCCGTTCCGCTGGGTTTATCGTTATGATCTCGCCAGCGGTGTCTGGGAAAGCTTCCCCGAGCTGGTCATACCTGACCCAGCAACTGGGAGGCGTAACATGGCTGCGGTATACGTGCCGGGGGAAGAGCTTGCCAGCACAAAAGGCCTGGGTGATGGTTCATCCGGCATCTGGGTCTTTGGTGGTTTCGATGGCAGTGGAGCCAATGCTATGACCGGCAGCAGTGAGTTCTTCTCCTATACTGAAAGCCCAATCCTGCTGTTGCCCGATGCGGTTGAGTTGGTAGACATTCCAGGAGGAACCGTCGTACATACCTTCAACCTCGTAAACCTCTCCGGAGCCAGCAATTCATTCAACCTGAGCTACATCTCAGATGTCACCTGGAGCACAAGTATGCCAGCCAGCATCGGCCCGGTTGATGATGGGGCAGCCTTGCCATTCGACATGGTAGTTACCATCCCATCCGATGTGACCTGCCCGACAACGGGCTCTTTCACCGTCACCGCCACCGCGCAGAGCGATCCTTTAATTTCAGACACCCAGACGGTGCGCGTGGTGGCCTCTTGCGGTGTGGCTGGAGTGGTCACAGATGCTACCTCCGGCGAGCCGATTGAGAACGCATACGTTTTCATCCAGAACACGATCGATGGCCTCGACTTCTACGCCGATGCCTACACCGATGCAACTGGTGAATACCTTATCACCAACCTGGAGACTGGCACATTCTACATGGGCGCATCAGCTGATAAGCACCAGCCCACCATCTACCCGGACGGCTGGCCTGAGGGAGCGGTAATTGTTGAGATCACCGGCGAGGGTGCGTTGGTTGACTTCTCCCTGGTAAGTTCCCTCATGGATTGGTCACCCGGCAGCTTTGACGTGACCGTGGCACCCGGCGGTGCAGTTGAGCGTACCTTGACCCTCAACAACACTGGCACCGGGCCGCTCTTCTACTTCCTGAACATAGTGGATGCTGCCCAGCCCGAGCCGCCTCTCGCTATCTCCGAGATGCCTGTCCCTGGTCTGCCGCGCATTGATCCACTGCTGCTTTCCAACCTGGAGAGCTCCGCAGATGGCAAAGCCGATTTCGTGGTTGTCCTGCAGTCTCAGGCCGACCTGCGCGGTGCTCAGAATATCACAGACTGGGAAGCGTGTGGCGAGTATGTCTATAATGCGCTGCGCGGCCATGCTGAATACAGCCAGCAGGGTGTGCGGCGTATGCTCCAAGTCAATGGCGTCTCATACCACCCATTGAACATCATCAACGCGGTGATTGTGCACGGCGGGGACCTGGCTCTGGTCAACAGCCTGGCAGCCCGCTCCGATGTGGCTCAGATCATCGCCAACCGGGCGATCGAAATCGAAGCTGCGATCGAAGCTCCGACGCCGCCGCCCAGCCCGATCGAGTGGAACATCACCATGGTCGATGCCCCCAGTGTATGGAGCGAATACGGGGTGACCGGTGAAGGCATCGTAGTATCCGAGATCGACACGGGGACGCAGTGGGACCACCCGGCACTGATCAACCAGTACCGTGGCTGGAATGGAACGTCTGCTGACCACAATTACAACTGGTTTGACCCCTATGGGCAGAGTCCCGATGCTCCCGCAGATACACAAGGCCACGGTACCCATGTAATGGGCACCATGGTCGGCGATGACGGCGGCGAGAACCAGGTCGGCATGGCGCCCGGCGCACAGTGGATCTCCTGCAAAGGCGGTGATGACGTGTCGGGATACCTGTTGACCGATGAGCTGCTGCTCTGCGCTGATTGGATCCTGGCGCCCACCGATCTGCAAGGAGATAACCCTGACCCATCCATGCGCCCGCACGTGGTCAACAACTCGTGGGGCGGCGGGCAGAACGATTATTGGTTCACCGGCGTGGTCGATTCCTGGCGTGCGGCGGGCATCTTCCCGATGTTCAGCAACGGCAATGCCGGCCCCGCCTGCTCCACAGCCGGCTCACCCGGCGATAACTGGAATGTATTCTCGGCTGGTGCTTCGGATGCCGACGATCTGATCGCGGCCTTCTCAAGCCGTGGCCCGGCTGCACTGACCGGCTACCTTAAACCGGATATCACCGCTCCTGGTGCTGATGTACGCTCCAGCTTGCCCGGCGATCTCTACGGCTCATACAGCGGCACCAGCATGGCTTCTCCGCATGTTGCTGGCGCAATCGCCCTGCTTTGGTCGTCCAACCCCGAGCTGGTCGGGCAGATCGAATTGAGCCAGTGGGTGCTTCAGCAATCGGCAGTGCCCAAGACGACGGACGAGGGCTGCGGCGGTGACCTGCCCACCGCGGTGCCCAATAACACCTGGGGCTGGGGCCGGCTGGACATCTACGCCGCGGTGACGCTGGCGCGGACGGGCGGCGTCACCCCAGACTGGCTGTCGGCGGCACCCCTGGCTGGTGAGGTAGCCCCGGGTGGAAGCACAAATGTGACCCTGACCTTCACCCCCTCCCTCGACATGCTGGGTGACTACACCGCCACCCTGTGGATCGTCGCTGATGACCCGTTCAACAGCGACGTGCGCCTGCCAATCACCATGACCGTCGGCGAAGTGCCGTACGTTTACACCTACTTCCCCCTGATGTTCAAGACTCCCAACCGGTAACCCCCTTTAGAACACCCACACAGGGCGCAGAGATGAATTTCTCTGCGCCCTCTTGCTTGGAAAACCTGGATTTCACTAGGGGCAGCCCGGGATCATCGTCCCGGGTAGCCACCACAGTTTATCAATTCGTTAATTACCCATCATGCCTTACCAGGCGCAGCAGCTGGTACCCCTGCCGTTCCGGCGCCTTGATGAATAACGAGCGCATATCCCCCAGCAGCGCAGCATACTCCGGCCGGGTAAAAGCAGCCTGCGCCTCTGCAGGTGAAGTCCACCAGGTCATCGAAACGATCCGCCCGGGCTCATCCATCGACTCAAAGGCGTAACCCATTACAAAGCCACCGGTCGATTTCGTTATCGCGATTATTTTCTCGCTATACAGGATCGCCATCAGCTTCTGCGTATTCTCTGGCGCCACCGTCAACACGGTGTTGTTGATGAATAATTTTTCCCCGGCAGGGAACCCCTTGGAAGTTTGCGCCTGCAGCAGGCTATGCGCAAGGCGCACCGGTGCTGCGATCAGCAAGCCGCGCAGCTCGCCCACCAACGCTCCATAGTTGGGATCGGCGAACACCGCCTGCGCATCCGCCGGCGAATTCCACATCGACAGTGACAGCAGCTTACCCGCCTCCTCCACCGACTCGGAAAGCGACCCGTGGTGCAAACCTTTGGCTTTAAGAAAATAATCCAGCAGCTTGGAGCCTGCCAACACCTCAGCAGCCTCTTGCACCTTCTCTGGCATCACTTTGAACAACGTGTAATGAATGAACATCGCGCCTCCTCTCTCTGAATTTGGATTTTGATCGATCCTTTCAGAGATAACATAGCATGTCGCTATCAGGAAATTATCAGGAGAGCGTTATTATCCACCCATTATAGTAACGACTTCAGTCGTTCCCGCTCGCTCTTTTAAAGGAAGTTTATGATAATTCCGTGGCTACGGCTCAAGACAGAACGGAATGGAATTGCTGTCTCCCTCTGGAATTTCCGTCTCCCCGTTTTCATCATAGATCTTGACGTACAACACTTCTGGAAATTGAAGCAGGTTTTTCATGATCGGTTGCGCGACGGTATATGTAGCGCCCAGCGAAGCACATTCTCCGCGTAGATACAATCTGGCTATCCCATCCTCGATCACCAGCACGCTGAAACCGTCAAAACCGCTGGTGATTGCCTCCAGTCCTTGCTCGCCCTCCTCTAGTGTGGGACCATCGAAGAACGCCAGCAGCACCGCTTCAGCGAGATTGGCTGATGCCGGTACCGTACGCGTCACCGCTGCTTCAAAAGGCGGCGTCCCCACTGCATAGCGATTGCTATCTGTGAAGTACACGGTGATCGCTACGAGTTTGGGCGTAGGTGTTAGGGTTGGTATTGATGTCAGGGTTGGGATTGGTGTTGGTAATGACCCGACCTGGTTCTCCGCCGTACACCCTCCCCCAACCACACCCACCAGCACAATGACAATCAGTGAGATTAATTTCCTATACATGTGATCCCTTCCTGAATTGCAAAAGCCGCCCCCATTTTCGTGGTTTTCGCGTCTCTTTCGCCTTTTTCGCGTTCCAAAAGTTTTCCACACCAACCGCCAGTAGGGGCGCAGGGGGGGAATGACCCACAGCCCTTGGGAGCACCCCTGCGCCCCTACCATCGCCGGCCCGTTTTCCCCGCATCCGAAGTGACAAAGATGCGATCCGCCCCGCCAAGAACCCGCCCACCCCTGCCGGCAACCCCAATCCAGGCGCCACGCCCCACACGATTGCCCCCCGGACTCCGGCACGCACCATCGCCCCTGGAGAGCTGAATGTGCGCATCGGAATAACGCATCCATCCTCCCCTCATCCGCTAGCCGGCGTTCCGCTTAATCCGATTCCGACATCCAACAGGCTTTCGCCTGTGGATATCCCATCAAAACATAAACCAAATAACCCCTCAGCTATCCGGCAGGCGATCAAGCGCAGAAAAAACTGCCACCAGGTCTGGGCGGGAAAGCCCGGCTGCGGCCAGAAAGTCGTCGCCTGATTCGAGCAGCCGCTCAAGATGATCCAGCAATGCCAGTCGGGTTTCTACTGGCAGGATGGCTGCAGCGAACCTCAGGCGCAACGTCTCGATCTTTTGGATCAGCTCGACGCTGGGGATGGACTCGCTTGCCAGAGCCGCTTCCAGGTAGAATTGCAGACTGCTCTGCGCCATGGGCTGGCTGCTTTCTGGCTGCCCTTGCCAGGAGTACACCTCGGCTTCCTCACGATAGATTTCGGCCAGCACCAGCAGCCGGTCTCCATCGAGATCCTCCTGGAAGGTCAGCATCTTGAGAAGCGCGCTGTCGTCAAGCTGTTTGACCAGGCGGGCGTTGAGTCCAAGCAAGCCCTCGAGCGCCTGGTCAAACGCTTGCAGCGCCTCGCTGAATTGCCCGGCTCTCTTGAACCCCAGCGCGGTCATAAAAACCGCCAGCGCCTGGTTGATCATCCGCATGAAGTAATCTTCGCTCAGCATAGTTCACTTTAGCCTTCGTTTATACCGTCAGCGCCTTTCTCGATCTCCCCACGCCAATAAATCCATCGCGATACCTGCGCTCAAATGTAATTTTTAATTCTTGCTCCCATCGGATAAGTATTTCTTGCTCCCCGGCTCGAATAATATCATGCAGCATGATCGTGTAATCATCAGCCAGATAATCCCGCACAAATGGCAGCGCAGGATACCGCGCGATACTTATCACTTTTCTCATCAGCTGGTGGGCCATCTACGATCAGCAGATCAATCTTGATGTCTTCAAGCTGCTTCCGGATAATTTCTTCGTTATACCAGAGACTTCCCATCAGAGACAGGCTTGTTTTTGTCAAAGGAGCATGGATCATCGTCACATAGCTTGCCAGGTCCTGCCTCATCAATAGATCCATGGTCTTATTAGCCCACTCTTTATCGTGTTCAATAGTATACAAATGTCCACCCAGGCTGCTGAGCAAAGAAGCAGAATAAATTGTTGAGATTCCGCATCCGCACTCCAAAATAGACGTTTTATTGTTCAACAGGATCTCATTCAAGATCACCACGACGCTGCTTGGCCGCATGGAAGCTACACTCCAGGGAATATAACCTTTGGTTAAAGGCGCCAGGTATTGAATGGCCAGAATATCTTTCTGTAAAGCCATGCGATATCTATCCACGTATTTTAGTAGGTTCAGTTTTATCCAGTTCATAGTATCCTTTGACCTCTCCCACTCAACCAGATTGCCCGGTGGTACGGATTTCTCCGCACCCCATCCTCTCTTCAGTCAGAATATTTAGTATACAACAAAAACTACTATCCAAAATTAACGTTAAAACCCCCATCCCTGGGGGTTGTCGAGTGGGCGAAATAGGACTCGGACCTGCGACCTCCTCTGTGTAAGAGAGGCGCTCTAACCAACTGAGCTATTCGCCCGCGCCGCTGATTATACCTTAATTCTTTCCCCTCAAGCAATTTCCGAGCACAATGACATTTTCACAACAATTTCCGTTTTGGACTTGTGAAACTAGTACATTTGTGCTATATTTAGATACGCCTATGCCCTCCCTCGCCTTTGCCCCCCTTTCCCCCGCCCCCCAATCCCCTGCTCACCCGCATTCGTTCCTCATTTGTTCATTGAACCTCCCCCTTGAACCTCATTCAATTCCCCATTTAGCTCTACACTACAATCGGATCCGTCTCCCAAAGAATAAACCTCATGTCAACCACCACCCCTGACCCTTATCCCCTCTCCCCTGTCCTCGATTTGTGTTGATTTGTTTTTCACACAAAAACAAATCCTCCCCATGATTACTTACCGAACCATGTTAACCAGGCAAATTGCATTGCATAATCCCCCAATTCTATGATACACTCTATGATATTTGTTTCACTCCGGAGGTGATTATGTCATACGAAGAACGAATCCGCCACGAACGCGCCGACATGTCCAAATCGTTTGCCCGCCTGGCAGATTATCTGCTCGATTCCTACATCGAAGCATCCTTCATGACCGCCAGCGAGCTTGCCCATGCGCTCAACCTGGACGCCGCCACCGTCGTCCGCTTTTCTCAGCACCTCGGCTACAAGGGGTACCCCGAGTTGCTCCGCGAGATCCGCAACAAGGTGCGCCGCGACCTGCTCATCCGCCCCAAACAGGCCGAAAATCCCACCTCGATCCCCGGTGTCGTCGATGCCGCCATGCAGAGCCTGATCCGCGAGCTGGAGCAAACGCGCATCTCCCTGGATACCGACGCCCTCAGCAAGCTTGTCGATGAGATCGGGCAGGCGCGCCGCATCATTGTTTTGGCCGAGGCGCCCGCCCAACCCGCCGCCTACAACCTGGTCTATTTCCTCGAGCAAGGTGGCTTCCAGATCTACATCGCCCGGCCTGGTGTGGTCGACCTGGCGCGCACCATCCACACCACCCAGCCCAAAGATCTCCTGCTGGCGATGGATGTCTCCGGCCAGTCGCCGAACATCGCCCGCACCCTCACTGCCGCCCAGGCGCGCGGCATCCGCACCGCCACCATTGCCGGTGCAGCCTCGCTCCCCTCCACTCGCGCCGCCGATGTGGTCATCTCTGCCCTCGAGCGGCCATCCACCCAGACGGGTGCCGTCATCGTCAACGTGATCATCTACATCCTGGTCGAAGCCTTGCGCTGGACCTTCGCCGAGCGCTTTGCCGGTGTGGAGCAGGCCATTGCCGAGCTATCAACCCAAATCCAGGTCAGCGACGATTAACCACCGCAGGGTACCCTATGCGTTTCATCCGTTATCATACCCGGACTGAGCCCGCCCGTTTCGGCTGGTTGTACGAAGATAAAGTCGGCCCGCTGGATGGCACCCCCTTTGCTGAATTCCGCCGCCAGGAAGCTGATATCCCGCTCGCTTCAGTCCGCTTACTGGCGCCAGTGCTCCCCGGCAAGATCATCTGCGTTGGACGCAACTATGTCGAACACGCCAAGGAACACAATGCCGAGGTTCCCGACGTACCCTTGCTCTTCCTCAAACCGCCCTCCTCGGTGATCGGCCCCGAACAGGCGATCGTCCTGCCGTCGCAATCCCAACAGGTAGAGCATGAGGCCGAGCTGGTGGTGGTGATTGGGAAGCGCGGCCGCTGGATCGACCCCGCCGCATGCCATGCGCCATGTGCTGGGCTACACCATCGGCAATGATGTCACCGCTCGCGACCTGCAGCGCCGGGATGGGCAGTGGACACGCGCCAAAGGCTTCGACACCTTCTGCGCCCTCGGCCCGTGGATCGAGACCGAGCTTGACCCCGCCGACTTGAGCATCACCTGCCATGTCAATGGCGAGCTGCGCCAGATGGCCTCCACCCGCGATATGGTTTTCCAGATCGAGCAGTTGATCGCCTTCACCTCATCGATCATGACCCTGGAACCGGGCGATATCCTCATGACCGGCACCCCCGCCGGGGTCAGCCCGCTGCGCGCCGGTGATCTGGTCGAGGTAGCCATCGAGCACCTGGGCAGCCTGCGCAACCCGGTAACTTCCGAGACCAGGCATTCCTGAAACCATCATGCAGCTCGATATCCAAACCGCCGTACGGACCACAGTCATCCTTGCTGGAATCGCGGTTGTGTTCCTGGTATGGGGGGGCATCCGTGCCATCCGCAAAGCCCGCACGCTTAAGTTTTTCCGCATGCGGCGCAACCGCATGGTCACCGGCTGGCGCATGCTGCTTGCTGCCTTTATTTTGCTTATCTTCGGCTTGCTGATCAATCGCTTTGCCGAACCGGTTGCCTATCGTTTCTTCCCGCCTACCATTACGCCAACGGTTACACCGACCATCACGCTCACCCCCGAACCGAGCCTTTCCCCCACCATCACCCTCAGCCCCACCATCACCCCCACCCCGCTGGTCTCCAACACCCCGACGGTTACCCCAACGCCCCGTGTGCCCCTGGCAATCGAGGTGGAGTTCATCAGCATCGTCACGCCCAATCCAGGTGCCATCTTCAGCCCGCTGCTCTTTGCCCAGGACCTGGATGAGAATTTTATCCCCGTTGATCCCGCCACCACCTTCCAGAATCCGGTCGGCCATCTCTACGCCCAATTCACCTACGACCAGATGACGCCAGAAGCCCAATGGACAGCGCTGTGGTACCGCGGCACCGAGCTGGTGCACTATGAGACCAAACCCTGGGACGGCGGCACCGGCGGGATCGGCTATACCGATTGGGAGCCAGAACCTTATCTCTGGCTGCCCGGTGAGTATGAAGTGCAAATTTTCGCCGGCTTGACCTGGAAAACCTCCGGTCGCTTCACCGTCGAAGGAGAAGCGCCCACACCACCGCCCTCTGCTACCCCCACCCGCACGGAGACCCCAACCCGTACCCCCACGCCTACCCGCACCCCCACCCCCACGCGCACCAACACCCCCACCATCACGCTGACGCCTACGCCCACGCCAACCCGCACCCCACTTCCCACGCGCACCCCGACTCCTACCCGGACGATCACCCCCACCATCACCCTGACGCCTACCCCCACCGTCACCCGCACCCGGGCGCCGACAGCCACCATCACCCCCACCCGCACCCCCTGGCCAACCCTGACCCGCACCCCGACCAATACCCCACTCCCCACGCTCACCCCCTGGCCGCAATAACAAACGTAGAGACGCAAAATATTGCCTCTCTACGTAATACCTTGCGTCTCTGCGCGATGTTACAGGAATTGTGCTATTTGAGCTGCCACTCGCGCATTATTGCGCAGTAGCGCCAGGTTCGCTCGCAGGCTGCTGCCGTGGGTGAGTTCACTGACCCGGCGCAGCAGGAATGGGGTTACCTGCTGCCCACGAATATGGCCTTCCTGCGCTTCCGCCAGCGCCTGCTCGATAGCGCCATTCACCTGTTCGGCGGGTAGAGCTTCCTCCTCCGGTGGTGGCACGCATACCAGGACAGCGCTGGTCATTCCCAACGCCCAATGCGCCTGCGCAACCCGGGCAGCCAGCTCGGGGGTATCCACCCGGGCGCTCGCCGGCAAGCCACTGCCGCGGCTGTAAAACGCTGGAAATTCATCGGTCTGGTAGCCGATCACCGGGACGCCATAAGTTTCCAACACCTCCAGCGTGGCAGGCAGATCGAGGATCGCTTTTGCCCCCGCGCACACCACCACCAGCGGGGTGCGCGCCAGCTGCACCAGGTCGGTTGACACGTCAAACGGTGACTGGCGGTGGACCCCGCCGATCCCTCCGGTGGCAAAGACCCGCAGCCCTCCCAGGTTAGCTGCCAGTAAAGTGCCCGCCACCGTGGTGCCGCCGCTCAATCCCAATGCCATTGCCGGGCCATAATCGCGCACACTTACCTTGACCAGTCCTACACCCTGGGCCAGCGCCGCCAGCTGCCCGGCGTCCAGTCCCACATACACCTGCCCATCGACGACGCCTACCGTGGCCGGCACTGCGCCTTGCTGGCGTACTTCTGCTTCCATATCCTTCGCCAGCTGTAAATTCTGTGGGTAGGGCAGACCATGGGTGATCACCGTAGACTCCAGAGCCACCACTGGGGAGCCATTTTCAACAGCCCGGCGCACCTCTGCTGCCAGGATTATTGTAAACAGATGCTCATTCATATTAGATCACCAATTGGTCGTATAGTTTTTCGAGTGATAGATCGGGCAAAACGCTTCCCCGGTGGCGCAGCGTGAGCGAAGCAGCAGTAACCCCCAGGCGAACCGCGTCATCGATCGGGATATCGTTCAACAATCCAAACAGCACCGTCGCCGTCAACGCATCCCCAGCCCCAGTAGGGTCTTGCACAGAGGTGCGCAGCGCGGGCACATGACCGCTGGTCTGTGATGTAGCGTAACACACGCCGAATGCCGCCAGCCCGATGATCGCAATTTCGACACCCTGTGCCACCAAACATTTCGCCGCCGCCAATGCATCTCGCCGGCTGGATGGATTGATGTGCCGGTCGCATAAAATCTCCGCCTCCCGGCTGTTGGGCACGATCATACGCAGGCGGGGAAGATAAAGCCGCAGCTTCTCCGCCAGTACCTGACTGGTTGGGTCGGCACACACGGGCAGCTGCTTACGCCGGGCAATCGACATCACCCGCCGGAGTGTATCCTTTGGCAGATTGGCATCCACGAAGATCAGCGACGCCTGGTCAAACAACCCCTCGATAGAGCGCAGGTATACAGGGGTCAGTGCGCTGATTGCGCGCATATCATCCAGCCCATACTGCATCTCCCCCGCGCTATTCGCCACCGCCAGATAGGCGCCGGTTGGATAGTCGGGGCTGCGCAGCACCGCATCTACATTCACACCAGCCGCCCTGGCATTCTCGAGCAGCCGATCTCCATTGTCGTCCGCGCCGACAACACTGATCAGCTTGACCGGTTGCCCCAGGCGGGCCAAATTCTCGGCCACATTGCGCCCCACCCCCCCGAACGAGGTGCGGATGTTCGCCGGGCTGGAGGTGCGCGACTGCAACTCCCCCCGCACCAGTCCAACGATGTCGACCCCGGCTGAGCCTACGACGATCACGGGCAAATCAGGTTTCGGGCTGAAATCACGCTCCATTAGCTTCCTTCCTGAGATGGGGATGCCGGTTGATTTCTTTGTATGTCCAACGCGCCGTTCATAGCAGTTAATTTTTCCGCATACATGTTCACCGCTTGCGGCTGATTCTGCCACTCAGCCCGCTCCTTCAAATGAACCAGGTCGCGGATGGCGATCATCCAATTCTCCGCAGCTTCGCCGCGCTTCACAAGGATTCCCCACTGGATTGCGCCCAGCATCCACCGCGCCCATACCCTTGCCAGCGACTCTGGGGAATACAAAAAGACCGCTTTCTGGAGATGCTTTTCCCAGCGATCGTTCTTGATTGCATACATCGCCCAACCGCTGACCAGGTAAGTTTCAGCTTTCTCGACCGGGGTGCACGCAGCAGCAGCCGCCAACATGCGGTCAACTTCTTTCACCACTTGATCAGGCTCGTTCGAGGCTATGAATGTCTCAATTGCCGCGCGTTGGGTAATGAAACCCTGGGTCAACCGTCCCGGCTCATTTTGAGCGAGGTCGTTCACCAGGAGATACGCTTCATCGGGTTTGCCTGCCAGGGCGATCTTCATTTCGCGCAGGCGTTCTTGATACCAGGTCTGTTTTATAGAGATTGCCTGTCTGGTATTGATCAGCTCTCCACCCACCTGCTGCAAGTGCTCAGCTTTCAACTGGTATTTCGCAATGAAAAAGCGGTGTCTCGGTGAGCCAGATTCAGAGCGAGCTTTTTGCGCCCGATGCCATTCCTGCAACTCAATACAGCGCAGCGCTGCCAGCCGGGCATTTTCTATCTCCTGATCCAGGGTGCTCAATCGCAATGTCAGAACCGGCAAGTATTTCGTCCACTCTTCAATCGCCTTGCGCCACTGAGTGCAAGCTGCCAGGCTGCCTCCGGTTTGCCATAAAACACATCCGTGAAGCCAGCGTAAGCAAGTCAGGTTATGCAGCTCCAGGGCTTCCGAATACTTTTTTATTGCCCGGACGATATACGGCAACCCATTTTGAGGTAACCCAAGTGTGTGATAGCGGACTCCGCTTTGAACTAGCAGCTCGGGCAGCCTGGGAGAATCCGCATGCTCTCGCAACAGCTCACTCAGCAGCTGTGTGCGATCGGTTTCGGAAAGCGAGGGGTTGAATATAGCCTGCAGCCGCTGTTCAAGATCGGTGCCCAGGATCCCAGATCCTTCCCAGTGGTAGAACCAGTTGACCGCCTCCTGAAAACCGGTCATCCCGTATTTCCTGTGCTATCTGTTTTCTTGGTGGCTTCCAATAAGTTGGCTACCTGCGCCAGTAGCAAATCGGGGATTCTGTCAGTGCGCTCCTCATCAGACAGATCACTGGCATCTAGCCCTTCAATGATGCCCATTAAGACCTCGGCGCGCGCTTCCGCCCGGCCCTGCTCCTCATAAGCCTGTCTGCGCGCCTCGGAATAGGCGCGTCTTCTTCGGGTATCTCCCTGCCACGCCGCTCTCCAGGTATCCACCCGTTGGTCGTTCACCCGGCTGTCAGCCACCTCAAAATACCCAATGCCATACCACAGCAGCTCGGCACCCACCTCCCGAAATCTGCTGCGGAAACCTGGGTCCTTGTAATTGCGGTGGATATCCTGGCGTGGCTGTCGCAGCTCCCACCCGTTTTCCAGGTGGTCAAAAGCTCGCGGCGCGGTTATCTGGTCAAGATTATTGCGCCGGATGTAATTCCTGATCTCGCCCTCAAACTGCCGCCGTACCGTATCAGCCCACGAGAGCACCCCCTTAGAATCCACGAGACGGTTATATGTCATATGCCGGATTGCCTGGATAGAATACGGATAGGGAACCCAGGGCGTACGCCCGCCACGAAGTGCGTGCCGGTAGCGGGAATATTCACTATCCGGGTCTTCCTGAGGTGGAGGCTCTTGTTCGGCCAGATTATCATTGATCCGTAAATGCCGGTTAGGCAATATCCGGTAGCGGAAATGAATATCCCGAGCGAAAACTCGCACGCCGTCTTTGGTCACCGATGCCAATTGCTCGATCCGACCATGCTGCTCTTCCAAACTTCCTTTTTCCCTGATCTTCTCATATCGAGAGAGAAAATGGACGCCTTCTGAGCGGGTATTTGTCGGATTGTGGGTATTTTCAAGTAATGCCACACTTCCCGGCCGGACGACCACATTCCCGGGGCCACCGATGCTCACCACTACATTTTCTTCACCCGCCTTCAGCTTGAACTTGCCATCTTCGATCACCACAGAGGGGTAAATAATATCAAACAATGAAGCGATGAAGTAATGCAGTACCTTGCGAAAGCTCTTAAAAAAATAGATCTCTTGAATATAACGCGCCCCCAGGAAAACCGCTCCTACCAGTGAGGCCAGCGGCATGATGAGGTAACGCCAGGATTTCTCGGTAGAGAATAAAGCCCTCAACTCCATAAACCACTGGGGGGTATCCTTAAGGCTGGCATCGTCCGTTATCCAGGCAGAGATCTTAGTGTCAAGGGCTTGTTGTTCAAATACAATCCCGCCCAAGCACATGAAACCGAACAGGATCGATAGCACAATGATCAGGCGGATGAAAGCCCAAAACTTATCTCCAACCAGCAGACCTGTCGGAATTTCTATCAAATGCTGAAGGGTCTTATCGATGAAGATCCTCACGGGGTGCTCCCTGGGCTTGTGGGGCCGGGCTGTGGAGGGAGCATTCCCGGGCGCAGGAAATTACGCAGCTCCATCAGCATTGACAATCCATCTTTGGGCAGCAATGCCTGGGTTTTTGGATCCTTGAGAGCCTGTTCGATCGTTTGCAGCAGGTGCAGAACCAGGGCGTCTTTGGGAACCGATAATCCGGTATACGCCATTTCAAGATTGCTGATGATCTCGCGTGTTGCTGTTCGCCTGGCTTGAGCGACAATTTGGATCGCTTCCATCTCAGCCTGGGTGGCAACTTCTTTCGCTTCACTCTCCCAACGCGCTCTCCACGCATCGACCATTTGCTCTCGAACACCAGCATGCCTCGGAGCAAACTCTGAGAAATTGGATGTTAACACCCG
This sequence comes from uncultured Chloroflexia bacterium, assembly GCA_963849335.1. Taxonomy (GTDB): domain Bacteria; phylum Chloroflexota; class Anaerolineae; order Anaerolineales; family UBA4823; genus FEB-25. Next base: position 594,240 of record CAWKGZ010000003.1, read on the forward strand.
AATGCCCCGGTTGCGCAGCACTTTGGAATTTTTCAAATCCTGTGGTTCATAGAAGGCTAAGTCACGCTTGATCCAGGTATCGTCTTTTTTGAGGGGTTTCTTCCCCTTCAAGAGTACAAACTGGTAGGACAGCACACCCTGGTTCCGCATGAACCGCCGGAATTCGGGTAATACGCGCTCGTACAGTGGGAACTGGGCTGGATTATTAAACTGGTACAAGCGGTCATAATCTTCATCGGCGATCAAATTGCGCAGATGCTCCACGGCAATATGGATCGGCAGCTCAGTCCATGGCATTGGGGTGCTGTCTATCGCCTCCAAGGCCTTGGAGTAGAGCGCGGCAAACACACGGTCCGCATCGAAATGGTACGGAGGGTTATCATGACCCGTGAATTCCTCGTCGTGATCCCTTCCCGTGGGGAGATGGGTTTTTACATATTGGTGGATTTCTCTTTGGTCGTCATCATCCAGATCATCACTTATTCGCTCAATTCTGTTTCGGGCCTTGTTCAGCTTGATTACCCGGATATCACTGGGTAAAGCTGCATCCTGCCAGCTGCCTTTGGATATATCCCAATCATAAGTAACATATAGTGTTTCAGGTTTATCGCCCAGGGTAAAAATAACACTTACCGGTACCTGAATCTCGAGGCCATCCCGGGTTGTTACCCGTACATCGGCATTGCGGAATTGGCGACGTAAATCGGCGATGCCGCGTATCTTCTCGTTCATATTTGTGAAAATGATGCCAGGACCTGCGATCCGCACCAGCGGCACTGGTGTGAGCGGCAGATTTAACAACCCGCGCAGGACATCGCTTACTCTTTGGGTAGAAGAATTTATGAACCGCGTAGCTAAGCGGTATGGAAGGCTTCTTCGCAGCCGTGAAATCAGATCTTTTCCCGTTTCGACATGCTCCCACTGGCGTTCGAGAGCGATTGCGCTGCACAAATCAACAAACGCCACCCCAGGGCGTGTGTTCTGCATCTCCGTTTCGTCAGCAATCGCAATCCCTTTTTCAATGGATACCGCAGGGCCGTGTTCGTTGAAAAAATAGCGCAGCAGGCGCTGAAAAACCAGTTTTCGTTCCAGATTGGACTGCACAGGAAGCACGAACTGCGACACAACCAATGCCCAGATAAAGAATAAAAAGAAAATGCCTGTGAAATTGTAGATGAGTTTTACAGAACTATAGATAAGAACATTGCCGGGTGGTCCAAGTTGATCTTTAAATTTCGCTCCGGTGAACCAATCCAAAACAATTTTTAGTTCCCCCCAAAATGCAACCAGAAAAGTAAATAGAAATGCCAGAGCAACGACCGTCCGCCAGAATTTGGCCTGCCGGTAGAACTTTTCCTGCACCAGGAACTTCTTTTTACGCATCAACTCAGTATATACGGGTTGTTTTCTTTTTGTCAAGCATCACGCGAAGTAAATATAATGAATCGACACCGGTTACAGAAAAACTCGATCATACACACCTGAGTACTGATACAATTGAACTTGAGACAGATTGCTTGTAGAGGTGGTTATGGCTGAATTTCCAGGTAAAGGCAAAGTTGCGGTGCTTAAGACTTCTCCAGGGACAATTCTGGAGGACATTCAATCTTTGATGAAACTGGCTGGTTTCGAACAGGCTCTGCCCAAAACGAATCGCACCGGTCTCAAGATAAATATTTCGTGGCAAACCTGGTATCCAGCTTGCTCATCTACTCCCTGGCAAATTGAAGGGGTGATCAAGACCCTGCAGCAGGCTGGATACACGGACCTGGTGGGGATTCACAATGACACGGTCGTCGTCAATACCGCCGAGGGGGAGGTAAATAATAAACATCGCTTCGTGACCGAGAAACACAACGTGCCCTGCTTGTACTTGCACAACCAGGATTTTGAATGGATTGAATACCAGCCTAAGCGCCCTTTCCTTGTTTTAGACAAGGTATACCCTCAAGGTGTGTTCATTCCGAAAGTACTGCTGGGGATCAATATGATCCACCTCCCTACGGTTAAGACCCATGTTTTCACCACTATCACTGGTGCGATGAAAAATGCCTTCGGCGAGCTGCTGCACCGCAACCGGCACTGGACCCACGCGGTGATACACGATACCCTGGTTGACCTGCTCAGCATCCAGCAGGATATTCACCCTGGTATCTTCGCAGTAATGGATGGCACTTTCGCCGGGGATGGCTCCGGTCCGCGTGCCATGCGCTGGCATGAGAAGAACATCTTGCTCGCTTCAGCTGACCAGGTGGCAATTGATGCTGTGTCCGCCCGCCTGCAGGGCTTTGATCCGCTGGGCATCCGCTTCCTGCGACTAGCTCACGAAATGGAACTGGGTGTTGCCGACCCCCACCAGATCCAAATTGTGGGGTATGATATCGAGCAGGAGTCGCCGTGGAATTTTGTGCAAGAAGATACCCTTGCCAGTCGAGGTCAGAAAATGATCTACCATGGCCCGCTGAAACCCTTCGAAAAACTGCTACTTCAAAGTCCGCTTGTGCCCTGGTCGTACTTTGCTAGTAATTTCTATCATAATGTATACTGGTATCCTTTTGTTGGTCGTCGCAGAGTGCAATCGGCATTACAAACGCCCTGGGGTCAGTTGTTCAAATCGTATGGTGACGGTTCCGTTGTGATGCCACGGATGGAGCAAAAAACTGTTGCCCAGGCGGGGATTGGCCTGGCAGCGCTTGCTGCTGGAATCATTGGTTTAGCCATTCTGCATACCCGGCGAAGGAAGAACTAATTATCGGTAAAGGAAAATTGAATGGAACCTGACACTAAAAGCGTTATCGCAGACTTTCACAGTCACACCCGCTACTCAAAAGACAGCCTGACAAATATCCAGGATGTGCTAAATGTATGCCAACGGCGCGGAATCGACCGCCTGGTTATCACCGACCACAACGCGATTACCGGCGCATTGATTGCTCAGCAGATCGATCCTGAACTGGTCATCGTGGGTGAGGAAATAAAAACCACCCGGGGAGAATTATTGGCTATCTATGTCAGGGACGAGGTTCCTGCAGGCCTGCCACCTTTAGAGACGATCAGCCGCCTGCGCGACCAGGGCGCTTTCATCAGCGTCTCACATCCTTTTGATCTTGGGCGCTCAGGTCATTGGGAAATCGCTGATCTGCTACAAATTGCTCCGTTGGTCGATGCGGTTGAGATATTCAATTCGCGCTGTGGTCGTGCGGTCTACAATACCCGCGCTCAGGAATTTGCCCGGCAGCATCAATTGCTGGGTACCGCCGGTTCCGATGCGCACTCCTTGATTGAGATCGGCCGGGCCACCCTGTGCCTGCCAATCTTCCACAATGCGGACACCCTCGGCCAATCCCTTCAGCATGCCCAATTAAAAGGCGCTCTCTCGGCACCCTGGGTGCACATATCCTCCCGCTATGCGGTGTGGAAAAAAAGTTTGGAGATATCCTCTTCACCACCTTGACCGTAGCGTTTTTCCATGTAGAATTAACCCCACGGGGCGGTGGCGGAATTGGCAGACGCAGAGGACTTAAAATCACTCCGGTGGAGACACCTTGTGGGTTCAAGTCCCACCCGCCCTACTGAAATCTTCTATGTTGGGACGGCTGACGCCCCAACATATTTATTTCCCGGAACAGCTTATGACCAATTACCCCTACACACCAGAATCTGCCATGGCGATCATGGCCCACCCCGACGATATCGAATTTACCTGCGCTGGCACCCTGGCCCGTTGGGCAGAAGCCGGTGCTCGGATCAGCTACGTGCTGTGCACCATCGGGCGACGTGGGCATTGCCGAGCCAGGGATGACGCGCGCCCGTGCAACCGAGATTCGCGAGGCAGAATCCCGTGTTGCCGCGCAAATCGCAGGCGCCCAGGAGATAATTTTCTTACGCGAGCCAGACGGATTGCTTCAGGCGACTCTCGACTTACGCAAAAAGCTGGTGCGCGAAATCCGCCGCTTCAAACCCGAGGTGGTGATCTGTGGCGATCCGACTGTAGTGTGGTCCGGTGCAGATTACATCAACCACCCCGACCACCGTGCAGCAGCCCAGGCGGCACTGGATGCCACCTTCCCGGCAGCCGGGCAGCCAAATTTGTTTGAAGAATTGGCTGACGAAGGATTGCACGCTCACAAAGTACGGAAAATCTATGCCACAGCATGGTCAGAGGCTGACACCTATGTCAATATTACCGACACGCTGGCGGTGAAGATCGCCGCGCTGCGAGCCCACACCAGTCAGATGAAAGATTGGGATCCGACGGATATGATCACCCGCTGGGCAGCGGAGGCTGCACGGGGGAAGGAAATGCCTTATGCCGAAGGTTACCGCGTGGTTACGCTCATAGACGACGAAACATGGCAGAAAACAAAAGGCAGGCCGGAATGAGCCCGCGATCCGATGTGCGCACCGTTTTCATGGGCTCCCCTGATTTTGCCTTACCGATTCTGCGGGCACTGGCGGAAGCGCTACCCGTGGTTGGGGTCATCACCCAGCCAGATAGGCCAGCTGGGCGTGGGCGAGCACTTACCCCCCTCCGATCAAGCTGCTGGCACAATCGCTTGGCATCCCGATTATCCAGCCGGAGCGCTTGCGCGAGCCAACGGCAATGGAAAAACTACATTCCTGGGCTCCCGAGCTGATCGTAGTCGCGGCATTCGGGCAGATCTTACGACCGGCAGTGCTTGATCTGCCGTGCTATGGCTGCCTCAATGTGCATGCCTCGCTGCTGCCACGCTGGCGCGGCGCAGCGCCAATCCAGGCGGCTATCCTGGCGGGAGATGAACAGACCGGCGTGACCATCATGCGCATGGATGCGGGCATCGACACCGGACCAACGCTCAGCCAGCGCAGCCTGCCCGTACTGCTCGAGGACACTGCTGCCACCCTGAGTGAGCGCCTGGCGACCTTGGGGGCACAGCTGCTGCTGGATGTACTGCCTAGCTACCTGCAGGGCGATCTTGCTAGCGCTACCTCAAACCGAGATAGGTGCCACATACGCTCCGATACTAAATAAAGCTGAAGGCCGGTTGGATTTCACTCAATCCGCAGCCAATCTTGCCCGCCGCGTGCGCGCTTTTAATCCCTGGCCTGGGGCATTCACCTTATGGAATGAACAGTTGCTCAAGATCCACCAGGCACATGCCGTGGCTACGTCTTCTCACAACTCAGGTCAGCTACTGATCCATAATGGTTTGCCGGCTATTGGAACATCGGATGGCTTGCTGGTCTTGGATACCGTCCAACCCGCTGGGAAGAAATCGATGCCCGGTGCCGTTTTTCTGCAGGGCGCTCGCGGCTGGGGAGTCTGACCGTGCCCGAAAGCACCGTCACCCCGCATACCAGGCTGGAGCTGTTTCCCATCACGACGCAAACCGTTGCCGTGGATGGATTAAGTGAACTTACCATTGCCAATCATAGTCTGAACCAACTCGCTGACCGCTACGGTACTCCGCTATATATTTATGATCAAGCATCGCTGGACAACTGTCTCTCGAGCTACAGCCAAAGCCTCTCCAGGTATTACCATGGCAGCAGCGGGATTACATATGCCGGTAAGGCCTTTCTCTGCCTGGCGATGGCTCAATGGGCGGCTCAGCATGAGATAGCGCTTGATTGCAGCAGTGCAGGTGAGCTTAATATCGCCTCCCAAGCAGGCATACCAAGAGATCTAATTATCGCTCATGGGGTGAACAAATCCCCTGCTGACCTGCAAGCAGCTATCCAGCAAGCTGGTACAGTGGTGGTGGATAATTTACATGAACTAGGCCAACTCGGCAACCTCTACCAAGAGATAACAAGATCAGCTTCCATAGTATTTCCAGACATTTGGCTGCGATTGAGACCAGGTGTGACGGTGCAGACTCACAGCCATGTGCAAACCGGACAATGGGATAGTAAGTTTGGCCTGAACCCACAAGAGTTCCTCCAGGCAGTTCGATCATGTTTGGAATACGGCCTCCCCGTCAAGGGGCTACATTTCCACCTGGGTAGCCATCTGCACTCTTCCGAACCGGTCATCTTGGCGATTGAGATCGCCCTTGACCTGATCCAGGTATGCCAGCGCCATACCGGGTGGCTGCCAGAGGTGATCTGCCCCGGTGGTGGGTGGGGTGTTCCTTATCATGAAACAGACCTGCCACATATACCAGTAGAGAACCTGGTGAACGACATCGCCCAGAAATTGACTTCCGGCTGCCACACTCGCAAATTTCCACTTTTCCACCTTCAATTAGAACCAGGTCGCAGCCTGGTTGCCCGTTCCGGGGTTGCGATCTACCGCATAGGAGCTGTCAAGCACACCCCCTCCCGGCGCTACTTACTAATTGATGGCGGACTGGCTGATAATCCCCGTCCTGCTTTGTACCAGGCGCGTTATAGCGCTCTGCCAGTTCGTGAGCCTCTCAGGCCAGCAACCAGCTCAGCATGGCTGGCTGGACCTTTCTGCGAAAGCGGGGACATTCTTATCGAAGACCTTCCCCTTCCCGAACTACACCCCGGCGATCTGATTGCTGTTCCAGTCAGTGGTGCTTATCAGATAAGCATGTCCAGCAATTACAATGGCGCTTCCCGTCCTTCAGTCCTTTGGCTAAGAAACGGGCAGACGCACCTAATTCAAACTCGTGAGTCCGTGGCTGACCTTTCACGCCGGGACCTGCCCCTGCCCAACGCGAGTACATAAATGGTATACTCACAGTTAATCAGGTTCTGATGCGTATGCTGACAACACCGGCAGCCCCTACCCGGTACCACATCACTTTGCTCCGGCATGGGGAGTCTGTAGGCAACGCAGAAGGGAAACACCAGGGCCAATCAGACTTTCCCCTCACCGAGAAAGGTGAAACCCAGGCGCGTGCCCTGGCAGAACGCTGGCTCAATGAGAAGAAGACATTCGACCTGATCATTTCCAGCCCGCTCTCGCGAGCACGCGGTACCGCTGAGATCCTGGCAGAGGCACTGCATATCGCGCTGGAATTTAACCCACTGTGGATGGAACGCAATAATGGAATGCTGGCTGGTCTGCGCCCTGAAGAGGCGGTTGTCTCTTACCCACGCCCATCTTTCATACATCCCTACCTGCCAATAGGCCAAACTGGTGAAAGCCAGTGGGAGCTGTACTTGCGCGCCGGTAAAGCGATCCAGGAGCTGCTGCACCACCCACCAGGGAATTATCTGATTGTCTCACACGGCGGTATCTTGAACATGGTGCTGTATGCCATCCTGGGTATCACCCCTCAGGCTAATTTCTATGGGCCGCGCTTTCGATTTGGGAATACCGCATTTGCCACGCTGAGCTACAACCCCGGAGAGCACAAATGGTATGTCCACGGGGTGAATGACCAGACACACTGGCAGCATGACGAATAATCACCTTCCATGAATGCTCCCCTGAACTGGCTTGTGTTTGGCGCCGGCGCGATTGGAACCTATGTTGGCGGTAGCTTGCTACTGCATGGACATCGGGTTATCTTTCTGGAACAAGCTGCAGTTGTCGCCGAAATTCGCCAACGGGGTTTACGCCTGCAGCTCGATCATGGCGAAGGAACAACATATCCCTGATCCCTGCATGGCAGCGTCCTATGGATGAGGCCCTTCAAACCGCCCCCTTTGATGCCGCGATATTCGCCCTGAAATCTTTTGACACCCTGCCAGTAGTGGAAAAAATGCTGCCCTATCGGCAGCTCCTTCCAGCCCTGATTTGTTTTCAGAATGGTGTGGAAAATGAAACCAGATTGGCTGCATTTCTGGGTACCGAGCGGGTCATTGCTGGTACTATTACCAGTTCGGTTGCCCGCCGGGCAGCCGGTGACATCATCGTGGAACGACAACGTGGGCTTGGCTTGAGCAGTCTTCACCCATTATCCACCAAACTCGTCCAGGCATTTACCACGTCAGGGTTGAATGCCCGTTTATATTCCCGCCCGGCGGATATGAAATGGTCAAAGATGCTGACCAACCTGGTCGGGAATGCCACTTCTGCGATTCTCGACCTCACCCCTGCCCAGGTGTTCGCTCACCCGCAGCTATTTCAGCTAGAAATTCGACAGCTCCGCGAAGCTCTTGCGGTGATGCAGGCATTGGATATCCAGGTGGTAAATTTACCGGGTGTGCCGGTGTGCTTATTGGGATTGGCTGCTGAATACTTTCCTTCTTGGATCGCCAGACCCTTACTGCAGAGGGCTGTCGGTAGGGGCCGCGGTGAAAAAATGCCTTCCTTTCACATTGATCTGCACAACAGACGGGGTCAAAGTGAGGTAGATTACCTGAACGGTGCCGTGGTGCGCGCCGGACAAAGCATAGGGGTACCTACTCCGGTCAATGCATTGCTCAATCAAACCCTGTTGGGGCTCATCTCTGGCGGCCTATCTGAAGCAGATTTCGCCCGCAACCCACAAGCCTTGCTGGTGAGAATTTCAAGTTAGTTATACGATCTTGCCGTAGAACAGCGCAGGGAGTGGTTCAACGGCATCCTCCCCCCACTGCAATGCACTTAGCAATCGACTATGCGCAAGACGCAACTTCTCCATATCATTGGCGTACACAGTGAAGATACTCTCACCGATCTCAACCCCATCTCCAATCTTCTTATGCACTACCACCCCCACTCCATAATCGATCGTGTCCCCCTTTTGCGCTCTACCACCACCCAACATCACTACGGTCTCGCCAACGGTACGGGCGTTGACACCGTGAATTATCCCTTGTTTGGGCGCGTTCACAGATTCCACCCACTGCGCACCGGGCAGCCGTTCAGGTTCATCTACATAAAGCACATCGCCACCCTGAGCCTTGATCATTTTGCGGAAGTATTCAAGCCCACGCCCACTATGCAGCGCATCTTCGGCCAGTAATCTTCCCTCCTCATCAGTACTCGAAATCCCGCCGAGTGCCAGCATGTTGCCAGCAACCACCAGACAATGCTCCACAAAATCTGAGGGTCCTCTACCCTTTAAGGTCTCTATTGCTTCCTTCAACTCCAACGCGTTGCCCACCGCGGCGCCTAATGGCTGGTTCATGTCCGAGAGCAGCGCAACGGTCCGCCGGCCCACCAGTTTACCAATCTCCACCATCAGATGGGCCAATGTACGGGCATCTTCCAGATTTTCCATGAAAGCGCCATTACCCACCTTCACATCGAGCAGGATTGCCTGCGCCCCCGAAGCAATCTTCTTACTCATCACGGATGAGGCGATCAGTGGGATTGATTGCACCGTGCCGGTCACATCGCGCAGCGCATACAGCTTGCCATCCGCTGGTGCCAGGTCCGCGCTCTGCCCCGTCACCACGAGCCCGATCTCCTTCAACTGGTGTAAAAATTCCTCGGTGCTAAGATTAGCCCGGAACCCGGGAATTGACTCCAACTTGTCTAACGTGCCGCCGCTAAATCCCAAGCCGCGACCTGACATCTTTCCCACCGGCAAACCGCAGGCAGCCACAAGCGGCCCCACAACCAACGTGGTTTTATCGCCTACCCCCCCGGTTGAGTGTTTGTCCACCGCGATAGGTATGACCCCTTGCAGATCCAGCACATCACCTGAATACGCCATCGCCAGGGTTAGGTCTGTTGTCTCAGCGGGTGTCATCCCATTAAGCAGGATCGCCATCACCAATGCCGCTGCCTGGTAATCCGGGATCTCACCTTTGGTATAGCCATTGATGAAAAACTCAATTTCTGCCTTGCTTAATTCCCCCTTGTCCCGCTTCTTGATGATGATATCTACCGCGCGCATAGCCTGCTCCATGTATTACCGGAAGTATGATGCTTTATCAGGGCATCATTGATTTGCCGATTAACTTACCTGCCTGGTCCCATATTTGGTCGAACATCGCCACTGTCAGCCGCCCAGTTTGCGTATTTTGCCGGCTGGGATGATATGAAGCCAGCAGCCAGGGGTGCCCATCACCCAACACATAGTGGGCACCGTGCTGAAAAAGCAATCCTAAAGCTGTCTTCTTTTCAGCACTGTACAAACGGGTCACCTGTTCAAATGCAATTCTGCCCAGGGCAACAATTCCCTGGATACCGTGGAGATACTGAATCTCCGCTTCCAGAAAGGGCAAACAATGGCGGATCTCTTCTGGCAATGGTTTATTATCCGGAGGGGCACAGCGGCAAACCGCGCTGATAAAGATTCTCTGCAAGGTTAAACCATCGCCACACTGGAAGGAATGAGGCTGGTTGGCAAAGCCCGCCCGGTGGAGCGCGGCATACAGAAATTCTCCAGAAGCATCCCCGGTGAACATACGCCCGGTACGGTTTGAGCCATGAGCTCCAGGCGCCAGTCCCACCACCAACACCTGAGCCTGTGAATCGCCAAAACCAGGCACCGGCTTGCCCCAGTATTCCCAATCACGGTACGCCCTCCGCTTCTTGTGGGCCACTTCTTCACGCCAGGCTACCAGCCGGGGACATTTCCTGCATTGAACGATCTCATCTGTCAGGAGCTCCAGTGTCATGTTATCTGATCAGCATCGCATCGCCAAATGAATAGAAGCGATACCCCTCCTTTTTTGCGGTCTCATAAGCCGCCAGAATTTTCTCGCGACCCGCAAAGGCACTCACCAGCATGATCAATGTCGAGCACGCGGCAGGTGAAAATTTGTGATCATCGCCTGGACTGCCTGGAAGTGATATCCCGGCAAAATGTATAAACTGGTTGGTCCAGTGACTGGTTGGATGCGCCCACCTGTAGCTGCTGTTTCAATCGTTCGGACGCTGGTCGTGCCTACAGCTATCACCCGCCCGCCTGCAAGCTGTGTTTCCCTTATTTGGGATGCTGTTTCTGGAGTCACCTCACACCACTCGGAGTGAATCTGGTGCTGCGTGGGATCATCCTCCGTCACGGGTGCGAAAGTATCCAGCCCGACATGCAAGGTTACTCGAGCAAAGCTCACCCCCTGCGCTTTCAGTTGCTCGATCAGCACTGTGGTAAAGTGCAACCCAGCAGTCGGTGCCGCTGCTGACCCTGCCTGACGTGCATACACCGTCTGATAGCGTTCTGGATCTCCCAATGATGCATGGATATAAGGCGGCAAGGGTATATGCCCGGCCTCAACCAGGTACAACTCAACGGGCTCGTCAAAATGCACCAATCGTCGTGGACCGTCCAATATCGCAATCACATCCGCACATAATGCGAGGGGATCCCCTGCCTTTCCCAATAACTGTAATCGTCTACCAGTCCTCAGCCCCTTGCCTCCTACCAGAGCCTCCCATGTCAACTCATCTTGTCGGCGCAGCAATAGGATCTCTGCCTTACCGCCGCCAGGCAGCTTGCGGGCAAACAACCGTGCGGGGATGACCCGCGTCTCATTGAGCACCAACAGGTCATCCGGGGTAAGGTAGTGACCCAGATCGTGAAACATGGCATGCTCAATCTGCCCACTCTGCCGGTCAAGCACCAGCAGCCTTGAGGCATCACGCGGTTCTACCGGGTGTTGGGCAATAAATTCTGGTGGTAATTCGTAATCATAGTTAGCGGTGAGCATATGAAGACTGCCCATCAGCGCTTGAACATGCGGACTAACAAGTTGAGTACTACGGTGAGCACAATAGATAACAGGAGTGAGGTAGCCAATGGGATCAAACAGGTCAGGTTACCCCGTTCGATGCGGATATCTCCAGGCAGCCGGCCTATTGGGAGATTCAAGCGCCCTGCCAGATACAATCCACCGCCCACCAGGAGGATCGTCAACCCCAGCACCATGAGAATCTTACCGATTTGAAGTATCACAAGGATTTGAGTATCAGAACAACCGCTGTTGACCTTCTTCAGACCCGTTCAAACCGAGGTGGTCATATGCGAGATGTGTGGCGACACGGCCCTGAGAAGTACGCTCCAGGAAGCCAAGCTGCAGTAGATACGGCTCCACCACATCCATGATCGTATCCGGCTCTTCACTGATCGAGGCAGCTATCGTGCTCAATCCCACCGGACCGCCCCGGTATTTTTCAATCACCGTAAGCAGCACTCGCCGGTCCATTTCATCCAGGCCGAGTGGATCCACATTCAGCAGATCCAAAGCATCCTTTGCCACCTGCCGGGTGATATTGCCTTCCGCCCGCACCTGAGCATAGTCGCGCACCCTGCGCAGCAATCTCAATGCCACCCGAGGGGTACCTCTCCCGCGCTGTGCGATCTCATCCACCCCTTCGGTATCTGTATCGACCCCCAGTACGCGTGCCGCACGGTGAACGATGGACTGCATCGCTGGCAGATCATAAAAATCAAGCCGGTAGACAGCACCAAACCGTGCTCGTAATGGTGCGGTCAACAGCGCCAATCGTGTTGTCGCCCCGATCACCGAAAAATGCGGTAATTTCAAACGAATCGAACGGGCTGCCGGGCCTTTGCCGATAATTATATCCAACGCAAAATCTTCCATGGCGGGATAGAGTACTTCTTCTACCACTCTCCCCAACCGGTGTACCTCGTCAATGAACAAAATATCCCCGGCGCGCAGGTTGGTCAATATAGCAGCCAGATCCCCCGCTCGCTCAATTGCCGGGCCAGAGGTGATCTTGATATTAACTCCCATCTCATTGGCCAGAATATGTGCCAGCGTGGTCTTTCCTAATCCCGGCGGTCCGTAAAAAAGCACATGGTCCAATGCCTCGTTACGTTGGCGCGCGGCCGCAATCAAGATAGCCAGGTTTTCCTTCACTCGATCCTGTCCAATCAGATCGATCAGGGTGCGCGGGCGCAATGACGTATCCAGCCGGTCATCGGGCTGGGGCTGAGGATTCACCAATCGGTTAGGCGGTTCATTCATGGCAGTCATTATATCTTAACAACCTCACGCCAAACCAAATCACCACTATAATTAACCCGTCATTCCCTGGAGAATCGATGATGAACAATGTTTTTCCTTCCACCCACCCATTGGTAGCACATAAACTTGCATTGCTGCGCGATAAAAATACTGAACCCAAGAAATTCCGTGAATTGATTCCAGAAATCGCAGCCCTGTTAACCTACGAAGCAACGGTTGACCTTACCCTGAAACCAGTTAACAATTGAAACCCCTCTGGCGCTTGCTCCAGGGGGGATGTTGGCTGCCAAGATTGGGCTGGTGCCTATCCTGCGCGCTGGGCTTGGTATGGTCGAAGGGGCATGGTACCTGATGCCTTCGGCAGAAGTCTGGCATATCGGTCTGTATCGCGATGAACGTACCCTGAAACCGGTCGAATACTACAATAAACTGCCCGTCGAACCGACCGTCTCGGTTTGCCTCATCCTTGATCCAATGCTGGCAACCGGTGGGTCAGCCGTTGCCACGGTAGACATCCTCAAGCGCTGGGGAGTTACCAAGATCAAATTTGTCGGCATCCTAGGCGCGCCTCCGGGCATCACCAATTTACAAACCCACCACCCTGATGTGCCCATCTACCTCGCGGCGATCGATGAACGCCTGAATGAGAAAGGCTACATCCTGCCGGGGTTAGGTGATGCAGGAGACCGCCAATTCGGGACTGGCTGAATAGAGACTAATTTTGGGTAAAGGGCTCAACCGGCCGGTTTTTGCCTTGAATCTGCCACCACAGCGCTCCACCAGCGGCTCCCATCCCAGCCATCAGGACTGCATTAAGCAGCCCGCCGCAAACAGCGGAGCCCAATTGTCCGACCCAGATTGCGGTCTGATCAAGCGAATAGTCGGTGACACCCAACAATTCATACATTTGCTGTAAATCAGACGGGTCGAGAAGTGCGGCGTTGATCACGCCTCCAATCAAAGCACCTACCATAATAAGACCTGCAGCGATAGCACCTGCTATCGCCCCTTTCTTTATCACCTCGTTGTTGTTCAAGGGTTTATCAAAACCGCCGGCCAGGTAACCTGCAGCCAATCCTAAGATCAACCCCCAACAAGGTGCGCATAACGGGGAAAAAATAACCGCAGACCCCAGGACAAGTACAAATCCTACAACACCAATGATAATTCCTGACTTTACCATAAGCTCCTCCATTTCTTGATATCGCTTGGTTATCGTAAAAAAGATCCTGATAATATTATAGCCTGAAGATGGATTAACACCAATGTTTCTCCCCGCGCATGAAAGTCGCATATTATCGTGTAGGGTTGCAATAAAACAGGTTTTACCCTTGTCAGGTTCAATGAGTATCTTATAAAATTATCGGGGCAATTTTTCATCTACATTAATCGGTGCTATACTTCAAACCATGAGTGTAGAACAATTCGGTCGTTATGTAATTAAAGGTGAGCTTGGGCGAGGAGGCATGGCGACTGTATTTCATGCCTACGATCCGCGCTTCGAACGCAATGTCGCCATTAAAGTGCTGCCCCGTGAATTTCTCCACGATCCTCAATTTCGCGTGCGGTTCGAGCGCGAGGCGAAAACCATTGCCCTTATCGAACATCCGGCAATCGTTCCTGTCTATGATTTTGGGGAAGAAGAAGGCCAGCCATATATCGTCATGCGCTACATGTCAGGCGGTTCGCTCGCCGATCGGTTGGCACGCGGATCGCTGCCAGTTAATGAAGTAATCAATATGATCAACCGTCTTGCGCCAGCACTGGATGCGGCTCACAGTAAAGGCGTTGTCCATCGTGACCTCAAGCCAGGCAATATCCTTTACGACCAGTACGGCAATAGTTTCCTGTCCGATTTTGGCATTGCCCGCCTCCACCAATCATCCAACCCCACTCTGACGGGTGATGCTATCCTGGGCACCCCTGCCTACATGAGCCCCGAGCAAGTGCAAGGCCAAAATGACATCGATGGCCGTAGTGATATTTACTCCCTGGGGGTCATCCTCTATCAAGTATTGACTGGTAATGTCCCTTATCAAGGGGACACAGCTGCCAGAGTGATGATGATGCACATCCTGGAGCCTGTTCCTCATATTACATCAGCAAATAATAGCTTACCCACCGCTTTCGACGCTGTAATTGAGAAAGCAATGGCTAAGGATCCCAACGACCGTTATACCAATACGATTGAGATGGCTCATTCGATTGTAATAGCGGCGCGTGGCTCTAATATGCCTACTCTTATCGGGGAGCAGGCCATCGATTTTAGCAATGTAGAAACAAAACCTAAACCAGCTGCCGCAATATCCGCCCCAACTATTCCGAAGAAAGCCGGTTGGAAGGAAGCATTGACCCATCAAAGCCCGGCAGGTGCCGCAGCGATTGGTTCAGCTGCGGGCATCCTGTCGCCTGAGATCTCTTCTGCCCGTCGTGTACCTGCCTGGATTTGGATCATCGGTGCCGTTGCTTTGGCCGGTATTCTAATTGCCTCCTTTACCCTGGGTGGAGGAATGAACCTCATAAGCGGTCCAAATACTTCGACAGTCACTGCTAGCAGCACCGTTCCCATCATTGGGCTCAACACGACAATCCCAAGCGATACAGCCACACCCATACCCATCCCGAGCAGCACCCAAACGCCAACAAGCCCTCCCACCGAAACACCAACCTCTACCCTCACCCCGCTACCGCCCACAGATACCTCCACTCCCCTGCCACTCGCCCCAGTTATAGGTGGTGCAGATAAGTTAGCATTTATTAGTGACAATGAAGTCTATATTGTCAACCTGGATGGCACGGATTTGGTTCGCCTTACCTTTGATGGCGGCGCCAAAAGTAATCTAAGCTGGACACCGGATGGTTCAGCCCTGGCATATATCACTGGTTTATGCATCAAACTGGTGGATATTGAGACCACCCGCATTGACGACTTGTTATGCTTTGAGTACGCCAGCGCCTTGAACGGTTTTGAGATCTCACCTGACAGCCAACAACTGGCAATTGTGATCAATAACAACCTCTTCGTTATTCCACTAGACCGGGAACGCCTGGACCAGGTGCGTTACTGGGACGATGTAAAAGAAATGGCTTCCTGTGATGGATTGGCACCATTCACCTATCCCATTTCGGGAGCAGCGTACGTTGTGCGCGAGGTCCATTGGTCGAACGATCAGCAAAAGCTGATCCTGGTTGTCCTCGCTGCTGACGAGGGACTCCAGGTGGATGTCGTCCGTGTAGTGGATATCTCCCAATGTTATAACACACCCCCGCTGGTCGATGAGTTCCCCAGCACCCGCTTCACAATGACTGGCTATGAAAATAATCCCCACCTCTTACACATCGGATATGATGGGCAGGTACTATTTGCTCTGAACACAATCGTACGCAACGAAGGATTTGGCGATCTCTACTTATATAATATAGATGTTCACCGAGCACAATCCCACGTTAATCCGATTAATGCCCACTGCTGCTACCGTGATCCAGAATTCAGCCCCGATGGCAGTTATCTGGTCTTTGCCTTCCAGGACATGAGCCTGGGATATCAAGGGATCATTGAGCTGTATTACATTCCCTATGGTACCATTCTTACCGGGCTGTCCTATACACCAATCCCCTTACCGGCCGACCTGTTCACCGATCCACGCGAGAGTCCTCAGCCTGTTCTCCGGCCGGTGATCATATCACCGTAAATATCCGCATCCCCAAACAGTACAATATTATGAAATGCCGTCGATGCAATGAAAAAGCTGTCATTAATATGCGCCAGCATAAACTGGCCTTATGTAAAGGACATTACCTGGAATGGCTGCCCGATCAGATGGAACGCGCCATTCAAAAATACCACATGTTTTCCCGTGATGAACGGATCCTGGTAGCGGTCTCCGGAGGAAAAAACTCCCTCTCATTATGGGATATGCTCCACCGGTTGGGCTACCATGCTGACGGCTTATACATAGGGTTGGGTATTGATGGCGGAGTGAGCTACTCTACCGAATCCCAGCGTCTCTGCGAACAATTTGCCAGTACGCGCGATCTTAATCTGAGCATCGTGGATTTTCCAAAGCAGTACGGGGAATCTATTCCTGAACTGGCAGCTCGCACCCACCGCGGCCGGGAAAAACCCTGCTCCGTATGCGGTCTTAGCAAGCGCCATATCATGAACAGGGTTGCTCGTGAAGGGGATTACTCTGTCCTGGTCACCGGACACAATCTGGATGATGAAGCGGCGGTTCTTTTTGGCAATACACTCACCTGGGCTGGATCTTACCTGCTCCGGCAGGCGCCAGTCCTCCCCGCCGATAAACCCGGCCTGGCACGCAAAGCCAAACCCTTGTGCCGCATCTACGAACGAGAGATGGCTGCATATGCCATTCTGAGCGGGATCAACTATATTTATGATGAATGTCCCTTTGCGGTTGGCTCTACTTCGATCTACTATAAGGAGCTGCTGAACAAGCTCGAGGGGGATCGTCCTGGTGCTAAGCTTAGTTTCTATCTTTCATTCCTGAAAGCCAAGGATGAAGGCTTATTTTCTCCCACCGCAGACCAGGTGGCGGTTGATCTGCACACCTGTCCCACCTGCGGTCAACCGACGACCGCACCTGGCGAGTGTGCCTTCTGCCGGATGTTCAGCCGATGAAATCTTACCGTTATTTTGACTTGATCATGGCGGCATTCGTCACAGTCTTGGTAGTGAGCAACATCGCCTCGTCAGCTAAGATTGTGGACTGGGGATTTTCTCTCTTTGGCGTGCCCATGGCTTTTGATGCTGGTACGCTGCTCTTCCCTGTCAGCTACATCTTTGGCGATATCCTGACAGAAGTATATGGTTACCGTCGATCGCGCCGGGTCATCTGGGCCGGTTTTTTTCTCCTAGCACTCAGCGCCCTGCTCTTCTGGATCGTGGGCAAACTACCCCCTGACCGCACCTGGGCTCAATACACGGGTCAGCCAGCATATGATGCGATTTTAGGCGGAATGAGCTCAGGGGGTATTGTACTCGGCAGCCTGGCTGGTTACTGGGTGGGAGAATTTTCAAATTCGATCACCCTGGCGCGGCTAAAACTGCTCACCCACGGTCGCTGGTTATGGCTGCGTACCATATCCAGCACCCTCGTAGGTCAATTAATTGATACCGTTGCCTTCGTGGTCATCGCCTCATGGTTCGGAGTATTCCCCTGGAGCCTGTTCCTCACCCTGGTGCTGACCAACTATCTCTTCAAGTGCGTAGTTGAAGTCTTAATGACACCCCTCACCTATTGGGTAGTCAACCGGCTCAAACGAGTCGAGCAGGAAGATTTCTTCGATACCGGCACAGACTTCAACCCGTTTAGAGCTTAAATCTAGGCGACCTCCAGGTACCGTTCCAGCTCCCAGTCAGTCACTTTCATCCGGTTCTCTTCAACCTCTGACCACTTGGCGCGCTCAAAGGCATCTGCAATCGCACTCCCAAGTGCATCGTGCAGCACATCATCCTGGTTAAATTCGCGCAATGCTTCAGCCAACGACCCGGGCAGCTCGGTTACACCCATCTGGTGCCGTTCCTCAGGAGTGAGGTGATAAATATTGATACTATTCAACGGTGTTGGACAGACTAACTCGTGGTCGATCCCATCCAACCCCGCAGCCAACATGGCGGTAAATGCCAGATATGGATTCGCTGACGGATCTGGGAAGCGCAACTCAGCCCGGGTTGATTTCTCGCGCCCCGGAGTCCAGCACGGAATGCGGATCAGGGCTGAACGGTTGATCTGCGCCCAACCGATATATACCGGGGCTTCATATCCAGGCACAAGGCGCTTATACGAATTGATAGTCGGTGCGACAATGGCTGCCAATGCACGGGCGTGCGCCAACTGCCCGGCAATGAAACCATAGGCGATCCGAGATAAATGGAATTCATCCTGGGAATCATAGAAAAGGTTCTCATCATGAACATCAAATACCGATTGGTGGCAGTGCATCCCCGATCCGTTGATGCCAAAGATTGGCTTCGGCATGAAAGAGGCGATCAGATTATGTTGAGCGGCAATCGCTTTTACCGAATATTTCAATGTCAGCACATTATCAGCGGTACGCAGCGCATCATCAAAGCGGAAATCAATTTCATGCTGTCCAAGAGCAACCTCGTGGTGCCCCATCTCGACCTCCAGGCCCATGCTAGCCAGCGCCTCCATCAATTCCGTCCGCACCCGCACGGCATCATCGTTGGCCGAAAAATCGAAATAACCACCAACATCGTGCGGCACTGGATGGATGCTCTCACCGCTGTTACGACGGAACAGGAAGAATTCTGGCTCAGGCCCCACATTGTACTTCCACCCTCTATCATCTATCGTCTTCAAAATACGCTTGAGCGTCCCCCGAGGATCGCCCGGGAATGGATTCCCATCGGGCTGGTAGATATCGCAAAATATGCGCGCCCGGCGAAGCTCAGCCGGGGTCCAGGGCAATACCGCGTAGGTCGATAGATCCGGAATCAGGCGCATGTCGCTCTCCTGAATGCGAGCAAATCCTTCCACAGATGACCCATCAAACCAGATGCCATCCTCAAGCGCCACCCCCAGGCGGGAGACCGGAATATCCACGCTTTTTACCACACCAATCACATCGGTGAATTGTAAAGAGAGGAACCTGACATCATCTTCCTTGACCCGGGCTAATAGTTCTTTCTTCTCCATTCCTGCCTCCTTAGAAAAACAAGCGAAATATAATTACAAAGCGTAAAAACTTATAAAAACAAAATTCCGGGTATTGTAGCCAGCTGTGGTTGATTCGTCAATAGAGGATACAGATGAATATTTTTTGATACGTAGTAAGAATATATGGCAATTAGGCCGCATCGAACGATCCTTCACGGGGTTTCTGATTTAATCCATCCAATCATTCAGGAGTCTCTCTAATGCCTCGCGTTGCTATCATTACTGATACCGATTCCAGCCTGCCTTTATCCATATCCAAACCTCTGGGGATCCTCCAGGTGCCAATCCAGGTGAATTTTAATGGCGAGAGCTATGCCTCCGTCGACGAAATAGATGATGCCCAGGTATTCTCGCGCATTGATAGCAGCGGTAAGCTTCCGACCACCGCCGCGCCCTCACCAGGTAAATTTGCCGAAGCGTTCGCCCAGGCATTTCAGGCTGGTGCTGAGTCGATCCTATGTTTTTGCGTCAGCAGCGAAGTCAGCGCCACATATGGCGCTGCACTTGCAGCCAGAGAGCTGACCCCTCACCTCGATATCACTGTGATTGACACTCGCAGCTTGAGCATGGGTTTTGGTTTTTTGGTGTTGGAAGCTGCCGAGGCAGCCCGCAATGACGCTTCTAAAGAGGCGATCATCGCTCAAGCAATGACCATCGGTGAACGGACCCATCTCTTTGCTGCTCTGTCCACCCTCAAATATCTCGCCATGAGTGGGCGGGTCAGCCAAGTTGCCGCTGGTTTTGCCTCCGTTCTTAGCGTCAAGCCCATTCTGACCATCCGCAATGGAAAATTAGATCTGCTCGAACGGGTTCGCACCCAGAGCAAAGCCTTTGATCGGGTAATTGAACTGGCAAACCGGACCGTGAACGGCAAAGAAATTCAACGCTTGTGCATTGTGCATGTCAATGCCATCGAGTCTGCACGCGCCTTCGAAGCACAACTACGCCAGAGCATGACCTATCCACCAGAGGTGCTTTTTGTTGAATTGACTCCCGGTCTTTCTATTCATTCTGGCACCGGGCTGGTGGGTGTTTGTTTCGTTACCGGTGGCTAATGCGATAGCCTCTCCACCGTCACTGCTGTCCCAACCCGGATGTGTAGCCGGTTAGCGGCATTCCCGTTGACTTCCGAAACGATCAAGCTGCCGGTTGACCCGAATAACGCTACCAGATCACCGGATTTTCCATCTCCAAAGGTGCGCACCAGCCCATCCAACACCGTACCCCCGATACGAACCCGCACATCCGGGCTGCTCACGTGCTGCTCGCCAATATTGGTGGAGATGTTGCCAAAGTGATCGATATGGATCACCTCTCCCACCCACCCCGTGGAGGTGGGCATCGGCTGTGGCAGGCTTAACAGCACAGGATCTGATATCGTTGTACCCAACTCATCTAAGGATACTCCGTTGGCCAGGTGGGCAGCGACTGGTGCAAAGATATCCCGACCATGAAACACATGGCTGACCGGTTCAAGCCAGGTATGTGGTCGGTCGAGGAAAATGAATTCCACATCCCAGTTGTGCCTCTGGCCATACTCAACCAACATCGTGATTGTGCCATTATCCGGTCCAACATAAGTATGATTTCCGATCCGGGCAGCCAGCGGACGGCGTTGAGTCCCCACCCCGGGATCAACTACTACAATATGGATTGTCCCTGCGGGGAAGTACGGTGCTGAACGCTGTAAAACCAAGCCCGCCTCCAGGATATCTTGCGGCTGGATAAGGTGGCTCAGATCCACGATCTGAACCTGCGGCGCGATACCCAATACCACCCCTTTCATCACCCCCACATTCCCATCTTTCAAACCAAAGTCCGTGGTTAAAGTAATGATGCTCATCATCGACCTCCATCTTTATACAAATTATTATATGTCAGGTTGTCGAATATTGATCCCTTCCTTCCTTGCCAAATGCCCTTCCCTTTGGTATGCTTAACTTCGTTGGGAGTGGTTAAGTCCCGGTGGGCTCCCCGGTCTTCAAAACCGGTGGCGGGTCGCGTTGCGGGCCGCGGTGGGTTCGACCCCCATCCACTCCCGCCTGGATCTCATACTGGTATCATTGCTTGGTGGATTATTTTGAATGCTAACTTCCCCTGATATCGACAACCTATCCCTGATTGTTTCCCGCTTCCTGCACATCGAAGCAGTCACCCTGGGCGAGCCCAAGAAAGGCTTCATTGCCCGCTATCGGGGTATGCTGCTTGGCTCTGACAGCGCTAGTGCCTATGATGAGCTTGCCCGTTTGCTGAAACCTTACCAAGTCACACCTCTCTTCCGGATTGAAAATAATCAGCATGCGGTGATCCTGATCCCCGGGATTCCCAATCCCAATCCAGCAAAAGTGTGGGTAAATATTCTCCTTCTCATCCTTACTTTCTTCAGTGTGCTCTTCACCGGTGCATTGTTCTCATATCAGGGCTCTCTGCCGACAAATGTCAATGAGACCCTGAGCTTTGTCCTTAGTGGTCTTCCGTTCACGCTTAGTTTACTGGCCATTTTACTGGCTCATGAATTTGGTCACTATCTGGCAGGGCGGTACCACAAAAGCAATGTAACTCTGCCATATTTTATCCCCTTTCCTTTTAGCTATTTTGGTACCATGGGCGCTTTCATCCAGCTCAAAGAACCACCCAAGAATCGCCGCATCATGCTGGATATCGGAATCGCAGGTCCCCTGGCTGGTCTGATCGTGGCAATCCCAGTACTCCTGCTGGGGTTAACCCTATCGACAGTCGAAACGTTGCCTTTCCAACTTCAAAACGGTCAAATCTTCGAAGGAAATTCGCTGCTCTACCTTTTCCTGAAATATGTTGTCCACGGAGAGTTCCTGCCCCAGCCATTCAATTATTTCGGCGTGGACCCAATCATATATTGGGTGAAATATTTTTTCACCGCGATGCCACTTCCCCGTGGGGGCGTAGATGTCACCTTGCACCCCGTTGCCTGGGCTGGTTGGGCTGGACTGCTGGTTACTGCCATCAACTTAATTCCTGCCGGACAATTGGATGGCGGGCACCTGATCTATGTTCTGTTAGGTAAACGCGCGGCGAGATTAATTCCGTTTGTTTTGGTTGGGCTCATGATCTTGGGATTTGTTTGGTATGGCTGGTGGATCTGGGCAGTGCTCATCCTGATATTGGGGCGTTTTTATGCTGAACCCCTCGACCAGATCACCCAATTGGACCGGCGCCGCAAGCTTATCGCTATTCTGGGAATCATAATATTTATCCTGGTCTTCACCCCCGTGCCGCTGGTCCAGATCACGGTCTGAGTTCGGTCAGAATCTCCACCCGGTCTATCGCCTCTCCCAGGCTGTAAACAGTCAGATCAAACGCCAAATCCCCATTGGTTTCATACTTCCGCACCCCCACCACCTGATTTGCCAGGTCGTACGCTACTGCCGCAACCCAAACCTGACCTGGAGAGGTGCTCCCTTCAGGCTGTGCAATCATTCCTGTTACTCGAGCCTCTTGGTTGGTCGCTTCCCTTATCACCACTTCCAGTTCAGCCAGCTGCCAATCCAGATAGCGCCCGTCATCCTCGGGGATTTCAATCGCGGTCAGCAGTTCTCCTCGAGCAATGATATCGTTAGGCAATGGGGGATGAAAAAAAGCGAGCAATGGCATGGCCTGCCCCGGACGCAGGATATTTATAGGTCCAACTGCGATCTGGCTGGCAATGATCTCGCCATCGCTCCCATACAATCCAATCCATGCTGAGAGATTCTCCACCGCGGCAGTCCAATTATTCTCAACCAACAAAAAACACCACGCTCCTCCATCTCCAGTGCGGTAGCAGACCGGCTCATTCCGATCCATCATCATCGGAGTAGGTGTGGCAACCAGCACCTGGACCTCATCGCCGAGTGGTATGATCAGTGCGGTGTCCACTGACAAAAATTGTGGGTCCACACCTGGGTTGGCTGCTTGCAATGCCTCCAAAGGCACCCCATAACGGAGTGCAATCCCTAACATCGTTTCGCCGCGTACCACAACGTGAGTAAAAGGCGTGGCACTGGGCGCAAGAGTGACTGGAAGACTATCCACCGGGGTCAGGGTCGGTGGTGGTCGGGTTGCAGTCGGTGTTCGATAAGGTATCAGCGCCCTCATTGTGTTTGTTGGCTGAACCGTTGTTTGTGGCAGGGGCGGTGTACAACCCGCCTGGAAGCAAACCACCAGCAATATCCACAATTTCGCTTGAAGTATAGATCTCATTTGAGCCATTATACCCGGCCTGAAAGATGATGGTAATTGTTTTTTTGGCCTCTTTACCACTTGCCGTCAAGCACAGGCTGTGCTAAACTTTTTGACAAGGTGTTTATGGCTCAAGAAAAAATGTACCAGGAAGCGCTCGAGGCTATCCGCCGAGGACAGCGAACACGGGCGCGCGACTTATTCACCCGATTATTGCGCAGCGACTCTTCGCGTGCCGATTACTGGCTGTGGATGAGTACTCTTGTTGACACTCAAACCGAGCGGATTTTCTGCTTGGAATCCGCTATACGGGCAGACCCCAACAATGAGGTTGCCCGCCGTGGTCTGATTCTGTTGGGTGCTCGACCAGCTGGATCGGATGTACATCCCGTACCCCCAATCATCCGCAGGTGGGACAAGGAGCTGGATAAAGAGCTTGTACCACCTAAAAACCTCTTTCTCCGAATTTGGGGAAACCCCATCCTGCGAATATTTGTCTTCATTGGGGCTTTAGCGCTAAGCGCTGGTCTGGTGTTTGGCGCAATTTATGGCATCCAACAACAAAAAGAAAGCATCACCTTTTATCGCGTTTCACCCTTCCCAACCCTCACCCCTGAAATAACCCGAACACCTACCCCAACCCGTACTCTGGTGGTTCGCTCTCCTACCCCCACATTTATTGGCCCAACGCCGCTGTGGATGTTCCTGGACCAAACCTATACACCCAGACCGCTGTATGTGAACACACCCCACCCCAGAGTTGAAGCATACCGCATTGGGATGATTGCATACCAGCGCAATCAGATCGACCTCATGCTTCAATATATGCAGCAGGCAGCAACCTTCTCGCCTGGCGATCCGGATTTGATCTATTACATTGGTGAAGCCCATCGCCTGCGTGGCGAATATGATGAAGCATTAGAAGCTTACCAACAAGCAATTACTGCTAATCCGGCATTTGCGCCACCCTACCTGGGGCGGGCCATACTTCGTCTGGACCTCAATCCCAATGCAGTTGTAGTGCAAGATTTGGATCGCGCCATTGAGCTCGATCCCAATTACGTGGATGCATACATAGCCAGGGCTGCATATTGGCTTAACCTCGAGGACCCTGCCCTGGCACTGGAAGATCTACGCCTGGCAGAAGCGTTATTCCCTGGGCTGCCCTTGATCTACGTTTTCTCCGCTCAGGCTTACCTTGAAATTGGCGACTACGCCACCGCACTGCAATATGCCCAACTCGGTTATGAGGCAGATCGAACGCTGTTGTCTGCCTACATCACCCTCGCCCGCTGCTACCTGATCAATGGAGATCCGGAGCAGGCTTTATATTACGCTGAGATATATATCCGTTATGAGATCGAAGATCCCTATGCCTGGGCAATCGTTGGGAAAGGATATTACCTGCGCGGGGAAGACTATTACCAACAAGCCCTGGATGCCTTCAATCGATCGATCAACCTGGATGAAGAGAACGCAGAATCTTTACACTACCGAGGATTAATATATCTGACTTTGGGTGACTTACGCCAGGCGGTCAATGATCTATACGCTGCCACCACATTGGCGCATTACCAATTCGATTACACGATCGATCTTGCCATCGCTTTTTGGGCCAATGGACGTTTACGCGATGCCGGGATTACATTTACAGTTGCTGAGGATCGTGCTGAAACTGATTCCCAACTCGCACAAGTTTATTATTACCGCGCTCAGGTTTACGAAGAGAACAACTTTTTATGGGACGCCAAGATGGACTACGAGCGCCTGGTTGCCCTGCCTGGCGATGCTGTACCTCCGGAATGGCGCCAATTCGCTGAACAGAAACTTTCCGTGATCAATCCGCCCACTCCAACCCTCACCTATACGCCAACATCTACACTGACCCCTACGGTAACGCCGACACCGACGTCCATTCCGACTGCTACCTCTACAAAAACAGCAACACCAACCCGTACACCCTTCACGGCTGCCCTGCCATAAGTGATCTCCTTCCCCTGATTGTTAGAAATATGTTAGAACGCCCCCGTGAACATCTTGTCAATCCATCCTTCGCGCGCTATAATGCTACATGGTTGGTGGTATATTTCTACCAATCTGTGAGGCCGTCTATGCCAGTTTATACCTATCGTTGTGAAAATTGTGGGGTTCGGTTTGAGCGCCAACAGGGTTTTAACGACCCCGTTCTCGCGCGCTGCCCTGAATGTAACAAAAAAGCATTGCGAAAAGTCTACACCCCGGTCGGAATTGTCTTTAAGGGCTCTGGATTCTACGCCACCGATCATCGCTCTCCCTCCGGGACCAACCGGACTGCCAAACCCGTCGAATCAGAGAAGAAGGCAGACCCTCCGAAACCGGCCAGCGAGAGCGCAGACAAAACATAATCCAGACAAGAAAAAAACACATGAGACCTGCCAATTTCAGCAGGTCTCTTTTTATTTACCATGAGCTCCTCGGCGAGGACTTGAACCTCGAACCTAGCGGTTAACAGCCGCCCGCTCTGCCGAATTGAGCTACCGAGGAATAGAGCGACGTGCATTATAAGCGTAAGCCATACCTGTGTCAAGGAACATCCTAACGGATGCGCCGTTTCCACTCATCCTTTAATTGCAAGCTGCGTGGGCTTTCTCCCGAGGGTAAAGCAAGAAAATCGGCTAGCAGCCGATTATATTTTGCCGGCTCATCCAGCATTGGAAAATGCCCCGACAAATCAAACACGATCTGGTGAGTACTGGCTGGTAACCGCGAGAATAATTCCTCGGGTGGCTGTGCTACCACGGGATCAAGCGCTCCCTGAATGAACAGACACGGTGTACTCATCTCCATGACAAAACTCAACCAGCTGATCATTTCCATCGAGTCCAATGAAATCCGGATCGCTTCAGCATCAGCCTTAGGAGCTTCCAGACGTGCCGCATCTGCGGCTGGTGTTTTCCCTAACAGCCACTCCATCAGTTCTGCCATAGAGTCGGTTCGCAACCGGGGGTTGACCATTGACTTCTCTAATGGCAGCCCCGTCATCACTAAGCGGTCTACCAGGTCAGGGAAAAACCGGGTAAAACTTAACCCAACCAGCGCACCCAGCCCGTGACAGACCAATGCTACTCTCCCAATCCCCATCTCCTCCATGAAAGCATTCAATAATCTTGCCTGCTGGTCTAAGGAATACTTATCCGGCCGGTTTGGTGTGTCACCAAATCCCCATAAATCCAATGCATACGCACGATATGAAATGGAAAGGGCCTGCATTGCAGGAATCCAATACCTCCAGGAACCCACCCAGCCATGCAGGAAGATCAATGGCCGGCCGCGTCCTAACACTTCGTAATGGATCAGATCGTTTTCTAGCGCGACGATACTCATTTACCAGCCTGATTATGGATGATACTTTTTCAGGATTGCCTGCACCCGCTCCGTAAGTTGGTCGGGTGAAAATGGTTTAAGGATGTATTCTACCGCACCAGCTTCTATCCCGGTTTGCACTTCTGCCTCTTGCCCTTTTGCAGATAGAAATGCAACCGGAATATTCTCCGTGCTTTTCTCGCTTTTTAAGACTTTACAGGCTTCATAACCAGTCATCTTTGGCATACGCACATCCATCAGGATCAAATCCGGATGTGCCTCATTTGCCAGGCTAACAGCCTCCTCGCCATTCACAGCAGTTATGACTTCATAGCCTGCAAAGCGCAAGGTGAATGTTATTAGGTCACGAATATCTCTCTCATCTTCAGCGATCAATATTTTTGCCATTTTACCCTTTAACCCTTCTGCCAGTGTTAGCTTGTTCCAATGGCATATTATTTTCGGACTTTTCAGTCACGTAGAGCGGTATTGTAAATGAAAAGATGCTACCAAAACCAGGCACACCCGGGCTCTCAAACCAGATATGACCACCGTGCATCTCTACCAGGTGTTTTACAATTGACAAGCCTAAGCCTGTTCCTGATGTAGCTAAGACCAGTGGATCTTCACCTCGGAAGAAGCGTTCAAATATGCGCGGTTGGTCTTCGAGCGGAATACCGACGCCATTATCCTGGATGCTAAACTGCATCATATCATCAATCACCCGGGCGCGAACGACGAGTTGTCCACCATCAGGCGTATACTGGTATGCATTCTGAACTAAATTATCCAGGATCTGCTGCACGCGCTCTCGATCTCCATGAGCCCGTGGCATATCCGCTTCTATGTCTATATTTACTGTCATCGGTCTATGCTCATCGATACTCCGCCTGGCGATCAGATCTACACAACTGCGGATGAGCAATTGTGCCTCCAATGGCTGCCAGGACAATATCACCCTTCCAGCTTCAATCCGCGAGATATCCAACAAGTCGTTTACCAATGTCGCCAATCGCTCAGTATTTGACCGTACAACCTGCAAGAAATGCATTTGTGAGTCATTCAGCGAACCTGCCGCCCCCATGAGCAATATTTCAACATACCCTTTGATGGAAGTCATCGGCGTGCGTAGCTCATGACTAACCGTAGCGACAAATTCCGATTTTAACCGATCTAATTCAACCCGATGGGTAATATCCTGAAAGATCGAGACAGTTCCCAGAAAATCATTCCGTATCAGCACCGGTGACAGGTGAACCGAAACAACACGCGCATCTTCCAGCTCGATCTGTGCCGACCTGGATTCGCCTGGTTTTCGGGAGCTAGAATCTTCCGACCATGCCTCGATGGTTTGCACCCATTCTTGAGCGGCTTTTCCAAATAAGCCCATAAATTTTTCAAGACTCTGACCAACAACTTGGATCCGGTTCAGCCCTAATATTTTTTCTGCTGATGCATTAAATAAAGTTATTCCTCGCTGTGCATCCGTTACCAAAACACCATCGGCCACAGCCTCAAGGATAGCCTGTGACTGGCTTGTCTCCACGTGCTGGGTACGCAGCAACTCCCCCAATCTTTCTGCCTGATCGCGGATCAGGTTGAACAATTGTGTATTGTTTATCGATACTGCAATCTGTTTCGCCGCGGCCTGGGCCAACTCTAGCCTGTCCCGGGTAAATCGATCAATTTGCCTGTGGAATAGAAGCAGAGCTCCCAGGCTTTCCTCACCCATTAGAAGGGGAACTGCAATCGCACTATGATAGCCACTCCACTCACTTGCTCCAATCCGCCACCGTTCGTCGTCTTCCAGATTGGGGATTAAGGCTGCCTGAGCCTTTGTTACCACCCAGCTTG
The DNA here is from genome assembly GCA_963849335.1 of uncultured Chloroflexia bacterium. GTDB lineage: Bacteria > Chloroflexota > Anaerolineae > Anaerolineales > UBA4823 > FEB-25. The sequence continues at coordinate 623,105 of CAWKGZ010000003.1, forward strand.
CCAATGGTTCGCTTGCTTTCCATCCACCAGTGTGCTTTGCTCTTGGTTTCATGCTCACATCAGCAAGCCAGGAACGGAGATAAAGGCTTCCTTTCTCTGGGTGTACCAACAAGATCATGCTGTATTCTGCCCCAATGGTCTCATTGAGTATCGCCAGGGTGCGGCTTAATACCATGTCCTGATCGAGACTGGCTGATAGCTCTGTAATGATTCGAAGTAGTGTCTGGCTGCGATTATGCTCTACTTCTAATTCTTGGGTGCGTTCTGAAACCCGTCGAGCCATATCATCAGCATAAACCTGTGTGTTTTCGAATAGCCGGGCATTATCCAAAGCCACTGCCAGCTGGTTTCCAACCTGTCCTAACAAGCGCAACTGCGACTTACCAAAAGCATTGGGGCGATAGGATTGCACAGATAACACCCCACTCGTGACACCTCGTACACTCAAAGGGACACCTAACCAGGACTTAACCGGCTCTCCCAGGGTGTATCCCTGCACCGGTAGCAGTTCCTGTTCGCGACCCATATCTCGAATGAACAGCGGCTCGCCCGTGGTTAGCACATACTCACTAAAACTGGTCCCGCTCTTGGGGATCGAAATTGGCCCAATCGACTCTCCCAGATCCACAGCACGCAGCTCAAGCGTGTCGCCTGGCCTTACCAGCACAAGAGCGCAGGTGTCAGCCCCAAGCAACCGTGTAACATTTTCAAATGTAGCCTCGATCAACCGGTTTTGATCCAATACCTGGGTGATATTCACTCCAAGTTCAAACAATATTCCCAGCTCTGTTGAACGCCGCTGGGTTTCGCTAAACAAGCGCTCGGTTTCCTGGAATAACCGAGCATTTTGGATAGCCACCGCAGCTTGATTACTGATCGTTCGCGCCAATTCAACCTCGTCCAGCTCAAAGCGGCCTGGATGGTGGGTATGGGCCATCATTAAACCATGCAGATCGCCGCCGGTTGCTAACGGCAAAATAAGCAGCGCCTGGGTCGATCGAACTCCAAAAAATTCTTGCAGCCGATCTAATTCTTTTTCTTTTGATACATCATCGGTTGAGAAAATACCCAATGACTCGCGCAGTCGCTCAAAGATTGGGCTCTCGGGCAACAGCAAGGGATATGCATCAAGAATAGAAGGCTGCTCCGCTTCCAGGATCGGCCTGGCACTGGAGTTGAACAATACCGCAGATACTGAATCACAGGTCACTGCCTGAGCCAATTCGCCCAATGTCAGGTTTAAGATGTAGTTTAGATCAAGCGAACCGCTTAATTTTGCTGAAAGCCGGTTCAACAGAGTCAAGCGCTGCGAACGTTCATCGAGTTCAGCGGCCCGGTTGGTGCTTTCCTCATACAACCGGGCGTTCTCCAATGCCACTGCTGCTTGCCCGGCAAAGGTTACCATCGCCTTAATATTCTCTTCCGCGTAGAAGTTCGCTTCCTCTTTTTCCAAAGCAATAACACCCACCACCTGCCCCTTTGAAATCAAGGGGATACCCAACCAGGTCAAGTAACGAGGTTCAAGAAGTGTTGGGAAGCGAAGATCCAAACGCACATCATCAACCAGGATCGGCTTGATAGTCTGGATCATTTCTTTGATTAAAAGGCTGTCCTCAACCGCCACCACCAAACCTGACCGTTGGTCGCTGTCTTCAAAGCCAGACGCGGCACGCACAACCAATTCATCTCCTCTGCGCAGCCACAGCGTGCCTGTATCATAAGCTATGATCGAGCGCGCCTGCCCGAGAAGCAAATCAATTACTTCGTCAGTGCGTAGGCTGGAGGTTATTGTGCCGGCTACATTGGTCAATGCCTGGAGTTGTACTGCCCTTTGTTCTGCAGCCCGATAAAGCCTTGTATTTTCCAAAGTCAGAGCAGTCTGGCGAGTCAATGATGCGGCAATATTTTGATCGTCAACGGTGAATGCAGCGACCTCCCGGAAATTATCCAGGACCAGCACTCCCAGCGTATTCTCACTGGTTCGAATTGGCATCACCAGGCTGGAAATTGGCAGTCGTCCTTCCGTTGCATCGCGGTAAACCAATAAATACTCCGGCGAAAGATTATAATGCTGGGTAAAATTCACCTCATCCACACAAATGGCTTCCCCCCTGGCATAACCCAGTCCTGGTAAGGCCTGCCCCGCACTATATCTTATCTTCAACATCCGCTCATTATCACTATATCCAACTGCAACCTGTGGAACAAGCCGCTGCTCGTCCGCTTGCCAGAGAGCAACCAATCCAGTACTGGCGTGTGGTATTGCCTTAAGTGCACTATCTGCTAGGCTGCGCAGAATACTGAGCGGATCAAGTGACCCCAACTGCCGGGAAAATTCCAGCAACTGATTGATCTCTTGCAAGCGTCGATTCATCTCTTCCAACAGACGTAAATTCTCCAACGCCATGCCTACCTGCCGGCAGAGCAATTCGAGAAGTTGTTCGTCTTCTTGTAAAACAGGTGGCATTGGATTCTTACCCACCATCAATAGTGCAGCATCCACCTCGCCTGCAGCCAGGATCGGCAGACAAATAAAGGATCTGGCCTCCAATGCATGAAGCAAGGGGGTATTTTTCCAATCCTTGTTTTCATCTAAGTCTGGAACTGAAAGAACAATTCCGTTCTGTAAAGTATATTGGAGTGGGTTTCGCTGACCGAGTAACACCTCCAGGCTAAACGATGGTTCAGACGAAACACCCAGGATGTGGGTCAAGCGCGGATTTCCACCTCGGGTTTCCGCAACCATTGCCTGGTCTAAATTCATCCAGGTGAGGGATTCCTTGCCAAAAACTTGTAACACATCAGAACGGCTTGTTTGGCGGTTTACCAGCACTGTTATGTCCAGTCCGGCTTGTACACGACTCGACCGCTGGCCAATCGTGTGTATTCCGTTCGAAGTCTCTGCACCTATATCATAGAATATCGGTTGCGCAATTTTGCTGGTGGTCAGTGCGATCTTTGCTTGCTCCAATTCGATCTGCGTCGATTTCAGCCGCACGTCCATTTCATCCAGTTTCTGATGCGATGCAATAACCAGGCTAGCCTGAATGGCAAATATCTCCAGGGTTTCAAGGGTCGGCCTATCTGGTCGTTTTCCGTCGCGAGGTTGATCCACACGGATTAACCCTAAAGGTTGTCCTTGTGAATCGTCCAGCAGGACCAGCAAAGCATCACCGGGCTGCCATAAGGGTTCTTGCTGCAGTGAAGCGTTCTCTGCTGGGATGATCGCCGCGACGATCGAGGCAGGCGGTTGGTAGCGCACCCCTTCCACAGGTATAAAATATACTTGGCCAAAGCGGTACTCCTCATACAACTTTTCACCCACATCCGCCCAGTGCAGGGGAGACGATCGGTACTCTTCAATTGTCTCCAAAGGCAATCCTGCCCCAACCATCCAACTCAGGACATCAATTTGCTGCTGGTAATAACCAATGAGTACATGATTGAACGGTGTTGACTCCTGGATGCCATAAGCGATGGCATCCAAAGAGATATCCAGTGGCTGCTCAGGCGATAAAGAATGCCCTGATTCCACCAACTTCTCAATCGTTTCGACGCGTCTGCTTAAGAGCTGGTTCTGCTGCCGCTGCTCGTAATATCGGCTGGCATTTCCGAGAGCGATCGCAGCCTGCGTTGCCAGTGTCTGGGTTATTTCTAGCGTAGTTTTGTCAAAATGATCCGGCTCCCCAGAATGGAGGTGGATCAACCCCGCAATCCCCTCTTGATATGAGATCGGAACGATCAGAGAAGAAACAACTCCCGGATGTGGAGGATGGGCTTGAATATTTCCCAATGCCAGGATCGGCTGTCCATAATCCGGGACAACGACTGGTTCCTCATAAGCCATCACTTTTGTTTCCAGAGGCGAGAGTTCTTCTTCTCCTCTATCACCAATCGTGATGAAAGCCACACGCTCCCCCCCACCGCCTTCCGTTTGATGATATAAGGCAATGAACCCGCAGCGCGCTTGGGTTGTCCTTAATAGCTCGGTATAGACCAGCTCCAGCAGCGAGCGCAGCTCAAGATTTGTATTTAGCTCCCGGCTGATCCGCGTTAAAGCGGTCAGTTGCTCCACCCGCCGTTGTAGGCTTTGATCCGTTTGTGTATACAGGCTGGACTTTTCTATGGCAGAGCCAATCTGACTGGCGGTTGTAGTAAGTAAGATCAAATCGGATGGATCAAAGAACTCCGCCTGCCGGCTGGCAAGCAGCACTTCTCCAATACCATGTTCACGTACGATTATTGGCACATCAATTAATGAATTTATCCCCAATACATCAGCCATCAACCGGTACATCGATGCAAGTAAAGTATCTTTACCTACATCATCACAAAAGATTTGGCGTTGGCTGCCGGTTACGGTGCCTAAATACTCGGGGGCGTTCATCGAGGTCCGGCTTACCCGCGCAGCGACATCAGACTCAATCCCATACAATGATCCTGTGTGGACCCGCAGCTCAGCCCGGCTCTCATCAGCCAGCAGTACCGCGGCAATATCTACTCGCAGCAGGCGCGCCAGCTCCCGCAACGAAAAAGCCAGAATCTCATCTACCGTTGCCACAGAACCGGTCAGGCTGGCAATGCGCCGCATTGTTTCTGATCGGAGTGCCCTTTCCTGGGATTGCTTCACCAGCAATAAATTCTCGATCACCGTTGCCGACTGCAAACTGATATTGGTCAGGATACGAATATCATCTTGATTAAAAAACTGACCATCCAGCTTGTCAGCAACCAGCAGGTAGCCCAACATCCTCTCACCAGAAATCAATGGCATCAGGGCTACGTTTGCCAAACCAGCTGCTTGTACCAGTCCCGACATGCCCAGCGCTTTAATCTGTGGGTCTTCCGCTGCAGGGTATGCCACAATCATGTGTTGGTTGAGCCAAATCTCTTCTCCTTCACTGCCAGGCGGCAGGGTTACCTGGAACACATCGACAAATTCTGGAGGTAATCCCGATGAAAGGCGCCTGCGCTGCCAAACGTCGCCGCGCCTCATCATAGATCAGAAAGCCGATAGACTCCACCTGTACCAGGGGTGAAATACCGTCCATCAGGTGAGAAAAAAACTCTTGAGAATCACGCTGACCACCTGCTGTCTGGGTAAGTTTCGCTAACCCGGTTAACTCCACAAGTCGCTTGTTTAAAACTTCGAACATCAAGGCATTGTGCACCGCAACTGCTGCCTGGCTGGCAAGCACCTTCACTAAAACCAGATCATCCTGTTTAAATCCATCATGCTCCAATGATGCCAGTTCTAAGGCACCTACCAATTCATCTGCAACGATAAGCGGGGAACCCAGATAGGATTTGATGGGGTATTGCCTCCATTCAAGCGCGGGGTGCGTCGCATGATACTTGTCGACATCGGGGATATACAGGGACTGTTGGGTGGAAACGATCTGACCCGCATATCCCTGACCGGCCCGGTAGCGTTGTTCGACTTTCTCAAGGTGGCGGTCAAACTCCTTAATTCCAATCAGTCGATACGGTATTAAATGCTGATCAGCTTTATCCCAAATAGAAATCTGAGTGAAGTCAGCCGGCACCAACCGCTCAACACTATCCAGAATAGCTTTCAAAGTCGGATCAAGTTCTAAATTAGAGGATATGGTTTGATTGAGTTCCGTAAAAATATCCACAGCCTGATCAGCATCATTATCAATGCCTCTCAACATATCCGGAACCTGAAGCCGCCGTAATGAAACTAAAAAATATCCTTCCGTCCCATCATTGGCTGGAACATAATATGAAGACCCCTCAACGGACCGGCCGTCCATAGAAAAACGGACCCGGCCTTCTGTAGAGCATAACCCCAAGAACACATCACCCGGCCTAGCCAGGCGATACAAACGCTCTAAATTGGGTTCTTTTCCAGTAAATCGGAACCAATCCCTCGCGATATCATTCGTATAAACTACTCTCCCACCAATTTGAACTAATAAGATCGCTTCATTTCTGACTTGAGTTGCCGGATTAGCAGCAGGTAGACCCAAAGCAGCTCGGGGGGGTGTTGGTGCACCCGGCCTGCTCCTTGTAACCAGAAGTATCACCCCGGTTAGCGCCAATGCCAGGATGATTAATATGCTCCCGAGTGTTTGTGGTTCTAAACCAAACATGATAGTGGATCTTCCTCGGTTAGATAGCCACAAATGCTCTCAACTTCACGGCCTAGCTATCTCGACGTCGCGCTTCAGCAGCCAATTCCGTTATTTCACGGATATCCGCAAACTGGTATTCAGCCGGCGAAACAACCCCAATTTCCAATTTCATCAAAGGAGATTGCTCGATCTTCCCATCTTTGTTCACCACCCGAATATAACCTTGCTCTCGATCGAGAAAATTGTAATGAGAGAGAACCTCTTCAGCGAACCGATGTTTCAAACGCCCTCGAACAGACGCAACCACTTCGGCAGCGGTCACAATCACAAAACTATCTCCACCGGCATGACCAATAAAATCACTCGCTGTACCTAATTCATCTAACACTTCTCCAATCACCATTGCAGTAAATCGCAAAACATCATCGCCAGCCACGAAACCATAGGTTTCCTTAAATGGCTCGAAGTGGTTGATTCTTACATCCATGTAGGCCCAATTGTTTTGGCGAATGATACGCCGCAATTGCTCCTCGATCAATCTTCCCGCAGGCAGCCCCGAACGTGGATCGGTCAGGCTTTGTTGTTCCGCTCGCGCGATAGACCGTTGAACACGTAGTCTTAGCTCCTCAATATCAAAAGGTTTGGTAACGTAATCATCAGCACCCAACTCCAATCCTGCCAGTTTATCGCTGCGTTCATCCTTTTGGGTCAGGAAGATGACCGGTACATGGCTGGTGCGTATATGCGTCCGCAAGATCCGGCACACTTCAAATCCATCAATATCTGGCAGCATGATATCCAGAATGATTAGATTGGGTAAATTATGCCGGGTTTTTTCCAAGGCCGTGGAACCACGCACGGCAACATCAACCTCAAAACCCTGGCCTTTAAAATATATCTGCAGCATGTTGGAAATATCTTTGTCATCTTCAACAACAAGCAATCGGGCTTTTCCCATATTTGCCTCCAGACCCTTTATGAAAACCAATTTCTGGCACTACTGTTATTTTTACCACAATTGACTACCCGCCTCACCTGGACGAGGATAAAGACGGGGATGTAAATGAGCAAAACTTAATTGGTGATGATCGCTTTCCTCATAGGAGATACTTTTTTCGATTACGCGATGTTCGTTATTCGCATACAACACCACATCCGATTCTATCGTACGAGCCGGAAATATGGTAATACCTGCGCCAATACGGCAGTTGTGCCCCACACATCCCCCTAAGACCGGTCGGTTCGCAAATCTGAGTTTCCCCATCCCATCCAATGCTTTGATCGGGGACGGCAGAAGATTATAATCCGTAAAAGTACAGCCTGCACCGATAAATGTATTCCGCCCCACAACACACATCTGCAGACATGTATTCTGGGCAACCATGCTGTTGTCCATAAAAGTTGTCATGAACAAGGATGCACGGAAAGGCAAAAAAGCACCATCACCAACTACAGAAAGCATAAGCTGGCACCCCTGACCGACATTTACATTGTCACCGATGACGCAATTTTCGATAACGGCGCCCGCACCGACGGTTACATTATCTCCAATCGTTGTTGGGCCATGAATTACTGCACTGGGATCGATCGTGCAATTCCGGCCAATTTTTACGACTTCAGAGCAATCCAACACCTGCTTTCCTTCATACATCGCCGTTAACAGCACACCTAATTTGAACAGGATATCCTCATCTAACTGCTGCTCAAATCTTGCACCTCGGGTGAAAAGACCATAAACCACATCCGCAATGAAGATATGCACCCAGGAGTCGATGGCTAATAGGCTGCGTTTAGGCACTTGGAATACCAGATCGCCCTGCTCATATGCCATATATGTTGGCACATGATAATAGCCAGCTTCAATCGTGTCTGTAGGCACTACCAACGGTGTAACATATGGATCAATCCCAAGGGGATAATACCAGAGATCCGCCAGGTAGTACTCTCCATCCTGAGTGTACGAAATAGACAATGGCAATGCATGCTCGCGAAAAGCAGCATCCTGCAGAATGAACGCAGCCCGGCAAGCTGTTCCTTTTTGTCTCGCCAGGGCTAAGAACATGGCAAGATATTCGCGGTCAAAATATAAATTGTCGCGGTAAACAACACATTCTTCATAAACCTGGGGAAGTTCTGCCCCCAATGGAATTTCCAATTCGCGCTGGGTGTATGGGGCCAGGACATCTCGCTGAGAAAGCCAGAGGGGGTTATTGAAGATTCGCAGATCCCTGGCGCGCTCATTGAACGGAATCAGATGATGTGGATCTTGAAGAATGATCTTTAACATAGGACCGGGTTCCCGCAATCAGCGAGCCAGATGATCTAACCGATCAATCCAGAGGCTGTTTATCAATCGCAATCACACACGCTTTATCACCTTTGGCGATGCAATCGACTTCTTCAATATTGTAAAACTTTCCACTGCTCACCCAATAGAGCGCCTCTTGCAACAACCCAACCGCTTGCAAGCAGACAGGGTCATCAACCCTGCGATTCCAGCAGAAAGGACAACGGGTGATTTTCCATAGGTGTCGATTACCAGCATCAGTGACTACAACCTGCTGATCCGAATATTGGTTATACAGCTTGGCTAAAACCTCCGCGATTGTCCGAATTTTATCGTCTAGAGGTAACAACCGAAATGCCAGATCAGAAAATTCCATTTCCGGCCCAAACTCATGCAGGATATGCTTGAAACAAGCTCGCCCAGTCCGTAATGCCAGGCCTCTTCCACCTCGGATACCATAGCTGGCTTCAAGCGCTGACTGGATCTGGCTGACTTCTTCAAAGCGAAAATTTTTATCCAATGTGTTTTTAGGGTAACTACTGATGCGGTTGCGCAGTTTGGCCTGGTTTAGTACCGCATTGACCCCATTACGGCCAATCACTTCTTCCATCGCAATCAACAGGATACGGCCTAAACGGTTAGGGTAATTAAAGGGTACACTGCTATCGTTTTTCATAAGGTGTAGGTTCGTGATCCAGGAAATCCCTTAAGGTTTCCATAAAGCTTTTCGGTTCATCTAGCATGATAAAATGACCGGCCCGGTTATATCGCTGAATGCGCGCTTGTGGAATTCCATCTGCCATCGCCTTCCACTGTGTTGGGTGAACGACAATATCCCGGTCGCCATACATGCCCATCACCGGAACTTTTACCTGACTTAATAACGGCCTCAAATCGGTTCTCCGCAGAGAAGCGATACTAAGTAGGAATGATTCAAGCGTTGTAGATGATAAGTCACGATCCATCATTTGAGGCCAGCGGCGATCCCGAGTATAAAATGGGGCGAACAAGCGATAAAAAAGGCGGAAAGCCCACAAATTCTTATAAACCACAAACGCAATCGGGCGCCGGCCAAAAAGCTTAAGTAGAAGCGAAAGTGAAGAGCCAACGATTGGCGAACCGATGACAACAACCTTACGCACCCGGTTTGGGTATTGGATTGCGGTGGCTAAGCCGACCGTTCCACCCATGCTGTGTCCAACCAATGGAGCTTGAGTAATGCCAAGCTGCTCCATAAATTGGTCAACCAGGCTGACAAAATCCTGGATCGCATAACTGAACTCGCTTCTTTCCCGACTCACCAAATCCCCAGAAATCCAAAGCATAAGTACGATAAGAGTAACCCAGGTAGGTCATCGTCTCTTGCCATAATCCCCAGGAACCCAGCCAGCCATGCAATAAAATCACCGGGCGGCCGCGTCCGTATGCCTCATAATGGACAATACCTTGATCAGTAGTGAAAGATGACACGCTGGTTATTTGGCTGGAGCAGGTTATTAACCTTCTCCTTTATCCATTTCTTCCAAGATACTATACAATAATTCTAAAAGCACTTTCTTAACCGCCTCTTTATCAGTTGCCACACATGACAGGAATTTTACTTTTGGGTCCAGGCGCAGCGCAATGCGCATATCTGACAGCTCCCACGCTTCTCGGCTGTCTTGTTTGTTTGCAGCAACTACATACGGGGTTGGTGCATAAGCTCGAAAGGTCTCTAATATATTTCGTGCCTCCCGGAATGTCTCCGGGCGGGAACTATCCACCATCACAATAAAACCCAACATTCCTTCAGACAGGATCTCCCACATAAAATCAAACCGTCGCTGTCCAGGCGTGCCAAACAGGTAAAGCACCAAATTATCATCAACCGTGATCCGCCCAAAATCCATCGCAACTGTTGTTTGATCTTTTACCCGCTCGGCTTCGGATGAGATCCGGCGTTCGGTAGAGACCACATCAATCTCACTAACAGAACGGATGAATTCTGTTTTTCCAGCATTGAACGGGCCGGTGACCACCATTTTAACTGTTTGCATAGCTGCGTCCCTTATAACCTCATCCTCAGATAGATCGAATACGGCTGATGATACGGTTGATCAGTGATTTCTGTTCTTCTTTACTGGTGTTGGGGATCGGTAGGCGCTGTGCCATCGGAGGCAGCACCGCCCCCAACGGTCTGACCATCTCCACCAAACCTGCCTGCAGCAAGCCATATACGATCCGCCGGATCTCCAGATCGCTCCGGTTTGTTGCTTTGGCAATCTGCCGCATGGTGTTCTTGGGGTTGATATAAGAGACAACCCGCCATTCCTCGATGCTGAGATTGACATTGCGCAAATTTATCCCTGGACGCTCGGAAAACTTTAAAGCCATCTCCAGGCTGGGTATTTCATCTTGAAGCTGCTCCCACTCACGGATGCGGCGCGATCCTTCAATGATCAAGTTCTCCAGGCTGATCCGAACTGTGATTTTATCGTCCGGAGGCCGCAACGCCACATCAAACTTGAATAAACCTTCCACCATAACAAACAAGTGATTCACGACACCAATAAAATAGGTTTGCAGACTGGTCAGGATATCTTGTTGAGAGATGTAATTGGCATTGATCAATAACAGACCAAGTTCCTTGTCGCTCATCGCACCGGCACGTTCTTTGATGGCCTTAAACTGCGCCGTGTTGAGCTTTTTCACGCGGTAAAGGATGGCAGCCAGGCTATTGTCTTCGTGTCCATTCTGGGCATACGCCAGCTTACCTTCCCTAAAAAATATCCAAATCTCATGGGATGGTGCCTCGACAATCAGTGTGCCGGTTTTTTGGGCAACATTGATCAGGTTCAGCAATTGCGTAATGGAAAAATCGCGTAGATTGCCTTTTAATGCCATAAAGCGGCCTCCAGCCGCATTCAAACGGGGGAGAGATGTAAAAATTATACATGCAAGCCGATAATGCGTCAAATGAAAGCACCTTGAGGGTGCATTTCAATTTTTAGGCGAGTTTCGGTAAATAGCTTTCCAGCGCTGGTCAAATCGTTTGCTCAAGATTGCTGTTCTCAGAGGAAGCAAGTGTTCCGCCCCTTTGCGGCTCCAACGCATACCAGAGCCAGCAAAGCGGGCCTTGTATTGCTTTCCGCCGCTCTCGACCATGCCGCTCCCAATGACCCAACCTTCTTCTCGCATGGCCATATAGTTCATGCGGTGCTTGTTTTTGTCAAAATAGCCAGCTTCCGACAACAGTTCTTCTTGGATAGCTGCTTTCTGGTCAGCCCAATGAACCAACTCAGCTGCGATTGCTTCGGCTTGTCCCTGGAACAAAACGGTTTCTCTGTCCTTCAGCCAGCGTTTAGCGGCTGGGGTTCCTTCTCCATACAATAAATGAGCGGCTTTCGCCAGGTGCTCAGTGCCATGATACCAATCAACCAATTGATGGCTGTCGTAGAAGTAATCTCCCACCAGGTTCCATATCCACACAGCTCCATCGGCAACCACTTCGCTCTCGAAGGCTTGCCGAAAATGCCGCCTCTGCGCTTCAGCCCACAGCTTTTTCCCGAATGGCTCTGGCCCACCCAAGTGGCAGGTGTAGCTGTTATGCACCGCATGCCCTTGCTCAACCCACTCGCCTGTCTTAGCGTCCAAAACAGGCCGGGGTATGACATCGAAAACACAGCCCACTTTGAGTTCTTTCCACTCTTCCTCCCGGATATAGATCATCACTCCATCCATCGAAAGCCCCATCGGACGTTCATCTCGGATCTCACCAGGCAGAATTTCCTTCCCATCTGGGGTAGCATTGGCCCGTTCTTGCTCCTTGGCTTCTAACACTTCCAGTTTCTCCCCCCATTTTTGCGCCAGCCGCCAAACACTGCTGGACGAGATATTGGCCTGTCCCACTTCTTGCATGATCTCTGTGGCCTGCTCAAAAGGCACCAGCCCACTCAGCCAGACCGCTTGCTTGACCAAACCTTCACTCCAGCGCTGATCCTTCAGCCCCAGTTGTTCATCCAGGGGGAAAAAGAGCCCTCGTCACATTCAGGGCAGAAGTAGTAGCTGCGCTCGAACTCCGTTCCACCGATGCGGCTCTCGATCCGTTTCTGGTATTCTCCTTTCAACCGCATCTCTTTTCCACAGTTCGGGCATATCGGCCCAGGCACCGGCGTCTTACCATCAAGCCGGGATAACACCTCTTCGGTCATCTCTTCCCCGATATCCTTGCGTAGCTTCAAGACGATATCTTCAATTTGGGTAAAGTCCGGTCTTTCGGCGCGCTCTTCCCAGTCTAATAGCTCATCAATCGCCTTCTCCAGCCGCACCATCATTTGTGCTTTCTTCTCTTCTCGGCTCAGTTTCTTGGGGGCTTCCTTTTGTCTGCTCATGCCCCCATTTTCCCACCTTTTTCCTTAAAACTGAAATACGCCCCACCTTGAGCTTTAGCACCCGGCTTGACAATTAACTAAAGTGGTTTATACTCACTGGTACAGTCGGGTACTGCCCGGTTGGGTTGCGTATCTTCTTTGCAATCGGTGATGCCAATAATTAATATCGCACGGGGAGCCTGGTGATGCCAGGCTGAGAGGAGAGCCACCAGCTCTCGACCCGCGAACCTGATCCGGGTAATGCCGGCGGAGGGATCGCCCGCACGTTTGATTTCCTTCCGCTGCCTAAGTGGAAGGATTTTTTATGACGCGTGCCATCATCTTCGCTAACGGCGAACTCAACCCACCCCTACCTGCCTCAGCATACTTCCTACCAGATGATTGCCTCATCGCGGCTGACGGCGGCGCCTTTCACTACGCGAAACTCGGGATCACTCCCCATAAACTGATCGGTGATTTGGACTTATTGAAACCCAAAGAGATCGAGGCGCTGCAGAGTGGGGGGGTACAGATCAATCGTCACCCTGCTCACAAGGATGAAACTGATCTGGAACTGGCTCTCTTATATGCAATCCGCCAGGGAGCAGACCAGATCGTTGTTTTTGGGGCATTGGGCGCCCGTTGGGACATGACCCTTGCAAATCTGATGCTGCTTACACACTCAGCGCTGAAGCTCACCCGGATAAGCCTGGTAGATGGCAACCAGGAAATTAGTTTGCTGCGCGGAGGACATAGCATCCGACTTCACGGCAAGCAGGGCGACACGATTTCACTGATCCCATTGTCATCTGATGCCTCAGGAATTACCACCCACGAGCTGGAATATCCCCTGCAAGGTGGAAACCTTTCTATTGGTTCACCACGCGGGGTCAGCAACGTGATGCTAAGCGAAGATTGCCAGATCACGCTTGGGGAGGGCCTTCTGGCAATTGTTCATATCCGTCAGGAATCTTGATAGAAAGGTATATCGGCTATGCGCATATCATTCGTTTCGTTCGTTTCAGTCCTGTTAGCCTTGTGTGCCTGCAACGTATCTGCTTCTCCCACTCTACCCGCAGCGGGCGCTTAACCTGGTGCCACCAGCGAAGAACCTCAATCCCTTACCGTAATGACCCATGATTCTTTCGCCGTATCAGCAGAAGTTATCGCCGCCTTCGAGCAGGAATATAATGCAACGGTAAGGTTCATTACCTCTGGCGATGTGGGTACAGCTCTCAATCGGGCAATCTTATCCCGGGACAACCCGATTGCTGATGTATTCTATGGGGTGGATAACAACTTCCTCAGCAGAGCACTAGATGAGGATATTTTTGAAGCTTATACGTCTCCCATGCTGGCAGAGATACCGGATGAATTTAAGCTGGATGTGCTCAACCGCGCCCTACCAGTCGATTATGGCGATGTGTGCCTGAATTATGATATTGCGTACTTCCTTGAACGCAACCTGGAGCCCCCCACTACCCTGGAAGATTTACTTTTACCCGAATACCGTGGCTTATTAGTAGTTGAGAATCCAGCCATGTCCTCCCCCGGGTTAGCATTTTTACTCACCACGATCAGCAGCTTTGGTCAGGATGGCTATCTGCAGTATTGGGAGGCATTGGTTGCCAACGACGTGTTGGTGGTCAACGATTGGGAGACCGCTTATTATTCTGAATTCAGCCGCTGGGGTGGAAGCCGGCCGATTGTGGTGTCCTACAGTTCCAGCCCTCCTTTCGAGGTGCTTTATTCCGAAGAACCGATCGATTCCCCTCCCACGGCAGTGGTCACGAGTGCTGGCACATGTTATCGCCAGATTGAGTTTGTGGGCATCCTGCGCGGCACAACCAACCGAATGCTTGCAGAGGCATGGATCGACTTTATGCTCTCACCCCAATTCCAGGAAGATATGCCTTTGCAAATGTACGTTTTCCCGGTCAACCCAGATGCGGTGTTAGCGGATGCTTTTATCAATTTCCTGGCTATACCTTCCAGCCCGGCAACGCTTGACCCGGCTCTCATTGCTGCAAACCGCGAAACCTGGCTGCAAGCCTGGACAGAGACCGTGCTGCGATGATCTCCAACGCTGTGCCGGGGCATCCTACTCACCGGATCGTTATGGCTGCTCCCGCTGTCCTATCTGGCAGTATTTTATTTCTTCCCTCTGGTAAGCATTCTTTCCATATCCTTCTCCAGATTACAAGATAGCGGGTTCACACAGCTGCTAAAAACACTGGCTTCGCCCTCGATTGTATCGATCGTCGGATTCACTTTCGGACAGGCAGCTCTGTCTACCCTGCTTACCCTGGCATTGGGGCTTCCAGGAGCTTATCTGCTGGCGCGCTACCATTTTCGAGGCAAATCGCTGCTGCAAGCCTTGATGGGCATCCCGTTCGTCATGCCCACCCTGGTTGTAGGCGCCGCTTTCAACGCCTTGCTCGGTTCACGCGGTTGGGTCAATCTTGGCTTAATGGAACTGTTCAACCTGACCAACCCACCAATTCAGTTTACCAACACACTGATCGCGATTCTCGTGGCGCACGTGTTTTACAACACCACCATTGTGCTGCGCATGGTGGGCGATTTCTGGTCTCACCTGGATCCCCGATTAGAGCAAGCCGCCCGTGTACTGGGTGCCAGCCGCTGGCAGGCACTCAACAAGGTAACATTTCCTCTCTTGATGCCAGCCATCGCAGCAGCAGCAATCCTGGTTTTTATCTTCGACTTCACCTCTTTCGGAGTGATCCTCGTTCTGGGCGGGCCGCATTTTGCCACCCTGGAGGTCGAGATATATACGCAGACCGTCAGCCTGTTCAACCTCCCATTAGCAGGAATCCTGGCTATGCTCCAACTGGCCTGCACCCTGACCATGACTGTTCTCTACAGCCGTCTGGCTTCCAGGTTGACCATCCCACTCTCTCTCCGACCGCAGCAATTTACCCAACGTAGACTGCTATCCTGGCGCAGCCGTTTCTTTGCAGCAGTGATGATAAGCACACTGGTCACTCTGTTGATCTTGCCATTGGCAGCTCTCGCGCTGCGCTCAGTTGCGCGTCTTGAGCCAGATCGAGGTGAACGAACTGTCCGAACCGGATTGACCCTGGATTTTTACCGCGAGCTGACCATTAACCGGCGCCAATCGATCTTTTATGCCCCACCAGCAACGGCAATTGGGGTTTCACTGGGATATGCGGGTGTGACTGCGGTTCTATCCTTGCTGCTTGGCCTTCCGTCGGCTGTGGCACTGGCACGGGACGCAAACAGTAAATTGAACCGCCTGCTCGACCCACTACTGATGCTACCCTTGGGTACCTCCGCAGTGACGATGGGCTTGGGTTTCATTGTTGCCCTTGACCAACCCCCGCTGGATCTGCGCGCCTCTTGGATGCTTGTCCCACTGGCACACACCCTGGTAGCTTATCCATTTGTGGTTCGCAGCCTGACACCTGCCCTGCGCAGTATCCGCCCGCGTTTGCGCCAGGCTGGTGCAGTGTTAGGCGCATCCCCGCTGCGGGTGTTTCTGCAGATCGACCTGCCGTTGGTAGGGCGGGCAATTATAGTCGCGGCAACGTTCGCTTTCACAATCTCCCTGGGAGAATTCGGCGCGACAGCCTTGATTGCGCGACCCGAGTATCCCACCCTGCCAGTAGCAATTTACCGCTTTATCTCCCAACCTGGCGCGCTTAATTACGGACAGGCACTGGCACTCAGCACCCTGCTCATGATACTTACCGCTGCCGGGATGTTTTCCATTGAAAAATTTCGTATCGCTGAAGTTGGGGAGTTCTAATGTCAGGCCTGTCCATCCAATCCGTTTCCAAATCATATGGCACAATCAAAGCACTATTAACGGTTTCTTTCGAAGTACAACCCAAGGAGGTAGTGGCGCTGTTGGGCCCGAGTGGGTGTGGTAAATCCACCCTGTTGTCGTTAATTGCCGGACTCGATACCCCGGACGCAGGCAGCATCTATTGGGACGGCGTTTCCTTGGAAAATACTCACCCTCACCAACGCGGCTTCGGCCTGATGTTCCAGGATTTTGCGCTATTTCCCCACCTGAACGTAATAGCCAATGTTGCCTTCGGACTGCGGATTGCCGGTCTGCCTGCCGAGGAAGTTGCGAAACATACCGAGCGAGTTTTAGAGCTGGTGGGGCTGCCAGGATTTGCCCACCGCGATGTAAACACCCTCTCCGGTGGAGAGCAGCAGCGGGTGGCATTGGCCCGTTCGTTAGCCCCAAATCCCCGTCTGCTTATGCTGGATGAGCCGCTGGGTTCTCTGGATCGCAGTTTGCGCGAGCGGTTGGTGGGCGATTTACGTCATATCCTGCGCGAAATGCACCAGACAGCTATCTATGTCACCCACGATCAAGAAGAAGCCTTCACCCTGGCAGACCGAATCATTGTGATGAACAAAGGTCAGGTGGAACAAATCGGTTCCCCTCAGGAGATCTACACAGCTCCCGCATCACCCTTTGTGGCTCGTTTCTTGGAGTTGACCAATATCCTGGATGCGGAAGTGAAGCTCAGGTCAGGTGAGCAGGTTTTAATTACACCAGTGGGTGAATTTCCGCTTTTCCAACCCCTCGAAACAGGTCGAGTCAGAGCACTCATCCGACCCGACAGTGCAATTTTGGGTGATTCTGGGGCCTACACACTGCAAGGCAGAGTCAAGGATTGTTCTTTCCGAGGAAACTGGCAACGGGTTTCAATGATAGTTAACCAGGTAGAATTGACTTTCGATTTTCCATCATATCTTTCAGTACCTGGAACAGGGCAAACCGCTACCATCAGCCTCGATCCCGTACGATCAATCCTGGTGTACCCTCTGACATAACTTGACGAGAAAAAACTCACCTACCAGATCACAAATGCCACTTTGGTAAATGAGCCTTTGAAAGTACTATATCAGACACTTCTTGCCCGTGTGGCATTGATCCGGCGCCAGATCCACCACACAATCAGCGCAGAGACCAACACCATGATGGTGGCAATGATCACTGGCATGACCGTGGCAGTGATCGAGAGAACTGTTGAAAGAATATCCTCAGCGATGCTCACCGGGATATTCCCCGTGCCACCGGTTGTGGCAGTAACAGCCGGGCGCACCGCAACAGTCTTAACCGCATGCACACTACCCGCCACAAAGAGGCCTAGTATCAATGCCAATACTGGCTCTAAATCGGAAACAACGCTGGTGCTGGCTGCAAACAGGATTGCCCCTGCGGTTGGGCGGACAAGAGTCTGAACGAGGTCATTAATATGGTTCACTGCTGGTATTTTATCGGCGAAAAACTCCACCGCTGATAGCAACAGCAGCACCCCAATCGTCCACCAACTTTCGAGTGCATTCCACGGCTCACCCAACTGAAACAAATCAGTAAATTTGGCCAACAGCGACACAACCAGCAGCGGAATGTAAGCATTTAATCCCCGCTGGCGGAGAGACCAAAAGCAGTCAATATATCCATTTCTTACCTCGTTTATTATTTATATACGCATCCGATCTCAATATTGTTGCAGTCTTGAGATCAACCCATAGGAAATTCCCCCCAGGTGCCAGTAAGTAGATATCTGCCGACATCCATAATCGCAATTTGCAGGATTGCGATAGATAAAGCGGCCAATATGGGGAAAATTGCCTGGCTTAACCGCTCGTAGTGATTATCTCGCCGGAGTGCCATCAAAATTACTATTGTGTAGATCATTGCCAGCAACACCAAAACACCTGCTGAACTGATCAACGCCAGGGGATAAAGCACCCAGTCTACATGGGTCAAAACCAATCCAGAGACAACCAGAGCACTAATTCCCATGCCGGATAATGCCTTCAGACCGGGCAATGCTGGTGAGCGATAATACTGCCGGTACAAGGTGCTGGTAAACGCAGGATATAATGCCGCAGATATCACCAGACCCATCCCTGTTCCGGTCATCAGGCGCAGTACATTATTCGGCTCGTATAAGAGAGGCATATTGGGGAAAGCGGCCAATAACGGCGGCAGGTGGAAGTAAGAATTGATCCCATCCATGCCATACAAAGCCGCGAAAAGGGCCAGGAATGCAATAACCCGCTTAGGTGGCGAACCCGCCCGGCGCGGGGCAATGATCGCCTGAAAAGCCAATCCAGTCAATGCGCCTAAATATTGCCCAGTGCAGCGGGCGCATAATGGAAGCTGACGGCCTCCGATATCAAAGGAGCGAAGATCAATCCGATGGCAAACTGCATACCCCACTGCATCGGCCTTCCCTAAAACCCCCTCTGGGGTAAAGCTCATCCAAACTGCTAAAATCCCTGCTACGAGCAACACCACCAACCAGCGCCAATAAAAAATCGGGGGATGTGGCGGTGTTTTTACTTCTTCTATTGCCATCCCCTGATTATAGAGGATATTCACATTTATGCAAGTGCGATTGGCAAAGAGGGCTATTTGCGGTATGATAAGCGCTTGATATGGATCGTAAAGGAGCACCAGTTATGTTAACAAGAATGATTGCAGGAGCTTTCATGCTCCTGCTGCTTGTTGCCTGTGGGCAGGTGGAACCCCAACCCACTGTCACTCCGACCACACCCGAGGCAACATTGACACAATCGCCAAGTCCCCTCCCCCCGACAGAGACTGCGACCGCAACCCTCGAGCCAACCGCCACGGATACGCCCGTTCCTACCAACACCCCTCTTCCTGTGGTGTATGGCCCGACGAATTTTCCGGTAGATATCAATCCGCTCACTGGAATACGAGTCTCTGACCCTGACATTCTTGATCGCCGCCCGATCGCGGTGAAGATCAATATTGTTCCCCGCTTCCTGTACCGCCCTCCATTCGGCTTATCGTTGGCGGATATTGTTTACGACTATTATCACAACGCCGGTTATTCGCGCTTTTTTGCCATATTCTATGGGAATGATGCTGATCTGGTCGGCCCGATCCGCTCGGGGCGTTTGTTGGATCATGAGCTGGTGCAAATGTACCAAAGTTTGTTCGCCTATGGAAGCGCAGATCAACTGGTTAACCAGAGATTCTTCAATGCAGCTTATTCCGACCGGCTGATCCTGGAGGGTACCCGCGCCGACTGCCCACCGACAACAACTGCTCCACTATGCCGATATGAGCCCTCCGGTGGCGATTACCTGCTTGGCGGCACAATTGCGATGAGCACATACGCTGACTCTCGCCATGTAGATAATGACCGACAAAACCTGGATGGGATGACCTTTGACAGCCTGGTGCCAGCCGGTGGCACACAAGCCAGCCAGCTCTATGTGCGCTATTCAACAGATGATTATACCCGCTGGGATTTCGACCCTGCCTCAGGGAAGTACCTGCGCTTCCAGGATGATGCACAGGATACAGGGCAGGGCGAAGAGTACTCTCCCCTGGTCGATCGCTTGAACGACCAGCAAATCACTGCCGATAATGTTGTCGTGATCGTCGCCCGACATGAATTCTACCAGCGGCCACCCAACGAGATCATCGAAATTTACCTCAGCGGCAGCGGCATAGCCTACGCCTTCCGTGATGGACAGGTTTACCAGGTACGCTGGAACCGCCCGACCACCAACTCGGTGCTCTTCCTGACCAACCTGGACGGCACGCCTTTCCCCTACAAGCCAGGAACAACCTGGTACCAGGTGGTCGGTGAAGCAACCTCTATCACCCAGCCCGACAGCAACACCTGGCGCTTCAACTTCGCCTTCCCTTAATCCTTATTATTTGCCCGCATCCCTGGCAGCTTGAAACCACAAGTTTTGAATGCTGCCAGGATGCTGCGCGGGCTGTGCAACCACAAACCCAACTTGCGTGAGATGTGCTCAGTCCAACTATAGGTTTCTAAGGTGAAGGTTTCCTCACGCTTGCCAGTTAATGGAATCATTGCTGATAACTTGCGATAATAATCCTGTGCCAGATAACCTTCGTCCATCACCTGCATCGCATGTTGGATGGTCTGCTCATCAAATTTCGGGTATTCGTCGGTAAATAAATGATATTCGAGCGGATAGCGTGGACGGACTGGGGGATCTTCCGCAGGATAGCCCATCGTCAGGCCCACTAATGGAAAAACCCGCAGGGGAATCTTGAATTTTTTCTGGAGCGTTTTTGCAGATAATGGCCAGCCGCCCAGGAAACAACTTCCCAGTCCCAGACTCTCCGCAGCAATCACCATGTTTTCTGCCATCAAGGCGGCATCCTGAATGCCCAACACCATGATAAATAAATCGTTACAGGATGTTGTCCAGCCATTCTTTGCCATGATCAATTCAAAGCGATGAAGGTCCACACAAATAGTGAACAGCAGCGGGGCAGAAAATGGATTATGCTTCTTGTCACGAGACAAGATAACACTCCCGGTTTGAAATGCAAATGGGGCCTGCTGTCCGGCTCGGACAATTGTCTCGATCATCTCATCGCTCGGTTCTTCAGCGGTGTATTTCCGGATTGACTTACGCTGCAACATGGTGTCAATGACTGAATTGTGGATCATGGTATCTCCTTGATAATTCTTTGAACTAATTTTGGACCAGCATAAATCAACCCCGTATAAACCTGCGCCAGGCATGCACCGGCATCCAGCATTGCTCGTGCGTCAGCAGGGGTCATGATTCCGCCCACACCAATCACAGGTAGACGGCTGCCGCTGCGCTGGACGATTTTTGCTACCATTTCACGGCTGCGAACTGTCAGTGGCGCCCCGCTGAGCCCACCAGCTTCTTGTGCATTGAGTGAATGAATCCCATCCCGGCTGAGCGTGGTGTTGGTGGCAATCACCCCATCCATCCCATATCCCTGGATCGCCGCCAGGGCATCATCCAGTTCATCGTCGTTAAGGTCCGGAGCCAGCTTAACCAACATGGGCACCATTTTCCCTGACCTCTGCCGCTGTACAATCCGTTCCTTCGCCAATGACCCCAACAAACCATCGAGCATATCACGCGCTTGCAGACGTCTCAAACCTACCGTATTCGGCGAGCTGACATTGACCGCCAGGTAATCCGCCAGCGGGCCGAATATTTTCACCAATTCTACATAATCCTGTGCAGCTGCCTCTAATGGTGTATCTTTGTTTTTGCCAATATTAACCCCCAGCACAAGTCCCGGTGGTCGTTTAGCGGTTAACCGCCGCGCCACTACCTGTGCACCTTCCCCAGGAAAACCCATACGGTTGATCACCGCTCTTTCGTCAGGCAACCGGAAAATGCGCGGTTCTGGATTACCAGACTGCGCCTTCAGGGTGACAGTGCCAATCTCGATATGCCCAAAACCCAAGCAAGCAAGCCCTCGCCAGCCCAAGGCATCTTTGTCATAGCCTGCCGCCAGACCGACTGGATTTCTGAAGTGCAGCCCAAACGACTGGACCGGTTTATCCGCTGTTTGGTAAATGTAACGCAGTATCCCAGGTACGATGGGTACGCTGGCTGCCAATCTGAGGATACGGATTGTGAGGCTATGTGCACGCTCTGGGTCTAGCCGAAAGAGAAACGCCTGGATCAGGGAGTACATGCAATAAATTCTCGCGCTGCCTGAATCTGATCTACAGGTACTTGTCCGGATTGTTCCCACTGATCCAGCAGCTGCGTCAAGGTAAACACTGCATGCATTTGGATCCCTGCCTCTGCCAGTGATTGGCGGGCACCAGACTGGCGGTCGATCAACACCACCACATCTTTCACCATTAATCCGGCAGCAGTCAGCTTAGCGATCGCCTCGAACTTACTCTCCCCGGTTGTGGCCAGATCATCGATCACCACCACCTGCTCGCCTACGGCGTACAGCCCCTCAATCTCGGCTTTGGTGCCATAGGTTTTCGCTTCTTTGCGCGGGTAGATCATCGGCCAGCCACCAAGCAGGCTGATCGCAGTGGCAATAGGGATGGCAGCGTAAGGCAGCCCTGCCAGGCGGGCGAATTCCAACTTACGTAAAATGGGCAGATAAGCTGCTCCTGCCTGCCGTAAAAGATCAGGATATGAGACTAACTGGCGCAGATCAATATAAATTGGTGATACCAATCCCGATTTTAGGGTGAACTTACCAAATTTAACACACCCCGCCTCCAGCAGCCCATCCGCAACCTGATGGAGATTCATCTGCGAATGCGTGGGTTGAGCAGTCACTCCTGCAATCGTTTTCCGGGTTTGGGAACCCATGCGGATAGCGTTGCGCAGCTCGATAGCAGCCTGTCGAGGGTCTACCGCCCGTGAAATCGCCCGGGAAACCGGTACCAGTATCCCCAGCCCATCTGTCCTCAGACCTGCCTCTAAAGCCCTGGCCAGATCGCCACCCTGTGCCCCTACCCCCGGGGTCAGAATCCACAGGTCAGGGGCTAACGCCCGCGCCCGTGCCAGCGCATCCGCCTGGGTCGCCCCAACAACCAGACCCAGGTTATCGGATTGGTTCCATCCTTGCGCCAATCGTGCCACCTGCTCAAACAAAGTCAACCCAGCCGCAGATGCGGACAGGGGTAAATCCTGCAAGTCAGAAGCACCCGGGTTCGATGTTTTACACAACAAGAACACACCAAACTCCGGACGCTTCAAAAAGGGCTCCAGCGAGTCTCTCCCCAAATATGGGCTGAGTGTGATCGCGTCCGCTTTTAATACCGCAAATGCAGCCTGGGCATAAGCTTCCGCAGTAGAGGCGATGTCGCCACGCTTGGCGTCCAGAATGACCGGGATACCACTTGGGAACAGCCTGGATCACTTCCGCCAGCACCTGAACACCAGGTGCTCCAAAAGCCTCAAAGAAAGCCGCATTTGGCTTGAATGCCGCAGCGACATCGGCGGTTGCACTCGATCAACCGCAGGCAGAAATCCCGCGCTGCTTCTGGAGTGGGTGCGGCCAGATCAGCCGGGTGAGGGTCAAGCCCAACACACAACAAAGAATCGATCGTGACAGCTCGTTCTGCTAATCGTGAGAAGAAGCCCATGGTTTTCGCTATGCCTTTCCTAAAACCATCGCCAGCAACGCCATACGCACATACAAACCATACTCCATCTGCCGGAAATAAGCTGCCCGGGGATCATCGTCCACATCCATGCTGATCTCGCCCACTCTCGGCAGGGGGTGCATCACGATCATCTTATCCTTCGCTTGTTTGAGCGTCTCTTTCGAGATGACATAGGTACCTTTGACGTTCTCATAAGCCGCTTCGCTTTCGAAGCGTTCCTTCTGCACCCGAGTTACATACAGCACATCGGTTTGCCCAATCACCTCATCGAAGGATTGATACTGCGCCTGGGGCAGTGTGCGGGGAAGTTCGTCGATGATATCCTCTGGCATCCTTAGTACATCGGGGGCAACATAATTAAGTCTTACATTGTAGAGTGACAGGAGGCGTGCCAGGCTATGCACCGTGCGCCCATATTTCAGGTCGCCCAACATGGTGATGGTCAATCCATCGATCGCTCCCAACTCTTCCCGGATCGTGAAGGTGTCCAGTAAAGCTTGGGTTGGATGTTCACCAATCCCATCGCCAGCATTGATGATCGGCTTTCGGGCATACTTGGCTGCCAGGGCCGCAGAACCTGTCTCCGGATGGCGTAACACGATGACATCCGCATAACATTCTAACGTGCGCACCGTATCTGGCAGCGACTCTCCCTTGGAAACGGAGGAATAGCGCACCTCGTTGATTGGGATCACACTCCCACCCAACCGTTCCATGGCTGAGGTGAAGGACGATGAGGTACGGGTTGATGGCTCATAAAATAAATTCGCCAGGATTTTCCCTTTCAGCAGGTCAAAGGTACCCACCCGCTCAACCATGAACATCATCTCGTGCGCTACAGCGAAGATATATTCCAGGTCTGAACGAGAAAACTGCTTGACCGATAGGATATCCTTCCCATACCAGGGCGCGGTACGTTGATCGCCGAATGGAAGGTGCGGATTGTTAGAAAAAGCTGGGGTAGTCGCCATTGGTTTCTCTCCTATTTTCAATTGAACGAATAGTGTAATTGCTTCAACAATCTGTGATTGAACTTATCGGATCCTTTTCCCGGTTCCGGGCAGTGCCAGAACCTGCCCATCTTTCATCACTTCTTGTCCGCGCAAGACCACTCTCTGCACCATCCCTCGCACTGGCATCCCCTCGAAAGGCGTCCAACCACAACGAGTATATGTCTGTGCGGCGTGGATCTCCCATTTGACCTCCGTATCCACCTCAATCCAAGTTTCCGGTTGTTCGGGCAATCCGAATATCCGGCGAGGATTCACAACCATGCGCTGCACGAGGTCGTCCAAAGTAAGCCGGCCTTCATACACCGCGGATAACAACAGCGGTAAGGCTGTCTCCAGTCCGGGAAAACCCGGTGGTGGGTTGGCTCCATCCTTTTCTTCCAGGATGTGTGGGCGCGTGATCCGTGGCAAAACAATCAATCACCGATAGATTAGCCCATAAGGTCTCCTGGTCCGCCGGTCGGGCCAGGCATGGGCGCACTTCACTCCGCCCACTGCCCAACCGGGGAATATCATCCTCTGTCAAGAACAGGTGATGCGGCGTCACCTCGCAGGTGACTTTTACCCCGCGCGCTTTCGCTTCCCGGATCAACAGGATCTCTTCCGCCAGGGATACATGCGCCAGGTGCACCGGTCTGTCGTAGAGCGCCGCCATCAATACCACTGCTGCCAGCGTACGGCTCTCAGCATGGGCTACGATCGGGCGATCCTGGGGCCAACGTTGGAAGTGCTCCATCCACAAAGTCATTTCATCCAGGCGCAATGGACCGTACGTCTGGTCGAGGTACATCTTCAAGCCGGCTGTATGTGGTGCTAGGTTATGGACAATATCCAGATTGTCCGCTCCTGCTCCTAGAAACTGGGCATAATCACAGCGAGCGTTCACCTTCGCCGCGGCAAGTGCTAATTCCAAGGTTGGCGCGTCAGTGACCGGCGGACGGGTATTCGGCATCGCCAACAGTGTGGTAAATCCCCCCGCTAGCGCAGCTGCGGTGGCGCTGTTCCAATCTTCCTTATGCGTCGCACCAGGCTCACGCACATGTACATGGGGATCAATCAATCCAGGGAGTTGGATCATAACTCATCACCGATAGATAAAAAAATGGAGCCACAAGGGCTCCATGTCAGGATAAAAAAATCGCCCACCGGAGGCTGAACTCCCTGGGCGATCCTCTGATCCGGGTAAACGAATTCTTGTACGCACATTCCGAACGATTTTACAGCGATTCTACAGTATGTCAAGGGCTGGATACCAATTCCTTACCATTTTAGTTCAGCCAATCTATTCAACGCGGGATAATCGGTCAGATCCAAATCCAGGGGTGTGATGGATACATAACCTTGCGCCAGGGCGCCGAAATCGGTTCCCTCATCCGGTACAGCTGTTGGTGAATCACCCCCGATCCAATAATATGGTCGCCCACGAGGGTCAGCACGCTTGTCCAGGCGATCCCGATAAACGCGTAATCCCTGCCGGGTAACCATGATCCCTTTGATCTCACTGTCCGCCAGATATGGCACATTGACATTCAACAAAGTTTGAGCATCCAAGCCATTGAGGGTCAGCCGCTCAACAATAGCACGCGCAACCCGTGCGGCTGGTCCATAATCAAGTTCGCCGAGATGATTCTCGGGGGAATGAAGCGATACCGCGATGCCTGCCACACCACCAATTACTGCCTCCATGGCAGCCGTTACTGTCCCTGAATAGGTGACATCATGACCAATATTGGCGTTCGGATTGATCCCCGATACAACCAGGTCTACCTTTTCATCCAGGTAGCCAAGCAGCGCCACTGCCACGCAATCTGATGGCGCCCCATCCGAGGTGAACGCGGGCGTTCCATCAGATAGCATAATCTCCCGAACCCGTAAAGGACGGTGCATCGTCTTAACATGACCTGAGGCTGACCAGTTGCGATCGGGTGCAAGCACACTCACTCTACCCACGTGTCTCATCTCTTGTGCCAGAGCCAATAAACCTGGTGCTGTGATGCCATCATCATTCGTAACCAATATATGCATACAGAATCAACTCCTCTCTAAGGCTGATTATACTCTCGCATTTAGAGATGCTCTATCCCAACCTGGCATGCCTCACCAGTCATGGTACAATCTTTTTAGTCAATTAATATCCTTAGAGGTGGCCTGATGAAAACGATATTTCGACGGATTACAGGCTCTTTAATGATCATCGCTGCCATCGTCAGCTTGCTGGTTAGCGCGATCTTCCTGGTTGGGATATGGCGATTACGCCAACCTGTAACTGCTCGGTTGGTCGAGATTCTGGATCTGTTATATGCAACCACCGCAACCATGGCAGATAGTCTATCTCTGGTTGAGAACACAGTAATTAGCCTGACCGATGCATCCGAAACGATCTCGCAATCTTCCCTGGCAATTGCGGACACCATCGATGGCGCAGGTAATATGACTGATTCGTTTGCCAGGCTGCTCGGCGATGAATTGACCACAACAATCACAGACACTCAGACAGCTATCCTATCCGCTCAAGCCAGTGCGGTTGTAATTGACAATATTCTATCTGGATTGGCCTCAATACCACTGCTAGGCTTTGATTACAATCCGCCTGTACCGTTAAATCAGGCGCTGGGGAACATCTCTGATACGCTCTCACCGATCCCCACTAGTTTGGAGCAAATCCAGGGAGATCTTGAATCCACCAGCACGAATTTATTAGGGTTGCAGGAGGATCTGCAGTTGATAAACCTCAACCTGCGGAATATTGTGATCACGCTGACAGAGGCGCAGACAGTGATTGATGAATATCAGCAGGAGATCGAGGCGCTAAAAACCAGGCTTGAGCACAGCCGGACCGCCGCTCCTGACTGGATACTCACCGCCGCCTGGTTGCTGACTTTTGTGATCGCCTGGCTCAGTATCTCCCAGCTTGGCTTGCTGCTGCAGGGTTTTGATATTTTGTTGAATGCCAACAATCAAGCGGTCAATTTGTCTGATCTGCGTGCTGGTTGAGAATCCATAGCCACCTGACCCGATGGTTGCGGGCAACCAAGGAGGATTATGTCACCAGGTAGGAAAAGTCTTCAGCACTCCCTTCCAGACGAGACCAGTGAACTCCCAGTATCATCCTTACGCCTGGTCTGTGATCCAGCCCGGTTGGGTTTTGAAACCACAGATGATCTCCCGGATCTCGAAAATGTCATTGGCCAACCGCGCGCCTTGAGCGCTTTACAACTGGGCAGCGAAATTCCCGGTCCTGGTTATAATACTTTCGTCATGGGCCAGCCTGGGTCAGGTCGAACCACGCTCAGCAAAGAATATCTGGAACGCAAAGCCAGTTTAATGCCAGTGCCAGACGATTGGTGCTATGTCAACAACTTCACCAATGAGCGCCAGCCCAAGGCCATCCATCTGCCCGCTGGAAAGGGTGCTGGCTTCCGCCAGGCAATCTCTGAATTCATCTCCCGCTTCGCCAGCGATATCCCACGTACGTTTGAAAGCGATGAATTTATTACAGAGCGTGATCGTCTGGTATCTGATCTGAAAAAAACTCAAGATGCTGAGTTCCTTCTTTTGCAACGGTATGTGGAGAAATTTAATTTTGTCATCGTCCGCACCTCATCTGGATTTGTTCTCGCACCAGCTGTGGAGGGCAAACCAATCCCGCCTGAAGAGCTAGCCAAACTGACCGGTGAAAAAAAGCTCAAATTGGGAGAATTAGAGCAACAATTAGGTGGTGAGGTTCAAGCCACTATCAACCGCCTGAAGGATATGGAGAAGGATGCCTTCAACATGCTGCAGGAGTTGGTTGCCCGAACGGTTCAATACATCCTCGCCCCACTCATCCAACCACTTAAACAGACATTCACCGATTACCCGCAAGTCATTAGTTATTTAGATGCTGTTCAGGAAGACCTGATCGCCAATCTGAGCCAGTTTCATCCTCAACCCCAAGGGGACGAGCAAGCAAACTCATCCGAGCCTGATCAACGGAAATGGCGCCAACGCTACGAGGTCAATCTGCTGGTAGATAACTCTGCTTCACAGGGCGCTCCCGTGATCAAGGAGAACTCCCCCACCTACAACAACCTGCTTGGTCGCATCGAACACGATGTCAACATGGGTGCCAACCGCACAGACTTTACCATGATCCAGCCTGGGGCTTTGCATCGCGCCAATGGCGGGTACCTTATCCTGCCTGTCCGTGACCTTTTGCTCAATCCATACGCCTGGGAAGGGTTGAAACGTGTGTTACGCGATGGTGAGATCCGCCTGGTGGAATTAGCTAACCAGGTCGGTTTGATCAGCTCCATTACCCTGGAGCCAGAACCAATCCCATTGCAGGTTAAAATATTGCTGGTTGGCAGCCCTACGCTATATTATCTGCTGCGGGCAAATGATGATGACTTCACGAAATTATTCAAGGTGAGGGCAGAATTCGCCACCGTGATGGACCGTTCTGCTGAGAATGAACATGAATACGGCTTATTCATCAAGTCTGTAGTCATGGAAAATAAACTACTCCCCTTTGATAAAAGCGCTGTTGCTCGCATTATTGAACACAGCGCTCAACTGGCAGGTGATCAGAACAAGCTGACCACGCGTTTCGGTAAGATCTCTGACCTGGTGCGTGAATCCTCCTATTGGGCCGCTAAAACAGACTCCCAACTGGTCAACGCTTCGGCTGTCGCGCAGGCTCTGCAAGCCAACATCTACAGGAGCAACCTGGTAGAAGAACGCATCCAGGAGGTAATCGCTCAAGGTACATTGCTGATAGATGTAACAGGGTTAATCGTTGGACAAATCAACGCACTATCGGTGTATATGATGGGGGATTACGAATTCGGACGGCCTACCCGGGTCACAGCGATCACTTACCCCGGAAAAGGCGGCATAGTTGATATCGAACGGCAAGCCAAGCTGGGCGGTTCTATGCACACCAAAGGTGTTTTGATCCTCAGCGGCTTTCTCAACAGCCAATTTGGGCAGAACCTGCCTCTCAGCCTTACAGCAAGCCTGACATTCGAACAATCTTATGATGAAGTTCAGGGAGACTCTGCATCGGCAGCTGAGCTGATCGTCCTGCTCTCTTCGATTGCCCAAGTGCCTCTGCGTCAGGATCGTGCCATTACCGGTTCGATCAACCAGCTCGGTCAAATCCAGGCCATCGGTGGTGTCAATGAAAAAATTGAAGGCTTTTTTGCTGTGTGCAAGATCAGTGGTTTGACCGGCGAACAAGGGGTTATCATTCCCCGCAGCAACCAGCGGCATTTAATGCTCAATGACGCTGTGCTTGCAGCGGTTAAGGAAGGGAAGTTCCACATTTGGGCAATTAGCACCCTCGATGATGCTATTCCTTTGCTCACTGCAATCCAGCCTGGTAAACGCCAGCCTGATGGAACCTATCCCACCGGTACATTTAACCAAATCATCATGGATCGCCTCACTGAATTCAACCGGGTTATGCTGGCTGCGACCAAAAACACAGGCAAACCTGGGGAAAACGAACAGAAAGAGAATAAAACAGAGGCCGAATCGAACAATGTCAACACCTGAAATTGCTATCATGATAGAAGGCCAAAACGGGTTGAATTGGCCGCGCTGGCAGGACCTGGCTTTTGCGGTTGAACATTTAGGTTTTGCAGGCCTATACCGCTCAGATCACTTCACCAATGCCAATCCTCCCGACCAGGATTCGTTAGAGTTGTGGATATCGCTCGCCTGGTTGGCTTCCCACACCAAACGCATCGAATTTGGCCCGTTGGTATCGCCCTTATCCTTCCGCCATCCAACCTTGACAGCATGCATGGCGGCTGCGGTCGATGATCTATCGAACGGAAGGCTCACTCTGGGGCTGGGTGCTGGTTGGCAGGCGCGCGAGCATCATAATTTTGGCTGGGACCTGCTTCCTCTGCCAGAACGCTTCAGCCGCTTCGAAGAAGGCTTGCAAGCAATCAGCCAACTCTTACGCAGCGATAAACCCATGGATTTTGATGGTGCCTATTATCAGCTTCGCCAGGCCATCCTGCTGCCGCGCCCCCACCGTCCAGGCGGACCTCCTATCCTGATTGGGGGAAATGGCCCCCAGCGCACGCTTCCGCTTGCCGCCCGCTTTGCGGATGAATGGAACGCGGTGTATATTCCACCAGAAGAATTCGACCGTCTTAATCAGACGCTGGACGATCTGCTTATCTCAGCAGGTCGCCCAGCAGGTTTGGTCCGCCGCTCATTGATGACAGGCTGCATCTTTGGCAGAACACCAGAAGAAGTAGAAAAGAAGGTAGCTAAGCGGAGCAACAACCAGCGGACTCCCTCCGAGCTGAGACAGCAAGGCTTGGTCGTCGGGATCGGATCTGAAATTGTTTCCCAATGCCAAGCTTTCGCCGCGGTGGGTGTCCAGCGTCTTATGCTGCAATGGTTGGATTTAGATGATATCCCTGGTTTGGGAGCCCTCGCAGATGCGCTTCTCCCCAACTTGGTGTAGAATTTAATTACATATTACGAGGTGCGGTACTTTGTTAATGGTCAGGAAGCTATATCACACCCTTATGGTCTTGGCATATAGAAACGGTGACAATGAACGATAAACTCCAAGCATTTTTCCAACCCACTTCAATCGCCGTGATTGGCGCATCAACCAATCCCACCAAGCTGGGATATGCCGTGGTCAAAAACCTAGTTGAGTGCGGCTACACCCCAAAAGGGGTGGTTTATCCGATAAACCCAACGGCAAAAGAAATCTTAGGCTGCCAGGTATTCCCCTCGGTGCGTGATGTTCCCGGACCAATTGACCTTGCAGTTATCGTAATTCCGTATGCCATAGTACCTGAGGCGCTTCACACCTGTGGGGAAAAAGGGATTCCGGCAGTGGTAGTAATCAGCGCGGGGTTCCGTGAAGCAGGCTCCGAAGGATTGGAGCGTGAACTGGAATTGATCCAGATCGCCCGCCAATACAACCTACGCCTGATCGGGCCCAACTGCCTTGGGGTCATAGACACCTACACTCCCTTGAATGCCTCTTTTGCAGCTGGTACCCCTCCATCTGGGCCGATGGCGTTCATGTCGCAATCCGGGGCTCTCGGCACAGCCGTCCTGGATATTGCCCTGGCTGGCCGTCTGGGTTTATCAAAATTTGTTAGCCTGGGTAACAAGGCGGATGTCAGCGAGATCGACCTACTGGAATCCTGGGTAGAAGATCCAAATACCCGGGTGATTATGATATACAGCGAAGGATTGCCCAACGGACAGCAATTCATCCAGACTGCCCGCCAAGTGACCAGGAAGATGCCTGTGGTGGCCATCAAATCGGGTGTCACTCAATCCGGCTCCCGCGCCGTTTCATCTCACACCGGTTCGCTGGCTGGTTCTGAGCAAGCCTACCATGCGGCTTTCCACCAGGCAGGAATCCTGCGCGCAGAGTCAATGCAATCCCTGTTTGATATGGCCCTGGCGCTGGGCTACCAGCCTTCCCTACCAGGTGATCGCATTGCCATTGTCACCAACGCCGGTGGTCCAGGCATTTTGGCTACCGACGCGCTGGAACGCGCCGGACTCGCGCTTGCCCGCTTTGAATATGAGACGATTCACGCGTTAGAAAAGTACCTGCCCGATGCGGCAAGCGCAGCCAACCCCGTCGACGTACTCGGGGATGCACGCGCCGACCGCTTCCGCTTTGCACTCGACCAGGTGGAAGCTGATCCGAATGTAGACGGCATCCTGGTGCTGCTCACCCCGCAGGCAATGACGGAAATCGAGGCAACTGCCCAGGCAGTATGCGATGTGTCCAAAAACAGCAACAAGCCCGTGTTAGCCTGCTTCATGGGTGAAGCCCGTATCCAGGCCGGCATCGATGTGCTTACCGCCCAGGGTGTCCCCAACTACCCCTTCCCCGAACGAGCCTCCAATGCGTTTCGGGCGATGAGTGAGTACCGGCAGGTAAGGGCGAAACCGGTTCCTGAGTACAAGGAATTCGAGGTCGATCGTCCCACCGTACAGAAGGTTTTTGATCAGGTCCGGGCTGAAGGTCGCCTTTCCATTGGAGATTTTGAGGCGCGTTCGATCATGCAAGCCTATGGGTTGAGTATTCCACGATCTGAAATTGCTGACACACCTGAAAAGGCTATTCAAATCGCCTCCCAGATTGGTTTCCCAGTGGTGTTAAAAATCGCAAGCCCTGACATCTTGCATAAAACCGATGTGGGTGGTGTGAAAGTGGGTCTAAGTAATGCCAGTGATGTACGGGATGCTTTCGAACTGATGATATACCGGGCGCAACGTTATGTACCAGAGGCGCGCATCTGGGGCTGCCTTGTTCAAGAAATGGCTCCACCGGGTGGCCTGGAGGTTCTGGTTGGGATGAACCGCGACCCTCAATTCGGGCCCCTGATCACCTTCGGACTGGGGGGCATTTATGTTGAAACCCTCAAAGATGTCACCTTCCGTGTTGCTCCATTTTCGCGCCAGGAAGGCGAAGAAATGTTGGGAGAGATCCGTGCCCATGCGCTACTGGATGGGGTGCGCGGACAACCACCCGCAGACAAAGCCGCAATCCTAGACACGCTGCTGCGCATCAGCCAACTGGTACAAGATTTTCCTGAAATCACTGAACTGGATATCAATCCCCTGATGGTCTACCAGGAAGGCCAAGGCGCAGTGGCAATCGATATGCGCTTGATCTTTAAATCAGAACTGGATATTATATGCTCAGGAGAAACCCATGAAATCCCTTTACATTACTTCGGTTGAACGCTTTTCCGGAAAAACCGCCACCTGCCTGGCCCTGGGTCTACATCTCAAGGCGGAGGGCTACCGGGTTGGGTATCTTAAGCCGTTGAGCTTGCAGCCCTGGCGAGTAGGCGAACACATTGCGGATGAAGATGCCGCTTTCGTTAAAGATGTGCTTGGACTATCGGCGCAGCCCTGGGAGCTTTCGCCCGTTGTGCTATCCAGTGAGTTCCTACGCGCCCGCCTGATTGAAACTGACCCCACAGATTTAATGCAGCTGGTCAAACAGGCTGCCCAAAAATCAGGCGAAGATACCGATGTCCTCCTGTTGGAAGGCGGTGCAAGTCTGAGGGAAGGCTATGTGGTCGGTTTGCCGACCGTCCAGGTGGCTCACGAGCTTGGCAGCCAGGTACTGGTGGTGATCAAATACCGCGAAGAAGTGCGCATGCTCGATGACATCCTGGCTTCAAAGGCCCGGCTGGGAGAAGCCATGTGCGGCATCTTTATCAATCGTGTTCCAACCGAGGCGACTCAATTTATCCATGAAGTAGCCGTCCCATTTATCGAAAAGCGCGGTATCCCAGTTTTCGGTATCCTCCCGGAGGTACGTGGGTTGGCTGCCCTGACTCTGGGAGAATTGATCGAAATTCTAGAGCCTGAATTGCTGACCAAGGTCACCCGACCCAACGCATTGGTCGAAAATCTTACTGTTGGTGCAATGACCGCTGAAGCAGCCCTCAGCCGTTTCCGTAAATATGCCAACAAGGCCGTGATCACAGGTGGCGACCGCACCGATATCCAGCTGGCTGCCCTGGAAACATCAACCACATGTCTGATCCTGACCGGAAATCTACGCCCCAGCCCTCTGGTGGTCAAACAGGCGAATGAGTTCGGCGTCCCCATCCTGTTGGTACACAATAACACAATGGAGACGATTGAAAAGATAGAACGCACTTTTGGCAGGACCCATTTAGGGCAATCCAATAAGCTGGAGCAATTCAAGGCATTGCTCGACCAAAATTGCCATTACGATCGACTGTGTGCGGCAATCGATCTATGCAAATAACCCCACACCAGCGCCGGGCAATATTAGTCGCCCGGCGCTGTTCATCACTTTTGAAATCTGGATTATCCTGACAT
Source organism: uncultured Chloroflexia bacterium (assembly GCA_963849335.1). Taxonomy (GTDB): domain Bacteria; phylum Chloroflexota; class Anaerolineae; order Anaerolineales; family UBA4823; genus FEB-25. Next base: position 657,638 of record CAWKGZ010000003.1, read on the forward strand.
ATATCAGTTACTAAAACCAATGTAGATCACACATACGAAAAAGGAACCCAAAAAATCTCCTATGAAAACCAGCCGCTCGTATAGCATTTTCGTTATTGTGATATTCTTCCTGTTCATGCTCCTGCATCAGACCGATAAGCTTATGATCGGCTCGATGCAGGCATCCATCAGTGACACTTTTCACTTGAACGACTTGCAATGGGGAATGATCAATTCTGGTGCGCTGATTGTGGCGACTTTGTTGTACCCGGTTTGGGGGTATCTCAGCGACCGGTTTTCCCGGGCGAAACTGCTGGCGCTGGCCTCATTAATCTGGGGGACAACAACCTGGCTCAGCTCTATTGTAAAAACCTACCCCCAATTCCTGGTTACCCGTTCCTCGACCGGGATCGATGACTCTTCTTATCCTGGTATGTACAGCCTGGTGGCAGATTACTTCACCCCGCGCGTTAGGGGCAAAGTCTACGGGTTGATGCAGTTCTCGCAACCCATTGGGTACCTGGTGGGGATGATCCTGGCGTTGATGGTAGCTCCGATGATCGGTGGTTGGCGCTCGGTATTCTATATCACCGGTACATTAGGTCTGGTAATTGCCGTGGTCATCTTCTTCGGGGTGAAGGAAATGCCACGCGGTAAAGCTGAACCAGAGTTCGAAGGGATGCAGGAAATCACCCAGATCCGTTTCTCCTGGCAGGCAGCCAAAGAAATTTTCAAGAAGAAAACCATGTGGTTTGTTTACCTACAAGGATTTGCGGGTGTGTTCCCTTGGAATGTGATAACATTTTTCTTCTTCGGTTATCTTCAACTCGAACGTGGGTACGACGAAAATGCAGTATTGATGACCATGGCACCCATCATCATTATCCTGGCGGGAGGCTATGTGGTTGGAGGCTCTCTTGGGGATTGGTTATTCAAGAGAACAGTCAAAGGACGCATCATTATCTCCAGCATCGGGGTGATCATGGGAGCACTGTTCATGTTGCTGGCACTGCTGACCCCCATCGAAGATCGCGGTATGTTCTTCGTTTGGATGTGCCTGACAGCTCTGTTCATGCCCTTCTCTTCGCCGAATGTGATCGCCACAGTTTTTGATGTGACACTTCCAGAGGTGCGATCCACTGCCCAATCAGTGGAATATTTTATCGAGAACAGCGGCGCGGCACTGGCACCCACGCTGGCAGGCGCGATCGCCCTGGCAACCACAAAGCAAACTGCCATCCTATCGGTGTGTATCACAGCCTGGATTTTATGCTTTATTTTTTACCTGGGTGCCCTGTTCTTTATCGGCCCTGATGCCAAAGCCCTACGGGACGAGATGCGCAGGCGGGCAGAACACGAACAGAGTTTACATAATCCAGGATAGAGCCTTTTAATCACTTCTAAGGAGAAGCCGTGACTTATTGGAGACAACCGCTGGATCGAGATCGGGTAAAAGTACCGCATGGCATTGTTCATGTGATCGAAGAACGATGCAAGGGATGCGGCTTCTGCGTGGAGTTTTGCCCAAAGAGCATCATCAGAATGGCAATACATACAAATTCCCGGGGATACCATCCTCCTGAAATCCTGGATGACTCTAACTGTGTCAATTGTGGTCTGTGTGCTCTACTCTGCCCCGATTTCGCCATATACGTAGAGGATGGCGGGGAACGATCGCCGGATAGGGTAACCCAGGCTCGCTCGGGGGAGGTGAAGCGATGAATGAGCTCAAGGGGATGTTGACCGGTGAGCACTTCATGTTGGGTGACCATGCCTGTGCGGAGGGAGCCATCCTGGCAGGCTGTCGTTTCTTCGCTGGTTACCCCATTACCCCAGCAACCGAGATTGCGGAGCGTATGTCAGTACGGATGCCGCAGGTCGATGGTGTCTATATCCAAATGGAAGATGAGTTAGCATCGATGAATGCCATCTTAGGTGCATCCTGGGCTGGCACAAAATCCATGACAGCCACCAGCGGGCCTGGTTTTTCGCTGATGATGGAAAACCTCGGCCTGGGCATCATGTTAGAGACACCCTGTGTGCTGGTGAATGTTCAGCGAGGTGGTCCCTCGACTGGCTTGCCAACCCTGGTCGGGCAGCAGGATATGATGCAGGCTCGTTGGGGGTCTCACGGTGATTATGAAATCATAGCACTGTGCCCAACCTCGCCTCAAGAATTCTTTGACCTGACCATCCGCGCCTTCAACCTTTCAGAAAAGTACCGCACACCGGTGTTGGTGATGGCTGATGCTGAGGTAGGTCACATGACCGAAAAGGTGATCATTCCTCCGCAGGAGTCCATCGAGATCATCAACCGTCCTCAGGTGCACCAGGGAGATGTAGAGCCGGACCGTTTCCGCATCTTCCGCGACAGCCCGAAGGGCGGCAACGGTTATGTTTCCCCGATGGTTGCGGCAGGTGAAGGCTACCGGATCCACGTTACCGGACTCACCCACGATGAGCGGGGCTACCCGGCGATGAACGCCATCGCCCATGAATGGAACGTGACTCGCCTGGTTGAGAAAATCACTGCCCACCGGAGCGATATCATCCAAGTAGAGGAACACAATCTGCAGGATGCCGAGGTAGTCGTGGTGTCTTACGGGATTTCCGCCCGCACCTCCTTGTGGCCTATCGAGTTGGCGCAGCGAGAAGGTATCCGGGTGGGGTATCTCAGGTTGATCACGGTCTGGCCTTTCCCTGAGGAGCGCATCCGCCAATTGGCGAAGGGCATACGCGCCTTCGTGGTGCCTGAGATCAACCTGGGGCAGATCTCCCGAGAGGTTGAACGCTGTGCAGCCGGTCAGGCTCAGGTATGGGGCGCAAACCTTCCCGGGGGGGACATCCTGGAACCAGATTATGTGCTGAATGTCATCCGGCAGGCAGCCGGCCGACCCGCTCATTTCAGCAAGCGGCGTTCGATCAACTCGAGCCAGTCAGCAGACGAATGAGGAGCATGAGATGCCCGAAGAAGAGATGCACCGCAGCGAGCGGTTGAGATTGTTGGGTTACGAATGCCCTGAAGAAAGCGATTGGGTAACCGGCTTACACCCCATGGACGATTTATTGCGTGGGGAACGGCTGCCCCACATCTGGTGCCAGGGCTGCGGACTGGGCACCGCGCTGACGACTTTTATCGGCGCTTTGCAATGGCTGGAAAAGAATCGCGGGTTGAACCTTGATAAGGTAGCAGTAGTCTCCGGAATTGGCTGCACCGGTCGGATTGCTGGTTACGTACGCCTGGATTCATTCCATACCACCCACGGGCGGGCATTACCCTTTGCCACCGGACTCAAACTGGCAAACCCAGAGCTTAAGGTGGTTGTGCTCTCCGGAGATGGCGATATCGCTGGCATTGGTGGGAACCATTTCATCCACGCTGCGCGCCGCAATCTGGAGATCACGGTGGTTTGCGTGAACAACTTCAACTACGGCATGACCGGAGGGCAGGTCGGGCCGACAACCCCCCACGATGCCCGGGCGGTCACAGCGCAATACGGCAACTTCGAGTATCCCTTCAACCTGCCTTATTTGGCTGCTGCCAGTGGCGCATCCTTCGTAGCCCGCTGGACGGTACTTCACGCCCGGCAGCTGGAATGGACGCTGCGAGAGGCGTTAATGCATCCTGGTTTCAGTTTCGTGGAGGTAATTGCACCCTGTTCTACCGCATACGCGCGTTGGAATCAGGAAGGACGAGGGCTGGATCCAGAAAAATTGTCCCGGCGCGGCCTGGAGATCATGAAGCACTACCAAAAAATCGGCCAGACTGCCAACGGCACACATCCCAAAGACGCCCATGTGACGGTGAACGAAAAGGGTGAAATCACCGAGATCACTGAGGGAAAATTTTTGGACGCTCCCAAGCCCGATCTCAAGGCAGCCATAGACCACCTGGCTGCCCAAGCCGATAAAGCCTGGCTGGGAGAGAAGAATAACCTTGACGACCGCCAGCAGCTCCCCCCCCGCACTGACATTGTGCCGCGCACAGAAGTACAATTGGGTGGTTTTGGAGGTCAGGGGGTCATCAGTGCAGGTAGGATCATCGGACAGGCCGCCGCCCTATATGACAAGCTGGAAGCCTGCTTCACCCAGAGTTATGGCCCCGAAGCGCGCGGTGGCGCTGCCGGGTCGCAAGTGATCATTGCCAGTAACCCCATCCATCACCCTCACCTGATCAAGCCCACCAGCCTGATCATCATGTCCCAGGGAGCTTACGCCAAGTATGCCCCGACCTTATCACCGGGCGGCACACTTCTGATCGATGATGGATTGGTGGAGCTACCCACTGACCATCGCACCGATATTACGACTTACGGAATCCCGGCTACCCAAATTGCCGAGCAAGCAGGCAGCAACCGGGCCGCCAACACGGTGATGCTCGGATTCTGGACCGGTATTGTTGGTGTGGTCAGCCGAGAAGCGATGCGCCAGTCGGTTGCGGAATCGGTGCCGAGCAAGATGACCGAGATGAATTTGAAGGTGTTCGATATCGGCTTTGAGAAAGGTGTGGAATTATCCCGTGGATAAAAGCGCACTCATCATTGGCAGTGGAGCGGCTGGCATCCAGGCAGCATTGGATCTGGCTGACGCAGGAATCGAGGTTCACCTGGTTGAAGCCTCCCCCTTTTTGGGCAGTGCAAATGCTGTTGATATTCCCCAACACGTGTGGAATTCTCGCCTCCTGGAAATCATCAAGCACCCCAACATCCACACATGGACGAATACGACCCTCGAGCACAAGGCAGGAGAAGCCGGAAGCTCTCATGTCACCCTGAGCCACCAGCCTCGTTATGTGGATCTAATGTTATGTACTGCCTGCGGTGAATGCACCGCTGTCTGCCCCATCGACCTGCCGGGTAAAGGTGGGCTACGGAAAGCAATTTACCTGGATGGACAACCGGGCTGTATGACAATTGATAAGCTGGGCATCTCTCCCTGCCGAGATGCTTGTCCGGTCGGACAGCGCGCTCAGGGATACATCGCATTGATCCGCCAGAAACGCTATGCCGATGCCTATTGGGCGATCCGCCGCGAGCATCCTTTCCCATCGGTGTGCGGTCGCGTGTGCAACCACCGCTGTGAAGACGCCTGTACGCGTGGCGGCTATGATGAGGCGGTCAACATCATGGGTCTTAAGCGCTTCGTAGCCGATTGGGCGTATGCCCATCGTAACGAGCTGCCAGCGTTTAACAACAAATCACTGGTGGGCACGCCCTTCAAACATCACCCCGAACCCACCGGAAAGAAAATCGCCATCATTGGTGCCGGGCCAGCCGGGTTGACCGCCGCTCTTGATCTCGTTCGCCTGGGACACGGCGTCACCGTATTCGACTCGCTGCCCGTGGCGGGTGGGATGATGCGGGTGGGCATTCCACCGCACCGCCTGCCGACCGATTTGCTGGATTGGGAGATCCAGCAAATTATTGATGAGGGGGTGGAATTGAGACTGGAAACCAGGGTAGATGATATCCCCGGTTTGCTGGCAAACGGCTACGATGGGGTGCTGATCGCTACCGGCGCGCACTCGGCGAAGAAACTGCCAATCCGAAACTCTAACCATCCCGACAACTGGCTCAGCCTGAATGTGCTGCGCCGTGTCCGCCTGGGTGAAAAGATGGATCTGGCAGGCAGAAAAGTGGTAGTGCTGGGTGGAGGCAATGTTGCCCTGGATACGGCGCGCACCGTACTGCGCCTGGGCGCTGAAAGCGTGTGCATGGCCTGCCTAGAGCCGCGTGGAGAAATGCCAGGCTTCGAATGGGAAGTTGCCGTCGCCGAAGAAGAGGGCGTTCAAATCCGACCCGGGCGCACATTCAAAGAAATAGTCGTGAAGGGTGACAGGATTGTGGGGGTGCACTGCGTCGAGATCGTCTTCCATGGCTTCAAAGGCGGTCGCCCAAATTTCGAGGAGATCCCCGGGAGTGAGCATGTGCTGCCCGCTGACCTGATCATCTGGGCAATTGGTCAAGGTCCGGATTTCTCTTTCCTGCCTCAAGATGGCAGCATCAACACTCGCTTCCCGGTCGGTATCCAGAGCGATGAAGCGATGATGACCACGTTGCCTGGCGTCTTTGTCGCCGGTGATGTGCACCGCGGGGTAACCTTCTTTGTGGTCGATGCCATAAAAGAAGGGCACAATGTCGCGCTTAGCATTGACCATTATTTGCGCGGCCATGAGGGCGCTCATGCCTCAGCCTTACCACCCGCTGTCCGGCTTAGTGACGAGCAGATCCAGGCAAGGATTCGCCAGGGTGGTGTCTTAACACAACAGCGAGTTGAAATATCCAGCATTCCAATCGAAGACCGGATTCACAACTTCCGCGAAGTGGATTTGACCCTGACAGAGGAAGAGGCATTGACTGAGGCCGGGCGCTGCCTGCGTTGCGCCAATTGCTCAGAATGTCTGGAGTGCCAGGCAGCTTGCCCGCGGGGAGCGCTCGATCACGAGATGCGCCCAAGCCACCAATCCCTGGATGTCGGTGCAATAATCTGGGCAGAGGATACCCTTCCCATTATTGAAACAAGTGATCGCCAGCGGTGCTTCCATGTGCCTGCTGATAGCGCCATGTTGGGTTCCATGGCTGCGGCGCATGCACTTGCTATCCTGGTTGATAGGCGCCGAGTGAGTTCTGCACCGCAAAACCTGAAGTCAACCGTGGCAACCGGTCGTACGGGTGTCTTCATTTGCCAGTGCGGGGGAACAATTTCCCAGGTGATCGATACCCAGGCAGTGCGCCAGCAAGCCGCACAACTGCCCAACGTTGTCTACACTCAGGAATTGCCATTCTCATGCTCGCCAGACGCCAGCCAGGTGATCTGTGCGGCGGTGGAAGCGCATCACCTGAACCGGCTGGTATTGGCCGGATGCACATGCTGTCCCATGGACCAGGTATGTTACAGCTGTACCTACCAGCGGGTACGCTGCAAAAGCAACCTGGGATTGTTTGCTCCGATGGCAGGCAACACAGCCACATCCTCCAGTGCAGCACAAGTGGCCAGGCTGGAATTGGTGAACATCCGCGAGCAGTGCGCACGGGTACATGCTGATAATCCTCAAGCAGCAACCGCCAAAGCCTCCGCAATGGTGGCGGCAGCAGTTGCCAGGGTGCAGGCTGCCCCGATCAATCTGGTCGGCGTCCCTTCCATTGCCCGATCAGCGATCATCCTGGGCAATGGAGCTGCGGGTTTGGTTTGCCGCCAATCCCTTGAGAGCTATGGGGTCACGGTCCAACAGCTCAAAGCCATTCCAACCCTGGTGCAGCGGGCTGGCGGGCAATATATAGTCAGTCTCGATCATCAACTGACGGAAATGCCGCCTTATCAGGCTTCGGCCCTGGTGTTATCTCCTCGTGACGCACAAGAAGCAGAACAAATCTCAATCGCGTTTGGCAGAGAGAGACGCCGCCCCACAGTGCATCCAGCCTGGGGTGGGCTGGAGACACACCGGCCCGGGGTTTTCTATTGTGATCCGGCTGTCGACCCGGAAATCATCGGTGCGGCAGCCGCGGCGCGGCTTACCGCCTGGTTGGGGCGCATGGAAAGCCGTTCTCCAATCGCGGCGGTTGTAGATCCGGAACGCTGCCGGGCTTGTAAAACTTGTGTGGCTGCCTGTGAATATGGTGCACCAGGATTGGTAAATGTAAACGGGCGCTACACTTCATGGATCGATCCAGCAATCTGCACCGGCTGCGGTACCTGTGCAGCCCAATGCCCGTCCGGCGCAATTTCCGCAGGATGCTCGACAGATAACCAGATCAACGCCATGTTGAGCGCCATCTTAGGATAAATTTTCTAACGGTTAGAAAAGGAAACGCCTTGTGAACAAAGACGCACTTATCATCGGCAGCAATATCTCAGGGCTACAAGCCGCCATGGACATGGCTGAAGCAGGGTACCAGGTACACCTGGTTGAGGCATCTCCGTTCCTGCACGATCATGGGAATACCAACGTTCCAAAGCACTTGTTGAACACCCGCTTGCTGGAAATTACACGCCAGCCAAACATCCACGTATGGACCAATGCCCGCCTCAGCCGGATCGAAGGCGTAGCTGGCGATTACAAAGTTGAGCTGCGCCGGCATCCCCGCTATGTTGATATCGCGAAATGTACCGCCTGCGGCGATTGCATCGCAGCCTGCCCGGTGGTCCAGCCTGATGCAGCCTCAGGTGCGACACCTCGCAAGGTGATCTTCATCGACGGACAGCCTGGGTGTGCAGCGATTATGAAAGATGGTAAAGCGCCCTGCGCCAATACCTGCCCAGGCGGTATCCATGTCCAGGGTTACATTGCCCTGATCGCCCAAGGGCGATTCCAGGAGGCGATCGACCTGATCCGCCAAGCGATCCCCTTCCCCGGGATCTGCGGTCGGGTGTGCACCCATCCCTGTGAGTTTAACTGCCGCCGGGCAGAAGTCGATAAGGCGGTGGCAGTACGATTGCTGAAGCGCTTTGTGTCCGACTGGGAATTGAACACGAAGATCAGAAATGACGCGGGAACTAAAAAAACAAATCAAGCGTGCTGCAGCCGAAGGCAAGCAGGTTGCCATTGTCGGAGCCGGACCGAGCGGCATGGTGGTGGCAGAACGGTTGGCAAGCCTTGGATACCGGGTCACGGTTTTCGAGAAGCTGCCGGTGATCGGTGGCATGATGGCAGTTGGCATTCCACAATACCGCCTGCCGCGCCAAGTAATTGAACGCGAATACCAGCATATCTTGGAGCTAGGCATTACTCTGAAGTTGAACACATCCATCGGCTCTGGCGGTGACTATACGCTGGACGATTTATTTGCCATGGGTTTTGAAGCTATCTGCCTGACGGTTGGCGCACACCAGAGCCAGTCTCTCAACATTCCTGGAGAAGAGCTGCCAGGGGTGGTGCATGGTATCGAGCTGCTGAAAGCGATCAATTTATCCCAGCAGCTAGAGGATTCCAAGCCAAAGCAGGCCGCTAAATACACAGCCGAGGTGCGCAAGGTGCTGCGATATGGACCGGACACACGGGTGGCGATCCTGGGTGGCGGCAACACAGCCATGGACGCCGCACGAGCACTTGTCCGCCTGGGGGTCAAAGATGTGCGCATCCTGTACCGGCGCACACGGGCTGAGATGCCTGCCATGCCCGAAGAGATCGAAGAGGCTGAGCAAGAGGGCGTAAAAATAGAATACCTTGTGGCGCCAGAACGCGCGCTAGGTGATGAAGAGAACGGGGTCAGTGGGTTGGAATGCATGCGGATGAAGCTGGGTGAACCAGATGCCAGCGGCCGGCGCAGGCCGGTGCCCATTGCAAACAGCGAATTTGTGATCGATGTGGACCTGGTTGTCCTGGCAATCGGGCAAAATCCTGATCTGGGTTTCCTGGCGCAGCAGGATGGGATTGCCATCACCCGCGATAAACGCATCAATGTTGCTGACGTAAGCTTCATGACTAACCGACCGGGTGTGTTTGCTGCCGGGGATGCGGTTACCCGGGATAAGATGGTTGTGATCGAAGCAATTGGGATGGGCAAGCAGGCAGCTGCCGCCATCGATGCATACCTGCGCGGTCAGCCTCTGCACGAGACTGTCGTAGATGCGCGCGCCATGGCTGCCTCACGGCGGGCAATGAGCGAAGCAGAGCTGGCACACAGACCGCGCATCCCCGTGCCCACCATCCCAGTGCAGCAGCGAATCAGCACGTTTAATGAAGTAGAGCTGGGCTTCACTGCTGAACAAGCGGTAGCTGAAGCGCAGCGCTGCCTGGCGTGTGGGCCTTGCAGCGAATGCATGGCTTGTGTGCATGCCTGTAAAACTGGGGCGATCAATCACGAACAACAGGAAACCTTCGTTGAGCTGGATATCGGGGCTATTCTCTATTCAGATGAAGCACCATCCGGGGTATTTTCTGCTACATTGGCGCAATTTGAGCAGGAAGAAGGGTCATTGGAGCGCAAGGGATTTTACCACCTGCCACCCGACAGCGCCTTGCGGGGTTCAGCAGCCGCAGCGCAGGTGATGTTCGTTTTGGGGAACGGATCACCCCATGATGAAACACTCAAATCTCCTCTGGGAGCCCCTCTGCCACCCCTGACAGCGGCACCGATCCGCGTGGGGGTGTTCATTTGCCAGTGTGGGGAAGTGATTTCCCGCATCGTGGATACACAGGCGGTTGCTGCGCATGCAGCGAGTTTACCCGAAGTGGCTTATACCCAGGTGCTGCCATTTTCGTGCTCGCCAGAAGCGGCACAAACGATCAACACTGCAATCGAGGTTCACCAACTGAACCGGGTGGTGCTGGCAGCCTGCCCGTGCTGTTCGGTTGACCAGGTGTGCTACAGCTGCACCCACCAACGCCTGCGCTGCAAGGATAACCTGGGCTTGTTCACCCATTCTGCACTGCGCAACACTGCCAGACCGGTGAGATATGTGTGCGTCAACATCCGCGAGCAATGCGCCTGGGTGCATGCCGACAATCCCCTGGCGGCAACGGCGAAAGCGGCGGCGCTGGTAGAAGCCTCGGTGGCGCGATCCATTGCTGCCCCAGCCTGGCCGATGGACGCGCCTTTTATCGAGCGCTCAGCGCTTATCCTGGGCAACGGCGATGCTGGTTTAGCCTGCCAGGGGATCCTGAGCGGCCTGGGCGTGGCAGCGCGGGTGGTCCGAAACCAGCCAGCCAAGATTCAACGACTCTACGGACAATACCTGGTCACGCTGGGCAACGGGGCGACCGGCTTTTATCGCAGCTCGGTGCTGGTTTTAGCCCCCCGCGATGAGCAAGAGGCAGAAGGTTTGGCAGCAGTGTTTGGACAGGAAACCCAACGCCCCCGCCAGCGACAGACCTGGGGTGGTGTGGAGACGCACCGCCCGGGGATATTCATCTGCCCACCAGATCAGGACCCAGAAACAGCCGGTGCTGCTGCCGCGGCACGCGCCCTGGCATGGCTGGGCCGGATCAGCAACCGCCTGCCGATCGCCTCGGTGGTCGATCCTGCCCGCTGCCGGGCATGCAACACCTGTGTCGAGATATGTGAATTTGGCGCTCCTGGAATGATTGAAATCGAAGGACGGCGAGCCTGCTGGATTGATCCGATCATCTGCACGGGCTGCGGCGTATGCGCAGTACACTGCTCTTCTGGAGCGATCACCGCAGGCTACTCCACCGATGCACAAATTGATGCCATGCTTAGCGCTTTATTGAGTGAACCTCGGCTGTATGAGGAGACAATGTAAATGACCAATCCGAAAGTCATCGTATTCACCTGCAACTGGAATGCCTACAGTGGGCTGGAGACTGCCGGGGTAGAACGCCGTCATTATCCCGCCAATGTCTACCCGATCAAGGTGATGTGCCTGGGGCAGATCAGCCCGGGCGTCATCCTGAAAGCCTTTGAGAAAGGCGCCAGCGGGGTTCTCCTGCTGGGCTGCCCCGCCGGGAACTGTCACTTCGAATTCGGCAACCGGCGGGTGGAGGAAGTGTTTGCAGAGGCGAAAGGCCTGGCAACAGTGCTGGGCTACCAGGATGAACAGCTCAGGCTGGATTGGGTGGCGGCGGGTGAGGGAGAAGATTTCGTGTTGAAGGTAAAAGACTTTGTATCCGGGTTGAACGGGAGCCAGGCGCAGCAATGAATACGCTGCAAGAAATCATCCAAGAGAACCGCGCCTGGGCCTGTCTGGATTGCGGTAAATGCAGCGCAGTGTGTCCCATCACCCATTGGGAAACACGCCACTATGCCAGCCCACGCACGATGATCGAGAAATCCATCCAGGGGCGGACCGACGATATGATGGATGAGCCTCTCTTCTGGTCATGCCTGATCTGCAAACGCTGCACAGAGCTTTGCCCGTCAGATGTTCACTTTGTGGAGTTCATCCGGGAGGCACGCAGCCTGGCGCGCATACATGACCGTTTTGGGGATTGCTCGCACAGCGAGACGATCCAGACCTGGGGACGGATGATGACCAGCCCGGGCCTGCGCCAGAACCGGCTGAGCTGGCTGACCGGCGATCTGAAAACTTCCGAAACCTCCGATACAGTGTATTTCACCGGCTGCCTGCCCTATTACGATCCGTTATTTAAGAAGATTAACTTTGAAGGGGTAAAAATCGCCCGCGCGGCGGTTAAGATATTGAATTATATAGGCATCAAACCGCAAGTTCTGGAGGATGAGGTATGCTGTGGACACGATCAGCTCTGGGAAGGCGATGTGGAGACATTTCGCCAGCTGGCAGCCCTCAACATTGAAAGACTCAAGGCCAGGGGCGTGAAACGTGTGGTGACCACCTGCCCTGAGTGCACCCGCACCTTGAAGATAGACTATCCCCAACTGGTTAGCGCACATGGGATGGAAATCCTGCACATCTCTCAACTTATGGCAGATGCAAACCTGGTTGATCTATCCCAGAACACGCATCTCGGATCCCAGGTCACCTATCAGGACCCCTGCCACCTGGGACGCCACCTGGGGATTTACGATGCTCCACGAAAAGTAATGACTGACCTGGGCCTGGAGCTGAGAGAGATGCAACGAAACCGCAATGCCAGCTTATGCTGCGGTACGAGCTGCTGGCGAGCCTGCGGCCAGGTAAGCAAGAGTATCCAGGTGGACCGGCTGAGGGAGGCGAAAGCGACCGGTGCAGAGGTGCTGGTCACAACCTGCCTCAAGTGCCAGATCCACTTTAAATGTGCCCAGGAAGATCCGATCCTGGGCGAGCAGATTGACATCCAAATCCGTGATTTGACCACATTGGTAGCAGGAATGCTACCTGAGTGACACCTGTTGGAACATATTTTTAGCGAAAGGATCTGTCTGCCCATGAGTGATAATCTACGTATCGGTGTGTTTGTGTGTGATTGCGGCTCGAATATTGCCGGACCGGTGGATACCGAATCGGTGCGCCAGTTCGCATCCGGTCTGAGCGATGTGGTGGTGGCGGTGCGGAATAAGTACACCTGTGCCGAACCGGGTCAGCAGGAGATCCGCCGGGTGATCCGCGAGCAGAATCTCAACCGGGTGGTGGTTGCCTCCTGCTCACCTGCATCGTATGAGGCGATCTTCCGAAAATGCATCCAGGGCGCGGGACTCAATCCATACCTGCTGGAGATGGCGAACATCCGTGAGCACTGCTCGTGGGTGACGCCGGGAGACCGGGAAGCGGCGACCCGGAAAGCAAAGGACATCGTCAAAGTAGCGGTGGCTCGCTCCCGCTGGCTCTACCCCCAGGATGAAGAGCAAATCCCGGTGACAGATGCCGCGCTGGTAATTGGCGGCGGGGTGGCAGGCATCCAGGCAGCGCTGGACCTGGCGGATGCCGGGCATATGGTCTACCTGGTGGAGAAAAAACCGTCCATCGGCGGGATCATGGCGCAGTTGGACAAAGTGTACCCGGATATCGAATGTAGCATCTGAATTCTCGGCCCCAAAATGATGGATGTCGGTCGACATCCCAAAATCGAACTGCTGGCCTACTCTGAGGTTGAAGATGTTTCGGGTTATGTGGGCAATTTCAAGGTGCGCATCCGTAAAAAAGCGCGCTTTGTGGACGAAAAACAGTGCACGTCCTGCGGCAACTGTGCGGCGGTCTGCCCGACTGTCGCACCGGACGAATACCAGATAGGCCTGGGCACACGCCACGCGGTGTACATCCCCTTCCCCCAGGCGGTTCCTGCGGCGTACCTGATCAACAATGAAGAATGCCTGGGGCAAAATCCGATCGCCTGCGGCAAGTGCATTGAAGCGTGTGAGAAGAAATGCATCGATTTCGAAATGAAGGATGCACTGCTGGATGTGGAGGTGGGGGCGATCATCGTCGCCACCGGGATGGATGTGTACGATCCCACGGCATTGGATGAGTATGGCTATACCCGCTTCCCCAATGTGGTGACCAGCCTGGAGTTGGAACGGCTGCTCTCGACCGGCGGTCCGCTGCTGGGGCACCTGGGCCGCCCGAGCGATCTCAAACAGCCACAGCGGATTGGTTTCGTACAGTGCGTCGGCTCGCGCACCCACAATCCCGAGCGCGGCAACCCATATTGTTCCAACGTCTGCTGCATGAATACGATCAAGGCAGCACAATACCTGAAAGACAACTACCCCGAGATTGAAAGCACCGTTTTTTACATGGACCTGCGCGCCTTTGGCAAAGGCTTTGAAGAGTTGCTGCAGCGCAGCAAGAGCAGCGGTGTGCGCTATATTCGCGGGCTGCCGGGGGAAGTATGCGAAGACCCGGCTACCGGCAACCTACGGATGGTGGTCGAGAACACCACGCTCAATGCCCTGGAAACGCATGAAGTCGACCTGCTGGTGCTGGCGGTGGGAGCTACCCCTGCCTTGACCACCGAAGCCGTCCGCCAGATGGTCAGCCTGTCGAAATCACCTAGCGGCTTCTTGAAAGAGGCGCATCCCAAGCTGCGCCCGGTAGATACCCCCACCAAGGGAGTCTTCATTGCCGGGGCGGTAGAAAGCCCGAAAGATGTGCGAGAAAGCGTCACCCAGGCGAGCGCGGCGGCTTCCCGGGCATCCATTTTACTGAACAAGAGCCGCTTTGCAGTGGAGGCGATCACCGCAGTCATCGATGAGACATTATGTAAGCAATGCGGCATCTGTGCCGGGGTATGCCCGTTTGGTGCTATCCAATGGGAGAAGAAGCAGGTTGCCCGGGTGATCAGCGCGGCGTGCGCGGGATGCGGCACCTGCGCAGCAGAGTGTAAGTTTGAGGCGATCATGATGCGCCACTTCTCCGACCAGGCCATCTTCGCCCAGATCGATGCTATCCTTGAGCAGGATCCACAAGAGAAGGTTGTTACCTTTGCTTGCAACTGGTGCTCGTATGCCGGGGCGGACACCGCGGGGGTGAGCCGCCTGGCTTACCCACCTAACGCGCGCATCATCCGCACGATGTGCTCCGGGCGGGTCAGTCCCGAATTTGTCTGGCACGCTTTCCAGAAGGGGGCGCCGGTAGTGCTGGTTTCCGGCTGCCATTACGTGGACTGCCATTACCTGGACGCCAACCGCAATACCACACGGCGCATGGATGGCTTGTGGGATGGTTTGGAGAAGGCAGGCATGCGACCTGGACGGCTGATGCTGGAATGGTGCTCGGCAGCCGAAGGGGCGCGCTGGCAGAACACGATGGTTGAAGCGGAAAAAAGGCGCCAGAGCGTCACCAGCAACGAGCTGGCGCAGACCCAGGCAGCCCTGGCGGGCGTCAAGACGCCCAGCCCGCGCACATCCCGCCCAGGAGACGAAAATACGGAGGCGGCCTTTGCCTGTGTGCGCTGCGGGCACCAGTGGCACGACCACTATGGAGTAAATTCAGAACGAATCTGCCCCCAGTGCCGCTCGAACAGCGTGCGTTGGCTGCGCGGGAAACCAGAGACTAATCCAGCAATGCTCCCCTGAGTATGCGCGAGGTTATTCGCTCAGAATATTTTTCCGTTCAGTCTCCAACGCCATTACATTTTCAGTCTGACCGCCCAATTCATAGACCCGGCCTAGCTGCAGGTATAGATCACTTATATCCATTTTGCCAGGCATTTCTGATGGTAAGGCCTCCTGCACGATCTGGCGGGCGTGCTCGAAATGAACAATAGCCTCACTCACCGCCGCGATGTGCAGGGCTTCTCGTCCAGCAGACAGGCTGTGGCGGAAGTCAGCCCGTGAGAGCCCCGCGGCCTGTGCATGATGGGCCAGCACCGCCGCCGGGCCCCCCGCTGCTTCTAGAACCTCAAGCGCCCGCTGGTGGAATAGCCGCCGGCGGGCATCCCCAGCTTCGGTATACACAACGTCGCGCAGCATTTCATTGGTAAAGGTGTACGCGCTGGCAAAGCCTGGCTGCACCGTTTCCAGTAAAAGCCGGCTGCTGATCAATTCATCCAGGGCGGGCAAAGCCAGATCGTCAATCACATTGGAAACAGCACACAGGCGCTCGAACGTGATCTGATGTTCAAGCACGGCTCCTCCCGCCAACAGACTGAAGGCATTGGGGCTGAGGCGGTCTAAGCGTGAGCGGACCACAGCATGGACGGTAGATGGGACACGGACCGCTTTTCCAAGATCGTGCTCTGCATCCACTGCAAAGGTCCACCGCCCCTCTGCCCGCCGCTTGGGTTTCAGCACACGACGTTCTAACAAATCCCTTAAGGTTTCCATCAGGTAGAATGGCTGACCACGCGTTTCCGCGTACAGCCATTGGGCGAAGTCGGGGGCGGGTGGAGCCAGAATTGACCGCACCATTTCCACCGTCTCCCGTTCCGCTAATGGTCCTAACTCGAGATGGGTCGGGGTCAACTCACGCCCCACACTCGTCAACCACTGGATCAAACCTGTCGGACCGCCTGGTAATCCGCCACCTGGCTGGGGTTGGGTCATCGGATGCAAAGCTTCTGAGCGCAGGCTAACTAACAGCAAGACCCGGCCGCCAGAAGATAAAGGAGAACTTGAAGATATTGCTGTACTGTAAGAGCGCAGCGCGCTGTCTCGCCAGCGCCGGATGGCATACTGCAGCAGATCCAGCGTTGCACTATCCGTCCACTGCAGATCATCCACAAACAACACCAATGGCGCTCGCCCAGCCAGCAGCAGGGTTAATTGCACGAGGGGTTCGAAGAGCTGCGCCTGGGTTACTTGTGGTCCCGGATCAAGGCGCTCTTCTGAGGCTGGAGGCAAACCTGGGTCACGCTGGCCCAATTCCGGCAGGAAACGGCTAAGGGGGAGCCACCACATGTCACCCAGTAAATCCTTGGGGGAGTTTTCATGTTCGAGCCGCAGCCGGAGTGCATCTACCAGGGGTTGAAATGGCAGATGGCTGCCGCTCTCGAATGCTCCACCTTGCAGCAGCTCAGCTCCCTGCGCGCCAGCCCAGGCTAAGAATTTCTTGGCCAGGCGAGTTTTTCCTATTCCCGCCTCACCGCGCAGCACGACAAGCTGAGGTTGGCCGGCTGCGGCACGCTCGTAGCTATTAACCAGCACCTGGTACTCGCTGGTGCGCCCGGTAAACAGATCTCCGAGAAAAGCAAGGGATGTATCTGAGCGGCGTGGTTGGGGGGTGCTGCGACGAAGATGAGCATGTAACGGACGCGCCTGTGTGCGGATGCGGTCTGCCAGCCCAGCTGTATCCGGGTCGGGCTCGATGCCCAATTCCGCCGCCATTATGGCGTGACAGGACGCATATGTTTCCAGAGCCTGCCCACGCTCGCCAGCTGAGAAGTGCACCCGCATCTTCCGGCGATAGGCCACCTCGTTCAGCGCGTCCAGGGCAATCCAGTGGGAAGCTGTCTCTGTGGCGCTGGAAAACTCGCCGCGCGCAAACTGGATTTCGGACAGCCGGTCGAGGACCAAACCCAGGCGGCGATGCCATATTTCTCGCTGGATGGCGGTCCAATCATCAAAGCCAGGCGCATCGCCCAGTGAAAAACCAGACAGAAAAGCGCCGCGCTGGCAGGCAGCGGCCGTTTGTAGAAAAGGTAAACTAGCCGAACCCTCCGGCAGCGTCCGGCTTGAGCGGTCGGTACGCGCCAGCAAGTAAGCATGCTCGATCGTACGAAGATCAAAGTCGATGTCGGCGTCTGGATTCAAGCCCAGCGAATTGTTGGTGACTAATAGGTAAGATGATCGAGTCTGACCACTAACCTGGCGCAGGGCGGTTTGCAGGTGGCTGAGGGTGTTGCGCAGGTTGGCATAACTGCGCTCGGGGCTGGCTTCCGGCCACAGCAGGGCGCCCAGGTGTTCACGCGGCTGAGCCCCTGCCTCAATCGCCAGGTAGATCAGCAGCGCCAGCGTTTTACGCGTGGGAAAGGTCACCAGGTTGTCGCCGAGGCGCACTTCGGGCGGTCCAAGGGCTAAGAGCCGCAATGGTAACAAGTGATCTGCCAACATTTACTCCTTGTGACGCTGTTGAGACTCTCCACCATTATACTGAAACTAAAAGCAAATGAATAGATAGGAATTATGTGCAAAACCTGCATAGACCATGCTGGTTAGAACATAAGCCTCATGCCGGGAGAAGTCAGAATGGACAAGCATTGCGACACATACGGTTCGGACGGTGAACCTTCCAGAGGCTTTTTAGCTAGTTTGATAAGCATTGAAAGGAGAAATGAAATGGATCTGATCAATTTCATTGTATGGCTCACTGCTGGAGCCGTTATCGGCTGGTTTTCCCACCGGATGGTTACAGCGCAGCGGGCAGACAAACCAACACCTTCTGAGGATGGCAATTCTAGAAAGAGCTGAGCCCGCTTAACGATGCCATCTAAGGCATTTTTCCTGTTGAGCGAGCAACAGAAAGCCAGTTGGTAAAAAGAAGCATTAACAGGAGTGTTATTCGTAATCTTACTGAAAGAGCGAAAGATATAGAGGCCCCAAATGTCTGGGATTGTTCTCACATTCCCCATTCTGGCTGGAAAAGTGGAAGCCTGGCGGCGGTTTTGCCAGGCATTATCCGGCTCTCGGCGAAAGACGTACGAAGCATCACGCCAGCGGCTGGGCATCACGCGCGAACGGTTGGCATTGGTAGACACTGCTTTTGGGGCAACGGCGGTGACCACCCTGGAGGCGCCCAATGTGGCACTGGCTTTGGGACAGATCATCGCCTCGGTTCTCCCGTTTGATTTGTGGTATCGAAATCAGCTGCTGGAACTGCATGGCATCAACCTGGCAGGGTATGAACAATTTGCGCAGCCAGCGCCGCTGCCACAAGATCAAGAGGTTCATTTTGAGTGGAGATTGAATGGACAATAATAACATCACACTTGGTCAAACGCATGAACAGCTGAGAGGTTTTTCAGCCGGGCTGCGGTTCATCAGAAATTTCATCAGCCGGCTGATCAGTTTTTTCAGCGTGACGGAACAGGACCTGAAGGATGCCGGTGTGTTCCATCCCTAGATGCTCATCTCGGTGATTTATCGCATGACCGGAGTGGCAGAAGTCTGATGAAACAATCAGAACGATCTAAAAACGGAGAAATTTCTCATCGGACCGTTAGGTTCGTCCTGACGGTCAACTGCCACTGGTGAACCAACCAGGTGGCTCCAATAAAATTTCAGAACATTCAAAGGAGAAATCTCATGTCGCTACTGTGGATCATCATCATAGTTTTGGTAGTCCTGTGGCTGCTCGGCTATTTCGGTCGGAACATCAGTCCAAGCTTCCCGAAAACCGGGAGTTGGATTCACACTCTGATCGTTATTGCGATCATCCTCGTGATACTGAACCTGCTTCATGTGATATAGATCTGTCGCGCAAGCCCGGCCTGGGCGCTATTGTTGATCCAAGGCCAAAAAGCGATAGATTTCACATGCGCGGCCAGCTGGTGGGGGCATTAAGATGCAGTACTCACCAGCAGGCAGAAGCAGTGTGAAAGGCAACTCGATGAACAAACGGTTTATCGTGACGATGATAATGTTGTCCCTCATGGTCCTGGCGTTGATGGCCTGCAAAACGGTCACTCCACCCAGTGCAGGGACACCGTTTGCGTACCTGACATCCACCCCTGCACCATACAACCAGGAACCAGCTTATGCTGCTGCACAAGCTACACTGGCTTCTGGTCAGAACGAGATCATGGAGTTGTCCCGTCAGGGCACCGTGGTCAGCCTGAACATGGACCAGGCTGCAAATGCCGCGGCGCAGGCAACAGTGGATTATAACCTGCGCCAGTTGATGGAGCTGTCCATCCGGGGTACCGAGATCAGCCAGGAAATGGCCTGGGCTGCTGCCACGCAGCAGTTCATCGTAGAACAAACTCAGTTGGCGTGGATTGCTAATGCCACCGCTCAGAGCCAGGCTGCCACAGCCACATATTCTACATACTTACTAAACGTCACACAGACCGCGCAAGTTCAGGCGATACTGGACCTCCAAATCACGCACACTGCCCAGGCGCATGCTACTCAGACGGCTTATTCGTTGACGGCCACACCATTTACCGCGCTCCAGGCTGAAATCGTCCGAGCCCAGGAATGAATCTGATCGACGGGCTTGTGGGGAGAGTTCGTCGATCACCCCTTTGACAGTCATCCTGATAACTCTGGTAATTGTGCTGCTCATCGTGGGTGGGGTGTTGGCTTACCAGAGGCTTATGCCGGTGCTGGAGCTCGGCCTGCGCACCTTCATCTCGCGGGATAACAAAAATCCCTTGCTGCTGGTAGATGGGATGATCGTGGATGCCGATCCCATGGCCCCCCAATTAACGCAGCAGGAATTGAGGCTGCTCAATCCTGCTCAACTTCCGGGTGATGATACCCCATTGGTGGAAATCATTCCCCCATCTGAGCCAGCCGTCACCAACTGGATAGCGGAAGCCGAGGAAAAATTGCGCTCTGAAGGATGGATACAACCATGAGTGCTAATCGTTACCTTCCGGCAGCCCGGGTTGTAGCCCAGGCAATTCCAGGCATCCTGGCCCAACGCGGGTTGAAACCGTTCATCAGTCGCTATGTGCTGACCGAAACCGAACAAGGCAATGCCTGGCTGTTTGTTGTCTTAGAGGTCAGCCCTCTGGAACACCCGGAAGATTATGGTTCCTCCGATGTGCTGCACTATCTCACCACAGCGTTACATGGGCTTCCGGTCGTGATCAGTAACTCGTATGGCATGCGCTATGCTGTGCTTCTCAGTGCATCGTGGCCGGCGAGACCCAATTAATACTGAAAAGCAAATAACAACCCGGCGTTCTACGCTATCCAGAGCGCCGGCGCAATTGAAGGGACAGCATATCTTATAACAAAGAGGATCAAATTATGAACAAGGATATATTCGAAGGCAAGTGGAAGGAAATGCGCGGTCAGGTCAAAGAATGGTGGGGCAAACTTACCGACGATGAACTGGAACAAGCCGGCGGCAATGCTGAACAAATTGTCGGCTTGCTCCAACAGAAGTATGGCTACACCCGCGAGCACGCCGAGGAGGAATTCAACCGGCGGATAAAGGATGTGAAAGAGGCAGTTGATAAAGTCTGAGATTAATGAAAGCCGCGTCCTGGCATTGGGCAAAGCAGGACTTGTGTTCTGGTTGGGTACTACGGGGCTGTCCAAAAGGTGCTTTTTGGACAGCCCCCACCCCTCATAGTGGATTCTTGAGGAGCGATTCCCTAAATCTCTCTATTTAGACCGCCCCGTTGAAGTAAACAATGAGCACAGATAGCCTATCGAACACTCACGAAGAGTAGAGAACACATGGCACTCCATCCACCTTCACAACCGTATCAATGGACATTCCGGCGCGTCATGGGGGCGACTCTCGTGCTCGTTTTTGTCGCCTTATGCTTCTGGCTGCTCTACCGTTTTTACCAGGTTGTTTTCATCCTGTTCATCACCATCCTGATGGGCACGGTGATCAGGCCTGCCGTAAACTGGCTATACCGGCGAGGACTGCCGCAGACAGCGGGGGTCATTCTTGTCTACCTCCTGCTGTTTGCCCTGCTCACCGGCTTCGTACTATTGTTATTCCCGTTGATTGTCGAGCAAGGCACAACAATTGCTGCCGCAGTGCCAGGTTACTACCAAAGCCTGCGCGATTGGATGGGTAATAACCCTAATCAATTGATTGTGCGCTTAGGGGAGTTCCTACCGGCGGTACTACCCGGCCTGGAACCGATACAGCAAACGGGAGCGCAGGTGCTGACTTCTGCGGGGCAAGCATTGGGGTTCCTGGCGTCGGCGGCTAAGGTAATCTTTTTAACCATTGCCATTCTGCTGTTAGCCTACCATTGGACACTCAATGGACCGCGAACCATTACATCCTTGATGCTGCTGGTGCCGAAGGGACAGCGCAAGAGCATTAGCGAACTGATCCTGGTCATGGAAACCAGAGTTGGTTCTTACATTGCGGGACAAGGCATCCTTTGCCTGATCGTCGGCATTATGGCGCTGGCTGCCTATCTGCTCATCGGCTTGCCCAATGCCCTGGTATTGGCGCTTGTGGCGGGTGTGCTGGAGGCGGTACCGATGGTTGGGCCGCTGCTTGGCGCCATCCCTGCAGTGGTAGTTGCCTTAGCCATTGCGCCATCCAAATTAATCTGGGTGATCATCGCCACCCTTGTTATTCAGCAGCTAGAGAACAGCGTGCTGGTGCCGCGCGTAATGCGTAAGGCGGTGGGTGTAAATCCGTTCGTTTCCCTGCTGGCAATTTTTACCTTCAGTTCTTTTTTCGGCATTGCCGGAGCGCTGATAGCAATTCCCATGGCAGCCATTATTCAGCTTTTACTCGATCGCTTCGTCTTTCAAACAGGAACAATCGAGTCGGAGGTCTCGACCGGGCGCGATTATGCCAGCCGGCTGCGCTATGATGCCCAAGACCTGGCTCAAGATCTGCAAAAGCAGGCGCGGCTTAAGAAATGGGGCTCGGTACTGAAAGTCAAGCAGATCGATAAAGTGATGGATGAGATTGAGGCGATCACAACCGATCTTGATTTTCTGCTCGCCCAGGTCAATCCTCCGGGTGCACCATGACCAAACGACTGGTTACATTCGCTACAGCGGTAATGACCACCTTGCTGGCGCTGGTGATCCTGTGGCAGTTTCGCATTGTGGTGCTGTATGTGTTGATCTCGCTAATGCTGGCGGCTGCACTGCGTCCATTGGCTAATCGTCTGGTTGGGAGAGGTTTCCTGGTGCGCGTGGCCTGGATACTGCTTTACCTGGTGATCCTGGGTGGTTTCGGGTTGTTACTCTTCCTGACCGGTGAGGCTGTAATCAATGAAATCCAATTGTTGGCCCGGACTGTGTCGGTACAAGACGAATGGAGGCTGCCAACCTGGTTGGAGGGCAGCTCGTTCCAACAAGCGCTGGTTGCATGGCTGCCGCCGGCGAGTAAGCTGTTCGAAGCATTTACCGGTGACCAAGGACAGCTTGTGCTACCAGCCATACTTAGCTTTTCACAGGGCATAGGCAGCATTGTAAGCGGTTTTATCGTCATTATTTTCCTGAGCCTCTATTGGAGCATCAATCAAATTCATTTTGAACGGCTATGGCTATCGCTGCTTCCATCTGGCCAGCGCAAAAAGGCGCGAGGGGTTTGGCGGGTAGTTGAACCTGATATCGGCGCTTACATACGCGGCCAGGTAATTCAAAGCCTGTTAGCGGGTATGCTTATTAGGTCTGGGGTATTGGCTGCTCGGATCCCCGTACCCGGCGTTATTGGCACTGGCTGGCGCTCTGGCAAGCTTGATACCCATGGTTGGAGCACCTTCTGGCGATCATTTCAGCGCTTGTGGTGGGGCTGCTGACCAGCGTGCAGCTTAGCCTGTTTACATCTCTTTATGCGCTCGTCATCTTGATTGTCATGGTAGTATGGGTCAAACCACGGCTTTTCCACCGCAAGTGGGATAATCCCATTCTGACCGTTGTTCTGCTCATTGCCCTGGCAGACGCATTTGGACTTATCGGCATTATCATTGCGCCGCCATTTTCCGTGGTATGCCAAATCCTGTGGAGCCGCCTGGTCAGCCGCCGGGCTGTCTCAGGGGCGTCAGCCCAGATCTCAGACCTCAAAGAACGGCAGGCACACGTGTGGGACACCATCCGGGAGATGGATGGACCGCCGGAGAAATTGATCACCAGCAGCATGGAGCGACTCACCCAGCTAATTGAGAAAGCGGAGCCAATTCTGCAGATGGGTCTGCCATCCCGCCACCCTGCCATCCGATCCATCTGCGCCATTCAACCAACCCCAGCCTGTCACCATTGAAGGCGAGCCACCTGTATCTCCAATACTCTGAAGAAATAGATGATGACCGCCTCCAGAATGACGAGAGCGATGACGCAGCTATGGCAGCGGGGTGTCGGCAGTGCGCGAGGGCTAAATCTGCGGACACACGGTTGGTTAGGGGTGTTGGCAGGCGCCGCCAGGGAAACCTTGAAGCCCAACTCGTCGATTACGGTCGCGGCGCTGGCCTACTTTTCACTCTTAGCACTATTTCCCATCGTTCTCTTGAGCATTTCCATTGCCAGCTTCAACCTTGGCTTATTGCTGGACCAGCAGATCATCATACAAGAGCTTGAGTTCATTGCACCAGCGCTGGGCCAGTTGTTGGGCCAAAATATTGACGAAATCATCCAGGCACGCGGACCAATAACCGGTGTGGCGATTAGCTGGGCTGATCTGGTCTGCCTCGACAGTGTTTTACACGCTAACCCACGCCCTGAATAAAAGATGTGTACGGAAAGTTTCCATAATTGGTTTCGCAGCTATTCCAGGGGTTAATCCCAGGAGAAGATACCCATGAAAATCTTGCTTGTTTACCCCGAATTTCCTGACACCTTTTGGAGTTTCAAACATGCGCTGCGCTTTATCCATAAGAAGGCTGCCTCGCCCCCCTTAGGTCTGCTGACCGTGGCGGCGATGCTGCCTGCAGAGTGGGATAAACGGCTGGTAGATCTCAATGTGACCAGCCTGACCACCAAAGACCTGGCTTGGGCTGACTATGTTTTCATCAGCGCCATGATCGTACAGCGCGATGCGGCGCGAGCATTGATCGCTCGCTGCAAGGATTTTGGCTCGAAAGTGGTGGCGGGTGGACCGCTCTTCACCATGGAACACGAGCAGTTCCCAGAAGTCGATCACTTCGTGCTCAATGAAGCCGAGCT
Source organism: uncultured Chloroflexia bacterium (assembly GCA_963849335.1). GTDB lineage: Bacteria > Chloroflexota > Anaerolineae > Anaerolineales > UBA4823 > FEB-25. The sequence continues at coordinate 682,174 of CAWKGZ010000003.1, forward strand.
GACTCTCCCACCATTCCTGGCTGATCTGGCTAATGGGTGTGCTCAACACGTCTACGCATCGACCGAGTATCCGGATATCCACCGCACCCCGGCGCCCTTATGGAAGCTGGCAAATCTAAAGCATTACGATACATTCAGCATACAGTTCTCCCGCGGCTGTCCCTTCAGCTGCGACTTCTGCAATGTGACTGCGCTGTTGGGGCACCGCCCGCGCACGAAAACTGCACCGCAGATCATCGCCGAGCTGGACAGTCTGTATGCGTTGGGCTGGCGCAAGAGCATCTTCTTTGTGGACGATAACTTCATCGGTAATAAGAAACAGATCAAATCCGAAGTACTGCCGGCGTTGATCGAATGGCGCAGGGGTAAGCCCGGCATGCGGTTCAGCACTGAAGCGTCGATCAACCTGGCTGACGATCCCGAGCTGCTCAGCCTGATGACGCAGGCCGGTTTCGACACGGTGTTTGTGGGCATCGAGACGCCCAACCCAGCCAGCCTGACCGAATGCAGCAAGAACCAGAACCAGGGGCGCGACCTGGTCGAAAGCGTCAAGCAACTGCAGCGCGCTGGGCTCCAGGTGCAGGGCGGGTTCATCGTTGGTTTCGACAACGATCCGCCCTCCATCTTCCAACAGCAGATTGATTTCATCCAAAAGAGTGGGATCGTGACAGCCATGGTGGGGCTGCTGCAAGCCCCTCCAGGGACGCGCTTATATGAGCGCATGAAAAAAGAAGGCCGCCTGGTGAATGAAATGTCAGGTGATAATGTGGATGGCTCGACCAATATCGCCCCTAAGATGGGCCTTGAACCACTGCGGGCAGGTTATCGCAAGCTGCTGGCCCAAATCTACGCCCCCAAGTACTATTACGAGCGTGTTTTGACTTTTCTGCGCGAGTATCACCCGCCCAAGATACACTTTCACCTGGATGCGCAATACTATCCTGGCCTTGTGGCGCTCAATATACCAGCTGGGCATCCGCGGCGTCGAGCGGGTACACTATTGGCGGCTCTTTTTCTGGACGCTGTTCCACCGCCCCCGGCTGTTCCCCCTGGCCATCACGCTGGCGATTATGGGTTTCCATTTCCGCCAGGTGACTGAGCTGCATGTCGTCTGAACGGTTCTCGCTCCGTTCCAAGAATCTGTTGGTATAGAAGTGATAATAGGAGTCATTCCATGGCAGACAAAACAAGCAAAATTATCAAAACGAAAAAGAAACGGCTGTCCAAAAGTCAGCGTACCCATGTGCGGCGGCTGAAACAGGAAGCTCGCAAAACAGGCTCTGTTCAAAGCTAGCTAGCCTGCCATGTTGCGACTACTGAGATTACCCCCAGGTATCCGGAGATAATTGCTATGGTTCAACGTAAACAGACAGAGGATGCTCTCAGAGATTCCGAAGCACGCTACCGCCGGCTTTTCGAAACCGCCAAAGATGGCATATTGCTCCTGGATGCAGACTCAGGGCAAATTACCGACGTTAATCCATTTATCGCCGAGCTGTTGGGCTACACCCAGGTAGAATTATTGGGAAAGAAACTTTGGGAAATCGGCCCTTTCAAGGATGTGGTAGCCAGCCAGGCTGCTTTTCGGGAATTGCAGCAGAAAAAATATATCCGCTACGAAGAATTGCCCCTCGAGACCAAGAATGGAGAACGCGTTGAGGTGGAGTTTGTTTCCAATGTCTATAAAGTCAATCACAAGAAGGTGATTCAATGCAACATCCGCGATATCTCCGAGCGCATGCGAACCAAAGTAAGCTTACGCAAAGTCAACGAGGAATTATCGGCTCTGGTGCTTGAGCTGCAGAAACATGACCGTGAAATGAGGCTGATCAACCGCATGAATGATCTGCTTCAGGCGTGCACGACACAAGAGGAAGCATATCAAGTCATTGAGCAGGTAGTTGGTGAACTGTTCCCGGGCCAAAGCGGAGGTCTGGCGATCTTGAACAATTCTGGCCAATACCTTGAGACGTTTGCACACTGGGGAGCCGAGCCGTGGATGGAGACTATCTTTTCATTGCAAGATTGCTGGGCAATGCGGCGCGGACAACAGCATGAGGTGTCGAATCCAGCGACCAATGTAATCTGTCGTCATTTCGTTCGCCCCCCAAAAACAGGGTACCTGTGCCTGCCTCTGGTTGTCCAGGGCGATACGTTGGGGTTATTTACCCTTGAAACACCTGCTGTGATGGACCACGATCATGCAATCAGTTGGAGGCAACTTGTTGTAACAGTGGGAGAGGGAATCAAGCTGTCATTATCCAACCTGAAATTGCGCGAGATCATGCACGAGCAGGCAACCCGCGATTCCTTGACGGGTCTCTTCAACCGGCGCTATTTGGATGATACGCTGCCACGCGAGGTAAATCACGCTCAACGACGAAACACACAGATGAGTATTGCGATGCTGGATATTGACCACTTTAAAAACTTTAACGATACCTTTGGTCACGAAGCTGGCGATGTAGTATTGCGCGAATTGGGAAAGCTTCTCCACGAAAACGTACGCAAGAGCGATATTGCCTGTCGTTTTGGAGGCGAAGAATTCGTACTGGTTCTTCTCGATTCGCCATTAGAAGCCAGCTGCCAACACATCGAAAAGATCTGCACACTGGTTAAAGAATTGAAGATCCGGTATGGTGATCAACTGCTCGGAACGGTGACCGTATCCGTTGGCCTAGTTGAGGCATCCAAGGAAGGTTTGACTGCTGAGGAGACCCTGCGCGCCGCTGACGAAGCCTTATTTGCTGCAAAGCGCGCCGGTCGTGATCGCATTGTTACCTTTCATGATCTAGTAGAAAAATCTGAAGTGAAATGAGTGACCTAATCCCAAGATTACACACTGTTTGAATCGAATGCTTAGAAGCACATCCGATGAATTCAAATAATCAACACCATCGCGCGATCTTACAGGATATCGCCCGCAGGGCAATGATTGAGCGCGGTTTGCTCCCCGATTTTTCTGCCGCTGCCCTTGCTGAACTCAGCAAGATGCAGGCGCCAGCGGTTAAGAAAAGTGCGCCAAACGGTAAAGAACGTCAGATTCGTGACCTGCGCGAGCTTCTTTGGGCTTCCATTGACAACGACGACTCGCGTGACCTGGATCAATTGACGGTGGCTGAGGCAATGCCCACAGGCAAGGTGAAAATTCTGGTTGCCATCGCGGATGTGGTGGGAATGGTTAAAAATGGTTCGGCCATTGACCAGCATGCGCGCCATAATACCACCTCGGTTTATACTGCAGCCGAGATCTTCCCGATGCTGCCTGAGAGAATTTCAACCGATGTCACATCCTTGAATCTAAACGAGGATCGCCTTGCCATCATCATCGAAATGGGCATTGGCGTGGATGGATCCCTCCAGGATTCGGATATCTACCAGGCGTGGGTTTGCAATCATGCCAAGCTTGCCTATAACAGCCTTGCTGCCTGGCTGGATGGGAATGGAGCGACTCCTGAGGCAGTAGCCACCGTGCCCGGGCTGGAGGAGAATCTACGCCTGCAGGACCGAGCAGCACAAAGGATGAAGAATTTACGGCACATTCACGGAGCGCTCAGCCTGGAGACAATTGAGGCCAAACCGGTATTTGATGGCGACCAGATCCGTACACTTGAAATGGAAGAAAAGAACCGTGCCAAAGAGCTTATTGAGGATTTAATGATTGCAGCGAATGGCGTGACCGCCCGGTATCTCTCCGCCAGGAAATTCCCTTCGATCCGTCGCGTGGTACGCACGCCAAAACGGTGGGAGCGGATTGCCGAGATTGCCAACGAACATGCGAGTAAGCTGCCTGGAAAGCCAGATTCAAAAGCATTGGAGGAGTTTCTCATTAAGGAGAAAGCCGCTGATCCCATGCGCTTCCCCGATTTATCCCTGACAGTGATCAAACTTCTCGGAAATGGTGAATATATTGCAGAATCCCCTGAAGGGAATGCCTCAGGGCACTTTGGCCTGGCAGTCAAAGATTATGGTCACTCGACAGCTCCAAATCGTCGTTATCCCGACCTGATAACCCAACGTTTGCTGAAAGCAGCCCTGGAAGGTCAGCCTGTGCCGTATAAAATAGATGAGTTGGATGTCCTGGCAGCGCATTGCACGGCGGCAGAAGATGCTGCCAACAAAGTGGAACGCCAGGTCGAAAAATCCGCCGCGGCACTGCTGCTCGAAGCGAGAATCGGGGAACAGTTCGATGCGATTGTCACGGGCGCTTCCGAGAAAGGCACCTGGGTCCGGCTGCTGAGCCTGCCGGTTGAAGGGAAACTGGTGCAGGGGTTTGATGGAGTTGATGTTGGCGACAACCTAAACGTACAGTTGAGCGATACAAATGTTGAGCGGGGGTATATCGATTTCAAGAAAGTCAATGCGCAATGAACGTCTCCGATACTATCCGCCTTTAGCGCGCCGTCCGTAAATTCACCGACCAGCCTATATCCGAGGATGTCACCCTCGCCATCCTCTATGCGAGGCGACGAGCGCAATCCATCCAAAAATACCCAACCCTGGCACTTCATCGCCATCACCGACAAGGCCGTCCTCCAGCAACTTTCCGAGTGTGGCGATTGGGCGGGGCATTTAGCCGGGGCGGCATTGGGTGTAGCAATCCTCACCCCAGATCCGACCGAGAAATTCCAGACCATGTTTGATGCCGGGCAGGCAGCCGCCTATATGCAGTTGGCTGCCTGGGAGTTAGGAGTAGGCTCTTGCCCTGCATCTATTTATGAAATGGAGAAAGCCCGGCAGACACTCGGCTTTCCACCAGAATATCATCTGCGCATCGCCATCTCATTCGGCTATCCGCAAGAGCCCGAAATATTAGGTAAAGCTCCCCAAAAAGGTGGGCGTAGGGCACTGAGCGAAATGATCCACTGGCAAACCTGGTAATCGCGGCCACCCCGGACGCAACTTTCCCCTGCCCTGTGCGTAAATAAGGGTGAGTGAGTAAATCAAGCACACTCAAGGAGGACATTATGGCAGACACACAACGTAAAGGGCTGCGCCGCTCGCACCGCAACCGCATCTTCGCCGGGGTGTGCGGCGGGCTGGCAGATTTCTTCGGCATCAGTGCATTCTGGTTCCGGTTGGCATTTTTGATCGCCCTGATCCCCGGCGGGGTGCCAGGGTTCCTGGCTTACCTGCTGTTTTGGATCATCATGCCAAACGAATAGGCTTGAGTATTTGTCGGATGATAAAAATATGCCGGTGATAAACCGGCATATTTTTATGGAGTAATCTCATTCACATGCAGCAATTCCTCCAACTGCAGGGGATCCATCTCTACCAACTGCATGGTAGTACCATCCCAGGAGAATAGCGACCAGTTAGATTGGGAGCTCCGCACCACCTCTACCACCAACAGATTGTTGCAGCCTCCAATATTCACCAAACGCACCCGATTGAACCTTTCTGGTGCAAAATCTCCTAACACCCATTCCCATGCCAGGACATAAAATCCGCTGTCGCCACTGGCGGAGACCCGAACCCCCGTCCATAACCCTGTTCCCAAGATCAGCTCAATCCGTTCGGAACTACCATTACAATCCAGGTCTGCATCAGTCAATCTATACGATCTATGCGTGATCGGGATCAATAACTCTTCCCCAGCAAATATAGAATCACAACTGCCACCAAGATTGTTTGCCTGGATGATAGCCTCCATCTCCACCCAGAAACGATTGGCGATCCAGGTGCAGGTGTCACCTGGTTGGACCAAATAATGGATCATCTCCACTTCCTCAAAGGGAGGCGAGGTGACCGGCAGGAATCCCGCAGCGATTTGCAGCATATCTTCCATCGTCAGGGGTGGGGAATCAGCATCTGTGGCATGGTAGTACATGGCAATGAGCAGATCCCCAGACTGCCAGCGCAAACGGCTTGAATTGGAGCTATTATCCCATTTCCAATTGATAGCCGGGGAATCAGCCCCAGCGGATACATCTGGCAGCCAATCACCACGCACGAATTCGAATAGAATGCCGTCCACCACCCGCTGGTGAACCTGGGCGCTTTCCCCCACCGGCATGGCTGGCAAATCATCTGACACCGGCTGTTCAAGGATATAGAGACTCGGCGGGAGAGCCAGACCCGATATCCACATTGTAATGCAGCAAGGCGATCTCATCTTCGGTGAGATAAGCCCCCTGAAAGACGATCCCGGCTGGTAAATGGGCAGGGCGCAACCAGATCAGCGGGCCAAACATCATCAACATCATACAGGCTGCGAGAACGGTTTTGCGCGGCAAGCCATTGCGTCAAGCCCAGGTCGTTGGCAGCAGAAATTGGTACCAATTCCTCGTTTACCAATGTATCGGATTCGACATGGGTGAAATATTGGCCGACCGTCAATCCAGGACCGCTCCACAGGTCAAGACTCCCATAAGTGGCAGCTGGCCAGGGTATCGCCCTGGGGGGTAAACGCCAGCCGGTCGACCCGAGGGGTGACCACCTGGTAAGTACGCCCATCATTAAGATCCCAGATATCCACGCCCCCCGTGTTTCTGATCGAGGCAAGGGAGGAGCCATCAGCCACGGAAAGCCAGATTACCAATCCAGTCAGAGGTGTGATACGAGGCAAGTGGGGTTGCTTCCAGGGCGCCAAACCCCGACCAGGCAATCTGCCAGACATTCACCGTGCCATCAAGCGAACGGCTCGCCAGGCGGGTTCCGTCCAAGGAGAAGGTAACATCATACATGGCTGCCTCGCCCCCAGCCAGGCGAGTAAGCACGATGCCATTGGGCAAGAGCTGCAGCCATACCGTGCCATCCTGGCGGGCAGTTGCCAGCAGATTGCCGACGGGTGACAGATCGGTATCCTGCACCCTGGGCTCACCCAGAGGGATATTCTGCACGCGGGTAATCACCTGATCGCCAAACTGCCAGACACTTGCCATTTCCTCAGTGATAATGGTGATCAAGCTGCTATCCGGGGAAAAAAAGAGATCAATCACACGCCCAGGCAGGTCATCCAGGACATAATATAGACGCTTTTCCTGTATGTTCCAGATATTCACTTCACCCGAGGCTGTTCCACCTGCCAGCATGCGATTATCCGGGGAAATATCCAGGCGAACTACCGGTGAGGACACTTCCTTCTGAAAGGTTGTGTACAAAGAGGCGTCAGAAATTTGGAAAACGCGCACCCTGCCATCGCTGTTGGCTGTGGCGACAAAATCACCATTGGGGGAAAAGGCCAGGTCATTGGTATGTGTGCCTTGCAAGCTCATGCTATCCCCCACCAACCAGGCGTAGCCGGGAAAATCAGAGGCCGAGTGGGTAAGGTTATCTGTCCAACGACGCTGGCGATCATGGCGGTAAATATCTGAACAATAATACAGCGGCTGGCAATCGTCTCGCAAACCCGTATAGGCAACCCAACGCCCAGCACTGCTGATGGTCGGGAAGAAGTTATAGCCATTATTCCGGCGAGGCGCAATCAATTCCGTTTCACCGGTCTGGTGATTGTAGTAGTACAGGGCATTACATATCTCTTCATTGGCCTGCGGACATTCTCCCGGATTCTCAACCAGGTTGCTGGCAAGCGAAAGATAAATAAGCTGCTGCCCATCTGCACTCATGTCCAGGCTGTTAAAGGCAACCCCGGGAGCAAGGATCCCGCTGTGGTTATCCGCCTGTTCGCCACCCGGACCCAGGTTCACCCTGACCAGCTCGCCAGTTTGGCGATCATACCAAAACACATCGCTAAAGCCGTTGGTGTCATCCGGCACCAGATTTGATGAATCGGAGACAAAAGCGACATACCTGCCAGAGGCATCCAGAACCGCCCCATATGCACTGCCATTGCCAGGTATGCCATCGACGGCGTGATCCAAATCTTCGATGACGCCGCTATTGCGGTCATAAAGATAGGTATAGTAATGGAGATTGTCGTTTGAATCCACAACATAGGTGGTCAGAGTAAGCACACTGCCATCAGTGGATAAAGACATCCGGTCAACCCCTGAAGTGCCGTGGATATGAGAAAGTCGCAGCGCGGAAAGCTCTCCAGAGGCAACGTTGAAGATGTATGCCTGCGTGCAGGCGATGCGCTCTTCTGTGGCACATTCCTCATCCGGGTCGGCAATCAGATTCTGGGCGGTAGACCAAAAGGTAATCACCTGCCCATCGGCTGAGATGGCAGGCGAATAGCTATCCCCATCTGAGGGTCCCCCCTCCCAGCTTCGTGTGATACGGGTGAGCTCAGCCGAGCTTTGCTGATACATATAGATATCCAGGCAGGGCAGCCCTTCAGGAGTAAAGCACGCCTCCCCACCCTCAAGATTGTGAGGCGCAGAAAAGACCAGGCGATCGCCATCGGTAGATATTGCCGGCGGATTCAGCCACATCGCTACGGATGGTGCTGACGCCTCCTGCACGCTTTCGAAGAGGTTTTGTGATAATTTCGTGGTTGTATCATAGAGATAAACCATAGAATGGTACGTGTAATCAGGATCACCCGATTGCACTTCGTAAATTGTGTACACTACCCAATTCCCATCATCAGATTGATCCTGGGCGATGTACTGCACCTCTAAAGCACCATCCTGATTCGGAAAGGCTAGCTCGGTGGCGGGTACACTTAGAATAAGCGCAGGTAATCGCTCAGCTTCCGGGGTAGCGATAATCGCCTGGTCAGATTCCTGTCTCGTCTTGCCCATCCAAAAAATACCTGCAGCGATGAAGGCAATGATGATCAGACCAGTCCAACCTGCCTTGATCCAGCGGGGGGCAACGAGCGGGAAATGGTTTTTCCGTCCATAGGCAGGGATATCTGCGGTGATACCGTGGATATCCTCCTCACGCAACTCCGGCAACGGCCAGTTTGAGGTCATCACAGCGGTTAAGGATTGTTCGAATTCCGCTGCCTTACCAGCCAATTCTTGGCACGGCGGGCAATCCAACAGGTGGGACTCGAGATGCGCAACGGCTTGCACATTTCCTTTTAGCATGCCGTCCGATCGATCCCAGATTGCCTGCCAACAGTCATCACATTCCGGAGTCAACTCAGCTGATTTTTCTACGAACACCAACCGGGATCGAGCAATATGGAGCTGGCGCTGAATTTTGGGAAGCAGTAGATCTAATACAAATGCACAATCAGGCAGGTCAAGCTGCATGCCATAGCGCAGCCAGAGGAGGCTGCGCCGGGCGCGAGAGAGGCGCCAGATTGGCGCCAGGGCGGTCGCCTCAGCGAGTGCGATCCCCGTCCGATGGAAAAATTTCCAACGGTTAAGTTTGCTCAAATGCTTAATTGCCAGCCGGTAAACCCAATTGCGGACGCTTTCTTCCCCGCGGAATCCTTCTGACTGCAATGAAGCGGCTGCCAGGATAGCAACAACCAACCCCCTGATCTTTGCTGAAGAAGCATTGACCCTCTTATTGAAAACCAGCCACCCGGCAACCAAGCGATGAATTTCAGCCGCGAACCTTCTAACCAATAAAAGTCGGATGTTCTCATCACCTGGCTGGCTGTGCTGCAGCAGGTATGCCAGCTCTAAATCATCATCACGGACTTGCCCATGACTATCATCAGGTTGGAACAACCAATCAAGAGATTGATGGGAGTCGACCATATGCAATGATTCTAATTGATTTTTAATCCAATAACCTGATGATTCTCCCACGACATCCATACACCATCCATTGCGATCAGCGATCCACAATAATGGTACACCCTGATATATCACGGTAGTGCTATACTTTCCCAATGCAACCTGTCTCGCTCAATCTTCGCCGCATCTTCCATTCCTGGTGGCCGCTGGCTGCCAGCTGGCTGCTGATGAGCGCCGAATCACCTGCCTTGAGCGCCATTGTAGCCCGCCTGGCTGACCCCAAAATACACCTGGCAGCTTATGGTGGTGTGGTTTTCCCCTTGGCATTGGTTATCGAATCACCCATTATTATGCTCCTGGCAGCATCTACCGCCCTCAGCCGGGATTGGGCGTCCTATGCCCGAATCCGCCGTTTTATGATGGCAACAAGTGCCGGGCTGACGGTTTTGCACCTGTTAGTGGTTTGCACCCCGATATACTACCTGGTGGTTGAGGGATTGCTCCATGCGCCAGCAGAGATCGTAGAGCCTGCCCGGATCGGGCTGATCATCATGACCCCCTGGACATGGTCGATCGCCTACCGCCGTTTTCACCAGGGTGTCTTAATCCGCTTCGGTCGATCCAAAGCGATCACCATTGGCACCTTCATTCGCCTGGTGGTAGATGTATCTGTCCTGACAGCCGGTTTTCTGATCCACAGCATCCCGGGAATTGTGGTTGCGACCAGCGCGGTTGCTCTGGGTGTGCTTGCCGAAGCGGTCTATATCGGCTGGGTTGTCCGTCCAGTTTTACGCTTCCAGCTCCGTCCTGCTGTGCCCGTAGACCCAATCCTGACCCAGGCAGCATTCCTGGATTTTTACATTCCCCTGGTCATGACCTCGCTTATTTCATTGCTCGTTAATCCCATTGGAAGTGCTGCGATGGGACGCATGCCCTCACCGGTTGAATCTCTGGCTGTCTGGCAAGTTCTCGGCGGGCTGATCTTCATGGTGCGCAGCCTGGGCATCGCTTACAATGAGGTCGTGGTTGCATTATTGGATGAACCTTATTCATCCAGGGCACTGCGTCGATTTGCTACTATATTGATATCAATTACTACACTGCTCTGGATACTGCTGGTCGCCACTCCATTGGCAAATATCTGGTTTACACTGATTACCGCCTTAGATCCAGAACTTGCGCAGATAGCACGCTTAGGAGCCTGGATGGCGATCCCATTGCCCGCCATTTCCGTGCTTCAGAGCTGGTTCCAGGGAGCTATCCTGCACAGCCGGCGGACAGGAGCGATCACTGAAGCTGTGGTTGTATACCTGGTGGTCAACCTGCTCACTCTGTTCCTTGGCGTGGTATGGGGAAAGACAACCGGGATCTTTATCGGGCTAGGCAGCCTGGTGCTCAGCAGCCTGGCGCAGACATTCTGGTTATGGCTGCGCAGTCGACCGGCGCAATTTGAGATCCACACGCGTGACTTTAATCAGACAGCATAGTTGCCAATTCTCCTTTGCTGCAACTTTCTGGCCTACTACTTAGTATAATATTTGTGAGTTATCCCTCCTAACTTTCGAAAATTCTTGTGCACAACCAAAAATCCAAATGTTGATACCATATAAAAGGAGAAATATATGCCTACTGTAAAACGAACCATCAAAGTAGAACAATTCGTGATGGCGCCGGTGTCCCAGGTTTACCGGGCTTTTACCAATTCCACGGCTTTGCGGGAATGGATGGGCGACGTTTCCACTTTGGATGCAAGACCCGGCGGTCGCGTGTATATCTGGTGGCAAAATGGGTATTACACCAGCGGTGAATTCATCAGCCTTGAACATAACAAGAAGATTGTTTTCACCTGGCTTGGGCAGGGTGAACCACACCAGACACAGGTAATTGTGACCTTTAAACCCAGTCATAAGGGCACCCTGGTTTGCCTGACCCACCGCGGGTTGGGTTCCGGGAAAGCCTGGGAAAACACACCGGATGTATTCACAGCTGAGTGGAAATCCAGCCTGGAAAACCTGGCCTCAGTGCTGGGCAGCGGTCCCGATCTGCGCATTACTCATCGACCCATGCTGGGTATAAGTTTGAGCGATTTCAACCCTGAAATTGCAAAGAAACTGGGCGTACCTGTTAGCACTGGGATACGTCTAGACGGCGTCATCGGCGGTATGGGAGCCCAGGCTGCCGGCTTGCAAAAAGATGATGTCCTGATTGAATTTGCAGGGCAGGAGCTGCTAGATTTTTCAAGCCTGGGCAGCGCTGTGCATGGGAAGAAAGCTGGCGATACCGTGTCAGTCACTTATTATCGCGGTGCAGATAAAATTGCTACCCAACTGACACTTTCTGGTCGACCCATCCCTGTTATCCCACCCAGCCTGACAGAACTTTCTATGGAAGTAGGGAAAGCCTATGCCCAGGCTGAAAGCCAGATGGCGAGTTTCCTGCAAGGCGTCTCGGAACAAGAGGCGGCATTTAAACCATCCCCGGAAGAGTGGTCGATCAAAGAAGTGATCGCCCATCTGATTCATTCCGAACGCGGCTGGCAGAACGCGATCCATGAACTTGCCGGTGGACAAGAAGCCTCCTACGACGGTTATGGTGGCAATCTGGATGCCCGCAACCAAGCCACGATAAAAGCTTTCCCATCGCTGGCTGAGTTAGCGACTGAGTGGAAACGGCTGAATACTGAGACGGTTGCCTTACTGGCTTATTTGCCCGATGAGCTCTTCCAGCGTAAAGGCAGTTATTGGCGGCTTGCCTATCAATGCCTGACTGTCCCAACTCACATCATCACCCATCTTGAGCAAATGCAAGCAGCGCTGCAGGCAGCACGGAAGACGGAGTAACTTTTATTGGATAGCCTGACAACTGGATATGACTGCTCATATTGAGCTGAAAACCCGCCTGCTCCCTGTTCTGATCGCTGCCGTCCTGATCATGCAGGTGATCAGTCCCTACCGTGGCTGGGTGATCATCCTGGTCGGATTGGGAGGTGCCTTCGTGCTCAGCTGGCTCTGGGCGCGCTCGCTTGCTCGCTCGTTACACCTGGTGCGCGAGATGCGCTTCGGCTGGATGCAGGTAGGCGACAGCCTCGAAGAGCGCTTCACGATCGAAAACTACGGTTGGGCACCTGCATTATGGGTCGAGGTGGTTGATCATTCTACCTTACCCGACCATGCTATCAATTGGGTTACAGGGGTTGGAGGCAATACAGATACACGCTGGCATACGCAGGGGATGTGCAGCCGGCGGGGCTTGTTTACCCTTGGCCCCACCGGCCTGCGCTCCAGCGATCCATTTGGTATCTTTACTGTCCAGATCCATAACCCGGCTTCACGCAGTTTACTGGTGCTGCCGCCGGTTGTGCCGCTGCCTGCAATTCAAATAACCCCCGGTGGGCGTTCGGGCGAGGGGCGCCCCCGCCCGAATGCCCCTGAGCGGACGGTCAGTGCTGGCAGCGTGCGCGAGTATTCCCCTGGAGACAGCCTGCGTTGGATCCACTGGCCGACGTCTGCTCGGCGTGGTAAACCTTATGTCCGAATGCTGGATGGCACCCCCACCAGCGATTGGCGCATCCTACTCGATCTTGACCGTCAAGTTCATCTGGGCAGCGGCTTTGATTCAACCCTCGAGCATGCTGTAATTCTGGCAGCTTCCCTGGCAGACCGGGGCATTCGTGCCCGGCATGCAGTCGGGCTGGCAGCCAGCGGTTCACAGCTTGCCTGGCTGCCACCCACGGATGGCGAACCCCAACGTTGGAGCATTCTGCGCGCCCTGGCTTTGGCAGAGATAGGCGATCTTCCTCTGCACGACCTACTCCAAAATATGCAATCGGGCATCCGGTCAGATACCAGCCTGATCATCATCACGCCCTCCACGAATGCAAAATGGATTGAAACGCTGCTACCTTTCATCTGGCGTGGGGTCAACCCGACGGTGTTGCTACTAGATGCTCCTACATTCGGTGGTACGGTGCCAGCTTCACCTATCGCCAGCGTGCTAGCTGACTTGGGGATCGCATGCTATCTCATTCCACGAGAGCTGCTCAACCGCCCCGAAGCTCGCCCTGGAAAAGAAGGGCTCTGGCAATGGCGGGTAACTCCACGCGGTCGGGCTATCATGATCCAAAAACCCGGTGACACTGCCTGGAAAGCACTCGAATGATTGGTCGTCTGGTCCGGCTGATCGGCTGGCATACTCTTGCCAACCTGACTTTGCTCCTGGCAGTCCTTGGCAGCCTTGGCTGGGGACTTTCCTCGGTGGTCAATGGCATTCAACGCAGTCTGCTCGTTGGCACAATCGCGTCAGGGCTTTGCATGGCATTGATTCTCGCCCGCGCGCCACTTTCCGGAGGCCGTGCCATTTTGTTCTTTGGTTTTACCGGTGTGGCTGGCTCCATTTATTACTTCGCGGGATTATCCAACCCTCTGGTGGCATCCATCCGGGCATTGGGCTCCATTCCTGATTGGCTGCTTACTGCCCACGCCTGGCCCGAGCTAAGCCCCCTGGTTTTCGCCTGGCAGCAGTTCGTGAGTCAGCTTAGTGCACTGCTCATCCGCACCATCGTATGGTTCACCACCCTTTTGCAGGGAGATTACGGGGTTGATCCGGTGGTAACCTCCCTCTTGTGGGTATTAGCGTTCTGGTTCATCACCGTCTGGGCTACTTGGGCAGTCTTCCGCTTACGCCGCCCCTTACCCGCCATCGCCCCTGCCGGGATCCTGCTAGCCGGCGTTTTAAATTACACGCGCGGCAACGCGATCTTTTTGGTACCACTGGTAACCGCTACACTTCTACTCATGGCTCTCAGCCGTTATGAGGTTGAAGAGCAATATTGGCAGCAAAATCGTATTGACTATGCCGAAGATATTCGTCTGGATATGCTGACGGTTATCCCGATGCTTGTGCTTGGCCTGACGATATTCGCCACCTTCACACCATCGCTCTCGGTAAAGCAAATTGCCCGGTTCGTTCGTGAGATCGCTGATCCATATCAGTCACAAGTTGAATCGCTGACCGAATCACTGGGTTTACGCCAACCGCCGACAGTACCCGCCGCACTTGGGCCCCTGCGCAGTCCAGGGCTGCCTCAACAACACCTGCTGGGCTCTGGACCAGAGCTCTCTCAGCAAGTGGTGATGGTTATTCAAACCGGCGACCTGCCTCCACGATCAACCCTGGAATTATTGCCCTACCCACCCGCGCAGTACTACTGGCGCTCTCTGACCTATGATAGGTATACAGGTCGGGGGTGGGCTACATCACCCACCGAATCCATCCAATACTTAGCCGGTCAGCCCGCGGTGGTGGACATACCTACGGAAAGCCCATTCATCCGCATGGTAGAACAATCCGTTCAGTATTCTCAAGATACTCCTGGAATCTTAATAGCCACCGGGTTATTGGTCACTGCGGATGTGGATTTTGAGGTTGCCTGGCGTGTTCCAACCAAAGATACTGCGGATGCCTTTGGAGTAACTGCCCAGGCACAACGCTACACGGCATCCTCACTGCTAACCACGCCATCGATTGAGCAATTGCGCAGCGCGTTGCCAGTATATCCCGATTGGGTAATCGAACGATATCTCAGCCTGCCAGAAAGCCTGCCGCAGCGGGTGCGCGATCTGGCTCTTGATCTAACCCGCGGCCAAGTCACGACGTACGATCAAGCAGCAGCCATTGAGAGCTTCCTACGCAGCTATCCCTATTCGCTGGATGTGCCCACCCCGCCCGCTAATCAGGATGTGGCAGATTTCTTCCTGTTTGAACTCCAGCGGGGCTACTGTGATTATTACGCCACGGCAATGGTCGTACTCAGTCGCGCCGCCGGTCTGCCTGCTCGCCTGGTCAGTGGATACGCCAGCGGTTCTTACGATGCGCCGAATGCCCGCTACGTGGTGACCGCTGACAATGCCCACTCCTGGGCAGAGGTCTACTTTCCAGGCATAGGCTGGGTAGAATTCGAACCCACGGGAGGATTGCCGGCAATCACGCGGCGTGAAGATCAAACCGAGCTCCTATCATACATTGGCGAGCCAAAACCTGTGCAGCTTTTCAATCTATTCCACTGGCTGCAAGGCATTTCCTGGTTGCCATGGTTCCTGGGACTGATCTGCAGCCTGATCACAGCAGTCGCTCTCTGGTACATGTTCGAACTCTGGCGTTTGCGCCGGATGCCATCTCAACTGATGCTGGACCATGTCTATCAAAGGATGCAAGACCAGGGAGGGCGGTTGGCGGTTGGGCAGCAATCAGGCGATACACCCTTTGAGTTTGCCGCCCGCCTGAACTCTTCCATCAATCGCCTGATTTCAAGAAGTAAATTTCCATCGCTACTTCATCCAGCGATAGGCGAAATAGAGCGAGTGGTTCGATTGTATGCACTGGTCTTCTACAGCCCTCGCCAAATTACATCTGTTGAGCACCTCCAGGCTGTACATACCTGGATGCGACTGCGTTGGCGGTTGAAGGCGGCTCGCCTATCAATGCCGATACGTCCCGACTCACTGCATCACCCATCCTGAGAACCTGAAAATATCTATGTAGGGGACCCAGATTTTGGAGGCACACCGGATGGGGCGTATTCTTGGTGGATGAACCTGGCTGTCAAACAAGGAGCAAACAATGGAACTTGATCCTGAAACCCACCGCCAGCTTGGGGTAGACCTTTTTAATCTCACCTGGTCATATCTGGATAAATCCCAACGAACAATCGATGAAAACGACGCCATGCTTCATGCGGCGCATGCCTCGCGACACCATTGGGCTCAGGTTGGGCAACCGGTCAACATCGCGCGCGGCGAATGGCAAATTTCACGCGTATATGCGGTGCTGGGACGCGACGAGCCAGCCCTGTATCATGGACAGCGCTGCCTGGAAATATGCCAGCAGAACCAAATCACCGATTTTGACCTGGCGTATGCTTACGAAGCGCTGGCACGGGCGTATGCAGTCACACAAGCGTGGGATGAGGTGCACAAATTTCTAGAATTAGCCACATCAGCCGGAAACGATATCGTTGACCAAGGGGATAAGGATTGGTTCTTCAAGGATTTGAGTACGATACTTATTCCTGGCTCTGCAAAGGATTAAATCCCCGGCCTAATACTTCCTGAGCAGGAGTGACAATCACAAAAGCATTGGGGTCCTCCATATTCACCAGGGCTTTCAGATGCTGGACCTCAGTGACGGTTAATGCACACAGCAGCACGGTATGCTCACTTCCGGTATACATCCCCTTGCCAGGCAGACCAGTGACCCCTCGCTGCATACCTTGCAAAATTCGTTCTGCAACCTTTTGACCTTTATCTGTAATGATCAAGGCCATTAGCTGGCGGCGCTTGCTGCTCTGCCGGAACCATGCTTTCCAGCGTCCCCTCTCGGGTATCGTTGGCTCTTGACTGGCGATGCCGAATTCGGGGTAATACCTCCCCACTGGCTTCGTGTAAACCGACGGTCAAGATGCCTAACAGCAGCATCGCGGCTACATAACCAAACACTATCGCGATTACCCATCCACCTGGCACAGGTCCAAAGGCTGCCCGGGCATACATTACGGGTAATGTTCCTGCAATAACCGGCTGCAGGTAGAGTTTTCCCAGCCAGGCCAGGCTTAATATAATAAATAACCACCAATAATTCCGCCGCAGTCTCCGACCGACAGCTTCCAACATGGAGATCGAAAAGTGAGGTTGTAATAGGTGTTCTGCCAGGCTCTCTGCCCAATCCGGGGATGGGCTGAAGGGTGGGACAAGCATGGCAGCGAAGAAGTCGGTCTCCATCAGGCGAATCCGCGAGCTCCATAATTCATAATAACGGTAGCGCCGGGCCTCGATCCACAAAAACATGGTAATCAAGAGCATATTCAATAAAATAACGCCCGAGTGACCCTGCGGTTCACTGAAGGCAAAACTGATGGCTGCACCGGTAGCGATCACTGCCCAGTTCGTGGTCGCATCCAAGCGCTGGCGCCAGATATTCGCCCGGTGCACTTCCGCCCGGAAAAAATGCACCATTGCGGTGGTGAACTCACTGGCACGCAGATGATATCCCCGGTAAGTCCATACCGGCTCGGCGTATGCCGGATCGGGGGATGATTTCGCTTCAGCTGGATTATTATTGGTAGGATCGCTCATTTGATTCTTCTAAGCCTGCCTTAAAGGTTCAACCATTGACGCTTTGAGCTATTTGTTGATAAAATCGGTCAAGATTTATCCCTAGACTAAGAAATCAGGTATGATGGAGAAAAACATGGAACCAGTTCAAGCAACAACTGCTATATCCGTAGCCCTGACCGATACTGCCGCCGAAGCAGTAAGAGGGTTATTAGCGCAGCGCAATCTACCAGGCTATTCCCTGCGGGTGTATGTCGCTGGCGGAGGCTGCTCGGGGATTCAGTATGGAATGGCATTCGACAATAATATCCGAATAGAAGATGCGGTCACCGAAACCAATGGGATCAAAATTCTGGTCGATGAAGTTTCGATCCAATATCTGCAGGGCGCAACTGTAGATTATATTGATGGCCCTCAGGGTGCTGGCTTCAAAATTACCAATCCTAATGCCCTCTCCTCATGCGGGTGCGGGTCTTCCTGCAGTGATGACAGCAGCGGCTGCCAGGGTTGCGGCTAAAATATCCATCTCACAACTAACAGGGACATCTTCTCAGATGTCCCTGTTTTTATAAAACCTTATCTTCCCCGAAAGAATGACACCAATAAACCAAATAGTCCGACGGCACCCATACCAATCACGATAAAACCCATCGGAACACCAGCTGTATTCTGCACACCCGGAGATTCAGTAAATACAGGCATTGCGATTGGCGGAGGTGGTGTATAGGTAGGCAGGCGAGTGGGTGCCAGCTCAACAACAAACTGGGCAGCCAGGGTGGGGTCAATGGTCGGAGTAACCCGCGGAGTTGGAGTCGGAGGTGGCTCAATGATGGGAAGCTCACTATCAACGGTGACATAATAGGAATAAACCCAGGCAACCCCTCCTTCGATTCCCGGATATGCTATCTCTACCCAATCGCCTCCTGGGGAACGGCCCAGGGCAGGAACAACCTGCCCCGCAACCAGGACCCCCACGATTGGGTAATCGGTGCCCGGTCCGCCGCGTACGTTAATTTG
This sequence comes from uncultured Chloroflexia bacterium, assembly GCA_963849335.1. GTDB lineage: Bacteria > Chloroflexota > Anaerolineae > Anaerolineales > UBA4823 > FEB-25. The sequence continues at coordinate 700,844 of CAWKGZ010000003.1, forward strand.
ATCCTGCTCGGAATTGACCGTTGCCATTGGACCAAACGGACTGCTGGTGACTGTCGGAATGGCAACGGTTGGCTGCTGCCCAAGAGGTACGCGCCAGCCCTTCGGGCACTACTACCAAACCGACCAACCCAGCCAATACCCAGCCCAACCAGAAGTAGCGAACCCAACGATGTTTCAAACTAACTCTCCTATGCAAGAAGCTCAGAATTCCCATGTTCGAACGCAGGTAGGCAGATTATAATCGACTCTAGAGCATATATCGGAGCGATTACCCGGTAAGAAAATCGATGGGCTATCCATTCAAAATTAGCACTGACTGCAATCCGCTTGCCATTGACAGCAGCGCTTCACCAGCAACTATTCGGTGATAAGCCCGTAGATAAAGCAGAGGAGATTAGCATGGAACAGCGTGTTCTGCACGGCAACCTGACCCCGCATGATATTGCCCAGGCATTGATCGCCCGCTTCAACCGTGGGAACTTGCGCGCCCAACAGCTTGGTGATGATGAGCAAGTGATTGTACAGATCGCAACCAGTCAGGGGGCGAGTTCTGGTGGTCAAACTGCCACCACAATTACCCTTCAGGCAATTGAGGATGGGGTTACTATTGGTATTGGGAAACAGACCTGGTTGGGGGTTGCCGCCAGTTTAGGCGCTACCGCCATTGCTACTATGCGCAATCCCTTCAATCTGCTGGGGCGCCTGGATGACCTGGCTCAGGATATTGAAAACTTACAAATCAATCAGCAAGTCTGGGAAACGATTACGCATGTGGCTCAGATGGCAGGCGCAACATATGAATTGTCCGAACGTTTGCGCCGCGTGGCTTGTGAATATTGTCTGTCTGCGAATCCGGTTGGTGAGGCAAATTGCATCGCCTGCGGGGCGCCGCTGGGTCTGACGCAGCCCCGTACCTGCCCAAGATGTGGTTTCGTGATCAAAGCTGGTGAGGGCGTGTGCCCCAACTGCCGGCGGGCTCTCCCCTTCTAACTACGGCGCCATTAAGCTGGCCAACGCCGTACGAATTTCAGGAAGCAGATCCGCCTCATCAGGCTGTCCCGGAGGCGCGAATGGCATCGCTTGCTGCCCGGCTGCTCTGGTTTCAAGCCGGGCAAGCATGCGCTCAAGTGTTTGGATTGCTTCCAGATAACCGACGAGTCCAATAAAATGGGTTGCAGACCGGCGGACCGCAAGCGGCATCTTCCTCTCTAACAGGATATCCGCCAGGTGCCGCCCGGCATACGGGCATGCATTTAACAAGCGGGCGATGGTAGCCTCAGCCATAGGGTCGCTGATTGAGATTTCCAACAGCGCAAAGATTGGTCGCTGTCTCATCTGGCTCAGCATATGAACCAGGTAATTTCTTACCAATTCGGGCGCGGCACGACCATGCTCGTCGACGGTGAGGATATCACCCAGGGTATAAGCAATCTGCCTGCGTAGCTCAAGATCAGGCTCAGAGAGACGAGTTGCCAAGATGGCGACGATCAGGGGTGATAACCGCGCCGCTCCCAACTCGATCAGCCGCGCCAATCCTTGTTGGCGGATGAGCAACTCCGGTGCCAGCAGCGCCTCTGCCGCGGTCCATACTGCCGGGAATAATTCCACCGCCCCACTTGCGGCATCGCCATACTCGAATAATGTAGGCTGCATAAGTTGTTGGGGAATCGAATCCAATTCCATGATCAAACCGCCTTGTTAGAGATCCAGGCGCCACCCCAAGGAGGCAGCGTTATATCAATACAGTGATGTTCTATCCGGTATTCTACCCCAGGTTGAAGCAAATTATAGACAATCTTTCCATCTGGCCAATTTACAGCCTCAGCCAGGACACAAAATTGCTGCTGGCTTGGGCCGGCATTCAAGGCGACTACGATCTGCTGGTCAATCGTCAGGCGGGCAAAGGCATAACACGCCTGGTTAATATTCAAGCATACCCGGCGGAAATCCCCTCTTCGCAATGCCTCATGGCTTTTGCGCAGGACAATCAATTGCTTCACCCAATCCCGCAATACTGTATTCCAGCGGCTGGTAGTCCAGGGGAATGCGCCACGGCAATCCGGATCTTTCCCCCCCGTCAGGCCAATTTCATCTCCATAATAAATCGCAGGGGCGCCGGGATAAGCGAACAAGAAGAGAAAGGCTAATTTGGCTTTGTCAACATCGCCGCCGACTTTGGTCAGCAGCCGGTCTGTATCATGCGAGCCAGCGGTTACATACATAGCATAAGCATTTTCCCGGGGGTAATACTCCAGCAAGCTTTCGATTTTTTCGGAAAAAAGGGGGATATCCATCGTTCCAGCCAGCAGTAAGCGCAGCAATGCATCTCGCACCGGGTAATTCATCAAACCATCGAAGTGAGTATCTCCCACCCACCGGCGGTCGGCGGTCCATATCTCCCCCAAAATATAAGCCTCTGAATTAGCACTTTTTACCACATGGCGGAACTCGGCCCAAAACGAATCGTCATCGATTTCATTCGGCACATCCAGCCGCCATCCATCGATTCCTTGATCAATCCAATAGCGTGCAACATCCAGTATGTACTTGCGCACCAGAGGGTTGTCCGTATTGAATTTCGGCAAACTCTTCATGCTCCACCAACCCAGGTAATCGCGCGCATCACCAAATGAGTAGGCCTCAACCGGAAAATTCTTGATATGGAACCAACTCTGGTATGGAGAGTGTTCCTGGTTTTCCAGGATATCATTGAAAGCAAAAAAGCCACGCCCACAGTGGTTGAATACCCCATCCAAAATCACGCGCACATTATTTTTATGGGAAATTGAGAGGAAAGTGCGGAAATCCTCTAAACTCCCCAATTTCGGGTCGATTTGAAGATAATCGGTTGTGTTGTAGCGATGGTTGGAAGTGGCATGGAAAATCGGATTGAGATAGAGGGCATTCACCCCCAGATCTAACAGGTAATCAAAATGCTGGATAATGCCGCGTAAATCACCACCATGAAAGCCCCATGTAGTCGGTGGCGCTTCCCAGGGCTGCACATTGGGTGGATCGTTGCTCAGATCGCCATTGGCAAAACGATCTGGAAAAATTTGGTAAAAAACAGCATCTTGAACCCAATCTGGAACGGTCATACTACCTCATCAAGTAATTATGGTGAGATTTCACTCAAGCGCTCAAGCACAAGGTCTTCGGCAGCGGTTAAGCGCATCTTGCGGTTCAATCCGCCGGGTAAAAACTGCCTGGATCGCCATCTCCAAACCTTCCCAGTATGCTGTGAGCACCCTCGGGTTGGCGACTGGTGGATAAGCAGTCCCTCCAGCCAGGGCAATAGCTGCCTGAGCGATATGTAGGGATCGTGGATCAGCATCCAGTGAGACCGGGATCATCCCAACTTCAGCCAGGTACTGCTGCACATCCGGGGTAAGCAGGTAGCCCATGAACAGCATCGCGGCATACATGTCGCCCGATTTGGTATTTGAATTCAGGAAAATTAAATCCGCCTGCACAAAGCCAGACAGTTGACCTGTCTCAAACGCAGGCCAGGGATCGATTGCCAGGTTTTCTTCACCCAGAGCCAGAACCAGGGAGTTTATCTGCCAGGTGCCTTCGATGATATAACCAATCCGCCCGGTGCGGAACAGCTCCAGATCGCGGTTGGTGTTCAGACCCACCGCGCCTGCAGTATCATACGCTTCCATTAATTCAAGCCATGCCAACCCTGCCAGGCTATTGAACAGCGGATTTTGGCTGGCGTCCATCATGGCTCCCCCCAGTCCTCCCAGGTTGCCCGCGGAAAAGAACGCGCCGCGGTCAAAGTAAGCCCCCAGGTTGCCCACGCGGGTGGCACCCCGCGCCGCAGCGATCAGCTCATCAAAGGTCTCCGCTTCGGTGGAGATCAGCGCTGTGTGTCGAAACAGGACCACCCCCTTCTGAGAGACAGGCAGGCTGATAAGCGCACCCTGATACCAACCGGTACCCAATGCAGCTGGATTTATTCCAGCCAGAAATTCATCGGTAGTGTACGGAGATAAATCACGTACCAGACCGCTTTGGTAATAGGCAGGGCCCCACTCGGCTGGAGCAAGCAACAAACTCGGCCCACCACCATTATAAGCAGCAGTCTCGTATCGTCTGCGCAGGTCTGCCTGCGGGAAATTGGTGACATCAAAGCGGATACCCGGATAGACATCTTGAAAGGCATCGATCACTTCATCCAGGGCGCGGGTTTGTTCTGGACTCCACGAAACCCATATCCGCACCAGGCTGCCAGGCGGCGGAGGGGTCACAGCAGGTACAGGGGGGATCTCCTCAGGAATGACGGGTGGCGTTCCACTGACCGTCGCTGTCGGGGTTGGTATCCCGGTCACAAGCGCGGTGGGTGTGACGGCACCCGGAGGTGTGGGCGTGCTGCTAATAACCGGACCCGGGTATGAAGGTGAGGTCGGTGTCGCTGCTGCTACATTTGATGTAGGAGTAATGGCTGGTGGCGGATATTCTGTGCTGTTGATTGGAACAGGAGTGACCGTCGCAGTCGTAACGGCAGGCGTGAACGTTGCGGTGGATATCACTGGTCCAGGGTATGTCGTCGGTTCAAGCGATGCCACTGGTGTGATTTGCGGTAGTGCTGGATAGGCAGTTGGCTGGGTAGGTGCAACTTGCGGTATAACAGAGGGTGGAGGGTATCCTGCCTGGGTGGTAGCCGTACTGGTAGGCGCATCTGTGGGCGTTATGATGATCAATCCGGAGATTGTTGGTGTTGGCTCTGCAGGCGTGCGATTACAACCGCCAGCCAAAATCAGCACTGCCGTAGCCAGGAGAATGATGGGAATCCGGGTTTGCATCTTGTGTTCCGCAAGGCGCAAACTTCCCGGAAGCAGACAGGTGCCCCGCTGCTTCCGGGAAGAATGTCTGGCGTAGAGCCTATTATACTATTCGCCGATGGCGATTAAGCCGATCCGGGCAAAATCAACCTCGGTCAGCTCGGTTTGAGCCGCCGTGCTGGGGGTGAATGTGCTCAACCAGGTTTCCTGCTGTCCAGATTCAGCCCACACAAGGTCAAGTACCCGGGTGTGGTTGGTCGCGCCGGCAGGGGCACCACCAATGCGCCATTGTTCCGCATTGACATTGACATCACGCACCCGCATCACACCGCCGGAGGGGTAACCTTCCTGGCTCAACACCATGGCAGCATACTGCCAGGTCTCGGGGTTCGTACCCAGGAATGACATGGGCACGCGCACGGTGACTTTTTGCTGACCTGGATCCGCCACGATCAGCAGGTCGCTGGCAGCAGCAATCCGTTCTGGCCCTCCATCACCGGGCACAAACACACCCGCTTCCCAACCTTCGACGGTGATGGCATAATCCCAGGCTGTGCCATCTTCTAATGCGAGATTACGCCCAGGCAGGAGCGCCACGCCGCCCTCGCCATTCCCATCGGTATCGATATAGATATCGAAGGTCTGGATCGATAACCCGTTAGGCGAACCCCAGGAATTTTCCACCGGACCCGCCATAGTGAACTTGAAGATCACGTTCTCGCCATCCGAGCCGACCTGGAAATTCAGGATATCATAGCTGCCGGATGAAAATACTGCATCCTGGGCATAGGTGTATGTCCCAGGTCCATAGTCATCATCAGCCGGATCGGTGATATCCAGGATCAAGAGCATATTCCCGAGATCCGGGACTGCGACGAGCGCTGGTCCACCACCCGGCAGCTGGTCTACATCAACCATGGTCGCGCCACCTGCATCCAGCGGTGACGCATAGATAGCCCGTATACTGATGCGATCTCCTGTATCGGCATCTCCCAACAAGTTCAATGGAATGCCCAATTCGACCAGGCCTGCGCCATGGGCTGCCTGCTCAAGGGTTGTCGCCTCTCCCCATGCGTCTTCTCCTATAGCGGGGTAGAGATTGGCACCCGAAAGTACCCCATCGAGTGAAGAGGATTTCCACCAACCGGTTCGCCGGAAATCCCAGTAGTGTTCCATTGCGGCTGAAGTTGTTCGCCTCCCCACTGCCGGGAGCTGTGAGGTACAGCTCTATCATACTGTTACCGGTCGGGAATGGATATTCCGCGGTATTGGCAGCTTTGATGTACAGGTTGCTGCCATCAAAGCCATAGGCCAGATCGCTGAAGAAGGGTTCGGCAGCTGCCATGGCGCCACCGGAAGCCAGGTATGCCCCAGCCGCATCCCACTCACCTGCATCCTGCACGCCATCAATCACCGGTGTAATGAGACCAGTTGAAGCTTGATCGGCTGCCACAGGAGTCTGGGGAATTACTGGAACATCTATGAAATCCGGGGGTTCTTCACCCAGGATCACATACACCTGCCGCAGGGTATCGCGGAATTGCTGGTCAAAGGCATCATCACTCCCCGAGTTCTGATCCGAGCCAAACCACCAGAACCAATCGGAGCCTTCAGCGATGTACATTGCGATCTGGGCTTGCTCCAAGTTTTCCGGGCTGGCAGTGCGCACGCCCTGTTCATATTTTGCCAAAACTGCACGCGTTTCTGCCAGGTATTCCCAACCCCGGTTCTCCTCATCCTCCCCGATCCAGGTGGAAAAATCGTGACTGATCCAGGAACCAGCCCACAGATCCTCGATCTCCGGCTGCTCAGGGGCCATTTCCAGGAACTCGCTGGGGGTGACGGTCTTGATCAGTTCATCCTCACTCAGCAGGGTATACAGGGAATTCAGGAACTCTTTGCCATCATTCTCATAATATTCCCAGGCGTTCTCACCATCCAGGATCACCGAAACCAGATTGGGACCGGCAGCTCCCTGGGCGATCAACTCATCGCGAATGGCATGGATGCGGTTGACGAAATCCTGGGCAGCAGCCTGACCGCTCACACCAGAGTATGTAAAGCCCACCTTATCCGAGATAACCACATCCCGAAAGACCATCGCCACCGGATCACCCTGGGTACCCTGTACATAATATGGCCGGTAAAGGGTATCCGGCTGGGTGACCACCTCACTGGCATTCCGGGTGAAGCTGCCCATACCCAAACTGCTCGCCAGCACACCCTCATCCGAAGCCATCCACTTGATCCCCGCCCGGGAAACCATGCTGACAATTTCCTGAGCCACCGAACCTTCGGCGGGCCACATACCACGGGGCGGCATCCCAAAGTGCTCTTCATAAAGCTCTACACCAAGGGCGATCTGTGCAACCGCGTCCTGGCCATAAGTGAAATCCGTCCCCGGCAGTTCCACTGTGGGCATTGCTTCCAACGCCAGGTCGGTGCTGACCAGCAGCGGCAGGATCGGGTGGGCAAAGGGAGTCATGGTCACTTCGATCTGCCCTGCGTCTTGCAGCTCACGATGCACCGGGATCACTTCGTTGATCAAGCGGGTATGTTCAGCAAACAACACCACCTTATCGGCTTCGCTGAAATTCTCACCCTTGGCTACCAATCCAGCCAGAGGTTCCTCTGCTAACCAGTCTGGATCTACCCAGGCCAAATTGAATAGAACCTGCAAATCCAGATAATCCTGGGGGGTATATTCCTGCCCACCATCGCGGATTTGCAGCAGTTCCTGGTAGCGGGGGAAACGGGCAATGATCTTACGGTTGGTATCAAAAAAGCGTTCCAGGATGAACTGCTGCTGCTCTTCAGTTAGCTGATCGGCGGGCACTTCGGCTGTCACCCAATACAGGTCTTTGGCCCCAGCTTGAAAATCATCGAGCTGACGGATCAAGCTTGGGGTCAGGTTAAAGGTTACATGGATATCGGGGTAATCCTGCAGCATGGCAGCCATATCGACATAATCTTTGGTCGCATGCACCCGCACCCATGGCTTGGCATAGATCCCTGTATCCGGATCCTTGAAATACACCGGTTGGTGCTGGTGCCAGATTATGGCCAGGTAAATCGGCTGTTCTCCGGTTATTTCGGGAGCTTCACCCGTCTCTTCCGGCGGTTGCGTCTCCGTTGCTTCTTTACCGTTGCAGGCTGACAGTAATAGCGTGAAAACAAGCACCAGGTTCAAAATAAACAATATTTTGGCTTTCATATATTCCTCCATTAGAGTAGATAGTTATCTCTTATCGCTGCTCATCAAAAATATTGATCCCGGCAGTACGCGTCCCAAACCACATCCGGCCAGCAGCATCTTGCGTCACTGCCATCACCTCCCCACCAATAAAGCCGGAGAGTATTGGACGGTATACCCGCCAATCATCCCCGGCCACGCGCACTAAAACGCCACCGCTTTCATCTGGTTTTGAGCCTGCCAGCCAAATTATTCCGGTGGTATCTTCAGTAATTTCTGATACGCTGTTGTAGGGCAGCTCTGAATTGGTGGTGGTGAATATTGTCCAATGGTCACCTTCCCAGCGGCTGATTCCACCCCCCAGGGTGGCAACCCACACTCTTCCCTTCGAATCAGCCAGCAGATCTGAGACACCACCCCAACCCAGGTTCAAATCCCGGGCAGTATAGCGACGCCATTCACCAGTGAATGTATCCAATGCAGAAACGCCATCCAGCGTACCAAACCACAGCAAATCCCCGGAGGTTCCTGGTTGGACAGCCAGGGCAAAGATAGATTCACCGGGAAGCTCAGAATTTCCTAACGTATAGGAGACCCAACCGTCACCCGATTGTGCAGCAGCCCCTGTCATGGTACCTACCCACAAGCGGTGATCACTTCCTAATGCCAGAGCATTGATCTGGTCGTTTTCGAGACCCAGATCCACGGCGTGAATGATCTGCCAGTCCCCAGCCTCATAACGTGCCAGACCCACTGGCAGTACCCACCCATAATGTATCCCCATCGCGATCGTATACCAACGAGAGCACCCGCCAGGCAGGAAGCGGAGAATTGGTTGGGTCAAAAACTGTCCACTGATCCAGTAACTCATCGCCAGAGGCTGGATGCCAGAGTGCCAGGCCGCGTTCCGTGGCAATCGCCATGCCCCCATCCGGTAATGGCACCAAATCATACACCATATCGCTTGGCAGTCCAGTCGTGGCAGTCGTCAACTCAGACCAGCCCGCCCGCCCCAGGCCAAGAACCAAGGAATTTAGACCACCGATCAGCAGCATCACAGCCAAGACCACAGCCGAGATGATCAAGAACTTGCGGCTGGGCCGGGGGAACATGGTACTGAACCATCCCCAATAGGTTTCCTGCTCACGCAGCTTTTGGTAGATTATGCGTACAGCTGGCGCGGCTAACAGGCACATTGCTGGCAGCAAGACAAGAGTATACTGCGGCCATTTTGTGGGCCAGAACAATAAGAAAACCAATCCTGATACCGCCCAAACAAACAGCCAGCGGTTTTGCTTCCAGGCAAGCACCAGGCCGATAGCTGCAAATATGGCGATCAGCCCATCAAATCCAAAATAAAAAACAACATCCGGATGCCAAACATACCCCCAGGAGCGCGAGATCCATAAGAAAGGCTGATACCAGGGATAGCCGGTTTCCAGCCACGTGGGCGCTCTGTGAATATTGGGCATGGAAGACGCAGTGAATCAACCAAACGCTGGATTGGATTGCTCCAGAGCGCGGGATCCAAAGCCAGAAAGGTAAGTCCAGCCAGGGCCAAATACGGTACAACGCTAACAATCGAATAGCGTTTCTCCCATAGGAAAATGTAGCCGATTACCACTGCAATTGGAAAATAACTGTATTTTCCAGCTGCGGCAGCGCCCAACGCCACAGCGGAGAGCCAGAACCACCGATCCAGACTGTGCTTCGAAAAACGCAATACTATCACCGCACCGATAGATGCCATTAACGGCAGCGCTTCCAGATAAGCCTGACTGGTATATTTCACCAACAAGGTTTGCAGCGCAACAAAAACACCTGCCAAGGGATCCACAAGCGCCACCAGGCCGGCTGCCACTGCGCCAATCACTGCTGAGATAACCCGGCTGCTGGATAGCGCCTGCTCCCACTGCGTCCCCGGTCCCTGCACCAAAATACCTGCGGCATAGAGCAGCTTGACCAATGGCGGGTGTTCAAGATTCTCCGGATAATCGATCACCCCCTGAAGGTCACCCTGGTGTAGGAGTTGGGCATAGCCATAAGCCGCCTGCAGATAGATCGGCTCGTCGAAATCCTCCGGCAAGTGCCAGGCAGACCATAAGCGCAGCAGCAATGCCAATCCAAAAACGCCCAGGACCAGCCTCCAGCGCTTTGAGCTCGAAATACCAGTCACCACCCGCGTGCCTCCTGAATTACTTGCTATGCAGCTGGATAACCAGAGTACCATTGGCTGGGATCTGGTTCACGGGCAGGTAATTCATGATACCGCCAGTATCCGTGGCAGTGAGATCAGCCACCTCGCCATCTCCTAACAGCATGGTGCCCCGATAACTTCCTACCAATGGCCCGCGATTCAACGAAAGTGAATACTCTGCTACAGCCTCTTCCCCAAGATTGATGATCACCAGGATTGTTTCCTCCTGAGATATCCGTAAAAACGCCAGCACGGAATCGTGTCCGGTATTAACCTGGATATACTCACCTACCCGGAGAGCGGCATGATTGTTGCGTAAATGGATCAAGGTGCGGTAATACGATAGCAAAGAAGCGGGGTCATCCGTCTGAGCAGCAACATTCACCTCGGTGTAGTTGCGATTGATCGAACCCCAGGCTGCACCCGTAGTAAATCCAGCCGCCTGTTCTGACGACCACTGCATCGGCGTGCGAATACTGGGGTCCGGTTTCGTGCCGGTCATGCCAATTTCCTCACCATAGTAAATGAATGGCACTCCAGGACCGGTCATCAAAACGCTGCTGGCTAACCGGGCAAGATCAGTGTCCTTGAAGAAAGCACTCATGGTGCGCTCTTGATCATGATTGGTGATAAAGGTGGCGTAGGTACCTTCTGGGAACAGTCTAAAACTGCGGCTCAGGGCAGCCGCCATCTCCTCCCCATTCCGACTGCCCACATAATTCAAGATTGAGCTTGCCAGATCGAAGTTGAAAGCCAGGTCGAGCTCGTCACCCTTGACATAGCCTACCACAGCATAGTTGGTGGTCCAAATCTCCCCAACAGTGAGTGCATCGGGATTAATCGACTTGTAAGTTGTGCGAAAATTCTTCCACCATGCGTGGGTCGCTTCGGTATTTTCCTGCTCCTGACCATCCTCGATCAGGTGGCGGGCAGCATCCAGCCGAAAGCCATCTACACCCACTTCATCCAGCCAAAAACGAGATACGGTCTCCATCTCTGCGGTCACATCAGGATTGGTGTAATTCAAATCCGGCATCCCCGACCAAAAGACAGCGTAAAAATAGCCTGAAACCGTCGGGTACCACACCTCCTGGTTCCACGGACCGCGGTAATTGGGATCTTCCTCGGCCCAGATGTACCAGTCGCGCCGATCCGACTCCGGGTTGTCGCGCGCCTCCTGGAACCAGGGATGTTCAACCGAAGTATGGTTGAACACCATATCGATGATCACCCGGATGCCGCGCTGGTGGCATTCTTCCAGCAGCCGCTCAAAATCCTCCATGGTTCCGTAATCCGGGTTGACGGCATAATAATCGGTCACATCATACCCGTGATAAGATGGTGACGGATTGATCGGCATCAACCAGATGCCGGTGATGCCAAGGTCGGAAGTAGTGCGCGGGTTGCCATCATTCAAATAATCCAGCTTCTCGATAATACCGTTGAAATCCCCGATGCCGTCGCCATCTGAATCATAGAAGCTGCGCACGAAGATCTGGTAGAAGACCGTATCATTCCACCAAGCAAAACCATCCGTCCCTTCAGGCATACCAGTTACCGGCTGCACTGCATTGGGGTCTGCAGTTCCACAGGCCGCAAGCAGTCCAAGAAGTAAGCCCAAGAAGCCAATCGTCAGGAGTTGTTTTACGCTCATTAATTACCTCCAAGCATTACTCAGCAAATAAACTCACCAATCCCCGCCAGACATCATCCCGCCATGCCGGGTAATTATGACCAGCGTTGTACTCCCGGTAACTGGCGGGATAGCCCCGCGATTCCAGCAGCGGATACATGCGTCGGTTGGCAGCTAACAAGGATGGCATGTCATATAAACCAACATCCATCCAAATCTGAATCGGGAGCAGCTCACCACAACGAACCAGATCAAAAACAACGGTATCGTATTCACCGAACGCAAAAGCGCCTGACTGGCTCAACACCCGACCAAAAATTTGTGGCAAACGCAGACCGGTGTACAACGCCATCAGCCCACCCATTGAGGCACCCAATACGCCATAAGCTCCAGGATGTCTGCTGACATCGATCAGGTTAAGTTCTCTTTGCGCCAGCGGTAGTATTTCTTCGACCAGCAATCCGACGGTGGCTTCGTTACAAGAATATTCCAATCCCCTGGCGGAGCCACCGTTATCGATCAACGCCAGTGCTACCGGCTTGATCCGTCTCTCGGAGATTAAACGGTCGATCATCTTGGTCAACTTTGCCCGGCGAAGGTAATCAAATCCATCCCAGACTACGATCAACGGCACAGCATGCTCTGTAGGAGGCTGGTAGAGATAAACGCCCCGCTTACCACCCGCAAGCAAAAAACTGGATTTAATCTCATACTTTTTTACCCAGCCGCGCGGTGCTCCGTGGCGTTGATTAATCAGGGAGGTCGATTTTCCTTTGGGCATGTAAAAATAATGGTTATATTTGCCCATCCCATTGGAAGTCAGCTTCCGGTTCAATGGATCGGAGACCCGGGCACCCTGGTCATAGAACACATACTCGATGTAAGCATCCGCGGGTAAAGGCAGCGGATAAACCCACACCCCAGGTTCGACCTGAAATAATGAGACCGGTTCACCACTATCCCAGTTGGTAAAATCTCCAATCAGGTGAGGAGCATGTTCTCCGAGCCAGACAAAGGTGGCGATCTCGTCATCTACCAGGGGGGTGCCCTGGATATGAGCACGTTCGCTAATCGTTGCAGTCATAAACAACCCGTTTATGTATATTTTATTTAGCCGGAAGCAGCACGGCACCTGCCAATCCTCCCAGGTCGATAATGGCAAGGTCACCCTGGGTACTCATAACCTGGTACACCCCCATCGCCAGGCGCACCTGCGAGAAACCATCCGGTACCGCGATACGCTGATGACCCGCGGATAGATTCAGTGCCACGCAGACCGCATCATCACCATTACCACGCTGGTAAACAAGCACAGATTGGTCAGCCGCTAAGATGCGCATTCCACCGTCCCGAAGTGCTGGTAACTCCTTGCGTAATCCAGCCAGCGCCTGGTAATCGGCCAACAATTCCAAATCCTGTGACTTACCCCAAAGCATCGGCAGACGGGACTCTTCCGGCAGACCAAGATCCCCCTGGCGCACATCGCGTTCCTGCGATAATCCGACTTCAGTACCGTAGAAAATTACCGGTGTTCCGGGCAGGGTGAACTGGCATAAAGCTGCAAGGCGAAGACGGCGTTTATCTCCTCCGGCTGCCCATAAGTAGCGATTCATGTCATGGTTATCCAGGAAAGACGGTCGGGAAAAGGATGCCGGGAAATAATCCGTATGCCGCACCAGGAACTCAGCCAGCTGAATGCCGGTCCACGTATTGAAAGCAAAAGCACGGCGCAACCCTTCCATCAGAATGAAATCCAGGCAGCCATCCAATCCACCCTCAAAAGTAAGCTGTGCATCGGAGGGCTCAACAACCTCGCCAAAGGTCCAGCAGTCAGGCTTGACTGAGCGGGTTACCCGACGAAAATCTGCCCAGAAATCGGGGGTTGGCCCCAGGGCATAATCCACCCGATAGCCATCAACTCCGAAATTCAGCCAATATGCAGCAGCGTCCAACATCGACTGCCGGGCTGCTGGATTGCGCAGATTTACCTGGGGCAGCTCCTTCACCCCAAAGAAGGATTCATACTCATCGGGCCAGTGTTTGAAGGTATACCAGTGGTGGTATGGACTGTCCGGGTTGCGGATTGCATCCTGAAAGGTTGCGTGAAGATGCGACCAATGATTGGGCACAAAATCCAGCAGCACGTGCATCCCGCACTGGTGGGCAGCATCCAACAGCCCTTGTAGATCAGCCTTGGTGCCCAGACGTGGTTCAACTTCAAACAGGTCGGTAGCATCATAACCATGGTGCGACGGGCTGGGAAAGATGGGGGTCAGCCAGAGCACATTGGCTCCTAATGCAGCAATATAATCCAGTTTCTCGGTAATGCCCCTGATCCGCCCCCCATAGAAACCAGACGGGGCTTCCGGATTAAGCCAATTCTCTCCCTTTCCGGGATTGAAGCGATCGACAAAGATCTGGTAAATTATCGCCTGGCGGGTCCAATCTGGAGGCGGGTCATCGGCGATATAGCAGGCATAATAAGCACCCTGGTCTGCCCAAACTTCTTGCCCATCCACCCCGCCCACTGAGAGCCGGTAGCGCAGCACGCTTCCATCGGGGAGCCCAGGTAAGGTTACCGTAAAGTGTCGCACATAACCCCAGAGCAGCATCTCCCAGCTTTCACCGGTCAATTCCATGCAGGCTGCCTGCCCGACCTCAGCCCGTCCCCGGCTGCCAAGCGGGTCAGATCCATCGCTGGTCCAATAAACCCAGGCAGCATCACCCGGCTGACCAGGACCAACAGTCAATTCAAGCGTGATCGCTTCCCCAGGAAGCGGGTCACGCGGTTTCCTCCGTTGAATATGCGTCACCCCCGCCAGGCGATTGCGGGTCAGTGCCAGCCGCAGTTCATCCGTGGCGAGGGTGCCGAAAATGAAATCGTTCATTTATCCTTTTACGCCGCCTAAGGTCAATCCGCCGACCAGGTACTTCTGGAAGTAGGTGTAAACCAGGATCACCGGGACGATAGTCATCACCGCACCAGCAGCAAACAGCCCCCAGGGGATGCTCATATCGTTGGCTATACTGTACATCCCGACCATCAGGGTGCGTCTCACATTGGGCGCAGGAATCAGCACTGAAGCGAAAACGAACTCACCCCAGCCGCCCATGAAAGCCAGCAAACCAGTAACCGCCAGGGCAGGCTTAGCCATTGGCAGACCAATCAGTAAGAAGGATTGGATTGGACCGCAGCCATCGATCATGGCTGCCTCTTCGATTTCGATCGGTATCGTATCGAAGTACCCTTTCAACAGCCAGGTAGTGAACACCAGATTGCCCACCACATATGCCAGGATCAAGCCCCAAATATTGGCATACAGCCCCATGGCAGTCAACAACTGGGCAACGGGTACTAATGAGAGCACACCCGGGAAGGCCTGGATCGCCAGCAGCAAGATCAAGGAAAACTCTCGCCCATAAAAGCGGAAGCGTGAGAAGGCAAACGCTGCCGATGTGGCTATGGCCATGCAGGCGATGGTGGTGAATCCTGCAGCAAAAAAGCTGTTGCGCATCCAGGTTAGAAATGGATGCGGGTCTCCACCCAGCATGATCTGGTAGTTTTCAAAGGTGAACTCCAGCGGGATGAACATCCCCAGCAAGTTCAAGGTAAACAACCGCCCTCCTGCCCGCCCAGATGCCAGGATGACAAACCAGATCGGGTACAAGGCAAACAGAGTCATGAAGGCCAGAAAGATGTACTGCATGATTTGCATAAGGGTTGATGGTTTCCGGCTCATTCGTAGGCTCCTTTCGTGATGCGGGTGATGCGCATGCTGTAGAGCGTTGCCACGAACAGGAAGATGAAGATGATCACCGCGAAGGCACCTGCCTTGGCATAAGCGTTGAACTGGAACACCTGTTTGTAGGCATAGACCATCACCAGTTCGGTTGCACCGGGAACCCCTGCGCCGCGGGTTGGACCCCCAGCGGTAATTGCCCATACCGTACCAAACATCTGGAACCCACCGCCCCCGATGGCGCTCAGCACAATGGCAGGCACGATAGCGGGCCGGATGAGCGGCAGGGTGATGTTGGTCAGCTGCTGCCAGTAGGTTGCCCCATCCACATCCGCGGCTTCGTATTGGTCAGCGGAAATGGATTGTAATGCGCCTAAGATGATGTTAAAGCAGAAGGGAAAGGAGAACCACAGGTTGACCAGGATAATGATCGCGAAGGCCCAGGTTGGGTTGGTGAGAAAGGAAACGCTTTCGATATTGAAGGCTTTCAATATCTGGTTAACCGTACCCTGCTCGCGGAAAAAGAACTGCCAGACCAGGGACATGATGATGAACATGGTTGAGGCAGCCCAGGGGATGACCATTATCGCCCGAAAAAATGTCCGTCCCTTGATAAAATTGGAGTTCAAAACTAATGCCAGGACCAGGCCAAAGATATAATTGATCGGCACCGTGATCACCACAAACAAGAGGGTGCGGAACACAACCACAAAGAAATCACTGGTTGCCTGAAGTGTATTCATCGCACCGGGGGCATCCACCAACCAGGCGATCAACACAGCCAGCACCAGCGCGCCTAACCACACCACGATGGATGATACGGGTCGAGTAATTCTCTTGTCGTAATACTTGTTGACCTGGTTTGCCAGGATCAGAGGGATAAACACTAATACAAATTTGCCGATGGCAATCATGCCGGGAGCGGTGAAAAGTTGTCCGATCAGGTCGGCATAGTTTTGGAAAACTGGATCCTGGAGCCGGTACGGCTGGCTAACCCCCGAAGATTCCTTGAACATCGGCCAGCAAGATGGTTCAAATATTCCTGACAGGGTATCTTCGCAGTTGGGATTGGGGTGGTACTGGTTCCGATTGGTGAATGATATGTAAACATTAAACAGGATCGGATAGATGTTAAACATCACGATACCGATCAAAGTGGGAGCGATAAAGGCAATGATTGTCAGAGCTTTCTTTCGCCCAGACCAGGATACCATAGCAGCCTCCTCCTTGGGTCTTACGCTCAAATAACAATCGGGGAGGGTGAATTTTTCACCCTCCCCGAATTTGTGCAACGGTTTACTTCATTCCAGCGATGGCTTCATCCATTGCGGCTTGAGCCGCAGCCAACGCCTCTTCCGGTGTCTGGGCCCCATTCCAGATCGCCGTAGTGGCATCGCCCACCGGGCCCCACTGAGCGCCCGCGTAGGGGGTGTTCGCCATGGGGATACCCAGGTTCAGGGAAGCACCAAAGCCAGCGACAGTCTCCATCATCTGTACCTCTGCATTGTTCAGTGCAGCGGTATTGGCAGGGATGGTTTTGTTGGCCAGCGCGACGATGGTCTCATTATCCGCATTGGTGAAGAAGCGGATGATGTCCAGCGCGGTGGCGGCTGTGCCGCGATCGACAGCATTCACGGTGATCATCAGGGTCTTGATGCCCACGAACGGGCGGCCCATCGGCAGGATACCGTAATCAATGCCAGCAGCTTCCAGATCGGCGATGGCCCACGGGCCAGTCCACCAGGCAGCGGCATTGCCTTCAACCAGCATGGTCTTGCAGATGTCATGGCTGGTCTCAGCCGGAGCAAAGGCATGGTACTGGGTGATCCAGTTGGCAGCAGCCAGAGCTTCGGGGGTATTCATGTAGGCAACACCCTGATCGTCCACATAGGCAGGGATTCCAAATCCGAACCAAATGGGAGCCACATGGTACGCGTCGGCATTGCCCAGGCCCTGGTTGCAGATCAAGTACTTGCCAGGATTGGCAGCCTGGAAGGCTTCAGCCTTGGCCAGCAGATCAGCAAAATCAGTCGGATCGGCGGGGAAATCTTCCGCGCTCGCCAGGGCAGTGTTATAAACCAGAGCAATACCTTCCTGGGATTCGGGCAGCGCCCAAATCGTATCCTGCCAGACCACACCGTTGACTGCGGCGGGTTCGTAGGTGCTGTTCAGTTCGTCCATGGTAACACCCAGGGTGCCCAGGTCGACGATATTGCCAACCAAAGCCTGCGAACCGATCTGATCATTAGCCCAACCAATGATGTCGGGGCCTTCCCCAGCCGGGATGGCAACCTTCAGCGCATCCGAAACGTTCTCCGGCTTTTCCAGCACGATGGTCACGTTCGGGTTGGCAGCCATATAGGCATCAAAAACTGCCTGGATGGGGACCAGGTAATCGCCGCCCCACTGGTGCCAGACGGTAATGGTCACGGGTTCCGCAGGTTCCTCGACAACAACCTCTTCCGTGGGTTCCTCGACAACAACTGTTTCGGTTGGTTCCTCGGTTTGAGCGCAAGCTGCCAGCATTAATGTGGCGATGAGCAGGAGGCTCAGCAGGGTCCATAATTTCTTAGTCATTTTCTCTCCTCATTTTTAATTGATATATTGTTTTTTGATGGTCTCACACGAGACCCTTCATTCATCTGATTTATTTCCTGGCATTGGCGTGATGGATTATTTTATCGATATCACCTCCTCAATCATTATACCTCGACCAGATGGTCCAAAGCGATATTGATCGCCTGTACTACTGCTCCTACAGAGGTAGACCGGCGGCCTAAAACAGCTGCGTTAATGCGGACGGCCTGGGCTGCGGATCGTAAACTGCGTATTCTAACCGCATTGCGGATAGGCTCAAGCAGTAGATCACCCAACTGCGCCACCCCACCGCCTACCACGACCATACTGGGATTTACCAGGTTTACCAGGCTGGCAACCGCAACCCCAAGATGGGCACCGGCTTCGGTAACAATCTGCTGGGCAACAAGATCGCCCAATCGAGCGGCTGCAGCTACATCGCGAGCCGTGATATTTTCCAGATCCAATGCGCTTAATTGTGTGCGTTTACCCGATTTCACCGCCTCGCGCGCCTGGCGGGCTATTGCCCAACCGCCTGCCACAGCTTCCAGGCAGCCCCGATTGCCACAAGTACACACAGGTCCGCTTTCCATGATGGCGATATGACCAATCTCACCCGCGCAGCCTGTTGTGCCCCGGTAAATTGCACCATCCAGCATTAATCCAGCTCCTACGCCTGAGCCCACTTTTATATACACCAGATTTTTCGCACCGCGTCCGGCACCAGCTGCCCACTCACCCAGGGCACCAAATTCGGCATCATTTCCCAGCGAGACCGGCACGCCCCACATACTTTCCAGATGAGAACGAATAGGATACCCATCCCATCCTGGCATGATTGGTGGAGCACCCACCGAGCCCGCATCCACAATCACCGGTCCGGGAACACCGATTCCGATAGCACACACTTGATCAAAATGGATCCCAGAATGGTCCAGCAAATCTTTGACTTGTGCATCCAGATTTGGGAGGCAGGTACGAGGACCATCTCCAATAGAAAATGGAACCTCAACTTCGTTTACTACATGGGCGGCAAAATCAGTGACCACGATACCTAGATGGGTTGCTCCCATATCAATCCCTACCACATATCCGCGGAGGGGATTGATCTCCAGCAGAACCGGCTTCCTCCCACCAGTAGTCGGGCCTTCTGCTGCGGCATGTACCAGACCTTGATCCTCTAAATCCCCAATGATAGTTGAGATAGCTGCCCGGGTAAGATCCATCTGACGGGCGATTTCTGAGCGCGAAATACCGCCGGGTGTGAAGCGGATCATATCCAGAATCACCCGTTTATTTACATTCCTGGAGCTGACTGATGAGATGGTAGGAGTCAATGCGAGAAAATTCATTATCCGTTCTTCGAGGATATATCTGCTTGTATTTTACTATTCAATCCATAATATGTCAACAAGATTGACATTAATTTGATAATTGTTAATTGAATTAACAAAGATAGTTTTGGCTTAGCAAGCTGCATAAGTGTTATCCTGGAAGTTCGTCCCCCAGAAAAAACAAGGCAGACCAGGCTTATCATAGGCCTTGGTCTGCCCAGAGGAAAAAATATACAGCGATGATTATCTTTCGCTCGGTGTAGCTTGCCTTATATTACCCCTTGACACTTCCCAGGGTCAAGCCAGAGATCAACCACTTGGACGAGTACAGGAAGAGAGCCATCACTGGGATGGCAATCAAGACCGAAGCTGCTGAGAATTTCCCCCAGGAAACGGTAAATTGTTCCGCATAGGTATAGATACCCAAAGGCCAGGTGAACAGATCATTTTTCTGCAAGACCACCCTGGCAACCAGATACTCGCTCCACCCACCCATGAAGCTGAATAAGAAAGCAATGGCTAAGGCTGGAGTGGACAGCGGCAGCATGATCCTGGTGAAGACGGTTAATCGAGATGCACCGTCAATTAAGGCTGCTTCTTCGAGATCAACCGGGATCGTCTCGTAATACCCTTTCAACGTCCAGATAGTCAATGGCACAGAACTGACCGAATACGCGATGATCAAACCTAGAGAAGTACTCACCATTTTTAACGCCACCAGCATAATGAACAACGGCAACAGCAGCATGCCCGCTGGGATCATCTGCGTCGTAAGTAAAAATATCAAACCTGCCGTGCGCCCGGGGAATTTGAAACGGGCAAAGGCATACGCGCTGACGGCTGCCAGGATCACACTGAGCACAGAAGTAATAGAAACAACCGAAATCGAGTTCCACAGCCAAAGAAAAAAGTCTGATTCACGGCCGGTTTCACTGTTTCCAAACAATACCTCTTTATAATTGTCGAGCGTGGCATTCTCGGGGATGATGCGCAGACTGGTAGTGAGCAACGTGTCGTTGGGGCGGAGGGAAATGGTCACTACGCGCAGCACCGGGTAGACGGCGATGATACATGCCATGATCAACACAAGATGAATGATCAGCCTTTTGAATGGACTGTCACCCCTACCGCGAATGAAAAACCAGCGCAGGGCGCGCCTTACAGAGCTATTTTCTTTTGTAATAAAGTCTGGATTTGTTATCGTAGCCATTCTGGTTTCTCCTTTTACTCAGAAGCAGCTTTAAGGCCGCCGGTTATCTTCATGTAAAACAATGTGAAGATGAACAAGATCACAAAGATCACCAGGGCAAACATGGCGGTAAACCCATAACGGTAGAATGAGAAAGCCGCTTTATACATGGAAGAGACCAGGATATCCGTCCTTTCCTGTGGGCCTCCTTGGGTGATCAGGTAGATCACGTCGAACTTATTAAACGTCCAAACAACACCCAGCACTATAGCAGGCGTCAGCACCGGGCGCAGCAAAGGCGTGGTGATATGGCGAAACATTTGGACTCTGTTCGCCCCGTCAATTTCTGCGGCTTCGTAATATTCCTGGGAGATGCTCTGTAAACCACCGAGGATGATCACGGACATGAATGGAATGCCCAACCAGATATTCGAAATCAGGATGGAGACAAACGCCCAGAATGGATCCTGTTTCCAGCTTACTGGGCCGATATGCTCAGCGAACCAGCTAGCCCAACTTCCCAGGGAGACAAAGAAATTCTGCAAGTCGGTCAACAGGATGTTGAACAACCCATAGGTATTATCAAATTCATTGCGCAGCGCCATGGCAGCAATTGTGGTCGGGATCGCCCAGGGGAAAATCAGCAGGGTGCGGTATAACCCTTGCAGCTTCATTTTCCGGTTGAGCAGCAGCGCCAATCCCATACCACCAGAAACATGGCAGACAACATTGATCGCCGTCCAGAGAACCGTGCGTCCGAACACAGCAAAGAATTTCGCATCCTGTGCCACCGGGCCGGTGAATAAGGCAACCAGGTTGTTCCAGCCATAGATCAAACCATAAGATGCATTCTTTGTCGCCTGGGTACCTAATGAAGCATTCGAAAATGCCAGGCAAATCTCATACATAAAAGGATAAACGATCAGGAACAGCACTCCAAGTAAGGCAGGAAGTACCAGCAAATAAGCCAGGCCTAACCGGCTGTGCCTTGGCTGGCTAATCTTGTGGATGACAACCAGGATAACAACCAGCAGTATCCCGACAAGCCCCATGGCACTCGATGATGCGCCTGTTTCCTCTACCCCCATATTGATTAGAGCTGATTGAAGCCCTCCCAATGCAGTCAGAGGCAAGTTGAAAATCGCTCCGATTATGCTCCCTTCGCCAAAACGGAAGAGGTCCGTTTTCTCAAAGAATGAGATCAGGGTAAACAGTATCGCCAATGCAATCAGGATTTGCAAGCTGCGGATCACGATGGCTGTCCATAACGCTCCAGGCTTGCGATAAAACAATTGATACATATAGACTTCAATCAGCCCAAGGCCTGCCAGGATAGCCAGCAAGAATCCAAAAACCTCTTTGAGGCGCTCGAATACTATATCCGCATTCAGGCTGATGCCGTCAGCATATGGCGCGACAAGCTGCAGAATGAGCATGAATCCGCTTATGATCACTACACCCCATAGGATCGCAGGCAGATTTCGGCGTAAGGGAGACGTTGATTCCATAATAATTTACCCTC
Organism: uncultured Chloroflexia bacterium; assembly: GCA_963849335.1. GTDB lineage: Bacteria > Chloroflexota > Anaerolineae > Anaerolineales > UBA4823 > FEB-25. The sequence goes on from CAWKGZ010000003.1 coordinate 723,016, forward strand.
CAGAATAAATTGGGTGAAGGGGGAGCATAATCGCTCCCCCTTCACACTACAAGGTATTTATGGATCGTTTACTCAGTTGTCCCCAGGGTGAGCATGCAGGCATCTGCAGCTTCCTGAGCAGCAACCGCGGCATCTGCAGGGGTCGTTGTGCCGGCCATTACACCTTCCAAGTTCGGGCGCCAGGCATCCCAGGCGCAGCGCATGCTGGCGGCGGCGGGCATACCGCGTCCGTTCGCCAAAGCAGCCATTGAACCGGCCAGGATTGGGTCAGAAGCAATGGACGGATCCTGAGCTACAACGGTGTTGGAGGGCAGGCGGCTGAAATCGGTCAGCCAACGGGTTTGGACATCAGCAGAGGTCATGAAGGTAATGAAGCTGATCACAGCATCCTTCTTAGCCTCATCTTCCAGGACAGCACTTGAAACCATGAAGTACTTACCAGCGGTCATTTCAGTGTATGCATTACCGTTGATGGCAGGAACTGGGGCAACACCCAGGTTCTCACCCAGGGCTTCCTGGTAACCACCCAACGACCAGTCGCCATTGATGATCATGGCGGTAGTGCCATTTTTGAAACCGGTGTCAGCGCAATCGTAATTGCATTCATCCGGGAGAACGCCCTGTGTCTTCAGATCAGCAACAAAAGCCAGGTAATCGATGAATGCCTGGTTGTTGAACTGCGGGACATCGTTCCCGTCCAAAGGCCAACCGCCAAATGCGCCGTAGAAACCAGCGCCCCAGAAGGGCTCGTTCTGGTTATAAGCAAATCCCTGAATGGTGTCACTGTTCAAGCTGAGAGCCAGCGTTACCAGCTCCTCAAAGGTTGCCGGAGCAGCGGAGACAAGGCTCTTGTTGAAAAGCAGCATCAGGTGGTTGCCGTAGTTATCAGGAACACCCCACAGGGTGCCGCCGACCATCGCCGGTCCAAGGGCACCGTCGAAGAATTGACCCAGGAAGGTATCATCGAACAGATCACTGATCGGGGCTACGATCTCAAGCTCGCTGAAAGGGCCGGCAAAGTCATTGGGGACACGCACAATTTCGGGAGCAGCCTGTGCCAGAGAAGCAGTCTGGAATTGATCGCGCAGGGCTTCGTTCTCATAGTGGGTGCGCTCGATAGTAATGTACGGGTAAGCGACCTGGAATTCAGCAATCAGGGTGTCGATGAATACATCAACTTCATCACCTTCCTGTTCCCAGAAGGCCAGGGTTACCGGTTCCGGGGGTTCTTCAACGACAACTTCCACAGTGGGTTCCTCAGCGACGGGTTCTTCGGTTTGAGCGCAAGCTGCCAATATCATCGTGGCTATGAGCAGCAAGGTTAGCAGGGTCCAAATTTTCTTGATCATTTTCTCTCCTCTTATCTTATAGTGTTGATTTTTTTAGGGTCTCAATGAGACCTTTCATTCGCTTATGTTTAGGCGTTTCAATATAAAATTAATTCATCGGATCTGATTGGTTGGATCCCTCCTCCTCCTTTCAAGCCAAATGAGGCGTTCAACGGGTCACGGGAAACAGGAATCGATTGAATATCGGCTTACTGGCTTAATCAATTGTATCAAACGAGGTATATTACCTCAAGGATATATATTATATTGCCTAATTTGCCCCTCGCACCAACTTAGATTACTCAGGCATAGTTTTACTCATTTCCAGTATAATCGATAGCATGGACAATGCTTCAAAGCTATCCGGAGTGTATGCTGCTACTGTCACCCCGCTCACGACAAACGGCGCGCCAGATATTCCGGCGATTGAACAACTGACGCATTTCCTGGCCGGTCGCGGCTGTCATGGTCTCCTTTTCCTAGGCACAACAGGGGAAGGCCCATCCTTCTCACCGCAGGAGCGTGCTCAGATCTTGCAGGCTGCCTCCACGCCCGGCAATCCCATCCAGCGCTGCGCTTGCTCGCTGGAACCGGTACACCCAGCCTGGACGAAACCATTGGCTTAACCCGCCTCGCTTTTGATCTGGGGTTTGAGGGGGTGGTGGTCTTACCGCCCTATTATTTCCGCAAGGTCAGCGATGACGGCATATTCGACTGGTTCGATAACTTACTGCGTAAAGCGGTTCCCAGCGGGGGTTTTCTGCTTGGCTACCACATTCCTCCGGTAACCGGGGTGGGTTTTTCGCTGGAGCTGCTTGCCCGCCTCAAAGACGCCCACCCTGCCTCGTTTGCCGGGATCAAAAACTCCTCCGGGGATGCTGACTTCGCCCGGCAGCTCGGTCAGCGCTTCGGTAAAGAGCTATTCGTACTGACCGGGAATGACCGACTGCTCAGCCTGGCGCTACAAAATCACGCTGCTGGCTGCATAACCGCCATGGCTAACCTTTTCTCTCCCACCCTGCGCCAGGTGTGGGATGCTTTTCAGGATGGCTTAGATGCCACTGATACCCAGGAGTTGCTCAGCTCTGCCCGCACCATCCTGGACAACCACCCGCCAATGCCGCCATTGCTGAAAGCATTACTGCATCACCGCTATCACCTACCCCTTTGGCCAGTAAAATCTCCGCTGCTTCCGCTACCAGAAGAGAGAGTCCCGGCTATCCTCACCTCCCTTCGCCAGGTTATTCCCTGATTCAGCTAATCCTGTCATGGCAACACCCTCATCTTCTCCCCGATATGCCCTGCCAATCATGATTGGCGTCCTAGGGCTGTCGATTATGGTTTTCTTTGTGGCACTGACGCGATACTTATCCAATCGCATAGAAATACCGGAATCGTCCCCACCGGCTGGCACCGTCACTCTATCACCCACATTGAGCAATACGATTGCGGTACCTGTTACCCCCTCCACAACCCCGCGCCCTTCCTGGACGCCTCCGGCAAGCCCAACCACCACGATAACCAGAACAACCACGCCAACCCTCACCCGCACCATCGTCCCATCGTTAACACCTGCCAATCCCCAAACCGCGAACACCCGCTACCGCCTGGCTGCATGGAATCTGATCTCGGCAAACCAGCTGATAGAATTGGTCACCGCCCGGGCAGAATATGAACAAGATCAAGAATGGTACCGCGCGGCTGCGTATACCCTGCAAGAAGCTCTGCTGCGCTTTCCCAAATCGGCCAACGCTACCGGATGGCGCTGGGAAATGGCCCGCTACCAGCTGTTGGCTGGGGACACTCGCGCCCTTGACACCTATGCCAGCCTGATCCAGGCAGCACTGCAAGCGGGACATGCCCGGACCAACGATCTGCCAGCCTGGTTCCACCGTAACGCACCAGAACTGAACCTCTCCACGACATCCTTACCGGCGCAGCCTGGTGAGCTTAATCGTCTGCTGATTGAGATCAGTGGAGCAGGTAATGGTTTTCTTTGGTCGATTGGCACACCGGGAAATGTTCAGGTCACCCCCCTGCTAAACAATTTTGATCCCGCCAATTACCCTCAGGCTGCATCGCTGACCGCCGACCTGACCGGAGATGGTCAAGCTGAATTGATCATCTACGAAACGAGCTATCCAACTCAAACCCACTTCCCCAGCCCTTGGATATTCGACTTGGCGCAGGAACCCCCTTCCTTGATGCCGATCCAATACAGCCTTCCACTTGAGTTAGGCACGGAATCCGAGCGGCTGGTCAATATTCAACCAGTAACCCAAGGGGGCAATGAGCTCCAGCTAATTGCCCGCATGTTCCCTACCTGCCCGGTTGAAATGACCCGCTCCTACCGATGGGATGGGGAGAAATTCACCATCTCCTCCCCCACAGGTTGAAAGCTACCCCGAGCTAACCTTATTAGGCTGGTGTGAAATCCTGGTAGAACACGCCTCCCTGGAATGGGCGCCTGAACTGACCCTGGCAGTTGCTGAGCCGCTACTTGCATCCTGGCCTCCGGCGGAGGACGCTGAGGGCGATCCCTACCCGGCTGATGCTCTGGATGCATGGCGCTTCCGCCTGGGAGTTCTGCATGCCCTGGCTGGGCACCAGCCTGAAGCCCTTCAGTACTTCCAAACGATCCTTGACGATCCAACGTCTGCTGAAAGCAGCTGGATCGAAGCCGCGCGCACCTTCATCACTACCTATCAAGGTCCCGAGGGTTTATACCGGGCATGCCTGGCAGCTCCTGGCTGCAACCTGCATCACGCCATCCAGGAAATGGTGCACTCCAGCGGGATTAATTCTGCAGCGTTAGCCAGGCAATACTTACTGGAAAATGGAGTAGTTGGCCGAACCGCGGGATATTTTGATTTTGACAGCGATGGAAGAAATGAGGCATGGCTGACCCTGCGTCCCCAAGAACAGGGTAAGCTCGAATTTTGGATCCTGGTTGCCACGGCAAGTGGTGTGCAGGCAGTATATGTACAGATTTTCGAGGCAAATGTCCCTCAACCTTACCTACACGAGCCTGATGAAACACCACCCGTGGTACAGTTTGAAAGAGGTAGCGGCTTCATACTGGAACGTGACCCACAGACCGGAGAGGCAGCTATTCGCTTCGTTGATGTAGAATATTCACGACCGACTTTCATCCGAGATGAATTGAACAGCGCTACCCAGGCATTATTTTTTGGTGTAGACCCGGCGTGGGTGCTCTCAGAACTGCTGGAGATTCGTGCCTCCCCCCGCTTTGCCGGGGATTGCGTCGCCTACGGAATATGCGCCCGGTTTTACTACACGCTTGGGTTGGTGTACGAGCTGACCGGCAACCAACTTTCCGCCATCGATTGGTACCTGACAACCTGGCGTGAATACCCTCTGAGTCCCTATACTTTGATGGCTCGTCTGAAATTGGAATTGATTCCGGCAACCCCGACGACCACACCTACCATCACACAGATTCCCACCATCACTTATACACCGGATCCACTGCGGACTGCCACCCCAACCACCATGCCGTATAACCCACCACTGTATACGCCCACCCAAGGGGTATACCCACCACCATGATCTCTTTGCCCACCGGCGATTTCCCACCCACCCAATGGAGGCTGGTGATCACGCCTCCCGCTCCCGGTGCTTGGAACATGGCGGTCGATGAAGCAATTTTGGCTGCTGTAGGTCAAAACCAAGTTCTGCCCACATTGCGACTATATGCCTGGGATCCAGCATGCCTTTCGCTTGGCTATGCGCAACCATCCACAGATGTGGATACACTCCGGCTGGCAGAGCGAGGCTGGCATCTGGTACGCCGACCCACCGGCGGACGCGCCATCCTCCATACGGACGAACTGACCTATTCGGTTATCGGTCCGCTTAGCGAACCACGCCTGGCTGGGTCTGTTCTTGAGAGCTACCGCTGCCTGGCATCCGCATTGCTCATGGCGCTGCACCGGCTGAACATCCCCGCCGAAACTCACGCGGCATCATCCTCCGTAGAATTCCACCGCCAAAGGCCCGGTTTGCTTTGAAGTTCCCTCGAATTATGAGATTACTGTATATGGGAAAAAATTGATTGGCAGCGCCCAGGCCCGCCGCAAAGAAGGTCTACTGCAGCATGGTGCGCTTCCATTATCAGGTGACCTCACGCGCATCACGCAGGTATTGGCCTTTCCGGATGAAGCTACCCGTCACGCCGCGGCTTCCCGCTTGCTTTCTCGTGCAATCACTGCAGAACAAGTGCTTGGAACTCCGCTAAGCTGGGAGGCGGCTGCTGAGGCATTCATCGCCTCCTTCCAGGAAGTGCTCAACTTGCAGCTAATTGCGCTGGACTTATTACCCCAAGAATTAATGCGCGCAGAAAAGCTGGTCAGCGAAAAGTTTAATCACCCATCCTGGACAGAAAGAGGGAGCTGATTATTCGGATTTGGGCTCGACAAAGATAACATCCATGAATCCCAAGCTGCGTAATAGCCGGTATAAATAGGCCTCTGCGTTCGTTTGTGCTTGCTCCAGGATGCCATCTTCCAGGGCGGCGTCACGGATTTCGTCCTCCGCAGCCTGGCGGGCCAGGGTTTCCAGATTTACATCCCCCCGGGTTAGAATCCCTGTCTCACGATCATATACATATGATTTCTCATTATCCAGGGTGGACATAAAGATTTCGGCTGGTGGCAGCTCAACGTACAGAATGCCATCTTCAGCTCGCATATCATCGGGAAGTAATTTCTTCAAGTCAATCCCGGCAATAACATAGCCATGGGCAACAAAGAGCAGCCGGTCGCCGAATAGCGGGCCAAATACTCCCTGGCCGGTTTCGGCAGTGATGACTTTTTCTACCGTATATTGGATCGTTTCCAGGCGCGCCAGGGTTCTGACCTGATAGATGATCGTCTGCGGATCAGGAAGGATCGTTGGGGTGGGATTGAGTAGCTGCGCCACCTGTGTGCCAACACCATTGGATAGATCAGATACCGGCTGCAGCACACGGTTGGCACCCGCCCGAACCGCTGCAACCACCCCCAAAGCAGTCAAGATCAAAATCAGTAATATTCCGATGACCAGAACCCAGGAGCGAAGATTATTGTTTTTCTGCATGGATTCAATTATACTTCATTCCGCTATGCCAATCGGTCTGCTCACCTTATCGATAGAATTCCCTGGCTGTCAGTCACTCAAAGAGAAGCGCAGCCGGCTCAAACCTCTGCTTGCCCGTCTGCACCGCGAATTTAATATCTCCGCCGCAGAGATGGGAGCCCAGGATCATTGGTCAAGAGCCATCCTGGCCTGCGCCTTGGTCAACAGTGACCTAGCCCATATCCAGCGCAGCCTGCAAATCATCCCAGCCTGGATCGAGCAGCATTGGCCAGATATCCAGGTAATAGACGAAAAAATGGAGACGATCTGATCAGGAGGAAGTATGGATTTACATCTCACCGGGAAACGCGCACTTGTCACTGGCGCCAGCCGTGGCCTGGGATACGCGACAGCTTTAGGCCTGGCCCAAGAGGGCTGCCAGGTGGTCATCAACAGCCGCAACCCATCCAGCATTGCCCAGGCTGCTGAGACCATCGCTCAGCAGGCAGGGATTGCCGTACAATCGATTGCCGGCAATGTGGCAGGCCCAACCTTTCCCACCCAACTGGTACAGGATGCTGTCGAAATGCTGGGCGGGCTGGATCTTCTGGTCACCAACACCGGCGGTCCTCCAGCAGGAAAATTCACCGACTTTGATGATGCTGCCTGGCAGCAGGCTGTAGAGTTATCCTTGCTCAGCCATGTGCGGCTGATCCGCGCTGCGCTACCCTTTCTGCGCCAATCCCCTGCAGCCAGCGTGTTGACCATCACCTCCTATTCGGTCAAACAGCCGATTGCCAATCTGGTATTGTCCAACAGTGTGCGCGCTGCCACCGTCGGATTGACTAAATCTCTAGCCCTCGAGCTGGGTGCTGAGGGCATCCGCTTTAATTCAATACTCCCAGCTTGGACTGAGACGGAAAGAGTGGTCGAGTTGATGACCCACCGGGCACGCTTGAATGGCACGAGTGTGGATGAAGAAATTGCGCGCCAGTGTAAAGAAAGCCCCCTGGGCCGCATGGCTCAACCGGTAGAATTTGCTAACGCAGCAGTATTTTTACTTTCTCCAGCTGCATCCTATATCACCGGCGTCATGCTCACCGTAGACGGAGGCATGTATAAAGGCACCCTGTAAGCTGCCTCAGAGGGTGATTTCTAATAAGCCTTCTGCCACCCCACGCAGCTTCTCAACCGACATTTCGCTTAAACGGATCGCCAGCTCCAGATAGGGCCGATTGATGGGCTTGCAGACAAATCCTTTCAGCTCCAGCGGAAGTTCCTGGAACTCTTTGGTTGATTTCTGCTCCTCAAACCAGTGACCAACCGGACTGTGGCGATCCTGGAATTCGAATACGGATGTATTGTAAACCAGCGAAAGGGTTTCCAGATCCGGGATTGGAATTGCCAACTCGCCCAGCTCATACGTTTGCAGTTTTTCGACGGTAAGGTTGGACTCTAATGCTGCAGCTTCGAGCGTTAATCCACATGCCACGCGTGCTTTCCGCACCAGCGCACCGATCATCTTTTGGCGCAGGAGCTTCACTTGGGCAGCGTCCAGGGCAGTTGGTTTGCCGTTCTTCTTTAGACGCTCATTTCCCCAAAAATGCTCAAGCGGTACCCGCAGGGTATAAGCCAATAATTCCAATTCCGGCAAGGATGGTGGTTCAATGCCAAACTCAAAGCCCTCGAACCGATCGGGGGTCACCCCCACTGCCTGAGCACATTCCTCCAGGCTCTTACCACTTGCCAGCCGGGCATCCCAAATCAGCACACCCAGCTTCTTGGTTCGGATCGTCTTCAGGATTGGATTGGGGGTCATAGGTTCACCTCAGTGCAATTATAGCAAATTCTATCCAAACAGACCAATATCTACGGGCATCCGTTCTATTCGATCGCCGGCATAGTATATCCAACACCGGAACGGGTGACAATGTGCCTGGGTTGGTGGGCATCACGCTCTAATTTCTGGCGCAATCTTGAAATACTCACCCATAGAATCTCTTTGTCTTTCATATATTCTTCTCCCCAAACATCACGCAAAAGCTGTTCGGACGAGACCACCTTCCCAATGTTGCGAGCTAATTGAAGCAAGATACGATACTCGGTAGCCGACAGGTACACAACCTTATTATCGAGAAACACTTCTGCTCGCGCCAGTTCAATCCGCAAGTTATCATGGCAGAAATTCTCCTGCTGGTAACCATCCGGACTCCGTACTGCCCTGCGGAGCACCGCCCGCACTCGGGCAAGCATCTCCGTAGCCGAGAAAGGTTTGACGATATAATCATCTGCCCCCATATCTAGTCCGCGCACACGGTCTCTATCATCCCCCTTTGCAGTGACTACGATAATGGGTACATTGGAAAATTCTCGAATCCGTTGGCAGGTGGCAAAACCATCCATCCCCGGCATCATGATATCCAATATCACCAGATCTGGGTTTTGAGAAACCACCTGCTCAACCCCGCTTTCGCCATCATAAGCCTTAAGTACTTCAAAGCCCTCAGTCTTTAAGTTTGCTTCCATCAATCTGACATAACGCGGTTCATCATCAATAACCAATATTTTTGTCATTCTAGTGTCCTTCTGCCTGACTTGGATCAGGCCTATTGGGAAGTGTGATCCATATTGTGATGCCACCATCCTTCCCTGAGGCTGCCCAAATATCTCCTTCATGTGCTCGAATAATCTGCCGGCAGATATACAGGCCTAAGCCGGTGCCATGTACTTGTTCTTTAGATCCCGGTACCCGGAAGAATCGCTCAAATAGATGTTCCAGGTGTTCTTCGGGAATACCGGGGCCTTGATCCTGGAACCCGATCCGGAAACCGCCCGGCTCAGCACCCACATTGATTGTGATTGGCGAACCTGGTGCATACTTAGCCGCGTTGCTGATCAAGTTATTAAATACTTGCGCCAGGCGGATCGGATCCCCCCACAGCACTACATCTGGCTGGATCTCGAGCTGGATTTCCAATGTGGGATACCGTGTCACTGCCCGGGAGATCACTTCCCGTAATAAGGACTCTAAAATTACAGTCTGATGTTGAAATCGCAAGGTGCCCGATTGCAGCCGGTATGAATCCATAAGGTCATCAATCAAAGCACGTAAGTGATCGGTTTCTTCATCAATAATTGTGAGAAACTCACGTCGGGTTCCATCGCTCCATTGGGCATCTTCACGGAGCAGGGTTGTAGCGTATCCTTTGATGAACCCAAGCGGTGTAAAAAATTCATGAGAAACCATGGCGATGAAATCATCTTGCAGGCGCTGTAATTGGCGTTCCGCCTCTAAAAAAGCCACCTTATTCAACAACCTGTGGTGCTCTAGCAGCTGTGAAATCTGAACTGCAATGAACTCTGCCAGATGGATTTGCTCGGGCTCGTAAATGGGTCCACCAAAGCGACCGAATATCAACGCTCCGGACACCTCCCCGCCCAGTTGCAGTGGCAGCCCTAATATATAGCGCCAATACAGACGATCTCGCTCCCACCCGTCCAGTTTTTCAGTTTGTATGACCGTTTTACGACTCCGTAAGACCGCAGCAGCTGCTTCCCCTCCCCAAGCAAGATCTTCACCCGCAGATTTGCCCCGACCAATGACTCGGGCATAGGCAGGTTCCAGATCCTGCCCCTCCTGTTGAAGATATAGAACCATATGATCAAAAATAAAAACACCCCGGGTCAATTTAATAATTTGATCCAGGGCGGCATCAATATCCGATGATTTCACGATAGCGGAATTGATCGCGTATACCGCCTTTAACTCATTTGGGCGGAGTACTATCGGTAGATTTTCTTCGTCTGTCATCCCGTCTCGACGCTGACCAAGGGCAGGTGGAAATCAAACCGGCTCCCCTTCCCTTCTACCGATGATACCTGGATCATCGAACCATGAGCTTCAATGATCTTACGCACCAATGAAAGGCCCAATCCGACCCCCCCATAACGCCGCGTGACCGACCCGTCCAACTGGTGGAAAGGCTCAAACAGCTCAGCCAGGCGATCTTTGGCTATTCCGATCCCGGTATCCTGAATCGATATGCTAACCAGGCTATCATCTGCAAGAACTACCAAACGCACAACTCCACCTTCAGGGGTGAATTTGACCGCATTGTCCAATAATTCGGTCAACACATAACGCAATTTTTCTCGGTCAGCATTCACGACCAGAGAGGTATCGGGCATATGCTCCCGGATGCGTACTCGCCGGTTATCTGCTTTTTCGCATACCTTTGCCAATGCGACCTGAACAAGATCCACCAATCTAACCCGTTCAAGTCGCAATAAAAACGTATCGCTGGATGCCATGGAGAACAAGATCAATTCCTCGATCAATACCTCCAATCGATTTTCAGATCGCTCCATCACCCTCAAAGCCCGTATTTGCTCGTCCAAGAGCGGGCCTAGGCTTTCATCGGACAACAGATCCAGGTAGCCTTTAATATGAGTCAACGGGGTTCTTAATTCATGGGAGACATTGGCAATAAAATTCGACTTCAGCTGGTTCAATTCAGCTAATTTATTCAGCGCGTATTGTAATTCCCGGGTGCGTTCCTGGACCCGCTCTTCAAGTTTTTTATTGGATAGCTGCAGCGCGTTCTGTAATTGCAGGATCTGTTCTGTGACAACCTGATCCAGCATCTCGCGGTCAACCATGCCAAGCTCTAAGAGCGCCTGCCCTACCAGGCGATGTTCACCGCGGGTGCTTAAGCCTGATGAATACTCCAATGCCACCTGTAATTGCTCTTGAGATAACACCCCCCGCTCGATCAGGTATTCACCCAAGCGGGGCACCAGGATCTCTGGTGCAATCGGTGTTTTGGCATCGGTAGCTAATAGAGAGGCAACCGTTTGCTCATAGAGAGCGGCGGCAAAGCCAAGCGCTACTTCACAATGAGGACAAATGCGCTCCTGGGGATCAACCAACTGTTCGCAATTCGGACAAGCAACTGTTGTCGTCATACACCACCTTTTCTATTGGTACTCAATCATAAACCTGATAATCTCTTTACGCAAGTATGTACCTAACCACACCAAATCACGCCTTGTTCCACCTTCTCCCTTTGATTCTGAAAGGGATTAGATTAGAATAGAGCCAGTCGAAACTATCCAGGAGAAGCTAACGTGCCAAATTCCAACTCATCCACCCAGGAACATGCCTTTACAATCAGCGATCGATCCATGGATAACTGGGCAGACTCTCCAGCCGCTCAAGCGTTGAAACGGATGCAAGCCAATCCCCGTGTGAAGTATATTGTCGTTGTCGTCCCCGCTGGCGCTTGCCCGGCATGCCAGAATTTGACGGGCACCTACCCGAAAGACCAGGTTCCTCCACTTCCAATGGATGAATGCTCCCACCCCTCAGGTTGCCGCGCCTTCTACCTGCCCTACCTGGACGAAATCTACCCTTAATATAAATCTCTTAGCCTTCATGATTCGCCATGTTATTCTTCTCAGAGTGAATCATGTTACGGGCCAATTCCAAAGCTTCCTCGCGGGTATTAACCATTCCGACCGCTTGAGACTCCCGGATGGCCTCCAATAGTTGCCCGATGCTTGGCCCGGGACTTATTTCCAGTTTAGCCATCAATTCATGCCCGTTAACCAACGCCGGTGGAGATACCTGCTCTTCCGGGTGCTCCCACCAAGCCTCCAACAGGCAGCGAATGACATCCAGGTGGTGTGCCCAATCCACCTGCTTCAGTGTGGGGCCATAGGTTGCAAGCATGTCGGCTAAAGATAAGATACAGATATCAACCCCGACTGCGCCGGTATCGCGGAAAAATCGGTAAACCGCCCGGCGGGTCGGTAATTCCTCCATCTGACCTAGCAAAAAGGGACGCATGTGATGGCGCACTACCAGCCGGACCCGCTCGATTTCCAGGTTGCTCAAGCGAAGCTCCTGCGCCCGATTGACCGCCAGGCGTTCACCTTCCTGTTCGTGTCCAAAGAAGCGCACCCGCTGCTGCTCATCGACCTGGCGGCTAGCTGGTTTACCGCAATCGTGGTACAAGGCTGCAAAGAATAATAAGGCGCGTAGGGAACGCTCAGGATTGAGCTGCTCCCCCAGGTGCTCTTCCAATGCCTGGCGGTATCGACCCAGGCGCAGAGAAACCAAGCCTAGTATCAGATTGGCGGTCGTATCCGCATCATACTGATGGGATAAGGCAGCAAAAATTGCGGATAGTTTGTTCGCTACTGCCAGGGTATGTGTCCAGACATCATAAATGTGGGGTGCAGACTGTTCCACACCCTTCAAGGCGATCATTTCTGGTAGAACCAATCCCAGAGCCCCAATGCGATCCATGATTTCCAATCCTAAGCGGGGGCTGCTCCCCGCCAGGATGCGGAAGAGCTCATCCCGGATGCGCTCCATGGATACCTGACTTAACAGCCCAGCTGCCTGCCTCATCAGCTGGAGCGTCTCAGGAGTGATCTGCAGATCATAATCGATTGCCTGACGTACTGCCCGCAATACCCGCAAGGGATCATTGTTTAAGGATTGAGGCGAGCATGCGCGCAGCCTCCTGGCAATTAGATCGCTAGCACCACCCAGCGGATCTACCAGCTGATGCGGTTGGTGTACGCTGAGCGCCATAGCGTTCATGGTAAAGTCGCGCAAGCGCAGATCGCTTTCCAGTGTGTCGCCCTGGTAGGTGGCAAAATCCAGCTTGATGCGCTCCCCCTCCATTCCCGCTTCACTCAAATCAAGCACGACCCGGGCATATTCACGATCCTGGTCCAGGGGGAAATACGCGCCGCCTAACTTATCGGCCAATTTCCGGGCGAACTGCAGGGCGCCGGCTGGCAGCACAAAATCCAGATCGTAGCATCGCCTTCCCAGCAGGGAATCGCGCACCGCCCCACCAACCAGGTAAAGCTCCACCCCAGCTGGCAAAGCAGCAACCACCCGCTTTAACGGCGGTGATGAGAATATCTCTTCCATGGCAGTGGCCCTGAAACCTATCTAGCCTTCAGGATGGTAGGAGTCGGTTGATAGAACCCCAATAAAAGGTAAATTGCGGTAATACTCGTCCGCATCCAGACCATACCCAAAGACGAATTTGTCCGGAATGATAAACCCACGGTAGTGGATAGGCACTTCTACTTCACGCCGCTCTACTTTATCCAGCAAAGTACACACCTTGAGACTCTGCGGGTGACGGGCTCCAAGCATCTCCATCACCGCCTTAATGGTATGCCCGCTATCGACGATATCCTCCACCAGCAAGACATTGAGGGCGCGGATGTCAGTCTTAAGATCGAGATTGATGCGCGATTGACCGAGGGATTGCCGCGCACCCACGCCATACGATGAGACGGACATAAAGTCAACCATGTGTGGGACGGTGATCTGGCGCATCAAATCCGCCAGGAACATGACCCCACCACGCAAAATACATACTAACAGCAGATCTTGACCGGCATAATCCCGGCTGATCTCAGCGCCCAGCTCACGGATCCGCTTCTGGAGCACATCTTCCGGCACCAGTATTTCCTGGAGGAATTCATGATAATCCTGCATTCTTACTCCTTTGGGACTTCATGGTGCTTGCGGCAGCGCGCCTCATACAACTCGGCGGCTCCAACGATCACAACCGGGTCATCGTAGCGGGCTGGTTTCCCATTGACCAGCCGTTGGGTACGTGATGCCGCCTCACCGCATACCATACAGATGGCATGCAGCTTGTCCACCCGCTCAGCCTGGACGATCAGCACCGGCATCGGCCCAAAAGGCTCGCCGCGAAAATCGGTGTCCAATCCAGCCACGATGACCCGCATTCCCCGGTCAGCAAGCCGCTGCACCAATGGGATGATCTGTTGATCGAAGAACTGGGCTTCATCGATCGCCACCACGGTAGTATGCGGCTCGATCAGATCCTTGATCATGGCGGCAGATTCCACGGGGATAGCTTCGTATTCGCTGCCCGCATGCGATGTCACCCGCCGTTCTGCGTAGCGGTTATCAATTGCCGGCTTAAAAACCTGTACTTTCTGCTTGGCGATGGTTGCCCGGCGCAGCCGCCGGATCAGCTCATCCGTCTTTCCACAGAACATCGAACCGGTGATCACTTCCACAGACCCAGCATTGTGTTTCATAGAGCTTGCCTCCTATATAGAGAAACAGGCAGGCGCCAAGGCGTCTGCCTGTTAAGTTTAACCGAAAACTTGCAGGATGCAACCTTAGACGACGATTTCCTCAGCAGCTTCGGGGAGCTCATAACCCAATTGGCGCAGTTTCTTCTTCAGGTCTGCCAGCGATTTACGGCCAAAGCCATCGATCGCCAGGATAACAGCTTCGCCCTGCGCTAATAGATCCATCGCCTGACCGACCTTGGTGATATTGGCTTTTGCCAGAGCATCGGTTGCCCGGGTGCCCAGGGCAAGCTCTTCAATTGGGCGCTCCGGGGAAGTGCGGGCATACTCACGGGCATGCGCATCGTCCAGATACTGCTGGCGGACTTGTAATTTCTTATAGAAGCGGTCAACCTGTCCTTCGGTGTCAACGATGCGCTGCTCACCGGTGTAGAACGGGTGGCATTTATTGCACACATCGGTGTGAATAACTTTCTTGGTCGAACCTGTCGTCCAGGTGTTGCCGCATGCACAGATGATCTGCGCATCGGGATAATATGTAGGGTGAATACCGTCTTTCATTCTTTCCTCTCTAACCTCTAAGCCTGCTGCTCAACCGGCTGTTCAACCGGCTGTTCCACAGGGATCACGCTGACGCGTTTCCGATCATCACGAATGGTTTCGAAGACAACATACCCGTCCACCGTGGCGAACAGGGTAAAATCCTTGCCTACGTCCACATTTTGACCCGGTTTGATATGCGTGCCATGCTGCCGCACCAGGATGTTCCCGGAGCGCACAAACTCGCCGCCATACTTCTTAACGCCCAGGCGCTGAGAATTACTGTCACGACCGTTGCGGCTGGAACCGCCGCCTTTTTTGTGTGCCATTTCTATCTCCTACTCCACCGTAATCGCATCGATGCGGACGCGGGTGTACTTCTGCCGGTGACCGGTTTTGCTGCGGATGCGTTCCTTGGCTTTATAGCGGAACACGGTGACTTTCGGACCTTTCACCTGCGCCACAACCGTCGCCTGAACCTTGGCGCCCTTCACCAGGGGAGCGCCAACCATAATTTCCTCGCCGTCAGAAACCAGGAGCACATGCTCCAGATCGATTTCTTCGCCTACTTCCAGAGGGTACTTATCCACCTCGATGGTCTCACCGAGGATGGCTTTGTACTGTTTGCCACCATCTTCAACAATTGCATACTTCATAGTGTTTTCTCCAAGCTTCACTTCGCCAGATCGCTCGCGACTTCCCTGGCAGAATCGGTCGGTGAGGTCTCACTGCCAGTGCGCCAGCTTCCGGGGAAGTTGGGGATTTGTTGGGCTGTCAGCCCACGACAAGATATAGCCCCAGCAAGTCTCTGCCGGGGCAGTGCGGGCTGAATTATAATCGGGATAATTATGGCTGTCAACCGGAATTCCGGAGAAAGATTAAGTCGCAACGCACTTTAAAAGTGCGTTGCAACTCCCCCAAAAGAGGCTTATTTTCTGAGGACTTTCTATACCAGTGATATATGACAGTCTACACTACCCGTTTCATCTGAGTCAACGATAATGAAGGGTGAATTCTATCCGATTTCATCAGCCAGAACCAGACTCGAGGAGGTATTCCAATGCCCGTGAAGGGATGGATCGAAGTCAATGAGCTATACTGCAAGGGATGTGAGCTGTGCGTCAATGAATGTCCACAGCATGTCATGGCTATAGACATGGACAGCCTGACTCCCAAAGGCTATCACCCGGTGCACTTGATCAGCGATGGATGCACCGGCTGTGGCATTTGCGCCATCATTTGCCCAGAAGCGGCACTGACCGTATATCCGCGAAGTCCCGGTCAAGCAAGCCAAAACACCTGCCCCATAGGAGACTGAGATGGCAAAAGAATTTCTTGAAGGCAATTTTGCGATGGCAGAAGCATGCAGTGCGCGCTGGCGTGGAGGCCTATTTTGGCTATCCAATCACCCCGCAAACCGAAATCCTGGAGTGGATGTCTCACCGTATGCCAGAACTCGGACGGGTTTTCCTGCAGGCTGAGTCTGAGGTAGCAGCAGTCAACATGGTTTACGGAGCCGCCTGCACCGGAACCAAAGTGATGAGCAGCAGCTCCTCACCGGGTGTAAGCCTGATGATGGAGGGGCTTTCCTACATTGCCGGTACTGAGATACCGGCGGTATTGATCGATGTGGTGCGCGGAGGCCCAGGATTGGGCAATATTGCCCCATCGCAGGGTGATTACAACCAGCTGGTGCATGGGGGTGGACATGGCGACTACACGCCTATCGTTTTAGCCCCCGCAAGCGTCCAGGAAGCCATTGATCTGACCGTGCTGGCGTTTGACCTGGCAGAAAAATACCGCTGCATCACCATTGTGATGGCAGACGGCTCGGTCGGGCAGATGATGGAGCCTGCCGAGCTGCCCGAGATGCGACCGCTGCGCAAGATGGGCGCTGATTGGGCAGTGACCGGCGCGGCAGGACGCAGTCATCGCGTTCTCTCCTCAATTTACATCGACCCGGCCCACGAGGAAGTGTATAACCTTAAGCTCAAGAACCGCTGGTTCGAGATCGAGGAGAATGAGATCCGCTACCGGGAATACTACCTGGATGACGCTGACTATGCAGTGATAGGCTTTGGAACCGCCGGGCGTGTGGCTCTTTCTGCTGTGCGGGCAGCCCGGGCTGAGGGGATCAAAGTCGGCCTGCTGCGCCCGATCTCGGTCAGCCCGTATCCCTACGCCGCGGTGGATGAATTATCCAAGCGCGTGCAGGGCATGTTGGTGGTGGAAATGAACACCGGGCAAATGCTCAGGGATGTGCAATTGGCGGCAAAAGGCAGGGTGCCGATTGAGTTTTATGGTCGTCCCGGAGGCATGGTAACCTTACCTGACGATGTGCTGGCTGAAATCCACCGCCTGGTGCGCGAAGCGAAGACAACCGAGGGCGACCCAGCCCGCCGGTGGCTGCAGCGGATCAATGATGGCGTGATCACCCTGGCCTGACCTGGAGACTAACATGGATACACCTGTAAAAACCGAAATCCAGACTGTTTATATCCGACCATCGACGCTGACTGCCACACCCAACCACTACTGCCCAGGCTGCACCCATGGCATCGCCCACCGCCTGATCGCGGAGGTGGTCGAAGAGATGGAGATTCGCGACCAGACAATTGGCGTCGCCCCCGTTGGCTGTTCGGTGTTTGCCTATAACTACTTCGATATCGACTTCGTGGAAGCGGCCCACGGCCGCGCCCCAGCGATGGCGACGGGCATCAAGCGCGTGCTGCCGGACCGCTACGTTTTCACCTACCAGGGCGACGGCGACCTGGCCTCGATCGGCATGGCGGAGATCATGCATGCTGCCGGGCGCGGGGAGAACATCTCGGTGTTCTTCATCAATAACGCCATCTATGGAATGACCGGCGGGCAGATGGCTCCAACCACCCTGCCCGGGATGAAGACCACCTCCTCCCCAAATGGCCGCGATGTGGAAACTGCCGGTTTCCCCCTGCACATGGCGGAGGTGCTCGCTAAGATGGAAGGTGCAAGCTACATTGTCCGGCGCAGCCTGCATGATCCAAAAAACATCCGGCTAACCAAGAAAGCCATCCGTACCGCCTTTGAAGTGCAGAAGCGCGGCCTGGGCTTCTCCATGGTTGAGATGCTCTCAACCTGTTCCACCAACTGGGGGATGACCCCGGTTGACTCACTCAAGTGGTTGGAAGAGCACATGATCCCCGCCTATCCATTGGGTGATTACAAAATAGCCACAGCCCTTGAAGGACTTAAATTCTAGTCAAAGGGAGCGACATCATGCAGACTGAAGTAATTATCTCGGGATTTGGTGGGCAGGGCGCTTTGTTCGCAGGTCAGATCCTGGCCTTCACGGGGATGGACGCCGGCTTGGAAGTTACCTGGATCCCTTCTTACGGCCCGGAAATGCGCGGCGGAACGGCCAACTGCCAGGTGATCCTCGCGGATGACGAGATCGGGTCGCCGGTCACGCGCAGCCCCAAGGCAGCGATTGTGTTGAATCTTCCCTCACTGGATAAATTCGAGCCAACGATCGTCCCCGGCGGTGTGCTGGTGGTCAATTCCTCGCTGGTCAATCGCAACCCGGTACGGACAGACATCAAGTGGGCGATGGTGCCGGCGCAGGAGATTGCCGAGAACATCGGCAACCGCCGGCTGCAGAACATGGTCATGCTGGGGGCACTGCTGGAAATGCTGCCCATGGTCTCCTTGGAAGCCCTGGAAAAATCGCTCGACACCCACCTGCCCGAGCGTCACCGCAAACACCTGAAGGGCAACCTGGAGGCGATCCACCAGGGGGCGGCGTACGTGCGCGGGGAGAAGGTGGACGCCTGATACCCAAAAAGGGGGAAAGGGTTAGGGGATAGGGGTTAGGGCATTATTCCAGCCAGGTGGTGCGGTCTTCGAAGCCGGGGCGCTCCTGGCGGATGGGTTCGCCTTCGGGGTAGCCCAGGTAGATCAGCCCGATCAGGTGCTGGTCGGGCGCCAAACCGAGGAACTCTTTTACCCGCGGGTCCAGCGCGGCGGGACCGGTGCGCCACATGGCGGCCAGCCCCAGGGCGGTAACAGCCAACAGCAGGTTTTGGGCTGCAGCTGCTGCGGCGCAGATATTCTCCAATTCCAAAACTTTGGGCTCGACGGGTTTATCCACACCCACGGCGATGATGACGGGGGCGCGCAGCGGGCGGGAGCGCTCGACATCCAGCACAGCATCTGGAGTGTCGGGCGCAGAGAGGCGCTTGGATTCGGCCATGACATCGCCCAGGCGTTCGCGGGCGGCGCCACTGAGTACGATGAAGCGCCAGGGGCGGACGCGGTGGTGGTTGGGCGCCTGGACGGCAGCGCTGAGGAGCTGTTCGATGAGGTCACATGGAACGGGGTCGGGTTTGACCTTGCCAATGGATTGGCGCTGGTAGATGGCGTCGAAAAGTTCCATCATAAACTCCTTTATGAATATATATTTAACCTAACTATACCTTGATATTTATCGGAGTACCAGACCCTAAAGGTTTCTCTGGCAGACTATTGCTTGGATTGGCGAAGGCTCTGTGCTCATTCTTGCCCTGGTTGGCAAAGGAAACCTTTAGGGTCTAAATGCCTGGCAGTATTAATTAGCGGCCTTGGGGGTCTTATGATCTGAGTAGGTTTTTTTTAATGATACAAGGGTCTAAACCGACGGATAACCAGTACTCCGATCGGTGGAAAAAGAGATGCTGCAGGCTTTGGGCCTACAGCATCTCCATTATCACTGGCAACTATTCACCACAAAGCGCCAAGATGGCATCGTTTTCTTAGATCTTCTCTGCGCTCTCTGCGGCTCTGCGGTGATCTCTTCCCTGATCTGACGAACTACTTGTCCTCGGCGATCTTCACGCCGCCGTGCTTGAGGGCGGCGTGGGCGGCGGCCAGGCGGGCGATCGGTACGCGGAAGGGGGAGCAGCTGACGTAGTTGTTGCCGACGATGTGGCAGAACTCGATCGAACTCGGGGTCGCCGCCGTGCTCACCGCAGATGCCCACTTCCAGCTCGGGGCGGGTCTTGCGACCATCGTTGACCGCCATCTGCATCAGGCGCCCGACACCCCCGCGATCGATGGTCTGGAAGGGGTTCTTGGGCAGGATGCCCTCGGCGACGTAGGTGACCAGGAAGTTGCGCTCGGCGTCGTCACGGCTGTAGCCGAAGGTCATCTGGGTCAGGTCGTTGGTGCCGAAGGAGAAGAACTCGGCCAGCTCGGCAATCTCGGCGGCGGTGACGGCGGCGCGGGGGATCTCGATCATGGTGCCGAACTTGTAGGTGAAGGTAACATTTTTCTCTTCCATGACGGCCGTGGCAATCCTGATCAGCCGCGGCTGGATCCATTTCAATTCGTTGACTGTGCCGGTCAGGGGGATCATCACTTCGGGCTTGACATCGATGCCGCGCAGGGTGCAGTCGGCGGCGGCCTCGAAGATGGCGCGCACCTGCATCTCGACGATCTGGGGCATGTAGATGCTCAGGCGGACGCCGCGCAGACCCATCATGGGGTTGCTTTCGTGCATGCCGCGGATGGCAGCGAGCAGATTTTCCTTCTCGGCAAGACCCTCGGTCTCGCCCTTGACGCGCATGGTGATGACTTCTTCGAAGAGCTTCTCTTCGTCGGGCATGAACTCGTGCAGCGGCGGGTCGATCAGGCGGATGATGACCGGGTAGCCATCCATGGCCTCGAACAGGCCGTCGAAGTCCTTGCGCTGGTAGGGCAGCAGCTCATCCAGGGCAATCTTGCGCCCGGCAGGGGTATCGGCCAGGATCATGCGCTGGACGATGGGCAGGCGCTCCGGCTCGAAGAACATGTGCTCGGTGCGGCACAGACCGATGCCAACGGCGCCGTAGGAGCGGGCCCGGCGGGCATCCTTGGGGTAATCGGCGTTGGCCCATACCTGCAAGCCCTGGGTCGGCCAACCGGCGGGGAACTGGCGGATGCCGGGCGTGGCGCAGATCTCGTCGGCCCAACTCAGCAGGGTCAGCAGCTCGGTCTGCTCTTCAATCTTGGTCTCCATGGTGGGGATCTGACCGACGAAGACCTTGCCGGTGGTGCCATCCACCGAGATCCAATCGCCTTCCTTGACCACCATGTCACCGACAGTCATGCGGCGGTTCATCCAGGTCGATCTTGATGGCAGAAGCACCGACCACGCAGGGCATGCCGAACTGGCGGGCAACCACGGCAGCGTGGGAGGTGGCGCCGCCTTCGCTGGTCAGCACACCCTGGGAGGCGATCATGCCGTGCACATCATCGGGCTTGGTGAAGGGGCGCACCATGATGACTTTTTGCCCGGACTCTTTGGCCATCTTCTCGGCCATATCGGCATCGAAGTAGGCCTGACCGACGGCGGCGCCGGGGGAGGCATTGACGCCCTTGGCGAAGAAAGAGCCCGACTTCTCGGCGGCTTTCATGGCTTTGTCGTCAAACTGGGGATGGAGCAGGGTATCGACATCGGCGGGGGTGACGCGCAGGACAGCTTCCTCCTTGCTGATCAGACCGTCCGTTAGCCATATCGACGGCAATCTTGATGGCGGCTTTGGCGGTGCGCTTGCCGTTGCGGGTCTGCAGCATCCACAGCTTGCCGCGCTCGATGGTGAACTCGACATCCTGCATGTCGTGGTAGTGCTTCTCGAGCCTGGCGGTGATGTCCATGAACTCGTTGTACACGGCGGGCATGGTCTCGCTCATCTTCTCGATCGGGTCGGCATTGCGGATGCCGGCTACCACGTCCTCGCCCTGGGCGTTGAGCAGGTACTCGCCCATCATCTTGCGGTCGCCGGTGGAAGGATCGCGGGTGAAGGCGACGCCGGTGCCGGAGTCGTTGCCCATGTTGCCGAAGACCATGGTGACGATGTTGACGGCAGTGCCCAGGTCATCGGGGATGTTGGTCGCCTTGCGGTAATCGACGGCTTTCTTGCCATTCCAGGATTCAAAAACGGCCTTGGTAGCCAGCTCCAATTGGACGTAGACATCCTGGGGGAAGTCCATGCCGACGTGCTGCTTGAAGATATCCTTGAAGATGGCGACCAGGGCTTTCCAGTCGTCGCCGTTCATCTCGATATCCAGCTTGTAGCCTTTTTTGGCTTTGAACTCCGCCATGGGATGCTCGAAGACCTCGTCGTCCAGGTTGAAGACGGTGGTGCCGAACATCTCGACCAGGCGGCGGTAGAGATCCCAGACGAAGCGGGGGTTGCCGGTGCTGCGCACCATGCCCTCGACGACGCGGTCATTGAGACCGATGTTGAGGATGGTGTTCATCATGCCGGGCATGGAGAACTTGGCGCCCGAGCGGCAGGAGACGAGCAGGGGATTGGCGGGATCGCCGAACTGCTTGCCGGTTTCGGTTTCGGTGGCTTGCATGCCGACCAGCACCTGATCCCACATGCCGGCGGGGAAATCACCGCTCTTGCGGAACTCGTTGCAGGCTTCGGTGGTAATGGTGAACCCCGGCGGGACGGGCACGCCGGCGCGGGTCATATCCGCCAGACCGGAGCCTTTGCCGCCCAACAGACCGCGCACGCCTTCCCAATTGCCGGCGTAGGCTTCGGCCTGCTTGACTTCTGAAAATAAATATACCCATTTTTTTGCTGACATTGAAGAGCCTCCTGAAAATAATAACGGTCCAGCCGTTAAGTTTATAACCTGGCAAAACTAACCGTATAGTTTACCACGCGGTGGAAAAATTCACAAACATAATCCGAGGAATTGAAGCGAGGTTCACTCGTTTTTTTTAGGAGGAACTAATAAAACAAATGTGTGGCAGGGAAGAGGGGGTAGGAAAAAAAACGGGACACAGATGGACACAGATAAGAGCAGATGAACACGGATATGGGTGGGATTATGGAGATCTTCCACAGTTTACATAGATAGACGCAGATTTTGGATTTGTTTTGGAAAAAAAATCAAATCAACACGAATGGGAGCGAGGTGGATGCCGGTGGATGCGGGTGGGTGGAGAGGAGAAATGCTCATGGGAGGTAAAGACAAAGGATCAGTACGAATTTTACGAATTGACGAATTTAACGAATAATTCTTTATGGGGGTGAGGGAAGTGAGATGCGTTAGAACAGCGGTGGTTAGGGCCGTACCTGGTTTGGGGATATTATAGCACATATGTTCTAGTCTCACAAGTCCAAAATGGAAATTGGCTGAGATTTAAGCGGGGATTTTGAGGGTCGGGCAGAGTATGGGACGGCCAGTAGTTCGTTCAGGGAAGAGGAGAAGCAAAAGGAAAATCCTGTATAATTGCGAATGATAAGCAAGTCACCAATTTTCAGACATCCATAATACAGGGAGTGAAAAGAGAGAATATGTCCACAGAACTGAATGCCACCGATGAAAAAGCGCGCAAGGTTGAGGTAAAGGTCCAGAACAGCTCACCCGATACGGTATATGCAATCGGCACGGTCGGCGCGTGGATTTATTATTTCAGCCGCGCCACCACCACCCAGGAGAGGCTAAAAGCCTTCATAATGGGTCTTGTTTGGCCAGCCATCCTGGTCAAAGAGATGTTGGCTTTCTTCCATCAGGAGTGATCTGCCGGGCCAAGGAAAAAGTTCACCATCACCTAAGCGTGGATGTTGGGTTTCGGGCTGGGTTACATTAGACGTCAGCCTGGGTAGGCACCGCCCTCAACCCTCATCTTTTATCGCAACTATGTTCTATTGTTCAAGATCAAGCGGGCGCCATCTGTCAAGTCCGACAGGTAGCGCCAACCCCACCAAACAGTGCGCCATCCAGGATCTAGATCGCCTTTGCGACCTAAAAAACCACCCAGGCGAGCGACCAAACGCCAAAATTCATGCATGGTCATCGTTTTCTCACTCACTTGCAACCGTTGAGCCAACACTTCGACCATCAGGGGATCGACAACGGTGCTTGCCGGCACATCGGAATGCTCTCGGGCTGCCTGACGCATTTGCAGCAAGCGGAGGGCAATTGGCGCCGCAAAGCCAAGCAGTGCCTCCAAGTCCGTGCGCTCATCTAGCTGCGAACGTTCGATCTGGCAGCCAGTCTTGAGACACTGATGAAAGTCCTCACATATCCAGCGACATGAGTACCATTGCGTGCGTTCATATGCTTCTGCCAGATTGGTCACTGGCAGTGAGGAGAGCAAGATCCACTCAAGGCCCTCCACGCCCTTGGGAGGATTGGGTTCCCAAACTCGCAGAACCCAGGCGGAAAAGGCTGGCAGTGCACGTTCCGCGGGTGACGCTTGCGAAGAAGAGGCGACCTGCACCCCGGCCCAGGCCATCTGAACCTCCGCCAGGCGCGCAGCCTGGTTTTTCCTGGCCGGGATCGAGATGGTATGTTCACTGCCTGCTACTGCGGGCAGCCAACGGGCATAATCGATCAGTTTGTGGGCGACATCTTCTTCTTGCTCTCGCACCCAGCGGTTTTGCGCAACCCGAATCAAAAAATGCTTGTTGTGCGCCCGGCAGGTGGCCCAATAGGGAAAAAAGTTGCTGCCCGCATCCGATACTTCCACCCACGTAACCCCCTCCGGCGCACTCCCAATCTCCTCGGCTGCCATCTCCCACACCCGCCCCTCCATCGAACGGGTCCATTTTGGCTTGGGTACAGGCGTGGGTTCGCGTAAAAATACCTTCACTTGCCCTAACCCAAGAACATCGCGTTCCCCAGGCCCCACTGCGATCGTCGTATGCATCAGCAGCCCGCGCCCCCTGCCATCTCCGATAGGCCCCAACCCTTCCACACGCTTGTGAAAAGTGTAATCCAACTCGGTCAGGTCATTCACCCACAAAACCACTTCCATCTTTTCCGCTGCTGCACGCGTCTGCGCATAGCTGGGAGCTAGTAGTTTCTCGAGTGTTACCCAAGTGTTATTCAACAAACGGTACGCCCCTTCCAAAGCGCTGGCATCCTTTACTTGCCTGGGCAACGATGCTTCAGGGTTACGCGCCATGCATGCCCCCAGCTTCACCGCTCGCCTCGTCAACCTCCGGTCACCTAATTCTACTTTACCCCATGCCTGCTCTGCAAACCCTTCCGCACTTTGTTCCATTTCCTTCTCTCCTTCCTGCTCAAGTTTAGCCTATCTAGAACAAAGTTGCGATAAAAGATGAGCCCTCAACCCAACCTACCAGCTGATCTCGAATCCTTTATAATTAGATGGTAGGTAATGAATTGAATTTAGGGAGAATACTTCATAAGACGAGGGAAAAATGAAACGCTCAAGAGGACTTTTATGCAGGCGTGAATTATTGGTATTGAGCGGTTTAGTGCTTATTGTAGCTGCCTGTGGAAAATCTATATCATCACTTGAAACCCTTGCACCCACGGCAACTCCAAAAAGTACTAATACGCCTATTCCAAATACACCATTGCCAACTGACACCTCAACGCCTGAACCCTCGCCCACCATTTCTCCTACCCCTGATTGGGAATCAATGGACAATTCTCAACTTCTAGAAAGAGCGCCAAGAAAAGAAGGATATGCAAAAGAAAGCGTTATCGGTCACGATACGGGAAGGTATGTTACTTATAGAAATCAGGAAAGCGGAAGAGTTGAATGGGTTTTCAATACCGAAGTGCAGGAATTTGAGCGTGGGGCAGAATCCGTCTGGAGTACCGAAGTTGATGGACAAAGAGTGGACATAAAAGCATTGTTTGTCACCTCAAAAGAATATGAGGAAAAGTATGGCGACCATCTTGAAATTCATGGAGAAGACGAGGGTCTTTTTGCAAAACATTTTCTGGCCATATCTGCAGTTGAATATTATGACCAACGGTCACATGGTGGTCCGCATAATAATACAACAGAAGGCAACTCTTACAGTACTTTGAATTTATCTGGTCCCCAAAGAGACGAGCTTGTCAAAGTTTGTGTTGAAGGTGGAAGGTTCTCCGGCGATGGCTATCCCGAGCGGGATTTTGGAGGAGGATACTTGCGTGATGTAGTTCTTGCAGGGCAGGATGCTACACTTGGAGGGATGCATGTCCGTCCGGACGCGTTTGTTTTTAAAATTGGATATGATAGACGTGTAGAAATGGGTAGCGCCGTTGTTCCGGATATGGATGGTGGTGGGCTGATACACACAATGTCCCCTGACGGAGTATTCGTCTTGAAACTCAACACTTCTCAAGATATACTTTCGCCTGTTGCTAGTCGTGGATGTAATGATACAGGTTGTTACGACTTTTTACATTACCCCGAATTTGGATGGATTCCTCAGGCAATAGATACAATTGGAAGCAACAGGTTGTTATTCGGTCGAAATGGCGAGCCACCGGACTTTCCACGCAGCTTAATTCGTGGCATAATGAGTGTTTCTTATGGTGAAAATTGTTTCCCTAATTATCCCAGACTTGCTGGGAGACCTGGCGATTACAACCCGTTAAATATTGATTTTCCCCCTCTTATGAATCTACCTGCACTAGGCAGAAACTGGGGAGGAACGGGAGATTGGCTCGGCGGAATAATGGTAGAAGGACCGTAATTTTTTCCCCTTACCCATATAATTCATTATTCATAATACTTGCTGCTTGATACCATCTTCCTGCTCAACCCCCATGCTACTTGCTATACTCCTCTTACTAGAGTTTGTAACTCTTCGTAAGAGAATATATATTCAAAAACTCTCGTTTATAACTACAAACTCGAGTTATTTGACTATACATGCTGCCTTCTACATGCTATTATTAATATATGAAACGTCTGTTTCTTCTGGTTTTTATAATTCTTTTTGCCGTTTTTATAGTTCTCGCGGTTTTTTACTTCTCAAAGAAAAATTCTGAACAAAACGTAGTTCGTAGGTTGGGTTGAGGGCGGAATTGCCTGTACACCATGATCCATTCTCCGCCCGAAACCCAACATCCACGCCGAATGCTATAATCATCTTATGGAATACCGCCGTGTATACACCCCGGGAGGTACATATTTCTTCACCGTCGTGACCTATCAACGCCGCTCAATATTTTCTTCCCCAGATGCAGTTGAAAACCTTCGGAAAGCCTTTCAATACACGTTAAGCCGGACGCCCTTTACGATTGTCGCCAGTGTCATTTTACCAGAACACATCCATTTCATCTGGACCCTACCTCAAGACGACCACAATTATTCAACTCGCTGGCGGTTGATCAAAAGTCACTTCACCCGTCATTGGCAAGCCAAGGGAACGGTCAGTACAAATGCATCGCGTCGCGAAAAGGGTGAGGCGGACATTTGGCAGCGGCAATTCTGGGAGCATCTTATTCGTAATGAGGTCGATCTTACCAGACACATTGAATATATTCATTTCAATCCGGTAAAACATGGCCTGGCGAGAACGCCTGCGGATTGGAAATATTCAAGTTTTTTGAAGTACGTACGAGAAGGGATTTATCCAGGAGATTGGGGTTGTGACGGGAAGGTATGGACAGGGGAGCAAAGGATGGAGTAAGTGCGTTGGGTTTCGGGCTGGAGGGTGTGGTGGTTAATTCTTGTATATCTCGCCCTCAACCCTCATCTTTTATCGCAACTTTGTTCTAGATAGGCTAAACTTGAGCAGGAAGGAGAGAAGGAAATGGAACAAAGTGCGGAAGGGTTTGCAGAGCAGGCATGGGGTAAAGTAGAATTAGGTGACCGGAGGTTGACGAGGCGAGCGGTGAAGCTGGGGGCATGCATGGCGCGTAACCCTGAAGCATCGTTGCCCAGGCAAGTAAAGGATGCCAGCGCTTTGGAAGGGGCGTACCGTTTGTTGAATAACACTTGGGTAACACTCGAGAAACTACTAGCTCCCAGCTATGCGCAGACGCGTGCAGCAGCGGAAAAGATGGAAGTGGTTTTGTGGGTGAATGACCTGACCGAGTTGGATTACACTTTTCACAAGCGTGTGGAAGGGTTGGGGCCTATCGGAGATGGCAGGGGGCGCGGGCTGCTGATGCATACGACGATCGCAGTGGGGCCTGGGGAACGCGATGTTCTTGGGTTAGGGCAAGTGAAGGTATTTTTACGCGAACCCACGCCTGTACCCAAGCCAAAATGGACCCGTTCGATGGAGGGGCGGGTGTGGGAGATGGCAGCCGAGGAGATTGGGAGTGCGCCGGAGGGGGTTACGTGGGTGGAAGTATCGGATGCGGGCAGCAACTTTTTCCCCTATTGGGCCACCTGCCGGGCGCACAACAAGCATTTTTTGATTCGGGTTGCGCAAAACCGCTGGGTGCGAGAGCAAGAAGAAGATGTCGCCCACAAACTGATCGATTATGCCCGTTGGCTGCCCGCAGTAGCAGGCAGTGAACATACCATCTCGATCCCGGCCAGGAAAAACCAGGCTGCGCGCCTGGCGGAGGTTCAGATGGCCTGGGCCGGGGTGCAGGTCGCCTCTTCTTCGCAAGCGTCACCCGCGGAACGTGCACTGCCAGCCTTTTCCGCCTGGGTTCTGCGAGTTTGGGAACCCAATCCTCCCAAGGGCGTGGAGGGCCTTGAGTGGATCTTGCTCTCCTCACTGCCAGTGACCAATCTGGCAGAAGCATATGAACGCACGCAATGGTACTCATGTCGCTGGATATGTGAGGACTTTCATCAGTGTCTCAAGACTGGCTGCCAGATCGAACGTTCGCAGCTAGATGAGCGCACGGACTTGGAGGCACTGCTTGGCTTTGCGGCGCCAATTGCCCTCCGCTTGCTGCAAATGCGTCAGGCAGCCCGAGAGCATTCCGATGTGCCGGCAAGCACCGTTGTCGATCCCCTGATGGTCGAAGTGTTGGCTCAACGGTTGCAAGTGAGTGAGAAAACGATGACCATGCATGAATTTTGGCGTTTGGTCGCTCGCCTGGGTGGTTTTTTAGGTCGCAAAGGCGATCTAGATCCTGGATGGCGCACTGTTTGGTGGGGTTGGCGCTACCTGTCGGACTTGACAGATGGCGCCCGCTTGATCTTGAACAATAGAACATAGTTGCGATAAAAGATGAGCCCTCAACCCAACCTACCAACTCTCCCTCACCCAACCCAATTTCCATTTTGGACTTGTGAAATCAGAACATTTGTGCTATTATATTTCAAGGCAGGCGCCGCAGCGCCGCCTGTGTTCCTATGGCTTTTCCCCCTCACCCACCCCGCTCCCTCGCGCACCCAGCCAGTATCTCCCCACTGCCTTCATTTGTTTTCTTCGTTCCTCCGTTAAAAAGCGCATTGAACCTCATTCAATTCCCCTTGCCCCTCACTCGGTTCTTATGCCCCTCTCCTCCTCACGTCCCTCCATCTGCGCAATCAGCGTGATCAGCGTAATCTGCGGTCCGTTTCGTGTTGATTCGATTTTTACACGAAAACGAATGCTGCATCCCACTGCCGTGCTAATGACAGGAGCAGCGTGGATGTTGGGTTTCGGGCTGGGCGATTTAAGGCTTGCGCCTGGAATGGGACGCCCTCAACACCAACCTACGCGTGATTGCTATGGCGCATTGCAGATGGCAGATGGCATATAGTCAATGGGAATTGGACCAGACCTACCAGGGCTATTCGTGATATATGTCACTTGTGAAATAAGACAGGGGCAATTATCCTTGAAACAGGATTTTTATTAGATAAGGAGTGAGTTATGTCTACAGAAGTAAGAATTGATGCCCTGCTGCCGGCGGAGATGGCGCGGCGGGCAGAATACCTGGGGGTGCGCAAGGCAGAGATGCCGGCGCTCAAGGTGTTCACGCTGGCGATCCTGGCGGGAGCTTTCATCGCCCTGGGGGCGATCTTCGCCACGACCATCTGGTCGGGCGGGATGACGATCAAGGGGGCGGATGGGGCGGCGGCTTTCTCTACCGGGCTGCCTTACGGGGTGACCCGCCTGCTGGGCGGGGTGGTGTTCTGCGTGGGCCTGATCCTGGTGGTGATCGGCGGGGCGGAGCTGTTCACCGGGAATAATATGATCGTGATGGCGTGGGCGAGCCGCAAGGTGAGCACAGGCGCGCTGCTGCGCAACTGGGGCATCGTCTACCTGGGCAATTTCGTCGGTTCGGTGGGCACGGCAGCGGTACTGCTGCTCAGCAAGCAGTACACCTTCAGCGAGGGGGCGGTGGGGATCACGGCGTTGAAAATTGCCAACAGCAAAGCGGGGCTGGATTTCCTGCCGGCGCTGGCATTGGGTATCCTGTGCAACGCTTTGGTGTGCCTGGCGGTATGGATGACCTACTCGGCACGCAGCGTGACCGACAAGATAGCGGCGATCGTCTTTCCGATCAGCGCCTTCGTGGCGGCGGGTTTCGAGCACAGCATCGCCAACATGTATTTCATCCCGGTTGGGCTGCTGATCAAAGCGTTCGATCCGACCTTCATGGCTTCGGAGGCGGTGGTCAAAGCCGGGCTGGATCTGAGCGGCCTGACGTGGGGGAATTTCCTACTGAACAACCTGCTGCCGGTGACTATCGGCAACATCATCGGCGGAGCAGTGCTGGTAGCTGCCGTCTACTGGTCGGTCTTCCTGCGTGGAAGCGATCAATAATCAGATAGAAAGGATGAGCAAATGAAAGCTTTCGTTTTGGTCAATACCCGCACCGGCGAGATCCGGGATGTCGTCCGCCAGCTGGCACGCGTGGAAGGGGCGGTAGAGGCGCATATGACCTTTGGGCCGTATGATGCGATTGCGATCATCCAGGCAAATGATATCAATCATCTGGGGAGGATCCTGTCCACCGCGATCCAGCCGATTCCGGGGGTGACGCAGACGCTGACGCTGCTGGCGGTGGAGTAGCGGAGGAGGAGGTAAGATGGGAAGGGGCGGGTCATTGTTCTATATGGCAAGGGCCTGGAGCAGATGAGATACCTGCAGGGCTGGTTAGCTTGCCAGCACAGACCCGCCCCTACCTGGCTCGATCTGGCAAAGGCCTGGAGCAGGTGAGGTACCTGCGAGGCTGGTTAGTTTGCCAGCACAGACCCGCCATTGGAGGGAGGAGGCTGGTCAACGGATGGGGAACGGATTAGCGGATGAGGGGCGGCGGAGGGATGCGGGAAGGGCGGGTCTTTGTTGTAGTTGGATTGGCAATGAGCCTGAGAGCATACCGTCAGGCAGATTTGTCTGGCTGGCACAGACCCGCCCCTACGAGGGTGGATGGGAGGGATGAAAATATTTATTTGCCATCCAGGAATTTGCGCTGCCATTCGTAGAGTTTGTTGAGGGCTTCGATGGGGGAGAGGGCGTTCATATCCAGGGAGCGCAGCTCGTCGAGGAGGGGGTTGGTCTCGGGGAAGAGGGCGAGCTGGCGGGGGGCGTCGGGGTTGATCTTGACGGCTTTGCCGGAAGATTTTTCGAGCTGGAGCATGATCTCGGCGGCGCGCTGGACGACGGGACGGGGCAGGCCGGCAAGCTGACCGACGTGGATGCCGTAGGAGCGGTCGGCGCCACCGGGGATGATCTTGTGCAGGAAGACGACCTGCCCGCCGGTCTCGCTGACGGCAACGTTGTAGTTGCGCACGCCGGGCAGCAGCTCGGCGAGCTGGGTCAGCTCGTGGTAGTGGGTGGCGAAGAGGGTCTTGGCGCGTAGTCGCAGGATGGTTGTGGATGTATTCGACGACCGCCCAGGCGATGGAGACGCCGTCGTAGGTGCTGGTGCCGCGGCCGATCTCGTCGAGGATGAGCAGGCTGCGGTTGGTGGCATGGTGGAGGATGTTGGCGGTCTCGAGCATCTCGACCATGAAGGTGGACTGCCCGGAGTGGATCTCGTCCTGGGCGCCGATGCGGGTGAAGATGCGGTCGACAACGCCGATGCGGGCAGAAGCGGCGGGGACATAGCTGCCGATCTGGGCCATGAGGACGATGAGGGCGACCTGGCGCAGGTAGGTGCTCTTGCCGCTCATGTTGGGGCCGGTGATGATGCGCACGCGCTCGCCGGCTTCGAAGGCAACATCGTTGGGGACGAAGCGCTCGCCGCTGAGGGTGTGCTCGACGACCGGGTGGCGCCCATCCTGGATGTCAAGGACATCCTCAGCGAGCAACGGTCGGGGCAAACATAACCGCCCAGGGCGGCAGTCTCGGCGAAGGCAGCGAGGACATCCAGCTCAGCCAGGCTGCGGGCAGTGCCCAGCAGGCGGCTGGCGGAGGCGCCGAGGCGCTCGCACACTTCGCGGAACAGGCGCAGCTCGATCTCGTGGATGCGTTCTTCGGCGTTCAAGCACCAGCGCCTCGTATTCCTTCATCTCGGGGGTGATGTAGCGCTCGGCGTTGACCAGGGTTTGCTTGCGGATGTACTCGACGGGCGCCAGCCCGGAATTGGCGCGGGTGATCTCGATGTAATAGCCAAAGACCTTGTTGTAGCCGACCTTCAAGCGTTTTGATGCCGGTGCGCTCGCGTTCGACGCCTTCCAGATCCGCCATCCACTGGCGGGCATGGCGGGAGCGCTCCACCACCCCATCCAGCTCGGCGGAGAAGCCGGGGCGGAAAATGCCGGTGTTGGCGAGGGTGGCGGGTGGGTCATCGGCAATGGCGGCTTCCAGGAGGGCCAGCTCCTCGGTGCACAGGTTAAAAGCACGGAGCACATTTTCCAGTCCGGAGGCGAGCTCGGTCGAGCTTTTATCTAATAACAGACCGGCGCCCTGCAAAATCTGGGCGATGCCATCCAGGCGGGAGAGGGTCTGGCGCATGGCGACCAGGTCGCGGGGCTGGGCGGATCCACCGGCTATGCGCACTGCCAGCCTTTCCAGGTCATTCAACGGTTTGATGGCGGCGCGCAATTCGGCACGGTGTAAGCCGCGAGTGAAGAAGAAGGTCACCCCATCCTGGCGCTGGCGGATGTGGCTGACATCCAAGAGAGGCTTGCTCACCCACTGACGCAGCAGGCGCTTGCCCATGGGGGTGACGGCATGATCCAACTCACCCAGCAGCGAGCCGCGCACCGCTCCCCCGCGGATAGTCTCGGTCAGCTCAAGGTTGCGGCGGGTGGCAGCGTCGAGGGTCATGAACTCGGAGAGCTGGTAAGTGTTGAAGCCGGTGAGCAACTTGAGGGCGGCGGGCTGGGTCTCGGTCAAATATTGGAGGATGGCGCCGGCGGCGCGGATGGCAGAGGTCAGCCCACGCAGGCCAAATCCATCCAACGAGGCGACGCCGAAATGCCGCTTGAGCGCATCCTCGCAGCGACTGGACTTCAAAGTGCCAGCCCTGCCAGGGGGTGGTGTGAGCGGAGAGGCCGTTGGGCAGGGCTTGCTCCTGCGGGTAGAGGATCTCGGCGGGGCGCAGGCGGGACAGCTCGGCACGCAGCAAGCCCGGGATGTCAGCACCGTTGAGCTCGGTGGCGGAAAACTCACCGGTGGTGATGTCGACATAGGCAACGCCAGCCTGTTGCTCCTCCTGAACAACAGAGCAAAGGTAGTTGTTGCCCTCTCCGGGGAGCAATCCCGGCTCGACCAGGGTGCCGGGGGTGACCACACGCACCACCTTGCGAGGGAAAATTCCTTTGACCGGCTGGTCACCGACCTGCTCGCAGATGGCGACATGGTAGCCCTTCTCGATCAGGCGGGCGAGGTAGTTTTCGGCGGCGTGATGGGGAATGCCGGCCATGGGAACGCGGGTGCCCTTGGCGATGGGGCGGGAGGTGAGGAAGAGATCCAGCTCACGGGCAGCGGTTTCGGCATCCTGGTCGAAGGTCTCGTAAAAATCGCCGAGGCGAAAGAAGAGGATGGCGTTGGGATATTGGCGCTTGATCTCGAGATACTGTTTGCGGATGGGGGTGATGTCGTCGTTTGGGGACATAGGGGTTATGGGATACATTCTATATTGAGGTAGAGGAATAAGCAAGATCAATTTTTGGGTATTTGAGGAGGTGGAGAAAAAACGGAGGAGCGAGGAAGGGGTGAGGGGTTAAGGGATAGGGGAAGAGGATACCTGTGTGGTGCAGAGGGAGGAGGGGTGAAGGGTTAAGGGATAGGGGAAGAGAAAACCGCAGAGACGCGGAGGGCGAAGAGTTTTTGGGGAAGAGAGATTAGTCAACGGACGGGCAGCGGATTCGCGGATGGTTGAGGGCGGGGAGATGTGGGCCGCGGCGGGATGCGGGACGGTGGAGCGTCCAGGGTGGCGTTCCCGCGCAGAGCGTGGGCAGGAGAGATGAAACCAGGTGCAGCACACTTTTGAAGTGCGTTGCACCTTAAAATGATTGTGTTTTTAGAAGTGTGCGGCTATAATTGAGCCACTATATCCCACGAAAGGAGAAAATCTAATGGCAAGTGTAACGTTCGATCATGTTTTCAAACGCTTTGGGGATGTCGTGGCGGTCAATGACCTCAACATCCACGTAGCAGACAAGGAATTTTTGGTGCTGGTTGGACCGTCGGGCTGCGGCAAGACCACGGCGCTGCGCTGCCTGGCTGGGCTTGAAGAGATCACCGAGGGGAAAATAATGATCGCTGACCGTGTGGTCAACGATGTGGCGCCTAAGGACCGGGACATTGCAATGGTGTTCCAGAGCTACGCCCTGTACCCCCACATGAGCGTTTATGACAACATGGCCTTCGGCCTGAAGCTGCGCAAGACCCCGAAGGAAGAGATCAAGCGCCGGGTCGGCATCGCGGCTGACCTGCTTGGAATTGGCAACCTGTTGGATCGCAAACCGCGCCAGCTCTCCGGTGGTCAACGACAGCGTGTGGCAGTCGGGCGGGCGATCGTACGCGAGCCTAAGGTTTTCTTGTTCGACGAGCCACTGTCCAACCTGGACGCCAAGCTGCGCGTGGAAACGCGGGCCAACATCAGCAAGCTGCACCAGCAACTGCAGACCACCTTTATTTACGTGACCCACGACCAGGTGGAAGCCATGACCATGGCCTCGCGCATCGCGGTGATCAACAAAGGCATCCTGCAGCAGATCGATACCCCGCAGACACTGTATGACCGCCCGAACAACCTGTTTGTGGCTGGCTTCATCGGCAGCCCGGCAATGAACTTCTTCAAGTCGAAACTGGTGCGCGGGGACGGCAAGTTATTCGTCGATGGCGGATCGTTCAAAATTCAGGTCCCCGAAAGTCGCATGGATACGTATGCCAAATTCGTGGACAAGACAGTGATCATGGGCATCCGCCCCGAAGATATCCAGGATCCCCATTTCCTGCCGCCAGACATCTACCCTCAGACCATCGATGGCAATGTTGATGTAACCGAGCTGATGGGCAACGAAATCTTCTTATATGTTACCACTGGCGAACACAGCTTCGTCGCCCGGGTCGACCCACGCACCAAAGCTACGATGGGTGAAAAGATGCAAATCGTGTTCAACATGAACAATATGCACCTGTTCGACCCCGAAACGGAGCAGGCAATTCGCTAGTTTGGGGTAACTGGCAGTTAAGGTACGTCATTCAAACGTCTCCCCGCGGTCTCAACCCTGAACGCTGAGCTGCGAGGGGACGTTTGGATTATTATTCAATAAATATTATGGAGAATATGATGGAAACTGCGTATAAACTTGTGCTCATCCGGCATGGACAATCGACCTGGAACCTGGAAAACCGGTTCACGGGCTGGACCGATGTGGGATTGACCGAGCAGGGCCGGCAGGAAGCGCTGGCGGGGGCGCGACTGCTGAAGGCTGAGAATTTCACCTTCGATATCGCCTTTACCTCGGTGCTGAAGCGCGCCATCCACACCTTGTGGATCGTGCTGACCGAGATGGAATTGGAGTGGATCCCGGTGGTGCGCTCGTACCGGCTGAATGAGCGGCATTACGGCGCGCTGCAGGGGTTGAACAAGGCAGAAATGGCCGAAAAGTTCGGCGAAGCGCAGGTGAAGATCTGGCGGCGCAGCTATGATACCCAACCCCCCGCGCTGGAGCTGGATGACGCGCGCCACCCGCGCTTCGACCGGCGCTATGCCTCGCTTACGGAAACCGAGCTGCCGCGCACCGAATGCCTGAAGGATACGGTTGCCCGGATGATCCCGTACTGGCAGAACACGCTGGCGCCGATCATCAAAACCGGCAAACGGGTGCTGATCGTGGCGCACGGCAACAGCCTGCGGGCGCTGGTCAAATACCTGGACAATGTGGCGGATAACGAGATCGTCGAGCTGAACATCCCCACCGGCATCCCGCTGGTGTATGAGCTGGACAGCGAGCTGAAACCAGTCAAGAGCTACTACCTGGGCGACCCGGAGGCAATCCGCAAAGCTGCCGAAGCAGTGGCAAACCAGGGAAAAGCGCGCTAAAAGGATCAAACTATGAGGATCGCATCCCGTCTCGGCAGGCTGCTGCTGCTCGCCGCGCTCACCATCATCCTACAGGCATGCAACAAGACGCCTACCCCCGCCAGCGTGCAGCTCGCGGTCACTGACACCCCCCTGCCGCTACTTGGCACACCAGAACAGGCCGATGCTTACCAGTTGCCCACACTCAGCGAGGGGCAGATCAATATCCGGGAAGTGAACGGATTCTCAGACGAATACAATACCTGGTACATTTACGGGCTGATCAGCAACGATACCAGCCAGACGGTCAATGATATCGTGATCGAAGTCCAACTGCTGGATGCGAGCGGGGGTGTGCTGTACACAGACACCACCAACCCGGCGATCCGCACCCTGACTCCGGGTGAGGATGCCCCATTCACCCTGTATACCTATGAGGCGCTGACGGGTGTACACACCATCGCGGCGTTCATCGCCAGCAATGGGAGCAGCGAAGTAGAGCGGACCAACCTGGATTTTTCGGGGACGACGGTGTGGTACGATGCAACCTTTGACGATGTATATCTCTCGGGGAATGTGACCAATAATACGCCAAACCCGGTGCTGATCAACGGGTTGGCGGCAGCACTGCTCCATGAGGACGGACGGCTGGCAAGCGCAAATGCAGCATTCCCGTTCCTAAACTACCTGGAACCAGGGATCAGCGCGCCTTTTCGGGTGGTCTTCGATGTGCCGGCGGATGAAGCCGCCACATGGACCAATTACAACCTGTACCTGGACGCAAAATTCACCACCCAGGCCAATGTGCTGAACCTGGTTACCTCACAGGAGCATACCGGCTACCTGGACGCCTACGAGAAATTTCACCTGGTGGGGACGATCAGCAACAATAGCGAAATCTTACCTGAATGTAAGGCTGCTGGCAGGCATCTTCAACGACGCCGGGGATTGCATCGACGCGGCATCGCTGTACCTGCCTGTGGCGGTAAGCCCCGGTGAGTCGCTGCCATACGATTTTGACCTGTGGGGTGCGCTGGACAGCACCCGGGATGCCTACCGCTCGGCGACGCAATACGAGATTTTTATCGACTGGTATGCAACCAGCGAGGCGTATATCACACCGGTTAAAATCACGACCAGCGGCGACAGCAACAGCTTTGACGGCTACTCCGCCACCTTCAGCGGCAACGTGGTCAATAATGCCGGGCGGGCGCTGGATAGCGCTACCGTAATCGTGGCGCTGTTTGACCAGACGAGCGGGGAGATGATCTCCACGGACTACACCCACGTATCCGGGCCGATCGAGGATGGGGGGACGGTGCCGTATGCGGTGTATTTGTATCCGCAGGCGGATTTCGATCCGGCGCTAATCGAATTCACGATCACGGCGTTTGGGCAGTGAGGATTTTGACCCCTAACACCTTTGAGAAAAAGGGGTTAGGGGTAAAGGGTTAGGGGGAAAAAAGGGGTCCACGATTACGCCAATGGACGCGAATTTATTTAAGGGATAGGGGCGATTCCAATTATTTTGGGGGAGGAGAGAGGCGGGCTTTACGCATGAGGAGGGCGAGGGCAGTGCCCATGCCGCCAGCGAGGAGGACGAGGGCGAGGAAGGTGTCCTGCCAGAAGCGCTCGGGGAAGAGGCGGATGAGGGTGTCGCTGGTGGGGAAGGTCCAGGTGCCGGCTTGAAAGAAGACCTGGTGGAAGAGGACGAAGATAAGGTTAAATGCCAGGATGACAAAGAGCAGGACGGCGGCGATGAGGATGGCGGTGAGCCAGCCGCCGCGCTCCAGGCCGCGCTGGTAGGCGGCAGACCAATTGCCGCGCCAGGCCCAAAAGGCAAATCCCAGTAAGAGCACCAAGGCACCATTCAATACCCTCATGGCGGCTGTGACCGTGTTCTTGACATCCAGCATGTGACCCAGCTCACTGTCGTTGAACAGGCGGGTGCAATCCTCGGGAGGCCGGCAGGAGGATAACGGCGCCTGCTGCCCCTCGGGGAAGCGCAGATCGCCCAAGAAGCTGATATCCGCATCGTTGACCAGGTATTGTACCGAGAGGCGGGAGTATTCCAAGCGCTGCTCCAGGGTGAAGCCATAAGGGTCGTCGGGGAAGCCGGGCATGCGGTACTCAAGGGCGGGGAAGGCGGGGAAGATGAGTAAGCGCACGGCGAGGAGCACGAGGGTGATCAGGACGAGGAGGGCAGTGAGCCAGGAGAGGAGGGTTTGGGAGGACTTAGAGAGAGTCATAACAGCCTTCTTGAGTAGTCAGGATATGGATTGGATGAAGGGAGGAGATTGCTTCGTCGGGAAGAACACCCTCCTCGCAATGACAGGGAACGACTGAAGTCATTACTACAATTAAATCTCGGGCATGGATTGAGGGCAATGCACACATGTTAATGACCGATTTGATCCAGGTCGCCGAAGAGGACGGTGTTGAGCACCATGTTGTTGGTGACCCATTCAATGGGGCTCCAATCATCGGTGTAGACCACATCCAGCGACGGGGTGGGCTGGCTGTTGAGGATGGCAATTTGCATTGACTCCAGCAATAAGGGGTGGGCATCGCCGCGGGCGGTCAATGCCAGGAAATTCTCTGCCAGGTTGGCGGCAGCGGTTGGAAGGCGGGTGGCATAGATCATGGTGTTGTAGGAGGCGGGGACATCCACTACATATACAGATGGAAAAACGGTCTGGAGGGTACTGGCGAGATCATTAATCAACGTGCGGTCGGTGGGCGAGCGCCCGACATTGATCGCCAGCACGCCATCATCCGTCAGGTGGTCGGAAGCCTGCTGAAAAAATTCCCGGGTGGTCAAATGGGGCGGAATATAGGGTGGGCGATAGGCGTCCACGGCGATGATCGAATAGCGCTCGGTGCTGTGCGCCAGCCCATAGCGCCCATCCTCGGCGTAGGCGGTCAGGTTGGGGATATCCATGCCAAAATACTGCTGCCCGACGGCGATGATGGCGGGGTCGATCTCGTAGCCGTCGATGGGCAGCGGGCCAAAGACTGCCACCGACTGACGGGCAACCGTGCCGGCGGCTAAGCCGATGATGGCAATACGCTTAACCTGCTCAGGCTGGTAGGGGCTAGGATTGTAAAAGGGAGCGACGAGGAACTGCTGCCAGGGACCGCCATAATTCAACTGTGTGGGGTGCCACATGGAGTGCACCCCCTGCCCTTCATTCAAACGGAGGTAGCGGAAGCCGTCGCGCTCGACAACCTCGATGTAGTTGTAGGCTGACTCAAGCTCGTATATCTGTCCCTGGGTGTTCTTGATCGCCCCGGTGTCCCATAAAGCAGCCAGCAGAGCTAACACCAGCGGCATCCAGGCAAATTTCAACGCCTGTTTCAGCCCGCCGGTCAACCACAAGCCAGCCAGGGCAACCAGGGTCAGGAAGCCACCAAAAATAATGAAGGTGAAGGTGGTACCCACCAGCGGGATGACGAGCAGGACGGGTAAAAAGGTGCCGATGAAGGAACCGAGGGTAGAAATGGCGTAGATGCGACCGGAGATACGCCCGGCGTGGCGCGAGTCGGAGATCGCCAGGCGGATGGCAAAGGGTGACACCATACCCAACAGGGTGATGGGGATGATGAAGAGCACCAACACCGCTGAGAAAGCGCCCAGGAGCACCCCAACCTGCAGCTGGTCAAATGCCTGAGCGGCGAGGCGCAGCACGGGACGGGCGATGAAAGGCACAAGAGCGGAGGTGAAACCGCCCCAGGCGAGCACAGCATACAAGGTGCGGAAATGCGGTGAACGGTCAGCCCAACTGCCGCCGATAAAATAGCCGGCGGTGAGGTAGATCAAGATGAGACCGATGATGGAGGCCCAAACCAGGTTGCTGGTGCCAAAGCTGTTGCCGAGCAGGCGGGAGGCAGCGAGCTCTAAAGCGAGGGTGGTCATTCCGGCGGAGAAGACGGTGAAGTAGAGGTATTTGTTCATGAAGAGGGGAGAAGGGAAAGGGGATAGGGGATAGGGGATTTGGCTCCAGAGGTATGCGAACCTGGCTTGGTGGAGGTGATTATAAAGCAGAATAGGGCGATGGAGGGAGGAAACAAGGGCGATTTTACTCACCCAAAGGCGCAGGGGAGGTAGTAATGACCCGAGCCGTGGATATTACCCTTGCGCCCCTACACTTCACGCATAACGATTACGCGCGTATAATAAAGCATTCTACCGGCAACCATTCTAAGGAGAATAAAAATGTTAA
This sequence comes from uncultured Chloroflexia bacterium, assembly GCA_963849335.1. GTDB lineage: Bacteria > Chloroflexota > Anaerolineae > Anaerolineales > UBA4823 > FEB-25. The sequence goes on from CAWKGZ010000003.1 coordinate 763,376, forward strand.
AAGAATTCAAAGCTTTTGCCTTGCGGGGAAACGTGATCGACCTGGCGATCGGTGTGATCATCGGCGGCGCGTTTGGGAAGATCGTCACATCATTCGTCAATGACATCATTATGCCGCCCATCGGGCTGCTGCTGGGTGGGGTGAACTTTGCTGACCTGTTTGTGGCGCTGGATGGTAAGACCTACGAAAGCCTGGCAAAAGCACAGGAAGTCGGTGCACCCACGCTGAATTATGGCATGTTCATCAACACGGTCATCGACTTCATTATCATTGCCTTTGTGATCTTCTTGATCGTCAAGCAGATCAACCGCCTGATGCCAAAGCCCGTCCCGGCGCCGGACACACCGATCACCAAGGAATGTCCGTACTGCTTTACCACGATCCCAATCAAGGCCACGCGCTGCCCGCACTGCACGACCGAGCTGCGCTGATCAAAGCTTACTTTCAGTGGATCCCCAGATGCTCTGATGGGCACCTGGGGAGTCCATCAATCTCACCATCCAGGAGTTTTAATGTCTCAGAAATTTAGCGGTGCTGAAATACGCCAAACGTTCATCGATTTCTTCGGCGAAATGGGGCACACCTTTGTGCCCTCGGCTTCCCTGGTGCCCGGCGGCGACCAAACGCTGCTGTTCACCAATGCCGGGATGGTGCAATTCAAGGATGTGTTCCTGGGTGCGGACAAGCGCCCCTACACCCGGGCAGCCAACTCACAGAAATGCATGCGCGTAGCAGGCAAGCACAACGACCTGGATGATGTGGGACGAGATGATACGCACCACACCTTTTTTGAAATGCTGGGCAACTGGTCCTTCGGGGACTATTACAAAAAGGAAGCCATCGCCTGGGCGTGGATGCTGCTGACCGAGGTGTGGAAGCTGCCTAAAGATAAATTATGGGCAACCTGCTTCCGGGATGAAAAAGGCGAAATTCCCCAAGACGATGAAGCAGCCAACGCATGGCGCAGCCAACCGGGTTTCGTGCCCGAGCAGGTGCTGTTCCACGGGCGGAAAGATAACTTTTGGGAGATGGCAGATACCGGGCCATGCGGCCCATGCTCGGAAATCCATATCGACCGCGGTGAGAAATACTGCAATAAAAAAGGGGAGGCGGGACACGTCTGCCAGGTGAATGGCGATTGCACGCGCTTCCTGGAATTATGGAACCTGGTGTTCATCCAATACAACCGCCTCTCGCCCACCCAACTGGAGCCGCTGCCGGCGACCCACGTGGATACGGGGATGGGGTTTGAACGTATCGTATCGGTGCTGCAGGATGTCGACTCCAACTACCGCACCGACTTGATGTGGCCGCTGATCGAGACCACCCAACAGCTGACCGGGCAGACGGACGCCGAACGGGAAAACAATTTCACCCCTTACCGGGTGATCGCCGACCACACCCGGGCAGCCGCCTTCCTGATCGCGGACGGGGTGGTGCCGGGTAACATGGGGCGCAACTACGTGGTGCGAATGATCATCCGGCGGGCATACCGCTTTGCGGGCAAAATTGGGCTGCACGAACCGTTCATGGCAAAGGTAGCCACGAAGGTGATCGAAAACTACGGCGGTTTTTACCCGGAGCTGGTGCGGCACAGCAAAGCCATCCTGAGCGCAATCACCCGCGAAGAGGAACAATTCCAGCGCACGCTGGACCGGGCCACCGCTCAACTTGAGGGCATGCTCGACGAGCTGAGTGCAGAAGGACAGAAGGTGCTAGGCGGCGAGCAGGCAGCCGACCTGTACACCACCTTTGGCATGCCGCTCGAGATCACGCGGGATATCGCCCGGGAGCACGGCCTGGATGTGGATGAAGCAGGCTTCAAGGCGGCGATGGATGAGCACCGCCTGGCCTCCGGCGCGGGCAAAGCAATGGGGCCGTTGGGCGGCGAGGATGTAGATATCTACCGGGCGCTGCTGGCAGAGCTGGAAGCAAATGGCAGCCTGCCACCCAGCGGGGTAACTTATGATCCCTACACCCGGCTGCAAGTTGAAGGCCCGGTGGTTGGAATGGTGGTGAACGGGGAAGCGGTCCCCCTCGCCAATCCGGGCGATGAAATCGAAGTCACCATTCCGGATACCTGCTTCTATATCGAGTTCGGGCGGGCAGGTCTCCGACAACGGCGTGATCCGGGCACTGGATGGCAGCTGGGAGATCCTGGTTCAGGATGTACGCAAGCCAGCAGCCGGAATGATCGTTCACGTGGGCAAGGTAAACCGCGGCACCCCCCAGGTAGGTGACCTGGCGGTGGCGGCAGTCGATGCACAACGCCGCCAGGATATCATGCGCAACCATACCGCCACCCACCTGCTGCACGCCGAGCTGCACCGGGTGTTGGGTGAACACGCCCGCCAGGCCGGCTCGCTGGTGGCGCCAGACCGGCTGCGCTTTGACTTCAACCACCCCGAAGCGATCAAACCAGAACAGCTGGCGGAAATCGAGGCGGGGGTGAACCGGCATATCCTGGGCAATTTCGGCCTGCGCATCAGCTTCAAACCGCTGCAGCAGGCGATGCGCGAAGGGGCGATGGCATTGTTCGGTGAAAAATATGGCGAGACGGTGCGCACGATCACGATCGGCGGCGCGGAGCCATTCTCCTACGAGCTGTGCGGCGGTACGCACGTAGATGAAACCGGGGATATTGGCCTGTGTTTGATCACCAGCGAAGGCTCGGTGGCAGCGGGCATCCGCCGCATTGAGGCGGTGACCGGGCGCGGGGCTTATGCGCTGGTACAGCGGCGCTTCCAAACGCTGCACCAGGCAGCCAGCCTGCTGGGCACCACACCCGAGCTGCTGACTGAAAAAGCCGAGGCGGTGCTGGATGAGCTAGGGTCACTCCGCAAGCTGGCAGCCAGCCTGCGCCAAAGCCTGGTGGCGGCGGAATTCAACCAGGTGCTGGCTAACCCACAGTCGGTCAACCAGATAACCGTGCTCACGGTAACACTCAGCGAGGCGGACGCGGACACCCTGCGCCTGATGATCGACCGCTTCCGGCAGCGCTTCCCCAGCAGCAGCGTGGCTGTGCTGGCAAGCGTGCTTAACGGACGACCGACACTGATCGCAGCAGTAAGCGAAGACCTGCTCAAACGCGGTATAAATGCGGGCGAGCTGGTCAAATTTGTAGCGACCCCGCTGGGCGGCAGCGGCGGTGGCAAACCCACCCTGGCACAAGCCGGCGGCAAAGATGCGACCAAATTACCCCAGGCACTGGCATCCGTGGCGGAGTGGGTCAAGGAAAAGCTGAATTAATCACACGATAAAGCAATGAAAACCCAGCTGATCCAGCTCGATCCATCAGACGATGTGATCTCCGTGCGCGACAAGATGGGGTGGAGCCAGACCAGCCGGATCCTGCTGGTGTGGCCTGAAGAGGGGCAGATCCTTACCCGGCGACTGGAACTGCTGTTGGTGCAGCGGCACAGCAGCCAACTTGGCGCGCAGCTGGCACTGGTGACGCGATCCCCGGCGGTGCGGGAAATCGCGCAGGAGCTACACATCCCGGTTTTCGAGAACAGCCGCCAGGCACAAAACACACGCTGGCGCGGCAGGCGGCGGAAACCATTCCACCCGACTCGAGTCAACCCGCCCCCGGATGTGGCCAATCTACGCCTGCAGCGCAGGCAGCGAAAACCAGGCTGGCAGGAGCACCCGATCGCCCGCTACAGCCTGTTTGGGATAAGCGGATTGGCGATCCTGGTGCTGGTCTTGTTCTTCTTACCCGCGGCGAAGATCACATTACATCCGGAAACTCAAAGCCAGGCGATCACGCTGCCGGTAACCGCAAGCGTTGAGTATCCAACGGTCAACCTGGTGGGAGAACTTCCGGCGCGTTGGCAGCGTGTGGTGGTCGAGGGCCGGGCGAGTTTGCCCACCACAGGCAGCATGCTGATTCCCGGTGAGGCAGCAATCGGAGCGATAACCATTACCAATCTGACCACCCAGTCCGTGAGGGTGCCCCAGGGGCTGATCGTTAGCACCCTGGATGCCATTCCAATCCGTTTTTTTACCACAAAGGTGGGCGTGGTATCCCCAGGGCCAGGGCGCACGCTGACCCTGCCCGTGCAGGCACTGGCGCCAGGAGAGATGGGAAACCTTGCCCCGGGAAGCGTGGCAGCAATCGAAGGCGAACTGGGACTCAGTCTCTCGGTTACGAATTTCTATGCAACCCACGGAGGCAGCGATGTATCCGCACCAGCACCCCGGGAGCAAGACCGGCAGACGTTGCTCCGGCAATTGATCGCAACGCTAAGGGCTTCGGCACTTTCCGACCTGCAGAACAGCCTGGAGGAAGGCGACCTGCTACTCAGCACTTCGTTGGAGCTGGCAGATACGCTCGAGGAGACATACGCACCGGCAAGCGGGCTGCCGGGCGATCACCTCGAGCTTACCTTACGGCTTGAGTACCAGGCGTTGGTGGTAGCGGCGGAAAATCTGCAGGCACTGGCAGTGCCGGTGCTGGATGGCAGCCTGACGGAGGGGACCATCGTGGTGCCCGGGACGCTGATCCTGAGGCATACGGGATTTTCTGAGCCCGATGCGCAGGGTACAGTCACCTGGAAGCTCAGTGCACAGCGCAGCGTCCACGCAGATATTTCCGCGGATGAGGCCATCCAGATGGCAGCCGGGCAGCCAGTGGGGACAGCTACCAAGCTGCTGCTGAGCAACCTGCCCCTGGCTAGTGATCCGCGGGTTGAATTGAGCCCATCCTGGTGGCCGCGGCTGCCTTTCCTGCCATTCCGCATTGAGGTGATTACAGAGTAGCGATGCGAATCTTAGCCATCGATCCCGGCGAAAAACACCTGGGGATTGCCATCTCCGACCCGAGCGGCATTATCGCCAGCCCACTGACCGTGCTCAAACACGTGGCGCGGGCGATCGATGCAGCGGCAATTGCGCAGATCGCCGAGGAGCACCAGGCGGGGTTGATCCTGGTGGGACAGGCATTGGATGATGAAGGTCAGCCAACCATGCAAAGCCGGCTGGCGGACCGGCTGGCAGAGGCGATCCGCCAGCAGAGCAGCCTGCCGGTGCAAATGTGGGATGAAAGCGGGTCGACCCAGGCAGCGCGCCAGGCACGACTGGCGATGGGCGTATCGCGCCGCTTGCGGCGAGGCCACCTGGATGACCTGGCTGCTACGGTAATCCTGCAATCTTACTTAGATTCCACTCAGGAAGGAAACACACCCTTACTCCGATGACACGCCGCCGCTCCCCATCCGTATTTGGCGCCTGCACCATGCCAATGATCATCCTGCTCATCCTGGGTGTCGCCCTGCTGGCATTCGCCCCCGGGATCATAACCAGGCAGGCGGAAGCCACCTTCGGGCCTGCCGCTCAAGCTCTGAGTGGAAGACAGCGCCTGTTCCTGTCCGTGACGCTGGTGCTGCAGGCAGATGACCTGACCCAAGCAGTTGATCCGGCAGGATCACCAACCCCTTTCACCATCCTGAGCGGCGAATCCGTGCCTTCGATCACGCAGCGGCTGTGGGAGGCGGGCTTGATTACCAATCCGGGAGCATTCCGCAGCTATCTGCAGTATGCGGGCCTGGATACCACCCTGCAGGCGGGTGACCACAGCCTTTCGCCGGCGATGAGTCCGGTACAAATTGCCCAGGAGATGCAATCCTCAATTTCTGAGGAAGTGACGCTGGTAATCCTTGCCGGTTGGCGGATGGAGGAAATCGCGGCGTCCCTGCCCACGTCTGGCTTCGAGATCACACCGAATGAATTCTTCCAGGCAATGGAAAACCTGCCGCAGCAGGACAGCTTCTCTGCCGAGCTACCAGGCAGCTCATTGGAGGGATTGCTGTTTCCCGACAGCTATACCCTGCCGCGCCAGACAACGAGCGATCAACTGCTGAGCCAAATCCTGACCAATTTTGAGACCCAGGTCAACACAGAGATGCGCACGGGCTTTTCCAACCAGGGACTTAGCCTGTATGAAGCGGTCACGCTGGCATCGATCGTCGAGCGGGAGGCGATCAACGATGAAGAAATGCCTCTGCTGGCATCGGTGTTTTACAACCGGTTGGCAATCAACCAGCGGCTGGCATCAGATCCTACCGTTCAATATGCACTGGGGTACAACACGGAACAGGCAACCTGGTGGACAAACCCGCTCTCGCTGGCAGACCTGGAAATCGACTCGCCGTACAATACATACCTGTACCCCACCCTGCCGCCAGGACCGATCTGCAACCCCGGGCTGGCCGCGCTGCGGGCGGTGGCTTTCCCGGCGCAGACACCGTATTACTATTTCCGCGCCGCCTGCGATGGTTCTGGCAACCACCTGTTTGCCGAGACGTACGAGCAGCACCTGACCAACGAGTGCCCATAATGCTGATCCTGGTGCGCCATGCCAACCCACAGATCGATCCGGCTGTGGCAGCCAGTCAATGGCGGCTATCTGTAGCCGGGATGGAGCGGGCGGGCGAGCTGGCGAAACACCTGGTTGGGCGAGGCATCCAGGCGGTGATAAGCTCCGCAGAGCCAAAGGCATACCAAACCGCCCAAATCCTTGCTGAGCAGCTCGGTCTGGAAGTGGAAGTGGCTGATGGACTGCAAGAGCACGAGCGTCCATTAACGCCCAGTTCCTTTACCAGTGCGGATGAATTTCAGGCACAGGTGGCAGCGTTCTTTGCCCAACCAGGGCGGCTGGTTTTTGGCCGCGAGACTGCCGAGCAATGCTTTGAGCGTTTCAACCAGGCGATGCATGAGGTGATCGCGCGCCACCCAGGTAAAATACAGGCAGTCGTCGCTCACGGTACGGTGCTGTCCCTGTTCCTGTCCCGCTATAACAACCTGGATGCGTTCACATTCTGGCAGGAGCTGGGAATGCCAGCCTGCATCCGGGTCAATGTCCCAGGTTTCAACATCGTTGAAAGATGGGCACTCCCTGAAACCCCACCCTGTGGAGCTGAAAAAACGTAATGAAACTGGCGATCAACTACTCCAATCCGGCAGCTGAGCTGTACTGCCAAGGCAAGATGCTTGTGGATGCGTTCAAAGTGCCGGATTGGCCAGACCTAGTGGAAGAAGCCAGCGCGATCTGCCCACCGGCAGTGCACTTTTCACTCCAGGCAGGCAGCGGGAAGCTGGTGGAAACGAATTGGAAACTGGTGGACAGGCTGCTGGCAAACACTGCCACCCCGTATGTCAACCTGCACCTAGATCCGCATACGAATGATTTTCCCGGTATTCCCCTGGATACCACCGACCCTGCCCATGCAGAAATGGTATTCGAACGCCTGATGATGGACACGATGGTGGTGGTAAGCCGGTATGGCGCGGAACGGGTGATCGCAGAAAATGTACCTTACCAGGGGAACAAAGGAGAATACCTGCGCCCAGGAGTCGAACCAAACTTGATCCACCGCCTGCTGGATGAGACGGGCTGTGGTCTGTTGCTGGATATCAGCCACGCGCGCATCTCGGCGCATTCTTTGGGTCTTTCCGACATAGAATACCTGACTCAACTGCCGACCGACCGCATTCGTGAGATGCATATAGCAGGCGTGCACACCTTGCCGGACAGGCTGCAGGATCATTTATCTATGCTGGAAGGCGATTGGAGCCTGCTGGCATGGGTATTAGAGCGGATCCAGCGCAAGGAATGGAGCCGGCCCTGGATGCTGGCATTCGAGTATGGCGGTGTAGGCTCGGTATTTGCCTGGCGGAGCGATCCAGCCATTATTGCCGAGCAGGTTCCACGACTATACGCAATGGTGCATGAAATCTGAGTTGTTCATTGGCGACGCAGAGCAGTGATCTGTTCAATCAGCCAGTGGGTGTACTCTACTGCCCCGGTCAAGATCAGGTGATCAGGAGTTTGCATACTCTCCGCCGGGAAGGTACGCACAGCGGGAATATGAATAACATAGGAGCTGTCTGAGGCAAATTCTGCCAGCTTCTGCTGCACCCCGGCGAGATAGGTTTGATAAGCGGGGTTATCGTACAGCCCCTGATAGACGGGACTATTGACCAGGTAAACCTCAAAACCATAGCTGTCGGCAAGCATCCCAATTTCCTGCATTGCGATATCATTGGTGGGAGAGATCGAAAAGACATTTTCAGTGACAAACTGGATCTGATCCTGCGCCCCAGCGACGACAATATCCGCTTTGGGCTCGGTGGCGACCAGGAAACCATCCGGCTCGAGGCGCCAGTCGGGTTTGAAGGGATTGTGCTGCAGCATGAGCGTGGTGCGCAGGATATTGGTAATGGTGCGGCTCTGGCTATATAAAGGGAGATATCTGTCCAGGAAAGCCTCCTGACGGACCTTTTCATCCTCAAATAAAGACGATCCCAGGGTATGCTGGTTCCAAAACCCCCATGGCCGGGGCACCTGTCCGAAGATGACCTGATCCAGAGGGCGATGCCAGATATCGAAGACATGGACAATGAGCACATGCTGCGGGGGACCATAGCGATCGATATATTCCTCCAGCATCCACAGATCATCCATCGTGCCCAGGTTGCCGATCGTGCACAGGTTGACTGCCGTCTCGCCCAGCTCATTCTCAATGATATCAGGCATGACACCCTGGTTGCAGCTCGAATCGCCTAAGATCAACCAATCCACGGGCTGCTCCATACCCTCCAGCAGCCACCACTTCTGGTGGATGATCCAGGCACCAAAATTGGTGGTGTAGCTGCCGAGGTAAAAAATCATGGCAAGGTTAATGCAGACCAGCATCACCAGGCTGCCAATTAATTCGATAACCACCCGCCTCCAGGAGGAAGACTTTATATTTTCTTGGGGTAATGACAATCGAAGCATAACGATCAAGCCTTAGAACTGCACATAAATAAATTCACTTGCCTGGCGAACGCCTAAAACAACAATCAACGCCAACGCTGCCGCGTAAAGGAGGATGCGCAGACCAAGGGGCAGGTGCGCCAGGAAGAGCAGATCGCGGCGTGCCTGCTGCAGAATTTGAACGGCAACCAACGGCAGGCTGAATAGCACCAGGTTGGCCCACAGCGCAGCGCTTTCTGAAGATGGCGCCAGCGAGAGGTGGGTGAGGAAATAGGCTAACTGGCCGGGCGATTCCACCCGGAAGATCAACCAGCCAAAGCAGACCAGGGAAAACATGATCAGGATACGACCCGCGATGACCAGCCTGGGCCGCAGCCAGGTCCAGGTCAAACCAAGCCCGGCCCCCTGCCCAACCCCGGAGTGATCTGCAGGCTGCAGCGGTCGTTCTTTGACCAGCAGCTGGTAGAGGATCAGCAGGATGCCATGGTACAGCCCCCAGACGAGGAAGTTCCAGCCGGTGCCGTGCCATATCCCGCTCACCAGCATGGTGATCAGCGGAGGAAGGAGCAGACCGGCAAGCCTGCCTGTCCGGCTCTTCCAGCGAAGTAGTGCTCTGCGCAGGGGATAGAAGATATAATCGCGCAGCCATTCAGACAGGGAGATATGCCAGCGGGACCAGAAATCAGCCGGGGAAGCGGAAAAATAGGGCAGGCGGAAGTTGACCACCAGCTCAAAGCCCAGCAAGCGCGCCAGCCCGCGGGCAATATCCGAATAGGCGGAGAAATCAGCATACAGTTGAATGGTGAAGGCAAGCGTACCAAGCAGCAAGTCAACCCCGGTGTAGGTGGTGTAATGATCAAATATGGTAGTGGTGATCAGGCCAAGATTATCCGCGACGACCATTTTTTTAAAAAAACCACTGAAGAGCAGATAAATCCCGGCACTGACCGTGTCTGGGGCAAGCTTGCGCGGGGCGTGGAACTGCGGCAGCATGCGCCCGGCGCGTTCAATGGGGCCAGCCAATAACTGCGGGAAAAAAGCTACGAACAGAGCGAACTCCAACACATTGCGTGCCGGCTGGATGCGCCGAGCGGATACATCCAGCAAATAGCTGCAGGCCTGCAGCGAATAAAAGCTCAATCCCACCGGCAGGATGATATTTGCCAGCAGGGTATCCAGGGGTAAATTAAGCCCGTCAAAGATACGCAGCAGGCCGGCGCTGAAGAAATCAGCGTACTTGAAAAAGATCAGCATTCCCAGGTTGAAGAGCAAACCAGCCCCGAGCAATGTCCGGCGCAGGAGCGGCTTTTCCGAGGCAGCACTTCCCAAGGCACCCAGGCCCAGACCGACAAGATAGCTGCAAGCAGTGATCCCGACGAGAACGAACAGGAAGCGCCAATCCCAGAAGGCATAAAAGAGATAGCTGGCAGCTAACAGCCAAATATTCTGGAGGCGATGGCTCTTGAGCAGCACCAGGTATATAATGTAAAAAATAAGGAAGAAGATCCCAAAATTCAGTGAATTAAACGGCATTGCCTCACCTGCCTGAAAGGAGCATGCTATCTCCTTCTCAGGAACCGTCAGGCCGGATTTCCCGGCAGCTGTTTCAAAATATAATAAGTAGCACGTTTATCCCCGATCTTGAGCAAGATCCCTTGACTGATCATATCGACCAGGTCACGGCGCAGCGTCTCGGCGTGGACATCTGGGCACAACTCCTGGTATTGGTGGCTGGAGATGCGCGGATAACGGGCAAGGTAATTCAGGGCGAGCTGTTGGCGAGGGTTCAAGTTCAAATTTTGGTACAGGCTCAGGTCAACCACCGATTGGTAACCGGAAAGCGGAAGGCTGTGCAACTCGTCAAAATGATTTTGCAGGGTCACCCGAAAGCTGCCGGCGGTTTCCTCAAACCGAGGGGCGGGAAGCCTGGATTTCTTCAAGCTCTCGATCACCCGGTCCAACCCATAGCCCAGGCGCTCCACAAAACCCAGGTCGGACAAAATCTGGGTGATCACCGCATTGCGGGCAAAGCGGGCATCCAACAGGTTGGCCAAGGTTACCGGTCCGGGCAGCACCCCAGGACTTTGAACCTCCAGACGGTCGGCGAAAATGAAGAGATGGATATTATCTCCCTGCAGGTTGTAATCCCGGTGAGAAACGGCGTTGACCAGCAGCTCACGCACCGCCTCGAGCGGGTACTCAGGCGATTCCTGGTGAGTCAGGCCCATCATGCGCACCACGCTTTTCAGATTTGATTGCACAAAGGCTTCTGCCTGGCGCAGCTGTTCAGGCAAACTTCCGGCGATATCCTGCTTGAGATACACATCCGCCAGGGTCAATCCAGGGAAGCGACCGGCAAGAATGGTGGCGTTGGGCAGCCACTGCTGGGGAAAGCGCCCGAACAACAGCAAGGCAGCATAGGTGGGATGCAAAGCCCCGTCAACCCGTTTGAGACAGCCACGACGCAGGAGTAGCTCTTCCCAGGTCAGGTTCGCGGGCAGCAATCCCGAGGAGACCGCCTTTTGGCGATACGCCTCGACCTGGAGCGGATCAAGGTCTGCCAGGGTGGCATCCAGGGCGAGGCGGGACTCAAACTGGACTGCGCCACGTTCAACCAACAAGACGCGCAGGCTGCGGGCAGCGAGCGGGTTGGTTTGGGCACCCTCCCGGCCGAGATACCGCCCGTCCAGGCTATATACATGCGGTAACCCTCCCGGAACAGTGACCGAAAGAAGATCGCAAGGTATGGTGCGGTTCACCAGGCGAACTTGCAAACGCTGAGGAATAGGCAGCACCAGGGCAGGATCCACCAGCAGCGCCGCCTGGAAAACGCGATCGACGGCAGATGGCACATCCCGCAGGCCAATCAGCTCGCCGGAACGGGGGGCAACGCCGAGCAACAGCGTGCCGCCGAGGCTGTTCGCCATACCGACCAGGGTAGCAGCCAGGCGGGAGACGGGCACATCTTCAGGGAACCAGTGCAGCTCCTGGCCCATGCCCTGCGCAATCAGAGATTGAAGCTCAATTTCAGCTCTCTGGTTCACCCGGCTGCTCTCCCGTTTTAGCACTCTTGCGCCTACCCTTGCGGGGGGTATCAGACCGGGTAGGGGCGGGATTCAAAGCCACTTCCAACACCTGATCGATATGTTCCACCAGAACGATGGTCAGCTCATTGCGCGCCCGCTTGGGCACGTCGATCAGGTCTTTGGCGTTACGCTTGGGCATGATCACCGTGCGCAGACCAGCCCGGTGGGCAGCCAGTACTTTCTCACGGATGCCACCCACTGGCAGCACCCGCCCCCGCAGGGTGATCTCGCCGGTCATACCAACCTCTTTGTGCACCTGACGACCGGTAAAGGCGGAGATCAAGGCGGTGCAGATGGTGATCCCAGCACTGGGGCCATCTTTCGGGATCGCGCCTTCGGGGATATGGATATGAATATCCAGGTTTTCGAAAAGCTGAATATCCACTTGAAGCTGTTCAGCGCGCGATTTCAGGTAGGAAAGCGCCGCCTGGGCCGATTCTTGCATCACATTGCCAATCTGCCCGGTGATCTGTAAATTGCCCTTCCCCTCCATTAAAAGTACTTCGACGGGCATGATCTCACCACCGCTCTCAGTCCAGGCAATGGCGGTTGCCACGCCGGTCTCGTCCTGGCGTTCCGCCTCCAGGCCGAAGAATTGGGGTGGACCCAGGAAGCGTTCTACGGATGGCGGGGTGATACGAGTGGGGTATTTTTTTCCTTCGGCTTTGGTGCGGGCAAGCTTGCGGCACACGCGTCCAATCTCGCGCTCCAGGTTACGCACCCCGGCCTCGTAAGTATATTCGCGGATCATGCGTTTGAGGGCCTGGTCCAGGAAGAAGATCTTTTCTTCTTCAAAGCCGGCTTCTTCCACCTGGCGGGGGATGAGGAAACGGCGTGCAATTTCCAATTTTTCTTCTTCAATGTAGCCAGGGAACTCAATCACTTCCATGCGGTCGAGCAGCGCTGAGGGGATGGGACCAATGGAGTTGGCAGTGGTGATGAACATGACCTTTGACAGATCGTAAGCCAACTCCAGGTAGTGATCCGAGAAAGCGTGGTTTTGTTCCGGATCGAGCACCTCCAGCAGCGCAGAAGATGGATCGCCGCGGAAATCCTGACCTAGCTTATCCACCTCGTCGAGCATGAACAGAGGATTTCCCGTCCCGGCACGGCGCATGGTTTGTAAGATGCGTCCCGGCAGGGCGCCGATATAGGTGCGGCGATGGCCGCGAATTTCAGCCTCGTCGCGTACACCACCCAACGAGAGGCGGACGAACTTGCGTCCCAGCGCCTCGGAGATGGAGCGCCCCAGGGAGGTTTTACCGGTTCCCGGCGGGCCGACAAAGCACAAGATCGGCTGGCGGGAGCGTTTGGGCTTCAGACTGCGCACGGCAATGTATTCCAGGATGCGATCCTTGGCGCGGGGAAGCCCATAATGGTACTGCTCCAGGATCTTGGCAGCATGGACTACATCGAGGTTGTCATCGGTGGCATTGGTCCAGGGCAGATCGAGGATCCAATCAATGTAGGTACGGATGATGCCCACCTCGGGCGACATGGGCGGCATCTGGGTGAGGCGGTCGATTTCCTTCAATGCTCGGAGCATCACCTCTTCGGGCAGGCTGACCCCTTCCACCCGGCTGCGCAGCTCAGCCAGCTCACGCGTCCAGGGGTCGCCTTCGCCCAGCTCGGTCTGGATAGCACGCAGCTGCTCGCGCAGGTAAAACTCACGCTGGCTGCGGTCGACCTCACTCTGCGCCCGGCTGTGGATCTCATCTTCCAGTTCCAGCACATCCACTTCCTGCGCCAGCAGGTTCACCACCCGCTTCAACCTCGCCACCGGCTCCAGCTGCTGCAGAAGCTTCAACCGATCTTCGATGGGAGGGGCGATGCTGGTGGCGATCATATCAGCCAGCCAGCCCGGCTCTTCAATGTTCAAAGCGAACAGGTAGGCCTCTTCGGGAAGGCTGCGGTCGAGCTGGACACACTTTTGGAACATCTCCAAGGCGGTGCGCATGGTGGCTTTGGTTTCGCGGTTGACCCGGGTGGGCTCATAGATGGTGCGCGCCCGGGCGATCAGGAAGGGTTCGCGTTGGACGTACTCCAACAGCTCTACCCGCCGCCGACCCTGCGCCAGCGCAGAACTGGAGCCGTCGGGCATGCTCAACAGGCGCCCCACGGCGATCTCAACCCCGATAGGTAAAAAGCCATCCAGGGGTGGATCATCATCATCCGGATTGCGCTGCGCCAGCGCAATCAAGGTGCGATTGTCTAACTGAGCTTCTTCAATTGCCAATAATGAGGCTTCCCGACCGACAAAAACGGGCGCCACCATATGCGGGTAAATGACCAGGTCACGCAGCGGGAGCACCGGGCACTCAATGATGCCTTCTTCATCCGGCTGGGCATCGGGAACACTGTACAGTTCTTCCGTGCGGCGATGCACTGCCTCACCGAATTCGTCTTCTTCATCCCGAAGGTACCAATCTTTTTCTCTCATCTTGCTCCTTGAAAGCCACCGGGCAGCATGGAGGCACACCCACAGCGGGAAAATCTAAGCGAACTGTTTGTGCCAGGCAATGCGCACGGCAGCAGCAACGAAAATACTACCCGTGACCAGGATCAGGGATTCACTGCCCGCCAAGCGGCGCGCCTCGGCAAAGGCATCCAGGATCTCGGGGATGATGTGAACATTGACCGGATAGGGTCGGGCAAACTCCTGCAGCAATGCGGGATCAATCGCCCGGGGATGAAAAGATTTTACCGCGATCAGCTCGCGGCACGCGCGGCAGCAGCGCTGCGAACATCCCGGGGATGTCTTTATCTTCCGAAGCGCCAAATAATAACACAACTGGCCAATCCTGGAAATATTCATCCAGGGTTTGGCGCAGCTTTAATGCCGAATCCTGGTTGTGGGCGCAATCCAAGATTACCGGCGGATGAAGCTGCAGCAATTCAAAACGACCCGGCCAAGAGACCTGCGCAAAGCCTGCCTGGATCGTTTGATCATTTATTTCCAGGCCTCTTTCAGCGGCGATATGCAGGGCAGAATAGGCGGTGGCAGCGTTCCATGCCTGGTGCTGACCCAGCAGCGGAATGGTCAACTTTAGCTGGGGTACTGGCTGACCGGTATTTGAATGCGAAGTCAGCTGGATGGTCTGCCCAGCTAACGAATGTTCTAAAATCTCGACCTCAAATTCACGCTCAACCGAGATCAAACGGCAGCCACGCTCCTGCGCAACCTGTTCGAATACCTGCCGGGTTTCATCCACCTGAGGATACATGACGACCGGCACCCCCGACTTGATGATGCCGGCTTTCTCATAAGCGATCTTTGCCAGGGTATCTCCAAGAATCTGGGTATGATCATAGGAGATGGAAGTAATCACAGTGACTAATGGGGTGACAATGTTGGTAGCATCCAATCTGCCACCCAGGCCCACCTCGATCACGGCAGCGTTGACACCCTGACGGGCAAAATGATCGAAAGCCAGCCCGGTGGTGATCTCAAAGGTAGTCAACTCAGGAATCGATTCAATCAGCGGCTTTAATTCATCGACACGAGAAATGAGCGCTTCGTGGGGGATGTTTTGAGTGTTAATTTGAATTCGTTCAGCATAATCATCCAGGTGTGGGCTGGTGTACAGACCTACCTTATACCCCGCAGCCTGCAGCGCGCTGGCACACAGGGCGGCTACCGAGCCCTTCCCCTTGGTGCCAGCGACGTGGATCACCGGATAGCAAGTGTGCGGATCGCCCAGGGCATGGGCAAAAACCCGCATCCGCTCCAGGTTGAACCTGTCCGCAGAAACCTGAAAAGTATGCACCAGGCTGAAGTCCACAAAACTGAATAAGTAATCCAGCGTTTGCTGGTATTTATCGGCGATGTTGTTCATATGAAAAAGATTGTAACCGTTTGATTTACTCTATGCAAGGGAGAGCCGTGAACCCTTTTCAGGCTCGATATGATAGAATACCGGCGAAATGAAATCAATTTTGAATATTCTTGGCAAGATCATACGCACAGCCCTATTCATTGGATTGTTAGCGCTGATCCTGCCGCGGCTGCTGACCGCGATGCACGCCCGTCCCCGGCTGTATTCTGCGGAGGCTGCGCCACAGCAGCCGGTGGCAATCGTGTTTGGCGCCGGGCTGTGGTGGAATGGGGAACCGACACCGGTGCTGCGCGACCGGGTATCAACCGCGGCGGAGCTGTATCATATGGGCAAGGTGGGCTGGCTACTGATGAGCGGCAGCCAGAGCGGTACATACAATGAGCCCCAGGCGATGCACGATTACGCTACCGGGCTGGGCGTCCCAGAAGAGGCAATCGTGATGGACAGCGCCGGGGACCGCACGTACGATACCTGCTACCGGGCGCGATCGGTTTACAATATCCAAAACGCGATCCTGATCACCCAGAGCTTCCACCTGCCGCGAGCGTTGTATACCTGCGACAATCTGGGTATCGAGGCGGTTGGCGTGGCAGCCGATCGCAGAGTTTACCGGCAGGCATCCCTGATCTACTGGAACCTGCGCGAGCTGCCGGCAACATTATTTGCCCTGATCGACGTTCACTTTTTGCATCCTCACCCCCTGGTGAACCAATCAGAAGAAACTCCTGAAATACCATTGGTAGATTAATCCATGTGGAGCCTTTTATGAACCGATCTGATGCACTTACAATCGTACGGGAATATGTAAAAAATGAGTCCCTGGTGCGGCACATGCTGGCAGTTGAAGCGGCGATGCACTTCTATGCAGAGAAATTGGGGCAGGATGTCGAAACCTGGGAAATCACCGGCTTACTGCACGATTTCGATTGGGAGATCCACCCCACCCTGGAGGAACATCCCCTCGCCGGTGCGCCGATCTTACGCCAGCACGGCGTGCCCGAAGAGATCGTGCGGGCGGTGATGAGCCATGCTGATCACACCGGTGTTCCCCGCGAGACGTTGATGGAGAAGGCATTGTATGCGTGCGACGAGATCACCGGGTTGATCACGGCAGTTGCCCTGGTGCGCCCGTCACGAGCGCTGTACGATCTTGAGCCTTCCTCGGTGAAGAAAAAGTGGAAAGATCGCGCCTTCGCGGCTGGTGCAAACCGGGAAGAGATTGCCAAAGCAGCTGAGGAATTCAATGTAGAGCTGTGGGAACATACCGGGAATGTCATCCAGGCAATGCGGGGGATCGCGGTAGAGCTGGGATTGAATGGTTGAAGAAGATGACGACAACCTTGACAAGACGCCAAAATTTCGCTAAACTATACGCATACGACTATACGAAAAACCCACGCGGATAGTCTGGTGAGGTGTTTATGTCCCCTGATCAAGCGCCTGAGTCTGCCAGCCATATTACTTCCAATACCCCGATAGCTCCAGCGGTCAACGCCTGGCGCTATTACCTGGATGACCAGGGAAAATCCCCCCATACCGTCAAAGCGTTTATTGCTGATGTGCTCATGCTGGCGAACTTCTTGCCCCCAGATCGCCCGCTGGGTGAAATCTCGACGCATGAAATCAACAACTTTCTGGATTGGATGCAGAAGTCCCGCGGCGTGCCCTGCAGCCCGAAGACCTTGGCCCGGCGGATCACCTCGATCAAATCCTTCTTTCGCTGGCTGCACCAATATGGGGTGATCCTGATCGATCCGGCGGAACGGGTGGTGCAGCAATCGGTGATCAGCCCACTGCCCCAGGTGTTGACACCCAACGAAATCGAGGCGCTGCTGGAGGCGGGCAAGCGCTTCCAATCCCGCCAGCAGCCCGATACCCGCTACCTGGCGCTGGTGCAACTGCTGCTGGAGACCGGCATCAAGAAGAATGAATGCATGGCACTCAGCCCCAACCATATCGACCTGGATAATCCCGGAGAGCCGATCCTGTTCATCCGCTATACCAGCCCTCAACACCGCTATAAAGAACGCAAAATCCCGATTTCGAATAATTGGATCCAGGTATATCACGAATACCAGGCGCAGTTCCCGACCAGCGACCGGCTATTCCCCTGGTCACAGCGCCGCCTTGAATACCTGCTGGAGGACCTGGGCAGGGAGGCTGGACTGGATAAACACCTGTCCTTCGATATGTGCCGCTGGACCTGCGCACTCAGCGACCAGCAGGCAGGGATGGAGGCGAATAAGATCCGGCAAAAGCTGGGTGTCTCCAAGATCCAATGGCGTGAGGTGAAGATGAAACTGGAGCAGCTTGCCGGGGGTGAAGCTTAGTTTTCTTCTCCGCTCTCGGGTAAACAGATCAGTTTTAGCTGCAGCAACTGCCGGGTACTCTCGTCCGGACGGGCGATCAGGCTTTGCCGGCAGCCAGGTACCCAGACGATTTTCCCCCCAGCACAAACAATTGGCCAAGTCGCCCGGCTGCGGTACGGCAGCTTGAGGTTGATCATCAGATCGGACAATTTCACCGTCTTGCCGCCCATGCCGGCTGGCTGCATGCGATCACCTACCCGGCGGGAGCGCACCTGCAGGGGCTGGGCAATCCTGGAGGCGTCAAACCAGACCTGGTAAGGATCCGCATCACTGGCAACAGCCTGAGAGGAAGATTCCCCGGCAGCCAACAGAGTCGCTTGAAGAACCCAGCCAGCAAGCAATTCAATATTGCCGGGAATGGGAAGCTCAATACCCTGAGTGGTGAGAACAGACGGCCAATCACCAGCGGGCAAGTCTGTACCTCTGACGATCACCCAGACAGTATCCTGCTCGACTCGCAACTGCAAGCCAGCACCTATATCACAGGTACGATGACCCGTTGTTGTTACCAGGCAGGCGCGGGCGCGTTCAACCATCACCAACTCAATGTCCTGCGTCCCGGTGCGCAGTGCCAACATCGCCTGGCGAAGTAAATAGCGTTGGATCGCGACCGGCTGGGCAACAAATTTCGCCCGGCGGAAAGCCAGATACCCCTGCCCCTGGTTCACCAGGAGAGAATCCCAGGCAACCTGCACCTTGCTTTGCAGCAGATCATAATCCAACGCCAGAGTGCCTGCCATGCGCACCAGGTGCTGGCGAATGTTTGGTTGGAACAGCTCCAGGTAGGGCAGGATTTCCAGGCGTAACCGGTTGCGAAAATAATCCAGGCTCATGTTGGTGGCATCCTGAGCCGGGGTGAGGCCATGGAGGCGGCAATATTCCAGGATCTCATTGCGCCAGGTGGTCAACAGCGGACGCACCAAGGGAATATCCGTGCTCCAGGACTTAAGCAAGGAGCGATACTCCATGCCCTTCAAACCGGCAAGACCCGTGCCGCGCAGCAGGTGCATAAGCACAGTTTCGGCCTGGTCATCGGCGGTGTGCCCAACAGCAACAGCCTGGGCATTCAGCCGGGCAGCTTCAGCAAATAGAAAATCGTAGCGCAGCTGGCGCGCGGCTGCCTCGATGGATAAGCCCATCAGGGAGGCAAATTGCTGCGTGTCCACGGTGCTGGAAATAAAAACCACGCCCAAGGTTTCGGCAATCTGTTGAACCAGCTCAACCTCAGAGGCTGATTCAGGACGCAAGCCATGGTTCAGGCAGGCAACAACGAGAGGATAGCCGGACTGATGCAGGACATGTAATAAACACAGGCTGTCCGGCCCACCAGACACCCCCACCAGCACCGGTCTAGTGGGGTCCAAGGCACAAATATGGGTCAGGATCGATTTGATATTTTCGAGCATCAGAAGGGTATTATAGCCGAATCGTGGTCAAATTGATCGTTATCCCCTTGCAGTGAATGCGGGTTTATGCTAGACTGGAATTACAGAATTGTGATGCTCGCGACTCTGCAAGGAGAAGCACATGCCCGAGAAAATCCTGGTTGTTGATGATGATTTGGACACACTGCGCCTGGTTGGATTGATGCTGCAACGTCAAGGGTATCAAATAATCGCTGCCAGCAACGGCACACAAGCCATCGCCATCGCACAAGCCGAAAAACCTGACCTGATCCTCTTAGATGTGATGATGCCGGATGTAGATGGGTACGAGGTCACGCGCCGCTTACGCAGTAATCCAATCACCGGACCGATCCCCATTATCATGTTCACTGCCAAAACATTGCTAGATGACAAAGTGATGGGTTTTAAGTCCGGGGCCGATGACTACCTTACCAAACCTACCCAACCCCGAGAATTATTTGCGCATGTCAAAGCAGTGCTGGCGCGAGGCAGCAAACCAGCTCCAGTAAGCGCACCGCCGCCGCCGCCGCGGGAGCGAGGCCACATGATCGGTGTGATGGCGGTTAAGGGTGGACTGGGGGTATCAACGCTCGCGGTCAACCTGGGGGTCAGCCTGCAGCAGCGCACGCACCAACAGACCATTGTGGCAGAATTTCGCCCTGGTGAAGGAAGCATGGCGCTCGACCTGGGATACCTGAATCCGGAAGGGATAAATCGCCTACTGCAAGGTTCTGCAAATGAAATCTCGACCAATTATGTCGAGGCGGAACTGGTCACGCACAAATCGGATGTCCGATTTTTATTAAGTTCGTATAAGCCATCGGATGCGCGCCACCTGCAGGCATGCAATACCTTTGAGGCCATTGCGCGCACGCTGGCTTACATGGCACATTACATCGTATTGGATTTAGGTCCTGGAATCTCGCCAATCACCGACAAAGTTCTCTCGCTCTGCGATGAGCTCATCATCATACTGGAGCCAATTCCTAACAGCATCACCCGCACTCAACTGCTGGCAGATGAGCTGGCAAGCCGAGGGTTTGGCGAAGGGCGCGTCAGCACGGTGCTGTATAACCGCCAACGCACCGAAATGCAGTATTCCCTGGCGCAGGTGCAAAAGGAATACCAACATGGCATCGCGCTGGTCTTTACCGCGGCGCCCGAGCTAACCTACCAGGCATCGAAGGCAAACCAGCCCCTGGTAACCCAACATCCTGATAATCTCACCTCGCAGCAGTTCGGCAAGCTGGCGGATAATATTGCCAAACATGTGCGTAGCAAGGAGTTTTAGGCGCATCCTGCCGGGTAAGGATATCTGATAGCTGGTT
The DNA here is from genome assembly GCA_963849335.1 of uncultured Chloroflexia bacterium. GTDB lineage: Bacteria > Chloroflexota > Anaerolineae > Anaerolineales > UBA4823 > FEB-25. Next base: position 784,159 of record CAWKGZ010000003.1, read on the forward strand.
AAACCCTGATTGTGCAACCTGCATGGGGGATGAATGAGGAGGAATAGTGGAACCTAATCGCCAAGCATCCATGATTGAGCGCTACCAAAAGGTGATGGAAATCTCCCGTGACCTGGCTTCGACATTAAACCTGGATGTATTACTGCGCAGGATCGTGGCGGCAGCCACGGCGTTGTGCCACGCGGAGCATGCCTCCATCCTGCTGTACGACCAGAACAAGCAAGAATTGTATTTCGAGGCTTCAACCAATCTCAACCAACCCCAAATCCGGGGGCTGATCGTTCCGGTCGAATCCAGCATTGCAGGCTGGATCGTCACCAACCGGCAGCCGATCATGCTCTCCGACGTGGAGCATGATGCGCGCCACTATCGGACGATCGCTCAGGTTACCAACACCCCAACATCATCCTTGCTGGGGGTGCCGCTAATCACCAAGGATAAAGTGATTGGCGCCTTGGAAACGATCAACAAGCAATCCGGCAACTTCACCGAAGATGATAAGGAAATTCTGACCACCTTAGGCGCGCAGGCGGCGATTGCCATCGAGAATGCACGCCTATTCCAACAATCCGACTTGATATCGGAACTGGTTCACGAACTGCGGACTCCCCTGTCTTCGCTCAACACGGCGGTGCATATCGTTTTGCGCAGTGATGTTCCCGATGAGCAGCGCCAGCGGATCGGGCAGATCATGCGGGACGAAATATCGCGGCTTTCAGAATTGACCACATCCTTCTTGGATCTATCCCGGTTGGAGTCTGGGCGGGCTCAATTCCAGGTTAACACCTTTGACCTCAAACGGATGCTGGAGGACTGCTGTGAGATGGAACTTCCCCGGGCGGCTGAGAAAAATCTTGATCTGAGGTTGTGGGTCGAGCCCGGCCTTCCCAAGCTGACTGCAGATCAAGATAAAATCAAACAGGTGGTGATCAATTTAATCAACAACGGGATCAAATACAATCGCCCAGGGGGAATAGTGACCGTGAAAGCAGCAACAGATGAAAGTGGATTTATGCTTTCAGTCAGTGATACCGGGCCGGGGATCCCACCGGAAAGTATGCCCAGCCTGTTTTCCCGTTTTTATCGCGTTCCCGGCCTGGAGAATGTGTCCAGCGGAACCGGATTAGGGCTATCCATCTGCAAACGGATCGTAGAAGCCCACCAGGGACGGATCGAAGTGCAAAGCGAAGCCGGGGCAGGCACGACCTTCACGGTATTTCTACCTTGTATTTCTTCACCCCATCCGCCCACGGGTTGATCAAAACTTTTAATACCCCCGGCTGAGCAGCATACTCTATGGCGCGTACACCTTGCTCCAGGGGAAATTTTGCCTGGATCAGCCCGGTGGGATCTACCTGGGCGCGGGATAATAGCTGGATAGCAGGGGGAAATGGCCCACAACGAGAGCCGACTACAGTGATCTCATCGACCACAATACTGGAAAAGTTGACCGACATCTCGCCCTGGTAGGTGCTTTTCAGTACAATCGTCCCACGGGGGCGAACTGCGCGCCGGGCTAAATTGAAGCCCAATGGGGTACCGGTGGCATCGACGACGATATCCATCGTACCCAAGCCAACCTCTTGCTCGCTAATCCAAGCGATACCCCGCTGCTGCAGCAGATCTCTTTGAAAAGGGTGCCGGGCGACGACTGTGAGGTCACACCCGGTGGTCGCCAGCACCTGGGCGATCAATTGGCCCAGGCGACCGGCACCGACCACAAGACAGCGATGACCTGGAAAAACCGGTACCTGCTCCAGGATTTCCAGGGCCGCGGCCAATGGTTCGGTAAAAACTGCGGCACCATCGGGAATCGTTTCTGGCACCAGGTGCAGGTTTTGCAGGGGTAAGACAAGGTACTCCGCAAAAGCACCATTCCAGCCGCGAATGCCCAACACTTTGCGCTGCTCACAATGGGTGGGATAGCCATCCAGGCAGGGGGTGCAGGTACCACAGGCGATATTTATTTCGCCGACAACACGCTGGTTGAGCCATGCCGGTGCTCCAGGTGCTTCTTCTACCTGACCGACAAACTCATGTCCGGGAATACCGCAAAATGGATAATAGCCACGCAACAGCTCGAGGTCGGTGCTGCACACACCAGCCAGACGCACCCGCACCAAAGCCTCGCCCGGGGCTGGAACGGGAAGCGGAAGCCCTGACCGGAGCGAAGCTTGTTGATTTTCCAGCCAAATGGCACGCATAGGTTGCAATCCGTGGTTTGTTACAGAATTTTATAGAGGAATAATGCTCAGCGAACCTCTACGCGATACCGGCTGGGCCAGCATCCTGACACCGATGAAAGAATAATCACAATACTACCATGATAATCCGATCATCGCGCCCCGCGCCGACCGAACTGGCGCTCTAATAAATCCACAGAAAGGTGAATCATGGTCGGTCGCCCGTGCGGACAGGTGCGCGGTGAGATACAGGCTTCTAAATCAGTCAGCAGAGTGCGCTGCTCTTCGAGTGAGAGCACCTGACCTGCTTTCACAGCCGCCCGTTTGCACACCCGGGCGATGATCCTGGCTTCTTGCTCCGTTTGAAGTGGTCGTTCATCTTCTTCGAAATCCTCGACCAGCACAGCCAGGGCTGCGGTGGGATTCATTCCCGCCAGGAGCGAGGGGATTGCCCGGATCAAAAAGGCACCCGTGCCAAAAGGATCAATCAAAAAACCAAGGTGAGAGAGAAGCGGAAGCTGTTCATTGATCATGCGGGCACTGGGAGCAGGCAGCTCAGCCAAAACCGGTTCCAGGAGAGCCTGGGAGGGAATATTGGAGCCCTGAGCCTGGTGCAGGGTGACAAAACGCTCAAACAGCACCCGCTCATGAGCCGCATGTTGATCGATCAGGTATAAGCCATCCGGGCCTTCTGCCACCAGGTAGCTGGCGGCGATCTGCCCCACCAGCCGCAGCAGGGGTATCCTGGCTCCTGCCAGAGCTGGCTGCTGCGGGCTGGCAACAGGAGCGCCCTGTTGATCCGTTACCAGCTGGGATGAATCGCTGCTCAGGGGCTGATCACCAGCAAGCTGCCAATCCAGACCAGGCGTTCTGCCGGGCAGGGCACCGGGTGGGGATGCAGGTTTGCCCCACTTAAAAGCGTCAGACAAACCGGGTACAGGTGTGGCGGCTAACAATGCACGCCGGGCTGCCCGCTGCACGCCTCGAAAGACCGCATCTGCGTCGCGGAAGCGTACCTCCGCTTTGGCGGGATGAACATTGACATCCACCACCTCAGGCGGTAAGTTAATGAACAACACCGCCAGGGGATAACGACCAACCATCAAAAGGGTATGATAGGCCTGAACCAGGGCGGTGGTTAATGCCTGGTCATGGATCGGGCGGCCATTCACAAAGAACAAAATCTCCCGCCGGTTGGAGCGGGTCAGGTGGATCGGGCTGATAAACCCGGTGACACCCAGCCCATCTTCCTCTGAGATCACTTCCAGCATCTGCCGGGCGATTTCCACGCCGTATAAAGTCGCCAGTACCTCTCGCTGGTCACCATTGCCGCTGGTCATCAAGCTGGGGCGGTCATCCTGGAAAAGGTGAAAACGAACCTGGGGATAAGCCAGGGCATAGCGGGTGACCAACTCGTCAATATGCCGCTTTTCAGTGGAATCCGATTTCAGGAATTTAAGCCGGGCAGGGACATTGAAGAACAAATCTTCCACCCGGATCACTGTGCCCTGCGGCGCGCCAAACGGGAGCACGTTTCCAGCGTGCCCGCCTTCCACGCGCAATTGCGCCGCCGCATCTGACCCCTGTACCCGTGAGGTGATGGTCAGGCGGGTGACAGATCCGACGGACGCCAGCGCTTCACCGCGAAAACCAAGGGTGGCAATGTGGAATAAATCTTCGGCAGACTGCAGCTTACTGGTGGCGTGGCGGGCAACGGCGAGTAAAACCTGATCGGCGGGGATTCCGCAACCATCATCGGAAACCTCGATCAGCCGTCTTCCAGCGCCATCGATGCGGATGGTGATGTGCCTGGCGCCAGCATCCAGGGCATTCTCCAGCAGCTCTTTGACCACGGAGGATGGTCGCTCAATGACCTCTCCGGCTGCAATCTGCGAAGCCACTTCAGGGGGAAGCAGGTGAATTTGCATGAAGGTATTATAATCCACTAATTTTTTCCACCGATTGCCCTTATAATACCCTAATGCTGACCAAGACTCTATTCTTTGACCTGGACGATACCTTGTATACCAAGTCCAACGGGTTATGGACGGCGATCCGCGAGCGGATGCATGCCTACATGGCCGAAATCGTGGGCAAGCCTGCCGATGAAATCGAGGCCTTGCGCCAGCATTATTTAGATGCGTATGGTACGACACTTCGTGGCTTACAAATTCACTACCAGGTAGACAGCGACAAATACCTGGAATTTGTACACGATATACCGCTTGTCGAATTCATTCTCCCAGACCCTGAACTGGGAAAATTATTATCTACTCTACCGCAGCGGAAGTTCATCTTTACCAACGCGGATGTGAATCATGCCAGGCGTGTGCTGAATATCTTACAATTGGGGGAGTGTTTTGAGCAGATCATCGATATCCGGGCACTGGACTTCATATGTAAACCGGCTCCGGATGCATACCGCCGCGCTTTAGAGATCGCCGGGGGATTAAACCCAGGGGAATGCATTCTATTTGACGACGCACCGCGCAATCTTGGTCCAGCCAGGGAGCAAGGTTGGTACACGGTACTGGTAGGCCATGAGCGGGCTGATCCCACAGCCGATCAAAGCATACCCAGTCTGCATGATCTGCCGCGGGCGATGCCACAATTGTGGAACCACCAGCGTTGAACCTGCGCTGCCCCAGAGAAACATAATGAATAAAATAATCACACTCCAGGAAGCGGCACAACGGGTACCTCCAGGCTGCCAGCTTGGGCTGGGAGGGATGACCCTCTACCGCCGACCGGTAGCATTTACCCGGGCGCTGCTACAGCGCTTCCGCCAGACGGGTGAGCCAGGCAAGCTGACCTTGATTGCATTCACGGCCGGGATCGAGTGTGACCTGTTGGTAGGTGCCAGGCTGGTGGACACCGTACGCACGTGTTACTTTGGACTGGAAATCTTTGGATTTGCACCCATGTTCACCTACCGGGCTAACGCTGGCGATCTGCACATCATGGAAGAAACCGAAACCAGCCTGGCAATGGGTTTACGCGCCCAAATGGCTGCGGTAGGTTTTATGCCCGGGCGCGCCTGGATAGGGACTGATATGTTGAAATTACGCCCGGATGTACGCACGGTGCTCGATCCATACAGTGGAGAAACACTGGTCGCCTTCCCCGCCATCCGCCCGGATGTCAGCGTCATCCATGCCCTCAGGGCGGATCCCGAAGGGAATGCCCAAATTGGGAACAACAAAGGTGTGGACGAAGAATTGGCGGTGGCATCGGATTATGTGATCGTCACGGCGGAAGAAATCGTGCCCGAGTTAACCAAAGCAGATATCGTGGCGCCTTTTGTGGATGCGGTGGCAGCAGCACCACGAGGCGCTGCTCCAACATCGTGTCACCCATTGTATCCATTGGATGGGATTGCGATCCTGGCATACTGTGAACAGGTCAGTGACCCGGTCAGCTTTGAGAGGTATCTGGAAAAGTTTTTAGCATAGGTGTGGTGTATTTATCTGGCATTAAGCGAAATATGATAACCTTTATGGGTTGGTGCACTATAATTCAATCTCAGGAGTAAAGACAATGGGCGAAAAACCAAAATATCCAACCATCCTCGTGGTAGTGGCGATCTTCTTGCTGGTCGGGGCTTGTGCATCGGGCTATATTGCCGGGTATGTAACCACCAGGGGAACCGCGGACAGCGGATCGACCTCATCAGGCGAGGAGAATACGGATGCGTTATTTGCCCCCTTCTGGGAAGCGTGGCAAATTGTACAAACGCATTATCTGGAACAACCGGTCGATGAGCAAAAGATGATGCAGGGTGCCATCCGAGGCATGCTCGATTCCTTGGGCGACCAGCATACATCCTATATGGATCCAGCGGAGTACGGAGATGCGAATGCCTCATTAGAAGGTTATGATGGGATTGGCGCCTACGTGAACACGGATGGGGAACTGCTGACCATTATTGAACCGATTGATGGTTCCCCTGCCGAGGCAGCAGACCTGCGCGCTGGGGACCAGATCATAGCGATCGATGGTGAAGATGTGACCGGAATGCTGCCGGAAAATGCGCGGCTCAAGGTGCTTGGCCCGGCAGGAAGTACAGTCATCCTGACGATACTCCGGGAGGGAGTAGAACAACCATTTGATGTTGAGATCACCCGGGCGCATATTGTCATTCCCAGTGTAGTCTCTGAAATGCTAGAGGGACAGATCGCATACGTCAGTCTTTCAACGTTTGGCGAAACAAGCGCAGAAGATCTGGGAAATGCCATCGAGCAACTGCTGGCGCAAAACCCGAAGGCACTCATCTTAGATCTGCGCAATAATTCAGGTGGCTATTTAGATATCGCCATCGATATCGGTTCCTTGTTCCTCAGCGATGGCGTTGTCGCATATGAAGAATATGGGGATGGCACCCGGATCACATACGACACCACAGGGGAGGCAATTGCGGCAGACATCCCGATGATCGTCCTGGTCAACGAGTGGTCTGCCTCGGCATCAGAACTGGTTGCTGGTGCTTTGCAGGATCGTGGGCGGGCTCAACTCGTGGGGGCGACTACCTTTGGCAAAGGGACGGTTCAGAGCTGGATCCCCTTATCCAATGATCAAGGCGCAGTGCGCGTGACCATTGCCCGCTGGCTGACACCAAACGGGAACAATGTTCACGAGACCGGTCTCACCCCGGATTATGAGGTGGCATTTACAGAGGAAGATATGCTTGCCGGGATCGACCCGCAGCTCGATCGGGCGATTGAGCTGTTATCCCAACCTTGAGGCAGATTGCTCCACGGAAGATATGATCGGTAATAAAGGACATATATTGGAATGGAGTTGATAAATGTTCTACCTTAACTCGACTTACCTGATGTATATGCTACCAGCTCTCCTGCTGATGATGCTGACACAATGGTATGTCAGCTCAGCCTATAAAAAATGGAGCCGGGTGGCAGGGCGGAGTGGGTTGACCGGTGAGCAGGCGGCGCAAAGATTGATCTCGGCGAGCGGTTTGTACCAGGTGAGGATCGAAACAGTGCGCGGAAATCTAACCGATCACTATGACCCGCGGAGCAAGACGCTGCATCTGTCCGCGGGTGTAGCACAATCCCCATCTGTGGCAGCCCTGGCAATCTCTGCGCATGAATTAGGGCATGCCATGCAAGACAACGAAAACTATTTTCTCCTGCGGCTGCGCGCGGCGCTGGTTCCGGCGGTCAATATTGGCTCTTACCTTGGCTGGATTCTGATCTTTATCGGGCTGATGCTGCGGATGACTGAGCTGGCATGGTTAGGTGTGGTCGTCTTTGCCGGCGGCGCAGTGTTTGCACTGGCAACCCTACCGGTTGAGCTGAATGCATCTGCACGCGCCAAGCAGTTACTGACCAACGCGGGTATGATAAGCGGCGAGGAGGAGCAGCAAGGTGTCAACCGGGTGCTGAATGCAGCCGCGCTGACCTACGTCGCAGGGCTGGTCACAGCGATCATGCAGCTGCTTTATTTTGTGAGCCTGGTGGGCGGCTCGAGCCGCCGGCGATAACAAGCAGATAGAAAACGCGGGCGAGTGAACGGCAAACACCGTCCACCCGCCCGCGTTTGATTTTTCCCGCTCAAAGATTGGTATAATCCGGGTATGCGGAAATTCATCTTTGCCGTGGTGCTGATGCTCAGCATCGTGTTCATCATCGGCCAATTTGCTGAGCTGCAATCACTGGTGGAGACGATTCAACGGGGGGATTGGCGTTACCTGGGATTAGCCCTGATCATCCAGACTGCCTGGTTGATGAACCTGGCGGTATCTTTCCTGGTGATCTTTCAAGCGCTGGGTATCGAGGAGAAGGTGGAAAACCTACTGCTGATTGTAACAGCAGCCAATTTCGTCAATATCATCGCCCCATCGGGGGGTATGGGTGGGATGGCCTTAATTGCAGCCGAAGCCCGACGGCGGAATTATTCTCCCGCCAGGGCTGCAATTGCCAGCGCACTGCACCTTTTCTTTGATTACCTGGGTTTTATTGTCGTGCTTGCACTGGGTTTGATCGTCCTGATCCGGCGCAATCACCTGACGACGGTGGAAATTACCGCTTCGGCAATCCTGGTGACGATTGCTGTAGTGCTGGCAACCTTGCTGTTCCTGGGGATGAAATCGGGAGAAGCGTTGGGCAAGGCGTTGTCGGGAATGGTCAGGCTGGTCAACCGCGTTGTGCATCCAATCACCCACCGGGAGTACCTGTCGGAGGTGAGGGCGTGCGAGTTTGCGCATGATGCGGCGGATGGATTACGAGAACTGAGGCATGAACCGCGAAAAATGCTGTTGCCGATCGGGCTGGCTCTGGTGAACAAAACCCTACTAATCTGTGTGCTGCTGTTCGTCTTCCTGGCATTCCAGGTACCGGTATCGGCGGGCACCATCGTGGCAGGTTTCAGCATTGGCTACCTGTTCCTGATCGTATCCCCCACACCAGCAGGATTGGGGATTGTCGAAGGGGCACTGACCATTATAATAAGCTCCATGTATATCCCGTTGGAAGCTGCTGCGGTGATCACACTGGTTTACCGGGGGATCACTTTTTGGTACCCGCTCGTGTTTGGGATGATCGCCTTCCGCGTCTTGGGACGTCCGGTCCAGCCGGGCAACCCTGGAAGGAACGAGCCTCTCAAAAACATTGACGCCCGGTCAATCTAGATATACAATAATTTCCGTTTAAGCCCGCCCGGAGTATGTAGTATAGACGGTGGGCTTTTCATGTGGATTTTAAAAGATAGTTTTATGGATAATCACGGGATACATCACGAAACCAAAAGCGGCGTTGTGCAGCATCGCACCGCGGATTATAAACCGCGCCGTTCCTGGAGCACGCTGCTGATGGGAAGGCCACTGCCAACGGCTGATGCCCCTCACCAGACGATCGGAAAAGCGGTTGGCCTGGCAGTGTTCGCCTCCGATGCACTTTCGTCTACTGCTTATGCCACCCAGGAGATCATGTTCATCCTGGCAGCAGCAGGTACAGCAGCATTCAGCAATGTATTTCCGATCTCAATGGCGATCGTCATTCTGCTGGCGATCGTCGCTCTATCGTATGAGCAAACCATCCACGCTTACCCGGGCGGTGGTGGTGCATATATCGTGGCACGAGACAACCTGGGAGACCTACCCGCCCAGATAGCCGGTGCGGCGCTGCTGACTGATTACATCCTTACAGTTGCCGTCTCCATATCTTCAGGTGTAGCCCAGATCGTTTCAGCCTTCCCGGCACTGTTCGATTACCGGGCAGCCCTGGCGGTGGGCCTGGTTTTGTTCGTCATGCTGGTAAACCTGCGCGGGGTTAAAGAATCCGGCATGACCTTCGCAATTCCGACCTACTTTTTTATCGTTATGATGTCGATCACGGTAGGCCTGGGTGTGTTCCGATTCTTTGCCGGTTCCCTGGGATATGTGGTTAATCCTCCCGAGATGGAAATACTCCATACCGTTACCGCCATCACACCATTCTTGATCTTGCACGCATTCTCCAGCGGTACCGCCGCTTTGACCGGCGTAGAAGCTATTTCGAATGGGATCACAGCGTTCAAGGAGCCACGCAGCCGAAACGCAGGTATCACCCTGATATGGATGGCGGTCATTCTTGGGATCCTGTTTTTGGGAATATCGTTCCTGGCATCTCAAATTCATGCCATTCCCTCAGAAACAGAAACCGTTATCTCGCAATTAGCTCGCACGATCTATGGCAACCATGAGATTTTCTACCTGGGATTGATTGCGGCGACAACCGTCATCCTGATCATGGCAACCAACACCTCCTTTGCTGATTTTCCTCGGTTGAGCGCGTTGCTTGCCATTGACGGATTTCTGCCGCGCCAGATGGCATTCAAAGGCAGCCGGCTGGTGTTTTCTTATGGCATCGTTGCTTTGTCAATTATTTCATCCCTGCTGGTAGTGGTCTTTAATGCCAGCGTTACCGGACTGATTCCTCTATATGCCATTGGTGTTTTTATGTCCTTTACCCTATCTCAGGCCGGCATGGCCCGCCGTTGGTGGAAAATAGGTCACCTGAAACCCGGAGTGGAGATACAGGAGCGCGGCTCAACCCTGCGTAAAGAGAAACGCTGGGAAGTGAAGATGGTGATCAATGGCTTTGGTGCCATTTGTACACTGGTGGTGATGCTTGTTTTCGCGATCACAAAATTTTCCGACGGAGCCTGGGTGGTTTTGATTCTCATCCCATTGATCGTGGTCGGACTTTCCAGCATTCATCTGCATTACCGTGGTTTGGCCCGCCGTTTATCGCTGGAGAACTATGCAGCCATGCCGCGGATCGCCCGTCACCGGGTGATCCTGCCGCTCAGCGGCGTGCATCGCGGCACATTGGCTGCACTGCGCTATGCCACCTCGTTGTCAGATGACGTGACCGCGGTGAACATCTCAATGGATCCCGCCGAGACGGAAAAGTTAAAAGCCAAGTGGGACGACTGGGGAGAAGGCGTCCGCCTGGTGATCCTTGAGTCACCTTACCGCACTTTGTTGGAGCCATTATTGGAATATATCGAGGAAATTGCCAGTCAGCGCCAGCCAAATGAAATCATTACCATCGTCGTGCCCCAGTTTGTTCCGAAGCGAACGTTCCACAACCTGCTGCACACGAATACTGCTTTTTGGCTGCGCGCTGCGCTGCTGTTCAAACCTGGGATCGTCATTACTGACGTGCCCTACCAGGTAGATTAAGGAGCACTCCAGATGAATATTATTGTTGTAGGCTGCGGTCGGGTAGGCGCTGAATTGGCTTACCGCCTGTTCCAGCGAGGGAATGCAGGTCACGGTGATCGATTATCTAAGCACGGCTTTTGCAAATCTACCGCCTGATTTCCGCGGGCGGACGATCCAGGGTGAAGTGCTGAACCAGCAGGTGCTACACCGGGCGGGTATCGAAAAAGCAGACGGATTGGCATTGGTTACCAGCTCAGATACCGTCAATGCCGTGGTAGCCCACGCAGCAAAGGTGGTTTATGGGATCAGCAACATTATCGTACGTAATTATGATCCCCGCTGGCGCAGCCTGTACGATCATTTTGGAGTGCAGGTAGTCAGCTCATCCAGCTGGGGTGCACAGCGGATAGAAGAATTGCTCATTGAGCCAAAAGGACACACCGTGCTCTCGGCGGGTAACGGTGAAGTAGAAATTTATGAAATCGTGATTTCTGCTGCGCTGCAAGGAAAAGAGATTGGAGAGCTGCTGCAGGACAATCGTGAATGCCTGGCGGTCAGCCTGACACGAGCCGGGAAAGCCATCGTGCCCGATGCAAAAACCACCCTATCGGGTGGAGACCTGGTTCTTTTTAGCGCAACATATGAAGGAATCACAGCATTAAGGCAGCGGCTAGCCCAGGTTGAGGAGAAATTATCATGAACGTGATCATTGCCGGTGGTGGAAGGACAGGTACACAGCTTGCCACCCTGCTCAACGCACAAGGACACGATGTGCGCGTGATCGAATACCGTAAAGATATCCTGGCTCACCTGCACCACGAACTGCCTACTGAAATCATCTATGAAGGCATCCCGACAGATCCGCTGGTTTTGGAAAATGTGGATATCCGGTCTGCCCAGGTAGTAGCAGCTTGCACGACCAACGATGCCGACAATTTGATCGTCTGTTTCATCGCCCGGGCGATGTACAATGTCCCGCGCACGATTGCCAGGATCAACAATCCGCGCAATGCCTGGTTATTCAATGAGCATTTTCACGTCGACTGCCCGCTGAACCAGGCTGATATCATGGCCAGCCTGATCGAAGAAGAGATGTCCCTGGGCGATATGATGACCTTATTGAAACTGCGCCATGGAAAATACTCCTTGATCGAAGAGAAAATTCCTCCCCAGGCTATAGCAATCGGTACAGCGATCAAAGATTTAGAACTGCCAGACAATGTGGTCATTGCAGGGATCATTCGCGAAGGAAAGATGGTGATTCCCCGGGGGATGACCAGTTTTGAGGTTGGGGATGAAGTTTTAGCGATCAGCGATCGCCAGGGCGCCGACTTTCTGGCGCGACTCTTTTCCCCAAAAATGGATTAATGTGGTTTGACCAATCGAACTCCCTTTGGTATAATCACAATTCGTTTGCCCACAAGCATGCGTATCTTGATTTAAGGAAGTGAAGTAGAATGCCCAAGCGTACATACCAACCCAAAGTTCGCCATCGCCTGCGTGTCCATGGCTTCCGTGCCCGGATGGCAACCGCCGATGGCCGCAAGGTACTGAAGGCACGCCGCCTGAAAGGCCGCTATCGCCTGACGGTTAATATGAATAACCACGTCAAGAAAATCAACTGGAAGGCTTAATCTCAACGGCTCCCCGGATAATTACCAAGAACAGGCAAAGGATCCGCAGATTTCATAAACAGGTCAAGAGTATTCGTGGGTGAAGCGCAGATTTCGCCTTACCAGGTCAACCGAATTCAAGCGGGTGCGGCTATTTGGCAAGTCCTATGCCCACCCGCTCATTGTGTTGGTAGCACTACCCAGCCCGGGAGAAAATTTACGGGTTGGGATCGCAGCCAGCCGGGCAGTTGGGGGAGCCGTCAAACGGAACCGGGCAAAAAGGCTGGTTCGCGAAGCAATGCGCAGCCTTCTGCCTCGGACGCATGGCGGATGGAACGCTCTCATATTTTGCCGCCGCTCTATCCTGAACAGTTCGCTGCCTGAAATTATCCGGGTTCTGACCCAGTTATTGAACAAAGCCGGAATGCTGAAAAACGAAGATGGACAAGAATCTGCCCGCTGCACCTGAAACCAAACCCGAGCCTCGTTTACGGGATTTGCCCGTGAGTATCAAGACACTGACTCGTTGGCCTCTCCTGGCCTTGATCCGTTTATACCAGATGACCTTCTCGCGCGCCCTGCCTGCTGATACCTGCCGGTTTTACCCGTCCTGTTCTCATTATGGATATCAGGCGATCTATAAGTACGGTTTTTTCAAAGGCAGCCTGATGGCGATGTGGCGAGTCCTGCGGTGCAACCCATTCAACCCAGGTGGATTTGATCCTGTTGATTAATTCCCTGGTTCAACCTGAACATATTAGAAGCGAAGATGAAATATAAAATTCCACTGCTCACTATCTCCTTGATCCTGATCGCGATTGCCCTCTCAGCCTGTGGCGGTTCAGCGTACGGCTCAACCAGTTGGCCTGGCCTGGCAGCAAATGAAGAATTCGCCTTTGTGGCTTACAACTCCAACGTATATGCTGTCGATTTGGACAGCGGTGAGGAAGCCTGGCGCTACCCCGCAGAAGCGAGTGCGAAGATCACATTCTTCGCCGATCCAACCCTCACACCAGACGGTCAGCTCCTGGCGCCAAGTTATGATCACAAACTCTACAGCCTGGATGCTGAAAACGGCAGAGAGAACTGGGTTTTCAGCGGATCAAGCGACCGGCTGATCGCCAGCCCTCTGGTCACAGAGCAAGGCATCTTCCAGGTATCGGCGGATGGAAAGCTTTACGCGCTGGATTTTGATGGTAATCTGAATTGGACCTTCGTGACCGGGGGACCGGTCTGGGCACGTCCAGCGGTCAACGAAGCCTGTACTTGTCTCTTCGTGGCTTCGATGGATCACCACGTTTATGCCGTGGATGCCATCAAAGGTGACTTGCTGTGGCAAAGCGATGACCTTGGGGGTGCGATTGTGGGCACTCCAGCGTTTGATCACGGCGACACAGTCATCGTCGGCACCTTTGGCAGCGAAGTGATTGCCCTGGATGCAGAAACTGGGAATGTGAGTTGGCGCTTCAAGACCGAAGGCTGGGTGTGGTCGGGTGGTGTGCTTTACCAGGATGCCTATTATGTAGGGGACCTGAATGGGTACATCTACAGCATCGATGCTGCCACAGGGGAGCAAAACTGGCGCCTCCAGCCCGGCGGACCGATCATTGGTCCACCGCTGCTGGTGAATGAGCAATTGGTGTTCAGCAGCGAAAATGACACCGTGTTTTTCATCAGCCTGGATGGTGATGTACTTGATTCCAAGGTAGTCAGTGGTACCCTGTATGCATCCCCATATGCAGCCGGTGATCTGATCCTGATTGCCCCGATCAACAGCGATATTCTTCTCGCCGCACTTACCACCACTGGCACCCAGCAGTGGACCTACATGCCGGAGAAATAAATTGGTTTCTGCCGGGTTCGCTCAACTTAACGGAGATTAGACGATGTGGAATACCCTGATAATTGAACCAATGGTCAACGCGCTGCTGTGGATCTACAGCCTGGTGGGTAATTTTGGGATCGCCATCATCCTGTTCACCATCCTGATCCGCTTGATCACGCATCCCCTGACCGCTTCGCAGGTGAAAAGCACGGCCAAAATGACCGAGCTGCAAAAATCCAAGAAGTGGCAAGAGATGCAAAAAAAGTATAAAGATGATAAAACTAAGCTGAGCCAAGAACAGATGGCGTTGTACAAAGAATTAGGCATCAATCCCATGGGGTCGTGCCTGCCTATGCTGATCCAGTTCCCAATCATCATCGGCCTGTACCAATCGGTCACCCGAGCGATGGCAGCATCACCCTTCCAGCTGTTAGATCTATCAAAATTGATCTATCCTTTCATCAATGCATCGGAGCTGATCCCATTGAAGAGTCAGTTTCTATGGATGAACATGGGCCAGCCGGAAAGACTGACTATTTTCGGGGTAGGTATCCCGGTGCTGACGATCCTGGTTGTGATCACCACCTTCCTGCAGTCCAAGCTGATGACCCCTCCGCCGGCCAATCCTGGTGACCAGGCAGCCCAAATGGGAAAAATGATGAACTTGTATATGCCACTGTTGATGGGCTACTTTGCCTATACTCTGGCCTCCGGATTAGCGCTTTATTTTGTGGTTGGCAACCTGGTAGGTATCGCCCAGTACGCGTTCCTGGGTAAATTGAACTGGCGTAATTTATTGCCGAAGAAAAAAGCAGCGGCATAATTATCCTGCCTGTGCGATGTATGCATATGTCAGGTATTATTTCTTTTGTGGGAGGAAAGCATGACAATCCAACGCGCAACAACTGAGGTTATTGCACCCACAGTTGAAGAAGCTATTCACAACGGTCTGGAGGAACTCGGCCTGCCAGCTGATGCAGTAGAGATTGAAGTGTTAGATGAAGGGAGCCGAGGTATCTTCGGTCTAGGCACGCGTTTGGCACGGGTACGCCTGTCAGTAAAAGAGACGAATCTGGCAGAGCCGAGTGAAACACCGACGGTCGAATTTCCTGCGGAGTCCAAGGAACCACCCACTTCACCGGCAGCAGTAACGTTGAAAGATGACATCGCTTTACATGTCGCCCGTGAAACGGTCAGCGAGCTGCTGGAGCGGATGAACATCAAGGCAAAGGTAAGTGCCCACCTGGGTGAGGTGGATGAGCACGACAATTCTATGGCTATCCTGGTGGATATTGCCGGGGATGATCTGAGTGTCTTGATCGGCAAGCGGTCTGAAACGCTTAACGCGCTGCAGTATATCTCCCGGCTGATCGTGAACAAAGAGCTGGGGCGATCTGTTACCCTGGTGCTGGATGTAGAGGGCTTTCGGTTACGCCGCGAAAAGCAACTGCGCACGCTGGCACAGCGAATGGCCGATCAAGCCATGAAGACAGGCCGGCGCCAGCTGCTGGAACCAATGCCAGCGAACGAGCGGCGAATTATCCATATGGAGCTGCGCAACCATCCTGGCGTGCTCACCGAGAGCCAGGGCGAGGAACCACACCGGAAAGTTACCATCCTTCCCAAAGAATAATATAATATACTCATGTTCAGCCTGGCACCGCTGGATCCGATTGACTATCTGGTTATCGGGCATATCACCCGCGATCTGACCCCTAACGGTGCGCGCTTGGGCGGAACTGCCTCATATGCTGCATTGACTGCCCAAGCTTTGGGATTGCGTGTGGGCATTGTCACTTCGTGGGCAGCGGAGGTTTCCCCCGCTTCTCTGCGGCACATACCGATCATCAATTATGCCACTGAACACAGCACCACTTTCGAAAATATTTACACTGCCGAAGGACGCATCCAAATCCTGCATCATCTGGCTGCTCCGCTGGATTATCACCTGATTCCCGAACCATGGCGCTCGGCATCAATCGTCCACCTGGGACCGGTGGCGCGGGAGGTAGAGCCCGGTTTGGTGCGGCGCTTCCCAAACGCGCTGGTGGGGTTGACTCCCCAGGGATGGCTGCGTAGCTGGGATGCGAGCGGGCGGGTTTCTCCGGCTGAGTGGCCTGAAGCGTCTTTCATGCTACAGCAGGCCGGTGCGGCTGTATTGAGCATCGAAGACCTGGCTGGAGATGAAAATCGGATCGAAGAGTTCGCCTCAGCAAGTCAGATCCTGGTGGTCACGGAAGGCAGCGCAGGGGCGCGGGTGTATTGGCATGGAGATGTCCGGCGGCTGCGCGCACCGGTGGTTACCGAGGTAGAAGCTACTGGCGCAGGGGATATCTTTGCGGCGGCATTCTTTATGCGCTTATTCTCCACGCGGGATCCATGGGAAGCTGCCCGCTTCGCCAACCAGATTGCTGCCATATCGGTAACCCGATGTGGACTGGACAGCATCCCGACGCCTAGCGAAGTACAAGAAAGCCTGCTTGAGGTGCTGTGATGGGCCGGGTATACACGCTGGTGAATCAAAAGGGTGGGGTGGGGAAAACGACCACCGTGATCAACCTGGGTGCGTACCTGGCATATTTTGGGCAGCGGGTATTGCTGGTAGACCTGGATCCCCAGGCAAATGCGACTTCCTGCCTGGGCGTGGATAGACGCACGGTTAAGAGCGGAACCTATGATGTGATCATCGGCGCTTCCCCGGCGCTGAACAATGTGCTGCATAATCCGCGATTAAAGCTTTCTTTGCTGCCATCATCGCCGGCACTGGCTGGCGCAGAGGTCGAACTGGTGCCAGAACTGGCGCGCGAAACCCGCCTGAAAGAGGCACTCAAGCCGGTGCTTTTGCGCTATGATTACATCCTGATCGATTGCCCTCCCTCCCTGGGACTACTCACCCTGAATGGGATTGTTGCTGCGCAAGATGGGGTGATCATCCCGGTGCAATGCGAATACCTGGCTTTGGAGGGAGTTGGACAGCTCACCCAGACCATCCAGCGCATTCGCGCAGCGCTTTTCCCAGGCTTACGGATACGGGGGGTGGTGCTAACCATGTTCGATGGGCGCACCAAATTGAGCAACGATGTGGTTGCTGAAGTCAGCCGCTATTTCCCCGAACAGGTGTTTAATACGATCATCCCGCGCAGCATCCGCCTGGCTGAAGCCCCTTCGTATGGGCAACCTATCTCCACCTATTCTCCGGCTTCGACGGGAGCGCATGCTTATGCCAACCTGGCACGTGAAGTGCTGACCGGGGATGGCATTGCACTCCCCGTCAGCGATGAACCTGCTCCCGCACCGACAGAGGTACTGGATAAGCCATGACCAAAAAAACTGGACTCGGTAAAGGCCTGGATGCGCTGATCCCCGGTGGTGAGTTTGCTGCGATTCTCATCCGAAACACCTCCGGCCGCCGGTATCGATCTGATCCCGGTCCAGGCAATCGCTCCCAATCCCCGCCAGCCGCGGACAAAGATCAACCCCGAAGAGCTGGGCGAGTTATCAGCTTCGATCCGGGAGAACGGTATCATCCAGCCACTGATCGTCACCCGGGCAGCCCAACCGGGCGCATATATCCTGATCGCGGGAGAGCGACGGTTATTAGCTGCCCGCCAGGCAGGGCTGGAAGTCGTTCCGGCGTTGATCCGGGAAGCCACCGAGCAGCAGCGCCTGGAACTGGCACTGATCGAAAATGTCCAGCGCGCTGACCTGACCCCGCTGGAGGCTGCCGAAGCTTACCGGCAGCTTGCCGATGATTTTAACCTGACCCACGATCAAATCGCCTTGCGGGTGGGGAAAAACCGCACTACAGTGACCAATACCCTGCGCTTGCTGAAGCTGCCAGAAAGCATCCAAACAGGCCTGGCTCAGGGATTGATCACCGAAGGCCATGCCCGGGCGCTGCTCGCGCTCACCACGACGCAGGCGCAAAGCGCGGCTTATCAGGCAATCCTGAAGAAAGAGTTGAGTGTGCGCCAAACAGAAGAGCTAGTGCGCAAACTTGGGGGACAAAAGCCGATCCCCGCGGCACATCCCGAGCCATTGCCAGAAGTGACGGCACTGGAAGACCGCCTGCAGCAGCACCTGGGAACGCGGGTGCGCCTGAACCCGCGGAAAAAGGGCGGCACTTTAGTGATCCACTATTATTCTGCCGAAGAGCTAGATGCCCTGATCGAAAAGCTGATCGGGGAACAATAAAGCAGCACTACCCCCAACAGGACAATACAGCATGGCATATGTCATCCATAATGCCCGGATTCATACGCTCAATCCAAACCAGCCAACAGCTGAAGCACTGGCAATCGAGGGAGATCAGATCTGCGCGGTTGGCTCGGATGCGGAACTCTGCGCCGCGTTTGGTACTAAGCAGGCTTTCGATGCCGGCGGAAGAACCATCATTCCCGGTCTCACCGATGCCCATATCCACTTAGAGACATATGCCCTCGGGCTGCAAAAAGTAGACTGCGAGACCAGCAGCCGCGCCGAGTGCCTTGAGCGAGTGGCAGAACGGGCCAGGGAGACGGCTGCTGGCAGCTGGATCCTGGGGCATGGCTGGAATCAGAACAATTGGGCGGAGGGCTTTGGCAACCCGCTTGATCTGGATGCAACCACGCCCCAACATCCGGTATATCTCACCGCCAAATCCTTGCACGCCGGCTGGGCAAACAGCGCCGCGCTGCGCCTGGCAGGACTCAACGCCCAGACGGCTGATCCAGCTGGAGGTCGGCGTGGGCCGCAACCAAGACAGCTCATCACCCAATGGCATTTTATTCGAATCAGCCATGGGGCTGATTGCGGATGCAATCCCCGAACCGACTGCGAAACAGGTCGAGCAGGCAATCCTGCAGGCACAACCGCGGCTGCTGCAAATGGGATTGACGGGGGTACACGATTTCGATCGCCGGCGCTGCTTCTCTGCCCTGCAGCATCTGCACCAACAAGGTCAACTGCGTTTGCGGGTGACCAAATCCATCCCTTTGGAGGATCTGCCTCAGGCGGCCCAACTGGGCCTACGGAGCGGTTTTGGTGATGACACGCTGCGCATCGGTGCGGTGAAAGGGTTCGCCGACGGGGCTTTAGGCCCACACACCGCGGCGATGTTCTCTGCATACGAGGATGAGCCACAAAATACAGGCATCTTAATGCTGGATGCAGAGGAATTGTACGAGCAGGGGCGGGCGGCTGTCGATAGCGGCCTCAGCCTGGCGATCCATGCCATCGGCGACCGGGCGGTGCATGAAGTGCTGCAAGCTTTCAGCCAACTGAGGGCGTATGAAGCGGCACAGCAGCCTGGCTCGACCAAGCAGCTGCGCCATCGCATCGAACATGTACAGGTAATCCACCCGGCTGATCAGGCGCGGCTGGGCGAATTGGGGGTGATCGCCTCCATGCAGCCGATCCATGCTACCTCAGATATGGTGATGGCGGATAAATTCTGGGGAAAGCGAGCGGCATTCGCCTACGCCTGGCGCACACAGCTGGATCATGGTGCCATGCTGGTCTTTGGCTCGGATGCCCCGGTGGAATCCCCCAATCCCTTCTGGGGTCTGCACGCCGCGGTCACCCGCCGGCGGGCAGATGGCAGCCCAGGACAGGAGGGCTGGTATCCCGAGCAGCGTTTGCAATTATCTGAAGCGCTCCACGGCTTTACCACCGGCCCAGCCTATGCGAGCGGAGTGGAGCAGCGCATTGGACGGCTGGCACCTGGCTACCTGGCTGACCTGCTTGTCCTGGATAGAGATATGTTCCTCTGTGATGCCGAGCAGATTAAGAGCATACGCCCCGCAGCGACGATGATCGGCGGGGCGTGGGTCTGGCGTCAATAAGAATCTAGGGGACGCTACCGCGCACCACCGGTTCTACGCGCACCAAATCTCCATACACGATCAACCGGTTCAAGTACATCTCGGTCTCATCATCCCAGTCCACACAGGTGATCAGAGTCACCTGGGGATTATCAGTGCCAAGCGTGACTGCCATATCATCCGCAGTGGTAATCCGACTTTCTCTGACCTGATAGGTATAGATACTGCGCTCGGTATAGAGGATGATGATCTCCCCAACGGGCACATCTTCCAGATAGCGGAAGGGGCCATCGCCATAGCCGGCGACGGTGACATGTCCCGCCAGGGAGGTATTGCTACCCAGCCCGGGCCAGGAAGTGTTCCCCAGCCAGGCGACTTCCCTGCTTAACCCACCAATCAACCAGGTGAAACCATCGTAGGGCACATATTTGACCACGGTGTCCAGCAATAATACTGGAATGACAATGCGTACGACTGGGCTGGTATCCAACTCCGGTTCACCCACGGCAGGAGTGGCAGAGATCACCGGGGTTGGGATGGGATAATCAGGCAAGGTGAGAAGAGGCTGAGTTTCTGGGGTAGAAAAGGCTGACGCCGGCTGGTAGGGGATCGCGGTTTGAGAGGGAACAGTGGATGCAAGCTGCAGCGGCTCCCCCCCGCTGGTGGTTGTGTCACTGGTGGGTGTGCCAGAGCAACCCACCACAAGTCCAACGATCAGAAGGAGAAGTGCAATCATCCCCAGCCAAGTGCGCAGGCGTTTTTGTTTACCCGGTCTGAACCCAAAAAACACCGCACCCAGACCCAATCCACCCCACCACCAGCGATCACTAAAGCCCTGCCAAAAGAGGTATTGGCGCCAGTTCAGCGGCAGCTGCCCGGTGCCGGGCAAGGTCGAATAGACAACTTTGTAATTCACGCTGGCGGTCAGCGAACGCAAGCTATCGTAGGTCATCGTCACCGTATTCTGGAGTGACAGTGTCTGGATCAGCGTGGAGTTCACTTTAACACTTGCAGTGATGGTGATCGTCTCGTTGGGGTACACATCACCTAATGAAACCGTAAACGAGTTGGTCAACTTGGTCACAATGCCGTGCTCAGCCGGAACTCACTGTGACCGTCTCTACAGTGATGATGGTGGGAAAAGAATCGGAAATGATCACATTGCGCATCGGGGCGGTACCGGTATTGCCGGCGGTTATGGTAAAGGTGAGACGCTCGTTAACCTTGGCTTCACTGGGGGTGACGACAACACGTAGGGTGGCAACCGGCGTGATGGTTCCCGTTGCGGTGGGTGTATGGGTCACCGTTGGGGTAGGCGTTATGGTACCGGTTTGCGTTGGTGTATGGGTGTGGGTTGGAGTATAGGTGGGTGTGATGGTGGGCGTATTCGAAGGGGTAGGCGTGAGGGTTATCGTGGGGGTAATCGTAACTGTAGGAGTAAGCGTGGCGGTGACTGTCAAAGTTACCGTGGGGGTGATCACCTGGGCAGGGGCTTGCAAGATCAGGAGAGGATCTGAGGAGGATGGCTGAACCGAAGCTCCTTGTGAGGGCATCTGTGCACCTGGTAGCGATGATGAGTTAAATGGAGCTGCCTTGGCGGAGAATAACGGCGGAAAAACGACCAGGCAAACCAGCAGGCTGAATAACATAATGATAACAAAAGGCCAGATGGTGGCATTGCGCCGAGTTGGTTGAGAGGGTTGAGAGGGTTGAATATCATCCATAATAAAGTCTCCAGGGTGGGATGCGGGATAGCCCTACCACGGCATGATTATTATAACACTCCCTGATTTATTGTATTGCAACCAAACCTGCCCTCATGCATCTAAGCAGGTATGAGTAAGCAGAAGGGTGATGATTTCAAAGTTCAATTGGATAGATTTTTCCAAACCCTGACTGTGGATGAAAACCAGCAAATTTACCCTGGCTTGAAAAAACCAGGTGATGCCTGCCCGGTATGCGGGTTAGGCAGGCTTGACTATGATGGCACCCTCAACCTGACCTGTGAACGCTGCGGCTGGATCGCAAGCGGCGGGGGTGCCTGTACATGATAAGATTTGCTTATGCGAGATGACATCTCACATAAGTTCCGCCTCGGTGAGGCGAAAAATTCAAGGGAGATGCTATGAGGAACCAGCTACTTCGAGATGATATTGTAAAGCAAGTAAAGGAAGTGTTTGACAAGCAGTTAATCAATCCGGTAGAGATCATGTTCTTTGGGAGTAAAGATGATTGCGAGCATTGTGATGACACTCGCCAATTGGTAGAGGAAGTAAGCGCAATTTCTGATAAGCTTCATATGAGCAGCTATGATCTGCAAGACAATGCAGAGCTTGCGCAGCAATATCGTGTTACCATGGCGCCCGGTTTAGTTATTGCGGGGAAGGAAGCAGAGCAGATCATCGATTATGGCATCCGCTATGCAGGCATTCCATCCGGGTATGAGTTCAGCTCACTGATCCAGGGTCTGATCCTGGTATCAGGGCGGGATTCAGGGCTGGCAGCTGAGACCCGCGCGGCGCTAGCAGAATTAAAACAGCCGGTGCACTTACAAGTTTTCGTCACCCCTACCTGACCCTACTGCCCGCAAGCCGTGGTGCTTGCTCATCAACTGGCAATGGAAAGTCCTTTCGTACAAGCGGAAATGGTGGAGGCGATGGAGTTCCCCGAGTTATCCGACCGCCACAATGTGAGTGGCGTGCCCCAGACCACAATCAACGATGGCGCGGGAACCGTCGTGGGAGCCTACCCTGAGGATCAACTGCTGCAAGAGATCCAAAACGCAATCCGGTTATCGGAGCGGTCGAATTAACGGAAATCGATATGGCAAAAAACCCAGGCTATCACCGGCGGAAGAAACGATCGAAAAACAGCCTGCCCTTGATTTTGGTGGGGGCCGGTCTGGTAGTGATCGGGGTGGTATCTGCAGCCATGATAGGTAACTACCAACCAGACGAAAATTCAGCCGCGACCAATGCTGGTGAATATTCAGTCACGCCATCGGAAGTGAATTTTCCGGCACCCGAGCTGGCACTCAACGATCTGGATGGGAACCTGGTAGCGCTAAGCGACCACCTCGGCTCGGTGGTGCTGGTTAACAACTGGGCCACCTGGTGCCCACCCTGTAAAGCCGAGATGCCGACACTGCAGACCTACTTTACCAGCCACGCATCAGAGGGCTTCATGCTTTTGGCAATAGAGGCCGGTGATCCGCTGCCTGAGGTGACGGAATTTGTGGAAAGCTACCAACTCACCTTCCCCATCCTGCTGGACCCGAACAACCTGGCGCTACGGGCTTTTCGCAACGACAGCCTGCCCAGCTCTTACGTGATCGACCGGCAAGGCGTTGTGCGCCTGGCATGGACCGGGCCGATCAGCCTGGAGATGCTGGAAAAATATGTGACCCCCCTGTTGGAGGAATAGGAATGGAAACAAAAGTAACCTGGAAATCTCGGCTCAGCTTCAACGGTGCAAACTCGTCTGGCTTCAACGTACCTCTGGGAACCGATGAGGCGGTTGGCGGGGATGATGATGGCTTTCGCCCGATGGAACTGATTGCGATCGGCCTGGCAGGCTGTACTGGCATGGATACAATCTCCATCCTGCAGAAAAAACGCCAGGAGGTGACCGCTTTCGAGGTGCTTGTGCACGCAGAACGTGCCGAGGAACATCCCAAGGTGTTCATCAATATCACCCTGGAGTATCTCATCGAAGGTCACCAAGTAGACCCGGCCGCAGTCGAACGCGCGATTGAGCTATCCGCCACCAAGTACTGCCCGGCCCAGGCGATGCTTGAAAAAGCAGTCAAAATCGAGCACAAATACAGCATCAAAGAAGCTGCCTGATTGTTGTAAAGCCCTAATGCCCTCCGCCTTTATAAATAGAGGCTGAAATTGGGGATTTGGTCTTTCTTCACAGCGCCAAATCCCCAAATTTTTAACTATTTTAATTACACTTGTCCATCCTAACTTTGCATGCTATAATGCAATCAATCACTCCCCTTATGGCATTTGTGTAATTTCACAAGTTTCCCCATCTCTTTCTTTAGTTTTGCTTGTTGTTTACCCAGAGGGGCTGGTTCACAAGCGCCCAATTCACAAATTGAACCTATATCTTATACGCATAGAGAAAAATAAATATGAAAGTTCTTGAATTGCAAACCACACCCCTGGAGAATCTACGACAGATGGCCAGGGATTTCAACATACCCGGTGTAAACCGGCTGAAGAAAGACGATTTGATCTTGCGCATCCAGCAGGCGGAAGCGGAACGGGATGGCCTGGAGCTGCGCGGGGGCATCCTGGAAATCATGAATGATGGCATTGGTTTCCTGCGCTCAGGGCATTACCAAGCCGGCGCATTCGATGTCTACGTCTCTCAATCGCAGATCCGGCGCTATACCCTGCGCAACGGAGACCTTGTGATCGGTCATGTACGCCCGCCGCGCGAATCCGAAAAGCATTATGGCCTGCTCAAAGTTGAGTCGATCAACGGCATCGATCCAGAAGAATCCCGCAATCGACCCGCCTTTGAAAATCTGACACCGATTTTCCCGGATGTGCGTTTTGACCTGGAAACAGACCGGCATACCCTGTCAACCCGGCTGATCAACCTGGTTACCCCCATCGGGCGCGGACAACGCGGTTTGATCGTGTCTCCGCCCAAAGCAGGGAAAACGACCATCCTCAAACAACTGGCCAACTCCGTTTCCACCAAACACCCTGAGGTTTACCTGATGGTTGCTCTGATTGGCGAGCGCCCAGAAGAAGTGACTGATATGGATCGCTCGGTGGATGCTGAAGTCATTTCCTCCACGTTTGACGAGCCGGTCACCTCGCATGTGCGCGTGGCTGAAATGGCGTTGGAGCGTGCCAAGCGTCTGGTGGAATCCGGGCGTCATGTGGTCATCTTGATGGACTCGATCACCCGCCTCGCCCGGGCATACAACCTGGTGGTAACTCCCTCCGGACGCACACTTTCAGGCGGTATCGATCCTTCGGCACTTTATCCTCCCAAGCGCTTCTTTGGCGCAGCGCGCAATATTGAAGAGGGCGGTTCTCTGACCATCATTGCCACCTGCCTGGTCGATACTGGCTCGCGGATGGATGATGTGGTCTACGAAGAATTCAAAGGAACCGGGAACATGGAGCTGCATCTATCCCGCCGGCTGCAAGAGCGGCGCGTCTTCCCGGCAATCGATATCGAACGCTCCTCGACCCGGCGAGAAGAGCTGCTGCTTGGTCCGGACATCACCCCTCGTGTGTGGCTGATGCGGCGCATGTACGATCAGATGATCGCCTCCCCGCCCTTCGGAGCGGGCATGGACCAAACGACTGCCACGGAAGCTATCTTACAACGCCTATCGCGTACAGAAGATAACCAGCGCTTCCTGGAAACCTTGAACGACGACGTGGATTAAACAAGGCGCATTGTTGTTTATATCCTGTCACCGTCCTGTCACCGTCCGTTGGTGAAAGCATGTCAATGAGCGACCAATCCTCTCAATCCACGCCCGCGTCCAGGTCAAAATCCTTCGATAAGATCATCCTGGCAGGCAGCTGGATGCTTGCGGTCAGCCTGGTGCTGGCAGCGGTATACCTGGCTTTGCGGGTACAAACTACCCAGGCAGCACCCGCCGAAACTCAAAGCGAACAACCCACCCTGTCTCTGCTTTCCTCACCCAATGCTGACGCTGGATCGGCAATCTTACCAGCGATAGGTTTTACCAACCCGGTCGACTCAATTACCCGCCGGTCGACGATGCATACCAATATCCCCACCCGGCCGCGCCAGGATGTGGTTGCCTATGTGGTCAGCACAGGTGACTCGATCTTTGGGATCGCGCAATCCTTCAATATCGAACCGGAAACTATACTCTGGTCAAACTACGATCAACTGAACGATAACCCGGACATGCTCAGCCCAGGAATGGAGCTGAATATTCCACCGGTTGATGGGGTGTATTACCAGTGGAAAGAAAACGATAGTTTTGAGGCTGTTGCTACAGAGTTCAAGGCCGAAGCGGAGGATATTCTCAGCTGGCCTGGGAACCACTTCGACCTGACCAACCCCCAGGTGGCAGCAGGCACGTGGATCTTGATCCCCGGTGGTGAACGGGAGTTCCAGCAGTGGCTGGTGCCAACCATCGCCCGGGCTAATTCTGGCGTGTCCGCCTCCTTGTTAGGACCGGGTGCGTGTACTGGAAGTTATGATGGCGCTTACGGTTCAGGTGCTTTTGCCTGGCCCTCAAGCCAGCATGTGCTGTCAGGGAACGACTACTGGTCTGGTCACCTGGGAATTGATATTGCCGGAGCGACTGGCGATGGTGTTTACGCTGCAGATGCTGGTGTAATTGTCTTTTCGGGCTGGGCTTATGGTGGATACGGCTATATGGTGATGATCGATCATGGTACCGGTTATCAAACCCTCTACGCCCATCTGAGCGTCGCCAGCGCGCGCTGCGGACAAAGTGTATTTACCGGCACCTATATTGGTGCATTTGGCAGCACGGGCAATTCCACCGGGCCGCACCTGCATTTTGAAGTACGCTACCTAGGCGGTTTTATCAACCCCTGGTATGTATTACCAGCCCCTTAATCTACAAGCGGAGAAAAGTCATCCTATGAGTGATAAAGAGATCGATGTCCCCACCGAGGTAATTGCCGAGACTGAAGGCCCTCAATTTTACCAGGCCTGGAAAGCCAGTGAACCAGACGGCGAAATCACTTTCCATCTGGAACTGAACAATATTACGATACACTTTTTTGACGAAGAATGGGAAGAATTCCTGAAGCTGGCGCGCAAACTGACGGCTGAACCGACTAAGGGAGCGAAGTCACATTCTCAACATAAGGGATAACACTCTCGCACGGTTCGGTTAGATAATCCGATACGTGCTCCCAATCCATTGTGGCTCTGGCTGCCCAGGCTGTGTACATGGCATAGGACAGGCAGCCAGGGCCGGTGTGATAATTTGCCACCGTGAAACGCCACAAATCCTCATAAGTGCTGACCTCGCCGGCTATCTGCCCGGTTGCATTGTACATGATCTGGGCAACCTGCTCGCAATTGGCAAGCAGGGTTTTGGCAAACAGGGTAATGCTAAATTCAGCGTTGGTCAGGTCAATCCCCGCCTCACAGGTGGGGCAATCCGCGTTAGCCTGCATTGCCAATGCGCCGCGTAAGATAGCCTGGCTTTCCGCATCCAGGTAGATATAGCCGCGCTGGCAGGCGGTTTCATCCAGTACCAGCGGGCAAAATTGCTCAAAGAAGGATGCGTTCCACAATAAGATCGTCTCGGCACCATTATCGGTTAGCTGACCCAGGCCAAATTCATTTGGCACCCGAAATACACCCGGCCAAAATTGGGATTCCTGAGCGAAGATATTCTTCATTGTCTGTGCAGGTACACCGGTTTCCTGGGCGACCTGGATGATCTCGAGGTCGAAGCGGTTTTGCCATTCCTCCACCATTGGGCGCGCCAGCTCCAGGCCGCAGGTATCGGCGTACCCATTCACCAACAGCCCACCACTGGGACAGATAGATGCGTCCACCAATCCCTGGCTGATCAACCGTCCGGCAAGGTAAGCATACGAGATATCGCTGGCCAGCAATTCTGGCACCTCGGGGGTGGACAGCCAGGCTGGCGGGCCACCAAGAGGTGGAAATGCCTGCCAGACCTGGGCGCAGCTGGCGACCTGGTAGCCCCTCCATTGGGTGCTTAGAATATCTACATACCAGCCACCCATTCCAGGCGTATTGCTCACCCCGCTATCGATCACCCGTACCTGGGCAGTGAAATGTTCGCTACTATCGCCAAAGCTGGAATCAGCCCAGAATTCAATCACTATCCCATCGATGATGGTGGGACGCAACGGCACTTCGCAGGTCGAACCAGTGCAATCAAACTGCTGCCCTGGCATCAAGATATGCAGGGCGGTGATCTGCTCGTTAGGAAGGGGTTCTTCACCGGTGAAGATCAGGGAAGGAATGGTCGGACAAACGTTGTCGGGGATCCTTGGTGTGCAGTTGGCCAGCTCAACCCATACCAGTGGTGGAGGTAGATCCACCTCAATAGTGCGTTCGGCAAGCTGGCTGCCGATAAAGAATAAATACAGGCCAACGCACTCTGCCGGCTTGGCAGTGCCATCTTCCAGGCCACCGCAGGCCGGCGTGCTCACCCACTGCCAATATATATCCCGCCCACAGTCGACCAGGATTTCATCGGAGGTTGGCCAACCCGAATGATCGATATACACCTGGCAGATTATCTGGCTTGTATCCCACCTGAGCAGCCACCATTCGTAGCGGGTATATGAGATGGTGATCGTTGTCTGGCGCGGAATATCCTCGGGCTCGGTGCCACCAGCAGCCCGAACACTCCCAGTTCCCCAACCCAGGCTGACCAGGAATGGTACCAATAAAATCAAGCAAAGTATCCGGGGCAACCTTAACATTTGATATAAAATATCATGTGTTGTCTACATTGTCAATGTTCCTTGCGACATGTTCAAGCCCGTGATACACTAATCCTATGTCTACCGCTAGATCAGTCCTGGTTGTGACCGCCACCAGTGGGTTGGGAGGAATGATCCAACATGCACTGGAGGAGACCGGTCTGTATAAAGTAATGCTGGTAGATAGTGATCAGGAGGCACTGCTGTGCATTCAGACTGTTTCGTTCACCATCGCAATCCTGGATTGTGAAATCCCAGGGGGAAACTTGATCAGCCTGGCCAGCAGCATGCGGCAAAAGCTCCCTAAAATGCGCCTGGTGATCGTCTGCTCAGAAGAGAATCCAGTCTACCCGGCAGCAGTAACCTTCCAGCCAGCTGGCATGTTGAGCAAGCCTATATCGATACCCGACCTGCTCGAAACCATGACCAAAGCCATGCAATCACCGAACGAGCAAGCCAGGATTTCCTCCGCACGCGCGATCCTGGCTGTGCCAAGCGCATCCATTCCTGCCGCGCCACCGGCACCTGAGTGGCTGCAAGATGCCAGTTGGGCAGCGCGCCACCTCACCCGTCTCTCTCTTGAGTCATCTGCTGAGGCTGCGCTGATCGTGCGCGACGGCGTATTGTGGGCTTATGCCGGGGAGCTTTCTCAAACGGGGATCGATGAGTTGGTTGAAGAACTAACCTCGTTCTGGGAGGTCGATGCTCAATCGATTGCCAGGAGTGTGCACCCACGCAATCAACCAGGTGACATGGTGCGCTTTATCCGCCTGGATGCCACCCAGGGGGAGTATATGCTATATGCAACCTCACTAGGACAGGGGATGGTGCTTTGCTTAGCCTTTGAATCAGATACCCCTTTCAGTACCATTCGCGCCCAGGCAAGCTACCTGGCAAGAGCGCTGGCAACGCCTCCCGGTTCACCGCTACATCCCTATCCCAGGTCCTCAACTTTCACAAACCAACTCTTAATCCGTCAGGATGCCAACAGTTATGCGATGGCGGCAAGCCTACCGCCCCTGTTAGACGATGTTCCGCCTCCGTACCCTCACCAGCCTGAAAAGATGCCGGTTGGGAAGGCTCCGATCCCTTCGTGGTTCCAAGAGGCATCTGCACCCGCTTCATTGACCGAGGCACCACTGATCCAACAAAGGTCCACACCGAAAACACCCCCAACCCAGCCAGCTTCATATAGGACCGAATTCCAAAACGAAGATATCGTTCAGAAGTCTTCAGTTCAGACAATCACCGCTCCAGGCAATACCAATATTGATCGACAGGCACCGAGTATACCCAGTGATTCCGATTCTCGTTCTGCTCACATTCCCCACGTGAATGGAAAACCAATCATGCCGCCAGATCTATACCCCGCGACACCGACCCTACACTACCTGACGTATTCTTGCACGCTGATCCCGCGCATGCCTCAACAGCAGCTTGGTGGAGACCTGGCACAGCTTTTACAAGAATGGATGCCGCAGCTATTCCTGGCATTTGGCTGGCAAAAGCTTCATATGGGAATTTTTCCAGAGTATCTGCAGGTGATTGCCAGGGTGACACCAAAAACTTCGCCTGGTTCCTTCGTACGCATCATCCGCCAACAAACTTCACGGCATATCCTCACAGCTTTTCCCCGCATCAGCAAAGAGAATCCTTCGCATGATTTTTGGGCGCCTGGCTACCTGATCCTGAGCAACTCCCAGCCACCACCCAACCACGTGATCCGCCATTTCATCGAACAGACCCGATTACAGCAAGGCTCGCCTTTGGGCGCGCCCAAAGGCGCACTATAAGGCGAGTAATGTAGACTGGATAATGTAATCTCCCATGCCACCCATCCTTTACTTACTAGATGGTCATGCACTTGCTTACCGGGCTTATTTTGCCCTGACTCGCGGCGCATCAGGCGGATTTTCCACATCGACGGGCGAACCGACTGCGGGTGTTTTTGGTTTCACATCGATCCTACTACGCCTGTTGGAACAAGACAGACCCGAATACCTGGCGGTTACCTTCGACACGGGGAAAACCTTCCGAGATAAACTCTTTCCGGAATATAAAGCTACACGGGCAAAAATGCCGGACGATCTGCGCCCCCAGATGGCGCGCATCCGCCAGCTGGTGGATGCATTTAATATTCCCCGCCTGGAAGTGGAGGGCTATGAGGCAGACGATGTACTGGGAAGCGTTGCCCGGAAAATGGCTGCCCAGGGCTTTGGCGTGAAAATAATCACCGGTGACCGGGATCTGCTGCAACTGGTGACAGAAAGAATCCTGGTCAATCTTCCGGGGAAGAACCTCTCCGAAGCCCGGGATTACTTTCCTCAAGATGTGGTGGCATACCTGGGCGTCCGACCGGATCAGGTAGTTGACTACAAAGCACTGGTAGGTGACAAATCGGATAACATTCCCGGTGTGATGGGGATTGGCGAAAAAACCGCTGTTGGATTGCTGAATTCTTACGATACGCTTGAAAATATCTATGCGCACCTTGAAGATGTCTCTGGAGCGATCCGCAAAAAACTGGAAGCCGGGCGCAGCGATGCCGAGCTCAGCCGTACCCTGGCGACCATCGTCACGGATCTGAACATCCCCCTGGACCTAGAAAAGGCAAAAACATCCCATTTCGATCCTGCAAGCGTGGAAGCTATCTTCCGCGAGCTGGAATTCCGTACCCTGCTCAACCGGCTGCAAGCCCTGTATCCAATTTATGATAAACAGCGGCGAGGCACAGTACAGCAGCTGGCATTTTTCCCTGCCGAAGAGGCAGCACCCCGCCAACCCGCAGCGGGGGATGGTCCCATCCCATCAGATCACGATATCGCCTGGGAGGTGATCGATACCCCTGCCTCCCTGCAGGCATTGGTAAAGAAACTGGACGCAGCAGAATACATCTCGGTGGACACCGAGACCACCTCAACCGATCAGATGCGGGCTGACCTGGTGGGCATCTCGCTGGCAATGTCGCCTGAACGCGGATATTACATCCCGGTGGGTCACCTACCTGACATGGGCCGGCAACTGCCTATCGGTGACGTGATTACCGCACTGCAGGGACCGCTCACCAACCCGCGCCTGCCTAAGATTGGTCATAACCTCAAGTATGATTGCATCCTGCTGGCGCGCAACGGTTTACGGGTAACGCCGCTCCGCTTCGATACGATGATCGCCGAGTGGCTGGTCAACCCCACCTCACGCAACCTGGGGTTAAAAAACCTGGCCTGGGTGCGCTTGAATCTGCAGATGACCAATATCGAAGAGTTGATCGGCAGCGGGAAGAACCAGCGCAGCATGGCCCAGGTTCCCATCCTCGCTGCGGCAGCCTATGCTGCTGCAGATGCTGTGGCAGTTATGCGCCTGATGCCCATGATGAGAGAGCTACTCCAGTCCAGTCAGGCCGAGCGGCTGTTTGAAGAGATAGAAATGCCTTTGATCACCGTGCTGGCAAACATGGAAATGGCTGGCATTGACCTCGACCTACCATTTCTCAGCCGGATGTCCTCAGAACTGAGCAGCCGGATCGGTGAGATCGAGCAGCAAATCTACACTGCCATTGGCATGCCATTCAATCTCAATTCCACGCAGCAGCTTTCCCAGGCACTGTTTGACCGGCTGAAATTGCCCCCACCCGATCGCACACAGCGGACCGAGAGCGGTCATTACTCCACCTCTGCGGCCGTGCTGGAAGCATTGCGAGGCCGCCATCCGGTGGTTGATCTGATCCTGGAGTACCGCGAACTCTCCAAATTGAAATCGACATACGTAGATGCCTTGCCTCAGCAGGTGAACCCACAAACCGGGCGGGTGCATACCTCATACAATCAAGCTGGAAGCGTGACCGGGCGAATCGCCTCCTCGGATCCAAACCTGCAAAACATACCGATTCGAAGTGATCTGGGCCGCCAGGTGCGACAGGCATTCATCGCTGAACGCGGCTGGTCGCTGTTGTCGGTGGACTACTCACAGGTTGAGCTGCGCATCGTCGCCCACATGGCAAATGATCCTGCCATGCTGGCAGCGTTCCAGGCAGAGCAAGATATTCATACCGCCACGGCAGCCGCGATCTATAAAATTCCACTGGATGAGGTGACGAAGGAGATGCGGCGGCATGCCAAAGCAATAAACTTTGGCCTGATCTATGGCATGAGCGCCTTTGGGCTGACCCGCACCAGCGAACTGACCCTGGCTGAAGCGGAGGATTTCGTTGAAGCCTACTTCCAACAGTTCCCCGGAGTAAAACTATACCTGGATGCTATCCGCCGCCAGGCTTCCCGCCTTGGTTATGTCGAGACCCTGTTAGGCCGCCGGCGCTATTTCCCAAACTTGAAAACCCAGGGCAACCCCAGCGTGCGCAACCGGGAAGAACGGGAGGCGATCAATGCTCCCATCCAGGGAAGTGCAGCCGACATCATGAAAATTGCGATGCTGAATGTGCCACCCGCGCTCCATAAGGCAGGATTAGCAGGGAGGATCTTACTGCAAGTGCATGATGAACTGGTTCTGGAATGTCCACAGGAACAATTAAAAGAGACTGCTCAATTGGTTTGCCGGATAATGGAAGAGGCTTATAATTTAAATGCACCGCTGCGAACCGAAGCTCGATTTGGGCGCAACTGGGGTGAAATGACCGTATTTAAGGTATAGGGATATGAGATGATAGGACAACAGGATCGCTTTCAGCATGCCATGAACCAGGGTCACTCCGCGGCCTGGGATCAGAATTGGAACAAAGCGGCTGAATACTACCGCCAGGCATTGGAAGAACTCCCGGATCATCCCAAAGCACTGACCAGCCTGGCCCTGGCGCTGTATAAATCGCAAAATTTTCCAGAAGCACTGCAATATTATCAGCGTGCCGCCGAAGTCTCACCAAATGACCCAGTTCCCCTGGAGAAGGTAGCCGGAATCCTGGAGCGCATGGGGCACCTGGCACCAGCCGTATTTGCCTACATGGAAGCCGCGGAGATGTACGCACGCAGCCGAGACATCGAAAAAGCAATCGAGAATTGGTCGAGCGTGATCAGCTTGAACCCGGAACACCTCCCCGCCCACTCGCGGCTGGCTGTGGTATACGAGCGTTTAGGTCGTAAACCGCAAGCTCAGACGGAGTACATCTCCATTGCCAGTCTGCTGCAGCAAACCGGTGAGGTGCAGAAAGCAATCCAAACCATTCAACATCTGCAAACCGCCCTTCCGGACAGCACCGAGGCTCGCCAAGCGCTGAACATGCTCCAATCCGGGCGCACGCTTCCCAAACCACGCCGGCCGCGCAGCGTAACTGGCCCGCTGGTGATGGCCAAGGTACGCGAGCTGGAGCTATCGAAATCCGAGCAGGAAGAACGTCCCAGTCAGGATCCCATCCGGGAGGCCAGGCAAAAAGCACTCACCATGCTGGCCGATTTGCTGTTCGATCAATCCCCAGAACCCGAAGGCGCCCAGGTACGCTTGGGTCTGCAATCAATCGTCAAGGGCACGGGCATCCTGGGGCATAATGTTGACCACACCAAAGTACTCTTACATGTCAGCCAGGCGATAGATCTGCAATCGCATGGAGATGATAGCCTGGCAATCGGCGAACTGCAACATGCCATCGATGCCGGGCTGGACTCTTCTGCGGTTTACTTTGATCTCGGGTTGCTGTTGAGCAATACAGATCGATTGGAAAGCGCCATTCGCTCATTGCAGCATTCTGTCAAGCACGAAACCTTTGCCATGGCGACGCGCTTATTGCTCGGACAAATTTACACAAAACTGGGCAGGCATAAAGAAGCCGCCCAAGAATACCTGGAGGCGCTGCGCCTGGCGGACACAGAAAGTGTTCCAGCAGAACAAGCAGAGGAAGTAAACCAGCTATATGATCCGATCGTGGAGACGTTCGCACATAACCCTGATCCTCAACTGCCGGAGCGGATCAGCGCAAATGTCTCTGAATTGCTCTTCCATCCTGATTGGCGTCAAAAAATGAAGACAGCCCGCCAACAGCTGCCTGCCGCATCACCGGATTCTTCCCCCGTGCCGCTGGCGGAGATGCTTACCGAAGCTGGCAGCAGCCAGGTCGTGGAAAGCCTGGTAAAAATTTAACCAGCTGGCACGTAAAAACAA
The DNA here is from genome assembly GCA_963849335.1 of uncultured Chloroflexia bacterium. GTDB lineage: Bacteria > Chloroflexota > Anaerolineae > Anaerolineales > UBA4823 > FEB-25. Next base: position 818,804 of record CAWKGZ010000003.1, read on the forward strand.
ACTGCGCACCGCAATGGAAGAAGCATTCCATGCGCTATCCTTTGCCCCCACTTACCTTCCACTGCACATTTGCATTGGAGATTTACTCGTGCAGGAAGATCATATCCCGGAGGCAGTAAAGAAGTTCACCGTCGTAGCCGAGAGCTACAACGTGCGCGGTGAGGCCAACCGGGCAATCAACCTGCTTAGGAAAGTTGGCGAGCTGGCTCCGATGGATATGGATGCCCGCAACCGGCTGATCGATCTAATGATGGCACGCGGCCAAATCGACGAAGCGATCAAAGAGCTTTTTAGACTGGCAGAGTCTTATTACGCTCTGGCTGACCTGAATATGGCGCACAAGACCTACAGCCGGGCTTTACGGTATGCACAGCAGGCAAATGCCGACCGGCAGATAAAAGTGAAGATCCTGCATTTGATGGCTGATATTGACATGCAAAGCCTGGATTGGCGCAATGCCTTGCGGGTATTTGAACAAATCCGCACCCTGCAGCCTGATGATGAAAAAGCGCGCGGCATGCTGGTGGATCTTAACTTCCGGCTGAATCAATCCGCGCAAGCGATCAGTGAGCTGGATAATTATCTCTCCCACCTGCTGAACAGCGCCCAACACGAAAAAGCGCTGGAAGCGATAACCAATCTAGTCAATGAATATCCCGACCTGCCCGCCTTACACCGGCGCATGTCTGAAATCTACCGCCAACATGGTCGTATTACGGAAGCCATCGATGCGCTGGATATCACCGGCGACCTCTATCTCCAGGCAGGGAATAAAGCCGGGGCTATCGAAGCGATCGTAGCACTCCTGGCACTCAACCCGCCCAACGTGGAACAATACCAGCAAGTGCTGGCTCAATTACGGGCAGAAAAAACGAGTTAGCTACTTCCAGATACGAAATGAAGTTACAGTTGTAACATGCAGGTCGATGGTACGAACTTCAACGACCACATTCACCAGACCTGCCGGTTCATCCTGAACGATGAAAGATACCTGTGATATGCCATTGGAATTGGTCAATGGCATACTGAAATCTTGTACCTTGCCTGAGGGGAGGATAAGATGAAGCATGACATGTGCGCCAGGAACTGGCTGCAGGGTTTGATTCTGGACGACAACGTACACTTCTTGTAGACCATTTGGCGGCATCACCGCGCGATTCACAAAGGCACTGACGCGCAATTGCAGCGGGTTAGCAAGCACCCAATCAGAATGAGGCTGCATCAGGCCAAAATCCTCATTCAAATCATAAAAATATTCTCGACCAATATCAGAGAGGGCAACTTTCTGCCCAGGTGGATTTTCGGGGTGCCATTCAAACCTGGCGCGTTGAAAATACTGCACCATCCGGCCGGCATGGGTTACCAACTCTGAGACCGGATAACCAAATTGAGCAACTCCGCCATGGCGGTCAAAATACTGCAGGAATGCATGACAGACCGGCAAGCCGTCATCTGGGATGTTGCGGCAGGCATACGGGCTGGACTGGTTCTGGCTGGATGGCTGAAACTCATCCCGATCAAAGAAATATTCACCCAGCAGGGTAAGAGTTACCCGCAAATCGGCGGGGTTTTCAGGATGCAGCTCAAACCGCGCCCGCTCAAAATACTAAATCAGAGTTCCAGATGGGTTGGGGGACAAACGTGAATCAAAAGCATCCGTGATCGGATAACCAAAAACGATTTCCGGGTTGGGAATACTCTCATACATTTCCAGAAATGCATCGGTAACCCAATGACCGGTCTCCGGAAAATGGCGCGACCCTTCGCCCTGGGCCGTAACGACCCCCTGGTTTGCTATCAAGAGCATCACAATGAGCCCAAGATATATACCCCGTAATGACCGTATATTCACAATGGTATTATATACAATGCTGACAACTTGCACAAGTCTTTAATGCAACATGTTAATGCAACAAAATATCGGCGATCAGAGAGGTTTCAGGGAGGATAAGATCGGCACCAGCCTTGTGAAGCTCATCCTCCTGGCCAAAACCGCATAAAACCCCTACCGTCTGGGCGCCGGCAGCTTTTCCCGCTTTGATGTCTACGACCGTGTCGCCGATCATCAGGCAGTTCTCAGGTGGCGCATTCATTTGTTGGGCAGCCCATAAGACCGGATCGGGGAAAGGCTTGGTATGTTCACAGGTATGAGCAGTAGCGATGTAAGCAAAGTAGCCGGTCAGCTGGAACTGCTCCAAAAAGCGCTGCGTATTCCGCCTGCCGCGAGCACTGACGATGCTCAGCGGGTAGTGCTTGCTTAGCTGTTCCAACATGTGCTGGATACCAGGGATGAGCAGGAATGGCTGGGGAGCGCTGCCCAGGCCTTGCCGGTAGATGAAATCTCCGATGCTGCTAATCTCATCATCAATTCCAAGCCGGTCAGATAAGCCAAAAACCATATTGCCGGGCGTTTCGGTTGCCATCACCAGGCGCCTGGCAAACGGGTGGGGATCTTGGTTGGCGAAGAGAAATTTGAAGGGTGTAAGCCAATGCACCAAACGGCGGACAAACAAATCGTCGGTATCACTCAGTGTACCGTCGACGTCAAAACACAAGCCGTGAATACGTTTTGGATCAAATGGCATATTGAACCAAATTACAACCAGTCAAGCGCCAGAGCGCCTGCCAGGCTAACCAGAAACAGGCTGAAGCACAGGCAGATGACCAATAATATGACCGCAGCTGAAATTATTACCCGGCGCATCGTCTCAGACATACCAACCTCCGGGAAAATTGTAACCGTCTTTCACAGCGAGAGCAATAGCAACGTTTGGATATTCTGAGATAAAATAATGGTGGAAGGAAATTTTTCACATGGATGAAACTGCCCTTATCCAGGCTGCTCAAAACGGCGATGTAGATTCGTTCAACCGGCTGGTATTGGCTCACCAGGACCTGGTCTATTCCCAGGCTTACCGGATGATCGGCGAAAGTGCGGCTGCTGCGGACACAACCCAGGATGCCTTTATCTCCGCCTATCACCACATCCGCTCCTTCCGGGGCGGTTCTTTTCGCGCCTGGCTACTGCGGATTGTTACCAATGCCTGCTACGACGAGCTGCGGCGGCGTAAACGCCGGCCTACTGTGCCCCTGGAACCGGTGGACGACTCGGGAGAGGAAATCGAGTCGCCCCACTGGATGGAGGATCCCGGTGAGACGCCTGAAGTGTACCTGGATCGTACAGAGCTGAACAACGCCATTCAACACTGCCTAGAGGGACTGCCCGCTGAGTTCCGCACCGCGGTGGTGCTGGTGGATGTACAGGGGATGGATTATATTGAAGCGGCATCTGTGTTAGGAAAACCGCTGGGCACCGTAAAAAGCCGGCTGGCGCGCGCCCGTCTGCGCTTGCGAGATTGTCTCCAGGGCTTCATGGAACTTTTACCGGCAATTTACCGTCTTGATAATGGATGACAGACATGACCAAGCGCAGCAATTTCCTCCCCGATATTGAGTTTCTCTCAGCATACCTGGATAACCAATTAAGCCCACACCAGCGTGCAGTTCTGGAAGCGCGTTTGCGTACCGAGCCTGGATTAACTACTGAACTAGACTCCTTGCAGAAAACCCGCCAGATGCTGCGTTCGCTACCCCGCCTGCATGCCCCACGCAATTTTACCCTATCCACACAGACATACCAAAAACGCTCCCCTGCCCGCCTGCCGGCTTTATTTGGAGCGGTATCAGCCTTATCCAGCGCCCTGCTCATCGTGCTGGTGATCAGCGGCCTTCTCCTGGGAGGAACAATCAAAATCGCCAGCCTGGATAAGGAAAACCTGGCATACCCTGTGGCAATGGAAGCAAGTATACCTGAAGCAGATGTCGCGATGTCTGTTCGGCAAGCGACTCCCAGTGAAGAAGAACCGGCGGTAAACCTGGCGGCCCCACCCAGCGATGACACCAGCCGTTATGCTGAGCCCACTCCGGAACCCACGATGTCCCAATCCGCGGAAGAAGTGCTCAGCCTGGGGATTGCCGAAGCCACCACACCCACTCCTGATTTACGTGCTACCCCCCTGCCGTACGAGGTTGCCTTACCAGGGGTAACAGTGGCAGGATCGGGCGAGGAAACACTGCCCGAAGGAGCATCGGCCAAAGCACCTGAGGCAACCCCGGCACCTGCCGCATCTCCCTTGACGAGCAACTTATTCACCGGCGAGATGATCCTGGCGGGGATTGCACTGCTCAGCGGATTGACCGCGCTCTTCCTTCTGATCCGACAGCGTAAATGATCGCCGACCAGGTCAATTACTGCCCGCGCTGCGGGACGGCCCTGGTGACGGAGGAGCGCATTGGACGGCTGAGACCTACCTGCCCGGCCTGTAGTTGGATCTATTTTCCTGACCCCAAAGTTGCCGTAGCTGCCCTGGTGTGTGACCGGGGGAAGGTTTTACTCGTCCGGCGCACCAATGAACCGATGCGCGGCCTGTGGACGCTGCCGGCTGGTTTTGTGGATGCGGGTGAGGATCCAGCATTAGCGGCTGAACGCGAATGCCGTGAAGAAACTGGATTGATCGTGCGCACAACCCGCCTGGTGGATGTGATTGCCGGGCAAGCACATGCCCGGGGAGCAGACATTCTGATCGTATACCAGGCGGAAATAAACTCGGGTACGCTGCAACCCGGGGATGATGCAGACCGGGCACAATTCTTTGACCCGGCAGGCCTACCGCCCCTGGCATTTGCCTCTACGCAAACCATTCTAGATTCCTTGCAAAAATATAAGAAATGATTAACAAACGTGTGGCGTACTTTATGGTACACTCAATTTATATAATCCCCCTAATCCCATAATTAAATTCAAATTTGGAGAAGATAACAATGAAATCATCACCTTTAAAACCTATCTTATGGCTGATGGCACTGATCATGATCATCAGCCTGGCATGCACCGTTGGTGCATCCCCAACCGCCACGCAAGTGCCAGTAGCAGTTGTCCCAACCAATACCCAACCACCACCCCCAACTGCGACCCAACCTCCACCGCCACCTACACCGACAAATACACAGGAACCTCCCACGCCAACCTCGGTTCCAGCCACGGAAGTCCCCCCGCCTCCTCAACCGGAGGAGCCATCCCTTCCGGCAAACTGCGTTGAAAGCAGCGACTCAGGCTATATCACCTGCTACGACGATACCGGTTCAATCGTGATGGACGTGCCGGATTATTGGCTGGATGTGAATGGTGGTGAATGGGAGTATGACGGAGAGATCATCGGCGTAGCGATCTCTGCCGCCCCCAACCTGACGGATTTCAATGACTTATATGAAGCGGAGGGTGTTTTCTTCGGCGCATCTGACACCTTTGCCCGCATCGGCGGATATGTTGAGTTCCTGGATTACTACACCAGCATTTACGTCGACGACTGTGATCTCGTGGGTCGTTTTGATTATAACGATGGGGTTTACCGGGGCAAGCTTGATCAATACCAGAACTGCGGTGGTCGAGGTGGATACGATACTTATGTGCTGTCTGCCGTAGATATCGATGATCAATTTTCAATGATCGTTCTGGTCATGATCCAGGTAATGCCCGGTGATACCTTTACCGTGGATCAAATCTGGAACACATTCCTGGTATTGGGTTTGTAATACATTCTAAATATTTATGAAATGGAAACCGATGAAGCGAGACCAAACGCTTCATCGGTTTTTTTCATTGAGGCAACGAGCAAATTTATCGCCGGACTTCAAAGTCTACAATTTGCTCGCTGCTGTTTCCCGCCAGGTCATAGGCGCGCACAAGCAAGGTGTGCTCTCCAGGTATAGAGGACCATAGAGCGGCATAGGGGGGCTGCCACAGGGTAAGGTAGAGCTCACCATCCAGGTAAAATTCCAGACGCTCCAAAACCAGATCGTCCGTCGCGGCCGCCTGAAGCAGAATGCTATCTCCGGCATCCCCCAGGAACTGTTCACCGGCGGAGGGGTCCATGATCGTCACCTCCGGCGGGGCATTATCCACGGTCACCTGCAGCACCACGCTATCCACGCGCGCATCGGTGCGTACAACAGATAACTGCACGACGTATAAACCTTGCAGTCCCCGGGTATCCCACACCCCCAAGCGCCCATTGGTCACAGGCCGCTGCGCATCCTCACCCAGCAGCAGCCACTCGGTGGGATTCAAACCCTGCCCGACTTGCAAGCGGTAGTAATCGAAATTTGGACCGGCCGCGCTGCCACGTAGCTCAACTTCCCCGCGCACATGGGCAAACATGGTTGGTGAAGTCAGCTGCACGGTGGTGGATCCTTGTTCAGCCAGGTAGATTGGATCGTAGCCCTGCGGCGGCACCTGCAGCCCGGCTTGTTCCGCCCAGGGCTCTGCCCATTCTGGCACCACCAGAAATACATGCTCTTCCACCAGCTCAGAGGGGGTGAACACGGTCGCTAACAGGCCGGTCTCACGGTTGATACGCAATACCTGGTACAAATTATCTACCTGGGCAGGTTCGTTCCCGGCGAGGAACACTTCATCCACGACTACCGGGCAGGCATGGGTGGGCAGCAAGCCGGAAGGATCGCACACTGCCAGGCTGGTAATGCCTGAAGGCATGTCCCAATCTTCCACTGCCAGTTCCCGGGTGGCATATTTGATCACCGCGTTCCACAATGCGGTGGAGGCCAGCCGCGGCACAACCTGACCTTCCGCATCAGTGAGCCCCAGCCAGGCGCCAACCACAAGCTGAGGAACATAGCCAACCGCCCAGGCTTGTGATCCATCCAGGGAGACTGCCAACCGAGCTCCTGCCGGACGACCAATTTCGAGCGGATTGGGATGCCCCAGGCTGGTCCAACGGGCGACTTCGTCGCTGAGCACATGGGTCACCAGGTAAGCCAGCTGAGGGCTGACAATCGGGCGCGATTGTGGGCGGCTCCAATCCAGCAGGACCTCACCCGCACGGTCCTCCACACGGATCACGGTGACCGGGCTGAGGCTATCAGCGTCACCGTTTGAGCCATCCGGCGACAGCTTTTGCCCGGTTTGTGTACCAAGATTGCTGAACACGGAGAAAGCATGGACACTTTCCAGTAACGTAACTTCCTGTTCAAGGAACTCTGCAAAGCTGCCTGCTCCAGACGGGCGCTGCCCCAACGAAGTCATGCCGAATTGCCAGGCAGTCTGCCAGGCGTTTTCAGCCCCCACCCGTTGGTAGATTTGAGCGGTTGCCGCCAGGTAATCATTGGCCAGCGCGGTGCGCAGACGCACCGGTCCATGGTATACCCAATCCTGCCCTGCCCCCACCCCGTTATCGCTGGCTGCTTGCAGGTTCTCAGAGAGCGCATCCTCACCCGGAACCTCCCAAATCAATGTGGCAGGACTGAAACCGCGCACAAATGCCGAAAGGTAGATAAAGGGAGTGAGCAAGGTGCCGGCGGGCTGCCCGGGCAGGTGGGCTGGATCGAGCCCAGGCTGATTTTGACCTACCATAGCCAGCACCTGGCTGGTATCCGGATCCAGCACGACCAGGCTCGCTGCAATATCCTGGAAAGAATTTTGGTCGGCTGAAGATAAGGTGGGGAGTAAACGGGCGGCCTCACACGGCGTGCCCTCGGCGGTCAAAACCTCGCCGGAATCGCCTTGCAGCCGTCTGAGCTGGGTCTCCAGCGCACATGAGGCCTGAAGCTGCAAGTCAAAATCGATGGTCGTAATGATGCGCAGCCCGCCCCGCTGATAAGGGATGGCTGGCAGGGCCTCCCTAATTTGCTCAAAAACCAGATCCGCAAATGTCTGGAATGGGCCATTTTGATCGGCGGTTGCGCGGAAGCGCAACTCCTGCCCGGTCGCCTGGCTGGCTTGCGGCGCGGTGATCATGCCCTGGATGAGCATCTCAGCAATGATCTGCTGCTGGCGCTGCATGACTCCCTGGGGGGCTGCCAAAGGATCGATCTGCGGGGTTTCCGCAACGGCTGTCAGCCAGGCAGCCTCTGCCACACTTAACTCAGCGGCGGACTTGCCAAAATACACCAGGCTGGCAGCATCAGCGCCATAGATCAATGGGCCATAGCAAACGCTATTGAGGTACCACTCCAGCACACGGGCATGACCGTAGCGGCTGATCAATTGTCCGGCTAACAAACGCTGGCGAATATTGCGGCGCAGAGATGGCGGCTCATCGCTCAATAACAAATCAAGAACCAGACGCTGCGCCAGAGTTTGCGGGTCGCCGTCGCCAAGATCGTCCCAGGAAAAGCCTGGGCGCTCCCAATAAGTCGGGTCGAGTGCGGCAACCGCAGCCTGAACCAAGCCGCTAGCAAAAGAGCCTGGCTGCACCCCCTGCGTTGAAACGGTCAGGTAGCGCCATCCTTCGGCGGCTGGATGCTGCAGAGTCAGGATAACATGCTCCCCACTGCGGTCATACAGACGGGTTGGCTGCAGCCAGACCCCGCCGGGAGGTTCTAAGCGGGCGGGGATGCTTGCCAGTGAAGGTAGATCAGAGGTCAGGTTTGAATAGCCAAGGATGGCAGCAAAGACAGCGAGCATAATCAGCAAGCTGGACAGGACTCCCAGCCCCAGACCGAGCTTACCCCCCGGTCTGCGCCGGCGCTTATCTCTGCGCTGCTGGCGGAACTTGACGATCAGGGATGGGGTGGGCATGGGGTTGCATTAAACCAGCACGGCGCACTACTGCCCATCATGCGGCGAACTGGGTAAGGCCTGGTGGGCAGAAGCGATCAATTCTTGCGCGGACTGGCGCGTCCCCTCACTCACCTCACCCATCATCTGGGCAAGCTCAAGCAGCCGGCTTTCACCGCTCAATGTGTCAACCTGGGTGACCGTGCGCCCTTCCAACAATTGCTTTTGCACCTGGAAGTGTTCTTCACCATAGACAGCCAGTTGAGGCAGATGGGTTACGCATAACACCTGGTGCTGGCGGGCTAGCTCCCACAGTTTTCTGCCCACTACAGCACCCACCCGACCACCAATGCCCTGGTCGATCTCATCGAAGATCAGCGTCGGCACCTGATCCGCCCGGGCCAATACATTTTTAATCGCCAGCATCAACCGGGAGGTCTCGCCACCTGAGGCAATTTTTACCAGAGGTTTAAGCCCCTCACCAGGATTTGGAGCGACCAGAAACTCAACCGCCTCCAATCCATGGGCATCAAAAGCAACCCGCCGCCCGTCCGGCAGCGGCACACCCTGGGGATTTAGGCGCTGTTCGAAAGCAACCTTAAAGTGAGCGCCGCTCATCTTCAGGGCATCGAGCTCAACTTCCACGGCGCGTTCCAGCTGTTGCGCGGCAGCGTGACGTTTTTCAGATAAGACCAGGCCATCTTTCCCCAACTGCAGTAATAATTCTTTCTCCGCTTGTTCCAGCTCGGCGATGCGCTCGCCGGCATGGGCAATGCTGTCCAGCTGCTGGCGGCATTTCTCCGCAAAGTCCAGCACATCCTGAAGGGTGGCGCCATATTTGCGGGTTAAATTATGGAACAAATTCAGCCTTTCTTCAACCGCATCCAGGCGTCTCGGATTGAACTCGATCTTCTCCAGGTAATCGCGCAGGCTCACGGACACGTCTTCAAGCGACTGCTGGATGGCTTGCATCTGCTCACCCAACCCGCTTTGTTGGGGATCCAGACGGGCAACACTGCCGAGCAGGCTGACCACCTGACCCAGGATTTCAGATGGCAGGCGGCGCTTCGGGCAGGCCTTCATCCAACAGCTGGAGCGCTTGCTGAACGGAAGCTGCCAATCCCTCCGCATTCGCCAGGCGGCTGCGCTCATCGCGCAGCTCCTGCTCTTCACCCGGGCGCAGGCGAGCAGTTTCGATCTCATTGATCTGGTAAGTAAGGATATCCTGGCGGCGGGCGGCTTCACCCTCCGCCTGGCGTAAGGACTGCAACTCCCGGCGCAATTCGTGCAATGCCTGATAGTTCTTGCGATAGGCGGCTAAAACGGGCTCGACCTGGGCATAGCTATCCAACAAGCCCAGGTGCTTGCCTACTTTGAGCAGGGAGAGATGCTCTGACTGACCATGAACATCTACCAGGTATTCTCCCAACTCGGAGAGCAGCCCGACATTGACCTGCCGTCCATTCACCCGGGCAACACTGCGCCCATTGGTGCGGATTTCGCGCGCGAGCACGACGCGCTGGGGATCTTCCAGCAGCGCTTCCCGCTCCAGGATGGCCAGTACTGGCTGACGGACCGCCGGCGGGATTAAAAAGGATGCTTCAATGTTGGCCCGTTCTGCGCCTGCTCTGACCTGGGTCGGGTCTGCCCGGCTGCCCAAGAGGCTCTCCACCGCATCAATAATGATCGACTTACCGGCTCCAGTTTCACCGGTAAATATATTCAATCCAGGATGAAACTTTAGCTCTAAGAGCTCGATGATGGCGAAATTCTCAATCCTTAGTTCACTGAGCATAACCAAATTTCCTAACGGATTTTAATCCCTGACAGACGGTAATAAAGCGTAGAGGTCATCATAAAAAGATAAACCCCTTGCCAGACAATCCCCAGAACATCAAGCGCCAACAAATTCATTGCCAGGAACGGCAGGCAGCCCACCACAGCAGCGACAATCGCCAGACGAAACAGAAGTTTAGAACGCCGTTTCCGAGTGACAAATCGCGCCGCCTCAGCAATCATACCGCCAGCTATTGGAGCCAGGAAGATGGTAAAAAAGCCGATAAATGATGCCCCCAGAGCGCCTAACCCCGCCAGGATTGCCACCACCCCAAAGAGCAGCGGGTAATCTATCCAGGTCGCGGTTTCGAATACCTTCTGTTGGCCGCGCACGCATTCCTTGCAGCGATAACCGATAGGGGTGCGGACGGCGCATTTGACACAGATCGGTTTCTCGCAGCGATTGCAGCGCAGCCCGGTTGGTGTTTGGGGATGGTTTGCACAGTACAGGGTTTCGGGCTGATCACTCATGTAAGCCTCTATTTATGCTCGTTGAAGGATTGCGGCTCATGTGAGGGGTCAGGTTGCGGTAAAAATAACCCGGATCCTGAAAACGAACACATTTGATGGTATGCTTCCCGGCGGAAACATCCACCCGGTCGCCATCTGCCAGGCCAATGGGCACCTGTCCATCCACACTGAACACCGCCTGGTGCTCCACCTGGACAATAATACTGACCGCTGAGCCTTCTGCGAGCACAATCGCCCGATCCAATGACAGGTGCGGCGCCACCGGCACCAGCAGGATGTTGCGCAGCTCTGGCGGCAGGATGGGACCACCGGCTGCCAGCGCATAAGCGGTAGAACCGGTAGGGGTGGAGGCGATCAGCGCATCCGCGACATAGGTGGTAAGGAAACGACCATCCACATAGGCCTCCAGGTGCACCGGGCGGATGATTTGACCGCGACTGACAACCACCTCATTAAGCACATCCCAGGTTCCCAACATCGTCCCAGAACGCCATTGTTCAGTACACAACATCATGCGGCGTTCCAGCCAATAATCCCCCTTAACCAAGCGGGGCAGGAATCCTGACCACTGATCCTCCTGGATTTCCATTAAGAATCCAAAGCGACCCAGATTAATACCCAGGATGGGCACATTGCTAGGCCCGCACAAGTGCCCGGCGCGAAGCATGGTGCCATCGCCACCGAGGGTGATCATCAAATCAAATTCGCCGGCTTTTACGCGACGATGAACTTTTTCGTCAAATAAATAGCCGGTTTCAGCGTGAACCCCGAGACCAACGAGCTCAGCGGCGACACGGTTGGCTTCTTCGGCAGCGCCTGACAGACTGGGGTGGGAAGTTACAATAATCCGACGGGGGGGTGTTGGAGGAGTATCCATCATATGCCAGCAATTATATCCTGAGCGCCTGGTCACAGAGGTGGCGATATCCACAGCGAGCACAACGCTGGGGTGATTCATGCGAGCGATCAATGTTTTTGGCCTTGGACCTGGTGTGCATCTCAGCCACCAGCGACAATACCCTGGCTTCCAGCACGGGGGTGAATTCGATGGCATAGGTTATTTCGGGGTAGCGCAGGATGCCATAGGGTGGACGTTTGCCATAACAGCTTTCCACCAGCAAGCAGTATGCGCCTAATTGGTTGATATGAGAGTCATACGGTGCACTCACCCGGCGGGAGGATTTTAGCTCCACCGGGATGAGCTGTCCCTGCTGCTCTACCAGGTAATCAGGTTTACCGGTCAAATTCAGCTCAGCGCTGTACAGCGGTCGCTCTACCCGCATCCAGCCCTGGGTATCGGTATAGATAACCCGGCCTGCAGGCAGGCCGGTTTTGCGCTGTTGGCGCCGCGCCAGCCAGAAAAAGACCAATGCAGCGATGGTCAGCAGAAGAGCCAGGGGGAGTGAAGGCAATCGTTCGATCATCAGAGGATGCGGCCAAGGAGCCAAATAGTAATGGCTGCTACTGCCAGAAAGAGCAACCCATATGCCAGGATATGGAGGCAGCCAGCGGTCATGACCGTCCGACCGTGCTGCTCGTGGTATTCGCTTCCCCCCGCCAATTCGGCCTGGTTTTCGCTTTCAATCCCTTGGAGCGTGTACCACCAGGCTCGCTGACAAAAACTATAGCTGCTGATCTCTGAAGCGCGGAGTATTTTCATGCATCCGGATCATGTAATTCCAGGCGGGTTTCCAGCTGGCGTAAGCTGTGCTCCAGGCGTCCTTGCCGCAAGCTCAAGGTCAGGTCGCCGCGCGTGCGCTCGATGATGCTGCGGGCAACATCTGTCAGGCGGCGCAGTCCACCGGTGATGGCGTCGGGATAGTCCATGGTCACCAGAATGGCATAAATTTCATCCATCAAGCCCAACAAGCGCTGTGCCTCGTCCGGGTTTTCATTCAGCAGCATATCCAGGCAGCGCCGGCGCAGCTCTCCGGCGGCCTCAGCCAGTCCCTGGAGGTAGGTGGCAGGCTCCAGGTGCAGCTCGCCATAGCCTGGTGTTTCCAGCCCGTGGGTCAACGCAAATACCAAGGTGGCTTCCGCGTATTCCTTGAGGGCATCCTGGGTGTAGCCGGCATGGTAGAGATCTGGATACTCCGCCAGCTCAACCCGCAGCGCTTGTGCCAGCTGCCCCGCCTGGTTCAGATGCTGCTGGGCTACTTCGTCTTCATTGCGGTGGGTAGCCCGGATGGCATGGGCGCAGGCGCGGGTAAGGGTGCGCGCCTGGGTTAATGCCCGGTCACGGGCGGCGGTACGCTGTTCAAATTCCTGGTGGATGCGCTCGGCAATTTCATCGAAGTTGGTCATGGCTCACTCCCCGGGTTTGGCTGGCGGCGGGGGTCGAAAGAGGTAATCGGCCAAGGACGCCTCGCCAGGCACCTTGATCTCGCCAAAGGCGGTTTCATAACGCGCCAGGTTCTCGGTCAGCGCCCGGTGGAGCAGCTTGGCGCCTAACGGCGACATCACCACGCGGGTATTCACCCGCGCAGGGATGGTGCCCGGCAGCAGGTGGGCGAAGTCAAGCACCAACTCAGAGGGCGAATGCGCAATCCTCACCAGGTTGGCATAGACCGCTTTCAGATCTACCGGTACCTCCAACGAGGGAGGGCTGGCAGGCGCAGGACGATTGGAAGGCGTGGCAGGATTAGGAGGATTTGGAGGATTTTGAGGATTCGGAGGATTGGTCATGGGTTTCTTCTTCAAAAAGCGCCTTGCGAAGGCGTTTTTTGACGTCCTCGCAAGGCGTTTAAACCATGGCGTGATCATTTAGAAGGGAATATCGCCAGCATCATCGGTATGGGGAGCGGCATCTCCGGGAACTGCGCTGCTATCATCTTCCCCGCGGGAGGAAAGAAAACGCACCGTTGAGGCGCTAATCTCATAGGATGATCCCGACGTTCCATCCTGCCGGGTAAAGACCTTTGGCCCACCGGTTTCTTTGTCCGGGACCAGCCGGCCTTCCACTAAAACTTTACTACCTTTGCGAAGATACTGGTTGCAGACTTCTGCCTGTTTCCCCCAGGAGGAAATGCGAAACCAGATGGTCTCTTTCACCAGCTGACCATCGTTGCCGGTGTATTGGCGGCTGGTTGCGACGCTGAAATTGGTCACAGCCTGACCGCTGGGCGTGAAGCGCATTTCCGGATCACGTCCAAGATTGCCAACGATAATAATTGTGTGGTACATGGGGAAGCCTCCTGTTCAGTGAGCGGGCTGTCGTAAGTTCCGGGTGCACGCCACCCGGGGCAGGACCCTGATACACTCACCGATCTAATCAGAACAATTGTACACTAAATCTTTCCGGTTGGGGAGGTTAAATCGCCCGGGAATGCTTCATTAACCGTCTGAAATGAGTGGGACGAGCAGCTCTTGCAGGGGATGCAGCTCGGATACATAGAGGATGCGGGTCATCTGGCGCGTCCGGATGGCGGGGAAGACCCGGCTGCCTGAAGCCAGGCGGCGCGATCGCCGGGCATACTCGGGGTGAGAGATGTACCCTCCCAGGTAGATCGTGTCCCCATTCAAGGATTGGTTTGCTTGTGCGGCAGCCTGACCGGTGACATAAACAAAGATATACAAATCTCTTTCACCGGGCACCCAGGCAACGACCCGTTCAGATGACAGCAGCGCCGCCGCCTGAAGCAAGCATTCCGGCTGCGCCTGCACCTGACGGACGATCTCTGGCTGATCGATCCAACAGGATTGGAAATTGCAGCGCCACCCACCCAGGAGCAGGTCGTAAGAGCGTGGCTGCCAAAGGTGGTTCCCGGCGCGGTTTCACACGGCACCTGACGCTCAACCAGGTAGCGGCGGAAGGCCAACTCCACCGCCTTGTCAATTACAAGCTGGTAGAACTGTTCCCGGCTGGAGCGTGGGCTGCGGCGAGAGGGCTGAGTCAACTGCTGGCGGGCATAGGCAATCCCTGCCGCGGTCAGATCAGGAGTGTATGCTAACCGGATCAGATCGCCTTGCTTCACCATGCTGGCCTGATTGCCCGTTTACTTCGGGCTGCCCCCCACATCATTACGAAACTGCAAGCAGTAATGGTGAAACGTGTTGCTGACCCAGGCATTGCCCAGGCCATAGGGCGCCAGGCGCTGGTTATCCTGGCACCAGATGCGCTCATCTTTTAAGGTGTAGGTCAGAGCCAGGCGCCGAGCCAGATCCCAGGCCAGGGGATAGATCTTGCCTCCCTTTTTAACATTCTTCACGATGATGGTAAGGTAAGCGCCTTGCTTCAAACAGGGTTTCAGACCGGCATAGATCGCGGCCAGGCGTTGGATGAACTCAGCATAATCACTGACATTACCCAGATCCTGCGGGTCATCCGAATAAAAAACATCCAGCTCCGCCTGGTCACGGCGATTTTTCTGCGTCTTAGCGCCTCGGGCATGCAGCATATCCCAATAAGGCGGTGAAGTGAGCACATAATCCAGCGGGGGAATGGAATACTGCTCCAGCAAAGCAGGTATGACAGAGGCATTTCCGGTGATCACTTCAGCGGTCAGACTGGCGGCATTCCCCAGGCTTTGTCGTTCTTCAGCCACCACCTGCCGGGCAATGTCTGCGTAAGCCGGATTCAATTCCACGCCGCAGCTGTTGCGTCCACAGCGCAGCGCGGCTGCCAGGCTGCTGCCGGTTCCAACCATGGGATCCAAAACCCAGCCCCCTTTGCGGGTAAAAAACTCGATGAACTCCTGGGCCAGTGTCTCGGGGAATTTAGCCGGGTGGCGGAGGACATGCTTTTGGCGGGGTGGAGGATTGTGGACGAACCAGGATTTCTGAAATTTCAGCCAGGTTTTGGGGTCTAGCTCGTTCAAGCGATTGGTCCAGATGCGCTTGGCCATGTGCTATTCACCGGTTGGGTTAAGTGTGTAAACTGCCAGGTCAGAAAAGTTCACCGTGACCGGCCAATCCACCGTCGAGCGAGCAAAAACCCCCACTCCACCGCTGACCAACATCGGGTCGCGCACGGTAAACTGGTAGCGATCATTGACGAAAAAACGCATCTCGCTGCCCACAGCCCACACGCCGAGCCGCGCCGTACTGGGCGCACCGGGCGGCACCGCCCCACTCATCATCCAGGGTTGCGGTGAGGAAGCCGCGCCGCGATAGATACGATCCAGGCGCACCTGTCCATCGCAGGAGAGCGAGAAGCGGTAAAAATCCAGCTCGGGAGAGACACGCAGCAAGATGCCATACTGATCCAGGTCGCGGCACATGCTGGGACTGGCAGTCAGCTCGAGATAAAAATCAGACAACAGCCAATCTTTCCGCAGGCTGTAAAGATAGGTATCCTCTGCCCCGATGGCAATGGTCAGCTCATTCAGACCCAACGCCACCGAACCTGCCGCGCCGGTGCTGAGAGACCAGGCTTCCGGATCCGAAAAATCGTCTTGAAACACCAGCTCCCCAATTCCCGGACGCAGATCCTCGGTAGGGAGTCGCTCAAGAGTCGGATAGGGGGTAAAGGTTGCAGTGGGCGGGAACCAGACGATGGTAGGGGTAAGTGTCTCGGTTGGTGGAACAAGCGTGGTCGTAGGCGTTGGCTGCGGTTCAGGCTGAGGAATGCAGGCTGTGAAGCACAGCAAGCCCAAACCCAAAACACCCAACCCCATCCCGGTCAAACGAATCATTCGAATCTGCCAGTCTTTGAGTATCGCTTTCACGCCAAATTCCCATGCATAGAAATTCGTCAGGCGAACCATGGATAAATAGCAGAAGTAGAAAGAGGAATTCTGCTGTACAATTGGTGCATACCCATTCTAGCACACACCGGGCAACTGCCGCAACTCATCCTGACCATACCTTTCGATAAGGAGCACTCAATGCGTAAAAAAGTCATTTTAATTACCGGCGCCTCAGGCGAGATTGGACAGGCGTTGGTTAACAGCTTGTGCGAACTAAACGAACTGCCGGTGATCACCCTGGATATCGCCCCGGTAGGCGAATCCGCCCACCCGAATGTGCTCCACCTGCAGGGGGATATTCTGGATAAAGCCCTGCTATCCCGGCTGGTCAGCGAGTATGAGATCGACACCATCTACCATCTGGCGGCACTGCTTTCCACGCGCGCAGAATTCACCCCCGAAGCTGCCCACCGGGTGAACGTGGAAGGCACGCTGGGCTTGTTGCAAATGGCATCAGAACAATCGGATTGGCGGGGCGATCCGGTAAAATTCATCTTTCCCAGCTCCATCGCGGCGTATGGGCTGCCAGACCTGGATACCAAAACCCAATACACCCGGGTGCGCGAATGGGAATGGAATTATCCGCGCACCATGTACGGCTGCAATAAACTGTATTGTGAACAACTGGGTATTTATTTCAGCAAATACTACCGCCAGCTGGCTGCGGATCGCCCGGTAATGCTGGATTTTCGCTGCCTGCGCTTCCCAGGGCTGATCAGCGCCTTCACCGTGCCCAGCGGCGGCACCAGCGATTACGGCCCCGAAATGCTGCACCATGCCGCCCAAAACAAGCCATATGCTTCCTTTGTGCGCGAGGACTGCCGAATTCCGTTCATGGCGATGCCGGATGCAGTGAAATCCCTGCTGCACTTGACCGCTGCCCCGCGCGAAAACCTCAAGCATTCGGTGTATAACGTCACCAGCTTCAGCCTGTCGGCAATCGAATTCCGCGAATGGGTGCTCAAATACTTCCCGGATGGGCAGATCACGTTCCAGCCAGATGAAAAACGCCAGGCGATCGTCGATTCCTGGCCGGCGGACCTGGATGACAGCGCCGCCCAGCGGGATTGGGGCTGGTCGCCAGACTATGATCTGGAGCGCTCCTTCGGTGAGTACCTGGTGCCAAACATTCGCAGCCGGTATCAAGGGTAAGACGCTGACGGCTATGCGCAACACATATCTTCTCATGCCTCCCCGGCGATAGCCCGAAGATTAACGGATGATGGATCCTATTCCCGGCCCAATCCTGCTCTTTGGCTCTGGTGAGACTTCTCCCTCGGGGCGCAAGGTCTTCGATCATGCGCTGAAGAAGCTGCCCCACGCGCCGCGCATTGCCCTGCTCGAAACCCCTGCCGGCTTCGAGCTCAATTCGGATGCGGTGATCCGCCGGGTGGGCGAATTTTTAGAGGTTAACCTGCAAAACTACCAACCCTGCATCCAGGTGATCCCGGCGCGGCAACGCGGCACGCCATTTTCTCCCGACGCAGCGGAGGTGGTCGCCCCACTACTGGAAGCGGATCTTATTTTCATGGGGCCGGGCAGCCCTACTTATGCGGTGCGACAATTGCGCGACAGCCTGGCGTGGAATCTGCTCATCGCCCGCCACCGCCTGGGCGCTACGCTCGCTCTGGCCTCCGCGGCAACAATTGCCATCAGCGCCTGCGCGCTGCCTGTGTATGAGATCTACAAGGTTGGCGAAGATATCCATTGGAAAGAAGGCCTGGATTTCTTCGGCCTGTATGGTCTGAACCTGGTTTTCATCCCGCATTGGAATAACCAGGAAGGGGGGGCGAACCTGGATACCAGCCGCTGCTTCATGGGCCAAACCCGTTTCGCCCAGTTAATGGAGATGCTGCCCAATGACACCACCGTGGTTGGGCTGGATGAAAACACAGCGCTAATGATCGAACCCAGCAGCGGAATCTGCCAGGTCATCGGCGCGGGCGCGGTCACTTTGCTGCATACCGGGCATGCCCACCACAGCCACCCGGCTGTAGCGGGATTGGAGGGCAGCGGGCTGGTAGAAATCGCCGCCCAACGCGCCAGCCATGTGCACCAATACCACAACAAAGAGAGTTTTCCGTTGGATGAGATCGGCCCATTCCGCCCTTACCGGCCCGAAGCCAGCCTGCCGCCGGAAATCTGGCAGCAAGCGCTGCGCGCCCAGGAGAGTATTTTGACCGCCCCTACCCTGGAACCGCCGCAGGAGGTGTTGGACCTTGTGCAGCAGCGCGAGTTGGCGCGGGTAAACAAAGATTGGGCGGCATCCGATGCACTGAGGCAGCAGATCGCGGACATGGGCTGGCAGGTGAAGGATACTAAGGATGGAACAAGACTTTCACCCGCTTGATTTGCAGTTATCGTTTGATCCAGACCTAGAATGGGAGATTTCCATGACACCTGTGCTTAAAGTTGGTTATATTGGGCTGGGCTTGATGGGTAAATCCATTGCCCGAAATATCCTCAAGGCTGGCTTTCCGCTGGTGGTGCACAATCGCAGCCGGCAGTCAGTGGCGGAACTGGTGGGCGAAGGCGCCGCAGCGGCAGACTCGCCGGCTGAGGCAGCCGCGGCGGTGGACGTGGTGTTCACCAACCTGCCAGATACACCTGACGTGGAACTGGTAACATTGGGCACGCAGGGCATCCTGGAAGGCGCCCACCCGGGATTGATCTGGGTGGATAATTCCACCATAAAGCCAGCGACTTCGCGCCGGATTGCTGCGGAGATGGAAAAACGAGGCGTGCAGAGCCTGGATGCGCCAGTATCGGGCGGTGATATCGGCGCCCGGCAGGGAACATTGGCGATCATGGTTGGAGGACCCGCGGATGCGCTGGAGCGTGCCCTGCCCGTGTTCCAGGCGATGGGCAAAACCATCACGCATGTCGGCGATGCAGGGGCGGGCCAGATCGCCAAGGCTGCCAACCAGATCATGGTCGCTGCCCAGATGGTGGCGATGGGCGAGTTGCTGATCTTCGCCCGCAAGGCTGGCGCCGACCCGCAAAAAGTTGTCGAGGCGATCCGAGGCGGCGCAGCCCAATGCTGGACACTGGATGTCAAGCCGCCGCGCCTGTTCGCCGGCAACCGCAGCCCCGGCTTCAAAGCCTACATGCAAGCTAAAGACCTGAACATCATCCTGGAAACCGCCCGCGAATACGGCATTCCCCTGCCCTCCGCCGCGGTGGATGCGCAACTGTACAACAGCATGCTGCAACTTGGCATGGGCGAGCTGGATAATTCTGCCGTGCTGGGGATCATCGAAATCCTGGCAGGCAGCCACCTGCTGGAGTAAGCCGGCCAGGATGCACGCCTTCTTCTCATCCTTGCTGCACCAACGCCGGCATTTCAGCTGGAAAATCTTCCGCGACTATCTTTTTATCGCCCTCGGCGCATTGCTGCAGGCATTAGCCATCCGGCTGTTCCTGGTGCCTGCCGGGCTGGTGAATGGCGGGATCAGCGGGCTTGCGCAGATCATCAACCACTTCACCGGCTTACCGATCGGTCTGATGATCTTGATCGGCAACCTGCCGCTGTTCGTGATTGGCTGGCGCTTCCTGGGCGGGCGCCGTTTTACCCTGCGCACCGCCTTTGCGGTGGTAACCATCTCAGTGTTCACCGACCTGCTGGTTTTTATCCTGCCGAAGGATGGCCTCACCTCGGACCTGGTACTTAATACCCTATATGGCGGGGTTGCCAGCGGTATTGGATATGGATTGGTATACCGGGGACAGGGTACCAGCGGCGGCTCTGATATTCTGGCGCGCATCCTGAACAACTGGAAAGGCATCTCCATATCGCAATCGTATCTGCTGACGGACAGCCTGATCATGTTCATGGGCGGGCTGGTGTATTCCTGGGAGAATGCGCTGTACGCCATTGTGATGCTCTATATCAGCGGCGTGGCGGCTGAAGTCGCCCTGGAAGGTGCAAATGTGGTGCGTACGGCGCTGATCATCACCACTGAACCCGAGGCGGTCACGCAACAGGTGCTGGAGAACATGGAGCGCGGCGTCACCGTGCTGAGCGGCAGAGGCGCTTATACCGGCTCTGATCGCCCGGTGCTCTATTGTGTGATTACCCGCTCGGAGGTTACCCAATTGAAAGCGCTGGTGAACGAGATCGACCCGCGCGCCTTCATCGTAATTGGCCAGGCCCACGAAGCGTTAGGGGAAGGTTTTCGCCCGCTGGCACATTAAGACTTCAAACCCTGAGACTTCCTCAGGGTGACTCCTCTCAAATATGATATTAATAGAGAATAATGTCGTGCAACCTTTTACGCTGCCAGGCGTAAATACCAACAGAAGGAGTTCACCGTGATCAATCTTGAGCCAGAAGTGATCAAACAGGCTCAAAAAGGGGATACAGAGGCCTTTACTCAAATGGTTGAAGCCTACCAGAGACCAGTCTTCAACCTTTGCTATCGCATGCTTGGGGAGCCGGAGGATGCAGAAGATGCCGCCCAGGAGACCTTCCTACGGGCATTCGACAACCTCAAGCGCTACGATCAACAGCGCTCGTTCTCTACCTGGTTGTTATCCATCGCGGCGCATTACTGCATCGACCAGCTGCGCAAACGCCGCCTGACCTTCCTCTCGATGGACACCTTCCCCGACCTGGATATCCCGGATGCAAATCCGGGACCCGAAGCGGCGTACCACCGCCATGAAGATCAACAGCGGGTGGAATCCTTGTTGAAGTCGCTCAACCCGCAAGATCGCGCCGCAGTTGTGATGTACTATTGGTATGATTTTTCGTATGAAGAGATTGCAGCGTCGCTTGCCCTCACCGTCAGCGCGGTCAAAAGCCGCCTGCACCGGGCTCGCCTATCATTAGCCCAAAGCTGGACCGAGCAGGAAGCGAAAAAATTCGCTGCAGAAAGGATACGCCATGAATCACCTGCCCTATAAAGAATGGCTGCTTGCCGAAGCAACCCTCTCTGATGAACAAGAAAAAGCCCTTCAGGAGCATATACGCACCTGCGAAGCCTGCCGGCAGCTCGAACCTGCGTGGGCAGATGTGCAGATGCTGTTCCAGAAAACCCCGGCAGCCGAACCGCTCCCCGGCTTCACCGAGCGCTGGCAGACTCGCCTGGAAAAACATGCATTGGGTAAGCAGCGCCGGCTGGCCTGGATCATCGTAGGCATCATTGGCGGGATCGCCGCGGTACTGATCGCCCTCTTCGGCGTGCAGATCATAGAGATGCTCAACGCCCCCGGTAATCTGCTCCTGCTGTGGGTCTCCCGGCTTACTGGCGTTCTGAGCATCTATTGGAGCATAGAAAACTTCTTCAACGGCCTGGCTGCCAACCTCCCGTCCATCACCTGGCTGTTCATGATTTTTGGGATTGGGATGGTCAGCTTCCTGAGCGTGCTCTGGCTGGCAACTTTGCGTAAACTTACCCTCGTGCGGAGGTTAGCATGAACAAAACAAGTAAAAAAATCCTGATGCTTATGGCGCTGGTCTCAATGGCAGTGATGTGGCTGCCACACCCAGCCCAGGCTGCCATTCCCGACCGCATGATCGTTGGGGGCAATTACACCCTGGAAGATGGTGAAACCCTGAACGAAGATCTGCTGATCATCGGCGGTCTGGTCACTTTGGAAAATGGCTCGACCTTGAATGGCAACATCCTGATGGTAGGCGGCAGCCTGGAAGCAGGGGGAAAGATCAACGGTGATATTAGTGTCGCCGGTGGTCGGCTCGATATCAGCGCAACGGCAGTGATCAACGGCGACGTCAATTCTGCCGGGGCAAACCTGCAGCGGGACCCGGAAGCCATTATCACCGGTGAGATCACTACCGAACAAAACGGGCCTTTTATCGTCACCCCGAGCGGGGTGCAGATCCCCCAGCTCAACATGGCGGTCGATCCTTCGTTCAGCTTCATCGGTTTTCTGTTGCGGGTGATCTTGTGGGCGCTGCTGGCGATGCTGCTGGCGCTGTTCCTGCCCAATCAGCTGCGCAATCTTGCTCAGACCGCGGTATCCCAACCTTTGATCACCGGCGGGCTGGGCCTGTTGACCGTAGTTGTGCTGCCACTGGTGCTGGTGATCATCGCGCTGACCATCCTGCTCATCCCTGTATCGCTGGCGGGCATCTTAGCGCTGGTGATCGCCTGGGCTTATGGGATGATCGCCCTAGGTACTGAACTGGGCAACCGGTTCGCAGGGATCTTCAAAGCGCAATGGCACCCTGCCCTGGCTGCCGGCGCGGGTACATTCCTGCTGATCCTGGCGATCAATGGGATTGAAGCTGCCATCCCCTGCCTGGGATTGGTTCCAAAATTTATCGTGGGTGTGATCGGGCTGGGCGCAGTTCTCTTGACCCGCGGTGGGATGCAGCCATATCCCCCCAAGGCAGCGGTGGTTGTGCGCGAGCCTACTACACCAGTTGAGTAGAGCGCTTGCCTTAGCCGCCTAACGCCATCAACACCGCGCCAACAATGATCCCCAGCTGACCCAGGTGATACGCGACCATGACCCGCAGCCGGGCATGCGACAACGGTTGAATGAATTTATCCCAGGCCAGCATTGAATCGGAGGCATAGAACAGCACCGCACCGATGCTGACCAGGACCGCCGGGAGATGCATCCAGTTCGCTCGCCAGCCAGTGCTCAAGGCTGAAAAAACCATCAAGCTGATCACCAGCACATAGATCAAGACGGGAAGCTTCAGGGATTGCTGGCCTTTGGCCCGCATGGCAGATGCCAGCCGTCCAAAGAGCCAGTAGCTGATGGCAGCAATACCCAGGATGAAGATCGCACTTTGCCAGGTGAAAATCAGGTCGTCTGAGTTCAAGCCGATGATGTATGACACATGGGCGAGCAAAAAAGAGACCAGCCCGGGGATGAAGAAATTACCCGGCAGCATGAGGAAAACATCTCCGCAGAGGGACAGGACACCGCCCAAGGTAAACCAGAGCAGCACACCGCCCAGGTCTGCGTTCAACCCCACCCAGAGCAGCAAGAGGATCATCGTCCCCGGCTTGGCGATATATTCCACCCACTTCCACTTACGCTCTACTGCCACCCAATTGATGAGCGCCATCAGGATCACATACCATGGCCAATGATCGAACATGCCTTCCTCCTTAATGATACATCTGGCGGAGCATATTCTCGTCATCGCGCCAGTTTTTACGCAGCTTGATGCGCAGCTCCAAATATATTTTACGCCCGCTCATTGCTTCAATCTCCTGTCGGGCAGCTGAGCCGATGCGCTTCAACATGGCACCCTTCTCGCCGATCACGATCGGCTTGTGCGATTCCTTCTCCACAAACACGGTAGCTACGATATAAGCGCCCGTCTCACCACGTTCCTGGTAATCATCCACCCGTACGGCAATCCCATGGGGGATCTCTTCACGCAGGATGTTCAGACACGCCTCCCGGATCAGGTCGGCAGCGATCTCCCGTTCGTACAAATCAGTTACCTGCTCAGCGGGAAAGAATGGCTCGCCCGGGGGAAGATGAGAGAGCAACGCTTGCAGCAGCTCGTCCAGGGAATCGCCCCGCAGCGCCGAAACCCACAAAACCGGTGTCGCAGGCAGCAATTCAGCATAGGCTTGCTCAAGATTGGTTCGATTTTCCGGGGACACCCGGTCCACCTTGTTCAGCACCAACCAAAAATGCGGTATCCGCGGCAGGCTGATGAGCAATGCTGCCAGGCGGCGATCCTCATCGGTGGGAGGCTCGCTGGCATCGACGATGAAAAGGGCACCATCGCAGTGTTCAAGTGCTGAACGGGCTTCCAGGTTCATATTCTCGCCCAGTTTGTGCCGCGGCTGGTGCACCCCTGGGGTATCAACAAAGATAATCTGAGCCTGGGAGGTGGTGAGAATGCCCAGCTGACGGCGACGGGTGGTCTGCGGGCGGGGGGATACTGCGGCAACTTTCTGCCCCAGCAGAGCATTGACCAGGGTCGATTTACCGACATTCGGTCGCCCCATCACGGCTATATACCCGGCGCGGAATTGTGTTTCATTTGTGTTATGATTGTCCATGGCATTATTTTAGCACACCTGAGCCGATAGATTAATAATGGGGGTGAATTTATTAACTTGACCATGCCCGAGATTATCGGTATAATGGTTGTTTGCGTATTCGCGTATTGTGTGGCGTTATTGAATGCATGGTGATTTAGCTACTGTCTGCGCCTTGCGCGTGATGGCACAAATTGCATCACGCATTTTTACGTTTTACGCCAATTGAACCAATCAACTCAGTCCGACTCAGGAGTGTATTATGGCGTCTAAGCTGCCCAGTAAGTCCTACGCGCGGATCAGAGTTGAGTTAAAATTGC
Organism: uncultured Chloroflexia bacterium; assembly: GCA_963849335.1. GTDB lineage: Bacteria > Chloroflexota > Anaerolineae > Anaerolineales > UBA4823 > FEB-25. Next base: position 843,672 of record CAWKGZ010000003.1, read on the forward strand.
CCGACCTGATCGAAGTTCAACTGGAATCCTTTCAGCGATTAAAAAGCGAGGGGCTTGCCGACCTCTTTCACGAAATTTCACCCATCGAATCATATAACAAGGGGATGAAATTATATTTCCCCAGCCGGACACCCGAATCAGAGCAGTGGAATCTCACCTATTGGTTTGGGGAACCCAAACACTCGCTGGAAGAGTGCGTAGAGCGCGATCTGACCTTCGCCAGCCCGTTGTATGTCTCGGTATTGCTGGCAGGTTCCGAGGTCTCGGAGCCGATCAAACAAGATATTTTCCTGGGTGATTTCCCCGAGATGACCGAAAAAGGGACATTCATCGTCAACGGTACCGAACGGGTGGTGGTTTCCCAGCTGATCCGCTCGCCAGGCGTTTATTTTGAAGCCCCCGTTGACCGCTCCACCGGGCGACCACTAGCATTGGCCAAACTCATCCCAGACCGGGGGGCGTGGATGGAATTCGAGACCCGTAAAAGCGATTACCTGACCCTGCGCTTCAACCGCAAACGCACCGTCCCGGTAACGATCTTCCTGCGCGCCCTGGCGGCGGTCAGTGATGGCCTGCCAGATTCACCCCTCAAGACCGGCGAAGACAGCGAGATCATCGAGCTGTTTGCTGATATTGACAACAACCCGGACCGCATGTTCATCTCATCTACCTTTGCGCAGGAACCAGCCTGGGACCTGAGCAGTGGGCTGAAGATCAGCGAAGCGGCACTGCTGGAATTTTTCAAGCGCATGCGCCCTGGCGATCCGGCTACCCTGGATAACGCCCGTGAATTCCTGCAGGAACAGCTGTTCGACCAGCGGCATTATGATCTAGAGCGTGTGGGGCGCTATAAACTTAACCAGAAGCTGGAACTGCAAGAGGTGATCCCGATCACCAACCGCATGATCACCAAGTGGGATATCATCCGCCTGCTGCGCCGCATGATCAATATCAACAACGGTAAACAGGCTCCGGATGACATCGATCACCTGGGCAATCGCCGGGCGAAGACCGTCGGCGAGCTGATCCAGAATAAACTGCGCATTGGGCTGCGCCGCATGGAACGGGTGATCAAAGAGCGCATGTCGATCCGCGACCAGGAGCAGCTTACCCCGATCACATTGATCAATATCCGCCCGGTGGTTGCCTCGCTGCGCGAATTCTTCGGCTCCAGCCAGCTGTCGCAGTTCATGGACCAGACCAACCCGCTGGCAGAGCTGCGTCACAAACGAACCCTCTCGGCGCTCGGACCCGGCGGTCTGCGCCGTGAGCGCGCCGGCTTTGATGTCCGCGACGTACACCACTCGCACTATGGGCGGATCTGCCCGATCGAGACGCCAGAAGGTCCAAACATTGGCTTGATCGGCCGCCTGGCGAGCTTTGCCCGGGTGAATGAATATGGTTTCATCGAAACCCCCTACCGGCGGGTGCGCAAGAGCCTTAAAGCCACCGATCCGCGCCTGACAAACCGCATGCTGCGCGAGGATGTCACCGATCCAGCCACCGGAGAGGTGATCGCCAAAGCCGGCGAGCGGATTACCAAAGCCAAGGCAGAAGCGATCAGCAAACTGGATATCAAAGAGGTCATGGTAGTTTCCTTCGTCACCGAAGAGACGGAATATCTTTCGGCAGATGTCGAAGACCGCTTTGTGATCGCCCAGGCAAACACCCCACTGGATGAATATGGGGAATTTGTGCGCAAACGCGTGTCCTCCCGATCGCACTCGGACTTCACCTTCTCGGCCAGTGATACGATCAACTATATGGATGTGGCTCCCCACCAGATCGTGGGCATCAGCGCAGCGCTGATCCCCTTCCTGGAGCATGATGACGCCAACCGGGCCCTGATGGGCTCGAACATGCAGGCCCAGGCAGTGCCGCTGCTCACCCCTGAAATCCCCACTGTCTCCACAGGCATGGAATACCATGCTGCGATGGACTCGGGTCAGGTGGTCATCGCCGAGGAAGACGGCGAAATCATCTCGGTGACAGGTAATCGCATCGGGGTGCACACAGCCCAGGGCGATAAAACCTACATGCTGCGTAAATACCAGCGTTCCAACCAGAGCACCTGCATCGATCAGCGACCTGCGGTGGTCAAAGGGCAGCGCGTCCGCCGCGGCGATGTCATCGCCGACTCATCCTCCACCGAAAATGGCGAGCTGGCGCTTGGGCAGAACGTGATGGTGGCATTCTTATCCTGGGAAGGCGCCAACTTCGAGGACGCAATCATTATCTCCGAGCGCCTGGTGCAGGAAGATCGCTTCACCTCCGTTCATATTGAAAAATATGAAGTGGAATCGCGCGATACTCGCCTGGGCCCGGAAGAGATCACCCGCGATATCCCCAATGTGGGTGAAGAGGCCATCAAAGACCTGGATGAGACCGGCATCATCCGCATCGGTGCAGAAGTCGGCCCCAACGACATCCTGGTCGGAAAGATTTCGCCCAAAGGCGAAAAAGAACTGACCCCCGAAGAGCGCCTGCTGCGCGCCATCTTCGGAGAGAAATCACGGGATGTGAAAGACACTTCTCTGCGCATGCCTCACGGCGAGCGCGGCAAGGTTGTGGATGTCAAAGTATTCACCCGCGAAGAAAACTCCGACCTGGCAGCCGGGGTAGACATCATGGTGCGCGTTTCCGTTGCCCAGAAGCGCAAGATCACCGCCGGCGATAAGATGGCCGGCCGGCATGGGAACAAGGGAGTGGTCTCCCGCGTGGTGCCGGTGGAAGATATGCCTTTCCTGGAAGACGGTACACCCGTGGATATCATCCTGAACCCCACCGGTGTGCCAGGACGGATGAACCTGGGCCAGGTGCTGGAAACTCACCTGGGCTGGGCGGCTGTGCGCCTGGGGTTCCGGGCAATCACGCCGGTATTCGATGGCGCCACCGAGGCGGAGATCAGGGCTGAACTGGCCCGCTCCTGGATGATCGATGAGGCGTGGGGAAATACAGCCCAGTTGGCATGGGACTGGCTTTCTCAGGAGGATTATGATCCCTCCCAGTACAAAGATGATGATGAAGTCCGCAACCTGTACATGGAGAGCTGGTTGGGCGAGTTGGGATACGATGCTTCCCGCTTCGTCTCCGACTATCATTATGCTCGCCGGTCAGCGCTGCGCGAATGGCTGCGAAATGAAGGCTATAACCCCGACCTGATCATCTCAGCAGATGGGATAGAACCGGATGCGCAACAGCAAACCGATATGAACGTCTATACCATCAGCGCATGCCTGCGCTTGTGGTTGAAGAAAGAAAACGAAGAAGTAGAAAAGCTATCCGATGATGTTCTACCCGAATTATGCGAACGGGTTTCGATCCGGACTGGCATGCCCATCCCCACCCTGGGTAAGCAGATCCTGCGCGATGGTAAGAACGGCAACCCATACGACCGCCCGGTTACGGTAGGCGTGATGACGATGTTAAAACTGCATCACCTGGTCGAAGATAAAGTCCACGCCCGTTCTACGGGCCCGTACAGCCTAGTTTCTCAGCAGCCGTTGGGTGGTAAGGCGCAGTTTGGCGGTCAGCGCTTCGGCGAGATGGAAGTCTGGGCACTGGAAGCTTACGGCGCGGCCTATACGCTGCAGGAAATGCTCACCGTCAAATCCGATGATGTTCAGGGACGGGTCAAGACCTATGAGGCGATCGTCAAAGGCGAGCAGATCGAAGAGCCGAGCATTCCCGCCTCTTTCCGGGTGCTGGTGAAAGAGCTGCAAAGCCTGGGGCTGGCGGTAGAGGCAGTCACGGATAATGGAGAAGTGATCAAATTCGGAAAAGATGAGGAACGCTCGAAACCAGCTAAACTATCGACCGGCCTTTTGGGTCTCGGCGAGGACTATTAGTTCCTTGACGCTGTACTAAGCGCATGGTAAAATCGCTCTTCGTTGCCCTTATCAGAGGGGTAGGTCCGCCTGCCCCAACCTATATCTGAAAAGATAAGGTGAGGCCATCAAGCACGATGATGGCCTTCCTTAATGGAAAATCAAGAGACTGCAACCGTTTTTTTGGAGGCAAAGGTGCCCACACTCAATCAACTGGTCCGTAAAGGACGCACAACCAAGAAAGAAAAGAGCAAAGCTCCTGCTCTGCTGTACACGTTGAACTCAATGAAGCAACGCCGCATTCGCCAGCCCAAGGGTGCTCCCCAGAAACGTGGCGTATGCACTGTAGTAAAAACGATGACCCCTAAGAAGCCTAACTCTGCGCTGCGCAAGATTGCCCGCGTGCGCCTGACGAACGGCATTGAAGTCACCGCTTATATCCCCGGCGAAGGTCACTCCCTGCAGGAACACTCCGTGGTTTTGGTACGTGGTGGGCGTGTCAAGGATCTGCCCGGTGTGCGTTACCACATCGTGCGCGGTACCCTGGATACGGGTGGGGTAAATAATCGCAAACAAGGCCGCTCGAAGTACGGGTCTAAGCGTTCGAAATCGTAACAAGGAGTATTTGAATGTCTCGACGCAGTAAACCAGAAAAGCGGGTAATTCCGCCGGATGTACGCTATAGCAGTGTACAGGTGCAAAATTTTATCAACCGGGTTATCCGGCGGGGCAAGAAATCGGTTGCCACCGGCCTGGTCTATGATGCTTTTGGCTTGATTGAAGAGCGCACCAAGCGAAATCCCCTGGAAGTCTTTGAACAGGCGGTAAAAAATGTGTCCCCCATGCTGGAGGTCAAGCCACGGCGCGTGGGTGGTGCTACTTACCAGATCCCGATGGAAGTACCCCCCTACCGCCGCTTCGCGCTGGCTGCACGCTGGATCTTGCAGGGAGCAGTAACCCGCTCAGGCAAGTCATTCGCGGAAAAGCTGGCCGGGGAATTGATGGATGCGGCCAATAACACCGGCACTGCCATCCGTAAAAAAGACGAAACCCACAAGATGGCAGAAGCCAACCGCGCCTTCTCCCACTACCGCGCCTAGTCTCGATTCCTTACTTGAGACTTACCCGGTGACAGGATTCTGCTATGGCCCGCCAATACCCACTCGATACATACCGTAACATCGGTATCATTGCCCACATCGACGCGGGAAAGACGACAACTACCGAGCGAATCCTGTTCTATACCGGAAAAACGCATCGCATTGGTTCTGTAGATGACGGCACAACGGTCACCGACTGGATGGAGCAAGAGCGCGAAACGCGGCATCACCATTGTATCAGCTGCCGTGTCGGCGGAATGGAAGGGCTATCAGGTAAATATCATCGATACGCCGGGCCACATTGACTTCACCGCTGAAGTCCAGCGTTCGCTGCGTGTGCTGGATGGCGGGATTGTCGTCTTCGATGCGGTGCAGGGTGTTGAGCCGCAAAGTGAAACCGTCTGGCGCCAGGCAGATCGATACGCGGTGCCGCGGATTTGTTTTGTGAATAAGATGGATCGTGTGGGCGCATCGTACGAACGCTCGATCGAAAGTATGCGCCGGCGCCTGGGAGCCCATCCGATTACCCTCCAGCTCCCGATTGGGTTTGAAGGGGCCTTCAAAGGTGTGGTTGATCTACTTACCATGAAGGCTATTGTATGGGAAGACGATATCGGCAGAGATCCACGGGAAACCGAAATCCCCGCCGACATGCTTGACCAGGCTCATGAGATGCGTGAGCGCATGGTCGAGCAGATTGCAGAGACGGATGACAGCCTGACCCTCAAGTACCTGGAGGGAGAAGAAATATCGGTAGCTGAATTAAAAGCCGCTCTGCGCCATGCCACCATCACAGGCAAGGTTACGCCGGTTCTATGTGGCAGCTCGTTAAGGAATAAAGGTGTTCAGCCACTGCTTGATGCAGTGATTGACTACCTGCCATCTCCAGCGGATGTCCGCCCAGTGGTTGGGATCAACCCGCGGCATGGAACTGAAGTTGAGCGTCCGGCAGAGGACGCAGCACCGATGAGTGCTTTGGTCTTTAAAATTGTAGCTGATCCATATGTTGGACGCCTGGCTTATATCCGGGTGTACTCGGGCAAGCTCACCACCGGCGCAATGGTATACAACCCGGTCAAAGACCGCCGCGAACGAGTGGGGCGCCTGCTGCGCATGTACGCCGACCGCCGTGAAGACTTAAGTGAAATTCTGGCGGGTGATATTGGCGCCGTCGTCGGATTGAAGGAATCCTTCACCGGGGATACGCTGTGTGATGCGGCTAACCTGGTGGTGCTGGAAAATATCACCTTCCCGGAACCGGTAATCTCCGTGGCAATTGAGCCCAAGACGGCCGCCGACCAGGATAAAATGGCGGATGCCCTGCATAAACTCTCCGAAGAAGATCCAACCTTCCGGGTTCGGGTAGATGCGGAAACTGGGCAGACGATCATTGCCGGGATGGGCGAGCTGCACCTAGAAATTCTGGTCGACCGGATGCTGCGCGAGTTCCGGGTTCAAGCCCGGGTAGGCCGCCCACAGGTAGCCTATCGCGAGACGATCACCGCAGTAGTGCCCAAAGCTGAGTATCGCTATGTGAAGCAATCCGGCGGGCGAGGCCAATACGGGCATGTGATCTTCGAGCTAAAGCCAGGGGAACCGGGCAGCGGGATCGTCTTTGAAGATGATGTCGTCGGCGGCGAAATACCACGCGAATACATCCCTGCCATTCAAAAGGGTGTGCGCGAATCAGCCGAAGCAGGCGTTCTCGCCGGGTATCCGGTAGTGGATATGGCAGTCCGTTTATATGGTGGTTCGTTCCACGAGGTTGACTCGAACGAGATGGCTTTCAAAATGGCCGCCTCAATGGCTTTCAAAGAAGGCATCCATCGTGGATCGCCCATTTTGCAGGAACCGATCATGAAGGTGGAAGTGATCACCCCAGAAGAGTTCCTCGGCGAGATCATTGGTCAGCTGAATGCCCGCCGCGGTGAGATCCAGGGCACCGAGATGCACACCGGAAATGCCCATGAGATCATTGCGATGGTCCCGCTGGGAGAGATGTTTGGTTACGCCACCGATTTACGTTCGTCGACACAAGGACGCGGTGTTTTTACAATGGAATTTGACCACTATTCCCAGGTATCTGAGAATGTGGCGAAAATGATCTTAGCGTAGGAAATGGAATACCTTCACCTTATTGCTTGCTTGATATAAGGAGACTTTATGGGAAAGCAAAAATTTGAACGCAACAAACCGCACATGAACGTGGGAACGATGGGACACATCGACCACGGGAAAACGACCCTGACTGCAGCGATCACGAAGTATTGTGCGTTTTCAGGACTGGGCGAGTTCCGGGCGTTTGAACTCGATCGACAATGCGCCGGAAGAGAAGGAACGCGGGATCACGATCAACATTGCGCATGTGGAATACCAGACGGCGAAGCGGCACTATGCGCACGTGGACATGCCCGGGCACCGTGACTATATTAAGAACATGATCACGGGTGCAGCGCAGGTTGACGGGGCGATCCTGGTGGTGGCAGCGCCGGACGGGCCGATGCCACAGACGCGCGAGCACGTGCTGTTAGCACGGCAGGTGGAAGTGCCGGCGATCGTGGTGTTCCTGAACAAGGTCGACATGATGGACGATGAGGAGTTGTTGGAACTGGTGGAGTTGGAGCTGCGCGAGCTGCTGAACGATTACAACTTCCCGGGCGATGCGACCCCGATCGTACGCGGGAGTGCGCTGCACGCCTTGGAGAGCACGAGCAAGGATGTGAATGCGCCGGAGTACGCCTGCATCAAAGAGCTGCTGCGGGTAGTGGACGAATACATTCCGGAGCCGGTGCGCGATGTCGACAGACCGTTCATGATGTCGGTGGAAGATGTGTTCTCGATCAAAGGCCGCGGCACGGTGGTGACGGGGCGGGTTGACCGGGGCAAGATCAAGGTTGGTGAACCGGTAGAGATCGTCGGTCTGCGCCCAAAGAGCATGAGCTCGGTGGTGACGGGTGTGGAGATGTTCCACAAGTCGCTGGACGAAGGCATGGCGGGTGATAACTGCGGCTTGCTGCTGCGGGGGATCAACCGGGAAGAAGTGGAGCGCGGCATGGTGATCGCCAAGCCAGCCAGCATCACCCCGCACACCAAGTTCATGAGCGAAGTGTACGTGCTGCGCAAGGAAGAAGGAGGGCGGCACAAGGCGTTCTTCACTGGCTATCGCCCGCAGTTTTTCATCCGCACTATGGATGTGACCGGCAATATCAAGCTGCCCGAAGGGGTAGAGATGGTGATGCCGGGTGACAATGTGAACCTGGAAGTAGAGCTGATCGTGCCGGTGGCGCTGGAGCAAGGCTCCAAGTTCGCCATTCGTGAAGGCGGCCTGACCGTCGGCGCTGGCGTGATCACCAAGATTTTGGCATGATCTGGATAAATTTGGATTAGGAACTATGGCAAAACAAAAAATACGCATCCGTCTGAAGGCCTATGATCATCGTGTCCTTGATCAGTCAGCCAAACGCATTGTAGAAACCGCTGAGCGCACTGGTGCCAGAGTAGTTGGTCCTGTACCCTTGCCAACTAAGAAAGAAAGGTTTACAATTCGTCGCTCGACTTTTATCGATAAAGACTCGCACGAGCACTTTGAAATTCGCACCCATAACCGGCTGATCGATGTTCTGGATCCTGATTCCAAGACCATTGATATGCTCATGCGTTTGAACCTGCCAGCGGGTGTGGACATTGAAATTAAAATATAGGTTCAGCGATTACACACCAAGTGTCACGGATGAACTTAGTACCGTGACACTTAGCACGTAAACAAGAGAACCTTTATTGAGGCAGCGCAAGAGCTGCTCTGCACGCGAGCGCACACAACCGTTCAGCTCGGCGGCAGACAGACTGACTGCACTGCGTTCAGGGATGATGCAGCCATGCCCTGGCTGACAGTCCCGAACTATATTTTTAGGAGAAAATTGAGATGTTGAAAGGGCTGATAGGCAAGAAAATCGGCATGACCCAGATTTTCGATGAGATCGGCCGGGCTATCCCGGTCACTTTGATCGAAGCTGGGCCATGCTATGTTACCCAGATCCGCCTTCCAGGCCTGGATGGGTACTCGGCCGTACAACTGGGTTTTGATGAAATCAAACCCAAACGTCTCACCGGTGGTCAATTGGGTCACCTTAAGCGCAACAATCTTCCTCCGTTGCGCTTTTTGCGTGAGTTCCGGGTGAAAAACCCAGAACTCAACGAAGGCGACACCGTGACCGTATCGATGTTCAACGTCGGTGAGTTCGTCGATATTTCTGGCACAAGCAAGGGACGTGGTTTTGCTGGTGCGGTAAAACGGTACCACTTCAAGGGTGGCCCGAAGACCCATGGTGCTTCAGATCGTCTGCGAGCGCCAGGTTCGCGTGGCTCTACCACCACCCCGGGCCGGGTTTACAAAGGCGCCCGCGGGCCAGGTCATATGGGTTTCGAGCGCGTTACAACCCAGAACATTAAAGTTGTACTGGTCGATCCCGAGCGCAACCTGATCGGCGTCAACGGCGCTGTTCCCGGAGCCAAGGGCAGCCTGGTTGAAATCAAACAGACCAGGAAGCAGTAGCCGGAAAGTGGAGAGATCGATATGGAAGTAGATGTTTTCAACATGGAAGGCCAAAAGACCCGCACGGTAGAACTACCGGCGCAGGTCTTCGAAGCCCCAATCAATGTGGATTTGATGCACCAGGCATATACCCGCCAGATGGCGAATATCCGCCTGGGAACGCACAGCACGAAAACCCGCGGTGAGGTATCCGGCGGCGGTCGTAAACCATGGCGCCAAAAAGGCACCGGCCGGGCTCGCCAAGGATCTACCCGGGCCGCTCAGTTTGTCGGTGGTGGCAAAGTTCACACCCCCAAACCGCGCAGCTACACCATGGACATGCCGCGCAAGATGCGCCAGGCTGCTCTGCGTTCTGCCCTCTCGGTCAAGGCCACTGAACAGAATATAGTCGTTCTGGAAGAGCTGATGCTGGCCGAACCCAAAACCCGCCTGATGGCCCAAGCCCTGAACAAGCTGGTCGGCAATGCCAGTGCGCTGGTCCTGATCCCCGAAAAGAATCCGGACTACGAACTGATCATTCGCTCCACCAACAACTTGCCCGAGGCGAAGATCCTGATGACGAATTACCTGAACATCCGCGATCTGCTCGGTTTCGACAAGATCGTCCTGCCGCTCAAGGCGCTGGATGTCATCACCGCCCACTTAGGATAACGGGAGGCCGATATGTCCACGATTTATGATGTCCTGAAGCGCCCGATTGTCACCGAAAAGACCAATTACATGAATTCGAATCTGCACCAATATGTATTCGAAGTCAGTGTTGATGCCAGCAAAGGCCTGGTAAAGGATGCCATCGAAACACTCTTCGAGGTGACTGTAAACCGGGTTAATTTGATCAACGTTCCGCCCAAGCGAACGCGCCGCTGGAAAAGCCGCCGCGTCAAGGTCCGCCGCAGCGGGTATAAAAAAGCCATCGTCACACTGCAACCAGGTGACACCATTAATCTTTTTGAAGGGGTGAAGTGATGGCCATCAAAAAATTCAAGCCGGTAACCCCCTCCATGCGTGGGATGACCGGTTACACATTTGAAGAAATTACCAAGAGCAAACCTGAGCGCTCGCTGATTATTCCCCGTAAAAAGCATGCCGGGCGCGATGCACATGGTCGCATTAGCGTTCGCCATCAGGGCGGCGGCAACCGGCAGCAAATCCGCATTGTTGATTTCAAGCGCAGCAAGCACGACATGCCCGCCCGGGTAGCTGCGATCGAGTATGACCCCAACCGCACTGCACGCCTGGCTCTGCTCTACTATACCGATGGCGAGAAGAGCTACATCCTCGCCCCGGTTGACCTGAAAGTCGGCGATACCGTCATATCAGGCCCCAAGGCCGAAGTCCGGACGGGAAACTGCCTGCCAATCGCCAATATACCGGTGGGTACGCTGGTACACGCCCTGGAAGTTCAAGAGGGGCGCGGTGCACAGATGGTACGGTCGGCAGGTTCGGCCGCTCAGCTGTTGGCAAAAGAAGGCGACTACGCCCAGGTACGCATGCCCTCCGGCGAAGTCCGGCTGGTACGCCAATCTTGTTATGCCACCATCGGCCAGGTAGGCAACCTGGAACACAGCAATATCAAATTGGGCAAGGCTGGACGAAAACGCCATCTGGGTGTTCGCCCAACCGTGCGTGGTACAGCCATGTCGCCCCGCGACCACCCGCATGGTGGTGGTGAAGGCCGACAACCGATTGGTATGCCCGGTCCGAAGACTCCGTGGGGCCGACCCGCTGGTGGGTACAAGACCCGCCGCAATAAAAAGACTGATCAATACATCGTGCGCCGGCGTGGGAAGACCCGCCGCTAGGATCAGGCTCAAGCAGTATCCTGCTTAGCCATCCAAACACGACGTTGGAGATGAGAGAATGGGACGATCTCTGAAAAAAGGGCCCTTTGTGGCGCCGAAACTACTAAAGAAAATTGAAACCATGAATGAGCGCGGCGAGAAGAAAGTCATCCGCACCTGGAGCCGCGCCAGCACCATCTTCCCACAGATGGTAGGACATACGGTCGCTGTCCATGACGGACGCCGGCACGTGCCTATTTACATCACCGAGAACATGGTCGGGCACCGGTTGGGCGAATTTGCCCCCACCCGCCTGTTCCGGGGACACCTGGCTGAGAAAAAGGTAAAGAAAGGGAGTTAATCTATGGCAGGCCATAACATTCATGCAGAGGCGCGCGCCATCCCTATCTCTGCCCAAAAAGTCCGTCTGATCGTGGACATGGTGCGCGGTAAAGAAGTAATCGAGGCCCTGAATATGCTGAAATTCATGACCAACCGGGCAGCTGGACCAGTATATAAGCTGCTGGCCTCCGCTGCGGCGAACGCAGAAGAGAATTTCGGTGTCAGCCGGGATGACCTGTTCGTTTTCCGCATCTACGCCGACGAGGCCCCCACCCGCAAATGGCGGCGGTTCGGCCCGCGCGGCCGGTTCAAACCCTGGCTGCGCCGTTCAGCACATATCACTGCCATCCTTCGGGAGAAGGAAAGCTAAGCCAGACTGCATTGCCCGAGCACAGCGTGGGCTGTGTCCCGAGCAATCCGCAAGAAGCAAGGAGATAGTATGGGTCGAAAAGTTCATCCGATTGGTTACCGTCTTGGGATCAACAAAACGTGGGAAGGCCGTTGGTACGCCGAAGGCAAAGAATACGTGGAACAGCTGCACAAAGACTTTGCATTGCGCGATCTGGTGCGCAGCGAAGCCCCCAAAGCTGGAATTTCCCGGATTGAAATCGAGCGTTTCCCGGGCAAAGTAAAGATCGTGGTCCACACTGCCAAGCCCGGTGTGTTGATTGGCCGCAAAGGCGAGAGCGTGAAGAAGCTCCGCCAGCAGCTGGAAGCGATGGTCGGCAAGAAGATCGATCTGGAAATCAAAGAGATCAAAGCCCCCGATCTTGACGCATTCCTGGTTGCCACCAACATTGCCGAGCAGCTGGAACGGCGGATCAGCTACCAGCGCGCGATGAAGCGCGCCATCCAACAAGCCATGCGCCAGGGTGCCCTGGGCATCCGCGTGGAAGTGGGTGGTCGCTTGAGCGGCGCTGAAATGGCCCGCGTGGTCAACATGCGCGAAGGTCGTGTTCCCCGCGCTACCCTGCGCGCCGACATTGACTATTATCAAACAGAAGCACTGACCACCTACGGTCGTATTGGCGTCAAGGTATGGATTTACCGTGGCGACGTTCTGCCTGCCCTCGAAGAACAGGTTGAATCGACCGAAGGCGTTTACGTCAGCGAGTAGCGAGGGTTGTTGCCATGTTAATGCCAAAAAGAATGAAGTACAGAAAACAAATGCGCGGTCGCATGAAGGGCACCGAGCTGCGGGGGGTTGAAGTTCACTTTGGTGATTTCGGCTTGCAAGCGCTTGAGCCCGGGTGGGTCACCGCCCGGCAGATCGAAGCTGCCCGCCGGGCAATTGTGCACTCACTGCGCCGCCGTGGGAAAATGTGGATACGCATCTTCCCAGACAAGCCCGTAACCCGCAAACCGGCTGAAACTCGCATGGGTAAAGGCAAGGGCAACGTAGAATTCTGGGTTGCCGTGGTTAAACCTGGGCGGATCATGTTCGAGATTGGCGGTGGACTTCCAGAAAGCGAATGCCGCGAGGCACTGCGCCTGGCGCAGTATAAACTGGCCATCAAAACCAAGATCGTCGGCCGCTACGACATCATCGCGGGAGGTAATGAGTCATGAAACTAAGAGAGATCCGCGACCTGTCCGATGAGGCGCTGCGCGCCGAATTGAACGATAAGAAAGAAGAACTAATGAAACTGCGCTTTCAGCAAGCCTCCGGCGAGCTGCAAGATTTCACTCGCCTGCGCCAGATGCGCCGAGAGATTGCACGCCTGTACACCATCATGCTAGAGCGCCAGCAAAATCCTGATAGCGAGGTGAGCAATGAATAACCGCCGCCGCATGACTGGTTTTATCACCAGTAACAGCATGCAAAAAACAGTTGTGGTAGAAATATCGCGCACCTTCCGCCACCCGCTCTACAAGAAGGTAGTCAACAGCCGCCATCGCGTTATGGCGCACGATGAGTTAGGCTGCCAGGTTGGCGATGAGGTACGCATTGTGGAAAGCCGGCCGATCTCCAAGAACAAGCACTGGGTGGTCGAAGAAATCCTGCGCCATACCATTGGCGTTGGTGAACCAAAGCCGGAGGCTTAACCATGATCCAGCAAGAAAGCAAGCTAAAAGTCGCCGATAATACCGGCGGGCGTGAACTGCTGGTCATCCATGTGATGGGTGGTTCCCGCCGCCGCTATGGTCGCGTTGGTGATATTGTTGTAGCTACTGTGAAAGAAGCTGCCCCCCAGGGGAGCGTCAAGAAAAGCGACATTGTCAAGGCTGTTATCGTACGCTGCACCAAGGAATGGCGGCGGGATGACGGGTCGTATATAAAATTCGATGACAATGCCGCCGTAATCCTGGATACTGACGGGCAAAACCCGAAAGGCACGCGCATCTTCGGCCCGGTGGCTCGCGAATTACGTGAAAAAGGCTTTATGAAAATTGTTTCACTGGCCCCAGAAGTACTCTAAGGCCAATGGATCAGGAGCGAGAACCGTGAGAGTAAAGATCCGTAAAGATGATACCGTTGAAGTGATCAGTGGCCGCGCACAAGATAAAGGTCGCCGCGGCAAAGTGATCAAAGTCCTGCCCGAAGAAGGCAGAATCGTAGTGGCAGGCATCAACATTCGAAAAAAACACCAGAAACAGACCCAGGCGCAAGGCCGCACAATGAAACCTGGCATTATCGAGTTTGAGGCTGCAATGGCGATCGGCAATGTCATGTTGGTCTGCCCGAAATGCGATAAGACTACCCGGGTTGCTATTGAACGCACGGGTGGCGAGAGCAAACGGCTGTGCAAGAACTGCGGCAAGGCGATAGATTAGGTAGCTGGTTTGGAGTAAGAACATGAGTCATGCGATGTATGAAAATTACAAAAAAGAAATTGCGCCTGCTTTGCTGAAATCCCTGGGCCTGGACAATGTGATGCAGATCCCACGCGTCACCAAAGTCGTGGTCAACATTGGGGTTGGAGAGGCTTTGGAAAATGCCAAAACTCTTGAGGCTGCCGTGGGTGACATGATCAAAATTACCGGTCAGAAACCAGTGATCACCAAAGCCCGCAAGAGCATTGCTAACTTCAAGCTGCGCGAAGGCCGGGCGATTGGTGTTAAGGTGACGCTGCGTGGTGAGCGGATGTGGTCGTTCCTGGACCGCTTGATGAAGATTGCGCTGCCCCGCGTGCGCGATTTCCGGGGTGTATCTCCGGACTCGTTCGATGGGCGCGGCAATTACACCCTTGGGCTGCGCGAGCAGTTGGTTTTTCCTGAGATCGAGTACGACAAGATCGATAAATTACGCGGCCTCGAAATTTCAATCGTGACCACCGCGCGCAATGATGACGAAGCCAGGCAGCTGCTGGAAATGCTCGGCATGCCGTTCAGGAAGGAAGGCAACTAATGGCTCAGAAGTGCATGAAGTATCGAGAAATGCGCCGGAAGTATCCAACCCAGGTTCGCAATCGCTGCAAAATCTGCGGCCGCCCGCGCGGCTATATTCGCCGGTTCGGTCTGTGCCGGATTTGCTTCCGCGAGCTCGCGCTTGAGGGCAAAATCCCTGGCGTTGTAAAGTCATCCTGGTAACCGGGCGGAGGAATATTAGAATGTCTGTATCAGATCCAATCTCGGATATGTTGACAAGAATTCGGAATGCCGTGATGGCTGGTCATACCAGCGTTGCCATGCCGCACTCCAAGATCAAAGCTGCAATTGGCCAGATTTTGAAGGAAGAAGGCTATATCAGCGGCATCGAAACTGTTGAAGATAGCAACCACCCCAGCCACAAAGTGTTGCGCATCCGCTTGAAGTACGTCGGTGAGCGACGTGAGCGTCGCTCCGTGATCACCGGTTTAGAGCGCATTTCCAAGCCCGGTGGTCGGGTATACACCGGCAAGCAGGAAATTCCCTGGGTGCTCTCGGGGATGGGCATTGCCATCATCTCTACCCCAAAGGGTGTGATGACGGGGCAGCGCGCCCGCCAGCTTGGTGTTGGCGGCGAAATCCTGGCTAAAGTGTGGTAAGACGGAGGCAACTGTGTCAAGAATAGGTCGTTTGCCGGTGGTCGTACCACCTAAAGTAGAAATTGATATCCAGGGCACGCTGATCCGTGTTACTGGACCGAAGGGAACGCTGGAACATACCTTCCCGGCGGTTATGACCGTGAAGCTTGAAGATGGTCACATCCTTGTCCAGCGCCCCTCGGATGAACGCCAGCACCGTTCGCTGCATGGCACCACGCGCGCGCTGATCCAGAATATGGTCACCGGTGTATCCACTGGTTTTAATCGCATTCTGGAAATCAACGGCGTCGGGTATCGTGCGGAAGTGCAAAACAAGAACCTGGTACTCAACGTGGGCTATTCCCACCCAGTAATTATAGAACCCCCTGCCGGGCTTAGCTTCGAAGTCGATGCCAAGACCCGCCAGATCAAAGTTCTCGGTGCGGATAAGCAGCAAGTAGGACAGATGGCAGCTGATATCCGGAAAGTACGCCCGCCCGAGCCCTACCTGGGTAAAGGCATCAAATACCTCGAAGAGACCATCCGCCGCAAGGCTGGTAAGTCAGGTAAGGGATAAAATATGGCCAGTAAAAACAAATCCCGCAACACCGCCCGCGTTCGTCGGCATGTGCGTGTGCGCAAGAGCATCTCAGGCACATCAACCCGCCCGCGTTTGAACGTCTACCGTAGCCTGAATGAGATCTACGTTCAGGTGATTGACGATGTAGCTGGCAACACCCTGGTTTCAGCATCCACAATTGACCAGGAACTGCGCGAACAGCTAAAAGGTCACAAGCGGATCGAACAAGCCCGAATGGTTGGCAAAGCAATTGCCGAACGTGCCCAGGCCAAAGGTATCACGGAAGTGGCTTTTGACCGCGGCGGGTACAAGTATATCGGTCGGGTCAAAGCGCTGGCTGACGGCGCCCGCGAAGGCGGCCTGAAGTTTTAATCGCAGATGGAGAATAGCATGACAGACTATCCAAGTGCTGAATTCGAGCAACAAGAGTTAGACGAGCGTGTTATTGAAATCGGTAGAGTAGCCAAGGTCGTTAAAGGCGGCCGGCGCTTCTCCTTCCGGGTAACCGTCGTCGTTGGCGATAACAAAGGCAGCGTCGGGGTCGGTGTCGGCAAAGCTAACACCGTACCCGATGCAATGCGCAAAGCCTCAGAGAAGGCTCGCACCAATATGCACAAAGTCAACCTGTTCGGCCGAACCATTCCGCATGAGGTGATTGGCCGGGTTGGCGGGGCTCAGGTGCTGCTCAAGCCTGCCTCCCCGGGAACCGGGGTAATTGCCGGCGGCGGTGTGCGCGCCGTCCTCGAAGCTGTGGGCATATCCGACATCCTCACCAAGTCATTGGGCAGCAATAACATGCTCAATGTGGTGTATGCCACCGCGAAAGCGCTAGACCAGCTGAAATCTACCAAAGAAGAAGCGTCCCGGCGCGGTAAGGATATCAAGGACGTGACCCCATTCTGGGAGCGCAGAAAGCATGTCCAATAAATCTGAACCTACCGAAAAAATAATCCGCATTACACTGGTGCGCAGTGCAATTGGCTACTCCAAAGAGCACAAAGCTACGGTCCGTGCGCTGGGTTTGCGCCGCCTACACCAGACGGTTGAACATCTCGACACCCCCACCCTGCGTGGTATGCTCTACAAAGTGAACCACCTGGTGTTGGTGGAGGAATAATCTTATGAAACTACACGATCTGAAACCTCAAGAAGGGTCCAAGAAAGATCGCGTGCGGGTTGGGCGCGGTACCTCTGCCGGGCGGGGAAAAACCGCCGGCCGCGGAACCAAAGGTATGGGCGCTCGCGCTGGTAAACCAGGTCGCCTGTATCACCAGGGCGGCAATCTGCCTTTTTACCGCCGCTTGCCTTTTATGCGGGGTGAAGGCTTCTCGCCGATCAATCGCACCCGGTACAACGAGGTCAACCTGGACCAGCTCTCCGCCTTCCCGGCGGGCAGCGAAATCACCCCCCAGATCCTCGCCGAAGCTCAACTGTTGCGTGACCCGCGTAAACCGGTCGCCATCCTGGGCCGCGGAGATATTAGCGCTGCCCTGAAGGTGCGCGTCCACCGGATCACTAAAAGTGCGCTGGCAAAAGTTGAGGCCGCCGGCGGCAGTGTGGAAGTAATCCCAGTACCATAAGGAGCCGAACCCATGAAACGGTCTGCCTGGCGTTATCTCTGGACTGCCAAAGACATCCGGCGCAAGTTGCTCATTACTTTGCTCATCCTGGCAATATACCGGCTGGCTTGCCATGTCCCCGTTCCTGGTGCCAACCGGGATATGATCAGCTTGATTTTGCAATCGAATGACCCTACCGGGCAGCTGATCAACCTGTTAGATCTGCTCTCCGGCGGTACGGTATCCAAATTCTCGCTGCTGGCGATGGGTGTATACCCGTACATTACCGCTCAGATTATCCTGCAGCTACTCACCCCGATCATCCCCTCCTGGCAAAAACGGATGCAGGATGACCCACGCGAGGGCCAGAAGTGGCAGGAGAGGTGGACATATTACCTGGCTGTTCCCATGTCGGCGCTGCAAGCCATCGGGCAGGTGAATATTTTCAACTCCACCGCCACTCGCCTGGGACTTACTGAACCGGTCGTTGCGGACTTCGGGTTGGCCAATTTCTTGCCTTCCTTCACTGTGATCCTGGCGATGACGGCGGGCACCATGTTTGCCATCTGGCTGGGAGAATTGATCTCCGAGTTTGGTCTGCGCAACCAGGGTCTCTCACTGATCATCTTCGCCGGCATCGTCTCACGTATCCCTGCCTCCATCGTGGCGATGTATAACGATGAGGCAAACCGTTGGATTGGCCTGGTCTTCATGCTGTTGATCACCGTGGCTACCATTTTTGCCATCGTCTTCGTCCAGCAAGGACGACGCAATGTACCGGTGATGTATCCTGGACGGCGCGTCGGCGCCCGTATGTCAATGCCTGTCAAAGGCACCCTGCCTCTGATGGTCAACATGGCAGGCATGATCCCGATCATCTTCGCCCAGTCGCTGCTCACCTTCCCATCGATCATCGCATCCTTCTTCACCCAGGTGAGCAATGAAGGGATCGCCACCTTTGCCCAAAACGTAGTCAACTTGTTTGGCGGCAATGGCAGCGCCTATTGGATCATGTACTTCTTCATGGTGGTATTGTTCGCCTTCTTCTATACCGATGTGTTGTTTGCCCAGCAAAACTACGGTGAGAACCTGAAGAAAGTGGGGGCACAGATACCCGGCGTTAGCCGCGGTGCGCCCACACAGCGCTACCTCACCAAAGTGCTGCGCCGGATCACCCTGCCTGGCGCGGTCTTCCTCGGAATTGTGGCTGTCTTGCCCTGGCTGCTGACCGCGCTCATCCCGTTTGGCCAGAACTCAGGCGGTTTACTGCTCACTTCATCCTCTGGTTTGCTGATCGTTGTCGGCGTGGTGCGGGATACCTTCTTCAGCATCGATGCTGACCTGAAGCTGCACGGTTACGACGACTCACTGTTGGTGCGCTAGAGGCTGGGATGAACTCTTACATCATCTTGCTCGGTCCTCCCGGTGCCGGTAAAGGCACCCAGGCACAGGCAATCTCGGAGCATCTTCGCCTGCCCCATATCTCCTCTGGCGATATCTTTCGGGAAAACCTGAAAAAAGAGACCGAGCTGGGCAAACTGGCAGCAGGATTCATGAACAAAGGCGAGCTGGTTCCAGACGATGTGACCATCGCCATGATCCGCGAACGCCTGTCTCGCCCAGACTGCCAGAACGGCGCGCTGCTGGATGGTTTCCCCCGCACCCCCGCCCAGGCAGAAGCCCTGAGCAAGATGCTGGACGATTTAGGTGGTGCGGTTAATTGTGTGCCTTACATCAGTGTTCCTGAACAGGTGCTGATTGAAAGATTAACCGGGCGCTGGACTTGCCGTCAGGCAGGTCACATCTTTCACGAAAAATACAACCCGCCGCAGCAGCCGGGGCGCTGTGATATCGACGGCTCTGAGCTGTACCAGCGGGAAGATGATAAAGCGGAAACGGTGTCACGCCGCATCCGCGTGTACCTTGAACAAACGAAACCGTTAATCGACTACTACCAGCAGCGCGGCTTGCTGGTTGAAGTCGATGGTATCCTACCCATCGAACAGGTTACAGCCAATTTATTGGCTGCCTTGCCAAGCAACAGGTAAATCATGAGCTGGGAACGTAACATTGTATTGAAAAGCCCGCAAGAAATAGCCGTTATGCGGCAAGCGGGCCGCATCAATGCACTAACCCTGCAGACTGTACGGCAGATGATCCACCCCGGCGTAACCACGGCAGAACTTGATGCCGCCGCCGAAGAAGTCATCCGTAAAAACAGCGCTATCCCTACCTTCAAGGGATATCCAGGGCCTTACCCGTACCCAGCGACGATCTGCACCAGCATCAATGAAGAGCTGGTGCACGGCATCCCAGGCAAGCGAAAACTGCAAGCAGGCGATGTGATCTCCATTGACTGCGGCTCCACATTCGAGGGTTTCGTGGGCGATGCTGCCATTACCGTAGGTGTTGGTGACATTTCCCCTGAGGCCCGCCGGCTGATCGAAGTGACGGAGCAAGCTCTCTATGAAGGCATTCGCCAGATGCGGGCAGGCAACCGGGTAGGAGATGTCTCGGCGGCAATTCAAAAGTACGTAGAATCCTACGGCTTCCACGTTACCCGCGAATACACCGGACATGGAGTGGGCAGGCAGATGCATGAAGGCCCTCAGGTTCCGAACTATGGCATCGCCGGTCGCGGGATGATCCTGCGCCCAGGGATGACCATAGCGCTGGAGCCGATGGTGCTGGTGGGAACTTACCGCACCCGTGTGATGCCTGATCAATGGACAGTGGTCTCTGCTGACGGTTCGCTCACTGCACATTATGAGCATTCCGTTGCCGTGACCGAGGGTGAGCCGCTGTTGTTGACCCTGCCCGATTAATTGGGCTGGACGAATATGGCAATGAAATGTATAATCAACACTTTGGCTTTAAAAGAACGAACGTACGAAGGAAGCTAAGGAGTAACATATGAAAGTTTCATCATCAATCAAAAAGCGCTGCGCCAAGTGCAAGGTCGTCAAGCGTAAAGGTCGCTTGTACATCATTTGCGACAATCCAAAACACAAGCAGCGACAGGGATAAAAAATATGGCCCGTATTGAAGGCGTTGACCTCCCCCGCAACAAGCGGGTTGAAATTGGACTGACATACATTTTTGGTATTGGCCGCACGCGCGCCAATAACATCTTGCGCTTTACCGGTGTTAATCCCGATACGCGCATCAAAGATTTGACCGATGCAGATGTCGCCCTGCTGCGTGAATACATCGGTCAGAATTACAAAGTCGAAGGTGATCTGCGCCGCCAGGTGCAAATGAACATCAAGCGGCTGGTTGAAATCGGCTGTTACCGCGGCCTGCGGCACCGCCGCAATCTCCCCGCCCGTGGTCAGCGCACTCGCACCAACGCCCGCACGCGCAAGGGTCCTAAGAAGACCGTTGCCGGACGCGGACGCCGGCGTGGCGCGACCAAGAAATAATTGTAAGGAGACAAGAGAGGTTCTATGGCTCAAACTGCAACCACGGGACGCCGAAAAAGCGCTCGCAAGGTCAAACGAGTTTTGTCTTCCGGGCAGGTGCACATCCTGGCGACCTTCAACAACACGATTGTCACTGTGACGGATACCCAAGGCAACGCGGTCACCAGCGCCAGCGCTGGACAATCCGGCTTCAAAGGCTCTCGCAAGAGCACGCCTTTTGCTGCCCGCGTGGCTGCTGAGCAAGCGATGAAAAATGCGCAGCAGTTCGGTCTGCAGGAAGTGCAGATATTCGTCAAAGGGCCTGGACCCGGTCGCGAGAACGCTATCCGCGCCGTACAGGCCGCGGGTGTCAGGGTTACCTCGATTACCGACGTGACCCCCGTCCCGCACAACGGATGCCGGCCTCCCAAGAAACGCCGGGTCTAATACTAAGGATTTATGAGGTAAGAATTTATGGCAAAGTATCGTGGGCCAGTATGTAAATTATGCCGCCGCGAAGGTGAAAAGCTTTTCCTGAAGGGTGCACGCTGCTATACCCCGAAGTGCTCTTTTGAAAAGCGCAGCTATCCCGCCGGGCATGCATGGTAAGGGCGCTCAATTCCGCCGCAAACGCGAGTCGGACTACGCCCGCCAGCTGCGCGCCAAGCAAAAGGCGCGCCGCGTGTATGGTGTGCTTGAACGCCAGTTCCATCGTTATTACACTGTATCTCTCAAGCGGCGCGGCCTGACCGGCCTGAACCTGCTACAGATCCTCGAATCCCGCCTGGACAACGTCATCTACCGCCTGGGATACGCGGACAGCCGGGCCAAAGCCCGCTTGTTGGTTACACATGGTCACTTTTCCGTCAATGGCCGCCGTACGGATATTCCGTCGATGCTGCTAGCCGTTGGCGATACCGTTTCGGTACGTCCGGGTTCGCTCAAGCGCCCGCTCTTCAAAGAGCTACCAGACCTGGCTGAACCCCGCAACGTCCCCAACTGGCTGAGCCGCAATCTAAGCGGCCTGGCCGGGACGGTTATCCGCATGCCCGAACGTGCTGAAATTGATGCCAACCTGGGCGAACAGTTGATCGTTGAGTACTATTCGCGCTAACCAAGTCACATGGTGCAGGCTGCCTGACTTTCCATCTCTTGGAAGGACCACCAGCCTGCAGCGTGTGGCGCGCGGGGAAGAGGTGAACTGTGTTAGGTATAAGCAACATGGTAACGCCAAAAATCGAGCGGGAAGCTGAAGCTCGCAATTATGGCAAGTTTTTCATCGGTCCGTTAGAACACGGCTACGGGATCACCCTGGGCAATGCCCTACGCCGGGTATTGCTGTCATCGCTGGATGGTGCTGCAGTGACATCCGTGCGTATTGCGGATGTGCAGCATGAATTCAGCGAGATCCCCGGTGTACGGGAAGATGTGATCCGCGTCATGCTGCAGATCAGGCAGCTGCGCATGCGCATCTTTGACGTCGACAGCGCCCATCTGCACCTGGAGGTGCAGGGAGATGGCACCGTTACCGCGGCGGACATCATCGCTCCACCAGAGGTGGAGATCATCAATCCGGAACTGTATCTCTTTTCGGTGGACGATCCAAAAGCCCGATTAGAGATCGACATGACGGTCGAACGCGGCCGTGGCTATTCGCCCGCGGATGATCGCACCGGCCGCCTGCCCATCGGAGAGCTACCGGTAGACGCGATCTACAGCCCCATCCGCCGGGTAAATTGGGAAGTCACCTCGGCCCGGGTTGGACAAAGTACAAATTACGATAAATTGATCCTGGAGATCTGGACGGATGGAACAATCTCGCCCGAGACCTCGCTCAGCACAGCGGCCAAAATATTGATCGACCACCTGCGCCATCTGGCTGGCATCAGCGAAGAAACCCTGGCGGCGATCACCGAAGTTGCCGGAGAAGAAGATCACCTCACCAGTGAGATGATCGAAACCCCAATCGAAAACCTGGACCTTTCGGTGCGCGTGTTCAACTCGCTCAAGCGAACTGGCATCACCACCGTGGGTGAAGTTTTAGAGCTGCTGGACAAAGGCGAAGAAGCGGTCATGTCTATCCGGAACTTTGGTGAGAAGAGCCTGGACGAACTACGTCTGAAGATGCGTGAGAAAGGTTATCTCCGAGATCAACATGAAGATGAAGCGGAGTAGTTGGATATGCGACATAGAATCGTTGGTAAAAAATTAGGACGGCAAAAAGACGAGCGCACTGCGCTGCGCCGTATCTTGATCGCCCAGCTCTTTGAACATGAGAGTATCAAAACCACCCACACCAAAGCACTGGCGGTGCGCGGTCAGGCCGAGCGCTTGATCACCCTGGCGAAGAACGGCGTGAAAGAAGGCGATGCAGCTATGGTGCACGCCCGCCGGCTGGCAGCTGCCCGTCTGAGCAATCCCCTGATGGTGAACAAACTGTTCGACGAAATCGCCCCACGCTTTGCGGAACGCCCCGGTGGCTACACCCGCATCATGAAGCTTGGCCCGCGCCTTGGCGATGCGGCGGAAATCGTTTTGCTCGAATTGGTTGAAGATTAACGTTTTGAAAGAAAGCTGGTTCAGGCTCTGATTTTCATCCCACAGCCTGCTCCTTCTTACAATGGTACGTTACCAGATTATCCTCGCCTACGATGGCTCTCTTTTCAAGGGCTTTCAGAGGCAGGCCAAAGCCCGCAGTGTGCAGGGCGAGTTGGAAAGCGCCCTCAGGCGCCTGAACTGGCAAGGCCGTGCCATCCTGGCAGCCGGCCGCACCGATAGCGGAGCACACGCATCCGGTCAGGTGATCGCTTTTGACCTGGATTGGCCGCATCCAATCAGCGAGCTGCAGCAAGCACTTAACGGTTTGCTGCCGGCAGATATGGCGGTGCAGTCAGTCAGTATGGTCAATCCGAGGTTTCACCCGCGCTACCATGCCGCCTGGCGCCGCTACCGCTATCAGATCTACTGCCAGCCGGTACGGCAACCGCTGCTGGACCGTTATGCCTGGCAAATCTGGCCCGCCGCTGAGCTCTCCTGCCTGCAAGAAGCTGCCAGCCTGTTGATCGGCACGCATGATTTCGCTGCTTTCGGTACCCCGCCCCGGCCCGTCAGCAGTACCGTGCGAACGGTTTTCCAGGCTGCCTGGTGGGAGCAGACGCCGTATCTCGTCTTCGAGATCACCGCCCAGGCCTTTCTGTACCACATGGTGCGCCGCCTGGTGCACACACAGGTGCAGGTTGGGCAGGCAAGGCTCGAGCCAGAAAGCATCAGGCAAGCGCTGCACCTACCCGAGGAGCTGCCCGGAAAAGGCAGTTTGCTCAGGCATGGACTGGCGCCAGCCTGTGGATTGACTTTGGTCGCCGTGGGCTACCCCCCGGAGGTCTTATCGCTGGACGAGGATCTGGATATTGAACAAACTACAGCTGACGATGACGTCTCACCCACCTGGTGATGAGGCTCAGGTCAGGATTATGGAGATTATGACGTGCAAAAGACATACATCCCAAAAGCCAGTGAACTGGTAAATGAATGGGTGCTGGTAGACGCTAATGACCAGCTGTTAGGCCGTGTGGCGGCAAAAATTGCCAGTGTTTTACTTGGCAAAAACAAACCGCAATTCACCCCGGGTATGGATACAGGTGATTTCGTGGTGGTGATCAACGCAGAGCTGGTGCGCGTGACCGGAGCGAAGTTGGAAGATAAAAGGTACTACCATCACTCCGGACATCCCAGTGGGATCAAAAACATCACCCTGCGCCGGCAGCTTGCCACGCGCCCAGATCGGGTGCTGCGCAGTGCGGTTTGGGGTATGCTGCCGCACAACAAATTCGGCCGCAAGCTGATCAAAAAGCTCAAAATCTATGCTGGACCTGAGCACCCCCACACTGCCCAGAATCCCAGGCCGCTTAACTAGCTGTCTGCCCAGAGACTAAGGAGTTCGAATGACCACTCAGTATTATGAAGGTATCGGTCGCCGCAAAGAAAGCTCGGCCCGTGTGCGGGTTGCCAGCGGTTCCGGAACATTTCTTGTCAACGAAAAGCAACTGGAAGAATACTTCACCCGCGTTGGCGATTCGGAAATCATCCTGTCGACACTGGCGACTGCCGGTGAAGACCGCTCACAGCTGGACATCACCGTGATGGTCCAGGGTGGTGGCCCAACCGGCCAGACATCCGCCGTCAAAATGGGCCTGGCACGCGCAATTGTGCTGATGAAGCCCGATGTTCACTCAGCACTGCGCCAGGGTGGATTTCTCAGCCGTGACCCACGGGTCAAGGAACGCAAGAAACCCGGGCTCAAGCGCGCTCGCAAGGCACCGACTTACACCAAACGCTAGATCATATTTTTTTACCAGCCTGACGGGAATTTGCGGAGGTCCTGCCTCCGCAAATTCCGGTTTATGGCCCACCCCGTGATCAATGGACTCTCCTGGCATCACCTTGCTCGGCCTCGGACCTGGCGATCCGGCACTGCTTACCCGCCAGGCCTGGCAGCTTCTCGAAACTCTCCCCGAAATATATCTGCGCACCCGGCAGCATCCCGTCGTCCAGGGACTGCCACCTGCGCTGCAGGTACATTCCTTTGATGCTATATATGAGCAGGAAGATCCTTCGAGCATGTCTATGCGCATATCGTAGCGCGTGTGCTCGAGCTCGGCAAGCGTCCCCAGGGCGTGGTGTACGCCGTGCCCGGTCACCCTTTCATCGCGGAAGCAACCTGCCCGGAGATTGCCCGCCAGGCTGCCCAGGCTGGATTGCCCGTGCGCGTTATCGAAGGTTTGAGCTTCCTGGAACCCACATTTACCGCCCTGAACATCGATCCTCTACCGCACACCGCGATCGTCGATGCCTTACTGCTTGTCGACGCCCTGGTGCCCCCCTTCCCTCCTGATGTCCCGGTACTGATCGCCCAAATCCATTCCGCTTCTGTGGCTTCGGACGTCAAGCTGACCTTGATGGAAGTGTATCCCGACGAACACCCGGTGCGGCTGGTGCATGCCGCGGGCAGCGCACAGCAGATTGTCGAGGCGCTGCCGCTGTACGAGATCGATCGATCGCCGCATATCGGTCTGCTCACTACCCTGTTCCTGCCTGCGCTACAATCAGGGACCTCCTTTGAGTCCTTCCAAGAGATCATTGCCCGGCTGCGCGCCCCGGATGGCTGCCCGTGGGATCGAGAGCAGACGCATCAAACGCTACGCTCTCACCTGCTGGAAGAAACCTATGAGGCGCTGTCCGCGCTGGATGCAGACGATCCCCAGCACATGAGCGAGGAGTTTGGCGATTTACTGCTGCAGATCGTGCTGCATGCACAGATCGCGGCCGAATCCGGCGAGTTCACCATGTCGCAGGTGATCAAAGGTATTTACGATAAGATCGTCCGCCGGCACCCGCATGTATTCGGGGATTGGCAGGTGGATGGCGTGGGCAATGTGCTGCAAAACTGGGAAAAACTCAAAGCCACCGAGCGAGAGAGCAATGGCGAAGCCGAGAAAGGGCTGCTGGATGGTGTCGCGCTGGCGCTGCCCGCCCTCACCCAGGCGCAGGAGATCCAGGGTCGCGCTGCCCGGGTCGGTTTTGACTGGCCCAATATCCAGGGCGTGGTGGACAAGATTTGTGAAGAATGTGCCGAGTTCATCAATGCGCCGGATGATCCATCACGCATGGCTGAGATCGGCGACCTGCTCTTTGCCCTGGTGAACCTGGCCCGGCGCTGCGATATCGATGCGGAGAGCGCACTGCGCGAAACCAACCTGCGCTTCCGCCGGCGCTTTGGCTACATTGAGCAAAGTGCTCGCCAACAACGTCGCGCCCTCACCGACCTGTCGCTGGACGAGATGGAAGCGCTGTGGCAGGCAGCCAAGAAATTATCCTGATTCCGACGCATCGACATTTAAGACCGCACTCAGCGTGGGCTTGCAGATACCTTTCCTGGCAATTGGAAAAAGAATGAACAAAACGATTATCGTCATCCCCACCTTCAATGAAGCAGACAACCTGCCGGCGATCACCACAGCCCTGTTTGCGCTGCCCCTAGCGGAATTGGAAATCTTGATCGTCGATGACGCATCCCCTGACGGCACAGGGCAGCTGGCTGATCAGCTCGCCAGCCAATATCCTGATCGCTTCCACGTGATGCACCGCCCTGGCAAGCAAGGTTTGGGTACCGCCTACGTGCAAGGCTTTACCTGGGCTATCCAGCATGGCGCCCAGTTCATCATCCAGATGGATGCAGATTTTTCCCATTCCCCAGAGTATGTGCCGCAATTATTGGCCCTAATCCCGGAATATGACGTGGTGGTCGGGTCACGCTATGTGCGCGGCGGCAAGTTGGACGAACGCTGGCCTTGGTGGCGTAGGTTCCTCAGCTGGTGGGCCAACTCCGTGTGGGTACATCTGATTCTGGGGACACAGACCAAAGATGCCACCGCCGGCTTCAAGTGTTGGCAGGCCAGCGCGCTGCAGCGATTGGGGATGCAGCGGATCCATTCCAACGGGTATATCCTCCAGGTCGAGATGTGCTACCTGGCTGAAAAGCTCGGTATGCGCATCAAAGAGATTCCTATCACGTTCATTGAGCGCCGCTTCGGTCGCAGCAAGATGGATGCCCGTGTCCAGATCGAGGCAGCGCTGCGCGTGTTTGAGATCCGCCGCCGCCATACCTCAGTTCAGCCGCGCCAGCCAGGGTCTAAAGCCGGCTAGCCAACCAGGAGACGTATGTTCACAGGCAAGATCGCACTGATCACCGGATCGGGCCGGGGGATTGGCAAAGCCATCGCCTTGCACCTGGCCTCATTAGGTGCGGATATCGTGGTCAACTTCTTTCGCAATCGCCCTCCGGCTGAACAGACCGCAGCTCAGATCCGTACCATGGGCCGGCGCGCCCTGGTGGTCAAGGCAGATATCGGCGACCTGGAAGCGATCGAGCGCCTGTTCAACGATATCCAGGAGCAGTTTGGCGGGCTGGACTTCCTCATCCACAATGCTGCCTCCGGCTACAACCGCCCGGTGATGGAACAAAAACCCAAAGGGTGGGATTGGACGCTCAACATCAATGCCCGCTCCCTGCTGTTCATGGCCCAGCGGGCGGCGGCGCTGATGGAGTCACGCGGCGGCGGAGCCATTGTCAGCATCTCCAGCCCGGGAGCGGGACGGGTTTTACCGGATTACGTGGTGGTGGGGGCGAGCAAAGCGGCAATCGAAGCCCTGACCCGCTACCTGGCAGTGGAATTATCCCCCAAGAATATCGTAGTGAATGCCATTTCTCCGGGTGTGGTGCTGACCGAAGCCCTGCAGCATTTCGACCTGGTGCGATCTGACGACCATCTTGCCGATCACATCCTGGCGATCACCCCCGCCGGGCGCATGCTCACCCCGCATGATGTCGCCGGAGTAGTCGCCTTCCTGTGCTCCCCGGAGGCGAGCATGCTGCGCGGCCAGGTATTGGCTTTGGACGGCGGGGCAACGCTGCTGGCCCCGGGGTATACCCCACCGCGCTGATCATCCAAAAAAAGGCGAAGCGGCACCTGTGCACCGCTTCGCCTTTTTTGGTAGTCGTGAAGGAATTAAACCCCGACCAGGATCACCCGCGCCGGCGCCCCATCCGAGCCAGCCAATTTCAGCGGCAGGCAGTGCAGGGTATAGCGCCCCTGCGAGACTTTCGATAGATCCAATCCCTCTACCAGGACTACCCCCGCACCTAAAAATATGCGGTGGGTAGGTGCGCCAGCTTT
The DNA here is from genome assembly GCA_963849335.1 of uncultured Chloroflexia bacterium. Lineage (GTDB taxonomy): Bacteria > Chloroflexota > Anaerolineae > Anaerolineales > UBA4823 > FEB-25. The sequence continues at coordinate 872,494 of CAWKGZ010000003.1, forward strand.
ATACGGCGCTACGGATAGATAATCAATCCCCACCAGTTTGACATTTCGATCCACCAGATACTCGGCCCCATCCGGGCTGATGGCAACAAAATCGGTTTGAAATGCCTTCACTCCCTTGGCCCAATACTCAGAATTACGGGTTTTGAACAGCAGCCGGCGGGTGCGGGGTGGAATTTCGGCAGCTTTCAAAACGGCGGCGGTGATCAAATCCACATCTGGCAGATGGAGAACATACGCCCTGCCGATCAGGGTATCCATGGGCAACCCTTCCACGGTGCGCCCATCGTTCATAAAATGATGCGGGGCGTCCACGTGGGTCCCGGTGTGCGCGCTCATTTTGATCTGCGAGGTATTGGCTGTGTTGCCTGCGGCGATGCTGTCTATCTGCTCTAATATCGGCGGGGTATCCCCCGGCCAGACTGGCATGTCTCGGGTGATGGCTAAGGTTACATCATAGGTCCGCATCCAATACCTCCATTTGGTCTGAGAAAAGTATAGAATAGGGTTGAAAAAAAAGCAAACGAATCCACCACGAACTTCTCAATTCCTCTTGACTCTACCCTTACTGGAGGATGTATACTCAGCATCGAAGGCCTTCAGGAACAAGCAACAACCAACGGAGAGACGCATGATCAAGATTGGCACCTTTTCGCGGATCAGCCAGGTATCGGTGAAGACCCTGCGCTACTACGATGAGATCGGGCTGCTCAAACCGGCGCAGATCGATCGCTACACCGGCTATCGCTTCTACACCTTTGAACAGCTCCCCCGCCTCAATCGCATCCTCGCCCTCAAGGAGCTGGGCTTCTCGCTGGAGCAGATCGCCCAGGTGGTCAGCCAGGGGCTGTCGGCGGAAGAGCTGCGCGGCATCCTGCGCCTCAAACAAGCCGAGATAGGGATGCGGTTGCAAACCGATCAGGACATGTTGGCGCGCATCGAAACCCGGTTAAACCAAATTGAACAGGAGAATCAAATGCCTACTTATGATGTGGTAATCAAAAAATTAGAACCGATAGCCGTCGCCTCCACCCGCGGGATCATCCCCAGCTACCCGGAGCAAGGCGGCTTGTGGAACAGCTTAGGAAGCTACCTGGCAGAACATAAGACCCAGCCTATCGGACCCTGCTTTACCCTCTACTACTCCGATGAGCCGGAGATCGACGCCGAAGTGTGCGAGCCGGTGGCGGTGGTCTTCACGGCAAGCGAGCCGGTCAATAGCTACCTGCTGCCCGGTGTAGAGGCGGCTGCCTCCACCATCCACCATGGGCCCTTTGTGACCATCGGCGATGCCTATGCGGCGCTGATCAAATGGATCGAGGTGAATGGCTACCAGGTCTGCGGTCCCAGCCGCGAGATCTATCTGCGCCCGTCGCACGACGGCTCACAGACTGACCCCAACACGCTGACCGAGATTCAGTTCCCCATCCGCAAGGCTTAAACCACCCCCTCACCATCCATCTCCCTCCTCTTCCAAGACCAGAGGAGGGAGAGTTAATTCTTACAGCTTCCGCAAGGTGACCTTTTGCAGTGCCTTCCGGTCGACCGTCACCCCCAATCCGTTCCCGTTGGGGACGGTGATCGTGCTGTCCGGGTTCAGACAAAACCGTTCGTGGGTGATGTCCTCATTGTAGTAGCGGTCGGTGGCGGAAATATCCCCCGGCAGGGTGAACCCTGGCAGGGCAGCAATCGCCAGATTCGCCGCCCGGCCCACCCCGGTCTCCAACATGCCGCCGCACCACACCGGCACGCTGCGCGCCTGGCACAGGTCATGGATCGCCAGCCCGCGGCTCAAGCCACCCACCCGCCCCGGCTTGATATTGATCACCTTGCAGGCACCCATCTCCAGCGCCTGGCGGGCATGGCGCGGGGTGGTGATACTCTCGTCCAGGCACAAGGGCGTCGAGAATTTTGCCTGCAGCCGGCTGTGATCCCACAGGTCATCTTCAGCCAGCGGTTGCTCGATGAGCAGTAAATTCAGCTCATCCAGGGGCAATAACACTTCAGCGGAAGCGAGGGTATAAGCTGAGTTAGCATCGACCTGCAAGCGCAGCCCCGGAAATGCCTGCCGCACCGCCCGGGCATCCGCCACATCCCGCCCCGGCTTGATCTTGATCTTGATCCGCCGGTAGCCCTGCGCCAGGTAGCCCTCCACCACCTTCACCAGCTCCGTTGGGGATTCCTGCAAACCGACGGAGACGCCCACCTCCACCCGCTCACGCACCCCGCCCAATAATGCCCGTAAGGGCCGGCCCTGCGCTTTGCCCATCAGGTCCCACAGCGCCATTTCCAGCCCCGCCTTTGCCATCTGGTGCCCGCGCACTGCAGCCATGCGCTGCTGCAGGTCCTCCGGGCCGTCCACCTCTACCCCCAACACGCTCGGGAGGATGAACTCACTCAGAATATGCCAGGCGGTACCGGTCGTCTCGTAGCAGTAACCCGGGTCACGGTCGGCAGGGCATTCACCATAACCGGTGAGCCGCCGGCTGTAGCACTTCCACCAACAGGCACTCCCGGCGATCGATGCGCCCGAAGGAGGTTTCGAAAGGCGTTTGCAGCGGCATGCTGGATTTGATGAGGTGATTTTTTTCTCAGTTTCATAAGGTGCTGGCTCTCCATGTCACTGCGAACGAAGTGAAGCAGTCTCCTTGCAGGAGGGGGATTGCTTCGCTGCGCCTCGTGCCCCTTCGCAAGCTCAGGGCAGGCTCGGGGTTGGCTCGCAATGACGGATTGCTTCGCTCTGCTCGCAATGACAGCAGACTAGAGCGTAGCCTCGGGCGAGCACGTAATAGCTCCGCTGTTCAGGCCGGGCAGGTGCACGAAATCGGTCACCAGGTAGCCCTGCCGGAAAGCTCTGCAAGATACTCGCGTGCCAGCCGCCAGCGCCGCGGTTGAGCGACTTCAACCCCAGGAAGTCTGACCGGGATTTCCACCAGCAGAATGTTTCCAATGGGTCAGTCTGATAGACCCTTCCATTCGAAAGTCTCCGACCCACCATCGGCGGTGTGGCGGGCCGGGTTGAGAATGCGGCGTCTCGCCGGACAGGTAGTGATCCAAGTCCAGGGCGATCACGCGGCTTCCCGGCTCAGGCGGAGGTTCACCCGTTCGCGTGTTGACCCACCAGTCCACCTGAAAACGGTCGGATGGCACCCCCAGGTTCAGCTCGTCGTGCATGGTGCCGTAAAATTCGGGCAGGTAGGTATTGCACACCGCCCCCAGGCGGGTGATGTTCAGCCAGGCATTGCGGCTCAACAGCGGATCATAGGTCCAGGTGATGCGGTCGATGCCCTGGCTGGCGCACCATCTGCCACTGGGCCCGCTTCAGGACGGTAGCCAATGCCCTGGTGCGATAGTCGGGGTGCACGCCGAGCATATGGGAATAGTGCTCCAGCCGCGGGCCGTCCGGGGTGTCGCTACCAACCCGGGAAGCCATAGACAAAGCCAGCCAGGCGTTCGCTCGACGAGCGCGCCAATCAGCAGACCGCCATGCTGTGACGGTGAGCGCAGCACGAATGCACCGGCACCAGGTCGGTTTCGCTACCCGACCAGACCACCCGCTGAAGCTGCCTCGACAGCGTTCATAATTACCTGGTCTTCGATAATTTTCAGATCGATCCCAGGCAGTGCCATTCGACCCCTCCGTCTGCGGACAATCTGCGCGCAGCGGCATGCGCCAATTCTGCCCACTCAGGTGATCCAAAGAGTGGTGGAAGCGTGCGGGCATTAGGTTAAAGCTGCGCGGCAGGGTATCCAGCGCACAGGTGCGGTTGACTGCCAGGTAATCCAACCAGAAAACCGAGATCGGCAGTCCGGGTAAACATGAAGTCGAGGGTGACGGTCATCGCCCGCAGGTAGGGCGGGGCAATGTGCAGCAGCGTGCGGCGCAGCCCAGTGGCCTCCATCACCGATGTCCGCACATCGTTGAATGGCAGGTATTCAGGACCGCCAATCGAAATGGTCTGGTTACGGGTTGTCTCATTATCCAGCGCCCAAAGCAGGCAGGTGGCCAGGTCTTCCACCCACAGCGGCTGCAGCAGGGTGCGCCCGTCTTCCGGCACCAGAAACAACAAAGGGATATTGCGCAGCAAATAGGCCAGGCCGCTGGTAAAGGAATCGCCCCGGTCCGATAGACGATGGCGATGCGCAGGATGGTGTAATCGACCCCACTGCGGCGCAGATGCTCTTCGGCTATTGCCTTAGCTTTAAAGGCAGGATAAGCGGAGGCGCGATCAGCACCCAGGTGGCTGACATAAAAGGTGCGTTTGACGCCCACAGCGGCAGCGACCTCGGCAGATCGCCTGGGTGCCGCGGATGTCCACCTCCATCAGACTGCGCGCCCGGACCACGGCGCTCTGCGCCTGCCAGGTGATAGACCACATCCACGCCCACCATCGCTGAGCGCAGCCCGCGCCGGTCGGTCAGGCTGCTGACCGCCACTTCTACCGGTACGCCCTGGGGGAGCTGCGGCGAATGCCGGGATGGGCGGATCAGCAGGCGCACCGGGTAGCCCGCCTCGGTCAGATGGCGCACCAGAGCTTTGCCGATGAAGCCGGTGCCACCGGTAACCAGGATCATAACCCCATCCGGAATAAGAACGGATGCTCGATCATGCTCAGATTATAGCACGGCCTATGCTGCGCCAACTTTATGATAAACTTGTCCCATTCCATCCCCGGCCTCAGGGAGGCTTTATGTCCCAATTCTTTGCCAAGGACTGACAGCGGCGAGCCGTTCGTGCTGTTCGGCACCGCCCACCTGGTTGCGCTGGGCGTCGTCACCCTGCTGGTGCTGCTCACCATCCTGTTTCCGCAAGCGCTTCTCGCCCGGGGGCGTCCGCTTTCCGGTACATCCCTGGCGGCGATCCTGGTGCTCAACGAGCTTGCCTGGCATGCCTGGAATGCCTTCATCGGGCAGTGGACGATCCAGACCATGCTGCCGCTGCACCTGTGCAGTGTGCTGGTGTGGCTGAGTGCTTATATGCTGCTCAAGCGCAGCTACACCATCTATGAGTTTGCTTACTTCTTGGGGCTCGCCGGCGCCATCCAGGCGCTGCTCACCCCGGACGCCGGCATTTATGGCTTCCCCCATTTTCGCTTCTTCCAGGTGATGATCTCACATGGGGCGATCTTTCTGGCGGCGATCTATATGACCTTCGTGGAAGGTTTCCGTCCCTATTGGAAATCGCTGCTACGACTTTTTGTGGGCGGCAATATCTACCTAGCCGTGATTGGGTTGATCAACTGGCTGATCGGCAGCAACTACCTGTTCATCGCCCACAAACCCGAAACCGCCAGCCTGATGGATGTTCTCGGTCCCTGGCCAATCTACATTATCTGGCTGGAAGTGATCGCCATCGGGCTGAGCCTGCTGCTCTACCTGCCCTTTGCTATCCGGGACCGGCGCCGCCTTAGATAGTATCGTTAAAACCATTCCGAGTTTTATGGAGCATCCATGGCATGAGTAGAGATAAGATTCAGGCAGGGCTGCATGTTTGAAAAGCTTTCTAAGCGGACAAAACTGCTCTACGGGTCCGGCGATCTCGGCTTCAGCCTGACATCCACCATCATTGGGGCATATTTTGCCATCTTCCTCACCGACGTGGTAGGGATTGCGCCGCGCATTGCCGCGGCGGCGATTTTTATCGGGCGCACCTGGGATTATGTCAACGACCCAATCTTCGGTCATCTAACCGACCGCACCCGGACCCGTTGGGGGCGCCGGCGCCCATTCCTGCTTTTTGGCGCCATTCCCTTCGCCCTGGTTTTCGTTTTGATGTGGTATCGCCCACCCTTTCAAAGCGACGTGGCGCTGGCAATCTATTATGCTTTTATCTTTGTGCTATATGATGCCGCGGCCACATTGGTCTACATGCCCTATTTTGCCCTCACCCCCGAGCTAACCAGTGATTACGATGAGCGCACCTCGCTGACCTCGATCCGAGCTTTCTTTTCCATCATTGGCAGCCTGATCGCCTTCACCATCCCGCTGATGATCGTGGGAGGCTTTTCACCGGAGCATGCCCCCCAGGTGCTGCGCATGGGCATCATCTTCGCGGTGATCTCTGCCCTACCCTTGCTAATCGTATTCTTCGGTACGCGTGAGCGTCAGGAATACATGACGCAGAAACAGCCCAGCTTGAGGCAATCACTGCGTGCCTCGCTGGAGGAATAAGCCATTCGTCTTTGGCCTGGTCATCTTCTTGTTCACCTGGGTCAGCGTAGATATCCTCCAGGCGATCCTGCTGTTTTTCATCAAGTATGTCGTACTGATGGAATCGAGCAGCGACCTGATCATGGCGACGATCTTCATTGTGGCCATACTTGCCCTTCCCGTCTGGAACTGGGCTTCCCGCCGGTGGAACAAACGCAAAGCGTACATCGTAGGGATTGGCTTTTTGGGCGGTGGTGCAGCTTTTTCTCGGCAGCCTGGCGCCTGCTACGCCCATGCCGCTGATCCTCTTCCTGTGCGTGCTGGCAGGCATTGGCGTTTCGGCGGCGCATGTGCTGCCCTGGTCGATGATCCCCGATGCGATTGAGTGGGGAGAGTGGCAAACGGGCGAGCGGCATGAAGGGATGTTCTACAGCCTGATCACCCTGGCGCAAAAAATCGCCTCCTCAGCGGCGGTACCACTGGCGCTTGCTGGTGCTGGATGCCAGCGGCTACCAACCCAACCAGAGCAGTGCAATCCGCCAGCGCCATCCAGGGAATCCGCCTGGTGATCGGGCCCATTCCGGCAGTGCTGCTGTGCCTGGGCATCCTGTTTGCCCTGCTGTATCCCCTGGGACGAGAACGCTACACCCAGATCACGGCTGAGCTGACAGCTCGCCGCGCGGCAACGAAAGAGCCAACACTATGAACTCTATAGAAATCATCCCGGTCAAGACTCCCCGCCAGTACCGGCTGTTCGCCGGCTTCCCCAGGCAGATATACAAAAACGATCCCTTGTGGGTGCCGCCGCTGCTGCCTGAGCGCCTGAAGACCCTGGATCCGCCAGCGCAGTCCATTCTTCAAGCGGGAAGGAACTGCTGAATGCTTCATCGCCTACCGGGATGGAGAGCCGGTTGGCACCATCTGCGCAGCAGAAGACCCACCCACCAACCAGGTTCGGAATACCCGGGAATGTATGATCGGCTTTTTTGAGTGCATCGACGACGAAGCAGTCTCTCAGGCTCTCTTCAACCAGGCAGCCGGTTGGGCGCGCCAGCAGCACCTGGATGCCCTGTATGGCCCCTTCAACCTGGATTATGAGGACAGCTATGGTGTCTTGATCGAGGGCCGCGACCGCCCGCCAGTGCTGCTATGTGGGCACACGCCCCCATATTACCAGCGCCTGTTCGAAGATTATGGTTTTGTGCCGGCGCGGGGGGATAACCTGGCCTATGAGATCACCCCGCAGCTCGACACGCCCCAGGTGCTGCGTCTGCACAAGCTGGCAGACCACCTGCGGCAGCGCGGGCGCATCCACATCCGCTGTGGCGACCTGGAGCATTGGGATCAGGAAATCGAGCGCATCTACGGGCTGCTGAACCGCGCGCTGGCGCACCTGCCGGATTTCATCCCCTGGCACCGGGAGGCGGTCACAGGCTTCGATGGAGCCTTTCCGCCAGATCGTCGACCCGGAATTGATCCTGTTCGCCGAATATGATCGGCGAGACCGTGGGCTGGTTCCCGGGCATCCCCAACTTGAATGAAGCCTTCCTGCATGCCAATGGCCTGCGCTACCCGTGGGATTATGCGGCTCTATGGTGGGCGATGCGCAAAACGCCCAAATGCCTGGCGGTAAAAAGCGTGCTGGTGCTGCCCGAATATTGGGATACCGGCGTAGCCATCCTGCTGTTCGATGAAATGGTAACGCGCGCCGCAGCCAAAGGCTACCAATGGCTTGATCTATCGCTCACCTCTGAGGATAATCCCTACACCCCCACCCTGGCGACGCGGATGGGGGCGCGGCTGTATAAGCGATACAGGGTGTACCGGCTGGGGGTGTGATACCAGGACCAGTCGCAAAGCAGCGAATGAATTCGCTACTACAATGGCGCGACAGCGGGGGCGGGGAGATCGGTCAACGGATAGATAACGGATTAGCGGATAGGCTGCAGGGCGAATAAATTCGCAGCTACAAAGGCGCAATGTTTGCCTGCGCGGACTAATAACCTGACTCGACCGTGACGGCCAGGTTGTGGATCCAGCGGCGGGAGGCATAACGCCAGACGCCAACGATGAACTTGGTCAGTTCGTCCATCATCACCAGGAGGTAGACCAGGTAGACAGGGAAGTGAAAGACGAAAGCACCCAGGGCAGCCAGCGGCACACCCACCACCCAGATCGTCCCGGCATCCAGGAAGAAGCCGAAGCGGGTATCGCCCCCGCTGCGGAGTACGCCGATGAACAGGATCAGGTTGGATGCCCGCAGCCATAAGAACGCGGAGATAATGAGCAGGATTTTGCGGGTGTAATCGATCACCAGGGGGGAGACCTTGTAAATATCCAGCACCAGCGGGGAGATGGCGAGGATCAGGCCACCCACCAACAGCCCGCCAACGATGCTCAGCCCCAACGAGCGCCCGGCGTAACGGAACGCTTCCTTTTCCTCCCCAGCGCCGATGCGGTTGCCCACCAGGATGGCACAGGCATTGCCCAGGCCGATGAAGATGACAAATGCCATATTGTCGATCGAGCTGGCGATGTTCATCGCAGCGATCGAATCCGTGCCGATGCGGGCGTAGACCACATTGTATGCGGCAATACCCAGCGCCCAGAGCAGCTCATTCAGCGCTACCGGCAGCACCCGCTGCAGGATCTGCCTCAGGAATATGAATTCGAAACGGAACAGCTCCGCCAGCCTGGCGGCCGCCGGGCCCTGCTGGCGGTAGACCAGTACCAGCAGCCCACCGCATTCCAGCACTCTTGCCAGCAGACCCGCCACCGCCGCCCCCTGCACGCCCATCTCGGGCAGCCCAAAATGCCCGAAGATCAGCCCGTAGCTGAGGAAGGTGTTCAGGCTCAAGGCGGTCAGGCTGACCACCAGCGGCGTGCGCACATCCCCGGTGCTGCGCAGCACGGCGGCGAAGCTGAACGTCACCGGCAGCAATAAGAACGCCCAGCTAAAAATGCGCAAATACTGGCTGCCCAGGACGACGACTGCCGTGTCTTTGGAATAGATGCCCAGCGCCAGCTCGGGGAAGAACAGCGATACGGCCCAAAAGAAAGACCCCGCCCAGCATGCCCAGCGTCAGGCACAACCCCAGCACCTTGCGGATGTTGGGGATATCCCCTTTGCCCCACAATTGGGCGGTGAAGATAGCCGAGCCGCTGGTGATGCCGAACAGCAGCAGGTTGTTCAAGAAGCCGATCTGGTTGGCCAGCCCCACCGCGGCGATAGCAGTCTCGCCCAGCTGGCCGATGATCATCACCGAGACCAGGTTGAGCGAGGACATGACGAACTGCTGCAGGGCGATGGGCAGCCCCACCTGCACCACGCGGCGGTAGTATTCCGCATCGCGGAAGAACTCGATCAGCGCATCCCGCTTACGTGCGCACAGATATTAAAGACACGGGGAAAAGCTCCACTTTAAGAGATGACGTGTGTGTAACGCCCTATTATAAGCGCGGATCATGGCATGGCGGGGGTGGGAGTTCTTACGGCCAGGGGATCTGCACCGGATCCGAATAGCCGTGTTTGTCCACCGTGTACAGCAGACCGCCCGAATCACCATCGCAGCCTGCCTCATCGCTGAAGGTGTAGAACGTGTCATCGGTGTGCACGGCTTTCCACACCAGGGAGCCGTCCTGGCACACCGTCACCTCCAGCAGGTAGCCGCGGTCATCATCCACCGTCATCGGCACGCGGCTCCAGGTGACCGTCACCTCATCCCCCGCGCGAACAGCCGCCACATCTTCCGGCGGATAATAAAAATAGGAGTATGGCAGGCGCACCGCCGCCACATATACACTGAAGATATCCCCCTGCACCTCCACCACGGATGCCGAGATCCAGCACTGGTAGTGGATATTATCCGGCTGGATCCATAACCAGGTACCGGTGCTGTTGCGCCCCCACACCGCCCCGCCATCGCCGGGGTACATGCCGTGGGCATACAGGTAGGCCGTTCCCGGCCCATAGCGGCAGTTGGCCTGCATGATCGCCGTGACACGCGGAAAGGCAAAGGTGGGTGAAGGGGTGATGGTCGGGGTGGGGCTGATGGTGGGGGTGGCGCTGGGTAGCGCGATGGTGGGCGAGGGCGTGTGGCTGGGCACCGGGGTACTCGTCCACGGTGGTGTGGGGGTTGCCACGGCAGGTAGGATTTGCAGCGGGGATGGACTGGGCGCCAGTGAAGTGGGTGTACTCCCAGTGGGATTGGCGCCGGGCAAATTGCAGCCCGCCAGGAGCAAGCCCAGGCAGAACAGCAGGGAGAGGTACCGGTAAATCTTCATACTGCGTATTTTACCCTGCAATGCTGCCGCGAGAATTACCAAATTTGATGGTTATGTTTTGGAGAATTGGGTATAACGTATAAATAACACCGTAGGTCAGCAAGATTAATAAAACCTGCCCCTCATGAAGTCAGGAAGGGCAGGATCAGATCAGAGCCAGATGCGTTGGCGATTATTCTTCGTTCAGGAATGTGACGCTAGGTTGCCCCACGACACCGGCTTTCTCCATCGCGGCCTTCAGTTCGGGAGAATGGGCGAATTTCTGAGCGTTGGCCAGTGAATTCCACTTATTTATAACGATCAACTTGTTGGGGTCGCTTGCATCGCGGAAAATCTGGGTTGAAATTTCGCCATTGGAGTGCGCAAACCAGCATGGGAGTCAAATACTTTTTTCCACGCAGCGAAATCTTCCACCTGATGAGTAATTAGCATACTTGCCATGATTATTTCTCCTTATAGATTTGTGCTGAATTGAATTTGTAAGTTATTGGATGCATTAATAGTATAATATAGACCTTAATAGTCTATATTATACTACTATATATCAATTCAACGATGAAGATTGAATGAGTATTTACAGGCTACGGGGTGTATTCAAACCTGCCCAGATCGGGCGCCGACCCGACAAACGGCTCGGAAAGGATCGCGCCAGCATCAATCGCCGGAGAAGCTCCGGTCAACGCATAATTGCGCTGGGTATAGGCGACGAAAAGGGGATTGACACACATCCCGTGCTGCTCGTAGCCCGTCCAGGAGGTAAATTCTGCCAGGCTGTCGGTGTTGCCAAAGCCATCCACATAAGCCAGGTATTCACCGTACTCCGATGCACTGCCCGGATTATACAGCAGGTTATAATCGATCACCACCGAGACCGGGAGGGCGTTTTCGATCACGTACACCCGCCCGTAGACGTGGATATTGTTCAGGATGCGCAGCCCTTCGATGGATGCGCCATATTCACCCCGGTAGTGCGAAAGATCGTAGACAAAATTATCCAGCGCATCGAAAGTATTATGCGCCACCAGCGAGTTCGAAGCGCAGCGTAGGATCAATCCCTGCTGGCGTGTCCCGCGGAAGGCCGTATTGCGGGTAAAAGTGATGTTATTACACGGTGTGTGGATACTATCGCTGCCGGTCTCCAGCACCGTCTCGTTGTCCCAGATGATATTCTCGCGGATGGTGATGTTGCTGGCGGCATACACCTCGAACGCAGCCCCGCCGGGGTCAGGCTGGTCGATGGTGTGGTTTTCCCACACCAAGTTTCCCTGCGCAATAATCGGTCCGGTGGTATAGTAGAAATTCACCCCGGTAGCCGACCTCCCGGAATTCACATCCCGGTAGTTGTGGTGGATGCGGTTGTCCTCGATCAGCACTTCGACCGAGCCGTAGCGCACCTCGATGGCATTGGCATTGTAGCGAAATTCGTTATTCAGCACGGTGACCTGGCTGACATTCTTCAGCACCGCCCCAAACCCACGGTTATCCTGGAAGAGATTGCCAGAGATGGTCACCATAGATGAGTCCTCGACATGGATCCCCGTGCCATACTGCAGCGCGTTGTCCTGGACGACCAGCGAGCGAATGACCACCCCACTGGCATTGCGCACCCGGATGGTGTTCAATTCCTCGCCATCCCCCACCACCACGACAGTCTCGTCGGGATAGCCGCTGACGGTCAGGTTGGAACGCTCGATGATGAAGCCCAGATAGGTGCCGCCGCGCACATAGATGATCGAGCCAGGGATTGCCGTGTCTACGGCATGCTGAAGGGTCAACCAGGGGGCAGCGAGCGTGCCAGGATTGGCATCCGAGCCGCTGGTAGAGACAACATATGTGGGCTGGGGCTTATGCAGGATGGGGATGTAAAAGAAATACTGCCCTTCTGCGTTCGAGGTGGGATCTACCAGCTCCTCGGTAGGAATGCCCGAGCCGCCTTCCGGCAACGGGTTTGATATCTCACCATTGGGCTGCGGGCTGCCCACCACCATGAACAACCCCACCAGGCCCAGCGCCACGATCCAGCGCAGTTTGTTCATCCAGGTGTAATTCAACAACTTATCTCCAGCGGTTCGTCACCCTGGTTAATTCTAAGTAATAAGATATACATAGTAAGGATTATATCATGGGATTAAGTCAATTTTCCTGCCAAACACCAGCCGTTCAGATTGGTATCCTATTCCCCTTTTGCCAGGGACATGATCTCATCGCGGGCGGTGACTTCGCGCACCAGCTTGCCATCGCGCATCTGCAGCACGCGATCTACGTACTGGCACATGCGCAGGTCATGGGTGACCATGATGCCGGCGCGGTTGTTCTCATGGATCAGGGCGGCGAAGGTCTGCACCACCTGAAAGGCACGCTCGGTATCCAGGCTGGCGGTCGGCTCGTCGGCGAGCACCAGGGTGGGGTTGTGGATCAGGGCGCGGGCGATGGCAACCCGCTGCTGCTGTCCGCCGGACATCTGCGCCGGCAGGTTGGTCAGACGCTCGCCCAATCCCAGGCGGGAGAGCAGCTCCTGGGAGCGCAGCCGCCCGGTCTTATCCAGACGCTGGTTGAGGCGCAGCATGAACTCTACGTTTTCCTGGGCCGTCAGGTACGGCACCAAGTTGTTGGATTGGAAGGTGAAGCCGATCTTTTCACGGCGCAGCATGACGCGCTCGAGCCTCGCCCATCTGGGAAAGGTCCTGTCCATCGATCAATACCTGCCCACCGCTGGGGGTGAGCAGCGCGGCAAGGATGGAGAGCAAAGTAGTTTTACCAGAACCGCTGGGCCCGACCAGAGCGACGAACTCGCCCTGCCGCACGCCGAACGAGACTTCGTCCACCGCGGTGATCGTTCCGGAGTCAGCCTGGAAGGTCTTGACGACCTGACGAATATCAAGAGCTAAAGGGGATGGTGTATTCATGGAACATTCTCTTTCTAAGACAGGCGCAGTGCTTTGAGCGGCTCGATGCGCACGGCGTAAAAGGTGGATACCAGTCCGCCCAGTGGGCCAATGAGTAGCAGGGCAAGGATCGCCAGCAAGGCTGCCTTGCCGTCGATGACAATAGGAACGGTGGGCGGGAAGCCCAGCGAAAGCAGCAGGGTCAGCCCACCGCCAATGGCGACGCCCAGCGTGGTGACCATGATAATCTGCACCACCGCCGCCGCGCCGACCACGGCGTTCGAGGCGCCGATGGCTTTCAGCACGCCAATCTGCGGCACCTTCTGCAGGATCTGGATCTGGAAAAAGCCGCCGATGACCAGGATGCCGATCAACAACGTGAACACACCCTGTGTTTGGACAGTGCCCTGTTGGGCGGAATAGCCCGGCACATTCTTGATTGCGGTAGCGATATCCGCCGCGGCGCTATTGTTGATCTCTGCCTGAATATTTTCGCTCACCGCATCCAGTTGATCAGGATCATCCAATCGGACCGCGACCACGTTCACCGTCGTGCTGGATCTACCCAACTCGGCATCCGACTTGGTGCGCACCTCGTCCCAGGTGGCGTAAGACACAAAGATCGAAGGCTGGAAGGTATAAAACTGTCCAGCGCTGATGCCGACCACCTTCAGGTCATAGAAGACTTCTTCAGTGCCCTGGGTAGAACGAACAGTGATGGTATCGCCGATCTGGATGTCGGAGCGGTCGATCACATTCTGATCGATGACCACTTCGTTGGCATCCTTACCGATCAAGGATTGTCCCTGCACCGCTTGTGGCGCGCCGGGTCGACCTGGCTCAACGCCTAGCAGCGCTACTTTCAGCACCTCATCGCCCGGCAGGATGATGGCGACGCCTGACGTGGCGATGCCGCCGGCATCGGCGACACCGTCCAGCGCGCGGATCTGCTCGGCAGCGGTTTGCTCCAGGCGGCTGGCGGGGATGATGAAATCCGATTTATCGCGAAAAACCAGCAATTGGGCATCCAGGTTCTCGAGATATTGGCGGTTGTTGGTGCCCAGTCCCTCGCCCAATCCGGCGATGAACAACACCAGGATGGTGATCAGTGCAATCACCAGGCTGACCAGGAAAAAGCGTGCCCGGTTGCGCCAGAATTCTTTAAATGACAGGTAAACAGCTAATGGCAAAGTCATCTCATTGTCCAATGTTCAGGGATCAGGCTTTTGGTTCGATGGCGGACTTCGAACGGTTTGTCCCAGTCCATGCCCATCACGCCGTTCAGCAGCAGCTCCACCGCGGGATGGTCGGCGATATTGTCATAGTAATAGGGCAGGCGGATGCGCCCATTGCTGCCGATGATGAAGGTGCCGGACATCAGCATGGCATCCTGCCCGGCAGGCGGCAGCTCGGTCTTCCAGCCCCTGGCTTTCTTGAGGCGGGCATTGGAGCGCCACACCCGGCTGGAAAGCAATGTCTGCCGCAGGGTGCCCTGCCCTAATCCATAGGCGACGTAGGCTTTGCGGGTTGGATCTGCCAGGCACAGCACGCCCTGGGCGTACTGGTCGCAGAAGATACGGGCAGATTCAGGCGAGGCCTGGGTGACCACCGCCAGGGAAATGCCTTTTCCTGCCAGGTCTGCCCTGGAGACGACCAGCTGGTTGAGCATCTCCTTACACTGCGGGCAGCCGAAATGCCGGGTAAAGGCGAGTACCAGGGTATGTTCTTCCCACAGGGAGGACAGACGGATGCGTTCGCCCTCGGCAGTGTCCAGCTCGATGTCTGGAGCAAGATCATTGAATTTGAGGTGAGCGATTTTTGACATGCGAGCATTTTATCGTAATATCAAAGTATTGTCAAGGTATTATAAATATAATTTTATATATTTAGGTTCTCTTATTCCTGGACGGCAGGTCACAATGATGTACCATGAAGAGAATTGGGCATTTTCCTGTATAATGAGAGGAGAGATCATCCTATGTTGGAATTGAATGATATTCAAGTAGTTCGAAATACCCTCACCGCCATCGCCCTCGCCCACCCCAACATCGCCTTTATCAAGTACTGGGGAGACCAGGATCCATGCCTGCGCATCCCCGCCAACGGGTCGCTGTCGATGAACCTGGATGGGCTGACCACGCGCACCCGGGTATCCTTCGACGCCTCTTTTTCCGCGGACATCTTGCTGGTCAACGACCAGCCCATCAGCGGTCCCGGGCTGGAGCGCGTCGTGGAGCTGCTCGACCGGGTGCGTGAGATATCTGGGCTGCGGCTCTCGGCGGCGGTGGAATCCAGCAGCAACTTCCCCATCGGCGCGGGCATTGCTTCCTCGGCTTCAGCCTTTGCCGCGCTCAGCCTGGCAGCCAGCGCCGCCGCGGGGCTCAAGCTAAGTGAAAGCGAGCTCTCCCGCCTGGCGCGCAGCGGCTCCGGTTCCGCCTGCCGCTCCATCCCCGGTGGCTTTGTCGAATGGCAGGCGGGCAGCCGGGACGAGGATTCCTACGCTTTCACCATCGCCCCACCCGAGCACTGGTCGCTGGTCGACTGCATCGTGCTCGTCAGCCAGGCGCACAAGGCGGTCGGTTCGACTGCCGGGCACGCCCTGGCGCTGACCAGCCCCATCCAGCCCGCCCGGGTGGCAGATGCCCCGCGCCGCCTGGAGATCTGCCGCCAGGCCATTCTGAGCCGCGATTTCCAGGCTTTCGCCGAAATCATCGAGCTGGACAGCAACTTGATGCATGCCATCATGATCAGCTCCACTCCACCCCTGCTCTACTGGCAGCCAGCCACGCTGGCAGTAATGCGCGCGGTGCAAAATTGGCGCCAGGAGGGACTGCCGGTCGCTTATACCATCGATGCCGGCCCCAACGTGCATGTGCTCACCCCGGCAGCAGGAGCCAGCGAGATCATTTCCCGCCTGGCATTGCTGGACGGGGTACAGCAAGTGCTGACGGCTGCCCCCGGTGGGCCGGCAGTGCTGCTCGAAGACCGCGGTTAGAATTGTATTAAACCATCCCCCTTTACCTGGATGGTTATGCCTTCACAAGATATAATCGGGGGATAGAAATCAAAACCATATTATCCACAGATTACGCAGATTTCGCAGATTTCTGGTGAGTTTAAAAGAATAATCTGCGTTCATCTGCGTAATCTGTGGACGATGGTTTTACCAAACAGGTCTATTACAGTTACGAAGGGTTGTGAATGAATACTGTTCAAACAATACTCGAGTTCGTCGTGGCGATTGCCAGCCTGATCATCGTCCACGAGTTAGGTCACTTCCTGGCATGCCGCTTGCTCAACATCCCGGTTGAAGAATTCGGCATTGGCCTTCCACCGCGGGCGATCACTATGTTCGAAGCCAAAGGCACCAAGTTCAGCCTTAACTGGCTGCCGTTGGGTGGCTTTGTCCGCGCCAAAGGTGAGACCGACGCCGACATCCCCGATGGGCTGATGGCTGCCCCCGCCTGGAAGCGCATCCTGGTTTTCCTCGGCGGTCCAACGATGAACCTGCTCACAGCCGTTGTCCTGTTCATCGCCATTTATGCTTCCGTGGGCACCATGCCCGATCGCAGCCACGTGGAGCTGGATGAAGTGGTCGCAGGATCTCCGGCAGCCGCGGCTGGTTTTCAGGTAGATGACATCATCCTCCAGGTGGGTGATGAGGTGATCAATACCACCGGTGAGCTGAAGCGCATCATCTATCACAACCTGGGCATACCCCTGGAAGTCACCTATGAGCGGGCGGGTGTGATTGCCACCACCACGGTCACACCTCTGACGGATCCCGGCGACCAAGGGGCGGTAGGCATCTTAATGGCTTACGGCGAGAAACCCTTCACCTTCCTGGCAGCCATCCCGGAGGGATTTATATCAACCTACGATTTCTGTAGCGACCTTCTCGGTATGATCGGCCAGCTGATCGGGGGGCAAATTCCGGCAGAAGAAGGCAGATTGGTCGGTTTCAAGGGAATGTTCGACATGTATTCGGTGGTGCGCGAAGGGGATGCCGAAAGCAATGTGCCAGCGATTGCCAATGTGTTTTACTTCATCACCAGCATTACCGTCTCATTGGGCCTGTTCAACCTGCTGCCTGTACCCGCCCTGGATGGGGGGCGGATCGTCTTTGCCTTGCCGGAGTTGATCCTGCGCCGCCGCATTCCGCAGAAATTTGAGCTGGTGGTTAACGGGGTCAGCCTGATCCTGCTGATCATCCTGATGTTGGTCATCAACCTGCAGGATTTCATCAATCCGATCAATATATCTGCTCCCTGAAAGCTATCCCATGGCTAAAGCGAAACCCATCCCCTTCAAGATGCTGGTAGCGGCGCTGCTCAACGACCAAGAGCCCTTCCCGCCGCGCTATCTGCACCGCTTTTCTGACCTGGTGAGCGAAGACAGCCAAACCCTGGCCCAGGCGTGGCCTAAGATTTCTATGGCGCGGCGCATTGCGCTGCTGGAAGACCTGGATGAGCTCAACCAGGCCGACGACCTGCTATCCTTCGAGGAAGTGTGCAAGCTGGCGATCAAAGACTCGCAACCACAGGTGCGTCTGCTGGCAGTCAAGATCCTGAATGAGTATGAACTCACCCAGTTCATCCCGGATTTTATCAGAATGGCGCAGCATGATCTTGATAGTGGGGTGCGCGCCGCAGCGGCATCTGCGCTGGGCGCCTTCATCTACCTCGGTGAGTTGGATAAGCTCCACTCGTCCACGCACCAACGGATTGAACAAGCCCTGCTGAGCATTCTCCAGAGCGAAGATGAGAGCCTCGTCCGCAGGCAAGCGTTAGTAGCCCTGGGTTTCTCGTCGCGGGAGGATGTCATGCCGGCGATCGAACAAGCCTACGCATCCGTCGACCCTGAATGGCTGATCTCGGCGCTCAACGCGATGGGCAATTCTGCCGACAACAAATGGAAACCTCAGGTGGTTGCCATGCTCGACCACCAGCACCCGCTGGTACGCGCCGAGGCTGCCAGCGCAGCCGGCGAGATCGAGATCAAATCCGCCGTGCCATCCCTGCTGCGCATGCTCGGCGACCCGGACCTGGATGTGCGCATGGCTGTCATTTGGTCGCTGTCACAGATCGGTGGTAAGGGTGTGCGTAAAGCGCTGGAAACCCTGCTGGAGGCTACCGATGACGATGATGAAGCGGATATGCTGGAAAGAGCCCTGGAGAACCTGGATTTCACCGAAGACCTGAGTACGATTGCCCTGCTGGACATCGCGGGTACCGGTGAGGAGGACGAGGAGCTGTTTGCTGATGAGGAACTGGACGAGCTAGAAGATGAAGGGGATTCCCGGGCTTGATTGATCTGATCAACCTTTTCAGCTACAACCTGCTGCCGATCCTCTTGATCGTCGGAGCCGGATTCGCCTTAGGCAAGGTGTTCAACATCACACCCCGTGCCCTCTCTCAGGTGATCTTTTATATTTTCAGCCCAGCCCTGGTATTTGACTTACTGGTTCACAGCGAGCTGACCAACAAGGATATCGTCAAAACCCTGCTCTTTGCCACGATCTTATTATTGATCCTGGCGGGGTTGACCTGGCTGGGGGGAAAGCTGTTGAAGCTGGATCGCAAGATGATGGCTGCAGTTCTCTTGACGGCTTTGTTCATGAATGCCGGTAATTATGGGTTGGGGGTGATCAGAATTGCCTTCGATGGTGCTACGCTGGCCTTTGCCAGCTTATTTTTCGTAGCTACGGCAACCTACACCAACTCCGCTGGCGTGATCATCGCCTCATCGGGCTCCACCAGCCTGCTCCAGGCAGTCAAAGGACTGCTGCGCCTGCCGTCGATTTACGGATTGATCTTAGGCATCATTGTCCTGCGCCTGGATTGGGAGTTGCATCCCACCTTAGATCGCACAATCACCCTGCTGGCGGATGCTTCCATTCCTTCCATGCTTGTGCTGCTTGGCCTGCAATTTGTCAACCTCAAAATGGACGGCCAGATACGCCCCCTTGCCCTGGCCACCACAATGCGGCTGGTTATTGCCCCTTTGCTGGCTTTGGGTCTCAGCCAGGTGTTTGGTTTGACCGGTCCGGCTTACCAGGCCACGGTTCTGGAGGCGGGCATGCCGGCCGCCGTGCTGACCACCGTCCTGGCTACAGAGTACGACTGTCTGCCATCCTTTGTCACCACAGTGGTGTTCGTCACCACCATCTTAAGCCCGCTCACCCTGACTCCCTTGTTGTATATTTTAGGAGCCTGAGATGCGTCGCTGGATCTTCCTTCTCCTGATCACCTTGGGAATGGCCTGGATGGCTTTACCCGCCTTTGCCGCACACACCCGGCAGGTGAGCTCCGATCCGGTGGAATATACCTTTGGCGAGCAGATCAGCCTTCAGGCGCACATCGAAGGCGAGGTGGCGATCAGCGAGGTGCAGGCTTTCCTGCGCAGCAGCGGGGATACGGAGACCTATTCCGGCACGGCTGTACTCCAGGACGGGCAAATTCGTTATCGCCACGATCTGACTGCCGAACCTCTGCGGGCATTTTCTGCGGTGGAATACTGGTTCCGCATCACGCCTCAAACCGGTGACCCGTATCTGAGTGATACCTATAGCTTTTATTATGAGGATAACCGCTTCGACTGGCAGGTGCATTCCTCGGAATCGTTTGTCGTCCACTGGTACGAGGGTGAGATCGACTTCGCCCAAGATGTGCTGAATGCCGCCGAAGCCGGCCTGGCGCGCGCCAGAGGGCTGTTGGTGCTGCCAGCGATCGAACCCGTCGACATTTACGTGTATGCCTCCGGCGTGGAAATGCAGTCAACCCTGCGGCTGGGCGGGCTGCGCTGGATTGCCGGTCATGCCGACCCTGACCTGGGAGTCGCCGTGGTCTCCCTACCGGCAGGCCCAGACCAGCGCAGTGAGATCGAGCGCCAGATTCCCCATGAAGTGATGCACCTGCTGCTCTATCAATCCGTGGGTCCGGCTTACTACTCGCTGCCGGTGTGGTTGAAAGAAGGCCTGGCTTCTGCCAACGAAATGCGCCCCAACCCGGACTATTACGTGATCCTGTCCAACGCCGTGGACGGGGACACCCTCATCCCCCTGGCGTCGCTGTGCCAGACCTTCCCCCAGGACAATACCGTCTACCTGGCTTACGCCCAATCGGATTCGTTTATCCGTTATATATACCAACAGTATGGTCAAAGCGGGATGCAAAGCCTGCTCGAAAGCTACGCTTCAGGCCAGGGCTGTGAGAATGCATCCATCCCTGTATTGGGTCTGTCGCTGACCGAGTTGGAACAAGAATGGCGCCGCACCGCGCTCAAGGACAACGTTCTCGGGGTGGCACTGGAAGCCTTGCTGCCCTGGAGCCTCCTGCTGGTGGGCATTCTGCTGGTGCCGCTGGGCATGGTGCTGGCCGGCCGGCGTAGATCGGCTCGCCCGCAGCCAGCCGGGCAGGTCCGCTGAGTCAGGGTTAACGATGAGCAGCGAAGCATCGTCTCTTGCCCGGCTGCATGCCACGGTTGAAGGCCGGGTGCAGGGGGTCTCGTACCGTTATTTTGTCAGCGAACAGGCGCAGCGCCTGGGATTGAACGGCTGGGTGCGTAATCGCTACAACGGGGATGTCGAAGTACTGGCAGAAGGGCCACGCTACGACCTGGAAAAGCTCTTATTGGCATTGCACCAGGGGCCGTCCATGGCAATCGTATCCAATATTGCAGTCGAGTGGCTGCCCACCAGCGGTGAGTTTAGCTCCTTTTGGGTGCGCTCCACCAGTTGATCAGGCAAAGCCCAGCCCACGCTCCTTCAGCGAGACAAACTTCCCCCTTCCGATGACGATATGATCGAGCACATCCACATCCAGCAGCTTGCCGGACTGGACGATGCCGCGCGTGATGGCGACATCATCCGGGCTGGGCGTGGGATCGCCGCTGGGATGGTTGTGGATCACCACAATGCTGGCGGCGTTGCGCCGGATGGCAGCCTTGAACAGCTCTCCAATGCGCACCTGCGAGGAATTTACCGACCCGCGGTAGACCGGGACAATGTCCAGTACCCGGTTGCGGGTATCTAACAGCATCACCCGCAACTCCTCCTGCTCCAAAGCGCTCATCTCATACTGCACCAGCGCCGCCGCATCCGCCGGGCTGTGTATGGCGAGGCTTTTCTTCCGGTGATTCGAGCGTCAGTCGCCGTCCCAGCTCAATGGCGGCCTTGATCTGCGCCACTTTTGCCGTACCCAGGCCGTGCTGGCTGCATACTTCCTTGAAGTCAGCCCGCTGCAAGCCAGAAATGCCGCCGTAGATGCGCAGCAAGCGCTGCCCCACCTGCACGGCATTCTCTCCGGGCACCCCCACCCGCAGCAGAATGGCGATCAGCTCCGCGTTGGACAGCGACTGCGCCCCCAGGCGGGCGAGCCGCTCGCGCGGCCGCTCTTCCTCATCGAAATCGGTGATCCGGTACATGCTTTCATGTTTGCCTTCCATGCCCGCCTCCTCGATTCTGCCCAAATTTGGGTGCAGTTTCGCTCCTGCCATCCCCAGACCAATGCTATAATCAACGGCGGAGCGAACCTGCCAATGGACCCACTTACTATCGAACAACATCATCCTGGGCGTCGCCGCCTGGGCGATCGCCTTCCTGGTAGCTTTCTGGATCAGCCTGATGCTCTGGACCTACCGGGACATCCGTTCCCGGCTGCGTGACCCGCTGATCCGGGTGCTGGCGGTGCTGATCGTGGCGCTGCTCTTCCTGCCTGGCATCGTGGTCTACCTGATCCTGCGCCCTCAGCGCACCTTGGAAGAAGAATACCAGCACACCCTGGAGGAAGAAGCGCTGCTGCCAGTCGATCGAGGAAAGCCCACTCTGTCCGGGTTGCGGGCGGCGCATCCGCGATGCCTGGTCGGTTTGCCCAAGCTGCCACACCAAGCTCAAGAAAGCCCTGCCACCAATGCGGCAAGCTGATGGACATCGCCCTGGAACCTGTGCCCCTTCTGCGGCACCCCTGCCCCGGGCATGCGCCGGGAGAACATCACTATGGACGACGCCCTGCGCCCGCTGCCCGTCGAAGAAGAACCTCCGAGCCGGAACCCGAACCCGTCCCACCCACCGACCCCGAAAGCCAATAAAATAAACGATGCGGGCTGGCAGTCACCCGCATTCGTCAGCATCCTACCGTTTCAGAATATCCCAGCCGGCGTAGTTCGCCGTCTCGCCCAGCTCCTCTTCGATGCGCAGCAGCTGGTTGTATTTGGCCACCCGGTCCGAGCGGGCCGGGGCGCCGGTCTTGATCTGGCCCATGTTCAGCGCCACCGCCAGGTCGGCGATGGTCGAATCTTCGGTCTCGCCGGAGCGGTGGGAGGTGACCGCTCGCCAGCCGGCCCGGTGGCAGGTCTCGACCGCTTCGATGGTCTCGGTCAGCGTGCCGATCTGGTTCAGCTTGACCAGCAGGGCATTGGCAGCCTTTTCGCGGATCGCCCGGCGCACACGCTCGGGATTGGTCACCAGCAGGTCGTCGCCGACGATCTGGATGCGGTCGCCCATCTCGGCTGTCATCAGCTTCCAGCTTTCCCAGTCATCCTGCGCCAGACCGTCTTCGATGGAGACGATCGGGTATTGATCCACCCAGGACTTCCAGAAGGCGACCATCTGCTCGCCGGTCAGCTTCTTGCCTTCCTTGCGCAGGTTGTAAGGTGTGGTGTCTTCCTCATAGAACTCGGAGGCTGCCGGGTCGAGGGCAATGGCCACCTGCTCGCCAGCCTTGTAACCGGCCTTCTCGATGGCTTCCAGGATCACTTCCACCGCTTCGGCGTTGGCTTTCAGCGCCGGGGCATAGCCGCCCTCGTCGCCGACCAGGGCGGTATAGCCGCGGCCCTTGAGCACCGTCTTGAGCGCGTGGTAGATTTCAGCACCCCAGCGCAGACCTTCGGCAAAGCTGGGCGCGCCGAGCGGCATGACCATGAATTCCTGGGCATCGGTGGACTGCCAGCCGGTGTGCGCGCCGCCGTTGAGGATGTTCATCATCGGCACCGGCAGCACATGGGCATACACGCCGCCGATGTAGCGGTAAAGCGGCAGGCCGAGCGAGTTGGCGGCAGCCTTGGCGACTGCCAGGCTGGTGCCCAGGATGGCATTGGCGCCCAATTTCGCCTTATTCGGCGTGCCATCCAGCTCGATCAGCAGGGTGTCGATCAGCGCTCTGGTCGGTGGCGTCCCAGCCGACCAGCTCTTCGGCGATGATCGTCATTGACATTATCGACCGCCTTCAGCACGCCTTTGCCCAGGTAGCGCCTCTTGTCGCCATCGCGCAGTTCAAGCGCTTCGTGCACGCCGGTGGAAGCGCCGGAAGGCACAGCCGCCCGGCCCACAGCTGCCATCCATCAAGCTCACTTCCACTTCCACGGTCGGGTTGCCGCGCGAGTCGAGGATCTCGCGGCCAATAACAGATTCAATTAACAGTATCCATATTTTCCTCACAAGTATTGATTAGTTACATCGCCCAGCGAAGGGGATGTTTGAACTCAGCGTAAAACCGGCATAATTGTACCGCATTCAGCCGGTTAATCAGGTACATCGTATGTGCAACGCACTTCAAAAGTGCGTTGCACATAGACTTACCATTATTCCGTGTCCAAGCCTGCCTTTTTCCGGGCAGCGCGGATGAAAGCGACAAACAGCGGGTGCGGGCGGTTGGGCCGCGAGAGGAATTCCGGGTGGAACTGCGTGCCCACCATGAAGGGATGGTCGGCCAGCTCGGCGATCTCCACCAGCCGCCCATCCGGCGAAAGCCCGGAAAAGCGCATGCCATGCTGCTTCCAGCAGCTCACGGTAGGCGTTGTTCAACTCAAAGCGGTGGCGGTGGCGTTCTTGCACCTAGTCGGCTTTCCGTAGGCTTCGCGCAGCGATCGTGCCCGGCTGCAAGCCGGCAGGGGTACAGCCCCAGGCGCATCGTGCCGCCCATATCGGCGATACCGCGCTGGTCGGGCATCAGGTCGATCACCGGGTGCGGTGTGGCTGCGGTCAAACTCGGTGGAGTTGGCATCCTCACTCTTCAAGATGAAGCGGGCAAACTCGACCACCATCAACTGCATCCCCAGGCACAGGCCCAAGATAGGGCACCTTATTCTCGCGGGCATAGCGGATGGCTAGCAGCTTGCCTTCGATGCCGCGGCTGCCAAAACCACCCGGCACCATAATGCCATCCGCCTGTCTGCACCACCTCCCAGCCGCGGCCCTTCTCCAGCTCGGCGGAATGCACCCAATCAGATCTCCACTTCACGCCCAGCGCCAGGCCGGCATGTTTCAAGCGCTTCGCGCACGCTCATGTAGGCATCGTGCAGTTCGACATACTTGCCCACCAGGGCAATGCGCACGGTGCGGCTTTGCCTTGGCGCACCTTAGCCACCAGTGCTCTCCCACTCGCTCCAATCCGGTTTGCTGGCGCGCCTCCAAGCCCAGGCGCTTGAGCAGGTATTCGCCCACCCCGGCTTCTTCGAGCAGCAGCGGCACTTCATACAGCACCGGCGTGGTCACCATCGGGATCACCGCCTGTTTGCTCCACATCGCAGAACAGGGCGATCTTGTCGCACAGGTCCGTCATCCACCGGGTGATCGGAACGCGCCACGATCATATCCGGAGAGATACCGATCGAGCGCAGTTCACGCACCGAGTGCTGGGTGGGCTTGGTCTTCAATTCATCGGTGGCGCCGATATAGGGCAGCCAGGTGACATGGATGTAGAGGGTGTTTTCGCGCCCCACGTCGCTGCGCATCTGGCGCAGCGCTTCCAGGAAAGGCAGCGACTCGATATCGCCGACCGTGCCGCCCACTTCCACCAGCACGATCTCTGCGCCGGTGGTCTTGGCCACCAGCGCAATGCGGCGCTTGATCTCGTTGGTGATGTGCGGGATGACCTGGATGGTGCCGCCCAGGTAGTCGCCGCGCCGCTCTTTGGCGATCACCTCCGCATACACCTGACCGGTGGTGATGTTGCACACCCGGTTCAGGCTGATATCGATGAAGCGCTCATAATGACCCAGGTCCAGGTCGGTCTCGGCGCCGTCATCCAGCACGAACACCTCACCGTGCTGGTACGGGCTCATCGTGCCCGGGTCGACGTTGATGTAGGGGTCCAGTTTTTGCACCGCCACCGAAAAGCCACGCTCTTTGAGCAGCCGCCCAATCGCCGCTGCGGTGACCCCTTTGCCCACCGAACTGACCACACCACCGGTGAAAAAGATGTACTTAACGCTCACACTAACCTCCCCATAAATAATGCGGATTAAACAAAGGCAGTGGGGAGGGCCGTCTGGCGGCTGCCTCCCCACCGAAATAAATCAGTCCAATGCAATCTTGCAGGATCATCCGACCACCCGCTCCAGATCTTCTGCCGCCCGGCGCATCTCCAGGAAAACCAATCCCAGCTTGGCCTGTTCTCGCGCCAGCACGGTCAGCACTGCTTCTTCACCGACCGCGGTCAGAACGACAAAACCGTCATCGCCGCGGATATACACCTGCTCCAGCCCGCCCCGGCCTAATTCCATTGCGATGCGCTCGCCCAGGCTGAGCATCGCCGCTGACATGGCCGAGACGCGGTCCTCTTCCACCTCCGCCGGCAGGGCGGAGGCCATGATCAATCCATCCACCGAGACGACTGCCGAAGCCTCAATATCCGGGGAGGCAATCTGCATCTCGCGAAGCGGGCAACCATCTGTTCGGTGCGTGAGGGGGTCATCAGCCGGTATGTCCTGTTCTAAGGCTCGAGTCCAATGCCAGAGTTTACCATATTTTACTCCGTTTTCATCCCCTCCCGCAGAAATCCGTTTTGTGTTAAACTAAACGTTTGCCATGCGCGCTATACTCCTCCTTCTCAGCTTGCTCTTCCCACTGCAAGTATTTGACCTGGCATCCGTTTCCCCCCAACAGGCTGCCCAGCTTGACCAGGTCGGTCATCACAGCCCCGCTGCCCGGGCAGGCGCTGCAAGGGAATGATTATGATCAGCGGCAACACGCCGTGGAGGGATTTGCTGCCAGCGAGATTTCCTTTGGTTACACCGGCGATTCTACCGGCACCTGGTTCCTGATCCAGCGATTCCACCCTGCCGGTGGCTAACGGTCTGCTTACCCAATGGGACACCACCACCATCACCGACGGCGATTACACCCTGCGCCTGATGCTCGTATATCAGCGACGGCAGCGCAGATCACACTGATCGTTCCCGGGCTGCGCGTGCGCAATTATACACCGATCGAAACCGACACACCCACACCGCTGCCGCCCAGCGCCACCTCCGGCCCCGGCACCGCCGCTGCCGCCCAGCCCTACCCCGAGCATGACCCCCACCCATCCGCCACCCCGCTCCCACCCACGCCCACGCCCCTGCCCACCAACCCGGCGATCATCAGCCCAGGTGGATGTGCTCACCACCATCGGATGAAGGCGCCGGGATCGGCATTGGCTTACTGGCCCTGCTGGGCGCCATTATCGGCATCCGCCAGTGGCTGCGCAGCCGCACATGAAATCACCATGTTGCCAATGAATGATGACCCCGCCCACCCCTCCCATCCTGCTGCCCTCCACATACGGGACCTTTCCTCATCGCCGGCCTGGGCAATCCGGGCAAACGGCTACACCACCAACCGCCACAACGTCGGCTTTATGGTCGTCAACCAGCTGGCGGAGACACCTGGGCGAGCAGCTTCAACCGCATGGAATTCGAGCGCCCTGGTGGCGAAGGCACTCTACCAGGGACAGCGCCTGATCCTGGCCAAGCCGCAGACCTACATGAACGGCTCGGGCAACGCCGTGCGCAGCCTGCTGCGCTTCTACAAGATCCCGCCCCAGAAGCTTGCTGGTTGTCGTACGATGATGTGGATCTGCCCTTGGGGACGCTGCGCATCCGCGCCGAGGGCGGCTCAGGCGGGCAAAAGGGCATGCAGTCGATCATTGAGCAGCTCGGCAGTGAAGATTTTCCCCGCCTGCGGATTGGCATCGACCGCCCGCCCGGGCGCATGGAAGCCGCCGATTATGTGCTGCAGGACTTCTGCCAAAAACGAGACGGAGCTGCTCGATCTCACCCTGGAACCGGGCGGTCGATGCCATCCTGACCTTCGTCACCGACGGCCTGGATAAAGCGATGAATCTTTATAACAGTTGATCGTAAAGCATTGCAATTGAGAAAACTGAGAATACAGCACCTATGACCCTCTCCCCCATCACCAACGCCATCTCCGCCGCCGCCCACGACCTGATCAGCGTCACTCCAGTCGAGGGCAGATCCATCCCGTGCCTCAGCCTGCGCCGGGCTGCCCGGCTGCCGTTGCTGGCTGCCCTGCACGGCCGAGCTGGCGCGGCCCATCCTGTTCGTCACCGGGCGTGCCGACCAGGCACTGCTGTTAGCCGATGAGTTGGGCACCTGGTTGCCCCAGGTGCCCCCGCCTGCTCTTCCCTGAGCCTAACCCCCTGTTCTACGAGAACGCCCCCTGGGGTCTGACCACCCGCCGCGACCGCCTGATCGTGCTGAACCACCCTGGCGTCTTACCATGTCCCCGGCGCGGAGACCGCCCAATGTTCCCCCATCATCATCGCCCCTGCCCGCGCCCTGATGACCCGCACCCTGCCGCGGCGTGATTTTCTCAAGGCGCTGCGCACCCTAAAGCCCGGGCAGGTGATCCAACCCGATGAGCTGGTGCGTTCCTGGGTCACCCTGGGCTACGAGCCGGTCAGCACGGTGGTCGCGCCGGGGCAGTTTGCCCGCCGGGGCGGCATCCTGGATATCTGGAACTCCGCCGATACGCAGCCGGTGCGCCTGGATTTCTTCGGCGATGAGATCGATACCCTGCGCCGCTTCGATCCCGCCACGCAGCGCACCATCCAGGCACTGCAGCGCCTGCCGGTCACCCCGGCGCGCGAATACCTGGTGCCCCCAGGGGATAGAGAATCTGTCCGAGTTCAACCTGCCCCAACTCCATCCCGTCCGCAGGCAGCCTGCTGGATTACCTGCCGCGCCATGCACTGGTCGCCACCGATGACCTGCAGGGGGTGCGCGATACGGTTCAGGAGGTCGAAGAGCAGGCGGTCGGCTTGCGCAAGGATTATATCGAAGATGGCGAGCTTCCCGACGATTTCCCGGTTCCTTACCTGAGTTGGGAGGAGCTGGAGGATGCCCTCGCCGCCAACCAGCGTTGGACCTGGGGCGCACTTTCGATGAAGAGCTCAGCGAGGTGCCCAGCGAATCCTGCCTGGCAGCCTGCTTTGACCCGCTGCCCCGCTTTGCCGGGCGATTGAAGCTGCTGATGGAGCACATCACCGGCGCCGCCGAACGCGGCGAGCCGGTCTACGTCATCTCCCGCCAGAACACCCGCCTGCAGGAGCTGTGGGCGGAACAGGTATTGCCGCGCGCCACGCCGTCACCGGTGGTGTTCATCGATGGCGCGCTCTCGGAGGGCTTTACCTTCACCCCACCGGCGAGGAACGGCGCTGCACCTGCTGACCGATAGCGAGATCTTCGGCTGGCGGCGCCCCGAGCTGCGCCAGCGCCCGCGCCCGGTCGCCGAAGCGCCGGAAGCGGCTTACGCCGACCTGCAGCCCGGCGATTGGGTCGTGCACGTCGATCACGGCATCGGACGCTTCATCGGGCTGGTCGACCGCAGCGTGGATGGTCTACAGCGCGAATACCTGTGCCTGGAGTATGCCGAGGGCGACCAACTATTTGTGCCGGTCTACCAGGCAGACCGCCTGACCCGCTACGTCGGTCCGGACTGCCCGCCAGCCCAGCCCCACCCGCCTGGGCAGCCCGGAGTGGCGCAGCACCAAAGCGCAACGTCAAAGAAGCCGTGGAGGAGGTCGCCGAAGACCTGCTCGAGCTGTACGCCCGGCGCAGCGTGGTCAACGGGCATGCCTTCTCGGCGGACAGCCCCTGGCAGCATAGAATTGGAAGCCAGCTTCCCCTACGTCGAAACCGATGATCAGCTGCGCGTGATCTCCGAAGTGAAGCAGGACATGGAACAGCCCCGCCCCATGGACCGCCTGATCTGCGGCGATGTGGGCTACGGCAAGACCGAGGTGGCCCTGCGCGCTGCCTTCAAGGCGGTGATGGACGGCAAGCAGGTCGCCATCCTGGTGCCCACCACCGTGCTGGCCCAGCAGCATTACCACACCTTCCGCGACCGCCTGGCAGCCTTCCCGGTGGCGGTGGAGATGCTCTCCCGCTTCCGCAGCCCGCAGCAGCAGCGCGAGATCCTGCTGCAGCTTGACCAGGGCAGCATCGACATCATCATCGGCACCCACCGCCTGCTGCAGGGGGATGTGCTGTTCAAGGACCTGGGCCTGCTGATCATCGATGAAGAACAGCGCTTCGGCGTGACCCACAAAGAGACGCTGAAGAAGATGCGCACCGAAGTGGATGTGCTCACCCTGACCGCCACCCCCATCCCGCGCACCCTGTACATGACCCTGACCGGCGTGCGCGATATCTCCACCATCAACACCCCACCCGAGGAGCGCCTGCCGATCCTCACCCACGTCGGCCCGTACTCGCCCCGCCTGGTGCGCCAGGCCATCCTGCGCGAGCTGGAGCGCGGCGGGCAGGTCTTCTTCGTCCACAACCGGGTGCAGACCATCGGCGCCATGCGCAGCCACCTGGAGAAGCTGGTGCCCGAAGCCCGCGTCTGACCGTCGCCCACGGGCAGATGGACGAGAACGAGCTTTCAGAGCGCATGGATCTATTCACCGCCGGCAAGGTGGACATCCTGCTCAGCACCTCGATCATCGAATCCGGCCTGGATATCCCCAACGCCAACACGCTGATCGTCGACCGGGCCGATACCTTCGGACTGGCGCAGCTCTACCAGTTGCGCGGCCGGGTCGGGCGCGGCGCGCAGCGCGCCTACGCCTATTTCTTCCGCCACCGGCGAATCCCACCCACCATCGGAAGGGCGCCAGCGCCTGGAGACCATTGCGGAGAACACCCAGCTCGGGGCTGGCTTCTCCATCGCCATGCGCGACCTGGAGATCCGCGGCGCCGGCGACCTGCTGGGCACCCGCCAGCACGGGCACATGGCCGCCGTCGGCTTTCACCTGTACACCCGCCTGCTGGCAGATGCCGTCCGCCAGCTGCGCATCTCCCGCCAGCTTGGACCGCTGCCTGAGAAGACGCCTATCTCCCCACTGCTGGCGCCGTCTTGCCGACACCCCCTTGACCACCCCGGTCAATGTCGACCTGCCCCTGCCGGTCAACATCCCCGCCAGTTATGTTCCTGACCGGAATGCCCGCCTGCGCCTGTACCGCCGCCTGGCTGACCTGCGCACCCTGATGGAGGTCGAAACCCTGGCAGAGGAATTCAAAGACCGCTTCGGCCCCCTGCCCGAAGACGACCACCAATCTGCTCTACCAGCTCAAGGTCAAGATCCTGGCTGAGAAAGCCGGGCTGGTCTCGGTCAGCAGCGAGAACGGGCAGATCGTGCTGCGCTATCCGCCGCTGCCGGATGGCACCCCGCTGCGCTCCCTGCCGGATGTCCCCTCCCCTGCCCGCACCGGCAAGAACGGCATCTGGCTTCCCTTCAGCGATCGGGAGGATTGGCAGTCCATTCTGCTGGAGCTGCTCCAGAAGCTGGCATAGCTCCTTCCCCCATTTTCCCCTCTGTGAAAACAGTGAAATAACTAATAGATGGCTGCTCTAAGCTCCTTCCCCCATTTTCATAAACCGAAAATGGGGGAAGGCGGGGGAAGGGGGCCGGGTTGTAGTACAATCATACCAGGAGGCCCACCTATGCGCCGATGGAATGGCTGGGGTGACGACTCGGTCGTCTACCCGCTTCACGACTCTGCTGCACACTACCTGAAAAGCCTGGTCGGACCTGGAGTGCCTGTCCCGGATACCCCGCAGGAAGTTTTCCTGGCAAACCTCCCCCCATCCCGCTTGCCAGCCCACCCCCTGATCACTAGCGAAGCGCTCGACCGCCTGCAGC
Organism: uncultured Chloroflexia bacterium; assembly: GCA_963849335.1. Lineage (GTDB taxonomy): Bacteria > Chloroflexota > Anaerolineae > Anaerolineales > UBA4823 > FEB-25. Next base: position 903,737 of record CAWKGZ010000003.1, read on the forward strand.
ATGCCCGCGGGCAGAGCATGCCCGATTGGTTAGCGATGCGCAATGGGTTGGATCTCGCCTGCCCCGATGGAGTGGCTTACCCGGAGAACTCTGCTCAGGTGCGAGAACTGCTCACCTGGGCTTACCAGCACCAGGTAAGCGTGATCCCCTACGGCGGCGGCACCAGCGTGGTCGGGCACATCAATCCGCTGGCAGACCGTGCCCCGGTCCTGACCGTCGACCTGGGGCGGATGAACGGCCTGCTCAATCTGGATGCCACCAGCCTGATGGCGACCTTCGGCGCCGGAATCCCCGGCCCTGACCTGGAAGCCCACCTGCGCGCCCACGGCTTCACCCTGGGGCATTACCCGCAATCCTTCGAATACTCCACCCTGGGCGGCTGGATCGCCACCCGCTCCAGCGGGCAGCAATCGCTGCGCTACGGGCGCATCGAAAAGCTGTTCGCCGGCGGGGTGATGGAAACGCCGCTGGGCCGCCTGGAGCTGCCTCCCTTCCCCGCCTCGGCTGCCGGGCCGGACCTGCGCGAGCTGGTGCTCGGTTCCGAGGGGCGCCTGGGGATCATCACCGAGGCGACCGTGCGCCTGACGCCAGTACCGCAAAAAGAAGATTTCCACGCCGTGTTTTTTCCAGACTTCGAGCACGGTATGGCTGCCGTGCGCCAGGTGCTGGGCTCCGGCATCTCCCTGTGCATGCTGCGCCTTAGCACCGCCAATGAGACCAGCACCACCCTGGCGCTTGCCGGTCACGAAACCCTGATCGGCACCCTTGAAAGGCTGCTCGCCTTGCGCGGTCTGGGTGAGCAGAAATGCATGCTGCTGATTGGATTCTCCGGCAAGGCGGACCTGGTGCAAGCCAATCGCCATGCCGCCCTGGAGATCACCGGTAGACATGGCGGCGTGCACATTGGCAAGACCTTCGGCAGCCAGTGGCATAAGAACCGCTTCCGCACCCCGTACCTGCGCAACACACTGTGGGAGCTGGGCTACGCCATCGATACGCTCGAGACCGCTACGACCTGGAGCAAGGTGCCGGAGACCCTGTCTGCCATGGAGCAGGCGCTGCACGCCGCGCTGGAACCATTTGGCGAGCGCGTCCATGTCTTCACCCACCTCTCGCACCTTTACCCCTATGGCTCGAGCATCTACACCACCTACGTCTTCCGCCTGGCAGCCGACCCGGCAGAGACGCTGGAGCGCTGGCAGGCTCTCAAAGCCGCCGCCAGCCAGGCCATCGTCGCCCAGGGCGGCACGATCAGCCACCAGCACGGTGTGGGATTGGATCACCGTCCCTACCTGCCCGCCGAGAAAGGCGCCCTGGGCATGAGCGCCCTGCAATCCATCGTGCGCCAGTTCGATCCCGCCGGCCTGATGAACCCCGGAAAACTGCTGTGGTAGGGTTATCTTTTCGCCCGAGCCTGAGCTCAATTCTACCCAGGGGAAAAGGGTAAGGGGTTGAGATGATGTGTGCACGTGCGGAGACATGGCGGTCCATATCCCAGCCCTGGGATCTGCTGATCATCGGCGGCGGGATCACTGGCGCGGGCATCCTGCGTGAGGCCGCCCGCCTGGGCTTGAAAGCCCTGCTGGTGGAGCAGCGCGATTTCGCCTGGGGCACCTCCAGCCGCTCGTCCAAGCTGGTGCACGGTGGGCTGCGCTACCTCAAGCAGGGCAAATTGGGCCTCACCTGGGCGTCGGTGCGTGAGCGGCAGGAGCTGCTGCACGAAGGCCCCGGGCTGATCGACCCACTGGGTTTCCTGCTCAGCGTCTATAAGGGCGACTTCCCCGGGCGCTGGACCTTTGCCATTGGGCTGTCGGTGTATGACCTGCTGGCGCTGCGCTGGGATCATGGTTATTACTCGCCGCAGGACTTCGAGCTGCTCGCCCCGCATGTATCGCGGAAAAACCTGGAAGGCGGTTTCCGCTACAGTGATGCCCAGACCGATGATGCCCGCCTGACGCTGCGTGTTTTGCAGGAAGCGTGCGCCGAATCACAGGGGGATGCCTGCGCGATCAATTACGTGCGCGCCGAAAGCCTGCTGCGCACGGACGGACTGGTGGATGGCGCTGTGTTGTACGACCTGGAAAGCGGTCAACGCACCGAAGCCCGCGCCCGTGTCGTGATCAACGCCACCGGCGCGTGGGCGGATGCCTTACGCCAACAGGTGGGTGGTGAGAGGCGCATCCGCCCACTGCGCGGCTCACACCTGATCTTCCCGGCGTGGCGGATGCCGCTGGCGCAGGCGGTCAGCTTCTTGCACCCGCTCGACCGCCGCCCGGTGTTCATCTTCCCCTGGGAGGGCGTGGTACTGATCGGCACCACCGACATGGACCACCCGCACAGCCTGGACGAAGAGCCCGCCATCAGCCCGGAAGAAGTGTCCTACCTGATGGCTGCGGTCGAGTCCGAGTTCCCCTCGCTGGGCATCGGGCTGGAGGATGTGCTCTCGACCATTGCCGGGGTGCGCCCGGTGATCGGTACTGGGCAGGATGACCCCTCCAAAGAGTCGCGCGAGCACATCGTGTGGGAAGAGGCAGGGCTGCTGACCGTCACGGGCGGCAAGCTGACCACCTTCCGGCTGATCGCACAGGATGCCATCCGGGCGGTGCGCCACCGCCTGCCAGGGCTGCCGGAGCCTAACCTGGAGGCGCCGGTGCTCGATCCGGTGAACATGGCACTGCCGGCAGCTAAAAAATTGGACGAGCCCACCCGGCGCCGCCTGCTGGGGCGCTACGCGGCGCAGGCGCCGTCCCTGGTGGCAGCCGCCCAACCCGGTGAGCTTGAATCCATCCCGGGCACGCTGACCCTGTGGGCCGAGCTGCGCTGGGCGGCTCGTTCCGAGCAGGTCTGCCATCTTGATGATCTTTTACTGCGCCGCACCCGGCTGGGTCTGCTGACGCCGCAAGGCGGCGCATCCATCTTCCCGGCTTTACAGCGCATTTGCCAGCAAGAGCTGGGCTGGACGGATGAACGCTGGCAGAGCGAACTGGCGCGCTACCAGGAGTTGTGGCGACGGTGCTACAGCCTGCCACCTGTAGAGACAATTCCCGCCTGGCGGGAGCCAGTCAAACAGGCGCTTGCTGCCCGCGCCGCCCTGCCCTCCCTCCCGCGCCGTGCCCTGCGCCCAACCTTGCTAGCCGCAGTGTTGGCTGGGCTGGGGTTGTTGGGGTACTGGCTGTACCGGAGAAACCGGAATAATAGATGAGGATAAAAACCTTTTCTCACAAAGAACACAAAGGACACACAAAGTACACAAAGAAATTTTTAAAAGCTTTGTGTTCCTTAGTGTATCCTTCGTGACCTTTGTGTTGATTTCTTTGCTCTAATCCAGGATGAGATATGACTAAAGACTTGATCCTTGCCATTGATAACGGAACGCAGTCGGTGCGGGCGCTGGTATTCGATCTGCAGGGCAACCTGCTCGCCAAATCCCGCATCCCCCTGCAGGCTTATTTCTCCACCCAACCAGGCTGGGCGGAGCAGCACCCGCAGTATTTCTGGGAACAGCTGTGCCAGGCGTGCCAGGGATTGTGGGCGCAGGGAACCATCGACAAGCAGTCCATTGCCGGGGTAGCCCTCACCACCCAACGCTCGACGCTGATCAACCTGGATAAGCAGGGACAGCCGCTGCGCCCCGCCATCGTCTGGCTGGACCAAAGGCGTACCCTGGGCGTCAAACCGGTGGGCGGGCTGTGGGGGCTGGCCTTCCTGCTCAGCGGGATGCGCGAGACCGTCGCCTACCTGCAGGCGGAGGCCGAGGCCAACTGGCTGAACAAGCACCAGCCGGAGATCTGGCAGCAGACGCACAAATTCATGTACCTGTCCGGCTACCTGACACACTGCCTGACCGGACGCTACATCAATTCGGTGGGCAGCCAGGTGGGTTACATGCCCTTCGATTACAAGGCGCTGCGCTGGGCAGGCAAATTCGACTGGAAGTGGCAGGCTGTGCCCATGGAGGCTTCGCTCCTGGTCGAGCTTGCGCCACCCGCCAGTCCGCTGGGTGAGATCACCCCTGAAGCCGCCGAAGCCACCGGCATTCCCGCTGGCTTGCCGCTGATCGCTGCCGCGGCGGATAAAGCCTGCGAGGTGATCGGCTCGGGCTGCCTGGAACCGCACATCGGCTGCCTCAGCTACGGCACCACGGCGACCTTCTGCACCACGCACCAGAAATACATCGAACCCATCCCGATGATCCCGCCCTACCCGGCGGCGGTGCCCGGCGCTTATTGCATGGAATCCCAGGTCTACCGCGGCTTCTGGATGGTCAGTTGGTTCAAACAGGAGTTCGGTCTCCACGAGATGCAGATCGCCGCAGAGCGTAGCATCGAGCCAGAAGAGCTGTTCGATGAGCTGGTCGGGCAGGTGCCGGCCGGTTCGATGGGGCTGGTGCTGCAGCCCTACTGGTCGCCGGGGCTGAAGGTGCCCGGCCCGGAGGCTAAGGGTGCGGTGATCGGCTTCGGTGATGTGCACACCCGCGCCCACCTGTACCGCGCCATCCTGGAGGGGCTGGCGTATGCATTGCGCGAGGGTAAGGAGCGCCAGGAGAAACGCAGCCATGCCCCGGTCACCGAGCTGCGCGTCTCCGGCGGCGGTTCGCAGTCCGATGCAGCAATGCAATTGACCGCGGATATCTTCGGGCTGCCCGCCGCCCGCCCGCACCTGTACGAGACCGCCGGGCTGGGCGCGGCGATGGACGCGGCGGTTGGGCTTGGCCTGCACACTAGCTTTTCAGAGGCGGTACAGGCGATGACCCGCGTGGAACAGGTCTTCGAGCCAAACCGGGAAAACCATGCGGTCTATGATGGGCTGTACACACAGGTATACCAAAAAATGTATGCGCGTCTGAGACCGCTGTACGAGCGAATCCGGGAGATCACCGGGTATCCGGGGAAGTTGGAGGGGTGAAAACCACCAACCACGAAGGACACAAAGTACACGAAGGATTTTTTGGGGGGAGGGATCGGTAAGCGGATATGTAACGGATTAGCGGATATCACCGCCCGCCACGGATTTATTTGTTAGTGTTTTTTCTGTGCGCGCTCGGTGTGCTCTGTGGCGAGTTTCCTGCGGGTCCGCTATAGTTAATCTGTTATTGCAATCATCTCATTCCAATGCCGGTGATACAATAAATTTACCGGATAAACAACATAATTTCATATCGTTCACCAGGACGGAGAGGATGGGGATCAAATGAGCAAGCGACCTGTGGTGAGGATCGTGGTGGCGCTATTGATTGCCTTGATGTTGGTGGGGAACTTCACACCTGCCACCGCCCAGCCAGCGGAGGCACCGCTGGAGCAGGCGGATTGGACGCTGATGGTCTACATCGTCGGCGACAACAACCTGGACGAGTACGTGCCGCTCGATATCGAGACCGAGCTGGCGCCAACCGGCTCCAACGCGGATGTCAGCGTGGTGGCGCTGGCGGACCGGCTGCCCACCGCCGAGTGGAGCCAGACGCTGCTCTTCTACGTCACCCAGGGCATGGCGGCGACGCCGGAGAACGCGGTCGAGGACTGGGGCGAGGCGAACATGGGCGATCCCCAGACGCTGATCGACTTCATCCAATGGACCCAGGCCAACTACCCCGCCGAGCACTACGCCCTGTCGCTGTGGAACCACGGCTGGTCGTGGCGTCCAGGTATGTCGATGTACGACGAGACGAACAACGACACACTGGACCAGCATGAGCTGGACGCCGTGCTCAGCACCGTAGGCCCAATCGAGGTGATCATGTATGATGCCTGCCAGATGGCGACCATCGAGAACCAGGCAACCGTGCGGGCGTATTCCCAGGCGATCGTGGCCTCGCAGGAGTGGGTCAACTGGGATGGCATCGAGTACGAGCTGGTGATCCCCGCCCTGCAGGCAGATCCAACCATGAACGCAGATGAGCTGGCGGTGTTTATCAACTACAGCACCTCCACCGGCAAGGAACGCACCTACTCGGCGGTAGCTCTGGACGAACGCTGGGATGCGCTGGTCGCGGCGGTGGATGACTGGGCGTATGCGCTGGAAGCCGGGCTGCCTGAGCACCGCAACCAGTACGCGGGGGCCTTCCACGGAGCGCAGACCTTCTGGGGTGATCCCACGGCGCGCGACCTGTACGATATCGCAAGCCGGGTGTACCAGCGGGTTGACGACCCTGCCATCCAGCAGACCAGCCTGGCGGTGATGGCGGCGGTGGAGGGGGTTGTGCTGGATGAATGGCATGTGAAGCATTATGCCTATGCGCATGGCGTCAGCATCTTCCTGCCGCTGAAGGTGGATGACCTGGACGACCCTTCGACGCTGGAGTGGAACGAGTTTGAGTATTACCGCACCATGCTGACCTTCGGGAAGATGTCGCACTGGGATGAGTTTATTGCAGCGTATCTCGAAGTGCCATAAAGCCCGTCATTGATTGGGTTGAGGGCTGTTTGTGGTGGAGATTGGTCAACGGATGAGTAACGGATTAGCGGATGAGGTATCCGGTATGATGGCTGGTGGATGGGAACAAGAATTTTATTCGTTTTGCGTTTGAGACTAATAAAACGAATGGTGCGGGATTGGAAGTGAAACGAATAGCGATAAAAGGGATTAAGGGTGCGGTCATAACGCATCGAGCCATACCAGTACAAGTTAATGTAATTATCTAAACATGAGCCTGTGCAGAACGGTGAGTCTCCTCACGCGTCCGAACTCGATAACAATTTAAGATCCAAAAACCTAACCGCTGAGCTGACCCCCACTTCTGAACCATTCCAGGGCTTGTTTCCCAAAATAATGAGGCTGGACTTCCACCCTGATTAGATGCTTCCTTAGCCATCTGGCCAGTTTGGAAAACAAATCCTCTAGCATCTTTCCTTTATAGAAGAAACTTTCGCCCCGTAATTCATATAGATTGACCCAAATCCTCCCACGCGTCAATACCTTATCCTCATTTACCCCTGATCTGCTATATTCAATCACAGGAGCGTTCCAAGAGTCAATAGAATAACTGAATTTGCCAGTTTCTCGATAGCCGACAATAGCCGTAACGTATTCTCTTACCTTATGTGACCGGAAGAACCTTGGGTCGATTTCGAGCTTATGATCCCAAAAGAGGATTTTCCGAGTGTGTGGTTTTATCTCATAAAGGGTATGGTAGTCGTTGATGACATGCAACCCAGGTTGATCATAATTAGAGAATACTAATCGGACATCATTAATGCCAGTGACAAAGTCCAGGAATTCTTGCTCGTCTTCATCCATCATGTGAAAATTCACTTGCCTGCCCATATCAACTCTCCTATCGGCATGCGAAGTCACATAGAGCCTCTCAACCCACACCACTGCTGAGTATGGTTCATGGAGAGAGAGTAATATCGATATATGATCCAGCGAACACATTCGTAGAAATACCTTCTCGAATCACTTCTCCAACCATCAGGACGCGAATGGTGATGGATTGGGTGAAATCTTGAAGCTCTGGATATACTGAGATCACAGGTCCGCCAAGGCTATCATTGCTCATGGGATGTAATTCATAGTCGCCGACTGGTAAATACTCTACCAGATTATTTATCTCAACCCATTTATCTGTGGATTTATCATAGGTAAATAAATTGATCCCAAAATCCGATGAAAATCGTACAGTATCTCGTGAATCATTGACGAGTTCTAATTCTATTGGATACCCAAACTTATAATCATTTAAACCTCGTGGTATTGTCAATCTGAACTTATCATGTAAATCATCATATGGTAAAGAGATAATATTCGCAAACTCTTGTTCTTTATTTGACAATGGAGGTGACCCACAACCCGAAATAAAAGTAGTAATGACCACAAGAGTGAGCAAGACTATGTATTTTGGGACGGTTTCTCTTCCGACAACCATTTTCCTCTCCTACCGGCCAAGTCATATTGTAGCATGATTGTGGCTGTTCCGTTTCAATGCACTCTGCGGCTCTGCGGTGAAGATCTGCGGCTGGCATGCCAGATGGCTGTTGGGTTTCGGGCTGGATAATATCAGATGTGAGCCTGGATAGGCACCGCCCTCCACCCAACCTACGCATAAAAAGACGGCAGGCTGTGTGCCTGCCGTCTTTTTTACCCATAACCCAACCGCTTAGCGGCTGCGGTTCTTGAGGGTGCGGGAATAAATGCCTTCCAGCTCATTGTCCGCTTTTGGCTTGCGCTTCTTGCGCCCGGTCAGATCGCCGACGCGATGCACGCCCTTGCGATCCATCGCTTCACGCAGCGCCATTTCCATGGCGGTGGGAATGGGGGCTTCCTTCTCTTCCACTTCCGCTTCAGGCTCGCGCTCTTTTTCCCTGGCTTCTTTCTTCTCCGGCTTGTTCAATACGGCCTTGATCACTTCTTCCGGCTTGTCCAGCAGGGCTTTCATGCTCAGCTTGATCTGCTTCTTCTGCTTGTTGACATCCAGAACCTTGACCTCAACCTTATCGCCCTCTTTCACCACCTCGCCCGGGGTACGGACGTAATCGTGGGTCATCTCGCTGATGTGCACCAGCCCGGGGCGCTCGGCGCCGATATCGACGAAAGCACCAAATTTTTCCAGCCGGGTAACGGTGCCGGTTATTACCAGGTCTTGCTTGATCTCATTCCAGTCCAGCCCAAGCGGCTCGATCATGGTCAGCTCGACGCGGCCTTTTTTGGCAGCCACGCGGCGCACCCAAACATCGACTTCCTGGCCTTCCTGAATGACTTCCTCTACGCGATTCACCGGCTCTTTCTGCAGCTGGGAGATGTGAACCATCCCCGGCGTGTCAAGCCCGATATCCACCAGCGCGCCGGCGAGAGCGGTCTTGACGACTTTGCCTTTGAAGTGCATTTTGGGTTTAATTTCACTGATACTGCTTGGAGCTACTGGGGCAATATTTGCATCCATAGCATCACTCTCCATATACGGTTTCCAGAATAATACGCAAACGCGAAATTATACCAAGCGGATGGTGAAAAGTCAAAAGGAATGTGAAACATTTAACGAATTCTAACATTCCCCCCAGAAATAAAAAACTGGCAGGTCATCTGTTCTCCCCTTTCCAGACGACCCACCAGTCAGAAGATGTAAATCAAGCGACTTGCGGGATTGGTGTTCCGGTGTTCTTGGGGATCGGCGGCGGGAAGATGGCCTCGAACTCCTCGCGGGAGAGGGTCTCCACTTCCAGCAAGCGGATCGCAATCGTATCCAGCTTCTCGCGGTAGGTGGTCAGGATTTCTCTGGCCCGTTCGTAGGCGGTGTTGACCATGCTGCGTACTTCCTGGTCGATCTTTTCGGCCACTGCTTCCGAGTAATCGCGCTGCTCGGAAATCTCGCGGCCGAGGAAGATCAGCTCCTCTTTTTGGCCATAGATCATCGGTCCAAGCGTCTCGCTCATACCCAGGCGGGTGACCATGGTACGGGCCATTTTGGTGACACGCTCCAAGTCGTTGGAGGCGCCGGAGGTGATATCGTTGAAGACGATCTCTTCGGCGGCGCGCCCACCTAATAGTCCGACCATATCTCCCAGCAGCTTCTTGCGCCCCATCAGGGTGCGATCTTCTACTGGCAAAGCCAGGGTATACCCACCAGCCATGCCGCGGGCGGTGATGGAAACCTTATGCACCGGGTCCGCTTCGGGGATAGAATTCATTACCACCGCATGACCCGCCTCGTGATAGGCCACGATGCGCTTCTCTTCGGGGCTGATCAGGCGGCTTTTACGTTCCGGACCGGCAATGACGCGCTCAATGGCTTCTTCCATGTCGGGCTGTTCAATAGCCTTCTTGTTGCGCCGGGCAGCCAGAATGGCCGCCTCGTTGACCAGGTTTTCCAGGTCTGCGCCGACAAAGCCTGGGGTGGAGCGGGCCAATACGGTCAGGTCCACCGTCGGGGCCAGCGGCTTGCCTTTGACGTGCACTTTGAGGATCGCCTCTCGCCCGCGCATATCCGGGCGGTCAAGCACTACCCGCCGGTCAAAGCGCCCCGGGCGCAGCAGAGCAGGATCCAGGATATCCGGGCGGTTGGTCGCCGCCATGATGATCACGTTGGTATCGGTATCAAAGCCGTCCATCTCGACCAGCATCTGGTTGAGCGTTTGCTCGCGTTCGTCATGACTGCCGCCTAAACCGGCGCCGCGCTGGCGCCCGACGGCGTCGATCTCATCGACGAAGACAATGCAGGGTGAATGGCGCTTGGCCTGGTCGAACAGGTCGCGCACCCGGCTGGCGCCTACGCCAACGAACATTTCCACAAATTCGGAGCCGGAGATAGAGAAGAAAGGCACCCCGGCCTCCCCAGAGACAGCTTTGGCCAGCAGGGTTTTCCCGGTGCCGGGCGGGCCAACCAGCAGAACAGCCCTTGGGGATGCGCGCTCCGAGGGTGATGAATTTTTCCGGCTCGCGCAGGAACTCGACCACCTCGCGCAGCTCTTCTTTGGCTTCTTCCACACCGGCGACATCGGCAAAGGTCACCGAGGGTTGGTCGCCGGTGAACATGCGGGCGCGGGATTTACCAAACGACATGGCGGCATTGTTGCTGCCCTGCGCCTGGCGGAAGATGAACCAGAACACAAATCCCAGGAAAGCAAAGGGCAGGATATAGCCGATCGCGGTCGCCACACCCAGCCAGGCGCTGGGCGGGTTGATCTCGATCATGATATTCTCGGGCGATAACTGCTGCGGGGTTACCCCCAGGGCAAGCAGCTGATCTACCAGGGTGGAATTGGCTTCCTTGGTAGCAATGCGCTCAATGGCGCCTTCACCCTCGCCATAGATCACCGTCAGGCGATCATCATTGGCAACAATGCGATCCACTTCATTACTCTGAATGGCCGCGGCTACTTCATTGATGGTCAATACTTCCTGGGTGGTAGCATTTTGATTAAAGTTATACACCACCAGGATGATAATGGCGGCAAACAACAGCACATAGATGATGGTCGAACGATTTCTCGTCGGATTCACTTATTCCTCCAACTAACCTAGTTACACAATACAATACAGGACTTGATGTTTATACCAAACTTCAAGCCTATGTTGATTATACCAATCTCTTGATAGGCATGCCAGATTTCCTACCAGTTAAATCTGATTTCTAACACCGCTCTAACATTTGACTTTATCCCCAAATTATCCTATACTGATTACGCAATTCGAGATAAATAGGAGACGGAATATGGGCAACGAGAAGGAACATGCAGAGATTGAGCCGGTGGAGGATATGCCGCTGGCAGCCGAAGATCACGGGCTGACCGCAGGGAGCGAAAACGAGGATATTGCCGTCCCGGAGGGCGCCGGCGCGCCGGCAGAGGCGATGGTCCCCCCCGCGGCTGAGTCAGCCGAGAGCCTGCCGCCGATTAGAGAGGAAGACAATCTCACGCCTACCCCGACCCAGGGATCAACGGCTCCAGTCCCCGGCGAAGTTCTGCAGCCGGACGCAGAAATGGTAGCCAAATTCATCACCGACGACCGGCTGAACACGCTATGGAAACGGGCCGATAAGGTTAAGCTTGAGGTGGACGAGAAAGTTCACACCCTGGATATTGCCCGCGCCTTGCTGGACCAAATCATGTATGCGCGCAACTATCTGCTGGCAGGGCGGCATTTCTTCGAGGAAGCCGAGCGGCATGTCAACGAGGTAGAGTTCCGCGTTCTCACAAAACTTCAAATCGCGGAAATGGTCGATCTTATATGGCGTGCCAATCTTGATCTACGAGATCCTGATCGCAGTAGGTCTGGTGCTGCTGTTCTTCTACTTGGGCACATCTGCCTTCGAGAGCTTCAGCGAAGATCTGGGGGGCATGCTGGCAGCGATGATCTGGGGCGGGTTAGGCGGTGTTGCCGGCGCCTGGTTGGCGCTGATCAAACACACCTCCCAGGAGCAGGATTTTGACCGGCAGCACACGCTGTGGTACTTAAACAGCCCGTTCATGGGCGCGCTGATCGGCGCATTCATCTACTGGGTAATGCGCGCCGGGCTGATCTCACTAACCGGGGGTGATATCAAAACGATCGACTCGCCTTATATCGTCTACATCCTGGCCTGGCTGGCAGGCTACCAACACAATGTGTTCACCTCCATTGTCAAACGCATCCTGAAGATCCTGGAAATCGGCGCGGAGGACAAAAACAATGGAAAGGCTGAGGAAAAGCCGCCTGCAGCACCCAAGCCGCCGACAGTGGTGATCGAGGAGAACGATCAGGGGGGCGAGGCAGGCCCTGAACCACAAGGCTAGAACTGCAAACAAAAAGGCGGACGCAGGTCCGCCTTTTTGTTTCCCCCGGAACTAAATCTCCGGGTAGTTGCGCCCCCACAACCAGCCTTCGATCCTGCGCAGCAAGCGGCGCAGCAGCGATCGCACCCGTACCCACAGCCGGTAGCTGGCGGGATACACCTGCCGCTGTGGCAAAAACGGCCCGGTCCAATGGGCAACGGCAGCCCCCCAGGTCAACCCGGCGCCGAACCCGACAAACACCAGCTTATCCCCTGCCTGCAGCCGCCCTTGTTGGATGGCTTCACAGGTGGCGATAGGGATCGAGGCGGTGGAGGTGTTGCCAAAGCGCTCGACATTGACCATGCAGCGCTCGCGGGGGATATCCAGGCCGCGCATCGCCGCCTCGATGATACGCGAGTTGGCCTGGTGGGGTACCACCAGGTGGATATCTTCGATCTTCAAGTTTGCCGCGGCGACCGCTTCTTTGGTCGCCTGGGTCATCACCCGGGTGGCAAAGCGGAATACCTCCCGCCCGTTCATGTGGATAAAATGCTGGCCGGTTCTGACGGTTTCCAGGCTGGCTGGCATTCGGCTGCCGCCGGCAGGTAAGGAGAGCAGGTCAGCACCGGAGCCATCCGAGCGCATCACCGCTGAGAGCAAGCCGCCGGGCTCCGGGCTGGCTTGCAGTACGAAGGCGCCGGCGCCATCGCCGAACAGGATGCAGGTATTGCGATCCTGCCAATCCACCAGCCGCGAGAGCGTCTCAGCGCCGATCACCAGCGCATTGCGGATCGAGCCGCTGCGGATAGCTTGCGAGGCCATGTTCAGCCCAAAGATAAAGCCGGTGCAGGCTGCCAGCAGGTCAAAAGCCCCGGCGTGAGTCGCCCCGATCTGATCCTGAACCAGGCAGGCGGTCGCCGGGAAGATATGCTCGGGGGAGGAGGTTGCCACGATGATCAGGTCCAGCTCCGCTGGGTTGAGATTGGCGACACGCAGGGCGTTCAGCCCGGCTTCCGCCGCCAGTGTCGCGGAGGACTGCCCGGCCTCAGCGATATGGCGTTCTAGTATGCCGGTGCGCTCGCGGATCCATTCGTCGGTGGTATCCACCATCTGCGCCAGCTCCTGGTTGGTCAAGATGCGCTGCGGAACGGCCATTCCCCAGCCGGTGATATGGGCATAGGGACTCATGGCTGTGCCTCCTGTCCCCCACCATCAAACCGGGAAAGGATAATGGTGGCATTGTGCCCGCCAAAACCGAAGGAATTGGACATCACATGGCGAGTCTCTACCCGGCGCGGCTGGTTGGGCACATAATCCAGGTCGCAGTCCGGGTCCGGGGTGGTGTAGTTGATGGTTGGCGGCAGGATGTTCTCCTGCAGCGTCTTGACACACACCACCGCTTCCAGGGCACCGGCCGCTCCTAATAGATGCCCGGTCATGGATTTGGTCGAAGAGATGGGAACCTGATAGGCATGCTCGCCAAATACCGTCTTGATGGCGGCAGTTTCGCTTTTATCGTTGAGCAGCGTGCTGGTGCCATGGGCGTTGATGTAGCTGATATCCGCCGGGCGCAGACCGGCTGAATCCAAGGCCAGCTGCATGCAGATGGCCGCCCCGGCGCCGTTTTCCGCCGGGGCTGAAATATGGTAAGCATCATTGCTGGTACCGTACCCGGTGACTTCGGCTAAGATCGGCGCACCACGTCCCTGGGCATGCTCCATCGAACTCCAACACCAGCACGGCGCAGCCTTCGCCCATCAAAAAGCCATCCCGGTCGCGGTCAAAGGGGCGTGAAGCACGTTGGGGATCGTCGTTGCGGGTGGAGAGGGCGCTCATCACCGCCATCCCGGCGATGGCAATCGGCACGATGACCGATTCGCTGCCGCCGGTCAGGATCACATCCGCATTCCCCCGGCGGATGGTCTCTGCGGCCTCGCCGAGGGCGTTGGTGCCACTGGCGCAGGCCGAGACGATCGCCAGGTTCGGCCCCCTTACCCCCAGGTAGATGGCGACCATTCCCGGCGCGCTGTCCGGCAGCATCATCGGCACCAGAAAGGGACTGACCCGGTCTGGGCCGCGTTCGGCAAACACCTGCATTTGTTCGAAAAGGGTGGCCAGCCCGCCGACGCCGGTGCCCAGCATGACCCCGATGCGATCACGGTTCTGCTCAGTGATGGTCAGGTGGGCATGTTCCACCGCCTGGCGGGCGGTGAAAACGGCGAACTGGCTGAAGCGGTCCATGCGCCGCGCATCCCCGCGGCCAAATATCGCCACGCCATCGAAATCTTTGACCTCCGCGGCGATCTGCACTTTATGCCCGCGGGTATCATAATGGGTGATCGGACCAGCACCGGAACGACCAGCCAGCAAACCATTCCACAAGGAAGGGACATCATGCCCCAAGGGACTGATGCAGCCCATCCCGGTGATCACAACACGTGTACGCATGTTGCATCCTCCTGTGACGGATATCTGGTTTTTATAACCCCGGCAGGATGAATTGGAGGCGTTGGCAGAAATTAACGGATGGTGGGGGTAGGCAGCGCCTGGAGCACCTGGCGCACGTGCAGCCGGTCATGACCGGCAATGATGTTGCCCAACTCAGTCAGGCGGGTGGGGCCAAAAATGGCATGGCGGACGGAGCGCTCCCAATCTGCCGTCAGCCAGCGATTCCAGCATGGCAAGCAGCTCCATGCGCGCCTGCAGAAAATCAATCTGCGCTTCCAGGCAGTCTTGCTGCTGGTATTGGCGCTCGACCGCCCAGGGGTCGGTATCCTGACCAGGGATGAAGGGATTATGACTTGCCAGGATCGTCTTCAGCCGCGGCAGGTTGACCTCGCGCTCGACATCGCGCAGGTGGCAGAGCACCTCGGTCGGCGACCACTCCCCCGCAGCAGGCTGGTGGAGAAGCTCATCCGCTGAACGCCCGGAAAGCAGGGTGCTCAATGCAGCCGGGGTGGCGCGCAAAATCGCCTGCTGGGAAGCAGGGCGAGAGTAGTCCGGAACAAGCAAGGAAGGGGGCTGGTTTTCCAACCAGGGAAGCAAGTCATCCAGGCTGCCCGCGGAGGCTCCGGGCCAGGCCCAGGCCAGGCAGCGGATGGCTCGGCGACCCAGAAGACTGGCAATCCGAGCTGGCGGGCCGGTCCGATATCCATGCGAGGGTCGTCGCCCACCATCACCAGCGAGCCTTCCGGCCAGCCGAGCTGAGCCAGGAATTCGGCAAAATAAGCCGGATTGGGCTTGGCGAAATGGAAAGTCTCATAGGAGGGGATCAGGGCGAAAGGCACCTGATCGGGAGGCAATCCTGCCCAGGCAATGCGCTGAATGATCGCCGTGCGAGGGAAAAGCGGGTTGGTGGCGATCGCCACCTGGTCACGGCGCGCCAGGAGCTGCGCCACCAAGTGGGAGGCAGCTGGCTTCATCTCGGTCAGCGCGGCCAGGAGGGAAAATCATCCCGGTAAAACGTATCGATCAGGTGCTGCACCGCCGGTCTTTGCAGACCCAGGGCGGGGAAAAAAACCGCGTCAAACTTCTCTTCCAGGGTGCGTGCAGGAGTGGCATCCGCCACCATGTGGTCGGTTGCCTCCAGCAGCGCTTTGACCATCTTCTGGGGATCGGCGACCGAGGCCAGACGTGCGGACAGCCCCCTGAGATAGGCAGGGACAAAGCTGTCCATGTTGTTGCCCAACAGGGTATCGTCAAGATCCAGCAGGAGTAGGGTCACCAGGGCCTTCTTCGAAGATTACCGTCAGGCCGTGGCATTCACCACAGCCGATATGGGGGTCGAAACCGGAAAGCTGCGTTTTGGTGCAGTAGGTTTTCACCGCCACCTGCTGCTTCTTGATCTTCAGCGGGCGCACCAACGCGGCTCGAGAACCATGGATGGACAGGCATTGGCGAGCGTGATCCCCGGCACGGGGCAGGTAGTGCACATTGCCTGGCGCCAGGTCAGCGGTGGATTGGCATCCAAGAGCAGGCGGCACTCTTCGTTCGAGCGGCCGCGGTAATAGTTCCCGTAGAAATAACGGCATTCCTTACCTGCGGGGGTGCGCATGCGGGTTTATTACTCCATTCAAGCGCGGGTGAGGTAGCGCCCTTCGGACGTGTTGATGCGGATGCGATCACCCACCTCAACAAATCCCGGCACCTGAACTTCCAGGCCGGTCTCAGTCTTCACTTTCTTGGTAACCCCGGTTGCGGTGTCACCGCGAACTGCCATCTCACCTTCAACCACGGTCATGTCCACGGTCAAGGGCAGCTCGACGTCGATCGGTTCACCCTGGAAAAAGGTCAGTTTCAGCTCCATGTTTTCGGTCAGGTATAAAGCGCTGTCGCCTAAAATGCTGCCCGGGATGGCCGGCTGCTCGAAGGTTTCCAGATCCATGAAGAAATACAATGAGCCATCATTGTAAAGGTATTGCACATTGTGGAAATCCAGGCGGACATCCTGCACACGCTCGCCGGATTGAAAGGTTTTTTCCAGGGTGGTGCCGGTGCGCAGATCTACCGCCTTGATCTTAATGGTGGCATTACCGCGGCCAGGTTTGTTGTGATGGTAATCCAATACTTTATACAGCTTACTATCAAACTCAAAGGTGACCCCCTTACGCAGGTCATTGACATCAATCATACGACTACCTCTTTCATTTTCATCAAGTATATAACTTGAGAATTATATATGAAGGAGACATGTCTGACAAGGAGGACGACTAAACTCACGGGGCAATTTTGTGGTAAACTTCAGCTAAGCTTGGCATCGAAGGAGGCATCTGTGGGAGACACCATGAAGAGGCTGGTCTATATTGAGGACGAGCCAGAAATGATCGACCTGGTGGAGTTGATTCTCAACCGGCGCGGCTTTGAAGTACACGGTGCCCATGGCGGAATCGAGGGCCTTGAGTTGGTGCGGCGTGAGCTCCCGGACCTGGTGCTGCTGGATCTGATGATGCCGGATATGGATGGTTGGGACGTCTACCAACAGATGAAATCCGATGAGAACACGCGGCACATCCCGGTCATTGTATTGACCGCCAAAGCGCAGAGCATCGATAAAGTCCTTGGACTGCACATTGCCAAGGTGGAAGATTACATCGCCAAGCCCTTCAGCCCGCAGGAGTTGCTGGACAGCGTGGAGAAGGTGCTGGCAAATAGAAACGCCTGACCGGCACATTTTTGAGCAACTGCTCCCGGTAAGGATCTAAGACTACCCCTGTGAAAAAGTACGTTATCCTTTCCAACCTCAGCCAGCCCCAAACCAGGCCGGTCGTCTCCCGCTACTGCAAATCCTTTTTATGCCGGCTGCGCGGGTTGATGTTCACCCGCAGCCTGGCTGCGGACAGCGGGCTGCTGCTGGTGCAGGGGCGTGAAAACCGCCTGGACGCATCAATCCATATGTTGTTCATGGCAATCGACCTGACGGTGGTGTGGATCAACAAAAACCAGGAAGTGGTGGATGTTTGCCTGGCTCAGCGCTGGCGGCCGGCTTATACGCCAAAAAGGCCAGCCTGTTATGTGCTCGAGACGCACCCGGACCGGTTACCGGATTTCAATATTGGTGATAAGGTAAGTTGGAATGAAACCTGGATGGATTAGACTGCTGCTGGTAGTGCTGTTCTTGCTGCCTGCCTGGCGCGCAAGTGCCCAGGAAACAACCCCTGATGGCCCGATCTATATCGTGCAATCTGGGGACAACCTGTGGGACATCGCTGCCCGTTTTGGCGTCAGCATCGATGAGCTGATGGCAGCCAATAATCTCACCGCGGACAGCGTGATCTACGAAGGGGCGCAACTGGTCATCCCCGGCCTGGAAGGGGTCAGTGGCATCCTGACCACCCAGGAAGTGCCATTTGGGGAAGACCTGCCCAGCCTCAGCCTGCGCTATCATACCCCGGTAGACGTTCTGGCGCGCTTGAACCACCTTACCTGCCCCAGCGAGGTGTATGCCGGCATGTCGCTAGTCATCCCGCTCAGCGAGGATAACCCCGAGCCTGGTTTGCGGCTTAGCCTGGTGCCGGGACAGTCGCTGTTGGAGCTGGCAGTGCTGAACAACTCTGATCCCTTCACCTTAGCATTGACCAACGGTGTGAACCAACCCGCCGCCCTGCTTGCCGGGCAAGTCCTGCGCCTGAACACTGGCGATGGTGTTTCCGATCCCGGGCCGGGCGCGCTGCCCCCGGGAATTGCGGCGGTAGGCATCAGCAATTTTATCCAAGGGCAGACCAGTGTGATCCGGGTGGATGGCGCAAATGGCACCAGCCTGAGCGGTTCACTAATGGGTCACCCGCTCAACTTTTTTGAGCTGCCCGACGGCGGGTATGTGGCCCTGCAAGGGGTGCATGCCATGGCTGAGCCAGGCGCCTATCCAATGACCATGCTGGGCAGGCTGCCGGATGGCACCAGCTTCGGTTTTACCCAATCGATCCGTGTTTATGCTGGGGATTTTCTCTATGATGTGCCGCTGTATGTACCGGCGGAAACATTGGACCCCGCCATCACCGGGCCGGAGAATGAATTATGGGAAAGCCAGGTGCTTGCCGCCACCCCTGATAAACTATGGGATGGCGCTTTTGCAGCTCCGGTGGATGCAGCCTATGCGGATTGCTGGCCGTCAATCTTCGGCAGCCGGCGCTCCTACAATGAAAGTGAGTATGTTTACTTCCACACCGGATTGGATTTCTGCGGGCAGGTGGGCTTCTCGATCTACGCACCCGCCGCGGGCATTGTCGTTTACACCGGGGAGCTGGTGGTGCGAGGCAATGCCACCATCATCGATCACGGATGGGGAATTTATACCGCTTATATGCACCAATCAGAGATACTGGTGAATGTGGGCGATCGGGTGGAAACCGGTCAGCTGATCGGCCTGGTAGGGAATACCGGGCGGGTGATCGGCCCCCACCTGCATTTCGAGGTCTGGGCGGGCGGCGTCCAGGTGGACCCACTCGATTGGATGAGGCTGGAGTACCCCTGATCCTGGCTAACTACTCTTCTTCATCTTCCGCCAGCTCATAATCATCTACCGGCGGCACGTCTTCAATCCCTTGTAAACCCATATCTTCCAATTTCCCTGAGTAATACTCATCCAGGGTGCGCTCGGCTCGCTCGCTGTCACCGGAAGGTACCAACACTTCTACTCGGCCCATCGATCCAACCGTCATGGCATAAGCATGGGCAGCCCCAGCCTGGTTAAGCCACACCTGGATGCCCTGGGCTTCCAGCAAGCCGCGCACCAGCTCAGCCTGAAGCTGTCCTGCACAGGTATCGACCAACACCCACTCCTCCTGGTTCATGGCGCACCTCCTGGCATAATTATAGTCGATAGCCGATTTATCAATTGTGAATTTTTAATGTAGGGTATAATTGTAGCGGCAAAAATGCAGCGCGCGAGGCTTGCATCGCGAAGGTAAGGCGCGTCCGAACAATCCGAAGCGCCAATTCAAGGCAGGCAAAGCTGCACGGAAAAGCTGCTGAGAGATAAAGACAAAGGGAAACAATCGAGGCTGACTCTATGGCTGTTGCACCATTTTCGCTCCGCGAGGATTATTGGGACACATTCTCACTTCAAGCGGAAGACCGCGAATTTATTTACAATCATCTACTGGAAATCGAAACCCCGCTTACCTCTAAAGAGCTAATGCAGGTGCTGGTTAAAGATCGCATCCAGCGCGAGAAATTGGCGCTCGAACAACAGCGCAGTTCAGGCGGTGACATCTACCTGCCCAGGTTATCCTATCAGGCAGGTCAAACCCTGGTCTTCCCCGCGTTTGGATGGCAGAGCGGCGCAGTGGTAGCTGTCCGGCAGGGTCACAATCCCGATCTGGGCAGCTTTCAGGTGATCCAGGTGAAGCTGGCAGACAACCAGGTAAAAGAGCTGGCTTCCAATCTGTCCGATCATGCGCTGAACCAACCCCCTGATTTCAGTAATGATGACCCGGCATTGAACTTTGATACGGTGCTGGAAAAATACAACGACAGTCTTTTAGATAGCATCGAGGAAGACTTACAAACCGATGGCGGTTTTGTGCTCATCGCGGGCAAGTGGTTCCCGCGCGCGCTGGTAGTCGATATCAATACCGGTCACCTGAACCTGGCGGAGGCGATCCTGGACATGAACGGCGGGGGGCCACTTCCTACCCCAGCACTGTTAGAACAAGTCGGTCTGAGCACTGAAACCAATTCAAAGCTGGTAGAATTCTCGCTTGACCTGGCGCTGCAAGAAGACCCGCGCTTTGATGAGGTCGGTCCTTCCGGCGAGGTGCTGTGGTACTTGAACCGCCTGGAACCCGAAAGTGTATTACAAATCCCGCCCTATTTGTGCTACTCGGAAATCGAATACGACCGCAGCCTGTTGACCCCAGATATGCTCGCCCTGGAGCGTAAACTGGATGATGAGCTAACCCCATTCAGCGGCAAGGTTCCCCAGGTCAACGAAGCCCAGATCACACTTACCTTCCCCCACTGGCGCTCCGGCACCCTGCCGATCTCCGCGCAGATCCGTCCCTTGCTGCCTACTGCTTACCAGGCGCCGCGCGTCCGTTTCATGCTGGTGGATGGTGAAAATGGAAATAAATTCCCCGGCTGGGTAGTGCGCCAGCACCGCTATGTCTTTGGGCTGGCGGATTGGTATCACGCCCGAGGTCTGATGCCGGGCAGCCTGATCCGCTTGCGCCGCGGAAAAAATCCGGGTGAGGTGATCGTTTCCTGCAACTCGCAGCGCGGCACCCGCGAATGGGTGCGGACGGTACTGGTTGGTTCCGATGGCGGCATCGTCTTTGCCCTGCTCAAGCAGGTGGTGACAACCAGCTACGATGAACGCATGGCAATTGTCATTCCAGACGCAGAGGCGTTGGATCAGGCCTGGAAACAGCTTCAAAAGGAGCGCCAGCCTTTCGAGCGGATCGTGGTCAATGTAGTGCCGCGAGCTGGCGAAGTTGAACTCACAAAGCCACGTTCATGCCAGCGAGCTGTATGCCGCCTTGAATGTCATCCGCCGTTGCCCGCCGGGGCCAATGCTGGCGCTGCTGGCTTCTCGCCCCTGGTTTGTTCACGTGGGCGACCTTCACTTCCGCTTTGACGATTCGGAGAGATCCTAATGGCCCCCATTCCAGACGTGAAACGCACCAGCCTGGTCAAACCTACCATCCAGACCCGCTTTCACATTGATTTTTCCTGGTGGGGCGAAAAAGACCGGGACTGGCGCGTCTACCTGCAGAGCCTGCTTTGCCCGGAACACCAGGCTGCCTTTGCGGAGATGCCTGACGATCACCTGGTAGATTTCGTGGACCCGGTGACAGCTGAAGTGCAGCGTGTGGACGGTTTGCAGCACGTGCTCATCTCACACTGCGCCAAGGTGCCCGGCTTTATCACTACCCACACGACGATGGTCGATGCTGTATTCCGCACGTTTTTAGCCAATGGGAATACACCGATGACCCCCAGCGAGCTGGCGGTGCAGTTGAATCGACCACCGGAATTGATCATCCGTACTTTGACCGGAGAGCGCGTCTACCGCGGTCTGCGGCCAATCATGGAGACTTAATCACCAGCCCCTGTAGCTCAAAGGACAGAGCAGCAGCCTTCTAAGCTGTTGGTTGTGGGTTCGAGTTCCGCCAGGGGCGCCAAGATGTGATGTTTCGCTTCCCACCATCATGAAATGTCACCAGGTGGCAAGATGTGCATCCAAGGAATAAGAGTATATTTATCGGATATAATGAATTAAGCGAGATGCCAATTGAAAGAAAAGGATTCTTTATATTTGCCGGACGGGCTGCAAGGATGAGCAGCGCCCGCTTGGGCTGTTCAGCAGGCCGGTCGTCGGTCTGATTGAACGGGGAAGGAGTGTTTTAGATGGTAGTGGTGATCAGCAGGCCTAAAATCTCACCGCCAGGCAGGCAAGATCATGATGAGCTGCAAGATACGCCGCATGAAAACTTGCGCTGGCGCATCGCCACGCGCCCCCATATCTGGCGACCGCCTACGGATGTATTTGAAACGGAGGATGCCATCATTGTACGGGTCGAAATCGCCGGGATGCGCGAGGCGGACTTCTCGGTTCAATTGATCGAACGCAATCTGCAGATCCGGGGAGTTCGCCAGGATGTCGCCGAGCGCCGTTCATACCACCAGATGGAAATACCTTTTGGTGAATTCAGCACAGAAATAGATCTGCTGGTGCCGATCGCAGCGGATCAAATTGAAGCGGTTTACCGGGATGGTTTTTTACGGGTAATGCTGCCCAAAGCCCGCCCACACCAGATTAAGAGTAGGAGAATAAGATACCCTATCGGGGGAGTCTTCTGAAAATATGTCTGCAACCCGTTGGAATAAAATGAACCTGAATACCTGGCTGGAGCCTGATCTCGGCGATGAAGATCCGTCGCAGCTGCCGGACTGGGGAGTCGAACAAATCTTGCCAGAAACTCCCCTCGATGAGGTAGATGTGACTGCCAGCCAAGCGATTGGCGAGCCGGCAGTTCAGCTACATCTGCCTGATATTTTGCCCATCCTGCCGCTGCGCGGGTCTGGTGGTTTATCCCGAAACGGGAGTCCCGCTGACCATTGGACAGCCCCGCTCGATCCGCCTGGTGGATGATGTGGTGGCGGGGGAGGATCGCCTGATCGGTCTGGTGGCTTCCCGGGACCCTGAGCTGGAAATTCCGGAGCCGAAAGACCTGTACCAGGTGGGCACGGTGGCCCAAATCAACCGCATGTTCCGCGCCCCGGATGGCACCATCCGGCTGCTGGTACAGGGGATGGCGCGCTTTCGCCTGGGTGAATTTGTCCAGCTCGAACCGTACCTGAAAGCCCACATCCACCCGCTGCCGGAATTAATGGAAGAAGGCCTGGAAATCGAGGCGCTGGCGCGCAATACCCGCGATCAGTTTGCCCATATCGCCGAAATGATCCCCTCCATCCCCGCGAGCTGGTCAGCTCGCTGCAAAGCATCGATGATCCGCTGGCGACGGTCTACTCCATTGCCAACTTCCAGCGCATGGACCTGGCAGATGCCCAGCTGCTGCTCGAGCTGGATTCGGTCAAGGAAAAGCTGCAGAAGCTGGTAAGCATCCTGACGCGGGAAATCGAAGTCTTGGAGATCGGGCAGAAGATCCAGAACGAAGCCCGTTCTGAAATCGAGAAGATGCAGCGGGAATACTTCCTGCGCGAGCAGCTCAAAGCCATCCAGCGGGAGCTGGGGGAAGGCGATGAGCAGGCGGCTGAGGTGGAGGAGCTGCGGCGGAAGATCGATGCAGCCGCGATGCCCGAAGAAGCCGATAAACAAGCCCGGCGTGAACTTGACCGATTGTCCCACCTGCCGACTGCCGCGGCGGAATACGGCGTCATTCGCACCTACCTGGACTGGCTGGTTTCACTGCCCTGGTCGGTCATCAGCCTGGACAACCTGGATATTGCGCATGCCCGCGAAGTGCTGGATAAAGATCATTACGGGCTGGACGATATCAAAGAACGCATCCTGGAATACCTGGCGGTGCGCAAGCTGCGTTCTGAACGCTCGGAGGAATTAGCCCTGGAGCCTGCAGATGAGATCCGCCGCCTGCGCGAAGGCGTCATCCTGTGCTTTATCGGACCACCCGGCGTGGGGAAGACATCCCTGGGACGCTCGATTGCCCACGCCCTGGGACGCAAGTTCATCCGTATCTCGCTGGGTGGCATGCGCGACGAGGCCGAGATCCGCGGGCACCGGCGTACTTACATCGGCGCCATGCCCGGGCGCATCCTGCAGGCCCTGCGGCGGGTTGAGTCATCCAATCCGGTTTTCATGCTCGACGAGGTGGACAAGCTGACCTTCGATTTCCACGGCGATCCGGCTTCGGCACTGCTGGAAGTGCTGGACCCGGAGCAGAATGCCGAATTCCGCGACAACTACCTGGAAGTGACCTATGACCTTTCCCAGGTGATGTTCATCACCACGGCCAATCTGCTGGAGCCAATTCCTGATCCGCTGCGCGATCGCATGGAGATCATCTTCCTCTCCGGCTACACCGAGGGTGAGAAGATCGCCATCGCCAACAACTACCTCATCCCTCGCCAGGTGAAAGAGAACGGGCTGCGCACAGAAGAGATCAGCTTCACACTGGAGGCGCTGCAAGCCATCATCCGCTCTTACACGCGGGAAGCCGGCGTGCGCAGCCTGGAGCGCGAGATCGGCTCGGTATGCCGCAAAGTGGTCACCGCCATCGCTGAGAAGCAATCCGAGCGTGTGCTGATCACCCCGGAACAGGTACGCCAGTACCTCGGACGGCCGACTTACTATGGCAATGAAGAGGTTGCCATGCGCACGGCTATCCCCGGTGTGGCCACCGGGCTGGCCTACACCTCGGTGGGTGGGGATGTACTGTTCATCGAGGCCACTCGCATGCCTGGCAGCAAGGGCTTCCAGATAACCGGCTCATTAGGCAATGTGATGCAGGAATCTGCCCGGGCGGCGCTTTCTTTCGTCCGCTCGCGAGCCGAAGCCCTGCACCTGGCCAGCGATTTCTTTGAAAAATCCGATTTTCACCTGCACATCCCAGCCGGTGCCCAGCCCAAAGATGGGCCGTCCGCCGGGGTGACCATGGCAACTGCCATTGTCTCCCTGGTCTCGGGCAGGGCGGTCAAACCGGATGTGGGGATGACCGGGGAGATCACGCTACGCGGGCAGGTGCTGCCGGTCGGCGGGATCAAAGAGAAGGTTCTGGCAGCCCATCGCAACGGTCTGAAGACGGTGATTCTGCCGCAACGCAACGAAGCGGACCTGGAAGAGCTGCCCGAGGAAGTACGCCAGGCGATCCATTTTGTCTTCGTCCAATCGGTGGATGAAGTCCTGGATGCTGCACTGGAACCAGCCCCAGCTGCAGAGCCAGAAAGCGAAGCGGTGAAAAAGGAAAAACCCAAACGGGCAAGCGGAAAAAAGGTGGCAAAGAGCGCCACAAATGGGGAAACTAATGCCTAAAATCATGCTGGTCGAGGATGACCGCACAATGCTATCCCTGCTTACCATCCTGATGCAGATGGAGGGCTTTGAAGTCTGCAGCCCAACGGATGACCGCCCAGAAGACATTCTGGCAGCGATCC
Organism: uncultured Chloroflexia bacterium; assembly: GCA_963849335.1. Classification (GTDB taxonomy): domain Bacteria; phylum Chloroflexota; class Anaerolineae; order Anaerolineales; family UBA4823; genus FEB-25. The sequence goes on from CAWKGZ010000003.1 coordinate 928,990, forward strand.
GAATGGAGCGTCCGGATGTAACCCTGCTGGACGTCAATTTACGCCTGGGCAACGGGATCGATCTGCTCTGTCAAATGCGCAGCGATGTGGAATTAAAAGGTGCGCGGGTGATCATGTCTTCAGGTCTCAACTTGAAACATGAATGCCTGCAGGCAGGAGCAGACAGCTTCTTGCTGAAACCCTATATGCCCGACGAACTAATCAAATTGGTGAAAGACACCCTTGGAATCGAACAAAGTGGCTAAAAAACGACCCCTTCTCTCCATGCAATGGCGTACCATGGATATACACCTGCACACGCCTGCCTCCAGCGATTTTCAACAGCCAGAGGTAAGCTATCTGGAAATCCTGCAGCGCGCCGAAGCGCGAGGCTTAGATATTATTTCATTCACCGATCACAACAGCGTAGCCGGTTACCGCCGCCTGCGTGAAGAGATCGAACAACTTGAGCTACTGGCAAAATTAGGCCGCATTCTGCCCGAAGAGCAAACCCGCCTGCGCGAATATCGCCGGCTGTTGGATAAGATCCTGCTGCTGCCGGGCTTTGAATTCACCGCTACCTTTGGCTTCCACATCATGGGTCTTTTCCCGCCTGAAACACCGCTGCGCGAGCTGGAGCATCTGCTGTTGGATTTGAACATCCCGGCTGACCAGCTCGACCTGGGATCGGCGCTGGTGGGAGCTACTTCAGACGTGCTGACTGCCTACCGGCTGATCGACGAGGCCGGCGGGCTGGTCATCGCTGCCCATGCCAACTCGAGCAATGGTATTGCCATGCGCGGATTCCCGATTGGCGGTCAGACCAAGATCGCCTATACGCAGAGACTCGCACCTGCACGCCCTCGAAGTCACCGACCTGGAGGCGCGCGGCGCGCGCACCACTGCCGCCTTCTTCAATGGCACCAAGCCCGAATATCCCCGCCGCATGCACTGCATCCAGGGCTCCGACTCTCACCGCCTCGTGGCTGACCTCCAGCGGAAAAAGAATCCCGGCATCGGCGACCGGGCCACAGAAGTACTGCTGCCTGAAGTCTCCTTTGAAGCACTGAAGGAATTGTTCCTCAGCAATGATTTTGCCCGCACCCGCCCTCGCCGGCATAAAGAGGAGCCAGCCTTCGATTTCATCCGCGTTGCGCTGGAAGAAGGCGCCAATATCATCCAGGATTTTCACGAGAGCATGACCGTGCGGAGCGGCAAGCTGTATGCCGTGATCGCTGACGTATGCGCCTTTGCCAATACGAATGGTGGTACGCTGTACATTGGACTGAATGCAGACCCGAAGATACCCGTCATCGGCATCACCAGCCCAGAGCAAGCCATCGTCCAGTTGGATAAAGAAATCGCCACCCGGATCAGCCCGCCGCTGTCTGTTACCATCGATGTGCATGAGACCGGCGGGAAAAAGATCCTGCGCGTGTTGATCCCCCGCGGCATTGATCCTCCGTATGCGGTGGATGATAATAAAATCTATGTCCGCGATGAAGCCGAGACCGGGTTGGCAGTCCGGGATGAGATCGTTGGGTTGGTGCTACGCGTTCAGCGGGATAGCTCCCCCGTCGCGCCCCAGCCTGAGCCGGTCCGCGAGCAGCCGCGTCCAGCGCAAGCGGAACACGCCGAAGAACCGGGCACGGACACTCCCCCGCGCACGGGTGTGGAGATCGTGCGGGTGGAAGAACGCGAAGGCGTTCCTTATTACACCATCCGCGACCTGCGCAATGGGAATGAGGTGAAGAATGTCACCCGTGCCTCAGCCCGTCGTCTCTGGCATTACGCCATCACCCAGCACTCACAACTTCCTTCCGACCTAAGTGGCAAGGTGCAGTGGGTTGGCGAGCTGGGATTATTAGGCAGCCACCGCCAGGGGAAGATCGTGCGCTACGATCTGGTTCAACGCACACCCAAAGGCCTGCGCTTTTACTTCGGGGTCACAGATGATGGCATCCACGGGCGTTGGAAGGCGCTGGTCGGCGGTGACGAAGAATAATCCTGCCTTGCGACAATTTGAATTCCCAACCGACTACCCTCAAGTGCTGACGCTGTGGGAAAACTCCGGACCGGGGATCCATGTCCGCCGCTCAGACCAGCCCGAGGAAATCGCCAAAAAGCTGCAGCGCGACCCGGACCTGTTCCTGGTGGCTGAGGTGGATGGGCAGATCATCGGGTCGGTGGTGGGCGGTTTCGATGGCCGGCGCGGCATCGTCTACCACCTGGCAGTGGCAGAAGCCTACCGCCAGCAGGGCATCGGCGTAGCGCTGATGGGTGAGCTGGAACGCCGCATGGCAGCCAAAGGCTGCATCCGCTGCTATCTGCTGGTGACCAAAGACAACGAAAATGCCATCCGCTTCTATGAGCAATCCGGATGGGAGCGAATGGATTTGCATATTTACGGGAAGGATCTGGACTGAATGCGCATCGCCATCCTCACCGTTTCTGACCGCTCCTGGCGCGGCGAGCGACCGGATGCCTCTGGCCCGGCTCTGGTCGAAGCTATACTGGCACAGGGCTGGCAGTTGGTATACACCCTGGTCCTGCCTGACGAACTGACACAAATTTCGGCACAGCTCGCCGCATGGGCAGACTCAGGAGAGGTAGATATCATCCTGACCACCGGCGGGACGGGTTTAAGCCCGCGAGATGTGACTCCAGAAGCCACACACGCGGTAATCCAGCGCCCGGCTCCCGGTCTGGCTGAGGCCATGCGCCAGGCCAGCCTGCAGATCACCCCACATGCCATGCTGTCCCGAGCCGCGGCGGGAATCCGGGGACGGACCCTGATCATCAACCTGCCGGGCAGCCCACGCGCAGCCCTGGAGAACCTGGCCGTCATCGCACCGGTACTGCCGCACGCGGTTCACCTGCTCACTGATGACCCCCTGGCTGAGGCGGGGCACCTGCCAGGCTCCAGGGGATGATGGGGGGTAATTTCAAGGTATAATTAATTCCAGCGATCATTACGGAATATATATTGGAGGAACGTGTGGATCATCTGCACAGCGAAGCCATCCCAGAAGCGCAAACCGAGGAACGCACCGGGGTACGGCGCTTCTTTTGGGAGGCGCTTGAAACAATCATCATCTCAGTCGTACTTTTCCTGGCGATCAATGCCATCTCCGAACGGATTCGCGTCGAGTCGATCAGCATGGAACCAAACCTGTATGCCGGCGATTTTGTGTTGGTCAACAAGGTGGTCTATTTAATTAACAAATTACCCGAGCGCGGGGATGTGATCGTCTTCCGCTATCCGCTCAATCCTGATACCACGCCATATATTAAAAGGCTAATTGGCCTACCTGGTGACGAGATTCGCATAGAATCCGCAAAAGTGTATGTGAACGGAGAACTGCTGACCGAACCCTATCTCGACCAGGGCACCACCCGGGGCGGCACCTGGATCGTCCCTGAGAACCAGTTATTTGTCATGGGTGATAACCGAGCCAACTCGTCGGACTCGCGTGCCTGGGGCTATGTACCCATGGAGAATGTCATCGGGCGGGCTGAGCTGATCTATTGGCCACCGCAGGATTGGGCATTGCTGCACAACAATGCCGCCCTGGCCGCGCCAACTCCCTGAGCAGGCGGCAGAGCAATCGGTGAACTTCGTGTAACAAATCTCGCCAATAATCGTTTAAAAGGATGAAAGTATGCCTGGTCAGCCAGATGAAGATCACCAATTGCTGAAGGACGCCCAGCAAGGTGAGGCTGATGCCTTTGGCGTGCTGTATGAACGGCATGCAGCGGCGATCTTCCGCTACCTGTATGCCCACCTGGGCAGCCGCCCGGATGCGGAAGACCTGACCAGCGAGGTTTTTCTGCGCGCTTGGCAATTCTTACCAAGATATCACCATCGGGGTGTACCCTTCCGGGCTTTCTTGTTCCGGGTGGCGCACAATGCGCTGGTAGATGCTTACCGCCGCGGGCGATACAACCCCAGTATCTCCCAGGAGGACGATGGTGCTTCTGCGGATGAACATGAAGGACCGGCAGAAATCCTGTTGGGTAAAACAGACCGGGCGGAGTTGGCAGGTGTTTTAGCCGGGCTCAAGGATGACTATCGCACCGTGCTGGTGCTGCGTTTCATCAGCCAGCTTTCCCCGGCGGAGACAGCCATGGTAATGCAGCGTTCACCCGGTGCAGTGAGGGTGCTGCAGCACCGGGCATTGGAAGCCATGCGGCAGAGAATGACAGATAAGAAAGTAGATGGATTATTATGAAGAAGAGGACAACTGCTCAAGTCCAATCCATTGTGGACGAAGTCTTTCCCCACCTGGTGGCGGGTGAGGTTTCCCTGGAAACCGTATTGGCAGCCCACCCAGAAGAGGCAGACGCGCTGCGCCCATGCCTGGAAAGCGTTCTGTGGTTAAGCTCACAGCAGCCCGCTCTGGAGCCTCGACCCGCTTACCTGGGCCAAGGTAAACATACACTGGTTACGCTGCTCAACGCAACCCAGGCATCTACATCTACATGGTGGCAGCGCCTGTGGCGACCGCACTCACCCCAACGCGTTGCGCTTCAGACGCTCTCCCTGAGCTTATTAGTGGTCAGCCTGGCATTGGTCATGAATACCTTGATTCTTGCTTCGCGCCTGGCGCTGCCCAGCGATTGGCTCTATCCGGCGAAGCTGAGCATCGAGCACATCCAGCTTGCCCTGACCATTGATCCGCAGGAACAGGCGCGCCTGCAAATTGAGCTCACCCAACACCGCACCACCGAGATCGTCCAACTGGTGTTGGAGAACGACTACGCGCATTTACCCGACACAGCCAGGCGGCTGGAAGTTCAGATAGACGCAGCCTTGGGTGATCTAGAAGATGCCCATGATGATGATTCTATCCAGGCACAGGCGCTGGTCGAATCGATGAAAACCATGCTGGAAAATGAAACTTTCATCTTAACTGTGCTGCGAGATCTGCAACCAACCTATGCCTCTTCAGGTTTAGACCAGGCAATCGCGGCTGCCAATGCAGGACTTAACGCCTTGCAGAACTGATTTTTGCCTCACAGGCCTTTCAGATTCGCAAACCCGGGCTTAAAAACGGATCAGGTCATTGACAATCGGACAATTCTAGGGGATTATTAAGCTGACGGGAAAAGAGGTTGAGAGATGAGAAAAACTATAAGCAACCGCTACCAGCGAGAAAATGCCCAAACCATGGTTGAGTTCGCCCTGGTGTTCCCTATCCTCCTGCTGATCGTATATGGCATCATCGAATTTGGACGTATGTTATTCATTTACAGCTCAACCACCTCGGCGGCGCGCGAGGGCACACGCTATGGCGCGGCTGCTGGAGATGTCACCGGCAACCTGCTGCCACACTATGCGGATTGCGACGGCATCATGAATGCCGCACTTCGCTCAGGTAGATTTGCCGGATTGACCACCGATAATGTCACCATTTCCTACGACCATGGTCCCAGTATCGCCTTCCCAGAGGCAGGGGATTGCCCGCCTTATGATCAATACGGCATGGACCTGATCAACAATGTAGAGCCTTACTTCTACGACCGGATCGTGGTGGGAGTGGTCACCCATTACGAACCGATCGTCAAGCTTCCGGGGATACCCGGTTTTGACATCCACTCACAAAACGCGCGCACGATCCTCAGCAATATTCTAATTGTCGGCACACCGCCTTCACCGGCGCCCACCAATACGCAAACGCCGACCAAGACGCGTACCCCCACCCTAACCCCCACCTTTACCCCCACCCTGACCGGTCAGCCCACCCCCACCATCACCCGTACACCCACCATCACCCGTACACCCACGATCACCCTTACCCCCACGGTCACGCCGACCACCACTAACACGCCAATGCCTTCCCCTACCCCGGCGTGCGAGATCAGCCCGGGCGCAATGACCTTTTACCTGAACAGTATGGCCTGGACGGTCACCAATCTATCTCCCGACCCGCTGCGATTGACCGATCTTACTTACAGTTGGCCTGACACATCTCCGGGGGCGAAACTAGACCGCATCCGGGCGAATGGTAGCACAATCTGGTCTGGGAATGCGCAGCCCCCTCGTTAACCGTTTGCGAAACCTGCAGTAAAACCTTCGATGGTGTGGCAAGTTTCAGGGTGGTTGGGGGTGGAGGAACGATGACCCTCGATTTCACCCACTCCATTGCGCTTCCGCATGGCCCGAGCAGGTACTATACCGTAAATCTAGTATTTCTAAACCCGGCCAACAACCAAACCTGCACCGCCTCGATCAACCAGTTGTATCCATGAGAGCTGTCAGGACGATCTGATGAAGGTTCATCCGAGCCATCCAATGCACCCAGGCCGTGTCCGGATATCCATCCTATTCTGTCTGGCCTGGATGGTTGGATTCACACCCGCTCCGATCGCCCAGGCCAATACGATCACGGCGACCATTATCTTCGTCAATACCACGGCGGACGAGATCAACAGCGACGGGGATTGCTCGCTGCGTGAAGCCATCCGGGCGGCAAATTCGGATGCCGCTGTAGATGCCTGCCCGGCTGGCTCTGGGTCGGATACGGTACTCCTGCCTGCTGGCACTTTTACCTTGACCAAAGTAGGCAGTGATGAAGACCTGGCAGAGAGCGGTGATCTGGATATCACCAGCAGCCTGACCATCGTCGGGGTAAGCACCCGAGATACGGTGATCGATGGGAACCTTACGGATCGCATCTTCGAAGTAATCGGCTCGACTACCTTGTGGGTGCGGAAATTAACCCTCAGGAATGGCTGGGTGTCCAACAGCGGCTTGTACGGTGGTGGGGCGATTCTGAACAATTCTACTGCCACGCTTGATCTATACCAGGTTGACTTGCGGGCAAACTCATCCGATAATATCGGCGGTGCGATAGATAATGCGGGCATATCCACGTTGAACTACGTCACCCTGGATAACAACCAATCTGCTTCCGAAAGTTCCGACTGCGCCGGCGGTGCCATTTACAATGTTGGCTCTCTGGTTATCAATAACTCTTTATTCTCCTACAACACCGCTTACAATCCTTCGAGTCTAAATTATGGCGGCGGGTTGTTCAATGGGGATATCGTCACTTTGGTTAATGTGACCTTCAGTCACAACACCGCGGATTGGGGAGGCGGGTTATTCAATCAAGGAGATGAGGCCAACTTGTACAATGTCACCTTTATGGACAATACCACTGCCATCCATAACACCTCACCCCTGCGCATCAAGAACTCCATGGTCGCTAACAGTATAATAGGTGGTGTAAATTGCACTGGCGAAAGCACAGTTACCTCCCTGGGTCATAACATTGACAGCGGCGATTCATGTAATTTCGACCTGGAAAATATAAACCCACTGCTGGGAGCGCTGGCAGATAACCAGGGGCCGACCTTTACCCATGCACTGCAGCCGGGGAGCCCAGCAATCGACAGTGGCGACCCGATCGACTGCCCGGATATTGATCAACGGGGAGCGTTCCGCCCTGCGGATGGGGACAGTAATGGCACCCGAATATGTGACATTGGCGCTTATGAATACCTGGCGCATCTTCCCACTCTGATCTATCTGCCAATCCTGGGAAAGTAAGTGATGAACTGCCGCAGCGCCGGTGTTGGAAGGAGCAAAGGATGAACAAGAGACTCAACCTAAAACGCCCTGAAAAGGGCCAAAGCATGGTCGAACTTGCTTTGACGATCACAATTCTGATGGTCCTGCTGGCTGGCGTGGTAGATATGGGGCGGGCTTTCTTCACCTACATGGCGATGCGGGATGCTGCCCAGGAGGGCGCTGCCTATGGCTCGGTGAATCCCTTCGATGAAAACGGTACCCGAAGCCGAGTTTGGGATAATCTAGATCAGGTTGTGCCAGACCCTGAGCATCCGGAAGATTACATCGACATAGGAATAGAATATAACGGACCGCGGTGCCTGGGCAACGAGATAATATTGTATGTGGATTATCCGGAATTCCCGCTCACCATGCCGTTCCTGGGCTGGATCCTGAATTCCCAGACCCTCGCTATCCACGCGACAATCAAGGACAACATTCTCCGCCCATCCTGTGGTCAGTAGCCACCAGCCTTGGCTTTGCCAGGTCAATTTTCCGAACTAGAAGCGTTGAAACCTGACAAACTTGTCAGGTGTGTAGTGTAACAACCTGGCGGCTGCATCGTTCTACCAAGTAGAAGTTAAAGCGGATTATTCCAAAGCAATAGAAATAGAAAGGAACCTAACCCATGCAAAAGATATATCATTCTTCTGAACAAGGCCAGGCGATCGTTTTCCTGGTAATTGGCCTGGTCGTTTTCTTGGGCTTTGTCGGGTTGGCAATTGACGGCGGCATGGCTTACTCAGACCGGCGCTATGCCCAAAACTCATCCGATGCCTCATCATTGGCTGGTGGTGGCGAAGCTGCACTGCACCTGGAGAACACCCATGTCTACTGGGAGACCTGGAGCTGCAGTGACCCGAATATCATCGCCGCCAGGTATATTGCTGTTGCCGAGGCCATCCAACGCGCTGCCACCAACGGCTTCATAATCGATGAGGACGATACAGATGGCAACTATGTATACACTGAATGTGGTCAAACAGATTACGGCTTTTGGGTGGATAAGTATATCGATGTGACTGTCGGTATCTCAACCACCACGGAGACGTCCTTCGCCCACGTACTATTCCCCGATGTGCTGCACATTCAGGTAGATTCGACCACCCGCATCCGCCCGCGCCAGCCCTATGCGCTCGGCAATGCAATTATTGCCCTCAACCCGGAACCCTGTAGTGGTCACAGAATGGCGGCAATCTATCATGGGAACAGCAATACGACCGTCACTGGTGGTGGTATCTGGAGCAACGGTTGCCTGAAGGGCAACGGCCACCCCTTCGTCATCGTTGAGGGCGGGGGGATCGCCTATGGGGGTGAGTTCGAACCCGGCAACGCTATTTGGGATCCCTACCCGCCAGATGAACCGGTAAACTACATCATCCCGCCCAGCCTGTACCTGCCCCCAGAACCCGACTGCACCGGGAGCTGGATACAGGAAAATGACATCCCCCGCGATGGCACACCCATGGAGCCCGGTTTGTACTGCCTGAACAACGGGCTACACATCAATGCGCATGATGAGGTCATTGGTCTTGGCGTAACTTTGTACATCCTGGGAGACATCACCATCAATGGCAACGCTACCGTCCAGCTCACCGCCCCAGTAGCCGAACCCGATCCATCGCCGGCACTGGCGGGCGTCCTGATCTATGTTCCTCGCGACCCCCCTGACGCTGACTGCCCGGACCAGGAGATAAAGCTCAATGGCACCGCTGATTCCTACTTCCAGGGATTGATCATCGCTCCCTGTGCCGATATTACCCTGGTCGGCAACGGCAGCTCGGATAATTACTACGGTCAGATCATCGGTTGGAATGTTATCGTGGGTGGTGAAGCAGATACCAGCATTGTTTACGACGAGACTATCCCGGATGGGCTGGCAACCAGGATCGAGCTCTTCCGCTGAAACTGACGTTGCTTAACCACCAGAGCCGCCCTGATGTGCATCTCATCAGGGCGGCTCTTGAATTAAATCAAAACTCCGGACAGGCAACCCGGCGGCACCCGGAATATCCTCCTTACTGCTGCTTCCTCTCGGACCTGACAGGGTTCGAAGGGTTCCGCCGCGCCGGACCCACCCGGAGCGGATGAAGGATACCTCATCCGCGATGCTATGTCAATCCCTGGCATAGGGTGCCGCACGATGCCTGAGGCTAAAAATCACCCCTCCAATGACGATCAGCACCAGGATCGCAGCACCCACTACCAGCCCAATATCCCGACCTACCTCAGATCGCACCGGACTTACAGTTGCAATTGCACCTGTTGGCAAGGGGGTTGGGGTGGCGATCTTTAACTGCCGCGGGTTCTATGGAATCTGCTCCGTTGGGCACTTGCCGCGCCGCCAGGCTTCCATCCAGCTCCCCAGCCCTGGCAGCCCCGGTCAGCACAAATCCTGCCAGTATCAGTATCCAGATCGCCGCCAGTATTTTTCTGCTCATGGTTTACCTCTCAGGGTTGGATCGCAACCGGCGCGTATTTATGTGGTGTAACATAAGTATCGGCGCTACGTTCTCGCCTGGGTTACCAGCGTGCCCGGTGTTCTTCGGCGAAACCAATCAAGTTCGAGATCACCAGCCGTTCTCCAGCATCGGTGATCACTTCACCCGAATAGCGCCCAAACATCTGGTGAACCTCACTGTCAATAATTCCCAGGCGGGTTGCCGCTAATCGCTCTTTGAAGGGAATAAAGGTAAGCTGCAGGCGATTCTGATTGTCACGGAACTTCCACGGCTGCATGTAATTACCGGAGGCATAATCAAAATGTACCTGCTCAAGCTTGTGGATGCTGCCTTCAAGGATCACACAGTTCTCTGTCGCCGCGGAAAGATCGCCAAAGCCGCAGCCGAGATTCAGCCCGATCGTGCGCCCATCGGGGAGGAAACCGGAGGCACTGGCCCAATTCCAAAATGAAGTATACTCCCACACCCCCCGCCCCCAATCCAGCGAGCCCAGGCTGCTTTCCGGCGTAAGCTGCTCGTGGATCTCTCCATAGTGCAGCGTTCCCTGGACGGGCATGCAGTTGATCTTGGTATTGTAATAAAAACAATTCTTGCCTATGGGGATCACAATATTCATCGACTGGTGCTCTGGGGGCACAACCAGGGTTAGCTCAGCCTGGATGCCGCGCCCGGCATGGAAAGCAGGCCAATCCACGGACAAGCGTCGCTCGCCGGGTAGCGCCTGGAAGCGCAGCCGGGCGCGTTGATCCGAGAACGTTGTCTCGCCAGACAGGCTGCCGCGCGGCAGGCTGATCCCCTTGCCCAATGGAATCACCAACCCTTCTTCGTGCAGTTCGCCCGTAGTAAAATCCAGAGTGTAAACGAAGATATTGCCTGCATAGCCCAGATCCGCGATGGTGGCAGAGAAGAAACGCTGCGGGGTAAAAATGGCGTAGTAATCCCAGCGCTTGATACGAAAACGCTGCAGCGCGCGCAGACGGTAAAAGTGAGCTGCTTCCAGGTTCGCCTCCAAGATTGGCTGCCGCGACCATCCTACCTGGGCAAGTCGACCCTGGTCATCCAGCAGCGGTCCGGATTGAGACAATTCAGTTTGCATCGCCACCTCCAGGCTAATTCTATCTTATTTCCGGCTAATATTACACAAAATTCTGCACTCAAGTTAGAAAAATGGTAAAATACACACCTCAGCGAGCATGACCCAATTGGCAAAATTCCTTATCCGACGCAAACTCAATCCAGGCAGCTTCTTTGGTGACCTGCAGCAAGGGCCGTTTTCTTATTGTTAACATACCATGTAAGGGATAGGCTATGCAACGACTACCGGTGAAAATTGGCCTGGCGATAATCATATTGGTTAGCATTTTGGGGCTGACCGGCGTGGCTGCGGCTGTATTTGGGTGGATCTTGCCAGGCAGCCTGCTGTTTCCGCTGCAAGAACGGCTGGAGCAAGTAACAATCATGGGCTCGAGTGCCAGGCGGGCGGAAAAATCACTGGACCTTGTGGAACGACGGATTGATGATCTTAATGACCGCGCCGGTACATCGCATGAGCTGGCAGCATTGGAAGCCCTCGGCACCAGCATCGACCGGGCTACCCAGGCAATTGCCAACGCACCTGAGGAGCAGGTAGAGGTTCTGCTTACCCGCCTGGCGATCCTACTAAACCAAGCCAATGCAGCTCTGAATTCACTCTCTACGCTCCCCACAGCCCAGGCTGACACCTTATTTGACTTCCAATCCATTCTGCAAACACTGTTGATCATGATCACAGGCAGCGATCTCCAGGGCAGCCAGGTTGGATACGCCTCGGGCGTTGACCCACGGGTAGAAGCATTCAATAGCAATGGTCAACAGGTATGTACATACCCCCACCTTACCGGCGCGCATAGCAACTTACAGTGCCTGGAATGCCATATTGCCGGCACGTTTGAGGGAACCAATGCGACCTGCCTGGCCTGTCACGTGGATGTAACCCCCGCGGGGCATTATCACGCAGCATGCGATCTGTGTCACACGACCAATAATTGGCAGGAAACGACCTGGGAGCATAACCATGATCTGGTCGCGGATTGCTATTATTGTCATGAATGGGACGCACCGCTGCCCCATTACGAGGGTCAATGCTCGCAGTGCCACGTCACCACCGGTTGGTTGGGTGATCCCCTCTACCATTCCCAACCATCGAACTGCTGGGTGTGTCATGGCGAAGAAGCGCCCAATCACCACTATCTGGGGAAGTGTTCAAGCTGTCATTTAACCACCGGATGGGGTGGGGCTGTGGTTAACATCCACTATCCTGAATCCCATGAAATCCTGCCCTTAGGTGCAGCAGGCGATCACCTGGGCGCGCGTTGCTTACAGTGCCACGGCATCTACCACTGTGCTTCATGCCATGAGAATACCCGACCTGTCGACCATTTCAGCGGGCAGTGCTGGCAATGCCATGGAACAACCAGCTGGCAAAATGTCACTTTCCTCCATTTCCCCACCAGTGATTGCCTAGCCTGCCATGCAGAGACTGTTCCCCCTAATCATTATCCCGGTCAGTGCTCGGTATGCCACACTTTCGATGGCTGGCTCGTGGTCGTCTTTGACCATACAGGTTTCACCGATTGCGTAAACTGCCATGCGGTAGATGCGCCTGAAAATCACTACCCGGGGCAGTGCTCAACCTGCCACAACCCTTCCGCCTGGTCGGATGTCACCTTTAGCCACGTAGGGTTTACAGATTGCATCAGCTGTCACGCCAGCCTTGCCCCGCCTGACCACTATACCCTGCAGTGCTCCATGTGCCACAACACCACCGCCTGGGCAGATGTCAACTTCAATCACACCGGATTTACAGATTGTATCAGTTGCCACGCCAGTGTTGCCCCGCCTGACCACTATACCCTGCAGTGCTCCACGTGCCACAATACTACTTCCTGGGCAGATGTCAATGTTAATCATACCAGTCTTACCGACTGTCTCAGCTGTCACGCTGCCGATGCCCCCCCGGTCCATTATGATGGACAGTGCTCATTGTGCCACAGTACCACCACCTGGGCAGATGTAACCTTTAATCACACTGGGCTCACCGATTGCATCAGCTGTCACGCTACCGATGCCCCCCCGGCCCATTATGATGGTCAGTGCTCCACCTGCCACAACACCACCAGCTGGGCTGATGTCAATTTTGATCATACGGGATTGACCGACTGCCTCAGCTGCCATGCAGCCGATGCCCCACCCGAACACTATGATGGTCAGTGCTCCACCTGCCACAACACGACCACATGGACTGATGTCGATTTCGATCATACGGGATTGACCGACTGCCTCAGCTGCCACGCGGCGGATGCTCCTGCAAACCATTACGATGGACAGTGCTCAACCTGCCACAACACGACCACCTGGACGGATGTCAATTTCGATCATACGGGATTGACCGATTGCATCGGCTGCCACGCGGCGGATGCTCCTGCAGACCATTACGATGGACAGTGCTCAACCTGCCACAACACGACCACCTGGACGGATGTCAATTTCGATCATACGGGATTGACCGATTGCATCGGCTGCCACGCTGCGGATGCTCCTCCTGACCATTATGACGAGCAGTGTTCCTTGTGCCACAACACGACTGCATGGAGTGATGTGGACTTTGATCACGCTGGGGTAACAGACTGCATCAGCTGCCATGCAGCCGATGCCCCCCCTGACCATTATGATCTGCAATGCTCTCAATGCCACAACACGGCCGCATGGTCAGATGTGAATGTTGACCATACCGGTTTGACCGACTGCATTGCATGCCATGAAGATGACCGGCCAGAAAACCACCCGCGGGCGCAATGCTCAAACTGCCATAATACAGACAGTTGGGCTGATGTCGTTGATGACAGCAGTTCATGCGCGGCGATCATCGTGCTGGAGGATGGCATGCTCAGGGTGGATTGCGAAGCCTGCCATCCGCTGGCAGCAATCAAATCCCCATAAGGTAACCTGGATACCCAAACACCCCTATGCATTCCAAGGGGTTCAGTCTCTCTAAGGAGGTATATACAGCCCAATTACAAAACTTCAATCCAATGACGGATTAACCACCCAAAATCCCCATTATTATTAAAGGAGAATACCAAAGATGAAATCTCGTGGATTTAAGGTTATTGCTGTGTTAATGTTGGTATCGATGCTGATTGCTCCGTTCAGCGAGCTGCCGGCTAAAGCAAATGCAGGCGCGGCTGCCGTGCAACCCGTGAAGCATACCCTGGCAGTCAGCGAGACAGGGATCTATATGGTGCGCTTACAGGATGCATCCCTGGCTGCATACCAGGGCGGCATAGCCGGCTTACGGGCAACCAGCCCGGAGGCCACCGGCGCCCGCCGCCTGGACCCATCCACCACGGACAGCCAGGCGTATCTGGATTACCTGAGGGCGAAACAAGGTGAATTGCTGCGCAATATGGCCAATGCCTTTGGTCGTCCGGTTGAAGCTGTCTACCAATACATGAACGTCCTGAATGCGGTGGCAGTAAGGCTCGATCATGCCGAAGCGCTGCAGGCGTTCAACCTGCCGGGTGTGCTGACGGTCTACCCTGACCTGATCCGCCAGATGGATACCGATGTTGGGCCCGAACTGATCGGCGCCCCGAGCATCTGGGAAGGCGTAACCCTGGATGGCAGCTCCACCTATGGTGAGGGCATCATCATCGGTGATATCGACTCGGGCATCAACCATGCACACCCCTCCTTTGCCGATGTGGGCGATGATGGGTATGACCACTCCAACCCCTTTGGGACAGGCACCTACGTTGGTGTCTGCGCAACGGATCCGCTATACGCCGATTTCTGTAATGACAAGCTGATTGGCGCCTATGATCTGGTCGACAGCGGCGGCCCGGAAGATGAAGACGGGCATGGCAGCCACACCGCCAGCACAGCCGCAGGCAACTTTGTTGAAGTGCTGTTCGATGATGGCGCCGGTGGCACCTTCAGCGTGGAAATCAAGGGCGTTGCTCCGCATGCCAACCTGATCGCGTACCGGGTGTGCGATGACGATGGTGGCTGCTGGTCTTCAGCAACAGTAGCTGCAGTAGATCACGCCCTCGAGGATATGGTGGATGTGCTCAACTACTCGATCTCCGGAGCTGACGATCCCTGGAATGACGCCGTGGACCTGGCTTTCCTGGATGCTTTCACGGCGGGCATCTTTGTCTCCGCTTCCGCGGGAAATGCGGGTCCAGACCGCCAGCACGGTGGCTAAGACTGGCCCGTGGAATGCTTCGGTGGCTGCCAGCACCCACAACCGGATCTTAGCCCACCTGATCGACGCAACTGCTGCGGGCGGTGAGATGCTGGACATGGGCGCTCTGGAAGGCAACGGGACGCCGCTGACAGCAGACTTAACCGCCCCGATCATCTTTGGCGGCGATATCGATGCGGCGAACAGCGAAGGGTGTAATCCCTGGCCTGCTGGTGCTTTTACAGGTGCGATCGGGCTGGTTTCACGCGGCACCTGCGCCTTTGAAATCAAGATCAATAACCTGATCGCGGCTGGTGCCGTGGCAGCCATCATCTACAATAACCGCTCCGGCCCGCCAATCTATATGGATGTGGCAACAGCCACCAGCATCTATGCCTTCATGATCGGGCAGGCGGATGGGCTGGCACTGGCAGCTTTGATCTCTGGGGACCCAACTGCAGAAGCGACCATTCCAGTAGCCTTGAACCTGGCTTACAACGATGATTATGCAGATATCATCGCCGATTTCAGCTCAAGAGGCCCCAGCCAGTGGGAGCTGATGAAACCGGATTATGCAGCACCGGGGGTGAACATCCTGGCAGCGGTAGCAGCGTATGGTGACGACCCTGTTCAGTTTGACTTCTACCAGGGTACCTCCATGGCTGCCCCGCATGGCACTGGTGCTGCTGCCCTGTTGATGGCCATCCATCCCGACTGGAGCCCGGCGGAGGTCAAATCAGCTATTGCCACGACCGCCAATCCGGATATGTTGGAAGAAGATACCACCGATACTGTCAGTATCATCTCGCCAGCCGAGCCCTTCGATATGGGCTCCGGACGGATTGACCTGGGTGCGGCGGCTTATGCCGGCATTGTGCTCAACGAAACATCCGCCAACTATATCGCCGCCGATCCCTACCTGGATGGTGAGCCGAACACGCTCAACCAGCCAAGTATGGTGGAATACAACTGCCTGGGCACCTGCACCTGGACCCGTACCATCAAGAGCACACTGGATGTTGCCCAGGATTGGGCCTTCAGCTTTGTGGCTGATGCGGGGGTCGAGATAACCGCCTCCCCGTCCACCTTCACCCTGGCGGCAGGTGGCACCCAGACCATCGTCTTCACGGCGACCCTAACCGGCGTGACGGCTGATACTTACTACTTTGGGAACGTTTTCCTCACCCCAACAGGCAATGAAGAAATATCTGTCGCCCACCTGCCGGTTGTGGTAGTGCTCGGTGTCTCGAACCTGCCCAGCCAACTGGATATCCGCACCGATCAACTCACAGGCACGGTCACTTTAGCCGATCTGCAGGCGACGCTCGAAATCACGGATTTGTGGATCGAGATCGGAGGTTTGACCCTGGGGCAAGCACATGATCTATCCCTGAACCAGGATCCAACCAATGGCGATGCCTTCGATGACCTCAGCCAGGTTTTCTGGACCACCATCGATGTACCTCGGGCGGCAATGCGGCTGGTAGTCGAGATAGCCGCCTCAGAAGCCTTGGATGTAGACTTGTACGTCGGCTTGGGCGATACACCCAGCGCGGATACTGAACTCTGCGTCAGTGCCAGCGGTGTCTGGACGGAATACTGCAATCTCGATTTCCCCGCAAGAGACACCTACTGGGTGCTGGTACAGAACTGGCAGGGTTCCGCTGACCAACCGGATGCGATCCGGGCGATCACCGCAGTTGTGGTGGACGATGCGGCCAACCTCACCGTCACCGGTCCAGCAACCGTACCCGCGCTGGAATACTTCGACCTGGATGTGAATTGGGACGAACCCAGCATGGTCAATGGTGATCACTGGTATGCCCAATTCTCCGTGGGAACTGTAAGACAGGAAGCTGGCAACATTGGTTACACCAATGTAGACCTGGAATTCTATGGACCGTACTATTATAGTTACATGCCGTTGGTTGTGAGACTGGCGGCCTTAGGCACACCATAAGTTAAATCATTAAGCAAAAGACCTGGCTGGCAAGATGCCAACCAGGTCTTTTTGTTAGTGGCGGAGAGGGAGGGATTTGAACCCTCGTTCCCTTGCGGAAAACACGCTCTCCAGGCGTGCGCGCTAGACCAGACTACGCGACCTCTCCGAATCGCTGGGGTAGTTCGCCACAGCGGATGGCATTATACCATATCCGCACGTCGAAGGAATAAAATCAGAGGCTCCTCAGCTCAAACACCGAAAGCGCAACATCCCAATCGCGGTGAAAACCTGCGCCTTCCAGGTAGGGCTGTAAGTCCGGATGCAAGGAAGCCACCCATCCCGCTTGCTGATAACCTTGCGCCGCGGCCAGCCGCCGGTAATCCAGCAGCATTTCTGGCAGGTTCTCCTGCGGGCAGCCCAACAATTCGATGATCGGCACCGGTTGCCCATCATAATCGCTGTCTTCACCGATCACCAGCGCACCCAACCCATCCCGCCACAGCCAGGCGCGCCCCTTCTCGAGCGCCTGTACAATGAACTTTGGCTGAGGAGCAGACCACGACCAGCCATGCCCATACATCCGAGCGTGCCAATCAAACACCGGGCTGCTGTACGCCAAGGCCAGCACCTGCTCTACCTGATTCTGTGTAATTGGGATGAAGCTTCCCACCAGCTCAGGCAGGCTGGGGGCAATAAAAATGGTGTACTCACATATCAACTTAAAACCCGTGCGTTCGCACAGGTGCTTCACCTTGGGACGATGAGTTGACAGGCGAATTATCCCCCGTGCGTAACGGCGCTGCCAGGTATCCAGCAGATAATCGTGCAACTGCCCGGCAATCCCCCGCCCTTCCATCTCCGGGTGCACGCGCAGACCGGCAAGGTACCACTCACCCGGCTGAAGGCATTCGAGCATGGCGATGCCTGCCACCCGCCCCCCGTACTCCGCTACCACCAAAAATCCCTCTGTATCGGCCAGCCATTCCGCCCACACCTGAGGCAGGTAATCATTCCCCTCCCAGATATGGCTGGTCAGCTCCAACATATCGGCAGTGTCTTTCAACAACGCCGGACGGCAGACAACACGTGCTAAGGATTCATTATTCATTCGAAAACAGCTTAATTGGGAAACATATCGGCAAAGGCTTCCGGCGCATAGCGCGCTACCATCTCCGCGGAGAGCCCGTTCTCGCGGCAGATCTCAGCATAAAAATCGGCGCTGGGGCGTTTGCTGCGCGCCTGGGTTTGCTCATCCAGCTTCCACAGGCCGAAGCGCTGCGTCCAGCCGCGCTCCCACTCAAAATTATCCACCAGCGACCAGTGAAAATAGCCTTTGACCAGCCAATTGAAGTTCACCGCCCGCCATACCTGGCGCAGATGCTCAGCCAGGTAGCGTGGGCGCAGGCGGTCATCCGGGTCTTCGATGCCGTTCTCGGTGACGATGATGGGCAGCTTGAACTGCCTGCACCATTTCAGCCCCTCGAACATGCCATCTGGCTCGTTAGCGAGGAAACCGGTGGAACTTTTTATAGCTTCGGGGCGGTAATAGCGCCGGGCGAACAACTCTTTGGCCTTGAGCAGGTTGAAAGCGACATAATCCCGGGTGTAATAATTGAATCCAATGAAATCTTGCGTTCCTCTGGCCTGGGGCAGGCGAATGCGCCTGCCTGGCAAGCGGATGATGCCATCCTGGGCGGCGCGGGGTAAGGTATCATTGAAGAAGCCAGAAATAATCCGGCAAACCCAGCGGTCGGGGGGAAACCAGGCTTTGGCTGGAACCATACTGCGGTAATAGATCGGCATCCCCACACGAGCTTGCGGCTGGAGGGCATGGATGGCATGATAGGCGGCAGCATGTGCCCGGATCATGTTCACCGAGACGCGGAAATATGCGCCTAAATCTTTCTTACCTGGCGGCCACATTCCATCCAGATAGCCAGCCAGTACGAAACCATTGGGTTCGTTCAACGTGCACCACAAAGAAACATAATCTTTCAAGGCATCTACCACCCGGCGGGTGAACTGCTCGAACAGTTCCACCACTTTCTCGTTCTCCCATCCGCCTTGCTCTTCGAGCCACAACGGGTTGGTGAAGTGGTGCAGTGTGACCATGGGGGTGATGTTCAGCTCCTTCAGCATACGCATCATTTCCAGGTAGCGATCCAAAGCCGCCTCATCCCAGCGATCTGGCGCCGGTTGGATGCGGCTCCACTCCACCGAAAGGCGATGTGCATTCTGCCCGCTTTCTGCTGCCCGCTGAAAATCCTCCCGCCAGCGACCATTCCACCAATCACACGCCAATCCAGATTTATGCCCCTCGGCGATCCTGCCCGGCTGCTGCTCCCAGGCATACCAGTCGTTGTTCGTATTGTTGCCTTCTACCTGGTGGGCGGCTGTCGCTGTGCCCCACAGGAAGCCGCGCGGAAAATGAAATGCTGCCTGGGCCATCTGTGTCTCCAAGAAAAGAATAAGTGATGCAGCTTGCTGGCTGCAGCGGTTATTTTACACCGAAAATTGGATAATGGCTCAGATAGAAGGACAATGCCTCACATTGGCAGGGAACGATTGATGGTTTTGGATCAATGGATGCCGTTATCGCTGGCAGGGCGGGTCTTTGCTCGAATTGGCACATTGTTGGAGTCTGTTAGGGCTTTTTCAGGCATTGAAATCATGCTGGTTCAGACCCGCCCCTACGGTGACAATGTACAATGGTTACTGTGTAGAATTGGGTATACTTAGCCTGCGATTTTGGTAACATAATGAATGAGGATGCATCTAATGAATGATGGCAGGTCCAATTTTGTGCAGGCAGAGGGCTTCTCGCTGGAAGCCCTGCGGGCAGGCGACCGGGAAGAATTTTCCCGGATGGTGGAGACGTATTCGGCGAATATCTACCGCCTGGCGTTGAAAATGCTCGACCAACCGCAGGACGCTGAAGATGTGCTGCAGGAGACCTTTCTCAAAGCCTACCGCGGGCTGAAGAACTTCGATGGGCGGGCGCGCCTCTCCACCTGGTTGTTCCGGATTGCCACCAACGAGGCACTGATGCTGCTGCGTAAGCATAAACCGGAGTTTGTATCGATTGATGAGCCCCTCGAAAGCGAGGATGGTGAGCAGGAGCCAGTGCAGATTGTGGATTGGTGCTGCCTGCCGGAAGGCGAGATGATGTCAAAGGAGGCGCGCAAGCACCTGGCGGAGGCAGCAGAGAGGCTCCCGCATTCCCTGCGGGTGGTTTTCCTGCTGCGCGATATTGAGGATCAGTCCACCCAGGAGACAGCCGAGGTGTTGGGCCTGTCAGAAACGGCAGTGAAAACCCGCCTGTCACGCGCCCGGATGCGCCTCAGGGAAGATTTATCGGTGTATTTTGGCGGAAGGTACGATTTCGCCGCGGCAAAGGAGCGGTGATGGTATGGCTGATAAACACGAAAACCACCAACACGGAGACTGCCGGCACCTGCTCGGCTCTCTATCAGATTATGTCGATGGCGTTTTAGGCGCTTCGCTGTGTGCCGAATTGGACCGCCACCTGGCAGAATGCGAGAACTGCCGCATTGTTGTGGATACCTTGCGCAAGACCGTTTATCTGTATCACGTCACTGCCACACCGGATCCGGTACCAGATGAGGTCAAAGAGCGACTGTATAAGCGCTTGAGCCTGGACGATCTGCTGGCGGAGTAGGTTAGCCTTTCAGCCGGCGCAGGTCGCCGTCACGCTGCGTGACCCCAATCGCATCCAGATGTTCCAATAATGCAAGAATGTAGCGCCGGCTGGTGTTGAAATGGTCGCGCACCTCTGCCGCGGTGAGGGTGCCGCGGGTTTGCAGCAGGCGGCGGACTTCCGAGACCATTTTCTCATAATCCACCCGGCAAAATACTACCTCTGCCGACAGGGTGATCAAATCCCCCTGCTCCACCAGGGCGGTAAACAACTCCTCGCCCACCTCGGCCTGGCATTCCTTCACGCTGGGGGGGGCGTATGGCGCGGCAGCAAAACGGGCTAATAGCGCATCCACCTGGCGCTGCTGCTGGGGATTGAAGGAGATGGCGAAGCCTGGTTGAAGAACCAGCGGGCCAGATTCCTCTAGAAGACCATCCCCAGCCAACTTGCGCATTGCAGCGGTGAACAATCGGGCGCCCAATTGACCAGGGGGCAGCTTCAGCCGGCTCTTCAGCTCCTCGCGGGGCAGTCCGCGGCGCAGCGGATAATTACGATGATAAGTCGCTACCTCCTGCACCGCGCGAGCGGACAATCCGTTCCAGGCGCCCAGGCTGGTGACCAGGCTGTTTGGTGTGAGGGATGCTAGAGCAGGATTATTTTCCAGCGAAACCAGGGTGCCCGCCTCCAGCAAAGTGCTTACGGTTTCCCTGGCGACACGATCGTCCAGGTGGGAGCGCTCGATTACCTCGTTCAGTGGGGCAGTTCCCAGAGATAACAGCGCTTGCAAGAGGATATCCGTCGGGTTTCCCTGCGCCAATGCTTCCAGGCGGGCAATCAGCTCACTGGCAAAACGCTTGTGCCGCCCCTTGGGATGCGGGTCAACGACCATGCCGCCACCTAGCGTCTCTCCCGGCGAGGGGCGGCGCAAGATATAACGGTCGCCGCGCACGGCAACCAACGGTTGCTCCAGCTCCAGCTGTAGCCAACCTTCCTCCCCAGGATTGAGCAGCTCACTGCCCAGCAGGCGCACGCGGGCCTGTACCTCCGCCGCGCCGAGGAACAGCTTGACCTGGGTGTTATGTTCCAGCTCCTGGCTGGCATCCGGCAGCAAGCGGAAATGCACATCCATGCGCCGAGTAGGTTGGTAATCCCCGGGATGGGCGATGACATCCCCGCGCAGCACCTGTTCGAGATTTACGCCGGAGATATTTACCGCTGTGCGGCTGCCAGGAACCGCCATTTCCTCTTTATGCTTATGCGTTTGTAGCCCACGCACGCGCCCGCGCAGTCCGGTTGGCAGGATTTCAAGCTCGTCACCCTGGCGCAAGCTGCCATCGATCAGGGTGCCCGTAACCACCGTGCCAAACCCAGGCATGGTGAACACCCGGTCTACCGGCAGGCGCGGCCGGCCTAAATCTGGGCGCGGTGGACGTTCAGCCAGGCAACTGGTCAACGCCTGCAGCAGTTCCGGCAAGCCCTGGCGGGTGCGCGCCGATACGCGGACAATCGGCGCCTCCCCCAGGACGGTGCCAGCCAGGTAAGTACGCACATCATCTTCCACCAGATCCAGCCAGTCCGGATCAGCGATCAGGTCTATCTTGGTCAACGCCACCACGCCGCCCGGAACCTGCAGGATGTCCAGGATGGCCAGGTGCTCGCGAGTCTGCGGCATGATGCCTTCGTCGGCAGCGACGACGAACATGGCAGCATCGATCCCACCGACTCCCGCCAGCATGTTTTCAATGAAGTCGCGGTGCCCGGGCACATCCACCACCCCCACATCTTCGCCGCCGGGCAGCTTCAGCCAGGCGAAGCCCAGGTCAATGGTCATCTCACGCTCCCGTTCCTCCTTGAGGCGATCGGGATGAATGCCAGTGAGCGCCTGGACCAGGGTCGATTTCCCGTGATCTACGTGACCTGCAGTGCCAATAACCCGCATCGAGCTATCTACACCTAACGACCGCGGCCGACCGTACGTTCGTAAGTGGTCACCCACTCATGGGTCATTGCCAGCAGAGCTTGCAGGCGCTTCTCAGCCTGTTCGTTAGCCTGCTGCAGCAAATCCTTGACCTCCTGCAGCTCATCTTCCATCTGGGTGCTGCGCTCGGAAAGTTTATCAAAATGGCGTGTTATCTCGCCGCGCAGTTCTTCCTGTGTCAGGGTGAAATTCGTCCAACGCTTCTGGTCATCTGCCTTAAAAGTCACCCACTCCTGACGGAAGCGGTCTTCCGACAGGCGCTGAATTTCGGTGATCTCGTTGATCCGTCGTTCGACCTTCTGGGTGAGATCATCCACGGCAGTTTGGGAGCGCTTCACCTCACGGTTGGTGGCGTCCAGGGCTAACAGCTGGCTTTCAATATCCAGAGCTTGCTTTTCGATGATCTCAAAACGGGTCTGCCATTCTTTCCAGGTTCGCTCGCGTTCCACCTGCGTCAAAGCCTGCTTATCCAAAAAATTGGACATCGTGTCTCGACGCTCTGTTTCCACGGTAGCCAGTTCGGTCAGGCGGGCTTCAACCTTTCGCTGTCCGTTGCTAAGCAGCTCGCTCTGCCCGCGCTGATCATCCAGGCGCTTACGCAAGGCTGTGACCTCTCCCTGCAGATCCACGATGCGCTTGGCATCCTGGCGGCGTCCATCCTCCAACAGGCGGAAGGTGTGAGTATATTCTTGCTCCTCGGTGCGGACTGACTCGACCTTGGCACGCAGCTCTTCCACCATGCGGCGCACCTGCGCAATATCCTCGCTTCGCACCTGAAGACCTTTTTCAAATTTTGGCATCACCTCAAGCGATTTGCGCAGCTCTACCAGGCTGGTTTCCAGCGAGCGGATCTCGACCCGCCGTATCTTCTCTGTTTCATCGCTGCGAATTTTAGCTTCTTTTCCCACTTCATCGACCGCCCGTTTCGCCTCCTGGCGGGATTGCAGGATGGCAGCGTCAAACGCATCCATCCGGGTGACCACAGCAGAAAGACGGGTGACCTCCCCGGCTAATTCTTTTACCTGCTGCTGAGGTGCAGCCAGGCTGCCTTCTAGCGCTGTCAGGCGGTTTTCCAGCATCGCCAGCGCATCTCTCTCTTTGCGGCGATCATCTTCGATCCATTGCAATCGTTTTTGAAGCTGCTCCAATTCCATTGAAGCCTCCTGATTTATTAACCTGATACGAGATTATAGCATGGGAAAGCGATAAAATTACCTATGGGCGAATGCCGCTCAGGGAAGGGGGATTAGACGCTCAAAGATCTGCGCCAGGTCCGCCAGTGCAGGCAGGAAAACCTGGGGAAACAATCCGATTGCCAATAAAACCACCCCGCCGATAGCCAGAAAGAAAACAACTGCCCCGCGTTCCTGCATCTGCCAGCCCTGAGGGTCGGTATCCGAGCCAGTCAGCAGCACTGCCAGGCTGCGCAAGCCCCCAGCCAATAATCCCACCATGCCCACCAAGGTCAACAGGGCGATCAGCAGGTTGGTAGATGCCAGCTCCCGAGCGAGGGCGAGAAATACGGGGAAACCAGCCAACAACGGCAGTCCGGCGATCGAAAAATGTGCTAAACCAAGGCTGGCAGCAGCCAGCGGCAGCTTACGCGCCAGCCCTTTCATCCCCTGTCCACCCAGGTCACGCCGCGTTGCCAGGCCTGGATAGGTCTGGAGCACCGTCAGCGCCAGGCTCCACACCGCCAGCGCAACCGTTCGCGGGAGCAGCATGGCAAAGAAGATGGGCAGCCCAGCGGGCAGGCTGATTGCCAGCAAAGCCTTACCGATCTCTACCATGACCGCAAATCCCAGCATACGTCCCAGGTGACGTTGGAACGCCGCCCATACCCCTCCGGTCAGCACCATCAACACACCAGCCAATTGGAGCAAGCTGTTTAGCTGAGTGGCATTGCGCAGCCAGGCATAGCGATCCAGGAATCCTAAACCGAACAGCATCACCACAAAGGGCAGCATCAGGAATACAAAACCGGCTGCCATCGGATGGGCTTCCTCAGCTACCATCGGCAGCCAGGTATGAAATGGAAAGACTGCCAGCCAGAGCACAAAACCGATGCCCAATAAGATGGCCGCGCGGCTGACCAGAGCCAGCTCGCCAGGGCTGGCTTCCACGCCGGTGAGCAGCCAACCGGTGAAAAGGATGAAGGGCATTCCCAGAGTTTGGAAAATTAAAAAGCGCAGGGCACCGCGCCGCACGGGTTGACCTGGACGAGACAGCATTATCACGCTCACCAGGGCGATCAACTCCACCAGCATCGCGGCGTACAAGAATGGGTTGACGGCTGGCACGGCAGTCAGCAGCCCCGTGATCACCAATCCTAATGGGACGAACATGCGCCCTGCCCGCCCGGTGTAAGCTGCGGCGAACCAGATTGCTGCCAGCAGATAGATCACCAACACCAGCGGGCGGTCTGTATCCAGCAGGATGAATTGGCGGCCCAGCACGTTGAGAGTATCGCCAATTTTGAAGATCAACGGTCCCAGGTAGATAGTTTCATTGACCGGAAGCTGCCAGGCAAGCAAAGCCAGGAGCAGCGCCAGCCCGGTGCCCAACGCCACGGTCAACCGATACCAGCGG
Source organism: uncultured Chloroflexia bacterium (assembly GCA_963849335.1). Lineage (GTDB taxonomy): Bacteria > Chloroflexota > Anaerolineae > Anaerolineales > UBA4823 > FEB-25. Next base: position 954,398 of record CAWKGZ010000003.1, read on the forward strand.
CGCAAGAAAAATAAACCCGCTCCAGCGGCAATTGGGAGCACGATCCAAAGGACAGGGGAGCTCATTCAGGTTCCTCTAGCAGCGGCGCTACTAACAGGTAAGCACAAACCAGCGCCAAGCCCAGGTTGATCCCTGCCAGCAAGCCGGCTACCAGGGTGGATGTCTCTACCGCAGCGTATAGGATTTCAAAACCGGAGAGCAAAGTCAGCAAACCCAGGGTGACCCGGAAAGGATGATTGGTCAGGCCCAGGTGCAGCAGGCCCATCCCCACCAGGATAAAACCGCCCCAACGGCTGGCCGGGTTGATCTGCACAAACCAATCGGCTGCAATGGGCACTACAGAGTATACGACCAACGCCACCAGGCCCGCCGAGAGCAGACGGAAAATGCGTTCCGATATGCTGCTGTCAGCTTCTTTAGGCTGTGCCGCGGGGGTATTGGTAATTGCCACCCCCAACACCGCCCCTACCATCCAACCGGAGATCATCTTGGTGACCGCCAGCTCTATTTGCCAGGCTGAGCTGACCAGGATCAGCACGCCAATGTATTGCACTGCCAGGTTGGCGATACTAAAACGCCAATTCCGGCTGATCAACAACCCAAACGAGGTCAGGCTGACCAGGACAACCGCAAAGATCAATAGCCATTCAGGGGTCATGGATGCGCCTCACGTCTGTTGCAAAAAGAGCAATCCTAAAACCAGCAGCACGAATGCCCATAAAATGCCCGCTTCACCCTCCAACACCGTACTGATCACCCGGATGAGCTGAGCAGCAAGACGAAAGAGCCACTCGAAGGGTTGGTAAAGAGGCCGGTAAACTTGCCCTGAAGCAAGCCATCGTCTGCCTGTCAGGATGACGATATTCTGCCGGTCCGGTCGAGACGTGTAAAACAAGATCGCGCCAGCCAACCCAAGGGCAGATACCCCCTCAAGCCACATCACCAGGGACGCCTGGGCGGATGATGGCCGGATCATCCAGCCTAAAATGAAATGAAAAACCGGTAAGGTGATCAGCCCGGGGATATACAGCAGCCAGACCCAGCGCTCCACCTTCAGCTGCGGGTCAGTGGAAGGGATGATGATCCCCCGCAGGCAGTGCACCAGATAGCCGGTGAGCAGAACAGCATGCACGATAAAAAAGACGACTCCCAACAGTACCGTGATGATCTGTCCGGCAAGCCCTTCTGACCCAGGAGCTGGTTGGAAAATATTGCTTCCCGCCCATGTGGGTGTGAACGGCAAACCGGTAAGCCAGAGCATGCCCAGCAGCAGGATGGGCACCATGAAGCGCCGGCGTAAGGAGGATAATAAGATCAGGCTACCCGGAAGTAATAAAGCCAGGCTCCAGGCAAGACTGGCAGTGGGCTGGCCCAGGATGCCAGCTGCCAATGCCAGGGAAGCGGTTGCCAGGATCCAATATGGCCTACCAGCCAGCTCATTCTGGGCACGCAGCCAACCGGTACTGCCCACCAGTCCCGCCAGGGCAGCGAAGCCAAGCATCGCCAGTCCGGCAGCACCCTGAATGCCAGTTTCGGCAGTGCGCACCATCAATACCAGGCTGGCGGCAGCAGGGATCAGTCGCAGGGTTGTCCCCAGACCGATCCTCAGTGATAGCTCCCTCAGAAAAGGTACCTGCAGCGGGAAAATACCCAGTCGCAGCCCTGCCGCGATAAATAATAATAGGCTGACCGGCGCCATCGAAGGGCTAAAACTCAGGCGCCCGCCCTGCGCCCAGATCACAATCCCGGCTAGCAGCAGCACGATAATTCCACTTACCCGGGCAGAGAAGGCGCGCACCACCTGGCCGCGCTCGTCACTTGTCGAAACCTGGCCCAGCAGGATCAATAATTCAATAATATCCAGTGCAGACCAGGCAAGCAGTATCGTGAGCAAATTGCCTGCGAGTACGGCGACCAGGCCCAGGCTGGTCAGGGCAAGGTTTGCTGCCCAGGCCTTCCAATTTGCTCCTGGAGGGGGCGCTTGAGGGTTAGGGGTAGAGCTCTCCATGCTTTCCGCGGCAGGTAGAGCTACCTTAAACGGAAAGCCTTGCCCACCCAGCCGAGCAACACTGGTCAGCATGACTGCCAGCACATGCGTTGCCAGTGCAAGCGCAAAGATCCATGAGGTGGTGTCGATCAGCAGCGCCGGTGATAGGGGGAAAAAAGCCTCAGGCTGCCAGGTTTGTGGGGCGAACTCGTAAGGCAGATCAAACCGGGCAGCATACACCGCCAGCCAGGCAAACAGGGCTCCCAGCATCCCCGCCAACCAAAGAAAACGCGATGTGGGCCGTAGCATGCGGATGAGCAGCATGACAGCAGGAATAAACAGCAGGAGCAGGATAGCAATTAGAGCGGTCATAGGCCGGCTGGATTCAGGGTTCCCTGGGCACTGGAATGCTTATAAAACCAATCCGGGGCTGCTGCGCGTCAGGAAACGACCCATCCCTGGATGCCCCAGCCAGCGCGGCCCATCCACAATCAGCTGCCCACGCAGGAATACTTTTTCCGGCATTCCCACCAGCTCCCAGTTCTCGTACAGATTGTAATCCGTGCGGTGGTGTGCATGAGCAACCCCATAGGTCAGGCGGCGTTCCGGTTCCCAGATCACCAGGTCAGCATCCGCCCCAGGGAGTAAGGCACCCTTGCGGGGATACAAGCCAAAGATCTTGGCGGGGTTGGTTGCCGTCAGAGCCACGAACTGGTTCGAGGTCAGGCGCCCTGCCCTTACCCCATAAGTCCATAAAATGGGCAGCCGGTCGCCCACCCCGGGTAAGCCATTCGGAATTTTAGTGAAATCATCCTTACCCAGCTCTTTCCCCGGGATGGCAATTGGCTTTCCTTCATACTCGATCGGTTTACTGCCGTCAAAAAAGAATGGGCAGTGGTCCGTGCCAATGGTCTGGATAGTCCCATCCGCCAGCCCCTGCCACAGGCGGGTATGATCCGCCGGTGTGCGCAAGGGCGGTGAACAGACCCATTTCGCCCCATCCCGACGGCGGAGCAGATCATCGCTAAAGAACAGATACTGGGGGCAGGTCTCGCCCATCACCGGCACCCCCTGCTGGCGGGCATAGTGCAGCATATCCACTTCACCGGCGACGTTCATATGAACAATATACAGCGGTGCACCGGCCTGGGCTGCCAGCCCCGCTGAGCGCAAGACTGCTTCCACCGCGCCCCATGCCGGGCGGGTGCGGCTGTGCCACTCCGGCGTGGTATGTCCCGCTGCCAGGGCTTCTGCAACCAGCAGATCGATCACATCGCCATTCTCCGCGTGCAGCATGGTCAGCAGACCGTTCTGTTTCGCAATCCGCAGCACCTGGAAAATGTCGCCATCCGGCAGGCGCAGGCGGTTGTTGTAGGCCGTGAACACCTTCAATGATGTGATGCCCAGGTCGATCAATCCGGGAATATCCGCGGCGATGGATGGGGTGAATTGGGTAATGTTCATGTGGAAGCCAAAATCCACCGCCGCCAGGGCATCGGCACGGGCATGCCAGGCTTCGACGCTGGCTGGCAGCGAACCCGCTTCCTGGGGAATGAAATCCAGGATCGTGGTGGTGCCGCCAAAAGCAGCGGCTTTCAGACCGGTGTAGTGATCATCCGCCGATACCGTTCCAAACATGGGCAGGTTGAAATGGGTATGCGGATCGACACCCCCCGGCATGATCAGCTTACCGGTGGCATCTATCGTCTCTATATTGGCCGTGCTCTGAACCAGGTCCGCGCCAATCGCTCGGATCTGTTCACCTTCAATAAGAATATCTGCCTGGAAGGTTTCCGCGGCAGTGATCAACGTTCCGTGACGAATCAATAAAGCCATAAATTAACCTCATGCAAAGAGCTTCACACCCTGATCACCCACCTGGGATAATATCTCTTGAATAGTTTTACCGAGAACGGGATGAACCAGGTCCGGTGCAATCTCAACCAGGGGCGCTAACACAAAGGCGCGTTCCACAAGTCTTGGGTGAGGGATGGTCAACATGGGAGTATCCAGCACCAGGGCGCCGTAGAGCAGAATATCCAGATCGATCAAGCGCGGCCCATAGCGGAAGGTGGGTCTGCGCCCAAGGTTTCTCTCAATGCTCTTCAGGGATGCCAGCAAAGCTGGTGCAGATAAGCTGGTCTTGGCTTTCACAACCTGGTTCAGGAAGGGAGGTTGGTCCGGGTAACCCCAGGGTTCGGTCTCATATATCGAAGAATAGATCATCACCTGTATATCAGGGGGTAAAGCTGCACGAGCCAGGCGAAGATTAACCATCCGATCACCCAGATTGGTTCCCAGAGAAATGTAGATCAGGGCCGGATTCATCATTATTAAGCATACCACAATTCAGCCTGCGCATGATAAAAAAACAAACGGGTATAATGGGGACGAATTCACCCCTCAAGGAGGACGCATGAAACGCTATTTAGCTCTTTTCTTCATGGTCTCAGCGCTCATTCTTGCCGGCCTGGCATGTAATGTACCTCAGCTTAGCCCGGTCCCCCCTACCCCTACGAATACACCCACCCCGACCACCGCACCCACCAATATCCCTCTGCCCACAAATACACCAGCTGCGCCATTGCCCACCGTGATTCCGCCCTCTGCCACCCCTGAGGTAACCGTGTCCCCTTACCAGCCAGCCGGATATTACGTGGTACCTCCACCCGGCGGCAGCATCCTGGTGTATGACTCAGGCAACCAGGTCGTCACGCAGCTTTCTGCACCCGGTTTGTACGGCGACAATCCCTCATACGCTCACCTGACCGGGCACCTATCCAACGGGCCGGCTGATCTCACGGTGGCATTTTTCAGCTGGGAAGCCCATGCGCTGATGCTCACCAACTTAAGCGGGGTGAACACGCTGATGGGTGTCCAGGAGTTCTACATGCTGGCTGGCATTCCCAGCACCCCATTTATCGCCTTCACCCAACTGGAATACGCCGATTCTGCCTTGCGCTCCATGCTCACGGTTGGCGACCTGGCAAATATCGCATCTGCACCGGCGATCATGGAGGTTGTGGACACTGGGAGCTACGCCGTCCGGCCCCTGGCTATCGCGCATGATCAAGGCCAACCACGGGGTGTGTACTACACCAGTATTTCTTATGGCATCGGCGGGGATATTGTTTTCGAGCCGCGCCGGGCTTTGAAGTATATCGATCTCACCAGCTACCAATCCCAGGAGCTGCTCGGGATTGATTCCAGTCCTTCTGGATTCTCACCGGACCTCACCTGGCTGGCATCCACCTCGCTGCACACCGGCCCGATGACCATAGCACGCCTCACCGACCTGACCAACGCAATCACCCTGCCGCTACTGCCCGATTCGGACCGCGGGGCAGGGGATGCCGTCTTCTCGCCCGACAATCAGTACGTCGCCTGGAAGGAAGGCAGTGGTTGGATGATGTCTGAGACCCCCAACTTCCACGCCACCATCCGCATCGCCACCACCAGCGGCGCCATCACTGCCCAGATCCCCGATACTGCCATCGCCGCGCTGATTGGCAATCCCAGCGTGGTTTGGGTGCAGCCGGTGGGCTGGCTGGATGGAGCGACGTTATTGTTGGAGGCGCGCGGCGATGACTGGAACAATGCCTCCCTGTTGCGCGTCAATCCAGACGGCAGCGGACTGGCTTACCTGGTTCCCGGCGGCTTTATGGGCTTTGTGTACCCATGACTCTCCAACCAGGCGCTCAAGCTCAAACAGAATTTCAAGCGCTTTTCAATCCGCGTGGCATTGCATTGATTGGCGCATCCACCGATCCGGCTCGGCTTGGGTATGGAATGGCACGCAACCTGCTGCACAGCGGCTACCGCGGTATGGTGTACCTGGTCAATCTGCATGGCGGCAGCTTGTTTGGCCAGCCAATCTACCCTTCCATTCTGCAGGTGCCCGACCCGCTGGACCTGGCGGTGTTGCTCATTCCCGCCACCTGCATCCCCGAGGCATTACACCAGTGTGGAAAACGCGGCGTGCGCGCCGTCGTGGTGGCATCGAGTGGCTTTCGCGAAATTGGCGCCGCCGGCGCAGCCCTGGAGGTAGAAATTACCACGATCGCCCACCAGTACCAGATGCGCCTGCTGGGTCCGAACTGCATCGGGCTGATCGATACCGCCCTGCCGCTGAATGTTACCTTCCTGCCACCCCCCGGTCCACCCACTGGAGAACTGGCTTTCTTATCCCATTCCGGAGCCATCTGCGCGGCGTTGATCGATTGGGCACGCAGCCAGGGCTTTGGCTTCTCCCGACTGATCAGCCTGGGCAACCAGGCTGACCTCAATGAGACCGATCTACTTGCCCCGGTCGCCGCGGATCCGGCAACGTGGGTGCTGACCCTCTACCTGGAAGGTCTCCCCGACGGACCGCGCTTCGTGCAGCAGGCGGCGCAGGTCACCCGGCAAAAACCGGTAGTTGCCCTCAAGGTCGGGCGATTTGCCAGCGGGCAGCGTGCTGCGGCCTCGCACACCGGTGCGCTGGCCGGCCAGGACAGCGCCTACCAGGCTGCGTTCCGCCGGGCGGGTGTGGTACGTGCCAATACTACCGAAGAACTGTTTGATTGGGCACATGCTTTATGCTGGTGTCCATTGCCCACCGGGCGCGCAATGGCGGTGCTGACCAATGCGGGTGGTCCTGGTGTGACTGCGGCGGACGCCCTGGAGTCAAACGGGCTCTCCCTGGCTGAGTTTCAACCGCAAACCATCAGCGGACTGCGCCGACTGCTACCGCCACCCGCCAGCCTGCACAACCCGGTAGATATGCTCGCCAGCGCCACCCCTGAAGTCTACGCCGGCTGCTTACAGCTGCTGCTGGCGGATCCAGGTGTGCATGGCGTGCTGGTGATCATGCCCCCGCCACCTACCTACCCGGCTGAGGCGATCGCTCAGGTCTTGACTCCCCTCATTCAGGCGTCTCCCAAACCGGTCGTAATCGCCCTGATGGGTGAACGACTGATCGAGATTGCCGCCAACCTGTTCCGCCGGGCCCGCGTCCCCGAATACCGCTTCCCTGAGCGAGCAGCCGCGGCATTATCCGTGCTATACCAGCGGTCGGAAATGCTTGCCCAGGATAACACCATCCCCGCTTACCCGGTAATACGCGAGCACGCCGAGGCTTTGCTAGCGAATACCGCGCCGGGTTTTCTGGGCGCCAGCCTGACCACCACTTTGTTCCAGGTGTATGGCATCCCCACCCTGCCGCTGCGGCTGGCTGCCACCAGTGAACAGGCGGCGTTGGCGGCTGCAGAAATGGGCTTCCCGGTGGCGCTTAAAGTCGCCTCCCCCGACATCCCGCACAAATCCGATGTTAACGGGGTGCTGCTCAACCTGCGCGATGAGGAAACAGTCAGGAAAGGTTTTGAGCAGATCATCGCCAATGCCCGCCTGGCCCGCCCCAAAGCAGAGATCCTCGGTGTGCATGTGCAGAAGATGCTCCCAGACGGGCAGGATGTCATCCTCGGGGCGCTGCAGGATGCTCAATTTGGTCCCCTGGCGATGTTTGGCTCGGGTGGTGTGGAGGTGGAAGGATTGAAAGATGTGTCCTTTGCCCTGGCACCGCTCACCAACGCGGACGCTGGCTACCTGCTGCAATCAACCTGGGCCGGGCGTAAGCTGGATGGATTTCGCAGCCTGCCTCCTGCCGACCGGGAAGCCGTCCAGGAGGCGCTATTCCGCCTAGGCCAGTTGGCGGCAGATTTTCCCCAGCTGGCTGAGATTGAGATCAACCCCTTTCGGGTGCTTCCCAGGGGTCAAGGCGCTATCGCCCTGGATATTCGCATCAGGGCAGTCTGAAGGTGCCTTCCACCAGGTTGAACAGCTGCTGCAAACCCTGGACCAGGGGTTGGATCTCGATAAATTCTCCCACGGTGTGGGCACCTGCGCCATGTGTCAGGCCAACCGTCACCGCCGGGTATCCACGGCCGAGCGGCGCGTTGGCGTCGGTGGAGCCAATATTCAGCCGGGCGTTAATTCCCTGTTCCTGCAGGCACTGCACTGCCAGGCTGACCAACGGGTGACTGGCTGAAATCTCACCCGCCGGGCGTTCACCGATCACCTCTCCGGTTATTTGCACCCCGTTTGCTCGATTGGCCAGCGCCACTACCTGCTCCACCTGCGCTGCCAGGGCTGCCAGTTCCTGCTTTCCCTCCGAGCGGGTATCCAGCTCCAGCGTTGCCTGGGCAGCAATGGTATTGACCGAGGTGCCGCCGGAAATTACACCTACATTGAGGCTGGTGCGCGGCTGCGCCGGCAGGGGGAGGCTGTTCAGTTGGACCACCACGCCTGCCAGCTCGTGGATCGCCGAAGGACGACCAAAATCGACCCACGAATGACCACCCGCTGTCCGGGCACTGATGCGGTAGCGCCTCACCCCCAACCCGCGGTGATAAACCTGCCCCAACGACATGCCCTCCAATATCAGGTAAGCCGTCACCCCACTACCAAAACGATCCACCACGGCATTCATCCCCATCAGGTCGCCCAGCCCTTCCTCACCCACATTGGCAGCCAGCCAGACATCTCCCGGTAAAGACGGCTGCCGCGCTTTCAACTCCCAGGATAGGGCGAACAAGGCTGCCACACCCAGGCTGTTATCCCCAATCCCAGGGGCATACACCTTCTCGCCATCCCGCCGCATGGTCAGATCGGTGCCCGCTGGGAAAACCGTATCCAGGTGTGCCGAGACTACCAGCGGCTGTGCCCCACCCTGCCCCGGCAGTCGCGCCAGCACATTTCCAACCGTGTCGATTTGAACATCTGCCAGCCCTTCTTGTACAAAAAGCCGGCGCACCAAAGCCGCCCGCGCTGATTCAGCAAAGGTTGGCGCAGGCACCTGCTGCACAGAGATTGCCCATTCAACAACTCGCTCGATCCATTGCTCTGCTGCCATCTTCCATCCTTTTTCTTAGATTTTCCGGATTGCTTCCTGCATTGCTGCCAGGCGTGCTTGCGCCAGGCCGGGCAATGCATCAAGGGCATAAAAAACGCCGCTCCCCTCCACCACCAGCGAGGCAGACACGCTGCCATGCAGAACTGCCTGCACGGGATCGTAGGTCTGCCGGTAACCGGCTAAGAATCCGCCGCAAAAAGCATCCCCAGCGCCGGTGGGGTCGGAGGCGCGCACGCCGGATAGGCAGTGATTTCATATCTGGTCCGGGAAGCCGCATCATACAGCAATTGACCCCGCTCTCCGCGCTTGACCACGATCAGCTCACATCCATACCCTGCCAATGCTTCCATCATCTCCCAAAGATCCGTACTGCGCCCGTGAAACAGGGCGCGCAACTCTTTTTCCGCCGGCAGGAATGCGGTCAGCCCAATCACCAAAGCCGGAATATCATCCCAATTGGAGGGGGTCATGCTTCCCGCGGATGGATCCAGGGTGACCGCGGTAAAGCCGTGCTGGCGCAGCACCGCAGGAAAAAGCGTATGGGTCAACAAATCGATCGGGCACAAGTGCGCCGCACTGGCATCCAGGTAATCCTCCGGCAGGTCTGACTGGCGCAGGGAAGTCGGAGTAAGCCGGGTGCGGCTGTCAAAAGTCGGCTTAGGGGAGCGGTAGCCCAAAAGTGGGCGCGGCACTGCCATCCCCAGGCGGGCGCATTGCGCCACCGGGTCTTCACTGTTACGGGTAACCCGGTCCGAATATACATAAAAAGAGCGCAGATCCAATGCTTCGGGTAAAACGCGGATGCCACGGATATCAAATCCTCGCTGCTCTAACGCAGCCAACCATTCGCTGGGGTAATCCTCCCCTACGCCGCGCCACCAGCCCTGGTCTTGTATCCGGCTCCCAGACCGCCAATCCTACTGCGGCGTATGGCAGATTGCCACCCATCACATCCAGCAGCGCCCGCCCGTCAGGAAAAAGTGCAAAGTCACGGCGCAGATGTCCGGCAATGATATAACGAGGGTCGGTTTCGGTCATACCTGGATTATACGGTGAAACCCCCATTCTGAGTCTCTCCTGAACTGAGGTTATGAAAGTTACCTGACCTGTTGGGGCAAGCCAGGATATTACTTACCCGACTCAATGAAGCTGTCAGCATCCGCAACCTCACTGGCGGTCACAGTATGCCCGCCGCGGGTCAAAGTGCCCTGGTATGCCTGGTTGCCATTATGCGCGATCCAGCCTTCCAGGTCGAAAGCCAGGACACCCTCTGCCAAGATCCACTCACCATTGTACTTGCGCGCGATGTGCACATGCGTTCCGGTGGTACGCCCACCTTCGCAGGAGGGATATCCTAGCGGGTCGCCCGTTTGCAGCACTGCGCCGACAATGGCACGCCTTTCAGTGCCAATGTGGAAATAAAAGATCGTCCATCCGGTGCGTTCATCCCCATCCCCATCCAGGTCCAGCACCACCGTTCCAGTTTCAGAGCGCACCACCACCCCTGGAGCAACCGCGGTGACCCACTCTTCTGAAGGTATACACCCGCCACTGATCGCCCCAGGGGCAAAATCCAGGGCGGCGAAGGGGGCTGCGGTGCCATAAGCCGTATGTGGTCCCCCGGTGAATGCCCAGGCCAATCCCGGCTCGAATGGCAGTCTAAGCTCGGGCTGTACCAGGCTGCCGGGAAGATGAGGTACCTGTTCAACCCAGGGATCTCCAAAGGCATTGCGATAAGCCTGTGCTGCCCCATCATAGGCGATGGCGCGCAGATAATCCGCGCCATCCAGCAGGTGAGAATAATAAACCTGCAGCGAAACGGTAGCCGCATTCTGCCAGGGGTCAGTCCGCTCGATGCGTCCATCGAGACGCTCGAACTCGACCAGGCTGCCCGCCCGGTAGCGGTAGTAGCTGTCATTCAGCAGATTGGCTGCCCAGACTAGCTGCAGGTAGACCCCACGGTAGCGGTAATCGCCTTTGCCCAGCACGTAGCTGCCCAGGTCAGCCGGCTTGACCGGCTGGGTCAGCGCCCCTGCCTGGTATTCCAGCAGGGTTAGCAGCAGCCTTGGGCTCAGGCTGAACTGCTGCGCCACGTAATCCACAATTTGCGCCCCAGTTCGATTTCCCCCAAAGGCATATTCGATATATCCACTAAACCAGCCAGGCTGCTCTGCCAGGAAGGCTGCGCTGTCGAAACCAACTTGTGCCGGACCATTGATGAACAAACTGTCCGGGATGATCTGGTACTGAGAGCCCCAAAACGGCTGGTAGTAGATAGGAATTTTCATCGGCATCCCCGGCGGCATGGTGGTAGCATCAGCTGGGATGAAGGGATTGGCGGTAAGTATTTCATTGACGGTGGTATTGAAACGGGCGGCAAGGGCAGGCAGGGTATCTCCGCTTTGTGCGGTGTATTCCACCAGCTCTCCCGGCGGGTATTTAGGGCGTTCGGGCAGGGCTGTGGATGCCGCAGTGGGCGTCGCTTCGACAACCGGTGCAGCCGTTGGGCTGCTCTCCAACGGCGGAGCAGCCAGGCGCGCCGGCTGGCAGGCAGAAAGAACCAGGCCAATACCAATCAACCCGCTCAACCATTTATTCCAGACCCGAACCTTCCAACCTGAGCCTGGTCGCTTGTTCTGCCGAACCATCATCTTATGGATCATCCCTCAAACGCACAATGCGCGTTGCATGGGTGCCGTAAACACTGGCTGGGATGGTTTGGTCATCGCGAGTTAGCGTCCCCAGGTAGGGTGCACTGCCGGCATGCGCCTGCCACCCACTCAAGACAAACGCCAATGGGCCATCGGCCGCAATCCATTCCCCGTTGTATTTGCGCGCAATATGCACATGGGTGCCGGTCGCCATTCCGCCTTCGCAGGAGGGATGCCCAAGCAGGTCACTCAGCTCCACCCAATCACCGCTGCTCACCTGCAAATCGGATACGTGCAGGTAGAGAATATTCCACCCGGTCTGTTCCATGCCGTCACCATCCAGATCGATTACCACCAGGCCACGCTCAGCGCGGGTGACCAGCCCGGAGGCAACCGCCACCACCCAGGCATCCGATTTCGCACAGCCTGGTTCGGTTGAGGCGGGGGCAAAATCCAGCGCAGCCATAGCGCCATCTCGCTCCCAGGCGCCATGCGGCCCACCGGTGTAGCTCCATACCTGCCCGATTAGGAAAGGCAGGATCAGCGGTGGTTGGGTAAGATCTGGCGGGTAAAGCGGCTCGTACTCCATGGCGCGCAGCCAGGGATTGCCAAACATGCGCTCGTACAGCGGTGCAAAGCCTTGCTCTGCGTCCAGCGCCTGCACCCAGCCCACGGTCGCATAAGTCTGGGCCAGGTAATATTGAAGCGCAACGGTTCCGGCATTCAATTCGGGTGCCAGGCGGGCAGTCACCCCATCAGAAAACTGGATCTCGGTCATGGCGCCTTCCCGCCAGCCGTAATAACCGATCGAAAGCTGGTTGACTGCCCAGACCAACTGGGGATATAAACCCGCCTGGCTGAGATCCACCAGCCCCAGCGGATAATCTTCTTCTAGAGGATTATCCGGATAACCATTTACCCAGCCGCTTTGGTACTCCAGCAGCCCTAACAAGAGACGGGGATTGATCGAATTTTCCAGCGCCACCCGCTCGATGATCTCCGCCCCGGTGGTCCACTGCGTCGAGCCCAACCATTCGCGGTATTCGCTCAAGTAGCCACCCGCCTGGGAGACATACTCCTCGACATCGAAACCTACTGTGGAAGGTGAAAAGACCAGCTCGCTGTCCGGGATCAGCTTGATCGGGCTGGTGGTGTTGGAAAGGCGCTTCGGAATGAGCAGCAGGGTATTGGGCTGTAGCAGCGCTGTGGGGGACAGGATCAACGGAGAGGTGATCTCCTCCGGCTGCACATCAAATCGCAGCGCCACCAACGGCAGGGTATCTCCCGCCTGGGTGTAATACAGCAATGGCGCGCTGTCTACCGCCGCGGGGGCAGGTAGAACCCCCTCAGCCGCCATGGCTGGTGTGGATGCCGCTGCGGGCAGCTCGCCCACTGGCTCAGCCTCACCTGCTTGCGTTGGAAGGATGATCTCTGCTGTAGGCGTCCACTGCGCTTCGCCAGCTGGCGCGGCAAACAGGGGGTCATCCGCATCCAATACGCCGACCGCACATGCCAGGCTGACCAGCGCCCATGCCAGACAGGCAATGCTCAACCGTACCAGCGATGTCCGCTTACGGCCTGCTGATCGAATTTTCCGGGGAGTACCCGTCCCACGCCTCAATCGATTGTCCTTCACGCCTCAAATACCCATCATAAGCAATACCAGTACCGCTTGAGACCCAGCCATCCAAAACGAAGGGAAGATCCCCATCGGCTGCAATCCACACCCCATTATACCGCCTCGCAAGGTGCAGGTGTGTACCGGTTGAATAACCGCCCTCGCACGAAGGGTGTCCGATGCGCTCACCTGCCTGCAGATAGGTGCCAACCGCAACCCGTTCACCGGCAGCAATATGCATATACAACACCGTCCATCCGGTGCCTTCCTTTCCATCGCCGTCCAGGTCCTGCACCACCGCGCCATATTCCGCCCGGATGATCAACCCGTCCGCTACCGCGGTCACCCATTCATTGCGCACCTCACAGCCCTGCACATCGGGCGCAAAATCCAGCGCCGCCCAGGCAGCTCCGTCCGCCCAGCCGCCATGCGGCCCGCCGGTGAACGCCCATGTTACCCCCGGCTCAAAGGGAAGCTGCATCTCCGGTTGGGTGAGCCCATCCGGTAGCAGCGGTTGGATGGCATAATCAAAGGGATACCCGAAGAAGCTGCTGTAGGTCTGGTACAGCCCCTGGGGGGAAACTGCGCGGTCCCAACTGGCGCGATCATCTAGCAAGGCAAACATCTGCTGTACACCGGCAGTGCCTGCATTGAGGGTTGCATCCACCGGCACGGTGCTGCCATCCGCCAGTAACCAGGCGCCTACCGCATTGACCTGCCACAAATAATAGCCGCGGCTGAGATTGTTCGCCGCCCAGGCGAGTTGCGGGTAAAGTCCTGCGCGCCAGGAATCGCGGATGCCGATCGGGAACTGCCGGGTGGCTGGATCAGGATTGGCCAGCGTGATCCAGCCGCTCTGGTAATCCAACACCGCCAGCAGCAGCCGCGGGCTGACCGAATATTCGCGCGCGCACCCGCGCCACGATTTCAGCGCCGGTCAGCGACTGGCCTTCAACTTCCTCCTCATATCTGGCAAGATAGCTGTCAAAGCGGGAGATGAATTCGCCCATCTCAAAGCCATCGCTGCTCGGCCCGAAAACCAGCTCAGAATCGGGAATGATCTTAAAACCGGTCCCGGCTTGCCCAGGCTGGGGCGGCGGAATCACCAGCACCTGCCCGGCGCTTAATAAATCCGGATTGCTCAGGGTATTGGCGCTGATTATGCTTTCCAGGCTGACCGCGTAACGGCTTGCAATCGTCCCCAGCGATTCACCCACCTGTACGACATGCTCCACCGTCTCGGTTCTCAAGTCGGGTAATGCTCGCTGCGGGTCAGGAGTTGGCGTTTGTATTGTTGGGTCATCCGCCCGGCGGACATTTGGCAAGTAGGTGCCATTGGCAGGCGCGTTCTCAATTGAGCAATTGCGTCCGGGGCAAATGTTGCCGATGGTGTGGGTTGGCTGGTGGCATAGTTGGGCAGTACCAGCGGATTGGGCGTCCTGGCGCAAGCCAGTCCAACCGCCAATACCAGGATCACCAGGAGAGCAGGCTGTCCGCATTTTAGGAGTTGATGTGCCATAGAATGTTCCTTGTAATATTCAATTATAATATTCCTCATCCCACCCTGCCGAGGAAACCATGAGCCAACCCATCGTCGAATGTATTGCCAATTATTCGGAAGCCCGCCGCCCCGAAATCGTGGAAGCGATCATGCAGGCGATCACCAGTGTCGAAGGGGTTCACCTGTTGGACCGCCACTCAGACCTGGATCACAACCGCACCGTGCTGACCTATGTTGGCCCACCGCAAGCCGTGCAGGAAGCGGCTTTCCGCTCCATCGCCCGGGCTGCGGAGCTGATCAATTTGGACGAGCACACCGGCGAGCACCCACGCATCGGCGCCACTGATGTGTGCCCGTTCGTGCCCATCTCAGGCATGACGATGCAAGATGCAGTCCAACTGGCGCGGGGGCTTGGGCAGCGTGTGGGAGAATTACTCGGCATACCCGTATACTTATATGAAGAAGCCGCCACCCGCCCCGACCGGCAGAACCTGGAAAATGTCCGCCGCGGGCAGTACGAAGGGCTAAAGGAAGACATCCTGACCAACCCGGCGCGCCTTCCAGATTTCGGCCCGGCGAAGCTCGGCCCGGCTGGCGCCACGGTGATCGGGGCGCGCCAGCCGCTGATCGCTTACAACGTGTATCTGACCACGGACGATGTGACCATCGCCGAAAAGATTGCCCGGGCGGTGCGCCAATCCTCCGGCGGGCTGCGCTACGTCAAGGCGCTGGGTATGCTGGTGGAAGGGCGCGCCCAGGTGTCGATGAACCTGACCAATTACCAGAAAACCCCGGTGGCGAGGGTGGTGGAAATGATCCGCCGCGAGGCGGCGCGTTACGCAGTGGGTGTGCACCACTGCGAGCTGGTCGGCTTGATCCCCCAACAGGCGCTGGTGGATGCAGCGCAGTGGTACCTGCAACTCGACCAATTCGAGCCCGAGCAGATCCTGGAGCACAAAATCCAGGCAGCTTCCCAGCAAACGGCCAACACAGCGCCGCTGGATGGGGCATTCCTGGATGCCCTGGCATCCGGCAGTGCCACACCGGGCGGAGGCTCAGCCGCCGCCTATGCCGGTGCAGCAGGAGCCTCCTTAGTCGCCATGGTTGCCCGCTTGACGGTCGGCAAGAAGAAGTATATGGCCGTCGAGGAACGAATGCAGGGCATCATCTTGCAGGCGGAGGTGCTGCGCAGCCAGCTTGCCGCTGGTGTCCAGCAGGATTCTGCTGCCTACGAGCAGGTGATGGCAGCTTTCAAGCTGCCCAAAGACACCCCAGATCAGCAGCTTGAGCGCACGGCTCAGATCCAGGCAGCCACGCTGCTCGCCAGCCAGGTTCCGCTGAACACTGCCCGCCTGGCAGTGCAGGTGATGGAGCTGGCACTGGAAGTCGTCTCGCAAGGTAATGTCAATGCATTAAGCGATGGCGGCTCGGCAGCTGCCCTGGCTCGCGCCGCATTGAGCGGGGCTGGGTACAACGTGCGGATCAATGTTGCCAGCTTGAACGATGGGCCTGAGGGACAAACCCTGCTAACATCCCTCCGGCAGATTGAAATACGGGCAGCTAGCTTAGAAGCAGAGATCAAGAATCAGCTGGTTGAACGTGGGGGCTTCTCGTTGGAATGACCAACTGGCATAAAATGACATTCTGGTGCCTGATTCGGCTAGCTGGCTGGAGGCTGGCATGGGTGATTCTTGCCAGCCTGCTGGTTTTACTTGCCTTCATCGGCTGTACAGTTTCACCGGTCGCCCAGCCAGGGATACCGGGAGGATCCTCCACACCGGCGTGGTCAACAGGTTCGCAATCCACGCCCGCTTCCATAGCTTTTGATTTTACCCAGACTGCCAGTGTTCAGGTCACACCTACCCCGCAAGCTCACGAACTCGATCCATCCTTGCCGGGTGTTTCCACAAACGTTCCATCCATCACGGAAATACAACCTGCGGTCACTCCCTGTTCAACCGGGCAGTGCAGTTATCCTGGCAGCATGATATTGTCCCGGCCGATCGCTCTACCCGCCAACGATCAGGTAGATACCAGCTACCGCTTTGGCAGCACAGAGAACGGACGACGTGATCCTCACCATGGGGTTGAGTTCCTCAACCGAGGGGGCACGCCTGTGTTGGCTGCCGCGGATGGGTTTGTCCTGGTAGCTGGAAATGACCAGGAGATCCGTTATAGTCCATACCTGAATTACTACGGAAACCTGGTAATTATCCAGCATGAACTGCCGTCACAGATGCTAGAAGACTCGCCCACTTTTCCGATTCCAATCTACACCCTGTATGCACATCTTTCACAAATATCGGTCGAACCAGGTCAGGTAGTGACTCGCGGCCAACAGGTTGGGCTGATCGGAATGACCGGCAACGCCCTGGGCAATCACCTGCATTTCGAAATCCGGCTGGGTGAAAATACTTACCTTGCCACGCGCAACCCGGAGTTATGGTTAGAATCTGACCTGGATGTATATGGACAGCTAAATGGAGCCATTGCCGGGCACGTGATCGACTCACAAGGACAGCAGATTGCTGCAAATGGAGTGGTTATCCAGGACATGCCTGGAGGACCTGAAGAGGCGCCAGGACGTTCCGTGTATCTAAGTTCGTATGAAGAAAGCGCACTCATCGGCCAAGCCCCCTGGCTGGAGAGCTTTGCTGCTGGTAATTTACCTGCCGGTTGGTACCGGGTTTCTTTTCCCTACCTTGGGATGCAATCGCAACTTGTCCATCTTCCTCCTGGGCAGATTGTGGTGGTTGTGTTTCATCTCAAATAAGTACTGATCCCCCCAATGTACATTCTCTCGTCATAAGCTTTCTAAGAGCAACATAATTTCTTGTGCCCGTCCGCGGAACCGCTCAACCGCCTGATTTCCCCCTATAATCTGTGGTGGGTAGGGAACCTCGAGCACGAAAAGTAGGATCCTATGCCCATCCAGATCGGTATCGGATACCGATACCAGCCCACCATGTTCTTTTTATTCAAGGCGTAAAAGAATGCCCCCATCTGAGGCAATCAAACGTTATAATCCACACAGTACGACATGCCCACAATCATTTTTCAGGAGATGCTGATGGGACTCAAACCTGACCACTGGATCCACAAAATGGCCCTGGAACACAGGATGATCGATCCTTTCGCTGACAGCCAGGTACGGGAGGGGGTTATCTCCTACGGTGTTTCTTCGTATGGCTATGACATGCGCATCGCGGATGAGTTCAAGCTCTACCAGGCGGTGGATTCGGCGGTCATCGATCCCAAAAACCAAACCGCGCACACCGTGCTGGATTTCAAGGGTGAGATCCTGCCTGATTCCGCCTAACTCGTTCGTGCTGGCACGTTCTGTGGAATATTTCCGCATCCCCCGCGGCGTGATGACTATCTGCTTCGGCAAGTCCACCTACGCCCGCTGCGGTATCCTGGTCAACGTCACCCCCTTCGAGCCGGAGTGGGAAGGCTACGTCACGTTGGGCATCTCCAACACCAACCCCATGCCGGCGCAGCATCTACGCCAACGAAGGCATTGCCCAGGTGCTGTTCTTCGAGGCCGACGAGCCGTGTGCGGTCTCTTACGCCGACAAGAAGGGTAAGTACCAGGCACAGCAGAGCATCGTTTTACCCAAGCTCTAAAACTCACTGTGCCCGGTGCGGGCGATGATCTCATCCTGCAGCGTCGGACTCAGGTCGCAGAAGTAATCGCTGTAGCCCGCCACGCGCACGATCAGGCTGCGGTACTGCTCCGGATTCTGCTGCGCGGCACGTAAGGTCGCCGCATCGACCACGTTGAACTGGATATGGTGCCCATCCAGGCGGAAGTAGCCGCGGATCAGCTGCACCAGCTTGTCCAGCCCTTCCTCGGAAGCCAACAATTGGGGGGTGAACTTCTGGTTGAGCAGCGTACCGCCCGTGCGAGCATGATCCATCTTCGCCACCGAGCGCAGCGCAGCGGTCGGTCCGTGGCGGTCGGCGCCCTGTACCGGCGAGACGCCCTCGGAGAGCGGAGTTTCTGCCTGCCGCCCGTCCGGGGTTGCACCAGTCACCGCGCCAAAGTAGACGTGCACGGTGGTGGGCAGCAGGTTGATGTGATATTCACCCCCTTTGGTATTGCGCCGCCCGTCCACAGCATTGAAGTATGCTCTCAAAGACACGCACCATCAATCCATCCGCATAATCATCATCGTTGCCGTATTTCGGCGTGCGGTTCAACAGCACTTGGCGCAGACGCTCGTTCCCGGAGAAATCCGCACCCAGCACGGCTAATCAATTCATCCATGCTATAGGTGCCCTGATCGTATACATGGTATTTGAGCGCGCTGAGCGCATCTGCCATCGTGCCAATGCCTACCCCTTGAATGTAGCTGGTGTTGTAGCGCGCCCCGCCATCGTGGTAATCCTTCCCCGTGGCAATGCAGTCATCGATCAGCAGCGATAGGAAGGGACAGGGCATGTAGCGGGCATACAGCCGTTCGATGACATTGTTGCCGCGCACCTTGATCTCGACGAAATAGTTCACCTGCTGTTCGAAGGCGGTGAACAGCTGCTCGAAGGTCGTGAACTGGCGTGGGTCACCCGTCTCCAGCCCGAGGCGCTGCCCCGTTGCGCGGGTCGATGCCGTTGTGCAGGGTGATCTCCAGTACCTTGGGCAGGTTGAAGTAGCCTGTCAGGTTGTAGTTCTCCTTGCCAAAAGCGCCCACTTCCACGCAGCCCGCTGGAGCCGCCGCAGCGGGCATCGACCACCGACTTGCCCATGCGCACCAGCTCCTGCACGATCAAGTCGGCGTTGAATACGGAGGGCTGCCCGAAGCCGGTGCGGATGATCTTGCTCGCCCGCTTGATGAAGCGGTCCGGGTTCTTCTTGCTGACCTGGATGCTGGACGAGGGCTGCAGCAGGCGCATCTCCTCGATCACATCCAGCAACAGGTAGGAAACCTCATTCACCCCGTCCGAGCCATCCGGGCGCAGACCGCCGACGTTGATCTGGGCAAAATCGGTGTAGGTCCCGCTCTCAGCGGCGGTCACGCCCACCTTGGGCGGCGCAGGCTGGTTGTTGAACTTGATCCACAGGCATTGCAGCAGCTCCTCTGCCTCTCCCGGGTCAGCGACCCATCTGCCAGCCCGCGCTCATAGAATGGCAGCAGGTGCTGGTCGAGCCGCCCAGGGCAAAAGGCATCCCAGGTGTTCAGTTCAGTGGTCACGCCCAGGTGCACGAACCAGTAATATTGCAGCGCTTCCCAGAAATTGCGCGGCGCGTGGGCAGGAACATACACACATACTTCGGCTATGCGCAGTAATTCCACCCGCCGCAGCCCATCTTTCTCCTGCCCTGCCAGCCGGCGTGCCTCTGCGGCATAGCGCTCCGCCCACCCCACCAGCGCACCGGCAGCGATGCGCATCGCACGCAGCTCTTCTTGCTTCTCGTACGCCTCTGCGTCGTGCAGATAATCCAGCTCCGCCAGCCGCTGGTCGATTTCGGCCTGGAAATCCAGCATGCCCTTGCGGTAGATCTTGTCATCCAGCACGGTGTGCCCGGGGGCGCGCTGCTCCATAAACTCGGTGAAGATACCTGCCTGGTAAGCCGCTTTCCATTCCGTCGGTCATCTCGGCAAAGATCAGCTCGCGCAGCGAGCGCCCCTGCCAGAAGGGAATCACCTGCTCCTCATAAGCCTCCCGGGCAGGCAGGGCTGACCTGATAGGAGGTCTTTAGGACGGCTGTCCAGGATATCCAGGTCATCCAGCGAATGGCAACACAGCTCGGGAAAGGTTGGCGCCTGCTTGGGCGCCGGGCTTTTCTCGCCGACGATCAATTCCCCTGGGTAGATGTTGACCGCCTTATGTTCCAGCAGGTACTGAAATACCAGCGCCCGCTGCACCGGAGTGGACACCAATCCCTGTGCGCCTTGGTAGAACTTCGTCAGCAGCTCCGCCCGTTCACTGGACAGGCTTTCGACCGCCTCCAGGCTCTGTGTGCGCAATCGTTTCACCCGCTCCGACATAGCCATCGCTAATCCTCCAAAAATAAATAGTTATCCACCGATCAATGCCCTTGCCCATGCCACCCGTTCCGCAGACGGGGAGGTCAGGGCAGGGATGCGATATGCCAGGTTCAGCGCTGCATACTTGGCCTGGGCAATATCGTGATAAGGCAGCACCTCTACCCCAACTGCGTGCGGTAAACTTGTCAGGAATTGCTGCGTCAGATGCAGGTTCTGCTCGTCGTCGTTCACCCCGGGAATCAAGGGGATGCGTACGATGACCTGCGCACCGGCGGCGGACAGCCGCCGCAAATTGGACAGAATCAGCCGGTTAGAGACGCCGGTATATTTGCGGTGGCTCACATCATCCAAAAGCTTTAAGTCATATAAGAACAGGTCGGTATGCTGTGCGGCATCGGCCACAACCTTCCAGGGGGCATACCCACTGGTATCCAGGGTGGTGTGAATACCGTGCTCCTGGCACGCCTGCAGCAGTTCACTGGTGAAGCGAGGCTGCATCAGCGGCTCCCCGCCGGTCAGTGTGACCCCACCGCCCGATTGGTCGAAGAAGACCACATCCCGCTCGATCTCCCTCAGCAACTCGGGCACGCTTACCACCCGCCCCACCAGCTCGCGTGCCCCCTGCACACAGATCTGCGCGCAGGCTCCGCAGTCCTGGCACAGAACAGCATCCGAATATATCTTATCTTCCAGGCGGATGGCGCCCTGAGGGCATGCGGCAACACAATCCCCACACAGCCGGCAGCGGTTTGAACGCACCATCAGCTGCGGGTGCATCGCCCGCCCCTCCGGGTTGTGGCACCACCAGCAATCCAGCGGGCAGCCCTTCATAAAGACCGCCGTGCGGATACCAGGGCCATCGTTGATGGCATAGCGTTTCAGGTCGAAGATGATGCCGGTAAGCATGGGCTAAATTACCTGATTGAATTCTTGGATTAGTTCTAAGGCTGTTCTCCCACCGTGATCAGCTCACGGATGGTCTCCAAGGTCACCGTCCCCACCCCGGGTACATTGAGCAGATCATCCACCGTCTCGAACGGCCCATTGGCGTCGCGGTAGGAGATGATCTCCTCCGCCAGGTGTGGGCCGATCTCTGGTAAGCTTTCAAGCTCTGCCTGGTCGGCGGTGTTGATATCGATCAGGAAAGCAACCGGCACAACGCCGCGGCTGTCGGGGTCATTCGGGCTATCCTGGCTGCCGTCGGATTTGTCAGGCACATGGATGCGCAACCCATCCGTCAGCACCTGCGCCAGGTTCAATGATTCCGGGTTTGCCTGCTCGGTCAGACCACCGGCAGCCTCGACCGCATCAGCCACCCGGCTGCCGGGCGGGAGCTGGTACACACCCGGAGCTGCCACCGCGCCTGTAACATAAACAACCAGCGGGGGTGCTGTCGGCGGAGGAAGCAATTGGATCGCCTTTCCATCCGGTGGACGGGAGACTAAGAATAATACGCCGCCGCCAATCAGTCCCCCCATCATCCCCAACAAAACCAACCAGATTGCCTTTTTCATTAAACTACAGGCGAGCGCTTACGGGTGAACGCCATTGTTCAGCTTAAGGCTTAAGCCCAGACGCTGGCGTGAGGCGTCTACATTTAACACCCGCACCTGCAAGGACTGCCCTTCCGCCAAACGCTGAATGATTTCACCAGATTGACCGGGCACGGTCAGTTCGCTGATGTGGATCAAACCATCTAAACCTTCTTCCAAACGAGCAAATGCTCCAAAGGGAACAATACTGGTCACCACCGCATCCACGATCTGACCGGGCTTATAGCGTTCTTCAGCCGTCTCCCAGGGATTGGTGTTCAGGCGCTTCAGACTCAGGGCAATGCGCGAGCGATCCTTGTCCACCTGCAATACGATGGCATACAGCTTATCCCCAACCTCAACCATGTCCGCAGGGTGGCGTACCCGCCCCCAGGACAGCTCGGATACATGGATCAGACCTTCTACCCCACCCAGATCGACAAATACCCCAAAATCGGTAATGTTGGTAACAAACCCACAAACCGTCCCGCCGGGATGCATATCATCAAACACCTGGTTGCGGCGCCCAGAAGCAGCCAGGGCAGCCCGCTCGGAAAAAACCACCCGCCCCCGATCCGGGTCGCACTCGATCACTTTCAAAGAAATCTGCTTGCCAACATAACTTGTCAGGATTGGGTTGCGGTCTTCCTCTTCGGTCTGGCAGTTGATCTGCAGCAAATGGGATACGGGCACAAAACCCTGCAGCCCTTCCCCACCTACCAGCAGCCCGCCACGGTTGAAACCGGTCACCAGCAGCTGCACCGTATTATCCTGGTCATAGAGACCCTGGGCTTGCTCCCAGTCAACCACTGCCCGTGCTAGAGATCGTTCTCCGCTTTTCTCCCGCTCTGCTTGGATGGGAGGAGGCGGATTATGGTTGCCTTGAGGCTGAGGTAGCTTGATCTCCTCTGCCAGCAGAGCAGCCCACCAGGCTTCATCGTTCGCCGGGGGCGGTTCATTACGCATTGATTTATTTACCATTAACGCAACCTCCCATGAAATTTATACCTTATGATTTTACGCCCATCTGCTTATTTCCGCTATGCTCCATTTCCAAAACTGCCCTGGCGACCGCCTCGATTGCTACCCGTTGCTTACGATACAGATCAGCTTCTGACATGGCCAAACGCAAAGCAATCTCACGAACTTTTTTCCCTTCTAAGAATTTCAATTCCAGGATATTGTACAGGATCCATTCCCCGGTGAAGCGCCGCTCCCCTTCCGGGCGCACCTGCTCGATCGCCTGGCGCAGGATGGCGCGCAGCGCGTTCGAGGGGTTATCTTGATGCTCATCCAGCATTTGCTGAACTACCCCCAGGCGCATTAAGGGGCTGTCGGTTAATTTTGGTCCACCCCAGTAATGCGTCAGTGCTTCTTTAACCCAGCGAGAAAATTCTTTTTCATCCAACCGGGGGTCTGGTTCCGTCAGCATGTTGATCCCATCATAGCGTGCTACGGCGCGCAAACGCTGGATCATGCCGATCTGGGGTGAAAGCGACTCCAGGGATGAGAATATTTCCTGCTGCTGTAAGCGATCTTCCATTGCTGCCGCTGCCCGCCGGCCCAGGAACAGCAAAGCATCCTTCTGATCGAGTTCCAGAGTTTGATCGGGCTGACTCGCCACGCCCAGCAGCCCAATCAATTCCATCGCTTCAGCGCGTTGGCGGTGAAGCGGGATCAGCCAGTAGCCGTCCCAGGAAAATAAACCCGCCGCTTCCCCATTGCTGGAAACAACCGCATCGAAACCAGGAGCCATTTCATCCAGCGATGGGGCATCGCCGATATGCACCAACAATTCCAACACGTCGGTACTGCCATCCATGCTGACTCCGGCGATAAATGCCTGCCGTGCCTGCAGCCGGTCGCATACCGCCGCCAGGACAGACTCGAGGAATTGACTCAAGTCGCCGGTGGTCAGCAGGCGCTCATCCAAGGTTTGCAGCAGGCGCATGCTGGATTGGTCTCCACCATGAAACAGCCAGCGCTCCCAGACCGGCGCAGCCAGGGTGATCAGGAATTCGAATGACAAGATGCTGCCTACCATCACCACTGGCACCACCGCCGAGTATTCCAAACCAAACATCTCACCCAGGCGCCGAACACCGGTGGTCAGTGCCAGCACGGAAGATGCGGTCACCGGACCGCGCATCAGCCATTTGAACAGCCGGCGCTTGACCACCCGGTCAGGCCAGGAAACGCCGAAAAATGCAACCGCGTAGGCCATCACCACCAGCATTCCGGTAACGAATACATTGATCAGCAAGGCTGTTGTCCAGAACAACAGCGTATGTTGCGACGCCAGGTTAGAGCCGAACAGTAAGAACGGGTAAGTGCCCAGTGCGGGTGCCAGGGAGCCGACCAGCAGGTAGCCCATCCGGCGGCGGCTGGTAGAGGTCAGCGTCCTGCGGTAAGCACGGAAAAAGTTGATCCAGGTCCACACAATGGAGGCGAAAAAATAGGCCGCAAACAGCCAGGTCAGCCAGGTTCGTTCCAGGTGCGGCGCAGGGGTAGCATCTGCCACCAAATGCCCAACCAGGGAAGTTCCTGCCAGGGGAAGCAGCAACGTGGCTAAAAATCCCAGGCTGACCAGGTACATCAGGCGGACTGCCAGCCTGCGCCGCCCGCGTGACGGACGTCCGGTGGTTGCCAGCAAGGCATCGGAAAAATGGAGGTAGCAGGCAGGAAGAAAAGCAATCCCAACCCATTCCAGCTTCAGCCACAGCTCCACGGTTTGTTCAGCACCGGCAATGCTGGAGATGGCATCCCCCACGTATACGATGACCATGCACATCAGGATCAACGCAAAGGAGCGCGCTACCCGGTCGCGTAGATTGAAGGTCAACGCATACAGGAGCAGTGAGAAACCAGTAATTGCAATTCCTGCAGTTACTAACTGGTTCAGGAACTGCAGTGATTTTATGACTACATCCAGCATACCAATTTGCTACCTAACAGCATCCATCAGCGAATAGATTTCGCGAAAAATAGTGCAATATCATGGTTGGGATAGTAACGATCATTATACCCGCACAGATCAAAACCCAGCTTCTGTGCCAGGCAAATTGCGGGGTAATTCTTTGGCTGCATTTCCAGGATCATGCGGTAGCTGCCCGACTGGTGAGCCCATTCCTGCCCTGCCAGCACCAGCCCGCTGCCGATCCCCTGGCGCCGGTGGCGCCGCATGACCGCCAGGTCGGTCGCCCAGGTGGTTAACGGGGCAATGTTGGTGCACAGGCGGACGTACCCGACCACCTCCCCCGCCAATACTGCAACCAGCAGCCCGGCATCCTGGCCAAATCCGTCAGCCAGGCGAGCCGCAGGCTTCGGGTAAGCGACATGCACCGAGCGCGGCAACTGCAATTGGCGGAAGACCACCGTCACCTGCGCATCCTTGGGTGAGGCGCCAGTTTCTTTTTGGACATGCATCTGCCAGACATGATCACTGACATAATCATGCTCGATTTCCAACAGTTTCGGCATATCGGCGGCGGTTACAGGGCGGATCTCGATTTCAGGCATGTTTTTTCTCCCTCTTATTATGGGGCTGCCACCACCCGCACCTGAATGGCGCAGGGGGTCATGGCATTCCCCAGGTTGTCGGTCACGACCAGGCGCAGCATATAATCTCCCGGTTCCAGCGCGGCGGTGTCCCATGCACCCAGGACATCCTTTACTACCGGCTGGCGGCCCACCTGCACCGGCAGCCAGACCGACTCGCCTGGACGGGCAATCTCATAGGTATAAAAACCGAAATTCGGGATATTTGCCGTGCCAAACAGGGTGACCACTCCTGTCACCAGGTCGCCATTTAGCGGTGCGGTCAGGTTGACCTGCCCCGGGGTGCATCCTTCAGCAGCCGGCAGCTCGGCAGGCGTGGGGGTCGGCCCGCCTTCTTCGCCAGTCCCAGGCGCAGGCGCCAGTGTGGTCGTAGGGGTAGCCAGCAGATCCAGCGTGGGGGTTGGCAGCGGTGAACCGCCGGGCAGTGATGGGAAAACAATGCTTACCAGGGTAAATTCAACCACCGCCAGAATGATGAACAGCACCAGCATGGTTGCCGCCTGGTTCAATCGTGCCTGGGCTGCCTCGCGTTCCATACCAAAGACCGCCCCCCTGAGCTCATTCCAGGCCAGTGCGAATTTTCGCATCTGCCACACTGCCAGGAGGGCAAGGATGCTGTAGATCACTACCTCAGCATTATGAAAAAACTGGAGTGCCTGTTCCATGCAGCGTCTGTAACTCCGGGTGAGATTTGAGCAAGATTACAACCGACGCAGCACTCCCCTGATGAGCGTGGTAAGTTTCGGGACGATGCCCTGCCCGGCTGCCAGCACTTCCTCATGGGTCGTGATGGTATTGCCGTCCAGGTTGGCTTTGTTGCTGATGCCTGAGATACCCAGCACGCGCGTGTTCCCGTGCCGGGCAACGATCACTTCCGGCACCGTTGACATGCCGACCGCATCCGCACCGGCTAAACGCAAATAACGCAGATCTGCCGGGCTTTCAAAAGACGGGCCTGCCAGGCTGATATACACGCCCTCATGCAGCAGCAGTTCTTCGGCCGCCGCGGTTTTTCGTGCCAGGTCGCTCAACACCCGGTCATAAGGTTGGCTCATATCGGGAAAGCGGGGACCAAACACATCCAGGTTGGGACCGCGTAGTGGATTCAGCCCCCCCATGCCGATCAAATTGACATGATCAGTGATCAGCATCAGGTCACCCGGTTCATAGGCAGGGTTGACCGCCCCGGCGGCATTGGTCACGATCAGGATTTCAACACCCAGGCGCTGCATCACCCTTACCGGCAGCGTCACCTGAGCCATGCTGTAGCCTTCGTAATAATGCACCCGTCCCTGCATCACCGCCACGGTCTGGCCCTCAAGCTGGCCGACGACCAGGTGGCCCTGGTGTCCCAGGACGGTGGAAAGCGGCCAACCGGGCAGCTCCTGGTAAGGCAGGATGGTGGCGGCCTCAACATTGGATGCCAGGCTGCCCAACCCGGAGCCCAAAATCATACCCACCCTGGGCTGGTAAGTCGTGCGGGAACGGATGCAGTCCGCAATCGCCTCGATTTGCTCCAGGGTAATTGTCTCACTCATGGCTACCTCTCTCTTACCAATCGCTGCGCCCGGGCTCCCCTCCAATAAACATAAGAATTATAACACGGCGGGCAATTTGGGATTTTTATCCCTGCAGCACCGCCCGAAATGCCTGCAAAGTCTGCTCCACACCCGTATCATCGATCCAGTAATGCAGCACCAGGCGGAAGCGGCGTTTTCCGACCACCCCAACGCGGACACCATGCTCCGCCAGGCGCTGAACAACCTCGCGTGTATCCATTTGGACTTGTTCCGAGATACCGGCAAAGATCATATTGGTGAACGGGGTACCGGGCTCCAACAGCATGCCGGGAATCGCTTCCAATCCTTTTGCCAGGCACCGTGCCCGGGCGTGATCTTCTCCCAAGCGGTCAACCATCGTCTCCAGCGCCACGATGCCCGCCGCAGCCAGGATGCCCGCCTGCCGCATCCCTCCACCGAGCTGCTTGCGGATGCGGTGCGCCTGGTGAATGAAAGCCCGGCTGCCGCAGAGCAGCGAGCCAACTGGCGCGCACAGCGCTTTGCTCAGGCAGAAGGAGATCGAATCCGCTGGCTCTGCCAGGGCACGGGCGGGCACTCGTTGGTCTGCTGCCGCGTTGAAGATGCGCGCCCCATCCATGTGCAGCAACAACCCCCGCTCCTTCGCCAGGTCGCCCACAGCGCGGGTGTATTCGGCCGTCAGGGACACCCCGCCGCAGCGGTTGTGTGTGTTCTCCAACGCCACCAGGCGCGTCACCGGGTGGTGTGCTTCATCCGGGCGGATTGCCGCTCGAATTTCATCCAATAAAAGCGTTCCATCAGGCTGGTTAGGCAGCTGGCAGGAATGCAGCCCGCCCAGCGCCGAGATACCCCCGGCCTCGTACAGGAAGGTATGGGCTTTATTGCCCAAAATCACCTCCTCGCCGCGCCCGCAGTGAGCCAGCATTGCCACCAAATTGCCCATCGTCCCCGAGGCAACAAACAAACCCGCCTCCTTGCCCACCATCGCCGCGCCTATTTCCTGCAGTCGGTTGACGGTCGGGTCTTCCCCATAGACATCATCTCCAACCTGCGCCTCAGCCATTGCCCGGCGCATCGCCTCCGTAGGCCAGGTGACGGTGTCAGAGCGTAAATCCACGATCTGCATACTCATCTCCTCATTCCAATTGTCGTAAAGTTTCCAAAACCTGCTCAAGCTCAGGGGCAAGCGGCGCCTCAAAGGTGCGCGGCTTTCCCTCTCCCGGCAGGCGGATGGTCAATTTCCAGGCATGTAAAAATTGGCGCTCGAGCGGCACCGTTGGCCTGCGGTGACCGTAAACCGTATCAGCAGCGACCGGGCAGCCGATAAAAGCCATATGCACCCGAATTTGATGCGTCCGCCCGGTAAGCGGGTGAACCTCCAGCAGCGTATGTTCGCGGAAGATTTGGCGGGTGAAATATTCGCTGATCGCTTCACGGCCTTTGTTCGCCTCGGTCACCCCCATCAGCTTGCGGTGCGTGGTGTTGCGACCAATAGGCGCCTCGATGCGCCCTTCGGGGGTGGGCGGTACGCCATCTACCAGCGCCAGGTACACCTTTTTCGTTTTACGCAGGCGGAATTGGTCTTGCAACCAGTGATGCGCAGCATCATTCTTAGCCAGCAAAATGATGCCGGAGGTGTCTTTATCCAGCCGGTGAACCACACCGGGGCGCTTTTCGCCGCCAATGCCAGCCATTTCGGGTGCGTGGGCCAGCGCGGCATGCACCAAGGTCCCGCTGGCATGCCCGGCTGCCGGGTGGACGACCATCCCCGCCGGTTTGTTGACCACCATCAGGTCATCGTTCTCGAACAAGATATCCAGCGGAATCGCTTCGGGTACCAGATCGGTTGGCGCTGCCGGCGGGATGCGCACCTGCACCTGCGCTCCCATGGTGAGCATCTGACCGCTCTTGTGCGCTGGCTGCCCATCCACCAGCACAAAACCGTCCGCTACCAGCCCCTGCAGGCGGGCACGCGAGAATTCAGGCAGGCAGCCTACCAGGAATTTATCCAGGCGCTGCGGGTCAGGCAGGGTAAAATCAAAGACCAGCAAGCGATCACTCAATGGGTGGCTGCTCCTCGGCTTGAGCCTGCCCGGCTTGATCCACGCCGGTCTGCCCGGCTTCAGCCTCCTGGCGAGCGCCAGCCGCCAGCTTTCTTTCACTCAGCCAGACCCCAACCACCAGCACCGCCACCCCTATCGAGATACTTGCATCAGCCACGTTGAATACAGCAAAACGGCCGAGCGAGACAAAATCGGTCACATATCCCTGCGTCAGGCGATCGATCAGGTTGCCCAACGCACCCCCCATTTGCATCGCCAGGGCAATGCGCAGCGGCCACTCCTCCTTCTGCACCCGGGGAAAGAAGTACAAAATTGCCAGGGAAACCACCACCGCTAAAACGGCAAAGACGGTATTGAAATTCTGCAAGATGCCAAACGCTGCTCCCGTATTTTTCCAGTTGACGATGCGCACATAGGGAGATAGCCATGCCCAGGGCGACCAGGTTTCCTGAAGCGCCAGGCTGCTACGCACCAAATATTTGGTCCATTGATCCAATGCTATGATCAACCCGGCAATCGAAAATAGGAACACATAACTCTCAAGATATTTTTTCAATCCAATACTCCGCAACAACTGTAATCTGTTGATTGTACCCCACACGGACCTATTCGAACCTGAATTTCCATGCCGAGAATCCCAGGCAGGCAATCGCAAAGAGCATCAGCACCCCCGCCGGCAGCAATACCTGCTCCAATCCCCAACCGCGGATCAAGATGCCCTTAAAACCATCCATGATCCAGGCGACCGGCGAAAAATGCCCGATGGTCTGCATGCTGGCAGGCATGAATTCAAGCGCCATCCAGGCTCCACCCAGCGCCGATAACACGAACATCGGGATCATGGTCAGCACAATTACAGACTCTTCAGTCTTTGCCAGCGTGGCAATCAGCATGCCCAGGCCAGCAGCGAACAGGGCAGCCGCCACGATCATCAACAGCGTTGCCCAGGGCTGTTCGTAGTAATTTAATCCCAGGAGAAGGTCTCCAAACAGGGTGAGCACCAGGAGCTGGGCAAAGATCATCACGAACATGGTCAGCAAGTGCCCCGCCAGGATCTGCAGGCGTGTGGTTGTGGTTGTAAGCATGCGCGCCAGGACACGGGTCTTGCGTTCAATCACCAATACCATCGCCGCACTGATCAAACCTGCAATGGCGAATTGTGCCATCATGCCAGGGGAGGAATGTACATAAGGGTTATCGCCATAAACGCTGGAGGCGAGATCTTCCTGCACTAGCATCGCATCCTTGACCTCAAGTTTCACCGGTGGATTCTGCCAGGCTCGCAGGGCAGCCGTTAACCCGGCCTCAAAATATTCCTGCGCCGTTGCCTCGGTCAGCTCACCCTGAGATTGGCGATAGGTTTCCAGGCTGAACAGCGCAGTTTGAACAGCACCCGAGAAGCGGGCAGCTTCAGCCCAAATCTCATTTTTCGCCGTCTGACCGGCGCTGTTTTGCGGGTCAACCACCACCTGCAAGCTGGCTGGTTCGCCCGCCTGCAATGTGCTGCCGAAACCGTTCGGGATGACCAGCGCTGCAGCAATCGCACCATCCTTCACATCCTCGTCCACCGGTTTGTCCGCTTCTCGGTTCTCGATACGAATGGCTGCAGAGTCATCCAATACCTCCTGGAAGGCTGCACTTATGGACGATTGGTCTTGATCTATCACCGCAATCAACATTCGCGGATCAACCTCCGCCTGGCCAGTCCCGCCAAAAATGAAACCCATCAATAGCGTGAACCCGGCGGGCATCACCAGTAAAAAGAATAGGAATTTCCAATCCCGCAGCATCTGCAGCAGGTCTTTTCGGGCAATATCAAAGATCTTGTTCATGTTGTCTCTCCGCCTGTGCTCACGCGAACCGCCTCTGCAGGCGCAGGTTCCCAATGATGAAAAAGACTGCACTCCACAGCAGAACTCCTCCGAACCAGGGCAACAGCTCGCCAATGGCAGCCCCATCCATGGCGAATCCCAGTAAACGCATCGCCCACCCCTGGGGAACGAGCAGGGAAATTTTATCTGCCATAGGATTGGCATTGGTTGCCCCCATGGTGAACATATTGATCACCCCCAGCATGCCGGTTATCGTCATTACCCCACCGAAGATCACACTGCTCTGTCGCGTGTTCCTGAAGCAGAGAGACCAGGAAGACGCCGAAAGTACCAGCGATGATCACCAGACCAAACCCAGCCAGGAATGCGGGCAATAAATCTCCCCAGTAGATGCGAAAAACCAGCCAGCCGAAGATCATCAGGAAAAGCACCTGCCCGATCAAGGTGAGCGCAACCGCAATCAGTTTCCCAGCCAGGATCGTCCCCGCCCGGGTGGGTGTGGTGAAAAGGCGCGACAGGGTGCCGCGCTCATCCTCGCGCAAGATCGATTCGGCCGTCGCTGCGCCGGTGAAAAAACCAAAAAAGATCATCATTGCGCTCATCACCACCGCGATGGGATTGAACGACTGGCTGCCAGCTGATTCTCCCGCAGGTGTGCGCACGTCCAGGCTCAACCTGGTCATCCCATCACCCATTGCGGTTTGCACATACTGCATGGCAATGGCTTGCGCCTGGGCTTCATCCACTGCCACCCCCGCCTGGTTCAGCTGCTCGATCACCACTCCCAGACTGATCTTGGCGCCGGCGAACTGCTCGATCATCTGCGCCAGAAGCGCCCGCACGATCGCTGGACCAACCGTCAGCGCCGGATCCTGGTATAGGCTGACCACCGCCTGGGTTTGCGCTTCGATCAGCGCGGCGGTGAAGTCTGCCGGGATGGTCACTGCCACCCCTGCCTGCTGTGCATCCACGGCAGCATGTGCAGCCGCCTCGTCAGGGGCAATCGTCAGGGTGATCAGATCAGCAAAATCCTGGCTCTGCAGGATAGCGATCAACACATCTCCCATTGACTTCACCCCGGCGAATTCCACACCTTCCGGCATGTCTGCCGCCTGGCTGCTCATTCCGCTGGCAAAGTCCGGGCTGCCTTCATCCAGGTTGACAATTTGCACCAACGTCGGCGGGATGGTCATCCCCTCCTCATCCTCACCACCGGAACCCAGCATGAAGTAAAACATCCCGGTCACCAGGATGGGAATGCCAAACATGAACACCACCGCGAACATGCTGCGGAAGGATTGGGTTAAATCTTTGAGGGCGACATCCCATGCTTTCATGCTCAATCCCTCAATGCCCTGCCGGTCAGGTGCAGGAACACCGCCTCCAGGTTCGGCTCGTGGATTTCCACCGAGGTCAGCCGGATGCTGGTATTCACCACCGCTTCGAACAGGCGTGGCAGCACCAGGTTGCTGTCATCCACCAGCAGGCTGAGATGCCCGTCCTCGCTGGTCACCTGGTGCACCCCCGGCGTGGCTTTCCATGCCTCGATCACCTGCGGCGCCTCGGCGCTCAGCGTCACATCCAGGCGATCCATCTCCCCGACGATCCGCACCAGCTCATCGCTCGTGCCCATGGCGATCAATTTACCGTGATCCATGATGGCGATGTGGTCGGAAAGCTCCTGAGCTTCTTCCATGTAATGGGTGGTATAGAGCACCGTAGCGCCTTCACGATTGAGCTTCAGCACGCTTTCCAGGATGCTGCGCCGGCTTTGCGGGTCAATGCCCACCGTCGGCTCATCCATGATGATCAATTGGGGCTTGTGCAGCAAGGCAATGCCGATGTTCAGGCGCCGCTTCATCCCACCCGAGAACTTGCCCACCATCCCTTTTTGGCGGTCAGCCAGCCCGATCACCTCCAGCACCTCATCCACTCGCTTGCGCAGAGCTTCCCCCCGCAGCCCGTACATCTTGCCCCAGAAGGTCAGGTTCTCGCGCGCCGATAGATCCTCATACAGGGCGATCTCCTGCGGCACCACCCCCAAGCAGGCTTTGACCGCCTGCGGGTCCTTGCGCACTGAGTGACCCAGCACCAGCACATCGCCTTCATTGGGGCGCAGCAGGCAGGAGATCATCGAGATGGTGGTTGTTTTTCCGGCTCCGTTGGGCCCCAGCAGGCTGAAGATCTCGCCTGCCTGGACGGTGAAGTCGATCCCATCCACTGCCTTCACCTCGCCGAAAGATTTATGCAAACCTTGAACTGCAATGGCTATCGTATCCATCCACATCTTCCTTTCAGTGCAACATTGTCATGGCAAGTACCACCCCAGCGCTGCGCGGGTTCATTTTTCAGGACATTGCCAGGCGAGTTATTCCACATTGCTGCGTACATCTCAACCGGATTAATATACCCCATACATCTGGTCCGGGGTCAAGATGTGCGGGAAGCGGCTGCGCAGCACCTGGCGCATGCTGTAGCACAGGTGGCAGGCATCCGCATAAGTTGGTTCGTGCTCCAGCCCATAGGTACGCGCCAGCTGGGCCGGTCCGCCGACCAGCAGCGGGCCCACTATGTAATGCCCATCCGGGTTGTAGCGCGCGGCGATCTCTTTAAGCGGTTCGCGGAACAGGTTGCCAATCACAATCCCCTGGCAGACGTGCAGGTTGCCAAAGGCATCCACATGCACCCGTCCTGGCTCGCGCAGGTCTTCATGCGGGCAGGTAATGAAATCCTTCCACGGGTGGCGCGGGGCACTGGAGACCAGCTTTTCAATCGCCCGGCCGCGATACATCACCCCTGATTCGCCTTCCGGAATCTGCCCTACCCCCGCCTGAAGGGGATCATCCGGGCGGGCAATGCAGATCGTTCCCAGGGGAATGCCAAGCTCAGCCGCCGCAGCAGCCGCGTTCTGAGATTGGCGGGAGATTTTCTCAGAATAGTGGAACAGGTCACTGCTCACGGTCAAGTCATCCAATAATCCGGCAAGCGGGCGCAGCCATTCCCGCGCGCTTTCCACATCCTCCGCCCAATAGGCATTCGAGACGATTCCCACCGAGAAACCCATCTCCCGCGCCTCGATGGCACCGCGCAGCATCACCGGGTAATACAGAAACGGCTCCCCGCCCTCGAAGTAGATCGAGGTTACCGTGCCCGCCTCTTTTGCCTCTTGCAGGATGCGCCGCACCTGACCCAGCGTCATCGTCCCGCTTTGCCACGGGCTGCCGAACACAAAACAGTGATCACACTCAAAGGTGCATTGGTAAGACAGCAGTAAATGCAAGCCAGTTAACTTCATTCCAGCTCTCCTCCGGTGATTAAGGATAGATATTTATCTGTCTGGGTACCAGTGCCCCCACCACCGCTTCACTGGGCAGGAATCTGTCCTGAATACTTGTCCAGTACTGAATTGGTTTTATTTTTTCTCTTTAATCAGCCTTTGCCGGGTATACGGGATAAGCCCACCTGCATCTAAAGTCGCCTGCAGCGACTTTGGCAGGGCCGCCACAGCATAGCTTTTCCCGGTCGTCTGGTTGGCGATGGCATCGGCAGTGATCTCCAATTCATCTCCCTCACCTGCCCTCTAAGCTGGGGCAGATGATGATATTCAAGCCGAGATTGATCGAGTTTTGCTGGAAAATACGGGCGTAATTGCGAGCAATGATCACCAATCCGGAACCTTTCAAGCAAGAAGCAGCCTGTTCGCGCGAGCTACCGCAGCCGAAATTCTTTCCACCCACCACCACGCTGCCCGGCGGGAATTCGCCCTTTTTCAAGCGGGCATTGAATTCCGGGGTATCCGCAAAGGTGTACTGCGGCGTCTCGGTGGGCAGCACCGTCGCCATGAATCGACCGGGATAGATGATATCGGTCGAGATATCGTCACCGAGTTTGAGCACGACTTTAGCCATGTTAGCTTCCTTTCCTGGGGTCGGTGATCACACCGGTTACAGCGCTGGCAGCCGCCACCGCCGGGGAACAAAGGTAGACCTCGCCTTTGGGGTTGCCCATGCGTCCCTTGAAATTGCGATTGGTTGTCGACAGAGCCACTTCACCATCCCCCAGCGCTCCCTGGTGAACGCCCAGGCAGGGGCCGCAGCCTGAGTTCGCCACCACCGCCCCGGCGTCCATCAACGTGGAGAGATAACCGGCCATCATCGCTTGGCGGAAGATGCGCGCCGAGGCAGGGAAGATCAGCATGCGCACCCCGCGGGCGACCTTTTTGCCCTGCAGGATACGCGCCGCCACTTCGATATCATCCAGGCGCCCATTGGTGCAGGAACCAATGACGATCTGCTGCACCGGCTGCCCGATCACAGCATCAATCGGTCTGACGTTATCCACCGTGTGCGGACAGGCGATCTGCGGGACAAGGCTCGAGGCGTCAATCTCGAGGACCCGTTCATAGACTGCATCCGCATCCGGGCCGAAAACAGGGATCTCGTCCGTGACCCCCGCCACCTCTCTGAGGTAGCGCAGGGTTTCGGCGTCGGGGGGGACGATCCCCGAGGTCGCCCCAGCCTCGACCGACATGTTACAGATGGTCAGCCTGCCGGAGGTGTCCATTTGGCGGATGGCCTCGCCATGGAACTCGATCACCTTGAAGTTGGCGCCTTCTGCCGTCAGCTGCCCAATCAGGTACAGGATCAGGTCTTTCGGCAGCACATAAGGCGAAAACTTGCCCTGCACGACCACCTTGATCGTCCCCGGAACAGCCACATTCAAAGCGCAGCCCAATGCCCATACCGAAGCCATTTCGGTCGCCCCGATGCCGAAGGCGTAGCTTCCCAGCGCGCCATGGCTGGTGGTGTGGCTATCAGTGCCCACCACCACGCTGCCCGGACGCACATAGCCGTTCTCGGGCAGGATCTGGTGGCAGATGCCGCCTTCATCGCCGCGGATATCGTGGAACTTGGTGATGCCCTGCATCCCGACGAACTCGCGCACCTTCTTTTGATTGGTCGCCGTCTTGGAGCTCTCGGCAGGGACGCGGTGATCGAAGATGATGGCGATCCTCGCAGGATCCCAAACCTTCGCCTCCAGGCCGGTCCCCTGATAGATCTCATTGAACTGGTTCAGCACCAGGGCAGCGTTTTCATGCGACATCGCCAGGTCTACGCGCGGCTCGACCACATCGCCTGCCCTCACCTCAGCCAGTCCCGCAGCCCGGGCCAGAATTTTTTCAACCATTGTCATACCCATATATTGATCTCCTTGTTACGAAATTACAATTCTCATCCTACGTACGGGTCAGATCACCTTGTGCAGGCGTAGGTCTTTTACATCCTCATCCGAATATCCTAACTCAATAAGAATGCTCTCCGTATGCTCCGACAACCTGGGCGGCGGCATATCGATCTGTGCCGGCGTCTTGGAGAACTTGGCTGTCAGATTGAATATCTTGACCATACCGATGCCGGGCTGCTCCACCTCGGCGATCACTTCCCGGTGGAGAGCCTGTTCTGAGGTCAGTGCCGCCTCCAGACTCACCACATCTCCCGAGGGGATACCTTTGCCATTCAAAACCTCCACCCAATGCGCTGTGGTTTGCTGTACCAGCCTGGCCTCTAGCAGCGGATTCAGCAGGAAGCGGTTCCCCTTACGGGTGTCGCGCTCCTGGAAGCGGGGGTCGGTCTTCAATTCAGGGACGCCCAGTTCATCTGCCAGGTCCTCCCACTGCTGCTGCTGGTTGGCGGCGATATTGATGTAGCCATCCTGGGTCTTGAACATACCGGACGGCGCCGCGGTGAAGTTTTCATTGCCCAACAGGGCAGGCGGCTGCCCGCCGATCAGCAGATTGGCAGCCACCCAGCCCATCAAGGGCATGATCGAGTCCAGCAATGCGATATCGATGAACTGTCCTTCACCAGTCCTCTCCCGGTGGAAAAGCGCTGCCATGATGGCGAAAGCGGCATTCATCCCACCCACTGAATCGCACACCGGGAAGCCGCAGCGCAGCGGGTTGAGCCGCTCGTCGCCGTTGACCGCCATCACCCCCGACAGACCCTGGATGATCTGGTCGTAAGCCGGTTTGAAGGCATCCGGTCCAGTTTGCCCAAAGCCTGAGATCGCGCAGTAGATGATGCGCGGGTTGAGCTGGCACATTTCCTCGTACGAGAATCCCAACCGAGCCATTACCCCGGGGCGGAAGTTCTCTACCACCACGTCGCTGGTTTTGAGCAGCTTGCGGAAGATTTCCTTGCCTTCTACGGCTTTCATGTTCAGGGTGAGCGATTTTTTATTCGCATTCTGTGCCAGAAAGCTGGTGCCCAGCAGCTCTTTGTTGTACTTGGGCACGTTGCCCAGCTTACGCGCCAGGTCTCCACCTTCGGGGAGTTCGACCTTGATCACATCCGCTCCCAACAGCGCCAGGTGCATGGTGGCGAATGGGCCAGAAAGCACATTGGTCAGGTCGAGCACGCGAATTCCATCCAACAATTTCATCAAGCACCTCCTGAGGCAGCCTGCCCTTGGAAATCGACGATCGAGCCGGACTTCAAGATAGACCCGGGCAGTTCGCGCCCG
Source organism: uncultured Chloroflexia bacterium (assembly GCA_963849335.1). Lineage (GTDB taxonomy): Bacteria > Chloroflexota > Anaerolineae > Anaerolineales > UBA4823 > FEB-25. Next base: position 992,079 of record CAWKGZ010000003.1, read on the forward strand.
AAATGAGCGCTCACCTGGCGGGCTACATCCAGCAGAATGTCTAAGCGTACATCTTTGCGCCAGCCCATACGCTGCAGCGAGTGCACCAGGTCTTCCGTGCTGACGTTGCCAGCCGGCAGCTTGGTAAATGGGCAGCCTCCCAACCCGCCAAAGGCGGATTCAAAGGATGTCACGCCACTCTTCAGTGCTGCGTAGCAGTTCGCCAATCCCAAGCCGTAGGTGTTGTGGAAGTGGCAGGCCAGCTCCACCGAAGACTCCAATTGCCGGATGGCGCCGAATAGCGCTTCCACCTGCTGCGGGTGGGCATGCCCGGCGGTATCTGCCAGGCTGATGTTGCGCATGCCGGCCTCCAGGTAGGCTTTTACGATCTCCAGCACCTTCTGTGTGCTGATCGGACCTTCAAAACCACAGCCAAAGGCTGACTGCACCGAAACCTGGGTCTTCTTGCCCGCTGCCAGGGCCTGTTTGGCCATGGGAATGATGCGTCCCAGCGCCTCGGCGGGGCTCATGCCGGTGTTCTTCCGGCTGTGGGTTTCGCTGGCAGAGACGCCCATGCAGAACATCTCCACCCCGCAGGCCAGGCCGCGTTCCAGGCCGCGTTCGTTGAACACCAGTCCGGAGAGGGTGACGTGGGCTGGCCTATGCGCAGAATACTGGCGAAAGAGGTCGTCAGTGTCCGCCATTTGGGGCACTTTTTCCGGGTGAACAAACGAACCCAATTGGATGATATCGATGCCCGAGGCAAACAAGCCTTCGATCCAGCGTTCTTTTTCCTGGCGCGGGACGGTCTGCTTCTCGACCTGCAGCCCGTCCCGCAGCCCGACTTCATGGATGATCAATCCGGCCATATCACGCCCTATAGCTTCGCCGCAATCGCCTGACCAACTTCCAGGGTGGAGCTGCTGCCGCCCATATCGTAGGTGCGCACCTGGCCTTCCTTGATCACCTCGGCGGTTGCCTGCTCGATGGCAGCTGCTTTCTCGGTTTCTCCCAGCCATTCCAGCATCATCTTGGCGGAGAGAATGGTGGCGATGGGATTCACCTTGTACTGACCGGCATACTTAGGCGCTGAGCCATGAGTGGGCTCAAAGACACCCAGCTTTGTGCCAATATTGCCCGAACAGCCAAAACCCAGCCCGCCAACCATCTGAGCGGACAGGTCTGAAACGATGTCGCCAAACATATTGGTAGCGACCATGACATCGTAGTTGAGCGGGTTCTTCAACAGCCACATGCAGATGGCATCGATGTTGGCATCGTCCATCTCGATCTCCGGGAAATCCTTGCGCACTTCCCTGGCGGTCTCCAGGAACAGTCCTTCGGAGGCACGCACCACATTGGCCTTATGAATGACTGTCACCTTCTTGCGCCCATTCTTGCGGGCAAACTCGAAGGCGGCGCGGATGATGCGCTCAGAGCCTCGACGGGTAACTATCTTGTTGGAGATGGCGATCTGATCCAGGGGATCATTTTTAAAGCCGCGAACTGCTTGGAATGCTTCATCAGCACCTCCGCCACCTCGGCAGGCACCGGGTTGAACTCCACACCTGAGTATAGATCCTCGGTATTTTCGCGGAAGATCACCAGATTGATATTTTCCTTGTAATTGAGCGGGTTGCCAGGGTAAGCCTTGCACGGGCGCAGGCAAATGTACAGGTCGAACATCTGGCGCATGCGCACGATGGGGGAGCGATAAACAAGTCCCTTACCCTTCAACTCAGGTGACAGCTCTGCTTCGGAGGCCTTGATCGGTTTTGACGTGATGGCGCCGAACATGGCAGCATCGACATTCTTCAGCAGGTCGATGGTGCGCTGCGGCAGCGCCTCCCCTTCATTGACCCAAAAATCCCAGCCGATATCGCCATGGATGTATTCGGCATCCAGTTTGATCTTATCCAACACGATTTTCGCCGCTTCCATCACATCTACGCCTACGCCATCGCCAGGAAGCCAGGCAATTCTATATTTGTGATTCGTCATAAGTTAATTCATGCTCCTTCAGGGTATTATCCACACACTGCTTCAATCTTTTCGCTGATCGAGATATTGACTTTCTTCAGCTCTTTCATGAAGTAGGCGTAATTCTCGCCCTCCACGCACTCTTCAGGGGCGCGGATGCCACGCTGGGCAAACCGACCAGCGCCGACCATTTTCGCCCCAATTGCCGCCGGGAAGCTGGTGACCCGGGCCATGCCAGAGAATCCATCGCTGGCGCCTTCCCACATGTGGTACTCAATCTTGGTCGGCTTGCCATCCTTCTTGCCAATGACCGTGTTATACATCACGCAGACATCGCTGTCATCGCCGGTGGGAGCCAGCCGTGGGTTAACCAGGTGCAGGAAGAATTTGCGCGGCGAAATTTTTACACCGTTATAATCAACCGGCGCTTCATCCAATAATCCGCATTCCATCAAGGTGCGCACACCCTGGAAATGTCCCGGCCAGCGCACGGTTTTCTCTGCGAAGTAATGCAGATCGGGGTGCGTGAAAACGAAGCTGGGCATGCCCGGGGTTACCGCGCACTCCAGATCGCTGTCGATGCCAAATTCGGCAAATCTGAACAGCTCCATATCGGTCAGTGCAGGGACAACAACCTGCTTGCCGCCTTTCAAAATTTTGGTAGTAATGTTGTATTCGCGCAGCACATGCTCAAGTGACCAGGTGGTCATGTAGCGCAGGGGGTGCTTTTCGCAGCAATCCAGGCTGGGGATGCCTCCCACCCTGGCGATGGCAATTTCGCAGCTGTCTAATTTACTGATCCCATGCCCGGTGGTGACATTGCTCAAGCCAGGCGCAAACCCCATGCCATCCAATACCAGGACGTCATTCTGCAGGGCTTTCTCGTGCAGCGCTTCCCCATATTCTTCACTGCTGGCATATTGCGCTGGAATGACAAAGCCTTCCGTTTCATTATCATCGGGCCGGCGGTGGTACTCTTCTAAGATATCCACCAGGTGGACGCGGACATCGATCGCCGCTTCCATGACTTTGTAGCTGGTTCTGCGGTCGGGCAGGGTGACGACCACAACGTTATATTCCTTCATCACACTTTTGACTTTGTCCAGATCATCCACATTGATCGGATGTCCGTGCAGTTTGCCGGAAGTATCCGTCTCTAGCATGGCTTCCACCCCGGCTTCGTAGTTATCCAGCAATCCGACCTGGGCAACGTCAGCATCTTTGGACAAGTATGAAACAACTGCTCTCCCCATTTTTCCTGCCGAACCGATTGATAGGATCTTCATAAATTTTTCTCCGTTGAAATTGTGTGGTTTGTTATTGACTCTCATTGAGCCTTAGACCCAATTAACATTGTAAATATACAGAACAGAAGGCGCTCTGACAAGTGACAGAATATACTAATATTATACACTCGCAGTCACTTCTAAGAGAATTTGAGCCAGAGTAGTAAATATTTCTGCGCAAGAATCGGGTGGCAGCCGGCGATATTCTATTTATAATTAGCCCATGTCGACTACACACGAATTCCCTCTCCAGCGATTACTACCGCGTCGAGCAGGCGCTGCGCTACCTGCAGGCCAATTACCAGCGCCAGCCCGGCCTGGCGGAGATAGCTGCAAGCATCCACCTGAGCGAATACCACTTCCAGCGCCTGTTTCTGCGCTGGGTGGGTATCAGCCCCAAACGCTTCCTGCAATACCTGACCAAGGAGAACGCCAAAGACCTGCTGGCTCACTCCCACTCGCTGCTGGAGGTATCCCTGGCGGTCGGACTCTCCGGTCCCAGCCGCCTGCATGACCTGTTCATCACTTGTGAAGCAGTGACCCCCGGCGAGTACAAGCAGCGCGGCGCGGGTCTGACTATCCGCTACGGCTTCCACCCCACCCCGTTCGGCGAGTGCCTGCTTGCGCTGACCGAGCGCGGGCTGTGCGGGCTGTCCTTTGGCGAGCCGGGGGGGAGGCAGGCATTCCTGGCTGACTTACAGCAGCGCTGGGGGCAGGCCGAGCTGGTGGCAGATCCTGCCGCCACGGCGCCATATGCGGCACGCATCTTTGCGCTGGCGCATGAACCGGGTGCGCCGCCGCTGCAGCTTTACCTGAGCGGGACCAATTTCCAACTCAAAGTCTGGCAGGCGCTGCTGCACATTCCCACCGGTGAGCTGACCACCTACGGGCAGATTGCCGCCGCCCTGGGTCAGCCAAATGCCAGCCGGGCGGTGGGCAGTGCGGTAGGAGATAACCCCATCGCCTACCTGATCCCCTGCCACCGGGTGATCCGTAAAGCCGGGGAGTTGGGCGGCTACCGCTACGGTCTGGCCCGTAAGCAGGCTATCCTGGGCTGGGAGCAGGCTCACCCGTGAAAGCTCGCATCTGGCCGGCGCTGCTGGCAGTTTATCTTGTCTGGGGTTCCACCTACCTTGCCATCCGTTACGTGGTCGAGGAGATGCCGCCCTTCCTGTCCGCCGGGACTCGCTTCCTGGTTTCAGGTGCCATCCTGGTGCTCTGGCAGCGTTTACACGGCAGCCCGGCACCTACCCGGCGCGAGTGGGGCGCGGCAACGATCATTGGCTTGTTCCTCCTGTTGGGAGGCAACGGCCTACTGGCCTGGGCCGAGCAGATCATCCCCTCGGGAATTGCGTCATTATTTATCGGCGCCACCCCACTGTGGATGGCTTTACTGGATACCCTGCGCCCGGGTGGCATCCGCCTGAGCTGGCTGACCTGGGCTGGCGTGCTGGCAGGCTTCGCCGGCATCGCATTGTTGGCCAATCCCTGGGCCAATGGACTGGATGGCTTGCATCTCGATCCCTGGGGGGTGATCGTGCTGCTGCTGGCTGCCCTGAGCTGGTCGATCGGCTCTCTGTACAGCCGCAAAGCTCCTCTCCCCGCCTCTCCCTTGATGGGCACCGGCATGGAGATGCTGGCGGGCAGCCTGGGTCTGTTTGCCTTTGGCAGCCTGGTCGGGGAATGGGGTCAGCTGGATCTGAGCGCAATAACTGCCCACTCACTACTCGGCTTACTCTACTTGATCACCTTCGGCTCGTTGATCGGATTCGTCTCATACACCTGGCTGCTGCGCAATGCCCCCACGCCATTGGTGTCTACCTACGCCTATGTCAATCCCCTGGTTGCCATTCTGTTGGGTGCGGTGCTGGGGAACGAGCTCGTCACCTGGCGCGTGGCTATCAGCGCATTGATCATCCTCAGTTCAGTCGGCCTGATCAACATCAGCCGCGCCCGCGCCGCTGCCCGGGCAGAGGCAGAAATCTCCGCCCCGGCAGATTAGAGGTCTCTGCGGCTGAACTGCCGCATCGCCAGTCCTAATATTACCAGCACATACAGCACTGCATAGCCCACCATCACCAGGCTGGGTGCGGAATTGGAGGCAAACGGCGAAACGCCAATCGCATTTACCAGGGGCGACTGCATCTCAAATGCTGCCCGCCGCCACATCGCTTCGCTGGGCAGCAGCAGGCTGGTGACAATGCCCACATTCACCGCCGCCTGGTTGTTCAGGAATGCCCCGATCTGCTCGATCCAGCCACCAATGAAGGCAATCCCGAACAACCCAAATACCAGCACCCCGTTCGCCAGCGTCGAGAGCAGTGTTCCACCCAACAGCGAGACACCCAACAGCAGCAGGATGGTCAGCCACATCAACAGCCAGCCTTGTACCAGGTGCGGCACAACGGTATCCGCCACCAGGTAGCCCACCAGCGTCACCCCACCTGCCATCAGCAGCAGGTACAGCGTCAGCATGCCGGTAAATCCCAGCCACTTACCCAGCACGATCTGCCAGCGCGGCACCGGCTTGGACACCACGGTATGGATGGTGCCGGAAGCGATTTCGCCTGATAGCGTATCCACCGAGGTCAGCACGGTCATGATCGAGGTAAGGAAGTTGACCACATACATCCCTGCCAGCAGGAAGAAATTGTGGATCTCGGTATTCAGCAGGCGCCCACCGCTGCCCGTCTGGTGGATCAGATCCTTCTCGATCTCATTGAAACCAATGGCATAGATCGCCAGGAACAACACCCCCAATCCCAACGCCACCCACACCACCCAGCGCCGGGCGGCTTCACGGAAGGTCAGGCGGGCGATCACCCCAACCGCAGAGTACCTGTTCATCACAGCCCTCCGTCCGTGCCAACGATCTGGATGAACAAATCCTCCAGCGACACTTTTTGCGGCTGGAATGAGTATAACTCTACGCCCGCTGCCACCAGATAGCGGTGGATCTCCGGCAGCTCAGCTTCTCCTGTTAGGGTCAGGCTGAGGTGCTCGCCATCCAGGCGCACATTTTGGCTCCAGCGCTGCAGCCCAGAAGCAATTTCAGCGGTCAGACCGCGCGCCCGTACCGTCACGGTCACCTCGCCCTCCAGCAGTGTTTGCAGCGGGCGGGTGGTGATCACCTCGCCGTGCTTGATGAACGCCACCCGGTCGCAGGTGATCTCCACCTCGCTGAGCAGGTGGGAATTCAGAAAAACGGTCGTGCCATTCTGGCGCAGCTCGCGGATGATATCCCGCACCAGACGCCGCCCCACCGGGTCCAGCCCGGAGGTGGGCTCATCCAGGATGACCAGCTCCGGCTGGTTGAGCAGCGCCTGTGCCAGCCCGATGCGCTGCAGCATGCCCTTGGAGAAGGTGCGCAGCTTCTTGGTCGCAAACTCCTCCAGACCCACCAATCCAAGCAGCTCGGGGATGCGCTTATGGGCGTCCTCGAGTGACATCTGGTACAGGTCAGCGTGCAGCTGCAGGAATTCCGCCGCCGTCAGCCAGTCATGGAAGCGGAAGTGCTCGGGCAAGAATCCCACCCGCCGGCGCACCTCGGGCTGCCCCAGCGGCTGCCCAAATAAAAGCCCTTCCCCGGCGCTCGGTCGGATCAGCCCCAGCAGCATTTTCACCGAGGTGGTCTTGCCCGCCCCGTTCGGCCCCAGGAATCCGAACACCTCCCCCGCCCCACCTGCAGGGTCAGGTCGCGGACGGCAGCCTTCTCACCAAAGGATTTACTCAACCGGTTGGTTTCAATGGCGAATTCTGTATCGGTCATTTATTCTTATTAAACCACAAAGGTGTTGACATACCAGGACAAAGCTTCACCGCGGAGCCCGCAGAGAACGCAGAGTATTTTAAACTTAGGATTGGTTTTCTCCGCGTTCTCAGCGTTCTCAGCGGTAAAAATGTTCTCCGTGCGCTTTGCGTCTCTGCGGTGAAAGGTTTTACAGTCTACCGGATCGAATTCGCCAACCTGACCGCTGTGTTCGCACCACCCGGCCCACTGAGAACGTAGACGATATCTCCCTTGATCCAGATAAGCATATACTGCAGACCATACCCGACATCATTTCCCATCATCAGGGTACCACGCACGCCATCTACCTCGACTTCCTGATAAGAGGCTTTGTATACCGGGATGGGTACAACCAGGGTCGTTGCCCAGTCGATGTTCTGGCTGAACTGCGCCGCTTCCTCCGGCGCCATGCCCAGCAGCTGCAGATAGGCTTGCCCCAACTGCGCCAGGTCCAGGCCCTCCGGTGCGTTCACCTGCGGACTGGGCATTTGCACCAGGGTGGTGCAGTCTGGCGTGAGGGTCAGGGTCGGATCGTCCGGGTCAAAGCCTTCAGGGTAGTTCTCAGCATCACCTACCGCGCAATTCCCATAGCTGGCGCTGACCAAGGCGGGCAGATCTACTGTGACCTCTGCCCCGTCGATCTCCTCCGGCAGGCTGATATCTCCCCGCCCAATCTCATCCAGTACAGCCTCCACCAGCGCCAGATCCACGGTGAAGCTGATCTGCGTCGGCGACGTTACCACCAGATGCTGCTCACCGTTCATACCCGGCGGTAGCCGCACCGGGATACCCGCCAGATTGCTGGCTTCCTCGGCGCTGCCCACGATCTGATCCTCGCCCTGCTGCTGGAAGTGAACATCATTAGACATGAAATACTGCAACTGATAGGAGCTGCCCAGCTGTTGCGGCAGGTCGCCTGGATCCACCTCCACCACCTGCAGCTGCTGCACCCGGAACAAGCCCAGGAAGCTGTTGGCGACCGCCCGCACTGGGGCAAAAGCCATGGATACTCCCAATACCAACACCACCCCGGCAGCGATCAAAGCCGGGCGATAGCGAACCAACCATCGATTTTGCATAGCATATTTCTCCTTTTCTGCCATAAAATTGCGCATCCGCAGCCTGTGCTTTTCCCACCGGGATTGCAGCCTCTTTCGGCGCGGGTGCCATTGCTGCCAGCTTACCCGCCACGTCACCGGCCGCGGCAGATAACCGCTGCTGGCGCTCTCGGCAGGTTGGACAGCCCGCCAGGTGGGCTGCCACCCGGACGCGGCTTTCCCGGCTGCCTTCCCCATCCAGATACCCTCTCAGTTCACCATCTTTGAGATGCATACAACCTCACTCTCCGCGCTCGACTTGCTCATAGCGCTTTTGGAACTCACGTTCAGCCCGTGCCAACACGGTGCCTACTGACCCCGGCGCAAGCATAAGTGTGGCCGCGATCTCCGCGTACGAGCATCCAGCATAACGTAGAACCAGTATCTGCGCCGCCCGAGGTTTCATCTGTGCCAGGGTACGGCGCACCTGCTGGCGCTGCTCCGCTTGCTCGACCTGCCCTTCTGCATCCAGCGGGATATTCCCCTGCAGTTCCAGCCGCCCGGCCGATGCCTCGTAGCTGCGCCGGCGGCGCTGCGCCCGCAGCGCATTGTATCCCAGGCGGAGCGCCACCCGGTACAGCCAGCCACCCGGTGTTTGTGGCTCTTGCCTGGATGGTGAGCGCTGGGAATAACGCCAGAATACTTCCAGTGCCAGGTCCTCTGCCTCGGCATGCTCCCCCACCAGGCGGAACAGCAGTCCATAAACCCGGCTCCAATGCCCGGCAAACACCGCCTCGAAGGCAGCCTGTGTAGCGCTTTCACCACTTTTCACAGCGTTTATTGTAACAGCCACACTCTCTCCATGCGATGCTCTTATCGTATTAACACCTCTCGATGCATATTTATGACAACCTAGAGAGAATTGGGCGTCCCCAACTATGAATAAAGAATTCCCCTCCCCCGTTCAGGGGGAGGGGTCAGGGGCGGGGGTCAGCCCATTGTTAGGATAGGTTCACTGCAGGAATAGGGGGGAGGGGGGAGTGGCCTACCCTCGATCCCGCTTCTTCACCAGCACTGCCAAAAATGGCAGCAGCAGTAGCGGAATTAGACCACCCGCGCACGGCCCCGTTGACGGTTCTGTCGGCTCTGGCTCACCTCCAGCCGGCATCGCGCTGGGAACAGGTGAAACGGGTGTAGATACATCCGGCTCGGTCTCCGGTGTTGTCGGGACTGGCAGGTCGCTGCCTTCGTCTGTGGGTGATGTCGGTGGCAGATCGAGCGGCTGGACAGCAGTGTCCGCAGAGACCACTTCATACGCCACCCCATCTGACAGGGCGATCACCCGCTCCCCCAGCGCAAAGGCATCCGCCAGCTCGGGCTGGGACGCTACCAGGGTGAAATAATCATCCGACAGGAACGCCACCGGCACAGTCTGCATGATATCCGGGTCGAAGGCGGTATCGATCCACACGCCCGCTCCGAGAGCACGAATGCCCGCGCCCCGACAATGCGCACCGTATTGGCTGCCTCCTCGGAGAGCGAGGTTGCGCTGCTGGCGCCTGCCAGCTCGCCTTCATCCGATGCCTGTTTCACCGCTTCCTGACCGTAAGAGGGCGCCGGGGTAGCCGTCATGCATCAGGTTGAACTGCTCCTGGACGATACGATCCTGTTCTGCTGCACCCAGCGGGGCGGTCTCAGTCACCAGGTAGGATGTATATGGGGTGACGATGCCAAAGCGGATGCTCAAGCGCACGATCTGGTCGATCAGCTCCTGGTTTGGACCGCTCAGGCGGATCTCATTCAGCAGGTAGCCGATCTTGCGCGTCGCCCACAGGCGGGGGATCGCCTTCAGCACGGCATCCTCCGGCGACTCCTCGCTGAAATATTGCGCTTCGAAAGTGAACTGGCGCGGCTGGTTGTTCACCTCGCCGCTCAAGGTCACATCCACCCGTCCCCCTTCCCGGTAACGCCCCAGCACCAGCACTTGCGAACCGGCAAACAGGTCTGGCAGCGGGAAAGGATAGAGATCAAAGACGCTCAACTCGTCAAAATCCAGCTCCAAACCGGTCAGCACCGGCATACTGATGCGTGCGTAAAAGCTGGAGAGGATCTCATCCAGGCGATCCTCCGGCAGCACGTAAGTGCTGCTGCCATGATGTTCCTGCGCCAGCGAGTCTAGCAGGTAGGTGTCCACATCATAGCCCACTCCAAAGACGAACAGGCGCAGGTCTGGCGCTGCCGCCTCGGCGAAGTTGCTCAAAATGCGCTCGCTGTCGGTCACCCCCTCAGTGGGCAGCCCGTCGGTGAGAAAGATCAGGTAGGTTGGGCGCTCTGGATCTACCATATCCGCAGCCTCCAGCAAGGCACGGTTGATATCCGTGGAGCCTTCGGCGCGCAGCCCATTGACCCAGGTGCGAGCGTTGCTGGCATCCGTCGCCGGACGCAGTGTGTTGGCATAACGCTCAGTGCCTGTGCTGAAGGAAATGATGTTGAAGCGGTCGCCCTGGTTCAGGTGGCTGAGCATATAGTCCAGCGCCGCCTGCGCCTGGCGGAACTTATCCCCATCCATGCTGCCCGAACGGTCCAGCACCAGGATCAAATCCTTGGGAATGGGCAGGCTATCCTCCTGGATGCCCGGCGCCAGCATCAGCAAGAAATAACCGTCCGGGTCGGTGGCATCGGATGGGTCCAGGTAGCTCAGCACATGGAAGGCTTGCGTCTCGCCCAGTGAGTAATACAGCGCGAAGTCGGTATCCGGCAGCACATTGGCTGCTTCATACCCTGCCCGCACATGGGTATCGCTCTCCCGCGTGACGGAGATATCGTGGCTGGGCGAATAAGTCGCCCGGATGGGCACGCTGGATTGGATATCCACGCTGACCGAAACGCTCTCCAGCGGCAGCACCGAGAAGCGCTCGGTGTTCAGCGGGTAGATATAGCGCACCAGCCCGCCTTCGGCAGGCATCGCCTGGGTGTATTCCAGCTCGATGCGCCGCTCGCCATAGGGCGGGATGGGAAAGATGCGCGCCTGCACCGCGCCCTGCCCGACGTACTCCAGCAAAGCCGGGTCGCGCATCGTCGCCACGATCAACTCGTAGGTCTGGCGCGCCTGGGTGGCATCCAGCACCTGCCCCTCCACCGGCGTGCCATCGATCCACAGGATGAAATCGGTTACCGCGGCGTCCAGCGGGATGGGAAAGATGTAGGTGCCCTCGATTTGCCAATCGTTGGGGTTGTAAAACACCTGGTCGACATGTGTCACCGCCACCTGGTCGCGGATGGTCACCGTGACGTGGTGGTAGCGGATTGCCAGCTGTTCCATGGGAATTGGCCCCGGGCAGGGCATCGGGTCGCACGGCCTGGGATCGGGGATGATGATGCCATCCGCCCGGGCGGGGAGCGGAAAAGCCAGCACGGCGATTAGCATCAAACCGATGAGAAAAAGGGTCTTCTTCATGGCGTCCTCCTTAGGCTAACAGCCGGGAATGCTTGTTGTGGCTGTTGAACTCAAGACGCTGTGCCGAGAAAAAATGTTCCGGTGGTATAATCCCATCGCAATTTCAAAACTGACAGGTTTTTCCTGTCAAACCTGTCAGGCATATTTGGGAGTAATATACGTTCTTATGTTAGACAAACTGATCGGAATTGAAAGACGTTACGAAGAGCTTAGCCAGCAGCTGCAAGAAGTCGGTGATGATTACCAGCATGCCGCCGAGCTGAACAAAGAGCGCATCGACCTGGAGCCGCTGGTCGAAAAGGCGCGCCAGTTTCACCAGGCGCTTGACCAGATGGAAGAAGCGCGCACCTTGCTGGAAGGCGATGATGATGAGATGCGCATGCTGGCAGAAGCCGAGATCCTTGACCTGGAGCCGCAGATCGATCGCCTGGAGCTAGAGCTGAAGAACATGCTGCTCCCCTCGGACCCCCGTGATCGACGCAATGTCATCATGGAGATTCGCGCCGGCACCGGTGGGGACGAAGCTGCCATCTTCGCCGCCGACCTGTTCCGCCTGTACTCCCGCTATGCCGAAGCCCGCCGGTGGGTAGTCGAGGTGCTTTCCAGCAGCGAAATTGGCATCGGCGGCTACAAAGAGATCATCTTCATGGTCAAGGGCCGCGGCGCTTACTCGCGGCTGAAGTACGAGTCTGGCGTTCATCGCGTGCAGCGCGTGCCGGTCACCGAGTCCCAGGGACGCATCCACACCTCCACTGCCACGGTTGCCGTACTCGCCGAAGTTGATGAGGTAGAGGTGAACATCCCGGACAGCGATATTCGCATCGATGTTTACCGCTCCGCCGGCGCCGGTGGGCAGAATGTGCAGAAGAACGCCACCGCCGTACGCCTGACCCACATACCTACCGGCCTCGTGGTCGCCTGCCAGGATGAGCGCTCCCAATTGCAGAATCGGATGCGCGCCATGAGCATCTTACGCGCCCGCCTGTACGAGATGGAGGCAGAAAAGAGTCGCTTAGAGCGGGAAGAGTTCCGCCGCACCCAGGTGGGTACCGGCGAGCGCTCGGAGAAGATCCGCACCTACAACTATCCCCAATCGCGCGTCACCGACCACCGCATCAACGTCTCCACCTACAACCTGGCAGGCTTTATGACCGGCTCGCTGCTGGATGATTTCACGGACGAGCTCGCCACGCGTGACGAATCCGAACGCCTGGGCGCCATCGGCGAGGACGAAGAGGACTAGGCATTCCCGGTGAGACTGGAAGCTGTCCTGGCTGATCTAACAGCCCGGTTTGCCCCACTCAGTAACACCCCTGCTTTGGAAACCCAGGTGCTGCTGGCGTACATCCTGCAAATGCCCCGTGCCTGGGTACTGGCACACCCGGAAATCGAATTATCGTCGTGCTCAATTAGAAGATATGGAAACCTGCGCGGCTCGGCGGGAGAATGGCGAGCCGCTGCCTTACATCCTGGGGCATTGGGAATTTTACGGACTGGATTTTCTCGTCACCCCCGCCGTGCTGATCCCCCGCCCGGAGACCGAGTTGCTGGTTGAGCACGCTCTGGACTGGTTACGCCATCACCCAGCCTGCCACCGGGTCGCTGATATCGGCACCGGTTCGGGCTGCATTGCCATCGCCCTGGCGACGACTATCCCTGACCTGCAGGTGTTTGCCACCGATCTCAGCCCGCAAGCATTAGAAGTTGCCCGCCAAAACGTTGCCCACCACGGGGTGTCAGAGCGCATCACCTTCGTCCAGGCTGATCTACTGGAACTGCCGGATGAATTCCACTCTCGTCTCTTTGATCTCATCGCCGCTAACCTGCCCTACATCCCCCGCCCGACCCTGGGGGATCTGCCTGTCTCCCGGTTTGAGCCCATCCTGGCGCTGGACGGCGGGGACGATGGTCTGGATCTGATCCGTCGGCTGGTCCACAAGGCAGGGGATCATCTTTCCCCGCATGGCTGCCTGCTGCTGGAAATCGAGGCTAGCCAGGGAGAGAAAGCCATCGCCCTGGCCCAGGACGCCTTTCCCCAGGCGAGGGTGACCGTTATACCTGACCTGGCGGGGCATGACCGGCTGGTGTTGGTCGAGCTGCCTGAAGCGGATCGGCGCCAGTACCTGGTGCACCTGTGCACCCACGCCTCCTGGCAGGCTGCCCAGGAATCCGGCAGCTACCGGCCGGTCTCGCTATCAGCGGAGGGATTCATCCACCTCTCCCGGCCCGACCAAATCCTGAAAGTCGCCAACGCCTTCTACCGCGGTCTCCGGGATGCTATCCTGCTGTGGATCGATCCTGCCCGCCTTCAGTCTGCGCTGCGCTGGGAGGCTGTGGATGCGGATGTATTTCCCCATCTCTACGGGGCATTGAACCTGGAGGCAGTCGTTGCAATCAGCGAGCTTATCCCAGACCAAGATGGTGTTTTTCGACACAACCCTCTTCCCTTCGGTTAATTGTCTTTATGGGCCAGCTTTTTCAGCAGCGTTTTTGCCTGCCTCATATCCAATGAATCCAGCCCTTCGCTGAACCAATTCACAATTTCCGTCAGCTGCGCTACATAATCCTGTCCTCTGCCTTGTCGTCGCATCAAGCGGCAGAAGCTGGTGGCTGTACGAAGCTCCAACATCTTGGACTCCTGTTGCTTTGCCACCCTCAGGGCAGCCTGAAAGCAGCCCTCTGCCTCTGAAATAGTATCTTCTGTCAGAATAGAGCCACCTGCCATCTGGACGATCAGCTCCCCCTTTGTCCGATAGGCTTCTGCCTCGAACCAGCGTTCTCCAGTTCTCTCCCCCAGATCGATTGATTCGTTCAGGGCTTCCATGCCGTGCTCCAACTGCCTGGCTGAGGCACATGCCTGGGCATACAGGATCAAGAATGCTGTTCGGTTCAAAACTGTCCCCAGATTCAAGTATTCCTCCATCGCATGGTGTATTTTTTCTACCTCAGCCAGACTATGATCCCCTTTCTGAACATTGATCCAATGCAGGAAAAATTCCGCCGCAATCTCGAAATTGCGTAGCTCATGCTGCCGGGTGATGGTAAGCAGTTTATCAGCTTGATCTTGTGCGGCTTCCAATTCCCCCGCAAAAACCAGCCGCCAGCAAGCTCTGGATACCGCGTAACAAATAGTCATGGGGAATTGCAGCCTATCCGCCAGATCACATGCTTCCTGGCTGCGTTGGGCGGCTTGTTCTGGATACCCCAGCAACCATAAGCAATTGGCCAGGTAAGCTCGTGCTACGATCGCTGGTGACATTCCAAATTGAAGCGCCAGAGAACGCTGCACCTGCTCGTCGAATGATTGGCTGCTCCGCGCAAGATTCTCTTTCGCCTCCATTAAACTTCCCCTGGTGCAAAATGCTAACATTCATTTCAACCAGGCTTAGCAGCAATGGATCATTAACTTTTTGGGCTAACCTGATGGCTCTCTCATGCAGTTTATTCATGGCCGAATGCTCTGAGCGTCCCAGGCGGTAGACTGATAGCAGCCATAAGGTCGGGATCAGCTGGGCGTTATCTGCAATCTTGGAAGCCAGCTCTTCTGCCAGGTGGTAATTCAGCTCCAGCTCAGGAGCTGCCCAGCCGTGGATAGCCGTCAGGGTTGGACCCAGGCTGAGGCGCAGTCCCAGTTCCTGCTGATCTCGCTGGTTAGAAGCTGGCAGCGTCTTTTGGAGCGTCAGAGCACGATTAAAATGAGTGAACGCTTCGCGGTTAGCGCCTAATTGGATCGCATATTTACCGGCAGCGATATAGTAGCGCACAGCCTTTTCTGCCAATCCGGCCCGGTCAAAATGCCGTGCCAGTTGCTGGGTGACCAATGGATCGTCAGGCAGCTCTCCTGCATACATAGCTTCCAGTTCCATGCCTACCTTCGCATGCAAGCGAGTTTTTTCTACTGCGTCCAGGTGCTGATAAAGGAATTTTTGGTATAAGAAATGGCGAAAGCGGTATTGAGAAAATGATTGCCCTGCAACCTGTTTACAGCTTTGCGCAGCAACCAGACGGTGCTGTTTGCTTATTTCCTGGCTTAACGCCTTGATTACCTCACGCTCATCCTTCCCCACCGCACGGGCGATAATTTCAGCGGTGAACTGCTCTCCCTCCACACACGCCGCACTCAATAACTCCTGCTGATCCACAGATAGATGGCAAATCCGTTCTGCAATTGCTGCTTCTACCCGCACCGGCAACTCGTCCCAATTTAGCTGGGCCCCCTCAACCCATTTCCCCTGCTCGTTCGCGATAGATCTCACCTTTGAGCTGCATTCCCCGCAGCAACTCGATGGTGAACAGGGGGTGTCCGCCGGTGTGGCGGTGCAGCAGGGTGCGAAAGCTGGGCGTCAGCGCATTGGATTCGCTATCGAGCAGCGCTTGCACAAAATCAGCTCCCTCGCTGAGCATCAAATCCAGCTGAATGTCTCCCAGGCTGGTCTGCAACTCATTGACCACCCCTTCCAAGGGGTGACGCTCGCCTTGGCGCCCAAGCGCCACATCTTCTACCCGGAAAGCTCCAAGCAGTAGGATGCGAGTCCCAGACAGCCGGCGCCCAAGGTGGAAGAGCAGGTTGACGGAATCAATATCGATCCACTGAAGATCATCCAGGATCAACACCAGAGGATTGTGCTGAGACAGCCGGGTGAACACTTTCGTTACCTGGTTGAACAGGTTCACCTGTGACAAGCGTGCCCGTCCAATCTGCCCACCAGTTCGATTAACTTCTTCATTCAATCGGGTGAAGACCTCAGCAGATTTCCCGACTGCTGCCTGCACCGTCGACAGCAAATCTTTACCCGAAACAAGCCGGTTGATTAAATCAGGACCATCTTCCAGGATGGTACTGGCCACCGTGGGTAGGAAACGCCACAGGCGAATGGCATGCTCTGGCGTGATGGCGCCACCAGTGACCCGCGCCTCCAAATCCCCGCCCAGGGTTTGCAGGATTTCTCGGAAGGGAAAGTAAGGATCGGCTTCGCCGGTATAGGCATTGCATTGTCCCCAGGCAATCACCAGGTTCGGGTTTTTGAGCATCGCCCGCCGGCTGAATTCAGATAGCAGGGCAGTTTTTCCGCTGCCGGGATCACCGGTAACAAAATAGATATGGCCTTTCCCCTGCACTGCAGCTTCCAGCTCGGCTTCCAGCCGCGCTATCTCCGCTTGCCGGGCGACAAATAAATGGGGTTCACTCTGGGAAAGCCGCCTGCCTCTCAAGAAGGCAGGGACCTGGCTCGCCTGGGTGGACGAGAGGGATTCTACTTTGAGAGCCACAGTGTCAACCTGTCCGCTGCGAATTTGTTCGTACAGCTGGGTCGTGGCTGGTTCTGGCTCCACCTCCAGGTCACGTTTCAGCCGTTCCCGGCAGGCTTCATACTGCGCCAGGGCGGCATTGCGTTGGCCCCTGCACAAGAAGATGCGCATTAAGGCGCGGTGTGCGGATTCGTCCCAGGGTTCCACCTCCAGCCAACGCCGGGCATGCTGTAGCGCACGCTCCAGTTCACCGGTCTCCTGGTAAGCTGCTGCCAACCGGCGTAACACCTCAAGCGCCTGTTGGCGAACCTGCTCAGATTTCAGCAGCACCCACTCCTCGAAGGGAGCGCTGTCGATGGAGAAGCCCTCCATAAAATCGCCGCGATACAACGCCAGCGCTTTTTCAAGGCATTGTATCTCCTGTGGACCTGTTTCTCCGGCTTTGCTGGCAGTCGATATCAGGTTCAGAAATTCATTCACATCCAGCCAGGCTGGTCTGTTTAGATTGAATTGCAGGGTATCCTGGGAAAGTAACAGGTAGGGTGGATTTCTACCGGGATCACCGATCACTTTGCGCAGGTTGGAGATAGCGTTGCGCAGATTGCTCTGTGCATCTTTCTCCGGCAGGCCGGGCCACAGCAAATCAGCCAGTACCGCTCTTGGCCAGGCACGCTGCGATTCAACCACCAGGTATGCCAGCAACGCGCGCACTTTGACTGTGCGGAATCCAGTTACAGTATGACCATCCAGATCTGCCTGGAAGGATCCCAGTAAAGAAACTGACAACTCAACCGCCAGCGGTTTCATCCGTTCACCTCCCTGAAAGCCTGTCCGAAAGCAAACAAACCTCGCAAATAATATTATACATTTTTTCCCCTCTCCATGTTGATTCCACATTCTTGATACGCCTGCCTGGTATGCTGGATGTATGAATAAATTCTATTCCAGGCTTGATTCAGAGGAAAGTACCCATGATCACTGAAGAACAACTGCTGGAGGTATTTGCCGCCTATAACCCGATGATCTGGCCCATGCAGATCGTAGCCTATCTTCTCGGCCTGAGTGCAGTCTACCTGGCGGTGCGTAAAACCACCATTTCAAAATGGGCTATTCCAGCCAGCCTGGCTTTCTTTTGGCTGTGGGTCGGGCTAGCCTTTTGGCTGCCCAGCGTTTTACAGGGGTATATGCCTGGGATCTTCTTTACCGCTCTCTTCCTGATCCAGGGAGGGCTCTTCGTCGTGTACACGATTAAGCCAGCACTTGAATTTGGCTTTAAGCGAGATGCCTGCGCCTGGGCAGGGGTTTTCTGCCTGCTGTACGCCCTGGTGGGCTACCCACTGGCTGGTGCGATGGTAGGTCATACCTACCCGTATATGTCACCGTTTGGGCTGACCCCCTGCCCGGTGGTCACCTTCACCTTTGGCCTGCTTTTGTTGACCACATCAAAAGTCCCAAAAATCCTGCTGATCATTCCATTTTTTTATGCCATGTCTGGTTTCCTGTGGATCTCGATCGGCATGTGGGAGGATTTCGGTATGCTGCTCAGCGGATTGATGGGGGCAGGATTAATCTTGTACCGTGATGCCAGGATGCTGGCTGAGCATCAGGTTGAACCGAAGCCTGCTTCGGGGAATGGCGGCTGGAGTCTGGATATTCCGGATAAAAAACCCACCCATAATGAGCCATGATTACAACCGGAAGTATCAGACCGTGAGGGGAAGCGGTTGTAAATATAGAAAGGAGGTGAATATGAGCAAAATTAATAAAAAAATATCTCACACCCATTCAAATATCTTTCACCAATTGTTTCAGGAGGAAACATGAAAACTAAAGTGCTCGCGAATCGTATCTTAGTAACTCTGGTCACAATCGCCGTGCTCTCGCTGGCCCTGATCGTTCACCCGGCAGCCGCGGAAGCCACCCGGATTGACTTCGTTAACTACAATATTGCCTGCTCAATCGAATCTCAAAATATCTGGGTTAGCGACGGTGGGATTGTGCACATCAGGGACCGTGTGCTTGCTTCTGTGGTGACATCCACCAGCGATTACTTTGCTGGCCCAGGGCATATCTATGCCAACGCAAACATATTTGATCCCGCAACAGGTATTGGCACATACCACGGTAACCTGGATATCTACCCCACTGCACACCCTGATGGCTACTGGTACGGTAACTGGAGCATGCAGATCACCGAGACCGGTTTTCAGGGCATTGCCCGCCTTAAAGGTTATGGCAGCCTGGAAGGGATGTTAAGTTTTAGCTCATTGACTCCTCTTCCACCGACAGTATTGGCGAATTTCGCCGGATTGTGCGGTGGAAGCCAGCCTATAGCCGGATCCTATGTCGTCGGTTATTACCTTGTTCCTGGTGACGAGTAAAAGCCAGGGGGATGGTTTGACAACGTCCCGGGATGACTAATCCCGGGACGTTATCCTTATCTCAAATATTATCTGGAGGTGTGAGATGAAACTCAAGACCTTGATCGTGATCATGGCACTGCTCTGCCTGGTGTGGGGTGCTAGTTTTCTGTTGCTCCCGGTGCAGATGTGGTCGCTGTATGGCATCGACCTGGATGCTACCGGGATATACATCTCCCGAGAGCTGGGCTCGGTCTTCTTCATGCTGGGATTGATCCTGTGGTTTGCCAGGAATGACCCGGGGTCCCAATCTCTGCGGGCGATAGTGATCGGCCTGTGCCTCGGCAATCTGATTGGCTTTATTGTTACGGCAATCGGACAATTAACTACCGATGTCAGTGCATTAGGCTGGGTTGGTGCGGGCATGTGGCTGCTGCTGGCGCTGGGTTTTGGGTATTATCTGTTAAATCCACCCGGTAAGTAGCCAGACAGAGAAGTACCCCATCTTCATCGGAATGAAGGAGAGAGGAAGGGATTTACACAGTAATTTAAATATTTACGGTACAATTATGCTATGAAACGCACACTGGCACTTTTTTTGCTGCTCGTCTGCCTGGCATTGATCCTCCCCACTCCTGCCCGTGCCGACGGCGGCGGCTGGCCCACGTCCACGCCGACCGTCACCCCCACGGGAACGCCCACCAGCCTGCCAACCTATACTCCCCTCCCGCCGACTGCGGTGACCACCACGCCAACATCCCCCTACCCATACCCTGACAGCATGATCACCCCGCCAGTCCTGACCCCATTGCCAGACGAGGCGGGTAAGCCTAATTTCAATGAGTCAGCAACCAATTCAGCTCAGACCGCCTCCCAGACTTCGAACAATCTCCTGGGGAGCGGCATCGCCTGCTGGCCCATCGCCATCATCGCCTTACTGGTCGGAGGGGCAATCTTATACTGGCTACGCTCCGGGAGGAGTCAAAGGACTTAGCCTCAATAGCACAAGACGATCAACTCACCCGGGCCATGCACCCCGATGGTGAGCGTCATTTCGATGTCGGCAGTCCGCGACGGCCCGCTGACCAGCACTGCCGCTGCTGCCTGGATCAGCTCGGGCAGCCTGAGCAGCTCATCCAGCCCCATTACAACCCTCTCTTTGCGCAGCACTGCGATATGCACCTCCGGCAGCAGTGAGGCAGCCAATGGGCGGCCCGATCCGCCTGTCATAGCAATCGTACCCGTTTCGGCGGCGGCTGCGATAGCCCCGGTCAGCCCAACCGGAATGTGCGCGGCTTGCAGCTTGTCCTCCGCCGTGGGAGGCACCACTTGGGTGCCGGCATCTCGCAGGAACTGCAGCATCCCCTCAGGTAGGTAAATCCCATCCCAGGCTAGGATCTCCTGGCAGCCTCGTTCTTGCAGCAGGGTAAGCACATTCGCTGCCAGCTCAGCCTCAGTACTCCGGATGAACTGTGCCCCCAACGCTTCCAGCTCCACTTGCATCTTCTTCAGCAGGGCATCCTGGCTCAATGCCTCCGCGCCCTCCCTCAACCGGAGAATTTGTAGGGAGAGAGGCCTCTCGCTCAGACCGGTCCTGGACTTTCACCGGTGAACCGCTATCCCCCACCCGCAGCGCTTCCTGATTTTTCCACCGCTCCTGGAAAGACTGCTTTGCCGGGCGGGGGAAATCTTTGCTCAACCCCCAGCCTGACCAGGCAGGCAGCCGCAGCCACCCCTTCCCACCCATCACCCAGCCTGCCAGTCTCTGCGCCAACCGGAACCGTCCGGGATGCTCTGCCCCCCAGGTGAACAGGCGCAATCCCTGGGCCAGCCAGCCGGGGGGATTGGGCTTCAATTCTTTCCCCTGCAGCTCTGGTAGCTCATAATCCTCTGTCATCCCCGCCCGCACCCGCAGCAGCAGGCGCGGCAGGTCGATATCCACCGGGCAGGCCTCCCGGCACGCCCCGCACAGGGTGGAGGCACGTGCTAACTGCCCAAACTCAGCCTGACCGAACAGTGCCGGTGAGAGCACGCTGCCCATCGGGCCGGGGT
Source organism: uncultured Chloroflexia bacterium (assembly GCA_963849335.1). Classification (GTDB taxonomy): domain Bacteria; phylum Chloroflexota; class Anaerolineae; order Anaerolineales; family UBA4823; genus FEB-25. The sequence goes on from CAWKGZ010000003.1 coordinate 1,013,267, forward strand.
ACGGGCTGCCTTTGCCATCTTTGCTCACATACGCATGCCCGCCGATCTCGCGGAACACCGGGCAGGCGTTCAGGCACGCCCCACAGCGGATGCAGTACAGCATCTCCCTCAGTGCTGAGGCGCGCAGCTTGCTGCGCCCGTTGTCGATGATGATCACATGCCGCTCCTGCGGGCCATCCGGGTCGCCTGGGCGGCGCGGGCCGTGCAGCAGGCTGGTGTAGACGGTCAGCTTCTGCCCGGTCGCCGAGCGCGGCAGCAGGCGCAGCATCAGCGCCAGGTCATCCATTGTCGGCACCAGCCGTTCCATCCCCAGCAGCGCAATATGCACCCGGGGCAGCGTGGTCACCATACGCCCGTTGCCCTCGTTGGTCAATACACACAAAGTGCCCGTCTCAGCCACGGCAAAATTCACCCCCGACACACCGATATCGGCCGTTAGAAAGACCTCCCGCAGCACTCGCCGCGCCGCGGCGGTCATCACCGGGATGTCCTCGGTGTAAGGTAGATGTAACTTTTGCTCAAACAGCCGCCCAACGTCCGCCCGGGTCAGGTGCACCGCCGGGGTGATGATGTGCGAAGGTGGCTCACCGCGCAGCTGCACGATATACTCGCCCAGGTCGGTCTCCACCACCTGCAGCCCCGCCGCTTCCAGCGCCCGGTTCAGATGGATCTCCTCGCTGACCATGGTCTTGGACTTGGCGATCAGCCTGGCTGAATTCTGCCGGGCAATCTCCAGCACGGACCTCACCGCCTCCCCGGCATCCGCCGCCCGGTGCACGACCAGCCCATTCGCCTGCGCCTGGTGGATGAACTGCTCCAGGTACTCCTCCAGGGCATCGATCACCTCCGCCCGAATGGCGTGCGCCCGCTGGCGCAGTCCCTTCCGCATCCTCCAGCGAGGCAAACGCCTCCTTGCGCACCCGCACCCGCCGCTCGGCATTAGCATCCAGCGCAGCTTGCAGGTTTGCATCTGACAGCGATTCTCGGATCCGTCGCCGGAAGGATGTGCTCATGACTTACCCTCCACTCGATTTGCCAGGATCTCAGCGATGTGCACTGCCCGCTGAACATTGCCTCGCCTGTGCAGACCGCCGTTGATGTGGGTGATGCAGCCCGCATCACATGCCACCACCAGCGGGGTTTGACTGTTTTCAATATTATCCAGCTTACGCCTCAGCATCTCCGCCGATACTTCCGGGTGTTCCACCGAAAATACGCCGCCAAAGCCGCAGCATTCCTGGCTTCCCGCCAGCTCTACCAGCTCGGCGCCATGCACGTTCTCCAGCAATGCCCGCGGCTGGCGATCCACGCCCAGCTCGCGCAGCAGGTGGCAGGAAGCGTGGTAAGTCAGTTTGCCCTGGTAGCATGCCCCAAAGTCCGTCACCCCAAGCACATCCACCAGGTACTCGGTCAACTCATAGGTGCGCGCTGCCAATGCCCGGGCACGCGGCAGCCATTCCGCGTCGCCGGCAAACAGCTCGGGGTAGAAATGGCGGATCATCGCCGCGCACGATCCGGAGGGCACCACCACCGGTCCAGGCGCCGCTTCGAATACCTGGATGGTATGTTTTGCCATCCGGGAGGCCTCGGCCCTCATTCCCGCGTTGAAAGCCGGCTGTCCGCAGCACGTCTGCCCCGCCGGGACAGCGACCTTGACCCCGGCTTTCTCCAGCACGGTGCATACCGCCTCGCCCACTTCCGGGTACAGGGTGTCGAGAATACAGGTAATGAAATAGTTGGATTGTTTCGCTCATTGGCTCACCAGGCAATTTTTACTCTATTTTAACCCCAACCGTGGTAAGATAGTGACCTTAGACGGCCTTTTTTCTCGCTCAGGCGCATCTTGCCTGGCAAGAAATCACCGCCATCTCGTCACTCTACACACTAAGGAACATCCATGTACAATTTCCATTCTGAGATCCCCAGCCAGTTTGTTTTACCGCGGCGGATCAACCGCCTGGGCCAACTGGCTTACAACTTATGGTGGACCTGGGTGCCCGATGCGCAGCGTTTATTCCTGCGCATCGATCCCATTTTATGGGAAAATACCTACCACAACCCGATCCGCTTTTTGCCCCAGGTCGATCCAACTCGCTTGAAGGATATGACCCATGACCGTTATTTCCTGGATCATTATGACCGGGTGATGCGATCCTTCGATGAATACATGCGCCCCAGCGAAACCTGGTTCTCCCGCGCCCATTCCGAGCAGCACGGTAAAGTCGTGGCCTACTTTTCCACCGAGTTTGGCCTGCATGAGACCATGCCAATCTATGCCGGTGGACTGGGCGTGCTGTCCGGCGACCATGTCAAAGGCGCCAGCGATATTGGCCTGCCGATGGTCTCTATCGGCTTCCTCTACACCCAGGGCTACTTCACCCAACATATCTCGGAAGATGGCTGGCAGGAAGCCCGCTACCAGCGCCTGAAATTTGAAGAGATGCCCGTCTTACCGCTCTTAAATGAGCAAGGGCAGCCCCTGACCATCTCGGTTGAGCTGCCCGGGCGGGTTGTGTTCGCCCGGCTGTGGGAAGTGCGTGTCGGGCGCGTTCCGCTCTACTTGCTGGACAGCGATGTAGATGGCAATTCCGCCTGGGACCGCGAGTTAACCTCCAAGCTCTACATCAGCGACCTGGACCTGCGCATCTCGCAGGAGATCATCCTGGGCGTGGGCGGTGTGCGCGCCCTGCGCCTGCTGGGCTACAACCCGGATGTCTGGCATATGAACGAAGGGCATTCCGCCTTCATGGCCCTGGAACGCGCCCGCGAGCTGGTCGCCGCTGGCAGTACCTTTCCCGAGGCGGCCGAGCAGGTGCGCCTCAGCTCCGTGTTTACCACCCACACCTCGGTGCCCGCCGGCAGTGATGAATTCCCCCACTGGCTGATCGATAAGTACTTCGCCTACCTGTGGCCTCAGCTGGGTCTCGACCGCGAGCAGTTCATCAACCTGGCCCGCAACCGCCAGCCATGGGGTGCCGAGACTTTCAGCATGCCCATTCTGGCCTTACGCCATGCGGAGCATCGCAACGGCGTCTCTGAGTTGCACGGTCAGGTCGCCCGTAAAATGTGGAATTATTTATGGCCAGACTTGCCCGAGGCAGAAGTTCCCATCACCCACATCACCAACGGCGTCCATACCGGCACCTGGCTGGCCCGCCGCCTGCGCAACCTGTTTGAGCGTTATCTCGGTGCAGGTTGGATGGAACACCTGGACGATCCCGCCACCTGGGCGCGCATCGAAAACATCCCTGACGTTGAGCTGTGGGCTGTGCGCCGCCACTTGAAGCGCAAGCTGGCGTATTACATCCGCGAGCGCGCCCGCGACCAGTGGCTGAACACGGGCATCCATCCCGTGCAGATCATCGCCTCCGGTGTGATGCTCGATCCCTACTCGCTCGACCATCGGCTTTGCCCGCCGTTTCGCCACCTACAAACGCGCCAACCTGGTGCTCAGTGACATCAACCGCCTGCTGAGCATCATCAACCGGCCCGACATGCCCGTGCAGATCATCTTCGCCGGCAAATCCCACCCCGCAGACGAACCCGGAAAGCTGCTCATCCAGGAAGTCTACCGCTCGGTTAAGAAAGCGGAAAGCGGCGGTCGGCTGGTGTTCCTGGAAGATTACGACATGAACCTGGCCCGCTACCTGGTGCAGGGTGTGGACGTCTGGCTGAATACCCCTCGCCGGCCCAACGAAGCCTCGGGGACTTCCGGGCAAAAAGCTGCCATGAACGGCGTGCTCAACTTTTCGGTGTTGGATGGCTGGTGGCGCGAAGGCTACAACGGAAAAAACGGCTGGTCGATCGGCGATGACCGCGAGTACGAATCCCAGGAAGCCCAGGATGCCGCCCACGCCCTTGATCTGTACGATACGCTGGAAAACCAGATCATCCCGCTCTACTATCGCGAGCGCTCGGCGGATAACCTGCCTGGCGATTGGATCGCCCATATGAAAGAGTCCATCCGCACACTCTCACCGCGCTTCAGCATCCGCCGTATGGTGAAAGAATACACCGACCGCATGTACTTCCCCAAGGAATAAGCCGTGGATTTCCTGCTCTCCCCCCAGGCCTGGTTAATGGCAGCGCTCATCTTCAGCCTGCGCGTCTTAGATATGACCCTGGACACACTGCGCGTATTGTTCGTCATGCGCGGCCGTAAAAAGATCGCCTGGGTGCTGGGATTCTTCCAGTCTGCCATTTTTGTCACCGCCATCAGCACCGTGCTCAGCAACCTGGACAACCCGCTGAATATCGTCGGCTACGCCGCCGGCTTCGCCACCGGCAATGTGTTTGGCATGGCCATCGAAGAACGGCTGGCTGTCGGTCATATTTCCATTAACATCATCAGCTCGCGCCTCGGGGCAGCCATCGCCGAACACCTGCGCAAGAATGGCTATGCTGTGACCGAGATCTCCGCCCGCGGTAAGGACGGCATGGTCACCATGCTCAACGTCCTGGTGCTGCGCAAGAATGTGGACAAGGCGCGCCAGCTGGTCAATGAGATCGATCCGGAGGCTTTCATCACCATCGAAGATGTCCGCCCGGTGCGCCGCGGATTCTGGCGCGCCTGAAGCAGGTGCTGTGACACCCAGGATTCAAGTTGTAACAATAACAGGGGAGAAACAAACGGGGCCGGAATCTCGCCCTAAAATAAAGATCATTCAACCAGAAGGAGGTCACTGTGGATAGTTTAACCGTAACGATTTTGATCATTCTGTTGGCACTGGTGGTTCTTGCGGTGCTCTTTGTGCTTGCAGGCATCCGTTTTATCCCCAACAACCGCGTGGGGATCGTTGAAAAACGCTTCTCAGGGAAAGGCTCGATCAAATCGGGTTTTATCGCCCTCAACGGTGAAGCCGGTTACCAGCCGAGCGTGCTGCGCGGCGGTTTACATTTCTTGAGGCCGATACAATACGCCGTGCACATTGCACCTTTAGTGACCATCACCCAGGGCAAAATGGGGTATGTTTTCGCCCGCGATGGCGCACCACTGGCCCCAGATCAGGTGCTGGCTTCGAATGCCCAGACAAACGAGTATCAGGATGTGGTGGCGTTTTTGGCCGCGGGTGGGCAGCGCGGTCCGCAGCGCCGAGTGCTCCGTGAGGGGACCTATGCCATAAACCTGGTTCAATTTGTGGTGATCACGGAAGAAAAGGTTTATAACGTTCTGCCGCTCAACCGCGAGGAAGATGAAATTATCCGCCGTATGGCAGGTGTGATCACCGAACGCCAGGGTTTCCGCCCGGTGGTGATCAAAGACGTGGACGACAAAATTGGAATTGTTACCGTTCATGATGGAACATCTTTACCGCAGGGGGAGATCATTGCCCGTGTCGTGGGATCAAATCCTGCCGACCCCACTACCTACCATAACAGCTTCCAGGATCCGGATAACTTTCTGCGTGCCGGCGGTATGCGTGGTCGCCAGTTACAGACTCTGGTCGAAGGTACCTATTACATCAACTGCCTGTTCGCTACCGTAGAGATGATCCCCAAGACCACCATCGAAGTGGGCATGGTAGGTGTGGTGGTCTCATACACCGGCGAGATCGGCGCCGACCTGTCGGGGGATGACTACCGCCATGGCGAGTTGGTTCAGAGGGGCAAGCGCGGCGTATGGAACGAACCGCTGATGCCGGGCAAGTATGCTTTCAACACCTATGCCGGTAAGGTTGTGCAGGTGCCAACTACAAATATCATCCTGAAATGGATCCGCACGGAAATTGGCTCGCATCATTATGATGAAAACCTGACCGAAGTCTCGCTGATCACCAAGGATGCGTTTGAGCCATCCTTGCCTCTATCGGTCGTGATCCACATCGATTATCAGAAAGCCCCGTTAGTCATCCAGCGCTTCGGCGATATCAAGCGGTTGGTCGAGCAAACCCTGGACCCGATGGTGGCGGCTTACTTCAAGAACATCGGTCAGACTCGCACCTTGATCCAGCTATTGCAGGAACGCAGCGCAATCCAGCAGCAATCCAGCTCGGAGATGAAAGAAAAGTTCCTGCACTACAACCTGGAGCTGGAAGAAGTGCTGATTGGTACGCCGACTTCAACCAAGCAAGATCAACAGATCGAGACGATCCTGACCCAGTTGCGCTCACGCCAGATTGCATCTGAGCAGGTAGAAACCTACAGCCGGCAGGAAAAAGCCGCCACCCAGGAGCGCCAACTGCGCGAAGCCGAAGCCCGTGCGCAACAGCAGCGCCTGATCACCGAATCGGAGTTAAGCATCACCGTTCAAACCAACCAGGGTAAGGCAGAGTACCAGCGCGCCGTACAACAAGCCGCTCAAATCCGGGCGCTGGCCGAGGCCGAGGCTGAAAAGATCGCCCGCATCGGTATCGCCCAGGCTATTGCCACAGAAGAGCAGGTTAAGGCTTATGGCGGCCCACAGTATCAGGTAACCCAGCAGGTACTCAACCGCTTCTCAGAAGCCATCCAGCAGTCGCGCGTCGATGTGGTACCCCGTGTGGTGGTCAGTGGTGGGCAAGGCAGTGAAGGGGGCAGTGTTTCCAGTAATATCATGGAAGGTTTGCTGACCATGATGCTATCCGATAAATTGGGCGTCCAGGTCAATCAGGCCAACAGCAATGTGCGTACACCTGAAGTGGAAGAGATGCGCGCCCAGGTGCGCGAGAGTCTGACGGAAGAAAACCGAAAGCGACACGAGTACAGCGAGCATCCCAAGTGTCCCGGACCCTGACCCCACGAAATAAGGTGGAAATGGCTTACCAGGGTTGGAGCTGCTGGATTTTCCGCACGCGCATCCCCACCAGGCCGGAAGGACTGGTTACCTAACAGAACCAGTAGATCCATGCGCAAGCTGATCCAACTCGCCCACGACCAGGCAGCGCGGCTGATAGCTGCCATCCTGCTCGGCGCGGCGGGTGGCGTGCTGACCGTTCTGCAAGCCTTCTGGCTGAGCCGGGCGGTCAGCCGTGTTTTTCTCCATGCTGAAGGGCTGAGCGAAATCTCATCCCTGCTGCTCGGGCTGGCAGGGGCAGCCCTGCTGCGCGCTGGGCTGGTCTATGCCGCCGAAACGGCTGCCAGCGCTGCCTCGCGCCGTATCCGCCTCGACGTGCGCCAACGGCTCTACGCACACATTCAAGCCCTTGGCCCAGCCTACCGCGCCGGCGAAAGTGGTGAAACTGATGTGCGCAGCGGCGAGCTGGTCAACACCGCCCTGGAAGGCGTCGAGGCCTTGGAGGCATATTACAGCCAGTATCTGCCTCAATTGGCCCTGGCAGCCCTGATCCCGCTGAGCATCCTGCTCTTCGTCTTTCCCAGCGACCTGCTCTCGGCGGTCATCCTGCTGCTCACCGCACCCCTGCTGCCCCTGCTGATGACCCTGATCGGCTCAACCGGGCGCGAGCAAACCCGCCGCCAGTGGCTGGGGCTGAGCCGCATGGCGGCCTATTTTCTGGATGTGCTGCAGGGGCTGCCGGCGCTGAAAACATTGGGGCGCAGCCTGGAGCAGCTGCAGACCATCGCCCGGGTCAGCGAGCGCTACCGCCAGACCACGCTGAGCGTGCTGCGCATCACCTTCCTCTCTGCCTTTGCCCTCGAGTTCATCGCCACGGTCAGCACCGCCATCGTCGCCGTGCAGATTGGGCTGCGCTTACTGGCGGGTGGGCTGGAATTTGAGCCTGCTTTCTTCATCCTGCTGCTGGCGCCCGAGTTCTACCTGCCCATCCGCCTGCTCGGGCTGCGCTTCCATGCCGGTATGTCTGGAATGGAGGCGGGGCAGCGCATTTTCGAGATCCTGGCGATCCCACTGCCTGCAGCGGTTACCCCATCACCGGCGCCGGCTTTCAACACATCTCCACCGTACATTGTTTTCGAGGCTGTCCATTACACCTATCGCGGCGAGCGCCATGCCCTGCGCGGCGCCTCCTTCAGCCTGGAACCGGGTAAAGTGACCGCCCTCACCGGGCCCTCTGGCGCTGGAAAGAGCACCGCCGCCAGCCTGCTGCTGCGCTTCCTGGCTCCCCAATCCGGGCAAATAAACGTGGACAGCGTAGACCTGCGCAGCATTCCATCTGAAGATTGGCGCGCCACCCTGAGCTGGACCCCTCAAACGTCTTATCTATTCAATGATACCCTCGCCGCCAACCTGCGCCTCGCCGTTCCCCAGGCGACGGATGCATCAGTTGGCTGAGGCGGCGCATTTGGCCCAGGCGGATGAATTCATCCGAAAACTGCCCAATGGCTATGAAACAATCATCGGTGAACGCGGCGCGCGCCTGTCCGCCGGGCAGGCTCAGCGCCTGGCGCTTGCCCGCGCCTTCCTCAAGCCGGGTGGTCTGGTTATCCTAGATGAACCTGCCAGCCACCTCGACCCCGACAACGAAGCCCGCATCGGGCAGGCCGCCCGCCTGCTCACCCCCGCTCACACCGTCCTACTCATCGCCCACCGCCCCGAAACGCTGGCGTTTGCAGATGTGGTCATCACCCTGGATGAGGGGAGGGTGGTCGAAACGCGGGTGCAGGAAGCGAGGGGTGAGGGGATAGGGGATAGGGGTGCTGGACAGAGCAATGGTGAGGGATTAGGGGATAAGGGTTTCCTACTCCCGGAGGAAGAGGGGCTGGGGGTGGGGGTTCTCCCTTCCCTACAGGGAGGGGCCGGGGGTAGGTATCTCTTCCGCACCCTGCTCCTGCTCAAACCCTTCTCCGCCCGTGTGCTGCTCTCCATGCTGCTCGGCTTTGCCACCGTGCTTAGCAGCGCCGGACTGATGGCTGCCGCCGCCTACATCATCTCCTTCGCCGCCCTGCAGCCCTCCATCGCCGAGTTACAGATTGCCATCGTCGGCGTGCGCTTCTTCGGGCTTTCACGCGCCGTCTTCCGCTACCTGGAACGCCTCGTCTCCCACGACATCACCCTGCGCCTGCTGGCAAGCTGGCGGGTCTGGTTCTACCAGGCGCTCGAACCGCTCGCCCCGGCCCGCCTGTGGCGCTTCCACTCTGGCGACCTGCTCAACCGGGCAATCGCCGATGTTGGCGTGCTGGAGAACCTGTATGTGCGCGCCGTGGCGCCGCCGCTGACCGCCCTGCTGGTGGCAGCCGCCGGCACGGCTTTCCTGTCCACTTTCGTCCCACCGCTCGGATGGACCCTGCTGGGCTTTCTGCTGCTAGGTGGGGTGATCCTGCCGCTGGGGTTGCATATTCTGGCGCGCCGCCCCGGTCGAGAATTGATCCCCGCCCGCGCCCATCTCTCGACCCTTTTGGTGGATGGCATCCAGGGTCTGCCCGACCTGCTGGCTTGCGCACAGAGCGGTCTATACCAGCAGCGCATCGCCCGTGCCGGGAGGGCTTTTTATCACCACCAAAGGCGCCTCAACCGCCTATCCGCCGCCCAATCTGCACTGCACGGCTTGATCGCCCAGCTGTGCACCCTGGCGGTGCTGGCGCTAGCCACTCCCTATGTCCTCTCCGGCGTGCTGCAGGGCATCTGGCTGGGTGCGTTGATGCTGACTGCCCTGGCCTGTTTTGAAGCCGTCCAGCCGCTCTCCCAGGCCGCTCAAACGCTGGAATCCGGCTTACAGGCTGCCCGCCGCCTGTTCCAGGTGGTGGACGCTGAGCCTGAAGTGCGCGACCCGGCTGAACCGGCGCCCGTCCCCTCCCCCACCCGCCTGGACGTGTCAGGGCTGTCCTTCAGCTACCCGGATGGCACGCCTGCCCTGCAGGATGTCTCCTTCAGTCTGGCGCGCGGAGAGCATCTGGCGCTGATCGGCCCCAGCGGGGCGGGCAAGACCACCCTGGTCAACTTGCTGCTGCGCTATTGGGAATACCACACCGGGCATATCCGCCTGGACGGGCAGGAGCTGCGCCATTTCCGCGCCGAGGAGCTGCGCTCCAAAATCGCCGTGGTCAGCCAGGATGCATACATCTTCAACGCCACCTTGAGGGATAATCTGTCCATCGCCCGCCCTTCCGCCAGCCGGGAAGAGATCGAAGCTGCGGCAAAGCTGGCTCAGATCCATGATTTCATTGTTGGTTTACCCGAAGGCTACGACACCTGGGCTGGCGAGACCGGTCTGCGCCTGAGCGGCGGACAGCGCCAGCGCCTCGCCATCGCCCGTGCCCTGCTCAAAGATGCACCCATCCTGATCCTGGACGAGCCGACCGCCAACCTGGACACGGAGAACGAGCAGGCGGTGCTGCAGGCGATCCACACCTATGCCCGGGATCGCATCCTGCTCACCATCACCCACCGCCCCGCGGCGCTGGAGACGGCTGACCAGATCATTGTTTTGTCGGGGGGACGCATGGTTGAGATGCGCGGCGCCTTGTGGAGTGGGGTTAAAAATTTATTTGAATTTGTGAGGAACTGTCCTGGTCAAGATGATATTAAACACTAACGCAAAGCCGCAAAGATGCAAAGGCGCGAAGAAAAGCTGTATTCTTCCTGTATTGCACATGGATGGCCTGTCAAGTCTACATTTGATGGCTCTTTTCACAAGTTCTTTGCGGACTTCGTGCCTTAGCGGCTTTGCGTTAAATTGATCGCAATGACAAACGTGTAATATGCGTCTGACCAAGACAGAATTTGTGAGGAACTAATAAAACAAATGGATTCGAACCAGGAAACCAATAAACCGTCTTATTTTTGATTGGTAAATGAATAATCTTCCATGGGAAATGGCTTGCCATGCCCGGGGTAGACGGTATGGATGGTCAACTGGCTTAATTTCGCCACGCTCTTCTGCGCTGCATCCAGGTCGTCCATGATGGCGTTGAGCGCCGGGCTTTTGGTGTTATCGAACAGGTCGCCGGAGAGCAGGTCGCCGGAGGCGGTCAGCAGCCCGAGCGAGCCTTTGGAATGCCCGGGGATGGAGAGCACCGTGGCGGGGAGGCCATAAGCAGAGAGATCATCACCATCTTCAAGCCAGAAATCCGCGGTGAAGCGGTTCTCGGCGCCGAACCTGAACAGCAATGCGGCGAACAGGCGGAACAGGCGGCTGCCCATTTTTCGGTTCCAGAACATATCCCCCTGCATCGTCATGCCGGCATCCTCCGGGTGCATGGCGATCTGCGTGCCGTACTTCCCCCGCAGGTAGGCGGCATTACCGGTGTGGTCAAAATCACCATGCGTGATCACGATCAGCTTCAGGTCGCCGGGCTGGCATCCCGCTTCTGTGAGAGCTGTTTCAAGCTCGCGGCGGGCATTGGAGCCGCCGGTGTCAACCAGCACAAAGCCGCCACCGGGGATATCTACCAGGTAGCAATTAACCTGCCCCAGCTTGAGCGGCATGGGCAGAGATATGGTGGTTAATCCTTGCACTATACCTTCCTCTCAAGAAATGTTCAAAATGATGGGAGCACTGGCTGATCCTACTCAATCAATGTGACACCCGTGCCAATATCTCCCCATTCTCCTGCATCATTGCGTTCCAGGATGAAATAAGAAGCAGTACCGTGGCACTCAAAGCCACAATCGTAGCTACGATATACCTCTGCGGATTGCCCATCTTCCGCAATGGACAGGATGCCAAAATCATATAAGCCATAAATATCCTGAGTCATATAATCCTGGCGGAACTGTTCGATCGCAGCCAGCGGGTCAGCCGCTTCGGTCAATTGGTCGCCATCAAACCACCACACCTTCAGCGGATCGTCGATATTCATCCTCCAGTCGGGGGATTCTAGTGATCCTTGCACCGGAGACCAGACAATGAGGGTCACGTCTGCGATCGAGTATACCCTGAGGTCGTGGAGGATAGAGTCGAGTAGGAAAGCCACGATCTCATCTTCATCTTGCTGTTGATCCACAGGTTCACCGCAGGATGCCAGCAGGATAACAGCCAGCGCAAGCCAGTACAATACAATTTTTCGCTTATGCATTGTAACCCTCCTTTGAGCTGCCTAAGCAAGGCACCTGATTTCATTATACAGCAACGAACCATGCTTTTCAATCTACGATATCTACTAAACGATCATGACTAATTCTGAATCAGTGATTTCCCACAGCCCGGCCTCATTGCGCTGCAGCGTGTAAAGCACGCCGGTGCCGCACTTCATCCCGCAGGAAATCTCGACATATACTTCAGCCTGGGAGCCCTGCCAGTTGATGGAGTCGATGCCAAACACAGTATAGTGCCAGACTGCGCTGGGGGAAGCGACAATTGCTTCCTGCCGGTAGCGGTCTATGTCGCCCACCAGGTCGCTCGCCTGGTACAGGGTATACTCTGCCAGCCACCACACCAGCTGTGGTTCGTCCATCTGAAAGGTATAGGGGTGTTCGCCCGCTGGCTTACTCAGCGGTGCATACACGATCAGGCTGGCCTCGGCTGCGGCGCCCTGGTAGGACTGCTCGGCTGGTGCCAGCGTAACCTCAGCATCGCCAACTTGCTGGGAAATCAGAGTGTCGAGCATGAAAGTCAGCAGCTCGTCTTCGGCCTGTTCCTGCTCGGGGGATGGCTGACATGCCAATAGCAGCTGGCTGAAAACGAGGGTCAGGAATGCAAGCGGGATGATGAATCTGTTACGAATGCCCATCATTTCCTCCTTTGGAGTGGGCACGCTGATTCTAATCCAGATTAATAAAACCTGCCGTGCTTCAAAATGGCGAATGATGGTTTCATCTCAGATAGATGTCGTGGCGGGCCGGCAAGGGCGGGTCTGTACGGTCAGGGAGCTCCGCCAGAATGAGCCATATCCGACCGTAATGTCAAGCCAGAATGAATTAAGACCCGCCCCTACGGTGAGGGTGTGATCTCCACCCCGAATGTTCCCATCACGATTCCCGGCAGAAGGGGATAGATCGACCCGCCGATGGCGGCTTCAATCTCAGCCTTGATCTGGAATCGCGCCTCCCAACCTGCCAGGGTGAGATCGTTGGTGCCCAGGCGCAGGGCCACATCCACAATGCGCTTCTCCATCAAGCAAAAGCCTTCGGGCAGGGCGATGGCGTCACACAGTTGGATCAGCCGGTCGTATTCGTTGAACTGGACCGTGGTGATGAATTCTTCCAGAAAGATCAGCTCCTCAACGGTGCAATCCCGCTCGCCCATATAAACCCGGATATCCGGGATGGGGAAGCTGTGGGTCAGCGAAATGCGCGCCGCATCCACATAGCCCAGGTCAGCTAGAAACCGGTACCCATCGATGAGATGCCGGATATGATACCTCCCCTCCCGGCGTCCGATATCGTGCAGCAATCCCAGGATATAAGCTGTCTCGGGATCGAGCCTGGGATGGCGCTCGGCGATCAATTGAGCGGCAAGCGCCACGTTCCTGGAATGCTGCACCCATGGCCCAGGATTCATAAGCGCTGCCTCGGCTAATATTTGCTCAGCTTGCCCCCGCTGCAAGCCCATTTCACTCCGCCATGCCATCCAACACCTCCCGCAGCTGCCCCGGATAATTGGTAATGATCCCATCCACCCCCCAATCGATCAGCCGCCGCATATCCTGCTCCTCATCCACCGTCCAGACGTGCACCTGCATGCCGTGGGCGTGCGCCGCCCGGATGAATCCCGGCGTGACCACCCGCAGCCGCCCATAGCACTCCGGGATCTGGAAAGCCTGTGCCCTGGAGCGGTACAGCGCCTGCAATCCTACCTTATGCAGCAGGAACAAGCCCAGCGTCTCGCGCACCCCTGCCGCCGTTTCAGCCTCGGGGCACAGCCGGCGGAACAGGTGCAGCTGGCGGTCATGGAACGAGCCCACCATCACCTGCGCGACTTTATCATATTTCCGCAGCAGCGCCACGATTGGCGCGACCACCACCGGGTCTTCGGGCTTGATGTCGATGTTCAGGCGCATGTTGGGGAAGGCTTGCAGCACTTCCTCCAGCGTGGGGATGGTGATGCCCTGCCCGCGGAAGGGGAAGCTCTGCCCGCCATCCGCCGTCCAGGTGTAGCCCGCATCCAGGCGCTTGATCTCCGCCAACGTCAGCTCGCAGATATACCCCCGCCCATCGGTGGTCGACTCGACGAACGGGTCATGCCGCACCACCAGGACGCCATCCCGGGTGGCGTGGATGTCCAGCTCCAGCACGTCGGCACCCAGCGCGGCTGCCTGCCGGAAGGCGTAGAGGGTGTTGGAGGGCCAGGCGCCCTCCCCGCCGCGGTGGGCCATCAGCAGCGTCTTTGAACTGAGGCGCTCATTTTGAGATTTTGGTATTGCCATATCCTGCTCCTGTTCTCACCCAACCTTCGCTGCGTTTTATTATAACCGTAGGGGCGGGTCTGAGACCCGCCCCTACGAAATTCGATCCAATGCAAACCAATATCTTAAGGCGTAATTCTAGATAAACTGCCCGTCCCGGTAGATCACTACGCCATCGACGCGGATCTCCGAGTCGTGGCGCATGTCGCAGATCATGTCCCAGTGGATCACGCTGGTGTTCAGGCTGCCGGTCTCTGGATAGCCCGCCCCCAGGGCGATGTGGAATGTGCCGCCCAGCTTCTCATCGAACAGGATGTTGCGGGTGAAGCGGTTGATCTCGAAGTTGGTACCGATGGCAAACTCGCCCAGGTAGCGTGCCCCCACGTCCGAGTCGAGCATGGTCAGCAGGAAATCCTGCCCTTTCTCGGCGGTGGCGCCGGCAACGCGGCCTTTCTCGAAGTTCAGCTCCACACCTTCCACCACCACGCCCCTGGTATACCGCCGGGTAGGTGAAGCGCACCCAGCCACTGACCGAGTGCTCCACCGGCCCGGTGTAGATCTCGCCATCCGGCATGTTGTGCCGTCCGTGCGAGTTGTTGAACTTGCGTCCCTTGATCGACAGGCTCAGGTCGACATTCGGGCCAAACAGTTTGACCTTGTCATGCCCTTCGATGCGGGCGATGAACTTCTTCTGCTGCTCGCGGATCTCCGCCCAGTACGCCACCGGGTCGGGCGTATTGTCGTCGGCGTGGCAGGCGCTGAACAGGAAATTCTGGTATTCCTCGAAGCCCATCCCGGCATCTTTGGCATATGCCTCGGTCGGGAACTGGGTCAGCACCCAGCGCAGGGATCTCATCACCGCCGCGGCGCAGCATGGTACTGCGCACCGGTGCCGTCCCTTTTTGCCGCCGCGACTGCCGCTCTGGAGGCACATTCTTCAATGCCTGGGTGTCCACATCCGCCCGGATGCGCAGGTACACCTCGAACTGTTCGGTGACCAGTTTCTGGAAAGTGGGGGTGAAATCTAATTGCGCATCGCTGGCATGTTTGAAGAACAGCTTTTCCTGGTCGGGCAGGTTGAGCAGCAGGTGCGGGTGACCCCCGCGCTGCAGCACCAGCTCGTACACTTCGCGTACCAACGGCTCGGCGTTGGTGGTGGTCTCGATCGCCACCCGGTCGCCCGGCTGCACAGCCGCCGAATGGTCAACCAGGATGCGGGCCAGTTTCTGGATGCGTGAATCGGTCAATGTAGCCTCCCTTTCAGAAGGAGCGTGGAATTGTCAGATAAAATAGAACAATTGATTATATCACGCCCCATATTTACGCGCTATAATTCCGGATTATGAAACAACTCTTGCAGAATCTCAAGAACGGACAGACCACCATCGCCGATGTGCCGGTGCCCGTCGTCAGACCCGGCACGGCGCTGGTCCATACCGCCGCCTCGCTCGTCTCCGCCGGCACCGAGCGCATGCTGGTTGAATTTGCCGAAATAAGCCTGGTTGGCAAAGCCCGCTCCCGGCCCGACCTGGTGCGCCAGGTGCTGGATAAAGCCCGCCGCGAAGGCCTGCTGACCACCATCGAAGCTGCCTTCAACCGTCTCGACCAGCCCATGGCACTGGGCTATTCCTCCGCCGGGAGGGTCACCGCCATCGGTCCCGGTCTGCAGGGCTTCCACCCCGGCGACCGGGTCGCCTGTGCCGGTGGCGGCTATGCCGTGCATGCCGAGTATGCCCTGGTGCCGCAGAACCTGCTGGCGCACCTGCCTGATAACGTCGATTTCGAATCCGGCGCCTTCACCACCCTGGGCGCCATCGCCCTGCACGGCTTCCGCCTGGCGGAACCGCAGCTCGGCGAGCGGGTCGCGGTGATCGGGTTGGGTTTGCTCGGGCTGCTGGCAGTTGGCATCGCGCAGGCGGCCGGCTGCCAGGTCTTCGGCGTCGACCTCGACCCATCCCGCGTCGCCCTGGCAGAGGGGATGGGCGCGTCTGCAGTCCTGCGCCCGCAAGCCGAAGAGGCCGCCCGGACCTTCACCCGCGGCCGCGGCCTCGATGCCATCCTGATCTGCGCCGACACCCCCTCCACCGACCCGGTCGAGCTGGCCGGCGCCATCGCCCGCGACCGGGCGCGCATCGTCGCCATCGGCGCAGTCGGCCTGTCCCTGCCACGCAAGATCTACTACGAGAAGGAGCTTTCCTTCATCAACTCCCGCTCTTACGGTCCCGGGCGCTACGACCCGGCTTACGAGGAAAACGGCCAGGATTACCCGCCCGGCTACGTGCGCTGGACGGAAGGACGCAACCTGGAGGCCTTCGTCGACCTGCTCGCCAGCGGCCAGCTGGATGTCGCCCCGCTGATCACCCACCGCTTCCCCATCGAGCAGGCGCCAGACGCCTACGAGCTGATCACCGGCAAGCGCAAAGAGCCCTTCCTGGGCGTGCTGCTCACCTACCCGCAGGTCGAAGCGCTTCCTGCTCCGCCTGCTGCAACCATCCCCCAACCCCGCCCGGCTGAAAAGCCATCTGCAGTGCGCCTGGGCGTGCTGGGGGCGGGCAACTTTGCCACCGCGGTGCTCTTCCCTGCCCTGGCGAAGCTCCCCCACATCGAAAAGATCGCCATCGCCTCCGCCTCCGGGCTGCACGCCCAATCCGCGGCGGCGAAATTCGGCTTCCGCCGCGCCGCAGCCGACGAAGCAGAGTTGCTGGCTGACCCGAACATCAACACCATCGCCATCCTCACCCGCCACGACCTGCACGCCGGGCAGGTGGTGCGCGCCCTGCAGGCGGGCAAGCACGTCTTCTGCGAGAAGCCGCTGGCGCTCAACGCCGAACAGCTGGCAGAGATCCAGGCCGCACTCGAGCAAAATCCAGGATCGCTGCTGACCGTCGGCTTCAACCGCCGCTTCGCCCCGCTGGCCCGGCGCCTATCCGACTTCCTGCGCGACCGCCAGGAACCGCTGGTCGCCTCCTACCGGGTCAACGCCGGCTTCCTCCCGCTCACCCACTGGCTGCACGACCCCGAGCAGGGCGGCGGGCGCATCATCGGCGAGGGCTGCCATTTCATCGACTTCCTGACCTTCCTGGTCGGCGCCCCGCCCATCTCGGTGCACGCCCAGGCCCTGCCCGACCTGGGCCGCTACCGCGAGGACAACGCCCTGCTGACCTTCACCTTCCCGGATGGTTCGCTCGGCAGCGTCTCCTACCTGGCCAACGGCGACAAAGCCTTCCCCAAGGAGCGGGTGGAAGTGTTCTGCGGCGGGCGCGTCGCCGTTCTGGACGATTTCCGCTCGCTGGAGCTGGTGCAGGACGGCAAGCAGGCACACTTCCGCTCCCGCCTGCGCCAGGACAAAGGTCACCGTGCCGAGCTGGAAGCCTTCGCCGCCGCCATCCTCGCCGGTGGTCCCCCGCCCATCCCCTACGCCCACCTGTTCGGCGTCACCCGCGCCTCCTTCGCCGCCGTGGAGGCACTTAGGAGTGGAGAGATCGTGCGTATTGGATAGGCCGCAAAACCATCACCGCAAAGACGCAGAGAACGCAGGGTGGAATTAGGTTTAATTTTCCCCGGCGATAAATCGCCGGGCTGCACGCTACGCCCGTTGAAGCGGGCTCACAACCATCCATTTGACGGGTCCACTACCCCGGGCATGCTTCTAAGCCGGGTTCACCCGGCGCCATGCTTAGCCCGGGCGTTTACGCCCGGTGCAAATACATGGCGATCAGCCGCCGCACCCATCCCCGAGGTTCACCTCCAGAAAGCTCTCAAAGGTTGTCACCCCAGCGCCTCATCCGCTAATCCGCTGCCCATCCGCTTACCAGCCTCCCCCCGTTCAATGGTACAATCCTCCAGGTATGCACCGCATCCTGAACCGCCTGCATCTCGGCCTCAAGGCCCTGCGCGAGCTTGGCCCCCGCCAACTCAGCCTGTATGCCCTCTACCAGGTCGGGCTGCGCAGCGGGCACTACCGCCGGGTCACCCCCTCCCCCCAGCAGGCAGTCCAGCCCTACCCCTACCCATTACACCCCGTGCTCACCCTGCCCGACCCGGATCAGCTATTAGCCCTGCTTGGTGAGACCGGTCTGGCCGCGCTGCGCACCGAAGCGGATGAAATCGTTACCGGCCGCGTGCGCCTGTTCGGTGCCGACCCCGTCCCGCTGCTCCTGGCGCCTCCCGCGCCGCTGCGCCACTGGACCGAGTACGAGATCAAGGCAAACGACCTGGGCGACCTCAAATTCATCTGGGAGCCCGCCCGTTTCGGCTGGGCCTTCACCCTGGGTCGCGCTTTCTGGCTCACCCAGGACGAGCGCTACCCCGAAGCCTTCTGGCACTACCTCGAGACCTTCCTGGACGCCAACCCGCCCTATCTCGGCCCTGACTGGATCTCTGCCCAGGAGGTTGCCCTTCGTCTATGCGCAATGGTTTTTGCTGCCCAGGTTTTCACCCTCTCTGCCCATTCCTCGCCAGCCCGCCTGTCCTGCCTGGCGGAAAGCGTCGCCGTACACACCGCTCGCATACCGCCCACGCTGCCCTATGCCCGCGCCCAGCACAACAACCACCTGATCAGCGAAGCGCTGGGCTTGTACACCGCCGCCGCTGCCCTGCCGGACCATCCTGCCGCCGGTCACTGGCAGCGCCTGGGCTGGCGCTGGCTCAACCATGCCTTCCAGCATCAATTCGCCCCCGATGGCGCTTACTGTCAGCACTCAACCAATTACCACCGCCTGGCGCTGCAGGCCGCCCTGTGGGCCAACACCGTCCAGGCAGCGCGCTTCCCGCAGTTGCCATTTCCCCCCGCAACCCTCTCACTATTACAGGCTGGCGTGAGCTGGCTGCTGGCGCTGCTCGATCCCCTCTCCGGGCAGCTTCCCAACCTGGGCCCCAACGACGGCGCCTTGATCTTGCCCCTCTCCCCAGGCCCATTCGCCGACTATCGTCCGCTGCTCCAAACCGCTGCCCGGGCCTTCTTCGCCGAGCCAGCCCTGCCCCCTGGCCCCTGGGATGAAGCCAGCCTGTGGCTTGGCTTGCCGGTGAAAGCCGCATCCCCACCTATTCCCAGCCCGCGCCTGTCCCACCCGGGTCAGTCCGTACTGAAAGGGGAGGGCAGCTCGTGGGCTTACCTGCCGCGCCACGCATTTCACCTCCCGCCCCGGGCATGCCGACCAGCTGCACCTCGACCTGTGGTGGCAGGGACTAAACCTTGCGCAGGATCCCGGCACCTACCGCTACAACGCCGCCCCGCCCTGGGATAATGCCCTGGCCTCCACCCTGCTGCATAACACGCTCAGCGTGGATGGACGAGAGCAGATGACCCGCGCCGGGCGCTTCCTGTACCTGGATTGGGCGCAGGCCTCCCCGCTCGAACGCACCGTTCTCGCCAGATGGCGCCTGGCAGCGGCTGAGCGCCAGCCACGATGGCTATCGCCGCCTGGGCATCACCCACCGGCGCCAGGTGACCGCATTTTCAGACGGTCGCTGGCTGGTCGAGGATACCCTCCACGGCGCCTCCCCCCGCACGCTCACCGCCCGCCTGCACTGGCTGCTGCCCGACCTGCCCTGGCAAGTCGACCTTGATCCACAGCGCCTGTGCCTGCTGCTCACCACCCCGCATGGAGTGATCGAGCTGACCGTCCAGGCCGAGACTTCCCTGCAGCCCATGCTGCTGCGCGCCGGGGAGCTGCTGCTGGGCAGCGGTGAAGTTCACCCCACCTGGGGCTGGACATCCCCCACGTATGGCGATAAAATCCCTGCTTTAGCCCTGCTTGTGCACTTCCAGGGGTTCCTGCCCCTGCATATCACCACCGAATGGATCCTGCCCAATGAAACGAGCTAAACCCCGCGCCGCAGTTGTCGTGCTGCAAGATGATCAAATTGCCCTGCTCGAGCGCAACCGCCGCGGTACGCGCTACTTTGTTTTCCCTGGCGGCGGTATCGATAAAGATGAGACTCCCGAACAGGCAGCGGCCCGCGAGGCCGATGAGGAGCTGGGCCTGCAGGTCACGATCCTCCGCCTGGTTGCCGAGGTGTCGTACCACGATATGCCGCAGTACTTCTTCCTGGCGGAAGTCACCGGGGGAAACTTCGGCGCCGGGCACGGTAAAGAGATGAGCAGTGCCGCCAACTCGGACCAGGGTTCATACCGTCCCTGCTGGATCCCCGTGGCTGAATTGACCACCCTCCCCGTCCTGCCCAGCATCATCGCCCGCTATATCTACAACGCCTGCCGGGACGGCTGGCCCGAACACCCGCTTGCCCTGCGTGATGCCACCGTAGATTGAGGCCGTTGTGCACATTCTGCTCATCCACCAGGCTTTCGCTGCCCTCGACGAACCCGGCGGCACCCGCCACCACGAGCTGGCTCGCCACCTGGCCCAGCGCGGCCACCGTGTCACGATCATTGCCAGCCCGGTCAGCTACCTGACCGGCAAAATCCGTTCCGGGCGCTCCCGCTGGGTGGAGCGGCAGAGCGATGGCGCGCAGATCACCATCCTGCGCACCTACACCTATCCCGCCCTGCACCGCAGCTTCGTGCACCGCGTCTTCAGCTTTCTCAGCTTCATGCTCTCCTCCTTCCTGCTCGGGCTGGGCGTGCGCCAGGTCGACCTGGTGTGGGGCACCTCGCCGCCCATCTTCCAGGGCGTCACCGCCTGGCTGCTCAGCCGCCTCAAACGCGTGCCCTTCCTGTTCGAGGTGCGCGACCTGTGGCCGGCCTTTGCCGTCGCGGTCGGCGTGCTGCACCAGCCGCTGCTCATCCGCCTGTCCGAGTGGCTGGAGCGCTTCCTGTACCGCCGGGCCAAGGTAGTGGTGGTCAACTCCCCCGGCTACATCGAGCATGTCCGCCGAGCGCGGCGCCAGACGGGTGGAGCTGGTGCCCAACGGCGCCGAGACTGCCATGTTCGACCCGCAGGATGACGGGCGACGCCTTCCGCCGGCAGCACGGCCTGGAAGGTAAATTCATCGCCCTGTACGCCGGCGCGCACGGCATGTCCAACGA
Source organism: uncultured Chloroflexia bacterium (assembly GCA_963849335.1). Taxonomy (GTDB): domain Bacteria; phylum Chloroflexota; class Anaerolineae; order Anaerolineales; family UBA4823; genus FEB-25. The sequence continues at coordinate 1,034,373 of CAWKGZ010000003.1, forward strand.
TCTGGGCGTGGTGCTGCAGGCGGCGCAGCAGTTGCTCGACCAACCCGAGATCGTCTTCGTCCTGCTGGGCGATGGCAAAGAGAAACCCAACCTGGCAGGCGCAGGCACAGGCGCTGGGTCTGGACCAACGTGCGCTTCCTTCCGCCGGTACCGAAGAACGAAATGCCCGCCGCCCTGGCTGCTGCCGATGCCTGTATCGCCATCCTCAAGCCGATCGAGCTGTACAAAACCACCTACCCCAACAAGGTCTTCGATTACATGGCTGCCGGGCGCCCGGTGGTGCTGGCGATCGACGGCGTGATCCGCCAGGTGATCGAAGCCGCCGGCGCCGGCATTCCCGTTCCCCCCGGCGATGCCGCCGGCCATGGCTGCCGCGCTGCTCGACCTGGCCCAGCACCCCGAAACCGGGCGAGCAGATGGGGCAGCAGCGCCCGCCAGTACGTCGAAACCCATTTCGACCGGGCCAGGTTGGCCGACCGGCTGGCTGACCTGTTGGTGGAGCTTGCCGCACAGCCATGACCCCCGCCGATCTCCCCCCGAGGACGCTCAAGCGCCGGCGCTTCCCCAACAGCAGTCAAACGCCCCGCAGCAATCTGCCCTCCCGCAGCCGGCGGACATACCTGAGACCGCGACCGCCTCCCATTCCCAGGCTAAACCCCAGAATCTCCCGCTCGCCCTGCCTGAAGCAGAGCCCATTCCCGCGCCCGCCGCCGAAAGCGGCGTCCTGAGCGAAGGGCAGCGCCTGGAAATCCAGCAGCGCAACCGCCGCTACGTGCAGATTGACGCGGTGGGGGTCGCTCTGGGCAACGCCTCCAGCCCCTTCCTGCCGGTGTTCCTCACCCGCATGGGCGCCACCAACGTGCAGGTCGGGCTGCTCAGCTCGATGCCCGGCGTCACCGGTCTGATCCTGGCGCTGGTGGTGGGCAGATTTCTGCAGGTGCGGCGTAACATCATCCCCTGGTTCAGCACCGCCCGCCTGCTGGTCATCTCGGCCTATGCTCTCACCGGCCTGGCGCCGTTCCTGGTGCCGCGCGAACAGTGTAGTCCTGGCGGTCTTGATCATCTGGGCGGTTGCCACCCTGCCGCAGATCATGGTCAACGTGGGATTCTCGGTGGTGATGAACTCGGTCGCCGGGCCCGAAGGTCGCTTCGACCTGATGAGCCGGCGCTGGTCGATCCTCGGCTTCACCACCGCCATCACCGTCGCCCTCGCCGGGCAGGTGCTCGACCGGATCGTCGAGCCGCTCAATTACCAGGTGGTCTTCCTGGCGCTCTCCGTGGGCGGGCTGATCAGCTACTACTTTTCCAGCCGCATCCAACTGCTGGATTTCCAACCGCCCCCACCGTCTGGTACTGGCGGGGTCAGCGCTCGCCTGCGCGGCTACCTGGAGCTGATCCGCCACGAACCGGCCTTCATCTCCTTCACCCTCAAGCGCTTCGTATATCTCTCGGGGATCACCCTGGCGTGCTCCGTTGTTCCCGCTCTACTTCGTCCGTGAGCTGGATGCCCCCGACTCCTGGATCGGCCTGGTCAGCCACTGCCCAGACAGCCGTTTTGCTGGTCGGTTATCCCCTCTGGGCCAGGCTGTCGCACCGCCGCGGCTCGCGCTTCGTCCTGCTCGCCAGCACCCTGGTGGTTGCCCTCTACCCCGGCCTGGTCGCGCTGACCCACGATCAAACCTTGATCATTGGCCTCGCCGCCATGGCGGGCATCTTCCAGGCGGGCATGGACCTGGTCTTCTTCGACGAGCTGATGAAGACCATCCCCCCGCAGTACAGCCCCACCTTCGTCTCGCTGGCGCAGAGCATCCAATACCTCTCCGCCATCGTCGCCCCGCTCCTGGGCACCTACCTTGCCGCCCAAACCAGTATCGCTACCGCCCTGCTGATCAGCGCCGCGCTGCGCCTGGTGGGTTTCGTCCTCTTCGCCCTGCCGTTAGGCAGAAAATCTAATACCTGTTCTCCATGGGCTCTGTGGTGACTTATCTCTGCTCCGCGTTCTCTGCGTGCTCCGCGGTAAAACCTTTTTTCATGTATAATTTTCACATGCCCCGCACCAAATCCCCCGAAGACCTGACCGTCGACGAGCTGCGCCAGCTGTTGGTCGAAAAGCGGCGCAAACCCCGCCAGGAACACCTGGAGCGCTTCCGCCGCACCGGACGGGTGGTGACGCTGGCCTCCGACCTGGAAACCGCCTCCCTGCAGCACCTGCATACCGGCATCCCCACCGAACCGGAGGAAGAGCTACCCGCACCCTGGTGGAAGCGCGACTGGCGCTTTTTCGACCGGGCGCTGGTGCTGATCGAGGTGCTGGCGGTGGTCGGGCTGGTGTTCATCCTGTTCAATGGTTGGGAGATCCTCCGCGGGCTGAACGCCGAATTCTCCCAGGCGCTGGTGCCGCCGACCTTCACCCCCACTCCGCTGATCGGCGCGGTGGTGCTGCCCTCCGGGCACACCCCGCCGGACAGCCCGGCGGCGCCCGCCCCAACGAGGCCGAGATCCCCGAGCACCTGCGCCCGCTGGTACAGGCGGTCGCCGAGATTCCCGCCGTCACCCCCAGCCCCGAGCAGGCTATCCAGCTCCAGATCCCTGCCATCAACGTCGATGCCCCCATCGTGCTCGGCGACGGTTGGGAGCAACTGAAGAAAGGAGTCGGGCAGCATATTGGCTCGGCGAACCCCGGGCAGGATGGCAACCTGGTGCTCTCCGCACACAACGATGTCTTCGGCCAGATCTTCCGCCACCTGGAGGATCTGAAACGCGGCGACGAAGTGACCGTGTACACCGCCCAGCGCGCCTATGTCTACGTGGTTACCGCGACGCTGATCGTCGAACCGACCGAGGTGGATCTTATAGCCCCCACCCCCAACGCCACGCTGACGCTGATCTCCTGCTACCCCTACCTGGTCGATAACCAGCGCATCGTCGTGCAGGCGGTGCTGCAGAGCGGGACCCGCTAAGGGCTGGAATGGGGGCTGCGAAAATGAACCCTGAGGAACGCCCACGTTGGCCTTATCCTTCCAAGCTGGTGATCAGCCTGCTGCTGGTAGGCCTGGCGATCTACTTGCTGCGCTCCTTCAGCGTGGTCATCCCGCCCCTGATCATCGCCATCATCATCGCCTTTGTGCTGTCGCCAATTGCCAAAATGCTGCAGCGGCGGCTGCACCTGCCGCGCATCCTGGCGATCATCCTCAGCTATATCATCGCCATCCTGGTGATAGCCCTGTTCCCGAGCATCATCATCCCCTGGCTGGCTTCCGAATTCTCCAACCTGAACCTGGACCTGCAGCGCATTCTATCCACCATCGAGGGCTGCTCTCGGGCGCCAGTACCAGATCGCCGGCTTCGAGATCGACACCAGCGCGCTGCTGGGCCAGCTCGTCGCCGGGCTGCAGGGACTGGTCGAACCGATCGTAGGGCAGACGCTGAACCTGGCGGTAGGCTTGATCTCTTCTATCGTCTGGCTGATCTTCATTTTCATCGTCTCCTTCTACCTGATCAAAGACGGCCCACAGCTCAGCCGGTGGGCGCAAAACCATGTGCCCCCCGCCTATCGTGGGGATTACGCCTGGCTCAGCAATGAGATCAACCAGATCTGGTTCTCGTTCTTCCGCGGCCAGCTGATGCTGGCGCTGGTGGTGGCGATCATTTTCACCCTGCTGGGTTACATGCTCGGACTGCCTTTTGCGCTGGCGATGGGCATCCTGGCTGGCTTACTTGAATTCCTGCCCAGCATCGGTCACGGCATCTGGATGACCATCGCCGCCTTGCTGGCTTATTTCATCGGCTCCACCTGGCTGCCGATTCCGAACTGGGTCTTTATGCTCATCATCATCGGCCTGCATCTCTTCTTCCAGCAGTTCGATCTCAATTACCTGATCCCGCGCATCATCGGCAGTCGTTTGCACCTGCCGCCACTGGTGGTCATCCTGGGCATTGTGTCGGGCGCAATCCTGGCCGGGGTGTTGGGCATCCCCCTGGCAGCACCCACGATCGCATCGGCAAGGGTGATCGGGGGTTACGTGTATGCGAACCTGTTCGACCTGGATTGGCCGCCGGTGAGCGCTGCCCAACCACTGCCGCCGCCCAACCCGCGCTGGTGGAAGCGCCCACACCCTGAGGAGGCAAAGGTATGATCGAACCGTCAAAACCCATTCATCTCCCAAGTGGAGCTCGACCACCAAGCTGGTGATCGGGCTGACCTTTGCTGCCTTTGTGGCTGCCATGCTGATCTATTTCCGCTCCTTCATCGGCCCGCTGCTGCTGGCTTTCATCCTCACTTACCTGCTGCACCCATTGGCCGACCGGCTGGGCAGCAAGACCCACCTCTCCTGGCGCTCGTCGGTCAACATCATCTTCATCATCCTGCTGCTCATCCTCATCGGCTCATCGACCCTGACCGGCCTGGCGGTGGTGAACCAGATCCAGAGCCTGATCGATACCATCGACAATTTCCTCAAAGAGCTGCCCGCCCTACTGCAAACCCTCGAAGGGCAAGCGCTGACCATCGGGCCGTTCAGCTTCGACCTGTCCCAATATACGGATATCAGCACACTCAGCAACGAGGTAATTGGGCTGCTCCAGCAGTATCTCGGCCAGGCAGGCACTCTGGTCAGTAAGGTGGCTGGCGGGGCAGCCAGTACCATCGCCTGGGGTCTGTTCATCCTGGTGATCGCTTACTTCCTGCTGGCGGATGCCGGCAAGGTCCCGGATGCGGTTCAGTTCGTCGACATTCCCGGGTATGCCGCCGATCTGCGCCGCATGGGGCGTGAGCTGGGGCGCATCTGGAACTCATTCTTGCGCGGCCAGATCCTTATTGTGATGATGGTCATCCTCACCTACACCATCATGCTGTCGATCCTGGGGGTGAGTTACGCCTTTGCCCTGGCGATCCTGGCTGGCCTGGCTCGTTTCGTGCCCTATGTCGGGCCATGGGTCTCGGGGCTGATCACCGCCTTGGTAACCTTCTTCCAGGCGGGGAATTATTTTCACCTGGAACCGTGGGCATATACGCTGATGGTGCTCATCCTGTGCGTGCTGGTCGACCAGATCTATGACAATCTGGTATCGCCGCGCATCATCGGGCAATCTTTGGGGCTGCACCCGGCCGCGGTGCTGGTGGTCGCCCTGATCTCGGCCCAGCTGATCGGGCTGGTCGGTCTGCTGCTGGCGGCGCCGGTGCTGGCAACCTTCAAGCTGGTGGGGCGCTATGCGCTGCGCAAAATGTTCGACCAGAGTCCCTGGCCTGAGCCTGAAGGACAGACGCAGCCATTTGAAATCCCCCTGGTAGGCCGCCTGTTCCGCAGACTGCGCGCCTGGTGGCGCCTGCGGCGTACCAGAAGCTGACCCCGAAGCGCAATCGTAGTAACGACTGAAGTCGTTACCGGTCATAAAAAAAGGGCGTGAGCAGGGAAGGCATTCCGCTCACGCCCAACTGCTGGAGGACAGTTCCTCCCTAAACAGCAAACGTTGGCGCCCCGTACAGCTGCTCGCGCAAATCGATCACCTGGCGTCGCAGGCGGTCATCCCGCTCCAGCATATCTTCCACTTTATGGCAGGCATACATCACCGTGGTGTGATCCCTGCCGCCCAATGCCGCGCCGATCTGCGGCAGAGAGCAGTTGGCTTCCTGGCGCATCAGGTACATGGCAATCTGGCGGGGTAGTGCCGCTTCATGCGAGCGGTCTCGACCCAGCATGCGCTCCAGGGTGATGCCAAAAGTTTGCGCCACCCGCTTGATGATATCCTCCGGCTGAACTTCCGAACGGCGCGGCAGCAGGTCCGCCAGGGCCGTATCCACCAGCTGGGCGGTCAGCGGTATGCCGCTCAGGTCAGAAAACGCCTGGACGCGGGTCAGGGCCCCTTCCAGCTCGCGAATGTTGGACTGCACCCGGCGGGCGATCGTCTCCAGGATATCCCCCGGCACGGGCTTCCCGCTGCGGCTGGCCTTCGAACGCAGGATCGCCACCCGGGTCTCAAAATCAGGCGGCTGAATATCCGCCGCCAGTCCCCATTCGAAGCGGCTGCGTAGCCGGTCTTCCAGGGTCACCAGTGATTTGGGCGGCCGGTCGGATGAGACCACAATCTGTTTTTCCTGCCCGTGCAGCGTGTTGAAGGTATGAAAAAATTCTTCCTGGGTCAATTCCTTGCCGGCGATAAATTGGATATCGTCGATCAGCAGCACATCAACCCGGCGGTATTTATCTCGGAATGCCTGGGTGGTATGCGTGCGAATAGAATTGATCAGATCGTTGGTGAACTCTTCAGATGATACATACAATACCTGCTGGCCGCTTTGCAGGCACTGGTTGCCAATCGCATGCAGCAGGTGTGTCTTGCCCAAACCAACCCCACCGTACAGGAACAGCGGGTTGTATGCCTGGGCGGGTTTTTCTGCCACAGCAAGCGAGGCGGCATGCGCCAGGCGGTTACTGGCGCCGACCATGAAATTCTCGAACGTATAGCGGCTGTTCAGCGTCTGCGATTTGAGCGGAGCTTTCGCAATTAGCAAGTCAGAATTGGCCGTCAGGTCAGGGTCAACGCTCAGATCAAGAAATTCATCCCCCTGCGCGCCAGCTCGTTCCCCCTGCCACACACTGAAATGCACCGCACAGCTGCGGTTCATGATCCCGGTCAGCATGCGAGTAAGCGTGCTGGTAAGGCGGCTTTCCAACCAATCGCGGGCATATGCGTTGGGGACGCCGATCATGAATACGCCATCTTCATAGGCGATCAGCTCGGCGTCGCGCACCCAGGTATTAAAAGCAGCTTTCGGCATTTCCATTTGCAGCTGGCCTACCGCGGCCTGCCAGGCTTGCTCAGCTTTCATGGTTACCCTCCGCTTTCAACCGGGATCCACAGGCACAGTGGGACATACAACCCCCGGCTGTGCTCAGACGGGGGAAAGACAAGGTATGAAACTAGGCTTTGATTTTTTCGGACTAACCGGCTTTTAGGGAAACTGACCCATCCGGTCCTGCCTCACCCGCAGGTAGTGATTTGGGTGCTTCAATGTTCCCCTGCATTCTAGCAGAAAATATCCTTCTTTGGTCATCCACTTAACCTACGGTTATCTAAAAAAACTAAATTCTTTAAGGTTCGCAATCTTAACAGATCAGGATTCGCCGTCGAGAATGATTGCGGATAGCTATCCATTACCCAATCCTCCCCAATTGACGAACGCATGTTCTTTACCCTATATATGGGTGTTTACCCTTAAAACCGCCACAGATACCTATATGTGGCTTAGAAAACTTAAAATTTTCGAACCATGGAATCCCGTTGGGCTATGCAAAAAGCGTGCCAGCAAAGACATGTTTTTCATTGAGAATTCCATGTGCCCTTGAAAAAAAAGATTAATTCTTTACAGATCGTGCAGCGCGGAGAGTCACTCGTCTCTGCACAGCCTCGCTCTCCAGCTCGCGCAGCACATCAGATGCAATCCAGCGCGCTGCCGGAGAATTTATCCCTTGAATTTCCCGCGCTTCCTGGATCGCTGCCCGGTTCAAAGCCGGGTTGCGCTTACCGATATTGCGCAGCGCCCAGCTCACCGCTTTCTTCACATAATTGCGCTTATCCGTCGCTCCCTGCCGGATGACCGGCAGCAGGGTTATAAATTGCGCATCCAGGGCTTTTTTGTCATGCCATGCCAGGCAGGCAAGCAGTGCATAGGCTGCCCGTTTGACAAACTCCTCCTCCCGGATCGACCATTCGCTCACTTTCTGCCATGCCAGCGGTACCTTCTCAAACAGGTTATCGCACACCTGGTCGCATACATCCCACGAATTTAAATCCCTCACCCAGGCATCCATCAATGCTGCATCGACCTGCTGGGGGTCGGCGATGATCGAGGCCACAATGCGTGCCTCAACCAGGCCCGTTTGCCACATCGCCAGAGCCAGGCTGTGATCTCGTCCGAACTCGCCGGCGATTTTTCGCATTACAGGTATGGACAACCCGAGGCGATCCTGCACAGCCATGCCAAAGCGTTCCATACCTGCCAGTTGATCGGGTCGGGCCTCTATTTGCAGCCGACCCAACGCATCGTCTAATGTAGTCATTACCAACTCCTGGGATGAACAAACACCGAACGGCAGTATATCATACCTGGCTGGCGGGAGGGGCTTTCTCCCACGCAACTTACCTGCCTATGATAGAATTAACCCCATGGAACCTCGCTCTTCCCCCTCGCTCCGATTCTTTTTACCCGCCACCCTCTTCTTGATGCTGGTCGGCTGGGGTGGGCTGGCTGCCCTGATCATCAGCAGCCTGCCGACTGTGGGGCCGCGCTGGCTGTTCTTCTTCCTGGCCGTGCTGGCGCTCACCGGTACCGCCCTGCCCATCATGGCCTTCCTCAACCGGCGTTTCCCCAGCACACCACCACCCACCCCAGGCATCATTGTCCGCCAGGCGCTTTGGGTCGGCGTGTATGGTGCTACCATCGCCTGGCTGCAGATTGGTCAGGTGCTTACCTCTTACCTGGCAATTTTACTCGCCGCCGGCCTGGTTTTGATCGAATTCCTGCTGCGGTTGAGCGAAAAGAGCCAGTGGAAACCATGAGTTTGCGCAATCTGCCATCGGTAGATGAAATTCTGCAGACCAGCGAGGCAAAAGGCTTCATTGCCTCCTTCGGTCGTCCGCTCACGCTGTCCGCGCTGCGCACGGCCTTGGAGCAGGCCCGCCAACATTTCTCTACAGGACACGTTGTACCCGGCTCACCTGAATTGCTCGACAGCGCAGGCCGCTTGCTGGCTCAGTGGACTGCGCCGTCGCTTGTGCCCGTGATCAATGCCACCGGTGTGGTGCTGCATACCAACCTGGGGCGCGCCCCGCTCAGCCGCAGCGCCATCCAGGCCATACAGGACGTTTCGCTGGGCTACTCCAACCTGGAGTTTGATCTGCGCAAAGGGCAGCGCGGCTCGCGCCTGGTGCACGCCGAAGAGCTGCTCAAACGGCTGACCGGGGCCGAAGCGGCGCTGGTAGTCAATAACAACGCCGCCGCAGTTCTGTTAGCCCTCACCGCGCTGGCCCGCCGCAGAGCGGTGGTCATTGGCCGTACCCAACTGATTGAGATCGGCGGCGGCTTCCGCATCCCGGATGTGATGAAACAATCCGGCGCCCGACTGGTCGAGGTCGGCACCACCAACCGGGTGCACCTGAACGACTATGCCATCGCCATTGCCGAGAATTCCCCGGCCCTGATCCTGCGCGCCCACCAATCCAATTTCCGCATCATCGGCTTCACCACCGAGCCTGCTCTCCCCGAGCTGGTGCAGCTTGCCCACCAGTACGACCTGCCCCTGTTAGACGACCTGGGTTCCGGCGTGCTGCTGGATACCGCCCGCTATGGCCTGACCCACGAACCGACCATCAGCGAATCGCTGGCGGCAGGTGCTGACCTGGTCTGCTTTTCCGGCGACAAGCTGCTCGGTGGCCCGCAGGCAGGCATCCTGCTTGGCCGGGCAGAACTGGTATCTCGGTTGAAAAAACATCCCCTGGCACGCGCCGTTCGCGCCGATAAGCTGTGCCTGGCAGGATTATCCGCCACCTTGCTCCACTACCTGAAGGATGAAGCGGAAAGCCATATCCCCATCTGGCGCATGATCGCCGCACCCCCCACCGAGCTGCAGACCCGTGCCCAGGCCTGGGCGACCGCCCTGGGGCAGGGTGAAGTGCTCCCCAGCCGGTCTGCTGTTGGCGGCGGCAGCCTTCCCGAGGAGACCCTGCCCACCTTCGTCCTGGCGTTAGACTCCCCGTCACCCAACCGCCTGTTAGAAAGATTGCGCCAGGCAAATCCTCCGCTCATTGCCCGGCTTGAGGCAGACCGTGTGCTGCTCGATCCCCGCACAGTGCTGCCGGAACAAGACTCTGCTCTGCTGCAGGTGCTTCACGAGACCGCAGCTTAAAATTCATCAACGAATGGAACTATGCTATGAAAACCGATCTCAACTCATTGATGCAAGCCAACCAGCTGGATGCGCTCCTGGTCACCGGACCCGGACAGCACAATCCAGCCATGGTCTACCTGACCGGTGGTGGTCACATGACCAGCGCCGATCTGATCAAAGTGCGCGGTAGAGATGCCGTGCTCTTCTGTAATCCGATGGAGCGGGAAGAAGCTGCCCGTACCGGGCTGACCACGAAGAACCTTGCCGAATATCGGATCAATGAGCTGCAAAAAGAAGCCAATGGGGACCTGGTGAAAGCCACCGCCCGGCGCTATAAGCTCATGCTGAGCGAGCTGGGCATCACCAGTGGGCGGGTAGCCCTTTATGGACAGGCTGAAGTAGGCGCAACCTTCGCCATCTTCTCAGCCTTGCAGCAGGAGCTGCCTGGGCTGACCCTGGTGGGTGAGAGCAGCAATTCGGTGCTGCTGCAGGCAATGGGCACCAAAGATGCCGCCGAAATCGAGCGCATCCGCCGTATGGGTCAGATCACCACCGCCGTGGTGGGCGAGACGGCAGAGTTCCTCACCTCCCACGCCGTCAAGGATGAAGTGCTGGTCAAGGCGGACGGGCAGCCGTTGACCATTGGCGAGGTCAAACACCGCATCAACCTGTGGCTGGCAGAAAGAGGGGCGGACAATCCGGAAGGTACCATCTTCGCCATCGGACGCGATGCCGGCGATCCCCCACTCCACCGGTACTGCCAGCGACCCGCTCCGGCTGGGACAGACCATTGTCTACGACATCTTTCCCTGCGAGGCGGGCGGCGGCTATTACTATGATTTCACCCGCACCTGGTGCCTGGGCTATGCCCCCGACCCGGTTCAAGCCCTTTACCAGGATGTGCTGGATGTATACCACCAGGTCAGCGCGGCCATGACGGTGGGCACACCCTGCCCCACTTACCAGAAATTGACCTGCGAGCTGTTCGAGGCCAGGGGTCACCCGACGATCCAATCCGATCCGGCTACCCAATCAGGGTATGTCCACAGCCTGGGACACGGACTGGGGCTGCGCGTCCACGAACGCCCTTGGTTCGGATCGAACGCCGACGACGCTGACCGCCTGGTGCCTGGCGCCGTGTTTACCATTGAGCCAGGCCTGTATTACCCCGATAAAGGGATGGGTGTGCGCCTGGAGAACAGCGCCTGGGTGCGCCCGGATGGGCAGATCGAAGTGCTGGCCGACTTCCCCTTCGACCTGGTGCTGCCGGTGCGCGCCTGACACACGGATGGTATTGCATGGCTGATCCCGCTACTTCTTCGAACCGCATCCCGGCACAGGCAGAATCTTCCGCCCCGGCGCCCGAGCTGCCACCTGCCCGCATCCTGGGTGTGGAATCCTCCTGCGACGAGACCGCCGCGGCGGTGGTTGAGAATGGGCGCCTGATCCTCTCCAATGTGGTTGCCTCGCAGGTAGACCTGCATGCCCAATTTGGCGGCATCTTCCCCGAGGTCGCTTCACGCCAACACATCCGCACCATCTATCCAATCCTTGAGCAGGCCTTGCAGCAGGCCCACCTGACCTTGAAAGATGTCGATGCCATCGCCATCACCCGCGGACCGGGCCTGCCCGGCTCCCTGGTTGTCGGCATGAACGCCGCCAAAGGGCTGGCCCTGGGCAGCAATCTGCCGCTGGTGGGAGTCAACCATCTGGAGGCGCACCTGTACTCTGCCTGGCTGTACCAGCCCGGCAGCGCCCCCCCGCCCCCGCCAGAGTTCCCCCTGGTGGCGCTGATCGTCTCCGGTGGTCACACCGAGCTGGTGTTGATGACCGGTCACCTGGCTTACCAGCACCTGGGCTCCTCCCTGGACGATGCCGCGGGCGAGGCTTTCGATAAGGTTGCCCGCCTGCTTGGGCTGGGCTACCCCGGCGGCCCTGCCATCCAGAAAGCCGCTGAAAAGGCCAATCCGCTCGCCTTCAAGTTTCCCCGCGCCTGGCTGGACGGCACCTGGGATTTCTCTTTCAGTGGCTTAAAAACTGCCGTACTGCGCGAGGTGCGCCAGATGGAAGGCGTGGTCAGCCCCCTGCCGGCAGCCGACATGGCTGCCAGCTTCCAGGAAGCGGTGATCGATGTCTTGGTTCACAAGACCATCCTGGCTGCTGAAAAATTCCAGGCGCAGGGCATCCTCGTAGCCGGAGGCGTCTCTGCCAACCAGCCGCTGCGCCAATCCTTTGAAATGCGCTCACCGGTCCCGGTTCACATTCCACCCATCTGGCTGTGCACCGATAACGCCGCCATGATTGCCGGAGTTGGGTATTACCGTTACATCCACGGTCAACGCGATGGGCTGGCGATGGATGTTATCCCTAACTGGCCCTTATCAGAACTATAGGAAATAAGCCATGTTCCCATTGGAACCACACAGCATAGCCACCCTGATCGGCTGCATCCTCTACCTGGCTGTAGCCATTCTGACCCTGCGCCACTATCGCCTCCGGCGCCAGACCAGCGCCATCCTGCTGGGGTATTTAGGGCTGGCTTTTTCCGCCTGCCTGCTGGAGCTGCTCTTACACTCGGCAAAACCCGACCACGAGCTGGTATATCGCATCAACCATTACTGGGTGGTCCTGTCAGTTTTCTTGTTCCTGGAGCTCACCTGGAAGACACTGCGTGTCCGCCCCCGCCCGCTGCTCAGGATCCTTTGGCTGGCCTGGTTGGCTGTCTTTATCCTGGTGGATTTCAACCTGCTGGGCATCAGCGAAAGCACCTATCGCGCCCTGAACTTTAGCCAACCAAATATGACCGGCGCCTCCCTCTCCGTGGGATGGCTGGGCTTTACCTGGTATTTATTCTATTTGGCGCTAAAAGCGCTGCGCAAACCCTATGAGCCGGTTACCCGCAACCGGGGTTACTATTGGGTCTTAGCCCTGACCTTTATCGCTTCGAGTGATTTTCTCTTCCTGTTCGACTACCTCACCCTGGGTCACATCTTGCGCTGGCCCGGTGTGCTCTTCGCTGCGGCTGTGGTCATCCGCGAGTTCATGCCCGATACCCGGGTGGTTGAGCGCATCGCCTTGAACTACCTGGTGATGACCACCCTCACCGCCAGCGTATTGATCGTCGGCTTGCTGCTGACCCCACCGCTGTTCGATGCGGTGCAAGTCAATTACCATGCTGCCCTGGCCGGCATGGTCGTTGCCCTATTCCTGGCGGCATTGCTCAGTCCATTATGGGTTTTCTCACAGAAGATCGTGCAACGCATCGTCCCCCCGACGAAATATGATACCAGCCTGGTTTTGAGAGAGTACAGCCAGAGCCTGAGCAATATCCTGGAACCCGACCTGCTGGCTTCGGCGGCGGTAGGCCTGGTGCGCGATGCCATCGAGATCGAACGCGGCTATCTATTCCTGGTAAACAGTGATCTAGAAGAAGGCAAGCAGATCTACCGGCTGCGTCCTTCCAAGGGCATTGGCGAAACCCTGCCGATTGCAGGAGCACTTACGCCAGACAGCCCGATCACCGTTTACCTGCGCAAGCAGCATAAACCGCTGCGCCAAACTGAGCTGGAGTTGAATCCCATCTTCCAATCTGCCCCGAAAAAAGAGAGAGCCTGGTTTTCCAGTCTCGGCGCCGAGGTGTACATGCCGATCTACACCAAGGATGACTGGATGGGGCTGATCGCCCTGGGGCCTAAAACCTCCGGAACGCCTTACCTGGACGAAGACCTTGCCCTGCTGGCTACCCTGGCAGACCAGACCGCCGTGGCACTGCAAAACGCCCGCCTGGTTGAATCGCTGATGCGCTTGAACAATGACTTCCGCCGTGCTTACGCCGCCATGGAACAGGCCAACAGCCACCTGAAACGCGCCAACCAGCAGTTACAAAACCTGGACCGCACCAAATCCGATTTTATCAACGTGGCATCGCACGAGCTGCGCACCCCGCTTACCATCATGCGTGGCTACAATGAATTACTGTTGGAAGACGAGCAGCTCAATGCCAATGTCACCCGTGCCAAGCTGGTCAAGGGCATCTACACCGGCATCACGCGGCTGCACGAAATCATCAACAGTATGCTGGACATGGCCAGCATCGATACGCGCACCTTCGAGCTGAGAGTTCGAGCTGGTTTCAATTTTTCAGGTCATCCAGACCGTACTCACCGGCCTGTCAGGTCCGCTCAAAGAGCGCAATTTGCATCTAGATAGTGAGAACCTGTCCGATCTGCCCCAAATTGAGGGCGATGCCGATGCGCTGCGCAAAGTGTTCTACCACGTGATCATCAACGCCATCAAGTTCACCCCAGATGGCGGCAGCATTACCATCAGTGGGGTGCCGGTCACAGCCGGGCAGCTCGGCCTGGCAGAAGGCGGCGTGGAGATCATCGTCGCCGATCGCGGCATTGGAATTGATGCTGATTATATAGATCTGATATTTACCAAGTTCTACCAGACCGGAGAATTAGCCTTGCATTCCTCCGGAAGGACGAAGTTCAAGGGCGCTGGTCCGGGTCTGGGATTGGCGATTGCCAAAGGCATCGTTGAGGCTCACCGGGGTAGGATATGGGCCGAAAGCCCGGGGTATGATGAGGTACGCTGCCCTGGCAGTGAATTCCATATCATCCTTCCCTTGCACTTCCCGAAAAATGGCTAAAATAAAATCGCCCAATGAGATGGCTCTAATCTCATGGGCGATTTCAATCTGCATCCGCCAACGCTTGCTGCATGGTTTGCAGGCTGATCGGCCCTTCACGCAGCACCACCAGCTCCGCGCCGGTGCAATCCACCACCGTTGAAGGTACACACCCCGGAACTCGTCCCCCATCCAGGATCAGGTGAATGCGCCCGCCGAGCTGGGCCATCACTTCCTCCGCCGTCAACGTGTTCTCCATGCCCGACCGGTTGGCAGAAGTCACCGCCAGCGGGCCGGTAGCCCGCAGCAGCGATATTGCCAGCGGGTGATCCGGCATCCGCACCCCAACCGTGGCAGTTGGTGAAAGCACATCCGGCAAGCGCGGATTTTTGGCAACTACCAGCGTCAGCGGGCCGGGCCAAAAATATCTCGCTAACCGTTGGGCCGTTTTTCCCATTTCAGCAGTGACCTTGGGTAGATCCTCGATCCGGCCTACCAGAATGGCGATCGCCCGGCTGCTGTTGCGCCCTTTGGCAGCGTATAAACGCTCCACATGTTCAGCCTGGAACGGCAAGGACGCCAGTCCATACACCGTATCGGTGGGAAAGGCAACCAGGCCGCCATTCCTGAGCACATCGACAGTATGGTGCAGCGCAACCGGATGAGCAGCGGGAAGTAATTCAGTCTTCATGGGGATGGCTTAATTATACTCCGCCACGGGTAAATCGCGCAAACCCTGGGCCAATCTTAAGCGAAATTTCTACCGGCTGGATCCCGCTGCTGACCAGCAACTCCCTGGTCTCCTTTTCCGTCCAGCGCTGGTTGGCTTCAGCCCGCGCCGCCCAGTTCAACAGGGTCTGGCGCGCCAATCCATTCAGGGCGCGGGCATCTGCCAGCGCTGCGGCAGCTTTCTGGTCCAGCAGCTCGGATGGGTTCAACAGTGCCAGCATCCCCCCCGGGCGGGTAACCCGCCGCATCTCGCCCAGCACAGGCCGCGGGTCCGCCAACAGGAAAAGTAAATTGCTGGCAGTCACCAGGTCAAAAATCCCGCTCGCAAACGGCAGCTTTTCCGCCTGGGCGCAAAGCACCTGCGGGTGCAGCGGTTGGGGCAGAAACATGGCCGCATCCAGGTCGATGCCGAACGCCGGGCAGCCCTGGCGGGCGAACAATGCCGGCAGCATCCCTGGGCCGCAGCCCACATCCAACACCCGCCAGCCGGTCTGCGCCTGGCACCAGGTGGCAAACCCCGCCAATGTGCGTCCCCAGCCGGTCTGCGTCTGCAGCTCAAGAAAGTACTCGGCGTCGCGTAAATTCATGCGCATCAGCGAAGGAAAAGTTTATTCTTGCCAGGCAGCCGGATCATACGCCGGCAGCTCACAGCGCAGTGGGGCATCCTGACGGTAGCCCAGCGCATAGCCGGCTTGCATTAGCTGGTGGATCTCGCTGGTGCCCTCGTAGATCACTGCTCCGCGTGCATTGCGCAGGTAGCGCTCCACATCGTATTCATCACTGTAGCCATACGCCCCATGGATCTGGATCGCCTCGGAAGCAGCCTCAAAGGAGGCATCGGTGGCAAACCACTTTGCCAGGGAGGTCTCCCGCGTGTTGCGCAGCCCCTGATTCTTCATCCAGCCTGCCTTCAGATACAGCAAACGTGCCATCTCATAGGATTGCACCATTTTGGCGATCTTCTGCTGAATGAGTTGGAATTTCCCAATCTCACGCCCGAATGCCTTGCGCTCGTTGGCATAGCGCACGCTGGCCTCCAGGCTGGCGCGGATCAGGCCCGTCGCCCCTGCCGCCACGGTATAACGTCCATTATCCAGGCACGACATGGCAATCTTAAAGCCCTCCCCTTCTTCGCCGACGCGCTGGCTGGCCGGCACGCGCACATCCTGAAAATTGATCCAGCCCGTGGAACCGGCGCGCATCCCCAGCTTCCCGTGAATATCGCCCGTGGTGACGCCGGGGCGGTCCGTCTCGACGATGAATGCGGATAGCCCCTCGTGCGGGTCGGCTGCCTGGGGGTTTGTGCGCCCGATCCACAGCACATGGTGGGCTCTGGTAGCCAGCGAGATCCACATCTTCTCGCCATTGAGAATGTAATCTTCACCCTCGCCGCGGGCGGTGCTGGTCATCGCAGCCACATCCGAGCCCGCATTTGGCTCGGTCAGGCCGAAGGCAGCAATCTTCTTACCCTGCGCTTGCGGCTTCAGGAAGCGCTGCTTCTGCTCTTCCGATGCCCACTGGAACAAGCCCATGCTGTTCAATCCCATGTGCACCGACATCACTACCCGCAGTGAGCTGTCTGCGGCTTCCAGCTCTTCACACACCAGTCCCAGCGCAATGTAATCCATCCCCTGTCCGCCATAGCGCACCGGGATGTTGATCCCCAGGATGCCCAGCTCGCCCATGCGCGGCAGCAGGAAAGCGGCAGTCTCCTGCTTGCGGTCATACTCCTTGATCACCGGCGTCACTTCTCGGGCGACAAAATCGCGCACCATTTGCTGTACCATGCGGTGCTCATCGTTTAAGGAAAAATCCATCTTGCTCCTCCTTATGAGTTGGTTCCAGCGCTACAATAACAGCCTAATTATAACGTGCCCCAACTTGCCTGGGGATCGAAATTCACCCATCCTTGATTCTTAAAAATGCCTATAATATAGCTATGCTTTCTGATACCCGCTGGGGATTAACCCTGCGCATCCTGCTGGCAGGCATCCTGATTGCCCTGCTCAACCTGGCACCTCGCCCGCATGCCATGCGCCAGGCATTGGATCAGGCGCACCAGGCGTTGCAGCGGGAGGATTTCGCCACAGCGTTCAGCCAAACCGTCCTGGCAGCCGAGCAGACACCCTGGCGCTTCGACCTGCCCCTGCTGGCGGCGCGCTATGCGCTGCAGAGCGGTAACGCGCTTCAGGCGATCGACATCCTGGAACGACCCCGCCTCGCCAGCCGCCTGGCGCCTGCCGACCTGCTGCTGTTGGGGGATGCGTACCAGCAAGCCGGGGACAGCCTGATGGCTGCCGCCATCTGGCGGCGGGCAGCCGAGCTGGCGCCCACGCCCGAAATCTACCAGCGCCTGGCTGAGCATGCCCTGGCGCGCCAGGATATCCCTGCCGCCATCGATTCCCTGCGCCGGATGCTGCAGTACAACCCTGCCGATGCCAGCCTGAATTACCGCCTCGGTTTGCTCTATGCTACGTATGATCCGGAAGCCGCCCTTGCCTACCTGGCTCAAGCCGCCCAACTTGATCCCAGCCTCGCCGGTGGTGCGCTTGAGCTGCAGCGCAAAATCCGCACCGCCACCCTGTTTGAAGAGCCAGCCTACACCCTGACCGCTGCCGGGCGCGTCTTGGCAACGCTGGATGAATGGCGCCTGGCTGAAGCCGCCTTCCGCAAAGCTGCTCAGCTCAGACCCGATTATGCCGAAGCCTGGGCTTTCCTGGGAGAAGCCCGTCAGCATACCGCCTCAGCTTCCGCCTCGAAATACACCGGGCTGGCAGACCTGCAGCAGGCACTGCGCCTGGAACCTGCCTCCGTTTCTGCCAACCTGCTGATGGGCTTGTATTGGTCGCGTCAGGGTGACCCTCAAAAGGCTGCCGGCTATATCCGCAGCACCCTGAGCATTGAGCCGGATAATCCCCTGCTGCATGCCGAGCTTGCCAATGCCCTCGCCCAGGCGGGCGACCTGCCTGCTGCCCTGGCAGCCTACCAGCAGGCAATATCTCTCGCCCCGGATGATCCTATGTTTTACCGCCTGCTGGCAGAATTTTCCCTGTCCTATCGCATCCAGGTGCGCGAGATCGCTCTGCCCGCTGCCCGCACCGCGGTGATCCTTGCCCCACAGGATGCGCGCTCGTTGGATCTGCTCGGTCATACCATGCTCATCCTGGAGGATATTTACAGCGCCGAGCGTTTTTTGCTCAAAGCACTGGAAAGCGATCCCAGCTATGCACCGGCACACCTGCACCTGGGGATGGTCTTCACCCAGCGCAGCGAAATGCAGCGCGCCCGCCAGGAATTCGACCTGGCAGCATCGCTGGGTAGCGGCACCTGGACCGCCACCCAGGCACAAAGATTCATCACCTATTATTATCCGTAATCCCTGTGCCTGTGCTAGAATATAACTTATGAACCCGGCGAATATTGGGCGCTATGCCATCAAATCAGAGATTGCCCGCGGTGGGATGGCCACGGTATACCTGGCGTTTGATCCGTATGTCAAACGCGAAGTAGCGATCAAGCTGTTGCCAGCCAATCTGACCCAGGATCTCACCTTTCGCACTCGCTTCGAACGCGAGGCCCAGACTGTAGCCGCGCTGGAATTTCCCGCCATCGTCCCGGTCTATGATTTTGGTGAAGAAGCAGGCCAACCCTACCTGGTCATGCGCTACATGCCTGGCGGGTCGCTGGCCCAGAAGATCAAGTCCGCCCCCCTCTCGCTCAGTGAGGTGAGCCGCATTTTCACCCGGCTGAGCGCCGCGCTGGATCATGTTCACGCTAAGGACATCATCCACCGCGACCTCAAACCTGCCAACATCTTGTTCGACACGTACAACAACGCCTACCTGTCCGATTTTGGCATTGCCCATATCGCCGCCGGTAATGCCGCCCTGACCGGGGAAGGGATGGTCGGCACGCCGGCATATATGAGCCCAGAACAGGCGCGTGGCGACGCCAATATTGATCGGCGCAGTGACCTCTACAGCCTGGGCGCTATCCTTTTTGAAGCCCTGACTGGCAGACAGCCCTATGAGGCTACCACGCCCCTGGGGGTAGCCGTCAAACACCTTACCGAATCCATTCCGCGGCTGGCGGATGTGAATGCAAATCTCCCTTATCAATGCCAGGATGTGATCGATAAGGCAATGGCTAAAGAAAGCGAGCAACGCTACCAGTCGGCTGCCAGCCTGGCACAGGCTTTGATGCTGATCGCCAACAAGACCCTGAAAAACCCACCCATCCCGGAAGAAGAGCCCACCGCCCGCATGCAGTCGCCTGTTCCAAGGCGGGTGCATCTCCCCGAAACCCCGGTGGCTGCCGTCGGGCGACTGCCGGAACAACCGCTACAGCCTGCCGCGCCACTCGTCCAGCGTGCCGACACCCCACTGCCGCCGGTTCATCTGCCCAACGAGCCGCAGCGGATCAACCGTAAGCGCCCCCCCATCTGGTTGTGGATCCTGCTCGCCACAGCCGCCCTGGCTGCCCTGTGCCTGCTGGGCAGCATAGTGCTGTGGCTGCTTTTATCTGGAACCTGGCAAATCTCTCCCGGATAAATCGCGTTCTAATGATAAAATTTCTAGACTATCAAGACCCAAAAAGGAGCGCCTTATGAAAGTTAAATTTACCATCCTGATCACCCTCTTCCTGCTTGCGCTTTCCTTAGCTGCCTGCCAGGGTGAAAAAAAACCGGGAGACATTCTCTTCTCGGATGATTTTTCCTCCATCACCAGCGGCTGGGATCAAACTGAGGGTGACGATTATAAGACCGCCTATAATAATGGCGCATACCAGATCATCGTAAATAAGACCCTCAGCGATGCCTGGAGCAACCCCGGGAACTTCAACTTCACCGATGTGCGCATCGAAGTGGAAGCCACCAAGTACGGCGGATCAGACAACAACGATTACGGCATCATCTGCCGCTACCAGGACACCACCCATTTTTACTTTGCTGCCATCAGTTCGGATGGGTATTACGGCATTCTGAAAATGAGTGAGGGTGAATACAGCGTCATCGGGCGTGAAAACCTGGTCCCCTCCGATCTGATCAATCTCGGCACCGACACCAACCATATCCGCTTTGACTGTGTTGGCTCGACCCTGACCCTGTTCATCAACGGCACCCAGGTTGACCAACAAATAGATGCGAACTATACCTCCGGCAACGTCGGCTTGATCGCTGGCACGTATGACGAAGCTGGCACAGACGTCCTGTTCGACAATTTCTACGTCTACCAGCCATAATCCCAACACGGGCACACAGCTTACCTATCCAAGGGTGTTGCGGTCTCGGGGAGAGCACCGCAGCACCCTGTCCGTTCCTATGAACATTTACCTGGATACCATCGGCTGCCGGTTGAACCAGAGCGAGATCGAGACCTTTGCGCGCCAGTTCTGCGCCGCCGGGCATATGCTGGTCGCCTCCCCTGACCAGGCCGACCTGGTGGTGATCAACACCTGCACGGTAACTTCCCAGGCTGCCTCGGATTCGCGCCAGAAGATCCGCCAGGCAGCTCGCCTGGGCGCGGCTGAAATTGTGGCCACCGGCTGCTGGGCAACTATGGAACCGGAAGCTGCCGCTGCACTGCCGCGCGTATCCCATGTGATCACCAACCTGGACAAAGATCATCTCGTCGCCAGTTTGCTCCCCGCGAGCCCTTCGGAACGCGCCGAGACACCCACCACCCGCCAGCCCCTGCCAGGAGCCCACCAGCGCACACGCGCCTTCATCAAGGTCCAGGATGGCTGTGATAACCGCTGCACCTACTGCATCACCTGCCTGGCGCGCGGCCCCAGCCGCAGCCACTCGATCCAGGCGATTCAGCAGGATGTCGCCGCGGCACTGGCGGGAGGCGCACTCGAGATCGTCCTCACCGGTGTCCACCTGGGCGCCTGGGGTGCAGACCTGCATCCCGCCAGTGAGCTGACGAATTTGATCCAGGCGCTGCTCGCCGACCCGCACCTGCCCCGCCTGCGTCTTTCTTCGCTGGAGCCCTGGGACCTGGAGCTGCGCTTTTTCGCGCTCTGGCAGGATGCGCGCCTGTGCCGCCACCTGCACCTGCCGCTGCAGTCGGGCTGCGCTGCCACCCTGCGCCGCATGGCGCGCAAGACCACCCCGCAGGCTTATGCCCAATTGGTGCAGAATGCCCGGGCTGCCATCCCCGGCATCGCCATCACCACCGACATCATTGTCGGCTTCCCCGGCGAGAGCGAGGGCGGAATTTGCTGCCTCCCAGGCGTTCATCCGCAGCATGAAATTCGCCCGTGGGCACGTATTCAGCTACTCTGCCCGCCCCGGTACCGCGGCTGCCTGCATGCCCGATCAGGTTCCTTACGCGCTGCGCAAAGCACGCAGCCGGCAGCTGCGGCAGCTCTTTGCCCAGGCAGAACAGCGCTACCAGGCGCAGTTCACCGGTCAGCGGCTGCCCGTGCTGTGGGAAAGCTCGCAGCCTGACGGCGACCACACCTGGCAGCTCTCTGGATTGACAGACAACTACCTCCGCGTGACCGCGCAATCCCGCCAGGACCGGTGGAACCAGATCAGCCTGGTCGAATTGGTTGCATCGTCGGGTGGCGGGATGCAAGGTATAATTTGTGACAGGAGCGATGCAAGCGTATGAATTTGAAAGAACAACTCCAATCCGATCTGAAAGATGCCATGCGTGGCGGGGATGTGCTGCGTAAGAACACCTTGCGCATGGCGATCTCAGCCATAAAACTGGCTGAAATTGAGAAAAACAGCCCGCTGGATGAGTTTGCTACCCTTGCCATTATCCAGAAGGAAGTGAAATCGCGCCGCGAATCCATTGCCGATGCACAGCGCGCCAACCGCCCCGACCTGGTGCAATCTTCCGAGCAGGAGATCATCCTGTTGGAGCACTACCTGCCCAAGGCATTCGACCCCGCCGAATTAGAAGCCCTGGCCCGCCAGGCAATCCAGGAAGCCGGGGCGACCTCGCTCAAGGAGATGGGTCAGGTGATGAAAGTGCTCATGCCGCGCTTGCAGGGGCGCGCCACCGGCGACCAGGCTTCCCAGGTCGTCCGTAAACTGCTGGCATAAACGTGGCAAAAAACGCCCTGTTTTCTCGCCGCCCGATTTTTCTCGGGCTTGTCGCTGCCCTTACCTTCGCCGTCACCCTGATGGCATTGCTCTTCCCCATGCTGAGCGATCTGCTGGAGTCACCCCTGCGCATCGACGAGGTAGCCCCATACGAGATCAATGCCCCCTATTCCTTCACCTACCCGAGTGAGATCCTGACGGCGAGAGAGCAAGAGGTGGCGGCGAAGGCGGTTGCCGCGGTCTACTCCACCCCAGACCCCACCATCGCCCGCCAGCAGCTGGAGGATCTGCGCACCGTGCTGGCATATATCGGCAACGTGCGCGCCGATGCATACGGTTCTCCGGAGCAAAAGCTGACCGATCTGGCCGCGCTGGAAAACGTGACCCTTGACCGGGACACCAGCCAGGCCATCCTGGCCTTCTCGGACACCCGCTGGCAGGTGGTCAGCCAGGAATCGATTGTCGTGCTGGAGCAGGTGATGCGCGGCACCATCCGTGAGAATCAGCTGGATGATGCCTTGCAGGATGTACCCACCCTGGTCAACCTGAGCCTGTCGATCGACCAGGCGGCAATCGTTGCCGAACTGGCGACGGCATTTGTCGTCCCCAACAGCCTGTACAACGCTGATCTGACCGAAGCCGCCCGCCAGGAAGCGCGCGCTGCGGTGCCTCCGGCAACCGTCAGTTATGCTGCCAACCAGGTCATCGTCCAACGCGGCCAGCTGATCAGCGAGTTAGACTACGAAGCGCTGCTGCAGTTCAACCTGGTGCAGCCCGGCAGCAGCTGGCAGGATGCTACCAGCGCCACCCTGCTGACCTTGCTCACCCTCGCCTATTCATTCATTTACCTGCGCTGCCATCCGGAGCTCATCGAGGGGAACCGCGGCATGCGCAACCTGGGAGTGCTGGTCGTTCTCTTCATCCTCTTCCTGCTGATTGCCCGCCTGACCATTCCAGGTCATTCGGTCATCCCCTACCTGTTCCCCATCATGGCTTACAGCCTGACGGTATCCGCCCTCTTCTCTGCGGAGCTGGCTATTGTTGCCACCCTGCCCCTGGTGATCCTGACCACGTTTGGCATCCCCGATGCCCTGGCATTGGATATTTATTACATCATCGCCAGCATTTTTGGCATCTTCGCCCTGCGCCGTGCCCAGCGGGTTACTTCATTTTTTTGGGCGGCTCTGGCGATCGCCCTGTCTGGCGCAGCCGTTGCCATTGTTTACCGCCTGCTTTCCCCCTCCTCAGATTGGATCGGGCTGGCTACCCTGGCAGGAGCGGCAGTGGTCAGTGGCGTTGCCTCAGCCAGCATTGCCCTGCTGCTGCATTTCTACAGTGCTCAATTCCTGGGCACCACCACCGCCCTGCAGTTGATCGAGCTCTCCCGCCCGGACCACCCGCTGCTGCAGTTCTTGCTGCGCAATGCACCGGGCACCTACCAGCACAGCCTGCAGCTGGCCAACCTGGTAGAACAGGCCGCCGAACGGATTGGCGCCGATGGCATGCTGGCTCGGGTTGGCGCGCTGTACCATGACTGTGGCAAAGCGCTCAACCCCTTCTTCTTCATCGAAAATCAGCTTCCCAGCAACCTCAACCCGCACAACGATATTGACCCGCAGGACAGCGCCGCCACCATCATCCGCCATGTCACCGATGGCCTGGAGCTGGCGCGCAAATACCGCCTGCCCCGCCGCCTGCAAGATTTCATTCAGGAACACCATGGCAATGGCCTGGCGAACTACCAATACACCCAGGCAGTCAAGCTGGCCAACGGCAACCAAAGCCAGGTTGATCCCGAAAAATTCCGCTACCCCGGTCCCCGCCCTCAATCGCTCGAAACTGCCCTGCTGATGCTGGCCGACGGCGCCGAGGCGCGCATGCGCGCCGAACATCCGAAAGATGAGCAAGAGCTGCGCAAGCTGATTTCCAGTATTGTCCAGGCGCGCCTGGAATCCGGGCAGCTCGATGATACCGACCTGACCCTCAAGGACCTCCAGGAAGTGATCGATTCATTCACCGCCACCCTGCGGGGTGTTTACCATCCCCGCATCCCATACCCCAAGCTGGTCTCGGAAGTACAAACCGTTCCCCGATCCAGATAGGTTGCCAGAACCAGGCATCGAATACTCCCCCCGATGAGGCTTAAATCATGATCCACATTGAATCCCAGCTCGATCTGCCGCTGGATCCTGCCCTGCTCGAAAACGCTGCCCGGCAAACCCTGGCTTACACCCAGGCGGAAGCTGAAGCAGAGCTCACCCTGGTGGTCGGTGATGACAGCCTGCTGCAGCAGTACAACCAGCAGTACCTGGGCATCGACGCGCCCACCGACGTGCTCTCCTTCCCCGCTGAATACACCGACCCGGATACCCAGGCCCGCTATCTGGGCGATGTGCTCATCTCCCTGCCGCGCGCCCAGGCGCAGGCAGCCTCCGGGGGGCACACCCTGCTCGAGGAGCTGCAGCTGCTGGTTGTCCACGGCGTGCTGCATTTGCGGGGACATGATCACGGCGCAGCGGACGAGACGGCGCGTATGCAGACTGCCCAGGATGCGATCATGAACCTGCTGGGCAGCCGCAATTCCCCCCTGCTGGGGTTGACCTGAATCCGCCCGCCGGATAAATTCCCCGCACATGACTGATTTCTTCCGCTCGCGCCTGCGCTCATTGCGCTATGCCTTTGCCGGCTGGTGGCATGTCATCCGCACCCAGCACAATGCCTGGATCCACGCCGTGGTCAGCCTGCTCGTCATCATCGTCTGCTTCTGGTTGGGGCTGCCGGCGCGCGATTGGGCGCTGATCATCCTGGCAATTGCCCTGGTCTGGTCGGCTGAGTTCTTCAACACCGCCCTGGAAGCCGTGGTCGACCTGGCAGCCAACCACCAGCGGCATAATTTGGCCCGGGTCAGCAAAGATGTCGGCGCCGCGGCGGTGCTGATCGCCGCCCTGGCCTCGATCCTGATCGGCCTGCTGGTGATTGGGCCGCCGCTGTGGGAAAAGATCCGGGGATGGTAATAAGTACTGTCACCACGAGCGGAGCGAAGTGGTCTCCCTGCCGGCGGAGAGCTTGCTTCAGGCTGGAAGAACACCCGCCTTCGCAATGACAGTTTCGCCGTGAATGAAGTACGCGGAGTGCCGTGGAGGTACCCGCAATGACAATTATTCGGAGGTAATAGATGACCCTCTCATTTCGCTTTGGCACGGTCGGTTCGCCGCTCGATACCCCCAAAAAACCGGGCGGCAGTGTGGGTGCCATCCAATACCTGCGCACGCTGGGGCTGGACGCCCTCGAATTGGGTTGGGTGCGCGCCGTGCGGGTGACGCCGGAAACCTGCACCGTCATCCGGCAGGAAGCCGCAACGCAGGATGTCTCCATCAGCGTGCACGCACCTTACTTCATCAACCTGAACGCTGATGATGTGGAATGGCCCAAATCCCGCCAGCGGCTGATGGACGCGGCAGTTTACGGCAGCCTGGCGGGGGCCACGGATATCGTCTTCCATCCGGGCTCATATTTTGGCCTGCCGCCGGAAGCGGTGCTGCCGCTGGCAATCGAACGCCTGCACGGCTGCCAGGAGGAGTTGCGCGCTGGCGGGCAACCCCGTCCGCCTGCGCCCGGAGACGATGGGTAAATCCGCCATGCTCGGCTCGCTGGCAGACACCCTGGCGATGAGCCGCGGCGTGCCCGGCGTTGAACCCTGCGTCGACTTCGCCCATCTGCACGCCCGCCCGGGTGATGGCAGCGTCAATACCTACCCCGAGTTCGCCGCGGCGCTGGAGCAGATCGCAGAGGCGCTGGGAGCATCGGCGCTGCGCAGCCTGCACATCCACCTTTCCGGCATCGCCTACGGTCCCAAGGGCGAGAAGGAGCACCTGGAGTTGAAAGACGCCGACCTTAACTTTAAAGAGCTCTTCCGGGCGCTGGCAGACTCCAATTGTGGTGGGCGTATCCTGTGCGAAAGCCCGGTGATGGAAGCCGACGCCCTGCTGCTCAAATCCACCTGGTGCGAGATCAGCGGAGAAGGATAAACTTTATATTCCCAAAACGAAGGAGAACCGGTGCCTGAGCGCCGGTTCTCCTTCGTTTTGAGATATTTTCAAACTCAGCGCACCTGCTGCAGGTTGATCAACACCAGGTTGCGCTCACAATCGGCGTAGGTATCGAAGTAAATCCGTTCGGACATCGGCAGGCCCTGGACGTCTTCCATTTGGATCCACAGTGTGCCCGTGGTACCCACCAGCCGGTTGGCGATGATGAACTCAAAGCCCGCCGGGCCATAGGCGGGGGCACTGCCGGTGATCGTCAGCCGGCTGACCGTATCCCCCTCCAGCGAGCCGCCCAAATGGATGAACTGGGAGGGTATCGGTTCCCCGTTCAATCCCAATACCTGCCCCGCCACGCCCACCCATTCACAGCCCAGCTCGGGATGGAAGGCATCGCCGGGAATCGCGGACGGGCTGCCATCCATTAACACAAAGGCAAAATCACCGGGTGTCGCCGTCGGTCCGGATGGGGTTTCGGATGCAGGCAGGCTGATAGGCGTCGCCGTCACCAGCGGCGTATTGGTCGGGGCTGGGGTCTCCGTCTGGGTGGGAATAGCAACGGTGGGCGTCCAGGAGGGTTCCAGGGTCATGCGCAGCGTGCTGGTGGCGGTCGGTAGTGCCGGGGTGGGGTATAGCGTGGGTGGGGGAAAAGGATTCCAGGTGCTGTTTGGGTTGACATAGATTGCAAAGACGATCAGCACCACACACAGGGTCATCATCAGCAGGATCGCCGCCAGCACATTCCACACCAGGTTAAAGCCACCGCGCCGGCGCGGCGCCCTTCGAGCATCTACTTTATCAAAAGCATCCATCGCATCCTCTCCCGTATCAGTTGGTCAGGGCAGCAGCACCGCAATGTCGCTCTGGCTGCGGTGTTCCACCAGCCAGGTGCTCAACGCCAGGCGCTGCAGTGCCCGGCGGGCGTCTGAGCTGAGCGGGTGTTGCGGGTCGCGCTCGACCAGCTGCACAATGTGAAAGCCTATCGGTGTCTCGATCACACCGCTGTACTGCCCGGGCTGCAGGTTGAAAGCGGCCTCTTCCACCGCACTGCTGAACAAGTATCCCTGGGGAAACCATCCCAGGTCGCCGCCGGTGACCGGGTCATAATCCTCCGCCAGCTCGGCGAAATCCTGCCCGCCCTGCAGCAGCGCCAGCACCTGCTCTGCCTGTTGAGAATTATATAGCAAAATCTGGCGCGCGTGTGCCTGATCGGCGGTCTCTTCCACATTGGCAGCGATCTGCTCACGCATCCACGCCGCGGCCATCTCACGTCTCAAAGCCTGGCGGAACTGCGCTTCGGTATAGTTGTGCGCTGCCATCCAATCGACCAGCGGCTGTGTGCCGCCCTGGGTTGCCAGCTCATCCATGCGGGTCTGCACGCTCGCCTCATCGACCACAAACCCGGCCTGCACAGCCGCCTGCGCCAGCAGGAATGAATTGATCAGGCTGTCAAGCACCCAGGCTGCTGCCTCTTCTGTTGCCAGAATCGTGCCAGTCTCGGCCTGAGCAACCTGGAAACGGGCCAGTTCGGTTTCGTATTCCGCCAGCGTCAGCGGCTCACCGTTGATCGTGGCTTTCAGTGGCTCAGGCGTCGCCGTGGGTGGAGCGGGGGTGTCCGTGGGCTGGTCGGGGGAGCGAGTCTCCGTGGCGGCCAATTCTGATTGGAGAGCGGTAGGGCTGGCAGTTGAGTCGCCATTACAGGCTGCCAGCAGGAAAACCAAAGTGAGCATGATAGGCAGGAACAAGTATCGGGAAGTCATCGGGTGAATTATACCCCAGGCAATTGAAGGATGATCCAAAAAGAGTCATCCGCGAATGACGCCAATGAGCGCGAATGAAACCCTGATAATAGTAGGGTGCATTCGCATTTGAACGCACCGGAACCCATCGAGACCTCACAGGTTTTTGGAAACCTGTGAGGTTTTTGCGCTGCCTGTACCACCAAAAAATGTCTGGTATCATATCTGTATCATCCCAGCGCCATATTAATTGTTGAGCTAGAAGGAGTCTTCCTTATGAAACACACCCGTGAAGAAGTCATCCAGCGCACCACCCAGGAGTTCGCCCTGCTGGATAGCCTGGTCGCCAACCTCACCGAACTCCAGTGGGCGCTGCCCCTGCCCCGCCCCGAAACCAAAGACCCCTGGACGGTGAAAGACGCCCTGGCGCACATCACCCACTGGAAGGCGGATGTCATCCGTGCCATCCACAGGCAGCCCGTCCCCCGCGAAGAGCGCGGCCTGGGCGAAACCGATGGCAACCGCCTGGTATACCTGCGCTGGCACGACCGCCCGCCCCAGGACGTGCTCGCCTGGCACCGCCAGGTGCATCAGCAGGCGCTGGAAGCGCTGCAGGCGGCCCCGGATTCCTGGTTCAGCGCCAGGGAGCGCAAAGTGGAATGGCCCTACGACCTGGACGGGCATTCCGCTGACCACCGGGTCAAGGATATCGAGCGGGCGCTGAATATTGCCGGGACGGTAGGCGGCGGCGGTTGATGAAAATTAACATATATTTACCGTGACTGTAGGGGCGGGTCTGACCCCTGGCAGGCTCGAGACTATCGCCTCTTTGGGTAATTTCAGGCATAGAAGCCTTGCCTGGATGACCCGCCCTGACTCACCGGTTGCGGGATTTATTGGCTAATAGCCATAAACCGCAACTAAAGAGCACAACGCCGCCCTCCGGCGGCTAAAACCGGGCGATGTAAGGATAAGGTGAGATATGTCCCAAATCAGGAAGATGCTTGAAAGCGAAGCTGAAGCAGTCTTAAATCTATGGAATGCCAACAGCCTTGAGGCGGCTGGCGCAGGCCTCTCCGCATCCGAGGCAGCCGGTGTGCTTGCCGCCCTGCGTAAATACGCTGCCCACCCGCAGGCCTTCTGCCTGGTGGCGGAGGCAGAGAGCGGACTGGTCGGCTTCCTCACCGCCCACACAGCCTCCCACCCGGTGCTGGAAGGCCTGGTTGGCGAGATCGAAGAGCTGTATGTCCAACCGCAGGTACGCCGCGCTGGCATTGGCTCGGCACTGGTGCAGCAGGCGGTAGTCGTGCTGCGCCAGTACGGCACCGGAACGGTTCGCGTGCATGCCTGTGCCGAGTCTGAGGTCGCACGCTGCTTCTGGCAGAGTTCTGGGCTGGGAGCAGGATTTGGTTGTGTATTCTCGCTATGAGGAATCAAGGTGAATGTTGGGTTTCGGGCTGGGTTCTATTAGACTTCAGCCTGGATAAGCACCGCCCTCAACCACAACCTACAAGGACCGAACCAATTTCCATTTTGGACTTGTGAAATTAGAACATCTGTACTATAATATTCCCAAAATCCTCACGATCTCTCTACCCACCAATAAAGAATTATTCGTCCCATTCGTCCATTCGTTGTATTCGTACTAATCATTTACCTCTATCACCAATGATCATTTCATCCTCCCCATGTCCTAATTGTCACCCAACATCCGCTAATCCGTTACCCATCCGCTGACCAGTACATCCTCCCCCATTCGTTCCTTTATTTTGTCCGCAAACAAAACGAATGCCCGCAGCCGGCACCCAGCCGCCCTCAGAAATGCCAATCTGCAGACTTAACTTAAACGTACAACCTTCTAACGTTCCAACCTACAACGTTCCAACATAGCACCTTGACAGAACCCCGGATTTGCAGATAATTAGCCTATCTAACGGCATTGACAGAGGAAAGTATCCTGGTGTAAACCGACAGGGAAGCGGCGGGCTGAGACTGAGACCCCCGCCCGGCGGCAGCCAGGTGAAGTTCCCTCTCGAGCCGGCCCGGTGAATGACCTGACACGCAGGTCTATTAGCCAGACCCGCAGCCCCAGCGTTAGCGGGGGAGCCGATACCCTGCGGACGCAGTTCGCCGGCGTCGGTGCGAGAGCGTGCGACTGTGTTCCAGTTGTCCACGAACAAGGGTGGTACCGCGGGAAATGCCTCCCGTCCCTTGACCGGGGCGGGTTTTTTGTTGTCAAATGCCCGTATCCCAGGCAGAGACCAAGATGTATGGAGGTAGATATGCTCGCACAGCTCGATCAGATTGAACAAAATGCCCGCCAGGCGCTGGCTCAGGCAGGCGACGAGGCCGCGCTGGAAGCCTGGCGCATCGCCCACCTGGGGCGCTCGGCACCGCTGATGCTGGTCTTTGACCAGCTCGGCAAGCTCAGCAAGGAGGAGCGCCCGCTCATCGGGCGGCGCGCCAACGAGGTCAAGCGCGCCCTGGAAGCCGCCCTCGCTGGACAGGCCGAAGCGCTGCACCAGGCGGCGCTGCGCCGCGCCCTGGAAGCCGAGCGCCTGGACGTAAGCATGCCCGGGCGCCCCCTGCCGCTCGGACGCCCTCACCCGGCAAACAAAGCCATGGGCGAAGTGATCCGCACATTCATGGATATGGGCTTCCAGGTCTACCGCACCAGCGAGGTCGAGAGCGACGAGTTCAACTTCGGGCTGCTCAACATGCCGCCGCACCACCCGGCGCGCGACATGTGGGATACCTTCCACACGACCCAACCCGGCGTCCTGCTGCGCACGCATACCTCCCCTGGGCAGGTGCATGCCATGCGCGCCTGCTACCCCGAGCCAGTACGCGCCATCCTGCCGGGCATGTGCTACCGCTACGAGCAGATCAGTGCCCGTAAGGAGACGCAATTCAACCAGCTCGAGGTGCTGGCAGTCGACAAGGGCATCACCTTCGCCGATATGAAGGGCACGATCAACGACTTCGCCCGCCGGCTGTTTGGCGCCGAGGTGCACACCCGCTGGCGCGCCTCCTACTTCCCCTTCACCGAGCCCTCGGCGGAGGTGGATTTCGAGTGCATCCTGTGCAAGGGGCAAGGATGCAATACGTGCGGTGGGACGGGCTGGCTGGAGATCATGGGCTGCGGCATGGTGCACCCCATCGTGCTGCAGAATGGCGGTTATGACCCGCAGGTCTACTCCGGCTTCGCTGCCGGGTTGGGCACCGAGCGCATCGCCATGCTGCGCCACCTGATCGAGGATATCCGCTATATGTGGGCCAATGACCTGCGCTTCCTGGAACAATTCTAGGGGCAGGAAGGCGAGGAGAGAATCTGATGAAAGTACCTGTTTCGTGGCTTAAAGATTTCGTCGAGATCACCCTGCCGCTGCCCGAGCTGATCCACCGCCTGACCATGGCGGGGCTGGAAGTGGAAGCGGTGCTGTATGTTGGGCTGGCAATGGATGATACCTCTGCAGCAGGCATGCCCGGCGGTCACTCCCGTCCGGAAACCCGCATCAGCGGGCTATCCTGGGAGCCGGATAAGATCGTCGTCGGCGCTGTGCTGGAAGTGATGCCGCATCCCAATGCCGACCGGCTGGTGTTGTGCCGCCTGGACGACGGTGCGGCTATCCAAATTGTATTGACTGGCGCGCCCAACCTGTTGCCCTTCAAGGGGTCAGGCCCCCTACCCAAGCCGATCAAGGTGGCTTACGCCCGCGAAGGAGCGATGATCTATGATGGGCACCAACCGGGGCAGGTGCTGACCACGCTCAAGCGCGCCAGGATCCGCGGCGTCGAGTCCTATTCGATGGCCTGCTCGGAGAAGGAATTGGGCATCTCGGAGGATCACGAGGGGATCATCTTCCTCGACGAGGATGCGCCGGTGGGCATGCCGCTGGCCGATTACATGGGCGACGCGGTGCTGGAGATCAACCTGACCCCTAACGTGGCCCGCGACGCCAATATGCTGGGTGTGGCGCGCGAGATTGCTGCCATCACCGGACAGAAGCTGCGCCTGCCGGATGGGTTCTACGATTACCCCACCGCCCGAGCGGCAATCAAGGGGCGCGCCGCCATCCAAATCACCAATCCGGAAATGAACCCGCGCTTTGTGGTCGGGCTGATCGAGGGCATCACCCTCGGCGACAGTCCCTACTGGATGCAGCGGCGGCTCAAGCTGGCGGGTATGCGCCCAATCAGCAATATCGTCGATGTGACCAATTATGTGATGCTCGAGGTGGGCGAGCCGCTGCATGCCTTCGATTACAGCGTGCTGGTAGAGCGCGCCGAGGGGGAGATGCCAACCATCATCACCCGCACCGCCACACCCGGCGAGGAGCTGACCACGCTGGATGGCGTCGACCGCCCACTGGACGATTTCACCGTGCTGGTGTGCGACACCGCCGGGGCGCTGTCCATCGCCGGCGTGATGGGCGGGCAGGAGTCAGAAATATCCGAGCGCACCACGGCGATCCTGCTGGAGGGTGCGGCGTGGAACAACATCAACATCCGCCGCACCGTGGCAGCGCAGAAGTTGCAATCCGAGGCGGCTTACCGCTTTTCGCGCGGTGTGCATCCCGCCCAGGCGGAGCGCGGCGTGCGCCGGGCGCTCAAGCTGATGCAGCAATTGGCTGGCGGCACCATCTCACCGGGGCTGGTGGATATCTACCCGCTTCCCCCCGAAGATCCGGCGGTGGAGATCACCTCGCAGGAAGTGCAGGCTTTATTGGGTATCCCGGTGATGCAGGATGAGATTGTGCGCATCCTGGAAAGCCTGGAGTTCGAATGCCAGGTGACGTCCAGCGGCGCCATCCTGGCAAAAACCCCCAATCACCGCCTGGACATCTCGAGCGGGCTGGTGGGCAAAGCCGACCTGATCGAAGAGATCGCCCGTATCTACGGCTATGACCGCATCCCCGAAACCCGCCTTTCAGGCCTGCTGCCCCCGCAGCGTAACAACCCGCTGCAGGACGGCGAAGACCACGTGCGTGAGCTGCTCATCGGTATGGGCTTGCAGGAGATCGTCAGCCACCGCCTGACCACCCCCGAACGAGAGAGCCGGCGCTTTCCCGCCGGAACCCCGCTGGACGAAGCAGGCTACCTGAAGCTGGTCAACCCGATCACCAGCGAGCGCACCGCCCTGCGCCAGAGCCTGGTCGCCGGGCTGCTGGAGACCGCCGAACGCAGCGCCCGCATGCGCCCGCGCATGGCGCTGTTTGAAGTGGGCCCGGTGTTCATTCCCAATCCTAATGGCGGACTGCCCACCGAGCCGCAGCGCCTGGGCATCCTGCTTACCGGTCCGCGCAGCCTGCCCGGCTGGCAGACAGCAGACATGCAGGAGATGGATTTCTATGACCTGAAAGGGGTGGTCAGCGCGCTGCTGGAGCAGCTGCACGTGCCCGAGCTGCGCTATGAGCCTGCGCAGCACCCCACCTACCACCCTGGCAAGTGCGCAGAGGTATTCTCCAGCGAGCAGTCGTTGGGCATCTTCGGCGAGCTGCACCCGCTGGTGGCGGAACGCTTTGAATTCTCCCCCGCACCGGTGTTGGTGGCTGACCTGGATTTGCAGGCGCTGATCGACCAGACGCAGGTGCGCTACACGGTCTCATCCGTGCCCGCCTACCCGCCGGTGCTGGAAGACCTGGCAGTGGTGGTGGCGGAGGAGCTGCCCGCCGAGCGCGTGGCGGGTACCATCCGCCAGGCTGGCGGCAAGTCTGTGACCGGCGTGCGCCTGTTCGACATCTACCGCAGCGAGCAGATTGGCGCCGGCAAGAAGAGCCTGGCGTATTCCATCACCTACCAGGCCTCCGACCGCACCCTGACCGACCAGGATGTGGCGGGCATCCGCCAGAAGATCTTGCGCCGGTTGGAGCAGGAGCTGGGAGCGGTGCTGCGCCAGTAGGGGCTCAGGTGTAGTTTTACGATCATCATCCCCTACAGGCGCCCCTGCGCCCGTACATACCCGCAAAAATGAACATCCAGCGGCGCTGCAGCGCCGCTGGATGTATTTTTATCGATTATATAAATTATAGTGGTCGGATGACCATGACCACTTTACCCTGCACACGGACATGGGAGGGATCATCGATGATGATCGGCTTCATCTCCGGATTGGCAGGCTGCAGGCGCACCTTGCCATTCTCCAGGAAGAAGTACTTCAGCGTGGTCTCTTCACGGTCTTCCAACCAGATGGCGACCAACTCGCCATTGCGCACTTCCTTGATCGGCTTCATAATGACGATGTCGCCATCGTTGACCATGGCATCGATCAGCGAGTCCCCGCGCACTTCCAGGGCATACAGCTCGTCAGCCTTCTCGCGTGCCGGCAGCATGCTGCGCGCTACGTCGACGAAGGTCTCTGGGGTGATCACACTAAAGCCGTCTGTGCCGGGCAGCAGGGTGGGCGCGGAGGCGAAGATGCGTCCCAGGACGGGGATATGCAGCACCTCTTCCATCGTCTCGCGCAGCTGCTTAACGGCCTTCTCGATAGGGCCCTGGGCAATCTCGGAGAATGGTTTGAGGATGCGGATGCCGCGTGACACATGCCCTGAGCGCTCAATGTGACCACTGGTCTCGAGCTGGTTCAGGTAGTAATTGACCACCGAGGTGGATGAAAATTTTCCTGCGGTGAGGATATCGCGGATCGATGGCGGGTAGCCGTTCTTGATGTAGTAGTCCTCCAGGATCTGGAGCACCTTGATCTCAGGTTCAGTCAGGTTTGCGCTGCGCTTGCGGGGTGTCATCATATTCTTCCTCCATCGGCCTGTGAAAACAGACGTTCTAAGTATTATATTACCAGAACATTCGTTCGGTGTCAATGGTTTTTTGAAACAATTTTCTAAGTATGGTACACTTCCTTCTTATGAAAATCATCACCGTTGACATCGGCACCGGCACGCAGGATATCCTGCTCTACGACTCGCGCCTTGACCTGGAGAACGGCTTCAAGCTGGTGGTGCCCTCCCCAACCATGATGGTGCACCGGCAGATCCGGGAAGCGGCACGGCGGAGGCGGCCTGTACTGCTTTATGGGGTGACCATGGGCGGCGGGCCCAGCCAGTGGGCGGCAGAGGCGCACCTCAAAGCTGGTTTGCCGGTGTACGCCACCCCTGACGCGGCGCGCTCGTTCAACGACGACCTGGAGAAGGTGGCGCAGATGGGCATCCGCCTGGTCAGCGACGATGAGGCGCTTCAACTCCCCCAGCATGTGCTGCGCCTGCGCCTGGCGGACTTTGATTTCCACGCCATCGCCCGCGCGTTTGACCTGTTCGGCGTCAGCCTGGCAGACCTGGAGGCGGTGGCAGTGGCAGTTTTCGACCATGGCGACGCCCCGCCGCAGGAATCCGACCGCCAGTTCCGCTTCGACTACCTGGATCGGCGCATCCGGGCGGAGAACCGCCTCAGCTCCTTTGCTTACCGGGCGGAAGATGTGCCCCCCGAGATGACCCGCCTGCAGGCGGTGGTCACCTCCGCGCAGGGGGTGGATGCGCCGCTGCTGGTGATGGACAGCGCCCCGGCGGCTGTGTTAGGGGCGACCTACGACCCGCAGGTAGCCGCGCCGCCGCGTAAATTGATCGCCAACCTAGGCAATTTTCACAGCCTGGCCTTCCGCCTGGGACCGCAGGGCATCGAGGGCGTCTTTGAGCACCACACCGGGCTGGTCGACCTGCCCCGGCTGGAGCACCTGCTGCGCGCCCTTGCGGATGGCAGCCTGACGCACGGCGAAGTATTCGATGATCACGGGCATGGGGCGCTGGTGTACAGCCCGGAAGCCCTTCTTTTGGGCCAGGGGATGTTCGATGTGGCGGTCACCGGCCCACGGCGCGGGCTGTTCCGGACTACGCCCGCCGCGGGCGGTTTGCGCCCCTATATGGCGGTGCCCTTCGGTGATATGATGATCGCCGGCTGCATCGGCTTGCTCTCTGCGGCAGCAAACATAATGCCCGAGCTGGCTGAGCCAATCCGGGCATCGTTGAATCAAGCTGGGCACGGCGCTGCGCCCTGGGAGATCGAGAGCTGACCAGGGAGGACGAATCCGCCCCAGGGCTAAGGCTCGAACAGGCTACTCAGCACCTCGCTGGCATCGAAGATGCAGTCTTGCGAATTATCGTACGGCACTTGCAAGTGGTTGTATCATCGATTTCCTCCCCAGATTTCCCTGAATAGGTTATCTTTTTAATTCCCATGCTGCTCAAACAACCAATATTAGTATACGGCAATGGGAAATCAGCTGCAAGCCAGGCGTAGATATTTTCATGACAATCCCATTGCAAATGGTCACGGTGTGGTGGGTATCTTGAGCAAGGCGCCGACCGCATACCCCACCAGCGCACTCAGGGTTCCGATAAGGGCCATCTCCAGGCCGCTACGACCAGGACGTCCCACGGTGACATGTGCCTTGTATGCCCCCACCCCAAACAACACCAGGGCTGTGATCAGAACTGAAACCCACATGCTTGTACTCACATCCAGGAATATGAATGGAGCCAGCGGGATGAGCGAGCCGACGATAGCTGAAAAACCCACCACCAGGGCTACCTTCCAGGCCTGCTTGCGGTCCACCGGCGTGAGCTGGTGCTCTTCGGACATCATCACCGCCACCCAGACATCGGGGTTGGCAGTAATGGTATCAACGATGTGCTCCAACAGCTCACCTTTGAAGCCTTTCTGGGCGTAGATATGACGCACTTCGTCACGCTCAAGCCGGGGAGCCTGTTCGATATGGCGCAGCTCGCGGGCGTGTTCACTGTCATAATAATCTGCATCTGCCAGGGTAGAGGTGAACGCCACCGCACCCATCGAAACCGATTCGGCAAAAGTAGCTGCCAGGCCGGCGACAATCACCAGGCGCGGATCGCCGGAGGCGGCTGCCACGCCCAAGATAACGCCAAGCACATTCACCAGCCCATCCTGCCCACCCAGAATAATATCGGACAATCCTGAGGCGCTGCGGCGGTGAGGATCAACGTGCGTGTGTAGATCATGTTCGGTATGGATCACCGAGGCTTGTGCATAATTAGCTAACGATTTCATTTTTAACCTTCCTGTCTGGATTGATAAGATAAGCTGCCGGATTTGCTGACCCGATTCGCCCGAATCTCCATGTGCAATGTCAGCATCAGTGAACTCAGGATGCAGAATCAATCTGCAAGCTGCATCTCCCGCAGCACACACCTCACCTGGGATATACAGACCAGGCCTGCCAGATCACAAGCTGGCAGGCAGACACAGTTTTGCTATGATCAGATGTTCTTGGGAGGGGGAAGTAATGGGCTCAGCGCCAGAGCCCGGCTGGAGAGATGCAATCCCCATTCGCGGGCCGCCGGATTGACAAAAACCGAGAAGATTAGTTTAGCCTCGGAGGGCAGGTCATCTTCGTGAGTATGGGAATCGGAAGTATCCAGACCACCCTTGATCTGGGCATGGAATTTCTCGTGCTCGACAATAATAAAGCTATTGAAGACACAAATGTGCAGTGCCAGGCTGCAAATTATGAAAGCAAAAAGGGTCTTCTTTAGCATGGGATTTACGAGTTAATCTCACCTTGATTTAAATCAGCCGATATAATAGAATTAACGATTGAACAGTAGTTCAATCGTTAATTCTATTATATCACAACCTGCCAGAAAAATCACGGCGGCGCGAACCTGTATTCGCGCCGCCAGTGAGTTATGTCAGGATTTCAATGAACTTACGGCAGGCAAAGCAGCTCGGGGTCAACCGTGATGCGGGTAGCCGTCCATCCCGTCTCGGACAACACCCCAGCCACGCTGACATTTAGACCCACCGCCAGCTCTTCGAAGGTGATCGGCGTACCCACGCCATCGGGATTGCGCAGCACGATGTTGGTGGATTCGCTGGTCAGGAAGGTGATAACCTGCCCAATGTAATCCTTGGCGGCGGTATTGGCGCTGAGCACATCAACAGTGACCGTGCGGGTGAGCGGGTCAAGGCTGGTGATGGTGCCAATCAGGACATTCGGCATCTTGCCACCCTTGCCAGTGCCAGTGCCAGTGCCAGTACCACTGCCGTTTATATCACTGCCGCTTCCACCATTGGAGCCTCCCCCATTGCCATTTC
Source organism: uncultured Chloroflexia bacterium (assembly GCA_963849335.1). Taxonomy (GTDB): domain Bacteria; phylum Chloroflexota; class Anaerolineae; order Anaerolineales; family UBA4823; genus FEB-25. Next base: position 1,072,541 of record CAWKGZ010000003.1, read on the forward strand.
CCCCACTGCCGCCGTTACCATTCGTCCCTCCGGCAGCCAGGGCTGGGGCAGTCATCCCTGCCAGCAAGACCAGAACGAGCACAAAAACAATGAGTTTCTTCATAGTGCGGATCCTTTCACAAATCGGGTTGAAAGCTGAAACTTACTCTATAACTATGACGCACAGGCAAGCAGAAAGTTGTGCTTGAGATGTGAATGTTTTGTGAAGGTTGCCATCATTTTTGAGAGTTAATGAGAGCAATCTGCTAAAAATGATAGCTTTCAGGTAAGATAATTGGATTGTTATAAAACCTGTGCTGTCCCGGAGGTTCATGATGGTCAAATCACTGCCACGCCTGTGGATTGTCACCCTGTTGATCGCCTGGTGTTTTGACTTCCTGTTCTGGCGTAAGCCAGTGGGGATATCTTTTGCTATCTTTATCACGCTGCAGGTGTTTGGCGGCATAGGGCTGAGCCTGTTTGAGAAGCGCCCGCCGGTTTGGCGCAGCCTTATCTTGTTGCTGCCGCTGGCGTTCTTCACCCTGGGCACCTTCTGGCGCCTGGAGCCGTTCACCACCTTTATCAACGTGCTGCTCACCCTGGTCAGCCTGGCGATCCTGGCGATCACCTACCGCAGCGGCGGCTGGATGAATTATGGCCTGGTGGATTACGCCCGGCGCCTGCTCAGACTGGTCGCGGATGCCTTCAGCAAGCCCATTACGGTGCGCAAACAGGAGCCGGAGAACGTTGATCAGCCTGAGCCTGCCAACGATAAGCCAGCTGGCGACAAATCCATCCTGGCACAACAGCGCAAAAAGGTGCTCCCGGTGGTGCGCGGGCTGCTGCTGGCGCTGCCGGTGCTGCTGCTCTTTGGCGCCCTGCTCGCCTCGGCAGACCCCGTCTTTGCCGAAGGCCTGGATGACGTTTTCCAGTTCCTGAAGATCGAAAACCTGCCCGAGAACCTGCTGCGCCTGGTCTACATCCTGGTAATCGCCTATTTTCTCACCGGCATATACCTGCACGCTTTTATCACCAGCAGCGATGAGAAACTGGTCGGGCTGGAGAAGCCCCTCCTGCCGCGCTTTTTGGGCTTCACCGAAGCAACCATCATCCTGGGCAGTGTCAACCTGCTCTTTGCCACCTTCGTGGGCGTGCAGTTTCGCTATTTCTTCGGTGCACAGCGCAACATTCACCTGGCAGGGTATACCTACTCCGAATACGCCCGCCGTGGCTTCACGGAGCTGGTTCTAGTGGCTTTTTTCTCCCTGCTGCTCTTCCTGGCGTTGAGCGCCATCGCCCGGCGGGCTACAAGCCGCCAGCGCGCGACCTTCTCAGTTCTGGGCGCCATCCTGACCATCCAAGTAGGTGTAATCCTGGTCTCTGCATACCAGCGCTTATTGCTGTACGAGGCAGCATACGGCTTCACCCGCCTGCGCACCTACACCCATGTATTCATCATCTGGTTGGGCGTGCTGTTGGGTGTGCTCTTGTTACTGGAGCTGATTGGCAAACTGCGCACATTCACCCTGGCAGCAGTCCTGGTGGCGATTGCCTTTGGCGTCACACTCAACCTGCTTCCAGTGGACGGCTTCATCGCCCGGCAGAACATCCAGCGGGCGGAACAGGGGTCGGAACTGGACAGCACATACCTCTTGACGCTCTCGCTGGACGCCACGCCTGACCTGTGGCAGTTGTACCAGGATGAGGGTATCGATGCGGCGCTGCACGAGCAGATTGGCGGCGTGCTGGCATGCCAGGCCGCGCTCAGCCAGCCTGACGACCGCCCCTGGCAGGCATTCCACCTGGCGCGCTACCGGTCTGAGCGCCTGTTCAGGGTGCAAGCGGCTGAGCTGGAGCGCTACGATGCCCGGCAGGATGAGTTCTGACCTCTTGGTCGTCACCGTCAATGGGATGACAGTGGATTGTTATGGGTATTACTTGGGTGATTGATATCTAATTAAACAAAGCCAGGGTATTATGCAATGCTGAGAGGCTGCAAAATACCCTGGCTTATTCCCACAAGGGTGCCTTCTGTTGTTACTGTTTTCGCTTACCTCAGCGGCTGCTGCTGATCCAAAAAAACCTAAAGGTTTTCTTTGCCATTCAGAAAATCCGATTGCGAAGGCAACCTGCCGGTCAAGGCCCTGGATTCCGGTAAAAACCTTTAGAATCTGGCTCCGGAACGAGCGCCGGCTGAAAGTTTCTTAGATCGATGGCGGTATGGGTTCTTCAGGAGGCAGAACTTCTTGCTCCGGTTTCTTGCGCAGCAGGAAGATCGCCACCCCGCCGGCGACCAGGAAGCCCAGGATGCTGAGGCAGATGCCGCCAAACCCATAATACACACTGTTGCCACGCAGCCAGAGCAGATCTTCGCCAAAGACCCAGTTGATCACGCCCAGGACGCCCAAACAGAGCGGCAGGCAGGCACAGATTAGAGCCAGGGCTACAATGATGATGATGTTGGTGGTTCGCTTGTCCATCTTCTTTCCTCCGCGAGATCTTAATGACCCTTAGTATACGGCAGATTGTGAACCGGCGCAAGCAAAATGGTCGACGGCGAATGAATTCGCACCTACAAAAGCGCAAAGTCGGCCTTCGCCGACTAAAAACCAAGAATGATGCTGGTTTAGCCCCCGAAGGGGGGCTTCGCAGTGTGCGGGCGGTTTCAACCGCCAGGCTTACCCTACCTGGATCCCATTCGCCACCAGGTAGCGCGTAACCTGGTCAAATTATCGATCAATCCTTCATCGATAAAGGCTTTATAGATAAAGTACCCGCTGTACATCGGTGTACGCCCGGCGGGGGTAAGCACGGACAGCTTATAACGGATGATCTGCATACGCAGCTCGGGCGTCAGGCAGCGCAGGAAATACCGCATGGGCACCATCTTCTGCTCCAGCAGGTCAGGGTCAATCGCCCACAAGTCAATCTTCCAGGGACGGTTCCACTCCCTGTTGGCTATGCGCAGCTTTAAGTACAATCCACCCGGCATCAGCGGGTCGTTCTGCTCGAACACCGCCTGGACAACACCGTCAGCCTGGGCAAGCTGCCCACCTGCCTCAAAGAGCTGCCCAATGGTCAGCTTTGGCAGATACACGTCGATGTCCGGGTAAACCATCACGTTCAGGTAGTATGAACCCGTGGGAGTGATGACGCCATAGGGGGCGATGATTTCCGCCAGCCGCAGGTCGGACAGGAGCAGACCTACCTGGTGATGCAGTCTCTCGGCAAGTGCTAGACGGATCTGATTGTAGTTGGGGAGATGTATTTGGATCCATGATGAACCATTATAATCGCCCGTCAACACCGTATACACCCCAACCAGAAATTTGTCGTGGATAACACGGGCGGGTCATGGCAGCAAAGGGATAAGCCTGGAGGCAGCAAAGGCAGCAACAGATTAATAACCGTGCCAGAGAGACCCGCCCCTACGCAGAACGTGATATGTGGAACGTGAAGCGTGTAACTGATACGTGAAAAGCTGTCCGTGGTACAATCCCCTCGTGAACCCCCACCCCCGCCCTATCCCGCCGGTCAAACGTCTCTTCGACTTGGTTCTGACCATCCCCGGGCTGATCATTCTCTCCCCGCTGCTGCTGGTCACAGCCGTACTGGTGCGCATCATTCACGGCAAGCCGGTGATCTTCCGCCAGACGCGCCCTGGCTATGGCGGCAAGCCTTTCGGAATCTATAAATTCCGCAGCATGACCGAGGCGTACGATTCCCAGGGCAACCTGCTGCCGGACACCAAACGCCTGACTCGGTTGGGACGCATTCTGCGCGCCACGAGCATCGACGAGCTGCCCGAGCTGCTCAACATCCTGCGCGGTGAGATGAGCCTGGTCGGCCCGCGCCCGCTGCTGATGCAGTACATCGACCGCTACAGCCCGGAGCAGTCCCGCCGCCACCATGTGCTGCCCGGCATCACCGGCTGGGCGCAGATCAATGGGCGCAACGCCCTCACCTGGGAGGACAAATTCCGCCTGGATGTCTGGTATGTCGATCACTGGTCGTTGGGGCTGGACATCAAGATCCTGCTGCTCACCATCTGGAAGGTGCTGCGCCGGGAGGGGATCAGCCAGCCCGGTCACGCCACCGCTGAGGAATTCGTGGGCAGCACAGCCTCCAATCTCAAGGAATAGTTTATTGTTATGAGTTTGCCTTTAGGTGAAACGGCCGCGCTGATCACCGCAGCCTGCTATACAGCGTCTTCCACTTTTTTCACCCACGCCGGGCAGCAGTTCGGCAGTTGGGTTACCAACCGGGCGCGCCTGCTCGTCGCCGTGATCCTGTTGGTGCTGGTTCACTGGATCTTCCTGGGACAACCGCTGCCGCTGGAAGCCTCGCTCGTACGCTGGCTGTGGCTGGGTGCCTCCGGCATTGTCGGGCTGGTGCTGGGGGACCTGTTCTTATTCCAGGCTTACATCTGGATCGGGGCACGCCTGGGACTGCTGCTGCTCAGCCTGGCACCGGTGCTGGCGGCGCTGTTGGCCTGGCTATTCCTGGGCGAGGTGCTCCGCCCGCTTGACGGACTGGGCATCGCCCTCACCCTGGGAGGGATTGCCTGGGTGGTGCTGGAACCCCGGGGAAAGGCGGAGGACCAGCCAAAACATCCACGCTACCTGAGCGGGGTGTTGTTCGGCTTTTTAGCCGCCGCCGGGCAGGCCGGGGGATTGGTGCTGGCGAAAAAAGGCCTGGGTGGCGATTTCCCCGCCCTGTCTGCCAACGTGATGCGCATGTCGGTCGCCCTGCTGGCACTGTGGACGCTCACCCTGCTGCAGGGGCAAATTCCCGAGACCATCCGCCGCCTGCGCGCCCGCCCGACCGGTCTGAAATTCATCCTGGCTGGCTCGCTGATCGGCCCCCTGGCAGGCGTCTCGCTCTCGTTGTATGCCATCCAGCACACCAGCGTGGGCATCGCCAGCACGCTGATCGCCCTGCCGCCGGTGTTTTTCCTGCCGGTGGCCTATTTCGTGTTCAAAGAACGCTTCGGCTGGGGAACCATTGCCGGCACCCTGCTGGCGCTCGCCGGCGTGGCGCTGCTGTTCCTGTTTTAATTTATAATACTTCTACCCATGCCCGCCGACCTGGATCTTTATCGTACTATGTACCGCATCCGCCGTTTCGAAGAGACCGTGCTGGAAAACTTTCCCCGCGGCGTCTTCTTCGGCACTACTCATACCTACCTGGGGCAGGAGGCGAACGCTGCCGGTACCCTGACCGCACCTGCAGGACGGGGACATCGTCTTCAGCAACCATCGCTGCCACGGGCATTTTCTGGCTTACGGCGGCGGTATGCGCGCCCTGTTCGCCGAGCTGATGGGGCGAGGCGACCGGTGTGTGCGGCGGGCGCGGCGGCTCGCAGCATTTGCACTGGCGCAACTTCTACTCCAACGGCGTGCAAGGTGGGATTGTACCCATCGCCACCGGTATGGCACTGGCGGAGAAGGCGCTGCAGCGCGGGTCGGTCACACTGGCTTTCATCGGTGACGGCACGCTGGGTGAAGGCGTGGTCTACGAAGCGCTGAACCTGGCCTCGCTGTGGTCAGCGCCGGTACTCTACGTGGTCGAGAACAATCACATCGCCCAGACCACCCCGCTCGAACTGGCGCTGGCTGGCTCGCTGGCGGGGCGCTTCCAGGCGTTCGACATCCCCGTGCGCGAGCTTGACAGCAGCGACGTGCTCGAGGTCCATGCCGCTGCCGGCGAGCTGATCGCCACCGTTCGCACCAACCGCCGCCCGCATGCTCTGCTGCTGCACACCTGCCGCTTCGGGCCGCATTCCAAAGGAGATGATACGCGCTCAGCACAGGAGGTGGAGCGAATGCGGGAGGAGCGAGACCCGCTGCGCATCCATGGGGCAAGGCTGGGGGAGGCAGAGCGGTCGAGGCTTGAGGGGGAGGTCAATGCAGAGGTGGCGGTGGCGTTTGCGCTGGCGCTGAGCGACCCATTCCCGATTTTGTCACTAGAATAGACACCCCGGCAGCTTCCCGGCGGCGCACTACTGCCCGGATTCAGTTGACATTCTTGCACATTGGACTATAGTATTAGCTATCTGCTGGAAATGCGCACATAGGATCAAGTAGTAGCCCAGGATTGGTTCGCAGGTGCTGTCAGGAGGTCAACGATGAAACGGTCACAATTCAAACGGCTCACTATCCTGGTTGTCATTGCCCTTATCGCTCTGGCGCTGGGCAGTGTGGCCCTGGCAAGCCCAGGAGCCAGGCTGTACACGTTCCTGCCTGTGCTGCGCAAGGAAACCTCAAACATACCCCCAGGCATGATTTACATCCCGGCCGGCGAATTTCAGATGGGCTGCGACCCGGAGCACTACGGCGACTTTCCATGCTACCCGGCGGAGCTTCCGCTGCACACGGTGTACCTGGACGCATACTATATTGACACCAGCGAAGTGACCAACGGCGAGTATGCCCGCTGCGTGGCAACCGGGGCATGCACGACTCCAGAATCCTATCGTTCATATACTCGCGATGAATACTACGGTGATGCTACATTTGACAACTACCCGGTGATCTGGGTAGACTGGGACCAGGCGCAGGCTTACTGCACCTGGGTGGGCGGCAGCTTGCCGACCGAAGCGCAGTGGGAGAAAGCCGCCCGCGGCAGCAGCGATACACGCCTGTTCCCCTGGGGCGATGATGACCCAAACTGCTCGTTGGCGAATTTTACCTTCAACACAGCCTACTGCGTGATGGATACCAGCCAGATCGGCAGCTACCCATCCGCCGCCAGCCCGTACGGTCTGATGGATATGGCAGGCAATATTTATGAATGGGGCTATGACTGGTACGCGGAAGACTACTACACCAGCTCTCCCTATGAGAATCCGACCGGGCCAGAAAGTGGAACGCACAAGGTGATGCGCGGGGGCAGTTGGGACAACAACGACAGCTCGATGCGCACAGCGGCGCGGAATCTGTATCCACCGTATGGGAGCGACCGGATCGGGTTTCGCTGCGTGGTGGCAGTGGGTCCGTAATAGGAAACCCCTCCTCCCTCTTCTCCTATCCCTTTCTTTCTTTTTTCGGTTACAATACCCTTAATCATCCCAGGCGGGGTATTCCCCTCCTCCCAATCGTAACCGCCGTTCTGACCGTACGATCAGGAGCGATCCCATGGACTATCAAGAATACCAAAACCGCATCAACCGCGGCACCCAGATGTTCGAAGCCGGAAACATGCAGGCTGCCCTGGAGGTGTTTCAGGGGCTGGTCAACAGCGACATCTCCGATATCGATAAAGCGCGCATGTGCATCAATGTGGCGGTGGTCTACGAGCGCAATAACAATTCCCAACAGGCGTTGCAGTGGTATATGCGCGGCGTCCAATACGAGAAACCCCACTGCCGCTTCGAAACCCAGGAATACCTGGCGGTCTACCTGACCGAGCTAGGCCGCCTGCGCGACAGCCTGAAAGTCTATGAGAGCCTGCTGCCTTCCTCCCACCTCACCGAAGAAGATAAGCTGCGCTTCCGCCAGCGCATCGAGGAGCTCAAGAAGGAGCTCAACAAGCCGGTCTACCGCCGCCCGGGCACCGGGGAGCTATCTGGGGGAGGCGGCAGCTAACCCTCCATTTCCCCTGTTATGACCACCGTCCTGGATGCTCTCAACGCTGCCCTGCACCGCGCCTGCGCGGAAGATGTGCGTGTGGTCATCCTGGGCGAAGATGTGCTCGATCCTTACGGCGGTGCATTTAAAGTGACCCGCGGCCTCTCCACTGCCTTCCCTGACCGGGTGCGCACCACACCTATCTCCGAGGCGGGCATCGTCGGCGTCGCCACCGGGATGGCGCTGCGCGGGCTGCGCCCGGTGGTCGAGATCATGTTCGGCGACTTCATCACCCTGGCAGCCGACCAGCTGATCAACCACGCCGCCAAGTTCCGCTGGATGTACAACGACCAGGTACGCGTGCCGCTGGTCGTGCGCACCCCCATGGGCGGGCGGCGCGGCTATGGCCCCACCCACAGCCAGACGCTGGAGAAGCTCTTCCTGGGCGTTCCTGGGCTGCGCGTCCTGGCGCCGGCGGCGCTGGGCGATCCGGGTGAGCTGCTCTACCGGGCGATCCGGGAGACAGAGGACCCGCTGCTGTTCATGGAGAACAAGCTTCTCTACCTCCAACCGGTATTGGATGCTGCCAGCCTGGGCGAATTTACCCTTAACAGCCAATTGTTGGAAAACAGCCCTGCTGCCCCGCTATATACCCTCACCATCCGGGGTGCCCCCGCCCCAACCCTGACCATCGCGGCTTATGGCTACATGGTAGAGCTGGCGCGCCAGGCCCTACTGCGGTTGGCGTACGAAGAGGAGTTGTTTGCCGAGCTGGTGGTGCCCACCCAACTGGCACCCTTCGACCTGCAACCCATCATCGCCTCTGCTTCACAAACTGGTCGCCTGCTGACCATTGAAGAAGGCACCCTCAGCCTGGGCTGGGGCAGCGAGGTGCTGGCGCGCTGCAGCGAGGCGTTAGGCGGGCAGCTCAAGACCACGCAGCGCCTTGCCGCCGCGGAGGTGCCCGTGCCGGCCTCCGGTCCGCTGGAAGCGGCGGCGCTGCCCGGCGTGGAAGAAATTATCCAGGCGGCGCGCCTTCTCATGGTAAGATAATGTCCTATGCCTGAAGAACCCGTTCCTGTTCGCATCCCCCTGCTCAACCCCAACGAGCCCGAAGCGTTGATTGCCGCGCTGACACGTGAAAGAGGGTCAGCCTGTCGAAATTGGCGACTTGCTGTGCACGCTGGAGACCACCAAATCCACCGCCGAGCTGGCTGCCGAGGCGGCGGGCTACGTCGCCGGGCTGGCATTTGCCCCCGGTCAGAATGCCCGGGCAGGAGACTTGTTATGCTACCTGGCGTCCTCCCCCAACTGGCTGCCGCCTGCTGCGGCGGAGCCTGCTCCCCAGCCCGAGCGCCTGCCGGAAAACCTGCGTATCACCCGGCCCGCCCTGGCACTGGCCCGCCGGCACAACCTCGACCTGAGCCGCCTGCCTTCCGGCTTGCTGGTCACCGAAAAGCAGGTGCAGGCGCTGCTTGGTGAAACCACCCATCCCTCCTTCAGCCTACCCGGTGAACCTTGGGCGGCAAATTCCATGATCATCTACGGCGGCGGCGGGCATGGCAAAGCGCTGATCGACCTGCTGCGTGCCCTGGGCAGCAACCCCATTGCCGGGGTGATCGATGACCGCCTCACCCCCGGCGAGCCTATCCTGGGCGTGCCGGTATTGGGCGGTGCGGTAATTTTAGGTGAGTTAAAGAAACGTGGGGTGCAGCTGGCAGTCAATGCCGTCGGCGGCATCGGAAACATTTCCGTGCGCATCAAGGTTTTCGAGCAGTTGAGAGAGGCTGGCTTCACCTGCCCGGCGCTGGTCCACCCCCGCGCTTTTATCGAGCCCAGCGCCCGGCTGTCCGAGGGGGTGCAAGTCTTCCCCCATGCCTACGTCGGCTCGGCAGCCCAGATTGGCTATGGTGCCATCGTCAACACCGGCGCTATCGTCTCGCACGACTGCCAGGTGGGCGACTATGCCAACTTGAGCCCCGGCGCCATCCTGGCGGGTGAAGTGACCATCGGCCGCGCCGTACTGGTCGGCATGGGCGTGACGGTCAACCTGCAGGTGCGGGTAGGCGAGCGGGCGAGGATTGGCAACGGTGCCACAGTCAAACAGGATGTTCCCGAGAATGGTATCGTGCATGCCGGCACGGTCTGGCCCCCCGACCCGGGCAAATAACCTCCCTTTTCAACTGGAACTCCCATTGCCCCTTTCACTGCCCCTCCTGCTGACCCTGCTGCTCTGGCTGGCGGCTGGTCTGACCAGCCTGTTCAGCCTGCTGGGTTTTCTTAGCCGCCGGGATTGGAAGCTGGAGCTGTTCAGCCATTTCCGGGCGCAGTACGCCCTGTTGCTGGGGACCTGCACCCTGGGTTTCATCCTGGTAAAAAACCTTCCAGGCGTCCTGTTCTGCCTGGCCTTCCTGGGGGGAAACCTGGGATTGATCCTGCCTATCTACCGCCGCCCAGCGCGGGGTGAAAGAGCAGGCAAGGCAACCCGGCTTTACTTCGCCAATATCCTGGGGACAAACACCAATTATGAGCGCCTGAAGCAATCCATCCTCGCTGCGGATGCCGACATCCTGCTGCTGGTCGAGGTGCGCCCCAACCACCTGCAGGCGCTGCAGCCTGTGCTGAGCGGATACCCGTACCAGTTCACTCAGCCCGATGACGACAATTTTGGCATTGCCATCTTCAGCCGCCAGCCCCTCGACTTAGCGGAAACGTTGGCTTTCGACCACCAATGTACCCCCGCCCTCGCCGCCAGGCTGCGGTTGGACGGCGTCCCGCTCACCCTGCTGGGCGTCCACCCCTACCCGCCCAAGACCCGGGCGAAGGCTGCCCGCCGGGATCACCAGCTGGCGCTTACCGCCTCCTACGCTGCCTCCCAGCCCGATGAATTGCTGCTGGTGGGTGACCTGAATGCAACCTCCTGGTCTTATGTCTTCCAAAACCTGCTGCGCACCACCCACCTGCTGGACAGCCGCCAGGGCTTTGGCCTGCAGCCCAGCTGGCCCGCAGGCAATTCCCTGCTGCGTATTCCCATCGACCACGCCCTACATACGCCGGGCATTTGCATCCAGGCGCGCAAGTTAGGCCAGCCCACCGGTTCGGATCATCTGCCGGTGATCGTGGAGTTCTTCAGGGAAGATTTTCTAGATCAGCCAGGTCCTTAAACCTGCCACTGGCTTTTTTTGGAGGAACTTCAAAAAGTCTTTGAAGTCGGGTGGTAAGCGGATCGTAGCCATAGATGATTTGCCGCATGGTCTCTACTGCTTCAAGGCGTTCAGCGGGCGATTTTGACAGCCAATATTCTTTCTCGCCAGATGGATCTGTGAGAGTTGTGATTTTTAGGGCGGTTTTATCTAATTTCGGAAAAACCTGGTTATCCATGCATGCAATATACCAGGAAAAGGACGGTATGTAAACCAGAAATTGAGACACAACTCATGGCGCCTGAATCCTAGTATTGACAATTTGCCAGAATTGATATAGAATACTCTGTGATACAGAGTACTCTAAAGGAGTAATTCATGAACATCTCCCCTACCGAAGCCGAAGAAGCACTGGCAGCCATCCAAAAGATGATGCAGAAAACCCGCCGCTCGATTGCCAGCAGCGGCGCCTACATTTTCTTGATCGCTACGGGCATCGTCTGGCTGGTCGGATTTCTGTCCACCCAGTTCCTGCCTGCGGATATCGTCGGATATATCTGGATCGGGCTGAGCCTGGTTGGCACTGCGCTGGCGTATCCTGCTCGGCATCCGGATGGGCACGCGCGTTCGCGGGGCACCAGCCACGACTGAGGCCAAAGCGAGCCGTGACCTTCTGGCTGCTGCTGGTGTTTTTCTGCATCGCCACCATTGCTCATCGCCCGACCCACGGACGGGAAACAGGTGACCATGTTCATCATCCTGTTCATCATGCTCGGCCAGCTGTCCATGGGCCTGCTGCTCTCTTTCTCGCTGTCTGGTGGGCGGTACCGATCACCGCCCTGGCGCTGGCTGGCTACTTCCTGTTGCCGGATATCTTCTACCTGTGGATGGCGATCCTGGGCGGCGGCGGGATGATCGCCCTCGGCCTGTATATCCGCTCGAGGTGGTGAGCCGATGGCCGAACTGAACGAAACCATCCACCAGCCGGTGCGCCTGCGCATCATGGCCGCCCTGGTGACCCTGGAGGCGGGCAACGAGGTGGACTTCACCTACCTGCGCGACCTGCTGGATGTCACCGATGGCAACCTGGGCGCCCACCTGCGCAAACTGGAAGAGGCCGGCTACATCGCCGTCAACAAGACCTTCGTCGAGCGCAAGCCGCGCACTTATGTCTCCGCCACCACCGAGGGACGCAAGGTCTTCCAGGAGCATGTGGCAGCACTGGAATCGATCCTGAAAAGCAAGTGAGGTAAACTATGAACACGATTGTGCAGGTGGAAGGACTGCGCAAGATCTACGGCACGACCGTCGCCGTGGATGAGATCTCGTTCGAGGTGCAGGAAGGCGAGATCTTCGGCATGGTCGGTCCGAACGGCGCCGGCAAGACCACCACCATCGAATGCCTGGAAGGGCTGCGCAAGCCGGATGCCGGGACGGTGCGCGTTCTGGGCGTCGACCCGCAGCGCGAGGGCCAGTGATCCTGCGCGAGCGCACCGGCATGCAGCTGCAGCAGTCCAACCTGCCGGACCGCATGAAGGTGTGGGAGGCGCTCGACCTGTATGCCTCGTTCTACCCCCAGGCGGCCGACTGGCAGGAGCTGCTTGCCGCAGCTGGGGCTGGAGGAGAAGCGCAACGCCGCCTTCTGCGAAGCTGTCCGGCGGGCAGAAGCAGCGCCTGTTCATCGCCCTGGCACTCCTGCCCGACCCGCAGTTGGTCTTCCTGGACGAGCTGACCACCGGCCTCGACCCGCAGGCCCGCCATGCCATCTGGGACCTGGTGCGCGAGGTGCGCGCCAAGGGCAAGACGGTCCTGCTGACCACCCATTTTATGGAAGAGGCCGAGCGCCTGTGCGACCGGGTCGCCATCCTCGACCACGGCCGGATCGTGGCGCTGGACACCCCGGCAGCCCTGATCCGCAGCCTGGGGGCGGAAGAACGCGTCGTCTTCAGCCTGGACGGGACTCTGCCGGCCGGCTTCGAAAAAGCCCTTTCCGGCGCGGTCCGGCTCGAGGTCCAGGGAGAGCGGGTGATCGTCCACGGGAAGAACGGCCGCAAGGTCCCGCTGGTGAGCGAGGTGGTCAACCTGCTGACCAGCACAGGGGATCCCGTTCCGCGACCTGCGCACCGAGCAACCGACCCTGGAAGATGTCTTCCTGAGCCTGACCGGCCGCGAGATGAGAGAGTGAGGTGTGAGATGAAAAGCCTGTTGAAAATGACCTGGATGGAAGCCAAGCTGTTCCTGCGTGAGCCGGTGAGCGCCTTTTTCACGCTGGTCTTCCCGCTGATGATACCTGTTCCTGTTCGGCAGCATTTCCGGCAACGAACCCACACCGCATGTTCGGCGGTCAGCGGACGATCGACGCCTCCATCCCGGCCTTACCGCCATGATCATCGGCACCACCGGGCTGATGTCCATCACCATCACGATGGCCACCTACCGGGAGAACGGCATCCTGCGCCGCCTGCGCACCACGCCGGTCAGCCCGCTGGTCGTCCTGGTCGCCCAGGTGATCGTGGTCTTCGCCATGACCTGCCTGGGCATGCTGCTGCTGATCGTCGCCGGGAAGCTGGTCTACCACGTGCGCTTCGAGGGCAACGCCTTCAGCGTGCTGGCGGGCTTCATCCTGAGCAGCCTGAGCTTCTTCGGGATCGGATTCATCCTGGCCGGCATCATGCCCACGGCGCGCACCGCCCAGGTCGTCGGCGATGGTGCTGCTGTACCCGATGCTGTTCCTCTCCGGGGCCGTTTTTCCCGGTCGAACTGCTGCCCGCAGCCGTCCAGAAGGTTTCGGCCTTCATGCCGCTGACCTACGTGGTCAACCTGCTGCGCGGCCTGTGGATCGGCGAGCCCTGGGGCGATCACCTGCTGGATGTCGGCGTGCTGGCCGGGATGCTCCTGCTGGGGATCATCGTCTCGGTGAAAACATTCCGCTGGGAGTAGCACCAAAACTGGCTGGTTCGTAGGATAGAGAGTGCCTTACTATTCAGGCACTCTCTTCGCTTCTTACACTAATAACCTGGTGCCCCATAACCTCAATTTACGGATAAAATACACCCATGACAAACTCCACCCATCCCCCCACAGAACTCCCTGTCCCCATGTCCTCCCCTGACCTGACCGATCTCGAGCGGGAGGCAGTGGCAGCCGTGATGCGCACCCCTTCGCTGAGCATGGGCTCGCAGATCACCCGCTTCGAAGAAGCGGTGAAGCGATTATACCGGCAGCAAACACGCCATCGGCGTGAACTCCGGCACCGCCGGGCTGCACCTGTGTGTGCGCGCCGCAGGCATCGGCGACGGCGACCTGGTGATCACCACCCCGTTCTCCTTCGTCGCTTCGGCCAACGTGCTGCTCTTCGAGCGCGCCGTGCCAATCTTCGTCGATGTCGAGCCGCGCACCGGCAACATTGACCCCTACCTGGTCAAAGCCGCCGCCCAGGATATCGCCCAGGGCGGGCGCGCCGCCCAGGCCTGGCAGCCGCGCAAAGGCGTTAACCCCGACGCCCCGCTCAAGGCAGTCCTGCCGGTGGACGTGTTCGGCCAGCCCGCCGACCATGATTTCATCAATCAGACCGCCCGGCAGTATAGCCTGACCGTAATCGAAAATTCGTGCGAGGCGTTAGGCGCCACCTACAAGGGCCGCCAGGCAGGCACGCTGGGTGACTTTGGCGTCTTCGGCTTTTACCCCAACAAGCAGATCACCACCGGCGAGGGCGGCATGATCATCACCGAAGATGATGAGGCCGCAGCGATGATGCGGGCGCTGCGCAACCAGGGCCGCGCCCCCGGCGATACCTGGCTGCAGCACACCCACCTGGGCTACAATTACCGCCTGGATGAGCTCAGCGCCGCGCTGGGTGCAATCCAGATGCAGCGGCTGGACGAGATGATCGAGAAACGCGCCCGGGTAGCGGAGTGGTACAACCAGCGCATCAGTGAGATCCCCGGCGTGGAAACACCGCTCATCGCCCCCGGTACGACGCAGGGTGAGCTGGTTTGTCTACGTGGTGCGTTTCGCCCCCGGCCTGGACCGGGACGGTATTGCCCAGGCATTGGGGAAGATGGGCATCCCGGCACGACCGTATTTCCTGCCCATTCACCTGCAACCCTACATGGTCGAGCGCTTCGGCTACCAGCCAGGCGACTTCCCGGTCACCGAAGACCTGGGGCGGCGCGGCCTGGCGCTGCCCTTCTCCGGCGTGATGGCTGAAGAGCAGGTCGAGCGCGTCTGCCAGGCGCTGTACACCCTGTTGAGATAAGCGGAGGCACCCATGAACCCGTCCATGTGGCTCAAAGCGTTACGCATCATCCCCCACGTCACCAAAGACGAGTGGCAGAAGCTGGATATCATCTCCCGCTGGCTGATCGCCACGCGTGCCGCGGTGCTGATCATGACCTTTCTCTCGGCAGCATTCGCCGGTATCTTCGCCTGGCGGGCGGGCGCCTTCGATTGGGGGCGCTGGATCCTGCTTGCCATCGGGCTGGTGCTGGCGCATGCCACCAACAACCTGCTCAACGATTACACCGACTACACCCGCGGCGTGGATCAGGACAACTACTACCGCGCCCAGTACGGCCCACAGCCGCTGGTGCACGGGTTGCTGACCAAGCGCCAATTGCTGACCTACGCTGCCGTCACCGGGCTGGCAGCGCTGGCTTGCGGCATCCCACTGGTGCTGAGCACCGGCTGGTGGACGCTGCTGCTGCTTGGGCTGGGAATATTCTTTGTCCTATTCTATACCTGGCCGCTCAAGTACATCGCCCTGGGCGAGATCACCGTTCTGCTGGTGTGGGGCCCGCTGATGATCGGCGGCGGCTACTATGCCATCACCGGAAGCTGGGACTGGTCGGTGGTGCTCGCCAGCCTGCCCTATGCCCTGGGCGTCACCGGGGTCATTTTCGGTAAGCATATTGACAAGTATGAGGCAGACAAGGAACGTAAGATCCACACTCTACCGGTAGTGATCGGGGAGAAGCCCGCCCGTGTCATTTTGGTGGGCATGTTGGTGCTGCAGTACCTGTTCACCTTCTATCTCATCCTCAGCGGATTTTTCACCTGGGTGATGGCAGCCGTGCTGCTGGCAGTGCCATCATTCCTGAAGATCTTGCCCATGTTCCGCGGGCCAAAACCGGCGGAAAAACCAGCGGATTTCCCCGATGTGTGGCCCAATTATTTCGTTGCCGCCGGCTTCTACCACAACCGCAGCTTCGGGCTGTGGTTCATGCTGGCGCTGATCGTCAACTCGATCATCAAGCTACTCTAAGCTGCGGCTAAAACACCAGGTCTTCCTTGCCTGCCAGCAAGTCTTGGATGCGCTGCATGACGATATCCAGGTGCTTTGGTTTGTGCACAAAGTCCAGGTCATCGCTGCGAATGGTCAGCACCGGGCACACATCGTATGCCGACATCCATTCGTCATAAAAGGTCTCCAGCAAACTTAGATATTCGGCGTTGATGCCACTCTCCATCGCCCGGCCGCGATCGTGGATGCGAGACATCAGCACGGGGACGGGGGCGCGCAGGTAGATCAGCAGGTCAGGCGCCGGCAGGTTGGCGACCACCAGGTCGAACACCCGCCGGTAAGCCAGGTAATCCCGCTCGGTCAGGTTGCCCATGTGATGCAGGGCACGGGCGAAGATGTAGGCATCCTCATAGATGCTGCGGTCCAGGATCACCGACTGGGGGTCGGTCGCCATTTCCAGGTACTGGCGGGCCCGGTGCCCCAGGAAGAACACCTGCAAATGGAACGCCCAGCTGCGCATATCGGCGTAAAAATCCGGCAGGTAAGGATTATCTGTCACCGACTTAAATGCCGTGCGCCAGCCCAGGCGCCCCCCCAACCGTTCTGCCAGCGATGTCTTTCCCACGCCAATATTCCCCGCCACAATGATCAAACGTTTGGTCATTAGCTGCTCCTCCAGATAGGATATTAAATTATATCCCTTTCTTTATCTGATAGAATAGGAAGAGCGTGCCTAAGTCAGGACTTTACCATTGAGATTGATACCAAGATCTGCCACTGGAACTGCCTACTGGAACATTTAACCAGTTCTTAGCGTCTATTTTTCATTATTCATTTCGCGTTTGGAGACCTGCCATGAAAAAATCACTCTTTACCCTTACCATCGCCCTCGTTCTCGCCGCCTTGAGCCTGGGCGCCTGCAACCTGGGGGCTGCCACCCCCACCATCCCGCCTGACCTTGCACTCACCCAGGCAGTCGAGACCGTCCAGGCGCTGTTCACCAGCCCGGCGCCTACCGCCACCCTGGTCCCCCTGGCGATCACCGCCACACCCGAGCCGTCTTCCACACCCACTGAAGTCGGCACCATCACAGCCACCCTCCCGCCATCCGCCACCGCCACTCCCACCCAGGGCGACTGCACGAACCTGATCGACTTCGTCGACGACGTCACCGTGCTCGACGACACCGCTTTCCTGCCGGGGCAGACCTTCACCAAGACCTGGCGCTTACGCAACGTCGGCACCTGCACCTGGACCACCGCCTATTCCCTGGTCTTCGTGGATGGTAATGCACTCAATGCCACCAGCCCGGTGCTCCTGCCGGTCAGCATCCCGCCCCAGACCGATGTCGACCTCTCGGTGACCATGACCGCACCCGGCGTGCCGGGCACTTACACCAGCAACTGGATGCTGCGCTCGCCCAGCGGCACCAACTTTGGTCTCGGCGCCGACAGCACCCGCCCATTCTGGACGCGCATCGTCGTCCAGGAGGGCACCACTGAGCTGAACCTGGGTAACCCCGACTGGCGCGACACCATGGATGCCAGCACCTACTGGTACCTGGTGGACACCGACTCAACCCGCTTCAGCATGGACGAGGGTCGCCTGCAAATGACCGTGCTCGATCCCGGCAGCAGTGATGAATGGGGGCTTTCCCTGCGCCCGGAGGTGGACAATTTCTACCTGCAGGCAACCTTCATCACCGGCGACAGTTGCGCGGATGCGGATCGCTACGGCGTCCTGCTGCGCGCCCCCGATCCCAGCCAGGGCTATGTCTTCGGCTTCTCGTGCAGCGGTCGCTACCGACTATATTCCTGGGATGGCGAGACCTACCGCGGCATCCAGGAGTGGCGCGCTTCCAGCGCTATCCGCGCCGGCGCCAACCAGACCAATATCCTCGGCGTGTGGATGGATGGCGAGACCATCCGCCTGTATGCCAACGGGCAGCTCTTGGCTGAGTTCAGCGATGACCAGTTCGATGCGGGCAAATTTGGCCTGTTCATCGGCTCCCCCGAGACAGACAACTTCACCGTCTACGTCGACGAAGTCGCCACCTGGGACTTGAACGAATAAAACAAGATAATTAACCGCAGAGACCGCTGAGAACGCAGAGTTATTATAAAATCTCTGCGTTCTTTGCGTGCTCTGCGGTGGAGCTCTTGAATTTTAAATCGAATTCTCAGCGATCTCTGCGAGCTCTGCGGTGAATATCTTTTTATTCTAGACCGGCAATAATCTGCTCACGCAAGGGGGAAGTGAGCACCACCAGCAGGATGGCATCGAAGAACGCCCCAAAGCCGCGCCCCCGGCGGCACCGCCTTCCACCACAGGAAGATCACTGCCAGCGAAAAGGCCGCCCCCAGGATGGCCAGCGTCACCCACCAGGTCTGGTCCATCAGCAGCCCAATGCCCGAGCCAATCAACAGCAGCGTGGAGAGCAGCCACAGCAGGCTGGAGGCGCGCCCGGCGGTGCTGCGGAACTTCACCCCGCGGCCAAACAGCCAGGGCGTGTCAGCAAAGCCGCTCAGGTTAGCCGTCCATGGCGCCACCACCCCGCCCAGGTTGGCTAAACCGTGCATGATCAAGGGGATTGCTAGAATATACTTCCACATAAAAAACTCCTAGCACTCACTATACCCACAGGCATAGCACTTCCGGCAGCCTTCTTCATTGATCACCGCCGCTTGCCCGCACTCCGGGCACAGGTCGCCAATCTGCAGCACCGGCTGCAGGGGGACGGGCGGCTCGGCAGCCTGAGGCTCTTCTGCTTCGGGGTGGTAGCCATTGTTGCCGTCATCGTGGCTATGCGCATCATCTGCCACCTGCTGGACGGTATCTTCCAGGTATTCCGCCAGCGCCTGCGACACGCCATCCGGCAGTGAGCGCACCCGCTTGGGACCAAAGCCCAGCGAACGCCCGCCACCGATGCCGGCAAGCTGGTCCATGATCTCCTTGAGCCGAGCGCGCGGCAGCACCGGTGATGCCAGCCGCAGCAGGTACGACATCAACCGCCCAATGGCCTCCGAGACCGCCGCGGTCTCGGAGCCTGCTTTGGCCGTGCTGATGAATACCTCAAAAGGCTGGTTGCCGCCGTTCTCGTTGACGGTGATGAAAGCCTTGCCCACCGGCGTGCTGATGCTGTAGGTGTAGCCCTTCAAGCGCCGCGGGCGCGGCTTCTTGGTATCTGCCCACAGGTGCAGCTGCTCGCTCTTCTCCGCTGTGCTTTCCACCGCCACCGCAGCCGGCGCCTCTTTCTGCCTTGGCGGTGGCTTTGGTCTCCAGCACCACCTTCTGCCGTGAGCCGGTCACGTACACGGTGATCCCCTTGCAGCCCAGCTACCAGGCCAGCTGGTAAGCGCGTCGCCACATCGTCTTCGGTGGCCTCGGCGGGGAAATTGACCGTCTTGCTCAGGCTGTTATCCACGAAGGCCTGCATGGCAGCCTGCATGTGCACGTGCTCATCGGCGCTGATATCCTGTGAAACGGCGAACACCTGCTGGATCGCCTCCGGCACCCCCTCCACCCCCTGGCAGGTGCCGTTCTCCATCACCTGCTCCACCAGCGCTCTGGCGGCGCTTCGCCGTCGATGCCCGGCTTCAGTTCCAGCGCCTGCTCGAACTGCGGGCTGGTGTAGGTGAGCTGCAGGTCGTTGCCATTGTCGTTGACATGGCGGATATACGCCAGGGCGAACACCGGCTCGCAGCCATAACCTTCGCAGCCCGCCACGGTGGCGATGGTGCCGGTGGGGGCGATGGTGGTCTGGGCGGCGTTGCGGATGCCGTGCTGGCGGATGCCCGCCGTCGACCTGCGCCCAATCGACCGCCGGGCGGCCCCAATCGTGCGTATACGGCACGATGCGGCTGCGGCGGCTGCCAGCGCCAGGGCTCGGGATCGTAGATGCTGCCCTGGATGGCCGGGAAGGGGCCGCGGTTCTTGGGCCAGCTCGACGCTGGTGAGCATGGCATGGTAGCGGACAAACTCGATCACCTGTGCGGCAAACTCCTGCCCCTCTCGGCGAGCCGTAGCGGATGCCGCAGTGGTACATCAGGTCGCCCAGGCCCATGATGCCCAGGCCCGATGCGCCGGGCGGCTGAGGGCGCCGCCTGGCTGAGCTGCGGCACCGCCGGGACGTAGGCGTTGGCGTCCACCACATCATCCAGGAAGCGCGTCGAGAGCGCCACCGAGGCGCGCAGCTTCTCCCAATCCACCGTGCCCTGGCTGCGCCCTGGTGCTCCGCCAGGTTGACCGAACCCAGGCAGCAGTTCTCGTACGGGCCTAACCATTGTTCGCCACACGGATTTGTTGCCTCCAGCTGGTACAGGTGCGGCACGGGGTTGGAGCGGTTGGCGGCGTCCAGGAACAGCACGCCCGGCTCGCCGTTGTGGTGCGCCTGGTGTGACGATCATCTCGAACAGGTCGCGCGCCCGCATGCGCTTGTGACCTTGATCGGCAATGCCCGCCTGCTTCGGCCTGCTCGATCGTGCCGTGGAACTCGTGGTATTTTGGATCGTTGACATCCGGAAAGCGCAGCTCCCACCAGTCATCCGCCTCCACTGCCTGCATGAAGGCATCGGTGATGCCCACCGAGATGTTGAAGTTGGTGATCGCGTTCTCATCCGTCTTGCAGGTGATGAACTCTTCGATATCCGGGATGATCGACGCGCAGCACCGCCATGTTGGCGCCGCGCCGGCGTGCCGCCCTGCGCTATCTCGCCGAAAGCCTTGTCGTACACGCGCAGGAAGCCCACCGGCCCGGTGGCCTGTCCTGCCGATGATTTGACCAGCGTGTTCTGTGGGCGCAGGCGGGAGAACGAAAAACCATTGCCGCCGCCCGTCTGCTGGATCAGCGCCGCGTCGCGCAGCGTCTGGAAGATGCCCGCCGGGTGCCGCCCCATATCATCGGCGATGGGCAGCACAAAGCAGGCTGCCAGCTGCCCCAGTGGCGTGCCCGCCCCGGTAAAGGTGGGTGAGTTCGGGAAGAACTGCTTTCCGGTCAGCAGGGCATAAAATTGGTGGGCGCGCTCGATCACATCTCCACCCCAGGCCTCTTCCACCCTGGCGACATGATACGCCACCCGCCAGAACATCTCCTCCACGCTCTCGGCCGGCTTGCCATCCTGGTTGCGCCGCACGTAGCGGCGCGCCAGCACCTGGCGAGCATTTTCAGTTAATTGAACCTGCGGTACATCATCGGGCAAGGGGGGCGTGGGCAACAATCCGTATTTTTCCACCTTTACAGGCGTCGCCTGGTCCATGGGTATCCTCCTGAATAACAATAAAAACAATATGATTAGGATAAAAAATGATTTCGATGCTACTGCCTGGTGAGACGCGGCGGCTATCCGCCTCTCACTCAGAGGCGAAAAAAAGCTATGCTTCTAATAAACGATCGATTTCCGAACGGATCGAGCTAAGATCATCCAACCCTAAATAAACGATCGCATAACGAATGTAGGCGATATGATCCATTTCCTTCAGACCGGCGATGACCATGTCCCCCACCACACGCGACGAGACCTCCGCCCGGCCCATCGCCTGCAGGGTGGCTTCGATCTCACCCACCAGCCGTTCAATATCTGCTGCCGAGACCGGTCGCTTGGCGCACGAAATGCGGATGCCGCGGATCAGCTTATCCCGGTCGAATTCTTCCCGGGTGCCGTCCTGCTTGATGATCAATGGGGTGGCTAAGATTGGGCGTTCGTAGGTGCTGAAGCGCTGTCCACAGCTCTCGCATTCCCGTCTGCGGCGCACGCCCCCGCGCGTATCTCGGGAGGTGTCGATCACTCTGGATTCTTCATGTTTACAATATGGGCAGCGCATCTCTCTGGTCCGAATTCCTAGAACATCTGTAGCCGCCACTGGTAGGGGGTCGATTATTGGCTACCCCAACAGGTGGTAGTGTGATGGTATCATTCTAGCACAAGAACTTCCTGCTCGCAAGGAAAAGATGAGCCAATTCTCTTAAATTTAAACCGCAGGTGGACAATTTTAAGAATTCCCGAATCCTCCCGTTGTATATGTAAGCACCCTCCACGCAGGCGAGTTTTTCTGACAAACCTGGCACGTTTTTTTATATAAGGACCCACCCTGAATCGTCATCCAGGGTGGGTCGCGTTGGCATCCAGATCCCCAGGCGAAGGCATGCCGGGGGTGGCAGGCTGGCGGGGAGGGCCGGGAGGAGGAATCCAGCATCCCCCGCCCGTGGCGATGCTTCCTGATCTTTAGACCGGAATCCCGCGCATCGCTGCCTGCCTGGATCGCCAGGAGCTTATTGGATTATCTATTTCCTGCTCACAGCACAGGTTAAGACTTACCCGTGCTGCCGGTTGCGTAAGAAGGTCGGCAGGTCGATGTCATCGGTGTTGAACTTGCGCGATGTAAATTCGATCTGCTTGACCGCATCCACCGGCTGCAGTTCGCGCAGCGGATCGCCCATCTTCACCGGGCGTACATCCTGGCGTGGCTGGTTCTTGGGCATTTCCATCACCCGCCGCGGCATTCCCGTGCGCTCGAAGCCAGTGGCGATCACGGTGACGCGCACCTCGTCGCCCATGTTCGGATCGATCACCGCGCCGAAGATCAGGTTGACATCCGGGTGAGCAGTCTCCTTGATGATCGCCGCGGCCTGGTTGACCTCGAACAGGGTCAGGTCAGGGCCGCCGGTGACGTTGAACAGGATGCCCCGGGCGCCGTCGATGGTGATGTCCAGCAGCTGGCTGGAGATGGCCTGCTCGGCTGCCTATGCGGGCGCGTTCATCGCCGCTTGCCCAGACCAACCGCCATCAGCGCCGCGCCGCCCTCGGACATGATCGTGCGCACATCGGCGAAGTCCAGGTTGATCAGACCGGGCACGGTGATCAGCTCGGAGATGCCCTGCACGCCCTGGCGCAGCACGTCATCCGCCACGCGGAAGGCATCCTGCAGGCTGGCGCGCTTGTCCACGATCTGCAGCAGGCGGTCGTTGGGGATGACGATCAGCGTGTCGGCCTGTTCCTTGAGCTTTTCGATGCCGGCTTCAGCAGACTGGATGCGGCGCGAGCCTTCGAAGGTGAACGGGCGGGTGACCACGCCAATGGTCAGCGCACCGACCTCCCTGGCGATCTGCGCCACGATGGGCGCAGGCGCCGGTGCCGGTGCCGCCGCCCATGCCGGCGGTGACGAAGACCATGTCCGCGCCGCGCAGCACGTCGTACAGCGCTTCGGCCGATTCTTCCGCCGCCTTGCGGCCTTGTTCCGGATTGCCGCCCGAGCCCAGGCCGCGGGTCAGCTTTTCGCCGATGCGCACCCGTGTTGAAGCGCTGGAAAGCATCAGTGCCTGCGCGTCGGTGTTGATGGCGATAAATTCAACACCTTGCAGGCCTTCCTTGATCATGCGCTCGACGGCATTGCAGCCGCCGCCGCCCACGCCCACTACCTTGATGTGGGCGAAGGATTCTAACTGACCGAGGGATGTTGTTCGTTTGGTTCATTTTGATCCTCCTCTAAGGATAACAATGAATGTAGGATGGTTATTTGCGATTATGGCAGTAATTTCTTTGAAGACATTCTTTGATTGGATCCCATTTCAGCTCCGACCTTGCTGCCGATCGCTGCGAGCGGCGTGAACCGCGGCTCAGGCTGCGATAAAAAGATCACTCATTAACAATGCCCAGCGCAGCAAGCCAACGCTGGTGGAGTATGCTGGCGACTCCAGTTTATCGCTCATCCCGATCAGGTTTTCGGGACCGGCGATGCGCACCGGCACGCCCAGGGTGCGGCTTGCCAGGGAGCGGATGCCCAGGCAGAGCGCTGCAACCGCCGGTCAGCACCAGCCCGGCTGGCAGCAGCCCATCGTATCCCGAGCGCTTGATCTCTTGCAGCACCAGGCCGAAGATCTCCTCGACGCGCGCTTCGATGATATAGGCCAGTTCCTGGCGGTTGATCTGCACCGGCTGCTCCTCACCAAACGGCTTGATGGTGAAATACTCATCCGGGCTGACATCGCTGCTTGCATGGCGTGACCGTGCTTGCATCTTGATCTCCTCGGCCTGCGATACGGGCAGCCGCAGGCCATGGGCGATATCCGAGGTGATGTGATCGCCGCCCACCGCCAGCACGTTGGTGTGCCACACATCGCCGCCAATGTAGATTGCCATGTCGGTGGTGCCGCCGCCAATATCGCACACCACCACGCCCATCTCGCGCTCGGTTTCGGTCAGCACCACCTCCGCCGGAGGCCAGCGGGTTGAGCACGAACTGGGACACCTCCACGCCGGCTGCGCCCACGCACTGGCGCAGGTTTTCCACCGAGGCCGCCGAGGCGGTGATGATGTGCGTCTCCACCTCCAGCCGGTAGCCGTGCATGCCCAGCGGCTTGCGGATGCCTTCTTGCCCGTCGATGCTGAAGCCGCGCTGGATGATGTGGATCACCTCGCGGTTGTGCGGGATGGCCACCGCCCGGGCCGCATCCACCGCCGCGGCCGATGTCATCCTCGTCGATCGTCCGCCCGGAGACACCCACCACGCCGCGGCTGTTGACCGATGAGACGTGCGATCCTGCCAGGCTGACCAGCGCAGAGCTGATCTCCAATGCCGCAGGTGCGTTCTGCCTTTTCCACCGAGCGCACCACCGCCTGCGAGGCTGCCACCATGTCCACCACCACGCCCTTGCGCGATGCCCTGCGACGGCTCGATGCCCACGCCCAGGATGCGCAGTTGGCCTGGGGTTTCCTCCCGGGCAACCAGTGTACAGACCTTGGTCGTACCGATATCAATTGCGACGATGATTGCTTCATCCATCGCTCACCGCTCCATTCGATAATATGGCGCGTGGATGAATTCCACGCTGACCAGCTCTGGCTGCAGACCATGGTCGGTCAGGTAATCCACCACACCCTGATACACCACCAGGCGCTGCTCCATGTCACTGGTTTGAAGGCCGAAGTACACTTTCCATCCCAACGGATCTTCCCAACCCAGCCCATACTGTAAGTCGTACACCAGCTGGGTGTCGGCGGGTACCTGGCTGCCCAGGGTCAGGATTGCCTGCACCAGGGCAATCGGCAGCCGGGCTGGCTCGACCGGCTTGCCGGAAACATCCAAGGTTGTGGTGGGCACATAGATGGCCCCATCTGGCAGTGAGCTGGCTGCCGGAACGACCACACCGGCAATTGCCTCGGGGGTATCACCGGAGCCTTGCACCCGCACCAATTCACCGGGATTGCCGCGGGGGGTAAAGGCCACACCTTCCGCATCCACCCACACCTCCCGGGTATCCTGGTACCAGGACAGTACCGGCTGGCGTTCGGTAACGCTGATCGAAACCTGCGCCGGCAGGCCAATGTTCACCGAAATATCCGCCAGCTCAGGGAAATAGCGGCTCAACGCCTGCTCCAGGACCGGCGGATCAAGGCTGAAAATAGAATTACCCAAGACATCCATCACCGCGTTCAGGTCTGCCACGCTAAGCCGCTGCAGCCCTTCCGCTTCCACCGTGCTCACCTGGAAGGCCGGAGATTTCCACAGCAAAAAGAGACAGGCAATCATCATTACTGCCAGCATTCCTGACAGCGCCCGCCAACCCACCTTTACCATCGGCAGCGAAGGCAGCTGCAGCTCAGCCCCCGGTACAGCCAGCGTCACATCGTAGCGCCGCCTGGGCAGGCTTTGCTTTGTCCGGCGCACCGCCATGTCCGGCATCCTACCGCGCACCAATACCGGGGGCATTTTACCCTGGCTGGTATTGACCGCATGGCGCTGGCGACGATCGGCGGATAGCGACCGCGCCGGGCTGACAGCAGTCCCACGTTGCGGCATCGTAACAACCGGCTTGGCCAGCGTCCGCCGGGCAGGTCGTTTGTGGCTGGCGGCGCGGGTTGGGCTCCCGCCAGTCTCGGCGCCGTTGGACGCTCCGGCAATGGCGCGCCGGGCATCCCGCCGCGGTTGCCTCCCGGAGGGCTTCAGCGTCGACAATTTCTCCTGCACCGCTTTCAACGAGGGCGCCTGCATATTCTGCAGTGCCGACCGCCCCATTGTCTGGCGCAGCTCGCTGACTTTTTCACGCTGCTGTTGGCGCTGGCGTGCCCGGCCGATATTTCCGGAGCGTCTTACCCGCTCGGAATTCCTGCGTTGGCTTGAGTTCCGTGGTTGGTCTGCCATAAGCCTATCTCTCATACTTTCGTTCAGTCTGGTCGCGCTCTGCTTTTCGCTCAATTGCCAGAGCAATCAAGCGGTCCACCAGCTCCGGGTAAGGCACTCCAGTCGCTTCCCACAGCTTGGAATACATGCTGATCTGGGTAAAACCCGGGATGGTGTTGACCTCATTCAAAAACAGCGCTCCACTGTCCTTATCCAATAAAAAGTCCACCCGCGCCATACCGGCGCAGTCAATCGCCTGGTAAGCCTGCACTGCCAGCGACCGGGCCAGTGCAGCCGTCTCAACGGGGATAGGCGCCGGGATGAGCAGATCCGACGCATTGTCCACGTACTTGGCTTCATAAGAGTAAAACTCGCGGCTGGGCAGGATCTCACCCGGCACCGACGCCTGGGGGACATCGTTGCCCAACACCGCTACCTCAATCTCACGCGCATTGACGCCACGCTGCACCAAAATTCGCCGGTCAAAGCGCGCCGCTTCCAGCAGCCCTTCATACAGGTCCGAGCGGCTCTGCACCTTGCTCACCCCGACCGATGAACCCAGGTTAGCTGGCTTGATGAACAGCGGGTACGGCGCAACCTGTTCGGCACGTCCCAACACACCCTGCGGATCAGCCTGCAGTTCCCTGCGCAGGAAGACCTGTGTCTCAACCACCGGGACGTTATGCGCCCGCATCACCGCATGGAACACACCCTTGTCCATGCCCAGGGAAGAGCCGAGCACCCCGGCGCCAATGTACGCCACGTCCACCAGTTCCAGCAGCCCTTGCAGCGTGCCATCTTCCCCGAAGGTGCCGTGCAGTACCGGGAAGACCACCTCCAGCCCGCTCAGGAATTCCCAACCTGTACCGGCATCATTCAGCGCATACAGCCCGGGCCGCGAGGGATCCGGCAGGATGGTGGCTGAAACCAGCTGCCCCAGCATGCCATCCTGGAAGGCCTGCAGCACATTGATCCCACTTCCAGGGCGCGCCGTCAGCCACTCACCGTCCAGGGTGATGCCAATCTCGGTCACCTCATACCGCTGCGGATCGAGCACACTCAGCACGGAGCGCGCCGACATCAGCGATACCTCATGTTCGCCGGACCGCCCGCCAAAGATCACCCCAACCCGCAGCCTGTCTGCCATCATATCGTTCCTGTCATCCTTTTCCAACCGGCCAATCGCCAACCAGCTGGATTTCCAGCTCCATATCAATGCCAAACTTCTCCGCTACCGTCCGCTGCGCCAGCTCCACCAGCTGGTATAGTTCACTGGCGCTTGCCTTGCCCAGGTTGATGAAGAAATTACCATGCAGCGGGCTGATCTGCGCCCCGCCGATCTGGGTGCCTTTCAAGCCTGCCGCGTCGATCAGCCGCCCGGCATAATTTCCCGGCGGATTCTTGAACATTGAGCCTGTGCTTGCTCCAGGCGGCTGGGTGCGGTGGCGGATGACCGTGTGCTCATCCATGCGCGCCTGCACCACCTGGGCTGTGCTGCGCTCCAACTGTAGCCTTGCTGATAAGACAATCGCCGTTACTGTGCCCTTTTTCAACACACTGCTGCGGTATGTATATTCAAAGCGGTCTTTCGCCCATTGTTCACGCCGCACTGGTGATTGACCCATTGCCTCCATCGACGGGATATGATGCAAGATTTCTGCCACCACCAGGTTGGCAGACAAATCTGCCCCGAAGGCGCCGGCATTGCCGACCACCGCCCCACCAAGCGTTCCCGGGATTCCTGCCGCCCACTCCAACCCGGATAATCCCCGGGTAGCCGCCTGGCGGGCCAGCAAGCCAAAATTGGCTCCAGAACTCTGCCACACACTGTGGGCGGTGTAGCGCGGTCTGAGAAACGCACATGCCGTGCCCGGTTGAGCACCACCACCCCGCGCACCCCGGCGTCCGACACCAGCACATTGGAGCCGCCGCCCAGCATCAAGAAAGGCAGCTGCAGCTCCCACAACGTAGTCACCATCTCCGCCAGTTCATTGGCGCTTTGAGCCACCAACAGTGCCTCCGCCGGCCCTCCGACGCGTGCCGAAGTATAGCGCGCCAGCTCGACCTCGGTCTGCAGCCGCTCGCCAAATTTCTGTCGCATCGTCGTCAGTACTGCGGAGTCAGGTGTCATCATTCTATGCCCTAAAAAATATCTCCCAGCGCCATTATAGAGATTTCACGGCATCGATCAGCAGCCGGATCAGATCGGGGGATTGGCGGGGGTCGCCGCAAAATGCCTGCAGCTCAGAATCGGACAGATCATCCTTCGGATTGGGCGCCGCGATCAGCCGCAGGGAAAGCAAGCCCTGGGTTTCCGCCTCGTAGCGCCGTACTTTCTTTCGCTTTACCTGGGTTCCAGTTTTCTTTGCTTCAGACATGATCTAGACTCCTTTCGTGCAGCGCAGCCAGCACATTGCTGCCGACCTGGTCTGCATCACCGGCTGACATCACCACCAGCACATCCCCGCTGCGCAGGCGGCCTAACAAATAAGCAGTCGTCTGCACCAGCTCCGGGATGAAATGAGCGCGTTTGTGCTGCATGGCTGCCACCACCTGCTTCGCAGAAAATTTATCCGCGGGGGTAGGCTCACGCGCCGGGTAGATATCCGTCACCACCACCTCGTCAGCCTGTCCAAATGAAGCCGCAAATTCAGCCAGCAGCAGCCGCGTGCGCGAGTAGGTGTGCGGCTGCCACACGGCCCATATCCGTCGTCCCGGGTAGCGCAGGCGCGCCGCCGCCAGCGTGGCCCGGATCTTGGTGGGATGGTGGGCATAATCGTCGACCACCACGATCCCTTCTGCCTCACCGCGCACTTCAAAGCGCCGTCCGGTGCCCTGGTAATTGCCCAGTGCCACCCCAGCCTGCGCCGGTGAAAGCCCCAGTTGGTGTGCCGCGGCCAGCGCGGCCAGCGCATTGAGCACATTGTGCCTGCCCGGCACCTGCAGCTGGACGGTGGATCGCAGATTAAATCCTTCGGGCAGGCTGCAGGTCACATCAAAAGTGAAACCGCCTTGCGGGTTGACGGAGAGGTTTTCCGCCCGGTAAGCCAGCTCCTGCAGCCTCGATCCCGTAAGCCAGTGTCTGTATCCCGCCCCGCTGCGGCCTCATCCAGCAGGCGGGTCGCTCCTGCATCATCTCCACAAGCCAGCAGTACGCCCTGCGGCTGGATCTCCCGGCTGAAAGCCGCAAACGCCTGGTAAAAATCCTCTGCCGTCGGGTAGCAGTCCGGGTGATCATGCTCCACGTTGGTCACTACCGCCAGCTGCGGTTTCAATCCCAGGAACATGCGGTCGTACTCATCCGCCTCGATCACCAGCGCCATCCCTTGCCCGGCATGGGCATTGACGCCCAGGTTGGCGGGGACTCCGCCGATGATATAGGAGGGGTCCGCACCCAATTCGACCAGCACCCAGGCGATCATGGCGGTGGTGGTGGTCTTGCCATGCGTCCCAGCCACGGCGATCACCTGCCACTCCGCGGTCAGCGCTCCCAGGAACTCGTTCCGCTTCATCACCGGGATGCCTGCTGCCCTGGCTGCCTGCACTTCCACATTGTCATCTGGAATGGCTGAGGAACGCACCACCAGCGCCGCACCGCGCACATTCTCGGCCCGGTGCCCGATCGCCACCGGCACGCCATCCGCCTGCAGGCTCGCTGCCAGCAGCGAAAGCGCCCGGTCCGAACCGCTCACCCGGTAGCCGCGCTCCAGCAGCAGGCGGGCAATTGCCGAGAGCCCGGTCCCGCCGATGCCAATCAGGTGAATAACGGCTGCCTTATCCAGCATGGCCAGTCATCCCATCCTTACAAGAACACCACGATTACAAAAATAAACGCCAGGCCAACCGCAAAGTAAAGATACGGGGTTACCAGCCACATCGGCGCCATCAGGCTTAACATCTGGATGGCTGCCCTGCCCATCTCCGTGTTTGCATCCGGCGCCAGGATGAACTTAATCGGTGCATAATTGGCCTGCGCCAGAAAATACCACAGCGTCCCTACGATCAGATAACCATTCAATACACCCAGGAAGAGACCCAACAGCGTGTCTGACAGGCGCTCCCGGGCAAATTTTGCCTCGCTCATCTTGGGAAATTTTGGCGCCTGGTAGCCAAAGAAAGCCAGCAAGATCAGGATCACCACGCGCAGCCAAAATTGGGCGGCACTGCCCGGCAGTGCGAATGCATTGATTGGGGCCACATAGGCTTCCAGCACGGCGATGATGAACAACGCCAGGATGGCGCTGAACGTGACCAGCATCTCCTTGGCCCAACCCCGCATTGCGCCGATGATACAGAACAAGATCAGAAAACAGAAGAAGAAAAAGTTCAATGAAACCATGGCTATACCCTCGCTTCTCCCGCTGCGGATGCAGCGCCTTTACCCTTTGCCAGATCCTGCAGCAGCCTGGCAATCTCGCCTGCCGCATTGGGCCGCGCCAGCGCCTTCGACGCCGCCCGCATACCTTCCCGCCGCTCGCGGTTGGCTAACAATTCCTGTATCCGCGGCAGCAGCTGCTCGCCCAGCTCAGCATCCTCCAGCAGCACCGCTGCCCCTTGCCGCACCAGGTATTGCGCGTTCACCCGCTGGTAGCGCCAGGCATACGGGTATGGCACCAGGATCGCCGGCAGTCCAAACAGCGGATACTCACCCAACACAGACGCTCCCGCCCGGCTCACCACCAGATCAGCTGCCTGCAACGCCGCGCCAATCTCCTTGTGCAGGTAGGGATAAGCCCGGTAGCGCGCCTGCAACTCCACCGGTAGGCTTTTACGGCTCTGCTCCACCAATGCCCATTCCAGGTTGCCGCTGATGTGCAGCACCTGCACCTGCCGCAGCAGATCAGGCAGGATCGCCTGCAGCGCCTGATTGATCGAATGCGCGCCTTTGCTCCCGCCCAGCATCAACACCACCGGCAGCCTCTCCCGCAGGGCGAAGGCAGCGCGGGCTGCCGTCTTGTTCCACGCCTGCAGCCCGGGCCGCAGTGGATAACCGGTCACCACCACATTCTGGTGTCGCTTGAAGAACTGCCTGGAATCCTCCACCGTCAATGCCACCTGGTGCGCAAAGCGCGCCAGCGTCTTCAGCGCCCATCCCGGTTCGATATCCGGCACATAGAGCAGGTTTTTTCCCTGGCGCAGCAAGCGGGCTGCCAACGCCACCGGCACTGCCAGGTAGCCGCCGGTGAAGAAGAGCACATCCGGACGGAATTTGCGCAACACCCGCCGCGCCGCCAGGAAACCGCGCCCCAATTGCCACAGGTTGTCCGGCAGCGAGCGCAGGCTGATCCCGTGCACCTGCCCGGCAGGGATGGCCTCAAAGCGCACGCCAGCTCGTTTCACCAGGTCTGCTTCCATACCACCAATCCCGCCAACCCACAGCACCGTGTTCTGCGCCTCTGCCGTTAAAACGCCAGCTTGAGCAGCCGCTTGGACCTCAGGCTGCTCATCCAGGCCGCTCTCCGCACCCGGTTCAATTTTGGACTGCAGGGCCTGCAGGACGGACAGGGCGGGATACACGCCGCCGCCGGTCCCGCCGGCGCAGATCAACAGCCGCATGGGATAAACGCTCCTCTCCTGATTTTTGCTTTACTGACTGCCGGGAGACATTCAAAATAATCCCGATTGCAGCCATGGTCATGATCAAGCTCGATCCTCCCGCACTGATGAACGGCAGGGCATTGCCAGCAAAGGGCATCAACCCCACCATCACCAACATATTGATGAATGCTTCGGTTACCAGCCAGATGCTTAATCCGCTGGCCAATAATGCGCCTAATTTATCCGGCGCCCGGCGGGCGATCACCAGGCCGCGCCACCCCAACAACAGGTACATGCACATCAAAGATGCCGCGCCCACCACGCCAAGCTCTTCTCCTACCACCGCAAAGATGCTGTCGGTATGGGGAAACGGCAGTCCAATCAGCTTGAGCTGGGACATGCCAATCCCCACCCCGAACCAACCGCCACGGATGAACGCCTGCAGTGCCAGGCGTACATGTGAGGAATAATTAAGCGGGTCTTCCAGACCACCGATGTAGCTTCCCAACCGGTCTGGTCCGGTTGGAAAAATACCCGAGCGCAGCAGGATCAGGCCAACGATCGTCCCCAATCCCAGGACGATGAATAACTGCTTGCCTCCCCCACCCGCCAGGTAGATCATCAGCGAACCCAGGATGACGATAGTCATCACTGCACTCAAATCGGGCTGCAATAAGATCATCCCCCCCAACACACCCATGATCACACCCAGCGGCAGGATCCACAGGCGTATTTGCCGGATCTGATCGCTGCGGTTGTACAACCAGATCGCCAGGTAGATGATCAGCGACACCTTCGCCAGTTCCGATGGCTGCACGGAACCGTTGAACAGGCTGCGTACTGCGCCGTAGCGCTCATCTGCCCCGAACAGGACCAGGGTCAACATAACCAGGGTGACCAACATTAGCGGGATGGCCAGTTTGCGCAACCAGTGATAATCCATCAGGATCAAGAACAGCATTCCTACGCTGCCCAGCGCCAGCCACTGCAGCTGGCGAAAAAAGATCGCCGTCTCGGAATGCTTCAGCGTGTTTTGAAAGGAGAAATCCGCGCTGGCAGAATAAACCATCACAATGCCAAACACCGCCAGGATGATGACGATCACCAACAGCGGCAGATCCAGCCCCATCCATGCCGGACGCTGCGAACGCACGGACGCCGGTCTCGCCGCTGGCTGGGGTGGATTGTGACTTCGTTTTGTGTTTACGCTAGTTCCAATACCCATTGTCTGTAAGCCTCCCCGCGTGCCTCAAAATCGCGGAACTCATCAAAACTTGTGCCTCCAGGCGAGAGCAGCACCACATCACCTGGCTCTACCACCCGGGCGGCTGCCTGCACCGCCTGCTCAAGATTCTCGCAGATGTCCAGCGAATACGGCCTGCGGGATGGTTCCACCGCGCCGACAGCCCGCTGTACCAATCCTGCTGCCTCCCCGAATAAGACCAAATGGTCTACCCGCTGGTGCACCAGGGCGGCGAACTCTTCCCAGGGCAGCTTCTTATCCCTGCCCCCTGCCAGCAACACAATCGGTTCGCTGAACGAGCGGATCGCCGCCATGGCTCGCTCCGGCGCAGTGGCGATCGAATCGTTGTACCAGGCAGCGCCATTCCAGCTGCGCACCCATTCCAGGCGGTGCGGTACAGCCGCAAAACCTTCAATTGCCGCCTGCATTGCCTCGACTGGCAGACCCGCAGCATCTGCCACCGCACACGCCGCCAGCACATTCTGCAAATTGTGCTCACCGCGCAAGGAAATGCTCCGTCGCGGCAGCACCGGGCGGGCCGCCTGCCCATCCCACAAACACACCTGCTCTCCATCCAGGTACGCGCCCCGCTCGCCTGCCGGCGGGCGCTGCAGCCCAAACGAGAACACCTTTCCGCGCGCTTCCCCCGCCAGGCTCCAAGCGCCGGGATCATCGCGCCCCAGCACAGTGCTGTCATCATCCGTCTGCTGGCTGACGATGCGTCCCTTGGCCAGGCGGTAAGCTTCCATGCTGCCATGCCGGTCCAGGTGATTGGGGGTGATGTTCAGCACCGCGGCGATATGCACCGAACGCGTCATGATCTCCAGCTGGAAACTGGACAGTTCCAACACCGCCAGGTCATCCACACCCATCTGATCCACCACCGAGAGCAGCGGCGAGCCGATGTTTCCACCCACCCAGGCATGTTCCTCGCCGCGTGCCTGGGCAGCCATGCGCCCCACCAGGCTGGTAGTGGTGGTCTTCCCCGCCGAGCCGGTGATCCCAATGGTCGGGCATGGGCAGACCTCCAAAAAGATCTGCAAATCGTTGGACAGCGGGATGCCGCGCTGCTGCGCCTCAACGATCAATGGTAAGGTAAGCGGCACGCCCCCCGACGGGCAGACCAGGTCGGTGCCGTCCAGCAGCTCCAGCGGATGACCGCCGCAGGCCCAGGTCACCGGCAGGTTCACCAGCGCCAGGCGAGCCTCTGCCAGCTGCTCCAGCGAACGCTGATCATTGACGATCACGTTCGCCCCCAGCAGCGCCAGAAAACGCGCCAGCGATATCCCCTGGCGGGCTGCGCCGACCACCAACACCTGTTTACCGCTCCACGCACTCAACCAGCTCATCA
Organism: uncultured Chloroflexia bacterium; assembly: GCA_963849335.1. GTDB lineage: Bacteria > Chloroflexota > Anaerolineae > Anaerolineales > UBA4823 > FEB-25. The sequence goes on from CAWKGZ010000003.1 coordinate 1,106,721, forward strand.
TATCCATCTCATCTCAGGCAAGCGACAACGCCATACCCAGGATTGCTGCCAGCAGGCTGATCAGCCAAAAGCGCTGCACCACCTGGGTTTCGCTCCACCCCAACAGCTCAAAGTGATGGTGGATGGGCGCCATCTTGAACAGCCGTTTACCCTTGGTCAGCTTGAAATAGCCGACCTGTAAAATATCGCTGATCACTTCACTCATCGGGATGACCGCAATCAGTGGCAGCAGCAGCCACTGACCGGTCATCAGTGCCACGACCGCCAGCGAGGCGCCCAATGGCTGCGAACCGGTATCACCCATGAACAGCTGCGCCGGGTGCACATTGAACCACAAAAACCCAAACAGCGCCCCGACCAGGGTGAAACAAAAACGCGCCAGGTAGATCTGCCCTTGCATCAGCGCAATAGCTCCATAGGCCGCAAAGCAGGTGGCGGAGATCAAACCCGCCAACCCATCCAGCCCGTCGGTCAAGTTGACCGCGTTGGACATGCTCACGATCAAGAATGCCGCCACCAGGATATAGAAAATGCCCAGGCTGAACTCCCGATCCACCAGAGGTATATACATCTCCGGAGCATCCAACACATAGCGCAGGCCGATCGCAATAATGATCGCCCAGGCCCATTGGATGACGAATTTGGTGCGCGCCCGCATCCCTTTTTCCACTTTGCGTTTGCCGCGCAGTTTCTGCCAGTCATCCAGCGAGCCCAGGGCGGCAAATAAGACCAGCGTGCCCAGGGGTAGGAAGATCGAACGACCCAACACATTGATGCCCAGCAGTGAGGCAATGTTGAGTAAAATGGTCAGCATGGTCACCGGCACGATGATCAATACCCCGCCCATGGTGGGTGTGCCCGATTTGGTAAAGTGCCGCTGTGGCCCATCGATGCGGATCGATTCGCCCATCTTCAGATGGCGCAGCACGCGCAACAGCGGCTCGCCCCAGATCATGGTGAGTAGAAAGCTGAATGCCGCCAGCGACAAAGCCAATGAGCCTTCGGTCATCAGTTGTACTCCAGCGCCGCAACGATCCGTTCCATGCGCATCCCGTGCGAACCCTTCACCAGCACCACATCCTCCGCCTGCAAGCGCTCCTGGAGCAGATCAATCGCCTGCTCGACCGTATCCAGCTCCGTGATGCACGCCGCCGGCAGTCCCGCCCGGCAGGCGGCTGCGGCGATCATCCGGCCGCGCTCACCCACTGTGACCAGCTCTGACACCACCTCCGCCGCCCGGATGCCCACAATTTCATGCCCGCGCCACTCGTACTGCCCCAGCTCCAACATGTCACCCAGCACGGCGACCTTCCGACCGCTGATCTCCGCCAGAAGATTCAACGCTGACAGCATCGATTCTGGCGATGCGTTGTAGGTATCATCCAGCAGCAGGGCGCCTCGCTCTGAGCGCACGCTGATCAAGCGCAACTGTGTGCTCATCGAGTGCAGCCCCTCCACGATCTCCTGCCAGGTCAGCCCACATACCAGGCCCACCGCCGCCGCCCGCAAGGCAGTTTGCACCGAGTGGCGCCCAATCAGGGGCACCCGCAGGTGCAGCACCTCGTCGCAGTAATGCAGCCGGAAGCGGATGCCTTCCAGCCCCAATCCCACGACGCCATCCGCCCATAGATGTGCCTCTTCGCTCATCCCGTAAAAAAATACCTGCGCCTCCGTCTTCTCAGCCATGGGGCGCACCAGGGGATCATCGTAATTCAAGATGGCATAGCCATCCGGCGGCAGTGCCTGCACCAGCTCGGCCTTCCCCTGGGCGATCATTTCCTGGGTTCCGGCGCGTTCCGCGTGCACCGTGCCGATGTTGGTGACCACCCCAATCTTGGGGCGGGCGATCTGGCACAGGAAGGTGATCTCGCCTGGCACGTAAAAGCCCATCTCCAGCACCGCTACCTGGTGTCCAGGACTCAGGCTGAGCAGCGTCAGCGGCAGACCAATCTCATTATTGAAATTTCCCTTGTTTTTTAAGGTACTGTACCGCTGGCTCAACACCTCTGCCACAAGCTCTTTGGTGGTGGACTTTCCCACGCTGCCGGTGATACCGATGACATCCACCTTCATTTGCTGGCGCCAGAAGAGCGCAATTTGCTGCAGCGCTTTCAGGCTGTCATCCACCCGCAGGCAGAAAGGCGCTTCCACCTCAGCCAACCGATTTTCCAACTCGACTTCGTTTCCTGACCCCGCGTAGATCCAACACCGGGATGCCCTCGGGCATCTCTTGCTGTACCAGCGCCAGCGAAGCCCCATTTTGGAATGCCTGTGCCACATACTGGTGACCATCTGTTCGCTCGCCGGGCAGCGCTACGAACAGCGCCCCGGGGATCGCCAGGCGTGAGTCAATCACGCCTTCGGTGATCACGGTCGTGGCGCCTTCCGGGCGTATACCGGTCAGTGCTTCCAGAATGTCAGCCAGCTGTAACACAACACCATCCTCTATGGATTCGACAGTGATAAACGAACCTCATCCGGCGGTAGATCATCCAGGATCGCCAGCCGGGCAAATACATCCCGGAAAACCGGGGCTGCTACCACCGAGCCCCAAGGAGAAGTCTCCGGGTGTTCCAACATGACATAGATCAAGAAACGCGGCTGGTCTACCGGGCCCCAGCCAACGAACGAGGCGTTGGTCAGCGTATCAGAATACCCGCCTGGAACCGGAACCTCTGCCGTCCCCGTCTTGCCCGCCACCCGGTACCCTTCCACCCCTGCCACCGACGACTCCTTCTCCAGGGAATTGGCCAGCATTTCGGTCAGGGTCTGGGCAGTGTCTGCCGAGATCGGCCGCCCCACCACAACCGGCGCCGGTGTGTACTGCGTACCATTCCGCACTGTCGAGCGCACCAGATGCGGCATCATCATCTCGCCGCGTAAGTTGGCGACGGAAGAGATCGCCATCAGCATTTGCACCGGGGTAACCGTCACACCCTGTCCAAATGAATTAAAGCCCAGCTCTGCCTCATACCAGGTGCCATCCCCGGGCAGCCGCAGCCAGCCGGGAGCTTCACCAGCCAGGTCTATCCCGGTCGTGCTTCCCAGGCCAAATTCCTGCATGTAGCGGTAAAAGTTCTCCGCCTCTAATTGAATTGCCACCCAGGTCAAACACACGTTCAGTGAATGCTGCAGGCAGCCCTGCATGGTCTGCAGTCCCCAGGCGCCTCGGTCCCAGTTGTAGATTGTCTCGCCGCCAATGGAGATCGAGCCCGTATCATTGAAGGTAGTATCCGGCGTAACTGCCCCAAAATCCAGCGCCGCGGCCATGGTCAACACCTTGAAGACCGATCCCGGCTCGTAGGTCATGCTGATCGCCCGGTTGAAGGGAGTGATCTCTTCCTCTTCCTGATCATCCTTTTCCCAGTAAGGCACCAGTTCCACCTGCGGCAGGGATACCATCGCCAGGATCTCGCCGGTCATGGGATCCATCACCACCACCGTGCCGCTCTTTGAGCCAGTGTCATCCAGCGCATCTTCCAAAATATCATAGACCGCCGCCTGCATCTCCCGGTCGATGGTCAGCAACAGTTTATCGCCGGAATCCATTTGCGTAATTTCATTCGCCCGGTTCGGGTCTACCGAGAACTTGGTATAAATTGGAACGCCAGCCAGCAGGTCGTTGTAGCGGCTCTCTATCCCGTAGTATCCTTTACCCTCGTTATTCACAAAGCCCAGGATATTCTCGACCAGGAATCCTTCCGGGTATACCCGCTCCAACCGCTGCCGGTACAGCAATCCATTCAAGTTGAGCGGGTTTCCTTCATCATCCTCCAGGTTCATCCTGTCATAGGTCGTCACCCAGGTGGTTAATTCAGCCAGCTGCGCTTCAGTCACAAAATCAGCCAGCAGCACGTAAGACCAGTCATACTGCTCCGCCAACTTGAATTGGGTTAGAATGTCCGTCTCATATTGATCACTGGTGTAATCCGGGTTGTTATAAGCTGGGCTATCCGACATCACATCGGCAATAGCCATGGCAATCGTTTCCGGGCTGTCTACATCGACAACATTCGCGCCGACCTCGTAGACCAGTTGGCTCCCCGCCAGCAGGTGGCCCCAGCGGTCATAGATCTCGCCGCGCGGTGGAAAATAGACATGGTACGCCGCGTCCGGTTCCAGAGGCACGATGGAGCGCATCTTCTCACTAAGCTGCAGCCGGAACAGCTGCACGGTGATCAGCAGCCCCAGGAGACCAAAGACCAGACCGAGAAAAACCAACCGCCCGGGTGCGGCGATCAGCTCAAGGTCGACCAGTGTATGGGCATCTTCCCGTGGTGCGCTTTCCACCGCCAGGTTCAGCCGGCTAATGGCTTCTGCAGGATATCTTCGTGTCGATCTCATGGCTTCACCCCATTGAACAGCTTGAGCGTTTGCTGGATTTGGTCGCCTAGCCAATCGAACAATGATTGGCGAAACGCCGGATCGATCCCGGAGGCGCTTACCACCACCTGCTGCGGCGGAGGTGCCAGCACGGCAGGCTGCGGCTCCACGTACCCGGCAATTTCCAGGTAGACGATATTTTCTGGCTCCACCGGCACCAGGCCCATATCCTGCGCCCTGGCTGCCATCACCTGATACGAGGTCAGGTATGCCAGCTGGGTCTGTAACAGCGATATGTTCCGTTCCAGTTCCTCGATGGGAATGATGTCTGGCTCTTCTTCCTCTTCCTCTGCGGCGTTGGGGTTGGCTGCCTGCTCGGCTTTCTTTTCTACATCATCTTCAACTGCCGCGGTGATGGCATAATAATCGATGATGTGCACTTGCATCCACTGCAGCTCGCGGCCCAGGGCGACGGTGCGGGCTCTTACGTTCAAATAGACACTCGCCACCGTCGCGACGACGACTACCCCCAAAAGGAATATTCCGATCATCCGGACTTGCTTGCGCCAGGGAGTCTGGCTATAGGCTTGGGTAATTTTTTGTATGTGTTCCATAGTTTTTTCCCTGGTTCTATATTTGCAAGTCTCATGCCACTTATCGATCTAAATCAACCGTTCCACGATGCGCAACCGGGCGCTGCGGGCTCGTGGATTCTGCCGTATCTCCACCTCCTGCGGGCGGATTGGTTGGCGGTTCAGCTCACGCAAGATTGCCTTGTGCCCGCAGGTGCAGATTGGCTGGCGCGGCGGGCACAGGCAGTCCCGCCCCTCACGGCGAAAATACTGCTTCACCAGCCGGTCTTCCAGCGAGTGAAACGCGATCACCGCCAGCCGTCCTGCCGGGCGCTCCGCGGTTGCCAGCCTCAGCGCAGATACCGCCAGCGGCAAAACCGCCTCCAGCTTCTCCAGCTCCTCGTTCACCGCAATGCGCAGCGCCTGAAAGGTGCGTGTCGCCGGGTGAATGCCGCTGGATCCACCGCTGGTCGCCCGGGCTACCACTTCCGCCAGCTGGCGGGTGCTGCTCAGCGGTCGGGCCCGGATGATCGCCCGCGCGACCTGCCTGGCATTGCGCTCTTCCCCGTACTTGAAGATGAGGTCTGCCAGCTCGCGCTCCGGGAGCTCGTTCACCAGATCCGCCGCCGTGCGTGGGTTGCGTGGATCAAAGCGCATGTCCAGCGCGGCATCTGCCAGGAAGGAGAAGCCTCGCTCTGGGGTATCCAGCTGCATCGAGGACAAGCCCAGGTCAAGCAAGATGCCATCCACCGCCTGCCATCCCAGCGCCTTGAGCTGCACCGCCAGGCTGGTGTAGGAAGCCTGCACCACAGTCGCCCGCTCGCCAAACGGAGCCAGCTTCTCCTGCGCCAGCGCCAAGGCTTGCGGGTCCACGTCCAGCCCCAAAAGCCGACCGTCCGGACTGCTCGCTTCCAGGATGCCCCAGGCATGCCCCCCCGCGCCCAGGGTTCCATCGACATACAACCCTCCCCGCCGCGGCCCTATCGCGTGTATAATTTCCTGGTAAAGTACAGGTTGGTGCACTATTCCGACCCTAATCGAAGGTCCAGCACTTTAAAACGTTGGTTATTCGCCTCAGTGTCCAGCTGGGCGGCTTCCTGCTTAGCCCATTCTTCCGGCGACCAGATCTCGAAGTATGCACCCTGACCGACCAGAACCAGCTCGCTGTCCAGGCCTACCCGCCGGCGCAGAAATTCTGGGATCAACACCCGACCGTTCTTATCTACGCCCACCTGGGTCGCAGAACCAAGGATCCGCCGGCTGAGCAGGCGAACATCCGGGTCGGCGATGTTGAGCGCCTGCAGCCTTTGCAAAACCTTCTCGAAGGTCTGATTGGGCATCGCCATCAAACTAAGGTCAAACCCCTGGACGAAGTACAGCTCATCGCCAAGATCTTCCCGGTACTTAGCCGGCACTGTCAGGCGGTCCTTGCTATCAAGGTTGTGGTGATATTCGCCCAGGAACATATGTTCTAAGTATCCTTCTTATGCACAGAACGCCGGAAATGTCCGGCGCCCTTGAATAAATATGATAATTGACCCACTTTGCCCCACTTTGCTCCACCTAAGCTACAGTATAGCGTAATTTCCCAGAAAAAGCAAGATTATTTGTGCCTAAAGTAGTCCAAATTCCTAACAAATTCCTAAGGACAGCCCATGACATCTTCCGCCACTGATTACCGCCACCTGTTCGTCGGCCTGGATGCCCAGGTTCCCCTGCTCAACGGCGCCTGTCGCTGTTATGTCAACCTGGACAATGCCGCCTCCACCCCTCCCCTGAAAGCCGTCCAGCAAGCCGTGGACGACTTTTTGGTTTATTACAGCAGTGTCCACCGCGGCACGGGCTTTAAAAGCCAGCTCTCCACCCATGCTTACGAACAGTCCCGCCAGATCGTGATGGAATTTCTCGGTGCGGATCCTGAAGAACACGTCTGCGCCTTTGGCAAGAACACCACCGAGGCGATCAACAAGCTCGCCCGGCGCTTCCCCTTCACCCCCCAGCGGGATGTGGTGATCACCAGCGGGATGGAGCACCACTCCAACGACCTGCCCTGGCGCGCTGCCGCTCACACCGTGCATGTGCGCCTGACGCCGGATGGTCGCCTGGACCTGGCCGATTTTGAAGAACAGTTGGATCGCTATGCCGACCGCCTCGCCCTGGTCGCCATCACAGGCGCAAGCAATGTCACCGGCTTGCTCAATCCGATCCACCAGCTTGCCGAGCAGGCCCATGCCGTCGGGGCGCTGTTCATGGCGGATTGCGCCCAATTAGCGCCTCACCGCAAGGTGGAGATGCTGCCGCTTTCCGACCCGGCGCACCTGGATTTCGTCTCCATCTCCGCCCACAAAATGTACGCCCCCTTCGGCACCGGCGCCATCGTCGGGCGCAGGGAGATCTTCGAGCGCGGCGACCCCGATATGACCGGCGGCGGCACGGTCGAGATCGTCACCTTGGACAGCGTGGTCTGGGCAGAGCCGCCCGAGCGCGAGGAAGCCGGCAGCCCCAATACGGTAGGCGCCATCGCCCTGGCAGCTGCCATACGCCAGCTCAGCCAGGTCGGCATGGATGCCGTCGCCGCCCACGAAGCTGAATTGACCGCCTACGCCCTGGAACGCCTGGCAAGCATCCCCGAGGTGAAAATCTACGGCGACCGCGACCCGCAGCATGCCGCCCAGCGCCTGGGAGTCATCCCCCTGCAGCTCACCACCACCCCGCACTTCCTCGCCTCCGCCATCCTGGGCTACGAGTTCGGCATCGGGGTGCGCAGCGGTTGTTTCTGCGCCCACCCCTACATCCTGCACCTGCTGGGGCTCACCCACGACGAAGCCGCCCAGGTGCGCGCCACCATGCTCGCCGGCGACCGCTCGGACATGCCCGGTCTGATCCGCGCTTCCTTTGGTCTGTACAACACGCTGGAAGAGGTGGACATCCTGGTAGATGCCCTGGCACGCATTGCCCGCGGCGAGTATCAGGGGCAGTACACCCAGAACATCGCCAGCGGTGAATACACCCCGCTCGGCTGGACGCCTACCTACGATCGGTATTTTTCGCTATAACTCCACACTCCCAAAAACAAGGTGGGGCGACGCTGCAGCGTCGCCCCACCTTGTTTTTGGAATCAAATTTATTTAGCGGCTCAACGCATCCATCACCGCCACTGCGGCGATGTTGACAATATGGCGCACATCGTCCCCGGTCTGTAAGACATGCACCGGCGCGCCCATGCCCAACAGGATCGGGCCGATTGCCTGGGCATTGCCCAGCCGCGCCAGCAGCTTATACGCCACGTTCGCCGCTTCCAGCGAGGGGAAGACCAGCACGTTGGCATCCCGCACCTGGCTGAAGGGGTAGCGCTCGTCGATCAGCTCCGGCACCACCGCCGTATCCGCCTGCATCTCGCCATCCACCGGGAAATCCGGGCAGCGAGCGCGCACCAGCTCAACCGCCCGGTGCACCTTATCTGACAGTGGGTGCGGTGTGCTGCCAAAGTTGGAGAAGGAGAGCAGCGCCACGCGTGGCTCCAGCCCGATCTGGCGGGCAAAATCCGCCGCCAGGCAGGCAATATCCGCCAGGTCTTCGGCGCTCGGGTCGATATTGACCGTGGCATCGGTGAACAGGAAGGTGCGCTTGCCGACGATCATGATGTACACCCCGGCGGCGATGCGTGCCCCCGGGCGGGTGTGGTGGATGCGCAGCGCCGGGCGGATCACATCCGGGTAATCATAGGTCAGCCCCGAAACCGAGGCATCTGCATCGCCCATCTTCACCATCAGCGCCGAGAACACATTCGGCTCCTGTACCCGCCGGCGCGCCTGGTGAATGGTCACGCCCTTGCGTGAGCGCAAGTCCGCATACGCCTGGGCATACGCCTCCAGGCGCTCGAATTCAGCCGGATCGATGATCTCCGCGCAGCAGTCCACGCCCAACGCCTGGATGCGCTCCTGGATCAGCGCCTTACGCCCCACCAGCAGCGGTATGGCGATGCCCTCATCTGCCACCTGCGCCGCGGCGCGGATGATCTTGGTCTCTTCGCCCTCAGCGAAGACCACGCGCTTCTTCGGCTGCCGCCGTGCGCGCCTTGTTCATAATGTAATAGCGCACCTGCTCGCCCATCCCCTGGCGGTAAGCCAGCTTCTCGCGGTACTCGTCCAGGTCGACCGGCTTGCGCGCCACCCCGCTCTCCATCGCCGCCCGGGCCACTGCCGGGGATTCCCACAACAGAACCCTGGGATCGAGCGGCTTGGGAATGATGTATTCGGGTCCGAACTTGAGCGACTCGATGCCGTAGGCGCGCAGCACACTGTCGGGTACATCCTCTTTCGCCAGTGCCGAAAGTGCCCGGGACGCCGCCACTTTCATCTCTTCGTTGATCGCCCGGGCGCGCACATCCAGCGCCCCGCGGAAGATATATGGGAAGCCGAGCACATTGTTGATCTGGTTGGGGTAATCCGAGCGCCCCGTCGCCACGATCGCATCCGGGCGGGCTTCCTTGGCCAGCTCGTATTTGATCTCCGGGTCCGGGTTTGCCATGGCGAAGATCAGCGGACGTTCTGCCATGGTCTTGACCATCTGCGGGGTGAGCACATCCGCCACCGACAACCCGTAGAACACATCTGAGCCACGCACCGCATCCGCCAACGTGCGCGCCTCGGTGTCGTTTGCCAGCAGCGCTTTGTACTTGTTCATCCCCTCCGTGCGTCCCTTGTACACCACGCCGCGTGTATCCACCAGCAGGATGTTCTCGCGCCGGACGCCCAGGCGGATCATCAGCTCAGCGCATGAGATGGCAGCCGCCCCTGCCCCAGAGATGGTGATGCGCGCTTCGTCCAACCGCTTACCCACCAGTTCCAACCCATTGACCAGTCCCGCCCCGGAGATGATTGCCGTGCCGTGCTGGTCGTCATGGAAAACGGGGATGTCCAGCATGCCCTTCAGCGTCTCTTCGATATAGAAGCATTCCGGCGCCTTGATATCCTCCAGGTTGATGCCGCCAAAGGTGGGCGAGATAGCCGCCGCCACCTTGATCACCTCATCCGGGTCATGTGAGTTGACCTCGATATCGAACACATCCACATCGGCAAACTTCTTGAACAGCACGCCCTTGCCTTCCATCACCGGCTTGGAGGCCAGTGCGCCGCGGTCGCCCAGCCCCAGGATGGCGGTGCCGTTGGTGATCACCGCCACCAGGTTGCCCTTGGAGGTGTATTCATACGCCATCTCAGCGTCCTTCTCGATCTCCAGCACCGGCACCGCCACCCCCGGCGTATACGCCAGGCTCAGGTCGCGCTGCGTGTCCATCGGCTTGGTCGGCACCACCGCGATCTTCCCCGGCTTGCCCTCCAGGCGGTGATATTCAAGTGCATCTTCGTTGGTAATTTTGGCTGCCATAACGATACTCTCTCCAGGAATAAGAATTACCTAATTGTAATCGAAATGCAGGGATCATTATCCTTAGCAAAAGCTTCAACACAAAGTTATCATGAACTCGCTTCACCCCGAAAGATGAAAAGCAACGACTGAAGTCGTTACTACAATGGCTATTTTCAGAACAGTCGCCATGCCGGGCGAAAGCCCAGCACCCTCAATGGAAGAAAATCGATTATTTTCATACTAGAACACAAAGGAGCCACCAAGGACACAAAAATTCTAAATCTTTGTGACCTTTGTGTCTCCTTGGTGACCTTGTTGAGAAATGGTTTGTCCTTTCCAGCTGCGGCGTCACCCGAGCACGAAGATATGAAAACTAACTCAGGCAGATCATTATGGCGCCGACGTAGGCGTTGCTGGGGGCAGCAAATTATATGTCACATGAACGCCATTCCCAAACCACATCTCAGCCTGGACCTTGCCAAAAACCAATTGCCCAGCCTCCGGGCTAATCGCTTGCATAGCAACCCCCACATCATCCATATTCCACCCGGAGATCTAGGTTTTGGTCAGGATAAAGTCATTAGCCTGAGCAATAAAGTCCTCCGTGGCATATTCCAGATATCCGATTGATATCATAATCCGTTCAGAGATTGGCTAACCACTGCAATGTTTCGTTATACCGTCGTTGTTTTAAGCCTTCCCTTGAGTTTTTTTGCTTTCAAAAGCATGAATATTGCTGGAACGATCGTTGGTACTCCAAGCATTAGTGAAAATATCGAAGTGAACAGAATGTGTTGCACCCAAGTGTTTGAGCCTGACGGCCCCGATCCTAAAACTATAATTGTCATAAGGATGACAAGCCCAGCCAGGATGCTAAATAGGATTCCAAATCCCAAATTCCTCCTGTAACTGGCCGACAAAGAATCGCGCTCGTACACAGCTAATGTATCCCCAATTTCTTGAACATTGCCATCTGGACGAAAAACTAACTGAACGCGATATGATTTTCTGGATACCCAGATAAAATGTATTAATATATACACCAGCGCGCCCACACCAAAGAAAAACAGCGAAACGATAAAAAGAGTGGCATTAAATGGCACTTCTGGTCGTTCAAGAATCGCATTTTGATCGTTTGATGAAACTAATTTATACCCTTTCTGGATATATCTCTGAATAGCAGGAGATGGTGGGGTATTGGGCAACGCAACAGGCATTGATGCTGGTTGTCCTCGTGATACATCGCGCCCACAGTGTTTGCACACAATGGCTTCATCCTGGATTTCCTCAGCACAAAACGGACACTTTTTCATATTTTCCTCATACTTTCAATGTTATTTCAATGATAGTCAACATGCTGACCAATGGATATTCATATGAGCCTTAACTTGACGGGTAAACATACCGCATAAACTGCGGTAGCGCCGCGAGCAAGACTCCAAACATTAGCTCAAACAATTGGTATCAAGTAGCATGCATCCCCCTGGTGGCAAAGCCACTATCACCCTTCATGCGAAGGCTGGATCGCTTCGTATTTCTTAACTAAATGTATCCCACCTTCCACCTTACCTGTTAATCTCAAATCGCAATATCTAGGCAAGTATTGTACCACCTTCTTCCCATACCCGCCGCGAACCTTTTGATTGAAATTCCAGAATGATTGATATCTGCAAAATCCATAGTTGTAGGTCATGTTGAGTGCGGTATTGCCTATGCCTGGCATCCCGTCTTAATATGTAAATACCTGCTGGAACTTATGGCTGTCTAGCCTACTTGCCATTTTTTCCTCCCTTTGTAGAGAAGCAAACCTGCGTCTCTACACCCCCTATTCCAAATATACTGCCACCAATCCACACGGGCGGCATCATCCGCCCGGTCAGTGCTCGCGTCCCCAATCCAGCGTGGGCTGCACCCATTCATCCAATGGCTGGTAAAGCATGCCGTGACCGCGGCCCAACTGCAGCACCAGCTCCTCCACCTGGCAGGTGCCCTTGTCTTCCGAGTAATCAAACAGCGCCTGGCACGAGCCCGCCAGCGCATCGCCGGCATCATAGATGGAGAGCACGCTGCCCGACAGGTGGATCTTATCGTCGATCAGTTCCTGAACGGTTTCCGGGCTGCAAATCGATAGCAGGACATAATTGATCTTATCGTTCCCCAGGGTGTGCGAGACGTGGATGGCAATCCACGCTCCCTGGGAAGCGCCTACAACGACAATCGCCGTGGGTGGTACCCCGGAGGTCAACAGCAGGGTCACCTGCCCTGCGACGCGCCGGGCGTATTCCACGCTGTCTGTACCCGCCGCCCGCTGCTCGCTGATCACCTCATACCCACCCGCTTCCAACGCCTCCAGTATGGCGGCATATTCATATTCTCCATAGTCGGCACTGATGGCGGGCAGCCCCTGGTCCTCAATGATCTTACCGTGCAGGTAAAACAGGTAGCGTGCCTGCGGGTCGATGCTCGCCGGAAACGCATAGGCGGATAAAGCGCTGGTTGGCGTCGCCTGGATTGGCGTCTCGGTCGCCGCCGGTGTATCCATTAGCAGAACAGGCACAGCCGTCTCGCTTAATGCTGCCTGTTCAGGCAGCGTGGCTTCCGGTGCACCGGCACACGCCGTGAAGCAGATTATGATCAGAAAGAGCAGGGAAAATTGGGGTTTCATCATCGTAACAGCATTGATCGCTCGGCTTCCACCCATGCCTGAGCACGCCTCCGGCAGGATGAGGTCATCATGTTATCTGCATTATACCAGGGCATGTATTTCTTATTGCCGACTTTCGTAGAGACGCAATATTTTGCGTCTCTACACCCCTCACCCCTAACCCCTCTCCCCTGTTCCCCATTCGCGCCATTGGCGTAATTCGCAGATAAATATTTCCCTCCCCACCCACGCCACGAACCCATCCGCCGTGCCGAGCAATACCAACGTCCTCAGTCGCTGCTTTTCATCCTTTGGGGTGGAGGAAATACAAGAAAACTCTGGGTTGATCTTGCAATTTTCGGATAGGTTCTAGGGTCTGGGTAAACGAAGTTTTGTTGGACGCCCTCAGGGTCTGGGTGCGGTAAGGTTTCGTTTAATCCTAACAAAACCTTTATATTCACAATGCTTCCTTAATGTTAAAATATACCCGTAGCTGTGCAATGACCCCCAATCCTCCTCCCTCCTTTTCCCCTGAGCAGCAAACAACCCCGCTGGCAGCCACGACCGCTGCATCGACTGGCAGCGCGCCCCCGCTGATCGAGCTGCGCCAGGTGGTCAAGGTATACAACACCGCAGCGGGGGAATTTACCGCGTTGAAGGGTATCACCGCCCAGATCTATCCCGGCGAGTTTGTCGGGGTGATCGGCAAATCCGGCGCCGGCAAGACCACGCTGCTCAACATGATCACCGGCGTCGACCAGATCACCAGCGGTGAGGTGGTGTTCAACGCCAACGGGGGTGCGCCCGTCTCGGTGCATGCGCTCAGCGAGAATGCGCTCGCCCTGTGGCGCGGGCGCAGCCTGGGCATCATCCACCAATCCTTCCAGCTCCTGCCACAGCTCACCCTGGTCGAGAATATCATCTTACCGCAGGATTTCTGCGGCAATTACCGCCCCAAGATCAGCAAAAAGCGCGCCCTGGAGCTGCTGGAGCTGGTCGACCTGACCGTGCATGCCAATAAGCTGCCCGCCTACATCTCCGGCGGGCAGAAACAGCGCGTGGCGATCGCCCGCGCCCTGGTCAACGATCCGCCGGTCATCGTGGCAGACGAGCCGACCGGCAGCCTGGATACGCTCACCGCGGCATCCATCTTTGAGCTCTTTGAAGCGCTGGTGCAGCAAGGGCGCACCATCGTCATGGTCACCCATGATAACAACCTGGCGCCGCGCTTCTCCTATCGCCTGCACATTGCCGACGGCGCCATCATCGAGGAGTTCGGGGCGATGACCTGTACCGCGCAGATCCCCGCCATTCGGCTGAGCCGGGTGGTGAAGCGCTTCAAGAACGCCGCTGGCGAGTTCACCGCCTTGCGCGGCGTCGACCTGGATATTTGCCCCGGCGATTTTGTCTCCATCGTCGGCAAATCCGGCAGCGGCAAATCCACCCTGCTCAACATGATCACCGGCATCGATCACCCCACCTCCGGGCAGGTGCTGGTGGATGGGGTGGACATCTATAAGAAGAGCGAGAGCGAACGCGCCCTGTGGCGCGGGCGTAACCTGGGCATTGTCTTCCAGTTCTTTCAGCTGCTGCCCATGCTCAACCTGCTGGAAAATGTCATCCTGCCGATGGATTACTGCAACGTATACCCGGCGGCGGAGCGCCCCCAGCGAGCGATGGAGTTGCTTGAAATGGTGGGGCTGCAAGCGCAAGCCAACCAGCTGCCTGCCTTGGTATCCAGCGGGCAGCAGCAGGCGGCGGCGATCGCCCGCGCCCTGGCGACCGACCCACCGATCGTCGTGGCGGACGAGCCGACGGGCAACCTGGACTCGCGTTCTGCCGATGCGATCATCGGCCTGTTCGATCAGATGGTCGCCCAGGGCAAGACGATCATCATTGTCACCCATGATCCCAGCATCACGAAGCGCACCGCCCGCACCTTGATCATCTCGGATGGCGAGATCATCGATGAGACCGTCGCCCGGGCGCTGCCGCTGTTGAACCACACCCAGATGCTCAATGTCTCGAAACTGCTTCAAGCGCGGGAGTATGCCCCCGGCGAGATGATCCTGCACAAGGGCGGGCAGGTGGACAATTTCTACATGGTCGCCGCCGGGCAGGTGGAGATCGTGCTGCAGCGGCCAAAAAAGGAAGATTACACCCTGGCGACGTTGGGCCCGGGCGAGTTCTTCGGCGAGGTTGAGCTGATCCACGGCGGCGACTCGATCGCCAGCGTACGCGCCAGCGAGGAGGGGGTGGTGCGCCTGTTGACGCTGCCGCATGTGGATTTCAACGCCATGCTGAAAGGCTCGCCGCTGACCGATGAAGCGCTGTGTAAGATCGTGCAGGCGCGCCTGGCTGAAAACCGGGCTGCCGCGCCGCGCCGGTGGTTTGGCCTATGATCCGCCCGCGCTGGCGTAAGGTCCTGGCTGACCTGTGGGATAACAAGATGCGCTCCCTGCTGGTGGTGGCTTCGATCGCCGTGGGTGTATTCTCCATCGGCATGATCGCCGGCACCTATGTGATCATCTCGCATGACATGGGCGCCAGCTACGCCTCCGCCAACCCGGCCAACATCGATCTGATCACCGATGGCTTTGACCAGGATTTTGTCACCACCATCGAGCGTCTGGATAGCGTGCAAGATGTCGAAGGGCGGCGCATCTTCAGCGTGCGCGCCCGCGTGGCGGGAGGCGAGTGGGCCAGGCTGGACCTGGTGGCGTTTGAAAATTTCCAGCAGGTGCAGATCAATCAAATGTACCTGCTGTCTGGCAGCCCGCTATTAGAAGAACGGGAGCTGGTCTTGGAGCGCGGCGCGCTGGAAGACCTGCCGGTGGCGCTGGGTGAAAACCTGGAAATTCAGCTGCCCAACGGCACGATCAAATCGCTGCCCGTCTCCGGGGTGGTGCTGGACCAGGCTACCGGCGCCGGTGATTTTCTCGCCCCACCCTATGCCTATGTCACCTTCGATTCGCTGGAGTGGCTGGGGCAGCCAGCCAGCTACAACCGCCTGTTTGCCACCGTCGCCGGGGACGGTAATGATGAGGACCTGATCCGCCAGGTATCGGTGCAGGTCTCCGACCGGGTGGAAAAGTCTGGGCGCCAGGTATATCGCACCCAGCTGCATGAAACCAACCAGCACCCCATGGCCTCCACGGTGCAGGCCATCCTGGGCATCCTGTTTGCCCTGGGCATCTTGATCGTCATGCTGAGCAGCTCGCTGATCGCCAACACGCTCAACGCCCTGCTCACCCAGCAAACCCCGCAGATCGGCATGATGAAGCTGGTGGGGGCGCGCAGCAACCAGATCTTCAGCATGTACATCGTGCTCATTGTCATCTTCGGTGCCATCGCCCTGCTGATCGCCGTCCCGGCGGGGGGGCAGGCGGCTTACGCATTGTCGAAATTGATCGCCGATGAGATGAACTTTGAGCTGCTGGGCTACCGCATCATCCCGCTGGCGATGCTGATCCAGGTGGTGATCGCCCTGGCAGTGCCGCTGGCGGCGGGCTATATCCCGGTGAACAACGGCTCACGCGTGCACGTGCAAACCGCCATCAGCGGGGGCGGCATGGGCGGCGGGGACAAGGTCAGCTGGGTGGAAAAGATCGGCACACACTTCAAAAGCATCTCGCGCCCGGTGCTCATCTCGCTGCGCAATACCTTTCGCCGCAAAGGCCGCCTGGCGCTGACCCTGTTCACCCTGACCATCGGCGGGGCGATCTTCATCTCCGTGTTCAATGTGCAGCGCTCGCTGAATGACTACATCGACCAGGTCGCGCGCTATTTCGTCGCCGATGTCACCCTCACCTTTGACCGCCCCTACCGGGTGGATGAGATCACCCGGGCAGTGCTGGAAGTGCCGCAAGTCACCTACATCGAGGGCTGGGCTTACGTTGCCGCCGAGATCCTGCGCCCGGATGAGAGCGTGGTGGGCAACCTGGGCATCCTGGCGCCGCCGGCTGACAGCCAGCTGGTCGACTCGCTGCTGATCGAAGGGCGCTGGCTGCAGCCCGGTGACCAGAACGCCATCGCCATCAGCGAAGCGATCTGGACCGATTTCCCGGATCTGCACGCCGGTGATTTGCTGTCCTTGAAGATCAACGGGCGCACGGACCAGTGGACGGTGGTGGGTATCTTCCGCTTCGTCAGCCGGGACGATATCATCGCCTATGCCACCTATGATTATGTGTCTGCGCAGTTGCTCAATCGCCCCGGTCAGTCCTCTTCGTACCGGGTGGTCACCACGGAGCACACCCTGGAAGCCCAGAAGCAGATGGGCGCAATCATCGACAGCACCCTGCGCGCCCGCGGCTACCATGTCAGTGAGGTGGAGGCCGGGAAGAGCACCCTGCAGGCTGCTTCGGAAGGCCTGGGCATCCTGGTCACTTTCCTGCTCATCATGGCGCTGCTTACCGCGGTGGTGGGCAGCATCGGCCTGACCGGCACCATGGGCATGAACGTGCTCGAGCGCACCCGCGAGATCGGCGTGATGCGCGCCATCGGCGCGGTGGACCGGGTGATCATCAAGTCGGTGATGACCGAGGGCGTGATCATCGGGGTGATCAGCTTTTTCCTGGCGGTGATCTTCTCCTTCCCCATCACCTGGCTGCTCAACCGCATCATCAGCCTGGCAATCTTCAACTCACCCAGCCAGTTCGTGCTCAATATCTGGGGCTTCCTCATCTGGCTGGGACTGGTCCTGATCCTGGCTGCGCTGGCCTCTGCACTGCCGGCGCGCAGTGCCGCCCGCTTGACCATCCGGGAGGTTCTGGCGTATGAGTGACATATACACGGGTGCGCGCGCACCCTTTTTCAGAGGTGAAGTATGAAAACGAAATTCTCCCTTCTCTTTCTTGCCGTGCTGGCGCTGCTGCTGAGCGCCTGTGATGCGCTGGGCGGCGCGCAAGCGACCCCCGAAAGCAGCATCCCCATCGTCGAGACCAGCGGTACCATCCTCAGTGAGGGCAACCTGGTGCCGCGCGATACCGCCTACCTGGCATTTCCCACCGGCGGGCATGTCTCCGAGATCCTGGTGTCGGTGGGCGACACGGTGAACGCGGGACAGGTGCTGGCGCGCCTGGGCGACCGGGAGCAGGCGCAGGCCAACCGCACCGCCGCGCAGCTTGAGTTGGAGCGCGCTCAGCAAGACCTGGCAGCGCTGAACGATAACGCCACCATCGGCGGGCTCAATGCCTGGCTGGCGCTGCTGGATGCCAATGCGCAGGTCCACCTGGCGCTGGCAGCCTGGAATGACATCGACACGGATGCCTATCAGGATCGGGTGGATGATGCCGACCTGAAGGTGAGCGAAGCGCTGACCGAGCTGGAGCAGGCGCAGGAAGATTTCGACACCTATGCCGACCTGGATGAGAACAACCCCACCCGCCAGCGCTATGAGGCTGCCCTGGAAGACGCTCAACTGGCTTACGACGAGGCAGTAGCTGCCTACGACCAGTTGGTCATCAACCGTGAGCGCACTCAGGCAAACCTGGAGCTGGCACGGGCGGTGCAGGTGCAGGCGCAGCAAGATTATGACGCCACGCGCAGCGGCCCCGATCCCGAGCTGCTCGCCCTGGCAGAGCTGCGGCTGGAAAACGCCCAGGCGCAGCTGGCTGCGACGCAGTCCGCGCTTGATCTGCGCGACCTGAAAGCCCCCTTCAGCGGCACAGTGGTCGAGCTCAACATCGCTGTTGGCGAGCTGACCGGCAGCGACACCTGGGCGGTGCTGCTGGCTGATTTCTCGGAGTGGTACGTGGAGACCAACGACCTGACCGAGCTGGATGTGGTGGCGATCAGCCTCGGGCAGGGCGCCACGCTCTACCCCGATGCCCTCCCGGAACTATCTTTCCGCGGCGAGGTGACTGAGATTGCCAACAGCTTCAACGTGCAGAGCGGAGACATCCTCTACCAGGTGCGGCTGCGCGTCGCCGACCCGGACCCGGCTTTTCGCTGGGGCATGACCGTGGAAGTGGAGTTCGACCGATGATTCCGATTCGTGACCAGATCCCCACCGTGGGGGCGAGCGGCGCCATTGCTGCCGTACTCGGCGCCTATCTCATCCTGTACCCCCAAAGCCGCGTGCAGACCATCATCCCGCTGGGCTATTTCATGCGCATCACGCTGGTACCTGCCAGCATTGTACTCGGCATGTGGTTCATCCTGCAGCTGTTCAGCGGCTTCCTGTCGCTGGGCGGGCCGGACGTGGGCGGGGTAGCCTTCTGGGCGCATATCGGCGGCTTCCTCACCGGGGTGGTGCTGGCGAAGCTGCTTGCCAGCAAACGCCGCCCGGAATATGTCGTGCGTTATTAAGGCTATTGTTAATCACACACACTGATCTCATGGAGAGGTTCTATGGCAGATGTTTTCCTTACCCAGGCTTGGATGGATACCCTGTATCAAAAATTGAACCGCGATGCCCGCTATGCGCAGATTGCCAGCAAGTGGGAGGGCGATCTCTCCTTTGTCATTGAGCCAGCCGGCGACCTGACCCAGCCCTTGTACTTCTATCTCGACCTCTGGCATGGCACCTGCCGGGCAGCCAAAATTGTGCCTACTTTGGAGGGCATCCCTGCCGCCTTTACCCTGACCGCCACGTATGAGGATATCAATAAAATTCTGACCGGCAAGCTCGACCCGTTGCAGGCGATGATGATCCGCAAGCTGCGCGTGCAGGGCAGCATGGCTTATATGATGCGCAACGTGCCGACGGTGCTCGACTTTGTGCGCGTCGCCCGCGAAGTGACCACAGAAATCCAATCCTGAGGCGGAATTCCATTGCAGCCCATCCTGAAGCTCAACCTGACCACCGGCGAAACAACTGAATACCCAATCCCACCCGCATGGGAACGCGATTACCTGGGCGGCGCCTCGCTGGCGGCGCGCATTCTCTATCCCTCCCTCACCCAGCAATTGGATCCCTTTTCTCCAGAAGTCTCCGCTGCTGTTCCTCAACGGCCCGCTGACTGGCTCGGCTGGTCCCACCACCGGGCGGTTTTCGGCCTGCGGCAAATCCCCGGCGACCGGCCTGTGGGCTGAGTCGAACTGCGGCGGATTTTGGGGTCCAGAGCTGCATTTCTGCGGCTATGACGGACTGTGGATCACCGGCAAGGCGCCAAAGCCGGTCTATCTGCTGCTGCAGGATGATATGCTCGAGATACGGGATGCCGCCGGCTGCTGGGGGCAGGATACCTATGCTACGCAGCAGATCATCGCCCAGGAAACCGCCATAGCGGGTGTCCGTGTCCTGACCATTGGTCCGGCGGGTGAAAACGGGGTGCTGTATGCGGGTCTGTTCTGCGACCACGGGCGGGCGGCGGGCCGCACCGGGCTGGGGGCAGTAGCTGGGTCGAAAAACCTCAAAGCCATCGCCTTGCGGGGCAAGCGCAAGATCCCGGTGGCCCAACCTGAGCTGTATGCTCGTTTGCGCAGCCAGGCCAACCAGGCGCTGCGCGAAGATAACATTGCCCAGGTGACTCATGACCTGGGTACGGCGGGCGTGGCTGACTACGCCGACTACCTGGGCAGCATGCCCAAGAAATACTACCACCAGGGCATCATGGATAATGTCGACCAGGTCTCCGGTTCCACCATGAGTGAGACCATCCTGGTAGGCGCCAAAGCCTGCTATGCCTGCCCGATTGGCTGCGGGCGGGTGGTGGACCTGGGGGATGGGGTCAAGCGCAAAGGCCCCGAGTACGAAACCGTAGTCGGCTTCGGTCCCAATCTGCTGAATGACGACCTGGCGGAGATCGTGCGCCTGAACGAGCAGTGCGACCGCTATGGGCTGGACACCATCAGCGCCTCCAATACGCTGGGGTTGGCTTACCACCTGTTTGAGCTGGGGGTGATCGGAGAGGCAGAGGTCGGTTTCCCGTTGCGCTGGGGCGATACCCAGGCGGCAGCCCGCCTGCTGAGCCTGGCGGTGCGACGGGAAGGCATTGGCGAGTGGCTGGCGCAGGGCGCCCGCCGCTTTGCCGCCCACTTTGACGTGGAGGAAGAGGCCGTCCAGGTGAACGGTCTGGAGGTGCCTTACCATGACCCACGCGGGGTTTCCGGCATCGGACTGGTGTACGCTACCAGCCCGCGCGGCGCCTGTCACAATAAATCCGACTACTTCTTCGTCGACTGGGGTCAGGCGGACCCGGCGATCGGCCTGGAGTATTTCGACCGGCAGGCCGGGGCCGAGAAGTCTGCCAACGTGGCGCGCCATCAAAACTGGCGCAGCGCTTTCGATTCCCTGGAATTGTGCATCTTTGCCAACCTCTCCCCCGAGAGCATCGCCGCCCTGGTCAGCGCCGCCACCGGCTTTGAGCTTGGCGTGGATGATTTGCTGAAGTGCGGCGAGCGCGGCTGGAACTTCAAGCGGGTGATCAACCACCGCCTCGGCCTGACCCGCCAGGACGACCGCCTGCCCAAGGCGCTGCTCGAGCCGCTGCCCGACGGCCCCATCGCCGGCTATGTCCCCGATATCCAGGGCATGCTCGCCGCCTACTACCTCGCCCGCGGCTGGGATCCCGACAGCGGTCAGCCCACCCCGCAAAAGTTCGCCGAGCTGGATTTAGCCTGGGTGCTCGAATATCAAGATTCGTAAGTTGGGTTGAGGGCGGTTTGTGCAACGCGATGTTACGTTTATAGCGCAGCCCGAAACCCAACCTTTCTGCTACCCCTATCCCTTACCCCTCTCCCCTGTTCTTCCCCCGCCGCCTCGAACCGCATCACCATGCTCGTCCCCCGTCCTCTTCCCTCCAACTCCGCCGCGATCGTCCCGCCCTGCGCCATCACCAGCGCCTTGCAGATCGCCAGCCCCAGCCCCATCTTGCCGGAATTTCCCTCCCGGGCTTTGTCGGCGCGGTAGAAGCGGTCGAAGACATAGGGCAGGTCATCCGTTTCGATGCCTGAACCGCTGTCGCGCACCCGCAGCTCGACCTGCTCGCCCGCCGCTGCGCTGAGCGTGATCTTCCCCCCCGCGGGGGTATAGCGCAGGGCATTGTCCACCAGGTTTTTCAACACCTGCAGCATGCGCAGCTCATCCACCCGGATGGGTGGCACGGACGCGGGCGCCTCCAGCGCCAGCTCTACCCCCTGGCGGGCGGCGATGGGCTGGTAGGTCTGGTAGATGTGCTCCAGCAGGCAGGCTGGTTGCAGTGGCTGCAGCTGCAGCTCCAGCCCGCCGCCTTCCACCTGGGTCAGGGTGCCCAGGTCGCTGACCAGGCGGCGCAGGTGCTCGATCTCGGTCTTGATGATCTCGATGCGCTGTGGGGTGAGCTCCACCTCATGCTCTTCCAACATTTCCATGTAACCAGAGATGATCTGCAGCGGGGTGCTCAGGTCGTGGGTGATATCGGCGGTCATGCGTTTGCGCTGCTGGTCCGAGCGCGCCAGGTCGGCGCTCATCTGGTTGAAGGTGGCGGTCAGCTGCCCCAGCTCGTCCTGGGAGGTGACCGGCACCTGCTGCTGCAAGTCGCCACGCGCCAGCGCCTGCGAGGCCTTGGTCAGGCGGCGGATGGGGATCAGCAGCCTGCCCGCCAGCAAAAAGCCCATCGCCACGGCGATCAGCACGCCCGCCAGCGCTGCCAGCCCGATCGCCAGCGTGGTGCGCTGCAGGAATAGCTGCTCCTCGGCGCTGAGCTTGAACTCGAACCCCGTGTCCGGCAGGATCCAGGCGATGGTCTCTCCGTCCACCTCGATGGCGATGGCATCTTTGATCATCGCCGCTGGCACTGGCTCGCCAACCGCAGCCCCAAAAGTAGGCATCAGGGCATTGTATTCAGCATCCACCAGCCCATGCAAACCGCGGATATCGCCCATATCGGGGTGCGGCTCGGGGATTTCCGGCTGGACCTGGTCGGGTGCAGGGCGGCTGTTTTGCTGGTAGAACTCGAAAAAGCCGTCCAGCGTGCCGTTGGCTTCGTAATACGCCTGCACCGTTTCAGACAAATCTGCGCTTTGCTGCTCGACCACCAGCTCCATCAGCGACTGACCGGAGGTCAGGCGGATCACTGCCGACACTACCAGCACGGTGATCAGCGCCACCGCCAGGTAAGACAGGATCAGTTTAGCTTTCAAGGATCGCTTCATTCGCTTGCCTCCAGAAACCGGTAGCCCACCCCGAATACCGTCTCAATGTAGCGCGGCTGCTCCAGGTCATCCTTCAGCTTGAGGCGCAGGTTGCGGATATGGATCTTCAGCGTTGCTTCGGAGCCGCTGTAGCCATTCTCCATCAGGCGCATGCTCAGCTCTGCCCGCCGCACCACTTGACCCGCCGACTGCATCAGCATCTCCAGCACCTGGAATTCCAGCGGGGTGAGCTCCACCAGCTTATCCTGCTGCCGGACTTCGTGCTTGCCCGCATCCAGCGAAAGCTCGCCGATCACCAGGCATGGCTCGCTGGGGGAGAGGGGTGCCGCGCGGCGCAGCACGGCGCGCATGCGCACCAGCAGCTCTCTCAGCCGGAAGGGCTTGGTAATGTAGTCGTCCGCGCCCAGGTCGAAGCCGCGGATGATATCGGCTTCCTGCTGTTTGGCGGTGATCATGATCACCGGCACGCTCGATTCGCGGCGCAGGTGGCTGATGAACTGGTAGCCGTCCATATTAGGCATCATAATGTCCAGCAGGATCAGGTCCGGATTGGACTGGTGAAATACGTCCAGCGCCTCGCGCCCATCGCAGGCCGCCAGCACCTCGAAATCCTGCCCACAGAGGAAATCGCTCAGCAGTACCTGTACGTTCCGTGTATCATCCACCACCAGAATTTTGCGCTTCATAGCTGAATTATAACCATTCTATATCTTTTAATGACGAATAGGCTGGGGAACCCGCCCAGCCTATTCGTTTTGAGGAGGAGAAGAGATGAACCATGTTCGCATATCTTTTGGATTGTCTGGCGCTGCCCATTTCAGCGCAGCATCCAACTTGATCATCTTGGTTACATCTTATCATTTCCCGTGAGCAGAATGGTTTACTTTTGGTATAGTCATCCCTCGTATGGAGGGTTCGCTTTTGAAACCTCCGGGCTTGCCCGGGAAGGACAGGGATTTATCCGCTAATTTCCACTAATCCGTATTCGTAGGTTGCGGTTGAGGGCGGGTTGCGCACAAAGCCAATCCCGTTCATGGCGCAGCCCGAAACCCAACTTGCATACGACCTCGCATGGCGCATGTAGGGGCGGCAGGGGTCGGTTCCATAACATTCATCGCCTCGCTTCACCCCTGCGCCCCTACAGCGCGGGGAAGGCATCCGCTAATCCGTTACCCATCCGTTGACCGATCTCTCCTCATCCGCTAATCCGTTACCCATCCGTTGACCAATCTCTCCTCATCCACAAATCCGTTACCCATCTATTGACAAATCTCGCCCGGCGCCCCTAGGTGCGCCGGGCGTAGGTCATGTGTCTGTTGGGTTTCGGGCTGCACTATAAAGGGGAAACCGATTGGGGGAAACGCCCTCAACCACAACCTACGCTGTTGATCAATGGATGAAGATTAGTGAAAATTAGCGGGAATTAGCGGATGAATTTTCTCGCCCTCTCGCCTCCCCCAAATTCCAGATAGGGCGAAATTGGCGGCAGCCGCGGGAGATTAATCGCTATCTCCCTTAGCCAGCATCACCATCTCCGACTCCGCGCTCTGCAGCCTGCCCTTCTGCCCCGGATCGTCATAATAGACCGTCAATTGAGCTGTGTCGCGCATGAAGTTCACTTTTCCAATGATCACCTGCTTGACCTTCACCCCCACGCGCGCTTCCAGGTCGGCGATCAATTCCGCCCGCCGCTCAGGGCGGATCAGCTCGATCTTTTCGTACACGATGCGCCGGGAGGCTTCGTAATGGAAGCCCCATTCCCGCTCCAGCACCCACAGGATGACCAGGATCGCCAGGTTGGCGGCTACCAGCTGCGGCCACACCGAGTCATTGGATCCCACCGAGTTCATCACCGGCAGTGCGGCGATGATGAACAGGTAGGTCATCTCGCGGATCGGCATCGGGTCGGTGCGGTAGCGTAGGATCGAGAAGATGGCGAACAGGCCAAAGCCCACCCCGATGCCAATCTCGATGCTGTTCATGAAATACAGCACGAAATAGATGACGGTATTGAATGCCAGGAAGGTGAAAACGTAATGCTTGTTGTGCGTGGAGGGATAGTAGATAAAGCGTACCACCAGCAAGGTCACCAAAAAATTAAATCCAAAATAGAGCAAGAAACTGCCCAACTCATTCATACGTCGCCACTCCTCGGGTCATTTTATCCAGCCATAACAGCTTGGGTTTCAGCGCATTCTTCTTCACCCCGTCGTACAGCAGCCCCACCCCGATGCAGTATTTGCTGAAGCCGCGCGGGTGCACCTTCTGGGCGTGCATCTGGCGCATGAAGGGCGAATGGCAGTGCCCGCGCTCCATTTTCACCTCGGCGATAGCGATATTGTCCAGCCGGGACATGCGCGCCCCGGCATAAAAAGCCAGCTCCACATCCAGCGTCACCCGCTCGCACAGCTGCTTGCTCACCAGGGTCAGGCGGGTGAAGGTGTTCCACAGCTTTGGCTCCAGCGCCTGGCTGTCGTAGGGGTAAACATCCTGCAGCCAACCTTCTGCTTCTTCGGTCATATAGGTCAGCGGCTGCGGCGTGGAGAAGCGCTCCTTGATCGTGCGGTCTTTCGGCGTGCGGTGTTTCACTTCCAGGTAGGAAAGGTGGGTATCGGTGTATTCCCGGCTGCGCACCTTGTAGCGGTCCGCCCGCCCGTTGACGTGCAGCAGGTACAGCTCAAAGCCCGGGGAGTCGAAGTACAGTGTGCGGTAGTGGTTCAGGCGCTGCCCGTCCACCGCCAGCATCCAGTAATCTTGCTGCAGTGCAGCCAATGCCTGGCGCAGCTGCCCGCTGGACAGCAAGAACTTGGTATCCGTGCGGTCCAGCAGCGCCACCGCTTCCATCTGCTCCAGTCTGATCGGCTCGTAGTTTTGTGCCAGGGCTGCCAGGCCATAGGGGATGGTGTACCATCCCTGGCTGGTGCCCGGTACTACCCATTGCTGTAGCCGGGATTGGTCCATTGTGCTCGTTGTATGCCAGGTCGTAGGTTGTATCATGTGTCTCCTGAGGGCGCAAATGTGTAATCGTTGAGAAGCATGATACTGTGAGATCAGCGAAGATTGGTTTATTTTTTGTATAGGGATGGTGAAGTGAAAACATCCTTTTCCAGCAAGAAGCGCATGTTACTCAAAAAGACCCTAAAGGTTTCCATTGCTTCCTGGGCGCCAGGATTGCCAGGCATTCGAGTCAGCCATAGTTCGGTCTGGCACGGGAAACCTTTAGGGTCTGTATTCCAATCAATATAGGCGATCTTCTACGGCCTCATCCTCCCCCACCGCCCCCGCTGCCGATCATCGTTACCACGCCGGAGACGGTGAAGCTGGTCAGCTCCGTTCCCGCGCTGTACGCCCCATCCTGGTACAGCCCGTCGACCAGGCTGCCGCTGGAGCTGCCGCCGTAGTACACCGTGTACGTCTCACCATTGACCAGCTCTGGCGACGAGAAGGCGATCGACTGGTACTGCTTGGTCGCGGCAAAGGTCAGGATATCTTCGCCGGCGCTGTTCTGAATGTGGATCAGCGTGCCGGCTGGCAGGCTGCCGTTGAGGTTGATCAGCAGCGAATTCTGGCTGGAGGATCCGTCGGGCGCCTGCGCCATACCGGCGCTGCCTGCCGCTACCAAAAAGCCGCCGCTCAGGCTGAATCCGCCGTCATAATCCAGCGCGCCGTTCATGTTCTCGGTGGGGCCGTTCACCAGCACCGTTCCGCCGGTCATGGCGATGGCGCCGTTGATATCCAGCCCATCACCATCCGCATCTACATAGATGTACCCGCCGTTGATATAGAGATAGTAATCGCCGGTAGTAGTTGAACGCATCCTGCCCCGGCCCGCCGCCTCGCCCGCCGCCAAAGCCGGGATTCATCCCCGAGGCGTCGTTGCCCGCCGCGACGTTGATGCCGTCATCGCTGGACAGGATGTGCATCTCGCCGCCGTTGATCGTGATCACCGCGCTTTCCAGCCCTTCATAGGACTTGGTGATTTGAATATTCCCACCGTTGATGGTCAGCGTGGCATCCGCGTGCATGCCGTCATCGCCGGAAGCGATGTCGAAGCTGCCGTTGTTGATCGTGATGCTGCCGTTGGAGTGGATCGCGTCGTCGGCGCAGTCGAAGGCAAAGCGTGCCGCCGTCGATGTTCACGCTCACCACGCCCTTGATGCCCTTCGCCGAGATGGTTTCGTCGGCCCAGGCGCCGCTGCCGCCCCCCGAGTGCACTGTGATCTCGCCCCCGCGCACCATTACATCCGTCTGCGCGCTGATCGCATCCCCGCCGGCGGTGATGTTCAACACCCCCGCCTCGATGGAGATAAAGCCTTTGGCCGCGTCTTCTGCGTTGTCGGCTTTCAGCCCGTCGCCCCCGGCCTCGACCGTGATGGCGCCGTCTTCGATCACCAGGTAATCCTTACCGCGCACGCCGTCGTCCACCGCCGTCACGTTGATCGTACCGCTGGCGATGATCAGCCCGTCCTTGCTGGCGATGCCGTCGTTGTTGTTGCCCTGCACGCTCAGCGAGCCGCTGCCGAAGATGGTCAGGTCCGCGGCGCTGAAGATGGCCGCATTGGGCTCATCGGTATCGGGGTTTTCCAGGACATAGTCCTCACCGTCAGAGATCGTATTGTCTGTATTCTCAGCCAGGTAGATCAGCGTTTCATCGCTCTGCAGGATATAGATCGCTGCGCTGCTCGAATTGTGGATGTCCACGCCGTTCAGGATCAGGCGCACCATCCCCTCCGCCTCGCTATTGACGATGATCTGTCCATCATCCAGCGCGCCGCTCAGGCTGTAGGTGCCCGCCGCGGTGATCGTCGCCGTGCCCCCACCCTCCACCGTGACGCCCTCGCCGTCTACGGAGATCGAATCACCGTTCAGCGTGATCGGGATCACCACCGCATCTTCCCAGGTGTAGTCACTGGCGTCTTCGTGCACCGTGCTGTTCTCCGCCAGCGCCTCAGCGACCGTCGCCGCGCCGGTGGCGGCGCTGGGGGCGGATACAGTGGTCGTATTTTCGCTTTGCCCGCTGCTCACCCCGCTGATCGTTTCCGCGCTGCTCGCCGAGCAGGCGCTAAGTGTCAAAACTAAAATAAGCGTGCTGATTGCTGCAATTGTTTTCTGCATACCAAATCTCCTGTGTTTGCTTTGCTGGAATCCAGCTTGCCTGATTGTACGCGACAGGCGCTCGCTTCAGGTATAGATTTGGTATAGCGCTCGGACAGGTTTCTACGGTAACCTGCTCGTCATATCGTCCCGTCACTCAACTCGAAATTCAAGAACATATTCACTACATCCGGATCGAAATGCTTTCCAGACTGCTCACGAATATAATCCAACACTTTTTCTCTGGGCCATGCAGCCCGGTAAGGCCGGTCCGATAAGAGGGCATCCCATACATCGACGATACTGAAGATTCGTGCCGCCAACGGGATTTGCTTACCTTTTAAACCGCACGGGTAGCCCGTTCCATCCCATTTCTCATGGTGGCAGTAGGGAATATCCAGCGCCGGACGCAGATAGGCGATGGGGAAGAGCATGTTGTGGGCATACTGCGGGTGTCGCTTCAGGAGCGCCCATTCCTCTTCAGTAGGTTTGCCGGGTTTGAACAGGATGGCGTCGGGCACGCCTAGCTTGCCGATATCGTGCAAGAGCGCCCCGCGCCGGGTATGGACGAGTTCATCTTCCTTCATGCCTATTACCCTCGCCAGTCGCATGGTGAGTTCGGTGACACGCAAGGTGTGGCCTTGCGTTTCCCTATCGCGCAAGTCCATAGCTTGCGACCAGCCCTCGATGGTGGCGTCGTAAGCCTGCTGCAACTCCAGGTTGGAGCACTGCAGGTCAGTGAACAATTGGCTATTATCAATGGCAAGCGCAGCTTGCCCGGCCAGTGTTTTCAGGAAATCCAACCATTCAGTGTTCGGATTTGGCGCAGAGCGAAGGAAGACCTCCATCACGCCTTTGACCACACCTTTGGTGATCAGAGGAATACCGAAATAACACACAAAGCCTTCCTGATAAAATATGGGCGAACGTAAGAAGTCCGTCTTGCGGGTTTGAAGATCTGGAAGATGTACGATTTGCCGGCTCATCGCTACCCGGCCAGCGTAACTCTCACCCAGCCGCAGGTGCGTGTGGTGCAAGGCATCTGTGCGAAAACCGCGGCCAGTGCACCATTCGAGAATTTGGGTATGCGGATCGAGCAGCAAGATGCCGGCAGCATCTATACCCAATTGAGCCGCGCTCTGCTCTAGTACCAACTTGAGGGCTGGTAGCATGTCCATGTTGGCGGCGATGGTGATGTCTATCTCATGCAAGGCAGCCAGGCGGTTCAATTGACGGCGAATTTTTTCTTCGGCTTGCTCGCGCTCGGTGATGTCGGTGATCACGGCGATCGCGCCGGCGACTTTACCATCGACCAGGCGAGGCACGTCTGTAATCAACACCGGCACTTCGTGTCCGTCGCTGTGGCGCAGGCGAGTCTCATAGGTTTCCGAGGTTGCCGATTCAGGGTTGCGTCTGCGTGCGAGCCCTCTTTCCAACTCCGCCAGACCGGCGTCGATGGTGTAATACTGCAGTCTTTTGCCCGATAGTTCCTCGGGGGTGCTGCCAATCATCCGCGCGAAGGCAGGGTTGACGTACTCGAAGTATCCTTCGGGGTTGGTGATGATCAACCCTTGCCCCATGCTGTCCATCACCTGTGCAGAAAAGTCACGCTCGGCGCGCAATGTCTCTTCCGCCCGTTGACGCTCAATCGCATAGCGCAGGACGCGCAACAGCGTAGAACCTTCAATTTCTCTCTTGACCAGGTAATCTTGCGCACCCTGTCTGATCGCTTCGAGGGTGGTGAAATCATCGCCCAGGCCGCTGAGCACCACAACCGGTATTTTGGGGAACCCTTTAATGATGGTGGTAAGTGTCTCCAGCCCGTGGCTATCTGGCAGGTTGAGGTCCAGCAGGATCACATCATAGTCCTGCTCAGCAAGCTGGATCAAGCCGTTGGAAAGACAGTCGGCGTGTGTCAGTTTGATCTTAGCATTTTCGGCCTTTGCTAGAGCAACCCTCAATAGGAGGACGTCATCTGGATCGTCCTCAATCAGCAGGATTTGGATAGTACCAGGGTTTGTTTTGTCCATGAGGTCTGTAGGCTTCTATCAGCGCTTCCTAGTATCAACCATGCACTTAAGTTCCAATTTGATTTATGCTACCCATCCTGGGGATGCTGATAACCTTTTGGTTATCTCGACAAAAGCCCTCGAGGTATCACAATCGGGCCGGTAGAGCACAACCGGTACTCCCGCGCGTTGTGCTGCGGATACAACTTCAGCTCCTGTTGGGATAACCCCGCTGACCTCATGCCCCAACCCGGCTCTGAACGCATCGAGTTTAATTGGCGTAGGGACAAGGTGTACGGTTGACCACGATTACGCCAATCCGATCCCCCTGCAATCCCCATGCCCTCATCTGCTCTACAGCAACAATTCCCGACGCCAGAGCAGTTGATTCAGGTTCGACAACTAATGTGACTAGATCACAGCGTTGCATGGATACCTGGTTGGCGACCGAGGGATAGCAGGGTAAATCAAGGATTACATAATCTACCATCGAGGCGATTGTATTGAGTATCATCTCCACTTGTTTCGGTTCAATCTCTCGATTTTCTGCCACGCTTTGCGGGCCGACCAAGAGCCTCAAACCTGATGGGAGATCGATCAAATGCGAACTAACATCACGCTCACCGATTTTACCTGGATCAAGTTCAAGCAAACTAACCAAACCTAGAGGCTGAACCAGGTTTAACTGGGCCGAGAATGTCCCATAGCTGGACCTGATTTCTGCAGCTACTACCTTTTTCCCCTGCATGACGAATGCGGTAGCGAAGTTCAGTGCAACCGTAGTTGTGCCGACACCCCCTTTGGCGCCTATAAAGCCCAACACCTTGGCTGGTTTTCTAGGTATGGAACGGCGCAAATGGCGATAGCGTAACAAGAGAGCTTTTACACGCGCAAAGAGTTCTTCCGGTGTAATGGGTTTGGTTAGATATTCATCCGCACCTGCTTCCAAACCTTTGATCTTGTCAGATACTTGCATCTTGGCGCTTAGCATGATGATAGGCAAATCGGCGGTCTCTTGCCTCTTCCTTAGTTGTTCACATACTTCCACGCCGGTCATGTCTGGCATCATATCATCCAGGATGACTAAATCTGGCGCCTCAGTTTGGACTTTGCTTAAAGCCTCTGCGCCGTTCGGCGCAACAACCACATCATAACCCTCAGCTTGTAAGGCATAACTGACCATGCGCAATACATTCGGCTCATCATCAACAACCAGGATCTTGGCACCCAAGCTAATCCGCTCAACCATAGATCATCTCCCTTTCCTCTCGGGGATGGTTACGGTGAATGCGCTTCCCACACCCAATTTACTCTTCACCGTAATGCATCCTCCGTGAGCTTCAACGAATTGTTGAGAAATATACAGCCCTAAGCCCGTTCCATAGATATTCTTTTTAAGCGGGTTCCTGACTTGGTAGAATTTATCAAATACCTTTGATAAGTCTTCTTCAGGAATGCCAGATCCCTGATCAATAATTCGGATCGTTATGTTGCCATTCATTTTCTTCCCCGAAACCAATATTTTACTGCCTGGTTCAGAGAACTTTATGGCATTCTCCACCAAATTGGCCAACACGCGTCGCATCCGCAACGGATCGACTTCGGCAATCATCGATGATTCCATTGGGGCCGATGTCAAAGAAATATGCCCCACATTTGCTTTTTCTTGAAATGATTGTAAGTACTTCCAGGATGACCGCGCCCAGATCTAGTTCCTCCCAGTTCAACACCAAACGATCACTTTCCAATCGAGAAATATCTAACAATTCGTTCACCATATCCAATAAGCGATCTACATCCTTAGCTGCACGTGTAAGGAACTCCTTCTGCACCTCAACATCGTTCACTTTCCCATTGCGCAGCAAGTCCAAATATCCAATCAGGCTAAACAGCGGAGTTCTCAGATCATGGGACACACTTGCTATGAATTCTTCCTTCAATTTCATTAGCCGCTTTTCCGCTTCCATCGCATGGATCCACGCAGTGATGTCACGCGTGATACCGATGAAGGCTGTGGGGGTGCCATGCACGTCGCGAATGATGGCAGTGTTGAGTTCTGCTGAAAAACGACTGCTATCCTTGCGCAGCATTGTGTAATTGATATTTGTGACCTTGCCATCTTCGAGCGCCTTCAGGCTATTCTGCACTGCAAATTGTCGTTCTTCCGGAACAATCAGTTCGAAGACATTAATGCCTATCATGGCCTCGGGGCTATCATAGCCATGTAGGAGCGCCGTTTGTTGATTGCACAGCACCAGTTTGCCTTCCATGTCAGTCAGGGTAATACCATCGGGGGAAGCATCTACCAGGGCGCGGTATTTGGCCTCGCTTATCCGTAGCACAGACTCGACCTGCTTACGCTCAATCGCATAATGTAGCAGGTGCACCAGGATTGAGCTGCCAATTTCACTCTTGACCAGGTAATCTTGCGCACCCAACTCGATCGCTGCAATGGTTGTGGCGTCGTCGGACAGGCCACTGAGTACCACAACCGGCAGCTCGGGGAACCTTTTGACGATGGTGGTCAGTGTCTCTAGCCCGCGGCTATCTGGCAAGTTGAGGTCCAACAGGACAACATCAAAGTCTTGCTCGGCAAGTTGGATTAAACCGCTGGAAAGAGTTGCGGCATGTACCAGCTTGATCTGGAGCACATTGGCTTTTGCTAGAGATGTTTTCAATAGCAGGACGTCATCTGGATCATCCTCGATCAGCAAGGCGCGAATTAGCTCAGTACCCATATCATTATTCCGTTCAGGTACCCTCTGCAGGCAAGCGCACGACATGCTCCCAATACTGCTGCAATCCTTGGATGGCTTCAACCAGGCCACCGAATTTCATTGGTTTTGTGATGTAGCCGGCGGCACCAGCATCATAACTTTGCATGATATCTTCCTCGGAATTAGAAGTGGTTAGCACCACCACCGGGATGCGCCTCAGTGCCGGATCGGCTTTGATTTCTTCGAGGACTTCACGGCCATTTTTGCGCGGCATATTCAGGTCAAGCAAGATCACGTCGGGCATGCGGATAGTTCGCCTGGTTGCTGAATTCTCCCTGCCGCCGCAGGTACTCCAACAATTCGACGCCGTCGTTAACGAAGTGTAAGGCATCACTCATATTGTCGTTCTCGAAAGGCTTCTTTGACCATCAAACGGTCATCGGAGTCATCCTCGGCCATCAGATAGATTAAATAATTTACTTTGTTACTCATCAGGTCTGTCTCCTTTTAGATTGATGGATGGGCATAGTGACAATGAAGGTTGATCCTTCTCCAGGGGTAGTGGTGGCGGTGATCTTCCCACGATGGCGTTCGACGATCCGGCGGCAGATGGCTAACCCCATGCCACTGCCCACATATTCTTCCCGGCTGTGCAGGCGCTCGAAGGGCTTGAAAATGCGGTCCAGATATTTGATGTCAAAGCCAATCCCGTTGTCTTCGACTGAGATCTGACAGTCATCCCCATCGATATTCGCAGATATCTTGATCAGCGGAGATGATCCCTCGCGTTGGAATTTCAAGGCGTTGATGATCAGGTTTTGTAACAACTGGTGCATCTGGGTCGGGTCAGCCTCGATCATGGGCAGATTGCCGATTTCTATGCGGCCTTGGGTTCTCTCGATTTGGTTCTCCAGGTCAGAGATCACTTCCTGAGCAACCGTCTTTAGGTCAACTTCGGTATAGGGTCGGGAGCGCGTTCCACGCGGGCGAAGCTCAACAAGTCAGTGATCAAAGTCATCATGCGCTGGCTGGCGGATTCCATCCGTTTCATGTAGTCGCGTCCGGTTTCGTCGAGCGCATCTCCATATTCGCTTACTATCAAGTCGCTAAAGGCCAGCACCTTGCGCAGGGGTTCCTGTAAGTCGTGGGAGGCGACGTAGGCAAACTCCTGCAGGTCGCGGTTGCTCTGCTCGAGGGCAGTCGCGTAAACCTGCAAGTCAATCTCAGCCTGCTTAGCGATGGCTATGTCCTCGATTGTTGTAAGCAAGTGCTGCTCTCCATTAGAAACAAAGGGAGTAAAGCTGGCAATCCAGCCAGACTTCTTTCCCAAACTCGCTTGTTATATGGATTTCCCGCCGTGTTTCCTTACCGCTGGCTACCACCTCACGGGCAGACTCGAGCAACCCTGATTTCTTCCAGGATTCAATGGAATTGTAATTCTGGCCCAGAACCTGTGCGCGGGTCGCGCCAAGGATCTTAGCGATTGCCTCGTTTGCTAAGATGCACTGCCCGGAAGAGTTATAGACACTGATGCCCAATGAAGACGCATTAATCAGCGTAAGGTTTAACTCGAGCGCGTCGGCAATTCGTTGTTGGATTAGTTTGCGCTCGATGACATTGGTCACTTGAGCGGAGACAAACTCCAGCATTTCCATATCTGCATGACTGAACCGCACGCTCTCAGTGTAACTCTGTACGGCGATCACACCGAAAATCTTCTCGCCCACTTTCAACGGTACACCCAGCCAATCCACTGAATCACTGCCCACCAGCGCCACTTCGCCTTGCTGGACAAGTGATATAAATGTCTGCCTATCAGCCAATAATGGGCGACCGGTGCGCAGTACGTATTCGGTTAAACCGCGGCCTGGTTTTTGGGTCGGGGAGGCTTCGTCTTTCTGATCCACAAAGTAAGGAAAACTGAGCAAGTCAGTGTCCGGATCGTACAATGCGATGTAGAAGTTGTCCACCGGCATCAGCTTGCCGAGGGCGCGATGGATGGTGAGATAGAGATCTTCAGGCCTCCCGGTGACCGCCGCGTGGGAGATGGTATACAGCGCCTCCTTCACCAGCTCCGCCTGCCTGCGCTCGGCGATGTCGGTAAGGAAATTCAATGAAGCGGGCTTGCCTTCCCACTCGATCAATACCGCGCTGATCTCTACCCATGTGGTTGTGCCGTCGCGCCCCATCAACCGGAAAGTGTATCTAGGAATCACATCGCCCTTCATCCGGCTCCGATAATGTTCCATCACCAAGCCCCGGTCATCCGGGTGGATGAACTCGGAAAAAGGCCGCGATAATAATTCCTGCTCCGCATAACCGGATATGTCACAGGTAATGCGATTAACGAACTTAAGCATGCCCTCCTGTATTACGATGATGGCTTCGCTGGCATTGTCCACCAGCAGGCGGTACTTCTGCTCGCTTTCCTGGAGGGCCAACTCCACACGCCTGCGCTCGGTGGTGTCCAGTACTATGCCTTCCAGACGCACGGCTTTGCCCGTTGCATCGTAAAAACCGCGTCCTTTTGCCGCAAGCCAATGGATGCTTCCATCAGGCCAGAGACTGCGATATTCAATGTCGTAATCTTTGTGATTGTCGAGCGTATCCTTTACCGCCATATCTGTCCTCTCACGGTCATCAGGATGTAATGCATCACTGAAGCGCTGATAGCTCATGGTTTCATCAAGCGGTATG
Organism: uncultured Chloroflexia bacterium; assembly: GCA_963849335.1. Classification (GTDB taxonomy): domain Bacteria; phylum Chloroflexota; class Anaerolineae; order Anaerolineales; family UBA4823; genus FEB-25. Next base: position 1,142,227 of record CAWKGZ010000003.1, read on the forward strand.
CCAAAAAGTGCTTTGCACTGATTGGACCAGATCAATTCGCCGGTAACGATATTCCAATTCCAAATCCCGAGATTAGCACCTTCTGTTGCAAAGAGCAAGCGCTCTTTACTTATCTTAAGAGTTTCTTCCGCCTGCTTGCGCTCGGTGATGTCGGTAAGGAAATTCGATGTAGCCGGCTTGCCTTCCCACTCAATCAATCCATGTCTGATCTCTACCCATTTGCTTTTGCCATCGCGTTCCAGCATCCGGATGGTGTGTTCATGTGTAATCCTTTCGCCCTTCATCCGGCTCAGATAATGTTCCATCACCAGGCCCCGGTCATCCGGGTGGATGAACTCGGAAAAAGGCCGCGATAATAATTCCTGCTCCGAATAACCGGTTAGGTCACATGTAATGGGATTGACGAACTTAAGGTAGCCATCCTGTACTACGACGATGGCTTCGCTGGCATTGTCCACCAGCTGGCGGTACTTCTGCTCGCTTTCCTGGATGGCCAACTCCACACGCTTGTGCTCGCTGATATCCCAGAAAATGCCGAGAATAGCAACGATTTCACCGTTCTCGTCCTTTACCGGTACCTTTATGGTGTGAATCCATGTTTCTCTACCTGCCTGCAGGTGCTCATCGTCAAACTCCTCTTGCTGCGCCGTTTCCATGATTCTGATATCCTCCGCCCTGTACTTTTCGGCAGTATCCTTGGGGAAGAATTCGTAGTCCGTTTTCCCCACGATATCTGCTGGTCGAATACCGAGATCTCGGGCGAAGTTCTCATTGACGGAAAAATATCTTAACTCCCTATCCTTCATAAAGATATTTTGCGGAAGGTTCTCAACGAGCGTCCGGTACATCGCCTCGCTTTCCTGGATGGCCAGCTCCGCACGCTTACGCTCGGTGATGTCGCGGCTACTGAAGACTGCCCCTGTAGGCGATCCATTGTCGTCATAGATGAGTTTGCCGATTGATTCCAGCCATAGGTAGTGTCCATCCGCATGACGATAGCGATACTCCTGCTTTCCTGGCGTTTCAGCTTGGATGATCGCAAGAGCTGCATTTTCCACCCGGTCTCTGTCTTCCGGATGCATATAGTTATAAATTGACATGCCCAAAAGGCTGGCAGGCTCATACCCTAAAACGGTCTTGTGTGATGGGCTGGCGTACAGGATATTCCCTTGGAAGTCGGTCCGCACGACCATATCCAGCATATTTTCGGTAATCAGGCGTAATTGTTCCTCAGAGGCTTGCAGAGCTTCTTCCGCCCGTTTGCGCTCGGTGATATCCGTGTTAGCCCCTCGATATCCGAGCAGGTTTCCCTTGTCGTCAAGCAATGGCACCGCGCTGATGGAAAGCCAAACGATTTGACCGTTCTTATGCATGTTGCGGTTGATAAATTCCCGAAACGGCTGTTTGGCAGCAATAGAGGCAAACACCGTTGCCTTTACCGCTTCCCTGTCCTCCGGGTAAAAAGTGTCATAGAAATTTTTTTGCAGAAACTCCTCCGGTGTATAGCCCAGGATCTTTTCAATCGCCGGGCTAATATACGTGCACCTACCCCGTGCATCAAGCTCCCAGATGAATTCCTGCGCGTTATCCGAAATATCCCGGAATCTTTGTTCACTATCCTTCAACGCCTGCTCGGCCCGCTTGCGCTCGGTGATGTCGTGATTGGCGCTGACATATCCTGAAAACTGTCCGCTCTCATCGTGGAGTACAATGGTAGATACCTCGACGGGAAACCGTGTCCCATCTCTGCGTACCTGAGTTACTTCTCCACGCCAGCGTTTTGCCTTGGCTATTGTGCACCTCATAGCCTCCGCCTCCACATCGGGCCATTCGGTGCATGTTATTTCCAGTCCATTCCGCCCAAGGACTTCCTCCGCCTTCCAACCGTAAAGAGTTTCCGCTGCCGCGTTCCAGGCGGTTATCCGGTACTGGGAGTCGCAGGCGATGATGGCGTCACTCACGCTTGCCAGCAGATTGGCCTGGTAGCGCAATTGCTCTTCAACGCGCCTGTGGTCCGCCCGTAGTTGTTTGGCTTCCAGTGCATGACGCACTGCCTGTCCCAGCCGTCCCAGGCGGTCTTTCATCACGTAATCGGCCGCGCCCTGGCGCATCGCATCCACGGCAGCCTCCTCGCCAATAATCCCGGAGACGATGACGAAGGGAATATCCTGACCGCATTCGTTCAACAACTGCAGAACACGCATACCGCTGAACTGCGGAAGCGACCAGTCAACCAGGATCAGGTCGGGGTTTGTTTCGAGTCCCGCCAGGAAATCCGCCTCAGTTTCCACGCGCTGCCAATCTGTGTCAAAACCTGCCTGGTGTAACTCGTGCAGCATCAACTCGGCGTCTGCTGCCTGGTCCTCGACGATCAGCACGCGGATTGGAGTGGACATAATCACCTCATCATATCTACAATCTCAAGGCATTGGCGGTTGGTTGAGCAGAAGCCAGTACAGACCCAACTGCCGCACAGTCTCGGTAAACTTCTTGAAATCCACCGGCTTGGTGATGTAACTGTTGACGCCCAACCGGTAACTTTCAACGATATCGCGCTCCTCGCGCGATGAAGTGAGTACCACCACGGGAATCGAACGCGTGAACTCATCGCATTTGATGCGCCGTAACACTTCCATCCCATCCACTTTGGGCAATTTCAGATCGAGCAGGATCACCTTCGGCATGTTGTTGAGCTTGCGTTCCGCAGAATTCCCGCTACAGAAGAGGAATTCCAACGCCTCTGCGCCGTCGCGGACGACGTGAATGCGGTTGGTGAGATTGTTTTTCTTAAAAGCGTGGAGTGTCAATTCCACGTCGTTGGGATCGTCTTCGACCAGCAGAATTTCGATATAATTATTGTTCATTATCTCTCTCTTCCAAGAGTGAAGTAAAATGCAGCGCCTTTGTCCACTTCCGCCTCGGCCCAGACGCGCCCACCGTGGCGGTGGACGATCCGCTGGACGATGGCCAGCCCCACGCCGGTTCCTTCGTACTCTTCAGTACGGTGCAGGCGCTGAAAGACGCCATACAGTTTATCGGCGTATTGCATGTCAAAGCCCACGCCGTTGTCTTTGACAAAGTAAATGGTTTCGCCAGAGCCTTGCGTAGGTTCGGTACTTTTGGATGTATAACACCCAATCTCGATGCGGGCTGTCTCCCGCTTGCCCGTGAACTTGAGTGCATTGGAGAGCAGATTGACAAAGACCTGTTTCAACAGGATTGGATCGGCCTGGCAGGCGGGCAGGTCGCCGACGATGAATTCGACTTGCCGCCCTTCCTGTTCAGCGCGCAAATCGACCAGCACCTCCCGTACCAGTGTGGCTGGATCCACCGTCTGCTTGTTCAGCGGCTGGCGGCCGAGATGCGAGAAAGCCAGCAGGCCTTCGATCAGACGCTCCATCCGTTGGGTGTTGTCGTGCAGCAGGTCAAGGTAGCGCTGTGCCTCAATGGGGAAGCCTGAGGCATATTCTTCGAGCAAAATGAGCGAGAAGCCGTCTATCGCCCGTAGCGGGGCGCGCAGATCGTGCGAGACGGTGTACGAGAAGGCTATCAGCTCCTGGTTGGCGTCTTCTAATTCCTCCGTGCGTCGCTGGAGCGTCTCATATAGCTGCGCGTTCTTAACCGCAACCCCTATTTGCAGAGCGATAGTTGTCAGCAATGCCAGTTCTTCCGGCAAAAAGGAGCGAGAACGGCGTGTTGACAGGTTCAGCGCACCCATGGCTTGACCCGCTGATAAGATAGGTATACTCACCGACGATTGAATTCCCTCACGAAGAAGGTGGGGGGCATATCGCGCCGAAGGATAATCCTGGATATTGAGCACCAGCAGCTTCTGCTCAGCGACAGCCCGTCCTGACATGCCCTCTCCAAGTTTAACCTGGCGGAGGCTCCTGGCAGTCTCGTCTGAAACACCTCGCATCGCCCGCAATATCAGCGTCTTGCCGTCAGGCTCCAGCAGGTATACACCGCCAATTTCAATATCCAGGGCTTCCAGCGTCAAATCAATGGCATTACTCAGGCATTTCTCCAGTTCCATTGATTCTGTGATGGCTTGGTTGGTCAGGTAAAGAATAGAGAGTTCGCGGTTGTGTCGGTGGAGCTCTCCATAAAGGCGCGCTTTCTCCACACCGATGCCTATCTGCTGCCCCAAGATGACTAGAACCTCCAGACCAATCGCGTCGAAATAGTGTGGGCTGGCCGCTTCCAGGTTCATAACTCCGATTATGCCGCTATGCCCAACGAGTGGTACACTGGCTGCTGACCGTATACCCTCCTTTTCGACAAAAGCACGCAATACCCCTGGGTACTCAGCCAGGCTGTTCACGGTAACCGGCTTGCCTGTTTCCGCTACCTTCCCTGCCAACCCCTCACCCAGCCTTATTCGGCTGAAGGCTTGAACGAATTCCTCGCTCAGGCCTCGATGGACTGTCATCACCAGCTCGCAAGTTTCTTTGTCGAGTAGCATCATGGTGCCCGCTTCAATACCCACCAGCCGCAATGATTTGTCCATCGCCCGGTTGAAGATTTCGTCCACGTCCAGCGATTGGTTGACGATGTTTGCCATGGAATTGAGCGCAGTCAAATTGGAGACGCGGCGACTCAACGCCTCTTCTACACGCTTACACCGGGTAATTTCGCTTTCAAGTTGTATGTTTACTGATTGGAGTTGCGCCGTGAGGTCTCGGACCGACCCTTCCAGTTCTGCATTGAGTTTGCGGATTTCCTCCTCCGCTAGCTCGCGCTCGGTGACATCGACTTGTTGGTCTTCTTGTTTTCCCCTCTCCCATTCTGCTTCCCTGGACTGATAGGACTTGATCTTACCCCGTAGGGTGTCAATTTCCTGAATCAGCGCAGCCTCACGTTGCTTATCCATGATCCCCACTCCAATCGCTAATCCGAAGTTCTTCTTTGGTATATCCCAACCTCAAGGCAATGTTCCTGGCCCAAAACGCGGTCTTGCTGGCATGGTTTTGTGAAAGAGCATTGCAGTGATTTTATGGAATAAGCCAGCTTGTATAATGTTATCATAAAATCATCCTCCAGGGATGGATCACCATGCTCCCGATGGATGGTCAGACTGGCGCGCCTACTCCCTGAAACTGCTGCCGCCATAGTCGAATAAAATACTTTGCTCCCCCTAAATCCTTATGAACAAAATCACAGAGATTTACGCAGAAATCCCTGGGCGTGTTTCCAGCTCAGCAAAAGCCATATCAGGGGCTGGCGTTATATCGCAGGTTTGCTTCACAGTCTGGATCAGTAAATTAGAAAATTCGGCCAGGCTGCTGGAATGGATCTGCTTGATCTGCTGTTTTTCTTCCCGGGTAAAGGAAAATTTCTCACCACAGAAGCCGTCCTCGATCGATTGAATCGGGTTGGTCAGCAAGGTATTCAGGAAGCGCTTGCTGATCACCGCGGCGTGGATCAGCCGCCCACACTCCAATAACGTCGATTCATGTGGATCGGAGAATAATTGCGGTGAGGTTGGTACGAAATGGTCTACCTGATTAAGGAATGTCATTCTGTCTCCTATTTTCTGGATCACTCAGCGACCAAAGCAGCCATAGTGTCCCAACGGCGATCAAGAGATCACCTGAAAAGTTTGGGTATTAATTTAGGTATTATAAAGATGGGCGGTCTCAAAACAGGCATTAAAGCGGCCTCAATGAGACCAATGATTTCACCAATTACTTGATGAGTTTTAAATATAAGGATTGCGTTTGGAGTGAAGGCGCACTGGCAAAATTCAAGCGCGGTAAGGAATCAACTCCAGGATTGTCGCCGCTTGATAAAATGCCTGATCCCTAGCGGTGACTGCTAGCGTGCGGGTGTGACGGATTTTCTGTCCTGAACATCTCTGCACTGAGCTTATATCCAATCGTCTCCAAGCGTTGGGAGAACATCGGTCGGATGCCGGTTGGTTTGAAATGGCCGATAACTACGCCTTCGGGTGACACCCCGGTCTGCTCATATTTGAAGATGTCGGACATGACAATCGTATCCGATTCCATACCGGCTACTTCCGTAATTGCAGTTATTTTACGCGGCCCATTTCTCAGGCGAGATTGTTGTACGATCAAATCCACGGCAGATGCAATTTGCTGGCGGATAACCTTTAATGGCAATTCCATCCCGGACATCAGCACCATTGTCTCCAATCGTGAGAGCGCATCACGCGGCGTGTTGGCATGCAAGGTGGTCAACGAACCATCGTGACCGGTATTCATTGCCTGTAACATGTCGAGCGCTTCACCCCCACGACACTCGCCCACGATGATCCGATCCGGGCGCATGCGCAGACTGTTCCGAACCATGTCGCGAATGCTGACCTCCCCGTGGCCATCGAGGTCGGGAAGCCTGGCTTCCATTCGGACCACATGTGCCTGATCTAGGCGAAGTTCAGCAGAATCTTCGATTGTTACGACACGCTCTGTCTCTGGTATAAAACCGGAGAGTACGTTGAGCAAAGTTGTTTTGCCCGAACCCGTACCACCCGAAATGACGATATTCAGCCTGCCCAACACGCACGCCCGCAGAAAATCAGCCATCAAGGGTGTGAGTGTATCGAATTCGATAAGTTGTTCAATGGTCAATTTGTTTTTGCTGAATTTCCGGATAGTCAGCATGGGCCCATCGATGGCAACCGGTGGGATCACGGCATTGACCCGTGAGCCATCCGGTAAACGCGCATCCACCATCGGGCTTTCAGCGTCCACCCGGCGACCAAGGGGTGCGAGGATTCTTTCGATAATGTGCATGACATGGTCGTCATTAACGAAGGTCACTCTGGTTTCAGTAATCTTGCCAGCTCGTTCGATGTAAACCTTATCGTAGCGGTTGACCATCACCTCGCTCACCTCAGGGTCATTTAACAAGGGCTGTATCGGGCCATAGCCAATCAAGTCGTCCAAAATTTCCCGAAAGAGGTGAGCGCGCAGCCTATCTGGTAGTTTTAAGCCGGTCTGCTCGTAAGCTTTGGTCAGGCTCTCTTGAATGACTGCCACTCGTTCACCCGGTGATGTTGCTGCCTGATTAAACTCGCGGGTTACGGTGGTGGTGAGATAAGCTTTTAGTTTAGTCAGGTAAGAATCTTGTTTATCGAGGCTATCGAGATCCACAGGGAGTTCCATAATTAGTCTCCTGTTTCCTCAGACTGGTCTTGAGCTTCTTCTATGGGCATCAACCAGACGATGTGCTCGCGATTAATAGCCAGAAAGTCGCTAGTATAGAGGATCTCCCCCTCCAGAGTATAGATTTCCGCACGGGTCACGGCTATAAACAGGTTAGCTTTATTGATCTCGTCACTCAAACGTTCATCCTGGCGCACATGCACACAGCCCCGGATTCTATGATTCGGAGTCTGGATATGGCATAGAATTATATCTTTTGAGATGAATTCGGTAAAAATCTTGCCCTTTTCTTCATAATTGAGACCCATGGTTAATCTCCTTAACAACCTGTTTTGGCGTAAAACTTTCAGCACTCTGTTTGATCCCCACCGGATCAGGTTGAGCGACCGCCCAGGCAATATGGTATCGTTGAAGGAGGGGTTACTCAGCCAAGGTCTGTAGAAGGACAGCCGGTAATGCCGTTGAACACCCTGCAGTTAGCTGTCTAGCAATCCCTGGAATGAGGCAAGGATGGGTGTAGCCCTACTGCCGTGTATTGTAACACCATCGGGCCAAACGAAAAACCATAGCCGACGAGCTATGGTTTCAGGTTAGTAGCGGGGCTCAGATTCGAACTGAGGACCTTCGGGTTATGAGCCCGACGAGCTGCCACTGCTCCACCCCGCATCGATTGTCTTGCCCGGTCACCGAGCGGGCGAATTATAGCACGCTGCCGCAGGCGCGTCAAGCGCGCTATTTGGTTTTACGGCTGGTCGACGAACAAGGACAGCCACACCTGCCAGTTTTGGATCACTTCCGGGGTGGGGGTGGGCGTCGGTTCCGGCGTGGGGATGCTGCCCGGCACTTCGATGGGCACGATCAGCGTGTCGCCTTCCTTCACTTCGTGCTGGAAAGTGTAAGCCCAGATCAGAACTGCCTCTTCGGCGGTCGCTTTTGCCACCGCGGTCTCATAGCTGGTTTGCGTGCTGTACAGATCGGTCACCTGCGCGCTGACCTGGTCATGTTCGGAGGTCAGGCGGCGCAGCTCTGCCATGCGGGTATTGAAATCCATCACCATCAGCGCCAACAGTGCAAACCCGATCATCAGCACACCCAACCGCCAGCCGCTTCGCCATGTGTTCATAGATGTCATCTTACCGCAGCCTTTTTGAATCCGCAAGAGGAAAGAATATTTTCACATAGCTAACAAGATCTGCCCGGCTCTTAAGACCGAAGGTAAAGACCCTAAGAACTATCCGAGATTTCATACATAGCTGTCATTGCGAGGAGCATTGCGACGAAGCAATCCCTTCAGACCAAGGCTGAGATTGCTTCGCAAAAACCGCTCGCAATGACAATTGGGAGAATATTCGGAAAGATCCTTAGGGTCTGGGTGAGCAAAGTTTTGTCAGACCTCTTACATACCTTTGCAACCTCCATGCCAGTTGGCACGTCCCATGCATCCTTCTACCAGATAATGGCGTTGCAATTACCAATTAACAAATCCCCGCGGGATGCGGGGATCGGGTGTGCCGAAGGAGGGATTTGAACCCTCACGAGCGTATGCTCACTACGCCCTGAACGTAGCGCGTCTGCCAATTCCGCCACTCCGGCTTGCGCACAGAATTTTACCTTGAATCTTCGATTTGTCAACCTCTGCGCTATACGAGGTGCGTTGCACTTCAAAAAGTGCAACGCACCTGTGCCAGAGCGTGCTATAATTTTATCAGGTGCCGCATATGTCATCCATCCTTGAACAATTCCTCCTTTTACCAGTCGTGCCGCCCGGCAGCCTGGCCTACCATGCCATCCTGGCTTTCACCATCTTTGGCGCGCTGCAGGGCGCGCTGAACAACCGCTCCACCTCTGGCAGCTCTGTTAGCCGGCGTATGACCGTTGGGCTGGTTGCCATGCTGCTCTTGCAGGTGGTGCAGTTCATTGCCGCCGGGCTGGTGTGGCAGGGGCTGGTCGCCGCCGAAAGCCTGACGCCGGTTTTGGATCGCGCCGTCGGTCTGCTCAGCCTGCTGATCATCATCTGGCTGTGGGCCTATCCCACCACCAACCGCCTGGTCGATGCCGTGGCCGCGCTGCTCGGGCTGGTGCTGCTCGCGCTGGCTGTCTATGCTCTGGTGTGGTGGCACGCGCAGCAGCCCGCCGAAGCGGGGCTTTACTTCAACGCCTCAGCGGCAGATGTGATCGGCGGCGGGGTGGCGCTGGCGATGCTGCTGCTGGGCGTCTTCATTGTTATTATCCGCCGCCCCAATGGTTGGGGCTTTGGCCTGGCGATGCTGCTCGGTCTGACCGCAGGGTATCTTGCCCATTGGTTTGTCCCGCTGGCGGACAATGATTTTGCCGGCGCGGTGCGGCTGGCCGAAATGGCCTTATACCCGCTGCTGCTGGCGCTGCCGCAGCGCTTCCCCGTCGTCCGCGAAGCGGCGCCCACCCCGGTCTCCAGTGAGCCTTCCCAACGCCTTACCTTCAGCAAGGATCCCAAAGCCCAGCAAGAGCTGCTCAAGCTGTCGCTGGCTTCTTCACCCCGGCAGTTCTACCAGGACCTGGCCCGCAGCATGTCGCAGTTGATGGCTGCCGATATCTGTTTGCTCGCCTTGCCTCAGCTCAACGATCGATTTTTGATCTTCCCCGGCGGCTATAACCTGATCACGGACAGCCGCATGGATGGCTTCTCGCTTGAGCAGCGCAAGATTCCCGCCCTGGTTAATGCCTTGAACAGCAGCCAGCCGCTGCACCTCCCGGCTGGCTCTGCCGCGCCTGAGCTGCACAGCCTGGCCACTGCACTCATGGTTGACCGCGCCGGGGCGCTGCTGGCGGCGCCGGTTGTCGAAGCGAGCCAACCCCCCTTGTTAGGCATTGTCTTACTGACCGCCTACTCCAATCACCCCTGGAGCGAGGCCGACCAGCAGTATCTGGCCGAGGCTGCCCAGGCATTGCTGCCGGTGATCCAGCGCATGCAGCACAGCGTCCAACTGGCGGAGCAGCTTGAACAATCCGCCCAGCGCATGGAAGCGCTGGATGGCGATGCCACCCAGGCGGTCAGCGAAAATGAGCAGCTCATCTCCCGGCTGGAAGCGCTGCAGATTGAGCTGTCTGAGGAGCGCCAGCGCTCGACCAGCCTGGCCGCGCTGGTATCCGAGCATGCCACGCAGCAGGATGCAATCCCTCATCTTGCACAGCCCGATCTGCTGCCGGGTAGCCTTTTGAACACCACCGCCGCGCTGGATGATGGGCAGTTGGAAAACGATTTGCGCCTGGTTTTGGAGGAAATGGCTAATTTACGCCAGTCGCTGGCCCAGGCCGACCAGAAAGTCTTAGAGCTGCAAACGCAGACCACCCAGGCAGCCGCGGCTCCCGCCTCCAATGATCGCGAGGTGGTCATCTCCATCGCCCAGGAGCTGCGCCAGCCTATGTCCTCCATCATCGGCTACATCGATCTGCTGCTAGGTGAATCGGTGGGATTGCTGGGCGCCATGCAGCGCAAATTCCTCGAGCGGGTCAAGTCATCTTCTGAACGCATGGGCGGATTGTTGGAGGAGCTGATCCAGGTTTCCTCCCTGGATGGCCGGGTGATGAGCATTACTCCCGTGATGGTGGACCTGAACGCGGTCATCGATGATGCCATGTCTGGCATGATCGCCCAGTTGAGCGAGAAGAATATCGCCCTGCGCGTGGATCTGCCGGACGAGCTGCCCCCTATCCAGGCCGATTTGGAGGCTTTGCAGCAGATCCTGTCGAACTTGCTCTCCAACGCCAGCCTGGCTACCCCCGCCGATGGCGAGATCACCCTGCGCGCCCGCGTCGAAGCCAAAGAGAACGAACCCAGCTTCTTGCTGTTGCAAGTCACCGATCAGGGCGGCGGCATCCCTGCCGAGGATATGCCGCGTGTCTTCTCGCGCCTGTACCGCGCCGACAATGTGCTCATCCAGGGCATCGGCGAGACGGGGGTGGGTCTGTCCATCGTCAAGACGCTGGTTGACGCGCATGGCGGGCGCATCTGGGTGGATACCGAGATGGGCCAGGGCTCGGCCTTCAGCATTTTGCTGCCCCTCAGCCCCACCAAGACCGGGGAACCTGCTGGAGCGCCCGCGCCATGAAAGATCTGCGCCAGGTCATCCTGGGTATCCTGGCGGCTTTGCTTACCACCGCACTGCTGTTCGGCAGCCTTTCCCTGGCGTTGGTCGAAGGCAACCTGCGCCGGGCGCTGGCTCCCAGCGCCACCCTGCCCGGCAGCCCTACCTCTACGCCGCCCGGCTTTACCCCTTCGGCGACCTTTACCCTGCCGCCCGGTGCGCTGACCCCTACACCCACCCAGACCCTAACCCCCACCATCACACCCACCAGCGCCTGCCCCTATCCCTCGGACTGGATCCGGATCACCATCCAACCCGGCGACACGCTGGAAAGCCTGGCGGAGCAGTACCACACCTCCCCAGAAGAACTGATCGCCAACAACTGCCTGCCGACAACTTTCCTGGTGCCAGAAAGCTTTCTGTATGTGCCCCCGCTCCCACAACCAGAGCCCACGGATACACCTACCCGCCTGCCCTGCGGCCCGTATCCCGGCTGGGTGCTCTACACCATCCGCTTGGGGGATAACCTTTATCGCCTGTCGATCTATTTCGACGTCTCCGAGTATGAACTGATGTTCGCCAACTGCCTGACCAGCTCCAATATTACCGCCGGGGAGCTGCTCTACGTGCCCAACCTCCCCCCACCCACCCTCGTGCCCCCTCCCACCCGCACACCGACCCGCACGCCGACTGCCACCAGCACCCTGCCGGTCTTGCCTCCAACCGATATACCCACCCTGACACCCACCGGCACGGAAACGCCTACGGAAACGCCAACGGACACACCCACGGTCACGCCTACGGACACACCTACGGACATACCTACGGACATACCTCCTACGGAAATCCCTAATGCAACTCTAAAATCAACCAGCCTGCCGCCGTCTTATCCCAATGTGCTGATATCCTGGCTGCTCAGGCTGGTTTACCCCGGTATCTATGGAGGCCGCTAACGTGAGAGCATCTGAACCTGGAGCGCTGCCCGGTTCTTTGGGAACCAGGCAGCCCGGTTGAGCGTTTACCTTGTATGACCATTAAAACACTGCGCGCCCTGTCTCTGCTCTTATTGTTCTGCCTGCCGTTAGCCTGCAACCTGCCGGCTTACGCGCCGGACGCTGGCTACCCCGCCCCGGCGGAAGGGCGTAATTTGCTGCTGGTGGCGCCGCCCGGTTCCACCCCCACGGCAACCCCCTTCCAACCCCTGGCGCCTACGCCTACCTACCTGCCCACCGATTTCCCCACCCCCATCCCCTCTGACACCCCCACGCCTGAGCCCGCCCAGCTGGCGCCCGCCGTCAGCCGCAGCTGGGCCGACTACCCCGGTCCTACCATCTGGCCTGACATCGAAGTGCCCGCGCCGACCGGTATCCTGGCCCATCCTGAAGGACAGGTGAACATCCTGCTGCTGGGCTCCGACCAGCGCCCCAATGACGGTGGCTTCCGCACCGATACCATCATCCTGCTGACCCTCAATCCTGCCGAGGGCACCGCCCACCTGACCTCCTTCCCCCGCGACCTGTACGTCTACATCCCCGGCTGGACGGTGCAGCGCATCAACACCGCGTTTGCTTTTGGCGGCTTCGAAGAGCTGGCGCTGACCATGGAGTACAATTTCGGCGTCGTCCCCGACCATTATGTGATGATCAACCTGTGGTCGTTCATCGATGTGATCGACAGCCTGGGCGGGGTCGATGTCGAGGTCAGCCAAACTTTGTGCGATCACCGCGATGATCATGGCAACGTGTGCGTCTACCAGGGCACAGAGTACATGGATGGCGAGGAGGCGCTCTGGTATGTGCGCTCGCGCTACTCCACCAGCGATTTTGACCGCGGCCGCCGCCAGCAAGAGGTGATCCTGGCTGTTTTCGAAAAGCTGCTCACCATGGATGGGCTGCAGCAAGCGCCGGAGCTATATAATATTTACCGCGACAATGTGGACACCGATATGGATTTCGGCGACATGGTCGCCTATCTGCCCCTGGCGGCTGACCTGGCAATTACGCGGGATTTTGAACGCTTTTACATCGGCCCACCCCAGGTGATAAACTGGACCAATTACTCTGGTGCCAGCGTGCTGCTTCCCATCCGCTCCGCGGTGCTGGACGTGATGCGCCAGGCATTGAATACCCCATAAGCAACCGGAGGTCGTGGCATGGATCTGCAAGGCAAAGGCTTTTTTACCTGGAAAATCCCCAACTGTGAGCATGGGGATGAGCGCAAGATCGCCAGCCTGGCGGCAGAAGCCGGCCTGACCCACCTGATCTTGAAGGTTGCCGATGGCGCCGGCGCCTATAACGGCAGTTGGGGCGAGACCAAAGATTACATCACCCCGCTGATTGCCGAGCTGCGCAGCAAAGGCATCAAGGTCTATGGCTGGCATTACCTGTACGGCAATGCGCCTGACAGCGAGGCGACCGTTGCCACCCGCCGCATCCGTCAGTTCAATCTGGACGGCTATGTGCTCGATGTCGAGAAAGAGTATAAAACCGCGGGCAAAAAAGCCGCTGCCAAACGCTTCATGGATCAACTGCGCTCGGCCTACCCGGCCCTACCGGTGGCGCTCAGCTCTTACCGCTACCCCTCGCTCCACCCCCAGGTGCCGTGGAAAGAGTTCCTCGAGCATTGTACCCTCAACATGCCGCAGGTCTACTGGATGAAGGCGCACAACCCCGGCGAGCAGCTGGTGAAGTGTGTGCGTGAGTTCCAGGCGATGACCCCCTCCCGCCCCATCTTGCCCACCGGGGCGGCATTCAGCGAGTTCGGCTGGAAGCCCAGCAGCGATGAGCTGCTGGAGTTCATGCGCACCGCCAAGGAGCTGAACCTGAGCGGGGTCAACTTCTGGGAATGGTCGGCGGCGCGCGACGGCAAGATTAGTGGGGTGTGGGACGCCATCCGCGATTACCCCTGGGGCGGCACGCCCGCTCCCCGCGAGATCTGCGAGCGCTACATCACCGCGCTGAACAGCCACGACCCCAACGAAATGTTATCCCTGTACACCAATACCGCCGTGCACATCAATGCCTCTCGCTCGGTGCAGGGGCTGGACAACCTGCGCACCTGGTACACCCAGCTCTTCAACACCCTGCTCCCCGACGCCGCCTTCAAGCTGACCGGTTACTCCGGCACGGGCAACTCCCGCCACCTGACCTGGACCGCCACCTCCGCCAACGGCCGCGTCAACAACGGCAACGACACCCTCGGCCTGCAGGGCGGTAAGATCAACTACCACTACAGCTTCTTCAGCCTGCAGGCGATGTAATTACGCAGATGGAAAGTGCCCTCATGCGTAGGATGGGTTGAGGGCGGTATCTTGCAGAACGCTTGCCGGGCATAGCGCAGCCCGAAACCCATCGTCATGGCGCGCGATGACAGGGAACACGCGCTGCTCAAGCCGCGGCTTAATCCGTGCAACCCCGCTGGGCCGGGTAGCCCTCACGCGTAGGATGGGTTGAGGGCGGTATCTTGCAGAACGCTTGCCGGGCATAGCACAGCCCGAAACCCATCGTCATAGCGCGCGATGACAGGGAACACGCGCTGCTCAAGCCGCGGCTTAATACGTGCAACCCCGCTGGGCTGGGTAGCCCTCACGCGGTAGGATGGGTTGAGGGCGGTATCTTGCAGAACGCTTGCCGGGCATAGCACAGCCCGAAACCCATCGTCATGGCGCGGATGACAGGGAACACGCGCTGCTCAAGCCGCGGCTCAACCCGTGCAAGCCCGCTGGGCTGGAGGGGAGATTGGTCAATGGATTCCCAGATTCACCGCATGATCATCGGCGTAAATATGAAATAATTCCCCACCGCAAACGCATCGAAACTGTCCAGCGCGAGGTGCTCGAAATCGAACAGCGCCTGGTTTTCCCACGGCGAGCCGTCCCGGTCGCGTTCGCCGACCGCGATCCAGGTGCCTTCCCAATAGAAAAAGCCCCGCCCCAGTCCGCCCGGGACATCTTCGAGCACCTGCCTCACCGCCTGCAAGAAGGCGGTTTGGCCTGCCACCGTGGCGGGATAGCCGGTCAGGAGCTGGGACTCCAACCCGATGATGTTGTCCGTCCAATCGGCCCATCCCAGTGTCCAGGGATAGGCAGTCTCGGCGAGCACGATCGGCTTGCCATAACGGGTCGCCAGGTCATTCAGGTTAGCCTGCATTGTCTCGATCGGGCCGTGCCAGGTGCTGTAGTAAGACAGGCCGATGATGTCGAAATCGACCTCCTGGGCGAACAGCCGGTCGAAAAACCACCTCGCCCCCTCATTATCGCCGCCTTTGTCGATGTGGATCATGATCTCGGCGCTCGAGCCAGCATCCTTGACGCCCTGGGTACCGGCTTCGATCAGCCCGGCCAACTTCGCCCACTGCTCCTCGGTGTCGAACTCCTCCGGCCACACCCGCCCATCGTCCCACAGCATCCCCGCCGGAATCTCATTGCCGATCTGCACCATGGCAGGCGGGGTGCCCTGGGCGATCAGGTCGTGTACCACCAGGTAGGTGTAATCATGCACTGCCTGCTGTAGCTCGGTGTAGCTCAGGCTCTCCCAGGCGGCAGGCTTGGTCTGCGTGTCCGGGTCGGCCCACTCATCCGAGTAGTGGAAATCGAGCAGGATCTTCAATCCCGCCTGCTGCGCCCGCAGCGCCAGTGCCAGCACATCCGCCTCATTGCAGTAGCCCTCATCCGGGTCGTTCCACAGCCGGAAGCGCACGAAATTGACCCCGTTTTCGCTCAGGATTTCGAACACCTCCCCACTGCTGCCATCTCGGTGAAAGAAGCTGCCGCCTTTCTCCTCCACCCGGGTCACATAGGAGGCATCGACGCCGCGGATGAACTCGCTCGAGGGCGGACTCTTTGCCCAGACCGGTTGAGAGGCTCAAGGAGAAGAGCAGACCAAGGCAAACGAGGCCCACCAGTGCATATTTGGGGTGAGGGTTTCTGCCGGACATTATTTGCGCTTGCGTTTCAGCAGAAAGGGATAGAGTATCGCCATCAAGATCAACCCTACCAGGGTGGAGGTCAGGATCATCGGCATAAATTTCCAAACTTGAGCATCTACCGCTTGAATCCCCTGGTTTGTTGGTAGAGCAGGTGCCACAAAATCTATTGCCTCTTCTGGCTGGGAGAGCTCGAATTGGCAGCTCGGACAGCTCCCATCCGATCTTGGTATGACTTTCATCTTACAATTTGGACAGACCACAATGTTCATTTTTTGTCCTTCCTCATATCAAAATCTCTGACCATTATTATAGTTCACTATTATTTATCCCCCAGCCCCTCACCCCCCCCACGATCGTGCCTTTCGTGATCCAACGGTTTTTCGCCCCTCCCTCGTACGGGCGCAGGGGTGCGTTGAGAGGCGATGGTCATGGAATATCCCCCTGCGCCCCTACATATGCCGTACGCATTTCATCCCATGCACCTGAGCCGGGTTTACCCGGCGCCGCCTGATCTCCAGGCGCCGCCTGATCTCCAGGCGCCGCGCCCAGCCCGGGCGTTTACGCCCGGTGCGATGCGCTGCCTGCACAAATCGGTCAACGGATGGGTAACGGATTAGTGGATGAATCCCCCCAAAAATCATTCGCCCCCTATTGGCGTCATTCGCGGACGATTCGCTGCGATAACAGCCGCAAACCCGATGTGTTCAAACATCCTCGCGAGCTTTTTGTAACCTCGCAATTTCTGCGTGACTGGCGGAATTATATTTCTTTCCGTCCGTCATGATTGCGTCTTTCAGCGTTTCCGTTGTGGCAAGTTGCTCTGGAGTTACGTTCCTTGCTCTGGTTAGATTTGACCCTGTCAGGTCGGCGCCATCCAGGATAGCCTCTTTGAGATTGGCACGACTGAGGTAGGCTTTAGTCAGGTTTGCCCCAGTCAGTTCGGCTTTTTCGAGGATAGCCCCTTTGAGGTTGGCATCGCTAAGGTAAGCCCTGGTCATGTTAGCCTCAATCAGTTCGGCTTTTTCAAGGATAGCCCCTGTCAGGTTGGCATCATTAAGATTAGCCCGATTCAGAGTGCCATGAATCAACTGTGCCTCGACAAGTCGAGCTTTGCTCAGGTTGGCATCGTGCAGCCAGGCCCAAACCAGGTAAGCACCGTTCAGGTATGCCTCGCTCAGATCAGCTTCGGTCAGGTTAGCTTTATTCAGCCTGGCCCCATTCAGGTCGGCCTTCTTCAGAGATGCCTTGTTTAGTTTGGCCTCGCTCAGGTTAGCCTTGCTAAGTTTGGCCCCGTTCAGATTGGCATTATTCAAGTCAGCCCTGCGCAGGTTGGCATCCTTCAGATCAGTCTTGATAAGGCATGCCCTGCTCAAGCTGGCCTCTCTCAGGTCGGCTTCGCTTAGTTTTGCCTCACTCAGGTCAGACCCGCTCAGGTTGGACCAACTCAGGTTGGCACTGCTAAGGTCAACCCTGCTCAGGTTAACCGTGCTCAAGTTGTCCCAACTCAGATCTGCACCATTTAACTCGGCACCTTCTAAATGAATGATCGGCTTTTCTTTATCGATCAATTTTGCTTCATTCAGATACATGATCAGCAAGCCTTTTCGAACACCATCCAAGGATCTTAGCGTTGCCAATGTTTTTGATCGTGCCAGTGCACTAACTTCTCCATCTTCTGGCGCTTCGCGGAGATTTCTTTCCAATAAAAGCTCGGTCATAGTATCGTAAAATACTTGCAGTGCTGCTTCTTGCAGCCGGTCAGTGGCAATTCCACGATCTATCTGCGCACGTTGATTTGCAGAATCCCGGTCATTCTTGCGTATCTGCCTGCTGAACCACAAAGCAATTACCCCCAAAACTACCGGCACAATCAACAGCTCCAGCCAATCCCAAAGCGTCTTTCCACGGTAAACGATCTGATCAGCACTCGTTTGCGATTCGACATACCCCACCACCCCAGTCCATCCCCACCCCCACCGGGTGACGCTCATCAAGACAACCCCGCCCATTATCAATAGAGCAATAAGTATCAACAGGTATTTTTGCCAGGGTTTCATATCTCAATCCTCCTCCCTGAGGGCTGGATTAACCGGATCACTTCCCTTTCCGGCAAGCCTAACCACGAACAGACTCCTGATTCCAACTAGCGTAAACCAGCCCTTGATGAATTGCTATCAGTGGCTGGGATGCATCGCCATATTGATTCAAGCCTTGTCAGATGGCTTGAATGCACTTACCTTTGGTAGCATTATGGTTGTCGATATATAAATAGTATATATGATTTCATCTGCAGAGTCAATTGGCAATCATCAGTTTCAAGAAATTATAGTTGCCATCCCTTTTCATTCCCAGCTATCGGTAAACCCCCACCGCTGCCCTGCCCCCACCCGCTGTAGGTGGCTTCGCCTGTATAGCGGATTAGCGGATACGATGCTCGCGTAGGGTGCGTTCGCCCTTGAACGCACCGCCCTGTGTAAAACCACTGCCCCCCGAGCTCCCGGATATGCCCCAAACCCTTGGATCGCGAAACCCGCGAAAGGTCGCGAAAAACGCAAAAGGACCCCCTGCGCCCCTACAGCGCCATGCGAGGTTGTGTGCCTGTTGGGTTTCGGGCTGCGTCATGAACGTTACCAGCGTCTTGCGCAAAACGCCCTCAACCGCAACCTACGAATTCATTAATTCAGATTAGTGCAGATTAGCGGATTAATCCCCCCTCCTCCCATCATTTGCGTCCATTGCCGTCATTCGCGGATGATTTGCTGCGATAACAGCCGCAATCCCGGTGTGTTCAAAAGCGAACACACCCTACCCCACTAACATTAAAACCCTCAATTTGGACTTGTGAAATCAGAACATTTGTGCTATAATACTCTCGGCCTGGCGAATCCATCCAGCGCCGGCCTACTAATTTATCCGCACACCCACAGTCAGGAGTATTTGCCCGTTGTCCACCCCGCCCGTTTTTCCAAGCATCGTCTTCAGCCTGCCTCCCGCCTTATTGCCCTCCTCTATTCGTTCCTTTGTTTTGTCCTCAGGTTTTTCTCGCCTCCCGCCTTACTACCCACCCGCATTTGTTTTATTAGTTCCCTCCAATCTGTCCTCTTGTGCCTCTTTCAAATCCCCACCTTGCGCCTCTACGGCTGCGCCCTCATTCGCTTAGATTAGTGATCCTTTCTCCGCGTTCTTTGCGTACTCTGCGGTAAACCGGTTTTTCTCTTCAAAAAAAGCTTCTCTGTGATCTCTGTGTGCTCTGTGGTGACCTGTTCTTTCCCCCCAATTTGTGTTTATAATACCCCTCACCCAACCATGTACAGCCTATCGAAAATCCCACTCAGCGCCGCCATCGCCCAGGACATCGTCCGCCACCATTTTGGCGCGCAGCGCAAGCTCGCCGCCTTCGAGGAGCTGCACGAGGGCTATTTCAACGCCGCCGCCCGCCTCGAGCTGGATGACGGCTTTGCCTGCGTGCTCAAAGCAGCGCCCCTGGATGGCGTGAAAGGGCTGCGTTATGAGAAGGATATCTTGCGCGCCGAGGTGGAGTCCATGCGGCTGGTGCGCCAGCGCACGGATGTGCCCGTGGCGGAGATCTATGTGCACGACGCCGCGCGCCGCCTGCTGCCCAGCGCTTTTTTCATCATGCAGCTGTTGCCCGGCAGCCCGCTGCACAAGGTTCGCCGGCAGATCCCGCCGGAAGGGCAGATCGCCATCGAGCGCAGTCTGGGGCGCATGGCATTCGAAATCAGCCAGCTTACCCACGCTGTCTTTGGCTACTGGGCGCAGCCGCAGCCGCCCGGCGCCTCCTGGCGCGCAACCTTCCTGCAGATGCTCGATTGGGTCATCGCCGACGGCAAAGCCATCGACGTGAAGCTGCCCATCCCCTACGATGACCTCCTCGCCCTCATGGCGCCCCACTTTCCCGCCCTGGACGAGGTCACCCTCCCCCGCCTGGTGCACTGGGACATCTGGGATGGCAACGTCTTCGTCGACCCCACCACCTGCCAGGTCACCGGGCTGATCGACTTTGAGCGTGTCCTGTGGGGCGACCCGCTGCTCGAATCCTTCTTCGGCGACCGCAACCCCCTCAGCCACTACGCCGGAGGCTTCGGGCATGGCGCGTTATCCACCCGCCCCCAGGTCCAGCGCCGCATGCTCTATAACACCTACCTGTGGCTGATCATGATCATCGAGACCTTCTACCGTCAATACGACAACGACTGGCAGATCAATTGGGCTACCGCCCGCCTCCACGAAGAGATCCTCCTCCTCTCCCAATCCTGATCTCCCCACCAAAAACGATCACCGTCAGCTCAATATTGGCCAATCAAAAAAATTGATGCGCTGTCTTATTTTGTTCTACCGCTCCAAAGAAATTTCCGACAGTCCATAAAGAGGAATGCTCATCCTGATCCCATCCGGACGAACCGCGCTAATAAACCCCTCCTCCAGATATGCCTCACCCCGAAGCACCTGACCATCAACCAGCGTGATCTCAACTGTCTGCCAGAATTTCGCGTATCGTTGGCTTAACAACCAGGAATTCTCACCAAAGAACTTCACCTGACGGACATCCTCCCATGGAACCTCCCAGGGGCTGTCATTGATGCTCAGCTGAATGGATTCAACATTTGCAGTCTCGACGCCTAACCTTTCCCCCGCTGTGGTTGTACACGAGCCAACCGTATCTGGATTCTCCAAAGCTAGATCGGGGGTAGCAGACCGGCTGAAGTCCACCCGAAAATTTCCCGTAGGGGCGATATGCCAGGTACCGAACGCATTTTCACCCTGGAATGACATCATTGACCCCTCGGGCTTTAGCGCCCACGAGGTATGGAACTCACCCCGCAGGGTTTGCAGTCCAAGCCGCGGCGACTGGTATTGAATACCATCTGCCCACGACATCGAGATCAGGGTTTCAAGTGGGATCTGGTACTCTATATATACATTTCCATCCTGTGTGACATTGACCCGCAGAACATACTCAGTATCACTACCGTTTATACACTGCTGATACCCATTTACCGGCTCACCGGAAGGGGTGCAGTAACTCTGAATCACCTTCAATCCGTATAGCGGCAGACTCCCCGCAACCTCATCGTAGAATAAAGCTTCCACGCCCTGGGGCGGAACGTATCCAGCCTGACCGGGATCACAAGAGATGGCTGCCTCACGGATGTTTTTCCATTCAACCTGGTGGTCGCCCAGCTGGTTTGTGCCGTTCAAGCTGCCAGAAAGATAACCGGTGAGGGTGACGAAATCCCGCAATTGTATTTCGTGTAAATCGGTTCCCTGGACCAATATTGCTTTCTCGATCGCGGCTGGTTTCAGCTCCACAGCGCCGGCGCCAAATGTCTGGGGGATGAGGACCGAGACAAGCAACCATTCGCTGGTGATCTCGGTCAGCTCAATCCGGCTTCCATCCAAGGTCAGCACGCTGGCAGAACAAAGTTGTTGTTCTGCTGCCTGGTTCGTCTCACCAGGGGTAAACCCACCCGACCCACAGGCTGAGAGCAGCGCAGGTAGCACTAGCAGAGTAAAGAGAAAGAATATATGACCAACCACTCGTTTCATATCCATGCTCCATTCCCCTGCCAGGTGATCCCCTTGCCCAGCCCATTGCTCCATTTGCCCCTTTCTGTTCCTGGCTTATTATTTTACTGCCGGCTTCTTCCCCGCCGGTTTCTTCCCTGCCGGTTTTTTACCTGCCGGGGTAGGCTTTGCCGGCGCCTTGCGGGCGGGCTTGCCCTTCGCCGGGGTTCCCGCGGCGGATTTACTCTTGGCGCGGGAAGTAGGTTTTTGGGCTGTCTCTGCCGCCTTGGCGCTGCTGCGCGGCTTGCGCGTGGCAGGTGCTTTCTCTGTAGGTTCGGTCACGACTTTGCTCCGTGTGCGGGTGGTTGCGGTAGGCTTCGGCTCTGCCGCTTTACTTGCCCGCGGTTTGCGTGCCGCAGGCGGCTGGGAGGAAGTCCCTGCCGCGGCTTTGCTCCGGGAAGCAGCTTTAGGCGCCACAGCGGTGCTCTTGCTCCCCTGCGGCTTGCGTGCTGCCGGGGCTTTGGCAGACGGCTTGGTCGCCGGCTTTTCTGTCTTGGTTGCCCTCGGCTTCCTCACCGCAGGCGCTTCGACCAGTGTTTCCGCCTCGGTTTTTCTCCGGGAAGGCGCTTTAGGCGTAGGCTCGGCTGTCTTGTCGATGGCCCGTGCTTTGCGGGTGGCAGGTTGTTCCACCACCACCGGCGTCGGCGCTTCAATCCCAAACGTCAGCTGCTCGGCTTTGGCAGGCGCGTGGGGTTCCGCTTCCTCTTCCACCGGGCGGGCGGGGCGTATGCTCGGTTTGCTGGTCGGGCGGGGGAAGTCCAGCGGGGTTGTCACCGCCAGCACTTTCACGCCGCTCTTGAATTCGATTACCGCCTTGCCCGCCGCGGCGCGCGTCTGCTGCGGTGCCTCGTCCAGGCGCATTGACTTGGGCGCCAGCTTCTCCAGGTGCAGCGTCAGGCGCAGGTTGGGTTTGCCGACTGCCATCCCCGCCACCTGCGTGGTGCGCGGCAGCTTCCAGGCGATCACGCCCTGCCCGTAGCGCCCTTGCACCGGGAACTGGTCGACCGGGATGCGCTTGGCCTTGCCGTCGGCGGAGACCAGCAGCACCTCGCCTTTGGCAGGCGCCAGCGCCATGCCGACCACCTCGTCCCGCGTGCCCAGCTTGATCCCGCCCACGCCGGCAGCCACCATACCCATCGGGCGCACCTCGTCCTCCGGGAAGCGGATCGCCATGCCGTCGGCGGTCACCAGCAGCACCTGCGCCTTGCCGTCGGTCAGGTGCACCCAGCCCAGCGCGTCGTCTTCGTTGACCTTGACCAGCGTGAACGGTTTGCCGGTCGGACCGGGCAGCTCCTCCAGGGCGGTCTTCTTGACCAGCCCTTGCCGGGTGGTAGTGAACAGGTGCCAGCCCGCCAGGCGCTCGTCCTTGGGCGGCAGGGCGAACAGGGCTGCCAACGTGCTGCCCTCGGGCAGCGCGGAGACCTTGTGCAGCGGGGCGCCGTTTTGCGGGTTGTCCGCCTCAGGCAGCGCCTCCACCGGGATACCCGCCGCGTCGCCTTGCGTCGAGACCAGGAACAGCGTGTCGCGTGTGTTGACCTGCAGCAAGAAGCGCGGCGCGGCCATGCCGCTGGGGCGCGGCGGCTTTTCATCCAGTGTGCGTGACACCAGCCCCTCGGCGCTCCCCGAGACCCAGATTTCGCGCTCGGGCAGCAGGTCCGCCGCGGTCAGCACCGGGATCAGCGATTTCGAGCCCGCTGCCCAGGCGGGCAATCTGCGTACGGCGCCGGTCAGCGTAGGCTTCCTTCACCTGGCGCAGCTCGTCTGCCACCAGCGTGCGCATCCTCGCCGCCGAGTGCAGCACACCTTCCAGCGCCTTGATCGTCGCCAGCACTTCCTTGTATTCATCCTCGATCTTCTTGCGCTCCAGCGCAGCCAGGCGGCGCAGCTGCATGTCCAAGATCGCCTGCGCCTGGAGATCGCTCAGCTTGTAGCGCTTCATCAGGCGGTCGCGCGCCGCATCGGCATCCGACGATTTGCGGATCAGCTCGATGATCTCGTCCAGGTGTTTGAGCGCCACGCGCAGCCCTTCCAGGATGTGGGCGCGGGCGCGGCGCTTTCTCCAGGTCGAACTCCAATCGCCGCTTCACCACCACCAGGCGATGCTCCAGGTACACCCGCAGCGCCTGTTTGAGCGAGAGCATGCGCGGCTCGCCTTCCACCAGCGCCAGCATGATGATGCCGAAGGTGGAGCGCATCGGCGTGCTCTTGTACAGGTTGTTCAGCACCTTCTCCGGCTCGGCGGTCTTGGTCAGCTCGATGACGATGCGCATGCCATGGCGGTCGGACTCGTCGCGCAGGTCGGCAATGCCCTCCAGCCGGCCATCCCGGGCCAGGTCAGCGATGCGCTCGATCAGCGAGGATTTGTTGGTCATGTAAGGCAGCTCGGTGACCAGGATGCGCGTCCGCCCGCGGCTGATCTCCTCGATGTGGGCGCGCGCCTGCACGGTCACTTTACCGCGTCCGGTGCCGTACGCCACGGTGAGATCATCCTCGTGGGTGTCCTGCACGATCAGCCCGCCGGTGGGGAAGTCCGGCCCCTGGATGAAGCGCATCAGGTCGGAGATGTTGACATCGTCCAGCCGCTCCCAGTTGTCCAGCATGTAGACCAGCGCGTCGATCACCTCGCCCAGGTTGTGCGGCGGGATGTTGGTCGACATGCCCACGGCGATGCCGGTGGCGCCGTTGACCAGCAGGTTGGGCATCGCCGCGGGCAGCACATCCGGCTCTTGCAGCGAGCCGTCGAAGTTGTCCGTGAAATCGACCGTGTTCTTGCGGATATCCGCCAGCATCTCCATCGCCGGCGCCGCCAGGCGCGCTTCGGTGTAGCGCATGGCTGCCGGCGGATCGCCGTCCACGCTGCCAAAGTTGCCCTGCCCTTCCACCAGCATACAGCGCATGGAGAAATCCTGCGCCATGCGCGCCATGGCTTCGTACACCGCCATGTCGCCGTGCGGGTGGTACTTGCCCAGCACCTCGCCGACGATGCGGGCCGATTTCTTGAAGGACGTTTCGGGACGCAGACCCATGTCGTACATGGCGTACAGGATGCGCCGGTGCACGGGTTTCATCCCATCGCGGGCATCCGGCAGCGCCCGCGCCACGATCACGCTCATGGCGTAATCCAGATACGCCTGCTGCATCTCGCGGTCGATATCGATTGAACGTACCAGTCCAACTTCCATAAGTGCCTCGGAGAAAAGTGATCAGTGAACAGTAATCAGTAGGTCGGATTTCTATATCCGACCGGTGAAGATATAATAATATTGCACGGTTATCTTAAGTGCAAACATTGGAAACGTCAAGCGGATATTAAGGATGCAAACCATTCACACAATCATGAAAATAGCATTACAATAAAGCCATGGATCACAGAAAAATCAAGATACCAAAATTCAGGCTGGCAAAATATTGCAGTAAGTGGAAAATCACTGAGCTGTCGTTATTTGGCTCTGTGTTACGGGATGATTTTAATCAAAACAGCGATATCGATGTACTGGTAGTTTTTGCTGCAAATGCCCATTGGAGTCTTTTTGACCTGGTTAATGCGCAAACTGAACTGGAGCAGATCCTGGGCCGTCCGGTGGATTTAGTTGAGCGCCGGGCAGTTGAACGCAGTGAAAATTATATCCGCCGCAGGCATATCCTTGACACAGCGGAGACGGTTTATGTGGCGGGATGATGCTTATATCCTGGATATGCTGCTTGCTTCCAGGAAGATTCTACGCTACTGCCAGGGTGTAGCCTGGGATGAATTTGAACGCCAGGAGGTCCTCCAGGATGCGGTATTGCGTTTAATTCAAATTATTGGCGAGGCAGCATGGAAATTATCGCCGGAATATCGAGATTCCCATCCTGATATCCCCTGGCAAGAGATCATCGGTATGCGCCACCGCCTCGTTCACGAATACTTCCATATTGATCTGGAGCGCGTATGGGATGTAATCCAAAATGATATCCCTGGATTGATATCTCTGCTTGAGCCTCTTGTACCGAAGGATATATAGAGATTACGGTTCACACAGCCGCTGAGACACTCCTGGCGCGGTGTTGATCTCTTCTATTCTCCAACCCAGTCCTTCGATCTCCTGGTTTAGCACCATGAATCGCAAGTTCTCGCCCTCAGGGATGGTCGGCATGTGCGGATCATAGAATTGGAAATCTATACTGGCTGCATACACTGGCAGACAGCTGCCCAGAGCAGGATTTAATTTCCTGATGCTTAGCAGCGTTGCACTCTCGATGTTATCAATCCAAAAGGTATACGACGCCTGCTCTTGCAGGTTGAATAACGATTGGGCATCCTTGTTGCTGAACAGGTCGTAGGTGAAACTGCGGCGCGAGCGGAGTGCATTCACCATTTGGTAGTCATGGGCATTCAAGGCTGTGTAATACAGGGTGATGATCTCTTCCGGGGTCTTGGCGGCTAACTCGGTATCCAATGGGTGGGTAAGATCTACCACCCCTGAAGCTACCAACCACTCTCTCCATGCCGGGCTTTCAAGATCGGCGATCATCTGGCGATCCAACGAACAGGCAAATCCAACGGCTTTTTCTATCCAGGCGCCGATGATCTCGTCCTCAACCGTGATGATCACTGCCCGCGCTTCTTCATAAGGTAAAAACACATCCGGTAGAGGCTCATTCAGGATGTAGATGGAGGCCTGAACGGTTTGTCCCAGGTAGGGTGCGAGATCCAACCCAATAGCCTGGTTCAGGGTGTTGTTGTACGCCCAATAAATAGCATACGGAAATTCTCCTGCAGCATGCTGTAAGCTGCCAGGAAGGTTGACCGTGTGTGCAGCCAACAAATGATTAATGGTCCAGCCATACTGGCTGAGCAGCTGCTCAACTTTTAGCTCCAACCCAGGAGTGGCAGTGGGTTGTGTTGAAGCAGATACCGTAGATTCATTCTCCGGTGCAGCGCTTTCGCAACCTACCAACAGGAAACTCAGGATGCTGATTCCCATGATCACAGTTCTTATCATCGTAACTATTCCTCCCCTTCTGGAAATCTGCGAAATCTGTGGATAAGCTCTAAACCACCTCAAACCGCGCCGTGAAATGCCGCAGCAGCTTGGGGGCGTAGGTGAAGCGCACCCCGCGCAGCTCGGCTTTACGCGCTGCGATCCGCCCGCACACCTCCACCACATAATCCATGTGCGACTGGGTGTACACCCGGCGCGGGATCGCCAGCCGCACCAGCTCCAGCGCCGGGTAGACCATCTCCCCGGTCTCGGGGGAGGGGTGGGCGAACATCACCGAGCCGATCTCGCTGGCGCGGATGCCGCCTTCGCGGTACAGCTCGACGGACAGCGCCTGCCCGGGGAACTGCGCCTGGGGAATGTGCGGCAGCAGCTGCCCGGCGTCGATGTAGATGGCATGCCCGCCCGGCGGCTCGACGATGGGGATGCCGGCTTCGAGCAGCCGCTCGCCCAGGTAGCTGGTCTGGTCCAGGCGGTAAGCCAGGTAGCTCTCGTCCAGCCCTTCCCACAGCCCGGTCGCCATCGCATCCAGGTCGCGGCCGGCCAGCCCGCCGTAGGTGGGGAAGCCCTCGCGCAGGATCAGCTCATTGCAGGCGCGCTGGTACAGGCTCTCATCGTTCATGCACAGGAAGCCGCCGATGTTGACGATGGCATCTTTCTTGGCGGACATGGTGCAGCCATCCGCCAGGGCGAACATCTCGCGGGCGATCTCCAGTGTGGGTCTTATTTTCATAGCCCGGCTCGCGCAGCTTGATGAAGTAGGCATTCTCGGCAAAGCGGCAGGCGTCGATGAAGAAGGGGATGCCGAATTCGTGGTAGGTATCTGCCACCTGGCGCAGGTTCGCCATCGAAACCGGCTGACCGCCGCCGGCGTTGTTGGTGATGGTGATCATCCCCAGCGGGATGTTTCCTGGGCCCGGTCTCGACGATGAACTGGCGCAGTTTGGCGATGTCCATGTTGCCCTTGAAGGGGATGCGCAGCTTTGGGTCGGCGGCGGCATCGATGATCAGGTTGACCGGGCTCCCGCCGCGGGCGCTGATGTTGGCGAAGGTGGTGTCGAAGTGCATGTTGGACGGCACCGATTTGCCCGGCGCCGACCAGCAGGGCGCTCAGGATGTTCTCGGCGGCGCGGCCCTGGTGGGTGGGCACGAAGTACTTGAACCCGAAGATCTGTCCGATGGCCTCTTTCAGCCGGAAGAAGGAGCGTGCCCCGGCATAGGACTCGTCGCCCTGCATGATCGCCGCCCACTGCGCCTGGCTCATCGCGCCGGTGCCTGAGTCGGTCAGCAGATCGATGAAGACATCCTCGGCGCGTAAGTTGAAGCAGTTGAAGCCGGCGGCTTGCAGGGCCTGCTCGCGTGCCTGGCGGTCGATCAGGCGGATCGGTTCAACCATTTTGATGCGGAAGGGTTCAGGGGGATAGGCGGGCATGAGGTCTCCGGGATAGGGGATAGGGGTTGTTGGTAGGATGTTTGATTATTGAGTTTAACACGGAAAATGTAAAATTCCAAGGATACGCCGGGGTGGAAAAAACCGGTGAGGTCTGCGAGACCTCACCGGTTTTGTGGGGGAGCCTGCTTCAGCGGGCGTGGTGCCCAAGCCCGGTGCGTTCAGCCGATTAAACATCCAGTTTCCTGTTGCCCAGCCATTTCACCATTTCAGGGTTACGATGGTCAAAGAAACTACTGGTTTTTGTGTCTAAAGTTGTCAATCGCCGCCAGATCTTCCGCACTTAATTCAAAATCAAACACACTGATATTTTCTATCATCCTTTCTTTGCGGGTTGATTTTGCAAGAGCAATAATGCCTCTTTGTACAAGCCAGCGGAGAATTACCTGGGCAACGCTTTTTTGGTGTTTTGCGGCGATGGATAGCAGGATTTCATTTTGAAAAATATTATTCCTTCCCTCTGCAAATGGAGCCCATGCTTCAACCTGAACGCTGTTATCTTGTAAAAACTTTTGCGTGTCAATTTGCTGTTGGAAAGGATTTACTTCAATCTGATTTACCGCAGGCGTTATTTTGTTATGAATCATCAAGTCCATGATCCGGTCAGGATGAAAGTTCGAAACCCCGATTGCTCTGACTTTGCCTTGTTGATACAGTTCTTCCATCGCCCGCCATTCACCATACACATCACCGAATGGTTGATGAATCAGATACAGGTCAATGTAATCTAATTGCAATCGCTTCAGGGAATTTTCAAAGGCTTTTAGTGTGCCTTCATAGCCATTGCTCTGAATCCAAAGTTTTGTCGTGATAAACAGTTTTTCTCTGGCAACGCCGCTTTGTTTGATTCCCCTGCCAACCGCCTCTTCGTTCTGGTAAGAAGCGGCCGTGTCAATATGGCTATATCCAGTTTGAATAGCGTCAACCACGCTTCTTTCACATTCGGCCGGATCAGTGATCTGAAAAACACCGAAACCAAGAATAGGGATTTCAACGCCATTGTTCAATTTTACAGTTTGCATCATTTTCTCCTTATGTTTCTGTGGTTAATGGTGTTGCTCTGGGGTAAGCAGCCGGGTGAACGAGAGCGAGGCTAACTTCCAGGTGCCGCTTTGCTGCACATACACTTCTGTCACCATGAAGGGATTGGTGACCTCATTGCCGCCAACCACGGCTAGCAGCGTAATTCTGTTTAAAAGGATGGCAGTTGCGCCAATGATATTCACCGACACTTCATGGATGTCCGCTTGCTTATAGTGAATTCCGCCGCTCTTGATAATCTCAAGTTCCTGTTCTTTTCCCCAGGATCCGCCCATATGGACAAAGACAGCCTTTTCATGGAAGAGAGCGTCCAGGGAATCTACATTGCGCTCTGACATCCAGCGCCATTTCTCTTTAGAGAGATTGATTACTTCTTGTTCCGAAATTTTCATATACCACCTCGAACGAGAGTCTACCACCTGGAGGCGACTCCAGGTCAAGGGTATTGCATGTGCGTTCGAGGAGGAATTTATAATACACAGGTTATTATCTCGCGAAAGCGGGGCTAATATCTGCTCGAAACGTACCTGGGCCGCGGCAACGCCCTCTCGCTGTCATTGCCGCAAGATCTCCTATGAGTAGAAATCGGGCTCAGGGAGTTCCATACAATTGAACCTGTCCCCCATAAAACTCGCTCGTCCGGATCAATTCCATTTGCGATGCAAGCGTTTGCGGGATGAGCCCCATTGGATCCGTATACGAGTCATGGCTGTAAACCAGCCAGAACTCTGTCATGCCCACTCACCAAAGAGATTAACTTGGGTATATCGTTTACCGTCATCTCGGGTTCCGGGATACCACTATCGAAAAGATCTAGAGGAACCCCCTGTTTTTCTACCTGGATATAACCCAGGATTTCATAGCTTCTAAAATAATAGTTGAACGGGATTTCCACAAAATTGGAGTTGAAAAGAACCAAATCATCGTCTTCACCAAAATTCGCCACATAACCGGCAGCGGCGCTCCAATCCTCTTTTTGGTAAAACCGGTAATAATCGACGGTAGAAAACAGGTTGATGGTACCTAAACTTCCCAGCACCAGGATCACCAGAGTACGAAATTTGAATTGAGTGACACCAGCCGCCAGTACCAGATACATGGGTATCGTTGTCCAGATCAGGGTTCGATCGAAAAAGATAGGCCGGCGAATGCTCACGATCAGCTCGCCCAGGAAGGGGATAGCAAACAGGGCAGCCAGAAATAAGAATTGAGAGAATTTTTTCCGAAAATATACCAGCCCTAAACATAGCACCAGCACGTACAAGATCCAGATCCCCCTGGCCAGGTTGGCTGGAAGTGGCGCAGATGGATTCAAAAAGGATTTAAGCACCTGGATCACGGCGTCCCAAGTTGGTTCAGGAATCCAAAATCTCTGATAGACTGCGCTGGCTTGCTTGATAAAGAAATATATCCATGGACTCCAAAGTATGAAGATGCCAATCTGAGCCTTCACCCAGTTCCAAAAAGAGGGGGCCTGGAAGGCGGGTAGAGGTCCCGATTTCTTATTCCTTTGATAAAGCATCAGACCAAGAACGAAGATATTGGTAGCCAAAGGGAAAAGGACAGCCGTATTGTGGCTGAGCAGCGTCGCAGCCGAGAACACGATGAATGCAACCCAGGCCAGGTCCGTCTCAATGGCCTGGATGGGTAACCAACGATGGCGGAAAAACCATCCCCTCCATCCGGATTGATCGTGGCTGTAATCCTTATAGCTGAACTCTGCATTGGTGTCTGGTTCAACTGGCCCAGCGGTACGCCAGGCATGCAGATATTCCCGAAATTGGCTGCCGATCGGCCTGACAGAGCGTGAATCCGTAAGCAGCCTGACCAGTGCATAAATCGCCACCGCCGCATTGAACGTCAGAAGGGTGTACATGCGCGTTTCCTGGGCAAAGAAGATGTTGAAAAGCGAAAGAGCCAGGAGCACTGATGCCACCAATCCCATCACTGCACCAGAAATGCGTTTGCCGATCAGGTAAATTATTGGGATTGTGCCTACACCGAAGAGTGTAGAAAGCAGACGGACAGTATAAGGCGTATCTCCTTTGAGCGCCATCCAGTAATGGAGCAGGAGGTAATAAAGGGGTGGATGTTGGTCAATCTTGACCGTCCAGTGCAGCAACTCAACAACACTATGGTTGGCCAGCCACACGCTGAACGTTTCATCCAACCACATCCCTTTACTCCCGAGTAGAAAAACTCGTAGAAAACCACCCACCAATGCGATGATGATCACCAACCAGGGCGCAATCTCTTCAATATCGATTTCTTCGTTCATCGTCACTAACCTAAGCCGTCCTGATCACTTTCAAAGATGCTACTTTCCTCACCCCTTTGTCATTCGCCGCAAAGTCTTCTAGCTCAGTCAAATAATACATGAATCCATCTGGACCATACTTCTTTTCCGACCCATTCACATAGTCATCTTCAATCGCGGCCCAGACAACTTTCCCAATAACTAAGGCGGATATCCCTTTCCTCGAAAGATCTATCTGCGAGTCAAAAATACATTCCAACGAAAGAAATGCCTCCCGAATGCGAGGCACATTAATACAGTGTCCTGGCTCAGAGGTGAACCCACCAATAGCTATCTCATCTGTATCTTCTGCGTTATTAAATACTGTCTCATAACACGCATCAAAATATCGAACACTCAGAAAGTTAATACAAAATTCGTTTGTCCGCAGTATGTTGTGATACGTATGCGTTTTCTGGAGAAGCGGCGTAAGCGCAAAATAGCCGCCACTGTCTCCACAAAACGAACTCCATGACTGAAAACAAGCATTCGGCTTACCATTCTCTTTAACTGTGGTGATTAGAAACAGGGAATGGGGTATCCCCAAGACTGACTCATAACGAGAGAACACATCGAACTCTCCTGGCCACTTCTCGATAGAATTAATCGGCCGGCTATCACCTATTTCAATTTTCATGACATGTTCCTATTCTGCGAGCAACCCAACGATGAATTATCCAGACTTCCGCTATACAGCACCGTAACGGTAATTTTACACCGAACTGCTTACAGCGCACGATTTGCTGCCTACTCCTTGCTCACCGACGACCGCAGGTTTTGTGGGTGAGCCCGCTGCAGCAGGCGCCGAACCCAGCCCGGGCGTTTACACCCGGTGCGCCGCCGCTCTGCGCCCTCTGCAGCTTCGGGGTGAGAGTTATTTTTACCCGTTCCAGTTATAATACCCTCCATGAACATTCGCACCATCCGCCGTGTGCTGTTGGGTTTGCTACTGCTGGCCTCCCTGGTGCTGCTTGTTTGGGGCGCCTGGCCGGGTGGCGAGCAGGCCAAAAAGCAGATCATCTCCCGTACGGAGATGCAGCTCACCACCCAACCCGAGCAGCCGGGTATCCAGCCCCCGGCAGTGCCGGAAGAGCGTCTGTTGACCTTGGAATGGCCAGCTGTTTTGCGCCAGGGGGATGAAAACCGCTTCGTCCAGCTGACCCTGGCGGTGGCTGAGAATGGCGCGGTCACACCGACCCTGTCTGCGGCGGGGGATGAGACCAGCCAAGAGCCTGTGCTGATCCCCAATGTCTACGACACGCACAACGTGATGGCAGAGGCGCGGCTGGATATTGCTGGGCTGGCGGTGGCGCCGGACGACCTGACCAGCCTGTCGCTGCGCCCGGGTGAAACGGTGCTGTTTCGCTGGAACGTGCATGCTGCTCAGATCGGCACCTACCGCGGCACGGTGTGGCTCTACCTGCGCTACCTGCCGCTGGACGGCGGGTCGGAAAGCCGGGATGCGCTCAAGGCGATGGATATCGATATCAGGACGGTCAATTTTCTGGGGATTGGCGGACCGGCAGCGCGCCTGATGGGTGTGATGGGTATGATCACCTGCGGCTTGTTTGGAATCAGTGACCTGGTGCGCGGCGTGAGCTGGCTGCGCCGGCGGGTGTGGAGGAAGGGGCAGCATGATGCAAATTGAGAGTTTTGTCTTGGGACTGGCCCAAACAAATGCCTACCTGGTCGCCGATCCTGCCAGCGGCGAGGCGGTGGTGATCGACCCGGCGTGGGAGGGGGCGACTATTCAGGCGGCTGCGGAGCGGCATGGCTGGCACATCACGCAGCTCTGGTTCACCCACGCCCATTTTGACCACATTGGTGGGGCGGCAGCGCTGGTGAAAGGCGTCCAGCCGCCACCCTCCCAGGCGCTGCACCCAGCCGATCTGCCGCTGTGGCGGGCGCAAGGTGGGGCGCCGCTGTTCGGGCTGCGCCTCGATGCCGGGCCGGAGCCAGAGGTGGCATTGGCGCACGGGCAGATATTGAAGCTGGGAGCGTTGGAGTTCGAGGTGCGCCACGCCCCCGGGCATACGCCAGGGCATGTGCTGTTCTATTGTGCTTCGGAAGGGGTGATGTTCTGCGGGGACGTGATCTTCGCCGGGAGCATCGGGCGCACCGACCTGCCCGGCGGCGATTATGCCACGCTGCTGCACAGCATCCGCAGCCAGGTGATCAACCTGCCCGCCGAGACACGCCTGCTCTCCGGTCACGGCGAGGAAACAACTGTGGGCTGGGAAAAGCGCTGGAACCCATTTTTAACTTTAAAAGCATAACACAAAGGCCACTAAGGAAACACAAAGGACACAAATTTCCCTTTGTGTCCTTTGTGCGTACTTGGTGTACTTTGTGAGAAACGCTTTTATTTAGCGTAGTCGATGGCCCGCGTTTCGCGGATCACCGTCACCTTGATCTGCCCGGGGTAGTGCATCGATTCTTCGATCTTCTTGGCGATGTCGCGCGCCAGGCGGATCGAGTCCAGGTCGTCGATCTCCTCGGGGCGGACGAAGATGCGTACCTCACGCCCGGCCTGCAGGGCGAAGGATTGGTTGACGCCTTTGAAGGAATTGGCCAGGTCTTCCAGGCGCGCACCCGCTTGATGTACTGCTCCAGGCTCTCACGGCGGGCGCCGGGACGAGCGCCGGAGATGGCGTCGGCGGCCTCGGCGATAGCCGCCTCGACCGACTCCTGCTCGATCTCATGGTGGTGCGAGGCGATGGCATTGACCACCTGCGGGTTCACCCCGTAGCGCTTGGCAAAATCGGCGCCCAGCAGGGCGTGTGTGCCTTCCATGTTGTGGTCCATCGCCTTGCCCAGGTCGTGCAGCAGCCCGGCGGCCTTGGAAATTTCGATATTGGCACCTAGCTCGGCGGCGATCACCGCCGACAGGTGGGCGACCTCCACGGCATGCTGCAGCTGGTTTTGTCCGTAGGAGGTGCGGAATTTCAGCCGCCCGAGCATCTTGATCACCTCGGGGTGCAGCCCGGGTACGCCGGCATCAAAGGCTGCTTGTTCGCCGGCATCGGCGATCACTTCTGTCGACTTCCTTCTGCTCATTCTTGAGCACCTTTTCGACGTGCGCTGGGTGGATGCGCCCATCCAGCACCAGCTTGGCCAGCGCCCGGCGGGCAACTTCGCGGCGCACCGGGTCGAAGCAGGAGATGGTCACCGCTTCGGGGGTGTCATCGACGATCACGTCGACGCCGGCGGCCTGCTCGAAGGCATGGATGTTGCGCCCGTTGCGCCCGATGATGCGCCCCTTCATCTCGTCGGAGGGGATGGTCACGGTGGAGGTGGTTACCTCAGAGACGTGCTCGGAGGCGACGCGCTGGATGGCGGTGGTGATGATCTCGCGGGCCCGGCGATCGCCTTCTTCCTGCGCCTCGGCTTCGACCTGGCGGATGATGCGCGCCATATCGTTGCGGGCTGTCCTTCTCCACCTCAGCCAGCAGCAGCGCCGCGGGCTTCTTCGTTGGTCAGCTGGGAGATGCGCTGCAGCTCCGTCCAGCTGGTCTGCGTGCAGTTTCTCGATCTCGTTGGCGCGCTTATCCACCAAACTCTGGCGCTTGTTCAAGCGTCTGCTCGCGCTTTTCCAGCCGGTCGATGCGCAGGTCTAGCTCTTCACGGCGTTTTTGCAGGCGGTCTTCCTCGCGGGTAAGGTCGCCGCGCCGCCGGGTGACCTCTGCCTCGGCCTGCTGGCGGATCTGCAGGGCTTTATCCTTGGCCTGCAGCTCGGTATCTTTGGCCTTTTCTTCGGCGGCGTTCAGGATATCGGTAGTCTTTATTTGCAGTCTCTCCTGAGCCTGTTTTTGAAGAAAGTAGTGGATGGCATAGCCTGCAGCCCCGCCGATGAGCAGGCTGATTATGCCGGTTACAATCGCTATTAGTGGTCCATTCATCAGTTTTCATCCTCAATCGTCAAAGTCTCCTGCCAGACCCGTTCGAGCACCGGTTCGATCACGGTGTAGCCAAAGCCACGGCGGGCCAGAAAACCGGCCAGTTTTCGCCGGAAGTCGGGTTTGGACAGGCCTTGCAGCTTGCGCCGGTACTTGAGCGCTGCCTGAGCTGCCAGCTCTTCTTCATCCAGCTCGGAGAGTGCAGATTCGATCGCCTCGTCGTCCAGGCCTTTCTGGCGCAGCTCCATGCTCAGTAGGCGCCGCCCGCGCGGGCGGAATTCAGAGCGGTTGTCCACCCAGGTCTGGGCGAACTGTCCGTCGTTGACCAGGCCGCTGTGCCCCAGGCGCTCGAGCACCTGCTCGATCACCTCAGGGTCATAGCCATGCTTCTCCAGGTTCTTGCGCACCTCGGCGCTGGAGCGGGGACGGTAATTCAGCAGGTGGAGTGCTTTCTGGTAAGCAGCTTCGTAGCTGTCGTCGCCTTTGAGCTGAGCGATCTTCTCGTCGCTGAGCTGTTGGCCGATCTGCAACCAGGCGGCGGTGATGCGCGCCAGCCCGAAGGCGTATTCCCCATCCAGGTAAATGTTCACCCGCTGGAGGTTGCGTTTCTGCACCTTCATGGCGGTGACCGTCCCGCTCATCCCACACTCCCAAAATAAAAAACCGCGACCCATCTCACAGGCCACGGCCAGGTACAATGCTTACTGAGCTCGGTTAACGTTCGGTGTCGGTTGCGGGCAGGGCGCTGCGGCTCGACCGGAAAGGTGTAGCCGGCAGCACGCCTGCTAAGGGCTTTGCTGCAGGATCACGACCGTCTGGCGGTGGGCCAGCCGGGGGTGGGGAATGAATGAAAGAGGATGCTTCACACCGTACTCGTGATCTACCTTCTGCTAAAAAATCTACCCGATTGGATGAGGGTCAAATCGATATACCGGCTCATCGCCAACAACAGGTTCACTCGACACTGAACTACGTGGTATCTCAGGACAATCGTATCCAAAACCGTGGCTGCGCTCGAAAAAGCAATGACTGATAACGTACCGCGCAGCGCCTGGGTTTCCGCTGGTCGGGTTAGGACTTTATCTGCCATCCCGGCACTTGCGGAGCCTTTCAAGTGCTCTCTACCGGGGTAGAAAGCAGCGCATGTCTGACAAGATCGATTGATTATACAATAAAATGGGGAATCACGCGGCGGTTTTTGCGAAGCAATCTCAACCTTGGCAATGAAGGGATTGCTTCGGCGCAAAGAACGCTCCTCCAAAGAAACAGTTCGCCAGCTGTCGCTGCGATGCCAGACCCTAAGGGTCTTAAGAGCCGGGCAGGTTTTGTTAGTGGTTCTTAGGGTCTCTAAGCTCAGAAATCTTGTTAGCTCCTATCACCCTGGCGCAATAATCGTGCTACAATCCAGATATGCGATCATAGAATAACTAGCTTTATCGATCTGTGGAGAGAAAAACATGGGCGAAACAATCGAATTAGGCAGCCTTTTCCAGACAGTCACCCGCGACCTGGTGAAAAATCAGCAGACCCTGAACCAGGCGGATGGTTACAACCAGAACCATGGCGATAACATGGTGCGTACGTTTCAAACCATCACCAAGGCAGTGAAGTTAAAGCAGAAGCAGGGCAGCTCGGACAGCGCGGCGTTGGCTTATGCCGCCAAACGGCTGACCAAGAGCAGCACGAGCCAATCGGCGCAGCTCTACGCCCAGGGGCTTACCCGGGCGGCGACCCAGCTCCAGGGTAAGCAGGTCGACCAGCGCACCGGTATGCAGCTATTACAGACGCTGATCGGCGGCGGGCAGGCTACCTCGGGCAGCTCGCAGGCTCTCCAAGGCGGTGACATGCTAAGCAGCCTGTTAGGTGGGCTAGCAGGCAGTTCCGCATCCCAGGGGAACGAACCCACCCAGGGCGGCGACCTGCTGAGCAGCCTGCTGGGCGGCTTGGCAGGTGGCGCTGAACAGCAAGGCGCTTCCTCGCAGGGCGGCGACTTACTGGGCAGCTTATTGGGCGGCATGGCGGGCGGCACGCAGCAGCAATCCCAGCAAAGCAGCGCTTCGTCTCAGGGCGGAGACCTGCTGGGCAGCCTGTTGGGCGGCTTGACTGGTGGATCAGGCTCCGGCTCCGGGCTGCAGGACGGTCTGGACCTGGGCGATCTGCTGTCCGTGGGCATGGCCTATATGCAGTATAAGCAGCAGGGCAAAAGCACGTTCGAGGCGCTGATCCAGGCGTTCATGAAGATGAGCGGCATGGGCGGCTCGAAGGATCGCACCCAATCCACGCAGGTGGTGGTGAGCTCGTTTTTGCAGGCGCTGGGAGCGGGCTAGCCGGAGGGCTGGCGGGGCTGGCTGGTCGGGGGCTGGCAGGGCTGGCAATACAGCCAGGCCACACCGGTGGCAGGGTTCGTTCCAGTACAAAACAATTGAAATTTGATTTACCTGCTTGCCAAGCATGTCCATCTGTGTCATAATCTCGGCAGGTTATTTTATACTTTTTCATCCTAATGCAGCACATTCACACCGGAGGCAGTATGTACATTAATAATTGGCACGACAAATCATTGATTAAGACCTTGCTATTATCCTTTATAAGCCTGCTTCTGATCACAGGCCTGCTGATGGGGGACACCAACCTTGCTGCGGCGCGCTCGGAGAAATCGGTGGTCATCCCCGGCGCGACGATCAGCACCGATACCACCTGGACGCTGGCAAACAGCCCCTATGTGATCACCGGCTGGGTGTACGTCAATGCCGGGGTCACGCTTACCATCGAGCCCGGCGTGGTGGTGAAATTCAGCGGTACTATTGGGATGGTCAACTATGGCACACTGGATGTGAACGGCGTCGACGGCACGCCGGTGATCTTCACCGAGTACCGGGACGACACCGCCGGCGGGGATACGAATGGCGATTTGGGTGCAACTTCACCCGCGCCCGGCGCGTGGACGGGAATGTACGTGACCAACAACGCCGACGCATTTTTTGAGTATACCGAGATCCGCTACGGCGGCGCGGTGTTCTTTAACGGCGATAGTACTGCGCCGCATTACGGCAACCTGCGCAAGGATGGCGCGGGTACACTGACCCTCGACCACACCGTGGTCACCCAATCCTTGAGCTGCGGGGTGCGCTTTGACACGTCCAATGGGGTGAACACCATCGCGGATAGCACCTTCAGTTTCAACAGCGGGTATGGTGTTTGCCTGAACAACCCGGTCAACACCATCTCATTCTCCGGTTCTACCTTCACCCAGAATGCACCCTGGTCCATCTACACCACCCCCTTCAGCTCCGGCTTCTCCATCCCGCCCGACAACATCCTGGACAAACCCATCTTTGTAGATACCGGCAGTATGGCAGTGGATTCAACCTGGAGCCGGCAGGTCTACCTGATCAACAATCTCACCGTCGACACCGGGATGACGCTGACCATCCCCGCCGGCGCGGTGGTCAAATTCAACGGTCCGACCAGCCTGGCTGTAAACGGCACGCTGGAGGTGAACGGCAACGATAGCAGCCCAGTCATTTTCACCGATTTGCGCGATGACACCGCCGGCGGCGACTCCAACGGCGATGCCGGTGGCTCACTCCCCACGCCCGGTGGCTGGAACGGGATGTACGTGAGGAACAACGCCAACGCATCCTTCGAGTATGCCGAGATCCGCTACGGCGGGGCGGTGTTCTTTAACGGTGATAGTACTGCGCCGCATTACGGCAACCTGCGCAAGGATGGTGCGGGTACACTGACCCTCGACCATACAAGGATCACACAATCCTTGAGCTGCGGGTTGCGCCTGGATGGCACCAGCGGTGTGAATACCATCACCGACAGCACCTTCGACCTGAATAGCGGCTATGGGGTATGCCTGAACAACGCAGGCAACACCGTCTCTTTCTCCGGCTCGCTCTTCTCACAGAACGGACCCTGGTCCATCTACACCACGCCCTTCAGCTCGGGCTTCTCCATCCCGCCCGACAACATCCTGGACAAACCCA
Source organism: uncultured Chloroflexia bacterium (assembly GCA_963849335.1). Lineage (GTDB taxonomy): Bacteria > Chloroflexota > Anaerolineae > Anaerolineales > UBA4823 > FEB-25. The sequence goes on from CAWKGZ010000003.1 coordinate 1,181,593, forward strand.
TCTTTGTAGATACCGGCAGCATGGCAGTGGATTCAACCTGGAGCCGGCAGGTCTACCTGATCAACAATCTCACCGTCGACACCGGGATAACGCTGACCATCCCCGCCGGCGCGGTGGTCAAATTCAACGGTTCGACCAGCATGGCTGTAAACGGCACGCTGGATGTGAACGGGACCGATGGCACCCCGGTCATTTTCACTGAGTTGCGCGATGACACCGCCGGCGGCGATACCAATGGCGATGGCGGTGACACCCTGCCTGCGCCCGGCGGCTGGAACGGGATGTACGTGAGGAACAACGCCAACGCATCCTTCGAGTATGCCGAGATCCGCTACGGCGGCGCGGTGTTCTTTAACGGCGATAGTACTGCGCCGCATTACGGCAACCTGCGCAAGGATGGCGCGGGTACACTGACCCTCGACCACACCGTGGTCACCCAATCCTTGAGCTGCGGGGTGCGCTTTGACACGTCCAATGGGGTGAACACCATCGCGGATAGCACCTTCAGTTTCAACAGCGGGTATGGTGTTTGCCTGAACAACCCGGTCAACACCATCTCATTCTCCGGTTCTACCTTCACCCAGAATGCACCCTGGTCCATCTACACCACCCCCTTCAGCTCCGGCTTCTCCATCCCGCCCGACAACATCCTGGACAAACCCATCTTTGTAGATACCGGCAGTATGGCAGTGGATTCAACCTGGAGCCGGCAGGTCTACCTGATCAACAATCTCACCGTCGACACCGGGATGACGCTGACCATCCCCGCCGGCGCGGTGGTCAAATTCAACGGTTCGACCAGCCTGGCTGTAAACGGCACGCTGGAGGTGAACGGGACCGATGGCACCCCGGTCATTTTCACCGATTTGCGCGATGACACCGCCGGCGGCGATACCAATGGCGATGGCGGCTCCACCCTGCCTGCGCCCGGCGGCTGGAACGGGATGTACGTGGGGAACAACGCCAACGCATCCTTCGAGTATGCCGAGATCCGCTACGGCGGGGCGGTGTTCTTTAACGGTGATACTACTGCGCCGCATTACGGCAACCTGCGCAAGGATGGCGCAGGCACGCTGACCCTTGACCACACCGTGGTCACCCAATCCTTGAACTGCGGCGTGCGCTTTGACTCGTCCAATGGTGTGAACACCATCGCGGATAGCACCTTCAGTTTCAACAGCGGGTATGGTGTTTGCCTGAACAACCCGGTCAACACCATCTCATTCTCCGGTTCTACCTTTGCCCAGAATGCACCCTGGTCCATCTACACCACCCCCCTCAGCTCCGGCTTCTCCATCCCGCCCGACAACATCCTGGACAAACCTATCTTTGTAGATACCGGCAGCATGGCGGTGGATTCAACCTGGAGCCGACAGGTGTATGTGACCAATAGCTTTACGGTCGACAGCGGATATTCTTTGACCATCCCGGCTGGGGCTGTACTCAAATTCATTGGTATGACTGGCATCACCGCAGCTGGCACGCTGGATGTTAATGGAACGGAGGCGCTGCCCGTCATCATCACCGAGCTCCGCGATGACACCGCCGGCGGCGATTCGAATGGCGATAACAATTCCACCTTGCCTGCGGCTGGCGCCTGGACTGGACTTTATGTGCCCGGTGGTAATGCCAGCTTTACCTATGCCGAGATCCGCTATGGGGGCGGCGTGTTTTTTAATGGCGATAGCACTGCCTGCCACTATGGCAACCTGCGCAAGGGTGGGACGGGAACTTTAACCACCGATCACCTGACCTCCATGTACAGCGGCTGCAGCGGGCTGTGGCTGACCAGCACAGTCACCCAGGCCGAGATCGTGGATTCGCACTTCCTGAACAACAACGGCTGGGGGGTGCTGTTCCAATCCTCCACCAGCGACCTGCTGTTGCAGGGAACCCTGATCGACCACAACACCACCGGCGGGCTGCACATCAACAATCCGGGTGGGGTCACGGAGATCATGCGCAATACCATCGTCGCCAACGCCGGCGCCGGGATCCAGGTTGTCAACGAGACCGCCGCGCTCATCGGCGGTACGGATGTGGATGGCAATAACCTGTATGGCAACCAGTTTTTCCAGCTCCAGAATTTGAATGCCACATTCAGCGTGGATGCCAGCCACAACTGGTGGGGGATCAACCCGCCCTTCACCGCAGAGATTTCTGGATTGGTAGATTCCACCTCGCCGTTGACTGCCCCTGCCGTCAATGCGCCTGTCTACCTGGCGGATATCGCCCTCTCGGCGGACAGCATCCCGGCGAAGGCCATGCTCAACGAAACAGTCGTTTACACGATCGATATCGCCAACCAGGGGCCGCGCGAAGCCTACCACCTGGTGATCACTGCCAGCGTGCCAGACCCGGCTGAGCTGCTCACGGTCAGCGGCACTGGCTGGGACTGCAGCGTGGATGGCAACCAGTTTAGCTGCTATCTGCCTTACCTGGCAGTCGATGGGACAGCGGCGATCAGCTTCTCGATGCGCTCCGCGGTCGCTTCCCCAATCAGCTTTGACGTCTCGATCAGCCAGGCGAACAACGATCCTGACGCAGAAAATAGCCGGCTGACCATCGATACAACGATCGTCATGCAGGTCAGGCTGCCTTTGATCACCAAGTAATCCCTCTGATGCTTTAAAAGCCACCCACAGTGCAGGGTGAAACCCCGCTGCGTGGGTGGCGTTTTTTATTAAGTTGGGGTATAGTTTAATGTGAATTAATCCTTGGTCATCTCAGGAGAACCCATCCATGGTCACCGCCATGAGCCTGACCGAATTGATGGCAGAACCGCACACGATCGAAGATTTGCAGATTCCGCAAAATCTGGTGATCGATATCCTGCTGCGTCTGCTGTACAACGAAGGCAATGTCAATTTTCGGCGCATGTCCCAGGTGACGCGCGTGCCGACAGTATTGGACGAGGTGCTGGAATGGCTGCGCAAGGAACACCTGGTGGAGGTTTCGCAAGCCAGCGCCGGCGCCGGGCGCTTGAATTATGTGTTCAAGCTCACCCAGGCCGGCGAGGAACGCGCCCAGGCTGCTATGGAGCGCAGCCAATATGTCGGCCCATTCCCTGTGCCGGTGCACTATTACAATCGGGCGATCGAGCTGCAAACCCAGACGACGCGTAAAATTTCCCAGAAAAGAATCCAGGAAACCCTGAGCGACCTGATCCTGCCGGCGGATTTCCATCGCCGTATCGGCCCGGCAATCAACTCGGGCGCTTCGTTGTTCTTATATGGCCCGTCAGGCAATGGCAAGACCACCGTTGCCCAGAAGATCGCCGCGCTGGTTACTGGCACCGATCCCATTTGGCTGCCCTACGCCCTGACCGCTGGCGGGCAGATCATTCAAATCCATGACCGCCTGTTCCACACCCCGTTCCACTCGGAGCGCAGTAAAGCCAGCAGTGAGGGCGCCGATGGGCGCTGGAATTTGTTCCACCGCCCATCGGTGGTAGTTGGCGGCGAGCTGAAGATGGAAGCGCTCGACCTACGCCTAGACCCGATGGCAAAGATTTATGAAGCTCCCCTGCAGCTTAAAGCCAATGGCGGCATCTTCCTGATCGATGACTTCGGACGGCAGCAGGTCAGCCCGGCCGACCTGCTCAACCGCTGGATCGTCCCACTCGAGAACGGGGTGGACTACCTGCGCCTGCGCACCGGTCAGACCATCGTGGTTCCTTTCCGCACACTGATCATCTTCAGTACCAACCTGGATCCCTACAAGCTGGCGGACGATGCCTTCTACCGCCGGATTCAAATGAAGGTGGGTATCTTCAGCCCCGACCGGGTACGCTTCCAGGCGACCTTCCAGCGGGTATGCGCTCAGATGGCGATGCCCTATGATGAAGAAAGCTTCGAGCACCTGGTAACCACCTGGTACCAGAAACCCGGGCGCACTTTTCAATCGGTCCATCCGCGTGACTTGCTGAAGATTGTGGTGGCTTTGTGTGAATATACCGGCTGCGCGCCCAGCCTGACCCCCGACCTGATCGATGAGGCCTGCGCCACCTATTTTGTCGAGGAGCGTTTTTCGGCAGGCTGATCTCTTGCCCTTGCGAAACCCCCAGGCTGAACCAATGGATGATCCAACCCTGCACACTACTGCGCCAGACATCATGATCATCGATGATTCCATCGACAATCTCAGCCTGCTGACGCGCATCCTGCACCGGCGGGGCTACCAGGTACGCACCTTCACTAACGGTGCATCGGCATTGGCAGCCGCCTGCGTCCAACCGCCCGACCTGATCCTGCTGGATATTATGATGCCCGAAATGGACGGTTTTATGGTCTGCGAGCGGCTCAAATCGGCAGAGATTACCCGCCATGTGCCGGTGATCTTCTTGAGTGCGCTGAGCCAGACGGAGGATAAGCTGCGCGCCTTCCAGGCTGGGGGGGCGGATTACATCACCAAACCTTTCCATCACGAAGAGGTGCTGGTACGGGTGGATAATCACCTGCGCCTGCAGACCCTGCACCGCCAGCTTCTGCAAACCAACCAGCAGCTGCAGATCAGCAACCAGGCGCTGCAAATGCGCAATGAGGAGCTGGATGCGTTTGCGCAGACCGTCGCACATGACCTGAAAAACCCGCTGGGCAACGTGCTCGGGTATGCCTCCCTGCTGGCGGATCATTATCCCCAGCTGAGCGAGGCTGACCGGTTGAATGCCGTTGACTGCATCGCCCGGGCGAGCAAGAATATGATGGGCATCATCGACGGGCTGCTGCTGCTGGCACGGGTGGGCAGCAGCGAGGTCACGTACACCCCACTCAACATGGGGCTGATCGTGCGCCAGGCGCTGGAGCGGCTAGCGCAGCCGCTGCACGAATCCGGAGCGCAGGTAACCCTGTCCGAAAATTGGCCGGGAGCGATGGGCTACGCCCCCTGGGTGGAAGAAGTGTGGGTCAACTACCTGAGCAACGGGCTGAAATACGGCGGGCAGCCACCGGTGCTAACCCTGGGCGGGGAGACGCAGCCCGGCGGCATGGTGCGCTTCTGGGTAGGCGACAACGGCGAAGGGCTGAGCGCGGAGCAGCAGAGCCACCTGTTCATCCCCTTCACCCGCCTGCAGGCGGGCAAAGTCAGCGGGCACGGGTTGGGCCTGTCGATCGTGCGCCGCATCATCGAGAAGCTGGGCGGGGCGGTAGGGGTGGAAAGCCAGCCGGGTAATGGCAGCCGGTTTTATTTTACGCTGCCATATATTCGTGTATGAAGAGACCATTGCTACAATCCATTCTCATGCTGTATGGTAGGCCGAATAACGCCAAGACCCGCCCTGCCTGGTCGATACGGATTGCTGTCGGGGATTTGTAATTATCCGGCCGGGAAGGCGGGTTGGGGCATTGACGGTTTTGATGTTAGGCAGGGAGGGCGGGTCAAGGTTATAAAAGGTCAGAGGGCTTGCCAGATGGAGTGAGATATTGCCCAGGTGCCTGGCAATCAGACCCGCCCCTACGTGACCACCAGGCATTCTCAGGGTTGGCTGTTTTGGATGGCCACGCTAGATACCAGATCAGGGAGGTTCTATCGATAAACCGAATATTCCACCTCCACCCTCGCCTGCCCGGTGAAATTTAACTCTAACCGGTACACCTCCTCCCCTTCCTGCTCCACCGCCACTGCCTCCCCATTGCACCTTGCGCGGACCGGGCGCCTCGGCAGCCTCAGCCACAACGAACCCCTGGCCTCACGCCCCAGATCCACCGTCCACAATTCCAGCCGCCCCGGCTCAGCTTCCCACCCTTCAATCTCCAGCCCCTGGGTGATGTGCAGGGTATCGCCGACCAAAGCCGGCGCCCCCTCGTCCAGTGCGCCGAGGCGCAGCAAACGGCAGCCGTGGGCGGGGATTTCGGGGAAGACCAGCTCGGCCTCCGCCGTCTGCCAGCCGCGAGCAGCCCAGAAATCGAACACATAGACAGCCTGCCCGGGGGTAAATCCCAGCTGCCTTAGCGACAGGCGTTTGCTCGCCGGGCATTCCTGCCAGTTGAACAGCCCGACCAGGTGCCATCGGCCCGCGGCGCCTTTAACCGGCACGTGGTACAGCTCGGGCATATCCCGCTGCAGCAGATCGAGCGGCTGCCCGCCGGGACTGAGAATCGGGGTGAGCAGGCTGAGCTGCGCCAAACGCGGCGTGGGGAGGCGGGTCAGGTCGTCGCTGTCTACCAGCATGCCGCCCGAGAGGCCAACCAGCGTGACGTTGCTGCGCACTTCAGCCTCGCTCAGGCGGGTATCCTGCGCTGCGCAGCAGCAGGCAGTCGGGGTCGTTCCACCACCAGCGGCGGTGCAGGGCGCTCAGGTTGAGCACGTGGCGCAGACTGTTGCGCAGCGATGGCGGCGACGGCTCTTTTCTGAGCAGCCTGGTCGCCCAGGGCGCCCAGTTGAACCACGGCTCCCAGATGGGGGCGGTATCGGGCCCGATGCGCATCGCATCCACCATGCCGATCGCCGGGCCGAAGGGACAACCGCAGCCGAGCAGGAAGGTCTGATCACCGGCTGCCTGGCGCATGACCTGCAGCCCGCGGCGCAGCGCCTGGGCGCGCGTGGCGTGGGGGTCATAGTGCCGCGCCGGCAGCGCCGCAGCATAGCAGAAGTCGAGCTTGAGCAGCCCATAGCCCCAGCGTTGGGTGATGGTTTCGGCAAGTGCCCACAGGTGTTCCTGCACCGCGGGATGGGTGGCATCCAGCGCCCGCCCAAAGAACTGGTAGAAGAATCCAGCATTGATCGGGCGGCGGCGTCCATCTTGCAGCAGCCAGTCCGGATGGTCACGCTCGATCGTCGAGCCGGGCTGGACGACGAACGGCGCTAACCACAGCCCGGGGAGATAGCCTGCCTGGCGCACGCATTCTGCCAGCGCCGCCAGCCCATGCGGGAACTTGGCATTGGTGGTGGTCCAATCCCCCCAGGCGGACTGGTAGCCGTCATCCAGCTGAACGACCTGAAATGGAACCTGGCTGCGTGCAGCAGTGATCGCCTCCAGGTTGGCAATGAACTTCTCGGCGCTGATCTGCTGGTAAAAGTGGTACCAGTGCGTCCACTGCAACTGCGGCTCAAGCTGCGTGCGCGCGCCCATCTGCCGCGCCACGGCGCAGACATATTCGCGCCCCGGGTCAGGGTCCGGCAGCGGCAGCACCTGCAGGTAGCCCCACTCCGAGGCGAAGCTTTCGCCGGGGGCGAGCAGCACCCCATCCGCCTGGGTCGCCAGGCGCAGGCTAAGCTCGCCGGGGCGGCAGCAAGCCTGCACCTGCCCGAACTGGTCCGCCATGGAGGCCAATCCGACGACCAGCGCGGCCCGCTCCCCCGCCAGGATAGCCCAACCTTCGCTGTTGAACTCCCCCCGCCGGCGGGAAAACAGCGTGGTGGGGTTGGTGTATTGTCTACGCACCAGGCTGCCCAGCAGGGTGTGCGGCTCCCCTTCCGCGGCATGGCGCAGCCCACTGTACGACCAGCCATGCCAGCCCAGCTTGAAGAAATCAAGCCCCCGACCAGGCGCATCCATTTGCAGCTGCCCCGGTGCGGTCTCCAGCAGTACCAGCTCATGCAGATACCTCGCCTGCTGGCTGAGGTTGAGCACCGAAAGCCGCAGCAGCAGGAAGGGCCGCTGCGGGTAGTGCTTGATGGAGTAGGTCAGCTCCAGCCCGTCCGCCACCCTGCCACGAAGCGTGAGCTGCATGCCTTCCCCATGCACATCGCGCACCTGCGTCTGCTGCGTGGAGCAGCGATCTGGTGCCAAGTCGACGCGGCGCGGCTTGCCGCTGGGAAGGGCGTAGAACAAATGGGCAGAGCCATCGGCTATACGCATGCCGGACTCGCTGCAGAAATTAAGACCGTGCTCCTGGAGCGAATAAGAAATTTTCATAGGTACTCAGCACATTTCCTGAGATTCACCAGCCATCCTGCTTTCTAAAAAAAATTTCGCGTGGATTAGCGGATAATTCGTTGTTCATTGCAGTACCCAACCGGATAAATTATACAAGATATCCGGTAGTAAACCATCCACTACAAAGGACACGAAGATCTTTTAATAAACTCTTTGCCCCAAAGGATGGAAAAGAACGACTGAAGTCGTTACTACAATTGGTGGGTTCTTATGACCAGGCACGAAGGTACACAAAGGTTTTTGGTGAATAATCGGTTAGAATCAACCTGCACCAAGGAATAGGAGGCACGATGCACATCCGCCAAACCCCAGGCTTGACCTTCGACGATGTCCTGCTCGTCCCCCGGCGCTCTGCCATCGCCAGCCGCTCAGCGGTGGATACCCGCGCCCGCCTGACCCGCCGCCTGATGCTGGCAATCCCGCTGATCAGCGCCAACATGGATACCGTCACCGAGGCCAATATGGCGATTGCCATGGCCCAGGCGGGCGGGCTAGGCGCCATCCACCGCTTCATGACCCCGGAGCGACAGGCGGCTGAGGTGTTGCGGGTGAAGCGCGCCGAATCATTCGTGGTCGAATCGCCCGCCAGCATCCCCCCGGAGGCCTCGGTGGCACAGGCGCGCCAGCTGCTGGCTGAACTGGAGATTGGCGGCTTGTTGGTCACCGACGCGGCCAACCGCCTGCTGGGCATGCTGACCAACCGCGATGTACTGTTTGCACCCGACCCGCTGGCAGCGGTCTCGACGGTGATGACCCCGCGCGAGCAGCTGATCACCCTGTCTGCCAGCGGTTCGCAGGGCGAGAACCTGGAGCATGCCCGGGCGCTTCTGCACACTCACCGCATCGAGAAGCTGCCCCTGATCAACGAAGCGGGCGAGACCATCGGGTTGGTCACGGCCCAGGATATCATCAAGCACGAGCAATACCCCCACGCCACCAAGGACAGCAAAGGCCGTCTGTGCGTCGCTGCCGCGGTGGGGGTCAAACCCGGCGATCTGCTGCGCTGGGAGGCCTGCGTGGCTGCCGGCGCCGACGCGCTGGTGGTGGATATCGCCCACGGGCACTCCGATCACGCCATCCAGGTGGTGCGTGAGCTGAAGCACAGCTTCCCCCAGGTGGAGATCATCGCTGGCAATGTCGCCACCGCCCAGGGCGTGTTCGACCTGGCGGAGGCGGGCGCGGATGCGGTCAAGGTGGGCGTCGGCTCGGGCTCCATCTGCACCACACGCATCGTCACCGGCTATGGCGTGCCGCAACTCACCGCCATCATGGACTGCGCCTTAGCGGCGCGGCAGGCGGGCATACCCTTGATCGCCGATGGCGGCATCCGCACCGGCGGCGACCTGACCAAGGCGCTGGCGGCGGGCGCCGACACCGCCATGATCGGCAGCCTGCTGGCGGGCACCGAGGAAAGCCCGGGCGCCAGCGTGGTGCGCGATGGGCGGCGCTACAAGATCGTGCGCGGCATGGCTTCGCTCTCCGCCAATATCGAGCGCAAGATGGTCGAGAAGGGCGGCGAGGTCGACCTGGTGGATTGGGAGCAGGTGGTGCCCGAAGGTGTGGAGGCGATCGTGCCTTACCGCGGCGCGGTGACTGACCTGCTGCACCAACTGGTCGGTGGGCTGCGCTCGGGGATGAGCTATGCCGGGGCGAACACGCTAAGCAAGCTGCACGAGAATGCAGAGTTCATCTGCATCAGCGGGGCGGGGATGCGCGAGAGCGGGGCGCACGATGTGGAGAAGATGGTAGAGAAGATTACCACAGAGAACACAGAGATTCACCACTGAGAACGCAGAGAAAGATACTTACACGAGATCAAGAGCGCTGAGCAAATAAGAAAACTCTGTGTGCTCCGTGGTGAATTCATTGACTACACGACAAAACTAAACTTGCATTGAGGATGACACCATGGCAAAATTGAATACCCTAAGAGCGCCACCGGGGAACAGGTGGATGATTATCATGGCACGCGGGTGGCTGATCCGTACCGCTGGCTGGAGGACACCGACTCGGCGGAGACCCGGGCGTGGATCGAGGCGCAGAACAAGCTCACCTTCGGCTTCCTGGAGCGCATCCCCGAGCGGGAGATGCTGCGCCAGCGGCTGACCGAGCTGTGGGATTATCCCAAAGCCTGGGCGCCGCTGCAAAAAGGGCAGCCGCTATTTCCAGCTGCGCAACTCCGGGCTGCAAAACCAGGATGTGCTGTATGTGATGGACAACCTGAAAACCGAGCCGCGCCTGCTGCTCGATCCCAACACACTCTCCAGCGACGGCACAGTGGCGCTGACCGGGTGGGAAGCCAGTCCTGACGGGCACTGGCTGGCTTACGCCACCTCCGCCAGTGGCTCAGACTGGTTGACATGGCGGGTGCGGGACGTGGACTCCGGCGCCGATCTGCCCGACTTGATCGAATGGAGCAAGTTCTCCGGCGCGGCCTGGCTGCAGGATAACAGCGGATTTTATTATTCCCGCTATGACGCCCCCGAGGCGGGCCAGGAATACCTGAACGCTACCTACTACCACAAACTTTACTTCCACACCTTGAATACACCCCAGGCAGAGGATACGCTGGTCTACCAGCGAGCGGACCAGAAGGAATGGGGCTTCGGCGCCCAGGTCAGCGACGAAGGGCGCTACCTGATCATTAATGTCTGGCAGGGCACCGAGGTTCGCAACCGCCTGTTCTACCAGGATCTGCACGAGGGCGGTCCTGCCGTCGAGCTGATCGCCGAGATGGAAGCTGCCTACGCCTTCCTGGGCAACGATGGTCCGCTCTTCTACCTGCGCACCGACCTGGAGGCGCCGCGCGGCAAAATTATCCTGGTGGATATCCGCCAGCCGGAAAAAGCCAGCTGGCGCACCCTGGTGCCCGAGTCGGCGGATGTGATCGAGTCCGCCAAGCTGCTGCAGGATACCTTCATCTGCGTTGAGCTGCACGACGCCCACCACCGGATGCGGCAATACGGGTTGGATGGCACGCCGCGGGGTGAGATCCCGCTGCCCACGCTGGGCAGCATCGTGCTGATGGAGAATTGGGGCTTCAACGGCAGCCGCAGAGACCGGGAGCTGTTCATTGCCTTCCAGTCCTTTGCCTGGCCCACCACCATCTACCGCTACATTCTGCGCCAGGAAGGCCTGGAGACGCTCTTCACCCCGCCGATCCAGTTCGATTTCAGCCCTTATATCACCCGGCAGGTGTTCGTCCCTTCCAAGGACGGGACGCGCATACCCTTGTTCCTGGTGCACCGGCGGGAGCTGCCGGATGGGCCACAGCCGGCATTTCTCTACGGCTATGGCGGCTTCTCAATCTCAATGACCCCCAGCTTCATCATCAGCCGGCTGGCCTGGCTGGAGCGCGGCGGCGTGCTGGCAGTGGCGAATTTGCGCGGCGGCGGCGAGTACGGCGAAGAATGGCACAAAGCGGGCAGTTTGGAGAACAAGCAAAATGTGTTCGATGATTTCATCGCCTGCGCCGAGTATTTGATCGCCCAGGGCATCACCCGCGCCGATAAGCTCGCCATCCACGGCGGCTCGAATGGCGGGCTGCTGGTCGGCGCCTGCCTGGCGCAGCGCCCCGACCTGTTCGGCGCAGCTATTCCCGCGGTTGGGGTGCTGGATATGCTGCGTTTCCACAAGTTCACCATCGGCTGGGCGTGGGTCAGCGACTATGGCTCGGCAGATGACCCAGCGCAGTTCAAGACTCTGTATGCCTACTCACCGCTGCACAATCTGAAGCCCGGCACGGCCTATCCGCCCACGCTGATCACCACCGCCGATCACGACGACCGGGTGGTGCCCGGGCACTCGTTCAAATTTGCCGCCGCGCTGCAGGCGGCGCAAGGCGGCGAGGCGCCGGTATTGATCCGCATCCAAACCAAAGCCGGGCACGGCTTTGGCAAGCCCACCGCCATCCTGATCGAAGAGCAGGCCGATTTGTGGGCGTTTGTGATCGAGGTGTTGGGACTATCGGACGCGGATAGATTAAACCTTTAACCACAAAGACACCAAGGACACGAAGGTACACAAAGGAATTGAAGGTCAAAGCAGAGTAAAGATTGGTAAACGGATGGGGAGCGGATTAGCGGGTGAAGGTTAGACATGCTGGTACCACAATCGGTAACCATGAAGGACACCAAGAACCCTCAGAATTTTCTTGGGCTGATTGGTGAGATAGGCAAGGAAGAACGTCAAATACAACTGAATAAGGAAAGATACATATAGCCATGAAAAAAACATTGATTTCACTACTGCTTTTCATCGTTGTGATCGGGTTGGGGAATGCCGGGGGACGGCTTACGAGGGCTATGTGACCCACCTGCCACTGGTCACCCGGGCGGGTAACACCTGGCTGGGCCCGGATGGCGGGCGGCCCGTTTCGCTGGCGGTTGATCCCGCCAACCCGACGACTGTCTATGCCGGCTCGTGGGGCGCCGGGATGTTCAAAAGCCTGGATGGCGGCTCCACCTGGTTCCAGACCAATACCGGGCTGGGAAATATGTACATCAACTCGCTGGCGATCGATCCCAGCCAGCCGCAAGTGCTGTATGCGGGGACCTACCGCGATGCAGTCTACAAGTCCACCGACGGCGGGCAAAGCTGGTTCTGGTCTGGCAGTGGGATTCAGATCGAAGCTATTGTCTACACCATTGCCATCGACCCGCAGAACACGAACAACCTGTACATCGGAACGCGCGGCGTCTCCAACAACGGCAAACCGCCGTGGAATGGCGTGCTATATAAGAGCACCAACGCCGGCCTGACCTGGACAGCGGTGCTGCAGAACATCGGCGGCCTGGAAGCCCAGGACTGGGTGTATTCCCTGGCGGTCAACCCGCAAGCACCCAACAATGTGTATGCTGCCACCCACGAACACGGGGTTTATCGCAGCGAAAACTACGGCTGGAGCTGGTTCTATTCCTCCGAAGGCCTGGAGACCGACGACGACCGCACCGGTCGCGCGATCCTGGTCGATTGGCAGCTGCCCTCCCCATATCGCATTTACTATGGTGCCTGGCGTGGCAATGGAGTTTACCTCTCATTGGACAATGGCGGTGCCTGGGAAACTCTCAATGATGGCCTGCTGGGGATGTCAATCTATGCTATGAGCATGAGCCCAACGGATGCAGCCACGATTTACCTGTCCACATTCGGCTTCGGCATCCTGCGTACTACCAATCGCGGCGACACCTGGCTGCCGCGCGGCCTGCAGTCTGACGGCATCTATGCAGTGGCGATCAACCCGCAGAACGATACCATCCTGTACGCGGGCACCGCTGGGGATGGGTTGTTCCGCAGCCTGGATGATAGCGCATCCTGGCAGCACAGCCAGGCTGGTTTTCGCAACGCCGATGTGCCATCGATGGTGCTGCCCTCCACCTCGCAGCACCTGTTCACCGCCCTGTACGGCGGCGGCGTGCAGGAATCCCAGGATGGAGGGGCCAGCTGGGTTGAGATCAACAGCGGTCTGACGGATAAATTTGTGCTGCAACTGGTGGTCGATCCCGGCCATCCGAATCTGATCTATGCCGTGACCTCCACCGACGGGCTGTTCCGCTATGATAGTCTGATCGGCACCGGCTGGGTCTACGTGGGTGAAGATTTACCGCAGTCCACGAACAACCTGCCGGTGTACAGCGCAGAGGACCCGCGCGCCAGCCGGGAAACCTTACTGGGCGAGATGCCTCCGGCAGCCAATCGCGTAGAGGGCTTACCCGAAGCAGAAAACTTGCTCTCGATGGCCTACGCCCCTTCCAATCCCGGTATCGCCTTCATCGGCACCGGCGGCTCCGGCATCTATAAGAGCTTGACTGACGGGCGAGACTGGTTCTTCAGCGGGCTGGAAGGGCTGGTGGTGAGCAGCGTGGCGGTTGACCCCTTCAATGCCAATAAGGTTTACGCGGTTACCAACGGTTCCGGGTATGTGCGCTTCTCTGATGACGGCGGCGGGAGCTGGACCGCACTGCAGATGTATGCCCTCGGTGTGTATGGGGCAGCAGTTGCCACGGATCACACGGGTGCATTGTACCTGGGCACCAGCCTGGGGGTGATGCGCTACACACCCAGCACCGGCTGGACCAATACTGCGTTGACCGGCATCTCCGTACCGGTGCTGGTCACCGACCTGCACCATCCCGGGCTGGTGTTCGCCGGGACAGGCAATGGCGCCTACTACACCACGGACAGCGGCGCCACCTGGCAGTACGGGCCGGATGAGCTGGCTGGTTTGACCGTGAAGTCAATCAGCTTCGACCCGCTCCAGCCGGATGTAGTTTTCTTTGGCACCCAGACCCAGGGAATCTTACGGGCATACCTTGACTTCGAAGCAAAATAATTCGCATTTCCCTGAGGGGAGGGGCGGGTGGTAGGTCCCCCCTCCCTTCAGGGATGGGCCGGGGGTAGGTGAAATTCTTCACCAAAAAAAACCTCTATTTCTGGTATGATTAATACATACTGAGAAAAACATACACAAGCATGTAAAAACCAGTATCACCCCCCGCCGGGCACCCGCCCAACTCGCCAGCTCCACCATGCCTGCTCAGGAGGAAGCCCATGAGAGAGATCGACAACACCATAAAAACGGTTCTCATCGGTACGGATCCCGTCCCGCGCCTGGATCTGTCAACGACCACCGACCAGCTGTGGACGGTGGACGAGCTAGCTGGTTATCTTAAGCTGCAGCCAGAGACGGTGCGGGGGATGGCGCGCCGGGGCGAGCTGCCCGGGATCAAGATCGGCAAAGTGTGGCGCTTCCGCAAATCGGCGATCAAAAAAATATTCCAGGAACAGCCCTGATGACTGCGATCGGTTCGACTGACAGTAAAAGGCTTATCCAGCAGGCAGGATTGGATTCCACCGGGACGGCGTTGGAGTAAGCCGCACCGGTGGGCATAACCCGGCTGGCAGGCGTGCCCGGTAAGGCTGCGCTTTCCATCCCGGCACATACCAGGGGCATTCCAATATCCCAACGGATTGTCGGAAGGACGGAGTGTGCACTCCAATCAATCCTGCCGGCAGCCTCATCTGAATCACAGGGGCAACAAACATGACCGTATATGCGCTTCAAACCAGGACAGGGTTGACTGCCGGGCTACTTGACTGGCTGGTCGAAAACTCATACCCCATCACCATCATCGTGCTGGCGCTGTTGGCGCTGCTGCTGCTTATCGTCGCCCTGCACCTGTATCGGCAGAGCCGCCAGCCAGCCGCGGTCAGAAGCGGCTCGCGGGCCGGCACACCACGGCGCAGGACAGCCACGGCGAAAAAGAAGGAGATCACCGGCTGGACGCTCAGCGACCTGACCGGGCAAGCCATTCCCCTGCAGCCGCTGCCCTTCAGCATCGGGCGGGAAGTAGACAACACGCTGGTGCTGGATGACATTTCCGTTGCAGCCCACCATGCGCACATTTTTTATGACCCTGCCTGGAGCGCCCTGGTTGTCGAGGATCTCAGCTCACCCACCGGCATCCTGATCGAAGGCCAACCCACCCGAAAAAACTTGCTGCAAGCCGGAATGCATCTGACCGTTGGACGCTATAACTTTACCCTCGACCACCAGGTGCTATAGGAGCTGCAAATGATCACCTGCCCGTACTGCAACACGGCAAACCAATCTGGGGCAGCCTTCTGCTCCCGCTGCGGCACCATGCTTGACAGCCATCCAGCTGAAAAGACTTCTCCCCGGCAAACGCCAGCCTCGCCGCCGCGATCGAGCCCGGTGGAGCTAACCGTGCCATCCGCCAACAGAGCCAAACCATCCGGGGGGAAAAACCACGCCGGCCCGCTACATCCCGCAGACGGGGTGGGAGATTTCCATCCCCGCCCAGCTGGGGCGATCTTCGGCGATCGCTTCCTGTTCGACAGCCTGCGTTACAGAGATGCTGCCGAGATCCGCTACACCGTGATCGAACAAAGCGTCCCCGGACAGCCGCGCGACCGCATCTGTGCCAATCCCAATTGCGGTACGCTTCACCCGCCCGCCGGCGATGGGTTGGAGCAGCGCTGCACCCAATGCGGCAGTCCCTTGCTGCCCAGTGACGTCCTGCTCTTGCTCCAGGAAGCCCGCCAGCCAATCTTCGGCGCGGCGGTCCAGATTGCCAATAAACCTGGCGGGTTAGCCCATCCTAACCTGCGCGCCCCGCTGGCGTATTTCTCTGAGACGGTGTGCGGCGAGCCGCGCGCCTGTCTGGTGACACCCACCTATTCCGCCTTCCCCGAGCGTCCCGAACCAGCCCTGGCGCTGTCCTGGGGGATTCAACTGGCGCGCGGGTTGGATTATCTCCATCTCAACCAGCTTTCCTTTGGCGGGCAGATCGAGCCATCCTGCTTTGGGATGGATGGCACCCACCCGGTGTGGGCTAACTTCACCGGGTGTAATGTGCCGCCCGAGATGGTCTCCCAGGCTCGACCGGCGGATGTCCGCGCCCTGGCGCTGCAGATCTTCCAGTGGCAGAGTGGAAAAATCCAGTACAGCTTCGAGCCAGGCCTGCCGCCCCCGGTCAACCGCTTATTCAGGGAAGCGCTCAACGGGAAAGGATTCGAAAGCGGTGAAGCCCTGGCGCAGGCGATTGAGACCGCCATCACGGACAGCAAAGCCCAGCAAAGCATTGCCTATCGCCTGGGACGCTGCACCGATGTTGGCCTGGAGCGCGACCTTAACCAAGACAGCCTGGCGAGCGTTGAATTCAGTCGGGTGCTGCAATCCATCTCCCTGCCGCTAGGAGTGTTTGCGGTGGCGGATGGCATGGGCGGGCATTCGGCGGGTGAAGTTGCCAGCGGGACGATCGCCAACACCATCACCCAACGCGCCCTCACCCTGAACCCGCTGCTGCCCGTCTCTCCGGATGATCACCTGAAATGGCTCAAGGAGACGGTGGAAGCCGCCAACCGGGCGGTCTATGATCTGCGGAAATCAGCCGGCACGGATATGGGCTCCACGCTGGTGGTGGCGCTGCTGGATGGAGTACAAGCTACCCTGGCACATGTCGGAGACAGCCGCATTTACCGGGTCAGCCCCCATACGATCAAACAGCTCACCACCGACCACTCGCTGGTCGAGCGGTTGATCGCCAGCGGACAGCTCGACCGCGAAGAAGCCCGCTACCATCCGCAGCGCAACGTGGTCTACCGCACGATTGGCGATAAGCCCAACGTGGAGGTCGAAACCTCGACGCATACACTGGCACCCGGCGAAGCTCTGCTGCTGTGCTCGGATGGCCTGACCGGCATGATCGAGGATCGCATCATCCAAAAATTGATCCTGGATGCGCCCAACCCGCAGGAAGCCTGCGAGCGGCTGGTCTCCGCGGCCAATGCTGCCGGCGGAGAAGATAACATCACCGCCATTGTGATCCAAATCATAGCCGTTTGAAACAAATCACGCCTGAAGGGTTTTCAAATATCATCGGTTAGATTATTAACCCCCATTATCCGCACCTTATCCATTATCAAGGAGAACGCTTATGAAAGGCAGTGTCTGTCCAACTTGCAATCATTCAATCATCCCCGGTTCGGCGTATTGTGATAATTGCGGGTGCCGGCTGATCAAGCTCCCCGCGGCAAAGCCTCAAGCAGCCGCTGCGGGAGCACAGGCAGCCCCCCTGCTGCCCCCCACCGGGAGGCTCTGCCCGCAATGCAGCTTAAACAATATTCCTGGCGCGCTCTTCTGCATCGATTGCGGTGAACCATTGAGATTCCTGCCCACGCCAGATGACAGCCTGGCGACGGAGCTGACACCCTCCCTCTGATTCAGCCCCCCCACCGCCGCCCTACACCGCCTTTATCACCGGCAGCCTGGTGCTCGAGCAGAGCAATGTTTTGCTCCCCCTGCCGAAAGAGCACATCGAGATCACCATCGGGCGTGAAGACCCGGTGAGCAGTATTTTTCCGGATATCGACCTCGAGCCGCATGGCGGGCATGAAGGCGGTGTAGGTCGCGAGCATGCCCGGCTGGTGATCATCGAGGGGCGGCTATGCCTGGTGGATCTGAATAGCACGAATGGCACCTTCGTCAACCGCAGAAAAATACCCGCCGGTACGCCGCAGCCGATCAACGATGGGGATGATATCCGCCTGGGACGCTTCGTACTGATCTATCGCGCCAACTGATGCTGGTCTATGAGCATCCGCCTGGATGAACTTCCAACCTTATTCGATCCCTGGAGAACCTCCGCATGCCATTAAATCCATCTGAAGTGCTCAACAACCGCTACCGTATCATCAAACTGCTCGGGCAAGGGGGATTCGGCGCAGTGTACCGCGCCTGGGATATGAATTTACAAAAAGCCTGCGCGGTCAAAGAAAACCTGGATATCTCAACCGAACTATCGGCGCAGTTCATGCGCGAAGCCACCACCCTGGCAAACCTGACCCACTCCAACCTGCCGCGGGTCATCGACCACTTCTCGCTGCCCGAACACGGGCAGTACCTGGTGATGGATTTCGTGGAAGGGGATAACCTGGAAGCCAGGGTGATCAGAGGTGGGCCGGTCCCTTATCCCCAAGCTGTATTCTGGATCGGGCAGATCGCCGACGCACTGGACTACCTGCACAACCAGACGCAGCCATTGATCCACCGCGACATCAAGCCGGCCAACATCATCATCACCCCCAACGGGCAGGCGATGCTGGTTGATTTTGGGCTGGTCAAGATCTACGATCTCCATTCCAGAACCACCAAAGGAGCCCGCGGCATCACCGCCGGCTACTCGCCGCCCGAGCAATATGGCACCGGCAAAACGGATGCGCGCACGGATATTTATAGCCTGGCTGCCACGCTGTACACGCTGCTCACCGGCACCGTGCCCGCGGAGAGCGTGGATATCATGGCGGGCATCGCCAAACCTCCCGTTGCGGTGCACCAGCTAAATCCTCAGGTGCCTTCCGAGCTGAGCGGGGCGATCCAGCATGGCATGGCGCTGGATGCCAGCAAGCGCTTCCCCACCGCCGGGGAATTCAAAGCTGCCATCTACGCTGCCATCCCGACGATGAGCTGGGGCAGCCTGCCCTCACGACCCGGCGCTGCCGGTTCGGCGCCTCAGCCACAGCCGGCGGCGAACGCATACGCCAATGCCCGCCCGCCGAGCAGCCCAGGGGGCAGCCCACCGGGTAGCCAGCCCGCTGGCAATCTCGCCGCACACCCGCCCTCCCAGCCCCGCAGCCGCCCCGGTTGTGCTTTGTTCGGCATTGGCGGTTGTGTGCTCCTGTTCATCCTGCTCCTGCTTGGCGCCGCCGGCGCCTGGGGTGTGTACACCTATACCGATGCGTTGGATTTTGTAAAGCCGCCCACCCCCACGCTCACCCCCACCTCTACGGCGACCTTCACCCCCACTCCAATCGCCACAAGCACCCCAACCGTCACCCCCACGCCCACCACGACCCCCACCCCGCTGCCCACCGAGACTCCCCGGTTGACCCCGCTGCCCGAGTTCAGTGATGACTTCTCCGATCCCAATTCAGGCTGGGACCGGGTGAATCTCAGCGACCGCATCACGGACTACCAGGACGGCTCCTACTACATCTGGGTGAATAATCCCAATTCGGATGCCTGGGCCAATCCCAATCTGAACGCCTGGGATACCATCGTCGAAGTGGACACCTATTGGGCTACCGGCACCCTGGACAATGATTTCGGCGTCATCTGCCGCTACCAGAATACGAGCAATTTTTACTTCGGTGTCATCAGCAGTGACGGCTTTGCCGCGATTATCTATATGAATGACGGCAGCTACGACATCCTGGGCGCAGATGCCATGGAACGATACACAGCTATCGTCCAAGGCGATGCACACAATCACCTGCGCTTCGACTGCGTGGGCGATACGCTGACCCTATATACCAACGGGCAACTGCTCATCAGCGTGAGCGATACCGCGCTTAGCAGCGGCGATGTCGGGCTGATCGCCGGCACATTCGACCAGGGCGGCGTGGGTATTTTATTCGACAACTTCGTGGTCTACCTGCCCTGACACCGGCGGTAAGACCCAGCTATAATAAGTCTTATTATCAGCTCGGTTTAAGGGGTGGTAAGCCAGCAACCTACTCATTTTATGGAGGCACATCATGATCTGTCCTAATTGCAACGGAGAAAATAGAGAAGATTATAAGTTCTGCGCCCACTGCGGCGTCCCCCGCCAGCCGTCACCCGCGGTAACGGTGATGTCCAGCGAGCCGGCGGCGCCGCCCGAGCGGGTATTGCCCCTGGCGCTTGAGAGTCCACCGGCAGCACCACTGGAGGCAACGCCACCTATCGCGGCTGAGCTGAAACCAAAAAAGAAACGTTCCTGCCTGGTTATCTTCCTGGTCATTGGGCTAATCCTGCTCTGCCTGGTAGCCGCCGCCCTGGTAGGGGTGGTGCTGCTAAAGCCGGAATGGATCCCCTTTGACATCCCCTTCCTGAGCAGCAACAACCGCCTGGTCATCGGCGTCCCCGGCTCGGGAACCGAAAGCGACCTGTACCTGCTGCGCCAGGGCAAGGCGCTCGATTCCGGCTTGCTGCTGGCGGATGATGTCACCAAAGCACAGAGTGGTTTTTTCTACCTGCCTCAATTCGGCATGTCCAGCCTGGCGGATCGCTATTACCCCCTGGCAGCCTTCATCCCCGGGCAAGAGGCCCTGCTTTACTGGTACAGTGAAAGTGGCGGGGAGATCACCCTGCAGCGGCTGGACCTGAACCAGAAAACACCGCTCACCCTGTGGCAGGATGACGCGGTGTCACTCACCGGCTATGTGCTGCCCAATGCACAAGACCTGTTCTTCAGTGCAGCGCAGGAAAGCGGACAGGATTGCTATCTCTCCCGCGCCGGCGCAGCTGCCACACGGGTGTTGGACGGCGACATATGCACACTGAGCGGGGATTTTTCCACTGCTTACGCCACCAGCGTTAATAATGGCGAGACCTCCGTCCAGGTAGCCAGCCTCCCGGATGTGCTATCCTACACCCCGCTGGATGGGCAGGAAAATATCGGCGCGGTCAACCTCTCCAGCGACGGGACGCGCCTGGCTTACAGCGAGACCGGCGATGAGCCGCGCGTGCTGCTGGTCAACAGCCAGGACGCTACCCCGGTAGCCTCCGGTCCACAAGCTTATGCAATCGTTGACCAGGGCTTTGCCCCCAACGGTCGGATTGGTTATTTCATTAGCGAGAACAACGATGGCAACCTGGAGCTTTACCTGCTCAGCGATTCCGGCGCCTCGCTTGTCCGCTCCGCCCTCAGCATGGCGGCGGCAATGGATTTGAACGGCGCCCATCTGGTTTACATGGCGGGGGAATATGAAGGTGAGCGCGCGCTGTATGTGCGCAACGTCTCCAGTGGCAACGATTTGGAAGTGATGCGCGGCAGTGAGCTGCACTTCCAACTTGCCAGCCCGATCAACCGTATTTTCATCACCGCCACCCAGGATGGTGTGACCACGTTGTACAGCGTGGCAGTGGATGGCAGCGGGTTGGTCAGCCTGCACACCTGTACGGCCTGCTGGCTTGATGGCGTCGCCTATGTCCCCGGACAGCCGTATGTCTACTTCGCCCTGGCAAGCGATCAGGGTCTCTCCCTGCTGGCTGCCCATCCCGAGCAGGCAGCCCAGTTCATGGTGGTCGAAGATTGGGCCAACTTCATCGTGCTGGACACATCTGCCGATGGCTCACAGTTGCTCTATGCCGGTGCAGAAGACCCCAACGATGATAGCAGCCTGTACCTGGCGCAGCTCGACACCCAGCAGAACACTCTCCTGGATGACGATGTGGATGGCATCGCCAATGCCCTCTTCGACGAAAAAGGCAGCGCGGTGCTCTACACTGCCCTCACCGGGGACAACCCAGATGACGTCGAGGTCCGCCGCATCCTCTCCGACCTGTCGAAACCAGTGGAGGTACTGTACAGTGATGCCTTCCTGGTAGCTGCCCAGTGGGATAACCTCAGCCCGTTCTACACCACGCAGACCCCCCTGCTGCAGCAATCCACCAGCTACTGCCCCGGCGCTTACGGGCTGGGCAGCGATGAGACGGTGGAGGGCAGCCTGGAAGCTGAGCAGCGCGACTGCTACCAGGTGCGCGGGGCGGCGGGTGATGAGATCACCCTGTGGGTGGAAGGCGCAGCGGACCTGGACACCATGCTCAGTTTCTACGACCGCGTGGGCAACCTGCTCGACTCGGATGATGCCGGCTTAACGGCACCGACCCGCGCCTGTTCGCCAGCCTGCCGGAAGATGGCATCTACTATGTGGAAGTGTCTGCCTTCGGCAGTGCCGCTGGCAGCTACACCCTGTCCCGCGCCGCTGGTATCAATTACTGCCCTGGGGTGAATACCATCGCCCTGGGCGAAGAGGCAAGCGGCGAGATGGATAATGACGGCGTAGCCTGGTTCGGTTTCAATGGAACTGCCAACCAGCACCTCACCTTCTGGATCGAAAGCACGAACCTGGACCCCATGCTCACCTTATACGACTCTGAGGGCATCATGCTCGGCAATGACGATAACAACCGCGATGGCATCGATCCGCTGCTGAGCACTGTCCTGCCCGAGCAGGGTAATTACTGCCTGGAGGTGAACACCTTCGGCTTCGAAACCGGTCCATTCACCCTGTCCATGGTCGAAGGCAATGTCTTCTGCCCCGGTGCGGATACGCTCGATGTGGATCAAACCGTCTCCGGTTCCATTGCTGATGGCCGGCGCACCTGCTACCAGGTCGAGCTGTCAGCGGATACCGCCTACAACTTCGCCGTCAACAGCCCTACCAGTTCGGACACTGTGTTGGAGCTGTATGACAGCCTGGGCAACATGCTGGTGACGGACGATGACAGCGGCGGCAACCTGAATCCCCTGCTGGGCTTCAGCCCCGACCAGGCTGACACGTACTACATTGTCATCCGCGGCTTCAGCACCGGCGCCTCCGGTGATTATGAAATGACCTTTAGCGAGGGACCGCTATTTTGCGCCAATAGCCAACCCATCCAACTGGGTGATGTGGTCGGTGGTAATGTGCAGCCCGACCAGGAAACCTGCTACTACTTCGATGGTACCCAGGATGTGACCATCCAAATCGATGTCGAATCCGACGTCGATACCATCCTGGTTTTATATGACGAGAACGGAAACGAGCTGTTCTATAACGACGACGGTGGTGAAGGATTTAACCCGCGCATCCGCACCCTGCTGCAATCTAGCGGGCGATATTACATCGCCGTCCACGGCTACAGCAGCAATACTGGCTCCTTTACGCTCACCTTCCAAATCGCCCCCGAGATGGAAGATATTTTCGCCAATCCACCTCTCTTACCGGTCAATACCCGGCTGCGAGGGGTGATCACCGAAGCCGATTACTTCTACAACGAAACGATCTCTTTCACGAATTATGGCCATGCCTACTACTTTGATGGCACCAGCGGCCAAACGATCCAGATCGATGTGTTCGCCGATTCGCTCGGCTCAGAGGTTGACCCTGTCGTCTACCTGTTCGATAGCAACGGGATGTACCTGTTTTCTGATGACGACGGAGGTACAGGTTACGATTCACAGTTGATTTACACCTTGCCAGCCTCAGGGCGGTACTATGTGATCGTTGCCAACCTGCGCGGTGCCTTTGGTACCAGCAGTACTCACTTTTATGATCTTTTACTCACCATGCGATAATCAGGAGAAAAAATATGTTATGCCCTAATTGTGGTAATGATAACCCTGAGGATTACAAATTTTGCTCCCACTGTGGGGTGCCCCATGCACCTGTCGTCCCGGAAGTGATCGAGCTCAAGTCCGCCGCGGAAAACCCTGCTGCCTCCCCTCGGCAGGAACAACCCAGCCATGGGCTGTTCAAGCAAAAATGGTTCATCGCCGTACTGATCGGCGTGGTACTGTTGTGCTGCCTGGTGGTCGTGGCTGCCGCGGCGCTGGTGCTGGTAAAAAATGGCACCCTCTCGCTGGGCGGGGGAGGCGATAATATCCTGATCGGTCTGCCCAGCCGCTCCAGCCAGAGCAATCTGTACACCCTGCGGCTGGGTAAAGAGCTGAGCGAAGGCACGCTGCTGGCAGAGGATGTGTTCACTTCCAGCGTATACCTAAGCTATCAGAAGGACGGGGAAAGCTATCCCCTGGGCAATTATTTCAACCATTTCGGTGGTTTTGTCCCCCAGCAGAAGCTGCTGGTGATCTGGTACGAAGATGAAGATGGCGATGTGTTCATCCAACGCTATACGCTAAACCAGGATGCCCCGCTGCCGGTTTTTGACAGCAACGAGGGCAATGGTTACGGACAGGTGTTCAACGATGGGCAGGATGTGTTCATCAACGAGCAATCCGGCGCCGAAGAGCGCTGCTACAGCGCGCTGAACGGTGAGCCGGCACAGCGCATCACCAAAGGCGAGGATTGCGGACTGACCCCAGGCGGCGCCTTCGTGCTCACTGCCCTGGTAATTGAAAATGAAACCACGCTCAGCATGATGAACCTGGATGGCAGCGGCGAGGTCACCCTGCTGGACGCCGAGCCAGATGTCGCCAGCTACCGCACCTCATTTGATGGCTCCCGGGTGGCTTATGTCGCCGGGGAGAGCGAACAGCAGATCACCGTGCTCGACGGTCGCACCGCGGCGGTGCTCGCGCAGAGCGAACCGGTCTTCCAGGTGCTCAGCTACTCCTTTGCCCGGGACGCCAACACCCTGATCTACATTGCCGAAACCGACGAGGGCGAGCTGGAGCTTTACCTGCTGGAGGATTCGGGCTCTGTGCTGGTTACCACCGGCATGTACCTGAATGCCGACATCAGCCCGGATGGAACCGACATAATCACCCTGGTTGGGGATGAGGATGCGGAGTATACCGTTGCCGCTTACAATGTTGCCAGCAGACAAAGCACCCAGATCCTGCAGGGGAATGACCTGCGCTTCAGCCTGGCTTACCCGCTCGAGCGGGTGTTCATTACCCAGCAGGACGAGGATGAGCTGACCGTGTACAGCGCAAGACTGGATGGCAGCGACCTGGTGACCCTGTTCAGCGATAACAATGCCTATCTCGGTATGTTGATCTATGTTCCCGACCGGTCTGACCTATTCATTTATGTATACAACGATGATAGTGAAAACAGCTTGTTTTACACCCCCGGGGATGACCCTTCCGGCTACTACCTGTTAGAAGAATATATTACCCTGGAAGTGCGGGATGTTTCCCAGGATAAGCAGTGGCTGTTGGCGGTCACTGCAGAGGATGCCAACGATGATCCTGCCCTGGTTGCCATCAACCTGCAGCCCGAGCAGGCGCCGCTGATCCTGGATGAAAGTGAAGATGGCTTTACCACCGCGGTGTTCAGCGCAGACAGCCGCAGCGTGCTCTACACCGCCCTGACCGGCAACAACCCCGATGACAGCCAGATCCGCCGCGTCGCCCTCAGCGATGAGCAGGTCCCCGAAACACTGTATGACGAGGCTTACCTGGTGGACGTGCAGTGGACGCAACTCGCCCCCTTCCGGGGCATCTACTTCAGCGAGCCGCAGGAAAGCACCAGCTTCTGCCCTGGCGCTCCAACCATCACGGTAGGGAGCACCATGGAGGGCGAACTGCCCGAAAGCGGAGAGGTTTGCTACCGGTTCAACATCGCTGCCGACCAGATGATCACCTTCAACGTCGAAGCGGACTTCGACACCCTGCTGATGTTATACGACCGGGATGGCTACGAGATTGACCGGGATGATGACAGCGGGCCGGGGCTGAATCCCCGCCTGGTCACCTCAATCTCTACACCAGGGACGTATTACATCATGGTAGCCTCGTTTGGCTCTGACACCGGGCGCTACTCCTTCTCAATGCAGGAAGGGATCAGCGATGCCTCCCTGGCAGTCCCCCTGGAATCGAATGTGCGCACTCGAGACTATATCAACAGCAGCGATGCCCTCTACCTGGAGAGCAGCGATTACGCTACCTATGGCGTACTGTACTCCTTTGACGGCACGATCAACGAGCAGATCCAGATCGACGTGATCGCCAACTCGCAGGGCTCGGAAATCGACTCGTATATCTACTTATACGATGCATCCATGAACCTGCTGATCACCGATGACGACTCCGGCGATGGCTACGATTCACGGCTCAACTACGTCCTGCCCGCCACGGGCAGATACTACGTGCTGGTGGAAGACCTGGGCGGTGACTACGGGCCAGAATCCACCTACTGGTTCGATATCCTGCTTACGCGTTAGTCTGGTGAAAAAAGGGGCTTCTTATGCCTGAAGCAATTCACTTAAGCTGCCTGTGCAACCGCAGCGCGGTCCCGCTGCTGGAGCAATCCCAGCTGGTGTATGTGCTGACCGAGCTCACGCCCGACCCGGCGCTGGCAGACCAGCGCATGCCGCTGAATTTTGCCCTGGTGCTGGATTGCAGCGGCTCGATGGAGGGGCATAAGCTGCGCAGCCTGAAAAAAGCGGTCAAGCGCATCATCGACCGGCTGGCTGCGGACGACATCATCTCGCTGATCACCTTTGAGACGCGCTGCCAGCTGCTCGCCGAGGCGCAGTTGGCGCAGGACAAGGCGGCCCTGAAATACCTGGTCGACCAGATTGTCCCTGGCGGGAGTACGGTGCTGGCGCCGGCGATTGGCGAGGCCATCCGCCAGGTGAGCACCCATGATGCCCCGGACCGGGTGAGCCGCATCATCCTGCTCACCGACGGCGAAGCGACCGACCCTGAGGACCACTCGCGCCGCGAAGCTGACCAGGCTGGCGCGCTGGGTCTGCCGCTGATCGCACTGGGCTTCGGCATGGATTGGAATGAAGATTTTCTATGCGATCTGGCTGACCGCAGCTTGCTGCTGCCCCCAGGGACACACGGTGGCACGGTGGAATTCATCCCCACGCCCACTATGGCAATGAAGACCTTCTGGCAGGTGTTCCAATCCATGCATGTGGTTGCCCAGAATGTGTTCACCAAAATACATCTGGCGCAAGGGGTCGAAGCCCACCGGGTCTGGCAGGTTAAGCCCGCCATCCGGGATGTCAGCCCCAGCGCCATCCAGGCCGGGGCAGTGATCGTGCATTGCAGCGATCTCGAGAAGGGTGGAGCGGCATTTCTTTGCGAGCTCATCCTGCCGCCGCGCCCGGAAGGCACGGTGCGCATTGCCCAAACGGAAGCCACCTTCGACCTGCCCGGCGCTGCCCCTGAGGGCATTGCCGCGGACCTGGTGCTGCACTACACCCAGGATCCACAGCGCCTGGAGCAACTCGATCCCCGCGTGATGCACATCGTCGAAAAAGTACAGGCCTTCAAGCTGCAACAGCAGGCGCTGATCGAGGCCGAAGCCGGCGAGGTGGGCAGCGCCACGCACAAATTACGCACCGCCGCCACCATCCTGCTCAACCAGGGTGACCACGGGCTGGCAGAGCAGATCGCGCAAGCTGCCGATCACCTGGAAACGAATGGCAGCATTTCCAATGTGGGCAAGAAAAACATCAAGCTCACCAGCCGGAAGACGGTGATGCTGTCCCCACCGGATGCCGATTCCCAGGATCTGATCGAGGACTGAAACCCAACCTCTGATAAGGAGCCACCTCATGCCCAATCCCTGCCCCCATTGCCGTCGACCGGTGCGAGTCGGGGCGAAATTCTGCGGTTTCTGCGGCGCCAGCCTGGTCTCCAACCCGCAGCCGGCGCCGGTGGCGGCGCCGGCTGCAGCACCAACGCCGGCTCCGGTCTTGCTGCCCGAGGATCCGCCCACAGATCTGTCTTCCAGCGTACTCCAGCGCCGGGCGCAGCGCAAACGCCGCCGGCTGATCGTCTCCCTGGTCGCTGCGCTGGTCATCTGCCTGGGGATTGCCATCCCACTGGTCATCTTCGGGCGACCGGTGATCAAAGAGATATTCTCCCCGAGCACCGCCACCAGCACGGCAACCCACACCGCCCTGCCAGCGCCGACCAACACCGCCACGCTGCGCCCCAGCCCCACCCGGCCCCCCAGCGCCACCCCCACCAATCCGCCATCTGCTACACCTACCAAACTGCCCAGCGCCACCCTCACCCGGCTGTTGCCGCCCACCCATACCGGCACGCCCTCACCGCTGCTGCTGAGCGATGATTTCAGCCAGCCGCTCGACCAGCTCTGGGAAAGCTGGGGCTTGCTCGAGACAATAATCATCACCGACACCACCCCGGCGCTGCTGCTCACGGCGGCGGATGTGGATTCCGGCGGCATTTCTTCGCTCAACGACCAGATAACGCTTTCGCCCGGCCTGGTCATTACCTTCACCGCGGACGTGGATTACCTGAATGAGGATGCCGCCGTGCTGCGCTTCGCCTGGTCGCCGGGGGAAAGCACTCCCCAGGAGTTAGCAGATGGGCTGCCGCTAGTGCTGTTGATCTCTGCGCGTCAACTCACTGTCCAGGTGGTCAAGGCGGATGGCACCCTGGTCTCCTGCCCCTGGTCGTTGGAGGCTACTGCCCATACCTTCCGCCTCGAATTTAGCCGCGACCGGCTGCCCCTGCTCTTTGTGGATGATACCCCGGCCTGTGAGAATATGCTGGTGCCCATTCCGCTGGTCAACCTGCCGGGTGGTCGCATCCACTTCTCGGGCAGCGGTTTGATCGAGGAAGTGTCTGTCAGCCTGACCCCATAACCACCCAGGAGCCTGAATGCCAAACCTGACCTGCTCGTACTGCCGCCGCAGCGACCTCGATCCACAGGAAGAATATTGCCCTGCCTGCGGCGCACCTCTTGAACCACCGTCTCATCTCGAGGCGCCGCCTGATCTCGAGGCGCCGCCTGTTTTGGAGGCGCCGTCTGCTCCGTTCCCGGCTGAAATCGCCCCGCGCAAGAAA
The DNA here is from genome assembly GCA_963849335.1 of uncultured Chloroflexia bacterium. Classification (GTDB taxonomy): domain Bacteria; phylum Chloroflexota; class Anaerolineae; order Anaerolineales; family UBA4823; genus FEB-25. The sequence continues at coordinate 1,210,252 of CAWKGZ010000003.1, forward strand.
CTGCCCGCCCTGGTATGGCTCGCTGCCGGGCTGGCTGGATTGTGCCTGATTGCCATACTGTGCGCCGTGGCAGTCGCCACGGTATTCGTACCGGTGCTGCGCCAGCAATCCGGACCGGAGATTCCCGTCGTGGCGGTGGTATACCCTAGCACTACCCCCCGCCGCCCGGAGCCGGTTGACCCACCCACCCAGGTGCCTGAGGCAGTACTTAGCGACCCGATGGTCATGCCGACCGAAGTCCCCATTCCCACACCTATCCCCAGCCCCACCCCTCGCCCGGAAGGCAGTCCGTACGTCGGCGAGCTGGCGCCCGAGTTCACCCTGCTGGACGCCAACAGCGGCGAAGCGGTGACGCTGTCCGCCTTCACCGGTCAGCCGGTGCTGGTCCATTTCTGGACCACCTGGTGTACCTACTGCGAGGAAGAGTTTGGAGCACTGCAAACCATCTACGAGAGCTACCAGGCCAATGGGCTGGTGATCCTGGCGGTGGATTATGAGGATGTGCGCGCGGATGTGGTTGAGTATGGCATTTCCCACCAGCTGTCCTTCCCCCTGCTGCTCGATGAAGACGGCGATGTCACCGACGATGCCTACCGGGTGAACGGCTTTCCCACCACCTTCTTCATTTTCCCGGATGGCAGGATCTCCTCTATCCAGCTTGGGACAACTACCCACGCCGAGTTCCAGCAGCAGCTGGATGGCATCCTGACCCCCTGACGACCTTTCCCCCACCATGCGGTTAAAAGACGAACGCGGCGCTACTGCGCCGCGTTCGTCTTATTTTCACTGGCTTCAGGCGGCGCTTTCACCCGTTCCCGCTTGTGATCGGCGACCAATGCCACCGCCTGGATCACCACACCGGCGATGATCAGTCCAAAGAATACCGCCGCCCCCAGCCAGCCGGTCAGATCAAGCTCCCGGCTGATCAATGTCGACCCCGCCCAGGAGGTCAGGGCGATCAAACCATACTCGAAAGCCAGTACCACCAGCACCGCGGCAATAATTCCACCGACGATGAACGGCAGCAACTCAATCCTACCTTCCGGCAAATTCAAGGTCTGCCACAGGAAAAGCGCCCCATAGCCGCCGGCAACGAAACCCACGATCCCGATCGCCAGCTTCTGCAAGCCCACCGCCAGGATCGCCCCCAGGATGGCACCAATCACGGCAAAGGCGATCTGCCAACCCTGGCTTTCAGCATCCAGCACCACGCCACCCAGGTAAATCCCGGCGACCATCCCCGCCACCGCGCTGAAAAACCAGTACAGCTTCCGTCCAGCGATCAGTAGGATCACCCCAAGGAAAAAATAAAGAATGCTCATCGCAGCCCCATAATGTATTTTTCCATCTGCTCCACCATGAACTGCAGCTCTTCGAGCAGGTCTTTGACCACATCCCCGATCGAGACCACGCCCACCAACTGCCCGTGCTCCATTACCGGCAGGTGGCGGATATGTTTATCGGTCATCAGCGCCATGCAATCATTGACCGAATTCTCCGGGCTGACCGTGATCGGATCGGGGGTCATCACCTCGGACAGCTTGATCGCTTGCGGGTCTTTCCCGAGGCAGCCAATCTTGTAGGCAAAGTCGCGCTCGGTGAATATGCCGGCCAGCTTCTGATCCTGCATGACCAGCACCGCCCCGATGTTTTTGTCCGCCATCAGCTGAATCGCGTCTAAAGCGGTGGCATTGGACGAGACGCTCCACACCGCGCTGCCTTTCGCATTCAATATGTAACGCACTTTGTTCATGGCTCTACTCCTGTAATGATTTGGTGTACTCTGTTTCCGCTCCTCCAACAAGCAGGTAGCGCTAGCCTGGGGTGAAAATCCGTGGATATTATACGCTATAAATAACTGAAGGGTCTAAAATCCATGCGCAGTGACACCGACTTGGTTAAAGCCCTGGGGTCAACACTGAGCGACTGAAATGTAATCCGCCACCATCGCTTCCAAAACATCCAGCGGCACCGCGCCCTGCTGCAGCAGCACATCATGGAAGGCGCGCAGGTCGAATTTCGTCCCCAGCGCCGCCTCCGCCTGGAGACGTAGCTGGCGGATCTTCAGCTCGCCGATCTTGTATGCCAGCGCCTGCCCGGGCCAGGCAATGTAGCGGTCCACCTCGTTGGTGATGTTGAGCAGGGTGGACGAGGTGTTATCCAGCCATATACTCGATCGCCTGCTGGCGGGTCCAGCCCAGGGCGTGCATGCCGGTGTCCACCACCAGCCGGCAGGCGCGCCACATCTCATAGCTCAGGCGGCCAAAATCGCTGTACGGGTCCTGGTAGAAACCCACCTCCAGACCCAGCCGCTCGGCATACAGCGCCCAGCCTTCCACGAAGGAGGTGAAGCCGTTGAGGCGGCGGAAGAGCGGCAGGTCGCTCAGCTCCTGCTGCAGGGCGATCTGCAGGTGGTGCCCCGGTACCGCCTCGTGCAGCGAGAGCGCTTCAATCTCATACAGCGGGCGGCTGTGCAGGTCGTAGGTGTTGACATAATATACCCCGGCGCGGCTGCCATCGCCTGGCCCGGGGAAGTAGTAGGCGGCGGTGTTGCCCGGCGCGCTGTAATCCGGGATCGGGCGGATGCCGTAGGGCAGGCGGGGCAGTGTCTTGAACAGGCGTGGCAGTTCGCCGTCCATGCGCTTGAGCACCAGGGCGGTCTTCTCCAGCAATTGCTCGGGTGTGCGGGCGTAGAATCGCCCATCACTGCGCAGAAACTCAATGAACTGGCGGAACGTGCCGTTGAATCCCACTTTCTGCTTCACCGCCTCCATCTCCGCCCGGATGCGAGCGACCTCCGTCAACCCGGTGTGGTGCACATCCTGCGGGGTCAGCTCGAGCGAGGTGAAGAAGCGGATGCGGTGGGTGTAGAACTCCAGGCCATCCGGCAGCTCAGCGGCAGCAATGGTGGGGCGCGCCGCCGGCAGGTATTCGTCCAGCAGGAAGGCCAAACCTGCCTGGAAGCCGGGCAGCACCGCCCCCTGGATAGCAGCCTGCCCATCCTGGCACAGGCGGGCGCGCGGCGCACCTCCAGCGCGGCGGGAAAGCTCAGAAAAGGCTGGTAGAGCACGCTGTCGACCGGGTCAGCGACAAGCTGCGCCCGCATCGCCTCGTCCACCCCCTCCAAAATGGCGCGCGGTGGGACAAAGCCGCGCCGCAGCCCGCTACGCATCAGCTCGTTCTGATCCTGCACATACACCGGGAAAGCGTTCAGCCGGGCGATATAGTTCTCATAGTCCGCCACCGTGTCGAAGGGCATGGTCAGGTAGCAGTCCGGGAAAGCCAGGTGGAAGCCCCACACCTTGGAGAGCGGCAGGCGGTAGCCGCCCAGCTCCAGCTCGCGCAGCTCGTTGTCGATCAGGCGCTGCCAGATATCGTAGTTGAGCTGCTCGTCAGGAGGCAGCGCGCCACGCTCGATGCCGTCCAGGCGGGCGCGAAAACCGGTTAGATCAACCTGATATGCGGCATAATCCTCTTCCCGCACCCGCGGCAGGCGGTCATTGTAGCGCGCATCCCCGGTGGCGGTGGCGAACAGCGGGTCAAACTGCAGGCGCGCGCCTCCCACTCCTCATGAAAAAGCTGGTGAAGCTGGTCAACAGATGTTTTCATAGCGGACTCCTTTACTGCAATCTATTATCCTACACCGGCGAAAGCACGCACGGCTGAGCGGTAGTTGAACCATGCCAGTACAGCCGCCAGGATCAGCGCACCCAGGCCCCAGCCGGTCGATCCCGGCAGTGTCGCTGCGGCGATCAGCAGCCCAAGCGGAGCTAATACGGAGATTATGCCCAGCAAAGCCCCCCAGATATCTACCTGGGGGATATTTTCCTCGGCGATGCTGGGCGACATGATGGTGCGCGCCTGGCAGCGCTGCAGGATATCAAAGGCGGCGGCAAATCCTACGCTGGCGGCGAAAAATGGGATCATCAGCGCCGCAAATACCTTAATCGGAAACGGAGCCGGTGAGAGCAAAGCGCATAACCAGCCCATGCAGGTCACAATTGTCCAGGGCAGGCGCAGCTCAGCGCGCAGCAGAGCGGAGGCTTTGACCGGCAGTGTGCGCAGAATCCACCAGCGCGCCAGGTCGCTGCGCAGGCGGCGGGTTGCCAGGCTGCCAACCGCCAATGACCATACCCCGGCACAGACCAGCTGCATCTGCCAGGTTGGGGAAATGAACATCCCCAGGTTCAAGCCAAAGATCCACAGCAGGTTGATCAAATGCGCCAGCGTGAGCGAGCGCCTGCTTTGCACTTCGTCTTTCTCGAATAAAACACCCACCCCACGGGAGCTCAGCAGTTTGCTGGGGGCGCGGCCGCTGCCCAGGCGCTGCCGCAATACCAGCGACTCTGCCAGGTTCAAGATGCCGTAGCTGCGCGCCGCCTGGATCAGCGCCCGGCAGCTGGTTTCGCGCGCCGCCTGGGCCAGGCTCATGCGCCGCGTCGCCAGGTACAGAGCCGCCATGCCCATCATCAGCAGCACCAGGCATAATCCCAGCCCTGCACTCCACGGGGTGCCTGCTACGCCAAAGGCGGCATCCATTGGCAGACGCAGTGGATAGAGGATAGCGGGCAATCCCGGTAGAAAGGGGTGCAGCCACACAATCATCAACACGCTGAGCAGCACCAACGGCGCCACCCACCGCAGCCAGCCCCCGTGGCGGGGATGCAGGCGGTAGGCTCCCAACGCCCAGAGCAATGCCATCAGCGCCGCGTGAAAGGGGATGATGATAGAAGCCGCCCGCAGGCTGCTGAGCAAGTACTCGCCAAGCACGAAGCTGGCACCGGCCTGGAGAAGCTGTATCTCAACCAGCGCAAATGCCAGCACCACCGCCCCGGCGAGAACGGGCAGGACCGACCAGATCCAGCTGTGCAGAAACAGGGCAAAGCCAATCCGCCGCCGGCTGGCAGGCACCTGGCACACCAGGTAGACATCCTCTTCGGTGAACACAAAAGGGCTGCGCCGGGTCACCTGCCAGAGCAGGACGAAGCCCCAACCAGCCAGGATGATCTGATACAACATCGAGGCAATTTGTGCGGGTGGATATGGAAGGATGACCAGCCACCCCGCCAGGGTCGAACCGATCAATGCAAATACCGCCCCAACCCACACCAGCCAGAAAATACAAAAATAAACCAGGTAAAGGCGGTTGTTCGTCGAACGGTCATGCAGGCTGTAGCCTAATGCGGAAAGCCAGTAAGCCAGGCGGGAAAAGATGCGGCGGGAATACAGCGTCCAGATGGGATGCATGCGACTAGGCAGGGGTCAGTTGGCCGTTTTCCATACGCAAGACCCGGTCCGCCAGCCCGTTTTTCAATTCGGGATCATGCGTGCTGAGCAGGATGGCAGCTCCCTGGCTGCGCAGCTCGATCAGGCGCCGCACCAGCAGCTGGCTGCTCTCCCAATCCATGGCAGACGTAGGCTCATCCAGCAGCAGCACCTCGAAGGGACGGATGAGGGCAAACAGCACGCCCAGCTTCAGGCTCATGCCGCGCGAATACAGGTGCGGGAACAGGTTGCGTGCTTCCCACAATCCAAACTCCTTGAGCAAGCTTTCCGCCCTGGCTTCGAATCCCTGGGCGGCGCCATGCGCCAGCGCCAAAAAATGGAGATGCTCCCAGGCAGTCAATTCGACATAAAAGCGCGGCACGTCGGGTACAAAGGCCAGCTTGCGCCTGGCTTCCTGTTCTTCGGTGAACAGGTCCAGTCCGGCAACCCGCACCGATCCGTTGGTGGGGCGCAGCAAACCGCCCAGGCACAGCAGCAGCGTGGATTTACCCGAGCCGTTCGGCCCTTCCACGATGACCAACTCGCCGGCGTCGATCGCAAGGTTTAGCGGTGCCAGCGCGGTGAAGTTGCCATATTTATGGCTAAGATTGACGGCATCCAACATGGCGTCACCGGGTGAATAACGCGACAGTTCTGGTTCTGGCATCATGTTTTTACGAACACTCCGCGCTCAACTTCGCCCAGCGCCCGGCGCAGGTCTGCCTGCGCCAGGATGACCGTGGTGTAGCGCACCCCCGAGCCGATGGATACTTCATCATCCACAAAGATGCTCTCATCCGCCAGGATGCGCAGCGGTCGCGGCAGCCCAAACGGGGAGACCGCCCCCAGCGGGTAGCCGGTGGCTGCCAGTACCTCTTCCTCCGAGGCCATGGTCATGCGGGTGACGCCCAGGTAGCGGCGCAGGGTGGGCCAATCCACCTGGCGTGGGCCGGCGACCAGCACCAGCACATACTCGTCGCCAGCCAAGCGGAAGAGGATGCTGCGGATGATCTGCTCTGGTCGTTGGCCGCGCTCGCGCGCTGCCTGCTCCAACGAGCTCACCGGACCGGCATGGCGGAAGAAGTGGTAGGGGATGCCCATCCGCTCCAGCGCTTGGGTGACCGGGGTCGAATCCAGCTCAGAGGTCATGCTTAGCGCTCTCCCCCGCGGCGCACCTCGCCCAGCACCTCCCGGGCACGGCGCACCCCCGCCTTCAGCGAGGCCTGCACCGTCGGCTGCGAGAAATCCAACGTCTCACCCAGGTCATAATCGGGGTCGATGATACGGCAGGGCACATAGCGCAGTTTGCGACCGGTGCGGGGGTGGGTCAGCTGCACATCCTTCTCCTGGGCCTGTTTGACCAGCGCGTTGATGCGCTGGAACTCACGCAGGTCGTTGACGAAGATCTCATTCAGCATCAGATCCAGCGTGCGCAGGCCAATCTGTAAGATATTCCGGGGACGCTCGTGCAAGCGGGCGGGCTGCTGCGGCGAGCAGTTGATCACCACCAGCTCATCCGGTTCCTGCGCCAGCACATCTCCCAACGGGGTGATATTGCGTACCCCGCCATCCACCATCGCCAGGTGCTTCTCGCTCACATCCAATGGCGACCAAATCACCGGCATGATCGTCGATGCCAGAATCGCCTCCGCCAGGGCGGGCGAATCCTTGGTGAATTGGACATACTCCCCGCTGACCAGCGACACCGCGCCGATGCGCAGATCGGCGGTGATCTTCTCGGGCTCCAATTCGTTCTTCAGCAGGCGCCACAACGGCTCGTTGCTGTAGAAGGATTTGGCCCCAAACAGCAGCCGCAGCACGCCCCACAGGTTGAAACCGCCGGTGTACACCTGGTCATTGGAAATGGTATTCCACACCTCGGACAGGCGCTGGTACTTCTCCATCGCCAGCATCGCCCCATTCAGCGCCCCCACCGACACCCCGGCGATGATATCCCAATGATAGCCCTTGACCTCGCGCGCATAACGCTCCGCCCCGCACTGAAAAGCACCCCGGGCGCCGCCGCCTGAGAGGATCAGGGCGATTTTTTTGGCCTTCGTTTCCATATAGCCTCCGCTGGTGAGGAGTATTCTACCATTGCAATCTTCAGTGCAGGTGAGCTCCTAAGCCGGGTTTGCCCGGCGTCACGCCTAGCCCGGGCGTTTACGCCCGGTTTCGGTACAACATCTTCCCAACGTATTCGCCACGTCATCCCATAGTCTTATCTATATTCTGTGTTATAATTAGCACATACGTTCTATTTACCAGATCCTACCAGAACCTATACCACATGAACCTTCCTCCTCTCCCCCAACTCACAGCAAGAATCGTGCCGCAAGGTCGCTCCCATGCAGCCCAGGATTGACGGATTATTCATCGTCGCTCTGGCTTTGATCCTGCTGCTCGGAGCCAGCCTGCTGAACGATGCCAGCCCCGGCGCCGGCATGGCTTCCGCGCAGCCAACTGCCATCCCATCCGCTTTCCCCACCCCCACCCCTGACCCTGCGGCGTTTGCCGCCCCTTACCCCAGCTACACCCTCACCCAGGGACTGCATGGATTTGATTATGGACACCTGGCGATCGACCTGGGGGCTGGCGAGGGCGCGCCGATCCTGTCCCCCATCCACGGCGAAGTGAGCGACCTTTACCTTGATGAATGGGGCAACCCGAACCTGATCCTTGAAAATGAAATCTACCAGGTGACCATGCTGCACGGTGATTACACTGTCATAATTGGGCAAACCGTTGCCCTGGGCGATCCGGTTGGTTATGAATCAAACCTGGGCTACACCACCGACATGGCCGGAGCTCCCTGCTGGGAACGACCCGGCTGCGGCTACCACACCCACTTGAACGTCTACGATAAACGCCTGGGGGAAAATGTCGATCCATTGGCTCTGCTGGAGAGCAGGAACGACCCTTAATCCGGCTTGCGCGCTTCCACCAGCACGCGGTGGCTGTGCGTCACCAACCCACCGTCGCGCTGGATGTGCTGGTGAATGGCATACAGCTTCTCGCGGTACTTCTCGACGGTGAAATCTTCTATTTGCCATGCGATAATGCGCAGGTAAAAGACCACCGCCCCGATGTCCTGGAACACGTTCTCGGGAAAGCACTCCTGAGCCTGGACGATCTCCAGGCCGGCATGACGGAGTTGGGCAACCATTTTGTCCAATGTCCAATCGCGGTACGGGTATTCCACCACATCCTGCAGCAGCTCATTCAAGCGCAAGTTATCCCTGCCGCCCACCTGCTGGGTGAGAAAGACGCCCCCCGGCTTGAGTATGCGCCGTAGCTCGGGCACCACGTAGCTGCCATGCCGGTTGAGCACCAGGTCTAAAGTATCATCGCCAAAGGGCAGGGCATCCTGGCGGTATTGGCTGACCAGGTGCACCCCCAACGGCTTCAGCCGCCCCCGGGCGACCGGAATGTTAGGCGGGTAGCTTTCGGTGGCAAATGTGAAGGTTGGCAGCGGTGCCAACGAAGCCAGCAGCTCCCCGCCGCCGGTGTCCTGATCCAGCATGCACTGCACCCCCCGCATGCGCTGGCGCGCCAGCATGGGGTAATCCCAGGTAGGAGGATCCTGCTGCCAGCGGTCGTGCATGAGGGAGAAGTCCCAGCCGGAGAAGGGGAGGGAGAGGGCGTCTTGGATCAGTTGATCAAACATATCATTCACGGCACCCTCTCATACACCCTCCTATATATCGAAAACAGCTCATAAATCCCCATCAAATAATTCCGTGTCTCATCGAAGCGAATGACTTCGACGAATAGATCCGGATCACCATTCGCCAATGCCAACCAGGTGGACGCATTCCCCGGCCCGCCGTTATACGCTGCCAGCGCAGCGTAGATGTCACCATCAAAATACGCCCGCTGGTCAGCCAGGTAATCCAATCCCATCGTCAGGTTGATCTGCGGCAGGTAAAGGTCGGCAGCGGTGAAATCCGGCGGCCAACCCTTGCGATAGGCGATGTCCGCGCCGGTGGCAGGCATGATCTGCATCAGGCCGCGCGCCCGGCGGCGGATTCTACAAAGCCCTCGAACAAGGACTCCTGGCGGATCAGGCTCCAGATGAACAGCGGGTGAAAATCGTCGGCCTGCGCCAGGGGCACCACCAGCTCGGAGTAATAGGTGCCAAAACGGATGTGGGTGAACAACGCTGGCGCGTTCAGCGAGGTAGCATCGCCCAAACCCGCCAGGTCCACTACCTGGCGCGCCGCCATGATCGCCGGGCGGTACAGCCCCAGCTCGGAAAGGTAGACTGCCAGCCGGTAGCTGGTCACCGGATCGGCGGCTGCCTCCTCGCGCAGGCTGTTGAACTCAGCCGCCGCCAGCTCATACAGCCCCAGCCCCCAAAATTCCGTCCCGCGGATGAAACGTGCGTCCGAGGCCAGCCCACCTGGCACCGAACAGATCGGTCGTACCGGGCAGGGTGAAGGTCACCCGCAGCCAGGTTTCCGCCTCCAACTGCTCAGCGGCGCGATTGCTGCCCGTATCGAACATCTCCGGCGGGGTAAACGGGTCACGGTCGATCAGCAAGTCGCGCGCCCGCTCCGAGTAATATCCGGTCGGGTCAAAGGCGGCGGTCTGCTGCCAGGTGGCCTGCGCATCTTCCAGGTTGCCTTGCGCCGCCTGGATCTTGCCCAGCCAGAAGTACGCCCCGGCGCGCTCTCCCGGTGACGCCGCCAGGCTCTGCGCCTGCCAGAAGGCATCCCGGGCGTTTTCGTAGTCCTCCAGGCGGTAGTAACAGATGCCTGCCAGGAACTGGCTGCGGTAGACATTCTCCGCCGCCGGATATTCCATCGGCAGCCGCAACCACAGCTGCGCCGCCTCCGCCAATCGACCATCCCGCTCCGCCACCCGCGCCGCGTCGAACAGGAACTCCGCTGCCCGGGGATGAGCCGGCACCGTGGCGACAAAGTCGACCAGCACCTGCAGCCCGGCGGTGTAATCGCCCTGGTAGGCCCACAACGTGTACGCCTTCTGCTCCCAGGCTTCATCCCACAGATAGTGGTTGGCATGCTCCTGGATGACGATCTCCCAGCTTGCCAGCGCCCCCACCAGGTCATCCTGGTCGCGCAGGATCAGCCCCTGGTAGTACAGCGCCACCGCCGGCTCGGTCGGTGCCCCATCCAGGTAGCGGTCGAATGCCGCCAGCGCCACGCCGTCCTCACCGGCAAAATAGTCCACCAGCCCGCGCTGCAGCTCGTCCACCGGGTAGCCCGCTTCGACCAGCGCCACCAGCGCCAGGTAAGTGTAATACGACTTCGGGTAGTTGTTCACCGCGTCCAGGTAGGCTGCAGGGCGGCATCGGTCTGCCCCTGGGCGATCAGGATCTGCCCCTTTAGGTAGTCCGCCTGGGCGCGCTCGTAGTCGGAGCCGGTGCGGTTGTAGATATCGCCATACATCACCAGCGCGGTAGCATAATCGCCGGAGGCAGTATAGGCCTGCGCCAGCTTGAACTCCAGCGAGAAGTCCTCTAGCAGGCGCGGCGCCTGCAGCGCCAGCAGGTACTCCGCCAACGCACCCGCCCGGTCGCCCGCCGCCAGCAGCACATCCCCCCGCCGCTCGCTGATGAAGGCATCCAGCACGCCCGGTCGCAGCGTGCGGTAGGTGTCATACGCCTGCGCCGCTTCGCCGTAGCGATCCAGCTCGGTATAGACCTGCGCCAGGAAGTAGTTCGCCGCCGGGGCATGGGTGGTGTTGGGATAGCCAACCGCTGCCGCCCGCAGTGCGTCCAGCGCCTCGGGGATGCGCCCGGTGAGCAGGTAGATGCGCCCCTGCCCCACCAGCCCGGCAGCCTGGATCTCAGGATCGGAGCTGGCAGAGAGCGCCGCCGAGTAGGCTGCCAGCGCCGGTAGCATAATCGCCAATGAACAGCGCCCGGTCGCCGGCTTCCACCCGTGCCGCCGGCAGCAGGGTGGGCGCCGGGGTCGGGGTGGGTACGGGCGTGGCAGGTCGGAGTGGGCGGCAGGCGGGGTGGCGCTGGGCGGCATGGTCGCCGTGGGCGTGGGTTGGCTGAGAAACGGCAGGCTGCAGGCGATGGAGACCAGCAAGATGGTCAGTCCAAAAAGGATGAACGGGGTTGAACGAGGCTGCATCATCAAACTTCCTACGGAGTAATTTTGATCCAATGCTCCGCCCGCCCCGCGGTGTGTTGGTAGGTCAGCTTCTGCTCTTCAAGGTCATAGCACCCACGCCCCATCCGAAACTTCCACCCGTGGGTGCTGCGGATAGTGCAACCAGGGGACGTACAGCTCAGTGGGCGCACTCACTGCCGGGTCATGGCGGAAGCGGAACTCGAAGCGCCGGCTGCGTACATCGAAGGACAGGCGCAGCGGCTCGCCGGCGATGTGAGTGGGATACGGGCGTCACGACCGCCCTCAGCGCCCGCCCGCCCGAGTCTGGGTCGGTTGGGTCGCTCTGCTGGTCGCGGCTGAAGATGGACAGGTCCTCGTCATTCCACAGGTCGCCGCGCGGCATTGCTGTTGTCGGCGGTGTAGTTCCACAGCGTCCAGCTTGCCAGGGCGTCGTCCATGGCGCGCATCGAGCGTTCCATGGCGCGCACCTGGAGCGAAAAATCGCCGTCCCGGTAGGCGCGCTTGCCCTGCATGTCGAAGGGGATGCCGAACTCACCGATCAGCGTCGGTGCATTGCGCATCAGATCCCGGGCATCCTGCTGCAGGCTGCGGATTCCCCGGGCAAAGGCTCGCCGCACCGCCCACGGTCCCAAGACCAGCCGCCGGGCAGTGATGTCGTAGCCCAGCCAGGGGTTGAGATCCTTGAACATCAGCACGGTGCCATCATACCAGTGTGGCGCTGAAACGATGTCCTGCGCATCCCCCGCACCCCACGCCGGTAAAGCCTGGTGCGGCGATCGATTCCACCATGATCAGTGTATCCGGGTCGATCTCTCGGATCGCCGCGGCATAGCGGTTGGCGAAGGGACGCAGGTAGTCACGGTTGAACTCCACCTTTCGCCCATTCACCTGGGTAAAGTAATCCGGGCGCAGCAGGTGCGGCGTCCCATCCGCATCCACCTCCCACACGCCGTGCTGCTTCCAGATGCACTCCCGCCCTCGCAGCCAGGCACGCGCCCCCGCCGGGTCGATGCGCTGGCTGCCTGCCCGCCGCGGTCCCATGGCGCTCAGCTCCCACACTGCCACCTCCTGCGCCAGCCCCTCACCCAGCAGCATCGACTGGAAGGGCGTGGGGCAATCGCCCAGCAGCAGCGCACCCAACGGCAGGTTCAGGTCCGCCACGCCGATGTACCCGCTGGACGGCTCGTTGAGCGTGTCATAGCCGACCACGTGGGGCAGCCCCTTCAGCCGCTGCGCCACCTGCTGCATGGCGGCGAAGTAGTGACGCTGCAGGTAGTCCTGCACCGGCTCGCCATCCACCTTGAGCTGGGGCGCAAAGTCATTCCCGGCGAAGAACAGGGTGAACATGGTCGCTGCCGCCAGCTTGGTAGTCGTTGGTGGGCCAGATCATGCGCGGCAGCGGGTCGCCGTGCACCTGGTGGGTCAGCGCCGCGCCGGTGGCGTCGAAGCGGGTCAGGTCCATGCCCGCCGCCTCGAACGTCCAGCCCGGCGCGCCATCGCCGCCGGAGAAGCGCGCACCAGACATCCTGGTGCGGGTCGATGAACAGCTCCAGCCCGTGCTCGCCGGCCTTGCGCACGACCGCTTCCAGGTAATCCAGGTACTCCTGGTCGTACTGCCCCGGTCCGGCGTGCTCGACCGCCTCCCAGGGCACCAGGAAGCGCAGCAAGGTCAGCCCCCAGCGGCGCAGGCGGGCGAAATGCTCGCCGGCCTCGTCTAGCGGGAAAGGCCGCCCGACAAAGGAGACGTCGCGGTGGTTGAAAAAGCCCTCGCTGCGCCAGGTGGCACCGTCAGGGCTGGCGGGCACCTTGCTGCTGCCGCCCAGGTTGACCCCGCGCAGCAGGCGGGTGCGCCCAAATTCGTCTATGAAGTGTCCATGCTCGATGCGTATCATCTGGTCATCTTACCATAAAAGTCCTCTGGAAGAATAATCCCGGCTATGGTAAAATCAGCCGCACAAACAGGGGCGCGTAGCTCAGTTGGTCAGAGCGCACGGTTCACATCCGTGAGGTTCGGAGGTTCGAGCCCTCTCGCGCCCACCATGCGGAAAAACTCACAGGTTTTTGAAACCTGTGAGTTTTTTAAACAGTGGTTACGTTAACAATGCATGTGGGCTATACTAAAATCATGGCGGCAACCTTTTCAGACACCCATGAAAAAATCGAGCAGATGCAAATCGAGATCATCCGGCGCATGCCGTCCTGGAAAAAATTTGCCATCATTGACGATTTGAATGAAACTGTCAAAGTATTTGCCATCAGCGGGATCAAACAAAGCCATCCCGATGCGACCGCAGAGCAGATCCAACGCCTATTAGCCGAAAGGATGCTCGGCAGCGAGCTTGCGCATAAGGTGTACAGCCATGCAAGGTGACTCGATCCGGGTAATGTTATTGGTCACAGATGCTCTGCTCGAACGCGCACTCCATGAGGTATAAGAAAGTTGATGATCCACCGCTACGAACACCATACGCAACCCTTACTGCCACGGCTTGAAATTCCTCCGCCGCTTGCTGATCCACGGGCTGGTGGCTGCCGGGGTGCTGGCCATCGCACTGGGTATCGGCATCCTGGGCTACCACCTGACCGAGGATATGCCCTGGTTGGACGCCCTGCTCAATGCCTCGATGATCCTGGGTGGGATGGGGTCGGTCAGCGAGCTGCACACCTCCGCGGGCAAGCTGTTCGCCTCATTCTACGCCCTGTTCTCCGGGGTGGTCTTCCTGGCCTCCGCCGGGCTGGTGTTCGCCCCGCTGGCGCACCGCCTGCTGCACTGGCTGCACCTGGAAGCCGAAGCACCCAAGTAGCCCCCATGCCTCGCTTGCTGATCCTTTCTCAGGACCACGCCGAATACAAACGCCTGCTCACCGCGGCCGAACTGCCGGGGTTATCCATCGTCGCCACCCACGACCCGGCGGACACCATCCCCTGCAGCGCAGAGTTCGACCTGCTGATGGGGGAGCCGGCGCTGATCAGCCAGGTGGTCAACTGCCTGCCGGAGCTGCGCTGGGCGCAGTGCACCTGGGCGGGCGTCGAGCCGCTGCTGCGACCGGGCGTGCGCCGCGATTACACGCTGACCAACGTGCGCCACGTCTACGGCTCGCAGATGTCGGAATATGTGTTCGGCTACCTGCTGCTGATCGAGCGGGGCATGCTCTCCCGCTGGCAGGCGCAGCAGGAGCGCCGATGGGATACGGCGATGCCCGGCACGCTGCGGCGCAAAACGCTGGGGCTGATGGGTGTGGGCTCGATCGGCGCCCATCTGGCAGGCACCGCCCGCCACTTCAGCATGCACGTGCGCGGCTACACCCGCTTCAGCGAGAGCTGCCCGGACGTGGAAGCCTACTTCCATGGTGAGGCGCTGAGCGAGTTCGCCGCCGGGCTGGACTACCTGGTCTGCGTGCTTCCGGGAACCTCCGCCACCCGCCACCTGGTGGATGCCAGCCTGCTGGCAGCGCTTCCCCCGCACGCCTGGCTGGTCAACATCGGGCGCGGCACCACGCGTGGACGAAGCGGCGCTGGTCGCGGCGCTCAACGCCGGGCAGCTGGGCGGCGCGGTGCTGGATGTCTTCCAGCAAGAGCCGCTGCCCCCCGACCATCCATTGTGGCATACCCCCAACACCTTCATCACTGCGCACGTGGCGGCAAAGAATTACCTGCCGGATATCGCCAGGCTGTTCTGCGAGAACTACATGCGTTTCCTACTCGGCGAGGCGCTGCGCGGGCAGGTGGATTTTGAGCTGGGATATTAAATATTAACCTTGCCGCGCCGTAGGGGCGGGTCTGAATGCCTGGACCATGCGTCGGATATGGATTGCTTCTGGCAATTCGCCTATGCCTGATATCGCCCCGACCCGCCCGCTCTGCGCAGGATTAGGTTATTTGATTACAATCGACGCCATCATCGCATCCAGCAGCTCAAGCTGGGGGTAGAGGGTGACGCCTGGGCGTCCAGCAAGGTCTCGATGCGCTCATTGAAGACCGTCATAGCTGGCCTCGGCTTCATCATACTGCCCGGCTCTCCAGCCAAGCAAGGGACCGAAGTCACCCTCCATCAGAATGTTGGGATCGACAAGATAAGGATGGTTGATGTCTCTGAGCAAGGCAACGATGTAATACCTGCCATCGTCCGATAAACCATGGAAAATGTAGTTGAGCGGACCGGTGGCCAGGTAATTGCCGCTGGAAAGCAAGAAACGCAGCCCGCGGCCGCCGGTGAATTGGATCGGCACAACATCGGCAATGAAGTCCACCGGAATACCGCCGCCAATGCCGCAGAAAGAAATAATATACAACTCGACGGGCGGATCATTCTGCAGGTTGTCCCTGAGCATGTCGGTACAACCGCCATAGACCAGGTTGTTGGTGTAGTATTGGCTGAGTGGGTCTTGAATGTCATACACGCGGATGAAAGAGTAGCTGAGCGTATTGCTAACGATGCCATAGTAACTATAATGGGCATGCCCGGCGGAGGTATAAATGGAAGCGCGAGGATCATCGGGCCAGGGCGTCTCGACGCTGGCGGGGGTGGGCATGGGGGTCGCCAGCGGGAAAAACTCGATGGTGAAATCTTCTACCAGGGAATTGGGAACGGTGATGTCCATCTCTGCCAGGGAGTAATCCACCAGGCTGCCGGATTCTAGCGGGGGTGGAAGCTGGAACCAGGCCGAGATCGGCTCGACCAGCCAGTAGGCATCCGCATCGCCTTCAGCAGCCCAGCCCTCCAGGCCATCCAGGCTGCGCACTTTCCACCAGGTGAGGCCGCTGGCACACTGCGGGCCATCGATGACCAGCAGGTTATCACCCGGTTGGGCTTCGCCAAGCACCTCGCCCCCGCTGCCGGGGCTGCTGCGGATGCGGCTGGGCTGCGGCGGATCGACGCTGACCCTGGCCCAATCACCCACTGCCAGGATAAAGGGAGGCGGCCGCCGGGGCAGGCGCCAGCCTGGGAGGGGTCGGTTAAGGTTGGAAGCGACGATATGGGTTGGAATTGTAACAGCCAATCAATTTGAGTGATCGAGGGTGAGAAGTCATCCGGACGGACATTCGCGGCTAATTCTCCAAATGCCAGGTGGACGGGTAATTTCAGATAAAAGAGATATCCCATATCCGCGCGGAAACCCAAGAACACATAAGTGGGGGTATTTTCTCCATCATCCGTGACGGTTATCGCCCGCAATCCCCAACCGAATCTGAAGCGCCCAGCTTGAAGCAGGTATGCCTGGCCGGCGAGGAAAGCATCGCGGAACTCTGGCAGTCCGACCTGCGCTTCTGGGTCAGCCAGCAGGGTGTTAATTGCGCTACGGATACCCTCCAGCCGGGGCTGCAGGTCAGCCCGGTAATAGAGATAATCCTGCACCGGGTAGATGTAGAGGGAGGGGGAGCCATCGTAATACGGGTACTCCGGCAAGCGCAGCAGGGTCACCGGGGGAATATTTTCAGTAGTATTGAAGGGGACATCCTGGACCTGCGCGGTGGTACCCAGTTCTGCAGGCAGGTTTAGTGTAAATCCGGCGACCTGGATGATTGGACCGGTCAGGGTAAGGGCATCCGAGGTGATGGGCATCACCCAATATTCCATGCTGCTGCCCTCTTTCATCCAGCCTTCCAGGGTATCGTAGCGCACCTTGAACCAGGCGGCGGCGTCGACACAGGTGGGACCCTCCAGCACATCAAAATAAGCGCCAGCCGGGATCTCGCCAAGGATTTCCGCCTGCGCGTTTGGCTCGGCACGCACCCGGTTGGGGTCAAGCGTATCATTGCTCACTCGTCCCTGGCGTCCGGGCATCAGCAGGCTGGGCTGGGTATCCGGGCAGGCGTTCGAGCCAACCTCCCCCGGCAGGGGAGGCAATCCAGGCGCCGGCGTGGGCGGGCGGGGAGTGTGGGTGCTGACCGGCAGTGGGGTGGTGATAACCGAGGTCGGGAAATCGACAGGTTGAGACGGTGTGGCTGGGAGGGGGGTGAATATTGAGGTTGGTTCTACGGTAGGGGTTGGAGTGCAAGCAGGCAACAGAAGAATGAACACAAAAGCAAGGTGGGCGAACCGGATCGCTTTCATCTTCAAGCTCCACTCTATTTTGTTAAGGTGGGAAATAGAGTTTGACTAGATTATCTCATGAAAAGGAAAAAAAACGGCAATCCTCAGAGGATTTATCCCCTGGGGATTGCCTGGAAGCCTGCTTGAGCCGCCGCCTGGCAAACCAGGCTTATCTCCAGCAGCGCATCTGGGATAGTAGATATAAACCCATACAGCGCCGTAGGGGCGGGTCTGAATGCCTGGACCATGCGTCGGATATGATTGCTTCTGGCAATTCGCCTATGCCTGATATCGCCCCGACCCGCCCGCTCTGCGCAGGATTAATCACTTGATTACAATCGACGCCATCATCGCATCCAGCAGCTCAAGCTGGGGGTAGAGGGTGATCGCCTGGGCGTCCAGCAAGGTCTCGATGCGCTCATTGAAGACGTCATAGCTGGCCTCGGCTTCATCATACTGCCCGGCTCTCCAGCCAAGCAAGGGGCCGAAGTCACCCTCCATCAGAATGTTGGGATCGACAAGATAAGGATGGTTGATGTCTCTGAGCAAGGCAACGATGTAATACCTGCCATCGTCCGATAAACCATGGAAAATGTAGTTGAGCGGACCGGTGGCCAGGTAATTGCCGCTGGAAAGCAAGAAACGCAGCCCACGGCCGCCGGTGAATTGGATCGGCACAACATCGGCAATGAAGTCCACCGGAATACCGCCGCCAATGCCGCAGGAAGAAATGATATCTACGACTCGACGGGCGGATCATTCTGCAGGTTGTCCCTGAGCATGTCGGTACAACCGCCATAGACCAGGTTGTTGGTGTAGTATTGGCTGAGTGGGTCTTGAATGTCATACACGCGGATGAAAGAGTAGCTGAGCGTATTGCTAACGATGCCATAGTAACTATAATGGGCATGCCCGGCGGAGGTATAAATGGAAGCGCGAGGATCATCGGGCCAGGGCGTCTCGACGCTGGCGGGGGTGGGCATGGGGGTCGCCAGCGGGAAAAACTCGATGGTGAAATCTTCTACCAGGGAATTGGGAACGGTGATGTCCATCTCTGCCAGGGAGTAATCCACCAGGCTGCCGGATTCAGCGGGGGTGGAAGCTGGAACCAGGCCGAGATCGGCTCGACCAGCCAGTAGGCATCCGCATCGCCTTCAGCAGCCCAGCCCTCCAGGCCATCCAGGCTGCGCACTTTCCACCAGGTGAGGCCGCTGGCACACTGCGGGCCATCGATGACCAGCAGGTTATCACCCGGTTGGGCTTCGCCAAGCACCTCGCCCCCGCTGCCGGGGCTGCTGCGGATGCGGCTGGATTGGGGTGGATCGACGCTGACCCTAGCCCAGTCACCCAGCATCAGAGTGAAGGGGGGCGCACCGGGGCACGCACCGGCGGAGGAAGGATCGGTGAGGGCTGCCATCATGGTAAGCGGGCGGAACTGAAGAGTAGTATCAATTTGATCTACGGTTGGTGAAAAATCATATGGGCTGGAATTGGTAGACAATTGCCCAAAGGTCAGCCGGACGGGCAGGCGCACGTATATTAGTGATGCCATATCGGCGCTGAAGCCGAGGAAGAGGTAGTAGGGCGAGTCGGGTTTACCTTCCAGGAGGGAGACGGCATGCAAGCCAAAGCCACTGCTGAAGCGACCGGCCTGCAGCAGGGCGGTCTGATCGGCGAAAAATGGATCGCGGAACTCGGGCAGGCTGATCTGCGCTTCAGGGTCGGCGAGCTGGCGGTTGATGGTGCTGCTCACGTTCTCCAACCGGGTGCGCAGGTCGGCGCGGTAGTAGAGATAATCCTGCACTGGGTAGATGTAGATGGAGGGGGAGCCATCAAAATACTGGTATTCCGGCAGGCGGATGAGGGTAACGGGGGGAATGTTTTCCTCACTGTTGAAGGGGATATCCTGGATCTGGGCAGTGGCACCCAGCTCGGCGGGCAGGTTGAGGGTGATGCCGCCGGCCTCGATGGTCGGCCCGGCAACGGTGCGGGGATCGGTGAGGATGGGCATGACCCAGTACGCCGTGCTGCTGCCTTCTTTCATCCAGCCTTCGATGGCCTCATATTTGACACGAAACCAGGCACCATCGGCGCAGGTGGGGCCTTCCAGTACGTCGAAATAGGCGCCGGCGGGAATTTCGCCGACAATATCCGCCTGGGCGTTCGGCTCGGCGCGCACACGATTGGGATCGGGGGTTGCGTTGCTCACCCGCCCCTGGCGACCGGGCATGAACATGCTGGGCAGGGTACCCGGGCAGAGATTGCTGCCGACATCGCCCGGCAGGGGCGACAAGGCTGGCACAGGCGTGGGCGGGAGAGGCGTGCGCGTGCTGACCGGCTGAGGGGCGGTCACCTCCGAATCAAGGGAGGCGGTGGGTGATGACGTGGAAGAGGGAGGAACAGCTTGAGGGACCGTGGCGAAGGGTGGGGAAGCTGTGGTGGTTGGCTCGGGGGGAGTGGTGCAGCCAGCGATGATAAGAATGAACACAATGGCTAGCTGAAGGAAGCGGTAGGATTTCATATTCAGGGCTCCACGCCTGACGAATAGATTGGGGGTTTGAAATTGTGCTAATTATCACACAAATTCAGGAAGCGAGGGAGTAGCAAAGATTGAACCACAGAGCACACGGAGAACACAGAGAAAAAGAGATCACCGCAGAGCGATGCGGATTTCTCCATGTTCCACCCACCACACTTCCTCCGCGAATCTTTCAATGAAGTAGCGGTCGTGCACCACCGCCAGCACCGCCCCCTCGAAGGTGCTCAGCGCCTGCTCGAACTGCGCCCGGCTGGGGATATCCAGGTGGTTGATCGGCTCGTCCAGCAGCAGGCAGGTGCTGCCCTCGGCGACCAGGCGCGCCAGGATGAGGCGAGTGCGCTGCCCGTAGCTGAGCAGACCGACCGGCTTGAGCGGCTCGTCGCCGGTGAAGAGGAATTTGGCCAGGAAGCTGCGCACCTCGGTGTGGGTGGGGAAGTAAGCGTCCAGCGTCTCGACGGCGGTGCGGGCGGGATCGAGGCCAGATTGGTCCTGGGCCAGGTAGCCCAGCACCTGGCTGGCGCCCAGGCGGACTTCGCCGCCCAGGGGCGGGAGCTGCCCGGCGAGGGTGCGCAGCAGCGTGGTCTTGCCGGCGCCGTTGGGGCCGGTGATGGCGATGCGCTGCCCAGCGCCCACGTCCAACGCCAGATCGCGCAGCAGGGGGCGCCCGGGGTCGTAGCCCACGGAGAGTTTTTCGGTATGGATCACCGAGTGGCTGCGATGGGCGGGTTGGGCGAAGGACAGTTTGAGCGACCAGCTTGACTGCGGCTTCTCCACCCGCTCGTCCGCTTCCAGGTAGTGCTCCAGCTTGCGCTCGCGGCTCTTAGCCTTCTTCGCCACCTTCTTGGCGATGCCCTGCTGGTAGGACTTGTAGCCCTTGATCTTGAAATCCCCTCCGCCGATGCGGATGGAGGACGCCTGGCGCTCGGTGAAGGCGGCCTGCTCCTTGACGCGGGCGATATCCGCCTTCATGCGCCGGACTTCCTCCTGCTGGTCGCGGTAGGCCGACCACTGGCGGTCGATCTCCGCCTGGCGCTGGGCGGCGTAATCGCTGTAATTGCCGGCGTACTCACGCAGGCTGTGCTGCTGCATGTCCATCTCCAGGATGCGCGTCACGGTGTGGTCGAGGAAGGTGCGGTCGTGCGAGACGATCAGCGCCGCGCAGGGACAGGCGTTCAGCCAGCCCTCCAGCCACTCGAGCATGGCGATGTCCAGGTGGTTGGTCGGCTCGTCGAGCAGCAAGAGCTGCGGGTCGTCCAGCAGCACCAGCGCCAGCGAGAGACGGGTCTGTTGACCGCCGCTGAGCAGGCGCGCTGGCAGCGCTGGGTCGACCGCTGCCAGCCCCAGCCCCGCCAGAATGGTCGCCACACGACCCGTCTCGGCAGCCTGAATGCGCCGCAGCAGATCATCATAGGTCGCCTGTAAGCCCGGATCATCCGGCTGGCATGCCAGCGCCTCGGCGGTGGCAGTAAGCTCGGCCTCCAGCACGGCAGCATCCCCCGCCCGCGCCCCGATGATCTCGCCCAACGTCGCCCCAGGCTCGGGCTCGAAGCCCTGCGGCAGGTAGCCCAGGCGCAGGTCCGGGTCGCGGCTCGACCGTGCCCGGCATCCGGCGGTCTCAACACCCGCCAGGATGCGCAGCAGGGTGGTCTTGCCGCAGCCATTGGCGCCGACCAGCCCAACCCGCTCGGCGGGATTGAGGCTGAAGGAGATATTTTCGAAGATAGATTGGAAGTCGTAACTCTTGGTTAAATGCGAAACGGTAAGCATAATTCCTCTCTTGGCCTGGAGAACGGTGCGGGTTGCACGTTAAACGTGGAACGTGGAACGTGGAACGTGGAACGTGGAACGTGCAAAAAAAGCCAGATGTGAGGAGCTTACCGAGTTGTCATTTACGAATACCTGTGCCGTGTAGATTGCAAAGGGATGGTATCAGAGAGGTGGGAGGCTGTCAAGGAGGAGGATGGTGAAGCGCAGAGCGTTTACCGCTAATCTACGCCAATGGGGGCGAATTTACGCTAATTTTTATTAGGTAGGAGATTGGAGGAGAGGAGGGGTTGGGTGTGCCAATGTAGAGGCGCAGGGGGTTTGGGAGGGAGAATGGTTGGGGAGGCCACCCCTGCGCCCCTACGATGAGGGGAGGCTGGACACGCCGGGCGTGAACGCCCGGGCTGGGCGCGGCGCCGGGTAAGCCCGGCTTTAATCACCACACCTAAGCCCCCTTCCAGGGGGCGTGGCGTATAGCCCGGCGATTTATCGCCGGCGGGTCAGGCAGAGCTTTGGAACGCGAAAAGTTTTCGCAGAATTTTCTCGCATGAAATGTCAATCCTGCGATAGAATTGATCGCTGCAATATGCAAAAAAATCTACGCGCCAGGGTGGCGCGCTTCCACTCAATAATGACCAAATAGGAGAAAAATAATGGCAGACGCACGGATTGAAAAACTGGCAAAAGTTTTAGTCCACTACTCCCTCGGCCTCAAAGCCGGGCAGCAGGTGCAGATCCGCACGCATCCCATCGCCGAAGACCTGACCCAGGCAGTGTATGCAGAGGTGATCAAGGTCGGGGCATTGCCGTTCATGCAGGTGACCATGCCCGGGCTGGATGAAATTTTCTATAAGTATGCCAGCGATGCCCAGTTGGATTACGTCTCACCGGTGCGCAAGCTGATCACCGAGAGCTTCGATGCCGTGCTGAACCTGTGGACGGAACACAACACACACGCGCTGAGTGGCATCGATCCCAGCCGGATGGCACGGGTCAGCAAGGCCGGCGCACCATTATCCAAGCTCTTCATGGAGCGGGCAGCCCGCGGCGAGCTAAATTGGTGCCTGACCGCCTATCCGTCGCAGGCGATGGCGCAGGATGCCGACATGGGTTTGCTGGATTACCGCGAGTTCGTCTACGGGGCGGGCATGCTGAATGAGGCCGACCCGGTGGCGTTTTGGAAGGCGGAGGGTGAGAGCCAGCAAAAGTTAGTCAACTGGCTGAAGGGGCACGATCAGGTGGTGCTCAAGGGCGAAAGTATCGATCTGACCCTGTCGATCAAGGAGCGGGTGTTCATCCCCTGCGATGGCAAGCTGAACTTCCCTGACGGAGAGATCTTCACCGGGCCGGTGGAGGATTCAGCGGATGGCTGGGTGCGTTTCAAGTACCCGGCGATCGAGTACGGGCAGGAAGTGACCGACATCGAGCTGTGGTTCGAGAACGGCAAGGTGGTCAAGGAGAAGGCTTCCAAGAACCAGGAGCTGCTGACCGCCATGCTGGAAACCGATCCCGGGGCGCGCTACCTGGGCGAGTGGGGCATCGGCACCAACTACGGCATCCAGCGCTTCACCAAGAACATGCTCTTCGACGAGAAGATCGGCGGCACGATCCACTTCGCGGTCGGCGCGGGCTATCCGGAGAGCGGTAGCAAGAATGATTCCGGCATCCATTGGGATATGCTGTGCGACATGCACGATGCCGAGGTGCATGTGGATGGGGAGCTGTTCTATAAGGATGGCAAGCCGGCGATCTGAGGGTGTGATATCGGCGTTGGTTGGAGGCCGCGGCGGCTAAAGCCGCGGCTCAGTGAATGAAAGCCCTGCGGGCTGGGTAGCGGGGCGGATGGTACGCATGAAAGGGAGGTAAGCGCTTCGGGATGAAGCGCCCACAATCCCACCAGCGCTGATCGTGGAACAGTGAGGCAATCATGCCGGGAATTGCGGTGAACGTGGCAGTCATGCAGGAGGGGAAAATCCTACTTACCCAACGGGAGGATTTCGAAACATGGATCCTGCCCAGTGGAGGTGTGGAGGAGGGCGAATCGGTGGCTCAGGCAGCCATCCGGGAGACGAAAGAGGAAACCGGCCTGGATGTCGAATTGACCCGGCTGGTGGGGATTTACTCCCGTTTAGGGAATATGCCCGGGGGTCACGCGGTGTTGTTTACAGCCAGACCTATCGGTGGGGAGATAAAATACCAGCCAGGAGAGACGATCGCGGTGGAATGGTTCCCATTTGACGCCATTCCATCCCCGCTCTCCGTGGGACATAAGAAGCGTATCGAGGATGCGGTAGCAGGGGCTAGCGGGGTGGCGGTTTTGCAGGAAGTGAGCGCAGTAAACCCGGATTCAGAAAATCTCACCTGGCATGAGCTGATCAAACGCAGGGACCAGTCAGAGCTGCCCAGGCAGGCATTCTGGATAAAAATGATCGAACAAACCACCTTGCGGGAAGAGACCGAGGTGGGAGGCAATTGAGCACCGAGGGCTGATGAATACCAATGATGTGCTGATCGATCTGCTGGAAGACAATCGGCGCCGCTTGAAACGGCTGGTCGCCGGGATGAGCGACGATTGCTTGCAGTGGAAACCGGAGGCGGAGGCCAACAGCATCGCCATCACCATTTGGCACATGGCGCGCATCCTGGATGTCTTCCTAACCCAACAGGCCAAAGGGGAGCCGCCGGCAGAAGATTGCTGGTTTCGGGGTGGCTGGGCAGCGCAGACGGGGTATGACCCGCGCGGCAGAGGTCTGCATGGCTGGGGGATGCTCACCGGGTTCACACAAGAGGAAGTGAATGCCATTCCGCCAATTAGCCGGGAGCAGATCCTGGGCTATCTGGATCAGGTGTACGATATAACCAGGGAGTATCTGGCAGCCACACCGGAAGAAATCTTACAAACCCCGGCGCCGGGGTTCGAGGGGAAGTATAGCCGGTATCAGTGCATCCAGATGCCGTTGATGGACAATGTGCGGCATCTAGGTGAGGTGTATTCCATCGCTGCAAGATGGGAACGCAGAAATCATGGTATTAATCCGATTTTCTTGATCGTCGGCGGGCCGGCGGTCGGTAAAAGCACCACCAGCCGGGCAGTGGCAGCCCGCTTCTCCAAGAGTGTGCATATTCCGGTGGACGACCTGCGCAGCATGGTCGTCTCGGGGCTGGCACAGCCAGGGGCAACCTGGGGGAAGGAGCTGGTCGAGCAGTTGGCCGTGGCGCGCGAGAGCGCCGTCCAGATGGCGTTCACCTACAGCCAGGCCGGCTTTGTGGTGGTGATCGATGACTTCTGGGATCCGTACAGCGGGCTGCGCGAATACGCGCGCCTGTTTAGCTATCCAGGGATGCTTAAGGTGCTCCTGTTCCCCAACCAGCGCACTGCCCACCAGCGCAACCTGGATCGCACCGGCCCGGGCGCCACGCAGCAATACCTGGACGAGGGCATCCAACTGACCTACCAGAGCCTGAACACCGCCCTCCCCGAGCTAAAGGCACAGGGATGGCTGGTGCTGGACACGACCGAGGGGGGCGTGGAAATGGCGGTGTCGAGGATATTGGATAGGGCGCTTATAAAATAAGTCATTTACCTGGTGGTGGAGGCTTACGCAAGATCCGTTGGAGTGCGCAAGGCCGCGGAAAACGTGGCGGCTTACGGGTGATTTATAATTGGGCTGTACGGCATGAATGTATATTGATGCTGCTCATGTATGCCAAGAACGAGTTGGATACCCTGACGCCTGAACAATTAAAGGTGCTTAGAAAGATTATCGAGGAGGAATACCCATGAAAGAAAATCTGTTTGCTGACCTGGTTGCCAGCGTACGCGAAGGCGGCGCAATCTTGCGCTCCGAGATACCCGCTTCGCGCACTTTTAATATTCTTCCTCCTGATATCAAGCGCATCCGTGATGGTTTTGGGCTGACCCAGGAACAATTCTCCGCGCTGCTAGGGATCAGCGTGCGGACCCTGCGCAACTGGGAGCAAGGCAGGCGCGTTCCGGAAGGGCCAGCCCGGGTGCTGCTCCAGGTAGCAGCTAAACATCCTGAGGTAGTGCTGGATGTAGTGCAGGGTAAGTCAATTTGAACCTCCACGACATCCTCCACCGCGCCCCCACCCCTGCCCCCTGGGCGGAGGGTGAGAAAATCCCCTGGAACGAGCCCGAGTTCAGCCGGCGCATGCTGCGCGAGCACCTGTCCCAAAGCCATGACCTGGCGAGCCGCAGAAGCACGATCATCGACCAGCACGTTGCCTGGATCAACCAGGAAATCTTGCAGGGTAAAAAGGCAAATATCCTCGACCTGGGCTGCGGGCCGGGGCTGTACAGCCACCGGATGGCAGCCCAGGGTCACACCTGCACCGGCGTCGACTTCTCGCCCGCATCCATCGGCTATGCGCAAGAAAACAGCCACCCCAATGCCCGCTTCATCGAAGGCGATGTGCGCACCACGCCCTTCGGCCCAGGCTATACTCTGGTGATGATGCTGTACGGCGAGTTCAACGTGTTCACCCCCGCAGATGCACAACGCATCCTGCAAAAGGCCTATGCCGCCCTGATCACCGGTGGCATTGTGCTGCTCGAGGCGCATACCTTCGACTGTGTGCGCAGGCTCGGGCAGACTCCCCCTACCTGGTACAGCGCGGCGCAGGGCGTGTTCTCGGATGAGCCTTACCTGTGCCTGATGGAGAATTTCTGGCACGCGGCGCAAAACGTGGCGGTCGAGCGCTTTTACGTGCTCGACGCTGCCACCGGCGCGGTGAGCCGCTACACGCAGAGCATCCTGGCCTATGAGAACGAGGCCTACATCCAGCTACTCCAGGATATCGGCTTTACCGATATCCACATCTACCCCTCCCTGACCGGTGCCAGCGGAGAAGCATCGAACGACCTGCTGGTGATCGCAGCCCGGAAACCGACCCTTACCCGGTAGGGAGGGTTTCTTGCATACCCGACCCCTGGGGCATTGGAATGCCGCCCTACGATACCCGTCCTTACGGAGGGAGGGGTTCTTAGCTGGCCCGGCCCGACGATACCCTCCATCCAAATGTTCGGGCGACCCACCAATTTCCATTATTGACTCTTCTCGCAATGGGCTATCCCATTCCATTGCCATATTCTGCCTATATCGGGTCGCCCTGCCCGCCACCTGTCTGGGTCGCCCCTACATGCGCTTGACCCTCACAGCGGATATTCTCACCATGTGTACCCAGATATCATCCTCCCCACACCCGCAACAAAATCAGGTATCATTACGTATTATCTATGGAGGCTGACATGACCACACCTGAACAATCTAAACCCGTCCCTTCTCCTGAAGAGCAAGAAAAGAAATCCCTCAACAAAACCCTCGAAAATGCTGCCTGGGGTTTATTCCTCATCATGCTCGGCTGCCTGTGGCTGGTACCAGAAGAGCAGATTCCGGAAGACGCCTGGCTGCTCGGCGCCGGCTTGATCCTGCTCGGCTTGAATGGCATCCGTTATCTAAAGGGTATCCGCACCAGCGGCTTCACCATCTTCCTCGGGTTGATCGGTGTGCTGCTCGGCGTCGGTGGGCTGGTGGGCATGGACGTACCCGTCATCCCCATCATGATCATCCTCATCGGGTTGAGTATGGTTATAGGGCCGTTACTTAGAAAAAAGTAACCTCCGCGCCTTGCTGGGCACTAGAACATGATGCCGCAATCGTACGCCACCAGCTCCTCAGCTTGTACATCCAGGATGGTGTACGGAAAAGGGCGCTCCAGAGTATAAGTCTCACGGAAAAAACCACCCCACTTGGTAAAGGTGACGATTTGCACTTGCACCGTCGCCTCACCGACCACGATCACCGGCTCCAGGTCGATCCGCCTGGCGCGCGCCTGATCAGCCGCGCGCATCTCATTGCCCACAGTGCCGATCGTGTCCAGCAGGTTTTCCAGCGCCGCCGTATCGCACACGATGCCGCGTATCGTTGTAATTCGCGTGCCAGTCCAGGTAGAACTGGCCCCCCATGATGCTCAGCACCACCAGCTCGAAGTAGGATTCAGGCGTGCCGTCCACCACCACCGCTTTCAGGTATGCATCAGCTTCCAGCGAGCTGGCGGCGAATTCTTCATAGCTGCGGTACAGCGCTAACCCTTCGGGCCTGGCATACAGCACCGGGCGACCGCCCATGCCATCGTAATGGTACACATAATCGAGCACATAGCCCGGCGACATGCTCAGGTGTGTCAGAACGGTGAAGTACAGGTTGGGGTCGAATTCTGACCCGTCGCGTTGGGCGTTTTCGACCAGCAGGTGCTCTGGGGTGCGCAGCCCGGCTTGGATTGCCGCCATGGCATCCACCGTATCCTGTAAGGGAGAATCGTATTCGGGCTGGACGGGGAGATTGCAGAATGTCAGGGAAGCAATAAAAACCAGGCACAGCAAGGCACGAAGCATAGGTCACCTCCTGAGATAGTATAACCGATGTGCGGCGGGCAGCGCAGGAATTCCGGGGAGTGCTGATTGGCGGAGGGAGCAGACAGCAATTGCCCCCCATAATACAATATTTGTGTGATAATAAACTCAGGCTGGCGCTCTCGAGCGCGGCATGGGTTTGGATC
This sequence comes from uncultured Chloroflexia bacterium, assembly GCA_963849335.1. GTDB lineage: Bacteria > Chloroflexota > Anaerolineae > Anaerolineales > UBA4823 > FEB-25. Next base: position 1,238,537 of record CAWKGZ010000003.1, read on the forward strand.
AATTGGGGTGCTGCGGGCGTGCCGCACGGTAGGAGAACGGGATGGATGTTGAGCGAAAATTGTGGAACGAACAGCAGAAAGTTTTACGCCGCGCACTGAACTCGGGGGAAGATTACCCTGCCGCCCGGCAGTTGTTCTTTCAGCAGCATGCCATGGTACATCGCGCCGAGATGGCGGGCGCCGGGCTGTGGTCGTATGAAGACCAGATCTGGCAAGGACTGAGCGAGGCAGACGCGCGCCGCATCCCTCCCGGAGCAGACCATTCGATCGCCTGGATCATCTGGCATATTACCCGCATTGAGGATGTGACCATGAACATGCTGGTGGCAGGCGGGGCGCAGGTGATGCTGGGAGGCAGCTGGCATGAGCAGATGGGGGTGATCGCCCGCGACACCGGGAACGGTATGCTCGCCCAGGCAGTGGCGCAGCTCAGTGAGACGATCAACCTGGAGGCGCTGCGGGCTTACCGCCTGCTGGTCGGACGGCAAACCCGGGCGGTGGTGCAGCGGCTCTCCCCGCCAGAATTAACCCAGCAAGTCAGCGCCGCTCGCCTGCAGCAGTTGGTGCGCGAGGGCGCCGTTCTGCCGGCGGCGCAGGAGGTGCTGGCTTATTGGGGTGGATTGACCATCGCCGGGCTGCTTTTAATGCCCCCTACGCGGCACAGCTTTATCCATCTTAATGAGGCGATGAAACTCAGGCAGCAGCCTCGGCCCAGGAGAAGTATCCCATGAGTGCAAAAAAACAATTGACCCAGCACGAGGAGATGGAGCGCCGCAAGCAGGAACGGAAGCAGCTGGAGCGGCAGCAAGAAGAACAGAGGATACTGCGCCAAAAGGAGCGGGAGCAGTTGGAGCAGCAGCAGGAAGAGCTGCGCAAATCCCGCCAAAAAGAACGCCTGCAATTGGAGCAGCAGCAGGGAGATAAACAAACCCCGCAGCAAGAAGACCGCCAGCAGCTGGAACAGCAGCAGGAAGAGCAGCGGAAGCTGCGCCAGCAGGTTCAGCTGCAGTTAGAACAGCATCAGGAAGATAAACAGAAAGCGAGACAGGATCAGCAGCAGGAGCAGGAAAAAAAGAACCAGGAAAACAGGTGACCCCGCTGCTTCAGTCTGATTTACGCTCCAGGAACAGGACGCGGCGTGGTTTGCGCAAGCTGACCAGCAGCCACAGCATCACCAGGATCATCAGCACCCCGCCGACCAGCACCACGTAGAGCGGCAGGTTGACCGCCGCATCACTTGCCAACCAGGCGGTGAACGAATCCGGCAGCCATCTACCCAATGTGTGCGGGTTGATCAGCAGATCCATACCCAAAAAATAGAGCAGCCCGGTGACCAGGGCAAGCACCGCCAGGGTCACTCCCGGCACGAACAATGTGTCCCACAGGCTGGCCGATTTGACCGTGGCGTGGAACTGCGCCTCCTGGCGCGCCTTGAATGCTTCCACCACTTCGTCGCGCTGGGCGACGCTCGCCAGGGTGAAGATTTGTTTGCTCACATCCTGGTTGCGCAGGTAGTTCACCTGCAAGCTATGGCTGTTGTCGTAGGCCTGCAGGCTGGTGATGCGCTCCATGGGGATGGTTTTAGCGCCGTGGCCCAACAGGCGGCGGGGGAATTGACCCGCTTGCAGCATCGCCTCGATCTCGGCGAGATGTTTCGGGTCCGGCCGGGCGGTGATCAGGTAGCGGTCGGTGAGCAGGGTCAACTGGCGAGAGCGTTCGTCTGGATGGCGCCACATCAGCCCGGCAGTAGGCGTGGCTGCGGCGGTCAGGGCGGCGATTTCGTCCGCTTCCAACCCGGCAAAGGCTGGGGTATAGGCTGACTGTGCACCGGGTTCTGAGCCGGCATCCAGCGGAGATTCCCCGGCAGCAGGCTGCTGCTCAGCACCTGGTTCCGGCTCCAGGTCAGAATAGAAATCCCGCAGCTCTTGCTCCGAGGGCGCGCGATATTTACCGCGACTTTTGCAGTTTGCTCTTCTGGGAACAGCCAGTTCAGGTCGCTATCTGCCGGTTTTTGGGAGCTGGGTTCATCTTTGTTCATTGCCGCCACGATGTCGCCAACAAAGGTATCTTCCACAATTGGGGATTTGTCGGAGGATTCTTCCTCTTCAGGCCAGACAAATGCCGGGGTAGAGTGCGGCGCGGCGACCGGCTCGCTGTCCGGCTGCCCCAGGCCGTGATCCATGCGCGCCAGCGGCGTGGGCGGGGTGACGGTGGGCAGCTGGAATCCCATACGGATCAGGCCGGCCTGGGCAGTTGCATTGGCAGGATTGATCGCCAATGCCTTTTCAAGGCAGTAGCGGCGCTGGTCGATTTCCTCCACCGTGCCCGACATCCAGATCCAGGCAGCTTCGTTGTTCGGATCCTGCTGCAACAGTTGTGCCAGCAGGGCTTTACCGCCGACGTGGTCGCCGGCTTGGATGGCATTGATGGCGTCTTGCAGGGATACAGTCATATCTCCTCCTGTTCCAATAAGCATGAATAATTATATATCACTTCTGGAAAAAGCAAAATTAATCGAACCGCGAATTAAATACCTCGACTGGCAGCTTGCCCCGCTCCATCCGCTTACTAATCCCCTCGCCTAACATCCCCAATCCCCGTTGGGCGGGTTTCCAAACCCGCCGTTCGCCCACCATATCAAAAACCTGTCCTCCGAATACCCTCAGCCGGGTCTACCCGGCATTACGCGTAGCCAGGGCGTTCACGCCCGGCGTCTCCCGCGCCTCGCCCGGCCCGGGCGTTCACGGCCGGCGCATCTCCCCGCCTCATCCTCTCACGGCGCCGCCCTCAGCTCAAACAAAAACCCGCTGCTCGTCAGGGCATACAATCTCCCATCGGCGCCGGTCTCAAGGTCGGTGATCCAACCATACGAGGCGATCTCGCTGCCAATGTAGCTCCAGGTGTACCCCGAGCGCAGTAGTGTGATCTCCCCACCTACCACCAGGCTGCCGTCCGCCAGCGCTGCCAGCGCATAGATTCCCCCGCTGTTTGGCGGCAGGCTGAGCAGATTCCATTCCGCCCCATTCCAGGCGAACACTGCGCCGCGCGCCTGTGCCGAGGCATTGGCAATGGATGCCACATACTCCATACCGGCAGCCCACAGCTCCCCGGAGGGACCTTGCGTCAGGGCATAGATCCAGGTGGCACCTGTTGCCGGGAAACTGGTCCAGGTATTACCATCCCAATGCCAGATAAGGGCAACCGAGGTAATGGTATCACCGCCATCATCCGAGCTGAGCAGCATACCGCCAGCCAGCCACACGTCGCGGCTGTTCAGCGCCAGCACCACGTTGAAGGCGCATGCGGTGCACTCCGGCAGGCCGGTGACCTCCAGCCAGCGCCGGCCGTTCCAGTGCAGCAGCAAAGGTTGGCTGCGGCCGTTTGGATAGGTGATCGCCCCCGCTGACCAGCCATCCTCCGGGCCGGAAAAGTCGAGCGCCTGGATCACCCACGCCGCGCCGCTGGGATCGTCCTCCGGCGCTGTGTAAGCGTAGTCAGTCGTCCAATCCACGCCATCCCAGCGCAGGATCGTTCCCCCTTCCCCGGCAGCCCAGCCGTGCGTCTCATCGAGGAAGAATATATCCAACAGCGCCCCCGCCACCGGGTTTTCAACCCGCTGCCAATCGTCGCCTGCCTGCTGCAGGATCAAGCCTTCCTCACCGGCAACCCAACCAACACCCTCGGCGGGCAGGCTGAGGGCATTGACCCGCTGGCTGAACGAGACTTGGCACAGCCCGGGGTTATTCTGTGCATCGCGGCAGCTCCAAATGTTGGGGGCAGATGTGTAGCGCGGGTTGGTGAGGAAAGTGATCCCCGCCAGCATGCCTTCCACTTCCGCCAGGCAGCGCCGCTCGCTTACCCCGGGGTAGGCGATGAAGCAGGTGGGCGTATCGGCGTAGCTGGTGCAGTAGGTGACGAAAGTCAGTTCACCGCCCTCGGTTGCCTGGCCGATGTAATAGGCGGTATTGCCCAAGGTCTCATCTGTGTACTCGACGAGCATGTCCTCACTGGCATTGCCGCCAGTGGTCTGGCTGAGCACGCAGCCCTCAATGCCTCGGTGCGCCAGCTGGTAGCCCAAACCACCCGGCATAAAGGCAGTTTCGAGCTGCCAGCCAGCCGGGTCATACGGCAGGTCAAACAGCAGGAATGGCTGTGCCTCAGCCGAGAAGGAAAACCGGTCCAGCCAGGGCAGGCTGCTGCGCAGGTCCGGCGTGGCGATTCCCTGCCCGCTGCCCGGGGTGTAATTGGGCTGGGCGGTGAAGTAAGGGCGCAGGGTCAAGTCCGGGGTGGCGGTCGGTCGCCGCGTGGGGGTCGCACTTGGCGGAGCGGATGGCGTCGGCGTCCAGGAAGGGATCAGGTGGAATTCGCGGGTGGCGCTGGGCGGTACCGCGGTGCGGCTGGGTGTCGCCGTCGGTGTGGCAGGCGGCTCGCTGGCACAGCCTGCCAGCAGCAAACCCAGGCACAGCAGCGGAAGGTAGAATTTATCTCTCATATAATGTGCCCGTATCCAACGCCCGGCGGATGGCCGCGGCAGCCGCATCCATGGCAGCCGGGCGGGGAAAAGGCCGGCTGGCTGATCCTTTGCGCATTCCCGCGTCATCACCGATCAGGCGGGGAATGACATGCAAATGAATGTGGAAAATATCTTGCCCGGCAATCGCACCATCTGCCAGGTACAGGTTGACACCCGCGCAGGGCAGCCCACTGCGACGCAGGGCAGCCGCCAGGCGTTGCGCCACCTTGAACATGCGCGCCCCGTCCAGAGGCTCCAGCTCCGCCAGGCTGGCTGCGTGCCGGTTTGGCACCACCAGCAGGTGCCCCGGGTTGACCGGCTGCTGGTCCATAAAAGCGCTCACCCGCTCGTCGCGGTAGGCGAAGCTGGCGGGGACAGTTCCGTTGAGAATGGCACAGAATATGCAGGCACTCATCTTTCCTCCCTGGGCGCGCACCAGCTCAACTCCCAGGCTGGTCAGCTCTTCGATCTCTTCCGGGGTATCCACCCCTACCCCAGCCACATAGACTCCGTTTGGCGAGAACAGGATCACCACTTGTGCCTGCTCCTGGCTCGCCTTCGCCGGTCGCAGCGGGTTGCGTTCTGCCCAGGCGACCAGTGGCATGATTGCCCACGGGTTGAGCGCCAGGCGCGCCGCTCTCTGGTTGCTGGTCAGGGTGACATAGTGTTCTTCCAAGCGCGGCTCGGGCGGCTCCAGCGGGGCTGCGTTCTCCATGCCTGGGCTGTCCTGCGGTGAAAAGCCGTACAACCGCAGCGCCTGCATGCCGAATATACGTCCCAACCCGCCCAGCAGCTTGCCAGAGATGCGCATCCCCTCCGGTTTTTGCGCCAGCAGCAGGAAGCCATCGCTCAGCTTGAAATCGGGTGAAATCCGAGCGCGTGATAGGCGCATCGCCAACGCGCAGCTGCTGAATCTGCCAGCTCACCCCGGCAGTTTCGCCGCTCTGCTCAGGGGCAACTGCTCCGGACAGGTCGATCTGCGCAGCCGGGCGGGAGGCGACCCCGTTGCCGGCAGGCTGCGGGCTTTCCCGGCCCAGCCACCGGTTGAGCTGCTCAGCCCGCCGGCGCTTGCGCTCGTGACCGGTGGTGAAGGCGGAGGTGAGCGGGATGAATCTGCCGTCTGCCAGCACGGCGATGATGCGGTAGGTGCGCCCACTGTCGCTGGATTGGCTTTTGTCCAGCGCAAAGCCGGTGATCTCATCCAGCGGGTGCTCCTGGGTGGTAGTGCGCCACAGATAGCGGCGGCGCAGGCTGAAGCGGTTCAAGTTCTTATCCAGGGTGATCGTATCCACCGAGCCAAGCAGGGTGATGCCCAACCCGGCAATCACGCCAATCAGACCGCCGATCAGGCCGCCGGGTGTGACCAGGAAGAACAGCCCAAAAAGGGTGAACACCCCGCTGACCAGCCACAGGGTAAGCGGGTATTCTGTAAAGACCAGCACATTCGGGTCAGTTTGGTTCATCCGCCCTCCCGGTGTGAGCAGACTCGATCAGCCCGCCAGCCATCCCTGCGGCCTCTTTGACATAGCTGCGACACTCGCTGCCACGCCCCTCAGCGTGAAAACGTGCCCGGCCTTCGGCTGTGCCCAGGTGACAGCCGGTCAATCCCAGGCAGGTCAGGCTGCTGAAGCGATTCTCGAACTGCCCCAGGAAGCTCTGCACCGCGGCAAAGGCCTGATCCCGGCTTTCACTGGGAGCATTGCGTCCCAACGCCAGGCTGATGCCCAGCACCCCGCCGGTCACCGCGCCGCACAGGTTGCCGGTGCGCGAGATGCCGCCGCAGAAAGCGGTGGCAATCCTGGGAATGACATCCGACCGGATGCCCTGCTGCTCGGCCAATGCCAGCAGCACGCTCTCTGCTCAGCTAAAGCCGGTGATGGTGAAAAATTGCTCGGCACGGGTGGCGGTATCGGTCATGGAGGGCTCCGGTGAGATGATTAGCGATCGAATTGATCCAGGCCATTTTCCTGGCGCAACTCGGCAATAGTGGTGTGGATGGCAGGGTCATACACCTTGCCGTCCGGCATGGTCGTCCCCTTGAGCGATTTGACTTTGGCAAGCTGCTGTGGCGTGGTGGAGATCGTCCCGCGCAGGATGGCCTCCTCCAGCCGGGCGCCCCTCAGGTCGGCCTCCTTCAGGTCTGCGCCGATCAGGTTAGCCTTGGGCAGGTGCGCGCCGTTCAGCCGGGCTTCCGCAAGCAGCACCCCGGAGAGGCTGGCGCTGGAAAGATCAGCCTGGCTCAAGTCGGCCGCGCTCAGGTCGCACCCGCTCAGCTTGGCCTTGCTCAGATCGGCGGCGCTCAGGTTGGCGCCGTTCAGGTTGGCTCCGGAGAGATTTGCCCCGCCCAGCGTCGCCCCCATCAGCTCGATCCCGGTCAGGTCTGCGCCTCCCAGGCGGATGATCGGATTTTCCTTCTCGATCAGCCTGGCTTCGTGCAGGAACTCGACCAGCAGACCTTTGCGAACGTTATCCAGCGAGCGCAGCGTGGCGCGGGAGCGGGAACGGGCGATGGAGATCACTTCCTCGCCGGCGGGCGCCTCGCGCAGGTTTTCCTTGAGCAGCAGCTCGGTCATTTTGTCGTAGTAGGCTTGCAGCGCGGCATCCTGCAGGCGGTCGGTGGCGATCTCACGGTCGATCTGGGCGCGTTTATCCGCCGCATCGCGATCATCCCGGCGCTCCTGGGCGCTGAACCACACCGCCACCAGCGCCAGCACGATGGGCACCACCAGCAGCTCGAGCCAGTCCCACAGTGTTTTGCCCCAGATCGTAGCGCTGACAAACGCCAGCCCGGTCAGGATCAAGGCTGCTGCAATGATGATCACAAGAATCCAGCGTTTCGCCATCCTATGCTCCACTTTTCTCAATTATAGTATGAATCAGGGGAGAGATGTCAGGGGAGAGGTCTTCAGGGGTGCTCTTTGTTTTCCAGGTAGTGCCTTGAGATTTGGAGGCAGAGTGTTCACACAAAGGCCACAAAGGGCACCAAGTTTTTAAAAATTCATTGTGTCCTTTGTGTCCGTCGTGGTTGATGTTTTTCCATGCTATACTTACCCCCATGCCCAACCCCTTCTCCGTCATCGCCTTCGACGCCGACGACACCCTGTGGGACAACGAGCACCTGTACCTGCGCGCCGAGCAGCACCTGCAAGAATTGCTCAAACCCTACTGCCCGCCCGAGCTGACCGCCGAAATCCTGCATCGTACTGACATCGCCAACCTGCCCGATTTCGGCTACGGCATCAAGGCTTACACGTTGTCGATGGTCGAGACGGCACTGGAAGCATCCGCTGGGCGCATCACAGTGCACGAGCTGCGCCAGGTGGTCGACCTGGCGCGTGAGATGCTACACGCCCCGGTGGAGCTGCTGCCCTGGGCGCAGGAGTGCGTGCAGGCGCTGGCGCAGACTCACAGCCTGATGCTGATCACCAAGGGCGACGCCCACGACCAGGCTTCCAAGCTGGCGCGCTCCGGGCTGCAGGAGTATTTTTCTCAGGTGGAGATCGTGGCAGACAAGACGCAGGCGGTTTACGCCGACATCCTCAAGCGCCACCGCCTCCCCGCTGAACACCTGCTCATGGTGGGCAACTCCCTGCGCTCCGACATCCTCCCCGTCATCGAGCTGGGCGGGCAGGCGGTCTACGTGCCCTACTGGAACACCTGGGCGCACGAAAACACCCCGCCGGAGGCCCATCACCAGGACCGCTTCCACGAGATCGAGCACCTGGGGCAGCTCCCGGGGCTGGTTATGCAGTTGGAAGGTAATCAGGGCAGGGGATAAGGGATAAGGGGCAGGGGTGCAGCGCCAAAGAGTTATCCGCTAAACACCGCTAAAATGTAATTTTTGCTCTATTGGTTAAATTCGTGCATTTGTGCCATTCGTACTAATCCTTTAAGCACTATCCGCCCAATTCGCCATAATCCCTTTTAAATACCCTATCGTACCCATCCGGGACGGATGGGTACGATAGAAGTGTCCTCCCCGCAAACGCGCCATCCCCCTGAAAGCGTTAAATTACATCCCGAACCCCGTTACCGGCCGCGTTGTGCCTGCTGGGGGCCTGCATCCACGTTCGCCGGCTCTGGCGCAGCGTTCGCTTCTGGCTGTTCGGCTGCCTGACCGGGTACGTCCGAGGTCTCTTCCTGTGTGGGCAGGATCACTTCCTGCACCGGGCATTCCAGATTCACCACGTAGCGCACCCAGCGCGACCAGGCTGCGCCGCTGCCGATTTTGTTGCCCGCCCAGGCTCTGCCGACACAATCTGTCACGCAAGTTTCGGTGCATTCTTCGTAATCATGTAGTGCCTGGATCGAGTTCAAGTCATACCCGTCCCCGTCGGGCGGCATGGTTTCGACCGGCGTGGTGTCCTCCACCCGGATAAAGCGTACATCATCCATGGCGCCCAGGTCGAAGCTGCTGACGGACTGCCAGGGGTGAACCAGATCGCGGGTGTCATTGTTGGCTTCGCCTAAGTAGACCCAATTGAGGCCATCATTGCTGGTATAGACCGCCGCTGTTTCATCCACGTAGGTACCCCAGGTATCCTCGACGATCAGGACATCATCCCCGTCTCCGTTGGCGACGGGTTTGTCAAACTCGACCTCGATCCAGCCGCCCAGACCCAGACTGAGGAAAGCATCCGGAAGCTGCAAATCATCCCAGATCAGCACTGAATCAGGGTTAGAACGGATCTCGGGCACCGCGGTCCCATCCTTGCGTAAACCTTGCTCAGAATCGATCACCTGGAAAGCGCCATAGGGTGCGGGTGCCACTGTCACGCAATCAATGGTGCATTCTGTCTCACCAACATCGACATGCGCCGCGATCACCAGGTTGCTGCCATCGAACCAGCCATTATCGCTCAGGTCGTACTCGAATGGCCCGCGCACCGGCAGGCAGTCATCATAGCGCTCGTTGATCGCCGGTCGCCCGTTATCCGGGTTGCCGTCCACATCCGGTACGCTGATCAGGTCGTTGGCGACCTGCAGGTGCAGCCCGGTGATGCAGTACGGCTCGTAGGTCTCGAACTGGACGAACAGCGTCTCGCCATCATTCCACACCTGAACGCCACCGATGATTTGATCGACACCCGGCCTGGGTTGTCCCAGGCGCAGGTAGCCCTCGTATGGATCTTCGACCGTCTCTGCGGCAAAGGCAGTAGCGGGAAAAGCCATCAGTAGAAGCGACAAAACCAGCAGGAGGAGCAGTATTTTCTTCATTGTGATTTCTCCTTTTAGAAATACGATCTATATTCTTGCTTAAATTATGCGTCAGCAATCGATAAACCCTATCGATCCGCAGTTATTATCCCATACGCCCGTGACGCAAGTGTGATTCAAGCGTGAAATGAAGCCTTAATTTTGCCAAAACCCCCATTAATATCTGCTTATTATCTTATTGAATTACTCCAGAAGCATAGGTCCAGGTCCACATCCGCGATAATCTGCGTAATCTGTGGTATGTCTTTCAACCATTTCCTTCTTGCTTCCTCCACGCTCCCACTGACACAATCATGATCGATACGATAGAGGCATAGACGATGATCTTCTGCCCCAGCGCCTGGATTACCAGTCCCCGTGGGGTTTCGAAGCCCGGGCCCTGGATCAGCAGCAGATAGTATGCCACAAGCAGGCCAAAGAAGCCCAGGAAGACATAGGCGTAGCCACGCGGCAGATTTGTAGTATTGAACATCACCAGGGTGAAGCACAGCACCGCCAGCGGGAACAGGCGGAAAGCCCAGGTGACGAACAGGATGTGCGCCGCCAGGGATACGTCCGCCGGGGTGAACGCCACGCCGATAAAGCTGATCCCTGCCCCCACGCCCAGCAGCGCGCCGACCAGGCTGAGCATCTGGTCCCGCCGGGTATCCAGGAAGAAGCGGCGGAACTGGATGAAGAACAGCGCCAGGGTCAACCCCGCCAGGGCCAGGGCGATGAAAAACAGCGCCCCGGCAGCCGGGTTGGGCTGCCCGTTGCGCGCCGTGCGCAGCCCCAGGTCGCTGAAGAAATTCGTGCTGAACGAGTAGCCCGTCTGTGCCAGGTTGCTGTGGCTGCCGCCGGGATAGACCAGCATGGCGATCAGCGTCAGCACCACGAACACCCCACAGCCCATGGCAGTGTAGAGGAAGAAATTCTTTTGGATGGTTTTCATAGCTCTATTCGTAAAATTCGTCCATTCGTTATATTCGTACTAATCTCTTGTTTTAGCCCTATTGGTTAAATACGTCATTAAATTCGTATTAATCCGCTATGGCGTCGCCGTCGCCTCCGGTGCGGCTGTAGGCGTGGGGGTGGGGCGCAAGGGCGCCAGCACCTCGATCTCCCGCCAGGAAACCCACGACGGGCTCTCCAGCGTGACCACCCGGATGTATTGAATATCCCTCAGCGGCTCTGGCGGCAGGTATTCCAGCAGGTCATAGTCCCGGGTGTAGCCGCGCAACTCAACCAGCAGGCGCATGGCGCCATCCGGGCCGGCGACGAAGAGCTGGTGCACCGTGCGCCCGGCGGGCCACTGCCCGACAAGCAGGCGGATGCTGCCTACCGTGGCAGGAGCGCCCAGGTCGATCATGATCCACTGCTCGGGGAAGGCGCCGGCGCTCCATTGGGTATCCGTGCCGTCCACCGCCAGCTCGGGCGGTTCGGCGGGCAGGGCAGCCGAAACGCTCACCGCCCGTCCCAGCGCCAGGTTGCGCCCGGGCAGCACCGTGGTGGTGCAGGCATCCGGCTGGCTATGCGGAGAGATGGCCTGCATCAGAAAGCCGTCCTCATCGGTAAAGCTCCAGGCATTGGGATTGGCCGCGTAGCTGCCGTACAGCCAGCCGCCAAATCCAAAAGCACACGAGGCGGCGATCCAATCCTGGGTGCGTGTGGCAGCCGCTTCGACGGAGGGATAGATCCATGCGGAGACAGCAAAGTCACTCATCAGCAGCGGCGCGGCAAGGCGCGTCTCCAGCCCGAAATTCTGCGCATATTCTGCCAATGTCAGCTCACCGTCCGGCTCCAGGTGCAGGTCAAAGAAATCCAGTGCCGCCGTGGAGAGCAAGGCGGCCGTCTCCACATAGCGGGTGTCCCCCTCGCGCGCCGGGATGGGGTAGTTGGGGACCAGGAAGCCCATGCTGACCAGCGCGTTGGGGTCATGGCGCAGAATCACCTGGCGCAGCTCGGCGATGAAGTAGCGCAGGCCTTCGATTGCCAGCGCCTGCTTTTGTAGCGGATCCGCCAGCGCATAGCTTTGGCCGTCCGCGCCGGTCACCGTGCCTTCCAGCAGGGTGAAAGGCGGCTGGTCGCCCTGGTACCACTGCTCAGCCAGCAGCTGCCAGCCGAGCACGCTGTCGAAGGGAGCGCCACGGGCAGACAGCCCGCTCAACAGGTCGCTCCAATAGCTGCGATAAGCTTGCACACCCTGTGGCGTGAGTAAAGATAGGTTGCGCTCGCCGCTGAACTGCTCGCCGCTGCCCTGGCGGGCAAGCGCCGCATAACTGCTCCCTTCGGGCAGGTCTGCCGAGGCCAGCAGCAGCACCAGGTTATTTTCCTTAGCCAGGTTGATCACTGCCGCCAGGCGGTCCAGCGCCGCCGGATCCAATCCCTGCCCATCGCTCAGCGCAATGCAGCCCCAGGCACCGGAACAGCCATCGAAGATGATACGCACGGTGTTATAGCCCAGAGCGCCCAGCCGTTGAAAATCTGCCTGCACTCCTGCCAGGCCGGCTGGCGGGAGATAATTTACCCCGCGGGGGGTGAATTTCTGCCCGTTGTGCTGGTCGTAGAACTCGCCCAGCCCGTAGAGCTGGCGCAGGGCGATGCGGTGGGGGGCCGGCGCCGGCTGGAGGGTGGCCCAGGGCACATAGGCTGTCGCTTGGGGCGATGCGGTTTGGGAGGCCGGCGTCGCATCCAGGGGGGTGCTTGCCGGGGTGATTGGCAGGACGGTAGGCGTGGGCGTCAGCGCGGGAGGCACACTGCATGCCAGCGTGGCTAAGAGCAGGATGAGCAGGATCAGGCGGAGGCGCACAGATGTATTATATCTGCAACCTGGCGAGGGCAGGGAACACCCGCGCCGGGATGAGGTTATTTAAGCACACAAGTTCTGGGATTAATGGATAGGCGTGGTCCGCTTTCTACGCAGGTTTTTGGGGGTCTGCGGGTGCGGAGCGGGCGGCGTGGAAGGCGGCGTCGCCCATTTTTTCGCGCAGGCGGGAGAGAAGTTTGGATGCTTCTTCCTTTTCAGGTGATTTTATTTCTGTTAAGATGGCCAGGGCATTTGAGGCACAGCGGACTGCTGGTGATAAATCGCCTTGACTTTCTAACATCTCGGCCAGATTGTTCAATCTGTGTCCTTCTCCATAACGATAGCCGGTTTGACGGGTGATTGCCAGCGATTCCTGGGTATATTCTATAGCTTTATCTAATTGGCCGAGTTTAAAATAAGCATTTCCCAAGTTGGACATATGTGCACCTTCACCATTCCGGTCGCTGATCTGGCGGACGATGACGAGCGCCTGCTGGTAGTGGTCGATGGCTTTGTCCACGGCCCGGGGAATGCGGGGCAATGTAGGGTCGCTTTCCATACCCACCGGTGTAAATTGGGGTGAATGGGAATGCTACTGCGTCAGCTCGATGACCAGCATTTCCAGCGCCAGGTCGCCGGGCATTTGACCGGTTTTGATCGCCGTGTCCACCTCCAGCAGGCGGTGGTAGATCGCTTCCAGCACCGGCAGGGTGTAGCGCCGGGCATGTTCAACCGCCAGGCGGGCGCGGTAGGGGTGCAGCTTTACCAGGCGCACGACATCCTCCACCCCGCCGCGCTCATCCAGCACCTCGCGGGTGAGCAGCAGGTCGCGGAACTGGCTGACGATGCTCTGAAAGATAGGGATGGCATCCTCTTCCGCCAGCATACGCTGCAGCAGGGACTGCGCCTGGCGCTGGTCATGGGTGCGCAGCGCGTTGAGCAGGGCAAAATCAGCCACCCCGGCAGAGAGCGGGGTCAGCGCCTCGACGTCATCGGGTTCTACGGGACGGGCGTAGTTGACATAGGTGAGCAGCTTGATGATCTCCTGGTTCGCCAGGCGGGGATCCTCCCCCACCAGGCTGGCCAGCGTGGCTGCCGCCTGGGTGGTGAACGCGCCGGACAGCGATTTGGCGCGCCCTTGGATCCAGCGCGCCAGCTCATCCCCGCTGGGCAGGTTGCAGTGGCGGTAAAAGACGCGCGGCCCGGCGCCGGTCGCCCACTCTACCAGCCAGTGGGTCTTACCCTCCTTGCGCTCGCGCTCTTTGGTCAGCGAGCCGGGCTCGACCAGCACCACCGCCGCGCTGGTGGGAAGCTTGTTCAGCAGGTCGAGGAAGCGGTCGCGCTGCGGTTTGGTGGTCAGGCGGGCAACCGGATGGGTGAGGATCACCAGGCGGCGGGGAGCCAGGAAGGGCATCGCCCGGGCTGCGGCTTCGAACTGCTCCAAGGTGGTGCTGCTCCCGTCCAGGCGTGCCGTGTTCATCTCGGCTGTGGTGGCATCACCCAGCTTGCTGCTTAGCTGGGTGATGATCTCGGCAATGGCATATTCATCCTCACCGTCGAGCAGGTAGATGGTGGGCGGTGTTTCGCTCACGTCATCCTTTGGTGTGGATGCGGTGCAGCACCACTTTCCCCTGCTCCTGGCGCAGCACATACGTGATGGTGAGACCGCCGGGCTCGCCGGAGGTGGTGATGCGGGATTGGATGCTGTATGCCAGCGGCTGGGCAGCGATGATCGCCAGCGTCGCCAGGACGGCTGCCAGGGGCAGGCGCTCCAGCTTCTGGCGGCGGGTACCACCCACCAGCATGGGGATGGCGCCAGCCAGCCCGGCGAGCGTGCCGGCGACGGCGAAATTTGTGCCGCAGTTGGGGTGGATCGCCAGCCCGCGCTCGCCTTTGCGCAGGCGGTCGAGCGCCTCGGTGGCGGCATCGGCGACGGCTTCCGTCTCCAGGTCGCCGACGATCCAGAAGCCACCCAGGTCGGAATAGCCGGCCATGGGCTGCTTGGGGAAGCGGCGGGCGAGCGTGGTGAGCGTGGCGTGCTCCAGGCCGTGGTTGCGGCGGATGCGTGAGAGAATGGGCAGATCGAGCATGTTGGGCATGTGCACCTCTATGGGCAGGATTATACCCGATGGGATAAAACCATTATCCACAGATTACACAGATTTTCGCATCTGAGCAATTGGGCTTATAATTTACCCATGCCCACCCCCCTCCACCGCCTTCACGGCGCCAACCTGGACATCGACCTGGCAACCCCGCCCGGGCAGATCGCCTGGCAGCAGCAAGCCTGCCCCTGGAACGCCGCCGAAGGCACCGACCAGCATCGCTGCGCGGTGAAAAACACCTCCATCTGCCCCTATTTCTGCGGCGTGGAATATCTCGACACGGTGGTGTGCTGCTACCCTCACCCCAACCCCAAAAAATTCGAGGTGCAAGCATGACACATCAGCTTTCCGGAAAGTGGGCTTTGATCACCGGCGCCAACCGCGGCATCGGGCAGCAGATCGCCCTGGGGCTGGCTGACCTGGGCTGCAGCCTGGTGCTGCATGCGCGGCAGCTGGAAAACCTGGAGGGAACGCTGCTCTTGCTGAAGGCGCATGCCTCGCGGGCGCACTGTGTCGCCGGTGACCTGGCCTCGCCTGAAGGCGTCCAGCAGGTGATCGCCGGGGTGATGAGCTGCCCCGGGCGGGTGGATATCCTGTACAACAACGCCGCCATCCAGAACGACTGGAAGCCGGTGTGGCAGATCAGCCAGGCGGAGTGGCAGGCGTGCTTTCAGGTCAACTTCTTTTCCCTGGTGGCGCTGTGCGGCGCCTTTATCCCCGGCATGCAGCACCACGGCTTCGGGCGGGTGATCAACCTGACCTCGGGGATCCGCGATGTGCCCAACCTGGCCCCCTACAGCGCCTCCAAGGCAGCGGTGGACAAGTATACCCAGGACCTGGCAGCCGAGCTGCGCGGCAGCAATGTGCTGGTCAACCTGCTCGACCCCGGCTGGCTGCGCACCGACATGGGCGGTCCGGACGGCGAGCACGCCGTCGAGACCGTGCTGCCGGGGGCGCTGGTGCCGGCGCTGTTGGAAGATTACGGCCCCAGCGGGCACCTATTCGCCGCCCAGGATTATAAGTACTTGAAGGCAGGCTGAGGCGATGGAAAACAATCCATCGAATGCTGTGGAGCTGAAAGCCAGCCCTGGCGCGCCCTTACGAGCTGCGCAGCTCTTGCTGCTGGTCAACGCCCTGATCTGGGTCGGGCTGGGCATCTACAGCCTGTTCCGCTTCCCGTTGGGCGATATGTATGTCTACGTCGCCTGGGTGGTGGTGGGATTGATGTTCGCCAACGCGCTGCTGCTGCTGTGGGTCGCCTGGGGGCTGGGGCGCGGCAGCCACGCCCTGTACTGGCTGGGATTGGCCCAGGTGGCAGTGAACCTGATCCTGGCAGTCACCGACCAGATTGGCCCCTGGGACCTGACCGTCCTGCTGCTCAATGCGATCACGCTGGCGCTGCTGTTCACCCAGCGCCGCCGCTTTGGGGTGAAGTAAATTGGCGATGACGCCGGGCAGGGCCTAATCATGTTATATTCAAGGATATCACTCTCTGTGCTCAGGAGACTCCCATGGACAAAACCACCTTCCTCCACCGCATGGCCCACAGCCGCGCCGAGCTGGAGGCCGCCCTCGCCGTCCTCTCCCCGGCCCAACTGCTGCAGCCCGGCGCCAGCGGCGAGATGTCGGTCAAGGACGTGCTGGCGCACATCACCTGGCACGAGCAGCAGATGATCGGCGTGATCGAGCAGATGGCGCTGCTCGGCTCGGAGTGGTGGGGGCTGCCCACCGATGAGCGCAATGCGCACATTTACACGGCCAACCGCGAGCGGAGCCTGGAGGATGTGCTGGCAGAGGCGCAGGAGATCTACCCCCGCCTGTATGCCGCGCTGCAGGGGCTACTCGAAGACGCCTACCAGGATGCCGCCCTGTATCGTGAAATGCCGCCGGATTGGCTGCCATGGCAGGTGTTTGCCGGCAACACGTTTGAACATTATGAGCACCACCTGGCGGATTTGCGCGCCTGGAAAGCTGCCACTTCTGTCGACTTATGAACGCGTATACCCGATCGCCACAACCAAGGAGTACCCCAGATGCCCAACGAACTTGACGAATACGAATATCACGGCCTGATGGCCGAAACCTGGGACCTGTTCCGCGGCGATACCTCGCAGTGGCCGGACCGTTTCTTCTACCTGGAGTGCATCGAGAAGTTCGGGCAGCCGGTGCTGGATGTAGGCTGCGGGACGGGGCGGTTGATGCTGGATTACCTGGCCCAGGGCATCGACATCGATGGCGTGGATAACTCGCCCGAGATGCTGGCGATGTGCAGCCAGAAGGCCTCGCCGTTGGGACTAAGTCCCAACCTGCACGAACAGTGGATGGATACGCTGGCGCTGCCGCGGACTTACCGCACGATTCTGGTGCCGTCCAGCGCGTTCCAGCTGCTGTTGGAGCCGGAGAAGGCCCGCCGGGCGATGCGCCGCTTTTACGAGCATTTGCTCACCGGCGGGGCGCTGGTGATGCCCTTCATGCTCTTATGGCAGCCTGGCGACCCGCTGGAAAACACCACCTGGGAGCTGGTGGGAGAGAAAACCCGCCCGTGGGATGGCACCGTATTTCGCAAGTGGTCGCGGGCGCGTTACGATCCTGTGGCGCAGTTCGAGCATACCGAGGATCGCTACGATAAGCTGGTCAATGGCAGGGTTATAACCCAGGAGCACCACCTGCGCTCCCCCGCCACCCGCTGGTACACCCAGGACCAGGCCGCCGAGCTCTACCGCCAGGCGGGGTTCAAGCAAGTGGAAGTGCTGCACGGCTTCAGCATGGAGCCGGTGATGGAGGCGGATACATTGTTCACCGTGGTGGGGGTGAGGTGAGCCACCCTGGCGTCCTGTACTCCCTGGTGAACGCTTTTCCCTGGTGACAACGCTCCGCGTCCACTGGCAGGCGCACATCCCGTGACTCGACGCGGAGCGTCGGGGAGGCGTTCCCACGCGGAACGTGGGAACGAGAGAACGAAACTCTCGTCATCCAGTTGCAGCACAAGTTTTGTTTGCGAATTTATTTGCCCCCAACCACCCCCGCCGGCGCCCACCTCCGCTCCAGCACCATCAGCACCCCCATGAAGGCTAGCATGAACAGCCCCGTCACCCCGAACATCCCCCGCCCGCCCAGCGCCTCCAGCAGCATACTGCCCGAGAAGCCGCCGATCGCCGAGCCCACCCCAAACACCATGCTGCCAAACAGCCCCTGACCCGTGGCGCTTATCCCAGTCGGGGCGGTCTGATCGACATACGACACGCCTGCCACCCACACCACGGCGTAGGTCAGCCCGTTCATCAGTTGAGATACCAGCACGCCCTGCGGTGTACTGATCGCCGCGTACACCAGCAGCCTCAGCACGATGAATCCCATGCCCATCATCAGCATGCTGTGGGGTTTGAGCCGTTTGAGCAGCCGGCTGGAAAACAGCAGCACCGGCAGCTCAGACAGGGTTGCCAGGGTTTGTGCCAGCCCCATCGCGCTTCGCGTCGCGTGCAATTCCTCCATATAGGCAAACAAGTAGTTGTTCACCATGGACAGGCCGATCCCGCACACCATCGCCATCAGCAGAAAAAGCATAAACCGGCGGTTTGCCAGCAGCGTGCGAGCCCCGCTCAGGAAAGACTCCCTGGATTTCGGCCTGTTTGAAGCTGAAGCCCTGGCTAACCAGCAGCGCCAGGCAGGAAACGCCGGCAAAGGAATAGAACCCCAGCCGCAGCCCGTGATCCTCGATCAGCGCGCCAAACAGCAGCGAGGCGATCCCCCAGCCGAAGGTACCGCCCAGGCGCACGCGACCGTAGAGCTCTTTCCGCTCTCCCAGCATCGCCATCGTAGCCGAATCGGCAAAGGCGTTGACCGGCGTGCCGAAAAACGCGAACAAGATCACCAGGATCAACACCGGCAGGAAGCTGGTCAGCTCCGGCATCAGCAGGCCAAACCCGATCGGTACCAGCATGGACAGGCTCATGATCAAGCGGTGGCGGCGGGTTGCATCCGCCAGCCCGGTCCACAGGGGTACTCCGACCATCGCCAGCAGCGGAAACAGGCTGGTCAGCACCCCAATCTGCGCCCCGCTGAAATCCAGCGATTGAAACCACAGCACAAGGTACGGCATATAGGCCGCGTTGGCGCCAAAGAAGAGAAAGTAAAAGGCAAAGGAGGTGACTTTTTTCATACCAAGGGAATATTATCTCATATAACCAGGTGCAACACACCACCGAAGTGCGGTGCAATTGTTTTCCTTCCAAAATATCCGTGTTCATCTGCTCTTATCTGTGTTTATCTGTGTAATGGTTTTCTCACCCCCATCCTCTCTATCTCTAGGCGATGTTCTTAAAAATTACATAGAATGAGACCCGGTGGGGCTGACACCGGGTCTCTGTGAGGGAGGTCACGGATTCGGGAGAATCCGGTCTTGCTAAGGAGGAATTACCCAAGGAGGGTGCAGGGTGCGCAGCCGCAGTGTAGATTCATTCGATCACACCCTGCTTGACCATGAAGGCCAAATCTACGGTTTCCCTTTCTGGCCGGTGCCCATGCCGCCCTGTCCAGGGATGTAGTAGTAAGGTTGAGTGGTGCCAGTCAGGCCGGGGTCGGTGGTGTTGGCGCCGGTGCCGGTGCCCGTACCGTTAGGATCGGTATTGGGCTCGCCAGGTCCAAAGCTGCCAGGCGTGCTGACGGGTGGGTAGGAGGGAACTTCGACGGGGATGTTGGTCTGGGTGCGGTTTTGCAGCTCCAGGCGGAATTCGATCGGGTCCTCGGTGCCTTCGACCATCAGGCGAGCGCGGGTGGTGATCTCTTCGCGCAACTGCAGGCCAACACCATAGACCTCACCTTCTTCATCCTCATCAGTCCAGCTCAGGCGATCCTGATCCATGATGCGCAGATACAGGTGATCCAGGTTCTCGATCATGTCGGCATCCGCCTGGCTGGCAGCCAGTGTCATCATCTGATCGAGCTGCAGCAGCAGGCGATTGGCGAGCGCTGAGTTGACCGGAATCCCGGCAGCTTTCAGATCGTCCATCTCTGTGAAGCGGATGGTGAGGTACTCATCCAGCAGCTCAAACTGCTTGGTGGGATCTTTGGTCAGGTCCAGGCGGACATCTTCCATCAGGGTTTTGACCGGGTAGAGTGCTTCCCCCGGCAGGCTGTCCTGGGCAGCATAGGCGGTCATGCCGGTGCCGCCGAACAATAAAGCGAGGATGACAATGAAGGTTGCGACCATGGCGAGTTTCTCCTTACGGTAAAGGAAAGCAGGGCTGAACAGCATTGATAGCCAGCCCTTGCGTTGCGGGATGGGCTGAGTATTCCTCAGCATTGCAGCTTGCGCCAGGAAGCGACCACGTCCATGAACAGCTGCCAGGCGATCGCGGGGCGGCACTTCACGGAGCTGGTCAAACATTCTTTCGATTTTGGGGTCGTTCGGTTCTGTGTTCATTCTTCTTCCTGTGTGTTCGTCTCACCGGTCAGGTGAAGACGGAGGTTTTCAATTCCCCGGTGAAGCAAGCCTTTGACGGCTTCCAGGGGTCGGTCGAGTGCTTTGGCAATTTCAGGGCTGCTCCACCCTTCGAGATATTTCAGGGCAACCACCAGGCGCTGGTTGGTGTTCAGCTTCATCAGCGCTTCCCGCAGCCGTTCCCGCTCCATATTGTCTGCCGTAGCTTGAAAGGGCGAGGGGCCGGGGTCGGAGATCATCTGATCTT
Organism: uncultured Chloroflexia bacterium; assembly: GCA_963849335.1. GTDB lineage: Bacteria > Chloroflexota > Anaerolineae > Anaerolineales > UBA4823 > FEB-25. The sequence goes on from CAWKGZ010000003.1 coordinate 1,258,844, forward strand.
CCAGGCTCACATCGGAGAGAGGCTGTCTGCGGTATTGGTCGGTGATCCAGTTATGAGCGATGCGGTACAGGTATGCTCGGATATGATCACGCGGCCCCTTGCGTTGCGACAGGGCCTCCAGCAGGCGTTTGAACGTTTCTGCGGCACACTCCTCGGCCTGGGTCGGGTTGCCTAATTGCCGGTATGCGTAGTTGTAAAGTTCTTGGCTGTAAGTATCGTAGATCTCAGCCAGTGCTTTACCTTCAAATCGCTGTGCGCGCTGCAATAAATCAGGTTCGGTTAGCACTTCTTGTGTAGTATGACGCATAGTTCCTCAAATCGGTGTGATAATGGGCAAAATTGGTCAAGTTTCACTATGGACCGCCTCGCCCAGCAAGGCACGCTGCAACCAGAGAAACACAACTACCGCTGGCAGAGTGACCAGCGCCGAGGCCGCCATCAGCAGCGGCCAGTTGGTTTTGTCCAGCTCCTGCAGCTGCATCAGACCAACCGGCAGCGTGTACAGCCGGGTGGACTTGAGGTAGAGCAGCGGGTTGATAAAATCGTTCCAGAACAGCAGGAACGCCAGCAGCCCCACGGCGAGCAGCGCCGGGCGCGCTTGCGGCAAACCGATCAAGCGCCATAACGTGATCGGTGTGGCGCCGTCCATACGCGCCGACTTCGTACTGCTCGAGCGGCACGCGGCGGAAGCTCCAATAGAACAGCAGCACGAAAAGTGGGCTGGCGCCCATCAGCGCCGGGGCGATCAGCGCCAGGTGCGAGTTGGTCAGCCCGATCCACGAGAAGAGCAGGAAGCGGGTCAGCCACAGCGCGGTGACCGGCACCATCTGCAGCAGGATCGACAGCACCAGCAGGCGGGTGCGCAGGCGGCGGGGCAGCTGTGACATGCCAAAGCCAGCCCAGGAGGCGGTCAGCAGCGTCAGCGGTACCGCCAGTGCCACCACAAATATTGAATTGAGCAGGTAGCGCCCCAGCGGCACGATCTCGAAGATGCGGGCATAGTTCTCCCAGACTGGGGGCCAGGGGAAGATGTCCAGCGTGCGCGGCAGCGGGGTGCCGGTCTGGCGTAGCGAAGCCGCCAGCATCCACAGCAGCGGCAGCAGGCACAGCAGCGAGATGAGCGCCGCTGCCAGGTGGTAGCCGGAAGCGTTGAATACAGTGCGCATTCGGCGTCCGGATTGGCGCTCCGGGCGGCGTTGGGGACGAAGCTCAGAGCTCATCGTCCCCCCAGCCTTCTTCGAACAGCCAGTACGCCAGCAGGATCAGCGCCGCTACCACCAGGAACATCAGCACCATGATCGCCGCGGCGATGCCGAAGCGCAGCCCATCGAAGGCTTCATCGTACATCAGCAGCGGCAGGAACAGCGTGGCGTAATACGGCCCGCCAGCGCGTCATCAGCAGCGCCGGGGTGAAGGTGGATTGGAAGCTGAGGATGATGTCGCGGATGGTCAGCAGCAGCAGCCAGGGCGCCAGCACCGGCAGGGTGATGTAGCGGAAGGCTTGCCAGCCCCCTGCCCCATCCACCCGCGCCGCGGCATAGATCGCCGGCGAGATGCTCTTCAGACCGGCCAGCAGGATGACGAAGCCCTCCGCCACCTGGAACAGCGCCATCAGCACGAAGGACGGCTTGGCGGTGGTGATGTCGGTCAGCCAGCCCGGCGCCGGCAGCCCCAGCGCGTTGAGGGCAAGGTTCAGCGGTCCGTACAGCGGATTGAAGATCCACAGCCACACCAGCGCATAAGCCGCGTCGGGGATCACGCTGGGCAGGCAGGCGATCGCCCGGTACACGCGGGTCAGCCGCCGCGGGCGCAGGTAGAGCAGCGCCAGCCCCAGCGCCGCCAGGATGCGCAGCGGCACCGCCATGACAATATAGAAGATCGAGTTGCTCAGCGCCACCGGCAGCAGCGGCTCCAGGCGCAGATCCTGGAAATTCTGCAGGCCGCGGTAGAACGGCGCGCTCGAGCGCGTCGTAGCGGAACAGTGCGATGCCAAAAGCCAGCCCGGCAGGCAGCAGCACCAGCAGCAGCGCGCCGGCCAGGTAGGGCGAGAGCAGTGCGGCAAGCTGGCGGTTGTGGGCTGCCTGGGAGGGGTGGGCTCGGGTCATGCTTGCCAGCTATTCCCCTCCCCCGAAATAGATGACGGTGCGGCCATTCGCGGAAAGCATGGCGTCCTCGACTGTCGTCTGACCGTAGAAGGCGCGCATCAGCTCTTCGCCGGCGATCTCCTCGATATCCGCCCAGTTCGGTACGATGGGCAGGGCGCGGATGTAAGGCAGCTCGCTGAGGAACACCTGGCTGTTGGCCGGCGCAAGCTTTGGGTCCAGGAACGCGGCTGAACTCGGCGACCGCCATCAGCGAGGGCACGGTGCGCCCGGTGCCGGCGATGATCGTCTGCCCGGCAGGCGAGTTGGCATACTCAATGAAGGTCCAGGCAGCGTCTTTGTGCTCAGAAGCGGAGGGCAGGCAGTAGGCGTCGGCGTGCAGGATGCTGGCGCGCTGCACGTCCTGCGGCATGGGCGCCACATCCCACTCGAAGCCGGTGATCTCACGGTAGGTCGGCACGCCGCGCCGTGAGTTGAGGAACATCGCCATGGTGCCGTTGATGAAGCGCGCCTCGCTCTCCTCGGCGGCCTCTTCTTCAACGTTGGGCACCACGTGGTAGACGACCGACAGGTCGACGAAGAACTGCGCCGCGCGCAGCGCCTCGGGCGAGGCGAGCGCCAGTTGGGTGGGGGCAGCGGGATTGTCAACTACCTCGCCGCCAGCCTGCCAGATGAAGGGCGTCAGGCGGATCAGCGACGGCTCCATGCCCAGCCCGAACTGCTCGTTCAGCCCATCGCCGTCCTGATCCACGGTCAGGGCGACGGCGGTTGCCTGGAAATCTTCCCAGGTCCAATCGTTTGCCGGGTAGGGCAAGCCTGCCTGGTCGAACAAGGATTTGTTGTAGTACACCACCAGGCTGGACAGGTTCTGCGGGATGCACATCAACTGCCCGTTCCAGGTGAAGGGCGCGATCGACTGCGGGTAGAAGTCGGATTCGGCGATCAGCTCAGATTTCGCCAGGTAGGGCGCCAGCGGCTCGAGCGCACCCTGGACGGCAAAGGCGGCATAGCGGCGGTAGTTGATCAGCACCACATCCGCCGGGGTGCCCGCCGCCAGGTCGGCTGCCAGGCGCTTGCGGTAGTCAGACTGGGAGGGGATATTGATCAGCTCGATGGCGATCTCGGGGTGCTCTGCCTGGAAGGCATCCACCAACGTCTGGTAGGCGGCGTATTCTGCCGGGTCGCCGAAGACCATGAACGACACCGCCTCGGGCTTATTGCTGCAGGCTGCGAGGGGAACCAGCAAGGCGGCGATGAAAAGCAGATACAGGATTTTAAGCAGGGTGGGGTGTGAATGGTGGTACATAGGGGTCCTTAATGTAGTGTTGGGGTGGGTGGCGTGAAAATCGTGTAACAAACGCAGGGATATGATACCACCAAATCGATTCCGGGTATAATCATCCCCTGGAGGCCGCTATGACCACATCTTCTGCCGATCCAAAAAAGAAACAACCCCGCCGGCTGGGCGGCTCACCCTGGCTGCTGGCGCTGGCGGTGCTGCTGCTGGTGGGGGTGTTCGTATCCGCAGGTTGGCTGTTGCTCAACCAGACCAGCGGTGGAACCCGGCAGATCGAAGGCGATGGCATCCGCCTGTCCATTCCGGAAGACTGGACAGAGGAGGACACCAGCACAAACGAGGCCTGCCTGTCAGGCGAGTTGGAGTGTGTGGTCATCCTGAGCGCGCCAGAGGACTACAACTTCAGCATCACCTGGTACGATCAGTTGACCGAGACCAGCGTGGAAGCGGTAGATGAAAGAGAATGGGCGAAATTCCGTGAGTACTACGTCACCGCCATCCTGTTGAGCAAAGAGGAGCTGCAGGTGGGCGGGCTGCCGGCGATCCAGCGCACCTTCATGCAGACGGATACAAACAACACGCCAATCTATTTACAGCAGATCTACGTATTGGATGGGCTGCGCCTGTACTTGATCACCGCCCGCTTTTTCTCGGCGGATATGATGGATGCGCAGTCCAGAGTGGTGGAAAAGGTGATCGAGAGCATCGAATTCACCCCCGCGGATTGACCTGCCCGCATGTACGATCGTTTCAGCCTGGATTATGACCGCTTCGTCGACTGGCCTGGCCGGTTGAATTTTGAAATCCCCTTTCTGCTCACCCAAATAACAAAATCCAGAGCGACGCAAAATATTGCGTCGCTACCTGTTTTGGACGCCGCCTGCGGCACCGGCTGGCATGCCATTGCCCTGGCGCAGCGCGGGTATGCTACCGCGGGCGCCGACCTGAGCGCCCCGATGATCGAGCGGGCACGGCACAATGCCGCTGAGTGCAGGTGTGGATGTGCGCTTCGAGCCCGCCGGATTCGGCGACCTGTCGCGGCACTTTTGGGGAAGGCTCGTTCGGCGCCCTGCTCTGCCTGGGCAACTCTTTACCCCACCTGCTCACCACAGCCGGCCTGCAGGCTGCGCTGGTCGACTTCGCCCGCTGCCTGGCGCCGGGCGGGCTGCTCATCCTGCAGAATCGCAACTTCGACCTGGTGCTGGCAAACCGCCAGCGCTGGATGGAGCCTGCAGTCGCACCGCGAAGGGGACGCCGAGTGGCTCTTCCTGCGCTTCTACGACTTCGACCCCGACAGCCTGATCAGCTTCAACATCCTCAGCCTGCAGCGCCAGGGGGAAGCTTCCTGGACGCAGCAGCTCCACACCACCCGCCTGCGCCCGCTGCTGCAGGATGAGCTGGGGGCGGCGCTGCATGAGGCGGGCTTTGGCGAGGCTGGAGGCTTATGGCAGCCTGGGCGGGGAGGGGTTTGACTCCAAGACGAGTGGGAATCTGGTGGTGGTGGCGAAGAAAAAACCATAACATAGATTGAGCGCAAACCATAACACAGATAAACACAGATACGAGCGGATGAACACGGATAGAGATAGAGCGGGGGAAAGGGAAGAGCGAAAAACCAGAATTCTGATCAGGCGCTGCCGGGTGGAGGGAGAAAACCGGTGAGGTATGGGAGGGCACAGGTTTTTTTGCGGGAGGAGGCGGACCCTCCGGCAGGGGATAAATCCCCGCCTCAGCTCATGCAAGCCCTTGCAGGGCTAACCCTATTGCCCGGCGGGTCGGGATTGCGGGGCGGTTGTAGGGGCGCAGGGGGCTACGAATGGATTCGGGTGATGAAACTCCCCCCTGCGCCACTACGCAAGCGTTGAGGGAGGGGATGCAGGGGCAGGGTCGGCGAAATAATAGCGCATGATGGGCCGGCGGTCGGAGCGCTGGGCAACGAGCTGGAAACCAACGCGCTCGAAGGTGGATTGGATGCCCATGTAGCGCTCGTACGGCAGCAGCTTGGTGATCTCCGTGCGCAGCGGGTACGCCTCCACGATCTGCGCCCCGTTCTGCCGGGCGTAGTCCAGCACCGCCTGGATCAGTAACTCTGTCATCCCCTGGCGGCGGTAGGGCTTCGAGATGAAAAAACAGGTGATCGACCAGACCGGCTGCTCGTCGGCACGCTTCAGCGTCGGCGAGCGATCCAGCACCGCGGTTTCCTCGCGCGGCGCAATCGCACACCACCCCACCGGCTTGCCCTGGTGGTATGCCAGGATGCCGGGGATTTTGCCATTCTCCAGCAGCGCTTTGAAGGCCCCCTTGTTGCCCTCGCCGTAGCCGTGCTGGCAGTCGGCGCGGCGCAGCCGCCAGTACATACACCAGCAGCCGTTCTGGATACCCGGCTCGGTGAAGAGAAACTCGAAGTCAGGCCAGACGGCAAGGGTCACCGGCAGGTAATTGAATTCTTCTGAATTGAGTTTCTGGGCAGTCATCTTATTCCTCCTCGCGTCTCCTGGCCCACACCGTCATCCGCCCGGTCTGCCCGACCAGGCTCAGCAGCCAGCCCACGGGGTAGAACAGGATGTGCATCTTACCGTTCAGCGGGTAGGCACATAACCAGTCGACCAGGCGATTTTCATGCCCATGCTCACGCAGATAATAGCCAAGGCTGCCGAATAGATTGCCCAGCGTGCGCTGGTGGAAGATGCGCTCCACCCGCCAGCCGCCCTGCCACAGCACCTTGCGCAGGGTGCGGGGGGTGAAATGGTAGAGATGGGCGGGCAGATGGACGCCATAGTTGTATCCCCGGAACAGGCTGTACTCAAAGGAGGCACAGTTGGGCACGGATAACGCCAGCCAGCCGCCCGCTTTGCTCCACGCAGCCAATTTCTGCAGCGCGGGGATGGGATGGTGCAGGTGCTCCAGCGCCATCCAGGCAGCGACCAGGTCCAGCGGCTGTAGGGGCGGATCGGCGGCTTCGAGCCGCGCCGCCTGCACCCGGCAGCCCAGCCTCCCCGCCGCCTGTGCCGCCTCTCCCGCGCTGGCTCGATCCCCTCGACCTGCCAGCCGAGCTGCGCCATCTGCTGCAGGAACGCTCCCGAAGCGCAGCCCACCTCGAGCAGATAGCCCGGTTTCAGCTTTGGCAGGTGCTGGTTATAAAATGGCATGGCACTGCGCAGCAGTTTCTTCCACGCTGGCGTTTTCCCCGCTGGCTTTATCGTTGTAATGGCATAGGGGGCGTAATCAGTGGGGTAATATAGCCCAATGGTATCCGCGCGGGGCGCGGGTCGGTGCGCATCAGCCCGCACGTCCGGCATTTGACCACCCGGAATTTCCCCGGCAGACGGTTGTGGTAGTCATAGCTGTCCAGCACCCACTCATCCCCCGCCGGGCAGCCTAACGGGCAGGGGGTGGTTTCCATGACAACGCCGGGAAGGGGTTCTTCCGCCAATTTCATCGTGTAAGCCTGGTTTAGCATAGAAATCCTTCACCCCTTTCCCTCACCCCTATCCCCTATCCCTTAATATACACCGGGTTGGAATAGATCCACCCCCGCCTCCGCCCCTTGTAATGGATGTAGGCTTCGACACGGTAGATGCCCGGCTCGGAGGTGATGTAAGTGCACAGATCGCGGTTGCGGAAGGTCTTCACCGGCTGCCCATCCTTGAGCACAGTGCACTCGGTGCGCAGCGGCAGCTTGATCTGCATGGTGATGCCGCCTTTGGCCGAAAACTCGTCGCCCATCGTGCCGATCTTCTCTTTGGCATGCACGGTCAGGCGAAAGCCGCGCGTCGGGGCGGGCAGGTCGTAGCCGATGAAACAGTGTCCCCGGCGCAGCGCCTGGTAGACCAGCATCGCATCGATGGTGCTGTCATCGCCCAGCGGGCGCGGCAGCAGCAGGTGCAGGTTGACCGTGCGGAAGTGGAACTCGAAGGGGAACAGCGTGCGGCGCAGCGGGCCCAGGCGACCGGGCAGGGCGTGGGCGTCCGAGCCGGCGATCATCACCAGCTTGCGCCCCTGCGCCAGCAACTCGTCGAATTTGCGCAGCGCCTCCGGGTCGGCGCCACAGCCGGACTTGCTTGGGCTATACGCATAATAGATGGCGTGCAGCTTGCTCTTGATATGCCCCTTGAACTCCGAGAACCAGTTCCACACCTCCAGCCCGTGGAAGCCGCGCGCCCCCCACTCCACCCAGGTGATGTCCGTCTCGCCGATGGCGGGCGCCGCCTGGTCTGCCGGGTGAGCCAGGAACGCCAGCCCGCCCGCCTGGTTGACCTGGTCGAGCAGCAATTGCGGGTCGTAGGCGTAGGTCGCCAGCTCGCGCCCCGCCCCGAACACCAGCAGGTGGTTCTTCTGCGGGTCGCGCCCCTGGTCGTGCACCTCTTCCCCCACCAGCAGCAGCACCTTGCGCCCATTTTTACGGTAGTACTCCTCCGGCCCATCCACCCACACGTTGTGGTCGGTGACGATGACCGCATCGAGGCCGGCTTTGAGGGCGGCCGCGGCGACCTGGTCGTGGGAGACGTGCCCGTCGGAATAGCGGGTGTGCATGTGCAGGTTGAGGAGGATTTCGTGCATGCTAAGGCTCGGGGGAGGAGAGAATGATACTATTATAGCCGTTAAGGTGAGAGGATGGGGGCAAAACCCGGACACAGATAAACACAGATAAGAGCGGATGAACACGGATAGAGCATTTCGACATGGGGGGATGGTGAAAAGAGTTATCCGCTAATCCACGCGAATTGGCGCGAATGGGGGGAAAAGAGGACAAAACAAAGGAACAAATACTGGCGGGCGGTGGAGGCGGGAATGCTTTGGAACACGAAAAAACGCGAAAGGCTGAGAAAGGCGCGAAACCAACCATGGGTAGATACTCGTCTAAATGCACGGGGATGCGTGAGAGAGCGCTGGAGATTGAATGAGGTTCAATGCGGAGGATCAATGGAACAAATAAAACAAATAGGGTGAGGTGGGCGGCGTGGGTGGGTTGGGGTGGAGGAGGGAGAGGTCATAGGAGGGTGGGGTTAAGGATCAGTACGAATGGGACGAATGGACGAATGGACGAATTTTCCGAATGTTTTTAAAGGGAAAAGGAGGACGTGCATCCGAGGGTAGATGCACGGGTCCGGACGTATTATAGCACATTTGTTCTGGTTTCACAAGACCAAAATGGTGGTTTTAAGGTTGGGGAGGGGAGAGCATTTACCACCTGGCACACAGAGAAAAACGGTTTACCGCAGAGAACGCAGGGAACGCGGAGAAAACATTTTAAACCGGAGGGGGTGGGTACGGCAAATGACGCATGGGGCGGATGGGGGTTAAAGGGAGGCTTTATCACCAGGGGGGCTGGCCGGCGGAGCGGAGCGGACAGTGACCGCGGCGACTAGGGTTTAAAGATGAAGGGCAGGTAGGCCCACTGTATGTAGGAGACGGCGTAGGTGAGGCCGTCGAGGAGCGGATGGTGATGTCGCCGGTGGCGGTGTGGACACCGGTGTAGTCGCGGGGTTCTTCGATCTCACATTCGTTGGTCTGGTAGACGTCGGCGGTGGCGGTGAGGCGGTCGAGGACTTCTTGGGCGGGATGGTCGTAGGTGGAGCCGCATGAGATGAAGGCGTCGGCGGGGTTGAGGGTGTCGACGTAGAACTGGTTGGTGGAGTGGTCGGAGCCGTGGTGGTTGACGTGCATTAGCTCTACCGGGCCAATCAGCGGGGCGATGAGGGTTTCACCGTCGTTGTATTCGCTGTAGTATTCGCCGTCGGTGTCGCCAGCGGTGACATAGTCGATGGCGCCGTAGGTGATCTTGAGGGCGATGCTGTAGTCGTTTTCGCTGGGGGGGGTGGGGTCGGCGGTGTGGTCGCCGGCGACGGGGGTGATGCCGTCGGCCTGCAGCAGGCCAGCGGCGTCGACCTGGATGATGGTGACGGTGACATCCGGGTCGGGGGGATCGATCTGGGTTGTGGAGCCGAGCTGGGCAAGCTCACGCCAGCCGTAGATGAGGGTGTTGGCGGGGTCAGTGGCATAGCAAATCCATTTGCGGGGGGTGTTGGTGACGTCGCCGGCGTTGTGCCAGACGATCTCGGTTGCGTAATTGCAGATGCCGTCGGTAGGGGTGCCATCGAGGCCGTCCTGCCAGATGCCGGAATCACGGTCGATGATCTTGTCGAAGGTGATGCCCTGCTCTTCGATAAGCGCCCAGAAGCCACCAGTGCCAGCGTAGCCAACGTGATCCGTGTGCAGATGGGTGATGAGGCCGACGTCGATGTGAGAGCCGCCGGTGAGCTGGCGGATCTTGGAGGCGATGAGGACGGCGTTTTTGTCGGTGTTGTAGGTAGGCTCGCCAACATCGATGAGCAGGGTGAAGCCGCTGGGGAAGATGATCAGTTGGGAGTCGCCCTGGTCGACGTCGAAGATGTGGATTTCGAAGGCGCCGGGAACGTGGGTGCCGGAGGGGATGGGGGCGCTGGTGGCGCGGTCGATGGGGGCGGAGGTGAGCAGGGAGAGGAGAAAGAAGACGAGGGTAAAACGGGTGAGGGTGGTGCGGTTCATGGGGGACCTCCAATAGTTGGGAAGCGGAGATTTATCCACAGATTGCACAGATTACATAGATGGATTTTTCCGCCAATAACGCGAATGGGGACGATGATGCGGTGATTTTATTATAGAGAAAATTGAGGGGAAATGCAATAACCCTCACCCCCGGCCCCTCTCCCTTTCAGGGAGAGGGGGGAGCTACCCCCGGACCCACCCTTCAGGGGGATGTTGGGTTTCGGGCTGGGGACTATAGGATGATGTAAAATATTGACGCCCTCAACCCAACCTACGAACTGCCGATCAACTATTCTTTTGTTGAAGTGTCGGGTCGCTAGTGTTCCACTAATGATAATAATTAGATGGATTGCATACTTGACTTTTACCCGAAAAACGACTAATATATAGTTATGCGATATATAGCCTGACTATATAAGGAGTACTGATGGAAGCACAAGATTATTTGCCTCTTACCGAAACTTCATTTTTCATACTTCTTAGTCTTGCAACAACCCCCAAACATGGTTATGGCATCATCAAGGACGTGGAGTTAATGAGCACGGGCAGAGTCGTTTTGGCTGCTGGCACCTTATATACAGCGCTCCGGCGCATGCTGGAGGATGGCTGGATCGAGCGGTTGGAGGACGAAAATCCAAACCAAGAAAGCCGAGAACGGAAACTCTATATGCTCAGCGACCTTGGCCGTCAGATTTTTCAGCTTGAAACCAAACGCCTGCAAAGTATGGTTCACCTCACAAGAACACGCCTGAACGAAAGCCATTGAAGATGGACAATTCCGAGTGGCATATTCGAAGCCTGGGTCTGCGCTTTATTGAATCATTGCTGAAGCTCTACCCACCCAGGTTTCGGCATGAGTTCTACTCCGAAATTCAGAAGGTTATTTTGTGCCGCTTGCGTGACGCGGAACAGATAGGGCAGTGGCCTTGCGCTGTTGTTCATGAAATTGCAGGGCTCGTGCCTTCGATCATCCAGGAGCGCTGGCACGATCTCAGATTTCGAAAGGAGACGATGATGATTATCGCGAATGAAAAGCCCGGTTGGTTCTTTTATTTCAGATGGGTTGCACTGAATGCCATTGCTGTCATAATGGCATGGTATATCACCTGGGCAATCATGTCCCTGGTTACAGAAAGAGAGAGATGATGGATCCCTACTCTTGTATCTGTTATTCCCAATCATAGGCTTGTTGACAGGTATCCTCCAGTACATTCTGCTTCGTCGCTATTTACCCCACATGGGATGGTGGATTGCCGCGACATTTCTGGGTTGGTTGATGCCTTTTGTCATTGGTTTTATCTTCAGCGGGGTGTTTATCCCTGGCAACAGTACGGTCAGGATCGTGCTCGGAATGATTGTTCTCGGCACGACGGTCGCATTACCGCAATGGTGGTTATTGCGTAAACGGGTACAGCACGCTTGGTGGTGGGTTCTCGTCTTTGGCCTCGCCTGGGGGATGGTTGGATTGTATGATCTTTGGTACTCCATCTGACCTTTTTCCGGTTTTATTAGGTTTTGCGGTTGTTCTCGCCATTGCCACAAGCATTGCCTGCTGGCTGTTTCTAGATCGGTTTCCGAATCACGTATTATCGAGCCGCACATCAAGCCGATGAGGATGCAATAATATCCTGGCAACCAGAGCCTTGCATTCATTGTCGCCTAACAACCCCTGCAGCGGACTGGGCCTACTCAGTCCGCCAAAATTAGATGGTCAAGGGATGGTACGATGGTTGGGAAGGAGACAAAGTCCCAGCTTCTATCTCGAGAGTACAATTGGTCTACGCTTCATCGAAAGGTGCCTCACCAATGATCGGCTTATTCGACTTCCCTTATGCACCTACTAGTGAGGAAACTGTCAGGTGGCTAGGTTTTCATATGTGAATTTATTATCTCAGGGCAGTGACTCGCAGGCAATTCCATCATTATTGGCGTCCAGGTTGGACCAGTTGTAAGTAGATGAACCACCACAGTAGACAAAACATGCTTGTGCCTGGTTATGGGTTGAAAAGTTAGAGCAATCGTAATCGATATTGCAGTTGCAGATTGGGGTGCTGGTGGGCAGGGGGACAAAAGTGCGGGTGATGGTCGGGGTGAGGGTACGTGTGGGAGTGGGCGTGAAGGTGCGGGTGCTGGTGGGGGTGATAGTGGGGGTAAGCGTTATGGTTGGTGTGTTGGTGATTGTGGGTGTGAGAGTAATGGTCGGGGTGCGGGTGATGGTGGGGGTCAGGGTCCAGGTTGAGGTGCAGGTTGGGGTGAGGGTGTTGGTCTGGGTTGGGGTAAAAGTCAGGGTAAAGGTGGGGGTATTGGTGGGAATTGAGCTGGCGATCACGGCAAAGGTGGAGCGGGCACCCTGGCCACACTGGAAGAGGGTAGTGAGGGCGAGGAGGGCGGCGGTGAGGGCAGAGGCGATCTTGGGGGAAAGCTTGCCGGCGGTAACTGCGGTCAGGTTGGGTTGGAGATATTGGGAGAAGGTGGTCCCTTGCTGAGCAGCAAGCGAGGTTTCAAGATTGATGCGCTGTGATTCTAGCTGAGTAAGCCGATTGGTTGAGGCGGATATGTCAGCCTCGGCTTTCGAGATGCGCCCCTGATAGGATTGTTGGATGGCGGCGCGCTTTTCAGAGGGTAAATTTTTGGGCTTACCTGGCTCCAGGGCGGTGATGACAGAGGCGCGCCAATCGAGCAGCGCCTCGGATTTTGAGGCGCCGAAGCCTTCAAGGTTGGCGATATCGGGGGATACATCATAGGCCGTCAGAATGCGGTGGGCAGCTAAACGTTCTTTAAGCTTGGGGCCAATGCCGGGAATCTTGGCTTGATCGATCGGCTGTTGCTTGAGCTGCATGGCAAAATAAGCGTTTTGAAGAGAGGCGATGGTGCGCTTGATCTCCTGCTCTTGTTCGAAAAGGGCTGCGTCGCGTGAGCGTTTGGCAGCTTTTTGATTGCCGTTGGTAGCAAGAATTGAGGCGCCGATTTGGCCTAACTGTTTTTGGAGGGAAAGCTTGGCTTTGGTCAGAGGATGGGCGCGATAGAGGGCGTAGGTAGCCAGGGTGAGCAGGAGCGAGGCGAGGATGACGAGGATGGTGAGGACAAGCACCAGGCCGGGGAACATCTGCATGAGGGCGAGGCCGAGAAGGAGGGTGAGGAGCTGGGCGGCAATGACGATGCGCAGGGCAAGGACGAGGCGGCGATTGGGGGTGTATTGCGTATTATCCAATATAATCCCTCCTGGATAGATTGGTTAGAAACCAACCAGTTAATTGTATCTTAATTCAAATAATTGATTGAGGATGTTGGGGGAAAGGTGGAGGAATTCGAGGATATGAGAGGAGAGTACCCCCAGCCCCCTCTCCCTTCCAGAGAGAGGGGGCTATGTGTCTGGTGAACGCACCATAACAGGTACTAATTATTTTGTTAGGCCTGTTCGGCGGGTGGTACGGGTCGATATGTGACCAGGATTGGTAAGCTGGCAACTTTAACCCAGGCTGGGTCCTCTTCCTGCTGCAATTCGATGATGAATTGATATTTGCCTGGGCCGGTCAGCTCGATCCCGTCTGAGATAATCCTGGAACGATAATTGGTGGCCAGGCTGAGATCAATCCCCATTTCAGCTTGTTGTTTCTGCACGTTGGATGGCGAGCTGAAGGTGATGCGGGTTTTACCACGACAGGGAACATCCGGGGAGTGGCGTGTCCAAAGCGACAGGATCTCGAAATGGATCGATAACCGCACAGACTGCTTTGGTTCAGTAAAGACGGTCAATTGCTCAAAGACTTTGAAGAGGCTGATGGCGTTCGTCTCAGCATCAATTGAGACACCATTGCATAAAACTGAAAATATGTGCTCGATCATACGTGGTAGCCTTCATTTTCAGCGCTAGAATCGGAGATCACCTTATACTGCGTCTCCATGAGAGGTGCAGGCCAGTAAGGCTGGTATATCCCGGTTTGAACACAAGCATTGGAAGTGTCGAGCGAGTATTGCACCGGCATAGCGGGTTGTTTTTCAACCATCCACACAACCAGGTCCAGCGCCTGGGTAAGTTTATGGATCATGGTCAGAGTCGGGTTGGCCAGGCCAGATTCGATCTTGGATATGTTGGCTTGTTTGGTTCCCACAGCTTTGGCCAGGTCAGTTTGAGACCAGCCCTTCTGCAGGCGTGCCCGCAGGACGGCATCGGCCAGCTCAAAATGCAGCGCCAGCTCATCCATCGCCTGGACGTATTCGGGGTTTTCTTGCAGTTTTTTGTCAAGCTCACTCAGTTTCATCGTTTTTTTCCATGTCTGGCATAATAAATGGTGCGATATTCATCAGCGAGTCGTTGATCCGCTTGGGTTACTTCTTTCTTCTTCCTGCCATGGGTAATAATGATGGTTTGTTCAACAAAAAAGAAATAAAAAAACCGGAATGGGCCATTGATCGTTTTTACCCTTAATTCATATATGCCATCTCCCAGATGAGCGGCAAGAGGACGGTCGAGTTTGTATCCGTGTTCTTCTAGCTGGCCGAACCTCTCCATAATATGAGGAAGATCTACCGCGGGCGATAATTTATCCAGGAAATCCCGAGTTGGACAGCGACCATTATCTTTTTCGAAGAACTCAATCATCCACATGGTCGACCATCCCATTGCAAAAGTGCGGCGATAGCGAACATCATTATAGCATATATGCTATATGAGTATAGCATTCTTCCCATCATGATGTCAACCACGAATTTCCCCAAATTGTGTGCGCCTCCCGGTGTCCAAGAACAATCATTACCCGATTAGCTCGCAGAATCTAATCCCACTCGGATGGCTCGATTTCCCAGTTATGCACAAAACGCCGCGGCTGGATTGGTTTCTCGCCAAAGGTGACCAGCAGGCACAACCGGTAGCCGCCCTGGTGCAGGTACAGGTAATCCGCAAACCTGTGGAGCACGAAAGACCTCTGGAGCACGAAAAGCACGAAAGAACTCTGGAGCACGAAACTCGCGAAAGTTCGCGAAAGTCACGAAACCTTTCGCGAACTTTCGCGCTTTTTCGCGTCTTTCGCGTTCCAAAGCACTTATTCTACCTGATATCAAACTCTCCTTGCTTGCCCTCGCTCTTCCTCACCTTCTGCGCGGCCATGAAGGTGCCCGTCTCCGGCGGCATCTTGACCTCCGCCCCTGCCAGAAGCTGCTCGATGGTGAGGATCTGCAGGCGGGGGTAGGATTTCTCCCAGAATACAGAATCGTAATAGCCGGCGGAAGCTGCCGCGGAGGACATATCCTTGCTGGGCGGCTCGAGTGTGATCAGCACACCGATCTCCGCCTGCTCGTTGGTCAACGTGCCGCCCAGGTCGCGCACCGTCCCGCTGTTGACGTGGCCGGATTTGACCTGCACCAGCACCCGCTTGAGCTCCTGCTTGGGCGAGTCGATGTAGTTGATCACGCCATCGATGCCCTTGTCGCTGCCCTTTTTGCCCTTGCCGCCCAGCTCGGTGCCGCCCAACGGCTTGGCGCCGACCAGGGAGAGCGCCCACCACTGGAACTGGTAGCGGTCGCGCTCGGCCAGGTTGCGGGCGGAGGACAGGTCTTTGGGCTTGCCGACCACCTCGAAAACGAGGCCGGGGAACATGCGCTTCATGCGGTTCTCGATCAGGTTGATGGAGAGGTAGGTGATGTCGATGCCGATCCACTGGCGGCCGAGCTTTTCGGCGGCGGCGATGGCGGTGCCGCAGCCGCAGAAGGGGTCAAGCACGATGTCACCGGGGTTGGAGGAGGCCTGGATGATGCGCTCGAGCAGGGCGAGGGGTTTTTGGGTGGGGTAGCCGAGGCGTTCGGCGGCTTGGGAGTTGATAGGGGGAATATCATCCCAAAAATCTTGTAAGGAACACCAGGCATTTCATCAAGATATCGTTTTACTCGTGGATCCGCTCCAGTCTTGGTTTGGATAATGTAATTTACCTTCATCATGCAATTGCTTGCATCGTTTCTATGGGACAACGCCGATCCATTAACGAGGTATAACCCTATATATTCATATCAGTTAGATTGGTTGCGGCTTGGGCTTGTCAGATCACTAATTGTATACGTCTTCCACTTTCATCTATATTTGTCGATAATGAGTTTCTATATATTCATCTGACATAAGGTTGGTATAAATGTTTGTTCCACGTAAATTGTCTGGTTTTAGCATAAAAAAGAATGACATCATGATGCAGTTGCCCATACCTTGTTTAGGGTCACTATGAGCACTTGTTCGTTTCCAAATTATTTCATTACGGAAATTCTGAAACCCAAACATCGTATCCAGAATGATCTTCAAATAATGGCTGGCGGTAGGGTCGCAGTGCAGGTACAGGCTGCCGGTGGGCTTGAGCACGCGGTGCATCTCGACCAGGCGGGCAGCCATCATCACCAGGTAGGCCAGCATCTGGTTCTCACCGATGATGCGGCGCAGGGCGGCGATCATGTCATCCACGGTGCCGGGGTTGGCAGTGATGAGATCACGATAGGCTTGCTCAGCGGATTGGCCCCAGTGCCAGGTGTCGTCAAAGGCGGTGATCTGGGCGTCGGAGGAGATGCCGGATTCATTCTTGAAGAGGACGTTGTAGGAGCGGTTGGAGTTGAAGGGCGGGTCGAGGTAGATGAGGTCGACCGATTCGGAGGGGATGTGAGCGGAGGATGGGGAGGTTGTCGCCGTAGTAGAGGGTGTTGGTCATGGGGTTGATTGCTCTCTTAAATCAAGGTGGAGGGTTAGGAACTGCACCCCCAGACCCCTTCCTTCGTTTGGGGGATGTTGGGGTATTGATTTAGGTATTGGGCGACTGGCAGGGGGCGTGGATGCAGTCTGAGGGAGAGGTTTGTTTATGGAGTTGGGCATTGGTGGGTACGACAGATCTCATTTTATATCCTTGCTCAAATAAAACATAAATCCGTTTGTTTAGGATAAAATACCATCGCGAATCGGTTAGCCACCTCAAATTGGCACGGTATATCAAAAATATGCAACAGAATCAATCACTGGGCGGCCACATTCTAAGACATAACTATTGAAAGAATACAGATCATGATGAAATTCAGTGAGCGCAAAGGTTATAAAAGTCATTCCATTATTTTACAAACTGATGGTATGAGCAATGAACTAAGAATCTCATTATGGAATATCCTGTTTACATTTTTTTGGGACATAAATTCGGCCGATAACTTGTTTAGAAGAATTGCCGAAATTCGTCAAAAAACTGATGAATTTAGCGTACTTCTTGCAATTCAGTATTTCAAAAAACCAATAAATTCTCGTCCACATGATTTCTCTGGTAAATTGGATGAAATAAGAAAATATTTCATGAAATGCGAGTGGTATGAAGTTTATGATTTTTTAGAATTTACCCTAAAACATTACAATGATGAACAATCAATAGAGGTTGTAAACACTATTCTCGAAAGAGAGTTATCCGGATTTAGGTTTGTTAATGGAATTATTACTGATATAACTGATCCACAAGAAATAGAGATGTTAAAATCGGTATTAAAGGATAATGATTTCCCAGCCGTAAGGAATCATTTGCAAAGAGCGCTTGAACTTCTCAGTGACAAGAAGACACCCGATTACCGAAATTCTATCAAAGAATCTATTTCTGCAGTTGAAAGTTTAGTAAAGTTCTTATCTGGAAATTCCAAAGCAACATTGGGAGATGCATTGAAGATTTTGATAGAGAAAAAAGGGAGGGTTCACCCATCTCTAAAAGATGCTTATATAAAGCTTTATGGATATACAAGCGATGAAGGTGGGATCAGACATGCCATGTTAGATGAGCCAAATTTATCCCCGGCTGATGCCAAATTTTTTCTTTTATCATGTACCAATTTCATCAACTATCTAAAATCAAAGGTATAAAACGCCTTCAAACCAACAGTCTACAAACTTTTGATGTCAAAAACTGGACAAAGAGGAAATCATGAGTGCATTTCCGAATTGGGAAAAATTTGCAGTCGTTCAACGCAGACCGAACTCGGGTTGTATACCTACTGGATATGAAATGCTCCTGCGGGCAGCAAAAACTGAAAATATCGATTATGAAACTTTCCAAGATGATTTTGATCTTGACGAAGATCGCTACCGAAGCGAACATCCACAAAACGACTTTGAATCAGTTGCGAAAGTCGTAAATGAAAAATATCCTCATGTAAATTTTGCACGCGTCCTTTCCCACCTGGACATGGTGAAGATAAACTCAGTTTTATAGAAGATCGCATTATGAAACAACAACCTGTATTAATTTCGCTTTCGCTCGCTGCTTTTGGGCTCCGTGGCTGGCATATTATGCCGTTGGTTGATATTACTGATGAAAGTCTGGTTTTACTAAATCGCGTTGAAGCAAATGGTAAAAAGATTACCAAAAATATAACGAAGGCTGAGTTGATTAGAATACACAATGAGTATGAAGGGGGGGATGATGTCGCATATCTTGATGACTCACAATAAGATATTCCATAAAAACAATTAAAATAAAAATTGCACATTATGAAATATGGAACGAGCAGGAAAGTTCGAAAAGTATTGTGACAGACTGATTGAGGATACCGCAGAGGAGGCGGGAGAGGGTGGCGGTGAGGCGGGGCGGCGGGGGATAAATCCCCGGCTGAGGAAATGAAAGCCGGCTAAAGCCGGCTGGTAGTTTTTATGTGCATTCAAAGAGCAACGAGACAGGCTGGTTGAGGATGCCGCAGAGGAGGCGGGAGAGGGTGGCGGTGAGGCGGGAGGTGAGCCAGTCGCGGATGTAGGGGGTGGGGGCTAAGAGGGAATGAATGCGCAGCTACAATGACGCGATACCGCCCGTACATCTATCATTTGAACAATGTGGGTAGAAATATTTGATAGCTCGCGATTGCATGCTGCCAGACACCGGTAGACCCGCTTCCGTTCAAACCGGCAAACAAGACTCGATCCTGGGAATTATGGGTGACTGCCAGCGCAGAAACATCCGGCGCCAGAAAGGGATCATTCCATCCAGTCACTTCCGCCCAGGTCTGCCCATTATCCCTGCTGGCCAGCACCAGTGGACCGTTACCGCCCAAATAAATGCGCCCCGCCATCAGCGGATCATAAGCAAGCGCTTGCAGGTTATCTGGAAAATCTACGCTCTGCAGATCCATCCCGGGAGTCAGTTCTTCCCAGGTATCGCCAGCATCGCTGCTTTGCATCAAATGGGTGATGCCGGTGTTCTCGCTTACGATCATGGTCAGGATGGCTGGATCGTTTGGATCAATTGCCAACGCATTCACTCGCCAGCCAGAATCGTGCACATAGACCTCAATCCAGGTATCGCCATGATCCATACTTCGATAAAGGATCGCCCTCCCCTCAATATCAAAGCCTTCTTTTCCACCATAATATACTGTTCCATTCGCTGCCACTTCGACAATGACCACACCAGGGACTTGCCCATGTGTGAACAGGATATCCTCCCAGGTTATCCCGCCGTCCTGGCTGCGTAGAAAATGGTTATTACTCTCCGCGGCTGGGGTCCAGGCGCAGGTAGTAGCATATGCATAAATCGGGTCAGCGGGGTCAAAGGCAACACCATACGAGCCATAAACCATCCCAGGCTCCTCCGTGGCACTGTAGACCATCGTCCAGCTCAGGCCGCCATCCTCACTCCGGTACACTAACGGTGAGGGGGTTGGATTTTGTAATAACCGGTCCTCGAGCGTAACAAGCAAGATATCGGATTCCTGCGGGTGGATAGCAATATCGCGGGTAAGCACACGTTGGAATATTGAAGTCCAATGATCCTGGTTATCTATGCTGCGGAAGATACCCTTATCCGTGGCAGCATACAAGGTCGCGGCTACCTGCGGGTCTGGCACCAGTGCCCGGGCAGCCAGCAGGCTTTGGATGCCCTGGTTTGCATCCTGAAAGGTCAGTCCGTCATCCGTGCTGGTAAAAATACCGCTTGTCATCAAGCCCGCATAAATAACCGGGTTGGCTGGACGAACATCCACTGCCCGCCCATGCAGCCATTCTGTGAAGGGAACTCCCCGATCTATCCAGATTGGGGTGTCGCTGCTGGCATCATGGGTGACGCTGACAGCATTATAGATAGAATAAATCGAATCCGGAACAGCAAAATATAGATTGTAGAGGTAGCCCGTAGAGATAATATTCCATGTGTTGCCGCCATTATCGCTCCGCCATAGGTTGGCCGGCGCGGGCGGGCAGCAAAATGGTGGGCGCGTGGTAGCAAAGATATGATTCGGCTCCTGCGGATGCACCTGCAAGAAATCCTGGATATCCTCTCCAGGCACAGATAAAACGGTTTCCCAATCTGTACCATTGTTGAGGCTGCGGTACACTTCAGCCAGGTCGGAAACCGAATTCTGTCCACTGGCAAACACCTGGTTGGGGTTAACCGGATCGACGCCAACACGCACCACCTGCCCGGGGATTGAATAGCGTGTTTCCCAGGTAAACCCATCGGGGCTGTACAGCACAATGCCTTGGTCCCCTACCACTGCAGCCGCATAAAGGGCGCCAGAAGGCAACGGCTGTAGTTCGAAGTGGTTTATCGTAGTGGTCGTGGTAGCCGTCAAGACCGTGGTCCAGCTCACACCGCTGTCATCACTGCGGATGATCGCAGCCGAATCCAAGGCAGCATTGCTAAATCCAGCATAGAGGATTCCTTCCCTACCAACCAGCGCACTGATCTGCCGGTTGATCATCCAGACCGAAGCCCAGTTCGTGCCATCGTCGGAGCTCTTATACAATGTGCTGATCCCGGATGACTCGATCACCGCATAGACCGTCTGCGGGATTTCGGTATCGATTGCAAACAGGCGCGCGTCCCGCTGGGATCCCAAGGGCCGCCAGTTGCGCTCCAATCATCCGCCTGCGGAGAAAACGCCAAGAGATTGGATGATTGAGACAATGAAACTTTCACCACCCCAAAAGAAATAAGGATGGTAAGCAACGTAATTAAACTCGCCAGATAGATCCGATTCTTCTTAAACATGTTGACCCTCCCGGCAAGAATACGCCTTAGGTTTCTCCTGCCATATGCCGTACTAAACAATTATTTCTGAGGACTCTTTCTATTGTGCAATCATGCAGTATATTCAACCCAACCCGGTAAGATCTATTACAACGTTCCAGGGTAATCAGACCTCCCTCCCAGGACTGGTCATCTCCCCTTACATTAAATATAGCACAATTTTTATATTTGTCTACACAATTCGGTGCTCCCCACTTCATTGCCTGAAGTACAGGCGTCGCCGCTTCGGCGGCTGGGGGGGATGTTGGGTTTCGGGTTGGGGAGCTATAGGTTGGGTGGGGGAAAGTATCTCGCCAGACGTGGCAGAGGTTATAATTAGCGGTAGCCAAATAAAAGCCAGGCAGTGATCGAGTCACCGCCCGGTAAACCACGCGCAGGGATCGCATGGCGGCGGTAGCATAGCACACGTGGGCCGCTCGCGAAAATGCCGTGGGCGGCTTGTTTGTTGTTGGGCAGTGCGATAGATACAATGACAGCAAGCAAGAAATGATCAGCAGTACGTTCGTATAAAAGAAAGGCATCTGCAATGCGGATCACGATTTTATCACTCGGCTCACGCGGCGATGTGCAGCCCTTCATCGCATTGGCGGTAGGGCTGCAAAAAACAGGTCGCTACAAAGTACGCTTCGCCGCGCCAGATAATTTCGAGTCGCTTGCGAGGGAATACAGCCTAAACTTTTCTCCACTTGGCGTGGATACACAGAAAATGCTGGGAACAGGCGGCATAGACCCCAACCGTAACATCCTGTTGTGGCTTTGGAAAGTCCTCCGCTCAATGAAACCTCTAGTCGAGCGAATTGCAGAAAATACATGGTTGGCTTGTCAGGATGCGGAGTTTATCATCTATTCAATGATGGGTGTTGGGGCTTATCATGTGGCTGAGAAATTGGGCGTACCTTGCAGTATGGCATCCCCAATACCAGGGTTTGCTCCCACGCGTGCGTACCCCAATCCTGGTGGTGTCTTCCCATCCTTGCCTCTGGGTGGGGGATATAATAGACTGACTCACATTCTCTCAGGGCATCTCTTTCAAATATTCACGGGGCCTTTTATCAACCGGTGGAGAAAAGAAAAACTCCATTTGCCAGCAATTCCCTTTGGCAAGTACCCTTATTTCCACATGGGCGGTCGCCCCCAGCCTATATTCGGCAGTTATAGCCCCATAATTTCTCCCAAACCGCCCGATTGGGGAGACAATATCCACGTTTGTGGCTACTGGTTTCTTGACCCCGCGCCATATTGGCAACCGTCTGCCCAATTAATTACTTTTCTCGAAGCAGGTGCGCCGCCTGTGTATATTGGCTTTGGTAGCATGGCAAACCGCGCTCCCCAGAAAATGGCTCAACTCGTGCAGAAAGCATTAGAGCTATCAGGGCAGAGGGGCATACTCGCTGCAGGTTGGGGTGGATTAGATAACGCTAATTTACCTGATAAAATTTTTGTACTGGATTCTGTCCCCCACGCCTGGTTATTTCCACGTATGGCAGCGGTAGTACACCATGGTGGCGCAGGCACTACAGGAGCCGGGTTCCGCGCAGGCGTACCATCTGTCCTTGTGCCGCATATGGGCGATCAGCCCTTTTGGGCTAAGCGGGTGACAGAATTGGGCGTTGGTCCCCAGCCCATACCACGCAGAAAACTAACCTCAGAGCGACTTGCGGCAGCCATCACCACTGCCACCACAGACCAAAATATGCAAGCACGCGCAGCAGCCCTGGGTGAACGTATTCGAGCAGAAGATGGTGTTGCCCGAACGATTGAGATTATTGAAGCTTTTTCCCAATGAGTTGCAGTTAGTGGGGTGGGTTCGATACCCTACTAACTTGCCCTTGCGCTGCGATCACCCGCTGCCATTGCTGCAAACATTTCCCCGAATATCTCGTATAATAGAACCGTGATCATCGCTCGGTTGATTAACCTCTCGCCGAGCAGCTCTGTTTTCTCTTATTCCTTATACCCATAAAGGAGGGAATCATGTCCATTCAACACCGTTCGCCCACCCAAGCGTGGCATCTCTTTTCTATTACCATCATCGCCGCCATCATCGTCAGCCTCATTGCTCCGCTGCCCACCCTGACCGCCTATGCGCTGGATATCCCCCAGCCGGTCTATCCCGCAGATTATGCCGCCACCACCGTGCTCACCGACCCACCCGTGGGCGTGCCTTCCTTCGCCTGGTCGGCGGTGACGGGGGCGACCAACTACCGCCTGCAGGTGGATACCGACATCGCCTTCACCACGCCGATCGTGATGGACGTCACCACCAACAATCCCGCTTACACACCCTCCCAGACGGCGCACCTGCTGGCGGATGGCGAGTGGTACTGGCGGGTGCGGGTGGAAGCGCCGACCCCGGTGGGTGAATGGAGCCCAATCTTCCGCTTCACCAAAACCTGGGCGACGCCGAACAACAAACCCACCCCGCTGGCGCCCGATGCGGATGCCGTGCTGGCATTTTTCGACGCGCCGGTATTCTCCTGGTCGCCGGTGACCGGAGCGGCGAAATATCGTTTTCAGATCGCGGTTACCCAGGATGGCTTCAGCACCCCTAGCGTGACCTTCGATACGCTGGCGACCACCATCCAGCCCAAAGAACGCCTGGCGAATGGCGTCTATTACTGGCGGGTGGTGCCAATGGACAGCGCCGATCACCTGGGCACGCCCAGCGAGGTGCAGGCTTTCACGTTGGCGTACGGCACGGCGCAGCTGAGCATGGTGCCGGTGCTGCTCGAGCCGGCGGATGAGTTGTCGCCCACCTTCACCCCCACCTTCCACTGGACGGCGGTAGAAGGCGCCGAGCATTACCGCCTGGAATACACTTCGGATGAAAACTGTGATTTCACCCTGGGCACCGGCGTGGATACCCGGCAAACTTATTACACCCCGGTAAACACTTTTCCCAATGATGCGCGCTACTGCTGGCGGGTACGCGTCGAATCCGGCCTGGCCATCGGCGATTGGAGCCAGGTATGGAACTTCCAGAAGAACTGGAACCTGCAGCCGCAGCTGCTGACCCCCACCAACCTGTACCAGACCGGGCTGTACCCGGTGTACAGCTGGACGCCTGTCCCCGGCGCGGCCTACTATACCATCCAGATTGCCACCAATCCCAGCTTTTCGCCCATGTTCGAAGAAAAGAACACTGCCAACACGACCTATACCCCACAGTCTATCTATTCCGGCAATGCCTACTACTACTGGCGCGTCAGACCGGTCGACGGTGGAGGCTCGTATGGCTTGACCAGCAGCGTGTTCGAATTCCAAAGCAGTACGGCATCCGCCGCGCCCATCCAGGTCTACCCGCTGTACTACTACCAACCCAATAACTATGCGCCATACAGCATGTCGCCGGTCGAATCGCGGGTGGTTGCTCTGCCGCTCTTCATCTGGCACCGGGTGCTGAATCCCGCCCCGGATGGCGGCGTGTATGCCGATGCTTATCGCATCCAGGTGGCGGCGACACCCTACTTCACCACCCTGGTGTGGGATTATGACACCGAAAATACCAGCGCCACCCCCACCCTGGCGGATAATTTTACCCCTACCGCCGGGCAGGATTATTACTGGCGGGTCTGTCCGTTGGACAGCCTGGGTGGTAGCTGCCTGGTCAATTCCATTTCAGGCCAGCCCTGGTGGAGCCAGGTCTGGAAAGCACGCTTCGATGCTGCCCTGGCGCTGCCCGCCACCAGCGGCGAGGCGCCAACCCTGCTCCGACCGGCGCACGGACATGAAGCGGTGGAAGCCACCCCGCTGCTGGAGTGGTGGCCCTACCTGGGCGCCACCCAATACCAGGTGGAGATCAGCCGGGAGGCAGGCTTTGGCAGCACAGAAGTATCCGCAACCGTCACCCTGCCCGCCTATGCCCCGGTAGTAAGCCTGGCGCAGCGCTCGCTGGAACGGACGGATTACGGCACCTTCTACTGGCGGGTGCGCGCCTATGTTGGCGCCAGCTGGGGCAACTGGAGCCCGGCCTGGCGCTTCCAGGTTGCCTCGCAGAGCGAGTGGCGCTATACCCGCACCCTGGGCAGCCTGGATAACCAGCTGCTGATCGGCGACGACGCGCCCGGCGACGCCAATGCAACCTACGACCTGACCACGCTGTACGCGGCGCAGGCGAACACCCACTGGTTCCTGGGCTTCCATGCCAACCTGAGCGGTGACAGCAGCTATGTGTTGTATATCGACCTCAACCATGTCGACAGCTCCGGCGGCAGCGCGCCGCCAGAACGCCCCTACACGGTATCCACCATCGCCGCCCACCGGCCTGAATATGCCATCTACGTGGACAAGATCGGCGGGGTGGTGAACGCCCAGAATACCTGGGTGTTTGCCTGGAATGGCAGCGCCTGGGGATTTGGACAAACACTGGACGACATTGGCGGCCTGGTCTACGCCCTGGATGGCTATGTGGAGCTGCAGCTGCCCAATGGCGCCATTGGCATGAGCCAGGTGACCAGCAGCGCCTCGCTGATGCTGTTCAGCGTCAATCCCGGCACCAACCTGGTGGAGGACTCGGTGCCCTCCGACCCGCAGGTTCCCGGCACCGCCCTGCTCAGCCGCTTCAGCGCCGTCTCAGAACGGATGAACCTGGCCTTCCCCATCAGCACCGCCAGCGGCGACCCCAGCACCATCCCCTCCATCCTGCCCTTCTTCTGGGATTGGCCCACCGGCGCAGGCACTTCGACGCCCTTCAGCGGCAGCGTGGTGCAGTTGGCGCTGGATGCCAACTACACCTCCGTGGTGGCAACCTTTGAGATCAGATCCGACACCATCCACTTCGGGGAGAACAATGTCTCTTTCTTGAATGACATCCAAGGCGACAATATCTACTACTGGCGCGTGCAGCCGCTCTACCTGATCGACCCGCGAGCTTATGGCGCATGGAGCGGCGGTTGGAGTGTACGCCGGGTAGGCTTGACCGCCCAAAACCTGCAAACCTCGGTCACCTTTGCCACCCCATCCTTCAGTTGGGATCTGACCGAGGGAGCCAACGGCTACCGCGTGCAGGTTTCGACCGACCCCAACTTTGGCACCACGGTGATCAACCAGGTCACCCCGCTGAACTCGTACACGCCGACCGGCACACTGGCCCAGGGCAATTATTACTGGCGGGTGCAGGTCAATCGCTATGGCAACGTCGGCAATGACTGGTCTGAGGTGGAGCAGTTCAACCTCAGCTTACCCATCCCCAGCGGGCTCGCCACCCCACGATAGCATCGTTCACGCCGCGCCAACCTATTGTTGGGATGCCCTGGTCGGTGATGATCCGGAAAATCCGGGCATTGCGGTATTGACCGCCTGGAAATACCGGGTGCAGGTCAGCCAGGACGCAAACTTCAGCACCACCTACGAGACGATCGATACCACGAACAACTGCTGGACCCCCACGTTGGGCTATCATGACGGCACCTACTACTGGCGGGTCGCCATGCTCGATGGCAACAGCCGCATGGGCTCATACAGCCCGGCAGTGACTTTCACCAAGCAGTACCCGGTGACCACCCTGGTCAGCCCGGTCAGCGGCGCCATCCCGCAAACCCCAACCTTTATCTGGACCCCGGTCAATGGGGCAGCGACCTATCGCTTCGAAGTCTCGCTGTTTTCCACCTTCTACCCGCTGTATGACTCCATCGATACGTTCAACACAGAGTTCACCCCGACCAAGATCTATACCAGCGACGTGGTTTACTACTGGCGAGTAGCGATCCGCGACCGGGAGGGAAAGATGGGCCCTTACACCGATGCCCTGTTCATCATCGGGGATAAATTCCAAACCTTCCTGCCGGTGATCAGGAAATAAATTTAGTGTTGCGCTGGGGCTGTCTCAAAAGCAAAGATTGGGACAGCCCCAATCCTATAAAAGGATCCTGATAAGAAGGATCGCCATTGGGGGCTGATCATCAACGGGTGATCTCTTCTCCCGACACCCTTTCGTAGATTGTATACCTACCGGCAACGAATATGGGATTAAATTGTTCCTGTTCCAATAACGGCGTGTACAACTGCCACAAGGCGCAGGAAGGTCCAACAATCAGGTAGCGAAAATCTACTTGCGAAGGATCATACGGGATTTTTACTTCCTGGTGTAAGAAAAGCCAACGGTTCAGCTCAACCTGGATTTGATCTGGTGGATAATGCACCGGGTTATCGATCAAGAACAGCAGCTCGCTTTCATACGTTTCAATCAATGCATCGGCGCCGATGTGCTGGTGGATATATGCGGCTATGCGTAGGGCATCGGCGTTGCCCAGGCTGATCTGATATCGCAGAAAGGCAATATTCA
Source organism: uncultured Chloroflexia bacterium (assembly GCA_963849335.1). Lineage (GTDB taxonomy): Bacteria > Chloroflexota > Anaerolineae > Anaerolineales > UBA4823 > FEB-25. Next base: position 1,286,066 of record CAWKGZ010000003.1, read on the forward strand.
TCACCATCCCATATGCCACCACCAGCAGAAAGGTATAGTGCGGCAACCTGCTCAACAGCCTTGGCTTAGTCTGACCGGCAGTCAATTGCGTAGCATGCCTGAATAATTGAGCCAATCCGAGGGCGACAAATATACTGCCAAAATAACTCACCGGGAAAAAATAACGCCCCCAACTAATCGAAAAGAGGAAGAACCATAATGACCAACTGACCGCCAGGCTTAGCAAAGCCAATTGCAGGTAAGAGGCAGCAGGCGGCAGCGCCGGCAGGCGGGCCTCGCGCCAGCAGCGGAGAACTCCATATCCCAAACCAATCATGGTGGGGAGGCCGCTGATGCCCAAGAAAACTAATGCGGACAGGCGGATGTTTGGAGCAAGCACAAATGCGGTGACCGAATATAATCCCTGCATCGGCGCATCGTACACAGGAAAATCACTGAACAGGGCGGACTCAATTCCATTCACCAGGAAATAAACGCACAGCGAGCCAACCCAGGCTGCACTGAATAGCCTCAGGTTGCGCCACTGCTTGCGCAGAATTGTCACTCCGATGGGCACAAACAACGATACAGACCAGAAAGGCAGGGTGTGTCCCTTGGAGTCAAGCGCTAATCCCCAACAGAGCACCGCCGCAAAGATAGCAAATTTTTTACCATTCAGCGCTGCCCAGAATGCGCTGTACCCGGCGACTAAATAGAAGATCTGCGGAGCTTCGGCAATCGCCTGCCTGCCAATGATCAAAGGGTGGACCGGCGGCGCGGCGATAAAGAGCAACGCAAAGAGCGTGAGGTAGGCGACTTTATGCCCATACAACTGGCGGACAAGCTGGAAGGTGAGATAAAACGCCAGGGCCATGAAAATCATCGCCGGCAACCGACCTTGCCATGCCCCAACCCCAAACAAGAGAAAACTGAGCGCAATCGGCCCAGTTGATGAAAATGGCTGGGCCATCCCCTGGGAAGAGACGGGGATGCCCTGCAGCAGGCGAGCATACTGCCCGGTCTCTACCCAGTTTCTGGCTACGGTGAGCGACCAGCCCTCATCGAACCACAAGGGGGGGATCTCAACCGGGCGGTAGAATGCCATCACCGCCCACAGCCCTGCCGCCAACAAAGCTGGAATGAGAGTATCCCGCAGGAGTTTCCACCGCAGGGCGGTCATCGGATCACACTACCTGGGGCGGGGAATGATGCAGGAAAGGTGGGGAATACAAATTGCAATGTTTGACACTTCTCCCTCCCCAAGGTATAATCCGCACGCTTGGGATTCAGATGTCTGCGGGAGCCAGCGGCTTTTCAAGCCGAGGGCTCATCAGGTACTTCTGTCTCCGCTGAAACCTGGCTACTGGAGGCCATTCGTGGAAACTGTTCTGAATATCGCTCTGATAATTATATCAATTGCCCTGATCATCAGCGTCATTTTGCAGAGTAAAGGCGCGGGATTGGGCGGCCTGACCGGCTCGGATACCGGCGGCATCTTCACCGCCCGGCGCGGCGTGGAAAAGACACTCTTCTGGGTCACCATCGGCCTGAGTACGATCTTCTTCGTCCTCGCCATCGCCACCGTCATCGTGCGTAAAGGCTAATTCACCCCACCACGAAGGAACCTCGCCGCGCCGCAGCCCTGCGTCGCGCCTGGCCCGTCCTTCGTGGTTTTATTTTTCTATACCCACAAGCTGATGAAAAAATTGCGCTGGCCTCTGCTGATCGCACTGCTCGCCCTGGTGGTGATCGGCGCGCTGCTGGTCAGCCAGCGCCCCGCCGCGCTGGAGCCGATCGCGGCACCGCAGGCTGAACCCGCCGAAGGCGGCATCTATGCCGAAGGCCTGGTCGGCTCGCTCAACCGTCTCAATCCCCTGCTGGACAGCTACAACAGCGCCGACCGCGACATCGACCAGTTGATCTTCTCCGGGCTGCTGCGCTTCGACGACCAGGGCATTCCCCAGGGCGACCTGTCCAATTCGTGGGGCATTTCGCGCGACGGCACGATCTACAACTTCTCGCTGTACGCGAACGCCGTGTGGCACGACGGCGAGCCGGTCACCAGCGACGATGTGATCTTCACCATCGAGCAGCATGCGGGCGGATGATTTTCCCCTGCCCGCCGACCTGGTGCAGTTCTGGCAGCAGATCGAGCTGGTACGCCTGGACGATAAGACGCTGCAGTTCCGCCTGCCCGAATCCTTTGCCCCCTTCATGGATTACCTCACCTTCGGCATCCTGCCCTCCCACCTGCTGGGCGAGCTGAGCTTTGCCGAGATGGTGGACAGCCCATTCAACATGGCGCCGGTGGGCAGCGGCCCTTACCGCTTCGAAAACCTGCTGGTCGAAGAGGGGCAGATCGCCGGCGTCGTGCTGACCGCCTTCGAAGACTACTACGCCCAGCCGGCGTATGTCGAACAGATCGCCTTCCGCTATTACCCCGACTCGGCTGCCATGTGGGAGGCCTACCAGGGGGGTGAGATCAACGGCTTGGGACAGGTTCCGCTGGAGCTGCTGCCGCAGGTGCTGGCAGATGAAGGCTTGAAGACCTACTCCAGCCGCCTGCCGCAGTTGGGCCTCGTTTTCTTCAACCTGGATAACCGGGATGTGCCCTTCTTCCAGGATGCCGGCATTCGCCGGGCGCTGCTGCTGGCGATCAACCGCCAGCACATCATCGATTCCTTGTTCAACGGTCAGGCTATCCTGGCCGACGGGCCGATCTTCCCCGGCACCTGGGCTTATTACGGCGGGATCGAGCGCGTGGCTTACGATCCCGAGGCAGCGATCAGCCTGCTGCGCGAGGCGGGCTATACCATCCCGGCGGAGGGCGGCAGCATCCGCGCCAACGAAGAAGGCACCCGCTTCTCCTTCGAGCTGCTCTACCCAGACGACGCGCAGCACCAGGCGGTTGCCCAGGCGCTGCAGGCCGATTGGGCTGCGGTGGGCGTGGAAGTCAGCCTGACCGCCACCGCCTACGACCAGCTGGTCAGTGAGCGGCTGGATACCCGCCTGTACCAGGCGGCGCTGGTCGATCTCAACCTGTCCCGCTCGCCCGACCCCGACCCATACCCCTTCTGGCACCAGGCGCAGATCAGCGGCGGGCAGAACTATTCTCGTTGGGATGACCGCCAGGCGAGTGAATACCTGGAACAGGCGCGCATCACCGTCGACCTGGCGGAACGGCAGCGCTTATACAACAACTTCCAGGTGCGCTTCAGCGCCGAGCTGCCCGCCCTGCCGCTGTACTACCCGGTATACTCCTACGCCGTCACCGCCGACGTGCAGGGCGTGTCGATTGGCCCGCTGTACGACATCTCCGACCGCTTCTCCACCATCACCAGCTGGTACCTGGTGACGCGGAGAACGACGGAAGGAGAGGCTACGGCTACAGTTACGCCATAAAACCATCAACCACAAAGTGAAAAAAGGACACCAAGGATTTTTAATATCCTGGTGTCCTTTGTGGTTCTATTGTTTGCAACAGACCTCAGCGCCGGCCGCGGCGGATGCGCTGGATCTCTCCGAAGTCATCATTGAACACCTGCACCAGTTGGGGATCGAACAGCGACGCCACCCCCTCCTGGATCAGGCTCTGGGCTTCCTCGGGGCTGACCGCCTTCTTATACGGCCGCGGGGTGGTCAGGGCATCGAAGACATCCGCCAATGCTACGATGCGGGCACTGAGCGGGATGGCCTCGCCGCGCAGCCCATTGGGATAACCCGAGCCATCCCAGCGCTCGTGATGGCTGAGGGCGATGCATTCCCCGGCCTGCAGTAAGGGTGAATGCGCATCTTTGAGCATCTCGCAGCCCAGCCAGGTGTGCACCTTGGCAGCGTCCAAATCCGCCTCGGTATACTGCCCTTCTTTGAGCAACAGTGGGTCAGCCAGGCCGGCTTTGCCGATATCGTGGAGCTGGCTGGCAATGGATAGTGTTTGGGCTTCTTTTTGCTGCAGGCCCCACCCCCTGGCCAGGGTGAAGGTGTATCCCCGGATGCGCTCCAGGTGCCCCTGAATGTTCCCCTCCCGGTATTCAGCGACGAACGCCATGCGGAAGATCGCCTCGAACAATTCTTTTTGACTGCTGTCTGAAGTGAACATGGGGATGATTGCCTCCTAGAGGAAGGGGAAAAGGGATGAGGAATGAGGAATGAGGAATGAGGGTGATCGAATGCTTAAGAAATACAAATGGCAGGAGAGATGTGAATTCGATTTTTGACTGGACAAGATACCCTATTGTATACTAAAATATAGAGTGCGTAAATCCAATTTGCCCGTTCTGGGAGCAATGAACCAGGGTGTTTTATAGGTGGTCACTGATACCCCTGGGGAGCTACTAGTGAAACCGACCAGAAAACGGGGCATAAAGCTGCATAATGCTGGTCGGTCATCTGATGCAAGCGAAGCAATCATTATTAATTAATCATCCTTCCACATCCCCCCACCGCCGCACCACCGGGCAGAGCCTGGTGGAGTTTGCGTTGCTGCTGCCGGTGCTCCTCCTGCTGCTGGTGGGCGTGTTCGACCTGGGACGCGCCTTCCACGCCTTGATCACGCTGAACAACGCCGGACGCGAGGCAGCACGCTACGGCACGCTGCACCGCACCAATTTGGCGGGCATGCGCGCTGCCGCCATCCAGGAAGCGCTGAATTCAGGCATTGTGATTGCCAGTGGGGATATTGCCCTCACCTGCCCCAATACCGGAACGGCTGCTCCCTGCGCTCGGGATACGACCCTTCTGGTGACCATCACCCACCAGTACGACCCCATCCTGGGCTTCTTCTTCCCGTCCGGGGTAACCATCCGCAGTAGGGTGGAGATGCGCATCCCATGAGACGCCCCACTCGCGGCCAGTCGCTGGTCGAACTTGCCATCCTGCTCCCGCTGCTGCTGCTCTTCTTAATGATGATCCTGGACCTGGGGCGGGCAGTTTACTATTACAGCGTGATCCACAACGCGGCGCGCGAGGGGGCACGCTATGGGATCGTCCATTATCATAACGTCACCACGAGCGGCGCGCTGAGTGCCAGCATCATCACCACCGCGAAAGAGCTGGCGATAGGCATCGACCCAGCCGAACTGACGATCACCACTCCGGGTATTCCAGATTTCCCCATTGAAACAGGGGATATCCTGGTGGTCAAAGCAGAATACCGTTTTTCAGCAGTGACACCGCTGGTGAATCTCTTCATCGATGGTGGATTTATTGATCTCAGCAGCACTTCTACCATGTATTTTGAAAAGTAACAGCCTGAGAACTTATCCGTTATATTTATTATAAGAAGGAGGTAAGCCATGTTTCGCCATAATTCATCATCAGAACGTGGACAAAGCATGATCATCATCGCGGTATTTATGGTCGCCCTGATCGGGATATTAGCCCTGGTGCTCGACGGCGGCCTGGGCTATGCCAAACGCCGCCAGTCACAAAACGCCGCCGACGCGGCCGCCCTGGCGGGTGCGGACGCGCTGTGTGACAGCGACCCCAGCACCGATGCACGCGCGGTGGCGGAAGAATACGTGGTGCTAAACGGGGGCAGCGATCCTGCTAATGAGGATATTATCATCGGGGAACGCGAGATCACCGTCACCGCCTATGTGACTCATCCCACCTTCTTTGCCGGGATCTTTGGCGCAGAGGAGATCACTGCGGCGGCAACTGCCACCGCCGGGTGTTTCACCCCTTGCGATGCTTATGTTGTGCCAATCGCCTGGGCCTGCCAGCCCCCCGTGGGAGGTTCGATTGGCGATGAGTGTGCCATTGATTATGGCACCTTGACCACCCCCGGCCCGCTGTACGTCATCATGGACTCTAAGAGTGTCAATACCGACTTTGTCTGCCAGGATCCGCCCAACAGCGGTTTGCCAGTGGGCACTCTGGACTGCGACCTGGACAATGACGGCGCCGACGAATTAATGGCTTACGGCAACCGCTCCTGGCTGGATCTGGATGGCGGCGGTGGCGGCGCGAATGAGCTGAAGGAATGGATGGCGGGTAGTTACGACGACCCTATTTCCATACATACCTGGTTTGGCGGGCAACCAGGCACGACCGATTCAGTCTACCAGGTTGCCGAAACCCGGATCGATCAGATCGTGTTCTTGCCGGTATTCGATGCCTTTTGCGAAGGGTGGCCGCCAACTGAGTGCCCCAGCGCCTACCACTTCGGCCCAGACCCCATTGACACCATCGTCGCAAGCGGGGGAGCAAACCAGTTGTACTATCATGTGATCGCCTTCTCACCCTTCTACATTACCTGTGTAAGTGCGAAACCTTCGGATCACTGCCCAGGCAAGTCTGCCGCCATGGCAGCCAACCCGGGAGTGATCAAGAATAATACCAGAACGATCGAAGGCTATTTTATCCATGATTATTACGGGATTGGCGCGTGTGATGGACCGGCTGCAGGCGCATATACCATCTACCTGAAGTAACAGCCCATCTGCCTTGTACCACCCCCCCATCAGGGGATTGCTTGTTGTCTGACCTTATCATCTAACCCGGAGGCACACTTTGAACCGTCGACTGCTCATTGGAATCTTAATTGCCCTGCTCGGCCTGGTGCTGATCGTGGGCAGCATCTTCGCCGTCACCAACCTGATCAGCAGGGGGTTTGCCCCTTCCGCCGCGCCCACGCCAATCGCAGTGGTCACCACCCAGGTGGTGGTAACCACCCACGATATAGCACCTGGCTCAGTGATCAGCAACGAAGACGTGCAATTCATCGAGGTACCGGTGGCGCTGGCAGCGCGCAACGCCATCACCGACATCACCCGCGCGGTGGGACGCATCACCTCCGTCCACCTGATCCAGGGCGAGCTGTTGATGGAGCACCACCTGGCTGACCCCACTAACATCTCTCATGATGTGGGCTATGTCATTGGTGACGACCAGGTGCTGATGGCCTTCCCTGCCGAAGATCTGATGAGCACGCTGAACGTGCTGCAGCGCGGCGACCTGGTGGATATTTTTGCCTCGCTCACCATCGAGATCGAGGTCGCCAAGGTTGAGCCGGGTCAAATTGCGGTACCCGGGCAGGAAAACACCGAAACCCTCAGCCGGATTTTCACCTTTGACGCCAACCAGCGCATCCAGCTCTCAGCCATCATCGCCGATGTGGTGATGGAACCAGCCAATATCCTGGAGGGCCAGGCACAGCCCACCCCTCAGCCTTCGGATGTCAAGGTGCATGCCTACCTGCTGGCGCTCAGAGCCCAGGATGCCCTGGTGCTGAAGAACCTGATCGACTCCGGCGCCATTTTCGACATTGTGGTGCGCTCCCCCAGCTCCAGCGAGCTGTTCGAGATAAGCCCGGTCACCCTCGAATACCTGGTTGAGCAATACCAGCTCGAGATCATTGAACGCTGACATACACAGACCAACCACCAGAAAGGAACTTCTTATGCCCACGACGAACAAATCATCCCGTGTGGTTGCCATCTGTGAAGGCGGTGCAACCCAACAGCAAATCACCTCCGCCCTGACGGCGCAGCCCGAATTCATGCTGGTAGAGATGCTCGAATCAACCGACAAGCTGGTGCGCCAGCTGCGCGCGGTTGAGCCGGACATGATCATCATCGACCATACCCTGGGAGGGGATCCGACGCTGGACATCATCGATGACCTGGCGCTGCAGTTCCCCCAGGCGGCAGTCGTCGCCATCCTGCCCACCAGCGACTCGATCATGGCACAGCGGGTGATGCTTGCCGGGGCGCGCGGCTTCGTCGTGCAGCCCTTCTCCCAGATCAACCTGCTCAGCGTACTGCGCCGCATGGTGGAGCTGGAAAATCGCCGCCAGCCGCTGAAGTCGGCATCGGTCTTCAGCCTGCCCGAGGCGATCCGCCCGCTGCGCTCGGTGGCAGTGTTCAGCCCGCGCGGCGGCGCCGGCACTACCACGGTCGCCACCAACCTGGCGGTCGCCCTGGCAGAGGAAACCGGCAGTAAAGTACTGCTCTTCGAAGGCAAGCTGTTCTTTGGACACCTGGAAGTGATGCTCAACATCCGCGGACAAAACAACATCTCCGACCTGGTGCAGCATGCCGCCCACCTGGATGATGCATTGATCCGCGATGTGATCAGCCAGCACGCTTCGGGCATCCACGTGCTGTTATCGCCCAGCAACATCCAGATCGCCCAGGGCATCCGCGCCGATGATCTTTATACCGTCTTTATCGCCCTCAGCCGCATGTATGATTACATTGTGGTGGATAACGGCAGCATGCTTTCCGAGGCCTCGGTGACGATGATGGATGCGGCTGACCGCATCCTGTTGGTGACCAATCCCGACCTGGCTTCGCTGCACGACACCAGCCGCTTCATTCAACTATCCCGCTCGCTGGGATACGCCCCCGAAAAGATCCTTACCGTGCTCAACCGCGCCGGTGTGAGCGGTGGGGTGCGCCAGAACGACATCGAAGCGGTGCTGCATTACCAGCTATATGCCCAGATCGCCGATGACCCCGATGCCGCCCTGCGCAGCCTCAACCGGGGTATTCCCATGCTGGTGCGCTACCCGCGCAGCCCGGCAAGCCTCTCGATCCGTGAGGTCGCCAAGAATTTACTCGACCTCACCCTGACCGACACCTCTCGCGAACCCACAGCCGGTGAACGCCCCAGCCGGGAAGCGCTGCTGGCCTCCAGCCAGCTGGGGTAAGCGTTCCCGCCTGGAATAGAGAGAGAACTTCATGCCAATCATCTTCCTGGTCGTCGTCCTGGTCGGTATCATCATCCTGGTGGCTTATGGGTTGATCCTGTACGGTTTGCGCGATGCCTTCCTGTCATCCGGAGAAGTCAGCTCCCGGCTGGAGACCTATGCCAGCGTGCCCGACGTCACCAAACCGCAGTTTGCCACGCGCCGGCGCTCCGGCCTGGTGCGCTGGCGGCTGCGGGTGAACTCGCTGCTGTCCGGCCTGGTTTCGCAGAAGCTCAGCCTGATGCTCGGCAGCGCCAACTGGCCGATCACCGAAACCGAATACATCCTGATCCGCTTCTGGGGGGCGGTGGTCGCCTTTGGATTGGGCTGGCTGATCGGCCGCTCGATCTTACCGGGCATCGGGATGGCGGTGCTGGCCTTCCTGATCCCCGAGCTGTTGCTGCGGCGCAGCATCAACAGCCGCCAGATGCAGTTCGAGCGCCAGCTGGTGGACGTGCTGGTGCTGACCACCGGCGCGGTGCGCGCCGGGTACAGCCTGCCGCAGGCGCTGGAGCTGGTTTCCAAAGAAATGCGCGCCCCAGCCTCGGAGGAATTCCGCCGGGTGCGCCACGAGGTTGGTCTGGGGCTCTCGCTGACCCAGGCGCTCAACAACCTGGTCGCCCGCATGCAGAACGACGACCTGTACCTGGTGGTCACGGCGATCAACATCAACTCGCAGGTGGGCGGCAACCTGGTCACCATGCTGCAGGCAGTGACCACCACCATCCGCGAGCGCATCCGGTTGTTCGGTGAAGTGCGCGTGCTCACCTCCCAGCAGCGTTTTGGCAGCTTTATTCTGACCTTCTTGCCGATCGGGATTGGCGCCGGCATGTTCATCATCCGCCCCGATTATATGGAGCGGCTGTTCGAGCCGCAAATTATCTGCCTCCCCATCGGCGCAGCGATCGGCATCGTGCTGGGCAACATCCTCATCCGCCGGTTGGGCAAGATCGAAGTATAAGCATCGCGAGGCAACCTTATGTGGCAAACCATCCTGATTCTGTCTATCGGCCTGCTGCTCGCCCTGTTGGGAGCAACTGCCTTATTGCTGGGGATTCGCTATTCGCAAAGAGATTCTGTCGCCCAGCGCCTGGAAAATTATGTCGCTGACCCATTGGCCGAGACCGTTCTGCGCCCGACGACCAACCTGCAACCGCGCCAGCTGAGCGGCTCATTTACCGCCCGCACATTCCTGCCCAGCTTAAAAAGCCTGGGGCGCATGCTGGGCCGGTTGACCCCCTCAGGCGCGATCAAAAGCCTGAGCCACCAACTGCTGGTAGCGGGCAATCCGATGAACCTTGGCGCCCGGGAATACTTTGGCTTGAGCGTTGCCTCTGCCGCCTTAGGCTTCCTGCTGGCTTTCGTCATGCTGCGCCGGGGTTTTGCACCGCTGAACCTGGTGCTTACATTACTCGTCTTCATCATCATGGTTTTTCTGCCCACGCTGTGGCTGAGGGCGCGCATGCAGCGCCGCCAGCACAATGTGCGCAAAGGAATGCCGGACGCGCTGGACATGCTCAGCGTATGCGCCACCGCCGGGCTGGGCTTCGACCAATCACTGCAGCGGGTCAGTGAGCACTGGAACACCCCTATTGGGCAGGAGTTCAGCCGCGTGATCTCCGAAATGGAGATGGGACTGTCACGCCGGGATGCCCTGCACAACCTTGCCGAACGGGTGGATATCCAGGAGATTTCCAGCTTCGTCGCCCTGATCCTGCAGACAGAACAATTGGGGATGAGCATCAGCGACACGCTGCACGCTCAGGCGGAGCAGATGCGCATGGAACGCCGCTTCCGGGCGCAGGAACAGGCGCATAAAGCGCCCATCAAAATGCTCATTCCGATGGCGTTCCTGATCTTCCCGGCCCTGCTGGCGGTGATCCTGGGACCTTCCATCCCGGCGCTGATGGATGTATTCAATAATTTCTAACGCGGTCCTGATCGTTGTTTGGAGGTTTTATGGTTGCCAATTATTCTGACTCTTACACCAGCTTTCCACCCTACCAGCAAGCCCTGAAGGATCTCCAGGTTGGTAAATGGGAGGAGGGGCTGGCTGGCCTGGCTGAGGTGGAGAAGAAATATCCGCTGGAAATCGAGCTGCGCGCCCTGCGCCAGGAAATGCAGGTGCGCTCCCGCATCGACGAGTACGAAATCGAAGAGAAGATTATCCAGAAACGCAACAAGTTTCGCCGCATCGCCGTCCGTGTGCTGCTGGTGCTGCTGGTTGTAGGGCTCGCCTTCGTTGCCATCACCACCTATTCGGGCTGGCTGCAAAAACAGTGGAATTCAGCCCAGCAGTCGTTGAACTCGCAGGTACACCAGACTGAGCTGGCGGTTAAATTTCTCAATGCCCAACAACTGCTGCAGGCCGGCCAAACCGGAGAAGCGCTCAAGATATTGGATGAGATTACCAGCAGCGAGCCTGATTACCCCGGCTTGAACGAGGCGATGGAGGCCGCTCTCGCCCAGCAAGACCTGGAAACCCAATACACACAGGCCATGGAAATGCTGGCCGCGGGCAACTCTCAGGATGCTTTACCCATCCTGCAGATGATCGACCAGCAAGCGCCTCAATTTCGCGATGTCACCTTACAGATCCAATCCCTGGAAACCCAGGCGCAGATGGATAGCTACCTGGCGCAGGCCGACCAGGCTTTCGAGGAAGAACGCTGGATTGATGCCATTGCCGGCTACGAGTCGCTGCGCCTGCTCGACCTGGGCTTCAAACCCGAGCAGGTCGAACCCCAGCTCTTCCAGGCATACATCAACGCCGCCACCGCCGTTCTGGAAGACCCCTTCCCCTCCCTGGCGACCCTGCAAACCGCCGAACGCTACTTCAGCCAGGCCTTATCCCTGCGTCCCCAGGACCGCGAGGCCGTTTCCGCCCGCACTGCGGTGCGCACCACCATCGAAAGCCGCATGGTCGACGACTACATCCAGGCGGCTCAAGACGCTTTGGTGGGCAACGCCGATTCCCTGGCTGCGCTGGCTACCGCAGAAAGCCTCTTCTCCCGCGCGCTGGAGCTGCGCCCCAACGATCCCACCATCCTGGTGCAGTACCAGCTTGCCCAGATCTACCTGTCCTCGGTGGAAAGCTTTGCCGCCCGCGAATACGAAACGGTGATCGAAGGGTTGGAGTATGTGGTCGGGCTGGACGAGAACTACGCCAACGGCACCGCTCGCCAGACGCTCTACGAGGCCTATATCGGCCGCGGCCAGGCAGAAATGACCATTGGTAATTACGAATTCGCCATCCTGGATTTCCAGAAGGCAGCCACCCTCGCCCAGCAGGCAAATGATTCCGTCTCGCCTTATTTCGAAGCCCAAATTTTGATCGCTGAAGCCGAAGGGATGGTGGGCAATTTCCTGCAAGCCATTCTGCTCTATCAGAACGCGCTGAGCGATTCAGGCATGCGCGATACCATCCTCGGCTCCGACACCGCCTTGACCACAGACCTGCAAAACGCCGAAGCCAATGCCCTGGCGGGCAACTATTCACGCTCCTTCCAGCTTTATCGCACCCTGTTGCGCAGCCGCATCACGGCATATGACAACAGCATGGTAGTGCAGGTAAAGAATGGCGATTACCTCACCAGCCTGGCAAGGATGTATAACACCACGGTCTCTGCCATCCTGGCGGCAAACAACCTGACCAACCTGGATCGCCTGGATCCGAACACCGACCTGATCATTCCGATCTTGCCATAATCCACCCACAGCCTGGAGTATCATCATGTTCACCAACCGCCCTGCAAGAAGTATTCGTCCGATTTCCGCTACCGAATTCAACCCCCTGAGTGAAGCCCAGGCCCTGGAAGGCAGCAGCCAGATCCCTGCTGACGCCTATATGATCCGTGACCGCGTCCAGCGCCGCCTGCTGGCTGAAGCCGATGGGGAGATCGACGTCAGCCAGACCCCACAGATGAAACAGCTGATCGAGATGCTGTTCAACCGGGTGCTGGCGGAGGAAAACCTGCTCTACACCCGCAATGTGCGCACCCGCCTGCTGGATTGGGTGCTGGCAGATATCCTGGGCTACGGCCCGCTGGAGCCAATGCTGCAGGATAACTCCATCACCGAAGTGATGGTCAACGGACCGGACAGCATCTACATCGAGCGCGCGGGTAAAGTGGAGCGCACCCGGGTCACCTTTGAAAACGATACCCACCTGATGCGCATCATCGACCGCATCGTCGCCCCACTGGGACGCCGCGTCGACGAATCCTCCCCCATGGTAGATGCCCGTTTGCCCTCCGGCTACCGCGTCAATGTGATCATCCCACCGCTTTCGCTGTGCGGGCCGATGCTCACCATCCGTAAATTCGCCACCACCCCCTTCACCGCCCAGGACCTGATCGCCAACGGCACGCTGACCACCTCCCTGTCCAGCTTCTTGAAGGCCTGCGTGGAAGCGCGGATTAACCTGGTCATTTCAGGCGGTACCGGCTCAGGCAAGACCACGCTGCTGAACGTGGTTTCGGCGTTCATCCCGTCCAACGAACGCATCATCACCATCGAAGATATCGCCGAGCTGCAGCTCAAGCAGGAGCACGTCGCCCGGCTGGAAAAGCGCCCGCCGAACGTGGAAGGCCGCGGCGAAGTGACCATCCGCCAATTGGTGATCAATGCGCTGCGCATGCGCCCCGACCGCATCATCGTCGGCGAGGCGCGCGGCAGCGAAGCCTTGGACATGCTCCAGGCGATGAACACCGGTCACGACGGCTCGATGACCACCGTCCACTCCAACAGCCCGCGCGACACGCTGCGCCGTATCGAGACCATGGTGCTGATGGCCGGCCTGGAGCTGCCCTTGCGCGCCATCCGCGAGCAGGTCTCCTCGGCGGTCGAGCTGGTGATTCACATGGAGCGCCAGCGGGATGGCACCCGCCGCGTGACCCAGGTGACCGAGGTGCAGGGCATGGAAGGCGACACCATCCTGATGCAGGACCTGTTCATGTTCGACCAGACCGGCATTGTGAACGGACGGGTGGTGGGGGCGCTCAAATCGACCGGGCTGCGCCCGCGCTTTGCGGATAAATTCGAGATCAACAACATCGCGCTGCCCAAGGAAATATTCGATACAGGGGCGACACTCTGATCAGGGCGACGCCTGGCATAGCGCAGACCTTCACCGCAGAGCCGCAGAGAGCGCAGAGTAAGATATACATGCAGCAATGATCACGCGCCGGCAATTTTTACAACTGGCGGGTACCTTCGGGTTGGCAGCCGCAGCGCCCAAGCTGCAGTTGCCCGTCCAGCTCCCGGCTGTCTCCTGGCCCTTGCTTGCCACCACCTCCCTACCAGGACGCCAGCGGGCGATCTTGCTGCGCATGCCGCGTTTGGAGCTGGATGCGGCGGGCAGCTTCCTGCTCAAGCCGGCCAATACCCCCGGAACCCCGCTCCCCCTTGCCCAAACCCAATGGAATCGCGAGCACGCCAACAACTGGGATCGCCTGCAGACCGGCCATCCCTGGGCGATCGTGCTGCACTGGTTCGGTGACGATCCGCAGACCGAGCAAAGTGTGGCTTCCTACCTGCACGGCTTCGACGGCCTGCGCACGGTCTATGGATACGAAACGCGCACCTCTGCCCACTGCCTGGTTGGGAGAGCACACCCGACCAATCCGGGTGAACATATAGCCATCCTGCAAACCCAGCTGCCGCACGCCGATGGCACCCCGTTGGTTGCCTCGCACCTGCCAATGTTAGACTATGAAGGCCACCGCCAGCGCCAGCAGTACTTCGTGCGCGCCCTGTACCAGCTCGGCTACCAGGAAGCGACCATCCATTCCATCCTGCAGGATTGGTTCGATGGGGCATGGCTCGATCCCAACATGCGCTCGCTGGCGGTGGAGATCACCGGCCGCGATTTCGATTCAAAGGAGAATTACCCCCCCAACCAGCAGATCGCCAATGCCGTCGCCGTGGTGGCAGCCCTGATGCGCCGCTACCAGGTTCTGGGCAGCAGCATCCTGGGTCACCTGGAAATTCAGATCAGCAAACCCGACCCGGGCAAGAAATTCCTGGCGCTGATGCGCTGCCTGCTCGGCTCGTTGGCGCTGACCAGCGGCGACCCAGCGCTGAATGAGCTGCTCTTTGGGCAGTATCTGGGGGATCACGGCGATGCGTGGCGGGCGGTGCGCACTTATTTTCAGTTCGGGCGCGACTTCCTGCTGCTCACCGGGCGTCCCAACCAGGTGTACGAGTGGGAGGCTGAGTCTGGCTATTGGGCGCTGGCAGACCAGCTTCCCGGGCGGGCGCACACCCCGCTGCCGCCGGCGCCTCATTTTCACCCGCCGCTGCCCGGCGCCTCCCCGGTGGTCGGAGCCAGCTTTACCATTCCCCACAACCACGCCGGCGCCGACTTCTACCTGCCCGCCAGCCGCGCCGACGCCACGACGGATGTGCTGCTCAGCGCCGCGGGGCAGTGCTTATACACCGGCCCGGTGCGCAACCAGCACAGCGGCTACCAGGCCTTCTTTCGCCACCGCCAATCCGACGGCGCCGAGGTGCTCTCGCACTACGCCAACCTGAGCAGCCTGGCAGCCCTGCAGCCCGGCACAGTCTACCCGGCGGGGCAGGTGGTGGGACAGCTCACCGGCGGCCCAGGGCGCACCTTCCTGCTCCATTTTGGCATCGCCTACGGCGCGGCGTGGGAGACGGCGCTGCGCAGCAACCCCGAGATCCCGCTGAATGCGTCGGTGACGTGGATCGTGCAGCGGTTTATGGATCCGGTGGCGTATTTAGCGGAGCATGCGGGGTAGGGGGCAAGAAAACCGGTTCACACAAAGGACACAAAGGTTACACAAAGGGACACGAAGGGGGATTGAGGGAAAAACCTGGAACATGAAGTGAATAACACGTAGGGGCGGGTCTGGGCAACCTGGACGGGCAGCCGGATATTGCACCGTCAATCCCAATGCCTATTCAATTATTACAACGACCCGCCCTGCACTGCGGATGGGGAAATATGACGCGCACTGGTGGGATGCGGCATTGCGGCTGAAGCCGCGGCTTAGTACATGGAAGCCCTGGCGGGCTGGGTTTCAGCCCCGTAGGGGCTTGCATGCCCTGAGGCGGGGATTTATTGTCAATAGCCGGGCGATGTTTACCACCCATAGTCGGGTCATGTTTACCAGTGATGATCGGGTTGGTGTTTACCACTTTAAGGAATCTTTTACGCTTTTGCTTTTAATAACGCCTCCTTTCTTCTAGAGAGTTGTCGGTAGCTTTCACCTTGAATGACCAGGGTATGGGCATGGTGGGTCAGGCGGTCCAAGGCAGCCGATGACAGCAGATCATTGTTGAAGACTTCCGCCCACTCTTCGAAGGAGCGGTTGGAAGTGACCAGGATCGAGCCGCGCTCATAACGCTCGCAGATGATCTCATACAGGTCCTGGATGGCAGCTGCTGGCAAGACTTGCAAACCGAAATCGTCCATGATCAACAGATCACACTTGAGGATCGAGGTCATATGGCGGTTGTAGGAACCGTTGGCCCTGGAAGCATTGAGATCCGCCAGCAGGCGGAAGGTGGATTTGGAGATGACCCGCAGGTCTCGTTTGAGGGCTTCGACGCCCAGGGCATTGGCCAAGTGGGTCTTGCCCACCCCGGTAGGGCCGCAGAACAACACATTTTCATGGCGCTGGATGAAAGCGCAGGTAGCCAGGTCGACGATGAAGGAGCGGTTCACCCCAGGAGTGGCCGAGAAATCGAAATGCGACAGGGTCTTGTTGGGGTTGCAGCCCGAAGTGGACAGGCGATAAGTCAGGCGGTTCTGCTCGCGCCGTTCCAGCTCATCATCCAGTAAAAGGGCAAAAAACTCCATGGGCGCCAGCTGCTCCTGGATGGCCTGTTCCACGCGCAGGTCCAGGGTGTTGAGCATACCGGAAAGGTTGAGTTGCCTGAGCTTGGGCAGCAAAGGATGGGTAGAGATCATGGCTGGCTTCCCTGCTGGGGTTCAAAGAATTCCCTGGGTTTACGGGAGAAAGCGAAACCCTGGGAGTTGGGAGCAGCCAGGTCCTGGTCTGGCAAAGGGTCGCGATCCAGGGCGGCGTTGAGGATGTCTTTGATGCGCCGGTAATGCGGGTCGCCATAGTACAGGGCGCGCCTGCAAGCAGCTTCCAGGCGCTTCTCACCCACGCTCTCCGCCAGGGCCAGGATGGCCTGCACCGAGCGCAGTCGGTCCAAGGGACGATCGGCTAACAAACGCTCGACCACCTGGTGGGTATAGGGACCCATGCGCAGGGCCAGTTTGAGACAGAACTGAGGCGTTTTCAGCAAATATTGGGCTTTGGAAGAAGGGTAATCTTCCATCTCTGTCCGCCATTGACCCTTCTGAGCAGTTCGTCGGTGCGTGCGCACCAGCTCGTGATGAGCATAAATTTCAACCACCCGTTCGTGTACATGCACTTCCACATCTTCTCCTACCAAAGTGTAGGGTACCGAATAGAAGCTGCCATCCACCACGATGTGGCAATCGCTGTGCACCTTGGCCATGAGGATGGCGTGCAAATCAAAACCTTCGGCAGGCAGGGCTTGCAAGGCGGTCTGTTCGACCTCCCGGAATAGCTTCAGCGGCGCCTGGTGGGTGGTGCCATGCTCACGCACCCCGGCCGTTTCCATCACCCAGGCCTTCAGGCGCAGGTTGGCCCGCTCGAGGTCCACGAATTCCTGACCGGCAAAGAAGTTGCGCTTGACGTAATTCACCCCGTTTTCCACTTTGCCCTTGTGGCGCGGGGTGCCGGGACGGTTGGGACTGATCAGGAAGTGGTAGTGCTGGGCCAGTTTGCGGTAGGCTTCCCCCAGGATGGGATCCAGTACCAGGGCTTTGACTACCGCCGCCTTCAGGTTATCCAGCACTACCCGCCGCGGCACGCCCCCGAAAAATACAAACGCACGCTGGTGTAGCCCCAGCCAGGTGCTGATCTTCTGGTCACAGACAATCTCGGCGTATTGATGGCGGCTGTATCCCAGGGTGGCCACGAAGACATACCCCTTCCTCGTCTTCCCTGCTTTCGGGTCATAGATCTGTCCAATGCTGCCAAAATCCACCTGCAGCTCTTCTCCAGGTTCGGTATGCACCCGCACATAGGCTTCTTTCTCTTCCGGCTGCATGTGGTGCACGAAGCGCCGTACCGATGAATAACTGCCCTGATAGCCGTAATCATCACGCAGTCGCTGAAAGATGACCGTCATTTCCAGCCCTAGCTGAATGTATTTTTCCACTACTTCCTGGTATCCTTCAACGGTGCTGGGTACTTTGGGCGGCTGTGGAACCGGACCAAGGCTACTGGCAATCTCTTCCCTTCCAGGAAGTTCTTTCTCACTATCCAGGTAGCCTTCCAGGAATGCTTTCATTTTGTATTTGTGCACGGTCGGTCGGCTGATCCCTAGATCGCGGGAGATACTTCGTTCACTTTCCTTCGCTCGCAATCGGTAAATGATCTCGGTGTAGATGTTCATGTGTATCCGCTCCATGTTCGCTGTTCCTCTCCCTTTCTGGTCTTGGGAGAGATTCTGCCACAGTGGTAAACACCGGGCGACGATGGGTGGTAAACACCGGGCGATCATGCCTGGTAAACACCGAGCGGCTATGCCTGGTAAACACCAGGCGACTACGCCTGGTAAAGTCTACCCCGGTCAATGACATTTATCCCCCGCCGGATCCGCCGGGCGTAAACACCCGAGCTGGGCGCGGCGCCTATATTTCAGGCGACGCCGGGTGAACCCGGCTTAGGAACGGGAAGAATAGCCCCCTTTGAGGGGGCGTTGTGTGTAGCCCGGCGGTTTACCGCCGGCGCGGAGAGGGCTGATGCGGTGATTCATACCCTGCCGGTCGCTGAAAGCGGAGGAAACAAAACCTAATGCCCCCATACATAGGTTACTTTAACATTTTTTAGATTAGTTTCAGAAATGGTTAGTTGCGTCCGCCGACAGGGAATATAAGGACACCATTCCTCGCAGTCTCCCAAAACCCCAATTCCGCCAACAAATCTAAATAACTGGGCTTTACTGAAGAATACAAAGAACGGCAGATTGCCTCTTCCTGGTCTAACATCCGGCTCGCACATCCTCCTGAATAATAACTAAATTCCAATATTAAATTCCGGTCGAGGAACCTCCGCAATTCCTCCAAAGTATAGGCCGCCTCTGAGGCTCTGGACCAATCCTGAAACAGGAATAGGGTTAAGTCTCTCCTAAGGTCAGTGGTCAAACTTCCCGCTGGACGAGTTTGAAGGACCGCCCAATAAGAGAAAGCTTGCCCGTTTTGCCCCCAACTCACAAATTCCGCTGCGTCTACTACACCCAGGTTCATTCCGGTAGACGGCTCGTTGACAATGATCGATATCACGTTACCGGAACTAATCCCCCGAATTTCCCTATCTCTTTCAGGGAAAGTAAAATCATAACCCTCCTCTACGAAATTATTACCGCGGCCAAGTAGCGTGGCAAGTTCCTCCATTCTCTCGCTTGAAAGACTGGACATCGGTGCTAAATCCACCGACCCCCATACTATTACCTCCGGCCTTTCAGTTCTGGTGGGAGTGGCTGTCACTGTGGTTGTGGCTGTATCTGTTGCTACCGTTGGAGTTTGGGTCAGAGTCCTGGTCGCCTCGGGTGTTGGTGTTCGGGAGACATACACTTCAGTCAAAGGCGCCACCCATGTCGGTGTTTCACGGTAGCCAGGGTCTCCGGTGGGGGTGCCTGGAAAGGCTTCTATGTCATTGCAGCCCCCCAGCAGAACAACGGCCACAATCATTACCGAGACCATCATGGCAAACCGCTTTTTCTCTGCTGCTGACATCTTTTTCAGTATCTGCCCCATATCTTTCATTGTCACCCAGCTTTCTGCCAGCCAGCCCCAAAAAGCTGACATACGTTCTTCCGACTTTTCTAGTTCGTTTTTTGGCATTTTCAACCCCCTGCACATATAGCCTCGTTATTATAGGCCAATCTGAGAAGTTATGCAAAATATTACCTGCCGGGAATATCACCGAATCCCGACTTGCATTGATGGTTATGATTTATGGTGAGGCACGTGTTTAACCTGGGCTGGGGGATAGCCCTGCAAAGGCTTACATGTAAACCGGCGGGGATTGATCCCCAGCCGGATACTCAAGAACGGGGAGAAAAGCCCCCTTTCAGGGGGCGCCGTGTATAGCCCGGCGGTTTACCGCCGGTGCAGCAACGGGCAGCGCGGCGGCTGAAGTCGCGACCGGTTCCGCCGGGCGTGAACGCCCGGGCTGGGCGCGGCGCCTGCATTTCAGGCGGCGCCGGGTGAACCCGGCTTAGGAGCTTATACTTGCGCAGGGCAGGATTCTATCCTGCCGGTCCCGGCAGGTTTGGAAACCTGCCCTACACTGTGCAATCTGCGGGGGGGAAAACCTGGGAGGTCTTGGAGACCTCCCAGGTTTCGGAAAGATGATTGCCGGAACGACTGAAGCCGGGGCGGGTCTAAGACCCGCCCCTACCACCCTTGGTTCCGGATTCAAATCAGACCTTTGTTTTCTTTGTTCCCTTTGTGTCCCTTCGTGTCCTTCGTGTTTGATGGTTTTCCTGCCTACCCCCGATACCTCGGTTTGGTCATATTCTGCGGGCTGAGCAGGTCCTCCAGCTCCTCCCGGCTCAGGTAGCCCTTCTCCAGCACGATCTCCGTGACCGCGCGCCCGCTTGCAAGCGCTTCCTTGGCGATCTCGGCGGACTTTTCGTAGCCGAGCAGCGGGTTGAGCGCCGTCACCAGCCCGATGCTGTTCTCGACCATGCGGCGGCAGTGCTCGCGGTTGGCGGTGATGCCCTGGATGCAGCGCGTCGCCAGCGTGCGGCAGGCGCGCCCGAGCATGTCCATCGAGGTGAACAGGTTGTAGGCGATCACCGGCTCGAAGGCGTTCAATTCGAGCTGCCCGGCCTCGGCTGCCATGGTCACGGTCAGGTCGTTGCCGATCACTTCGAAGGCCACCTGGTTGACCACCTCCGGGATGATCGGGTTGACCTTGCCGGGCATGATCGACGAGCCGGGCGCCATGGCGGCAGGTTGATCTCGTCCAAACCCGGCGCGCGGCCCGGAGGAGAGCAGGCGCAGGTCGTTGCAGATCTTGCACAGCTTGACCGCCACCCGCTTGAGCACGCCCGAAAGCTGCACGTAGGCGCCGGCGTCCTGCGTGGCTTCGACCAGGTTCTGCGCCTTGATCACCGGCACACCGCTCACCTGCACCAGCCGCTCGGTCACCAGCGCGGCGTAAGCCGGGTGGGCGTTCAGCCCGGTGCCGATGGCGGTGGCGCCCATGTTGATCTCGCGGATCAGCGCCTGGGCTTCGCGCACGCGGGCCATATCTTCCTCGACCATGATGCCCCAGGCCTCGAACTCCTGCCCCAGCGTCATCGGCACCGCATCCTGCAATTGCGTGCGCCCCATCTTGATCACGCTGGCGAACTCCGCCCCCTTGGCGGCCAGCGCGTTGCGCAGGGTCTGCATCTCGCGCAGCATGCCGTCCAGCTTGATGCTCAGCGTCAGGCGCAGCGCGGTGGGGTAGACATCGTTGGTGGATTGCGACAGGTTGACGTGGTTGAGCGGGTGGACGATATCGTAGCGCCCTTTGTCGTAGCCCAGACAGCTCCAGCGCCCGGTTGGCGATCACCTCGTTGGCGTTCATGTTGGTCGAGGTGCCCGCCCCGCCCTGGATCACATCGACGACGAACTCGCCGTGCAGCTCCCCCGCCAGGATCTCATCGCACGCCGCCACCATCGCCCGCCCGACGTCGAGGGGCAGCAGCCCCAGCTCCATGTTCGCCAGCGCCGCCGCCTTCTTGATGTACGCCAGCGAGTGCAGCAGGCGCGGGTAATGCGAGATCGGGATGCCGGTGATGTTGAAGTTCTCCAGCGCTCGCAGCGTCTGGATGCCGTAGTAGCGCTCGGCGGGCACTTCGCGCTCGCCGAGGGAGTCGTGTTCAAGCCGGGTGTTGTTCATGTGCAACCTCCAAAAATATTTCACACAAAGGTCACAAAGTACAACACGAAGAACACAAAGAATTTTTTAATTTTCTTTGTGCTCCTTTGTGCCTCTTTGTGTACTTTGTGTTTGATGGTTTGATTCACTTACAGTCTCCGAAGATGAAGAGCCAATCCTCCGCCTGGGCGGCCAGGTACTCGCCATCCGCCGACCAATCCGTCTCGCTGACGGACAGGAAGCCGCCGGTGGGGAGCTGGAACTGCACCTGCTCATCCAGCAAGATCACCCAGGCATCCCGGCGGGCATCCACGTAGGCCACTCGGCTGCCATCCGGCGCCCAGTTGACCTCCCGGACGAAGGACAGGTACTCATCCGGCAGCGCAGTTCCGGCATTCAGCCGGTAATTTTGCCAGTCCCACGGACGCTGCAGCGGATCACCCAGCGGGGTCAGCGCGCCGCCGGGCAGGGCCACCTGCATGCTCTGCACACAATCCAGCCCGCACGAAACTTCCACCAGCAGCGACTGCTCATTGCGCCATTCTCTCACCGCTTTCTGGCTGCTCCACTCATCCGTGCGCGCCGCCTCGCCGGGGAACAGGTCGCGCACCTCCCCGCTCTGCGGGTAGACCACGCCCACGGAGAACAACCCATCGCTATTCCTCAGGCTCAGAAAAGCCAGGGCGTTTCCCTGCGGCGACCAGGTCAGGTGCCCGGCGGCATGATCCGCCAACTCCAACGGGGTGTCGAAATCCGGTGCGCTCACCGCCAGCAAGGTGCCCACCATCCAGGTCGAGCCGGTCGCCGGCGCCAGGTACGCCAGGGTATCCGCTTCTGGCGCCCAGGCCAGGATGTCGCCCTGTGGTTCATCCACGCGCAGCATGGCCAGCTTTGCCACCTGGCAAAGCTGCGGCTCGACGGTGACCAGCCCCGGCAGGCTGGAGGTCGGCAGCGGGGTTGGGGTAGATTTCTCGAAATCGGAAGTTCCGCAGGCAGCCAGGATGAGCAGCGCAGATAGGATCATGGCTGCCAAGAGTAAACGGTACACAAATGACCTCAGCAAAATAGAGTCCATTGGTGTATTCGTGCTTTTTATTCGTGGACGGCAGGTATAAGGGTTATTTTTTGGTATATCCATACAAGCGGATTATAACAATAAAAAAGACGGTGCGGTATGCGCAAGCGCATACCGCACCGTCTGGTTGGTTAGGTCAGGGGTTAGCGAACGTTTACGTTCGCGGCCTGCAGACCCTTGGGGCCTTTCTCGACCGAGAACTCAACCTGCTGGCCCTCTTCCAGGGTGCGGAAACCCGCGGTCTGGATGGCGGAGTAATGGACAAAGACGTCCGCTCCATTGGGCTGGGACAGGAAACCGTAACCCTTGCTGGGGTTGAACCACTTGACTGTGCCGATGATACGTTCTGACATTGTAGTAGCCTCCTTAAGGCATTTGAAAAGGTTTTTAGGTACGCTTTCGTCCATCGGAACAGTCTAAAAAAAGAACAGCCCCGGACTTGCAGTGGGCTGTCGTCTTATACGTACGTCCAACGAGAACTACTTGCATCCTACAAGGGCTAACTATACCATGAATCTCTGAATTGTCAAGGTTTGAAAAAAGGTGCGGCGCACCACATACAGGTGCGGTGCACCACATACAGGTGCGTCGCACTTATTAAAGTGCAACGCACCTAAGATTTAAATCTAGATCTTGAACGCTTCCTTTACCAGGGCGGCAACCCTGGCCTGGGTATCCTTTTGCAGCTTCGCCGAAGCCTTTTCCAGCTCCAACGTCAGCTGCTTAAGCCCGGGTTGAATTTTGTGCAGCCGCTGGAAATATTCCGGTTCCGGCAGGCGGATGCGGTACTTCTCCAGCTCCAGGTACAGGATCCTGCACCACCAGCGAAATACCACGTATTCCTGGCCCAGCACTATTTCTCCCCCCGCCGCCGCGCTCTCAGAGTAATTCGGCGTATCGCGCGGGTCTTTCACCGCATTGGCGTAATCGTACGCCTCTTCTGCCTGGATTTCACCATCCCCATTAGTATCCGGATCGATCCCGAGTGCCCCACCGAACGGGGTGTGATCCGCCTGGGCGGCGATCCAGTCGCGGGCAAAGGGATCCCAATTGCCATCCGCCGTAACATAGGAGTTCTCGAACTCAGTCGCCGCCGAGGCCACGCTGATGGCGTCTGCCGTGCTGTGTGATAGGATCGAGGCGTTGAAGCCACCCGAATGGCACTGCTCCAGCATGACGATCAGGTTCTTGTACTGCGGCAACTCGGCCAGTTTGTCGGCAAAATTGGCGTTGTAGTACTGCCCCCAGTTGGGGTAGGTGCACAAGAAGGCGGTGCCCGGCACAAATTGATCCGCCGTCCCCGGCACCAGGTCAGAATCGCCGTGGTTGTTGCAGTGGATCAGCAGCGTATCGTCGCGCCGGATCCTTCCCGCCAGGTCGTCGATGGCATCCTCAAAGCCGGCCTGGTTGCCATCCCCGGTCACCTGGATGCGGTAGGCGCTGCCGTCGCCCGGCCAGTTAACCTGCACCCCATTTTGCGTGTTCAATGTACCGTCATAGTTCAAGGCATAGATATTGTCGGGATCAAAATCATAGATATCCACCAGCGTACGGTAGAGGAACTCCATATCGTTCAGGTGGCGCTTGTTCGACATGCCCGAGAACAGGATAGCATAGCGATTGCCGACCGGCAGGATCACCGGGCAGCGCCACCACAGGCGGTACGGCTTGAAGAGGTTCGGATTCTCGATCAATCGCACCGGCTCGTGAAAGGGCTTCAGCGTCACCTCCTGGCGCGCATCCGCAACCGGCGGGAACCTGGCTGGCGCTTCATCCAGGAAGTTGCCGGTCTTGTCATCATACAACAGGTAGCGGCAGGTGTGCCCAAAATTGGCCCGCGGCTCATCGTCCTCAAAGACCAGCACACTGCTGCGTGGGACAACGATGCGTTGAAATTTGGGGCCAATCTGCACGCCCTTCTCATAAATTCGAGTATCGAAGTGCAGGTTGATCCGTTCACGCTGTTCAACCGATAGGCGCTCGTAGGCGTGGCTTTGCACGCGCTGCAGCACCCGTCTGCTTATTTTGTCAGCCATTTTTTTGCTCCTTCCTCACTGCGGATTTCCCTTTATATGCGAAATGCGGTACAAGCGCATCCGCTACGCCTGGCCCCTGGTAGACAAGATGCCAGCGCAGATCGCTCCCGGCTTGAAAAGGCGGCATGCGGGCATCCAAGGACTGCATCTCCCCGCTTTCCAGGTTGGCGAGCACATAACGCGCCGGGTGACCCCAGTTCGCGCTGGGCTCACAGTCGATAAATCCAAGGTACGACCTGGCTACTACCTCCACCTGTATCCCCGGAAATCGAATGCTCTCGCCCTGGTGCAGCGGCTGTTCAAGCGCATAAGCGAGACACTCCTGGCGTTCCTCGTCTGAGAGCAGAGAAATCAGCAATTTGATAAAGCCATGGAATGATAGCGGCATGTTTCAGCTCCAGGATCAGAAACCTCAGCATTCAAAGTGTGTGCAGGGAGTTGGGTGCGGTGTAACCATTGGGTCGGTATGCACCTCCTTTTCCCGCGGCGGCCTGGTTCTAGCGGATAAATTGATAGATAGGGAATCAATAGCCCGGGGTAGAATCGATCGCGCCATGGGCTGCGTTGTGAGGCGATAAAAAAATCGATGAATGAGATCTTACATGGATGATAGTACAGGAAAATATTAATTTCGTCAAGCATTTTTCCCCCTGTTTGCTGTTATAATTGAAAAAGGTCAACTTGAATAGCAATATCAATTGTAATATTCTTCACAGTCTTATCTTTATATCCATCTCACCACCAGACAATTTTATAAGGAGCTCATCATGAACCAAAAACCCATCCACCGTTCCATCTTTATCTTGCTGGCAATCGGGCTTGCCCTGGCGATGACTGCCGGCACCCTGGCTTTTGCCCAACACCAGGCGAACGCCATCACCGATATGAGCGATGAACCCGAGATTGAAGCCATGGAAGCCCTGGCTGCTAATGAGATGCCGGTATCGTATATAGACGGCGTCTCCGCAGGGCTGCCGCCAGATGAAAACCCGCTGGTCGAGGGCTCAGCCGCCTCCCCAGAAGCGGTGGATGCGAGCTTCAAGTATTACATGGTCAGCGGCGCCACGCTGCGCGGCCGCTCCAGCACCGCCACCTACACCTACACCAGTTTGGGATGCGTCAACTCCACAGATGTCGATTCCATGGATCGCCTGCTGAACACCGAGCTGCACATCCCCGATAACGCCACGGTCAAATATCTGCGCATGTACTATTATGACAACAGCATCACTGCCCGGCCGCGCGCTTACATCACCTATTACCAGCCTGGGACTATCACAATTGATTTATTAACCATCAACGATACCGCCATGGACGCCACCGCACCGGGATATGGCTTCGTGGTCAGCTCGGAGATCACCCATACGGTCAACAATATCAGCCAGGCCTACACCCTGATCGGCTGGCCTTCAGATGACCTGACTACAATACAGATCTGTGGCCTGCGGGTGGCTTATTACGAACCGGTCGTGTATACGGTATCCCTGCCAATCATCCGCAAGTGAGGGACGCCTGAAGGTTAAATGGGGCTGTCCCAAAAGAGGAATTGTCCGGTGGCATAACCCCGCCGGTGGTGGTAAGGGCGGGTCTAAGACCCGCCCCTACGGGCGTTGCGCAATGATTTTCGCCTTTTGGGACAGCCCCTAATCCCCTACACATCAAAATACAAACTACATCTCATACGGGTGCGGGCGGTTGCGCACGGCGTAGTATTCCTGGTTGCGCTTGACCTCCACCCACTGCTTGATCATCTCCTGGCTGAACACCTCGCCCGCCAGCAGGAAGTCGTGGTCGGATTCCAGCGCGCACAGCGCTTCGTTGAGCGAGGCTGGCAGGCTCTTGATGCTGGCGCGCTGCTCCTCCGTCCAGGCGAAGATGTTGGCATCGATCGGGCCAAAGCCGGCCTCGGTCGGGTCGATCTTCCGCTGGATGCCGTCCAGCCCGGCCATGAGCTGCGCTGCCAGCGCCAGGTAGACGTTGCAGGTGGCGTCCGGCGGGCGGAACTCGATGCGCGCCGTGTCCGGCTGGGTGGCATATTTGGGGATGCGCACCGCCGGCGCTGCGGTTGCCCAGCGAGAAGAAGGCGTTCACCGGGGCCTCGATAGCCCGGCACCAGCCGGCTGTACGAATTGGTGCGACGGGTTGGTGAAAGCCAGCAGCGCCGCGCCGTGCGTCAGCATCCCGCCGATGTAGTAAAGCGCCGTCTCGCTCAGGCAGCCGTAGCCCTTGGGGTCGTAGAACACATTCTTCCCTGCCTTGAACATCTGCTGGTGGAAGTGCATCCCGCTGCCGGCCTCGCCGTACAGCGGCTTGGGCATGAAGGTCACCGTCTTGCCGTGGGCGTGCGCCGCCATCTTGGTGACGTACTTGATGATCATGGTCGCATCGCCCGCCTGCACCAGCCCCATCATCGGCGTCTCGATCTCCGCCTGGCCCGGCCCGCCCACCTCGTGGTGGTGGTATTTGACCGGCACACCCATCTCTTCCAGGTGCATGCATCATTTCGGTGCGCAGGTTGAACAACTGGTCCTTGGGCGGGATGGCATGGTAGCCGCCGTGCAGCGGGATGTAGTGCCCGTGACCGCCCTCGGCGCTGTTCCAATCGGCCTCGGCGCAGTCGACCCGGTAGCTGGCGCGGTTGACCCCGAACTCATAGCGACACGCTGTCGAAGATGTAGAACTCGAACTCCGGTCCCCAGCGGCTCTCGTCGCCGATGCCCAGCTGCGCGCAGATATGCCTCGGCGCGGATGGCGATGTTGCGCGGGTCATTGGTGAAGATATCGTGCGTGTCGGCCTCCAGCGTGGTGCAGATGAAGCTCAGCGTGGCCGCCTCCCAGAACGGGTCGCGCATCGCCGTGGTCAGGTCGGGCACCAGCACCATATCGCCCGCCTTGACCGACTTCAGCCCCACTGCCGAGCCGTCGAAGCCGATGCCCTTTTCCATCAGCTCGGGCGTGAACTGGCTGGCCGGCACGGTCAGGTGGTGCCAGCGACCCCACAGGTCGCAGAATTTCATATCCGCCATCTGGATGTGGTAGTCGTCCATGTAGCGCCGGGCTTGCTCAAAGGTATGGAACATGCGTGGAACCTCCCAGGTTAATTTAGCTGAATTGTCGCATGAATGCGGGTTTTTGCACGGGGAGGGAGGGTTGATCAACAGTAAACATATTTACCACAGAGAGCACAGAGAACACAGAGTTTCGCAGAGCCAGCAGGTGTGGCGCCATCACCCACGATGGTGCTGATGTTGACTTCTGCTGGCGGCTGCAGCAGCTACCGGCCGCCGGTTAGAGAGAAGGCGATAAATACCACCGCAGCAATGACCAGGATCACGCATCAGGAAGCCCAGCAGCACCCACCACCACCCGGCGCTGTCGAGCGGCGGGCGCACTGCGGGCAGCATTGCATCCAGCCGCTGGTGGAACTCTTTGGGGCGAGGAATCCAGCGGAAAACGTAAAAGCGCCGGGGAACACATCCCACGGTGATCGTGCCCTGGTTGGGGATGGAAAAGCGGCTGTATTTCACCGTCGAAATGTCTACCAGGGCAATATCCACAGGCTTTGAAAATAACGTGCCATAACGCCCTAACACACGCTGGTCGGTGATCGCCAGCTCAGAGATCAGCCAGCGAATGAAAATCTGCAGTCCGCTCAGCCCGAAAACAAAAGCAACAAAATAGAAGAACAAGACACCATCCGGGTAAACATCCATGATGGTTTGACCAGGCCGGGCGGTGGGCGACGCCATGCTGGCGGGTAAGGCGGCAATATCCTGGTAGAACCAGAAAATCGCCAAGCCGACCACCAGGCTGACCAGCGCGGAGATTATTTGCGTCCAATGCAGGCGGGTGCGGAACAGGATCTGTTCGCCCGGTCGCAAGCGACGATCAATGTAGCTGTCCGGGCGGTCATATTGGCCGGCGGCTGCTGCCGGGTAAGCGGGTGCAGTGGAGGCCTGGGCAGCGGGCAGCGCCAACAACTGGCCACAGCGCCGGCAAAACCGGTCCGTGGTCAGGTTGGAATCCCCGCAGCGCGGGCAGGTATTGGGTAGGCTTTCCACCTGAGCTGCCTGGCGAGCAGGCGGACCTGCCGGTTGGAAAGATTGACCCACAGCGGAGCTTTCCGGGATATGGCGCCCAGGCAGCTCAGGGTAAGCTGAGGCAATCTCCGCGGCGACGAGCAGCCGCTCGGCTTGCTCAGGATTCTGAGCTGCAGGCATATGATCATTGGTTTGTTCCATACGCTACCTCCATCAGCTCCCTGCGAGCATGCCTATGGCAGGCCGCTGATATCCGCCAGATCCCAAAACAGGACATTGTCGAAATCAACCCGTATGATTCCATTCGGGGCATTGGCGTACAGGAATATGTAATCCCCGACCGTCCAGATATCCCTGCCGTAGGCCACGGGTTGGTTATTGAGATACAACGCCACTTCTTCTCCCCGGGCGACAACCAGTACGGTAAGCCAGTGCGCTGGATCGATCTGCGAAGACTGCCCGCTGCCAAAGACCTGCGCTGTCTGGGGGCCATCATATTCAAAGTTCCATTGCTGCCACGTGGGGAAGATGTTCAAGTTGACCTGGTCAATGATCCCTTGTTCGTGATGGAAGAAAACGCCAGCGGCCACATCCTGGCTGGATTGGACCGGGAGCAGATCGAACTGGAGCACAAAATCCCGTGCCTGGAGATAACCACCCAGGGTGTTGGAACTATGATCCAGGGAAACGCGCATCACCCCATCTTCCACCACACATTCCGGGGCACTGCATCGCCACAGAGCAACCCGACCCGCTCCGGTGGCAAAATCGGCAGTAAACGAGGGCGGCTGGTTGGTCACTGCTGCCAGGATCGGCGCTGAAAATGCGCCCGGCCAGGCAGGCGTGATCGTTGGCGTAACCGTCGGGGTCAGGGTAGGCGTGGGTGTGGCAGAGGGAGGCAGCGGGGTCATGGTTGCAGAAGGTTGGATCGTAGGCACAGGCGTTGCCGTGGCAAACCAGCCGCTCAGCAAGATCAGGCGATCCCCCAGCAGCCAACCGCCAACTAACAGGACAGCCAGACTGCCAATACACAGCACAATGACCCAAAGCAGCCACAGTTGGCGCCGGGCAGGGGCTTTCGCCGGCCCTGATGCAGGCACTGCTGATGGTCCAGGGAATTGTTTGGGGGACGGCTCAACCACAGGTGGCAGCGGTGGGGGTAGCGTTTCGGCAGCTGCCCTTGCGGGGGAGGTCAATGCCTCCAAGGCAAGCTGGCTGACCTGGCGCACCGCCGGGTCAGGATCGTTCAGTGTATCAAACAGGGCCGGGACGGCACGGCAGCTCCCCCAGCTTACCCAGGGCCGCGGCGGCCATCATACGCTGCCAGGGGTCAGGCTGTTTCAGGGCGGCAAGCAGCGCATCAACCGCCGGTGCGCCCAGGTCGATCATCTGCTGCAGGGCTGCCAGGCGCTGCGTTGGAGCGGGCCATTTCAATCCCAGGATAAGCGCGTGGACCTGGATAGGAAGCGCATCAGCGGGCGGCGGGGAAAAGATAGGGGGCAGGGGGAGCGGTGCAGGTGCAGGCGGGGTGAGGGCTATCTCCCGGGGTGGCAGGGGGGAGGGGACAGGGGGTAAGGGGAGCGCTGCAGGGGCCGGTGCGGGTGCAGGCTGAGGCGCGGGCGGGGTGAGGGCAATTTCCTGGGCTGGCAGGGGAGAGGGGGCAGGGGGCAGGGGGAGCGCTGCAGGGGCCGGTGCTGGCGCGGGCGGGGTGAGGGCAATTTCCTGGGCTGGCAGGGGAGAGGGCAGCCCAACCGGGGGCACAGCCTGCCTGGCTGAGCGGCGAGCCTGCCATTTGAAGAACAGCCACAGACCCAGCGCCAGCAAGGCCAGCACACCGCTGGTGATCAGGAACAGGCGCACGCTCAACGTGCTCCAGGCGGAGGCCAGGTTGCCCTGGGGATTGACCAGGGTGTGATAAAAGACAAAGGTGATGCCCAATAATCCCGCCCCCCAGGCCCAGCGGTTCCAGCGCAGCAGCACCCGCCCGTAGCTGTCGGGAAAAGCCAGCATCTGCAGGAAAGCATTTTGAACTGCCAGGGCGAAGATGGATAAGAACAGGCTCTCCAGCCCACCGATCAAGATACCAGCCAGGGAGGAGAGATTCCCGCGCTGGAGCAGGGTGGTGAGGATGGTTAGCAGCCATAAGGTCAGGCCAATCACCACCAGGGTCAGCCCGCCGATCCACAGCAGGGCGCGCTGGCGGCGCTTGTCCAGGCCGGATGGGTCAATCTCGACCGCCTGCGGGGAACCGAGCATGAAGCCGGGGATGATGCTGAACAGACGGGAGGCGCTGGTCGAGGTGACCGCCAGGAGCAGGTTGGCAGGGTGCAGATGCAGGCTGGCCTTGGCGCCCCAGCGCCGCGCCGCCAGCCACTGCGCCAGGTCATCCGCCAGGCCGACGATCCCGCCGCCAAGGGTGAGCGAGAAGAACAGGTAGAAACCGGTCAGGGTGAATAGATTCCAGCCAGGCTCCAGGAAGGAGAAGGTCAGCCCGTAGATCAGGATGATGCCGCCCAGCTTGATCGCTTCGACCAGGATGGGACGCTTCAGGCGGGTCTGCGCAGCCATCTCGATGCGCTGCAGCAGCCGCTCCACCCAGTTTGCCGGGCGCAGCCAGCCGCGCAAGGCGGTTTCATTCGCCTCCAGGGTGCGGTTGGCCAGCTCGGTGGTGACCGTCAGCAGGACCATCGCCGCGGCTGCCAGCAGCAGGTTGGTGCCCACCACGCCCGGATCCAGGGAGATATCCAGCGGCGTGGGGATGTAGGTGGTCAGTTCTGGCACCAGCGGGCCGGTAGGCCGGTAGCCGCCGCGGGATTCAAAATATAATCCAACCGGCCGGGCAGCATTTTTCGGCACCAACACGGGCGTAAGGCGGTCCGGTGTGATACCATCCCCTAACTGCGAAGATTGGTTTGCACCCCAGCACTGCACGCTCCCATTCTGCAGCAAGGCGCAAGAATGCGCATCGCCAGCCGTAACGGCGACTGCCGGGCCGGCCAACCCTTGCACGGGTGCAGGGGTCGCATGACTTTCGAAGGTGTTATCTCCGAGCTGTCCGGATTGGTTAGCCCCTCCCCAACACTGCACCGCACCAGACACGGTTACCCCACAGGTATGAAAGCTGCCAACTGCTACATCCACGTATACATCCGTACCAGTTACATAGACTGGGGAGGTGGATTCTGAAGGAATACCATTGCCCAGCCAACCGTTGTCGTTATTTCCCCAACAAGCGATGCGCCCATCAGCCATTAAAGCGCAAGCCCGGTAGGTTCCCACCGATACATTTTCCGCCGGTCCAGCCAGCCCGGTTACCTGAACCGGGATCAAGCGGTCTTCCTTCGTTCCATCACCGATTTGACCCCAGTCGTTCGAACCCCAACACCAGACCTGACCGCTGGTAGTCACCGCACAGGTAGAGTCGTCGCCCGCATCCAGGGCGGCAATCCCACTTTCCAAACCGGTCACCGCCACCGGGCCGTCGCGCCTTTCGGTGGTGCCATCCCCCAACGTACCGCTCCCATTGTAGCCCCAACACTGCACCCCGCCTGCCTGGCTCAGCGCACAGGCAAAATTCCTACCGACGGTGACAGCCTGGACCGGGGTGGATAAGCCGCTCATTGTCCAGCCGGCAAGCGCATCTCCACCCGATGAAATTCCCAATCCCCAACAGCGCACCTCGCCATTCTGCACGACCGCACAACCAGCCTCATCACTCAGATCAAGCGATAAGACTGGAGTACTGACCACCTGCATGCTTACCGGGATGGCGCGATCGACATCCGATCCATCCCCCAGAAGATCAAACAGGTTCGAGCCCCAGCAGACTGCGCCTCCATCCACCAGGATAGCGCAGTTCGAATTTTCACCGGTAAAAATTGCCTGCACCCCCGCGTCCAATCCGCTGACCCCACCAGGCAGCAGGCGGTAGAGCTCAAGATCCTGCCCCATCTGGTCATTTGAATTTTCTCCCCAGCAGATAAGCTGGTTTTCGACAGTAGCACAGGTGAAGGAAGAACCAGCGGTAATGGCAGACGCATTCGCCAAACCGCTCACCCGAACGGGTGCAGAGCGGTCAATGAGGGTCCCATCACCAAGCTGACCGGAACGATTATCCCCCCAACACCACATCTCTCCGCTGGCGAGCAGAGCACAGCTATGCACCGCCCCCGCTGCGATCGCCGTCACCGGTTCCGGCAATCCGCTCACCGGTAGCGGCGTTGCCTGGTCGGAGTCTGTGCCATCCCCCAGCTGCCCGTTATCGTTCGCTCCCCAGCAATACACCTCGCCCGAATCTGTCAGGGCACACACAAAATAGCCACCCCCCGACAGCGCAATCACACCGCTGGATAAGCCCGCCACCTGCACCGGTACCAGACTTGAATGATGGCTGCCATTCCCCAATTCGCCATAGTTATTCAAGCCCCAGCACAGCACCCCGCCCTCGCCGGTGATGGCGCAGGTGCTGTCACCCAGACCGGCTAAACCGGTCACCCCCGCGGGCAGCCCCTGCACCTGGACCGGCTGAGAACGATCCTCCTCCGTTCCATCCCCCAATTGCCCAAAATGGTTATTACCCCAACACCAAACCTCCCCCGCCCGCACGGCGCAGGTGTGAGTTCCTCCTGCCGCAAGCGTCGTGACCCCGCTCTGTAAGCCAATCACATCCACCGCGTCGTGATTGTCGTTATCTGCGCTCCCAAAGCCAAGCTGCCCATCGTGGTTATATCCCCAGCATTTCACGCCCCCTGCCTGGGTCAAAGCACAGAAGTGATTATCCCCTCCCACCACCAGCTGCAC
This sequence comes from uncultured Chloroflexia bacterium, assembly GCA_963849335.1. Lineage (GTDB taxonomy): Bacteria > Chloroflexota > Anaerolineae > Anaerolineales > UBA4823 > FEB-25. The sequence goes on from CAWKGZ010000003.1 coordinate 1,319,635, forward strand.
CCCGACCAACTGCGCCTGCCCGGGTTCTAATTCTGATCCACCCCAGCAAAAGACATCCCCCTCAGGCGTTACCCCACACACATCCCAGTAACTACTCGCCCCAGAAGCCAGGCTGACGACAGCGGTTAAGGGTGGCGCCTCTCCAGGCAGCGGGGTCGGGGCAACCTCCTGCGGGACGGTTCCTGCCTGGGCAGCGCCGGGTAGGGAAATCCAAAAAATAAATGAAGGGATAAGAACGCTTAGCAAACCCCCAATGACCCGCCTGGTCCGAGCACATTGCCTGCGCCGTGCAGCCATGCTGACTCCTTCGAGGTAGTGAGCCGCCTGCTATGCCTCGGTTAAAGCATAGCAGGTATTCATGCTGAAGGCAAGGTTTTTCTCGCCTGATCGTAGGCGGGTTTCCATACCCGTCCGGAATGGGCAGGTATGCCCGCCCGGCGATAAATCGCCTGGCTAGCCACCACGCCCGCTGAAGCGGGCTTCGAGGCCGGTGGTTCCTCAGCTGGATTCACCCAGCGTCGCGCCCAGCCCGGGTGTTTACGCCCGATGCGGCTATCCCCCTCGGGTTCACCCCTGTTTCACCTTTGACAGCCCGTCCTCGCTTCTATACAATCCAGCCGAAGGATCTAATAAAATGGGAATGGCAATCGACCACAAAAGCTGCCGGGTGTGCGGGCGGCTGTACGAGGCGGGTAGGGACGGCATCTGCCGCCCCTGCCAGCGCGCCAATACGCCCGCCGGGGCACGTGGCAAATCACCCCCGCGCAAGAAGCACAAGCGCCTGCGCTGCGACTGCGGCAAGCCCGCCGTCACCGTCGTCGAGGTGCGCGTGGGGGAGGACGGCGTCTACCGGGTGCGGCTGCCGTTGTGTGCGGATTGCTTAGCGATCGAGCAGAGCTATGGGTTGGAAGGCGCGGCACTCAATCCTGGCGTTGGCTCCACAGGGTGAAGCCCAGCAGTCCAAAGAGCAGCAGGAAGATCACCCCCGATGCAATGTAGGCGCTTGGATTGATCTGATCTTTCATCTCCACCGCGTGGCCTTCGCTATCCTGCAGGAACTCGTTGATCGTATCGGCGAGTTTCTGGCGCAGGGTGAGATCGCGCACATAATCCTCGTTCACCTGCACGAAGCCGTTGTTGCCGTATATCTGCAGGGCATAGGCGCAATCGGTACCACTGCAGCGTTCGTCCAGGTTGGCAGCCAGCACGCCGGGAATGCTGAACTCTTTCAGCACGATCAGGTCGAACAGGGTGCGGGTAACGGTGCAGTCGACGGTGTCCTCTGCCACACGCTCGCAGCGGATGGTCTGGCGCGGGCCGATCATGGCGATGAAGATAGCAATGGCGACCAGGATGATCACCACCTGGGCGAGAATCAGCAGGCTGCGTGACGAGGCCATACCGCCCTCGCCGGGGTTTCGAACGATCTTGGGGTGCATTCGTATCATCTCCGAGGTGTAAATTCAGAGTTGAATTATAGTACAAAAAGGGCGGGGTGCGGGAGGTAAAGCAAAGCCGCTCGCCAGGGATTGGCTGGCAAGCGTCTCGCTGATTTCCAGGCTGGTGCTAGTGGGACGGCCAACTGGTTACGATCTCGCTGTACAGCTGAGAGATCTGGGTGCCAAATAGGGTAACGATAAGAATAAGGACAAGTGCAACGAGTAAGATGATTAACGCATACTCAACCATCCCTTGCCCCCGCTCGCGCGGGTTCTGTAACATCGAACTCACCTCCTTTCACTGGTAGGAGAAAAATCACCCACTCCCGCAAGGGCAGCCCAATGGTAATCGCTTGTTGACTAAGAAATGGCGGAACAGAAATTTATGATCGAAAAAATTCGCCAGGCGAAATGATTGGCTTACCGCGGAAATGATCTTATAATTACCTATATGATAGCTGAGAGTGGGAAAAAATGCAATATCGAGAATGTTCTGGCAAATTGAATGGTTAGAATCCTGAGATAGTTTTAATAAATCCAGCTTAAAAAGGAGCGGGTATGGAATCCAAACTGAAAGAACTGAAGAGATTGTTAGCCGAGGCCAGCGATCTGCGCATGGTGCAAGCTGTGTTGGACTGGGATCAGAGCACCTACATGCCGGCGGGCGGGGCGCCGGCCCGGGCGCGGCACACCGCCCTGCTGGCTCGCCTGGTGCAGGAGAAAGCCACCGATCCGCAGATCGGGCACCTGCTGGATGCGCTGCAGCCCTTCGCCGAGAGCCTGCCTTACGACCACCCCGACGCCGCGTTGGTGCGGGTAGCACGGCGGGATTTCGAGCGCAACCTCAAGGTGCCGCCGGCGTTCATGGGCGCGGTGTACCAGCTTGGCGCCGAGTCGTTCAGTGTGTGGGCCAAAGCCCGCCCGGAGAATGACTTCAAGGCGGTGCGCCCTTACCTGGAGAGGATCCTGGATAACTCCCGCCGGCTGGCGGATTTCTTCCCCGGCTACGAGCATATCGCCGACCCGCTGATCAATTACGCCGACTATGGCATGAAAGCCACCACACTGCGCCAGCTGTTTGCCGAGCTGCGCCGTGAGCTGGTGCCGCTGGTGCAGCAGATCACCGCCCTGCCGCCCGCCGACGATAGCTGCCTGCACCGTAATTTCGATCGGCAAGGTCAGCTGCGCATCGGCGAAGAATTGGTGCGCCAGCTCGGCTACGATTTCGAGCGCGGCCGTCTCGATCTGACCCACCATCCTTTCACCACCCGCTTCTCGGATGGCGACGTGCGCATCACCACCCGCGTCAACGAGACCGACCTGGGCGACTGCCTGTTCAGCTGCCTCCACGAGGCCGGGCATGCCATGTACGAGCAGGGCATTCGCCCGGAGTTCAACGCCACATCCCTTGGCACCGGTACCTCTTCCGGCGTGCACGAGAGCCAGTCCCGCCTGTGGGAGAACCAGGTCGGGCGCAGCCGCTCCTTCTGGGAGTACGCCTATCCCCGCCTGCAGGCCGCCTTCCCCGGTGTGCTCGACGACGTGAGCCTGGATACCTTCTACCGGGCAGCGAACAAGGTGCAGCGCAGCCTGATCCGCGTCGACGCCGACGAGGTGACCTACAACCTGCACGTGATGATCCGCTTCGACCTGGAGCTGAGGCTGCTGGAGGGCAACCTGCACGTGCGCGACCTGCCCGAGGCCTGGCATGCCCGCTACCAGGCTGACCTGGGTGTGCGCGCCCCCGACGACTGCGACGGCGTGATGCAGGACGTGCACTGGTATTACGGCATCATCGGCGGGGTGTTCCAAGGCTACACGCTGGGCAACATCATGGGGGCGCAGTTCTTCAACACCGCCTTGAGCGCCCACCCCGAGATCCCTGCCGAGATGAAGACGGGCAAGTTCGCCACGCTGCACAACTGGCTGATCGACAACATCTACCAGTACGGCAGCATGTTCACCGCCGCCGAGCTGGTGCAGCGGGTCACCGGCGGCCCGCTGTCGATCGCGCCGTACATGGCATACCTCCGTTCCAAGTATGGCGAGCTTTATGGCATATAGTCAAAACCTGTAACCACCAAGGATTTCTTGATAAGTTAAAACATTTAACACAGATGAACACAGATATCAAAACCGATGGACACTGATAAAGAAATATTTATTTAATCAATCTGTGTTCATCCGCTCTTATCTGTGTTTATCTGTGTTTTTTTTATCAATTTACATTTTGGACTTGTGGAATAGAACAATTGTGCTATAATATTGCTGGACCCCTGGCGCGGGGCGCACGCAGACCCGAGCCAGGCGTTTGTTTAATCGCCCGCCGCACTAACTTTTACTCAGCCGGACGGCAGCGCACTCCGGCAACCCCTCCTCGGCGGCGGCGATGGACAGACCGGCTCCGCGCCAGGGGGATCCACAACGAACAGCATGCCAACCTCAGCATCGATCTCACATAAAAGCCAGCTCGAGCACCAGCTTTGGAGCGATTCCCGGCGGCTGGTGATCCTGCTGATGTTAGCCCGCGCCCCCGGCCCGCTCACCGTCACGCAGATTGCCGGGGAGACCTGCGCCGCGCCCGAGACGATATCCCAGAAGCTGTGGAGCTTATCTGCCATGGGGCTGGTGTTGCGTCCCCGGGTGCGCGGCGGCTGGTACCTCACCCGGCAGGGTTGGCAGCTGCTGCATCCCGCCGAGAATCCGCCCTATCCGCTGGTAGATGTCACCATCCAGGCCGATTGCTCGAATTTTGCCGAGGAAAACGGCATGGATTCCGCGGATTCTGGCATGGAAACCAGGAATGACGGCGCAGATTCCTCCGCCACCACCCAGCCCGATTCCGCGGATTCTGGCAAAGATAACGCGACCGATTCCGCGGATTCCGACTGGAAATCAGCCGAAAAACGCGGAATCGCTCTTAAAGAAGAAGAAATAGAAATCAATTAAAGATTCTTCTTCAGTACTTTCTGATTCTTCCCCCGAAAAACAAATTTCGCTGGCTGAGCTGCTTTCCAAATCGCACCTCCTTTTTGGCCCTCCCGGCGTCCTGCCCAACCGCCTGCCCGAGCGCCCGCCGCAGCTCGTCCTTGGCTGGCTGGCACAAGCCTATGCGCAGCGCGCCAGGCTGCGCGCCCCCGCCGCACTGGTCTACCGGCGCCTGTTGAGCGGTGATCTCCCCTCTTCCCCTTACCGCGAGCAGCCTGTGCGCTACTTGCCCCGCGAGTATCTGCAGGCAGTCAACCTTGCGCGGCCCTCCTCGGCAGATGCGGAAGACGATGCCCCGCTCGATGTTGGCGAAGACGAAACCGAAGAGGATGCCCCCGACCCATCCCTGCTGGCACTGGTCAACGGACGCACGTTGCTGTCTGCCTGGCAGCAGGCTGTCACCCTGCTGCGCGCCGAGCTTTCCCCGGCAAATTACACTACCTACCTGTCCCCCGCCCGCCCCTTATCCTGGCACCCACCGGACCGGCTGGTAATCGCGGCACCGAGCGAAGGGCTTAGGGATTGGCTGGCGAGCCGGGTGGGGAGGACGGTGGAGCGGATGCTGGTGGGGATCCTGGCGCAGGAGGTGACAGGTGGAGTTTGAGTGGCGTGAACGCCCCGTCCCTCCTTGACATGCCACCCGAATCGCAGTATTCTGAACACCACACGCTTGCAATGGGAAAAATATGAAAAAATCCACCCTGTACATCTGGATCGACCTGGGACTGTTCGCCCTGCTGGCGCTGACCATCCTGGCAGCGACGGTCGAGATCTTCTTCCACTTCTTTGTGCATGTGCTGCTGGGGCTGGCGCTGAGCGCCGGCGCGCTGACCCACGTGGCGCTGCACTGGGCCTGGATCAAGAACGCCTTCAGCCGCCTGGGAAAGCTGCCCGAGGCGCAGCGGACAAACCTCTATTTGAACCTGGCCCTGTTCGCTGCCTACAGCGCTTGCGGCCTCATGGGGCTGACCGCGCGCACCTTCTGGCTGATCTTCCCGCCGCTGCACTGGGTGCTGGGCTTCATCCACGTCCTGCTGGCGCTGATCGTGATCACCCTGCAAGTCATCCACCTGGCGCGGCATTGGAAATGGGTCACCGCAACGGCGGGGAGGGTGCTGGGGTTGGGGGCGTCGAGAACGGCGGGGTGAGGTGACAGGGAAGGGGAAAAGGGAGAGGGGATAGGGGTGAAAAGAGTTATCCGCGAATATCGCCAATGGACGCTAATTCTAAAACATTAACAGGCCCAACCCAGCATAGAAGCAACCAAATTTAATAGCTGCTTCAACCAAGCAAAAGGCTGACAGCCAGAGCGATAAGGGCATTGAGCAGGATGGCGATGTAGTAAAACGCCCCAATAGAGGGTTGGAACAGTCAAATGAGTGATTACGCCGGAAAACGTAATCAGTGCTTGGGCCTGCCAGGGCCAATTTCCGGCGTTTTTTCAGCCTGACGCTGCCACCTGGCCCGACATGCACACCCTCTGGCTGCAACCTAGGCTGCTACCCAAGTATGCCAGCGAAACACCGATGGTCAAACGCGCCCCGGATCTGCTTGGCCCGCTGGACTGGAAGCGTTTTCCAGAGCGCAACTTACAACGCAATTGGGGCCAGGCAGCAATTTCATATGCTGCCTTCGCGGGGGCAGCGCTGGTCAAGCTAATTGTCGTGGAATACTGGCAAGAAAAAATTCAAAATGCCAGCATAATTACGCGGATTCAGGATCTTGACTCATAATCCTGTGATCATTGGTTCGAATCCACTCTTCGATATGATCTGTGTATGGATTAACCACTTCATAAACTATGAGTCTAAAAAGGCATATCAATTGTTGTTCACTCTTCACCCACGATGCGATCCAGTTAAAATCTAAGAACTGTTGTTTTCGTTTCTAGCTCTTCCCAGCCACGTTCATCTCGGGGATCAAAACATATGGGGCACAGACGTACGGGGTATAGAAGAAGTTGTAATTCCACTGTGCTTCCTGGCTGACCGCGGCTATGTCTTTGAGCAGATCGTACACATTGCCAGCGATAGACAGGTCCTTGACACGCCCTACGATCTCGCCCTTCTCGATCTTGAAGGCCAGGTCGAGCGGGTTGGAGAATGCGCCTGAGAGGGTATTGCCCATTCCCAGCCCAAGCAGGGACTCGACCAGGATGCCTTCTTCGATGGAGGCGATGATGTCTTTCAAGGGGGTCAAACCTGGCTGGAGAATGACATTGCCGAATGACACGTCGGGTTGCGTGAACAGGCTGCGAACTGCGTTCCCCGTCGATTCGACACCGGCTTGGGCCGCTGTTTTCAAGTCATAGACGAAACCCTTGAGCACACCTTTCTCGATGAGCACGTTGCGGCGATGCGGCACGCCCTCGTCGTCATAAGAAGCGCTGCCGTAGCAACCATCCATCGTTCCATCATCTACTAAGGTGATCTTATCGTCGAAAAGCTTCTCGCCGACCTTGTTCTTGATCGGTGAGGTCCCTCTGTAGACTTCTTTGCCGTTCAAAGCTTCTCCAAGTGGCAGGACCAATGCCTGTGCGCCGGCAGGGGAGAACAGCACGGGCATCCTGCCTGGTTTGATCGTGGTCAGTTTGCGGGCAAGTTTGAGTTGTTCCGCCAGCCGGCGGGCGAAGGCTAGATAATCCTTCTCCCAGACCATCGTGCCGAACTGCTCATAGCGGATGAGCACGTCATTGTCTTCCATGCGATCAAGCTTGATGCTGAGTGTGAGTGGGGAGGTCTGGAATGAAACGTCAAGTCCTTTTTGGTTGCGGATATTGGCTGAGACCAGACCTCGCGCCAGCGAGAGGTTACAGCGGACGGTAGGATCGACCGGCAGGATCAGGTCGAGGATCTCCTTGCCAATCTCGACCAGGTGGGCGATGGACAATTCAACGATGGCTTTGTCATAGGTCTTGACTGGGACGGCCGGTTTTGGATCGGAAAAAGAGAACGACGTTTGGTCGCCGTAAGCAGCCGAACTCGAGGACGTTGGCTGCCAGCTTGTCCATAGCCATCCGGTCGGTAGAGGCGGAGAAACCGAGCCGCCCCTTATGGATGACACGCGCGGCGGTGCCTTTGGTACTAGTGACGGTGCAGGTCTTGAGCTGGTTAGCCTCGTACTCGACAGTCGTCTTTTCGCTCTCCAGACTGAACACTTCGACCTGCTCAGCCTGTTTTTTGAGAATAGTTAAGATATCCATTTCATCCCTCCGTGTGATATGCAAGTCAGTCCTACTGTCCACCGATTATTACGTTTTGAATGCGGATGTGCGGTGCACCCATGCCAACCGGTAGGGGAAACTGGCCGGCCTTACCGCATCCGCCGCCTGTGTTCAGCCACTTGAAATCATTGCCAATCAAGTCGATGTTCCCAAGCGTGGTGAACAGGTTCCCAGCCAGGATAACATCCTTGACCATCTCAGCGATCCTGCCGTCGCGGATCATATAGGCATAGCTGGAGCTGAAGGAGAAATTTTCCAGTTGAGTCTCGCCGCCATAAGCGTCGCAGGCGTAGATGCCGAGCTTGATATCCTTGATCAAGTCATCAAAAGTGGCCGTCCCATTGTCGATGGCTGTATTGGTCATGCGCACGATGGGGGCGAAGCGGTAGCTGACGGCGCGCGCGTTGCCGGTGGCTGCTTCGCCCATCTTTGCCGCGGTTTGTCTGGAATGCAATCGCCCAACCAACATGCCGTCCTTAATGAGCCAGTTGCGGCGAGCAGGAGTTCCCTCGTCGTCGTACAGCGTTGTGCCTCGCACATTGGGGATGGAGCCGTCGTCGTAGACGTTCAGGATGCTTTGACCGAAACGGCGGCCGAAGGTCATCATTTCACGCGCCTTGGGATTCTCGTAGACGAAGTCTGCTTCGGACAGGTGACCGAAGGCTTCGTGGATGAAGACGCCAGCCAGCATCTGGTCGATGACAATCGGATACTGCCCTGCCTGGACCGGCCTGGCACCCAACATTTCGACAGCGCGAACGGCAACTTTACGGGCCAGTTCGTCCTTGTCGAGGACGAATTCGTAGCCTTGGGTGCTGGAGAAGACCTCGTGCGCCTGCTGGACATTGTCCCCATCGCGGGCGGTAGCAAAGGCGCCGATCACCACGGAGGGCTTGTCCTGTTCGATATAGGTACCTTCCGAGTTGGCTAAGATGAGGTGGGTGAAAACGTCTGAGTAGATCGACTGCGTGTCGACGATCCGATCGTTATAACCGAGGAGGATCTGGTTGTAGCGTTCAGCCAGGGCTTTTTTTGCAGACAATGGAACGTCGCGGAAATCGTGACCCTGTATGGTCGTCGTTACGCTCTCGATCGGTTCCGCAGGGGTCAGCTCGATCGGTTCGGGAACGGTGCCCACCCGGGCGCACTGGTACGCCTGATCCACCATGGCGACCAGGTCGTCGAGGTCGTTGAAGGTGGTGACACCCCAGCCCCTGTTCCGGATCAGGCAGCGAACCATGATGCCCTTATCGATGTTGGTATTGGCGGTCTCAAGGTCCTTGCCGTGGAACGCGATCCGGCAGGTCTCCTTATCCTCGATGCGGATCTCGGTATAATCAGCCTTGCTTCGCTTCAGTGCTTCCTCAATTTTGTCTCGCATGATTACTCCTGACGCTGGTTGTGAATATCCCGTTCCTGAAACTGATTAAGTGTTACTTAATTTTGGAAAGTTGAGCTCCTAAAAGGAGGGACGATTTATTTATTATCGAGGGTTGGAACAGTCAAATGAGTGATTACGCCGAAACGTAATCAGTGCTTGGGCCTGCCAGGGCCTCTTTCCTGGGCTAAAATGGAAGTACCACCAACCATTTTTGCTTGAAAGGAGAGAAAACCATGACAGGCACCCTATTCTATCTCGATTCCAGGCTTTCGGGGGCCAATTTTCGGTGTTTTTTCAGCCTGACGCTGCCACCTGGCCCTGTTCGCGGCATACAGCGCTTGCGGCCTCATGGGGCTGACCGCGCGCACCTTCTGGCTGATCTTCCCGCCGCTGCACTGGGTGTGGGCTTCATCCACGTCCTGTTGGCGCTGATCGTGATCACCCTGCAGGTCATCCACCTGGCGCGGCATTGGAAATGGGTCACCGCAACGGCGGGGAGGGTGCTGGGGTTGGGGGCGTCGAGAACGGCGGGGTGAGGTGACAGGGAAGGGGAAAAGGGAGAGGGGATAGGGGTGAAAAGAGTTATCCGCGAATATCGCCAATGGACGCTAATTCTAAAACATTAACAGGCCCAACCCAGCATAGAAGCAACCAAATTTAATAGCTGCTTCAACCAAGCAAAAGGCTGACAGCCAGGGCGATAAGGGCATTGAGCAGGATGGCGATGTAGTAAAACGCCCCAATACGCTTCGCGCGTGGTACACCCTCTTCTTCCACCACCACAAAATCCAGCCAGGTGCGGGTGAATTTATGCGTCCCGGCGCGGTAGAGCAGGTGCAGCAGCAGGCTGAGCAGCAGGAAGACGCCCAGGAAGACAAGCATCTTGCGCCAGCCGAACAGGGCGGAGTACCCTGCCAGCACGCCGAGCAGGATGAAGATTTTGCCAAACTTGTACCATTTGGGCTGCAAGGTGTGCGACCGGATGAAGCGGGCGTCAGATTGGATCTCTTTGAGCAGGTTGGGCATGTGGGCCTCCGGGGGCAAGGTTGCCCTGATGGGGAGGATACATGGAATTGGGGGAAATGGCAAGGAGGTTGCTTAGCCGGGTTCACCCGGCGTCGCGCGTAGCCCGGGCATTCATGCCCGGCGTTCCCACCCGGCGTTCCCACCCGGCGTCCCCACCCGGCATCCCCACCCGGCATCCCCACCCGGCGTCCCCACCCGGCGTCCCCACCCGGCGTCCCCACCCGGCATCCCCACCCGGCATCCCCACCCGGCATCCCCACCCGGCATCCCCACCCGGTACCGGGCGGGCGGGTCGGGGTCTGGGTGGGGTAGAGCCTGAAGGCTGACATACACCGAATAGGCTAGCGCTTGCTGCCAGACAGACCCGCCCCTACGATGGCGACTCGACTACGAGGTGAGGGGACGCATATGGTGAAACACTTCACATAAAGGATGCACAAACCCCCAAAACCATGATAAAATCTCCGGGTTGGTTATTTTGAGCAAGGACGGTCAAGAAACATGTTCAAGGCGATGTTCATCCAGATGAGCTCAAGGGGCGGTGGTGTGGCCACCCCCTCCTCGGAGTCCGCCTGCTGACCATTCATCTATACGCATGAATTCCCGGCCGCGGCGGCTCCAGCCCGCGGCCGGTTTGTTTTAAGCCGGGAGACTGCTTCGGCGGGCAAGAGCGGCCCGCCTCGCAGTGACAATTTTTACGGATGTGGAAACACACCCAACATGAACGAAACTATTTTATAATGTTTGGAGCAACACTATGTCTATTCTTACCGCTGACAATCTGGGAGTTTCCTTCGGAGCCTTCGACCTGTTCGGCGGCATCACCGTCACCATCCCCAACGACGGCAAGATCGGGCTGATCGGGCCCAACGGCGTCGGCAAGACCACGCTGCTGCTGATCCTGGCCGGGATCAACCAGCCCACCAGCGGGCAAGGTGTCCATCGCTCGCGGCCGGCGCATCGGCTACCTGCGCCAGGAGGCGATGGAGGCCTTTGCCGACCGCGACAACACCGTCTACGCCGAGATGCTGACCGGTCTTCGCCGGTCTGCACGCCCAGCAGGAGCGCCTGCACGAGCTGGAAGCCGAGATGGCAATCGGCAACCACTCCCCCGAGCTGCTGGAGAAGTACGGCGAGCTGCAGGAGGCCTTCGAGCACGCCGGCGGCTACGACTACGACGTGCGCATCCAGCAGACGCTGCACGGGCTCGGGCTTGGGCAAAGAGGCCTGGGACATGCCGCTCAACCATCTCTGCGGCGGGCAGAAGACGCGCGCCCTGCTGGCGCGCCTGCTGCTGGAAAAGCCCGACCTGCTGATGCTCGACGAGCCGACCAACCACCTGGACATCGAGGCGGTCGAGTGGCTGGAGCACATCCTGCGCGAGTGGGACGGCGCGGTGCTGATCGTCAGCCACGACCGCTATTTCCTCGACAACACGGTCAACACCATCTGGGAGATGAGCCGCCGCGGCATCGAGACTATTCCGGCAATTACTCCGCCTACCTGCTGCAGCGCCAGGAGCGCTGGGAGTACTACGAGCGCGTCTTCAACGAGGAGAAAGCCCGCCTGCTGCAACGAGGTCGATTTCATCCAGCGCAACTGGGTGCGCGCCAGCACCCACGCCCGGGCGCTGGGCCTGCTGCGCCGCCTGACCCGCGACCTGGCGATCGTCGACACCTACGGCATCCTGGCGCTGCGCAGCGGCAAGAAGTGGTCCGAGATGGACCTGCACGCCGACCGCCCGCTGGACGTGATCGAGGCCATCCGCAAGGTCAACGCCATCCAGCTGCCCGGCAACCGCCCGCCGCGCATCCGCCCCCGCCTGGCAGCCGACCAGACCAGCGGCAACATCGTCCTGCGCGCCAACAAGGCACTCATCGGCTACCCCGGCAACCCGCTGTTCACCAGCCAGCGAGCTGGAGCTGCGCCGCGGCGAGTGCGCCGCGCTGATCGGCCCCAACGGCAGCGGCAAGACCACCTTCCTCAAGGTGCTGCTCGGGCAGCTGGAGCCGCTCGCGGGCGAGGTGTCGCTGGGCGCCAGCCTGAAGATCGGCTACTTCGCCCAGGCGCACGATGCACTGTCCGGGACGCACTCGGTGCTGGACGAGCTGGACCGCCACAAGGAGATGCTGCCCGAGAAGGCGCGCAGCTACCTGGCGCAGTACCTGTTCCGCGGCGAGGACGTCTTCAAGCCGCTGGACGCCCTGAGCGGCGGCGAGCGCGCCCGGCTGGCGCTGGCGATCCTGGCACTGGAAGGCGCCAACTTGCTGCTGCTCGACGAGCCGACCAACCACCTGGATATCCCCGCCCGCGAAGCGCTGCAGGAAGTGCTCGACGACTTCAACGGCACCATCCTGCTCGTCTCGCACGACCGCTACCTGATCGACCAACTGGCGACGCAGATCTGGGAGATCAAGGGGGAGAAGCTGAACGTCTTCAAGGGCAAGTACCGCGAGTACATCCTGCGCCGCACGCCGGCCAGCCCCGGCGCGGCCGCCCCGCGCATCATCCTCAAGGCCCGCCCGCTGGAGCGCGACAACAGCAAAGAGACCCGCCGCCGCAAGCAGGCATTGGACCTGCTCGAGGAGCGCATCCGCGAGAAGGAAACCGCCATGCAGCGCCTGTCCCACCAGTTGCAGGAGGCGGGCAAGCGCAGCGATTTCAACCAGATGCACAAGATCAGCTGGCAGGTGGCGCAAACCCAGGCCGCGCTCGAGTCACTGATGGGCGAGTGGGAGAAGCTGGCGGAAGGGGCGGCATGATGAAGCGCATCCTGTACGTGACGGAAGACCACTCGGTGGATAACACTGGCGTGACCAGCGCGCTGGACGCGCTGGCGCGCCAACTGGCGGGGAGCTTCTCAGCGGAGATCCTCGCCATCGGCCCGCAGGCGGTAGACCCTCCCACTGGCGTCGAGCTGTTCCGGCTGCGCTCCGAGGGGATATGGCGTACCTGGCGCATGGCAGCCGGGCAGAGCCACCTGCTGCGGGCATTTATCGGACGCACCGATGTGGTGCACCTGCATGGGGTGTGGATGTGGCCGCAGTGGGCTGCCGCCCGGGAGGCGCGCCGGCAAGGGAAGCCATTCATCCTGACGACACACGGCATGCTGGAACCCTGGATCGCCGGGCGCCAATCCTGGCCCCACCGCCTGAAGAAGGCACTCTACTGGCGCGGGCTGGCCTACCCCGCCTTCCGCCATGCTGCCCTGCTCCATGCCCTGACGCCCAATGAGGCTGCCACGCTGCAGAGATACTTCCCCGGGCAGCGGGTAGCGACCATCCCGCACGGCATCGACCTGCAGGGCATCGACCAGGCGCTGGTAGGGCTGCCCCCTGAAGCCCCTGCCCAGCCGCCTTACTTCTTGTTCATGGGACGGCTGCACCCGGTGAAAGCCCTGCACCTGCTGATCCAGGCGTTTGCCGCACTGCCGGATGAAAGTTTCCACTTGATAATCGCCGGCCCAACCCAGCCGCGCGAGGCAGAATATGCCGGCAGCCTGCGCCGTCTGGTCGAGCAGCTGGGTTTGGGCGAACGGGTGCAGTTCCTGGGGCGGGTGGAAGGTGCCGAAAAGTGGCGCTTGTACCGCCAGGCGTGGGCCTTCTGCCTGCCATCCTTCAGCGAGGTGATTGGCATGGTCAACCTGGAAGCGGCTGCCTGCGCCGCGCCGGTATTGACCACCCGCGCCAGCGGCGTGGGAGCGGCGTGGGAGACGCAGGGGGGCATGCTGCTTCAGCCGCAGCTGGAGTCGCTGACGGCGGGATTGAGGCAGGCGGCAGGCTGGTCGCGGCATGAGCGCGATTGCCGCGGCGCCCAGTTGCGCCGCCTGGTAGAAACGGAATATTCCTGGTCTGCCGTGTTGCCGCGCTGGGTGGAGGTGTATGAGCAGATGATCGTAGAGACGCAGGGGCAGGATCTATAACCGCACCCGTCATTGCGCGCGAGCGCTCTGTGCGATGCGTTGCCTGCATAAATCGGTCAACGGATGGGGAACGGATTAGCGGATGGCCCCTCCCGGGCTTTCGCCCCTCGCGGCCGGCAGGTTTTTTTCGCGCAATTTTCGCGTTTCTTTCACGTCTTTCGTGCTTCAAGGTTTATGTTGGGTTTCGGGCTGCGCCATAACCGGCCTCAGCCCTGTGCGCAACCCGCCCTCAACCACAACCTACGAATTATTCATTGAGATTAGTGGATGAATCCTCCCGTCGCATTCATTCGCGTCCATTGGCGTCATTGGCGGATAAATCGTTGTCGCCACCAGCACAAAACAGGTGGGTTCAAAAGCGAACCCACCCTACTTTTCCCTTGACATTAACGTTACGTTATAGTTTATACTGGGGGGCATGGAAAGAAAGTACACCATCAACCAGCTCGCCAGCCTGGCCGGCGTCTCCCGGCGCACGCTGCACCATTACGACGCCATCGGGCTGCTGGCCCCAGCCGCCACCGGCGACAACGGCTACCGTTACTACGATGAAGCCTCCGCCCTGACCCTGCAGCAGATCCTGTTCTACCGCCAGCTTGGCTTCAGCCTTGAGCAGATCAAGACGCTGCTCCACCGCCCGGGCTTCGACCGGCTGGCGGCGTTGGAGGGGCATAAACACGCCCTGGGCCAGCAAGTCGAGCGGCTGAACCAGCTCATCCACACCGTTGAGCAAACCATGATGCACCTGAGAGGAGAAATCGAGATGAGTACCAAAGATTTTTACACCGGCTTCGACGAAGAGCAGCAGAAACGCTACGAGGAAGAGGCCAGCCAGCGCTGGGGGCCGGAGAGCGTGGCGGAAAGCTCCCGCCGCTGGAACGCCAACACGCCGGCGCAGAAGAACGCCATCCTTGCCGAGGGCAATGAGATCACCCTGGGCATTGCGGACAACATGCAGCTCGGCTTCGACCACCCCACCGTCCAGGGTTGGGTGGAGCGCTGGCACCGTTCGATCGACACCCATTTCTACCCCTGCTCGCTGGAGATCTTCGAGGCGCTGGGGCATGGCTACGTCAGCGACCCGCGCTTCACCGCCTTCTACGAGAAGGTGCGCCCTGGGTTGGCCGCCTTCATGGAAAAGGCAATCGTGTATTACTGCACCAAGCAGCGCGGTTGATCCGCCTGAACAGGTGCGTTGCACTTCTAAGTGCAACGCACCTGCATTTAATTGACAATTCCTCCGAACCGGGATACACTAAACACATACCCAGACACATCCGCATGGCATTGGCCCGGAGGGAGGGCATACGATGAGTGAAAGCATCAGCGATCTACTATCCCACGTGGAAGATGCCCTATGGTTGGGCGACCAGCGGGCAGCCGGCATCCTGCTGCACCAAATCCTGCTGCAGGACTTCAGCAACCACCAGGCCTGGCTGCAGCTGTACGCCATGCGCGGGGAAGGGCAAAGATTGGAAGAGTTCCAGCAAGCCTTCGCCCAGCAATATTACCCCCACCTGGTGCACCTGCTCCACCAACCGCCCGGCCCCCCCACGCCAGAATCCGAGCCTACAACGCCAGAACCCCTATCCCCTGCACCCCCCTCCCAATTCTGCCCCATCTGCGGCACAGCATTCCTCCCCCAGGCCAAATTCTGCAACTACTGCGGGGCTGCCGTGCCAACGGTGATTGAGCCTGCAGCGAAGGCGCCCGAGCCGCTCGCGGCGGAGCCCGAAACATTCGTGGCAGAGCCTGAACCGCTCCCGGCAGAGCCGGAACCATTCGTGGCAGAGGCTGAGCCGCTCCCGGCAGAGCCGGAACCATTCCTGGCAAAACCCGAACCGCTCCCGGTAGAGCCCGAAACATTCGCGGCGGAGCCCGAACCGCTCACGGCGGAGCTTGAGCCGCTCCCTACAGAGCCTGAACCATTCCTGGCAGAGCCCGAGCCGCTCCCGGCAGAGCCGGAACCATTCCTGGCAGAACCCGAACCGCTGCCTGCGGAACTTAAATCACTACTTGCGCAGCCCGCTCCCTTTTCCCCTGCTCCCCTTACCCCTGTCCCCTCACCTACCGAACCGGGGCCGCTGCCCAATGGTCGCAGCCCTTACTGCCCCACCTGCCAAAAAACCTTTACACCAGATGAGCTGTTCTGCGACACCTGCGGCGCGCCCTTGTTCCAGATGGTGGAAGCACTGCCCGCGGAGCCCGCCGCCGAAACCCCACCTGCCCTGCCGCCTGAGCCCGCCGCCGAAACCCTGCCTGCCGAGCTCGCCCCCTCACCCCTATCCCCTGCTCCCCTCCCGCAGCGCAAACCAGCCAGGTTTGATCTGCCCCCTCTGGCGAAGGCTCTTCTGGTAGTCTTGATCTTAATTATCGTGGGTGTGGCGATTGGCGTGATCGTTTATTTCGTGATTAACCTGGGGTTGTTCTAGCCATAAAAGGCACCTTCCCCCATCTTCACCAACTGAAAATGGGGGAAGGCCGGGATGGGGCTGTATTCCAATACCTACGCTGCCATCAGCGCCCGGTAAGTCAGCGTCCAGGTCGTGGACAGATAGGTCTGCTGCAGACCGCTGACGAAAGTCAGCGGGATGGCAAGAATGGTGATGAACACCAACCCGCCGAGCACCACAGCATAGATCCAGCCGGCTGCCAGGGTGGAGGTGAGCAGGTAGACCAGCCCGCCCAACCCGCCGCCCAGCAGCAGCGCCAGGACGCCCAGCAGCATCACGATCGGGATCAGCACGATGCCCACCCCAATACGCACACCCATCGTCAGCAGCCACATCAGGCCGACATCGACAAATCGGGCCTGCACCAGTTGAAAACCCTGGCGCAACGCATCGATCACGCCGCGATCTTCCAGCACGCAGACCCGGCGCACCGTCTCGAGCAGGAACGAGACCAGCAGGGCGGTGAGGATGGCGAGGAAGATCACCACCATCCCTATCCCGACGCTCAGGATGATACCAACCACCAACGCTGCATCGCCCAACATCTGACCGAGCAGCGCGGGGAGGGCTGCCAGCCCGAAGAGCAGGGTGAAGACCACGAAAGCCGCCAGCCCGATCACAAAGGAAATGAGGAACAGCCGCCAGGCTGCCTTTGACCAGCCCAGGCGAAAGCCCTGGCGCCAGGTCAGCTTCGTGCCGTCACCTTCGTGGCGGTCGACCATGCGGATCAGCGCCACCTGGCTGACGTGGTGCCCAATGGTGAAGATCACGCCGAGCACGAGCATCAGCAGGCTGCCGAAGATGATCAGGACGATCAGCCAGGGCTCCAGCTCAGCGGACTGGGTGGACTGGGCGAGCCGCGAAAGGTTGTGGCTGACCTCGGTCCAGGCTTGGGCGATCTCCTGGCGAGGCTCGATCAGGAAGCTCGAGCCGCCGCCCCCGCTGCCGCCGCCGCCGTGGCTGCCGCCGCTCGATGCTGCAGCGCCGGTCAGTGCCAGGATGATGCCGAACACCCACAGCGCCTTGTAGCTCCACAGGATGTCCCAGGATCGTTTGAGGATTTGAAAGTGTTTCATGATATTGCTCCTTCGTTAACTCGGAGGACTGCTCCGGGTTGTTGTTTCAATTATACAACGCAGCAGGAAGGGAGAATATTCGGAAAGACGAAGCGAAACAGCGGGGAGGGTGCCACCCGGCAGGGCAGCGGCTAACGGATGGCCGCGACTGAGGCAGGCGGGTTGGTGAAGTTGGTGAAACGCGCCAGGGTTCGGGTAGGTAATTTCTGGTGTACAATTGCAGAAAACATCGGTGGCTGTTTCCAGAGTTTCCTGGGCCCCGATGGCCTGTTGATGTCGGCATATCTGCTTTACCGGCCTTATGACCTTGGCCTGGTGATGTACAACAACAAACTGATCTCGGTCACGGTATCAGATGGACCAGCCGAGATCAATCTCGCCGTCTGGAATCAACAGAGTGACGATCCCAGCTGCACAGATTTCAATCCATTTCGATAAACCGCGCTTATCCCAGCCTACAACTTGTCAAGGAGACTGATATGAATCACAGGAAGATACTTGAACCAGCAATTGTCTTGACTTTATTACTACTACTTCTCGCCGCGTGCAGTGCGCCAGAACCCCAGCCAACATCCACACCTACTCTCCCTCCGCCAACTGAGACACCCGCTCCATTTGCACAGGAAGGACACTGGGAAACAGTTGGCGAGGCAGGTTCTCCGGTATCCTTTGACGTGACTGCCGATGGCAAGATCAGCAATTTTAACATCCTGGTCGCTGGAGAATGTGATGTCACGGCGAATAAAGACATCCCAATAGGAGATAACCATGTCTTCATAATTGGCGAAGTCGATTCCGAAGGTGAACCAATTAATAACAGCATCGTCGGAACCTTTGACACTCCAACAACCGTCAGTGGATTGATTGATGGAAGTTGGGATTGTCCCCTATCATCAGGGGGGGTAACCACGTTTTACCTTCCGTCTGCATTAGCAACCTGGACCGCCGAATGGCAAGGGCCGTAAAAGCAAAACTGGATACTTGTTAGCCCATCCTTCGGGCGAGGGGCGTGTATATGCGCTAACCGACCTGGGCGCAGAATATCTGCACACCTGGGTGGTCGATATTCGTCAAACCCGCCAGGGTTTGGACGATTTCCTGGCGGAATATGAAGCCTATTATTCGAATGAAAGGAAAAAAGAAGATGAGTAAACACGGTAAACACCATCACGATCAGGAAGGTGAGTGCGAGGACAAATGCAAGGAGGGAGAATGCGAGTGCGCAGAAGAACACGGCGGCGGTGGGGAATGCGGCTGTGGTTCATGCCAATGTGGTCATGAATGCAATTGCGGCGGTAATTGCGATTGCGGCGGGCATTTCCAGCGCCGCTTCAGGACCAAGGCTGAGCAGATTGCAGAATTGGAAGCCTACCTGGGTGAGTTAAAGCTGGAAGTGCAGGCGGTTGAAGAAATTTTGGCCGACCTGAGGAAATAATCTCAACCGCTTTTACTGAACAATGACCGCACACCGGTTGTTAGCCGTCTTTGCCCATCCGGATGATGAGGTGTTTCGCTGCGGCGGCACGCTGGCACTCCTGGCGCAGCGAGGTGTGCAGGTTCACATGATAACTTATACCCGCGGCCAGGCAGGCTCGTGCGGGCAACCGCCAATCTGCCGGCAAGACGAATTGGGCGCGGTGCGCACGGCCGAGCTGCACTGCTCCTGCCGGGCGTTGGGAATCCCTACCTGCCGCAGGTGCTGGACTATGCGGATGGCAGGCTGGAAGAAGTCGACCAGGAAGAAGGCGTGGCAATCATCGCCACCCAGATCCGGGCGGTCCAACCGCAGATTCTGCTGACCTGGCCGCTGCACGGATTATCCGGGCATGCGGATCATGCTGCAGTGAGCCGGTGGACACTGGCTGCCTATCAGCAGGCAATCCACGCGGGCGATGAGCATTTATCCGCCCTCTACCACCTGGCAATGCCCGAATCACTTGCCAGTGAGTTGGGGATGAAGCAGCTGCACACGTTGCCGGACAGGGATATCACGGTGACGGTGGATGTGCAGCCGGTCTGGGAGCAGAAAATCGCTGCTATCGCCTGTCACCGCACGCAGGCCGGAGAGTCACCCATCCTGCAGGCGCCGCTCGAGCGCCAGATCCGTTTTCTGGGGAGCGAGCACTTCCACTTGTTCTCATCCCATCCACCGGTGGGTGGGAAAAGCGCCAATTTAGTGGGCTGGATAATAAACGAATTGTAATATGAACGAAGAACGATCCTGGAGAGGTCTTCTGCAGGTCGCCGGGCTGTTCTTAAAGCTGGGGACGATCAGTTTTGGTGGTCCAGCAGCGCATATTGCCTTGATCGAACAGGAGGTGGTGCAGAAGCGCGGCTGGTTAGACCGGGAGCATTTCCTTGACCTGTTGGCGGCAACCAACCTGGTTCCCGGACCAAATGCCACCGAGATGGCGATCCACATTGGCTACATCCGCGCCGGCTGGGCAGGGCTGTTTGCCGCTGGGACAGCTTTCATTGCCCCGGCTTTCATGATCAGCCTGGCGCTGAGCTGGATCTACGTGCGCTTTGGCGCACTGCCCGATGGGGAAGGCCATTTTTTACGGGATCAACCCGCTGGTGATGGCGATCATCCTGGCAGCCACTTATCGACTGGGAAAAACGGCGCTGAACAGCAAGCTGCAGGTGATCCTGGGGCTGCTGGCTTTCGGGGCTGCCCTGCTGGGCGTGAACGAGGTGGTCATACTTTTAGGTGCTGGCATGGCGGGCATCTTGCTGTATGCCGCGCCGACCTGGCTGCGCAAAGGTACTCCGGTGGCGTTTGTAATCCCTTTGATACCGCTGCTCCATGAAAGTACGCGCGCTTTGACCTGGCTGGACGAGCGTGTCGTGCAGTTGGGGCTGTTCTTTCTGAAAGTAGGTTCCTTACTTTTCGGCTCGGGCATGGTTTTGTTTGCTTTCATCCAGAACGATGTGGTCAACCGTTACGGCTGGCTTACCCAGCAGCAATTGATTGACGCCATCGCGGTAGGACAGATGACGCCGGGTCCGGTGCTCTCCTCGGCGACCTTTATCGGCTACCTGGTGTCCGGCTGGGCCGGTGCGGTCGTCGCCACCATCGCCGTGTTCCTGCCATCGTTTATCATCGTGATGCTCATGGGGCCAATCATCCCCCGCCTGCGCCGGTCAGCGACAGCGCAGGGATTTCTCAAAGGGGTCAATGCAGCAGTGGTTGCGCTGATCCTGTTTGTCAGCCTGGCAATGTTCCGCTCAGCAATTGTTGACGGGCTGGACGATCGCACTGCTGGGTGTGGGACTGATCGCGCTGCTGCGCTTCAAGGTGGATACATTCTGGCTGGTGCTGGGCGGCGCGGCGGTGGGATCGGCTCGCTTGAGGTGGATACAATCAACATGAGCAATGGTAGCCGGGCGACACGCGGTGGTGCGGAAGACACAGATAACGAGACCTGGAATAAATGCCCGTATTGCGGCTATGACTTGTCGTGGGTGCAGGGGCGAAATTAAGAACACGATGGGTTAATCGTGCATGACCAGCTTTTCCAGGCTTTCCCGGTCGTGGAGGGTGATGCTGAAGCGGTTGATGCTGATGGCGCCGCTGTCCTGGAATTGATACAGCAGGCGGCAGACCACTTCCGGCGATGTGGCGACCATTTGGGCCATATCCACCAGGGTCAGGTCGCGCTGCACGGTCGGTTCATCCGAGTCGAAAACGTGTTCGACGATCAATTTTGCCAAGGCGGCTGGCAACCGGATTGAAAGCCAGGTTGTAGATCACTTCACGGCGCCGGCGGATCAGGCGCGTCTGGCGGCGCAGCAGCGCCCGGTTGGCGCTCAGGTTGCGCAGGACAACGGATAAGATTTGTTCCCCGTGCCATTGGTACACCTCGGCGCGGTGGACTACCTCCAGCGTGGAAGGCGTGGGAGCCTGGTCAAAGACGGTGTGCGACCAGAAGACTTCGCCCTTCCCCCAGGTGCCGACCACGTAGCTGCGCCCATCTGGCGAGTTGATCACACTGCGCAGCGAGCCATGCGCAATGTACAGCACGTAAGGCCAATCATCCCCCTGGCTGCATAAAATTTGACCCTTCTTCAATGCCCGCCGGACGGCGAACTGGCTCAGCTCCTGGCGTTCGGCAGGGGTGAGCTGGTCCAGCACCTCGGCATTGCTGATCAATTCAACCAGAGGATTGGTCATGCGCCCATCTTTTTGTGAAATCTCTCATCAGTTCTTAACCTACTTAACCAAAGTCAAGGTATCGCCGGGGATTGTATGCTACCTTATTATTAGATTCTATCACTAGAATACTTCAAAATCCTGCTGGAGGAATATTCGATGTCACCCGCTACACCTCGCCAAACACGCCTCATTATCCTCACCCTGGTGGTGATCGCCGCGATCTTGATGATCACGGTGGTACCCTTCATTGGGTTCGGCATGGCCAACCCAATCGCCACCGGGCAATTAGCTCGCATCGATAAAAATCTGGCCCTGGGTACGCCAGAGGGCAATATGCAAGCCGCCCTGTTGAAAGTAACACCCTGGCTGATCACCTTCTTCTACCCGTTCTGGAGCCTGTTATCGCTGGTCGGCGGCATTACCCTGCTGGTGATCGCCAAGGATCTGTACAACGGGACGAAATGGTCGCGCGGCCTGGCGCTGTTATGCCTGGCGATCCCCTCGATGGGTGGCGCCTACATGCTCGTGCCGTGGATGAACTTCATCGGCAGCGTGCAGGGCGGATTTCCACCAGCCATTACAATCATGATGATCGGTTTGATCCCCTACTTTGCGCTGCTGCTGCTGGAGAAGACCGCCTGGATGCAAAAAGTAGTCGATGGGCTGGTATTCCTGATGCTGGGCGTTTCCTCTGCCGAAGCCTTCGCCAATGGGCATGCCGCCTTCCGCATTCTCTACGGCCATCCTCAGCGACCGCTGTTCGCCGAGGGCATCAGCATCACCTTCGTCGGCTGGTTGGGTTTGTGGATCGGCGCGGTGCTTACCATTGTAACCATCTATAAGTTGGGCAACCGCAAGCTCTCTGGCTGGTACTTTGGTGTCATCGGTGGTCTGGTGACCCTGGTCGCCAGCGGGGCTACCCACTACGTGCGCCATGCCACCAATGACTACCTGTACGGCGCCCTGATGGGATTGAGCATTGTGGTCATGCTACTCATCCCGGCGTTCAAGAAGCGCCTGGTCGGACCGGCGGCTGAGTAACGACACCATTCCTCTCTAACTCCTGCTTGCGAGATGGGCTCACTCCCAATCGCAAGCAGGAGGCGATGCAAGTCCTGACAAAACGATTAACAACGCCCCCGAGAGGCCGCCGATGATGATCACACTTAAAACCAAATTCCGCACCTTCTGGCAGCTGATCAAAAGCCTGCAGACCGGGCTGCTGCTCGCCACCGGCCTGGCGGGCTATATGACCGCCCGCTGCCCCGCCACCAACCTGGGGGCGCTGCTGGGGCTCGCCGGCAGCCTGTTCCTGGCGATCAGCGGCAGCACGGTGCTGAACATGTGGTACGACCGCGACATCGATGCAATGATGAAGCGCACGGCCAAACGCCCACTGCCATCCGGCAGGATCGCTCCACGCACTGCCCTGTTGGAAGGCTGCGTGCTTGCCGCCCTGGGCGTCGGTTGGGCACTGATGCTTTCGCCCCTATATGGCGGGGTCGTCTTCGCCGGATTGTTCTTTGACGTAGTGGTTTACACCATCTGGCTCAAACGGCGCACCGCCTGGTCCATTGTGTGGGGGGGCATCTCTGGCGGCATGCCCATCCTGGCTGGGCGCGTTCTGGGCACCGGGCAGTTCGACTGGGTTGGGCTGCTGCTGGCACTGGCCGTGCTGTTCTGGATTCCCACCCATATCATGACCTTCAGCATCCGCTACTTTGCGGATTACCGGCAGGCAGGCATCCCCACCTTCCCGTCGAAGTACGGTTTTCGCGCCACGCAAGCTATCATTGCCGCTTCCAGCCTGGCAGCCGCGCTTTCAATTGGACTGGCGGCGATCGGGATCGGCGTGACGTGGGGCTACCTGCGCGTGTTGGTGCTGCTTTCCACCGGCCTGCTGGCTTTAGCCATCACCAGCCTGGCCCGTCCCTCGGAGCGGGTCAATTTCGGATTGTTCAAGTATGCTTCGCTGTATATGCTGAGCGCGATGCTGCTGCTGTCCATTTAGGGGGAGAGCCTTAGGAAAAGCACAGATCTTCACCGTTAGAGTCGCAGAGTCCGCAGAAACTTTATAAATCTCAGCAGCTTTGCGTCTCTGCGGATTTCATCTGAGTAGTGAATACACGCCAGATGGCGGCGCGATTGATGGGCTGCGGGGGGTGGCGGCGGGGGGATGGGTTCGGCGGGGGATGAATCCCCGCCTCAGGGCATGCAAGCCCCTAACGGGGCTAAAGCATCCAGCCCGGAGGGCTTCCAGGAATTGAGCTGCGGCTTCAGCCGCGGCGGGGTGGCGGGTGCAGAGGAGCCGTGGAGATAGAACATGGTCGGGATATGGGCGGATGATGGTTGCCCGATTGATGGGTTGCGGGCTGGGTGCTGTGATGGGGGCGGATGGGGAGGTGCCACCCGCAACCCATCCTACGGCTTCATTGTGCGCTTCGCACAGGATGTAACGGATCGGGTGAACCGGATGAGTTAAAGATTGGTGAGGAAGGCACCTGGCTCGTAAGCGAGTTGACCCCTACCTGAGAAGAACCCCAACTACTTCCCCATCCGAAAGGAACTGTACATAAAGGATTGCAGATTCTCCGCTGCCACCTTCGATCTGCAGCGTGGCCTCATTGGTGACGGTGATCCCCTCGACCGGGTTTATCGGTTGGGGGAGGTATGGGGTTGAGGTGGCGAGCATCCCGGCATCACCCGTTGGACTGCCGGGCTGTTCAGATGCAGGAATGGTGACATTGTCAAATG
Organism: uncultured Chloroflexia bacterium; assembly: GCA_963849335.1. Taxonomy (GTDB): domain Bacteria; phylum Chloroflexota; class Anaerolineae; order Anaerolineales; family UBA4823; genus FEB-25. The sequence continues at coordinate 1,344,053 of CAWKGZ010000003.1, forward strand.
CAGGCGCCACCCAGCCAGTGAACGACAGACGAAAACCGTTTTGTTCAAAGGCCTGATCCGCTCCCAGAAGATAAGTCCTGACGGTATATATTGAGGGGTCTTCCGGCAGGTCGGAAAACCGGGCGATTGGAAGCTCAAGCGGATCACCCGTGCTTTGACTGATCTGCAAAGCCAATGCTGAGGCCCCAAATGGCCGCGGCGCAAACCGGACATACCCAAGCTCCAGCGTATCCAGGGTGGCAAGTGTTCCGGATGAAATCACGGGGGAAACGCTGCCCGACTCATCCTGCAATTGCATCCCTGCGCTCAGGCTGGCAAGCTTATCCGTTCCTGAACTTGATACAGCAACTAAAATGATCGTATCCTGACCGGTGATGCGGATCGCATAGATCACCAGCGAATAATCATCAGTAATCAGGGCTGGCAGATCTACCAATTCCCATTGCGCAACAAGAGGGCCGAACGTTATTGCTGTCGTTGGGGTTGACGTTATCACATCGGCTGTGTTTTGATATGTGGATGAGCAGCCTGCACAATATACCAAGATCAAAGTGAGGTAGAGAAACCATTTCTTACCCATTTTTTCTCCCCGATCTGAAAAAAAGCAGCCAGATATGGGATTAATATAACACCGATGGCTATGATTGGCAAGTCGCTGGAAAGCAGCGTAAATCGCGTTGAGGTTTGTTTGACACATAAGACAAGTGGGGATAAACTCTTATCTTATGATGAGACCACATGCATGCAGGCAGAGGATGTCGGGGGTCGCGGCGGCTGAAGCCGCGGCTGAGGGCATGGAAGCCCTGCGGGCTGGGGAGAAAGATGTACCGACTGAAGTCGTTACTACGAATGTAGGAAATGAATGAACAGTAACCTGTTGGGGATGATCTTCGGGGTGGCGTCGGCGCTGATCTGGGGCGGGGGCGACTTCAGCGGGGGGATGGCGGCGCGGCGGCTGAACACCATTCAGGTGATGGCGCTCACCTCGTTTGCCGGGCTGGCGGCGATGCTGGCGCTGGCGCTGCTCACCGGGGAGGCGTGGCCGCGCGGGATCGACTATGCCTGGGCGGGGGCAGCCGGGGCGATCGGGGCAGTGGGCATCGTCGCCCTGTTCTACGGGCTGTCCAGGCGGGCAGCGGCGATCGTGGCGCCGACCTCGGCGGTGGTGGGCACCGCCATCCCGGTGCTGGTCAGCGCACTGACCGAGGGGCTGCCCGGCCCGGCGCAAATGGCGGGTATCCTGGTGGGGGCGGCGGGCATCTGGCTGGTGTCGCGCCCGCCAGGGGAGATCACCCCGGAGATGCGGCGGCTGTTCTGGCTGGCTGCCGGCTCGGGGGTATGCTTTGGCACCTTCTTCGTCTGCATCGCCCAAGTGAGCTCCGAAAGCCTGTTCGCCCCACTGACCATCTCCAAAGCCAGCGCCTCGCTGACCGCCCTGCTGCTGCTGGGCCTGCGCCGCCTGCCCCTGCCCAACGCGCGGCGCAACCCGCTGGCGCTGCTCGCCGGGCTGATGGACACCGGCGGCAACGTCTTCTACCTGTTGGCGGCAAGATACACGCGCATGGATATCGCCGCCGGTGCTGGCCTCCATGGGCCCGGCGATCACCGTGTTGCTTTCAGCGCTCATCCTGCGGGAGAAGGTGGGCCGGTCACAGGGGCTGGGAGTGCTGCTGTGCATTGGGGCGACGGTTTTGCTGGCGATGGGATATCATAAGGGGGCAGGGGATAAGGGATAGGGGGTATCATCCGGCGTACCCGGCAGGGGATAAATCCCCGCCTCAGCACATGAAAGCCCTGCGGGCTTGAGGACAAAACCTGTGAGGTCTTGGAGACCTCACAGGTTTTTAACGGGCGGTCCGGGCAGGAGACATCCTACCCTACGAAGGGGGTAAGCCGGGTTCACCCGGCGTCTCTGGTGGCGCCTCGCCTCCACCACCACGGCCTCCCCCTCCCCCACCTTCTTGCGCTGCAGCCAATAGCTTCCCCCTGCCGAACCGAGTGCGATCAGCCCGCCCACCAGGGCGATGAACAGGCCAAAAATAGTGATCCAATAGCCATACTCAATGTGGATATACCCACCCATCCCGTAGCCTGAGCTGCTGCGGGAGGATTGAATCTTGGCGAAGAAGATGACCGACGGGCAGCAGGCTAACATCACCAGCAGCGGCAGCAGCAAGGCAGCCACTGGTTTGATAATGGCAGGAATCTTCTTGAGCAGCGCGGCGGGGATGATCACCAGCGAGACGCCCAGGATGCCCAGGGCGAAGAAGGGCACCAGGCAGAGCAGGCTGGTGCTGGCATTGCCCAAATCCGAGCTGTTGGTCACCAGATCCAACCCGCTGAAATTGTATCCGCCGCAGGAGGCCCAGGGCATGACAAAACCCACCAGCACCAACAGGGCGCCGAGGATGCTCATGGCGCTGCCGCCTACCGGGCCGGCCTTTCCAACCAGGTCTTGCTTCGAGAGCGAGTTGCGCGATGAATCTTCCATGCTAGCCTCCGGAAAATGAAACAGTTGAAAATTAAGCCTGGACGGTGTCCTGGCTGGTGAAACCCTGGATATGATCGTCCAACAACTGGTGTGCCTGCTGGATGATGCCATCCAGGATTGGCGTGCCATCGCGGGTCAGCTCGCTTATCTGCAGCGGCTCGCCAAAGGTCACCGTGGGGTGGATGTCCAGGCTGTGGGGAAGGATCATCTGCTGGATGATCTGCATGAACTCGGCGATGCGGCGCTGCTTGACCGCTTCGTTTCCCAGGCGGGTGAGCGGGTGGCGCAGCCAACTGGATGACAGCACCCCGCTGACCATGCTGAGCAGCACACGCGCCTGGGGCGCATAGCGCAGCATCATTTCCACGCTGGGTGACCAGCGCTCGAAGGAGGATTTCAGGATTGGAGGCTAAGGCAGGATCGGGGTCGATCGTGCCGCTGGGGAAGATCAGCACCGCCCCGTCGTTTTTGAGATGGCGGATGGCCTGGCGGATCACGTTGGCGCGTCCCGGGCCTTCGCGCGGCACGTAGATCAGGTGCTCGGCGGCGCACGGCAGACCCTGTACGAACGGTATGCCAGTGATGATGATCTTCAGGTCATCCCGGGGAATGTTGGCGGTGATCACCAGCGAGTCGCAGGTGCCGGGATGGTTGGAGGCCAGCAGCAGCGGCCCCTCGCGGGGGATGTTCTCGACGCCAACCGCCCGGTAGCTGGAGGCAAACCAGGGCAGCAGGCGCCGCACGGCCTCGCGGAAGCCGTATTGAGCCACGTCTTGATCGAAGCGGGCAGCGACCTGGGAGAAGCGACCGGCGGGCAGGTGAAAGATGGGGTTGAGGATGAAGCGCAGCCAGGTATCGCTGGACATGCCAAAGGCGGAGTAGATCTCCTTGGTGATAAAACGGGTCAACGATTTGACATCTGCCGGTGTCTTCATACCTATATCATACACAAAAAAGGGGGTTTAATGCAAGACCTTAACCCCGAGCCGGTATTGAACAGCACAATGCGCTCATCCGGCTGAATCCAACCCTGGTTCAGCAGCAGCTCGAGCGCCGCCAGCGTGGCGGCGCCTTCGGGGGCGGAGAAGATGCCCTCGGCTTCTGCCAGCCGCTGCTGGGCGCGGGTGATCTCCGCGTCGCTGACCGCCACGGCAGTGCCCTGGGATTGGCGCAGGTCGCGCAGGATCTGGCGGTCGGCGAAGGACTTGGGCACGCGCAGCCCGGCGGCGATGGTCTGGGCGCCCTGCCAGAACTCACAGCGCTCGGCGCCTGACTGGAACGCCCGGATCACCGGGGCGCAGCCTTCCGCCTGCACGGCGACCATGCGCGGGCGCGCCGTGCTCTCCAGCCAGCCCAGCGCTTCCAGCTCGGCGAAGGCTTTCCACATGCCCACCAGCCCGGTGCCGCCGCCGGTGGGGTAAATGATCACCTCCGGAAGCCGCCAGCCGAAGCCCTCCGCCAGCTCGCAGCCCATGATCTTCTTGCCCTCGGTGCGGTAGGGCTCCTTGAAGGTGGAGACATCGAACCAGCCTTCATTGCGCGCTTTCTCCGCCGCCAGGCGGGCGGCGTCGCTGATCAGGCCCGGCACCAGGATCACTTCGGCGCCGGCGATGCGCGTCTCGGCGATGTTGGCCAAGGGGGTATCCTCGGGCATGATCACGCAGGCCTGCATCCCGCCGCGGGCGGCATAGGCTGCCAGCGCGCCGCCGGCATTGCCCGCCGTGGGGATGATCAGGCGCCCGATGCCCAGCTCCCTGGCTTTGGAGACCGCCGCCGCCAGCCCGCGCGCCTTGAACGAGCCGGTCGGGTTGCGTCCCTCTTCCTTGCAGAACAGCTGCGGCAGCCCCAGCTCAGCCCCCAGGCGCGGCAGCCTGAGCATTGGTGCATCGCCCTCGCCCAGCGTCAGGCGGTGCTGCGGGTCGCGCACCGGGAGCAGCTCGGCCCAGCGCCACATGCCGGGTAGGCGGCGGGAGATGGCCTCGCGATCCAGGTGCTCCCGCATGGCAGGCAGGTCATACTGCACCAGCAGCGGCGCCTGGCAGGCGGGACAGAAGGTCTGCACCTGATCGGCATTAAAATGCGCCCCGCACTCGGAGCAGGATAAATACGCTAGATAGCTGGTTGGATCTGCCATCACTTTTTCCCTAGCCGGGGGAAGATGCCGCCCACCCGGCGCTTGTACTCCCGGTATTGTTCGCCGAACTGGTCGAGCATCATCCCCTCCTCCACCGGCAGGCGGGTCAGGTAGACCGGCAGGAAGAGGAGCAGCCCCGCCAGCCCGCCGATCCAGTTGTGCACCAGCAGCGCCTGCGCCAGGCACCACAACCACACCGAGGCGTAGATGGGGTGGCGCAGATGGGCGTAGATGCCGTGGGTGACCAGTTTGTGCTCCTGGCGCAGGTCTACCGACGGCGACCAGTTGCGCCCCAGGTCGCGGTGCGCCAGCACCAGCAGGGCGATCGAGCCAGCCATCGATCAGCGCGCCGAGCCAGCCCAGCCCGTCCGGCATCTGGTAACCGGCGAAGTCCAGCCAGGTGGAGAAGATGGCGACCAGCGGCACCATCTCCATGCCCAGGAAGGCGAGCATGTCCAGCGTCACCCCCAGGGCGGTCATGCGGCTGTGCGCCGCGCCCTTCTGGCGCAGCTCCTGGCGGTAGCGCCGGCGGTGGGGGAAGCGGATGATTTCTTCAATCACCCAACCAGCCAGAAAAACGATCTCGAATGGGGTCATGGGGTTTCCTGTTGTTGGTGGTCGGTAGTCAGGGGATAGGGGATAAGGGTTAGGGGTGGGGGTGAATGAATTATAGCGCTAAATGGGTGAGGACGATGCGCACGCCGATGCCCAATAAGATCAATCCCCCGATCACTTCCATCACCTTGCCAAAGCGCAGTCCAAGCTGCTTGCCCACCAGCAATCCCACCAGGGAGAGTGCCGAAGACACCACCCCGATCAAGATAGCTGCTCCGATGACGTTGACGTGCAGCATCGCCAGGCTCAAACCCACCGCCAGGGCGTCGATGCTGGTCGCCACGCTGAGCATCACCAGGGTCGAACCGCGGGTGGGATCGGTTTTAAAGTACGCTTCCTCCGCTTTCTGCAGGCCCTCGCGCACCATGCGCAGGCCAACGAAGGCGAGCAGCGCCAGGGCGATCCAATGATCCAGGCTGGCGATGTAGGGCTCGATGGTGGTGCCGCCCAACCAGCCCAGCACGGTCATGCCCCCCTGGAACAGGCCAAAATGAAAGAACAGGCGGAAGACCGGGCGCCTGCCATTGACTACCCCGGCCGTGCCCGCACCGAGCGAGACGGCGAAGCAATCCATCGCCAGGCCCACGGCGATCAAGAAGATGGTCCAGAATGACATACCGAAGAGAGACTCCCGAGCGAGGTGTTGGTGCGTGGGGATTATACCTTACCAGGATTGGTATGGAGGGCGTCCAAAAACAAGGGGTGGCGGTGGCAGTGAACAAGGGGCCGGTGGCAGTAGAACAATACATGGCGGAGACCGGCACCGGTGGTATGCAAACAAGGGGCGAGCCGGCCGCAGGGTGATGCACAACGAGTTTCGGCTTTTCAGAAGCCCCTTGTTTTTTGGGGACCATCCCTACGAATAAACTTTTCGGAGGCGTGAGAGGATTATAATAATGGTGAGAGACGATCAATTTTCAAGGAGATCAACCTATGCCGATACACAAGATCCTTTATCTTTCGCAGACCGAGGTCGCCCGGGTCAACCTGGACATGGCGACCATCATCCAGCAATTGGAGGTGGCATTTGCCGAGAAGGGCGCCGGCAAGGTGGAGATGCCGCCCAAGCCGGGCATCCACACCATGCCGGATGCCTTCATCCATGCCATGCCCGCCTACATCCCGGCGCTGCACTCGGCGGGGATCAAGTGGGTCAGCGGTTACCCGGAGAACTTCAAGCGCGGCCTGCCCTACATCACCGGGCTGCTGGTACTCAACGATGTCGAGACCGGCATACCCTATGCCATCATGGACTGCGCCTGGATCACCGCCTACCGCACCGGCGCGGCGACCGGGCTGGCTGCCAAGTACCTGGCGCGCCCGGAGAGCAAGACGGCGGGCATCCTCGCCTGCGGCGTGCAGGGGCGCACCAACCTGCTGGCGCTGAAGGAGCTGTTCCCGCTGGAGCGGGTCTACGCCTACGATATCCTGCCTGAAGTGCAGGCGCGCTACGTGAAGGAGATGTCGGCCCAGCTGGGGATCGAGGTGTCAGGGGTGCAGCAGCCGCGCCAGGCAGTCGAACCCTGCGACCTGGTGGTCACTTCCGGGCCGATCCTGAAGCATCCCTCCCCCACCATCGAAAAGGACTGGCTGCAGCCGGGGGCGTTCGGCAGCGCGGTGGACTTCGACAGCTACTGGACGCCGGCGGCGCTGGGGCAGATGGATCGCATCAGCACGGATGACCACGCCCAATTCCAGTACTACCATTCGGTGGGCTACTTCCAGCACACCCCGGCGCCCTACGCCGACCTGGGCGAGATCGTCGCCGGGCTGAAGCCGGGACGGCAGAGCGCAGAGGAGCGCACGCTGGCGATCAACCTGGGGCTGGCGCTGGACGACATGGCAGTGGCGCCGGAGATCTACCAGCGGGCAAAGGTGATGGGGCTGGGCACCTGGCTGGACCTGGAATAAGCGGGGATCAATAACCAGACGGGGTCAAACTGCCTTGCGGCAGCTCGATCCGTTTGCGTCGGGCGGCCTGGGCTTATTGCGCCACGGGCATGAGGCCGAAATAAACCACCAGCGCAACGACGACACAGACGCACAGCAGCAGCAGGCAGCTACCCCCGATGATCAACCCGGTGGTCAGATTGCGCTTCGAGGGATCTTTTCGAGGCGCGGCATCCAGGTATGCGGGCAGGGGGCCGGCAGAGGCAGCAGAGTTGAAATCTTCCACCACCGGCGCGGGCACCTGCAAATCGGGGAACTCCTGCGGGCGGGGGAAAGCGAAGTCGGATGCCTGCTCGACAACCGGTTCTGGTCTTTCAAGGCGGGGGAAAGCGACGCCGGCTGCCTGCTCGACAACCGGTTCTGGCCTTTCCAGGCGGGTGACCTGGGCTGCTGCGGATACGCCCTCAAAGGCCAATTCGACCGTCTCACCCAGCCGCACCCGGTCGCCGGGCTTCAACAACTGCGGCGCGGTCAGGCGCACGCCATTGACAAAACAGCCGTTGGTAGAAGCCAGGTCCTCCAACAGCCAGCTCTCCCCCTGCTGCACCAGGCGAGCATGCTTGCGCGAGACATCGGCATCCGAAATAACAATATCGTTGACTAAATCCCGCCCGATCATAAACTCCGCCTTATCCAGGGGGATGATCTTGCCGGGCGTGGGCCCTGTTTTCATATTCAATTGATAGGGGATCATTGCCGCCTCCTATAAAAATATAAACAGAATATTGCAAGTGTAATCCCTTTTTTCCTGCCCGTCAAAGGAAAGTCTGTGGTCAGTGAGCAGAACTTGCAGGTTGGGTTGATGATGGGGTGAAAGAGCTTGTCCACAGATAAAGAGATTGCACCGCGGAGAGCGTAGAGAAAAACATATTTACCGCGGAGAGCGCAGAGAACGCGGGGAAAACCTTTTGGAGGAAAACCCACTTACCATAGAGCACACGGAGGGCACGGAGAAAAACATATTTACCGCGGAGAGCAATTTGGAGGAAAACCCACTTACCATAGAGCACACGGAGGGGGCAGAGAAAAACATATTTACCGCGGAGAGCGCAGAGAACGCGGAGAATTACCCGGTTTTAATTTCGTGTTTCCTCTCTTACTTCCCTTGTAATTACTGCAGGTCTAAATTCGTTATCCTAGTCTTTGGGGATTTGTGCCATTATATCTACTTCCTCTTCTGGGGGTCGTGTAACTTGTGGTTGTAGATTACCCCAGGTCGGGTGAATTGTTTCAAACCGACTAATGTGTTCTAATCCCTCAGGGGCCTCCGTTCTTAGTTTCGTGTTGGTCTATGGTGGTTGTTCCAACTTTTGCGTTTTATCTTGTTTTTCTTCCTGTTCTCGCTGTCGATATTGCAGAATTTGCACTGCCGCTTTGATAGTGTCAAAGGCTTTCTGTTGCTCTTGTCCCCATATAAACGGTTTTTCTTGATTGGAAATTTCCTCAAGTGGTACTACAATTTCCTAGAAATTTTCAATTTGTCCCTGATACGTCGTTAAGCTCGTTAAAAATTCTCGTAATTGTTCCCATGTTGTAGGAATTTCTTCTTGTTTTTCATCCTTCTGATTTTCTTCTTCTTCCTCCCATGGTGGAATTTCTAATGCTTCTTCTCGCGTCGTAGCTATTGGACTATTTTGTGCTTCAATAGCGTCATTCTCCGCTTCTTCTGTTTCTTTAACAAGTTCTCTAACCCTTTGAGTAGACCTTATTTGTTGTAGCTATCCTGGTGTTGCTTGTGTCTACTGTTCTTTGGCTTCATCGAGAAGTTGTTGTTTCTCGAGTCTTAACTTCTTGTTGTACTCAGTGATAAGAGTTCTTGCCGCTGGTGAAAACTATTTAATAGTTTGCCATGAACATTCGTTTTCTGGGAATCCTTGCCATTTGACTTTGTAATAAACCGTTTTTCCTTCTCTCCTTTTTCCCTTTATAGATTCGACAATGAACGATGCATGTACTTGCTAAGGTATTATTTCTGTCGATGCCACGATTAAGTGCTATTCTTCTATCGCCAGATATTGTACATCTCTTGTATTGTCTCCTTTATCGGTTTGAATCATATGAACAAACTGATCCAATGTTGGTTGCACTACTCCTTGTTGTGTTGATATTTCCGCCAGTGCTTTAATTCTTGGTGCTCCTGTCTTAGAATCATATACCCATATAGTGGTATCAAGACCTTTCTTTTCTAACTCTGTTAAAGCTACGTCAATCATCTCTGTTTGCATTTCTTGAAAATTGCAAAGTTGATCCCGAAGGGATGTTGTTTCTTCAAAAGCTTTGATAACATTGACTCGTATCTCTGCGGGGATAAAGTTATCAATCATTCTCTTTTCCAAGTATTGTTTGTGGCATTCTCGTTCCACTTCTTCCAACCTGCCGTTTGCTTGTATTGTCGCCAATATTTCTTCTATCGACATAGATTTCCATGGAAATAGTGTTGAAGCTGTGCTAAGTTCCAGATTCGTTGGTTGTTCTGGGGCCTATGGTTGTGAGGATTTGTTCTCGTCGTCAGTTGTAACATTAATTCCAGTTCGCTAGTCTTGTTCGCTTTGTTCCGGTGGTAATTTTAACCTCTGGAAATTCACTGTTTTATTCCCATGTCTTTTTATCTGCCACTCATCGTTATCCCATTTGATTATACGCCTGACTTCGGGTGTGTATTTCACTGGTTGTACTTTGAAATCATTCCCCGTGTTTTGTATCGTATTGACGACTGAACCGCGATTAAACTCGTTGAACCGTGAATTCTTTGAATCGCGATTAAAACTGGGAGTGTATTCGCTTCCTCTGTTAACTTGCATACTTTCTTTATCTCTCTCGGGTTGTCTTTGAATATTCTTCTCTTTCGATGTCCCAAATGGCTGAAAATTCAATTCCATGCGCGTCGAAATTCTCGTTTCTTGGCGGGTGGCTTCGTTTGCATATTCACGCCAATTATTTAGTCGATCTCCTTTCTATGCTAATTTGTCTTGAATATCCCTTGATTTTAATCCTTTAATATAGCTACGAGCAATACTCTTCCTATGTTCGTTCTGTGCTTTGTTAGGAATGGCTGCTACTTCCAATGCAAATCTCTTATTATAGTTATGTAACTATTCTGTTTTCTCTTGTTTCTACTTAATTAGCGCAAGTACTAATTTCGTTGTAGAATCGCCCGATTCTAGCTCTCTCGTCGTTTCTTTAAATTGTTGTACCACTTTTTCCCAAGAAATTTCTCTATCAATTACATTTTGCACCCATTCTTTATGTTCAGTTGCTACGAAGGATGGTAACAGTTTACGCATCGATGCCTTAGAATAGTGTCTCAATTCCATTTTCAATTGATATGTGTATATCCATTGATCGCCTTTATCTGAGCTTATTCCAAAAAATTCTTTTTCTGGTATAGGATTCAACATGGGCGTTTTTCTATTCTATTGTATCGGTATCTGTGGCGCGCATTCTTCGCAAACTGTAGCGTTTTCGGAGTCCGAATTGTGACCACTTGATGTCTGAGTAGATTCATTATCAGTTTCACTGGTGACGTCTGATGGCGTATATGTGTCGTCTGTTTCGGACGGACCCTATGAGTATTCAGCGTCGGGTTGCGCTTTCTTGCAATTATCACTCTTGTCGATTTTATTTTCAACTGACGATGTTTCCGTATCTTCCGTTTCTGTTTTATAGTTGAGTTCCCTTGGCTCGATAATTTCTTTCATAGCCTTTGCCTGTATCGGAAAATTGCAAGGACTTTCTAATTCCTTCGCCGAGTTAGAGGGTTGAAATGAAAATTCTTCATAGGAAGTTCGACTTAGGTCTATACCTTCTTGCTGTTCTTGTAACCAATCTTGTTCTGCAGTAAATTGATTTACAGAATCCAATAGCCACTGCAATTCTTCTTGAGATAAGCCTTCAAAGCTCAATTTCGGTAGCGGTTCAGAAGAATCTTGATTTTCTTCAATATTTTCTTGAGAAAAATTCTTTCTATGGAATTCTTGAGTTCCATCAATTTTTCTCGATTCTTCTTGCTGAATTTCCGATTCTTTGTCGTCAAATAGACAATTATTCAAACAACTGACGCCTGGTTTTGGTGTTCCCCCCGGTGACAGCGCTGTTTTCTCAAGAAGTTGCCACTAGTCATTTCCTGGTTCCTATTCTTCGTCGCTTTGGAACGGTAACCCTTTCATGGAGTTTACTTGTAGGAATTCGTTGGTCTGCAGCTGCATTTCTTAGTACAATACTACGCTAAGATTTTGTGTAGCCTCTGCTACTAAAGTCTTGTGCGGAGTAAAAAAAATGTACTAAAATTTCACAAGTGAAATAACAATTTTCCAGAAAATTGGCGATAGTAACGGCCTGTATTTTACGATAAATACACCTGTAAAGCTTCGCCTCTATTCACAAGTACTATTAAAATACAACCAGCAAATTTTCGACAAAAATTGCGATAGTGACGGCCTGTATTTTACGATAGTGCTTGTAACTTCCCTATAGCTTCTCTAAAACGCTTACGTAACCTATTTGACAAGTACCCCTGGTACACAATACCTTCTAAACTACAATTGTCTCAACGTGCGAAATGCAAAGAGTTTCCGGACACCCAACGGTGCGAAACTCCAACTTTCACCCTTAGTGACAATATACGACAACACGCTTGCTGCCCAACCAAACTGGAAACGCTCAACGCTTCGAACACGCAGTTTCAAAAATAACGCAAATATGACAACACGCTTGTTGCCCAACTTCTCTGGAAACGCTTTAACGCTTCGAATACCCAATCTCAATGACAATTCTGACAACACGCTTGTTGTCCAACCACTCTGGAAACGCTCAACGTTTCAATACCCAATCTCAACAGTGACGCAAACACGACAACACGCTTGTTGCCCAACCACTCTGGAAACGCTTAACGTTTCAAATACCCAATCTCAGCGATGACGCAAATATGACAACACGTTTGTTGCCCGACCACTCTGGAAACGCTTAACGTTTCAAATACCCAATCTCAACAGTGACGCACTCGTACACTTTAAACTTCAGAAAGCAGAAAACAATATCAATGATCAGGATATATATATACTGTAAATGCACGTAACCTTGACTTTGTACAGAAGTTTGTAAAACAACCAGCACAAAATTTCGCGCAAACACTTACAGTTATACTGAAAACTGAATACTGTTACTTTCAAACAAGCTTAAATATGTAAATGCTCACCAATTATGTCGCCGCAAAGAAATGCCCGCGACCGCTGACAACACTGACGTTTGCTACGATCTTGAAAACAATGTAGAATTGCCACAACTACACCTTTCAAACCCACAATGTCACTGTTACAACAAAATAAGCACGCTCGCAACTGCGAACTGCTACCACTTTCTGCAACTGCAAAGTTTGACAGAAACTACAACTGCCCTTAAAACGCCTTACCCAAAACAATGGCAAACCGTGAAAACTCCGGATTTGCGCTAGATATCTATATATATATATACTAAAGCGAATGCTGCGATCTCTCACAACAAACTTACAGTTTTCACCTAACAATGGTCGAAAACTGTCCGACAACTATTCCACTTCGCGCGAATAACGTGTATCAGGTCCCAAAGATCGAACTTAACTGACTACTGAAACCATGTGTGGTAATAAACGGCGGCCCTTATACAAGTGTATGGTCTAGTGGGTTCATTAAGCCCACACCTAAACTGCGGATGTATACAAGTACAAGAACGACCGTAAACCAACGATCAACACTTTGGTCTGATACTGAATGCTTACCTAGACTTAGAACTATTGTCAGCGACTCGTTCTTACGTCTAGCGGCTGCTAATGGAACGTTGAGGATCGGGGGCTAAGGCTCTTATTTACTAACTACAGAAGACTTTAAAGCGGCGCTTTACAAGTCTTAGGGGTGTGTGACTATATACAATAGATTGAACTTAGGCTTGTACTAACTTGCGAGATTGCACCAACAACTACGAAGCAGAAGAAGGTAACTAGTATCTTACAATCAGAATGTAACAAGCGTTGCTGCTCAATATCTTAACCAAGGTCAAAACCTGGTCCCACACACACACACACCAACGTGTGTCTACTGAATATATCCAAAACCATATGCGACAACTTCGCATCCCCACTCACTCAGTTCGTGCCTGCATGCGCTAGCCCCCTTGGCCGCGCACTAAGTACCGAAGCGTGACCGGCCGAGACTACTTCTCGTACCGCGGTCACCTATAGTGGTATGGCAGTTGGGCAACAAGCGTGTTGTCGTATATTGTCACTAAGGGTGAAAGTTGGAGTTTCGCACCGTTGGGTGTCCGGAAACTCTTTGCATTTCCGCACGTTGAGAGACTTGTAGTTTAGAAGGTATTGTGCGTACCAGGGGTATTTGTCAGATAGGTTACGTAAGTGTTTTAGAGAAGCTATAGGGGAAGTTACAAGCACTATCGTAAAATACAGGCCGTCACTATCGCAATTTTGTCGAAAATTTGCTGGTTGTATTTTAATAGTACTTGTGAATAGAGGCGAAGCTTTACAGGTGTATTTATCGTAAAATATAGGCCGTTACTATCGCCAATTTTTCTGAAATTGTTATTTCACTTTGCGCAAAATTTAGTACATTTTACTCCGCACAAGACTTTAGTAGCAGAGGCTACACAAAATCTTAGCGTAGTATTGTACTAAGAAATGCAGATGCAGACCAACGAATTCCTACAAGTAAACTCCATGAAAGGGTTACCGCTCCAAAGCGACGAAGAATAGGAACCAGGAAATGACTAGTGGCAACTGTTGAGAAAACAGCGCTGTCACCGGGAGGAACACCAAAACCAGGCGTCAGTTGTTTGAATAATTGTCTATTTGACGACAAAAAATTCCCAAAATTCAGCAAGAAGAATTATAAAATTGATGGAACTCAAGAATTCCATAGAAAGAATTTTTCTCAGAAAATATTGAGAAAATCAAGATTCTTCCGAACCGCTACCGAAATTAAGCTTTGAAGGCTTATCTCAAGAAGAATTACAGTGGCTATTGGAATCTGTGAATCAATTTAATGCAGAACAAGATTGGTTACAAGAACAGCAAGAAGGTATAGACCTAAATCGGACTTCCAATGAAGAATTTTCAATTCAACCCTCTAACTCGGCGAAGGAACTAGAAAGTCCTTGCAATTTTCCGATACAGGCAAAGGCTATGAAAGAAATTATCGAACCAAGGGAACTCAACTATAAAACGGAGGCGGAAGATACGGAAATATCTTCAGTTGAAGATATAAACGAAAATTGTGAGAATTACAGGAAAGTGCAAACTGACGCTGAATACTCATAGGGTTCGTCCGAGACAGACGACACATATACACCATCAGATGTCACCAGTGAAACCGATAATGAATCGACTCAGACATCAAGTGATCACAATTCGGATTCCGAAAATTCTACAGTTTGCGAAGAATGCGCGCCACAGATACCGATACAATAGAATAGAAAAACGCCAATGTTGAATCCTATACCAGAAAAAGAATTTTTTGGAATAAGCTCAGATAAAGGCGATCAATGGATATACACATATCAATTGAAAATGGAATTGAGACACTATTCTAGGGCATCGATGCGTAACTGTTACCATCTTTCGTAGCAACTGAACATAAAGAATGGGTGCAAAATGTAATTGATAGAGAAATATCTTGGGAAAGAGTGGTACAACAATTTAAAGAAACAACGAGAGAGCTAGAATCGGGCGATTCTACAACGAAATTAGTACTTGCACTAATTAAGTAGAAACAGGAGGAGACAGAATAGTTACATAACTATAATAAGAAATTTGCATTGGAAGTAGCAGCCATTTCTAACAAAGCACAGAACGAACATAGGAAGAGTATTGCTCGTAGCTATATTAAAGGATTAAAATCGAGGGATATTCAAGAAAAATTAGCATAGAAGGGAGATAGACTAAATAATTGGCGTGAATATGCAAACGAAGCCATCCGTCAAGAAACTAGAATTTCGACGCGCATGGAATTGAATTTTATGCCATTTGGGACATCGAGAATGAAGAATACTCAAAGACAACCCGAGGAAGATAAAGAAAGTATGCAAGTTAACAGAGGAAGCGAATACACTTCCAGTTTTAATCGCGGTTCAATGAGTTCGCGGTTCAACGAGTTTAATCGCGGTTCAGTCGTAAATACGATACAAAACACGGGGAATGATTTCAATGTACAACCAGTGAAATACACACCCGAAGTCAGGCGCATAATCAGATGGGATAACGATGAGTGGCAGATAAAAAGACATGGGAATAAAACAGTGAATTTCCAAAGGTTAAAATTACCACCTGAACAAAGCGAACAAGACTAGCGAGCTAGAATGAATGTTACAGCCGACGACGAGAACAAATTCTCACAACCATAGGCCCCAGAACAACCAACGATCTGGAACTTAGCACAGCCTCAATACTATTTCCATGGAAATCTATGTCGATAGAAGAAATATTGGCGACAATACAGGCAAACGGCAGGTTGGAAGAAGTGGAACGGGAATGCCACAAACAATACTTGGAAAAGAGAATGATTGATAACTTTATCCCCGCAGAGATACGAGTCAATGTTATCAAAGCTTTTGAAGAGACAACATCCCTTCGGGATCAACTTTGCAATTTTCAAGAAATGCAAACAGAAATGATTGACGTAGCTTTAACAGAGTTAGAAAAGAAAGGTCTTGATACCACTATATGGGTATATGATTCAGACAGGAGCACCAAGAATTAAAGCACTGGCGGAAATATCAACACAACAAGGAGTAGTGCAACCAACATTGGATCAGTTCGTTCATATGATTCAAACTGATAAAGGAGACAATACAAGAGATGTACAATATCTGGCGATAGAAGAATAGCACTTAATTGTGGTATCCACAGAAATAGTACCCTAGCAAGTACATGCATCGTTCATTGTCGAATCTATACAGGGCAAAAGGAGAGAAGGAAAAACGGTTTATTACAAAGTCAAATGGCAAGGATTCCCAGAAAACGAATGTTCATGGCAAACTATTAAATAGTTTTCACCAGCGGCAAGAACTCTTATCACTGAATACAACAAGAAGTTAAGACTCGAGAAGCAACAACTTCTCGACGAAGCCAAAGAACAGTAGACACAAGCAACACCAGGATAGCTACAACAAATAAGGTCTACTCAAAGGGTTAGGGAACTTGTTAAAGAAACAGAAGAAGCGGAGAATGACGCTATTGAAGCACGAAATAGTCCAATAGCTACGACGCGAGAAGAAGCATTAGAAATTCCACCATGGGAGGAAGAAGAAGAAAATCAGAAGGATGAAAAACAAGAAGAAATTCCTACAACATGGGAACAATTACGAGAATTTTTAACAAGCTTAACGACGTATCAGGGACAAATTGAAAATTTCTAGGAAATTGTAGTACCACTTGAGGAAATTTCCAATCAAGAAAAACCATTTATGTGGGGACAAGAGCAACAGAAAGCCTTTGACACTATCAAAGCGGCAGTGCAGATTCTGCAATATCGACAGCGGGAACAGGAAGAAAAGCAAGACAAAACGCAAAAGTTGGACAAACACCATAGCCCAACACGGAGTTAAGAACGGATGCCCCTGACGGATTAGAACAAATTAGTCGGTTCGAAACAATTCACCCGACCTGGGGTAATTTACAACCACGAGTTACACGACCCCCAGATGCGGAAGTGGATATAATGGCACAAATCCCCAAAGACTAGGAGAACGAATTTAGACCTGCAGTAATTACAAAGGAAGTAAGAGAGG
>CAWKGZ010000004.1:0-208875 GCA_963849335.1 uncultured Chloroflexia bacterium
ATGGAGGAGGAGATTTATAAGTTAGGGAAATTGCTATATGATGATTTCTGACCATAAAATGGTTAGTTTGACTCTGTCTGCCAAGTCGAAGCAGGCGCAGGCTTTCCCATCATTTATCAGGGTTTAAAGATGGCAATTCCCATTTTTAAGAGTCGGAGAGTAACTACTCAGGCATGAAAAGCCTGAATTGACTGAACTTAAACATTGTCAAAAACATAAAAGCCGAGCACAATATAGGTATGGAACCACTGCGAATACCCAGCGAAGCAGAGATACGGGCAGCCTATCGTGAAGGCGAAGATGCTGTGGTAAAGCTATTCTATGAGACGATTAGCAAGCTGGATGAACGTATCCAGCGGCTGGAAGATCAAATTGCCAAGAACAGCAGTAACAGCAGCAAGCCGCCATCGAGTGATGGGTTCAAAAAGAAGCCCAAGAGCGTGCGTCAGAGAAGTGGCAAGAGAAGCGGCGGGCAGCCCGGGCATACTGGACACACGCTCAAGGCTGTGACCACTCCGGATCAGGTGCAAGTACATCGAGTGAGATGCTGCCGTCATTGCCAGGCGAACCTGGAAGAAGTGGAAGTGGAGGGATGCGAGAAGCGCCAAGTATTTGATGTACCGCCTGTGAAGATAGAAGTCACGGAGCATCAAGCGGAGATCAAAACCTGTCCGGATGTCATCGTTTCACAGTGGGCGAATTTCCAGCTGGGGTTAGTCAGCCGGTGCAGTATGGTGAACGGATCAAAGCGGCGAAATGGTGTACTTCCATCAGTATCACTTTGTTCCCTTGGAACGCACCACAGAAATCCTGGGAGATTTGTACGGCCAGACGGTGAGCGAAGGGACAATTGTGGAAGCCTGCCAAGAGACAGCCCAGCAGGTAGAGCCGATGTACCAACTCACCAAGACTGAACTGATCCACACACAAGACACGGGGCATTTCGATGAGACTGGGAGTCGCATTGAAGGCAAGCTATGGTGGTTGCATGTGGTTTGCACCGCTTCTCCTGACGTATTATGCGCCCTCACGGAAACGTGGCGGTGAAGCGCTGGATGCGATTGGCATCTTCCCGGTATTCAAAGGCAAGGCGATGCACGACGGCTACCGTTCATACTTTCAGTATGAAGATGTCATCAATGCGCTGTGTAATGCTCATCATCTGCGGGATTTGATCTTCGTTCGAGGAACCAATATCAGCAAACCTGGGGCTGCCGACATGATCAATTTGCTGCTCGAAGTCAAAACTGCAGTTGAAGAAGCACCACTGGAACAACAAAGCCTGTCGCCAACCCAGATGACTGACTTTGAAACCCGTTACGATGCCATCATTGAGTTTCTCGGCCTTCAAACATGCCCGGCATTGGAACCGGCAGAAACCCTTGCCAAAGAAACGAGGCAGGCCCAAACAACATACGGTCGAGAGACCTGCTGGATCATCTCAAGGTTCGCAAAACGGAAACGCTGGCTTTTATATGATTTTAAGGTGCCGTTTGATAACAACCAGGCGGAACGCGATCTCCGCATGGTCAAGCTGAAGCGGAAAACCTCTGGCTGTTTTCGTTCAGAAAGCGGCGCTGAAGTCTTTTGCCGCATCCGCAGTTCAACCGCCCGCAAAAATGAGCAGCGTGTGTTGGATGTGCTGCATATGGCTTTGAAAGGATCGCCTTTTGTCCTCCTATCTTCAGGCTCGGCTCAGTTCACCAGCCTGAGCAGTTACGTCGGAGATATGAATTCGTCGGCAATGAAAAATATATGCGGGTATTTCACCACAGCATATCTGAGGAAACCCGCAAGCAATTAGGGGCAATCGCTTTTCCTGCCGGTGCGATCATTTTCCCAAAAATTGGTGCTGCGATAGGAACGAACAAAAAGAGGATATTAATTCGCCCATCCTGCGTCGACAACAATGTGATGGCTTTCATTCCAGGCGAAGGTTTATTAACTGATTATTTGTATTACTTGCTACTAAATAAAGATCTAAACGATTTCGCAAATACTGGTAACCGACCTTCAATTCGCCAAACAACAATTGAAGATTGGAGAAGTACCTTCCCCTCTTCCCGAACAGCGGCGGATAGCTGGGATATTAGGGAAAGCGGACCGGGTGCGGCGGCTGCGGCGCATGGCAAGGGAGCTGGGGGAGACGTATTTGCAGGCGGTGTTTGTGGAGATGTTTGGGGAGCCGGGGAGGAATCCGATGGGGTGGAAAGTTGAACCACTTGGTAATATAGTAATGATAAACCCATCAGGCCGTACCAAGGAAGAACCTGAACGACTTGTAAGTTTTTTGCCAATGACATTGGTAGATCCATCAGTAATTTTTACCGACACAATAGACACAAGAAAATATTGGGAAGTATCGGTCGGCTATACATATTTTGAAGAGGGGGATGTTTTATTTGCAAAAATTACCCCCTGCATGGAAAATGGTAATATTGTGATTGCTCGGAATTTATTAAACAGTTTTGGTTTTGGCTCAACTGAATTTCACGTAATCAGACCAAATGAAGCGGCTAATTCTTGTTGGTTGTATGGTTTGGTCAAGCGCATTGAATTTCGCGAGCAGGCGAAATGTTGGTTTCATCGAACAGCGGGGACAGAAAGAGTGCCTAGTGATTTTCTAACAATGTTCAAGGTGCCTTTGCCACCGATACAGATTCAAAACCGCTATGCTGATTTAGTTCAGGAATTTGACCGTCTTCGCGCCCAGCAGCGAGAGGCGGAGCGACAGACGGAGATGCTGTTCCAGGGGCTGCTGGAGGGGGTGTTTGGGGGGTAGACGGTTAGAATGACTTGCACAGTCAAGGAAAAAGTCGCCGGTTTAAATTTACCCGGTTGTACTATAATTAGAACATATAGGCGAATATGTATTACCGCAGAAAGCTGCTGCTGGCCCTGTTAGAAGTCTTTGATGGCAACCTGAGCAATACAGATTGCGAGAAGTTATTATTTAATTTCTGCAAAAAGAACGGGAAGAATCACTATGATTTTTTCCCTTATCATTACGGGCCGTTCAGTTTTATCTCGTATCATGACAAGCGGCGGTTGACTGATCTGGGCTTACTCAAAGCGACGCCAGACTTTCAGTTGAACACGAAACACTCTTATCTGAATGAGCTGGAGCCGGAGGATCAAAAGGCTCTAAGTGAGTTGAAGGCAAGTGGATTGCGGGGGAACCGCCTGGTAAGAAGGACCTATCAAGAATACCCGCAATTCGCGGCCAGAAGTGAAATTCTTGAGCAGTTGTTCACCACTCAAGAGATCAAGCAGCTAAAAAGCACCTGGAATAGTGACAAAACGCCCATCGTTTTTACACTGGGATATGAAGGGCTGACGATCGATGCGATTCCTAAACAAGTTGATTGAAAATAATATTATGCTGGTGGTAGATGTACGGAATAATCCGCACTCGATGAAATATGGTTTTTCAAAGAATAATCTTAGCGATTGTATTGAAAAAGCGGGGATGAAATATGTGCATATTCCGGAGCTAGGCATTCCGTCTGTCATGCGGAAGGGATTGGGGATTAATGTTTCACATGAGCAGCTATTTACAAGGTATGAAACAGAAATACTGCCTGACCAGGGAGAAGCCAGGAAGCGATTGATTGAATTGATCGCGGCTTACCCCAGGGTGGCTTTGGTCTGTTTTGAAGCAGAGCACGTTTGTGCCACCGGTACACTTTGGTTGAATATCTGCAAAAGGGCAATGACATAAAAAAACCGGTTGTTCATCTTTGACAAGGGGTAAACCATGGCTTATCTGCCGGACAAACTGCCAAAGGCAAGGGTATTAATCACCGTAAAAACCTATCCTACCCCATCGCGCAGTTATAAGGAATTAGTATGTACAGCCGGATTGCTGAATGGCGAGCAATGGATCCGGATTTATCCGGTGCCATTTCGTTTATTAGACGACAATCAAAAATATCCAAAGTATTCCTGGGTGGAGCTTGATCTGGTGCGCAGAACCAGAGACTTCCGCCCGGAAAGCTACAGTCCCAGACTGGGTATTGACGAGCGGATCAACGTTCTCGGAAAAATTAGCACGGGAACGAACCGCGATTGGGCAGGACGCAAGAGCTATGTGTTGAAGGAAATATTTACTTCTCTCAATGAGTTGATCCAACTAGCCAAAGGCCCAAATAAAAAATCCCTGGCAACCCTGAAGCCCACCCGCATTGTAGATTTTGTGATTGAAGAAGATGAACGTGAATGGAAGGAAAAGTGGGTCAATCAGCTAAGGCAGATGAATATGTTTGACCTGACTTCTCCGGGCGAACAACCTAAAATTGTGTCGAAACTGCCCTACAAGTTTTCCTATCGCTTCTTCTCTGAAGGTGACAACAAACCGCACAAGATGATGATCGAGGATTGGGAAATTGGCGCGTTGTATTGGAATTGCCTTGCGCGTACGGATGGTGATGAGCAAGCCGCGTTGAAATTAGTCAAACAGAAATATCTTGACGAGTTCGGTGAGAAAGATCTGTATCTGTTTGTCGGAACTACAATAAGGCATCATAATCGATCACGTAATCCATTTGTAATCATCGGCGTGTTTTATCCGCCAAAAACTAGTCAATTGAGCTTGCTGTAAGGTATGACTGGCTGATTCTTTGTTCATGTAGAAATCCGAGTGGAGGAAGGCTAGAAACAGAACCGAGACGTGCAAGGTTATGCACGCCTCGGTTTGTTTTCTGTGTCAGGTGATGTTGGGAATGGTTTAGCCTTTCATCCGGCCTTCGATGGCCTCCAGCAGCACGGTGAACGCGTCGGAGAAGGATTTAACGCCTTCATCCTCGAGCTGTGCGGTCACCTGCGCCATGGGGATGCCGAGGGAGGCGAGGACGGCGAGGGATTGGCGGGCAGCGTCCACGCCCTCCTCCAGGCTGGTGGGGCGGACGAGGCCGTGATCCAGGAAGGCGACGAGCGTCTGCGGCGGCACGGTGTTGACCGTGTGCGGGCCGATCAGCTCTTCGACATAGAGCACATCCCGGTAGGCGGGATTCTTGGTGCTGGTGGAGGCCCACAGCGGGCGTTGGAGGCGGGCGCCGGCGGCGGAGAGCTGCTGCCAGCGCTCGGTGGCGAGGAACTGCTTGAAATCGGTGTAGGCGAGGCGGGCGCTGGCGATGGCGGCTTTGCCGAGCAGGGAGGCTGCCTGGGCGGCAGCGGCGCCGTTACCGGCGATGAGCTGCTGTAAGCGGGCGTCGACCAGGGTGTCGATGCGCGAAACGAAGAAGGAGGCCACCGAGGCGATGTGCTCGAGGGGCAGACCCTGGGACAGGCGCTGCTCCAGGCCGAGGCTGTAGGCGTCCAGCACCTCGGCGTAGCGCGCCAGGGAGAAGATCAGGGTGACGTTGACGTTGAGGCCGGCGGCGATGGCGGACGTGATGGCGGGCAGGCCGGATTTGGTGGCGGGGATCTTGATCATCAGGTTGGGGCGGTTCACCCGCGCCCACAGCTCTTTCGCCTGCGCCAGGGTGGTGGCGGTGTCGTTTGCCAGGTAGGGGCTGACCTCCAGGCTGACGTAGCCGTCGCCGCGCTTCGACTGCTGGTAGAGCGGCAGGAACAAGTCGGCGGCAGCCTGGATGTCCTCGATCGCCAGGGCGAAGAAGATCTGTTCGGGGGCCAGACCGGCTTTGGCCAGCGGCGCCAGGCTGGCGTCGTAGTCGCTGGATTTGGTCACCGCGTGCATGAAGATGGATGGGTTGGAGGTGACGCCGCGTATCTCGCCGCGGGCGATCATCCATGCCAGCGCGCCGTTCTTGAGCAGGCTGCGCTGGATGTTGTCGTACCAAATGGATTGGCCGGCGTGGTGAAGTTGGAGGGTGGTGTTCAAGATGGACTCCTGTTTTTGGACTTGCGAAATTAGAACAGATGTGCTATAATACCTCGAGATTGCGCGGCCACACTCACCCGCCGGTCTTTATGAATGCTCCCTTCGTTCAATTTTCTTCCTCAAATACCTGCCTTGTCTTGCTCATTGCCTGATCTCCTTATTCGTTCCTCTCTCTGTGTGCTCCTGCGTATGCTTTCTTCATAATACTCTGTAAAAACATGTTCGTTCCTTCGTTTTGCACTTTTATTAACCTCCTTGTATGCCATCCCCCGCTCCTACGAGGCTGTTATACCAGCATCTCCATAACGATCTGCATGATATGCTCGACGGAGAAGCCCAGGTGCTTGAAGACCTCCGCGGCAGGACCGGAGGCGCCGAAGCGATCCAGCCCCAGGACGCGACCCTGGGTGCCAACCCAGCGGTGCCAGCCCTGCGAGATGCCGGCTTCGACCGCCAGGCGCAGGGGTACCCCGGGGGGGAGGACGGAATTCTGGTAGGCGGCATCCTGCTCGGCGAACAGCTCCCAACTGGGGAAGGAGACCAGGCGCACACTCACCCCCTGCGCTTCCAACCGTTTGCCCGCCTGGACGATCAGCCCAACCTCGGAGCCGGAGGCGATCAGGATGAGCTGCGGCTCCCCATCGTCCCAGGTCAGCCAGCACATAAGCGCCCCTGCGCAAACCCTCCGCAGAGGCATAGACCGTGCGGTCGAGGGTAGGCAGGTTCTGGCGGGTGAGCACCAATGCGGTGGGGCGGTGGCGGTTCTCGATGGCAATGCGCCAGGCCTGGGCGACCTCGTTGGCGTCCGCCGGGCGCAGGGTGACCAGATTGGGGATGGCGCGCAGGGCAGCCAGCTGCTCCACCGGCTGGTGGGTGGGACCGTCCTCGCCGACGCCGATGCTGTCGTGGGTGAAGACCCAGATGGAGCCCAGGTGGGAGAGGGCGGAGAGACGAATGGGCGGGCGCATGTAGTCGGAGAAGACCATGAAGGTGGCGCCGTAGGGGATGATCCCGCCGTGGTAGGACATGCCGTTGACCAGGGCGCCCATGGCGTGCTCGCGCACGCCGAAGTGGAAGTTGCGCCCTTCCGGGCAGTCAGCCGCAAAGGCGGGGAAGTCATTCAGCCAGGTATTGTTGGAGGGGGCCAGGTCGGCCGAACCGCCGACCAGCTCGGGCAGGATTGCGGCGAGGGCATTGAGCACCTTGCCGGAGGAGGCACGGGTGGCGAGGCCTTTCTCGTCAGCGGGGAAGACGGGCAGGGCAGCCTGCCAGTCCGCCGGCAGCTCCCCAGCCAGGCGGCGTTCCAGCTCGGCGGCCAGGTCAGGGTAGGCGAGGCGGTAGGCATTCAGCTTCTTTTGCCATCCGGCCTCCCAACGTGCGCCGTGATCCAGCGCCTGGCGGAAGAAAGCCAGGGATTCGTGTAGGGATGTAGAAGCGGGGCGCTTTGGGCCAGCCCAGCTTATCCTTGGCGCCGTCCAGCTCCACATCGCCGGGCGGCTCGCCGTGGGCTTTGGCGGTGCCGGCACGGGTGGGCAGACCGTAGCCGATGACCGTGCGCACCATGATGATCGAGGGGCGCGGGTCGGCTTTAGCAGCCTGGATGGCGCGGTCGATGGCCTCCACATCCAGGCCGTCTTCCACGTGCTGGACATGCCAGCCATAGGCTTCGAAGCGGCGGCCGCGGTCTTCGGTGAAGGCGATGTCGGTCGAGCCTTCGATGGAGATGTGGTTGTCATCGTACAGGTAGATCAGCTTGCCCAGCTTGCAGGTGACCGGCGAGGGAGGCGGCCTCGGAGGCCACGCCTTCCATCAGGTCGCCGTCGGTGACGATGGCGTAGACATAATGGTTGATGATCTGGTGACCGGGGCGGTTGTAAATCTTCGCCAGGTGCGCTTCGGCGATCGCCATGCCCACGCCGTTGGCAAAGCCCTGACCCAGCGGGCCGGTGGTGGTCTCGACGCCGGGGGTCAGGCCGTATTCCGGGTGACCGGGGGTCAGGCTGCCCCACTGGCGGAAGCGCTTCAGCTCGTCCAGCGGCAGGTCGTAGCCGGTCAGGTGGAGCAGGGCGTACAGCAGCATGCGAGCCATGCCCGCCGGAGAGGATGAAGCGGTCGCGGTCGGGCCAATTTGGGTTGCGCCGGGTTATGCCGCAGGTGGCGCGTCCAGATGGTGTAGGCCAGCGGGGCAGCGCCCATCGGCAGGCCGGGGTGACCCGAGTTGGCCTGCTGGACGGCGTCGGCGGAGAGGAAGCGCAGGGTATTGATGGCAAGGGTTTGCAGCTCTGGGGTCTCTTTCATGTGGGGTATGCCTTTACATGCTGAATTGTTTACGGTCTCTGGCACGCAGATACAGTTTGGTGAACTCTTCGGCGATGGCGGGGAAGATAGCCAGGCTGAGCACGATCAGCCACTCTCTGACCGGCGAGGAAGTGGGTGTTGAAAATGGGCTGCAGGAAGGGTACGTTGACCACCAACAGCAGCAGGAAGATCGACAGACCGACGGCGTACTGCATGAATTTGTTGGTGAAGATGCCCAGCGTGAAGATCGAGACGCGTTCGGAGCGCACGGTGTAGGCACGGAACAGCTCGCACAGCGACAGGGTGACGAAGGCCATGGTCTCGGCGGTCTGTACATCCACACCCCTCCAGTCGTGCTGCAGGACGATAGCGAATAACATTTTCGCCGGCGGGGATATGCGGCGCCAGCTTCCAGGTGCCAGACCAGCCCGAGGAAGAAGGCGGTCAGCACGGCGCCGGTTTGGGCGATGGTCTGGATGAACATGCCCAGACTGCATCGGACTTGTTGACGATCGACTCGCTCTTGGGGCGGGGCGGGCGCTGCATGATATCCGGGTCGCCCTTTTCCATCGCCAGCGCCAGGGCCGGGGCGCCATCGGTGAGCAGGTTGAGCCACAGCAGCTGGATGACGGTCAGCGGCATGGGCAGCCCGGCAATGGTGGCCAGGAAGATGATCATGATCTCGGCGATGTTCGACGAGAGCAGGAAGAAGACGAACTTGCGGATGTTGGTGTAGATCACCCGCCCCTGCTCGACAGCGGCGACGATGCTGACGTAGTTATCATCGGTCAGCACCATGTCGGCGGTCTCTTTGGCCACATCGGTGCCGGTGATGCCCATCGAAACGCCGATGTCGGCGCGCTTGATGGCAGGGGCGTCGTTGACGCCGTCGCCGGTCATGGCGACGACCTCGTTATTGGCGCGCAGGGCATCGACGATGCGCATCTTGTGTTCTGGCGAAACACGGGCGAAGACGGCGGTGATCTTAACTTCTTCTTGCCAGGGTGGCATCGTCCATGTCATTCAGGTCGGCACCGGTGTACACCTTATCACCGGGGAGCAGCAGGCCGATGCTTTCAGCCACGGCGCGGCCGGTATTGGGATAGTCGCCGGTGATCATGATGGTACGCAGGCCAGCCCCGCGGGCTTTCTCCAGGGCAGGTTTGACTTCCGGGCGGGCGGGGTCGATCATGCCCATCAGACCGGCAGAAGATCAGCCCCTGCTCGGCAAATTCCCGGCTCAATTCTTCGGGGATTTCCTCTTCAACCCGGTAGGCAAAGCCGAGCACACGCAGGGCATCCTCTGGTCATGTCATCATTGGCAGCGAGGATGCGGCGGCGCATCTCGTCAGTCCAGCGGGAGCACCTTGATCATCCAGAGTCTGGTAGTCGGTGCACAGGCTTCAATACCATATCTGGGGCGCCCTTGATGGTAGATGGCATGCTTGTTCAGGTGGGTTTCATCATGGAAGGGTGAGGGGCCTTCGTCCCTGATCCAGGTGATCTTGTGAACGGTGGTCATGCGCTTCAGGGATGAGTCAAAGGGGATCTCCATGTGGCGCGGGTAGGCTACAGGCAGCTCATCCACTGCCTCCCAGGCTTTGGCGGCGGCGACCAGCAGCGCGCCTTCGGTGGGATCACCGATCATGCGAAACGATTTTGAGTCTAGTGTTGGCAAGCGGTTCTAACACGGCATCATTGTTCAAGACGCCAACCCACAGCACGGTGGTAAGCCCAGGGTACTTTTGCAGGTCGACTTTTTGACCGTCGATAAGGAAATCTCCCTGCGGATCGAAGCCGCTGCCGGTCACTTCGGCGGTCTTACCATCGACCCACAGGCGGGTGACGGTCATCACGTTTTGGGTCAGGGTGCCGGTCTTATCCGAGCAGATGACGGTGGCAGAGCCGAGGGTTTCCACGGAAGCCAGGCGGCGGATCAGGGCATGGCGGCGGACCATCTCGCGCATGCCCAGCGCCAGGCTGATAGTGACCACGGCAGCCAGACCTTCGGGGACGGCGGCGATGGCCAGGCCGACGGCGATCATGAAGCTCTCGATAACGGCTTCGCTGGTTTGTGTCGTAAATCCCTGGGACAGGATGTCGGTGCGCAGGGCGCCCAGGACGAACACGACAGCACAAATGAGCCAGGGCGGCGATGCCGAGGGATTTACCCAGCTGATCCAGGCGTGCCTGCAGGGGGGTGCCTTCATCTTCCACAGCCTGGAGCATGTCGGCAATCATGCCGAGCTGGGTGCGCATGCCGGTGATCGACCACGATACCGCGCCCGCGGCCGTAGTTGATCACCGTGCCCATGAAGACGCTGTTCTTGCGGTCGCCCAGCGAGGCATCTTCATCCAAAACCAGGGCCGCGTTCTTTCTGCACCGGCACCGATTCGCCGGTCAGTGCAGCCTCCTCAACGCGCAGGTTGACCGCTTCGATCAGGCGCATGTCGGCAGGGACAAAATTGCCCGCTTCCAGGAAAACGACATCTCCCGGCACCAGCTCCCGGGCGGGGACGGAGACGCGCTGCCCGTTGCGCAGCACCTGGCATTCAGGGGCGGCCATTTTCTTCTAGTGCGGCCAGGGCTTCTTCAGCCCGGCTCTCCTGCACCACGCCCAGAATGGCGTTCAATACCACGATCAGCATGATCACCCCGGCTTCGATCCAGTCGCCCAGAAAGGCAGAGATCACGGAGGCGACGATCAGCAGGATGACGATGAAGTTGTTGAGCTGCGCCAGAACCAGCTGCAGAAAGGTCGGTCTTGGTTTTTCTTTCAGCTCGTTGGGGCCATATTTCTGTTGGCGTCTGGTCACTTCCTGGTCAGATAAGCCCTGTGCAAGTGTTCCCAGCTTGCCGAACACATTTTTCATGTCCAGGGAATGCCAGGCGATGGTCAACTCTGGCTCAACTGCTGTGCCTTGCGCTGGTTTCTTGGTTGAAATCAATGTCTCCTCTCCGTGAAGTGCTTTCAGGATGTACAAATAAAGCTAATAAGCAGGTTACCCTTCCCATTGGGTGTGGAATACACCTTCTTTATCCACGCGGCGGTAGGTGTGGGCGCCAAAATAGTCGCGCTGCGCCTGGGTAAGATTGGCAGGCAGCACCGCCGAGCGGTAAGCATCGAAATACGCCAGCGAGGCACTGGTAGCCAGCATGGGGATGCCCAATCCGACCGCAGTTTGAACCACTGTGCGCCAGGCGGCCTGGCGGCTGAGCACCGCCTGTGAAAAGACATCATCCAACAGCAGGTTGGGCAGGGCCGGGCTGCGCCGGTAGGCATTGGTGATGTCACTCAGCAAAGAGGCGCGGATGATGCAGCCAGCGCGCCAAACGGGGACGATGTGGGATAGGTCGATGTTCCAATTGTATTCCTGGGAAGCCATCTTCAGCAGGCTGAGCCCCTGAGCGTAAGAGGTGATCTTGCTGGCGTACAGGGCCTGCTCGGCAGGCGGCGACCAGGGCTTTTTTATCGCCGGTGAATTTTCCGGCGCTCCCCAGGACCCTGGAGGCGATCACACGCTCGGTTTTGAGCGCCGAGATCAGGCGGCTTTCGACCGCGGCGTTGATGGTGGGGATGGGCGCGCCGGTGTCCAGTGCGGTCTGGCTGGCCCACTTGCCGGTGCCTTTTTGGGCGGCTTCATCCAGGATCACATCCACCAGGGATTTGCCGGTCTCTTCATCCAGGCGGGTGAGGATGCTGGCGGTGATCTCGATCAGGTAGGAACGCAGCTCGTGCGTGTTCCAGGCGGCAAAGATATCAGCCAATTCCTGGTTGGAAATGCCTGCGCCGCGGTGCAGCAGGTCATAAATCTCGGCGATCAGCTGCATATCGCCGTACTCAATGCCGTTGTGCACCATCTTGACATAATGACCGGCGCCACCCGCCCCCATCCAGGCCACGCAGGCTTCGCCATCTTCCGCCCTGGCAGCAATGGCCTGGAACATGGCCTGTACGCGCGGCCAGGCTGCCTGCGAACCGCCGGGCATCATGCTGGGACCCCACAGGGCCCCGCTCTCGCCGCCCGAAACACCCATGCCGATGAAATGCAAGCCAGCCCCCTCGAGCTCTTTGACGCGCCGCTCGGTATCGGCGAAATAAGAGTTGCCGCCATCGATGATCAGGTCGCCCTGCTGCAGATACGGTTTCAGCGAGGCGATGGCATTGTCCACCGGGGCGCCAGCCGGGACCATCAGGAAGATGGTGCGCGGCGGGGTAAGCGCCCCGACCAGCTCTGCCAGCGAGTTGGCAACCGCCACGGCAAAATCTTCTGGCAGCCTGGGATCCAGGTCGTAGCCGATGGGTGGGTAGCCGTTGCGGGCGAAAGTTCTGCGCCAGGCTGCGCCCCATCACACCCAAACCGAGGATTCCCAATGCGTATTTTGTTTCCATAATCTGCTCCAATGGTTTATATTGCTTATGCGGCGCTCTGGTTCACCAGCCGGTAAAGGATCTCGCCGGCGCGGGGTACATACAGGATTCCTTCAGCTTCCCGATCTTCCCAGGTGGAAATATCGATCTTCGCCGGGTCCAGGTAGCCCAGGTTGAGGCGGGCGCAATCCTCGGGTGAAATCTGACTGGCGAGGGTGAGGCGCACATTGGGCTTTTCGATGCCGTTTTCCATCACACCGGAGCCGCGCAGGTGGGTGCTGTGGGCCAGCACGCCCAGGGGGATGTGCTGGAAGCGCGGCCAGTCGTTCAGGAAGTAGGGCAGGATGTGATAGCCGATCTCGTAGATGTATTTCCCATGCACATGGCTGACCACATCCAGGTGCGGGGCATAGATGATCACTTCTCCGCCCAGGGCGACCGCCGGTTCCAGCTTGTACATGGCTTTGGCGCCGGTCCACAGCTCATCGTACATGGCGGGCGCCCAGGAGAGCACGCGCTGGAAGGGCTTCTCGCACCAACGAATGTGGCGTTGGGCGGAGAAAGCGGCAGCAGCGTTCCAGGCTGCATACATATCTCCAACCACCACGCCAGCCAGGCCGTGACCGGCAACGGTCAGCGCAACCAGGGTGACGGGGGTTGGAAGGCGCCGGGCGGCGGCATGGATCAGGGCGCGCACCGGGGTGTCTTTGATGCCGATGGTGCCAACCACCGTCGCCAAGGCGCCCAACCAGTGGGTGGCGTTGATCATATCCGGACCGGAGATACCGGGGAATAAGTATTTGGCGCCGCCGGAGAAGCCGACCACCTCGTGGGGGAAGGTCGGACCGATGATCAGGATGTGGTCATATTCCAGGACGGCCTTGTTGATGCGTATATCGACTGTTGGGGGCAGCGAATCATGCCAGCTCGCACCGGCGATGGCCCGGAATTCGTCGTGCTCAATGACCCCCAGGGAGGCCAGCGCCGCCGGATCATCCCAGGCGTGGTTGAGCAAACCGATGTGGCGGTAGGTTGTACTGCGCTCCTCAGCGGTAAGCCCGACCAGGGCGAGCAGGTGTTCTTCAGACATGGGTGGGTGGGTGCCCAGGGCGACCATGAAATCGAGCTGGCGCACGTCCGGCAGGATCTCCACGACCAGGCGGAAGAGCATGGGCAGGGGGAGCGAGCGGGTGTGGTCGGGGATCAGGGCCAGCACCTTCTGGTTGGTAAACTGCCAGCCAGGCCCTGGGACGAGGGTCTCGCGGATCATCGGCATGGCTGCCTGAGGAGACCGCTGAAGGACACATATCTGCGCTGTGCATGGATCTGCATCAGTTTTGCTCCTGTCAGACACCACTATAGGCGGAGAAGCCGCCATCGACGGGGACGATGATGCCGGTGACGAAGGCGGAGGCGGGAGAGAGCAGCCAGAGGACCGTGCCGAGCAGATCTTCGCCGGCACGCCGAAGCGTCCCATGGGGGTGTGGTTGATGATCTTCTTGCCGCGGGCGGTCAGCTCGCCGGTCTGCGGCATCGGTGAGCAGGAAGCGGTTCTGTTCGGTCTGGAAGAAGCCTGGTGCGATGGCATTGACCCGGATGTCGGGGGAATATTCCTGGGCCATGTGCACAGCCAGCCACTGGGTGAAGTTGTTGACGCCGGCTTTGGCGGCGGCGTAGGCGGGGATGCGGGTGAGTGGACGGAAGGAGTTCATGGAAGATATGTTCAGGATGACCCCTTGCTTGCGCTCGGCCATGTGGCGACCGACGATCTGGGAG
This sequence comes from uncultured Chloroflexia bacterium, assembly GCA_963849335.1. Lineage (GTDB taxonomy): Bacteria > Chloroflexota > Anaerolineae > Anaerolineales > UBA4823 > FEB-25. The sequence continues at coordinate 14,290 of CAWKGZ010000004.1, forward strand.
GGGATGATGGTGCCGAGAAGGTTCAGGTCGAACACCCAGCGCAAGGCGTCTGCCGGCAGGTCGAAGAAGGATTTATCGGGGCCGGTGGTGGCAGCCGGTTTGTTGCCGCCAGCGGCGTTGATCAGGCCATCGATCTGGCCAAACTCGGCCAGGGTCTGATCGACTGCTGCTTTGACCGATTCGCTTTGCAGCACGTCGGCTTGAACTGCCAGGGCGCGCCCGGAGTTGGGCGTTGGGACGAAGGAAGCGGTCATTTTTTGGGCTGCCTCAAGGTTGATATCCAGGATAGCCACATTGGCGCTGCACTCGAACAGGGCGCGCGCCATGGCGCCTCCGAGGACGCCGCCGGCCCCGGTAACCATATAGGTCTGCCCGGTAAAATCATATACTTGCATATACGGATTGATATTCATAACGTTTCTTTCTTGTCCACGATTTTGGTTATCAGGATGATAGAGGATACCAACCGGTACGCCTTCTGCGCCAGGTTTGTGGCTAATTCTACCACCAGGGTGTCGGTGTCGGGGTGTTCAATCATGCCGCACACCTGCAACCCGGCCAGCCAGTTCGCGGCAGAGCGGCGTAACGGATCGGAGAGGCAGGCACTCAAGGCAAAACTGGTAAATGTGATTTTTTGGCGTAAAATATCCCTGTAGATAAACCGCACGCGTACACGCCAATGGCGGCTCAGATACTCCGCAAGTCAGAAAAGAAAGGAACTGTCTCATGAACACTGGTCTCAATGTCCCTCAAGGTGGAACGTTCGACCTGGTCTCGCTTGGTGCGTCTGGTTCACCGGGTAGATCCGGGCATCATCCCTTTCCGCAAGGCAACCCAATGGACCGTCCACCCCAGCGGCGGTGAGTATAACGTGGCAGCCAACCTGGCTGACTGCTTCCGCCTGCGCACGGGCATCGTCTCAGCGATGGTGGACTATCCGATTGGCGACCTGATCGCGGAGCGGGTGCGGGCGATGGGTGTGCAAGCCTTCTATAAGCACTTCGCCCACAACGGCGTGAATGGACCCAATATGGCAACGGTTTACAGCGACCAGGGTCATGGCATGCGCGCGCCGGTGGTGTTTTACAACCGCTCCAACGAGGCAGCAGCGCAGCTCAAGCCGGGAGACTTTGACTGGCAGGCGATCCTGGGGAGGGGGTGCGCTGGCTGCACAGCGGCGGCATCTTTGCCTCGCTGTCTGAGACAACCGGTGAGGTGATCATCGAGGCGATGCAGGCAGCCAAAGCCGCCGGGGCGGTCACTTCCTTTGATTTGAACTTTCGCGCCAAGCTGTGGAACATTTGGGGCGGGGAGAAACAAGCCCAGACGGTGATCGCACGCATTGTGGAGCATGTGGATGTGCTGGTAGGCAACGAAGAAGACCTGCAGCTGGGGCTGGGGGTCGCCGGACCGCAGGTCGCAGCCAAATCCAAGCTCGATCCCAGCGTCTTCTTCGGGATGATCGACCAGGTAAAGGCGAAGTACCCGCAGGTCAAGGTGGTGGCGACCACCCTGCGTGAGGTGCATGCGACCAACCGTCACAGCTGGAGCGCGGTGGCCTGGATCGACGGGCAGACCTACGATTCGCCGACCGCCGAGCTGGATGTCTACGACCGGGTGGGGGGCGGGGATGGGTTTGCGGCGGGTTTCTTCTACGGGCTGCTAACCGGCGCGGAACCACAGGAGGCGGTCAGGCTGGGCTGGGCGCACGGTGCGCTGCTGACCACCTTCCCCGGCGACACGACCATGGCAACGCTGGAGCAGGTGCGGGCGTTGGCAAAGGGCGGGTCGGCGCGGATCCAGAGGTAATCAGGGATTAAACCATTTCACCGCAGAGAACGCTGAGAACGCGGAGAGATATTGGGTGAAAAACAACTTACCACAGAGCACACAGAGAGCACAGAGATTGGGAATTGAAAACCGGTTTAATGCAGAGAACGCGGATTAATAGGAGGAAGCATGAGGATTCACCCATTGGCAGGGAAACCAGCACCGTACGAAAGCTTGATCAACGTTCCCCGGCTGATCGCGGCTTATTACAGCTACCAACCGGAGGTAAGCATTCCCGCCCAACAGGTAGCATTTGGCACTTCGGGGCACCGGGGCACTTCACTGGCGAAGAGCTTCAACGAGGCGCACATCCTGGCGATCAGCCAGGCGATCTGCGAATACCGGCAATCCCAGGGCTACAGCGGGCCGATGTACGCAGGGATGGATACGCACGCCCTATCTGAGCCAGCGCTGTACAGGGCGGTCGAGGTGTTCGCGGCTAACGGGGTGGAGATGGTTATCCAGCAGGGGTCTGGGTTATACCCCAACGCCGGTCATTTCGCATGCCATCCTGGCGTATAACCGGGGGCGGATGGCTGGCATGGCGGATGGGGTGGTGATCACGCCGTCACACAACCCGCCGGGAGATGGAGGATTCAAATATAACCCACCCTCGGGAGGCCCGGCGGACACGCAGATCACCAAATGGGTGCAGGAACGGGCTAACGACATCATTGAAGGGGGTTTGAAGGCAGTGAAACGCATGCCCTTGGAGAAGGCGCTGAAAGCGCCAACCACACATGCGCGGGATTACGTGCACCCGTACGTGGATGACCTGGACAATGTGGTCAATATGGAAGCAATCCGCTCGGCTGGTTTAAATATCGGCGTCGATCCGATGGGCGGGGCGGGGGTGGCTTACTGGGAATCCATCGCCGAGCGCTACGGGTTGGATGTGCAAGTGGTCAACCCGCAGGTAGACCCCACGTTTTCGTTCATGACGCTGGATCACGACGGCAAGATTCGCATGGACTGCTCCTCGCCGTACGCGATGGCCAGCCTGGTCGGGTTGAAGGACCAGTTCGATATCGCCTGTGGCAATGACACCGACTACGACCGGCACGGCATCGTCACCCGCAGCGTTGGACTGATGAACCCCAACCACTACCTGGCAACCGCCATCTGGTACCTGTTCCAGAACCGGCCCGGCTGGGGTGCGGATGTGGCAATCGGCAAGACGCTGGTCTCCAGCTCGATGATCGACCGGGTGGCGGCGCACCTGGGGCGCAAACTGGTGGAGGTGCCGGTAGGTTTTAAGTGGTTTGTGGATGGGCTGGTGAACGGCACATTTGGCTTCGGTGGGGAAGAAAGCGCCGGGGCCTCCTTCCTGCGCCAGAACGGCACCGTCTGGACGACGGATAAGGATGGCTTTATCCTCGACTTGCTGGCAGCCGAGATCCTGGCGGTTACCGGTCGTGACCCGGGGCAGCACTACCAGGAGCTGGAAGCCCGCTATGGCAAGGCGTGGTACGCCCGTAAGGATGCACCGGTCACGGCGGAGGGAAAGGCAGCCTTCGCCAACCTGTCAGCGGAGAAGGTGGCTGCCAGCACGCTGGCGGGGGATGCGATCCAGGCCAAGCTGACGCACGCCCCGTACAACAATGCTGCCTATCGGCGGCTTGAAGGTCGTGACGGCGAATGGCTGGTTTGCGGCGCGCCCGTCGGGCACGGAGAATGTGTATAAGATCTACGCGGAGAGCTTTATCAGCGCGGAGCACCTGGCGAGGATCCAGGCAGAGGCGCAGGCGATCGTGGATGGGGCGCTGGAGTGACCTGACCCCTGACTCCTCCCTGCAGGGAGGGGAGTAAAAATCCCTTCTCAACAGGGAGGGGAAAGGAGAGTTGTGGATGAGTTGACTTGAAAAATCGCCTGCCTGGAAGGCATTGAGTGAGCACCAGCGGGAAATTGGAGAGGTGCATATGCGGGAGCTGTTTGCGAGTGATCCGCAGCGCTTTGAGCGTTTTTCATTGCGCCTGGGAGACATCTTGTTCGATTACTCGAAGAATCGCATCACCGAAGAGACCATGTCCATGCTGGTTACGCTGGCGCAGCAGGCGGGGGTGGCGGAGAGCATTGAGGCCATGTTCCGGGGCGAGAAGATCAACACTCACCGAGGACCGGGCGGTGCTGCATGTGGCGCTGCGCAATCGCTCCAATACGCCCATCTACGTGGATGGGCAGGATGTGATGCCGGAGGTCAACCGGGTGCTGGCACAGATGCGGCGCTTCAGCGAAACGGTACGCTCGGGTGGGTGGAAAGGCTACAGCGGCAAGGCTGATCACCGATATTGTCAACATCGGTATCGGCGGCTCCGACCTGGGACCCAAGATGGTCTGCGAGGCGCTCAAGCCGTATGCCCAGACCTGACCTGCGGGTCCATTTCGTCTCCAACGTGGACTCCACCGACCTGGTGGAGACGCTGAAAAAACTGAACCCGGAGACGGCCCTGTTCCTGGTGGCATCCAAGACCTTCACCACGCAGGAAACGATGACCAACGCCCACTCGGCGCGGCGCTGGTTCCTGGAGGCGGTGAAAGACGAGGCTGCCATCGCCAAACATTTTGTTGCCTTGTCCACCAATACGAAAGCGGTGCAGGCGTTTGGCATTGATCCGCAAAACATGTTCGAGTTCTGGGACTGGGTCGGCGGGCGCTACTCGCTGTGGTCGGCGATCGGCCTGTCCATCGCCCTGTACCTGGGGATGGATAACTTTGAGGCGCTGCTGGAGGGAGCGCACCAGGTTGACCAGCATTTTCGCAATGCGCCGTTTGAGAGCAATATCCCGGTGGTGATGGCGCTGCTGGGCGTCTGGTACAACAACTTCTTCGGCGCCCGCTCGCACGCCATCCTGCCCTACGACCAGTACCTGGAGTATTTCCCAGCCTACTTCCAGCAGGGGGACATGGAGAGCAACGGAAAGGGCGTGACGCGGCAGGGTGAGCAGGTGGATTACACCACCGGGCCGGTGATCTGGGGACAGCCGGGCACCAACGGGCAGCATGCGTTTTACCAGTTGATCCACCAGGGCACCCAGCTGATTCCATGCGACTTCCTGGCAGCAGCCAACAGCCACAATCCGCTGGGCGAGCACCACCCGATTTTGCTGTCCAATTACCTGGCGCAGACCGAGGCGCTGATGAAAGGCAAGACGCCGGACGAGGTGCGGCGCGGAGCTGGTGAAGGAAGGCTACAGTGGGGCACCAGCTTGAGCTGTTGGTGCAGGCAAAGACCTTCCCCGGCAACCGGCCCACCAACTCCTTCCTGTATCCCAAGCTCACCCCGGAGGTGCTGGGCGCACTGATCGCGCTGTACGAGCACAAGATCTTCACCCAGGGGGTGATCTGGAACATCAACTCATTCGACCAGATGGGGGTGGAGCTGGGCAAACAGCTGGCGAAGAAGATCCTGCCGGAGCTGGTGGGTGGTGAAGCGGTAACCAGCCATGACTCTTCGACAAACGGCTTGATCAACACCATCAAGTCAATGGGGGAAGGATAGAAGCGAAGATGAAAACGATCAAGGTGCTGTTCCTGGCTTCTGAGGCTGATCCGCTGGTGAAAGTGGGCGGGCTGGGGGATGTAGCGGGTTCACTGCCACCGGCGCTGCGGCGACTGACCGCGGAAAAAGCCGGTGGCTACACCCTGGATGTGCGAACGGCCATCCCCTTCCACGCCGTGGTGCGTAAAAAGGTGACCGACCCCGAGTTTCTCTTCGATTTCGAGGTGCCGGCGGTCGATGGTGCAGTCAAGGCGCAAGCTTACCGCACCGAGGCCAACGGCGTGCCCATCTACCTGATCGCCGGCGAGCCGATCGGCGCGGATGCGCCGGTGTACAGCCCGGATGCGGCGGTGAATGGGCAGGTGTATACATTCTTCTCATTGGCCGCGCTGGAACTGGTCCGCAAGCTGGATTGGCGCCTGGATATCCTGCATGCCAATGACTGGCATACGGCATTGGCGGTTTATGCGCTGAAAACAACTTATGCTGCGGACATGTTCTTCAAGGGGATGCGCTCGGTGCTGGGTGTACACAACCTGCCCTTTATGGGGGCGGGGGGTGAGGCAGCCTTCGATCGCTATGGCTTGAAACCCAGCCGCTATCCGCTGATGCCGTGGTGGGGCAAGAAATTGCCCCTGCCGCTGGGATTGCAAACCGCGGACCGCATCGTGGCGGTTTCCCAGACCTACGCGCGGGAGATCCTGACCCCGGAGTACGGCTACGGGTTGGAGCCGATGCTGCGGGCACGGCACAAGGTCGTGACGGGGATCGTCAACGGGCTGGATATGGAAGCATGGAATCCAGAAACTGACGCGGACATCCCGGTGAACTTCAGCATCGATACACTTGCCAAAAGGGAGGAGAACAAACGCTCCCTGCAGAAAGAATTTTCGTTGAACGCGGAGGCGAAAATCCCACTGCTGATCCTGATCTCACGGATGGACCAGCAGAAAGGCGTCGACCTGGCAGTGGAGGCGCTGGAGCAAATTGTATTGAAGGATTGGCAGGCGATCCTGCTCGGCACGGGCAACGCGGAGCTGGAAGAAGCCTGCCGTAAGCTGGAGCGAGACTACCCGGAGCGCGTCCGCGCTGCCATCCGTTTCGATGCCCGGCTTTCCCGGCGCATGTACGCTGGCGGGGATATGCTGCTGATGCCATCGCGCTACGAGCCGTGCGGGTTGGCGCAGATGATGGCAATGCGCTACGGCTGCGTGCCGCTGGCGCGGGCGACCGGCGGTTTGCAGGATACCATCCTGGATGCGGACAGCGATCCCGTATATGGCACCGGCTTCCTGTTCAAACCGGCGACTGCGATGGCGTTGGCTGATGCATTGGAAAGAACCCTGGGCGCTTACGCAGACCAGCTACGCTGGCAGGGAATCCAGGAACGGGGTATGCACCTGGACTTCTCGTGGGAGAAGTCGGCGCTGAAATATGTGGAGCTGTATAAGGATCTGCTGGGATAATAAATTACCTTGACTGACTAAAACTCATAAATATTATGGATCATGGGTAAGGATACGGTTGAGAGGTGGATGTTGGCGGTGGGGGGTAGGGATCGAGGGTCTTGGTTGGCGTGGCGGTTGGTGCGGGGGGCCTGGTGGAGGTAGGATCGATCGTAACTGTTGGCACTTTAGTTGGGTTTGCTGTACGCAGGGTTGTTGGGGTAGCAGTAGTGGTTGAGGTTGGGGTTGGGATTTGGAGGGTGGAAAAGCCAGTTAAGCAGCGATAGGCACAGGCGGCCTGCCATGCCCAAAGTTCTTCGGTGGTGATAGGAAACGCGTCTTCTACGTCTCCGGTCTCGGAGTGATACAAACTTTTGGTCATGGGAAGCAGAAAAATGCTATCTCCATGCTCATTTTCTACCGAGCAGTTCCCGGAGAGGCACCAGATCCAGATATCGGTTGCAAGGGTTTCGACCAGCATGCGGTTGGCATTTTCGATATCAGTACTGCCTGCAAGGATTGCTACGGCATTATGATGATTGGGAAAGTGAATTGCGGCTTCGTCTAGCCCGGTCTGCAGATACAGGCGGCCGTTAAGCAGTTGCGGGCTGAAGGCGGTATCGTATACCAGGTTCATTGTGCTTTCAAAGAAGAGGTAGAGAAAGCTGGCGCTGTCGCTGGCATCGGTTAACTCAATGAAAACGCCACTGTCTGGGTTGGAAGTCAAGCTGGTGGGAGAGCTCAAGCCGTCCCTTAGTCTGAGCAGGATAGAACTGCCTTCGACAGACTTAAATACTCTACCATCGATGAAGCTCACATAGGCCAGGTTGCCCGTTGATTTGATGGGGATGCTATGTACCTCTTCTGTTGTGACCACCTCTGTACCAAGTGGAATGGTAAGGGAGGGACGAGGAGTCACAAAAAAACCAGAAGTCCTGGTCGTGGTGCCAGTACCCTCAGCTGGCTGATCGCTCGGGGAAGACCAGTGATTGTAGAGGATCATAAAGGTAAAAAACACGGCAGCCAGGCCGATTAGCCCTGCAACAGGAAGCAGACAGCTCTTCCAGTTATCCGGACGGGGGGAGCTTTTTCAGGTGGACTATCCTGTGGGGTCAGTGTAAGTCCAGGTGTGGATTCTAGCTGTGGTAACTGGTGATCGGAGGAATACGCCTGATGTTGTGTTTCATCGTTTTCGGGATCCATAGAATAACTCCTCAACGCGTGGATCGTAATTGGCTTGTGATTCTGGAAGGAGGGGAAACAGTGCTATTGATTAACGATTAAACAGCTTCTGGATTAATTTTATCACTTGTTGCATTGTCGTAAAATTGATACCCAGGGGATAGTTCTCGTCAGCCAGAGATTCTGTTCAGGACACCTGCGCCTGCTGCACGATGCGGTCAAATACATCTGTAATCGCCTGCCGGCTGACGGGCACAAGCTTAACCGCCCCAGCTTCAACCAGGCTGTCCAGGCGCCAGTAACCATTCTCACCCCGCAGCAAGACAACCGATTCGCCGGACATGTATTCGGCGCGGTTATGATACGTGACACTGATGAAGATCTTTTGTTCGAAGCTGCCGAGGGTGTCAACCACGGATGCGGCAAACTGGGCGATCAGACCGGCGTTTGCCAGCGTGCGGTTGATCTCCACGAGCGGACTGCGGAATAACAGGTCAAATACCTGGCCTAAAACCTCCCAGGGGAGGGTTAATTCTGCCGGAGCGTTCTCATTTACAGAGGGCGGAATATCAGCGATCAGGTCGTTGAAATCGGCAAGCGGGGATTCGATCAGGTCAAAGCGATGGATGCCCTGCTCGAGCAGGGAGCGGCGCACCCAGACCTTAGAGTGAAAATGGTAGTACAGGGAAACCGGATCGGCCTCTTTGGTCTGGCTTTCAACGATCAGGGAGGCTTTGGCGAGGGCGCAGTTGCCAATCAGGATGAGGGCTTGCTGGTCGATACGGACACCGGTCTCCTGGGGGGCGATCAAGCCGCGCGCCTGGAGGGATTGTTCGGCAGCGGTCAAACTGGCCATAACCTGCGCTGCAGGGATACCGCCAAAGGGTTTGGAACCGATGCCGGGGAGGGAGAGGGTTTTCATCAGCCAGAGCAGGTAGATCAATTCTGAATGTCCGAGATAAAGGTTAAAGGTGTTCATGTTGTTGTACCTACAATCGTAGTGCGATGGTATGTGGCGCTGGTCAGAGGTTCGTATTGGATGGCGAGCAATTTATCTACAGCGAAGCTGACAATAGAGTTAGAGACCGGCTGCCAGGTGAGGGAAGGCGGGAAAAACGCTGGCGGGCAGCTCGGTGGCCCAGCCTCCGGAAGGGCCAACCAACCAGGCACAGCCGGATTGGCGCTCGGTGGAGGTGCCATCTCGGCGGACAAGGGCGATATAGCCAGTGGAGACTGGTCGGGCTAAAGCGAGCGCAAAGGCAGTGGCTGATTTGGGTGGCAAGCCAGTTTGGGTCAGAGAGGCGGCACAAACTGCAATTTTATCTGCTGAGGGAGTGTCAGCCAGCATGGCGTGGGCATGTTCCAGGACGGATTGGGCAATGGTAATCTGTGATCCTGGAGCTGGAGCGACCGGTGAACAAGAGAAAAAATTTTGCAGGTGGGGATGGATCGCGGAGAGGTTCTCCAACAGGAAAAAACCAACCTGATGTTCAGGCAATGGCTGCTGCAGCACAATGCTCTCGGGGGTCAGGTACAGAACGATAAAAGAGTTATCCTGCACGGCGATGATGACCTGAGAGGCTGATGCAACGGTGTGCAGCAGGCTGTTCAAAGCGGGGTCCAGCTGTTTGCTGTCACCGGTATGGCTCAGGTATCCGCGCTGGAGCAGGGATTGGTGTGCCAGTTGGAGGTAAATCTCGATGTCGTCTTCGACGCAGCCGGAAAATGGATCTGCCATCCCCAGGAAACCAGGCAGCTTGAGCAGACTACCGAGGAAGAAAAGTTCGATCGAGGTAAACGACCAGGCCGGCTCAATGTTCATTTTGTAGATACCCTCAGGATAAACCTGGGCGAGGCTGAGGTTATCCATGGAGCAGAAATAATCTGGGTGAGCCTGCACTGGTTCAGATTCAGCCTGGGTGGGGGAAGGGACTGGCTGTGCGGGAGCCAGTGAAGGCTGCAGTGTAGGAGTCTCAGCGTGTAGATTGGCAACCAGATCACGGATCGAGTCCGCAACTGGTGTAACAAGTGCTTGCCAGGCATCCTTGCCCCATTCATACCAGCGGGGGATACCAGCCGGTAAGGGTGTGAACCGATTGTTATGCACGGGTAAGCTCTGGTTGGTGAAGCGATTGACTTCTTGTAAGACCTGGAGCCAGTCGAAACTGCCTGGGTCAGCAGTATTCCGGTCGGCCTGCTCAAAAATTTCAGCAGCTTGTTCGAGGGATTGGGCAAAACCGGTGAGCAGGTTGGGGATATCCATAAGCTGCTGGCGTTGGGATTTGTAACGGCAGCGCAGGTTATCCGCGCGCCTGCCTGAGATGGTGGAGGAACGGAGGCTGCGCATCTGATGGTCCACATTATTCAGGGCGACTGCAACTGAAGTGGCATGGGTGCGCAGCTGTCCAGCTTTGGTGCGGAGAACTTCGGGACCGGCAAGTAAGGTAGACATAAGAGTATTATTACAGATGCCTGTGATTTGAGCGTGAATAATCCGTGAAAAATAGGTCGATTTACATGATAGTTTCGTGAAAATCTGGGTAAGAGAGACCAATCAGCCAGAAATGCTCTCGTAGAACTGGATGAATGGGGTAAATTCATCGAAGATGCCGATGGGAAATGGCCAACTCCCCGCGCCTTCAGCAGAAAAATATAGAATACGATAAAATTAACCAGAGCAGGCAATGTCCACCTGCTCCAAGCGCTTGCTTTGCCGCTGCCAGGAGATGAAATATGAAGGCCACAAGATGGTTCATCGGGATGCTGATTGTTTGTGTGCTGCTGGGGATAGCTGTGGGGATCAGGTCGGCGACTGCCAATGAGGAGCTGGCGTCTATTCAACTGCCCTGGAGGAACGAGTACCTGCGCCAGGATATCAATGTCAGCGGGGTGGCTGCGGGGTTCGAGGCTTACAGCCGGCTGCCTATGGTAGCCTTTTATGATGCCTCCAATGAAGTGTTCCGCCAGGCAGCCTATGTGGGGATGGGATTGGGAAACTGCGGATCAAATAATGCCTGGGCATGCAGCAACATCCTCGAGACGGCTGGTGTGGGTGAGTACAATGACGTGGAAAATACCCAGGATGATGATCTTGGCATGTACACCACCGGGTATGTCTATTATGATGGGACAGAACTTGAAAATTCGTTACGTTACTATTACGTATTCTCGCAGGGCAGCGGAGGGGGCTCGGCAGATTTGAAGATCATCGATTTCGATAAGTTCACCGGCGGTGCGATCGGATCGCAGCCGACGCTGGCTTATGATGTGGCGGGCAATCCCCACGTGGCGGTGGTCGTCGATACTACTGCAGGTGATCTCTTGTTATATGCTCACCAGGTGGGGACAGGCGGCTCGTGCGTCGACTATGGCGGGACGCCTATCTGGCAATGTGATGTAGTTGTCGGCGGGCCAGGTGGGGAAGAAGATCCCAGTATCGCCATCAGTGCTGAAGGCACGCCGCGGATAACTTATTATGATCCTACCAATAGCGCGCTGCGCTATGCATACCCGAGCACAAGCAACCAGAATTGCGGTCCGGATAACCAGTGGCGCTGCATTACGATCGAAGAACTGGAAAATTCCGGCAAGTTCCCCTCCATGGCGATTGGGACAGCAGCGTATATCGCCTATTACGATGCTGCCGATGGTGCCGTGCGATTGGCGCACTACGTGGGAGCAGGCGGCAACTGTGGGGAGGATTATGTAGACTCCAGCCTGGATTATCGCTGGCAGTGTGATACCATCGATCAGGTTGGCTACTATCTGACGCGGATTGGACTTAAATTGGGCCTGGCGGAGGGTTATCCCATGCTGGCGTATATGGACGATAACGATAGCGCCCAGTCGGTGCTGAAGCTGGCTCAGCCGGTGCAGCGCCTGGGATTAACCGCGGGCAACTGCGGACCGCAAAATCCAGCCTATACCTGGGATTGCCAGGTGGTCAACCAGGGTGTTTACAACCTGGCAGGCGAGGTGGATATGACGATCAGTCCCCAGGGCGAGGTGTACATTGGCTATCTGGAAGCGGATAGCAGCGCTATGCAAAGTCATGTGTGGTTTGCCTGGCAGCGCTATGTAGGTTTTCTGCCGGAGGTGAGAAAGTAGGGGGATAAAACCGGGAACCACAAAGGACACAAAGGACACGAAGGTGCACAAAGGTTTTTTAAGGTAAGCCTGGGAAATGCAAATGTGAGGGCAGGTGGAGCTGAATGGGTAAACGGATCGGTAGCGGATTAGCGGATAAAACCTGGAAATACATAGGATTTCTGGATGGGGGTGCAACGATTCTCCCAGAGGAAAGGGACCAAGGGAAAGGGGGAAAGGGTAGTAAGGAGGCTGGTATTATGCCAGGTGAGATGAATGTCAGGCGGTTTGAGGTGGCGGTGGTGGGGTCGCTATATAAAGTCGAGGCGGTGTGCGTTGAGGTTGGCGCAGACCTGATTGTGGTGATCGGTGGCGGGGAGGGCTATCATATTGGTGCGCTGGGGCTGAGCATCGTCATTCCCAGCATCAAGGATGCAGATAAGCTGACCCATAGCACCTACCAGGTGCCGGTGCCGGGGCATAAGGAAGAAGCGCTGGCGCGGGAGGGCAGCCGGGAATTAGCCCACCGGCTGGGCAGAAATGTGGCGCTCAGCGTGGGCATCCATGAAGATGATCTATCCAAGGATGGCATACAGCGTTATACGGAGGCTTTCGGTGTGCTAATTGATCAAATTGGTCAGGCTTACGAGGGTTAGATGAATTTGAAGAAGCGCTTGCATCCCAGTTTGGTGGGGCTGCTCGAAGTCGGGATCATGTTCCTGCCAGCCATCCCGGCTTACCTGTGGGTGTGGCCGAATGTGAGCGGCACAGTCCAGGGTATCTGGCAAATTTTTGTTTACCTGTATGTGATTGCCGGGACGGTATTCATCGGGCGGCGGCGGTATGGCTGGGGAGAGCTGGGCCTCAACCGCCAGGGTATCTGGCTGGCGCTGGGCTGGGGCGCGGCGCTGCTGGCGGCGCGGCTGAGTATCATCCTGGGCATCGATTGGAGCGTCCATCCGGCAGCGCTCACCTGGTGGGGGTTGGTCGGGGAGCTGCTGTTCTATATTGGGCTGGTGGGTTTGGGGGAGGAACTGCTGTTCCGCGGATTGATCTACCGCCTGCTGGAAGATTGGCGTGGCGCCCGCTGGGCGATCTGGGGGTCGAGCATCGGCTTCCTGCTGTGGCATATCTTCGGGCAGGGGCCGCTGGTGGGGTTTGCCACGCTGCTGATCGGTCTGCTGTTTGCCCTGATCCGCTGGCGGGGAGGTGGAATCGTGGGGCTGATCCTCCTACACGGGCTGTGGGACCTGGAGACGGTGCTGTTGGTGGCGGATTTCGAACGCTGCCATCCTGAGCGGGGGCGAGATCGCCTTCAAGTCTCCGCTGCTGGTCTGGCTGGGTACGCTGTTGCTGTTTTTGGTGCCGGTGTATGTATGGAAGCTCCACCCGCTGGTGGCAGCGAAATTTTCTGGGATGCGCCGGGGGGAATCGCTTCAGGAGAGAGGGGATGGGATCGATGAGTGATTCTGGAAAACGCGGTCATGGCTGGGAGAGCGGGTGTTGGAGCATGCGCGGGTGCTGGCGCGGCGGGGACGAGGCTCAGCCACCGAGGCGGAGGCCGAAGCGGCGCGGTATGTGCAGGATCAGCTAATGCACCTGGGGATCGAGGAGGTACACCAACAGCCTTTCCGCGGCCTGCGCTCGATCTGGTTGTTTTTGTCACTGGCCTTCGGGCTGGCGCTGGTGGGGCACGCGGCGATCTGGATGCTGAGCGCTCCGCTGGGTAAATGGGAAGCGCTGGGGGTCAGCCTGATCGCCTTTGGGATGAGCCTTTACCTACTTTGGCGCAAGTTCACCTTCCGCAGCTACCCGCTGCAGGAAATGCTGCCGCACGGGCCGAGCCAAAATGTGACCGCAGTGATCCCGCCGCGGGGTGACGTGCTCTCCAAGGTGGTGCTGGTGAGTCACCTGGACAGCCACCGGGCGGTGTTCTGGTATGCCAGTGACTGGCTGGCGCGGGCTTATGGGCTGGCTTCGCCGCTGGTAGTGTGGGGAGTGGCCGCGGCGCCGCTGCTCTACGCGTTGCGGGCGGTGACAGAATGGCAAGTCTTTGGCTGGCTGGGGCTGGCGCTGGGGGCGCTGCACTTCCTGGGCTGGTTCACCGGGGTGACTGCCGACCTGGGGCCGTATTCACCGGGGGCGAACGATAACGCCGCCTCCGTGGGGATCGTGCTGGCGCTGGCGGAGTGGTTGAAGGCAGAGCCGTTGGAGCATACCGAGGTACACCTGGCGTTCACCGGGTGCGAGGAGACGGGCTGTGATGGCATGCTGGCACTGCTGCGCGAGCAGGGGGAGGCGCTCAAGGATGCGTTGTTCGTTGATCTGGAGCTGCCGGGGATCGGCGAGCAGCTGGTTTACCTGCCAGCGGAGGGGGTGGTGCGCAGGCGGCGCATCCCGGCGGAGGTGGAGCGGCTGGTGCGCCAGGCGGGGGAGGGTTTCGGCTTGCAGGCGGCTTCCGGTTCGGCGGCGGGCTATTTCACCGAGGCGGGGGCAGCGTGGGAGCATGGCTTCAAGGCAGTATGCCTGGTGACGATGGCGGAGGGGTCGAACTTGCTGCCCGAGTGGCACCGGCTGACGGATAGGGCGGAGCGGCTGCAGCCCGCGGCGCTGGAGAGGATGGCTCAATTGGTGTGGGAGATGTTGGGGAGGGTGGACAGCGGTTTGTACGGCTGATGTCATCCATGGTTGTGCTTTAGAAAGAGTGATCCAATTGTGAGCGGAGATAATCCCGCTCGGCCATTTTGCGCCCCAGCTTGCGGCGCAGATCGACGATCATTTCGGAAAGCAAGCTGCGACCCTGACGGCGCGCCAGCTTGGCCTCCAGGCTGAGCTTGACGATTGGCAGCGTCTCGAGATGCTTGATCTGCGCCTGCACCTGTCGCAGGCGGGCCTGCACCTGCTCCAGCTCGGATTGAGATAGGGCTGGGCGGAGGGTTTCGGGGAGCGTCGATTGAACAAAAACACCCGCCAGGCTGCGCAGGGTGCGCAGGTCGCCGGTGGTGTAAGCCTGGTTGATGACGGTCATCTGCTCGGTGTTGAGGATGCGCTCGGTATCACTGCGCGCCAGGTCGGGATGGTAGCGGCGGGCGAGCTTACGATAGAGCGCCTTCAACTCTGCCTGGGGGTCGCTGGGTGTTGGAGCAGCCTCACCTGCCGGTGCGGAACCAAAGGGGAGGTGGATTTCTTCCCTTCTTCGGTGATCGTCGGGTCTGGCAGGTGAGCAAAATAGGGGCCAGTGTAGGAGGCGCGGCGGTCGCCAAACAACCGTGATTCGCGTAGATCGATGAGCTGAGAGGTAAGCGCCTGGACCTCGGCATCCAGGGTGGATAGCTGGTCCAGCAGGGGACCGAGCAGGTAGTCGACCTGCTTTTCGAACTGCTCCAGCTCGGACTGCAGCGCAGCCAACTCAGCTTCAGCCGCAGCCAACGCTTCCTGCGCCTGGCGCAGCTGGTTGAGGGGAGAGTACGGCGGGTTGGATCTGCTGTTGGAAAAAGACATCTCAGCCGGTCTCCATCCCAGCGGATTGGTAATAGTTCGCCAGCTCGTGGGGTACCAGCTTGCGGATGATCTCGCCGCGGGCGATCAGGCGGCGCGCCCAGCGGGTGGTGGGGTCGTGGGAGTCAAGCGTTGCCAGTACTTCGGCCGCGCTGAGCCAGCGCAGCTCAGAGTGCTCGGGGCTGATGTGGATGGAATCGGGATTCTCCAGCGTGCACAGGAAGACCACGCCGATCAGCTCATTCTCTGGAACGGGAGCGCCGCGGTAGAAATGGGTGGTGCCGAGCAGTGCTATCACCTCAACCTGCACGCCCAGCTCCTCCATAACTTCGCGGTGGAGGGCCTCTTCGAAGCCCTCACCCTGGTCGACGCGCCCGGTGACGCATTCCCAGGCGCCGGCGCCATAGTCCTTGGCTGAGGAGCGGCGCAGCAGCAAGTAGCGCTCGAGCTTTGGCGACCAGATGAGGGCGCCGATACCACCGTAGAATTTGCCAATAACGCTCATTTATCACCTCTGGCTGCGTTGATGAAGTCCGCCAGCAGCCCGTAAGCGGTCGTCTCGGGACCGGGGTTGCCCTCGACGATGGATAATTGGCTGAGCACATCCGTCTCGAAGGTGACGATGGACGAGGTGCCCTCCACTCCGAAGAGCGGTGAATCGGGGGCGACCAATTGGGGGGCGACCGGGCCTGCACCTGAGAGCCCTCCCGGCGGGCGGTGCAGACCAGCTTCCAGCGCTGCATTCTGTTCTCGCGCGGCGGCGATGTGTGCCGGGGTGATGGCGCGGATGCCCTGGCGCTCGACCTGAGCGGGCAGCAGGGGAATGCCCATCAGCACGGTGACCAGGGCGGCGACCTTGACGGCCGCATCCCAGCCATCTACATCGCCGCGAGGGGTCGGTTTCGGCGATACCGATGGACTGTGCATAGGCGATAGCCTGGTCGAGGCTCTCGCCCGCCTCCATGCGACCCAGGATCAGGTTGGTGGTCGAGTTGAGGATGCCGCGGAAGGCGTGCAGCTCGGCGGCGGGCAGCGCCTGGCGGAAGAGCGAGAAGATCGGCGCGCCGTCCATCACCGCCGATTCGAAGTAGAATTTGCGCCCTCGCCGGGCTGCCAGGGCGGTCAGCTCAGCGTAGCCGTGCACCACCGGGCCCTTGTTGGCGGTGATGGCGTGCATGTTCAGCTCCAGCGCGGCGCGCAGGTAGTTCAGGGCGGGCTGACCGGTGTGGTAATTCACCGGGGTGTTTTCGAAGAGCACATCCGCCTGGCTGAGGCGCAGTAGCTCGAAGGTGTCGGCAGGGGCGGGATGTGCCGTGAGGGTAGACGAACTCTCCCTGGCGGCGGCGAGGCGCAGGGCGTGGTCGATGTTTAACCCGCCGGGGTCGACGACGAGGCCGTGATGGGCGGTGCCGATGGCGGTGACGGTGAAGGTGAGGCCAAAATCGGCTGCCAGGGTGGGTGCTTTGCGCTGCAGCAGGCGGGCGAGCGATTGGCCGACGTTGCCAAATCCGAGTAAGGCGAGGTTATAGTGAGGCATGGAATTAGATGGGAGGCCAGGGAATGGGGCGGTGGTCGGTGGGTGGGTTGGGGAATTTGCCGCGTTTGAGCAGGCGGGCGGTGCGGATGGACAGGGCGGCGATCTCCTGCGGATCGAGCAGCGGCTGCAGGGCGGTAGGCAGCTCGCCTCATTCTCCAGCTTGTGCTGGAAAGCGAATAGGTCTGCGGCCAGCTCAGTGGGGAAGTCCTCCCCGGCGAAATCCCAGATCACGGTGCGCAGCTTGGGCTCGGCGTGGAAGCAGATGCCGTGGTCGATCAGCCACAGGTGACCATCCGGTTCGAAAATGACATGGCTGCCCTTGCGGTCGGCGTTGTTGACCAGCAGGTCGAACAGAACTGCCGGGCGCAGGCGCTGGCGGTCTTCTTCGCTAAGGTTGAAGTAATGGTATTCCGGGTCGTGGTCGATGAACAGCTGCAGCGAACCTGCCCCGAAGGGGCCATCGGGGCGGTAGACGGTGGGCGGCACCAACTGCCAGCCCAGCGCCTGGCTGACGATGAAAGCGGCGGCTTCGCGGCAGGCCAGGCTGGCCTCGGGGAAGTCCCACAGGGGGCGCTCGCCGCGGGTGGGCTTATAGACCGCCAGGAAAGTATCTGCCCCGGCAGCCACTTCCACCAGGAAGGTATGGTTGGAGCCCCAGACGAACTCGCCCTTTAGTGAAATGGGAGCGGTCTGCATGGCGATGATGATCGTCTCAGTTTCGATGCTGGACATAGCAATTCAGCCGTTCAGGGAATCAATGCTTGTGACCGTTCTTCTTGGGGCAGAAGTGTCCCTCGGGCTCGATCGGCCCGCCGCACTGGGGGCAGGTGGGACGGCCGCGGGAGGCCAACTCAACACCCCAGCGGGCCAAGGCACGAATCTGCGCGCGGGTGCACCAGATGCGCACCACGCCGGCGTCCTCAGGTTGGGCGCCCTCCATCAGCACCTCGCGCAGCACGATGACGATCTCGTCGGTTTCGGCGTCGAAGCCCATACCGATCTCGCCGATGCGGAAGAGCGGGTCGACCGGCGGGCTGATGTGCATCTTGTCTTCGCTGTACTCCGCCGAGGCTTCGGGGAGCTGGGGGAATTTCTCCTGGATCTCGGCCAGGAACTGCTCGATACCGACAGCCATGGTCTGGAGCTGGATTTTTTCCAGGATCAGGGTGACGGTGCGCTCACCCTGCCAGGCCTGCAGGTAGAAGATGCGCTTGCCGGGCTGGCCGATGGCGTCGGCGGTGAGGTGTTCAACGGGGTGGAGTTCGAGGTCTATCGGGGACATGGCGATAGTATACCAGAGAGTAAACATAAGAGAAAACCGACAGGCAAGCTTGTTACTGACCTGGGCTGAAGGCGGGGTCGTAGTTGAGGGCGAGCAGGCGGGTGGATGTTTCGCCCAGGTGGAGCACGGTGATCGAGCCGGGGCTGACCGAGAGGCGTTGGAACATGTCGAGGGGCAGGCCGATGAAGTAGGCGACTGCCAGGCGGATGGGGTCGGCGTGAGAGAAGCAGGCGATCAGGTCGGGCGGGCTGGTGCTGGCTGGCGAGGGTTTGCAGCTCCTGGCACATGCGCCCCTGGCATTCGGCGAAGGTTTCGCCGCCGGGGAAGCGGAAGCGGGAGGGGGCGGATTGGACGGCGCGCCAGGCTTTGGTGCGGGCAAGCTTTTTCAAGGATTGGCCGGTCCACTCGCCGGGGTCGGTCTCGATCAAGCCGGGGCGGGGGATCACGGGCAGGTTCAGCGCCTGGGCCAATGGCTCGGCGGTCTGCAGGGCACGTTCCAACGGGGAGCTGTAGATGGCTATAATGGGGGCGGAGGCGAGCTTCTCGGCGATGGCCAGGGCCTGCTGGCGGCCTTTCTCGTTCAGGCCCACGCCGGGCAGGCGGCCGGCCAGGCGGTGTTTTTTGACGTAGTCGTTCTCGCCGTGACGGATGAGCAGGATGGTGGGCATGGGTTGGCGCGGCGGGCTAATTTCCTGACTTGTGGCGGGCTTTGATCTCGTCGATCTGTTCCTGGGTCAGGTCGGGCAGGGTTTCGGCGCGGGTGATGCCCAGGGCTTTGCGCTGCGCCTCCCGCCAGCGGGCTAATCGATCGGCGACCTGGGCTTCGTAGCCCTGGTTGGAGGGGTTGTAGAAGTAGGTGCCGAGCAAGGGGCGGGGCAGGTACTGCTGGGGCAGGAAGTGGTCGGGGGACATGTGGGGGTACTTGTAGCCAACGCCGTGACCCAGGGCGGCGGCATCGCGGTTGTTATCCTGCAGGTGCTGGGGCACATCGCCCACGCCCTCCTGCTCGATCAGCTCGTAGGCTTTGTAATAAGCGGTGGCGGTGTTGGACTTGGGGGCGGTGGCCAGGTAGAGGGTGGCCTCGACGATGGGGTAGATGCCCTCCGGCAGGCCGATGTAGTCGAAGGCCTGGGCGGCGGCGCTGACGACGACCAACCCCATGGGATCGCGCCAGGCCGATATCCTCGCCGGAGAGGATGATCAGGCGGCGCAGGATGAAGCGCGGGTCTTCGCCGGCGTAGAGCATCTTTGCCAGCCAGTAGAGCGCCGCGTCCGGGTCGCCGCCGCGCACCGACTTGATGAAGGCGGAGATGGTGTCGTAGTGGGCGTCGCCGTCCTTGTCGTAGAGCACGGCCCGGCGCTGGATCGATTCCTGGGCCACGACCAGGGTGACATGGATGACGCCTTGCTCGTCGGGCGGGGTGGATTCGACCGCCAGCTCGAGGGCGTTGAGGGCATTGCGGGCATCGCCGCCGGCGACGTGGATCAGGTGCTCGATGGCATCCTCATCCACCTGGATCTTCGCGCCGCCGTAGCCGCGCTCGGGATCAGCAGATGGCGCGCTCGAGCAGGGTGCGCACATCATCATCGCCCAACGGGCGCAGCTGGAAGACACGCGAGCGCGAGACCAGCGCCCCGATGACCTCGAAGTAGGGGTTTTCGGTGGTGGCGCCGATCAGGGTGAAGGTGCCGTTCTCGACGTGCGGCAGCAGGGCATCCTGCTGGGCTTTGTTCCAGCGGTGGACCTCGTCCACAAAAAGCATCGTCTTCTTCTGGTACAGTTTGCGCCGCTCCAGCGCGGCGTCGATCACGACGCGCAGGTCAGCTTTCCCCGCCAGCACCGCTGAGAGCGTCTCAAAGTGAGATTTGGTGGTGTTGGCGATGACCATGGCCAGGGTGGTCTTGCCGGTGCCGGGCGGCCCCCACAGGATGATGGAGGAGAACAGGCGGTCGGCCTCGATGGCGCGGCGCAGCAGCTTGCCGGGGCCGAGGATATCCTCCTGCCCGACGAACTCGTCGAGGGTGCGCGGGCGCATGCGGGCGGCGAGGGGGGCTTCGGCTGCGCATGCGGTTTTCGTGGGCGTGGGAGAAGAGGTCCATCATTCGCTTTCTTGCAAAGCACGCTGGAGCAGGTCGCCGACCTTCAGTTCATCCGCCCATTTGTGCAGATAATCCAAATCCAACCGTTCGGCTTGCACTTTAAAACCCCTAAAATATCTCGCCACTGCCGGTCGGAAACCTCATTACCCAGGCGATACCATTCAAGCTTGGCGAGGATGATATCCTCGGCGGAGCATATGAACGCTTTTTGTTGATGATCGGCGGTTAAAACCTGTTCAACCCGGCGTTCAAATTGCGCACCATCAAACGGGCGTTCTTTGCGGATAAACACATCCACTTTGAACATTGTTTTAAGATGGATCAGGTTGAAACTGCTACGCTGCTGAATAGCTCCGCGGATCATCTCATCATCCGCATAGAAATCATCGCCAAGCGCCGCGACCAGGTTGTGAACCTGTTCTGATTGCAGATCCGCAACGATATCCACATCCAGGGTCGAGCGCGCCACGCCATAATATGCGGAGGCTATCGATCCGCCCACAAGGTAAGGGATTTGCAAGCGATCAAAAATATTAACAACCAGCATCACTACATTCACGGACGCAGGTAGCACGATTATGTCTCCTCAGAAAGAGGTCCGTATACTTTTAATGCCAGCTCCTCACCCAGTAATAAATCAGCCAGCCGTCGGTTTAATCGATCTTCATTGTCGTGAGGGAAACGCTGCCGCAGGCCAGCCAGCGCCCACAGCTTGACCGATTGGTTGAGCTGATCCACCATCTCCAGCTTGCGATAGGGCGGCGCCTGGCGCAGCAGGCGGATCAGCACAGCTTCAGCTTCGGGGTGGGTGTCGGGGAACAGGGTGGACATGAACCAATTATAACGCGGTGGAGACTTATTTACTCATCCAACGGTCTGCACGCCGCTTTCGTTTCCTCGCCCATCTTTTACGCTGGATGCTGGTTTTCAGCCATGCACCCATGTGCCAGCGCGCCTCAACTCGATCATCATGCACCCGTATCGCTTTTTTGTCGGCTTCCAGGCTTGCCCGGATGGGCTTTTTGGTTGTACAATTTATGCATGCCCGCTCGCGAGTATGCGGTTTATATGTGGCAGTAGACCTTAAATTCCAAATAGCCCGGTATCTTGACTAAGACGGCTTAGTTCAACTCGGTTGTTCCTTGCACAATAAAATCATAAGGAGATGATGCTATGAAAAAATCAATTGGGTCAATTTTCCTTGCATTTGTATATCTAACGGTTTTATTGAGTGGTTGCGCTCCTGCTTCAACACCTGTTCCACTTGCAGTCGAAACATCCCCACCGAAGCCGACACCTTGGTCTCTCGTAGTAGTTGGCGACTCGATTCCCTACAACAGCCCGATGGCCTGTCCCGGTTGCACCGGCTTTGTCGACCGGTATGCAGCACCATCTCAAAGGCAACCGGCCACCCGGTGAATGTCCGCAATCTCTCCCAGCTCATGCTCCAGATCGACGATCTCCTCGAAGAACTGAATACCGATGCCACTCGGCGCGATGCACTTGCCAATGCGGACATCATCATCGTCGGCATTGCCTTCAACGACACTCCCTGGATCCGTGACGACGACCCGTGCGACGGGCCGAATGGCGACAGAGCCCGACTGGTCGAAGTACAACTCGACCTGTGCGGCGGCGGCGGCGGAGATCTTCCGCCCAAAGTTCGAGAGCGTCTACGCCCAGATCGTTGCCCTGCGAGAAGGGAAGCCAACGATCTTCCGGACGATCAACCGGTACAACGACTGGATCGGCTGGACCAGCGAGACCGGCGAGACCAATCCGCCCGAAGCCACGAACGCAACGCGTGTCGTTATCGACGCGTGGAGCGCGATGATCTGCGAAGCGGCGCAAGCAAATGGCTTTTCCTGTGCAGATATCTACCACGCGTTTAACGGCTCCGATGGCCTCACGCCCTCGGGGGATCTGCTTGCCAATGACTACACACATCCCTCGAACAAGGGGAACGAGGTTATCGCGCGTATTCTAACCGATCTCGGCTTTGCCCCACTCGCACCATAAGAAGATTGCACAAGAAAGCTGTGCATTTTCAAGCATTTTTCTGGCTTCCGATTTATACTGCTCCCAAGCCGAGTCGTCCCGCCCACCAGCAGGTAACGCGAACCGTTGCCCGTCCAATGAAAATAATGAAAGTATAAATGGAAGTCTATTCTGTTGACAATCTTTATCGTAAGTGTTCTGAAAAATATTCATTAGCGAAGCAGGATTTTTGCTCCATAAATGATTTTTACGAAACATTCCAATTTAATGACCGAAAAATGGTTATCAATTTGCTGAACATAACTTGCGCCGAAGGAAATATAATTAGACCGAAAGAACTGTGGGAAGTAATACACAAACTTGACGACAATGAAGTTCATCACAGTGAATTTTTAAAAGACCTAAATGAATTTAGTTCGCTAAGTTTTTTACTGTCATTTTGTCCTCATTTCTATTTCCAAAAGTCAGAAAAGCCAGACTTTATTCTCAAAAATGAAGATAATTTAATAGGGTTAGAAGTAACTTCGGCAGTTTCAAATATTGAAGCACAAGTTAATAAAGTTGCTAAATTTATCTTTGGTAGAAATAAAGGCCCCGAAGATATTCAGGGATACGTAATTAAAAATCATCCGAACATTGCTGATAAATACTATCTTGGCGATGTAAACGGAAAGGCTGTTTTATCTCCATCTCAAGGTTTGGTTGACTGCCATGTTTATAAAGATTTGATGTAACTACTCAGGCATGAAAAGCCTGAATTGACTGAACTTAAACATTGTCAAAAACATAAAAGCCGAGCACAATATAGGTATGGAACCACTGCGAATACCCAGCGAAGCAGAGATACGGGCAGCCTATCGTGAAGGCGAAGATGCTGTGGTAAAGCTATTCTATGAGACGATTAGCAAGCTGGATGAACGTATCCAGCGGCTGGAAGATCAAATTGCCAAGAACAGCAGTAACAGCAGCAAGCCGCCATCGAGTGATGGGTTCAAAAAGAAGCCCAAGAGCCTGCGTCAGAGAAGTGGCAAGAAAAGCGGCGGGCAGCCCGGGCATACTGGACACACGCTCAAGGCTGTGACCACTCCGGATCAGGTGCAAGTACATCGAGTGAGATGCTGCCGTCATTGCCAGGCGAACCTGGAAGAAGTGGAAGTGGAGGGATGCGAGAAGCGCCAAGTATTTGATGTACCGCCTGTGAAGATAGAAGTCACGGAGCATCAAGCGGAGATCAAAACCTGTCCGGAATGTCATCGTCTCACAGTGGGCGAATTTCCAGCTGGGGTTAGTCAGCCGGTGCAGTATGGTGAACGGATCAAAGCGCAAATGGTGTACTTCCATCAGTATCACTTTGTTCCCTTGGAACGCACCACAGAAATCCTGGGAGATTTGTACGGCCAGACGGTGAGCGAAGGGACAATTGTGGAAGCCTGCCAAGAGACAGCCCAGCAGGTAGAGCCGATGTACCAACTCACCAAGACTGAACTGATCCACACACAAGACACGGGGCATTTCGATGAGACTGGGAGTCGCATTGAAGGCAAGCTATGGTGGTTGCATGTGGTTTGCACCGCTCTCCTGACGTATTATGCGCCTCACCGGAAACGTGGCGGTGAAGCGCTGGATGCGATTGGCATCTTCCCGGTATTCAAAGGCAAGGCGATGCACGACGGCTACCGTTCATACTTTCAGTATGAAGATGTCATCAATGCGCTGTGTAATGCTCATCATCTGCGGGATTTGATCTTCGTTCGAGACCAATATCAGCAAACCTGGGCTGCCGACATGATCAATTTGCTGCTCGAAGTCAAAACTGCAGTTGAAGAAGCACCACTGGAACAACAAAGCCTGTCGCCAACCCAGATGACTGACTTTGAAACCCGTTACGATGCCATCATTGAGTCTGGCCTTCAAACATGCCCGGCATTGGAACCGGCAGAACCCTTGCCAAAGAAACGAGGCAGGCCCAAACAACATACGGTCAAGAACCTGCTGGATCATCTCAAGGTTCGCAAAACGGAAACGCTGGCTTTTATGTATGATTTTAAGGTGCCGTTTGATAACAACCAGGCGGAACGCGATCTCCGCATGGTCAAGCTGAAGCAGAAAATCTCTGGCTGTTTTCGTTCAGAAAGCGGCGCTGAAGTCTTTTGCCGCATCCGCAGTTACATCTCAACCGCCCGCAAAAATGAGCAGCGTGTGTTGGATGTGCTGCATATGGCTTTGAAAGGATCGCCTTTTGTTCCTCCTATTCTTCAGGCTCGGCTGAGTTCACCAGCCTGAGCAGTTACGATTTGATACTGAAAAAGGCACTCAACAAGGCAAAAAAAGCAAAAAATTACTTGTCTTTCTCGGAAATGTGGGTGTTAATTGACACTGAAGATAATGTTTGTTTTACCGAGAAACACGACGCTGAAGAATTGTCAATATTATTCATTAGAGAAGATAAGGGCTTGGCAGGCATAAACAAGATAATTGTAATAAACGTTATAAACAAGGCGGTTATGTTTTACAATGTAGAAAGTCATGAATTTAATTTTGTTAAACAAGAAATCGTCGATTAATAACAAAAACGGGCTAACAAAACGTGCGCTGGACGGCGGGGATTCCGCGGTATTTTCAAGCATTGTTCAGGCTTCAGGCTTCAGGCGTTTCCTGCTCCAAAAAAGAATCCACGCCCACCCACCAGCGGGTAACGCACACAGTTAGCCACCTTTTTGTAAACCATGTGAGGAATAAATGACAAACGACATACAAGAAATACAACGTAAACGATTTCAATTCTTACAAAAATTATGTAAGGATACCAATGGAAGTGAATTTGAATTTATAAAATTGCCAGAGTTAGGAGCAAAATTGGGTTTCTCAGACTCTGAAACCGATGATATATATCTAGGACTTACGCAAGACAGAACAGTTGACGATTGAGGCAAAAGCCGTTATTGTTACGGCATGAAACCGAAAAAAGAACGAATAACACGCTTGGATTATTGTCAGTATCTGCTGGTGAGCCAAATCAACTACACGCTCACGAATTATGCTGAGCATACCGAGAAGTTCAGTCATGACATGGCCAACCGATACTTGGCCGGAGATGAAATCCGACCACAGCTGGTGTGGGAGAATGTGCAAAGCCAGGTGGTTCAAACGCCCTACGGATTTCTCGTTTTTGATGACACAGTCATGGACAAGAATTATTCGCACAACATCGAGTTGGTCAGAAGGCAGTATAGTGGGAATGAGCATGGCGTCATCAAAGGGATTGGTGTGGTGACTTGTGTGTATGTCAATCCAGAGTTAGACCAGTTTTGGATCATTGATTACCGCATTTACGACCCGGATGGAGATGGCAAAACGAAATTGGATCATGTGCAGGATATGTTGCTCAATGTTGTCTATCAAAAAGGGCTGGCCTTTTGGGCGGTTTTGATGGATACCTGGTATGCGACCAAAGACCTCATGCTCCAGATTGAGAAGTTTGACAAAATCTACTACTGTCCACTCAAGGACAACCGCCAGGTGGATGATTCAGGTGGCTCACAGCCCTATCGGCGAGTGGACAGCCTGGAATGGACGGAAGCCGAACTGCAACAGGGTAAAGTGATCAAAATCAAAGGCTTTCCGGCGGAACACAAGGTGAAAGTTTTCCGAGTAGTGCTGTCTACCCAGCGCACGGACTATGTCGTGACCAACGAGATAGCGCAAGACCACCTGGAGGTCGTACGAGACGTGTGCGGCTTTCGCTGGAAGGTCGAGCAATTTCATCGCGAAACCAAGCAGTTGACCGGCGTCGAAGGGTGCCAGTGTCGCAAAGCTAGAATAGTGAGAAATCATATCGGTTGCGCCATTTTGGTTTGGGTTCGTCTCAAACAATTCGCTCACGAAACCCAACAAACGATTTATCAGGTGAAACATGGCTTGTTGGATGATTATCTACGCCAGCAACTTAAATCTCCTGCCATTCTTATGCGTCTTGCGTAAGTCCTAATATCTTTATTTACATGCCAAGGGGTTAATCGAAGATGTTGATTTAGGAGGATCTGCTGGCATTACGCATCAAGGCATTGTTGAAGTAGAAAATGCCCTTTCGAAACCAGATAAGCCAACCTCACACTTTCCGCCAATAAATTACATCCACGTTGAACAAATGATAGGTTCACAAATACAGCAAGGAACAAATCAAAGTTATCAAGTTTTGACTTTCAACAATAATGACCTTGAAGCAATATTGAAGTTTGTTTCTGATTTAAAGAAGCCGATTACCTGAATTAAAACTAAACGAAGAAATTCGAGCGGAAGTCACGTCTGACATTACAACAATTGAGTCCCAAGCCAAGTCCCCACGCCCCAAGTCTATAGTTATAAAAGAGTGTCTATCATCTATAAAAACAGTGTTGGAAGGAATTGCAGGTAATGTAATTGCCGCATTATTAATTCAACAAATCGGCGTTCTGTTAAAATAAAGATTTTTGAAGATACTCCGAAAATGAAGTATTGTCATTCATGCAAAAAGATAATCAACCTTTTAAAGGTTAAGTTTTGTCCATATTGTGGAGAGAAAACAATAAAAAATTTTGATTTAAGAGACTTCATCCCACATGAAGGGATCGTAATAGTTTTCAATTTTCAAAACAAAAAAGCCTTTCAGACACTTTATGAAAAGATAAAAGAGACAATAAAAATCTCAGAGATTGGTGAAGGGAAAAACAAATACTGTTTTGTTTCGTCATCAGTCAAAGACGCTTATCAACTTTTTGATACACTAGGACAGTTACTGTATAACAACAGTTATTTTGTTTTTGAAAACGGAAAAAACCTAAGGTCTACGAATGATATTTTTGCTAGTCGTGTTTGTTGTGCAAGAAGGATTGTCAATGAAATCCCTGAATATTATTGCTTTGGCGTGACTGCTCCAAACGGAGATATAACACCCAATTTAGTTGGTTGCTTACAGGTGGAACTAGATATATCTCCTTATTCAAGTTTTTATCGTACAGGCGAATGGTCGGATATTTTTGGGAACTACGTATTTGATAAAGAAAAAATGGTTTCCAGAACCAATAAACAATTGAAAAAATATCGGTTTTGCCCATTCATTGACGAAACCGCAATTCAACGGTTCATTGATTTATGGCCCGAAAGAGTAAATGTTCATCTGGATAATATGTGGGAATTTTGGCCCCCAAAAAAAGATTTACTCTCTAATGGTCTCAAGGAATTAGGCTTGGTAAGCAATACGAACATGAGTGATAACTACAAACCTGAAATTCCACTAATAACTGATATGTCTTATTTTATTGACTTGGCGAAAAAACTATATTCAGCCGAGATTTCAACAAATACTCAGGCGGCAATATACGCCTGTATTGACGCAATCCAAATGAATGTTTTCAGAGAATATTCTTAACCTTATTTGAATGAAACGGATTATGTTTATTAGAAAATATATATAAAATGATCTTACAACAAGTTCAAACTCGCACGAAAACACTCCTGATTAATTAAAACGGTGTCTAACACCGTGTGGTGCGTCCTGAAAAGTCATCGTCTGCTTGCGGGTGAAAGTCCAGTCCTGGAAAGGGTCAGGCCGCCAGGTAGCAGGGGACCGATGTAGCTGGGTAACAGCCAGTGTATCATCCATAAGGACAGTCAACCTGCAGTGAGCAGGAATTCCCGGAGAATTTGGGAGGGTCAGGAACCATTTCAAAGTGCCTCCACTCAATCTTGACCCAATGAGTTAGCTTTCTTGAGGGTTTTCTGGCTTGCTATGGTTGGCTGTTTGGCTGTACAATTTGATGTGATGGCGCGTTGAACTGGGCTTCGGTATTGGCTCTGGTCGCCAGATCAATGTGCGACACGAGGTCTCTTGAGTAATTGTCTTGCGGGTGAAATTCTGACAAGACCTGCTGTCCCATCAGCAGTATCCTAGGTGGTCTAACGCAGCACCACCGACAAAGTACCAATGGTGCGATTTGCACCAGCATGGAAGCCGCAAGGCCGAAATGCGCCCGGAAGCGCTAAAGGGCTAGGGCCAGGATTGGCAATATGGTCAGCATATGCAAACGCTCGATAAACGTCGTCAGGCGGAGCAAGCAGAAGGCGCAGATAACAGGCTTGAGCCAAAAGGCAACGGAGTGGGCACAAGGGCTTTTGATTTCCTTGTCATGGGCAAGCGGAAGAGGAAACCGACACTCCCGGCGAAGAGAGCGGACCTAACCTGCCAGGTTATACAAGAGAAACGTGGTAAACCCGACACTCCGCCCCACAAGGGGCAGGCGATCCGTAAGGAAAGCTGTTGGGGTGGCGGGCAAAGGATTGTGGAAAAAGCGAAAGCCAACTTGTAATGAGATGGACAGGGTCATCAGAAGGACGATGAGGATACCCGCCCCGAAAGGGGGCAGACTTCCACAGGGTCTTTCGTCACGAGAGAGCTTGAGAAACCGGCCTGGAAGGGAAAGCAGATGAGAGCAGAAAATGCTTGTGCGCTCTTCCACAGGGAGGTGAACTGGAATGCGATTGATTGGCGAACAGTCAACCGAAATGTGCGTCGGCTGCAAGTGCGTATCGTGAAGGCGACACAGGAAGGCCGGTGGGGTAAGGTGAAAGCCTTGCAACGCCTGCTGACCCGCTCGTACAGCGGCAAGTGTATGGCCGTGCGGCGAGTGACAGAAAATCGAGGCAAGAATACACCAGGGGTAGACGAAGAGAAATGGGACACTCCGGTCAAGAAAGCCACCGCTGTGCAGAACCTGAGACAAAGAGGTTATCAACCCCAACCGCGGCGGCGGACGTACATCCCCAAGAATAGCAATCCGAAGAAACTGCGGCCACTGGGAATACCCACGATGAAAGACCGGGCGATGGAAGCCCTGTACTTGCTGGCACTCGACCCGGTTGCCGAAACCACAGCCGCTCCTAACTCGTATGGGTTTCGCAAGGAACGGTCAACGGCAGACGCAGTCCAGCAGTGCTTCATCGTCCTAGCCAAGCGTAAAGTATCGCCTGGCTGGATCCTGGAGGGCGATATCCGAGCCTGCTTCGATAAAATCAGTCATGAGTGGTTAATGGCAAACATACCACTCGAGAAAGCCATGTTGTGCAAATGGTTGAAGGCGGGGTACATCGAAAAGCGGGCCTTCCACCCAACAGAAGAAGGCACGCCGCAAGGGGGCATAATCTCACCCGCATTGATGAACCTGGTACTGGACGGGCTGGAGCAAGAATTGCGAGACAGATTTTGTTCGAACAGCAACAAGCCTGCCAGTGGAGTCAACTTCGTGCGATACGCAGATGACTTCATTGTTACAGCCCGCTCAAGAGACCTGTTGGAAAACCAGGTCAGGCCGTTTGTGGAGCAGTTCATGAATACACGAGGACTGGAACTCTCGACGGAAAAGACCTACATCACGCACATTGATAATGGCTTTGACTTCCTGGGGCAGAATATCCGCAAATACAACGGAAAGCTGCTCATCAAGCCTGCCCGGAAAAACGTACGGGCGTTCTTGACCAAAATCCGCTGTATCATCAAAGAGAACCAAACAGTAACAGCGGGAGACCTGATAAGTCGTCTCAATCCGGTCATCCGTGGCTGGGCGAACTACCACCAGCATGTATGCAGCAGTCAAACCTATCGCCAGGTGGATGCCGCCATCTTCAAGGCTCTCTGGCATTGGGCAAAACGCCGACATCCGAACAAAGGCGCTCGTTGGGTAAGACAGAAATACTTCAAGACGGTCGGCAACCGGCATTGGGTCTTCAGCGGAGAAGTAACCGGTAAAGATGGCAAATCCATGACCATTCGCCTGATTTCCGCCTCCCACACACGCATCCGAAGACAGATCAAAATCCGGGCTAAAGCTAATCCCTACGATCCTGCCTGGGAGCTGTACTTTGAAGATCGCCTGAAGATGAAGATGGTAGGCAGATTGAAAGGAAACCAACAGCTACTCAACCTGTGGAAAGCACAGAATGGCTTATGCCGTCGTTGCGGACAATCCATCACCCTTGAAACTGGATGGCATATACATCACATCATCTGGAAATCAAAAGGTGGTGGTAACATTATGAGCAATCTAGAAATGCTGCATCCCACCTGCCACTGGCAAATTCATAGCCGAAATTTATCTGATGTGAACCCGCGTTCTGAAGAGGACGTTTTTGAAAGGCTTGAGCCGGATGAGGTGAAAATCTCACGTCCGGTTCTTAGGGGAGGGGGCGACAGCAATGCCGCCTCCTTACCCGACCCTTAATCGTTGGGCGGCTTGCCAATCGTACAGTGCATCAAATTTGGAGCACGATTTGTCATGTTCAAACGCCGTATTCGTTCCAATCCAGCATATTCAGAAACTGCTCAGGTCAACTCACAGCGATATATCACTTGACAAGCACCAGAGCCGAGCTGTAATCAAGTCGTCCGAGAAGGAAACTCGTTCATAAGAACCAACTACAAAGGCTTGCAGCGAAAGGAGAATGGAATGTCCTCAAGGGGCACCTGGGTTTATGTGACAACCCACTCATCGCTTGCGAATGAGTGGGTTTATGTTACTAAAAACACTTCACTTGCGAACGAATGGGTCTATATCACCAAGAATTCTTCTCTCGCTGAGCAAGTGGGTATATCTAACAAAAAACTCATCACTTGCGAATAGATGGGTCTATGTTACCAACCCCGAAGAACTACCAGAAGAATTTCGGTAGAAGAACAAAACGATATTATAGTGTTAGCCACCCAGCAGCATAAGCCTTGCCAATCCACGACCTGTGTAAGGCCATCATTGGTCTTTGCAAGCATAGGTCGCCGCCCAACAACGGCATGAACCCGACTTGCTCCTCGCTGCGCTCGTCGCAAGATGGTTATGCCGACCGTTAGGCGGCTGTCGCTGAAATTCAGGAGTTGAGATGATTTATTTCATACGCGGTAAGGAAAGCGGTAATATCAAGATTGGGTTTTCGACTAACCCTGATAAGCGCAAATCGAATTTGCAAACGGCACATTACGAAGAACTTGAATTTATTGGGATAATGAATGGCACACTTGATGATGAATTAAAAATCAAGGCGGATGTCTTTAAAGTTCAATATTCGGGGCGAATGGTATCCGCCAGTTCAAGAAGTAGTGGATTATGTAAAGCAGAACGCCAATAAACCGAAAGTAAATATTGTTTCGAGTCTTGGAAACGATGAGTACAGAATGACGTTTGCCCAGCCTATGAAGTACACAATGAATTTCTTCCTTTTGGCTGGTACGCATAACATGAGAGTTTTGAGCGACAAAGAATTGGAAATGGTTTTTGGCGTTGAAGGAAAAAAGAAAGTTTTGTTGAGTTGGCTGGAAAGTCTTCAAGTCGTAACCAAAGAAGCAATGGATGAGTTTGAAGCGTTGATGATGGATTAACAAAATCGTATTTCGAGAGTTTTGCGTCGCAATAATATTTTCAAAATAGCAATGTCATCTTTTATCAGTTAGCGAGTTGTAAAGTCAAACGCCGCCCAACATTGTGCGCAGGCGGATAAGGGCGGGCTTTGCCCTCCCTTCGGCGGATTTTGCGCCTTAGGCGGGTTCAACCTTTGGCTTTTTCTTGCCAAATCCCGCCCTTGCCGCTAATGCAAGCCGTTGAACGAATTATTCCGCTAAAAAATTTGGTGTAGTTTTTCCCGTTTCGTTGCAGCCGTCCATGCTTAGCGTCAGCCCTTTCCTGTATTCTCCGCCAGGATAGCCAGCGCCAGTTCTTGAAAAAGGCGTTTTAGTGCCACAGGGTCAAAATCCACCAGCATCTTGACCGGCCAGCGTGCGATCTCATCTGGAAATTTCGCGGTGCGATTTAAGGCCACTGCAAACCAGTACAGGTCAAAGCCCGTATCCTTCTGACGAGCGAGCTTCTGCCAGTTGCTCAAATTTTGTGTTTTGCAGGAGAAAATACAGGTCAATGGCATCACGCGGCTTCGGCCCGGCCAAAGAAAGCCAGGGTTTTGTCGGCCCGGATATCCTGAAAGTCATTGACCATCACCCCGGCATCCCCTACTTCAGCCGGGGCAAAACGGAACGATCAAATCGGCTTCGCTGGTGAATAAATCCAGGTCATTTGAAAGCCGGTGACCGAGGTAATATTCTGCCAATGCTGTACCGCCGGCCAGGTAAAAACGTTCCTGGTCTGGTAGGCTGGCAAAAAGCTGCAAAAAAGCCTTTTGAAACTCCGAGAGAATGCCCCTACCCTTCAGCACGGCGCTTCTCCAAAAAACGCTCCCACAGGCTGCGCACATCTTCGGGCAGGACAATCTCATCCAGGAGTGCGGCAATCTCCTCCGGATCCAAGGTGCGGATATCTTCTGCGCGACCATGCGTCAGCACCTGCTGGATGTACCAGCGGCGCTGGAAGGGGTCAGACAGATCAATCTGATCCGTGCTCCACACAATGTAAGCGGGCGGGTGCAAGGAGTTCATAATTTTATTATAAACGTTTTTCCTTAGGCCGGAGTAGATGCTGTAGCGGTCTGTGAGCACTCAGTTCAGTGTTTGAAATACATCCTCCACGAACAGGATGTCTTCTTCTGATACAGCT
Source organism: uncultured Chloroflexia bacterium (assembly GCA_963849335.1). Taxonomy (GTDB): domain Bacteria; phylum Chloroflexota; class Anaerolineae; order Anaerolineales; family UBA4823; genus FEB-25. Next base: position 47,310 of record CAWKGZ010000004.1, read on the forward strand.
TGCTCGGGGCCGAGGATGTCCTGCTGCCCGAAGAACTCGTCCAGGCTGCGCGGGCGCATGCGGGCGGCGAGGAGGGCTTCGCTGCGCCTGCGGTTCTCGTGGACGTGGGCGAAGGAGGCCATCGGGATAGTTGCAGGGATAGCCTGGCAAAATCGGATATAATATATCCAGATTGAAAGGATACACTCATGGACCAGGCTAAGAACAATACGATGAAGGCGGCACAGGAGTCGGCCAAGAGCACCCCCGCGACCGGCAAGACCTTCCAGGGATTCACGGACGAGGAACGAGCGGCGATGAAGGAGCGCGCCCAAGAGCTGAAGGCGGAAGCGCGGGCGAACAAGGAAAGAGCGGACGGGGAAAGCGACGTGCTCGCCAAGATCGCCGAGATGCCGGAAGCGGAGCGCGCCATGGCCGCACGGTTGCACGCGCTCATCAAAGCCAGCGCGCCAGCCCTCTCGCCGAAGACCTGGTACGGGATGCCCGCCTATGCAAAGGACGGCAAGGTGGTCTGCTTTTTCCAGAGCGCGCAGAAGTTCAACACACGCTACGCGACCTTTGGCTTCAGCGACACGGCGAACCTCGATGAAGGCGCCCTGTGGCCGGTCGCCTTCGCGCTGAAGGAGCTGACTGCCACTGTAGAGGCACAGATCAGCGCTCTGGTGAAGAAAGCGGTGAGCTGAGGGTTGAGCTCGCTGCTGAACCCCGCCCGAAGTGGCGCTGGCTGACCGGCCCGCATTTTCAGCCGCACACTTACGGCTGACACCGATATCCGGCGGATTGCCCGCTCACAAAGGATTTCAAAATGGCGAACCTCATTTACTTGATGCTCATGTCGCTCGACGGCTATGTTGCGGATGCGCAGGGGAACTTTGATTGGGCGGAACCGGACGAGGAGATCCACACCTTCGCCAACGATCTCGCCCGTCCAGCCGGCACCCATCTTTACGGCCGGCGCATGTACGAGGTGATGGCCGTCTGGGATACCATCCAAACCCACGATGGGCCTGGCTTCATTGCGGATTTCGCCCGCCTGTGGCGGGCTGCCAACAAGATCGTCTACTCCAGCACCCTCACGAGCATACCCACAGCCAACACCCGCCTGGAACGCACCTTCGAGGCCGCGGCGATCCGGCAGATGAAGGCCACCGCGCGCCAGGATCTGGCGATTGGCGGGCCAACCCTCGCCGCTCAGGCGTTCAGAGCCGGCTTGATCGATGTGTGCCACCTCTTCGTTTTTCCGGTCACGGTGGGCGGCGGGCTGCCTGCTTTTCCGCGCGACGTCCACCTCGAGCTTGAGCTGCAGGGTGAACGGCCCCTGGGTGGGGGCGTTGTCTATCTGCAATACAGGCTGGCGGCAAGCCAGTCCGCCTGACACCCTGATAGAGACAGCTTGAGCGAGGTCTCCAGTTCCTTTGTGGAGTTTTCCATGGCTCCGGCGCAAGATATAATTGTCCCATCACAAACAGGAGAAAATTGATGGGTAATAACACAACACGCCAGGAGCCAGAGCAAACGAACAAGTATCCAACAGGCAAACACCATCCAGCGCGGCTGATCTTCGGCGGCGTGCTGCTCGTTGGAGCCCTGGTCGTGGCACTGATCATCGGCGGGCAGATGCTCTTGGGGAACAAGAGCCCGGCGCTGGAGGCATCACCGGTCAGCAGCCTTGACCAAGGCGAGGGATTGCTGGCCTTCGCCCAATGCATGCGCGACAACGGCGTGCCAGACTTCCCCGATCCGGATGGCGGCGGCATCAACCTCAACGGTACCGGCATTGATCGCAATACACCTGAGTTCCAGGCTGCACACAAGGCCTGCGAGCCGCTCTTGCCTGCTCACCCAGTTCAGGGCGCGGCTGGCGATTCGCCCTGGGAGCGTATCACGCCCGGTGGTGAAACGATGTGTGCCGATGGCAGCGCGTATGCCTTCTTTGAGCGCCAGGCTGATCCCGCAAACGTCGTTTTCTACCTCGACGGCGGCGGGATCTGTTTCGATGCGGCGAGCTGTGCGAACGCGAACACCCCCGGCTCCGGCGAGCGGGCGGGACCGGATTATGATCCGACAATTGAGGGCGAGAATCCAGCGACGGAAGGCGGGATGTTCGACTTCACTCGCGACGAAAACCCGTTTCAAAACTACAGCTTCATCTATGTGCCGCTGTGTACCGCTGACGCGCACATCGGCAATGCCACGCGTGAATACTCGCCCGGGCTGACCGTCGAGCACAAAGGCTTCGTCAATGGCACAGCTGCCCTAAGCTACCTGAGCGCGCATTATCCCAACGCTGCCCGGCTTGTCGTGGTTGGCAAGACGGCTGGGTCGTTCGCCGCCCCCCTGTATGCGGGTCTCGCCGCGGATCTGCTGCCCGCGGCTCAAGTCATGGTGTTCGGCGCACAATCGGGTGCCTTTCCTGACGACCCCGACCTCAACGCCCGGGTCATTGGTGAGCAGTGGGGTGCCTATGCCAGCATGCCTGGCTGGGAAGTCAACGAAGGGCTTACCGCCCACGACTGGGGGGCTCAACGGTTCTGGATCCAGGCAGGGCTGCATGACCCCGGCATCCTGCTGGCCCGCTTTGACTACGCCTTCGATCCCCATGCGGTGGAAGCACTGAAGTACATGTTTCCGGATGGTGTCAACGCGAACACCCTGGCGTTGATCGACGCTAACGAAGCGGCAATCGAGGCGGCTGGCGTGATCCTGCACAGCTACACCGCTCCCGGCGATGGGCACGGGATCCTCGAGTTCGAGCTGTTCTACACGCTCGAGGTCAACGGTGTGAAGCTGGTTGACTGGATCGCGGCGTTGATCGGCGGCGAGCCGCTTGCCGATATTCATTGTGTCAACTGTGAGGGGTGATACGGGATTGAAATGACGTTACTACGATACCTGCTTGAAGCCCGGTCACGAAAATCTTTATCCGCTTGACACACCTGTTCGTCAGAGATAATATCAACGTATGAACACCATTAACAGCCAAAGAAAAGCATTGTCACCAGAACAACGCGAAGAACTGCTCAGCGCATTGAAAGCCCGTTTTGAGAAAAACATGAACCGCCATCAAGGTCTTGAGTGGGCTAAAGTACAGGCAAAGCTGGAAGCTAATCCTGAAAAACTGTGGTCACTCAATGAAATGGAACGAACCGGCGGTGAGCCGGATGTGGTTGGTCAGGATGACAAGACGGGCGAAGTCATTTTTTATGATTGCTCGGCGGAAAGTCCGAAAGGCCGCAGGAGCGTTTGCTACGACCGGGAAGCGCTGGAGTCACAGGAAAGAATTCAAACCGGAAAACAGCGCGATGGATATGGCAGCTGCCATGGGCATCGAGATCCTGACGGAAGAACAATACCGAGAGCTGCAGAAGCTTGGGAATTTCGATACCGAAGACGTCGAGCTGGTTGAAAACACCGGCTGAGATCAGAAAACTCGGCGGCGCCATCTTTGGCGACCGGCGCTACGACCATGTCTTCGTGTATCACAACGGGGCAGACTCTTACTATGGCGCCAGGGGGTTCCGTGGCTGGCTGAGGGTCTAAATTTTTCGCAGACAACGAAATGGGGTCTTCCTTCCGGAGAATACACTGCTGCCCGGTGAGCTCGCCCGCGGTGCGTGGGCGCATGCGGTCGGGGAGGGGGCTTCGCTGCGCAGGCGCCTCCGGTGTGCGAAAGCGATGCAATCCGCGGGGGTTAATGACCTTGTATCACGACAGAAGCAGTATTCCTGCTGTTCAGCAATGCCTTATACGAAACGAGCGTCGCCATACCGATTATTTACACCACAGCAAGTGCCTGTATAATTAATAAGCAAAATGTAGTGAGGATCAAAATGATGTAGCGAGGCTATATCGTGCTACAGTGGAAGCCTCTATATCTGGAATAGTGTTGAAGTAATAATCTGGCATGCAATTATTCGCTATTGGACGATTTTCTTTGACTTATGGAGTGAAAAATGAAACATCGTAGAATGCTCTTCTCCCTGATTTTTGTTCTTCTTTTGGTCAGCATGCTCATGTTTGTCCAGCTTGTCCAGGCTACCACCGTCACCTGGTTGGCCAAGGCACCCATGCCCACCGCCCGCACCTGGATCAGCGCTGCGGAGTACGGGGGGCAGATCTATGTCTTTGGCGGTTTGAACAATACCACCAAACTGGCAACGGTGGAACGTTATGATCCGGTGACAAATACCTGGAGCAGCCGGACTGACATGCCCACCGCCCGCTACGCCACCAGCGCAGTCACGCTGAACAATAAAATCTATGTCATCGGTGGCGTGAACGCCAGCAACCAGATTGTGAGTAATGTTGAGGTATACGATCCCATCCTGGATAGCTGGTCGACGGCGGCCTCCATGCCTACCGCGCGTACCCGGCTGGCAGTCGTGACCGGGCCGGACGGAAAGATTTACGCCATTGGCGGTTCGACCACCAGCACGCTCGACCTGACGGGCTACACGGGCGTGGTTGAGGTATACACCCCAGGAACCAATTCCTGGACCACTGCCGCACCCATGAATACACCCCGCGTGGGCCTGGCGGCGGCGGTTTCTGGCGGCCAGATCTATGCCTTTGGCGGCTATGGAAAACCCCCTGGCTACACAGCTCGCTATCTGCTCACGGTGGAAGTATACAACCCGGTCAACAACACCTGGAGCAGCTCTCCATCCATGAAAGACGCTCGCTATGGGCTGGCCGCGGTCAGCACATCTACCGGGTTGATCTACTTAATTGGCGGTAAGAATGATAGCTCAGTGCTGCCAAGCAACAATGAGGAGTACATTCCCTCCACTGGCACCAGCAGCTACATTGCCGGGTTGCTATCTGGGCAGCGCAGTGAGTTGGCAGCAGTCAGCATCTATAACCAGGGGGATGTCCTGTATGCCATGGGAGGCGGGAACATGTGGACGCCAATGAATAGCCTGGATGCTGGCACATTGAGCGACCTGCCTGTGATCACTCCCACCCCTACTCAGGTAATCAACCCTCCGGCGGCCATTGCCGACCTGCAAGCCAGCGCCAGCTGCGCCAGCGGCAGCATTCTGCTTTCCTGGTCGGCTCCCGGCGAAAATGGCAACGTCGGCACAGCCGCCAGCTACCTGGTGCGCTATGCCAACGCACCGATCGAAGACCAGGCAGATTGGGATGCGGCCACCCCGGTTAATACGGGCATCCCCAACCCGCTTCAAGCCGGCACGCAGCAGAGCATGACGGTGAACGGGCTAACCCCTGTTGCAACGTATTATTTCGCGGTGCGCGCCCAAAATTCGGCTTTGATGGTAGCCGGGTTATCCAACTCGGCCATGGCCCAGGCCCCCTCTGGCGTGGCGCAGATCCCCTGGACGGTGATGATCTATGCCGCGGCAGATAATAACCTGGACCGCTATATTCACCAGGACATCAGCAGTATCGAGCTGGCAGCACACAATACCTGTTTGAACCTGGTGCTGTTATGGGATGGGGCGGCGATAAATGATTCGGCGTATTACAAGCTGCGCTTCGACCCTAACATGAGTTCCTGGGCAGCTTATACCCAGGGAGTGGACAAATGGGCGCAGGGCGAAATCAACATGGGCGATCCTGTGAACCTGACCGCCTTTGTCGGCTGGGCCAAGGCGAACTATCCTGCTCCGAATTATGCCCTGGTGATCCGTGACCACGGCGATGGCTTGGGAGGCATGCAAGAGGATGACCGGAGCCAGGACCACCTGACCATCCCTGAACTGGACCAGGCCCTGGATAGCATCACCAGCAGCGGCGCCGAACCGTTGGACCTGGTCTTCATGGATGCCTGCCTGATGGGTATGCTGGAGGATGCCTACCAATTCCGCGATCAGATCGGCGTGTATGTGGCCAGTGAAGATGTCACCTGGTCTTCACTGCGCTCCAACTCGCACCACGATTATTTCTTTGCCACCGGCCCGACCACTACCGCAGCTCAAATGGGTCAGGCGATCGTGAACGGCTATGCAAACTGGATGGAGGCTCGCCTGACCGGTTACAACTATACTATGTCGGCGGTGGATATGACAGCCCTGAGCGGGGTAGTGACCGCTACGAACGACCTGGCAGCCAGCCTGGAGGCGAACTTTGCAACATACAGCAGTCAGATCCAGAGCTCTCGGCTGGCGACGATTCGCTACTATTGGACTTCCTATATTGATCTATATGATTTTGCAGACAACATCTATGCGAATATCACCGATGCCACCATCCGCACCAATGCACAGGCAGTAAAGAATGCAGTGAGCGCCTATGTGCTTACGGAACGCCACAGCAGCTATCAGGCTGACTCACATGGTGTGTCGATCTTTTTCCCCACCGACTCGAGCAGCTTTTACAATCCGTCCAGTTATGATTTTGCGGTCGGGGCTATCTGGCCGGGCGTGATGCTCTCACCGGGTGCAGAATTTGCTCTCGATGCGGCCAGCTGGGGCACACTGCTCACACACTACATCCAGACCTTCCCGGGCGGGCCGGATGTAAGCGAACCGCCTGCCCCCGTTTCCCCGCAGGTACCGATGGAGCTCTTCTTGCCCGTTATTGTTCGGGCGCGATAAGCTGGTTCGTGAAGGTAATATTGCCGGAGACGGCGGTAAACCACCTCTTCCGGACAATATCCGCCTGGAGCTGGAGCTTTTGGAAGACCATTAGCACAGGGCTGAAAGGAAACTATGATTGAGATAAAAAATGCACCCTCTATCCCCGGTTTGAGCTTCCGGCATTTTCAAGGTGAGCGCGATTATGCTCAAATTGCTGCCGTGCTGACGGCGAGCCAAGCGGCAGACCATGTGGCGCGCCAGGTAAAGGCAGAGAATATTGCCAACGCCTATAAACAGATGAGCAATTGCGATCCTTTCAAGGATATCATCGCTGCTGAAGTGGATGGAAATATGGTCGGCTATGCGCGCGGCTGGTGGGAAAACGATAGCCAGGCCGGGCGGCTGTACCACCACAATGGCTTTCTGATGCCAGAATGGCGCCGCAAAGGGATTGGTTCTGCGCTGCTGGGTTGGATGGAAGAGCATCTGCGGGAAATGGCAGAGTCCAACCACCCGAAAAGCAGCGGATTTTTTCAAGTCAATGCCTCGCACTACCAAACAGGCACTGCCGCCATGTTGGAGCGGGCAGGTTATCAGCCGGCACGTTACTTCTATGAAATGGTCCGCCCCTCTCTCGCTGATATTGATGAGTTTCCACTGCCGGAGGGGTTAGAAATTCGCCCGGTAACGGCGGAACATTATCCAACCATCTGGAAATCCGGTAATGAAACCAGCAAAGACGAGTGGGGATACACTGAACCAACCGAGGATGATTATCAAGAATGGCTGGCCAGCCCGCACTTTCAACCCCACCTCTGGCAGGTTGCCTGGGATACTGCCACCAACCAGGTCGCCGGTCATGTGCTGACGTTCATTAATGTCGACGAGAACGAACAGCAAAACAGAAAACGCGGGTATACCGAAGGGATTGGCGTGGATCAATCCTGGCGGCGGCGCGGCGTAGCCCGCGCCCTGATCAGCCGCAGCCTCCAGGCCCAGAAAGCCGCCGGCATGACCGAATCGGCTCTGGTCGCGGATAGCGACAGCACGAGCAATGTCATCCAGTTGTATGAAAGCTGTGGTTTTCAGATTGTCAAACGCGATACCATTTATCGGAAGTCTTTATAACAGCATGGCAAAACAAACCAGCAAGGCTCAACTGCTGAAAGATATCCAGGCTGAACGCCGGCGGTTGGAGAAAACTCTGTCGACCCTGGAGGCGGCAGAGATGGTGCAGGCAGGGGCGGTCGGGACCTGGTCAGTCAAAGACGTCCTGGCGCACCTGGCGGCCTGGGAGAAGCTTTTCCTGGATTGGTACCAGGCTGGTATACAGGGCAGCGCTCCGGGGACCTTGCCCGTTGGGATGGGTAAGCGGGCCATCGACGCGCTGAACCAGCAGATCTATACGCAAAACCAGGGGCGGAGCCTGGAAGAGATCCTGGCTGAATTTCAGGCCTCCTACCGGCAGATTTTAGCGGTCATTGAGGCAATCCCCGAGGGGGATATGTTCAGCTGCGGGCGCTTCAGTTGGACGGGCGAGTTAGCCCTGGTGGATTATATTGCCGGCAATACGTGCAGCCATTACGCCTGGGCTAGGTCGCAGATAAGCAAGTGGGTGAAACGGGGGGCGGGCGAAGACGAGGAATGAGGTTGGCTTCCTTGCCTACTCTTCCTCCAAGCCCTCTATCCCCATGAGATAATTGAAGTTGCCTTCTCCGGCGGTTTGCATTAACTTGCGATAAATATTTTCAGAGTTATCATGTGGGCCAGCAACGAAAAGCGGCTTGCCATCTTTCCCAAACGTCACGTCATGCTTGCGCGGGTGCTTATCTGGCGGATCAAGCAACAGGCTTGCCCTGGCATAATCAGGATGAGGCTCAAAGCCAAATTTGTGGGCGTACTCAATCGATCCGTAGATCAACTCATGAGCCAGTGACACCTCGCACTGCTCGGGCTCCTCTGAGCATAACATCGGAAGCTGCCGGGTGAATTGCTTGAGCGAGATATCGCTCTTCCAGTAGGCGTCTTTTACACCCAGGCAAAATATATCCACCAGGTATACCCCGAAGATCACAGTGTCTTCAGTTTGCTTGCGGGCGACCACCACCGGTGTTATCCCTTGATCTTGCCAGGTGGCCATGACCCAACAACCAAGGAGCGGAAGTTCCCGCGCCTGTTCCAGCGCCTGGATAGCGCCGCGAAAGCTGATTGGCCCGGGCCTGGGCATCCCGGCCATGATATTGACTTTTGGTGGGCGGGGTCGAGATTTGTTTTTGCGTTTTTTATTAGAGGCCATATGTTAGTGGAAGGAGACGGGTGGGGTAGGTGGTTATGGTTTAATTATAAACGCTTTTAAAGAGCCCATAAGCAGATTGTTTGCCGGTGAGGGTGAAGCCAGACCTAAAGAGAATAAAAAATTCAGGCTATTCTATATCTAGAGTACGGAAATGTATATCTCGGTAGATACTGCCAAAACGCTTACTTCGAAGCGCCTTGAAGAAGGTGGAGATGTGTCTGAACCTCTGATGCGGCAAAGCTGCCGCGGTTGTGAAGAGCAGGCCGTTCTGCGATGGGTCGCGCAGGAAGAGGCCGTCGGGGCGGCGCTCGAAGGGCAGGCGCGATTGCTGCAGCACGCCGGCCAGGCGCTCCAGCTCGCCGGCGGTGGGCAGGTTGAAGGTGATATACGCCAGGCCCAGCGCATCCGGGGGCGGCGGTGGGGCGCTTTGGCCCTGCCAGGTGTTGAAGCCGATGTGGTGGTGGTAGCCGCCGGCGGAGACCATGCCCATGCGGAAGCTGGCCGCGGTGCCCATGTCGTCGAAGCCGAGCAGCTCGTGGTAGAAGCGGCGCGTTTCCGCCAGGTCGGCGACGTAGAGGTGGAAATGTCCGATGCGCGTCTCGGGGGGGACGGGCTGGTCGAGGCGGTCGTTCTCCGTCAGGTGGGCGAAGAGGGCGTCGGTGTCGAGCGGCTCGCGGCCATCGCTGGGACGCCCATCGGCGCGGCGGGCGATGAAATTGCCGGAGGCATCCGCCATGAAGATGCCGTCCTCGGGCGATTCGCAGTACAGCTCGATGGTGTTGCCTTCCGGGTCGTCCAGGTAGGTGGTCTTGGTCATCACATGGTCGGTGGGAGAGTTGGGCCAGCGCCGGGCAAACAGGCGGGCGATGGCGCGTGCCAGTTCGCGGCGGTCGGGGAACAGGATGGCAAAGTGGTACAGCCCGGTGACACGGGCGTAGCGCCGCCCGTGCTCGATCTGGGTCAGGCGCAGCAGGTCACGCCCGTTCACGCCCAGGCCGGCGTGCGTTGCATCCTGCCAGTTCAATTGCAGCCCGATGAGCTGCTGGTAGAACTGCACCTGGTTTGCCAGATTGGCGACTTTGAGCTGGACGTAGCCCGGCAATGTATCCGGGTGGATGCGCTGGGGGGCGATGGCGACGGGTTGGGGAATGCTGATAAGTTTCGTGTCTAAAGCAATATTCATCTTGACGCTGCCTTTCAGGTGTAGTATCATACAGACGTTGTCTAAGCGACATATGTTGTTTATACCCGCCGGGGGGTGAAAAAGCAACCACCAAAAAACCACATATGTCGCCTAAGCAACACGGGAGCGAAAGTGTTGTCCAACCCAACCATCGAGAAACAAGACCCGCGGATCACCCGCACACGCAGCCTGATCCTGCAGGCATTCGAGCGCCTGCTGGTGGAAAAGGGCTTTCACGCGCTGAGCGTGCAGGCGATTGCCGGGCGAGCGGGGATCAACCGGGCCACCTTTTATGCGCACTTCGCCGATAAATATGCCCTGCTGGATTACAGCATCCAGGAAACCTTCCAGCAGGCGCTGGAAAAGCGCACGCTGAACGCCTGCCAGTACAGCCCGGAGAATTTACATGCCCTGATCACCGTGGTGTGCGAGTTCATCGCCAAGGCGCATGCCAACTGCTCGCGCCCGGAAGCGCCGTTCGAGTCGCTGGTGGAGGCGCAGGTCAAACGCCAGGTGCAGGGCCTGCTGCGGGCATGGCTGGAAGAGGACGTGCCAGAAGAGGAAGCCGAAAATCGCGGCCACGGCGGCAAGCTGGGCGATCTACGGGCTGGCGCTGGCGTGGAGCCAGGATAAGAAGGTGCAGGGATTGTCCGCAGAGGCGTTTGCGGCGCAAATTCTGCCGCTGATCGCGCTCAACCTGAGCGGGGTGAGAGAAAAGTAAACCTGGTAAAACAGGTGTAGACCGGCTTTGAATGGAGGAGAATATGGACTCGAAAACAGTTGACCCCAATCCAAGCGGACCATTTGGCATCCGGGGATGGATCCGCCTGATCATCACGTACCTTTTCATCCCCATCATTCTATTCGTCTGCGCATGGGATCTCGGCTGGTGGCAGGCCTGGGTCTTTTCCCTGCTGATCGTTGCCGCCGGCATCCTATCGCACCTGTGGGCCGAGCGCAGGCACCCGGGGATGATGGCAGAACGCGCCGCGTCTGGAACGGTTTCCGGTGTGAAACCGTGGGACAAAGTGCTCGCCCCGCTGATGGCGCTGAGCATCTCCTTCCCGCCGGCCATCGTGGCCGGGCTGGATCACCGCTTCGGCTGGTCGCCGGCTTTCCCGCTCTGGCTCAACCTGCTTGGTTTCATCCTGATCGCACTGGGATACGGCCTGGCTTCGTGGGCCCTGGCGGAGAACCGCTTCTTCTCCGGCACGGTGCGCATCCAGACGGAGCGTGGGCACGTGGTGTGCGACAGCGGCCCATACCGCATCGTGCGCCATCCGGGCTATGGCGGGAACGCTCTGCCGCTGCCGGGCATTGTGCTGGCATTGAGCTCAATATGGACGCTCATTCCGGCCGTGGTGGCGCTGATTGTGATCGTGATCAGGACTGGGTTGGAAGATCGCACACTGCAAGAGGAGCTGCCAGGGTACCGGGACTATGCACGGCGCGTGCGCTACCGGCTGTTCCCTGGGATTCATTAAGGTTCAGGTCAATTTGATGAAAGCTGAAGATGCAAACCGCGCCCACTGGGACGAAATCGCCCCCGTGCACCTGAATGCCTATCGAGTTCGATAGGCTGCTCGCAGGTGAATCCCTGATCGATGAGATCCAAAAGGGCGAGCTGTACCCCATCGCGGGGAAGCAATTGCTGCACCTGCAGTGCCATATCGGCACGGACACCCTATCGCTGGCGTTGGATGGCGCCCGGGTCACCGGGGTCGACTTCTCGCCGGGATCGATCCACATCGCCCGCGAGCTGGCGCAGAAGATGGGCATCCCGGCAGAGTTCCACGTTGCAAACGTGCTCGACCTGGCCGATAATGTGCTGGGGGAATATGACATCGTCTACACCTCGGAGGGGGTGCTGTGCTGGATCAGCGATATCCAGCGCTGGGCACAGGTAGTGGCGCGCCACCTCAAGCCGGGCGGCATCTTTTATATTTTCGAGTCCCACCCGGCGCTGATGATGTTCGAGGATAACCAGGTAGATAGGTTTAAGATCAAGTACCCTTACTTCCACCGCCCGGAGCCCCTCCACTTCGAGGATGACTTTCCCGACTACGCCGACAGCACGTATATCCCCCAGACCCCCACCTATGAATGGCAGTGGTCGCTGGCGGATATCGTCAACGCGCTGATTGGGAGTGGATTAACCATCGAGTTCCTGAATGAGCACGACAAATGCTTCTACAAAGCCTTGCCCGGCATGATCCGCACGCCGGACGGCTGGTGGATCCTGGAGGGGTTCGAGGGGATGATTCCGATGGCCTTCTCGCTGCGGGCAAGAAAGTGAGGAAATAAGAACATGAATGCTAATGCTTTTCGTCATTTCTATAACTATCATCTCAGCGAAAACCGCAAGATATGGGACAGCTATATCGTTCCACTATCCTATGAACAGTTCACCCAGGCTGTGGACTACTCTCACGGGTCGGTGCGCGAGCAGATCGTGCACTTGATGGACGTGGATGAAGTCTGGTTCTGCGAGCTGCGCGGCGTCGAACCGTCTGAACCGCTGCCTGCGGCTGATTTCGACGACCGGCAGGCCATTCGGGCGCGCTGGGACAGCATCGAGCAGATGATGCGCGCTTATCTTGCCGGGCTGACGGATGAGATGCTGTTCGCTAAGCCGATCACCGACCCGGAAGAAGACAAAGAGCTGGTCACCTGGCAGGTGCTGCTGCATGTGGTCAATCACGGCACGGATCACCGGGCGCAATTGCTCAGGCTGCTGCACGATCTGGGGGTCAAGACGGCGGGGCAGGATTATATCTTCTACGTGTATGACAACTTATGATCATGAGCCTTGTTCCAAAACAGAATACGATAAGCTTGATATAATTAGGTAAATTTTGTTCCAGAAGATGCCATCATCAGTTCTTCCCATCGATAACGGGAAGACCATACTTATACAATCACAGGAATGGAAACAAGGAGATCAGCATGAAAACTCGTAAAATTCTACTTTTTAGCCTGGCAGTCTGCATGATCGGCTTGTTGGGGTTGTGGCTCGCAATCGACAAAGCGGAGCCGGTGCAGGCGGAACCGGATGTCTATGCCAGCCCGGTGCATGCCGGCTGCTACATCGCCGCGCCATCCGATTGCCGCATCCATGTGGAGCCGTTCACCATTTACATCACCACCGGCTCAAAACTGGTTTATTTCCAATTATTCGCGACGCGAGTTGGGAGCGGCTCACAGGTCATTTATGATTTCCGTCCCGACGTTTCCAACCCACTGCCTATCTCTGGCACGGTTGTCACCCCGTCGCTGGTCGCCCAGGATTATGCCGCCATTTGTGGCGCCACATATACGATATCCCTGCAAGGTCGAGATACGCTCGATCCCAGCGCGTACAACCTGGGCAGCACCGGCCAGTTCACCTGCCCGACCAACGTTCCCTGAGCCCCCGGCGCACTGGTCTAAGGAGCACCTATGACCCGAAAACAACGCTTGATCCTGATCGGGGTGATCGTTTTGGCAGCCATGCTGGCCGGGTTGGACGCGAAAATCGTACCCCAGGCGCGGGCTGAACCCGAAATCTATGCCAGCCCGGTGCACGCCGGCTGCTACCTGGAGCGCATCGACCGCTGTAAGATCCACGTCGAGCCCTTCACCATCACCGTAACTACCGGCGAGAAGCTGGTGCAGTTCCGCCTGGTGGCCATGCGGGGGCGCGTGTCGACGACGATCTATGATTTCCGCCCTGATCTATCCAATCCACTGCCCATTTCCGGCGACACCCTCACGCCGTCGCTGGTCGCCCAGGATTTTGCCGCCCACTGCGGCGAGACCTACACGATCAGCCTGCAGGGGCAGGATACCGGCGACACGGTTCTGTACAATTTGGGCTTGACCGGAGAATTCACCTGCCCGCAGGGAACGTACAGTAATGTTTCTGCCGGTGATCCGGAAGTAGGTGGTGCTGAGCGTACGGGAAGATAAATAGAGATTATCTTTCCTGCGAGCAATTGCCTCCTGTCTCCGAAGTAGAAAGGATTGTCCAGGAGCACCAAGACGCTATCCGGCAGATCGAAGCAGTAAATCCTGGACTGGTGGGCGTAGAAGTCAATCCTTGTGGCGCAGGGCAGAATGCAGACATCACCTTCTGGTATGCTTCGCCAACGACAGAATAGCCATAGAGCAGATAATTGTTAGTGACACATTTTTCGGTGTACCATATAATCTGAATAATCGCTAGCGGCGGCTAACACGTGCTTGCACCTGACGCCGCTCCGCTGCGCTTTGCGGCGCAGGTGAAGCGTGAGCTGTTGGGCGGCATAAAGGGAGCAACCAAATAATAAATGAACTCGAATGATTGGCGTGTCCTTCTGATAGGCGGAAATTCTGGTGCAGGAAAAACATATCTGGCGAGAGCACTTGTTCGCCAGCTAAACATACCATCTCTAATGGTTGACGATGTTCGCATTGCGCTCCAACAAGTGACAACGTCGAAACAACACCCCGATTTACATGTCTTTCTCAGTTACCAACCCGAAGACTGGAAACAGCCCGGCTCGATTGTCAAAGATTGGGTGCGAGTAGGGAATGCAATGGTCAAGCCGCTGAGAGAAATCATAGCCCATCATATCGTTGTAGATGGTTCAGGGCGAATCATTATCGAAGGAGATGGCATTCTTCCATCGCTGGCAAGGCAACACACATTTAGCGAAATCCCAGGGTTTGAAAGTGTAGATATCAGGCAAAAGGTACGGGCTGTTTTTTTGATCGAAGATGATGCAAGTGAAATCCTAAATAACCTACACAGGTGTGGACGAGGGATAAGTTCAGCCAGTCGAGAAGTGCAAGAAGCATTTGCCCGTGCAAGTTGGCTATTTGGTCAGTGGCTCACTCAAGAAGCGCAGACCGAACAAATTCCCATACTCGCAACTAGACCAAAGGAAACCGTGATTGAACGGCTATTGGAAATTATTCTGTAAACATAGCCGTCCAACACCGGCTCCGCCTGACCGCCTTCGGCTCGGGGATGCGGCGGCCATTTGGCAGAAAAAGCGGCTTTCAGAGTTCGTTGTCTTGCTATAATCGGCGGCCGGTGAGCCAAGCCGTTAGGCGGTTCAAGCAGCTAAGAAAGGAGCCACTCAATGAATTACCAACCATTCTTGCTACAGACGTTTAGAGCGACATTGATGTTGGCGTTTTTGGTCGGGTGCGGTTCTCCTGCGCCAGAGTTACCCATATCAACGCCAGATCCAACTTACACCCCTGCACCATCAACGCTATGTCCAACTTACACTCCTGCACCAGCTACGCCAGATCCAACTTACACTCCTGTACCAGCTACACCTTCTTCCTACCCCCGATCTGACGACAAGACCACAGATCTGGTTCGCGCCTCTGGATCCATCCCCACCAGATGCCAGCCGACCTTTTTTCTGGCCTTGAATTTCTTAACCTTTTCGATGACGATGCTGCTTGGGCGAATGCGGCAAATAGGACCCATGTATTTAAACTATATGGCGGTTGGGTGGCATGGGTAGCATCCGATGCCGGAACTCAGGCGGGTTGTAGGGTCTGCTAATCGGCGTGGAATGGCACTTGCCTTCGAAGCCGGTCCACTCACTCCGACAGATGATTGTACGGGTGAGATCGAAGGTTTTGCCGGCCCTGACGAAGCAATCCGCATCGTGCAGAGGATAAAGGAGGCAGGAGGAAATATTGTTTATGTGGACCTGGAACATCCTTATGACGGCGGCGGACCTTTGCGGGACACCCAACTCATGTGGAATGACACCTGAAGAGATTGCCCAGAACGTATCCCGCTTTATAGGAGAGAGTGCGGAGTGTATTCCCAGAGGCCAGGTTCGGGGCGGTCGAAACCGCACAGCACGATGTAAATCATGTTGCCCGATGGGTGGAGGCTTACCGCGCCGTGATGGGCGAGGATCTGGCCTACTTCAACCTCGATCTCGACTATGGACAGCCCGACTGGGCGCAAAGGGCGCTGGAGATCGAAACCTACCTGCGTTCCCAGGGGATCGAATTCGGCCTGTTCTACCGTGGCGAGTGGCAGGACGCCAGCGACGCGGAATGGGTGGCGAGCGCCGAGCAGCGCTTCGTCGAGTACGAGGTGGAGTACGGCGGCCGTCCCGACCGGGCCATCTTCCAGTCCTGGCACCCTCACCCGGTACAGTTATTGCCCGAGACCGATCCGGGCGCCTTCACCTACCTGATCAATCGTTATACCCGCACCCGGACAGTGCTCACACTTACTTCCACTTCTGTCCCTATGATGGCAACCCGGTGCTATCGGGAGAGTTGTTGGATAGCGACCGCGACCCCGCTGGCTGGCGCAACCATCCTTTTTTCGATGAAGCCGGTGGAAGGACAGGGTCTGCTGTTCGAATACACCCTGAGCGGAATTGTACCCGCAGGCGCCACGGAAGCCGACGTGGGCTACCGGGTAAACCTGGAATGCGACTGTTCCGGTCAAGCCGATATCATCCTTTACGAGGTTCGCTATACGGAAGGTGGATGAAACCACGAACCGCATTCCCAATCCAGACTTTTCGCAGGGATATGATGGTTGGAGCGCATGGGGGGATGCATTTGGAATCTGGAAACTAGCGATCAGGGAAGCGGTCGTGCCCATCACTTGATCGCCGCGCCTGGCCAGGGAGCGGCTTTCAATCCAGCCAAGTTTCCAACGACGGCAGGTTCATCTTTCACGATGACCTTCGTCGCACGCGTATCACCTGAATCGCTGGGAAGTGGTTTCTTCACATTGATATTTGATAACCATGATTAGCGAGATCCGGCGCTACACCATGCCCCTGGAAACTGTGTCATTCCGCTTGGAGAGGTGCCACGGATGAAAACGGCGCTTACCGTTAGACTGTTTGGATGCCGGCAAATGTTGCCCTTCAGGCCTGGTATGCAGGCGATCAGGATCTCTGGCCGGCTTTTGCCAGCACCATTTTCAGCAATCCTTGAATTGCTCGAGGTTGGCGGCTTCGTAGTCTATCCAAAAGAGGCCGCCTTACACAACGTTCAGCCGACAAGTGGGACTTGCCGCGTTTTTCAGGCAGTTTCCTGGCTTCGGGTTTCTACTGCTCTCAAGCCAATTCTTATCCTGTCCACTGGCGGCTAACGCACGCCGTCGGGTGGCGATAAAAGAAACTGCGATTTGGAATACGGATAGAATAGGATGGTAAAGTGGACAAGAAACAATTCGTGCCAAAAGACTTTGCAATTCCCGCAGGATTAGAAACAGAGCAGTTCCGATTGCGGATGCTGTCTGTTGATGATGTAGAAAAGGATTACGACGCAGTGATGGAAACACAGGGGCGATTTTTATCCATGGGGTATGATTGGCCGAGAGTGGGGTTCACGATAGAAGAAAACCTGGCAGATCTGGAAGGACACCAGCAAGAATTTCTGAAATCGAGAAGCATTTGCATACACGGTGGTATCGCCAGACGGAGAAAGTGAGTGGTGGGGTGTGTCTATATCAATCCTGCCAAGGAAGAGGGGATCGATCCACGGATCCGGATGTGGGTCAGAGAAAGCGAGTATGCAAAAGGACTTGATCCGCTCTTGTTCGGGCGGTCAAGAAATGGATCGAGAAGGTATGGCCATTCGAGAAGGTGAGTTACCGGAAAGAGAATGAAAGGCGAGAGTTTTGAGCAGGTGTGCCAATCGGCCTGGCGGTAAGGCAGACTGTTGGGCGGGAAATTCCTAAGAAATGGTTTTGAGCCGTGCCTGCCCGGCAGCAGGTTTTCGAGTGCCACCTGGACGGTTCAGCACACGCTTCACCCCTGTTTTTGGACAGCCGGTCTGCTGTTCGAAATTGGCTATAACCATCACGCCAAAGATAAGCGCATGCCGCCCATTTTGGAGTAAAGTTCATTAAGGTCCCGACAATTGCTTTCGAGTTTTCTACAGAGTGGATCATGATAATTTTGAGGTCATCATCCTCCTGGCAATTGGAGAGAAAATAGGCGACCGGTTACTTATCGGTGGTGAGGAGGTCAATTATGAAAATCGCTTCGGTGGCAGATGTCAAAGCTAAATTCAGCGGCTTCTTGAAGGCCAGTGAACAAGGGCCGGTCATTGTCACCAAAAATGGCAAGCCTGTGGCTTTGCTGTTGTCCGTCACAGATGAAGATGAAATTGAGCGCTTGATCTTGGCCTATTCACCGAAATTCCAAAACCTGCTTGAGTTTGCTGAACAACAAATTCGAGCCGGCAAAGGAATCAAGCACGAGATGATTTTTGGCGAGAGGTTGAAGCCGAGGAACCCCTGGGGGGCTAACCCAATCTCAAATTTACACTGGCTCGACCTTGAGGGTAATTCGTTGGGCTGTTGTGAAGCGTAATGGGGTATGCAAAGGGGAGGCTTGTTAAGTGCCCACCTCCCCGCGTGTGTGTCTTCTCATCCTCCAGCCTGAAACCCAACTGGCCTTGCCACACGGGGCTGTTTGGCTGGACACTTTAGGCTATCATCTCCCGGAGCCAGGTCCCAGGGTGACAGGGTGCCTGAAATTCCAGCCTCCAGGTAAAATTTGCTAAGACGGCTTAGTTCAACTCGGATTGATGTGGCGGCGCAATGTACCGATGTTTGGACTTCGCCCTCCCCGCCACATCAATACCTTAAATCGTTAGGTGCTCACATTAAAAATTGACAGGGCAATTTAAAGTTAGGGGGCTGAGACAATTTCATTTCGTATGTGGCTCCTCCAAATGCTGGCAAATATGCGCTCGAAACAGCCAAGTATTCTTTTAGAGGGAAGGTTTTTCAACAGCCTTTCGGCTATGGTTTATTCCTGCATTCTCTCTAGAAGCTTATTTTAAATCATTTGGGCAATAGTGAAATTCAAAACTGGCAGAAGATTGAAAGGAACAAAAGTCGAGACAAAAATTAATTATGCTTGTAGAGAAAAAAGGTTACAACCCAGATTTCACTAAACGTCCTTTCAGCACATTCGACAAGGTATTTGCGTTTAGAAAGATGATAGTTCATGGGAAGGCAGAGATTATTAAAGTTGAAGAAGTTCAAGATCGTGATTTTGGAGATAAACCAGAACTTCCAACTACCTTATGGGAAGAATTTCAACCACATTAGAAAATGCGGAAATTTTCATTGAAGACTTTGCTTCTATGATTTTGACGCTTCATCCAATCTTCGGGTACAAAGAAAATCCTTTCATCACAGAAAGGAAGAGTTCTTGGCTAGTAAAACCAGTTTGAGAAATTTCAGTACAGTACATTCATGGTATAAACCGCGCCTAATAAAGCGTACACCTGACGTGTGCAATTCTGCGGCATCTTCAAGCATTTTTTTGGTTTCTGCTTTTACTACCTTACAAAATACACACTCGCCCAAAGCAGGTAACGCAAACCATTCGACCGTTGCATTACAAAACTAAGGAGATGTAAATATGTCAATCATGGATATTTTTCGGATAAATGAAATCAAGGCTGAACTTGCACGAACGGTGAAAGAGCGTGATTCTCTAAAAAGCATTTTAGCAGATACCGACAAGATGGACTATTACCAGTTAAAGCAGGCAATAGAAACTCTTGGCTTGCAAAAAGAAAAAGCAAATCAGGAATTGCAGGCTGCGCAGGCAGAGTTTACGCAGCGTAAGCAAGGATTTGATCTCCAATTATCAGACTTGGGAAAGCAAATTGATTTACGGAAGAAAGAGATAATCGTTCTGGATGAAGAAATATTATTGGAGAGTTTCGCTTTATACAAGCCAAAATTCAAGTTCCAAACAAGCGAAGAATACAAGAATCGCTTGGATGCTTGCAGAGAAAAGCAGAAACAGTTGATAAAGGGTGGAGCTGCTGTAATAGCAAATGAAAATTGGACGGTCAATAACAGCAAGTCTGAAGGTCGCAAAATGGTTAACGACATGAAGAAGTTAATGTTAAGATCGTTCAATAACGAGTGCGATTACTGTGTAGATAATGTCAAGTTTAACAACATGGAAGTAAATGAGAAAAGGATTGAGAAATCCTTTGAAGAACTAAATAAACTCGGGCGCATAATGCAAGCAAGCATCACCGATGCTTACAAAAAATTGAAATACGAAGAACTATATATCGCTTTCGAGTATCAACAGAAGAAGCAAGAAGAAAAGGAAGAACAGAAGCGGCTTCGTGAAGAATTGCGTGAACAGCAAAAACTTGAGCAAGAAATTCGTCAGGCCAGAGAAAAACTAGCAAAGGAAAAGAAACACTTTGCCAGAGCAATCGATGAATTGGAGTCGAAACTCAAAGAAGCTACAAACGATTCAGAGCGTGCTTTAGTGTTAGAAAAATTGGAAGAGGTAAAGGGTCAATACTCCGAACTCGAAAAGGAAGAAAAAGTAATTGATTACAGAGAACAAAATGCAAAAGCGGGTTATGTTTATATCATTTCAAATATTGGCTCTATGGGAGAAAATGTGTACAAGATAGGAATGACCAGGCGATTAGAGCCACTAGAGCGCATTGACGAATTAGGCGATGCGTCCGTCCCCTTTCAGTTTGATGTACATGCGCTTATTTTCTCTGAAAACGCACCTGCACTTGAAGCAAAATTGCATGAACACTTTTATAAAACCAGGCTAAACAAATTAAATCATCGTAAAGAATTTTTCAGAGCCGATATATACGAAATTGAAAAGGTTATCAAGGAAAACTACGATAAAGTTGTTGACGTTGTAAAAGAAGCCCCCGCTGAACAATATGAGAGAGTCTACTTATGGCATAAAGAAACCCAACAAGGCGCGCACTAGAAGTAGGAGATTCTGTTGCATTTTAAAGAGTTCGTATGGTTTCGAGTCGTCTCCTTACTCATGAAGATTCGAGGAATGCTCCGCTGCCACTATTGCATATATAGCTGTTTGTTCCTTACAACTGATAGTTCTGTATTTGTAAGAAAGGAGATTAAATGAGTATCAAAGATTTTGATTTTCTCGTTTTTCTTAATTCACTAGAGAAGATGATGAATGCTTGGTATGAAAATAGCCAGGCGATATTTAGACAATCAACAAATTTGGGTAGTTTGAGGGTAGCATTTTGTTAAGGAAGTTTTATCAAGGTTTTTACCAAGCAGTGTTGTAGTAGGAAGCGGTGAGATTACTGATGGGAAAAAAGGTCGGGCCAGCAAGATGTGATTGTTTATCGCTCTGATTTTCCGGTCATCAAAGGATTTGAGGGCGTAAATCTCTATCTAATTGAAGGAGTAATTGCCACAATTGAGGTTAAGTCGGATCTTTCCTCAGGAAAACCAAATGGTCTATACTCTGCTTTTGAAAATGCTGCAACTGTATTATCCCTCACGAATCAAGCTATCCGACTGACTGGCTTAGATCATGAATTCAAAGAATTACAACGTATTCATTCAGTTAAGACATATGTGATTGGATATAAAGGGTGGATCGGTAAAGATAGTTTATTGGAGAATTTTCGCTTGGCTGGTAATGCCGTGAAATGGAATGTACCTGATTTGGTATATCAGCCAGGAGGTGTATTGTGAAAAATTCGACGGTTGCTAATCTTCGATATAACGATGACCAGGTAATAGCACCTTTACCTCCATTTGCATTTTGTTCAGAATGCTCATTTGCATTATTTGTCCAGAATTTATTTAAGGCTATCATGGTGGCTAATGGTAGTCTGACTGCAAGTGCTCCGAGAATAAACGCTACAATGCTTTATCCGCTTAACAACTATTTTAGTTTACCGGATCTGCCATGTGAGCCAATTCAGTTATTGGAAAAACTGTATGAGTAGATTTACCGATTTTAGTGAGTGCTAAATCAAAGCATATATCTGCTAAAGCTGCATAGAATGTATGTGTTAGCCTTCACCCCTCCTCCTCCCTCTGATACCACGCCGCCTGCGCGCCTGAACATGCGCGCATACAGCCCATCCGCCGTCATCAGCTCGGCGTGGGTGCCGTCCTGCATGATGCAGCCGCGTTCCATTACCGGGGCGCGGCGATGGCGCTTGATGGTTTCTTTCGGCGAAAAGACTTGCCAATAGTATCATATTGTGATATCATCCAACCGTGGACAGCAAACATCGCAAAGTCCTTGAAGCTATCTTTGACCAACCCGAGCGGGCAAACATCGCCTGGAGAGATATCGAATCGCTTTTCATCGTGCTTGGGGCTGAAATCTCTGAAGGCAGCGGATCAAGGGTGCGGGTCGTACTCAACAACGTACGGGCTGTATTTCACCGCCCCCACCCTCGCGAAGAGGCCGGCAAGCCGATGATCAAGTCAGTAAGACGCTTCCTCGAGGAAGCAGGAGTAAAACCATGATGGAGTATAAAGGCTATATCGGTAAAGTCGAATTCGATAGTGAAGCCGGTATCTTTCACGGTGAAATTATCAACGTCCGTGACGTGATCACCTTTGAAGGCAGTTCTGTCGATGAACTTAATCAGGCCTTCAAGGATTCCATCGATGACTACCTCGAGTTTTGTGCATCCCGTGGGGAAGAACCTGAAAAACCATTTTCAGGTAAGTTCATCGTCCGTCTTTCACCAGAATTACATCGTAAGGCCTATATCAAAGCCAAATTATCCGCTAAGAGTCTCAATAGTTGGGTGGGCGAAGTTTTGGAACAGGCCATTGAAGCCAAATAAGCTGAAAATCTGATGGCGCGCGCTCAAAGTGGCACTGCAACGTAGACAATGCTCATGTTGAAACCCTGTTTACCCTGGAAAAGCACCTTGACTTTTTCGAACATATGTGCTATTTTAACCTCGTGACCACCCAAAAAACCTTCCCCTGCTCTTATTCATCGCCATCCATGCGCCATGTCCCCCGCCATAATAGTCGTTCCTCGTCGTTTTAGTCGTTCCTCTTTTTCCCCCAGTTTCACCACTGCAAGCCCCGCCAGTGGCTTTGCTGACCTGGCCGGGTGGTAAAGTCTGGGTGAAAACCTCTGGTAAACTTTTGCCGAAAACCAGTGGACTACTTTGGCCGAAAACCGGTGGTAAACTTACGGGCGAAACTTGACACGGAGTCCCTTACAATGGTTCACTGCAGTAAGGGCAGGTGTTCCAATCGACCTGGGCTAGTTTGCCGCAGCTCTGACAGGCGCGCCCCGGTGGATTGATTCCAGGATTCTGGCGGCTGCCAATATTCAGGCTTTTGAACAGACTGATGATACCGATCACGACCAGAACCACGATGGACAGTGGGATCAGCCATATCAGTGCCATGCCAAAGAAACCAAATGGACTGATAAAACCGTAACTACCCATCATTCCCGGTCCCATGATGCCAGGATCGCGCCCCTAACCAGGAACGCCCCATCAGCAGAGATGGCAGGAAGAACAGGACCACCAGGCCTAAAATGATTGCAATGATCCAGATTATTTTTGTTTTCATGTGTTTACCTCGTTATAGTCACCTTTCTATGGGATAGAGGTTACCAAATATGTATGAAGCTTTCGTAAAGCATTGACAAATCTTTGGTAAAGATGGTCTGATCTGCCTGATGAGCGTGCTTCTACCGCCAAACCTTTAAGATATCTTCATACAAGCAACAAGAACGCTTCAAACTAATGGGCTAGAATCCTGGACATCAAACACACCTGTCTAAAGGTATCTATAAAGGAGAAAATCTCAATGAATAACAAAACGAAAATCTTAGGCATCGCTCTTATCGCCATCCTGGCGCTGGTCACCCTGGGCGCGGGTGTGGCTTTCGCCCAATCGTCCACCCCTACGAGCGGGTATGGCCCCGGCTGGATGATGGGTGATTATAGCGAGGATGGCACTGGCTATGGGTGGGTAGGCCGGCACGGCGGAATGATGAGCGGTTTTGCTCAGAATGAAGATGGCTGGGAATGGATGAGCGCAATGCGCCGGTGGATGACTGATGAGGGTGGTATGCACACCTTCGTTTGGAATGCGCTGGGAGAGGTGCTCGGTATGACCAGCGATGAGCTCACGGCTGCAGTGAGTAGCGACCAGACCCTGGCTGAGATTGCGGAAGAAAGGGGCATCAGCCGCTCGGAACTGATCACAGCGCTGGAAAGTTCGCATGAGGAGGCACTGGCGCAGGCGGTAGGGGATGGTTATCTGACCCAGGAACAGGCCGACAGCATCTTAACCCATATGGCCGGACGTTACGAATTAATGATTGATAATGCCGGTGTCAACCAAGGCATGCTGGGTGGATACCGCGGGATGATGGGCGGTGCTTATTACCAGCCTGGCGCTGACGGTCAGTTTGTTCCTGGTAGCTGCCACGGTGATTGGGACGACAGCCCGACTGGCCCACAATCCCAACCCTAAGGGCAGATGGATAGCTTCAAAGCGGTGGGCGATCACCCACCGCTTTATTAATTTATTGAAATCACACGCATCATCGGGTAAAATCCAGATATGAAAACTCCGAAAATCCTGGTCGTGGATGATGAGCATTCGATCGCCAACCTGGTCGTTTCGTACCTGAAAAAAGAGGGCTATGAGGTTTTCAGCGCTGCCGATGGACCAGGTGGGCTGAAAGCGGCACGCACCTACCAGCCTGATCTGATCGTGCTGGATATCATGCTGCCAGGTATGGATGGGCTGGAAGTGCTGGCCCAACTGCGCCGTGAATCCAATGTGTACGTGATCCTGCTGACGGCCAAAACCGAGGAGCTGGACCGGGTGCTTGGTTTATCGGTGGGCGCCGATGATTACGTCACCAAACCCTTCAGCCCGAGGGAGCTGACCGCGCGGGTCAAGGCGGCTCTGCGCCGCTTGCAAAGCATGCCAGAACGACCGGCTGGCGGGGTGTTGGCTTTCCGGCATATCCGAGTGGATGGCGGGGCGCGCCAGGCGTGGGTGGATGGCGAACAGCTTGACCTGACGGCAGTGGAGTTCGATCTGCTCAAGACGCTGTCAGAGCATCGCGGGCTGGTGCTGAGCCGTGAACAGCTGATGGAGAAAGTGTGGGAGACCAACTTTTTCGGCCAATTGCGCGTGGTCGATGTGCACATTGGGCATTTGCGCCAGAAGCTAGGGCCTGCGGCCGGCCTGATCGCGACTGTGCGCGGCGCCGGTTATCGATTTGACGATGAGAGTGTATGACCATGTGGAATAAGCTGCCCCAAACCCTGGTTTTTAAGTTGTTTTTATCGTACCTGGTGGTGATCCTGATCGGGGCGATGGTGCTTGGCCTGGTTGTAGAGATAGTCATCCCCAGTGCCTTTCAGCGCCACATGCTGAGCATGCCGTCCATGATGGGAGAGATGATGGATGGGATGGATATGTTCAGCGGCTTTCGCTCTGGTGTTAACGAAGCCCTGATCATTGCCACCGTCAGCGCCATTCTGGCCGCGCTGGCGGCCAGTGTTTGGATGAGCCGCAGGGTCGTCGCCCCACTTCAAGAGCTTACCCAGGCAAGCCTGCGCATTGCCGCTGGCCATTTCGACCAGCGGGTAACGGTGCGCAGTTCTGGCTCTGACCAGCGGGATGAACTGGCGCAATTGGCTCAAGCTTTTAATCAAATGGCCGAGCACCTGGAGAATACTGAACAGATGCGCAGCCAGCTACTGGGAGATGTCAGCCACGAGCTGCGCACACCTTTAACCACCATCAAAGGCTCGATGGAGGCATTGGTTGATGGTGTACTGCCGGCTACCCCAGCGACCTTTGAGCAGATCGAGCAAGAAGCCGACCGGCTTCAGCGCCTGGTCAATGATTTACAGGAGCTCAGCCGGGTGGAGGCGGGGGCATACGAGCTACGTCGCCAATCGATTCAGATCGCTGACCTGCTGCAATCGGCTGCCGAAAATGTAGATACGCAATTCCAGCAGAAGGGGGTGGCACTCATCCAACAAGTGCCTCCCGATTTACCGGTTATCCATGGCGACCTTGATCGTTTGCTCCAGGTGCTGATCAACCTGCTGAGCAATGCCTGCCAATACACTCCAACAGGTGGCGAGGTACGCCTTCTGGCAAAGGCTCAAAAGGACGAAGTGGTCATCGCGGTCATGGATAATGGGATTGGCATACCGCCAGAGCATCTTCCCCATCTCTTCACCCGCTTTTACCGCGTGGATAAGTCCCGTTCTCGCCAGGAGGGGGGCGGCAGCGGGATTGGGCTGACCATTGCCAGGCATCTGGTCGAGGCGCATGGTGGTCGTATTTGGGCTGAAAGCGCGGGTGTTGGCAAAGGCAGCACTATTACGTTTGCCTTGCCGGTCTGAACCGGCACTGGCGATTACCACACGGCAGCGCGGTTGAATCTGGGGGATTACTGCACAAGGTGGTAGAGCTTCTTGCTGTGCAATACTGAGCAAGATGTATATGAGTTTGCGCTCCGGTTGCCTTTCTGACCAGGTTCAAGGCCAGCCCACTTGCTGCTAACGCAAAAAACTATTCCTCTCCAATCTCTTCCCTCTGATACCAGGCTGCCTGCGCCCTGAACATACGCGCATACAGCCCATCCGGCCGCCATCAGCTCGGCGTGGGTGCCGTCCTGCACGAGGCGGCCGCGATCCATCACCAGGATGCGGTCGGCGATGCGCGCCAGGCCCAGGCGGTGGGTGACGATGATGGCGGTCTTGCCACGCGCCGAGTCGAGGAAGATGCGGTAGACGCGGTCTTCTTCGAGCGGGTCGATGGCGGCGGTGGGCTCGTCCAGGATGATGGTGTCGTGCGGGCGGTACAGGCCGCGGGCGATGGCGACGCGCTGCCACTCGCCGCCGGACAGGTCGACGCCGCCGAATTCGCGCGAGAGCATGCTGTCCAGGTCGATCTCGCTGGTAGCTGCCCAGGCGCTGGAAGAAGCCCGCCTGCTCCAGGGCGGACGTGGCGCGGGTGCGCTCGTCTGCGGGGGCTGGCGGGGTTGGTCTCTGCGGGCGGCTCGGCGATGCGCACGTTGTCCAGCAGGCTCAGGCGGTAGCGCTGGTAGTGCTGGAAGACGGCGGAAAGGCGGTTGAAGCGGGTGGCGTCGTCTGCCTGGCGCAGGTCGATGCCGCCGATCTCCACCGAGCCACGCTCGGGCTGGTACAGGCCGGCGATCAGACGCACCAGTGTGCTCTTGCCGGCGCCGTTCTCGCCCACGATGGCGACAGATTCGCCGGGGGCGATGGAGAGGCGTGACGGAATCGACGGCGTTCTGGCTCGCGCCGGGGTAGCGGAAGCTCACCTCATGCAGCGCCACACCGCGGTCACGCGGCAGGGGCGTGCTGCCGCGGGGCGCGCTCGGGCGACTCGATGAAGGCGAGGTAGTTGCCGCCGAAGGCAGCGTTCTCGTAGGCGTAGCCCAGCCGGTCGAACAGCTCCTCGAACCACTTGAAGATCGAGTCCATGGCGAAGTACACCGCGCCGAACAGGCCGGGGGAGATCCTGCCGCTGATCACAAATTTAACCAGCATGAGCAAGAGACCCACATAACCTGCCAGGGTGAGCACCTTGAGCGCCAGGTCGATGACACCTGTACGCAGCTTCGGTGCGCCACATCTCCTGGTTGTAGCACGCCAGCACCTGGTCGTACTTGCGGCGGAAGAAAGGCGCCGCGCCGGCGGTGCGCGTCTCTTTGAAGTAGGCCCGGTCGGTCAGGCAGGCCTCGTAGTGGTTGAATTCACGCCGCAGCGGCGCCACCCGGCCCTCGGTATTGTAGAAGGCCGAGGCGCGGATGGCGCGTGACACCGCCACCGGCAGGAAGGAGAGGAACACGCCCAGGATCAGCAGCGGCTCCAGCTGCGACAGGTACAGCCCCAGGAAGAGGAAGTAGCCGCCGTGGAAGATCAGCACGCACAGGATGGTCTCCATGGCGTCGAAGGCGCGCTCGCGGCCGGCATGCGCCTTCTCGATAGTGTCGTAAAGCTCGGTCGACTCGAAGCGGATCAGCTCAAGGCGCCCGGCTTTCTGGCTCATGGCTTCGGTCATGCGTGCCCCGGCGAGGCGAGAGAGATATTCGAAGGACAGGTTCATGCCGGCGTTCATCAGCATGAACAGGATGTTGACCCCGCCCAGCATCAGCACGGTCAGCAGCACCGCCTGGTACGACAGCTCGCCGGCGGTGAACAGGGGCAGCCGGTCGAGCAGCAGGCGCACCAGGTGCAGGTCGGCCACCAGCAGGGCGGTAAAGCCGAGCGAGGTGAGCAGGTAGGTCAGGAACATCCCCGGATGGGCGCGCCAGGCCAGGCGGATCATGGCCAGGATGACACGCCAGAAGGGCGGGCGCTGGGTGGCGGTCTCAGAGCGTTTCATACCAGTACCTCTGGCTCTCGAACATGCGGCTGTACAGCCCGCCCAGGCGCATCAGCTCGGCGTGTGAGCCGGATTCGACGATGCGCCCGCCATCCAGCACCATGATCACATCCGCGGTGCGGGTGGCGCCGAGACGATGGGTGATCAGCAGCGTGGTGGCGCCGGCGGTGAGGCGCTCGAAGCTGGCATACAGCTCGCTTTCCGCCACCGGGTCTAAAGCGGCGGTCGGCTCGTCGAGGATGCGCAGCGCCGAAGGCTGCGCCAGGCAGCGCGCCATCGCCACCCGCTGCCACTCCCCGCCGGAGATGTCCATGCCGTCCGGCACGTACTTGCCCAGCGGTGTGGCGGCGCCCTGCGGCAGGCGCTCGATCAGCGGCCCCAGCCCGGCGCGTTCGAACACCTGCTGGGGGCCGGTCATTTCACCCGCCAGCCCCCCGTCCGCGGCAAATTCATGCCCCAGGAAGACGTTGTCGTGCAGCGAGACGCCGTAGCGGGCAAAGTCCTGGTAGACGATGGAGAACAGGCTGCGCAGCTCCGAGGGTGTGTACTCGCCGATCTCCCGCCCGTTGATGCGGATGCTGCCGGATTCCACCGGGTAGAGCCCGGTGACCAGGCGGGTGAGGGTGGTCTTGCCGCAGCCGTTGGCGCCGACCAGGGCGTAGTGCTTGCCCGGCTCGAGGGTCATATCCAGCCCGTCGAGGATCAGCCTTTCGGTGCCGGGGTAGCGGAAGGATACATCGCGCAGCTCGAGCAGGGTGGGGGAACGACTGAAGTCGTTACTACGCGTCGATGTGAGGGTGGAGGAAAGACTGAAGTCTGGACGACCAGGGGATAGGGGAGAGGGGATAGGGGGGATATCGGTATGACCAGGGGAAAGGGAGGAGGGGGTAGGGGTGGTGTCGTCACTGCCGGTGCGCACCATGCCGGTCTCTTCCGGCAGGGCGAGAAAAGCAGTCAGGTCCTTGAAGAACTCAGCGTCGGCGGCCAGGCCGTTGACGGTATCCATGAAGCCCCACACGATGTCGAACTTGGTGAAGGCCTGGGTCAGCGCCAGGAACAGGCCGATGGAGACGGCGCCGGCCTTCAGCGGCGCCAGCAGTAGCAGCATGAGCATGACCCAGATGAGCTGGTTGGTCAGGTTGAGGGCGTAGGCGTTCAGGTACCATTTGACCCGGGCGCGGAAGCGGATGCCCAGGGCGTTCTTGAAGACGGCACGCCACAGGCCGGTGAGCATATTATTGGCGCCGAACAGCGTCCGCTCGGCGGCGGCATCCCGCCCCAGCATGACATCGCCCAGGTAGCTCAGCTGGCGGTCGTGCTCGGCGGCCTCCCGCTCGGCGCGGTAGAGCGCCTTGCCGCCGCGCACGCCTGAAAAGAGGGCCAGGCCGGAGACGGCGATCACCGCAAGCGGCAGCCACCAGACCACCGAGGCGAGGATGGCCATCAGCCCGCCAACCTTGATGATGAAGGAGGTCAGGTCGACCAGGTGGAAGTAGGTCGCCTTCAAGCGCCCGCCCTCCGGATTGGCGGCGACGCGCTGGATCAGATCCCAGGTCTCGCTCTGCTCGAGCAGGCGGTATTCCAGGCGTGCCCGCTTCTCGGTGAGGGCGGTGCGGTAGCGGGCGCGCAGCGCCAGCACCAGCTTCAGGTCGGCGAAGTTGTGCATGGCAGATTTGAGCCAGCCGAAGGCGGTGAGCGCGGCGAGCAGTATGAGCAGGCGGTAGACTTCCGCAACCGGCGCACCGTCGCGCACGCTGCTCACCACCGCATCGATCAGGCGGGCGGCGACCAGCGTCGCCACGGGGATCAGCGCCGCCGCGGCCAGCTCGAAGAAGCCGTAGAAGAAGGCAGCGAGCGGCGCGACGCGGAACGAGATGCCCAGGCTGTCGAGCACGGTGTAGCGGCGGGGGGGGAGTGGGATGGGGGAGGGCAAGGCAGTCTCCTGGGTGATGGAACCGGTGTTAATACTCCGGGGGAGGGAGGAGGTTCAATGGGGGTCGGTAATTATATCCCCGAGCGGTCAGCCTGTATCGATTTTGTCAACAGAACATGGCGGAGGGCGATCGCTTACTATATAACGCTTGACGCTTAGCGCCGCGCGTTATACACTTGGGGAGTGATCAAATCATTCAAAGATATAGAGGCCGAAAAAATCTATCACCGCCAATGGTCTCGCAAACTACCTGGAGGTATTCAGTAGATAGCTTTGCGTAAGTTGCGAATGTTGAGCAATGCGGTATCTTTGAATGACTTGCGTATTCCGCCTGCTAACCGTCTGGAAAAACTCAGCGGTAGTCGTGAAGGGCAGTATAGTATTCGGATCAACGACCAGTGGCGTATTTGTTTTGAGCGGCGCGAAAACAATGCTTACGAAGTGGAAATAGTGGATTATCACTAGCAAGGATGGTGGTGAAATGAGCGAAGTAAAACTGCACCCTATTCATCCAGGTGAAGTTCTGCTGGAGGAGTTTCTCAAGCCTCTGGGCATGAGCCAGAGCCGCCTGGCGCTGGATATTGGCGTCCACCCGCGGCGCATCAATGAGATTGTGTTGGGCAAGCGCAGCATCACTGCGGATACAGCCCTGCGCCTGGCGCGCTATTTTGGTAACTCGCCTCAGTTCTGGCTGGGTTTGCAAATGGATTATGACCTGGACGTGGCAGAAGATCTATTGGGGAACAGGTTAGAAAAGGAAGTCAGGGCAATTGCAGTGTAGACATCATAAGAAAAAGTATCGGTAGCGGATAGGTATTTTTGTTATCCATCCGATACATGGGGATTGTTTCGAGAAACTGCTATAATCTGGTTATCAAAAGAAATTACGCTGTCCATGTTCGGGAACTGACGCGAAAGCGAGCTGGGCAGGAGATCATGCAATACGCCCCACGTTTAAAAGATAAATGAATGAAGATCATCAAATCAATTCTCCTTATCTATCTGATCACAGGCGTGTTGGCGGCCTGTCGAGGGTTCACCCCCACACCTGCGGTGACGCCAGGCGAGGTGGAAGAGACGGCGGCGGCTGCCGCGCTGTCAGCCACGCCGCTGCCGCCCACCGCTACGGCTGCACCGGCAGGCGAAGGAATTGTGTTTTATTACTTTGTGCCACTGACGGAAGCGGCTTTCCCGGAAGGCAGCGTGGTGGTGATGCCCGATGCCTATATCCTGGCGCCGCAGCGCTCCGAGAGCGTATATAGCCTTGATACCGCCGCTGACCTGCGCGTCGCATTGAAAGCCGTGCTCTCTGATGAGCGCAATGGTTGGACAAGCAGTGATGTGGAAATCGTTTTCGGTCGCTTTCAGCCGCGGGCAGGCGGATGTGGTGCTGCAGGGCGAGTATTACGGCGTTGGCTCGGTCACGCTGATCGCCGCCCGCATGCAGATCCTGCTGACGGTATTTGCCAATCCAGCGATTGAGACCGCCACGGTCAGCCTGAATGGCGATACGATCGGCAACCTGGGCATCGCGCACAGCCTGGAGGCTAAGGCGGCGGACTATGTCTTCACCCGGGCTGAGATCGAGGCTTATATGGCAGACAATATGGAGTTGTCACCTTAATATGGCAGAACGGCGCCCCTGCGATTTCTGTGGTTGTTCAGAGCGAGAGTTATCATCTGGATAGTCGTCAGCGATGAATATCCCAGCATCACAAATCCATCCAGAGCTGCAGCCAATTGCCAGACTGATCCCAAAGCTCAGTTTTAGCCATAAGAATCTTTGGTTGGTCAATTTGTCGATGCACTTGATGCCGGCGCTAAAAACTGCCGAAGATATCCGCGTCGAAAATGTCTTCATCCCGGGTCCAGACGAGCGAACAAAAATCCGTTTGCGCATCTACCGGCCAAAACCCGCTGCCAGCGCAATGCCGGTATTACTATGGCTGCACGGTGGCGGGTATGTGATGGGCAGACCAGAGATGGACGACCGCAGCTGCGCCGCATATGTGCGCCAGGCTGGCATTGTGGTCGTTTCCGTGGACTACCGCCTTGCCCCAAAATACCCCTTTCCGGCCGCGCTGGATGACTGCACCGCAGCGCTGACGTGGGTGGCGTCCCAGGCTGGTCAACTTGGTATCGATGCAACGCGCATCGCCATCGGTGGTGAAAGTGCCGGGGGTGGGCTGGCAGCAGCCCTGGCGCAATTGGCGCATGATCAGCTTGCGATCAAGCCCGTTTTTCAACTGCTGGTCTACCCAATGTTGGATGACAGGACGGTCCTGCGCACTGAGCTTGACGACAGCCAGAGCGTGCTGTGGGATCAGCAAAGCAATCGATTCGGGTGGGAGTCTTACCTGGGAAAGGAATGCGGTGCTGTAGAGCTGCCTGACTATGCCGTGCCGGCGCGTCGCAGTGATCTTTGGGGCCTGCCGCCCGCCTGGATCGGCGTGGGTTCCTTGGACATCTTTCACGATGAAGACCTGGCATATGCACAGCGCTTGCAGGCGTGCGGCGTGGCGTGTGAACTTAAGGTTGTCCCCGGTGCATTTCATGGTTTTGATGTATTCAAGCCTCGATTACCCATCGTCCAGGATTTTCGAAAATCACAGATATCAGCGTTGAGGAAGAACATGTTCCCGTGATTTTGATTTTCTAGCAAAGAGAGATGTAAAATGAAGACTGATCAAGATTTGCGTCAGAATGAAAGAATAAAGGAGTAATAATGACACATTTCCAACCTGATGGTTTTCTCGCCCTCCCACCCACTGGCAATGGCCGCGGCGTTTTGGTGCTGCATCCCTGGTGGGGCTTGAACGACACTATGCGAACCTTCTGCACCCGGCTTGCCGAGGCAGGTTTCACCGCTTTTGCGCCGGATCTCTATCACGGGGAGCTGGCGACCACCATCCCGGAGGCCGAAAGCTTGAGCAGCGCGCTTGACGAAAAACAAGCCAGTGCTGACATTGCCGCAGCCGTTGACTTCCTCAGCGAGCGCTGCGCACAAGCTGATCAGGGGATGGCGGTGATTGGCTTCTCGCTTGGCGCCTATTTCGCCCTGCAGCTCTCAGCCGCAGACCCGGCGCGCATTCGCGCCGTGGTGGTGTTCTACGGCACAGGCCCCGCCGATTTCAGCGCCTCCCGGGCCGAGTACCTGGGACACTTTGCCGGGGAGGACCCTTACGAATCCGAAGAATTTGTCAACAGCCTGGAGGAAACCCTGCCGCGCTGCCGGTCGCCCGGTGACGTTCTACCACTACCCTGGCACCGGGCATTGGTTCTTTGAGCCTGACCGGGTCGAGGCATATAATCCGGTCGCAGCAGCCCTGGCGTGGGAGCGGACGTTGGCGTTTCTGACAAAATCCTTCAATGTAAATGGATTCGCAGCACCTACCAGGGCAAATCCCCAGGGCAGTGCATGCTGAGGAGCATAAATGAGCACTTGTCAAGAATCGCAGGTAATCTTCGATACAACCACCTTGGAAAAAATCGTTACCGATCCGCAGTGGATCCTGGACAACGAGCAGGCTTTTTGGGCTGATCACCGGGCTCAGGGATTAGTGCGCAAATGGGCTGACCAGGTTGGGTACACCATTCCCTATGATATATGGCGGGAAAGGATCCAGGCGTGGGCGAACCTGTCTGCGGATGAGCGCGAGCAGCACTTTTTAATGAAAGCTGCCCGGCGCATCCTGGAGGGGAAAGATGAGTTTCTCGAAAAAGCATTGCCACACGAATGCTCATTTTTACCCCCGGGGGTTGATCTGAGTGTCACTGTTCAATTTACGGCCTTTGTTCCGCCGTATGCTTGTGCGGTTGAGGATATCATCATCGATGTAGCTTCAAAGTATTGGAAAGGCAACCCGGAGCACATCCTGAACCTGCTGGTACATGAGATATTCCATGTCGGTTACAGCTTTTATCGCACCTTGCATGCTGAGAAGGACCTGGTGGAAGCTGATCTATATAACATGCTGGACAACATTGCCAGCGAAGGCATTTGCACCTATGTGGGCTATCGGGCCTTGCCGATCTTCAATGTGGAAGATGAACGGGATTATCGCATGCTGGATGATTTCGAGGAAGTGCAGCGAGCCTTTGCCAGCACCAATGCAATCCTATCGCAGTATGGCGAATTGCCGGCGGATGAATTGCAAAAGATGTCCTGGGATAAAGGTGTGATGGAGCGGGCTTATTATATTACCGGTGCACATATGTGCCGGACGATAGACGATCAAATAGGACGCCAGGCATTGATTGAGGTTTACGCCAAAGGACCCCTGTCGATCGTAGCGCTTTACAATTCCATCGCTGAGGATGAATCAATCATCGTGCTTCCTGAGAGGAAGAAATCCGCATAGGTTTTCTGCTGAAAGGGGCTTGGGGATAGGCAATTAGCATGCAGTATCGAGACGGAAGATGAAACCATACGATCAGCTGACCCGATTGGGCCGCCTGCGCCGGATGCGGCAGGTGGCCTGTGCAGCCCTGGGTCATTACGGCATCCCCGAGGCCCACTTTGATCTGCTGCGCCAGGCTGGCAACACCCTGTTCCGCGTGCGGACAGACAGCTTGCCGGGCAGCGCAGATACGGACGATCTGTTCGTCCCGGGGGAGTACCTGCTGCGCATCCACCAGCCCGGCTACCAGGAGGTAGACGCCATCGAGTTGGAGCTGGCCTGGCTGGCAGCTATGCGCCGCGAGGCTGACCTGCCGGTCCAGGAGCCCATCCCCACCCTGGATGGGCTGCTGCTGCTGGCGGTTGAAATGCCCGGCGTGCCCGGGCGGCGCAACTGCTCGCTGCTGCGCTGGATCAAGGGTCGCTCGGTGAAAGACCACTTCACCCCAGCCCACCTGCACGCCCAGGGCCGGTTGCTTGCACGCCTGCATAATTTTTCCGCCGGTTGGCAGTACCTGGAAGTCCGGTGCAAGCGGCGGTTCGACTGGGATGGGCTGTTCGCCGACGACGTGGGCAGTGATATGCCGAACGCTGAAGCCTGGGCGCTGCTTTCGCCGCTGCACAAGGACGCCTTTTCTTTCGTTGCCGAGCGTTTGCGGGCGGTGATGGAGGACTGGGGTGAAGGCCGCGATGTCTTCGGCCTGATCCACGGCGACCTGGGCGTGGACGCCAACCTGTTTTTCTGGCACGGCGAGCCGCGGGCGATTGACTTCGATGATTCCGGTTACGGCTACTGGGTATTCGACCTGGCAGTTGCGCTGGACGCCTGCCGGGATGATCCGGAGTATGTGCGCTACCGGGAGGCGCTGTTGGATGGCTATGCTGAACATCGTGCCCTTCCTGAGAACCAGGCGGCGCAGATTGAGCTGTTCCTGGCTGGGCTGCAGGTCTACTGGAACCTGTGGGCGACCGGGGGCACCCATCTTTACCCCGACCTGCTGCCGGAATATGCAGAGCGCATGGCACGCAACGCGGATTTCGTGGTGCGCTATGTCCGCCAGCAGAGTTGAGATTGATTTTACTGACAAAATGGCGCGATAATAGATCATGCAGCGCATTGCGGTGATTGGGAATGCAGGCAGCAGCCAACATCCCTGCTTCATCATCTGCCAAAAGCAAGTGTCATAAGGAGGTGCATATGGGCCAAAAGCGTTTTATCCGGCTGATCGTAGCAACCTGCCTGTTTCTATTGATCAACGGCAGCTGCAGCCCACCCACTGAGGCTCTCGAGGCGACATCCTCCCCATCCCACACGCCGCGCCCTCCCACCGCCACGGCGCAGCCGCCTACTTCTACCGCCACAGTCACCCTTACCAGCACACCCACCTCAACTTGCACTATCACCCCCACCCGCAGACCGACCGCCACCCGGACCAGGAGGCCCACCCCGCTGCCTCCGGGACGCATCGCCTTCGTCCGCATTACATCAACCGGCACCGACATCTGGGTGATGAACGATGATGGCAGCGCGGAGACCCGGCTCACCAGCGCCGGGTGGAACGAGAAGCCTGATCTGTCGGCGGATGGATCGCGAATCGTGTTCACCTCCAGCCCGCAGCTCGAGCGCAGCAACGTGGATATCTATACCATCAACGCCGATGGCAGCGGGCTGGCACGCCTTACCGATGCGCCGGCACTTGACACTTTCCCCCAGTGGTCGCCGGACGGGTCAAAAATTCTCTACACCTCTGGGGGCGACATCTATGTGATGAATGCTGATGGCAGCGGGAAGACCAACCTGACCCGCAGCCTGGGGGACGAATCGTTCGGTTACTGGTCGCCAGATGGGACGAAAATCGTCTTCAACGCCCGCAGTGATGGGAACGATGAAGTGTTTGTGATCAACGCGGATGGCAGCGGGCGAGTCAACCTGAGCAACGATCCCGGGATGGATTACGTGGTCGACCAGGCCTGGTCGCCAGACAGCAGCTACATCGTCTTTGACTCCGACCGGGCGGGAAACACCGATGTCTTCGTGGTGAACGTGGATGGCAGCGGGTTGACCAACCTGACCAATAACCCGGCCTCGGATTGGTCCCCGAAGTGGTCGCCCCTGGGTGGGCGCATTGCCTTTATGTCCGACCGGGCAGGCACCGAAATCCACCTGATGAACGCGGATGGCAGCCGGGTGACTCAGCTCACCACCACACTATGCGGAGAGTTCTCCATGGAGTGGTCTCCGGATGGCACCCGGATTGCCTTTGCCTGCGACCGGGATGGAAATAACGATATCTTTATGGTCAGCCTGGGCAACCGTGTGCTGACCAAACTCACCGCCGATCCCGCTTCGGATGTAGCTCCCTCCTGGTCGGTGAGGTAGGTGTGATATCATCAACGCAAGGAGGTTGTATATAATGGAGAATGACTATATAGAGATCAACCTGTCAAACCTCTACAAACAGCGCCAGGCCGTGTCGCGCTCGCTATCCGCAGAAAACTTCCGCGGCGAGCCCGGCAAAGGCGGTATGGCCACCCCCGAGACAACGCTCAACCCCGGCGCGGCACACTGCGCTCGTGAGTTGGGCCAGGGTTGGAAGCTTTCACCCTGCCTGAAGCTGCTCGCCGGTCAGACGGTGGCACTGATGGATGCGGAGGGACCGGGGGTGATCCGCCACATCTGGTTCACGTTTGACCAGCGGCAGTATCGCAACATCATCCTGCGCATATACTGGGATGGCGAGCAAAGCCCTTCGATAGAGAGCCCGCTCGGCGATTTCATGTGCTGCGCGTGGAACGCTCGCCAGGTGATCAACGCCCTGGCAATCAACGTCAATCCGGTTGGCGGCATGAACTGCTTCTTCCCCATGCCGTTCAGAAAGCATGCCCGCATCACCATCGAAAACCAGGTTCCGATCGACCTGGATGGATTTTTCTACACGATCAACTATACGCTCGAACCCATCACGGAGCAAGCGCTTACCTTTCACGCCCAATGGCGGCGCAGCAACCCCTTGAAATACGGCACAGACTATGTCATGGTGGATGGGATCAGGGGTCAGGGGCAATACGTCGGCACATTCATGGCCTGGCAGCAGAACAACGCCGGCTGGTGGGGCGAGGGGGAGATCAAGATGTTCCTGGATGGGGATGAGCAGTTTCCCACCATCTGCGGCACGGGCACCGAGGACTATTTTGGCGGCGCCTGGTGTTTTGGCGGGGAAAGCTATTCCTCGCCGTACATGGGTTTCCAGCAGGTGGTAAAGCGCTCAGAAGAGGCCGGCGCCCGCATGACGCTGTACCGCTTCCACGTGCAGGACCCGGTATTCTTTAGAACTGATCTGCGCATCACCATGCAGGCGCTAGGCTGGCGCAGCGAGGGGCGCTACCTGCCGCTGCAGGATGATATTTCCTCGGTAGTGTACTGGTACCAGAACGAGCCCCACGCCCCCTTCCCGCCGCTGCCCGAGCGCAACGCCCGCGAGATCATCTAGATGAGCGACCAGCCACACACCAACAAGCAATTTCCCTTCAGAATGGCAGCCTGGCTACCGCTTTGCTACGGATCATATCTGCGCTGGCTGCTCGGCTTGCTGGAGCGCCTGGGGCATGATGCTGCGCTCGCCGCCTGGGAGGAAGCCTGCCAGTCGGCGGAGGATGGGCTGCTGAGCCAGGTCTTGAGCAGCGGATGGAACGAGGCACCAGAAGCAACCAATGTTGAAACATCGCTGGAGGCGTTATGGCCCAGGTTCTTTCCAATTGCGGTCGAAGGTGTGGGGCATGAGGAAGCCCGGTTCTGGGTGGAGAAGTTGCCGCCCATCCAGCAGATCAGGCAGTCTCCTGCCCTCGCCGAATGTGTGGAAGGATGTCACCGCGGAGCAGGCACTGCACCTGCGCCTGCACGGGAATGCCCGGCTGTGTGAAGCGTTGATCCGCCGGCATGGCAAACAGGGCGAGCTGATCGCCTATGACCTGCTGCGCCAGGGGCGCATCCTGGCGGGGGGCGGGCGGGCCGGCAGCGTGGCGGAGTTCATGGCGGATTTCATCGCCGAGCCGCAAGAGCCCAACCTGTTCACGGTTGGGTTGAAGACGGAGCTGGTGCGCGCCTCGGACAGCGAGGTGGTGCTGCTGGTTAGGGATTGCGCCTGGGCGCGCTACTTCCAGGCGCACCATCCCCAGGTCGGCTACCTGGTAGCCTGCAGCACCGACGAGGCAGATTACCGCGCCTTCAATGAGCATCTGCGCATGCAGCGCACGACGACGCTGATGGAGGGGGGCGAGGTGTGCGATTTCAGGATCTACAGCGATGAAACCTGTCTTTGAGCATATTGATCAAAACCGCGATGCCTTTATCGACCGGCTGATGGATTATCTGCGCCGCCCGAGCATCAGCGCCCACGGTATTGGCATGGGGGAGGTGGCGGACTATCTATTGGCGTGGCTGACCCGCCTCGGCTTTGAGACCCGGCTGATGCCCACCCCCGGCTGGCCGCTGGTGTTGGGACGGCGCTTCGACCAACCCAACGCACCGACCGTGCTGCTCTACGGTCACTACGACGTGCAGCCACCCGACCCGCTGGAGGCTTGGATCTCGCCGCCGTTCGAGCCGGCCATCCGCGACGGGCGCATCTACGCCCGCGGCGCGGGTGACAACAAGGGGCAACACTTTGCCCAGCTCCTGGCGCTCGAGTCGCTGCTGGCGGTGAACGGCCGCCTGCCCTGCAATGTGCTGGTGCTGCTGGAGGGCGAGGAGGAAGTAGGCAGCCCGCATATCGCCGGCTTCATCCGGGCGCAGCGTGAGCTGCTCAAGGCAGACCTGGTGATCACCTCCGATGGCTCGGTGGCGGAAAACGGACGCTCGACCATCGTGTGCGGCGTGCGCGGGGTGCTCGGCTTCGAGCTGCGCGCCAGGGGGGCAAAACGGGACCTGCACTCCGGCAACTTTGGCGGGGTGGCGCCCAACCCGCTGTGGACGCTGGTGCATTTGCTCAGCACGATGAAGAACCCGGCGGGTGAGATCACCATCGAAGGCTTCTATGACAATGTGCTGCCGCCAACGGCGCTGGAGCTTGCTGCCCTGTCCCGCCTGCCGGTGGATGAAGCGGCGGTGCGGCGCGAGCTGGGATTGGAGCGTTTCGACGCGCCGCCCGGGCGCTCCTATTACGAGCGGCTGTCGTTCTGGCCCACGCTGACCATCAACGGGCTGCACGGCGGCTATGCCGGCCCGGGCTCGAAGACCGTCCTGCCGCACGAGGCCTTTGCC
Organism: uncultured Chloroflexia bacterium; assembly: GCA_963849335.1. GTDB lineage: Bacteria > Chloroflexota > Anaerolineae > Anaerolineales > UBA4823 > FEB-25. The sequence continues at coordinate 87,101 of CAWKGZ010000004.1, forward strand.
AAGTGCGACATCCGCCTGGTGGAGGCGCAGACGGTGGAGGAGATCTTCGCCAAAGTGGAGGCGCACGTACAGCGCTATGCCCCGGAGGTGGAATTCATCCGCCGGGGCGGGATGGAACCGTCCAAGACGCCGCTCGACTCGCCCTATGCCGAGCCGATCCGCCAGGGGATCATCCTTGCCCAGGGGGAAGAGCCGCTGCTTATCCCGGCGCTGGGCGGCAGCCTGCCGGATTACGTCTTCACCAAGATCCTGGGCGTGCCGGCCTTCACCGTGCCCTACGCCAACGCCGACGAAGCCAACCACGCCCCGAATGAGAACCTGGAGGTGAGGCGCTTCATCATGGGGATCAAGACCGGGGCGGCGATGCTGACCTGTTTGGGAAGGATGGGATGCTGAGTGCGGATAATAGCAATTCTGGCCGCTTAACATAGAGTGAAAGCAGGCTGCAGAAGGAGCGCAGCAGGGATGGAAAATCGCAGGTTGGGTAGGAGTGGCATAGAAGTCAGCCCATTGGGGCTGGGAACTGCGCGCCTGGCCGGCTTGGGCTGGCATGATGAGTCAGCGCCGCAAGACACCGCTACAGCACAGCGGGAGGGTGTACGGCAAATCCAGGCGGCGGTTGACCTGGGAGTGACCCTGTTCGACACGGCGGATAACTACGACCAGGGCTTTAGCGAGCGCCTGCTGGGCGAAGCCCTGCGCGGCCGGCGAGATGGCATCGTGGTGGTGACCAAGTTCGGGGAGAATCCAATCCCCAACCAGGGGGATCCCTGGGCTTTGAGTGCTGATGTCGTAGCGCAAAAATGTGAGGCCAGCCTGCGCCGATTGGATGTCGACAGCCTGGATCTATACCTGCTGCACCGCCGTGATTACCCCCTCGAGCAAGCAGCAGAGATGGTGGACGTGCTGGAAGGCTTGGTGCAGGGGGGCAAGATCCGCTATTACGGCTGGAGCACGGATGATGTCTCCAGGGCCAGGATTTTCGCCGGCGGAGAACACTGCACTGCCATTGAGCACCGGCTGAACGTGTTCAACGATAATCCCGCAATGTTGGAACTCTGCCGGGAACAGGACCTTGCCAGCCTGAACCGTGTGCCGCTGCTGATGGGGGTGCTCACCGGGCGCTGGTCGGCGGAGACGAAGCTGGAGCAGGACGATCCACGCGCGCCCTGGTTCGAGCACCAGGAATTCCTGAAGGTGCTGAGCTGTGTGCAACAGATCGAGCCATTCCTCACCCACGGCGGGCGCTCCGCAGTGCAGGGAGCGTTGGGGTGGATCTGGGCGCGCTCGCCTCTGACCATTCCGCTGCCGGGCTTTCGCAGTTTGGCGCAGATGCAGGCCCTGGTGCAGGCGCAGCAGTTTGGCCCGCTGCCCGAAGAAGTGATGCAGGCAATCGCAGAGCGGGTGGAGAAGGTGATGGGAGATAAGTAAGAGCATGCACCGTGTAAAGGAGAGAGAAGAATGTATGCAATCAAAGCCGGGTCATTGATCGATGGAAGGGGAGGCGATCCCATACAAGATGGCGTGGTACTCTTTGAGGGTAAGAACATCCAGACCGTAGGACCTGCTGCAACCGTTGTGATTCCCAGCGGGACAGAAATTATCGACGCGGCGGATAAGACGGTCATGCCGGGGTTGATCGATACACATGTTCATATTATGTATTCCTCCGCCGCGCTGGATCAACAGCTATTCACCCCCAAAGCTGTAGCCTACTATAAAGCTATGGAACCCCTCAAGCGAACCCTGCGGGCAGGCTTCACCACCGTCCGCGATGCCGGCGGGGCCGATGCTGGCATCCGCCAGGCGATCGAAATGGGGCTGATCACGGGACCACGGCTGCTTGCCTCAGGCAGGATTGGGCAGACAGGCGGGTTGATGGAAATGTGGTTTCCTTCCGGAACCCTGATGGTGGACGAGGATAGCTGGCGGGTATGCGATGGCGTCGAAGATGTGCGTAAAACCATGCGCAAGGTACTGCGGGAGGGGGTGGATTTCGTCAAGATATTTGCCACCGGGGGGGTCATGGCGCCGCAAGGGTCGCCTTTCATTGCCGAATGGTCCCCATCCGAACTGGCGGTGATCGTTGAAGAGGCAAGGCGGGCAGGTGTGGGTGTGATGGCGCATGCTGAAGGCTTAGCGGGCGTCAAGAACGCACTGCGGGCGGGGGTCACCTCCATCGAGCATGGCAATGTGCTGGATCAGGAAGCGATCGACCTGTTCCTATCAACCGGGACATTTTTAGTGCCCACACTGCACATTTCCAAGCTGCTCTCAGAGCGCAGCGAGACCGAGGGGCTGAGTGAAGCCGCCAAACGGAAAGAAGACCGCCTGGCAGCCGAAGGAAAGGGCTGGTTTCGCCGGGCGTGCGCCGCAGGCGTCAAAATTGCCCTGGGGACGGATGCTTTTTTTGCGAATATGCATGGCGCCAATGCGATCGAATTGCCCTTGATGATGCAGGAAGGCGGTCTCTCTGCAATGGAAGCGCTTCTTGCCGGAACCAGGAACGCGGCGCAGTGCTGTCTGATCGCGGACCAGGCAGGCACGTTGGAGGCTGGCAAGCTGGCAGATATCCTGCTGGTGGATGGCGACCCGCTGAGCGATATCACCGTTCTGCAAGACAGCGAGCGTCTCAGCGTCTATAAGCAGGGTGTTTTAGTCCAATAGTGAGGGTAGACACCATGAAACTCACCGTCCTGCTGGACAATAACACCTTCATCGATCGCTACTTCCTGGGCGAGCCGGGTGTGTCGTATTTCATCGAAGCAGATGGGATGAAGATATTGTTCGATGCCGGCTATTCAGATGCCTTCATCCGCAATGCCCAAAAATTGCATATTGACCTGCTGGATGTGGATGTCATCGTGCTGTCTCACGGTCATTTGGATCACACCTGGGGATTGGCGCCGCTGATCCAGCTTTTCACGGAGGGGATCGTCGAGAAGCGGGCGGTAAAACGCCCCAGCCTGGTGGCTCACCCCGGCGTCCTGGCAAGCAAACGCTACCGCGACCTGCCCGAGATTGGCTCCCTGCTCTCGGCTGAAAAACTGGCTGCTTTCTTTGACCTGCAGCTCAGCCGCGCCCCGCGGCAGCTCACCCAAAACCTGCTCTTCCTGGGGGAAATAGAGCGGGTGACGGATTTCGAGGCGCAGAAACCCCTGGGAGTGGTGGTGGAAAATGGCATGGAACGCGACGACACCTTGCTGGATGACTCTCCGCTGGTATATCGATCTCCTAATGGTCTGGTGCTCATTACCGGCTGCTCGCATTCAGGGATTTGCAACATCGTGGAATATGCCCGGAAGGTTACCGGGGAGCACAGGGTGCTGGATATCATCGGCGGTTTTCATTTGCTGGATCCATCGGAGCAGCAATTAGCGGGGACGATTGGCTATTTAGAGAACGTAAAGCCAGAAAGCGTGCATGCCTGCCACTGCACGGATTTGAAGTCTAAAATTGAGTTGGCAGGGTCGCTGCCGCTTAAAGAGGTCGGGGTGGGGCTGGTTTTGACATATTGAGCTATACGATTTAATCATCTCTCGTTTTTCCGCCCACTCTTCCTAAGGTTCACTCACCACCCACTAAGGAGGCCAGCATGTCGAAAAAATGGATCGTAATCCTCATTGTTATTGCTATCATCCTTCTGGCAATCATCCTTCTCTTCATGCTCAAGCCAGGGCAAAAGGCGCAGCCGCCCAGCGACCTGTATGGGGTCTGGGAGGTCAACGGCGCTTTCCTCGAGGCTGGCGTCGAAACACGGCTGCTCCTGCACATCGTCCTGCTCGAGCCAGCCCCCGACCAGCCCAATACCTACCTGGGCACAGGCTGCATGCAGACCGAGGCTTCTGGAGGCCAGGCGCCACTCTCCCTGCAGGCGGAATATGATGCGGATACGGGGAGCTACACCCTGAACATGCTCAGCACCCTGATCGCCTCCGAGCTGGAGGGTGGCGCGGCGGTCATCCGCCTGGTCGGCGCGGCTGAGATGGGCAGTGGCGGGATCAGGAACGACCGCCTCAGCGGTACCGCCTATACCGCCGCCGGCGAGGTTGCCTGGCATGGGGAACATTCCACGCACGATATTGTTTTATGCCCTCCCGGACTGGATAGCGCGCTGAGCTTCCTGGGCGAGTTTGGGCTGCACCGCGACCTGGCTTATATCCCTCCCTTCGATGTGACCAACTTTCATGGGGAGACCAACATTGTTTCGTTCCAGATGCTGGCCGAAGCCCCGGAGGGTACTGCCTACCTGGCAGATTTCCACACCGACATCTTCAGCCCGGATGTGAACTTCATCGACCTGTTCCGTTTCGACACCCACCTCGTGGGCACAGCCCTCCCCGGTCAGGCATACCATTTCACCCTGCTGGACGTGCTGGGCCAGCCCGTGCCGGGCGCTGCGGATGATGACACCTTCCGCCGCTGCGACCAGGGCGCAGCCACAAATCTACGCGCTGGTGTTTCAGGCTGGAGAATCTACCTGGAGCTGACCTGGGATGCGCCAGAGATCATCCCGGGCTACTTCGACCCCGAAAATGGATACGGCTCATACCAGCTCGTGCTGGAACATACTCCCTGGAGGGAAAGCGGTATGCTCTACGGAGCAGAAACGATCACCACGCTGCACCACGCACCCTGGAACTCCTTCGAGCCCGGCGCGGCTGGATCGCCGGATGGAAATGATTACGGTATCAGCCTGTCAGAGTTGGAGGACGGGCAGTATATCCTTTTCGTTGGGACGTTCAGCTATTATGAACCGCCAGAGGGTGAAAGCGGTTATGACTGCCGGGTACAGGATAGCCGCCATGCATTATTCATCAACAAGCAGGAGAACGAGATCGCCGTCCAGCCGGCAGGCGCTGTCTCCGGCTTTGTCTATGATGGGGCGGGCAGCCCGCTGGCGGATATTGCTGTAGAGATCAATGGGATGGGCACCGGCTTCCATGAACGGGTTTGCAGCCGGGCAAATGGCTATTACCTGTTCACCCGCCTGCCGCTGGATAGTTTCACTCTCTCCGCTGGCGGCTTTGGCGCTGAGGACTGCCCTGCCAACAACTTCGCCACCCTCACCCGACCAGATCTCGTGCTGGATGTGGAGAATCCCATCCTTGATCCCCTGGACATTATCCTGGCGCCTTAGAGGAAAGATGAGTTTACCTATTATCATCGTTGCTGCCGGAAGCCGTGGGGATGTGCAACCATACGTCGCCCTGGGGGTGGGGCTGCAGCGGGCAGGGTATACGGTTGGCGTGCTGACCTCAGAGGATTTCCGCCAATTGGTCACAGCCCACGGCCTGGCGTTCCACGATATGGGCGGCAACATGCAGGCCGTGACACAGGGCATGCAGGACTTGCTGGAGCAGGGCAACTTCTTGAAGATCCTCTCCAGCATGCAGGGCGCGGCGCAGCGGTTGGTTCTGCAGGCGGCAAAGAACGGGTTGGCTGCCTGCCAGGGCACAAAGCTGATCATCAGCGGGTTGGGTGGGCTGTTCGTCGGCCTGGCGCTGGCGGAGAAATTGGCTGTCCCACTCATCCAGGCCTATCTCTACCCGTTCACACCCACCCGCGGGTTCCCGGGGGTGCTTACCCCGCTGCCCCAGACGCGGGTGACCGCCTGGGCAAACCGGCTGTCGCATCGCCTGGTGCAGCAGATGATATGGCAAGCCACCCGCCCGGCGGATAACCAGGCCCGCCGGCAGGTGCTTGGCCTGCCGCCGGCGCCGGTCTGGGGGCCGTTCTCAGGCGCGCATGCGCGGCAGGTGATCTTATATGGCTACAGCCCGCACGTGATCCCGCGGCCTGGAGATTGGGACGCTAATCTGCATGTCACCGGTTACTGGTTCCTGGAACCCCCTGCGGACTGGCAGCCGCTACCAGAGCTGGTGGATTTTTTACAGGCAGGGCCGCCGCCTGTCTTTATCGGCTTTGGCAGCATGGGGAGTAAAAATGCGCAGCAGACCACGGAGCTGATCCTGCAGGCGCTGGCGCAGACAGGACAGCGCGGGGTGCTGCTGTCGGACTGGAATGGATTGAATAAGGAGGCGCTGCCGAAGAGTGTTTACCTGACTGCTTCTGTACCCTACGCGTGGCTGTTCCCGCAAATGGCGGCGGTGGTACATCACGGCGGGGCGGGCACTACCGCCGCTGGCCTGGCAGCCGGAGTGCCATCGATCCTCACGCCGTTCATGGGCGACCAGCCCTTCTGGGCGCAGCGGGTGTACCGGTTGGGTGTGGGGCCCAGGCCAATCCCGCGCCGGCGGTTGACGGTCGAGCGATTGAGTGAGGCAATCCGCGTTACAATTACTGATGTTGAGATGCGCCAGTCAGCAGCCAGATTAGGGGAGCGGATTCGCAAGGAGAATGGGGTTGCCCGGGCGGTAGAAATGATCCGGCAGAGCGGCGTGATCCAATGATAACCCAATGGATGGATAGGCTAATGACTGGGCTGTGGAATAAGGTGGGTTGAAGGCGGGGTCAGGGTTGGGAATGGAGAGCTGGGAAACCGCCTTCAACCCACCCAACGATTGTGAATGTAAATGTTAAGGAGGTAACGATGGGCATTGAACAAACCCCAAAAGCGCGACCTTACTGGCATGTGGATGCCAAGTGGATTGCTGGCTTGATCCTGGCTTTCATGTTGAGTGTGACATTGCTGATCTACGGGCTGGTACAGGTCACGGCTGAGCAACCGGCGATCGAAGTGCTGACCCTGGCGACGGCGCTGATGTTCAGCCCCAACGGGTTGGATGACGAGACGGACATTGGACTCATGCGCCAAATGTTGGATGCCAGCCCGGATGGAAGCATCCAGCCTATCCCCGGTCTGCGCATCTTCGTATCCGAGCAAGACATCGAAGGGCTGACACCCCGGGAAATCCGGCTGCACTTCTTCCAGAAATGGGCCGAAGCGATCTATCCGGATGGCATCGATGGGTTGGCTGCCCTGGCTGACGACCCCGAGCTGAAAACACAGATCATCGAGGGCGGGGCACTTTTCAACGTACTCACCCTGCAGACACATCAAGCGCTGCAGCGCGCGCTGATCCTCATGGCGGCTGTATCCTGCTTTATGCTCATTCCGCTGGTGCTCTTCAGCTACCGCTTTGGGCGGATTGGCAGCCCTGGGTGTGCGCTGTTTTTTGCCAGCCTGCCGGGGGCGATATTTTTCACCTTCCTCGCCCTGGCGGTTAAATCTATCCCCGCGCCTTCGATAGAGGAGAGCAGCGCAACCGGTATGGTGGGCTACCTGGCGTCACAGGTGCTGCCACCCATGGCGCGTACCATCGGCCAGAGTTATCAGGTCTTTCTTGCCCTGGGTGTGGGCTTGATGCTGCTGGCTGGATTGAGTAGTATCGTGTGGAGATTGGTGCGCCGAAACAAGCAGTGATGCGGTGGGTTGAGGGCGGATAATGGATGGGAATGGAGATCTAGGAAACCGCCCTCAACCCTCATCTTTTATCGCAACTATGTTCTATTGTTCAAGATCAAGCGGGCGCCATCTGTCAAGTCCGACAGGTAGCGCCAACCCCACCAAACAGTGCGCCATCCAGGATCGAGATCGCCTTTGCGACCTAAAAAACCACCCAGGCGAGCGACCAAACGCCAAAATTCATGCATGGTCATCGTTTTCTCACTCACTTGCAACCGTTGAGCCAACACTTCGACCATCAGGGGATCGACAACGGTGCTTGCCGGCACATCGGAATGCTCTCGGGCTGCCTGACGCATTTGCAGCAAGCGGAGGGCAATTGGCGCCGCAAAGCCAAGCAGTGCCTCCAAGTCCGTGCGCTCATCTAGCTGCGAACGTTCGATCTGGCAGCCAGTCTTGAGACACTGATGAAAGTCCTCACATATCCAGCGACATGAGTACCATTGCGTGCGTTCATATGCTTCTGCCAGATTGGTCACTGGCAGTGAGGAGAGCAAGATCGACTCAAGGCCCTCCACGCCCTTGGGAGGATTCGGGTTCCCAAACTCGCAGAACCCAGGCGGAAAAGGCTGGCAGTGCACGTTCCGCGGGTGACGCTTGCGAAGAAGAGGCGACCTGCACCCCGGCCCAGGCCATCTGAACCTCCGCCAGGCGCGCAGCCTGGTTTTTCCTGGCCGGGATCGAGATGGTATGTTCACTGCCTGCTACTGCGGGCAGCCAACGGGCATAATCGATCAGTTTGTGGGCGACATCTTCTTCTTGCTCTCGCACCCAGCGGTTTTGCGCAACCCGAATCAAAAAATGCTTGTTGTGCGCCCGGCAGGTGGCCCAATAGGGGAAAAAGTTGCTGCCCGCATCCGATACTTCCACCCACGTAACCCCCTCCGGCGCACTCCCAATCTCCTCGGCTGCCATCTCCCACACCCGCCCCTCCATCGAACGGGTCCATTTTGGCTTGGGTACAGGCGTGCGGTTCGCGTAAAAGTACCTTCACTTGCCCTAACCCAAGAACATCGCATGTCCCCAGGCCCCACTGCGATCGTCGTATGCATCAGCAGCCCGCGTCCCCTGCCATCTCCGATAGGCCCCAACCCTTCCACACGCTTGTGAAAAGTGTAATCCAACTCGGTCAGGTCATTCACCCACAAAACCACTTCCATCTTTTCCGCTGCTGCACGCGTCTGCGCATAGCTGGGAGCTAGTAGTTTCTCGAGTGTTACCCAAGTGTTATTCAACAAACGGTACGCCCCTTCCAAAGCGCTGGCATCCTTTACTTGCCTGGGCAACGATGCTTCAGGGTTACGCGCCATGCATGCCCCCAGCTTCACCGCTCGCCTCGTCAACCTCCGGTCACCTAATTCTACTTTACCCCATGCCTGCTCTGCAAACCCTTCCGCACTTTGTTCCATTTCCTTCTCTCCTTCCTGCTCAAGTTTAGCCTATCTAGAACAAAGTTGCGATAAAAGATGAGCCCTCAACCGACCCTACGACTTTCTTATAAGGCAGGAGAACTCAATGATCCGAAAATTCCTATTCGTCGAGAGTCTAATCCTGTTGCTGGCAGCATGTACAAACGCAGGCACCCTGCCACAATCAACCCACAGCACTTCCCCCTCGCCAGACGAACCAGCCTTAGTCGGTACCCAAATTACCACGCCTATGCCAACGCCGACCCCAATTTTGCTTGGAGACTATGTGCTGTTATCGCCTGAAGACATGCGCGCTGATTTGAATGAGCTATTCTATACACTTGAGATTACCCATCCTGATCTTTACGCTCACCGACCCAAGGCAGAGGTCGATCTTGAGCGGCAGCAAATTTATGCTGACCTGAACCAGCCAATGACTTCTGGTGAGTTACTATCTGAAAATTGCTCCATTAGTTGCCAGTTTAGGAGATTCACACACTGCGGTCTCTTTACCTATTGATGCGATTGATATGAAGGAGCTTTTCTTTCCCCTGCTGGTTGAATATCAAGGGCAGCAAGCATTCATTGCTGCTAACATTGGAAATGCTGATATCCAGCCTGGCGCCGAGTTATTGGAAATCAATGGTATACCCATTTCCACCATCTTGAATGATCTACCATCCTTTAGCTTCTTTCCCGATTTCATAATGTCATTGTGGTTTTTATACGGATCGATACCAGAATATCAGGTGGAGCTGCTTAATCCAGGTGCAGAGATCCCTGCGACTTATCCGGTTTATGGAACGACGCTTGAGATGCTTAGGCAAAGAATGACAGAATCGTTTGACTACTCACCCCCTGAGGGATTAGTTTATTCTACGCTCCCTGATGAAAATATCGGAATATTGACCATCAATACTTTTATGGGCAACTTAGGGCAATATCTGCAACCTGCATTTACCCAAATCCAGGAGGAGGTAGTTCAGCATCTCATCATCGATATTCGCTCCAATGAAGGTGGGATGTATGACCAGGTTGACTTAGTGATGAAATATCTCACCAACCAGCCATACCGAAGATGTTCTATTCGTTATGCTCGCTATGGCGTGGATATATCGGCCAGTCCCAGGGAGATAGAATGTGATCTCATCCAACCATTGGATATCCCGCTGCGTTTCCAGGGCAAGCTTTATTTACTAATTGGGCCAGATACATATTCGGCGGCTATCACCTTCGCGACCATCCTCCAGGATTACAATCTGGCGATCTTGATTGGTGAAGAAACAACTGCCCCTGCCTCATACTGTGGGTATATATATGATCCAGTCGCTTTGCCTCGTACGCATTTGTTGTATCGATGCCCGGTGAGCTGCTATATACGTCCTAATGGCCTGTATGATGATCGCGGTGTAATTCCTGATGTGGTTGTTGAAACGACGTTTCAAGATCGGATCGATGGGAAGGATCCTGTATTAGCATACACATTGGATCTGATTCGAAGCGACAACCCAACCCCTTAGAATCATCAGGATAGGCCGATTTTAACCCCGCAGATGATCCTGACTCGCCCCAAGCAGCTTAGCCGGGATGTGGTGCGGCTAACGCCGGATCATTAGCCCGCAACAATTCTGTTATCCAGGGTGATTGCTGCACTCCGGATTTTACTCTACCCCAAACGCGGCGCCAGGCTTTCCGTCCACGAGCGGATGGCATCCCAGTCGCGGATGTCGCTGGCGGGTTCGGCGCCGGCGAACATTTTTAACGGGAAGCGCAGCGCGGCGGGGTCATACTTGCCGCCGAACATTTCCAGGGCGAGCGGTGCAAACCAGGGGAACTGCGCCAGCTCTTTATCTAGTTGGGCGCGCGAATCCAGCCATTCCTTGTCATCATGGGGATCATGGACGGGGCCAAGGGCGAAGACCGCCACGGGCCGCCCCTGCAGCGCTTTGCGGTGGCGAGAAAGGAAATTGAGCGCCTCCTTGTGCCAGTGGAACATGAAGAGCGGCGCGCCTATCACGATGGCATGATACCCGTCCAGAGAGCGCACTTCTCGCAGGGGCTTGAGCTCGACCGGCAGCCCGGCGGCGCGCAGCGTCTCAGCAATCGCTTCGGAGACCTGCTGCGTGGAGCCATAGCGCGTGGCATAACCGACTAAGACCGAAGTGGACATTGTTTTCTCCTAAACAGATGAACGGTACAGCGCCACCGCCTCTGCCAGCCGGGCATAAGCCTCGGGGGTGGAAGGGACAATGTGGAACATCAGGTGGGCAGCGCCCAGGGCTGCGTATTCTGCCAGCACGGCGGCGAGCTCTTCGTTCGAGCCGCTGAGCGTGCCGCGCTTCTTGGGCGTTTTCCAGCCCAGCAGGTCGCCGAAGGACAGGCTGATCAAGAAGGTGTAAGGCAGGGTTGCCAGCTCGCGCCCGGTCTCCTTGCAGGCTTTGCGCAGGCGGCGCAGGGGGATTTCCGTGGAGCAGGGGATGGTCATGTAGCAGGTGTTGTACAGGTCGGCGTACTGGGCTGCCAGGCGCAGCATGCGTGGCTGGCTGGCGCCGATCATCAATGGCGGGCCGCTGGGACGCGGCGAGCGGGGGCGGATCTCGCAGTCGCGAGCGGTATAGTACTTGCCGCTGAAATCGACATACCCTTCCTTGAGCAGCGGGCGGATGATCTGAAGGGCTTCCTCGAAGCGGTCGACGCGGTGGTCGAAGGGGAGGCCGAAAGCATCATATTCGGGCTGGTTCCAACCGGCGCCGACACCCAGGATGAGCCGCCCGTCGCTGATCTCGTCGACGGTGTGGGCTATCTTCGCCAGCAGCGCCGGGTTGCGGAACGAGTTGCAGGCGACCAGCGGCCCCAGCGTCACCTTCTGCGTGCAGGCTGCCAGGGCGGATAACATGCTCCAGGCCCTCCCAGATGCCGGTGGTGACGCCCTTCTTCATGCGATAGAGCAGGTGATCATAGATCCACAGCGAGTTGAAGCCCAGCTCCTCGCAGTGCTGGGCGGCGGCGCGGATTTCGGGGAAGGTGAGTGCGCGCCCGAGGGTGGAGATTTCGACCAGTTGGATGACGACGCCGATTTTCATGGAGACTCCTTGGGTGGAGGTTAAGCGTATCACGGGTTGGGCGGGGAGGCAAGTTGGTGGATGCTATTTCATGCTACAATCAAACCGGGCAGCAGCCCACAGGGAAACCATGTTCCACAGACGATTTGCGGATAACACCAATGCGGGGTCGGTGGCAGCGATCTGTTTGCTGAGCGAGGTGGAGTTCAGGGCCTTGTTTCCCGGGGCGGCGATCTATAAAGAACGCTATTACGGTTTGACCAAAAGCTTTGTGGCTTATACACCGGTCGTGGCTCGGCTGGGATGATCAAAACGGAGGCTGAGCATGAAAGATTACCTGCGCCTGATCGACACCAACACACCCGGCCCGCGCTGCGACGTGACGCCGCTGTTCGCCGACCCGGAGGCGTTTGCTGAGCTTGTCGCTGACCTGTGCGCACCGTTTGACGCCGCTGACATCGATTTAGTCGCCGGCATCGACGCCCTCGGCTTCATCTTGGGCACGGCGATAGCAGTTCACCTGCACAAGGGCTTCACCCCCATCCGCAAGGGTGGCAAGCTGCCGGTAGCGGTGACTTCGGTTGCGTTCGTGGATTACAGCGGACAGCCCAAGACGCTGGAGCTAAGGCAGGGTGGCCTCCCTGCGGGAGCGTGGGTGCTGTTGGTGGATGAGTGGGTCGAGACCGGGGCGCAGGTCCAGGCGGCGGTGGAAATGATTGAGGGGGTGGGCGGCGTTGTGGTGGGGATCGCGGCGATCAATATGGATGACAATCCGGGAGTGAGGTGGCTGAGGGAGAGGTATAAGTGTGTGGCGGTGTGGGAGGGGATGGGGGATGTATAATCCCATAGAAAATATACTATCACGAAGGGAGAATCCCATGCGTAAAATTCTGATCCTCATTGCCCTGTTCTGCCTCATGCTGCTAGCCTGCGGATCGATCCAGGAGCTGGTGGCAGGGGAAGGCGGGAACGTCATATCCGTCGCCGCGGATGACCCCGAGATGAATGCAGCCATTCAAGAGGCGCAAGACACCCTACCCCTGTTCATCGCCGCGCTGCAAGCCCCGACCGCGACCCAATCATATTTTTCGATCAAAGTGGGTTTCCCGTATGGCGAAGCGGGCGAGGTAGAGCACATGTGGGTCAGCGAGCTAAGCTACATGGACGGGCAGTTCGCAGGCATTCTGGACAATAAGCCGGTTTTCATTACTGATATTCACCTCGGAGACCAGGTTACCGCCAGCTTGGAGGAAATATCCGATTGGATGATCGTTGACGACGGGCTGCTGCTGGGTGGGTTCACGCTGCATGTGCTGCGGGACCAGATGAGCGAAGATGAGCGCGAGCAATACGATGCGGAAATGGGAATAATCATTCCGGAAAGCCCGGCACTGCCATGATGCCACCCAACCTCTCACTCCGCAGCATCACCGACACCGATCTCCCCATCTTCTTCCAACAGCAGCTCGACCCCGAAGCCAACTACATGGCGGCATTCACCGCCAAAGATCCATCCAATCGAGAAGCCTTCAACGCCCACTGGAACCGCATCCGGGCGGAGCCGACCATCCTCATCCGCACCATCCTGTGCGAGGGGCAGGTCGCCGGGTCTGTGCTGAACTATGAAGAAGAGGGGCGCCCGGAGGTCAGCTACTGGCTGGGGCGGGAATTCTGGGGGCAGGGGCATTGCCACCTGGGCGCTGGGGGAGTTCCTGCGGACTGCCAACCTGAAGCGACCGATGTATGCCCGGGTGGCGAAGGACAACCTTGGCTCGCGGCGGGTGCTGGAGAAGTGCGGCTTTGCGGTCATCGGTGAGTCGCGGGGCTACGCCAACGCGCGCGGGACTGAGATCGTGGAGCTGCTGTTGGAGCTGAGGTAAGGGGAGTTAAAAGCTGGAACCACAAAGGACTTCGAAGGACACAAAGGGACACGAAGATTATTGTAATAACCTTTGTGTACCTGGCGTCCTTTGTGGTTGGTGGCAGTTTGGGCGGTGAAAAACTTGATCTCAGGTAGAATTCAGGGCGGAGGGTATGAGCGATGATTCTAAAACAAACCTTTGGCCGCACCGACCACGCCAGCACACGCGTCATTTTTGGCGGCTATGCCTTAAGCCAGGCAACGCAGGCCGAGGCAGACCGTGCCCTTGAGCTGCTGCTGGAGCATGGCATCAACCATATCGATGTGGCCCGCCTGTATGGGGACGCTGAGGCGCGCATCGGGGCGTGGATGGAAAAGCAGCGCGGCGATTTCTTCCTGGCCACCAAGACGCGCAAGCGCGGCTACAAGGAAGCCTGGGAAGACCTGCAGATCTCTTTGAATACGCTGCGCGTGGATCAAATCGACCTGTGGCAGCTGCACGGGCTGACCAACCCGGTCGGCTGGGCGAAGGTGATGGGGCCGGGGGGCGCGCTGGAAGCCATGCTCGAGGCGCGCGAGAAGGGCCTGGTGCGCTTCCTGGGGGTGACCGGGCATGGCACCCCGGCGCCCAAAATGCACGCACAGAGCCTGGAGCGCTTTGCTTTCGACAGCGTGCTGCTGCCCTACAGCTACTGGCAGATGCACCACCGCCACTATGCGGCGGATTTCGAGGCGCTGGCTGAGCTGTGTCGCCAGCGCAACGTGGCGCTGCAGACGATCAAATCCCTCGCCCGCCGCCCGTGGGAGGACCGCCCCCGCACGCACAACACCTACCACTACGAGCCGCTGACCGAGCCGGCGGCGATCGACAAGGCGGTGGCCTGGGTGCTGGGCGACCCGCAGGTCTTCCTGATCACCAGCGGGGACATGGCGCTGCTGCCCAAGATCCTGCAGGCTGCCGAGCGCATCACTACCCGCCCGGCGGACGCCGAAATGAACGCATTGGTGGCAGACTACGGCATCCAGCCGATCTTCACATGAGGTAGGAAAACTGGCAGGAGAGGCATAGCTTTGATTTTCACCATCACCGGACCTCATTACGAAAAATCTGCAGCGTGTGAACCCGTGCTGCGCGGGTTGCCGGAATGGTTCGGCATCGAGGCTGCCATTGTCCAATATGCGGCTGAAATTGATGCGCTGCCCACCTTCCTGGCATCTACCCCCGAAGGCGTGCTGGGTTTTCTCAGCCTCAAACAGCACAACCCCTACGCCGCAGAAATCTTAGTGATGGGGGTAAAGGAAGACGCCCACCGCCAGGGCACCGGCAGGGCGCTGGTGGTGGAAGCTGAAAAATGGCTGCTGACGCAGGGGGTGGAATATTTGCAGGTCGAAAACCCTGGGGCCGTCGCATCCCGACCC
Organism: uncultured Chloroflexia bacterium; assembly: GCA_963849335.1. Taxonomy (GTDB): domain Bacteria; phylum Chloroflexota; class Anaerolineae; order Anaerolineales; family UBA4823; genus FEB-25. Next base: position 102,281 of record CAWKGZ010000004.1, read on the forward strand.
CGGTTATGCCCACACCAGGGCCTTCTACCTGGCCCTGGGCTTCAGACCGTTGGAGGAGCTCAGCCAGGTCTGGGACGAGCACAACCCGTGTTTGATCCTGGTCAAGCGGCTCAGTATCTCCCCTTCCCTGCAGGGAAGGGGGCAGGGGGATAGGTAAAAGCCGCTACCGCGTGCCCCACAGCATGATCGTGCCATCCAGCGAGCAGGAAGCCAGTATGCGCCCGTCGGGCGAGAAAGCCACCCCCGGCGCCCACGTGCGGTGACCGGATAAGGTGAACAGCAATTCGCCATTGTCCGCGCTGCAGAATCTGGATGGCGCCGTCGCTCACACCTACCGCCAGCAAGGTGCCGTCGGGTGACCAGGCCAACAAATCCTGCAGGCTGGAAGCCAATCCCTGTTCGATCCGCTCGGCCTCAATGCGGATCGTATAGAGCCGCTCCCAATCGCTGGTCCGCCAGACCTGCACGTGAGCATCTTCAAAATCATATCCAGCGCTGAATACTGCCAGCAGGTCTCCGGATGGTGAATAGGCGGTTGATCTGATGAGAGCCCAGTATTGGGTGCTGGGCGGATGCCAGGCTGGTGAGCGCTCACCATCGGGAACCGTGACGATGCGGATCACATCTTGATAATCTACGCCGGTCATTTCAATGACACTGATTGCGGCAGTCTGCTGGTCTGGAGCGAGCTTAAAACCGGTGATCGCATAGTAGTCACTGGCACCGACAGAGAATGTCATGGCGACACTCCAATCGTGGGTGTTCCACAACCTGGCCTGGGCGATCTGCCAATCCTCCGCAAGGATAGCGCTGAAAAGCTCTCCACCAGTGTAAAATCTGCCTTCCGTTGATCCATACCCAAACGCCTTCCAGTGTGTGGGTGAGCACACCTTCCGAAGTCCAAAACTCCACTGTGTAAGATTGGTAACCAAGCGCGAGCGTCTGACCGTCGGGCGCGAACGCCAGGCTGTCCAGGGTATTTCCTGCCCCCAATTGTCGGAGCAGGTCTCCATTGTGGGCATTGATCAGGTATGCCCGGCCTTGCTCAGCCCCGGCTGCCAGCATCTGCCCGTCCGGAGACCAGGCTAAAGTGGTGAACGACCCGGTTTGGGCTTGCAGCGAAGCGGTAATATCCTCGCTGGACACATCCCAAATCTGCACACCGGATTCCGGAGATGCGGCGGCGATGTGCCGGCTGTCAGCCGACCAGGTCAGGCTGGTAAATAATGTGAAACTGTTCGTTTCAGAGCTGAAAAAACAATAGCCAGTCTCAAGATTCCAGATGTAGATACCGGTTACCAGGGCGGCTGCTACCATAGATCCATCAGGTGAGATGGCAACCTCTTCGATAAAAGCATAATCAAAATCTGTCAGGTCTAGCTGGCGCTGATGGATGAGACGTCCATCCTCTAACACGCTCCAGATGTGGATTTCATAATCGGACCCTTCAGCAAGCAGGCTGCCATCCGGGGAGAAGGAGATACTTGCGGTCATACCACCGCTGCTGTAAGGCCCTTGTTCCGCGGTCAGTGTTCCATCCAGGGACCACACCTTGGTATCAAAACCGCCTGAGGCGACAAAGCCACCTTGCGGGGCAAAGTGGACATCCCATATCCCCATCTCGTTTTGGATGACGCTAAGTATTTCCCCACTGAGGACATTTCGTAATTGTATTTTCCAGGTGGGATCAGATCTCATCCCAATTGCCAGCTCCTGCCCACCCGGTGAAAAATCCAGGCTGTTGGCTCGGGCGGGAAAGGTATCCAGCAGCTGTAGATCGCTGATTTGATAAATATAAACGTTCTCAGGGCCTGCCACCGCCACCAGTTGGCTGTCCGGGCTGATTGCCAGGTGCAGGGCAATGTAGGGCGTATCGATCTGTTTGCTGAGTGAATAGTCTGCCGGATCGAAAAAATACACCCCGGTGGTGCAGGCGGCGATCAGGTATTGCCCATCGGGGGCGTAGACGATGTCACCCGGGTTGCCCAGCCCCCAGCGGGCGAGCAGGGTCAGCCGGTCGGCATTGTTGGCTGAAATGGCTGCACCGGAGGCGGGCAGGCTGGTGCCCTGCAGCACGGGCGTGATGGGGATGTAGGTGGGAACGGTGGTGCGCGTGGGCGTGGGGGTGCGGGTCTGGGTGGGGGTAATGGAAGGGGTGGGGGTGTGGGTGGCTGGAGGGGTTGGGGAGGCTGTTGCAGCCGGCAGGGATGGGCTGGCTGTGGGTGTGGGGGAGGAAGGAGAACAGGCTGCCAGGAAGCTGGTGCCCACCAGGACAAGGCTGGTGAGGCGGAGAAGCTTGCCGGTGAGTTTTGACATTGTCCCTCCTGGTTGTGTCAGAGCGCAGGGCTGGTTACGCTTAATACAGCAAAGACCTGCTTTACGCCCAGAACCTAACAAAACACCTATGCTTCCAGACCCTCAAGGATTTCCTGGTAGACCAGGAGCCTTTTCTGCCTGGAGATCGTGCATACCAAAGCATAGTTTAGCACAGAAATCCTTGAGGGTCTCCGTGACGGCAGTTGATAAATATTAAAAAATATTTACCATAACAGTAGGGGCGGGTCTGACCTCCGGCTGGCTCGAGATTATCGCCCATATTAGGCTCTTTCAGGCATAGAAGCATTGCCGGGATGACCCGCCCTGACTCACCGGTTACATTATTTATTCGTTAATAACCATAAACTGCACCTACAAGGGCGCGAAGCCGCCCTGCGGTGGGAAAACAGCTGGTTTGCGGGTAATAAGAAGGCGTCATGACAGCAAATTGGTGCAGATGGTATACAATTATGTAGTATCAAGCTGATGCGGCGCCTGGCACTATCAAGACGGAGGATTACGATGGATATTTCATTCGAAGAGTTGTACGAGAAAGCCAAATCTGTGCTCAATCCCCGCCGCCTGTCCGAGCATGCCGAGGCGGGCGGGGTGGGGGCGGCGCTGCTGAGCGCCGGGGGGCAGGTGTACACCGGGGTGTGCATCGATACCGGCAGCTCGATGGGCTTCTGCGCCGAGCATGCCGCCGCGGGGGCGATGGTCACCGCGGGGGAAAGCCAGGTGCTGAAGATGGTGGCGGTGGGCTGGGATGGGCGCATCCTGCCGCCTTGCGGGCGCTGCCGCGAGTTCATCAGCCAGCTGCATGATAAGAATCTGGACGCCGAGGTGCTGGTGGCTGAAGGCGTGGTGGTGAGGCTGCGCGAACTGCTGCCGTACGATCACAAACTGATGTTGGAATCATAACTTGCTGATGCCTGGGAGCGTTGATGCATAAACCTGCTACGCGGTCTGCTGCTGTGGATTTACCTGCTGCTCGCCGTCAGCGCCTGCGCCGGGGGGGGAAGCGATCCTACCCCGACGCCCCTGCCTCCGCTCGAATGTAATCTTCCGCCGCACACCCGCAGCGATGCCCACACACCTGAAGTGGTGGTGCCGGATTGGAGCCCGCCGCTGCCCTCTCCCCGCCGCTCAATTCCCCCTGCCCTGAGGACGCCATCGAGATCTCGCGGGATGGCAAGACGCTGTACTTCCTGTTTACCCAGGATCTGATCGGCAGCTTAACCCCCGAGCAGGTAACTGCGCCGCCCAACGGCACCTATCGCCTCACGCGATCTGGGGGCCCCGCGGAGTTCAGCGCGCCGGTCTTCTTCGATCTTGGCCAGGGCGTTGACGGGTCGCTGGACGGCGAGCTGAGCTTCAGCCCGGATGGAACGAAGGTGTATTTTCACTCGCTGCGCCCGACCAACACCGGCTACCGGCAGGACCCTGCCGTGGAGGACTTCCTGGATATCTACGTCGCCGAGCTGGTGGCTGGTGTGCCGGGTCCCGGGCGCAATTTGGGCTACCCGGTCAACACGGTCAACCCGGACGGCGAGCACGCCCTGCACCCGGACGGCGTGACGCTCTATTTCTCGTCACCGCGGGCGGGAGGGCTGGGCGGCAGCGATCTGTGGACCAGCGGCTGGGATGGCAGCGCATGGAGCGAGCCGGCCAACCTGGGAGTGCCGGTCAATTCCCCTGGGGCAGACCTGCAGCCGGCGTTCACCGCAGATGGGAACACGATGTACTTTGTTTCTGACCGCGATCCTGCGCTGGGGATGGCAATCTACCGCGCCGCGTGGCTGGGCGAGCGCTGGGGGGAGCCGGAGCTGGTGATCAGCGGCATCGTCGGCGAGCCCTCGCTCACCGGGGATGGTTTACTGCTATATTTCGTTCACGTGCTGACGGATGGCGAGGGGATATTCGATGCGGATATCTGGTATACGCAGCGCGTGCCTTGAATGGCGGGAAAGGAGACAACCATGCTCTCAACTGACATCCTACAGAAGATACTAACGGTTCAACCGGGGCTAGTGTGGGTGAGATGATCCTATGACTATGGAACAGATTGTCAGGTTGGTGTTGTTTCTCATCCTGTCAGCCTGGCTGGTGTACTTTTCCCGCGCCGCGCTGAAACAGCCGCGCTCGCACGGCTTCTGGCGCTTCTTCGCCTGGGAGTGCATATTGGGATTATTCCTGCTCAATGTGCCCCGCTGGTTCGAAGATCCATTCTCCCTGCGCCAGCTGATCGCCTGGTTTTTGCTGGTGGTGTCAGGCTTCCTGGTGCTGCATGCGGTTTACATTCTGCGCCGCTATGGGCGGGCAGGGGAGCAGCGGCAGGGTGAGGCGCTGATCGGCTTCGAGAAGACCACGCAGCTGGTGACAAAGGGAGTTTATGGCTATATTCGCCATCCGATGTACAGCTCGCTGCTGTTCCTGGCGTGGGGTATCTTCTGCAAGGATCCTGGGCTGATGGCTGGCATCCTGGTCGCCGCGACGACGGGCTTGCTGATCGCCACGGCCAGGGCAGACGAGGCGGAGTGCCTGCGCTTTTTTGGACCTGCTTACATGGAATACAAAAAGCGCAGGCGAATGTTCATTCCATGGCTGTTTTAATCTAACTGGGCCGGTAAAAAAACATTCCAAAACAGTGCCAATGGGACTATAATGGTTTTATAACGAGGCGGCACATGGCTGCCTCCCCCTGCCTGGGCAGGGAGATACCTGAAAGGAGAACTCGCCATGGGAGAGAAAAACAGCAAGAAAGATAAAAACAAAGCCAAGAAGCAGAGACAGGAGCAGATGACTAAGAAACAAGAACAACAGAAGAACAAGCTGCCCACCAAGAAACCTGTCTAGGATGGTTAAAAGCCTACCAAACAGCCGTCCCCCACCCGAAGTCCTGGGTGGGGGACGGTGATTCTGATGACAGGTAACGATTGAAATCGTACCTACGATACGTCTACTCGATGAAGGTGATGGCGTTCTCTTTACGGGGCTGGCGCGGTCCCAGGATTTCATTGCCGTAGCCCAATGATAGGGCGTACATCGGGAAATACCCTTCCGGAATCCTCAATTCCTTTATCAGAAATGCGCCTTCCGGCTGTTCCATGGCGATCTTGAAGGAGGCCAGGTAGCAGCTGCCCAATCCCAGCGCGGTGGCGGCGAGGGCCATGTTTTCTACCGCGTTGGCACAATCCGCCATGGTATTGCGACCCGTTTGGTCGCCCGAGACGATGATCGCCATCGGCGCGCCGCGGAAGCTGTCGAAGTTGGGGTCTTGACCCCGGGCGCGGGTTGCCTCATCCGGGGATTGCAGCAGCACCTTTTTATTCTCTGCCGAGATCTTATCCAGCAAACTCCGGTCGGTGACCACGGTGAAATGCCAGGGCTGGCGGTTCATTCCCGAGGGGGCAACCTGCCCACACTGGAGGATGAGGTCGATCTTTTCGCGCTCCACCGGGGCCGGCGCGTAGCTGCGAATGCTGCGGCGGGAGAGGATGGTGTTAATGGTTTCGTTCATTATTCCTGGCTCCCTTTGAGTTAAGAGGTTTTCCTGCCGGATTGAGAAGATATTTGTGGATTACTCTTTCAGGAAAGGATTGACTACCCGAACACCGCCATATGATTGCCCATGGCTGAAATCTTCCGAATAGAGCTGTGTGCAGCCCAACCGGCTTGCGCTTTGCAAGATCATCGCATCCCAGAACGATACTTGATATTCCTGCTGCAGATCGATTGCTCGGAGGAGATCGGTGGTATCAGGGGTATGTATACGCCAATGGGCTAAGTCAGCGATGATCTGACGGGCGAAGGGATGCTCGAGGGGACGGGCAATTTTTTGGGTCACGGTGACAAAAAATTCCTGCAGCACCTGAAGGCTGAGACAGCCAGTGCCCTCAGCCCACAAAGCTTCCATCAATTGCAGAGCTGCTGCGTGTTTATCGCCTGCCGAGAGATCGTAGGCATAAACCAGGATGTTTGTATCCACAAAATCATCACTTCCCGGTGTGGCGTTCATGCAACTCCGCGCGTTTCAATGATAGATTGCCCTGTGTTCCTAAGTCTACGCCGGCTTTGAGTAGCGTCAGATTGCGGCGGCGAGCCTGTTCATATCCTTCATGGTGCTTCACCAAATCAACCAAACTCTGGGTCAGCAGGTTGGATAGGGAAGTGTTCTTCTCCACAGCTAGGATCTTGGCTTTCCGCAGGATGTCTTTTGGAACGGACAAGGTGATATTTTGTGTTTTTTCCATCACTGCCTCCAATGAACCAGTAGGTTCACGTGAATAAGTATATCACGTATTTACGTGACATTAAAGGGTAAATATTTGTGTAAATTTGCCTCGACAGGGATATAATCAGGTCGAGGAGTATTTGCGATGAGTGTGCTCTACGAGCGTGAAGTCCTTGATCCGAAAGAATTCTACCTGCGCGACCCGGCGCCGGAGATCGTCTCCTGGCAAGGGCGCACCGCCCTGCATCTGAGCGGTCAGGGGGCGTGCCTGGCGCTGCTGCCCGAGCTGTGCCTGCCGCAGGGGCGGATTGAGGTGGACATCGCGGCGGAGGGTGTGGCTTACCCGGGGATCGTCTTCCGCGCCAGCGACACGCACAACTACGAGCTGGCCTATGCCCAGCCGCACACCAGCGGCAAGTGGGATGCGCTGCAGTATGACCCGGTCTTTCACGGCTCGAATACCTGGCAGCTTTACCACGGGCCGGGTGCTCACCAGGTGGCGCAGGTGCCGCTGAATGACTGGTTCCGCCTGAGCGTGGAATTCCGCGGCCCGCAGGCGATCGTGCGCGTGGGGGATCAACCGCCGTTGTTCGTCCATCGCCTGGCACATGGCGTTCCCAGCGGGCTGGTGGGTTTGTGGAGCTACCTGCCGGCGTACTACTCAAATTTATGCATCTGGGATGACCTGCCGGATTTTGCGCTGTATTCTTTCCCTACCCCGCCGGGACTACCGGCGCCCGGAACGGTGCTGGAGTGGTTCCTGGAAGGGTATGGGGTGGTGACTTGCGAACCCGGCGGCATACTCAACCTCAATCGCTACCTACCCGTCTCGGTGGGGCAGGTGCGCCTGCTGCGCGAGATGGAGATGCTGGCAGATGGCAATCTTACTTTCAGCGTTGGCTTCAGCGATGCGCTCTCGCTGCAGGTGGACGAACAGGTCATTTTTGCGGGCGAGAACCTGTTCCACAGCTCGCCGCATTGGGCAGAGCGCGGCTACGTGAGCCTGGATCAGCAGGTGAGCATTCCGCTGTCCCAGGGGCGGCACAGAATCCTGGCTGACTTGCAGGCGACAGAATATTTTGGCTTTGGGCTGGCGCTCCAGATCGAGGGTGGGGATTACCGCTTGTTACCAGCCCGGTTGTATGGTTAGGCAGGTATGCAAATAATACCTCTGACGGAAGAGACCGCCTCCCGGCTGGAGCGGTTGTTCCCACATGACCCGCCTATACCGATCCGCCTGTGGGCGATCCTGGAGGGGGCAATCCAGGGGCGCATCCTGGTAGATGATCCCCTCCTGCCAACCATTGCTGTAGTCGAGGATTTGACAGAAGGACATGCCTACCTGGGCGGCGCGCTGACCGAGCCGCGGCTATGGGAGGCTTTCCAGATGCTGCGTGCATTCCAGGAGCTGGTGGTTTGCCTGTGGCCTGGCGATCCGCTGTTAGCGATACTGCCCGGTGATCATACGTACGAGGGTGTGGCGATCGATTTTAGCGATCGCTCCCTTGCTGTAGATTTGGAACAGCTGGCGATCATCCCACCTGGTTATGCACTGCGCCAGATCGATGCCGCCTATGCCCGGGCGGTCCCCGAGTTTGATTATTATGTGAAAATGTTCGGCAGCTCCGAGCGAGCCATCCAGAACATGATCGGCTACTACCTGGTGCAGGGTGAGGCTGCTGCCTGCGAGGCGGTGGCGGCACCGCTCTGCCGCGGCGTGGCGGAACTGGGCGTGGAGACCGCACCCGCTTTCCAACAAAAGGGGCTGGCTACGGCGCTGTGCGCCTATGTGATCCGTGAATGCGAGGCGCGAGGTTATCAAACCTTCTGGAACGCAGCGCAGCAGAACACTGCTTCGGCAGCCCTGGCCAGGCGGTTGGGTTTTCGCAAGGAGCAGCAGATGATCGTCCGGGCGTGGCCCGTGGACCGGGGCAATGGTGAGATAATTGAGTAGAGGTGATGTGATGCGAGCTCATGGCGGTGGTATGAAGGGGATGATCAATTCCCCTGATGAAGAAACCGAAAATTACCTGGCCGTTGCTGAAGCGGGTGCTGCACTACGCCCGGCCTTATCGCTGGCTGATCGTCGGCATCTTGCTGCTGATCCTGACGCACACCGGGATGGCGCTGCTGACGCCGCTCATCTTCCGCGACCTATGGATCGACAACCATCCCGGCAAGGCGACCTCCACCGCCTGGTCATGGCTGGCTGTGGCGCTGCTGTTCATCCCGGCGTTCAACGGCGCGCATGAACGTGACCCAGCGGCGCTTGAACTCGCGCGTGGGCGAGGGCGTGATCTACGACCTGCGCCTGGCGCTGTATGCCAGCCTGCAGCGCATGTCGCTGCGCTTCTTCACCAACACCAAGGTCGGCGAGCTGATGAGCCGCCTGAACAACGATGTGGTCGGGGCGCAAAACGCCATCAGCAGCACCATTGTCGGCATCATCACCCAGTTCATCCAGGCTGCGGCGGTGCTGGCGGTGATGCTGCTGCTCGAATGGCGGCTGACCTTGATCAGCGTGGTGATCCTGCCGCTGTTCATCCTGGCGGCGCGCCGGCTGGGCAACCGCCTGCGCGATATCGCCCGCCGGCAGATGGAAGCCAACGCCCAGATGAACGCCATGATGAACGAGACGCTCAACATCGGCGGGGCGCTGCTGGTCAAGCTGTTTGGCCGCCAGCAGGTGGAGGTGGAGCGCTTTGGCGGGCGGGCGGCGCAGGTGCGCGACCTGGGCGTGCAGCGGGCGTTCACCGGCTCGATCTTCATGGCCATCATCGGCCTGATCAGCGCGGTGGGCACGGCGCTGGTGTATGGGCTGGGCGGCTATTTCGCCATCAAGGGCGCATTTACCATCGGCACGATCGTGGCCTTTGGCGCCTACCTGGGCAGTCTGTACGGCGCGCTGCAGGGGCTGGCCAACGCGCCGGTCGAGTTCGCCACCTCGATGGTCAGCTTTGAGCGCGTGTTCGAGGTGATCGACCTGCCGGTGGATATCCCCGAAAAGCCGGCGGCGGTCCAGCTTGGCGACAGCCGCGGCGAGATCGTCTTTGACCGGGTGTCATTCAAGTATGAGGTCGGCGACGAGAACCTGCTCAGCGACGTGCACCGCTACGGCAGCATGGACAACGTGGTGGCGGTGCTTTCCGGAGAGCAGGCTGGCGGGCGCGACGAGGAAACCGAGCCGCGCAGCCAGGCGCGCGGCATCGCGCTGGAAGAGATCAGCTTCAAGGCGGCGCCCGGGCAGTTGGTGGCGCTGGTCGGCCCCAGCGGCGCGGGCAAGACCACCCTCACCTACCTCATTCCCCGACTGTACGACCCCAGCGCCGGCAGCATCCGCATCGATGGCCATGACCTGCGCGACCTGACCCTGGAGCGCCTGTCGGCGCAGATCGGCATGGTCACCCAGGAGACCTACCTGTTCCACGACACCATCCGCACCAACCTGCAGTATGCCCGCCTGGATGCCACGCCAGGCCGAGCTGGAGGCTGCCTGCCGGGTGGCCAACATTCACGAGTTCATTCACGGGCTGCCGGAGGGCTACGACACCATCGTCGGCGAGCGCGGCTACCGCCTGAGCGGCGGCGAGAAGCAGCGCATCGCGCTGGCGCGCGTCATCCTCAAGAATCCGCGCATCCTGGTGCTGGATGAGGCCACCAGCAGCCTGGACAGCGAGTCCGAGGCGCTCATCCAGGACGCGCTGGGCAAGGTGATGGCGCAGCGCACCAGCATCGTCATTGCCCACCGCCTGAGCACCATCCTGGCCGCCGACCTGATCCTGGTGATCGACCGGGGCCGGATTGTGGAGAGCGGTAATCACGCCAGCCTGTTAGCGCAGGGCGGGCTGTATGCCCATTTGTACCAGACGCAGTTCCATAAGGCTGCGAATGCCAATCCTTGAGCATAACTAAAGCCAAAAAGGAGCATTGAGATGACCGCAATCATTCTGGATGGAAAAGCGCTGGCACAGCAGATGGAGGTTGAGCTGGCTGACCGCGTACAGAAGATAAAGGACCAATCACAAGGCAAGACACCCATCCTGGCGACCATCCTGGTTGGCGATGATCCTGTCCTCCGCCACTTACGTCAAGATGAAGGGCAATGCCTGCCAGCGGGTAGGGATGGAATCGCTGCGCATTGTTCTGCCGCAAACTACGACCACTGCTGAACTGCTGCATGAGATCGACGCTTTGAATGCCAACCCCGATGTGCAGGGCATCTTGCTGCAGCACCCGGTTGCCTGGGCAAATCGACGAGCGGGCCTGTTTTGACCGCATCCTCGTCGAGAAGGATGTGGACGGGGTGACGGCGCTGGGATTTGGGCGCATGGCAATGGGCGAGCCGGCTTATGGTTCTGCCACCCCGGCGGGCATCATGCGCTTGCTGCGCCACTATCAAATCCCGATCAAAGGGAAGCATGCCGTGGTGGTCGGGCGCAGCCCGATCTTGGGCAAACCGGTGGCAATGATGCTGTTGAACGAGCACGCCACAGTGACCATCTGCCATTCGCGCACGCAGAACCTGCCTGAAATCGTCAACCAGGCGGAACTTGTGGTCGGGGCGGTGGGCAAACCGGAATTCATCCGTGGGGCATGGGTCAAAGAAGGCGCAGTAGTGGTGGATGCCGGCTACCACCCGGGAAATGTAGGCGATGTGGAGCTTTCGGCGGTCAGTGAGAAGTGCTATGCCTATACTCCGGTTCCCGGCGGGGTGGGGCCGATGACCATCGCTACCCTGATTGCCCAGACGGTGGAAGCGGCTGAGAAGCGCGTTAGCCGGCTTTAGAATGCCTGACAAAGCCTGTGCATAGGATATCTCAGGTCCTTGGGAGGATGATCATCATGGACAAAAAAAGCATGTTAACCATAATTCTTGCCATCCTGGGGTCAATTCTGGTGTGGCTCACCCTGCTGGCGCCGGTCTTTTTCTGGCTGCTTTTCGCCCTCCGGCGGGGTGGGATCGATCTGGATCATTTCGACTACCTGATCCCGGCGGAGCTGTTCCCGCTGGCGTTGGTGGGTGGGGGTCTGTTGGTGTGGGCGGCGCTGCGGGCGCGGCGATATATTAAGCTGGTCGTTGGCAGTCTAAGCCTGGCGATCGTGGCGCTGTTCAGCGGGCAGGTGCTGGCGGTGCTCACCGGGCTGGCGACGGGTGAGACGAAGCCGGGCGGCTGGGAGTGGGCGCTTGTGCTGGGAGCGATCCTGGTTTATATCCTGGCGCTGGTGGTATTGGGGGTGGGTGGGGTGCTGCTGGTGCGGGAGCTGCGATTGAACAGGTCACTGTAAACGCCTTGTCATACAGAAAGGAAGAATTATATGTCTCAAACTACTTCACCCGCTCAATTGGATTCAATGTCTTTACGAGATATTCATTCAGTGTTCAATAAAGTTTCATGGCTGGTATGTACTTATGGATTTGGACTACTTCTTTCAGTGATACTTACGTTAAGCGGACCCGCAACTGGACAGAATTTTGTTATTGAGTTTGTGATATATCCAATAATAGCAGCAGTGCTGTACGGTAGTTATTTGCTTTTCCCATATTGGCTGTACCAACGACAAGTTGTTGGTGGAATAAAACTATCGGTAGGCTGGTGGCTTGCTATAATGGTCTACACGGGCTTGTTCTTCGGATTCTTATTATTTTGGCTATTTGATATTCTGAGGCAAATTTTAAAATTCATTATGAAACCTCAAAAGAGTGAGCAAATTTATTTTATGTATATTGGACAGAAAATGAAGTAGCCGCCTCTTTTGAGAACAAGTTCATCGCATAATCTCAATGGACTGGCGGAGCTGATGAGCCAGGGCCACCGTTTCATCGCCCGCGATGGGCAGGTCGTCGCCGGGAAAGAGGCGATGATCAAGGCGCGGGCGCGTTTCTTCGCCCTGTTCCCAGAGTATCGCAATACCTTCACCCGGGTGGTAGCCCAGGGGAACCTGGTGGTGCTGTCCGGCTATGCCACCTGGGAGGCGGGCGGAGCGCCGGATTATGCCATCTGGACGGCACACATCGAGCGTGACCTGGTCGCCGAGTGGCGCATCTACCCCGCTACCGAGGAAAACCACCATAGACTGTTCACCCTCCATTTCCCCCCAATCACTATTCGTTAAATTTGTCCATTCGCCCCATTCGTACTGATCTTTTTCCCTCACCCCTCATACGCCACCCGCCATACGCATTTCTCGTATTTTCCAAAAATTGCCCCTCTCCATATTCTCTCATTCTTCCTTAATCTCTATATTCGGATTTATCGTATAATAATCACCTTCTTACTCGCATTTAATCTTTATCCTTTTACATGTTCGGTCTGGCAAGCATCACTTAGCGCACAACGGTCAGCGCTTACCAGGATCGAAAATCCTCTGAAACAGAAAGGAGCATAAGGTGAGAATGCGAAAACACATCGGACTGGCTTTGCTCGTCCTCGGCACCCTGGCAATCGGAATTGGATTTGCCGGTGCCATCACCACCCAGGCGGCTGAGCCGCCACCCCCCACCAGCGAAGCGCCCCAGGCCCAGGAAGCCCTGACCAGGACGTATATCAGCCTGGCAGTTAAAGGCGGCGGCTCGGGGCAGGCAGGTGGGTTCATCGAGCACCAGGGTATGGTGCTCAATTACACCGGCGCCGGCACCTGCATCGGCTGCCACGGCGAAGAGGTGCATCAGTTCAGCACCTCCAACCACTACCTGTGGGAAGGTAAGCTGGGCGCGATGAACGATTTCTGTGGCTACCCGGATATCAACTTCGGCCCATCCAAGCTTACCAACGTATCGGGACAGCTGCTGGATGGCGGCTGCGCCACCTGCCACGCCGGGATGGGGGAGAAACCGACCATCAGCAACCCGCGCAACGGCGACTGCCTGACTTGCCATGCCACGGATTACCGGCGCACGGCGGTGCTGGTATCGGATGGCTGGCGCTTTGTTCCGAACCGAGCTGCAATGCCGGCTACCATCCAGATCCAGGAACAGCCTACGCGCTATGCCTGCCTGACCTGCCATGCCTATGCCGGCGGCGGGTGCAACAATAAGCGCGGCGATATGTCGGATGTGTTGGTCAACCCGACGCCGGAGCAGGATGTACACATGGGCAACGGCCTGCTGTGCATCGACTGCCACCTGTCGCAGGATCACCGCATCGCTGGCGTGGGCTCCGATATGCGCATTGATGAGGGGGTCGCCATGCGCCCCTGTACGGATTGCCACAACCCGAACGCTGACCACGACCCGGACATCCGCATCCACCTCGATAAGGTGGCCTGCCAGACCTGCCACATCCCCGAGTTTGCCCGCGCCGTCTCGACGGACATGTTCCGCGACTACCGGGCGGTGGAGCTGAACGCCAGGGGATTGTACGAGCCGGCGATCACCCGCGGCTCGAACGTCATCCCGGCGTATGCCTTCTGGAACGGGCAGAACGGCTTCTACAACTTTGGCGATCCAGCCTCCCCCGGGCAGGCGATGGCCTGGCCGATGGGCAGCATCAACGATGGCATGCTGTATCCCTTCAAGCTGCACACCGCCATGCTGCCGCAGGACCCGGTGACGGGGTCCATCATCCCGGCGAAGGCAGGCATCCTGTTCCAGACCGGCAACATCGACCTGGCGATCCGCACCGGCGCGGCGGACGCCGGCTTCAGCCTGACCAAGGGCTACACCTTCGTGGACACGACGCGCTGGATGGGCATTTATCACGAGATGCCGCCCGCCTCCCAGGCGCTGACCTGCACCGAATGCCACGACGCCACCGACCGCATCGACTTCACCGCGTTGGGCTACACCCCGGTGGAAACCCGCAACGGCGAGCCCTTGTGCCAATCCTGTCATGACCCGGAAGATCAATTGACCTTCTACCAGATCCACGAGCAGCACGTTGACGGCGAGAACATCGCCTGTGCAGAGTGCCACACGTTCAGCCGGTGAGCAAGATAAAAACGGTCTGAAGTATCCCTGAAAGGAACCTGAAATCCAGCGGGAGGCAGTGCTACAGCACTGTCTCCCGCTCATTTATGGTCTTCTCCATCTGATGGGTGACTGTGGCAACCTCCTTCTCTAACCATGGGGATGATTGTATAATCATGGCATATAAGGAGGATGATCATGCCCTTATTTGGTCCCCCAAATGTAGAAAAATTGAAGGCAAAGCGGGATATCAACGGTCTGCTGCATGCCTTGGAAGAGAAGAATAGCTGGTTAATCCCCGACAATGCCAAGGATGCGCTGCTCGAGTTGGTCGAACCAGGCGATCTGCCGGCGCTGCTGAAGGCGCTGCAGCACAAGCATCCCAGGGTGCGCAGCGTGGCTGCCAGGTGCCTCGGCAAGACCCGGCAGGCTGAGGCGCTATTACCCCTCTTGCGGGCTTTTGAAGAAGATGAAGACGACAAGGTGCGCCAGGCTGCGGTTGAGGCCCTGGGTCTGCTGGGTGACCGGCGGGCGGTTCCAAAGCTTATCGCTGCGCTGTATGAGGTGATGACCAGCCGCGGCTTCATCCCCACCGACCTGGTCATTGCCCTGGGTGCGCTGGGCGACCCACAGGCGGTGGATGTGCTGTGCGCGGCGCTGGAGCTGTCCGTTCGACGCCCCGTCCGGGGAGGCATACCGGACCCCAGCCCAGCCAGAGCCATGGAGGCGCTGGAGCAAGTTGGGGGACTGAAGCACCGCCGGGCAATCGAGGCGCTGACCCTGGTGGTGAACCAGGGGAGCAGCCCGTCCTTACGCTCCAAAGCAGGGAACTTGCTGGAAAAGATCAAGCCGCAGCCTGAAAAGCCAGCAGCTCCGGCGGGTAAACCCGCTGCGGGCGGGGAAAAGAAGCCGGCGCAAAAACAAAAAACAGGCTCAAGCGAACAGATGCTTCAGCTGGTGGATGATATTACCAGTGGGGACTTTAATGTGCGCTTAAAGGCGGCTGAAGCATTGGGACGGCACCCCGAGAAGAAGAAAGCCGTAAATTACCTCATTCTGTACGTGCGCGAGCACCCGAGGTGGGAGGTACGCATCTCGGCAGCCCATGCTCTGGGCGAGATCGGCGATCAAAGCGCAGCCCAGGACCTGGTCGCGCTGTATACCGAGGCGGTAGGAACGCATGCTCATGAGGTTACCAGCCAGCTCCCCTGGATTGTTGGCGCCCTGGATAAGCTTGGGTGGAAGCCAGGTCCAGGTGGATGGCGACCGGGCAGATAAAAAGCTTGTCAGACTTCAAGCTTAGTTTTGTTCCATCACAGATAGCAGGAGCCATGAAATGGACAATCCATCGTTAACCGGGTACCCAGGTAAGAATTTAAACCCTGGAGAGAAGGTGGTCTACCAATCGCCCCGCAATTGGGTATTGCTGATCAATCCTATGTTCTATTTTGTGTTTGCGCTCATATTGGGGGCGGTGTATTTCTTTTTATCTTATTGGCTGCAAAATCTGATCACCAATATTCAAGAACTGCCCGTGTTCGCCTCACAGGTCAATATTGACACGGCCAAGTTCATCAACATCCTGCGCTGGGTATTGCTCTGCCTTGCCGGCCTATTCTTGATCTCCGGGATCGTGCAAGTGGCTGCTTTTGCGGCTGGGAAGATCACCCTTACCGATCAGCGCATCCTGAGCAGAACCAGTGGAATCGGCTTACACAAGATCAATATTGCTCTTGACCGGATTTCCTGGGTGGATTTTCCAAATTTGATCACTTCAAAAGGCCCGGTCAGAATCACAACGCGGGATGGCAAGAATACTGCCCTGCGGAACCTGGCAAACCCCGAAATTTTCCTGGGTTTATTTGAGAATTGTTATCCAGCGGAAACCAGGCCGGTGATCAACCGAAAAACTATCTGGGCAGCGCTGATGGGCAAACTGATTTTATTGGGGATGGCCGCGGCTGGGCTGTACATCGCTTTCTACTCCCCAGATACAGTGTCACGGATACATGATCTGGTGGTAAAGCCAACCCCGACCCCACATCGCGCCAGTTCTGATATGTGTCAATTTGAGATTGTCTTTCCTGCGGGTTGGATAACCGGGGATGAGGATATTAGCGCTGACTGGTACTACATTGTGGCGGGGATCAACAACTGGGAGGAAAATGCCTACCAGAATCCACCCGTGATGACGATATCCTGCCCGGCCGAAGTGCCAAGCTCATTTGAATGGGATAACGATGTCATGATTGCGTATTGGTTCGCGGCAGCCTATGCGCTTGGCTATGAGCTGACTGAACAAGATAATATTGCACAGGCTACACTTGATACGATTGGAGACAGTCACAAGGACACGCCAGACTCAATCCTGCCAACCCGGCTGGATGAATTCACGGTGGACGGGCAGCGCGCCATTGCCGGGCTGCTCACCAATATCCAGGCTGACAGCGGCGCAGATTATAAATATGTGGTCACCATCGAACACCCGGACGAAGATGTACCCTATGTTCAGTTCATTTTTTACTGCGACGAGGCGGATTGGGTAAGTGTGCAGCCGGTCTTCATGCAGGTGATGGAAAGTGTGCAGTGGAAGTAAGGGTTGAGGGTTTTTCCCAGGATTCAGATGGTGAACACCTGGCACGCGCAGCTCAAGTTTGATCCTTTACCGCCCCTAGTGTCCAGCGGGGATGAGGCGCTGGTTTACTTTGCCCGCCGCGACCTGCTGGAGGAAGACCCAGGTCCGGTCGAGCGCCTGTGGCAGCTGCCGGGAGTGCGGACAATCCTGCAGAAGCAGCTGCCGGATGGCAGCTGGCCGCGCACTGGGGAATTGAAACACCCCGCCATCAATTACGGGCTGATCGAAACCTGGCGGCATTTCAGGTTTCTGGTGGAGCAGTATGGCTTCACCCGCCAGCATCCCGCGGCAAGGCGGGCTGCCGAGTTCCTCTTCTCCTGCCAGACGGACGAAGGGGACTTTCGCGGCATGCTGGCCAACCAGTATGCCACTTACTACAGCGGCGCCATCCTGGCGCTGCTCATCCAGGCGGGTTATGCCGATGACCCGCGGGTTGAGCACTGCTTCCAATGGCTGCTGAGCATGCGCCAGTCGGATGGTGGCTGGAGCATCCCGATGATCACCCACAAGCTGGACCGGGAGACGCAGTACCGCCTGTCCAGCCAATACGCCGAGCCAATCCAACCCGAGCGCAGCAAACCCTTCTCGCACAACGCCACCGGGATGATCCTGCGTGCCTTCGCGGTTCATCCAGAATACCGTCACTCGGAGGCGGCGCGTATGGCTGCCGGGCTGTTGAAGTCACGCTTCTTTCAACCGGATGCGTACACCTCCTACCATGACGCCAGCTACTGGGTGCGCTTTGAATACCCTTTCTGGTGGAACAACCTGGTGGCGGCGCTGGATTCGCTTTCATTGATCGAGCTGTCAAAGGATGACGACCAGATCCAGCGGGCATTGGTATGGCTGGTCGAGCATCAAGAAACCAGCGGTTTGTGGAAGGTTTCGTATGCCAAAGCGGACGCGCAAGAAAAGGATACTGCCAGGGTGAGGGAAATGAAGCTGTGGGTCAGCCTGGCAATCTGCCGGGTGTTGCGCAGGTTTTCTGTTTGAAATTTCAAGTCAGGCAGCATCACCAACGCGGGCGCGAGAGATTATAATTAGCAATATTCTTATATCAAGGAGGCGGTTATGAAAGTCAGGGTTTCACCCAAAGTTCTTATCACCATTCTTTCTATCGTATTGATCACAGGGGTAGTGGCTGCGACCGAGATTTTTTCTGCCCGGTCAGGCAGTGTTCCGGCTGATGATGCGAAGGCAGCTCAGATCTACCCCGCATTTCTATCCCCCGTACTGAAATTATTTGACCCACTGTCACGCTTTCCCATATTTTTAAACCCGGTGCTGAAAAATAATGTTGAAGTGATCCTCACGGCAACGCCGACCAGTACCGCCGCAGCTACGGCAACACCAACCGCGATGGCCACATTCACACCGACCCCGACTACGAAACCATATCCATATCCCGATCCATCACAGCCTTAAGGCGGAAAAACCGGCCCGGTTCCGGCGTGGTTCTCGGAACTCACCTACATAGAAGGAATAGCTGATGCGACCGATCACCCCCGGTGAATATGACGCGGTGGTAGATAAGTGGAAGGAATGGCAGTCTTACCCCTGGGGAAAGCTGCTGTATACAGTTGCGCGTCTCAATCTTCACCGGCACATCGCCGATCGTCCGCTGCGCATCCTGGATGTGGGCGGGGGAACGGGCTCAACTCGATCTACCTGGCGAAACTGGGCCACGAAGTGACTTTGTTTGATTACTCACCGGTGATGCTTGCCGAGGCCAGGGAAACCGCTGCCATGGCAGGGGTTTTGGATCAAATCACCTTTATCCAGGCGGATGTCAACGCCATCCAGGATGTGCTCCAAGGGGAGCAATTTGACCTGATCCTGTGCCACCTGATGATCGAGTTTGTGACCGAACCGGTAAAGGCTCTGCACGCCATCTGCCAGCGATTGGCGCCCGGCGGGCTGCTTTCCGTGCTGGATGCCAATCGCTATTCGGAGGTCTACCGTAAAGCATTTCAAGCCAATGACCTGGTGGCTGCGCTTGAGGTCATCGATACGAAAGAATATTTTCATCCCTGGTTCAGCTGCCTGACCCCCCTGTTCTCGAGCGCGGAGATGAGCGATATTCTCCGTGCGGGTGGTTGTGAAGTGGTCGAGGACTACGGCGTGCTGTGCTTGTGTGCCTATTTACCCAATGAGCCCAAGTATGAAGAAGCCTATTTCAAGGCGCTCGAGCAGTTGGAGTGTAGGCTGACGGACACCTATCCTTACAACCTGCTGGCGCGTTTTTACCAGGTGCTGGTGAAGAAGATCTAACCCTTCCCCTCATCCCACCACTTGGAGAGCTGCCCGCGCTGAGCGGAAAAGACCCTAAAGGTTTCCTTTGCTTTCCAGGCGCCTGCATAACGATGGAGATTAGCCAGATGTGGCTCTGTCTGGCAGGGGAAACCTTTAGGGTTTGTCAGCCCGCCGGGCAATAATCGTGTAGTCAAAGGGCTTGGTGCGCTTGGGCTCGGGGATCGGGGGCAGCTTGAACGGTATTGCATCGGGGGGGAGGTGCTCCAGCACTTCGCTCACTTCCTCTAGCGGGGCGGGGGCGCTGGCCTGCTCCTCTGGCTCGTCATCGATCACAGAGGGCAGCTCAACTGCCTGGAGCACGCTGAAATAACCATGTTCTTCCAGGGCGTGCACAGCTTCGTCCAGGCTGCGTGTCCACGACCACATCCACTGGTCGAGCACCTGGCTGAAGGGATGGCCGCGCCAGCCGGGGTGGGTGTCGTAGGCGTACAGGAATAGCAGCCCGCCAGGCTTGAGCGCCTGGTACAGGCGATAAATGGCGTGAAAGAAGTCGATGGGGTCGAGATAGAGCATTGAGGAGAGCGAGCAGGCGCCATCGAACTCGGCCTCCAGCACCAGTTGGGTCACCGCCAGGTTGTGGATCGGGACGCCTGGGAAGCGCTCCCGGGCGAGCTGCAGCATCTCCGGCGACAGGTCGATGCCTGTCACCTGGAAGCCGCCTTCCAGCAAGCGGGTGATCACCGGGTCGCCGTGCCCGCAGCCGGCGTCCAGCACCTTGCCGCCGGGAGGCAGACCCGCCAGCCAGTTGCCGAACTGCTGGCTGAGATCGTGATGGGAAAAATAGCTCTCCTGGTAGAGCGGGGCGATCAGGTTGTAAGCCTGCTGGTTGAGCTGCAGGGCAAAGGGCCAATCGCTGGATCGAGCCGGCAGCTTGCCCGGGTCGGGGTGCCGGCCCTGGTTGGCCTGATCCAGCTCGATGATGAAGTCGCGCATAAAGCTTATAGCAGATTCGGCGGGGAGGCCGGGCAGTTTGAAGGTGATGAATTCCTCGCCGGGGGCGTCGTGGTTGAACATGGCGCCGGTGTCGAGCAGCACCTCCAGCTCATAGCTGGTATAGGTTTTATCCTCATGGGTGAAGGTCTTCCGTTTCACGCTCAACCCGCTCTCGGGCAGCATGTCGCCATAACCGATCCAATCGGATTCGCCGGCAATGAACTTTTCCAGGGCAGCCAGCTCCTCCTCCAGCGGCTGGTGGTAATGATGCAGGAAGTTGCGTGTGTAGAACAGGTTCACCCCGTGCAGGGTATAGACGACTTCCAGCCAGGTGTTGGCCGCGCCGTTGAAATTGGCCCCGCTGCCGATATCGAACGACTGGTCCGGGGTGCCGCCCAGCCCCCACACCCGCACTTCAAGGCTGGTTTTTGGGTTGGATTTTTCATCACCGGGATCGTGCAGCTCTAATTTTGCCATTGGGAAGAAACTCCTGTGTTTGCTGCGGTGGGGGATGCTTGCGAGCTGTGCTACAATTCAACCAGGTGTGCATGACCCCCTGAATGGCCGCGTGGAATTTACGACCAGGCAGGATTATACCCTTTCAGGGCGGGATTGTGCACGTTTGACAAAATCAATGGTGCAAAGAGGTGCAAATGCCTTCTGAAAAAATCCTCATCGCTTATGCGACCCGAGCCGGAGCCACCGAGGGCGTGGCGGAGGCGATTGGAAAGACGCTGGCACAGGGTGGACTGCAGGTGGACGTCCGGCGCATGGATCAGGTGACTGACCTGACCCCGTACGGGGCAGTGGTGGCGGGCAGCGCTATTCAAGGGGGGCAGTGGCTTCCTGAGGCAATGCAGTTTATGCGGGATCACCAGGCTGAGCTGCGGCGCATGCCATTCGCTGCTTTCCTGGTGTGCATGACCCTGGCGATGAACAAGCCAGAATACCGGCAGTTCGTTGCCAACTGGCTGGAACCGGTGCGGGCGCTGGTGCCGCCGCTGAGCGAGGGACTGTTTGCCGGCGGGCTGGATATCCGCAAGGTGCCGTCATTGGCCGACCGGCTTAAGTTCCGCATCAGCGTGGCGACTGGCGTGTGGAAAGAGGGTGACCACCGCGATTGGGAGGCGATCCGGACATGGGCTGAGGAGTTATACCCGCTGCTGGTGCAGGAAGGGTGAGGTTGTAGCAATTGACTTTAAGGAGAACAGGATGAAACCAGCATATTGGATCGGTATCATGGCATTGGCAGGGGCGATCCTGGGCTATCTCGTTTTTTCGCTGACCGGCTGGCTGGATGCCGGGGTGGGGACGGTGGTGGGGATCGTGATCGGCTTGCTCATTTATACGGCATTGAAGGAGAAATTGAAATCTGGCAAATAGGGTAGAACTGACGCTGGACGAGTACTTCGGCGGACAGGTGGAAGCCCGGGAGCTTTTTGAGGCGCTGAGCGGGCTGGTTGAGTCGATCGGGCCGGCGGCAATGCGGGCGACAAAGAGCCAGGTGGCTTTTCGCCGCCGGCGGGCGTTTGCCTGGGCGTGGGTGCCGGGGCAATACCTGCGCCGCCCGGCGGCTCCGCTGGTGCTGACGGTGGCGCTGCCTGCCCGCGACTCCTCGCCGCGTTGGAAGCAGGTCGTCGAGCCGGCAAAGGGGAGGTTTATCCACCACCTGGAGCTGTGGAGCAGCGCAGACCTGGACGACGAGGTGGCTGATTGGCTGCGGCAGGCGTGGGAGGGGGCGGGGTGAGCTGACCTACACCACGGCAGCAATTTGTGGGCAGCTTGCCGAGGCGTGTTATGGGGAGGGGGGACATTTTTAGTTTTTCAATGGCTTAAAACGGCAATTGAGACTGCACCTACAAGGACGCGAGGCCGCCTTCGCAACGGGCGTAAACGCCCGGGCTGAACGCTACGCCGGGTAATCCCGGCTTAGAGTACGCGGGCCTGCTAAGCCCGCTTCAGCGGGCGTGGCTGAGTAGCCCGGCGATTTATCGCCGGGGTTCTTGCGCGGCTAAAGGAATGGGGGTGGAGGAAGATGGGTTGCTGATATGTGAGAGGGGGCGGGTCAGGGCATGATATGGCGGGGACAAGGGGTAGAAGGATTGATTAATTGATAGCGCACTGTTGCCAGAAAGACCCGCCCCTACGTGGGATGCCAATGTCTTTTGAATTGCGACTCCATTATCTCGTGTTTGACAAATTTAATAATTTGTGTATAATAATTCATAAATTCAATACGGTAATTAATAATATTAAAATGCGAATTAATAATTTATTGGTTGATGGTTGAACCAATGCCACGCGATCATAGTAATCAATCTGTAAGGAAACTAAAAAATGATTACAGAAAAGAAACAACCGTTATTGACCCCGATCATGAAATGGTTCATGCTGGCGATGGTATTGGCGAATATCGCCTCCAACATGTCGGGCATGCTCTTCCCGATCTACCTGACCCAGCTGGGCGCCAGCGTCGGGCAGGTGGGGTTGGTCTTCACCCTGACCTCGGTGGTGATCCTGGTGTTGCAGATCTTCGGCGGTTGGGTGTCCGACTCGATCGGGCGGCTGCGGGCGATCGCCATCGGCAGCATGGGCGGCATCCTGGGCTTCATCGCCCTGCTGCTGGCGCCGACCTGGCAGTGGATGCTGGTGGCGCTGGCGGTCTACCAGATCCCCTTTGCGCTGGTCGGGCCGAGCTTCGGCGCCTTCATCGCCGAGAACTCGGCCGAGGAGAACCGCGGCAAGGTGTACGGCCTCACCGGGACGATCTACCAGGTGTGCGGGGTGCTGGGGCCGCCGCTGGGCGGTTTCCTGGCGGGGACTTACGGCTTCAAGATCATGCTGCTCGGCGCGGCGATCTTCTACGTGCTGGCAGCCGGGCTGCGCATCTGGATGGCGACCACCATGCGCTCGCCGGAGGAAAAGACTGCGCCCAAGCTCTCCATGACCTCGTTCAAGAGCAGTATTACCACCATGGCGGGGATGATCCTGGCGGGCGGCGTGATCACCTGGATCTTCATCACCGACGGGGTCAGCGACGTGGCTTTCCGCCTGTCAGGCGAGCTGCAGCCGCTGTACCTGGAGCAGATCGGTCACATTACCATCCAGCAGATCGGGCTGCTGGGTTCGATCAGCACGCTCTCGATGATGTTCGTGCCCATGCTCTCGGGCAAGCTGGTTGATCGCTACAGCGAGCGGGTACCGCTGGTGGGCGGGTTCCTGATGATCTTCGGCGCCTTCATGGTCTTCCTGCAGGCTGAGTCGTTCCTGATGTTCGCAGTGAGTTGGGTGATCTTCGGCATCGGCGGCGGGCTGTTGGGGCCGGCTTACCAGTCGCTGATCTCCAAGGTGGTGCCGGCGAAGATGCTGGGCACTTTCTCCGGCGTGTTCGACAGCAGCCGCGGCATCATCTCGCTGCCGGCGCCATGGCTGGGCGCGCAGCTGTGGGAGCGCTTCAGCCCGCAGACGCCGTTCCTGATCAGCGCGCTGGCCTCGCTGGCGATCCTGCCGCCGATCTGGTTCAAGTTCCGCGTACCCAAGGCGTCTCCACCCGGGGAGGGGCAGGAAACCTCGATAGCGCCGGAATTGGCGGTGGAGGCAAAGCCATTGTAATAGCCATGTTCCTCAATCGTCCCATTTGTTTACCTGCTTACAACCCGAGTTGATCCTCGGCCTGCACTTTAAGGCGCTCCATACCGGTTTTGGTTTGCTCGAAACTGGCCTTCACTTCGACCAGTTTCTTCTGCTCGGCGCGCACGAAGCGGGTATAGGGGCCGATGGCCGCGTTGATCTCTTGTATGCTGCGCTCAATTTCCTTCTCAAATTGGCTGCGCAGCGAATAGGTGAGCTGCTGGCGCAGACTGGCGATGCGCTGGCGCATATCTGCCTTAGCCTGGCGGCGGCGGGTGGGAATAACGAACAGGCCCAATATAGCCATGGCGCTGGCCAGCACGATGCCGGTGGCATCGGCAGCTGCGGTGGTGGCGAGGATGGTGACCAGGGTGCCCAAACCGACTGCCCCCACTTCCACCGCGGCCAATGCAGCCACGGTAGTCTGGGCGTTATAGGCAATTAATTCAGCCTCAGCGGTGTGGTCATACGTTTCAACGACACGCTGAGCTTCGCGGCCAACTCCTTCGATCAACCGCTCACGGTCAAAGTGAAAGCTGCCGCCAGCGGCATCCCCAACAATGCGCTGCTGGTGCTGGCGGCGGCGTTCGGCCACGTGCTCCATTACCGCTTGCCACTGGCGCAGGTCTGATGCTACCAGCCAATCGATCAGTTCACCGACCCGCGCTTCGATACGCTGAGGCACATCGCCCACCACCTGATGCTCGAATTCGTGCTGGATGCGAGCTTTGTTGAGCAGGTCGAAGACCCGCCCCAGGCGTAAGGTTTCATCGAAGTAATCCTGGCCGCGGGTCTCCATCTCAAACAGGATCTTCTCGATATCTGACATGCGAAAATTAAAATCGCGCTGCATGTCCTCGCGGTACAGCTTCAACTGTGCCTCCACATCCTCCAGCATGGCAAAATCCGCACTGAGCAGGTCCAGGCGAGCTGACGTGACATCCAGGTATTTTTCAACCAGGTGATCGGCGACGCCCAGCGGGTTCATGAATTTAAGGCGTAACCGTCCCTTCTCGTCTAACGTGGTCTGAATGTACTTTTCCAGGCTTTCGAAGCGGCTGGTGCTCCACAGGTCTGGCTCACCCTGCTTGGCGCGCAAAGCCAGGCGGGCGCTGACCGGGAAGATTTCCGGCGTCAGACCGAAGAGGGCGCGCGAATTGTCCGCCATGAAAGTGACCACCTGGTTTAGGTCGTCTTCGGATTGGAACAGGTCGATCTTGTTCAAGACGATCACCACCTTCTTGCCCCAATTGCGGATGGTTTCGAGGAAGGCGCGCTCGGACTCGGTGAATGGCCGGTCGGCGGAGGTGACGAAGAGCACCAGGTCGGCGCGTGGCACGAATTGGGTGGTGATCAGCTCGTGCTCGCGGATGATGGCATTGGTACCCGGGGTGTCGACGA
This sequence comes from uncultured Chloroflexia bacterium, assembly GCA_963849335.1. Lineage (GTDB taxonomy): Bacteria > Chloroflexota > Anaerolineae > Anaerolineales > UBA4823 > FEB-25. The sequence goes on from CAWKGZ010000004.1 coordinate 127,649, forward strand.
TGTTGAGTTCAGCCAGCAGGCGTACAGGCGCAGTGAGCTGGTGCAGGTTTTCGCTATCCACACTATGCTCCTGGGTTTCGCCATAGCGCAGCACATTGATCTGCGTGGTGGTGGGGGTGACACCCTCTTTCAAGATGGAATGCCCGAGCAATGCATTTATGAAGGCGCTCTTGCCTGAATTGAACTCGCCGACCACCACCAGCAGGAATAACTCATCCAGCTGGTGGATGGATTTAGCCAGGGTATCGTGGTCTTCGGGTGCTGCGCCGAAGTTGACCAGTGAAACGCGCAGGTCGTTCAACAGCTTACGGGCATCTTTGAGCAGGGTCTCTTGCCCCTCAGTAAGGATACGCATGGCAGAACTCTCCTTAACTTACCAATGATGGGTTGAATTATATCCCATCTACCCCTGCTGCCACGCATTCAGGCCCATGGCGCTGATCTGCAGCATCCGCGGTGGGCTTCCACCAGCATCCAATACCTGGCGGCCGCGACGGAAGTCAGGGCGCTGCAGGCGAAGGAGAAATGCTGAAAAGATGGCTTGGGCAGGGGGGTTTGGGTGTAGAATCTGCATCAGCCGAACGATAACGTTGCGACCGAAAGGAGATGCGCAGAGATGACCGTTGGCAGCCTGTTAGACAAAGAGCACCAACCCACCCTGCAAGATATTCAAAATACGCTGGGTGCAGCCTGGACGTTGTGGGAGGGGCTGACCCGCTTCCTGGCTGAGACCTACCCTGAAATTCCCCCCGAGCTGAGCTATGGGGGTAAGAAATATGGCTGGAACCTGTGGTACCGCAAGAGCGGCAAGTCGCTGCTTTCGCTGTTTCCAAATGACGGCTATTTGGTGGCGCAGGTCGTGCTGGGCAATGCCCAGGTGGAGCTAGCGCTGCGGCTGGAGCTAGGCGAGGCGGTGGGCACGCTGCTGCGCCAGACGCCGCAGTTTCACGACGGGCGCTGGCTGTTCATCCCGGTGCGCACGGAGCGGGATGCGGAGGATGTGCAGCAATTACTGCAGGTGAAGCGCCGGCCGAAGCGGACTAAATAACTTTAGGGAGGGGATAGATGCAGCAAAGCAGGGATTCGCACCAGACTTTTACCTTCCGGCTGACGCTTGTTGTCATCCTGTTTGTCCTTTTCATCCTGGGCATTTCGTTTTTCAGCCAGCATGCCAGCCCTGTCAGAGTCCCAGCTACGGAGACGCTGACCCCCAGCCCCACGCCCAGCCGCACCCCCTCGCCCACCGCCACGCGCACCCCCACCCCGACCCTGCCACCCCCCACCAGCACGCTGGCTAACATCAGCCCGCAGAAGATGTTCACCCTGGGGCGGGGCATCATCTCGAGCATTGCCCGCTCACCGGATGGCAGGTTGATCGCCTACATTGATGGCAGCACACTCAAATGGTTTGATGCAGAAACTTACCAACAGATCGGGGAAATCTATATTCAGGATATCTATGATCCAATCGTGTTCAGCCCGGATAGCAGACTTGTCGCAGTTCTAAGGGGTTACGGGGGTGGGGCGTTGGTGGATCTGGAGCAGCAGCGTGAAATTGGGTCGGTAGGTGGTAGGGGGCTCACGTTTTCTCCGGACGGTCTGTATATTGCTTCCAGAGTGTCTGATTGGACGACAGCAGGTGGGTACGACCATATCATGGTATGGGATGTCACCAGGCGAGAGCGTGTTGATTACTCTTTTCCAACCTTGTTTGAGTTTCGCCTCTGTCAGATGAGCACTCCCGCGATCAGCGCAGACAGCCGGCTGGTGGTGGCCGGGCACAGCGATGACCGGGTTTATGTATGGGATATCGACGATGGCGAAACACGTTTTATCCTGGAGGGACATGCGGGGGATGTGGTTAGCGTGGATTTCAGTATGGATGGTCGCTACCTGGCCTCGGGAAGCGCGGATGGCACCGTGCGCCTGTGGAACCCGGTGAACGGTCAATTGGTGAGGGTGATCACAGGATTCTTGGATAATGTGAGCGGGGTGGAATTTACAGAGGACAGCCGGCAACTGCGCATCCAGGTGTATGAGCAAGGCGAGCAGACCTATGATCTAGAAAGTGGGCAGCTCACACCCTGGGAAGAGGGGGAACAAGTGCCCGATCCGTTCGTCGCAACCCTGTACGCGCAAGGCTTTATCGAGAATGGCATGACAACCCGGTTAGCCTTCAGTCCGGATGGCAGCAGCCTGGCGGTGGGGCGCGGCAGCGTCCTGGTATGGGATGTTGCCACCCAGAATTTGATCACCTCCCTGGATGTATCCCGGTCGGTGGTGTGGATAACTTATAGCCCGGATGGAAGGCGGTTGGGGGTGATCAATGAGGCTGGCGATGTGCTGGTATGGGATACGTCCAGTTGGGAGCTCTTACTCAGCCTATCTACGGAAATCTTGCCAGTTGGCCAGGTATTTTCCGGCTCAGGGTTGGGTCTCAGTGTGGGTATCGGCGCAGGGGTGATGGGAGAGCAAGGGTTTGCCTTTTCGCCGGACGGGGCCAGGCTGGCGGTTAGTAACAGTATGGCGGTCGAAGTGTGGGACATTCAGAGCGCCAGCTTGCTATACACGCTGGAAGAGATCGAACTGAGTTCCTACGCCACACGCCTGTCTTATTCCCCGGATGGGCAGCGTATTTACGCCGTGCTCAATCGCAACCGCGAGGCGGCCATCTGGGATGCGGACAGTGGTGCGCTGGTTGCCAGCATCGATCTTCCTGCGGTTGATCTGAATGCATTTACGACCACCGACCTCAATGGAGCGCTCTTTGCGCGCAATAATTCCGATGGGCAAACTTATTGGATTGAAATCTGGAACCTTGACACAGGTGAGCTCGTACGGGTGGACTCTCCAGGCAGAGAGACCGAGCCGCTGCGCTTCAGCCCAGATGGCAGCCTGCTGCTGTCTGTTAATGCAGACCGGTTGTATGTGTGGATGAGTGACAGCGGGGACTTGATCTACCGGTCAGGGGCAGAGTTTGCTGTAGGTGGGTTGGCGCTCAGCCCGGATAACCGTTGGCTGGCAATCGGGTCGTATGGCGTGGCCGAGATGTGGGATACCAGCGGGATCGTCAACCGGGTGCAGGGATCGTTCATCCCGACTGTTGCGCCATTGCCCACTGAAACGCCCTCTGGTTCACACTGGCCGACCGAAACGCCATTGCCACCCATTCCAATCACCCCCTTGCCGCTCCCCGATCTACCAGATGGAGCCATCTCCTCGGCGAATACCGTCCAGGTTGACGAGGTGGGGCGCTTTGGCGCGGGCTGGATCAAACAGGTAAGCTGGACGGATAACAGCCAATTGCTGGTGGCTGCCTCGTTGGGGGTGGATCAATACCGCTTGAACGTCGCGGGCGTTTTATTTGGAGAGCCGGCGCATTATGCAACGGATCTTTGGATTACCTCAAGCGTTACCTTAGCGGACGGGCGCTGCCTGGCAGCGGGCACTGATGGGCAGCGAGTGCAGGTGTGGGAACTGGTCAGTGGAGAGACCCTGGTTGACCTGGAAGGTGGCGGCGAACCGGCGCTCAGCCCAGATGGCCGGCTGCTGGTGTATTTGGGGGAGGATGGGAACCTGCATATTTGGGACCTTATTGCGGGAGAACCCGGAGCGATTTTACTGCCTGCGTCGCACTATCCAAGTGCGCCGGTTTTCAGTCCGGATAGCCGGTTGGTGGCAGCCATCGCCGGGAATTACACTCGGGGTGCGATCCGGGTGTGGGATGCAGCCAGCGGGGTGATCGTCAATGCGTTGGGTGGACCAGATAACGATATCACCGACCTGTCCTTCTGCCCGGACGGCAGGCGCATCATCGCTGCGGCGGGCGGTTCGGCCTGGGTGTGGGACACCCGTCCCGGGCAGCCGCCGATCACAACCACACTGTACACTGGGGAAATCGATTGGAATTTGACCCTCTACGAACAGACTGTTACTGCCGCGGCGCTCAGCCCCAACAACTGGACGCTGGCGGTGGGCAGCAGCGAGAACACCATAGGCCTGTATGCACTGGGTAGCCAAAGCCCCACCCGCCTGCTCACCGGGCACTCAGCAGCAATTGAGCAGCTGGCCTTCAGCCCAAATGGCCGCTTCCTGCTTTCGCTGGATGCGGATGGCGCGCTCTTGCTCTGGAATGTTTCCACCGGGGAGCTGCTGGAGGCGAACTATTCCCATTACGGCTCAATCCGGGGCTTGACCTTCCAGGAGAACGGCAGCCTGATCGGCTGGCAGGCGGGCACCACCTGGACCTTCGACCCGGCGGCGGGCGATGTGCTGCACACCACCCGGATCACCACGGGCACCATCCTGGCGGTCAGCCCGAGGGGGGATTGGCTGGCGGCTACCTACCCGTACCGGGTTTCGCTTTATGATGCGGTGACGGGTGAATTGCGGCAAACCCTGGAGGGGGAGGCGCCCAAGCCGTTTGTGGATTATTTTTTTGAAGGAGAGATGTTCCAGGGGTACCATGGTGCGGCGTTCAGTCCGGATGGGAGCGTGCTGGTCACGCTTGGATCGGGCGGGGCATCCATTTACAGCACGGTGGATGGAAGCCTGAGGCGATCGATTGAGGGTGACAATGCCCAGCAGGCTGATATCAGCAGTGATAACCACTGGCTGTTGACCTCCTTGCATGTGCAGTGGGCACCTCCTGACATGTACGAACTTCAGTCAGGAGAGAGGATTTTTTCACTCGAAGGCAGTGGATATCAGAATATTCAATATCGCCTCAGCCCGGATAATCGCTGGATCGGTGTTGCATTCAGATCTGCTCATGTATACCAGTTCCAGTTATGGGATTTTGCTTCGCACACAATGCTCCAAAGCCTGGATCTCAGCCCCGAGATTCCTCTGCTCAGCCTGGCCTTCAGCCCGGATGCCCGCCTTGTCGCGTTAGGTCAGGCAGACGGGCAGATCTTCCTGGTAGATTTGAGCACCTTCCAGGTGGTGGCCACGCTCACCGGTCACCGCGGCGCGGTGGAGCGGCTGGCATTTTCCCCGGATGGTCGCTTCCTGGCCTCGGGCGGGCAGGATGGCACCATCCGCATCTGGGGAGTCCCTTAAGGGATATGATCGCAGCATTCCCGCACATAGGAGCATGATGGCAGAGAACAACGCAAATAAACAAACCTTAGGCAACACCGCTTACTGGACCGCCGCCGTCCGCGCCCTGGAGTACGAGCGCGCCGACCGGCTGTTCAGCGACCCGTGGGCGCAGACGCTGGCGGGTGAGGTCGGCGCCGCCTGGATGGCAGAGCGCTCGCCGGAGAGCGTGGTGCCGATCATCCTGCGCACGCGCTATTTCGATGATTTCCTACTGCGCATAGTCGAGCAATACCCTATCCGCCAGGTGGTGATGCTGGCAGCCGGGCTGGATACGCGCGCTTACCGGCTGACCTGGCCGCAGGGCATGCGCTTCTTCGAACTGGACCAGGCTGAGCTGCTGGCTTACAAGGAACAGGTGCTGGGCATAACAGGCGCAAAGCCGGCCGGCGAGCGGCAGGCAATCCCCATCGACCTGAGCGGCGATTGGCAGTCAGCGCTGCTCCAACACGGCTTCGACCCGGCGCAGCCGGCGGTGTGGATGCTGGAGGGCTTCCTGTTCTACCTTGCGGACGCTGACCTGGTGAAGATCCTGGATGCGGTGTGCCAGCTGGCCGCGCCGGGAAGCTGGCTGGGCTTTGATTGCATCAACAGCCTGGTGCTCAGCTCGCCCTTCACTCGCAAATGGGTGGAGATGCAGGCCGCGCAAGGCGCGCCGTGGATCGGGGCGCTGGATGACCCGCTCGGATTCCTGGCGGAGCGGGGCTGGAAGGCGAATGTGACCCAGGCGGGCGCGCCGGAGGCCAACCACGGGCGCTGGACGCTGCCGGTGCTGCCTACCCTGATGGCGGAGATGCCGCATAACTGGTACGTCACTGCTTGGAAAGAATAGGCGGCTGGCTGGTATGGAAGCTGAGCAGGAAGCGCTGTTTTTTGTGAATCAACAGGAATGGCATGCTTGGCTGGAAGCCAACCATGCCGTGGCGCGCGAAGCCTGGCTGTTGATCTCCAAGAAGGGTGCGGAGTGCAAATCGCTGACCCTGGCGGAGGCGGTGGAGGAGGCGCTGTGCTACGGCTGGATTGACAGCCATATGCGCCCGATCGACTCACAGGTATACCGGCTGCGTTTCTCGCCGCGCAAGCCGGGGAGCATCTGGGCGCTGTCCAATGTGCAGCGTGCCGAGCAGTTGATGCGCGAGGGCAGGATGACCCCGGCGGGCCTGGCCGCGGTAGAGGCAGCAAAAGCCGGCGGGGAGTGGGAGGCGGCGGCGCGGCGCGATGATATCAGCCAGATCCCACCAGGGTTGAATGAGGTGCTGCAGACGGATACGGCGGTTATGGCAGCCTATCAAAAGATGGCACCTTCGCTGATCAAACAGTACCATCACTGGATCAACAGCGCCCGGCGAGCGGAGACGCGCCAGAAGCGGATTGCGGAGATGGTGGCGACGCTGCGGGCTGGAACGATAAAATAAACCAGGAGAGAATATGACTAAGAAAAAGGCTGCACCACAGATAAAAATAAAAGGCGGTTCCAATATGGCGCTGCTGGTGATCGACGTGCAGCGCGGGCTGTTCAATAAGGGCACGCCGATCTACCAGGCTGAACAGCTGCTGACAAACATTCACACCCTGGTGAGGAAAGCACATCACGCCGGCGCCCTGGTGGTGTATGTACAGCATTCGGCGGACAGGCAGCTGGTGCTGGACAGTTCGGACTGGAAGCTGCACCCGCGGCTCAGCCCGCTACCGGAGGATCTGCACGTGGACAAGCTGCACGGGGATGCCTTCGAGGAGACGCCGCTGATGGAAGAGTTAGAGGCCTGCCTGGTAGGCACGGTGGTTACCTGCGGGCTGGTGACACATGGCTGCGTCAAGGCGACTACGCTGGGCGCGCTGCAGCGCGGCTACCGAACCGTGCTGGCGGGGGATACCCACAGCAGCTACTCCAAGGACGCTCAGAAGCTGATCGAGCAGTGGAATGGGAAGATGAGGGAGGCGGGGGCGGAGGTCCAGACGGCTGCTGAGATTGAGTTCGAGAAATAGCGCCCATTATATTGTCACTGCGAGCGGAGCGAAGCAGTCTCCCCTCCGGTCGGGAGATTGCTTCGGCGGGGAGAGCACCCGCCTCGCAATGACAATTCCCTGGGTGATTAAATGGACCCGCAATGATAGGTAACGGTGTTATGCTGACAATGTTACCGGTGAGGGTTCAGGCATCTACCACACTGGGAGCAGTAAAAATTCAAACTGATGCGGAGAAATTCCATGCGCAGCGAAAAAGAAATGTTCGACCTTATATTGAGCACTGCCGAAGCGGATGAGCGCATCCGGGCGGTGATGATGAACGGCTCACGCGCCAATCCCAACGCACCAAAGGATTTCTTCCAGGATTACGATATTGTTTTTTTTGTTTCAGATGCGGCGCCGTACATGCGCAACCTGGAATGGATCAAGCGCTTCGGCGAGATGATGATCCTGCAGCTGCCGGATGACATGGCGGATCCGCCACCCGTGGATGCGCCGGGCTACTGCTACCTGATGCAGTTCAGCGACGGCAACCGCATCGACCTGAGCATTTTCCCGGTGGATAAGCTAGCGCAGTGGGAGAATGACAGCCAGACGATCATCCTGCTGGATAAGGACGGGCTGTTCTCCGACGTGCCGCCGGCGAGCGACCGGGATTCCATCCCCAACCCGCCGACTGCCAAACAGTTTGACGACTGCACCAACGAGTTCTGGTGGGTCTCCCCCTACGTGGCCAAGGGTTTGTGGCGGGATGAGCTGCCCTATGCCAAACACATGGCAGACAGCTACGTACGCGAGCAGCTGGACAAGATGCTCGGCTGGTATGTGGGGGTGAAGACGGATTTCCAGGTCAGCCCGGGCAAATTTGGCAAGTATCTCCAGCACAGCCTGGAGCCGGAGCTGTACAGCCTGCTGCTTTCCACCTATGCCGATGCGGACCCGGAGCACGCCTGGGAGGCGCTGCTTGCCATGGCAGAGCTCTTCCGGCGCGTGGCGATCCCGGTGGCGGAGCATTTCGGGTATGAATACCCGTATGGCGATGACCAGCGGGTTAGCGCTCACCTGCGGCATGTCAGAGATTTGCCGCGGGATGCAAAGGAAATGTATTAGGTCAGTGATGAGCATCCAATTGACCACCCAGAATGGTCCGGTTACCATCCGCCCAGCGGAGGTCGAGGACGCGGCCCGATTACGGGCGCTGCGGCTGGAGGCATTGAGGGATGCGCCGGTAGCCTTCGCCGCGGATTATGATCGCAGCGCAGCCGAACTGGTGGAGCGCTGGGTCGAGCGCATCAACGAATATGCCCAGGGCAACCAGAGCGTGATCTATGTCGCTGAGGCCGGGGAGCAGTTGGTGGGCATGACCGGGCTGGGGCGTGGACACTGGCGTAAAACCGAGCACGGCGGGGTGATCTGGGGGGTGTATGTGCAGCCAACGTGGCGCGGACTGCATATCGCCGAGGCGCTGATCGAAGCCTGCATTGCCTGGGGGCAGGCGCTGGGGATGACGGTGGTGAAGCTAGGGGTGGTGACGAACAACGCGGCGGCAATCCGCTGTTATTTGCGCTGCGGCTTCACGGTTTACGGCGTCGACCCGCAGGCTATCTGTTACAATGGGATTGCTTACGACGAGCTGTTGATGTCCAGGCCTATAGGAAATCAACCAATTGACGACAGGTAATTGTAGTAACGACTTCAGTCGTGATTTGCAAGGAGATCCAGCGACTGAAGTCGCTACTACATTGAATTGTTTGGGGTATTAAGGAGATTGGAGATGACTAAGGAGACGAAACCGATGAGCAAGAAGGTATATGCAGTGTTGGGCGGCGGGCGGCAGGGGACGGCCGCGGCCTACGATATGGCGAAGTGGGGCGAGGCGGAAAAGGTGCTGATCGCCGATATCGACCTTGAAGTGGCGCAGAAAGCCGCCCGGCGGGTGAACCAGCTGCGCGGGCGCAAGATCGCCGAAGGATACCAGGTGGACGTGACCGACCATGCCCGGTTGGTGGAATTCCTGCAGGGCGTGGATTCGTTCCTGTCGGCGGTGCCGTACTGGAACAACCCGGCGATCACACGGGCAGCGATTGAGGCGAAAGCCTGCATGACCGACCTGGGCGGCAATACCGACCTGGTGCGCCAGCAGATGGCGCTCAGCCCGCAGGCGCAGGAGGCGGGCATCGCCATCATCCCGGACTGCGGGCAGGTGCCGGGGATGGGCACCAGCCTGAGCGTGTATGCCATGTCGCTGCTGGACGAGACGGACGAGATCCTGATGTGGGATGGCGGCAACCCGCTGCACCCGCAGCCGCCGTTCAATTACATCCTCACCTTCAACATCGCCGGGCTGACCAATGAGTATTACGGGGTGGCGCATTTCATCCGCGATGGACAGCGGGTAGAGGTGCCGACCTTTTTGAGCGAAGATTATGAGACGGTGGAGTTTCCCGAGCCGATCGGCACGATGGAGGCGTTCGTAGCCGGCGGCGGCACCTCGACCATGCCGTGGACCTTTGAGGGCAAGCTGAAGACGTTGTGGAACAAGACGCTGCGCTGGCCCGGGCACTTCGCCGAGTGGCAGGCGTACATGAAGGCCGGGCTGCTGGAGACCGGACCGGTGGCGGTGAACGGGGTGGCGGTCTCGCCACGGGATGTGCTGCACGCGGTGCTGGATCCGAAGATCCGCGCCAAACCGGGTGAACCGGACCTGGTTATCGTGCGCGTGCTGGCAAGAGGGCGCAAGGATGGTCAGCCAGCCGAGGCGCTGGTGGAGCTGATCGACCGCTACGATGAGAAGCTGGGCTTCACCGCCATGGAGCGCACCACCGGCTGGGATGGGGCGCTCAAGGCGATCCTCAATGCCCAGGGTGTGACGCCGCGGGGGGTCAACCCGGCGGAGGTGGCGGTGGATGGACCCCTTTACGCGCAGGAGCTGCGCAAGAGGGGGTTTAGTTTGACAGAGACGATTACCTTGGTGGAAGGTGGCAAAGAGGAAACCACAAAGGACACTAAGGACACCAAGGAAAAGAAAGGGAAAAAAGGCAAAAAGGAAAAAAAGGGTAAGAAAGACAAGAAGGGAAAGAAAAACAAGAAGAATAAGTAAATCTTTGTACCCTTTGTACCCTTTGTGTACTTTGTGTCCTTCGTGGTAGATGGTTTTTATTGAAAACCCGCACGATGCAGTCATCGGCTTTGGCGAGTGGGGGTACGGAGCCATGCCGCTTTGTGGATGAGATTACAGAGGAATAAGGAGAATCATGATCACCCCGAAAACACTATCCGATGCCTTTGAAAACAACGTGGAAATCGTAAAAATGCAGGCTGCGGGGCTGAGCCAGGCAGATAGCCTGGTGCAGCTGCCTTTCCGCTCCAACTGTCTCAATTGGGTGCTTGGACACCTGGTGAGCAACCGCCGTACCATTCTCAAGCTGCTGGGTGACGAGCAGACCATCGATGGCGAACTGATTGCACGCTACGAGTACGGTTCCGAGCCAATCACCGGTGATGGGGAGGAGGTGCTGCCGCTGGAGCAGCTACTGGCACTGCTGGACAAAGCCCAGGAGCAGATTGCAAAACTGCTGGAAGCGATCACTGCCGAAGAGCTGGCGCGACCCCTGATCGTATTCGGCAGCAAGGAGCGGACACTGGGCGAGTGGCTGTTCTTCTTTTTCTTTCATGACTGCTACCACACCGGGCAAACCGAGATCCTGCGCCAGGCGGCAGGTAAGGATGATAAGATCATTTAGGAGAGTTGATCGTGTCCATTATTGAAAGGATGATCACTCTTGCCGGGAATTGGCGGGCTACCTACCGGCTGTGGATGTCGCCGGAAAGCGAACCGCATGCCGGGCGGCCCGGATATGCTGGCGGTGGAAGCGGTGTACAGGCGGGCGGGTTAGGCGTGAGCAAGCGGTAAAACCTGGCTGGATTTGTTGTTAGCCAGGTGCAAAGACCACCGCAGAGACGCAGAGAACGCAGAGATTTATTATGGCAAAATATAGGTTATATATTGGGGTTGGGATTGGGTTATTGCTGGGTATATTGCTGGGCTGGTGGCACGGCTTTGCCGGCTGGCCCATTTGGGCGGCGCTGCCCTTCCTGGCGGTGGTGGGTGCGCTGATCGGCTACCGGGCGGTGAGCGGGGAGCGGCGGGCGCTGGTCTGGCTGCTGCTGTGGGTGCTGCCTGGAGCGCTGGTCGGGTTTGTCAGCGGGGTGATCAGCCAGGCAGCGCCGCTCGGGCTGATGCACCTGGCGCTGGAGTACGCCTCGTACGCGGCGCTGATCGGGCTGCTGGGGCCAGGGATCGGGCGCGGCGGCATCTTGATTTGCGGGCTGGTGGTGGGCGTGCTGGGCCTGGCGCAGAGCCTGCTAGCTGAGCTGCCTGAAACATTGACTGTGGCGGGGGTTACTTTTGAGGGATTGAGCAACGTGCAGTACGCCTTCCTGAATACGGTGCAGGCGCTGTTTTTGGGGGCGGTGTTGGGCGGTCTGCTGGCGTATGCGATCAAAAGCTGGCGCGAGAAGTGATATCACCGCAGAACGCGGAGATCGCGGAGAAAACCCGTGAGGAGTGGCTTATGAAGGTCTTCATCAGTGCAGATATTGAAGGTATCACCGGGGTAACCAATTGGACTGAGACCGAGCTGGGGCAGGGCGAATATGAGGCGGCGCGGGAGCAGATGACGGCAGAAGTGGCGGCAGCCTGCGAGGGTGCGTTGAACGCCGGGGCGAGCGAGGTGTGGGTGAAGGATTCGCATGACTCAGCGCGCAACCTGATTGCGGCCCGGCTGCCGCAGGAGACACGGCTGATCCGCGGCTGGAGCGATCACCCGTTCATGACCATGCAGGAGTTGGATCGAACCTTCCAGGCGGTGGTGCTGGTGGGGTATCATTCCGGGGCGGGGGCGGGATGCAGCCCGCTGGAGCATACCTATTCGGGCAACGTGGGGAAGATCACCTTGAACGGGCGCAGTGTCTCGGAGTTCTACATGGATGCCTGCACGGCAGCCTATGTGAACGTGCCGCTGGTGTTCATCTCCGGAGACCAGGGGATATGTGATGAGGCCAGGCAGCTAAACCGGCACATCACGACGGTGGCGGTCAAGCAGGGCATCGGCGGCTCGACGATCAACATCCACCCCGGGCTGGCAGCGAAGCGCATCCGGGAGGGGGTTACCGAGGCACTGTCCGGTGACTTGAACCTGTGCCATACGTCGCTGCCGGCGAGCTTTACCTTGCAAATCCAATACCGCCGCCAGGCGCTGGCTTATAAATGGGGATTCTTCCCGGGCGTGCGCCAGATCGATGCCACCACCATCGAGCTGCAGACGGACAATTATTTTGAGGTGATGCGGCTGATCACTTTTGCGGTTTAGCTGGCGGCTGTAGATAGCCGCCTAACAGACTCTTGACGCCGGATTTCAGGCGTGATAGACTCAACCGGTGTTAATCTTTACTTAGAAAGGAGGCGCGTTTCATGTCTAGAAAAGTTGATCACCTTGACAATATCAAGTTGCATGAGCGCGCCGGCTGATCGCAGCAGAAAAGCTGTCTGATCCTGACCAGACTTCCCGGCCACGGGTGCGCTCATGCCCCGTGGCTTTGTTTTTAACCGGAATGCCCCGGCTTCCGCTTTGCATGCTCGTTGTAAAATGCGATAAAAGCCGGGACTGAAAAGTAATAATCTATCCTGCCAGCCACGGGAGCTACCCTGTGGCTGGCAGATGTGTTTAATAAGGATATCAACAGTGAGTACTTTTTTATCTCAAACAGATGACCCACACAGTAATACCTGGTCAGGCGTCATCATTAAAAAATCTACTGGCATTTATACCGTACAAACAGACGGGCGGCTGCAGCTGTGCGAGCTGTCGCCGCGGCTGCGCACCTCCCTGGCGGCTGCCGCCGGCAGCCACGCCCACCGCGCCGCTGAGCACCTGGATCCGGTCGCCGTTGGTGACCAGGTGCGCTGTATCCAGTCTGGCAATGGCAACGGCCTGATCGTTGAGCTGTATCCCCGCCGCAGCCAGTTTTCCCGCCGCTCTGCGGTGCCGATGCCCACCGCCCGCGCCCACGAACAGGTGATCGCGGCGAATGTGGACCAGGTGGTGCCCGTGTTTGCCGCGGCCGAGCCGCCGCCGAAGTGGAACATGCTCGACCGCTACCTGGTTTCGGCTGAAGGTGCTGGTCTGCCAGCGATCATCATACTCACCAAGCTGGACCTGGCCCAAGATGAGCAAGGTCATTTGGACGCCGAGCTGGCCGAGGTGGCTGCCGAATACCGCCGCATTGGCTACCCGGTGCTGCTGGTCAGCGCCCACCGCGGCGAGGGGCTGGCAGAGGTACGGCAGGCGCTGGAGGGGCGCATCTCGGTGCTGTTGGGCAAGTCGGGTGTAGGCAAAACCTCCCTGCTCAACGCGCTGCAGCCCGGGCTGGGGCTGCGCGTCAACGCGGTCAACCAGGTGACGGGTAAGGGTAAGCACACCACGACTACTATGGAGATGTTCCCGCTGGAATACGGAGCGGGCGGGGCGATTGTCGATACACCGGGGGTGCGCGAGTTTGGGCTGTGGCTGGAAGAGGGGGCGGCGGTGGACTGGTTCTTTCCCGAGATGCGCCCATACATTGGGAAATGCCGCTTCGGGCTGGATTGTGAGCATGACCGGGAACCCGGCTGTGCGGTGCAGCAGGCGGTAAATGCCGGGCAGATCCATCCCAGGCGGTGGCGGAGCTACCTGCAGTTGAAAGGCGAGACGTGATCTGCAGGCAGTGTTTAATTCCTACTCGGAAATGAAAAATTAATTTCGAGTATAATTAAATATACGTACCGGGCGCAGGCATACCCACAGGTTTTGACGTGCTGATAAGCCGTCAAATGAGTATGCCATGTGTTGTTTAAGTCATTTAATTGGCTGGTGCACCCGGTCAAACCCAGGTAAAAGGAACCCCCCAATGGGGGACGAACTCGGTGAATGTCGGAAAACCCTGAACTGCATCCTGTTGAGCTATCCGCTCATCGCCCGAAACCCAGGCTTGAGGGGGAAGGCGCGGATTGGAAAAGGCGCCTGGTCAGGTTAACCAGCCTCCGCAGCAAGCTGATCATCCCGTATGCGCTGCTCAGCCTGCTGCTGGCGCTGGTGGGGGTTTTTGTGGTCAGCCGGCTGGTGGCAGCCTCGTGGCATGAGCGGGTCAGCAACCAGCTGTATGAGGCCAGCCGGGTGGCAGCGGACGGAATTGTGCGCCAGGAACGAGAAAACCTGGAAAACCTGCGCCTGATGGTTTTTTCCCAGGGGGTAGCCGAGGCGATGGCGGCCCGGGATGTCGAAGCGCTGGAAACCTTACTGATCCCCATCATGATCAACAATGAAGTGGACTTTGTGGCCGCGGTTGACCCAGCGGGGATGGAGATCAGCACATGGGATCTGGATGCAAGCGGTGAGACGTACATCCGTACGCAGGGTTATGATTTCTCGCAGGAGCCTCTGGTCGCCAACATTTTGGATGGCACCCCAGATGACATTGGTGATAAATATGTTGGCTTTTTAGAGCCAATCCTGGGACGGGTACTGGCAACCTCGGCACCCGTTTACGATAATCAAAACAACTTGACCGGGGTATTGATCACCGGTACCCTGGTTGACCGGATGATACGGGAGATCAAAACCCAGGCGCTGGCAGACCTTATCTTGCTGGATTTGGACAACCAGCTGATCAGCACGAGCATGGCGGAGGTGGAGGAAATCCAGGGGGTCCTGGAGCAGGTTGGAGCACAGGCACAGGAGACAGCCTCAACGCAGCCGGTGGATATTATGCTGTATGAACGGCAGTATCAGTTAAGGTATACCGGCCTGCGGCTGCGCGGGCAAACGGTTGGCTCTCTCGGGGTAGCCCTGCCTAACAGTTATGCCATCTCCAAGGAAGCGCAAAGCCGCTGGGTGTTCATCCTGGTATTCACGGTAGGTACGGCGGGTACCATCCTGGTGGGGTATGCGCTGGCGCAAAATATTGCCCGGCCAATCCTGCACCTGCGCTCGCTTTCCCAATCGGTCGCCTCGGGAGATTTGAACCAGGAGAGCGGGCTGAAGCGGACGGATGAGATCGGCGAACTGGCGGACGCCTTTGATCAGATGACTGAGAATCTGCGCCAGCGCACCGCCGAAGCCGAACGGCTGTACGCTGAAACGGCGCAGCACAACATTGAGCTGGCAGCGACCAACCAGCGCCTGCGGGAGACGCAGCAGCAGCTGGTGCAATCGGAGAAATTGGCCGCAGTCGGGCTGCTGACGGCAGGTATTGTTCACGATGTGAAAAACCCACTCACGGTTATCAAGGGCACAGCCGAGCTGCTGCAAGAGGATACCGACCTGTCACCGGAAATGCAGAGAGCGCTCAGCTTGATCCGCGAAGGGGCGGTCAAAGCGAACAAGATCGTTTCAGACCTGCTGACCTTTGCCCGCCAGGCGCCGCCCGATTTGAAACCCCAGGATCTGCGCGAAACGGTGCAGGCAGCCATGCGCCTGACCACCTACCTGACTCGGCAGGCACAGGTGCGGATGAATGCGGAACTGCCCGAGCAAGCGGTAATCACGGTATACGACACCCAACAAATCGAGCAGGTGTTCATCAATCTGATCACCAATGCCATCCAGGCGACCCATGAGCGCGGCACCCTATGGATCAGGCTGACCCAGGATGATGCCTATGCAGCTACCTCCTTTGAGGATACCGGCAGTGGGATTGCTCCGGAACACCTGCACCGCATCTTTGACCCCTTCTTTACCACCAAGCCTGAGGGGCAGGGCACCGGGCTAGGTCTTTCGGTCGGTTACGGGATCATCGCATCTCATGGTGGGCGGATCGAGGTGAGCAGCGAGGTGGGGAAAGGCAGTACGTTCACGGTTTATTTGCCGCTGGCGGAGAGTACTCTACACGGCGAGGCTCCAGACGATGGCGATTGAGCGTTCCTCGGGGATATTGGCTCCAGGCAGCTGTAGGCAAATGCCTGCTGTGGTGAGGAACGGCTATGCAGCCTGAACCAAAGCCTGAGGCGAGCCGGCGGGCAGGGCTGTGGCGGGGCGTGTGGAAATGGCTGGCCCTGCTGCCGGTTGTTTTGTTGTTGGTCTTTGCCTGCAGTCAGACGGCAGATCTGGGGATGGGGTACCCGGTACCCAGCGAAATCAGCTCCAACTTGTTAGCTACCTATGCACCCTGGGAACGGGTGGTCGTGGCGCCGGTCAGCACGGCGATCTTCCTGGACATACCGGAATGGCAAGATAATACGATCGATGAGATCACCCAGCCGGGTATTCTGTGGGTCGAGCCAACGCTACCCTCCCCGGTGGTAGAGGTCCCCAGCCCGGCGCCCACCCAGGGGTACCAGGCGACCAGCACAACCGTGGCGCTGCTGCCAACCGCGCCGGCAAGCGGAACGCCCAGCCGGACGCCGACAACAACTTTGATTCCCTTCTTGCCGATATCTACCCATACATTGACACCTAGTGCGACGACAACCTTAAGCGAGCTGGTACTATTCACACCTACCCGAACCAGCACGCCGTCTCGTACTTCAACCCCCAGTGTCACAGCCACTCTCACCCTATCGCCCGTTTATTCACCTACCCCGACGCGCACCCCAACCCCCAGTTACACACCTACCCAAACTGCTGTGGATGGGCCAACTCCCACCAACACCCTCACCCCAACCAGAACTCCGACGCCATCCCGGACCTATACGCCGACACCCACATCCATCGATCCGCCGACCCATACGCCTACCATCACGCTTACGCCGACGTCAACCAATACACCCACCATCACGCTTACGCCGACGCCAACCAATACGCCAACCATCACCCTGACGCCGACGACGACGCAGCCTCCCTGCGGCGGCAATATTCCCCCTGGCGAGCCGGATATTGGCTTGCCGGACGGGAGTTTTGCCAGCCTGCCATGCGGTGGGCTGCTCATCCTGGACTTGCCTGCTCTGGGATATAGCGCCATTGACCTGAGCGCGCCGGATTCAGCCTATGACCTGGTGTTCTACGAGCGCAAGTTGCCGCAGCAGGGCAGTGATGTGATCGAGCTGGATTGGGTGAGTGTGGAGATGGGGACAGGGCCTAGCGGATCTTGCGCCACCTCCACGTGGTACATGGGGTTCAACTGGGGAGATTATGTGGTGACCAACAACGGTCACCTGGGTAGCAGCTACCCGGAAATTGACAATCAGGAAATTCCGCTCGGCGCCTTATGGGGTGCGTATCCTTTACAAACGGGAATTGCGATCGACCTGGACAGTACCTCACTGGATATCCCGGCGGGACTGTATCCCTGCATCCGCATCATCTCGCCGTTCAATTATCCTGATAACGATCCTTCCGAGGTGGATGCGCTGGAAATCTGGCCTTGAGGCGAAAAAACACAACCCACAAACACGCAAAAACGCTTAGCGCATAGGAATTTGAAGGAGGCTTGGGGCAGGAATGGGTGAGCGGATAGGTAACGGATTAGCGGATAAAACCTGAAAAACGGATGATATTTCTGTTGGACAGAGATGCTGGTATGAATGGAACTGCGGTTGCAAGTCAGACCGAATAAAAATATAAAGGTTGGGGAGGCTGATTATGGTAATGCCGGTCATGCAGTATGCGCCTGAAACCTGTGCCTGGTGCGAGGGCACGGGCAGGTTTGGGAATTATGGGGATGTCTGCCTGGTTTGTGGTGGACAGGGAAGTGTGCTGGTGGCTCAGCCAGCGCATAAGTGCCCTCACTGCGCAGGATCAGGCGTGTTGGTCACTGGCGAGTTCCAGGATCGATGTAAGATTTGCAACGGATCGGGCTGGTCGCACGTTTATAAAAACAAATAAACTATGCGCCTGGAAAACAAAGTTGCGCTGATCACCGGGGGAACATCGGGAATCGGCCGCGCCACCGCGGAGCTGTTCGCCGCCGTGGGGGCGCGGGTGGCGATCACCGGGCGCAGGGCAGAGCTGGGCGAGGCGGTTGCGGCGCAGATCCAGGGACAGTATATCTATGCGGATCACCGCCGCGCGGAGGACTGCCAGCAGGCAGTCGAGCAAACGGTGGCGGCGTTTGGACGGATTGATATTTTATTTAACAACGCCGGGATCGTGGTCAGCGGTACGGCTGAGACAACCACGGAGCAGGACTGGCAGGATACGCTGGACTTGAACGTGACCGCGGTTTGGCGGATGTCACGGCTGGTGGTGCCGCATATGCGCCGGCAGGGGGGTGGGGCGATCGTTAACAATGCCTCCGATTGGGGGCTGGTGGGTGCGCCGGGCGTGGTGGCATACTGTGCTTCCAAGGGCGCGGTGATCCAGATCACGCGGGCGATGGCGCTGGATCATGCCGCCGAGGGCATCCGCATCAATGCCGTTTGCCCGGGGGATACGTTTGTTGAACGCTGGCTGCAGGAGGGCTTCTATCGCACCTCGGGGCAGGTTAGCGAAGCGGATGCCCGCAAGACCGACCTGCCCATTGGACGGGTGGCGGAGGCGGTGGAGATTGCCAAAGCGGTGCTATTCCTCGCTTCAGACGAGGCGAGCTTTGTGACCGGGACGGCGCTGGTGGTGGATGGGGGCAATACGGCAAGGTAACTACGATAACATTGCATACAGCATCACCCCCGTCGCCACTGCCAGGTTGAGCGAGGTGGCATGCCCCTTCATCGGCAGGCTGAGCAACTCGTGGCAGATGACACTCTGTTCCTGGGTCAGACCCTGGCGTTCGCTGCCCATCAGCAGGATGCACGGTGAGGAGTAGCGCTCGACCTGGCGGTAATCCTGCCGCGGCGTGGGCGGAGGTGCCGTAGATGGTATAGCCCAGCCGGGCAGCCCAGGATGCGAAGTCAGTAAATTCAGCCGCTACCACCGGATGCCAGAAAAGGGTACCCATGCTGGCGCGCACCGCCGAGGGGTGGTACGGGTCGGCGCTGGCATCCAGCAGCAGCAGCCCGCTGCCGCCCACGGCGTCGATGGTGCGCAGGATCGTGCCGATGTTGCCCGGGTCCTGAGGCGCCACCAGCGCTACCAGCCAGGGATGTTGGCTCGGATTTAGCTGCTCCAGGTTCGGTCTGGTGCTGCGACCACTGCCAGGATGCCCGGCGGGTTATCCTTTTCAGCCAGGTCGGCAAATATATCTGCTTGATACGGACAGGCAGGGCAGGCCGCGGGCAGTTGCTGTTGGATGAGCGGGGGCGAATTCGCTGGTTAGCAGCTCGGGGGCGTAGCACAGGTACTCAAGCCGGGCGCCCGATTCGATCGCCTCGCCCACATGGCGGATGCCCTCGACCACAAACAGACCCGTGGCGCGGCGCGTCTTGCGCTGCTGGAGCAGCGCACGGATGTGCTTAATCCTGGGGTTGCTGCGGCTGGAGATGTTTGTCATTCAGCGACCAGGGGAACCCAGGCAAGCACGGTGGTGCCCTTGCCGGGTTCGGAGGTCATCTCGACATCGCCGCCCACTTTGTGCGCCCGGGTGTGCATGTTCGCCAGCCCGTGACCCAGGGTGACGCTCATCTTGCGCAGGTCAAAGCCCTGACCATCGTCTGAGATTTCTAACAGCACGCGGCCTGGGGCCGTCCACAGGTCGATACTGGCATGGTGGGCGGCGGCGTGCTTGGCAATATTGGCCAGGGCTTCCTGGCAGATGTGGAACAGGGCGGTGGCGTGGCTGTGGGTAAAACTACCTGACCGTCATCAGGACCGGTTAGATCGATCGCCAGGTCGGTGTTGTGGCGGAATTCATCCACCAGGCGCTGCAGGCCTTCCATAAGGTCTTCGCCGCGAAACTGGCGCGGACGCAGATCCATGATGTAGGAGCGGATGTCGCGGATGGTGCGTTCAGGCCCTCGATGGCCTGGTCGATCTTACCCTGGGCTAGGGCTCGGGTCTTCTTGATCATACATGCGGGCGTAATCCAGCGCCAGCCCAACGGCGTAGATGGATTGAATGATACCATCGTGCAGGTCCATGCCGATGCGTTCGCGCTCTTCGAGCACTGCCAGGCGGCGGGCCTGCTGGCGAGGCGGATATTTTCAATCGTAATACCCGCCCAGGTGCCGATGGCGCTTAGCAGGCTGAGCTCACGCTGGTCCAGGTGGCATTCGTTGCGGGTGGCAATACCCATCACGCCGATCACCGAACCGCGGGCCACCCATGGTATGCAGGCTATGCAGCGGAAAGCCGGCTTCACCACGGCCTGGCGCAGGTAGCGGGTATCGCCGTTGGGGAAGGTGGTACACCACGGGCTTGCCGGTTTCCGCAGCGATGCCGATGAAGCCCTCGCCCATTTCAAAGCGCTCCTTGGTCCAGAAGGCATCGGCAGGGTCACCCCGGTGCAGCGCCAGCATCAGCGATTGACCATCTTCAGCCGCCAGAAAGATTTCCCCGGCTTCCACCTGCAGGTAATCCATCACCTGGGACGAGGGTCTTTTCCAGCACCTCATCTTCGTTCAGTGTGCTGGCAAGCATCTCCCACCGCTGTTCAGCAGAGCCAGGTCGCGGTTGCGCTGGGTGACTGCTTTGTCGCGGGTGAGCAGGTCTTCGTACAGGCGGGCGTTGCCGATCGCCACCGCGGCATAGGCTGCCAGGGTTTCGATCACCTGCTCATCATCCTGGGTGAACTCGGGGTAATCCTCTTTATCGGTCAGGTAGATCTGGCCCAGGATCTGGCTGCCGGACAGGATTGGCACGCCTAGAAAGGAGGACATTGGCGGGTGGTGGGCTGGAAAACCGATCCGGCGGTCATCTTTGGAGATATCGGGGATGCGCAGGGTGGTGCGCTGTTTATAGATTTCACCCAATAATCCCAGGCCGAGCGGCGGGTGGCTGATGGCGCGCATCTCGTCAGGCTGCATACCGACGGGGATGAAGCGCTCCAGGGTGCCGTGCTCGTCCAGGACACCCAGGGCGGCATAACGCGCCCCGGCCTGCTCGCGGGCAAGGTGGACGATCCGTTCCAGGACGGTATCCAGGGAGAGATCGGATACCAATACCATACTGGCCCGGTGGAGCGCCACCAGCCGGGCCTCGATCTGTTCACGGGTTAGCAATACCATCAGGGTTTCCTCACCGTCCCCATATTTTACCTTAAAAGGGGGATTTTTGGAAAAGGGGAGGGGCTGTGAGCGGCTTTGACATGGATGGCTGCCCGAGCTATGTTACAATCTCGTCCATGTCCAGGGTATTTTCTAAGTGGTTGTCAAGGGAAGATGATTAGCCCCTGTGCCCATACCCTGGGGTAGGAGAGTGTAGATGCAGGTACCAAATTATCAGCGATTGCATACTTTTATTACTGACCAATTGCTCAACCAACCCGGCATGCCACTTGGCGCGGATACTCGCCTGATCACCTCCGGGTTGGTCGACTCGTTCCACCGGGTGGACCTGGCGCTGTTCATCGAGGATGAATACGGGGTCAGGATCGATGATACCGAGCTCAACGGCGATGCCTTCGACACGCTGGCGCAGCTTGAAGCGCTGATCGACCAGCGCCGCCTCTGAGCCGCGCCGCCGGTTAAGTACCTGGTGTTGATTATGATGGAAAACCTGCTCAGCCGCATCCTGGAGCTGCACCGCAAGCAGCCCAACCGCACCGCGCTCATCATGCAGCAGGCGGGGCAGGCAGATACGCCCGTCAGCTTTGAGCAGCTGCTGCGCGGGGCGACGGGCGTGGCGCAGATGCTGCAGCAGCAGGCAATTCAAGCGGGAGAAGTGGTCATCCTGGTGCAGCAGCACAGCCTGGCGCTGGTGAACAGCTTCTTTGGCGCCATGCTGCACGGGGCGATCCCGGCGATCATGCCCTTCCTGACCAGGAAGCTCTCGCCGGAGAAATATCAAGCCGATATCCGGGCGCTGATGGGTATCACCCAGCCGGCGGCCATCCTCACCGAGACGGCCTTCCTGGAGCTGATGCAGGGCTTGTCCGGCCCGCAATCCTCGGCGCGGGCGGTGATCGATGTCAGCGGCTGCCCGGTGGTTCAAGCGCTGCCGGAGCTGCGTCAATTTGGCGGAATGGGTAGGGGCGCGGAGGATATCGTCCTGCTGCAGCACTCCTCCGGCACTACCGGCCTGCAGAAAGGGGTTGCCCTGTCCAACCGGGCGGTGATCCGCCAGCTTGACACCTACCGCGAGACCCTGCAGCTCAAGGCGGATGATGTCATCGTGAGCTGGCTGCCGCTTTACCATGATATGGGGCTGATCGCCGGATTCATCCTGCCGCTGGCGCAGGGCGTGCCGCTGGTGCTGATGTCGCCATTCGATTGGGTGGTGGCGCCTTACCGGCTGCTGCATGCGGTTTCGACCTATAAAGGCACGCTGAGCTGGCTGCCCAATTTTGCCTATAACTTCTGCGCCCAAAAGATCCGCGAGCGGGATATTACCGGGGTGGACCTTTCAAGCTGGCGGGCGGTGAGCAACTGCTCGGAGCCGATGCGCTGGGAGAGCCACCAGCTCTTCTATCAACGCTTTAAACCCAAGGGCTTACGCTATGAGGCGCTGACCACTTGCTACGCCATGGCGGAAAATGTGTTCGCCGTCAGCCAGGGGGGCATCGATGGGCCGGTGCAGACGCTGGAGGTGGATGCGGTGGCTTTGGTTGCTCAGCGCAAGCTGTCCCCGCCCGAAGCCGGCAAACCGGTGCAGACCTTGCTTTCGGCGGGCAAGCCTGTCGCCAACACCCAGGTGCGCATCCTGGATGATGCCCACAAGCAGATGGGCGAGGATGAAATTGGCGAGATCGCCCTGCGCTCCGACTGCATGCTGACGGCGTATTACCACCGCCCGGATGCCACGCGCAAGGCCTTTCACCGGGGGTGGCTGCTGACCGGCGATCTGGGCTTTCTGCACCGGGGCGAGGTGTATGTGATCGGGCGCAAGAAAGATCTGATCATCGTGGGCGGCAAGAACATCTTCCCCCAAGACCTGGAGAACCTGGCCTATACGGTCGAGGGCATCCACCCCGGCAGGGCAGTGGCATTTGGCCTGATGAATGAAGAATTGGGCACGGAAGAGGTGGTGATCGTAGCTGAGATGGAGGCCGGGCTGGATGATCCGGAAACCGCCCGCGAGCTGGAGGGGAAGATTCGCCTGGCGGTGATCCAGGGCTCGGAGATCACGCCGCGGGTGGTTAAGGTCGTTTCACCGCCATGGATCCTGAAAACCAGCAGCGGGAAGACGGCGCGCGCCGCTAACCGGGAAAAATACCTGAGCCAATTCGGGGAAGGGGGTTAGGATTTTACATAACAGGCAGCGAACGGGGGATTGTGAAGAAATGATAAAGGTTTGAACTTATCCCAAAAGCTCCGGTAATCTTTATAAGTGGATGCCTGCCTGTCCGGCGGGAAAATACCGGACAGCATTTGACCGGCATCCGGTATCCATTCTGGTAACTTTGGAGGCTGGCATGAAAAAGCAAAGAATCCTGTGCAGCATCGGGCTGATATTGATCCTGGCAACAGGTTGCGGGCGCTCAACGGAGACGCCGGCACCTCCTGTAATCGATGCTGCCACCCCGGCAGCCCCTACCACTCTGGCGCCTGCCCTTGAAGCCACTATAGAAACCACCTCTCCCTTCGGAGAGCCGGTAAGCCAGCTGCCTGTCCCAGATGAGCTGGCGGCTGACCTGGTCGGGTTGGATTTCGATGCCTTCGCTGACCAATCTTACCAGGCGCTGATGATGCGCAATCCCGAGCTGCTCACCACGCTGGCGTTGTCGGCCGCGTACGGGATGCGGGATGACCTGCTGACGGATATCTCGGATGGCTATGTACGCCAGACCCAGCAGCTGGAGCGGGATATCCTGGCGCTGCTGCTGGGTTACGACCGGGCGGCGCTGACGCCTGAGCAGCAGTTGACCTATGATATTTACCAGTGGTACCTGCAGGACCGGGTGGCGGGGCAGGCTTTCATGTATGACGACTACCCGCTCAACGTGACCGTGTTCAGCCTGCACCACGACCTGCTGCTGTTCTTCACCGACATCCACCCGGTGACGGACCTGCAGAATGCCCAGGATTACGTCACCCGGCTGTGGCAGGTAGATACCAAGATGGCTCAGCTTGTGGATGGGCTGCGGTTGCGCCAGCAGGCGGGGGTGGTGCTGCCCAAATTTTTATTCCCCTACGTGCAGCATGAGATCCAATCCATTGCCCAGAACAGCGCTCAAGGTACGCCCTACTACACCGCCTTTGCCGAGAAGCTGGCGCCTTTGAGCAGCATCGACCCGCAGCAGCAGGCCGCCTTGCTGGCAGAGGCGGAGGCGGCAATCAACGGCTCGGTGCTACCGGGCTACCAGGCAGTGGACCAGTACCTGGATGAGCTGGCGGTGGTGGCGACCTACGATGAAGGAGTATGGAAATTCTCCGATGGGCTGGCCTATTATGACTACCTGCTGCGCCACTATACCACCACCTCCCTGAGCGCCGATGAGATCCACCAGCTCGGGCTGGCAGAGCTGCAGCGCATCCAGGCGGAGATGCGTGTGCGCTTTGAATCCTTGGGCTACCCGGCGGGAGAAAGCCTGCCAGCGCTGTACAGCCGCCTGGAGACGGATGGCGGTATGCGCTCAGGGCCGGAGATCGTTGCCGGCTACGAGCAGATCATCAACCACGCCGAGGCAAATTTAGGTAGCGCCTTTGACCTGTGGCCTGCGGTGGGGGTGATCGTGATGGGTGGACCGACGGGAGGTTATTACATTTCCCCGGCGCTGGATGGCTCGCGCCCGGGCATGTTCTATGCCAGTAATACCGGCACGGTGCCCTGGTACAGGATGCCTACCCTGGCTTATCACGAGGCGGTACCCGGGCACCACACGCAGATCGCCATTGCCCAGCAGCTCGAGCTGCCCATTGTGCGCCGGGCGAGCGAGTTTACCGCCTATGTGGAGGGCTGGGCGCTGTACGCCGAGCGCCTGGTTTGGGAGCTAGGCTTCTATGCAGATGATCCTTATGGCGACCTGGGGCGGCTGCAAATGGAAGCCTTCCGGGCGGCGCGCCTGGTGGTGGATACCGGGCTGCACGCCAAAGGCTGGAGCTTCGACCAGGCGGTCGATTTCATGTTGCAGAATACGGGCCAATCCGTTGGGATGGTGCAGTCGGAAGTCAGCCGTTACATCTGCATTCCGGGGCAGGCGACCTCATATTATGTTGGCTACCTGAGGATACTTGAGCTGCGCCAACAGATGATGGATGCGCAGGGGGAAGCCTTCGACCTGCGCGCCTTCCACAACCTGATCCTGGGCGGCGGTTCTATGCCGCTGGACGTGCTGACCCGGGTAATCGAGGAGGCGACAGATTAACCAGCATTATTTTAAATAAATCAAAGACTGTTCACACAAAGATCACCAAGGAAACACAAAGTACACAAAATTATTATTAACTCCTTTGTGTTCCTTCGTGTGTACTTCGTGGCCTTTGTGTGCGCTTTTACACTAATTTGTTTATTGCGTTGGTGGGGTCGGTAGAACGCAACCTGCCACCTGGCGGAGTATAATTGCCCCAATTGAGGCTGGTATGAGCACAGACTGGGTAATCCGCAGCATGCAGTCAGGAGAGCTGGCTTTTGCCGCTGCCTGCACACAGGCTGAAGGCTGGGTGAGCGAGGATTTGACCACCCTGCAGGGTTTTTACATTGTGGACCCAGGCGGCTGCCTGCTGGTGGAGGTGGCGGGTGAGCCGGCGGGCATCTGTGTTGCCACGCACTATGGGGAGAGCGGTTTCATCGGCGAGCTGATCGTGCGCCCCGAGCGGCGCGGCCTGGGATTGGGGGCAGCGCTGTTGAAGGCGGGCATCGACCGGCTGCAGGCGCGTGGGGCGCGCACCATCTACCTGGATGGTGTGCTCAAGGCGGTTGGATTGTACGAGCGTTGCGGTTTTCGTAAAGTCGCCCGTTCGTGGCGTTATTCGAGCCAGTTAGCCGGTTGCCCACAGCCAGGAGTACAGCCAATGGAAGCGCGTCACCTGGCAGCGGTCTTTGCCCTGGACGAAGCCGCCTTTGGCGCCGACCGCCGCTTCTTCCTCGGGCGGCGCTGGTCGCTCTTCCCCGAGCTGGGCAGGGTGCTGGTGGAAGATGGGCAGGTGTGCGGCTACATCCTTGGGCGGCGCGGCCTGGGTTGGCTGTCCGCCGGGCCATGGGTGGTGCTGCCGCATGTGCCGGCCCCGGAACGCCTGCTGCTAAGCCTGGTGCAGCAAGCGGGCGACGCGCCGCTCAGCCTGGGCGTCCTGGATGTCAACCAAAATGCCTGCACCCTGCTGCACGCCCTCGGCTTCACCCCCCGCCCCGACAGCCCGTGGCGCATGGCGCTCGGCCCGGATGACGACTTGGGCGCTTCCCCGCTGTGCTTTGCCGTCGGCTCGGCGGCTAAAGGGTAGATAGATCAATTGCAGATCAATCGTAGGGTGCGTTCGGCAGAACGCACCGCTCTGCGCAAGCTCTTGTATAATTTCGGTATGCCAAATTGCTGCCGTTCTTATCTCAATCGAGGAGTGTCCATGTTGGTGTATGAGCATTCGCAGGTGATGATTGTTCTCGGTGCGTTCTGCGAACGCACCCTACGAACTCTTCTTCCCCTCATGATACTCCTGCACGGTTTTTTTATTGCGGCTGCAGCCCACCGATTTCCATCTCAAACGGCACTGAACATACTGATCTCTATTTGCCATTGAGTACCGTGACAACCGTCTTGCCGCCTGAGAGACGAGAACTCCAACAATAACCTGTGCTCCAACAGCAACCTTCATCCCTGTTGAACCAACTTCTACCAATACCCCGACCTATATGCAGAGCCTGCCTGCACCAACTCCCTTACCCACATTGTCTGCGAATGAAGCTGAAACGACAATATTGGAATTGCTTCATGATAATGGAGGCTGCGAATTCCCATGCTGGTGGGGAATTCTGCCTGGTGAATCCAGCCTACAGGCGACCCGATCATTCCTTGAGACATTCGATGCGATCGTTATTGGAAATATATTTGATGATTACGGAGGTTATGCCAGGTGGTTCGTGACTGAGGATGATCTGATCATTGACATCGATGTAAGTTTAGTATCTGATCGAGAACCAGCAGCAATTGTAGAGGGTATGCAGTTCGTGATACAGGTGACGCACAGGCTGGATGAGGGTGGATTTGATGTGGTGTGGGAAAATCCCCTGAATGAACGGTACCTTCAGGCATACATGCTGCCTCAGATCCTGTCCACTTACGGTCAGCCTGATGGTGTCCTTATTCAAGCTAATGAAGGCTGGAGAGTATTCGACCTGTTGTTGGATTATTCTTCTCGAGGATTTTCGTTATGGTACACAGCTGATATGGAACAAAATGGAGATATGTATCGAGGATGCATGGCAAATGCCTACATATACGTCTCCCTATGGGATCCCGACCTGGCGTACACATGGGCAGAAGGAATAACCAGAACCTCAAGTGGCGAGGCCTGGGAGGTTGACGCACTTAACGAAGTTTTTCTACCCTTGGAAGAAGGGACTGCGATCACACCAGTTGAGTTTTATCAAATATTCAACAATCCTGAAAGCACATCTTGCCTGGAAACACCGGTAGAGATATGGCCTGGACCTTGATATTGTGGTGGAAAAAAGTGTGTGGTACTAGGTCAGGTTGAGGGCGGTGCTTATCCAGGCCGACATCCAATAGAATCCAGCCCGAAATCCAGCACCCTCTGGACTGCCAGGCGCAAATCTTCACCGCAGAGCATGCAGAGTTATCAGAAAATCTCTGCGCCCTCCGCGTCTCTGCGGTTTTCTCTTCCCCCTATCCCTTATCCCTTCACCCCTCCTCCCTCTTCGCCTCTGCAGCTTCCTCTGCCTCCCAATCTCCGCCATCAGCATGATCAGCGTACTCTTTGTTTTATTTGTTTCTAGTAAAAAAATCGATTGAACCTCGCTTCAATTATCCCGTAACTGGCTCAAGCATGATCTTTCACACAAAGGTCACAAAGTACGCACCAAGGAGCACAAAGGGTATTTATATTCATTTGTGACCTTTGTGTTTCCTTGGTGTACTTTGTGTGAACCCGGTTTCGGAATACAAACCACCTTTGCACACCTGATAGTTTTTGCCAGTCAGCCCTGGTACACTAAGGGTTTGAGGCCCTCACCATGACGCCACCCTCTTCCCGCATCCCTGGTTTCTACAACCTGCCCCTCGCCGGGCGGCTGGAAGCGCTGCGCGCTGCCGGCGAGCTGGACGACGCCGACCTGGCCGCGCTGAGCGGCGCCGCCGGACTGAACGCCGAGCAGGCCGACCACATGGTCGAGAACGCCGCCGGGGTCTACGCCCTGCCGCTGGGCATTGCCCTGAATTTCATCGTCAACGGTCGCGAAGTGCTGGTGCCGATGGCGATCGAAGAGCCATCGGTGGTCGCCGGGGCCTCTTTCATGGCCAAATTGGCGCGCGCGCGGCGGCGGTTTCACCGTCCAGACCACGCCGCCGGAGATGATCGGGCAGATGCAGTTACTGGACGTGCCCGACCTGCCGGCAGCCCTGCTGGCGATCATGGACCACAAGCAGGCGCTGCTGGACGAGGCGGCGACCATCGACCCCGTGCTGCAGCAGCTGGGCGGCGGGCCGCGCGACCTGGAGGTGCGCCTGATCGACACCTCCCCCATCGGGGCATTCCTGGTGCTGCACCTGATCTATGACGTGCGGGATGCGATGGGCGCCAACGCGGTCAACACCGCCGTCGAGCGCCTGGCGCCGCGCATCGAAGCGCTAACCGGCGGGCGGGTGCACCTGCGCATCCTGTCCAACCTGGCCGACCGGCGGCTGGCGCGGGCTCGTTGCACCATCCCGCTGGCAGAGCTGGCCTTTGGCGAGTATACCGCCGAGGCGGTACGGGATGGGATCATCGAGGCGTGGGCGTTTGCCGCTGCGGATCCATACCGGGCGGCGACGCACAACAAGGGCATTATGAACGGCGTGGATGCGGTGGTCATTGCCACCGGCAACGACTGGCGCGCCATCGAGGCTGGCGCGCATGCCTACGCCGCGCGGGGTGGGCGCTACACCTCGCTGAGCACCTGGGGGGTGGACGAGCAGGGCGACCTGACCGGCGCGCTGGAGATGCCCATGGCAGTCGGCATTGTCGGCGGGGCGACGAAGGTGCACCCCGGGGCGCGGGCGGCGCTCAAGCTGATGGGGGTGCGCAGTGCCGCCGAATTGGCTGAAATCTGCGCTGCGGTAGGGCTGGCGCAGAACCTGGCCGCGCTGCGCGCTCTAGCCACCGAGGGCATTCAGCGCGGGCATATGAGCCTGCACGCCCGGCAGGTCGCCATCGCCGCCGGCGCGCAGGGCGAGCAGATCGAGCGCCTGGCTGCCCAGCTGGTCGCCGAGAAAGTCGTGCGCATCGACCGCGCCGAAGAAATCTTGCGCGCCTGGAACTCTGAAAACCTTTCACCGCCGAGCACGCAGAGAACGCAGAGTGATCATTAAAACTCAGCGTTCTCAGCGCTCTCTGCGGTAAAACTGTTTGATCTCGGTCAAAACGTTATACTCGTATGTTGAAAGAGAGTAATTATGCACAATCACCCAGCAAATCCTGACTCCATCCTGCTCAAGCCGTCACACCCGGTAGGCATCGTTGGCTATGGCGCCTATGTGCCACGCTACCGCCTGCCGGCGACAGAAGTTGCCCGCATTTGGGCGGGTGCGGAAGCCGGCCTGCCGATCAAAGAGAAGTCTGTTCCCGGGCTGGATGAGGATGTAGCAACCATGTCCATCGAGGCGGCGCGCAACGCCCTGGCGCGGGCGGGTGTATCGCCGACTGACATCCGGGCGGTGTGGGTGGGCTCGGAGTCACATCCCTATGCGGTCAAGCCGACTTCGACCATCGTGGCTGAGGCGATCGGCGCGGTGCCCAACGTGCAGGCAGCCGACTGGGAGTTTGCCTGCAAAGCGGGCACCGAGGCGATGGTGGCAGCGATTGGCTTCGTCGGCTCGAGCATGGCAAGGTATGCCCTGGCGATCGGCATGGATACTGCCCAGGGACGCCCTGGCGACGCGCTGGAATACACCGCGGGCGCCGGCGGGGCAGCCTACCTGCTCGGCCCGGCAGAGGAATCGCTGGCGGTGATCGACAGTTCGTATTCCTACGTGACAGACACGCCGGATTTCTGGCGCCGTGAGTACCAGCGCTACCCGGAGCACGGGCAGCGCTTTACCGGGGAGCCGGCTTATTTCAAGCACATCACCGAGGCAGCCCGGGCATTGATGGAGGCGACCGGCACCACCGCGGCCGATTTCAAATATGCCGTTTTTCACCAGCCCAACACCAAGTTCCCCCAACGCGTGGCTTCCCAGTTAGGCTTCAGCAAGCAGCAGATTGCCCCCGGCTTGCTCGTCCCGGTGATCGGCAACACCTATGCCGGCGCGGCGATGATCGGCCTGACCGCCATCCTGGATATCGCTGAGCCGGGCGACCGGGTGCTGATGGTCTCTTTCGGCTCGGGTGCTGGCTCGGACGCCTTTGATATTCGGGTGACCGAAGCAATTGGTGAGCGGCGCCTGCCGCGCCCCGCGCACCGCGGATTACATTGCCCGGCGCACGGAGATCGATTACGCCATGTATGTACGCTATCGCGGCAAGCTGGCGATGAAATGATGGGTGAGGAGCGGGTATGTCTGATGTCGTGATTGTCGGGATCGGCCAAATGCCGGTCGGAGAACATTATTCTGCATCGTTGCGCGGCCTGGCGCTGGATGCGATCGAACTGGCGCTGCAGGATGCCAGTGGACTGCGACCGGATATTTTGTACGTGGCGAATATGCTCGCCCCGGTCATTTCCCACCAGGCGCATTTGGGCGCGCTTATCGCCGATTACGCCGGGCTGACCGGGATCGAGGCTGCCACCATTGAAGCCGGCGGGGCTTCGGGCGGGGCGGCGCTGCGTATGGGCTACCTGGCGGTGGTTGCCGGCGCGGCTGACGTGGCGCTGGTCGTGGGTATAGAGAAGATCACCGACAAGCTTGGGGCTGGCGTTGAAGCCGCGCAGATGCTCAATGTCGACAGTGATTATGAGGCGGTGCAAGGGCTTACCCCCATCGCCCAGGCAGCGCTGCTGATGCGGCGCTACCTGCACGAATACAACCCGCCGCGCCAGGCTTTCGGCGGGTTCTCCCGGGTGGCGCACGCCAACGCGGTGAGCAACCCCTGTGCCATGTTCCGCAATGCACTCTCTGCCGAAGCCTACAACCAGGCCAGCCTGGTGAGCGAGCCGTTGAACATGTTCGACATCGCCCCGGTAGCCGATGGTGCCGCGGCGGTGGTGATCACCCGCCGGGAGCTGCTGCCTGCCGAAGTGAAACACCCGCTGGTGCGCATCAGCGGCTCCAGCCAGGTCACCGGGCGGCTGGCGCTACATGACCGCAATGATATCTTAGACTTGGATACCGTGCGCATTTCGGTAGAGCAGGCCTGCCGCCAGGCAGACATTCGCCCTGGGGATGTGGACCTGTTCGAGCTGTATGACTCATCTTCCATCATCGCTGCCCTCTCATTGGAGGCAGCCGGGTTTGCGGAGCGCGGGAGGGGGTGGCAGCTGGCGCAAGATGACCAACTTGGGCTGAATGGGCTGCTGCCGATATCAACTTTTGGCGGCCTGAAGGCACGCGGCAACCCGGGCGGCGCCACCGGCGTGTACCAGGTGGTAGAAGCCGCGCTGCAATTGCGCGGCGAAGCCGGCGCCAACCAGGTGCTGCATGCCCGGCGAGCGCTGATCCAATGCCTGGGCGGTCCGGCAGCCAACGCAGCCACCCACGTGTTGGAGCGATTGGCGTAATCATCCGAACCTGATAGCCTTTGATAGTCACCCGTGCTTATAGTGTGCATCGAATGGTTATCGGAAAAGGAGATTAATGTCATGGAAATTCCTCGCCATTGGCGCCTGAAGAAACAACGCTATGCTTTGATTGGTGAAGTATGCCCCCACTGCGAGGCCAAGCTGTTCCCGCCGCGCGATATCTGCCCGCACTGCGGCAATGAAGCGCGCACCGAGTACCAGTTCAGCGGTAAGGGTGAAGTATTTTCCTTCACCACCATCTTCGATGCTCCTGCTGGCTTTGAAAACACCGTTCCTTACACTGTGGCGCTGGTCAAGCTGGATGAAGGTCCGGTGATCACCGCCCAACTGACCGACCTGGGCGACCAGCCGGTCGAGATTGGCATGCCGGTGGAGATGGTCACCCGCCGCCTGCGCCAGGACGGCGACGAGCGCGGGGTGATCATTTACGGATATAAATTCCGCCCATTAATGCAAACAGTAAGCTAACCTGCAACTAGCATGTTAATTCCGCCATCCGGGTTCAATCTGACCCGGATAGCTTTTTTAAACGGGTAAGGGAGCCACGCTGTCTGGATTGGTACAAATATGCAATTGGATTGCATATTTGTACAATGTTTGTTATCCTACAATAGAATTATGAACCAACACAACCCCAACATCGATTTCATGCGTGTCTTAGCTGCCTTCGCGGTGGTGTGGCTGCACGTCTCGATATGGGTGGTATTCGGCGATCCGAGTGTAGAGAGCTCAGGCTGGTGGGTTGGTAACCTGGTCGAATTCGTTCACCCGCTGGAGCGTGCCGCTGTTTGTCAGCCTCAGCGGGGCGCTGCTGCTCTCGGCACCTGCCAGCGCCACTCCGCTTGATTTCTGGCGCAAGCGCCTTCGCCGGCTGCTGCCGGCGCTGGTCTTCTGGACGCTGGTGTATTTCGCTTTTCGCGCCTTCTTCGAGCCGCCGTTCGGCTTGAAAGAGGCCATAAAGAGCATCCTGAAGGGCAACCCTTACTACCACATGTGGTACCTGTATATGCTGGTGGGGCTGACCTTCATCACGCCCTACCTGCGCCAGCTGGTGGCAGTGCTAAGCCGGCGGGCTTTGCTGTACCTGATCCTGGGCAGCTTCATCGTCGCTGCCGGTGAGTTCGCCTACGGCGGTAGGGTGATGACATTTCTGCCCAGTTTCCTGCCTTTCATTGGTTATTTCCTGGCGGGCTACTACATCGCGAACCTTACCTATACACCGAAAAAGAGAATTTTCATTCCGCTCATTCTGCTGTGTGGACTGGCGATCGCGCTGGCGACGGGTGCGCTGCTGCCGTCACGTGATATCAACGTATATGATTTGACCTACTCTTACCACAACCTGCTGGTGGTGATCATGTCGCTGAGCATATTCCTGCTGCTGATCAAGGCGCCGCCTATGACCAGCCTGCTGCAACGCATCGCCCCGATCACCTTAGGGGTGTATGCGATTCACCCGCTGTGGATGGTGGCGTTGGACAAGCTGGGGATCAATGGCTTCTGGGTGCATCCGATCGTCGGCATCCCGGTCACGGCGACGCTGGCGTTCATACTGTCCGTACTCAGCGCGGGGCTGCTCGCCAGGATACCCCTGCTCAAGCGGGTAGTGTGTTGAATAAAGACGATATGCTTATAATCAAGCGATCAACCGCCTATCTGATTGATATTTGCCTGCTGTTTGCCATCCTGGCCCCTGCTGCCACGCTGGTCGAACGGGCGTTGGGCATATTCCCGCGCACGCCTTATCAAGTATGGCTGGCAACAGTGATGAGTTTTTCCATCCCCGCCTGGCTTTACTTCCTGTTGAGCGACTGCTCCCGCTCCGGCGCCACACTTGGCAAGAAGATCCTGCATCTCAGGGTAGCTCAGGTGGATGGTGCCGGGGTTGGTTGGCTGCGCGCGCTGGCACGGACAGCGATCAAGCTGCTGCCCTGGGAGATGGCGCACATCTTTGGCTTTGCCCTGGCTGAACAGGTTGGGGCGGCGCTCCAGGCTGCTGGTTTGATTGCGGCCAATGTCTTGGTGCTGGTCTACCTGGTTGTGCTCATCCTCAACCACGGCAGGCGGAGCATCCATGATCTGGTGGTAAAAACCGAGGTGGTATTGATCGAAATATAATTGCGAGCCGATCATCGCCTACCCAAATAGTTCATAATCACTTGGAAACAGATTATTTATCTCAATATAGCCTGACATAGATGTTATATTGATAAGCAACAGAGTCCTCATCAAATCCTTCTCCCCAAAGCATGAAAAGGGCGAGCGGGAACGACTGAAGTCGTTACTACAATGGCTATTTACAGAACCGGTCATCATTTATGAGAACCAATTTTCTGATCGTGGAGTTTTGAACCATGAAAATACCGACGGAATCCAGCCCTTTGATCTTCCGCGGTGTGGAGGGCGCGCAGGATTACCCGCAGTTGTTAGTTATCAATCTGAGCAGCCGGCAGGCTGACGGTGAACATGAAAGCATCACGCGGGAGCAGATTGCCGAGGCATTTGCCCCCTCGGATGAGCTGGACCCGGCCCGGCATGTATTAATTGCCTGCCTGGCGGATGAGCCTGAGACTGCAGTCGGCTACAGCCGGTTGGGCTGGTATTCCAGCCGCGCCGATACCCGCCTGTACTATCATTACAGCCGCCTGAGAGGGGAGTATCGCCGCCGCGGCTGGTGGGAAATGCTGGTACGCCAAACCGAGCAGCGCATACAGGAAATTGCCCAGGGACACCCTCCGGTGGCTCAGTGCTTCTTCCAGGGTTGGGCCTCCGATCAGCAGCGCGATTGGATCAAGGTGCTGGAAAACACGGATTACCAGGTGGTACGGCGGTTTCATAATATGCTGTATCTGCTGGGTGATGCGCCTGAATCCCCGCTGCCAGAGGGGTTCGAGATCCGCCCGGTCAGGCCGGAGCACAAGCGCCTGGTTTGGGAAGCGCAAAAAGAAATGAACGAGGGGTTGTTCGAAAACGTGGTCGAAGATTGGCTGGAAGAGAAATTCCCGCTCTGGCTTGAAGATCCAGGGCATACACCCCAATTCTGGCAGGTAGCCTGGGCAGGCGACCAGATCGCCGGGATGGTGCTGGCGCGCATCGATGAGAAGGAGAACCAGGAACGCCAGCGCAAGCATGGCTACACCGAACATATCTACGTGCGCCCGGCCTGGCGGAAGCGCGGCCTGGCCAGCGCCTTGATCGCCCGCAGTTTGCAAGTTTTGAAAGAGCGGGGTATACTGGAGGCAGAATTAGGCGTGGACGCTGAGAATGAAAGCGCAGCGTTCAGCCTCTACCAACGCATGGGATACAAGACGTTCAGTATCGATACCTGGTTTCGCAAGCCTATGAAATTATATATGGAGGCATTATGAACATCTTACGACGTTTATTGGGCGTGTTTGTAATGATCGCGGGGATCATCGGCCTGCTGCTCAGCCTGGCTGGCCTGGCGGGCATCTGGATGGCAAAACCGGTGATCACCAGCTCGCTTGACACCACCCTCGCCACCCTGTCTACCACCGTGGAGACCAGCAAGGATACCCTGGCGATCACCTACGATGCCCTGGGGGCTACCATCGACAGTGTGGATGGCCTATCCGAGATGTTGGTCACCACGGCTGCCACGGTAGAAGATACCCAGCCGGTGATCACCGAGGTTACCGTTCTGATGGGGGTGACACTGCCGGAGACACTGCAGGCAGCCACTGACTCGCTGCTGACTGCCGAGCAAGCCGCCAAATCGCTGGAGAGCGCCATCGTGTCGTTTGAAACTTTCCAGGCCATCATCGGGGCGACGCCGTTCCTCAATGCGTTTGTGCCCGCCACCCAAACAACCTACAGCCCTGAAAAGCCGCTGGCGGACTCGCTGGGTGAGCTGGCAGTAAGCATAGCAGAAATCCCGCCATCCTTTGAGGTGATGTCAACCCAATTGGGTAGTGCGGACGACAACCTGGATTCGCTCAAGGGCAGCCTGGAAACCATGTCGCAGAGCGTGTCACGCATCTCGGACAGCCTGGAGGAATACCAGGCAATGATCAGTCAGTCCGAGGCGTCGATGGATGATATTAATACCTTGCTGAATAATGTCCAAAGCAACCTGGACAGGATCTTGACCGCCGCCACCGTTGTGCTGGTGCTGTTTTTCCTGTGGCTGCTGGCAGCCCAGGTGGTCATCTTCAGCCAGGGCTATGAGCTGTTCCATGGGACTGCGGGCCGCATGGATAGCGGAACGCCGGAGATTGTTCAGGCAGATATCGCGTCTGAGGCTGCTGCGGAAGAATAAACGCGCTAAGAACAAGCCGCGAGCCAGGCAGCCTGACTGATGTTTGGCAGTTTATTCGATCCAACCATAATTTGTACACATAATAGGAGCAAAAATGGAATTCACACTTGAAACCAAACTCGGCACACTTTTAGAGCATCCTGAGGCAAAGGCGATCCTCGACAAGCACCTTCCCGGTATTTCTACCAACCCGATGATTGCCATGGTCAAAGGGATGACGCTCAACATGATCCTTGCGATGCCGCAGGCGAAGCAGCTTGGGCTGACCAAGGAAAAGGCTGAGAAGCTGCTGGTGGAGATCAATCAGCAGATCAAGTAGCGCACAGTAAAGCAGGTATTCCATAAACCGGGTTGAGGGCAGCATCCTGGTGGTAGATATAAATTCTGCCCGATATGGGCGAAGCATTTGCCACAGCGACTTTCTATCAACACCGCGCTGATCCGGCAGATGCTTCGTCCTTTCTTGTTGTATAATCAAACCAGGAGTTCCCATGGATACAGCACTCTCCGTTCCCACGATCGATACGCGTGAGCGCATTCCCATGCAAGTGATATCTGCCCTGGCGCAGCGGATTGCTGAGAAATTTTGCCCACGGCAGATCATCTTGTTTGGCTCATATGCTTATGACCTTCCTCGCCCCGAGAGCGATGTAGATCTCCTGGTAGTTATGGAGACGCCGCTTAAAGAAAGCGAGCAAGCAATGCAAATTCGCCAGGCTCTCAAGGTATTATTTGGTCTGGACCTGATCGTTTACACACCAGAAAACCTGGCGCAGCGCATTGCCTGGGGGGATTTGCTTAAGAGAAATCACTCAACAAGGAGTGATTTATATGAATCCTCTGACGCGTGAGTGGTTAGATAAAGCCTCTGCAGATCTTGCCACTGCGCGGCGCGAGATCCGAGTGCGCTCAGAGCCCAATTATGACGCGGTATGCTTTCATGCCCAACAGAGTGTTGAAAAGGCGCTTAAAGCAGTGCTGCAGGAAAATGATGTCAATATTCCTAAGACCCATCAACTGATGGATTTGCTGGCACTGTGTGCAAAAGTGGATGGGTCTTATCTTATGCTCCAGGCTGATCTGATCAGTCTGGAAGGGTATGCGGTGATGTTTCGGTATCCAGGGCAATCCGCGGAATAAATTGGAGGCTAAAGCCGCTTTCAATGCAGCTGAGATGGCCTATGTATTTATCAGGGGCACCCTCGGTGCACGCTAACAGCCAACCTGCCTTTCTTTCAACCCCTAAATTTCAGGTTATGGCTGCCTGGCTCTGGAACATGCTTGGGGTGCTGTTGATCTCCAGCATCTTGCATGCCGCGCTTCCGGAAAATACCACCCTGGACATTGACACGCTGCGCGCCAATCCCAACCTGGCAATCTACCCGGTGCTGACTGAGATCGTAGCCGTTGGACTGCTCCCGGTATTCTTTGTGCTGTTCAACCGGGAGAAGATCGCTGTGTATGGATTGCAGCGCCAGGGTTTGGTGAAAAGCCTGGCGCTGTCCGCGCTGGTCGTGCTGGCATTTTTTGCCTTCTTGCCCGGTCAGGCAGCGCAGTTGACGAGCAGCGTCAGCCTGGGAGAGCTAAATATCTCCTCCCCCTGGAAATTGGGTGCGGCAATCCTGGCGATCCTGGCCTATGGACCGCTGGAGGTGTTCTTCGTGGTCTGGCTGATCCACAACACCGACCGGCTATACAACAGCAGTGCGAAGATCCTGTCAGCCGGGCTGCTGGTGACCATCTTGCTCTACGGGGTGCTGCACACCTTCTCCCAGGGGATGTATGCCCTCGTCATCGCGGTGATCTTCCTGGCGCTGGGATTGATCTTCAAAACCACCCGCAACGCCAGCGGGCCGATGCTGGCGTGGACGGTGATGAACGGGTATATCTGGGTGCTGTGCGGGATATTGCTAACCCAATAGGGAGGCCAATTTACCGCCGGCCGCCGCGCACCGCCCGCAGCACCAGCAGCAGAATGACCGCGCCGACGAAGGCAGCAATCACATCGCCAATGAAACCGCTGCCGATGGAGATGCCCAACAAGCCAAACAGCCAGCCGCCGAGGAATGCGCCCAGGATGCCGACGATGATGGCGCCGATCAGCCCGACATTGATGCGCCTTACCACCAGGTCGGCCAGCACGCCGGCGATCAAACCAACGATAATCCAGGTGAGAATAGATCCGATTGTCATAGCTGCGCCTCCTTGTGCGCTGGATTGATTGTAACATATACAGGCAGGCAGCAAGGGGCTGGACGAAATCACTCACTTCAAGCGGTGGTACAATATCTCCCGATCTTCCCCTATTACAATAGCTGCTCAAGGAATTCCTCATTGAAGAAAAATTCTACCCTGACTCTGATCCTGCTCGCCTACATTGCGTTCATTGCCCTGGGACTGCCGGACGGTCTGCTGGGTGTCGGGCTGGCCCATCCATGCGGGCGGATTTTGGCGTCCCGCTGGATGCGCTGGGTATGCTGCTGGTCACCGGCACCTCTGGGTACCTGGTCTCCAGTTTTTTCAGCGGCAGGCTGATCGCCCGCCTGGGGGTGGGCAAGCTGCTGGCGTTCAGCTGTGCCTTGACCGGCGCGGCGCTGATCAGCTACACCCTGGTGACGTCCTGGTGGATGATGGTCGCCCTGGGGGTGTTCACTGGATTTGGGGCGGGGGCGATCGATGCCGGGCTCAACACCTACGTGGCGGCTAACTTCGGCGCCCGCATGATGCAGTGGCTGCACGCCAGCTACGGCATCGGTGTGACACTCAGCCCTTTGATCATGACCTTTGCGATCAATACGCTCAATTCCTGGCGTTCCGGGTATCACACGGTAGGCATTGTCCAGCTGGTTCTGGGGGGCTGTTTTATGTTCACCCTGCCCTTGTGGCGGCAGCATGAGCAGCATGCCGCCGCTCAGGAGACACCGCGGCTGACCGATTACAAGACGCCAATTCTAGATACCCTGCGCCAACCCAGGGTATGGCTCAGTATCCTGCATGTTCATTCTCTACGTTGGCGCCGAGGTATCGCTGGGCACCTGGGCTTACACCCTGCTGACCGAATCGCGCGGCATCGCTCCCCAAGCCGCTGGGCTGTTGACCGGCAGCTACTGGGCGAGCTTCACCATCGGGCGAGTGGTGGCGGGATTGTTTACCAGAAAGGTCAGCACGCATGCGCTGCTGCTCGGCAGTATCACCGGCGCGCTGGCAGGCGCGGCACTGCTGTGGTGGAATCCATTCCCCCTCGCCAGCCTGCTCGGGGTGGCGCTGGTCGGCTTCGCCATCGCGCCCATCTTCCCCGCCCTGGTCTCCGAGACCAGCCAGCGTGTCGGGACGCGCTTTGCCGCCAACACCATTGGCATGCAGATGAGCGGCGCGGCGCTGGGCATCGCAATCATCCCCAGCCTGGTGGGGGTGCTGGCGCGCAGCATCTCGCTGGAAGTGATCCCGGCGTGCCTGTTTGCGTTGTTTGCGGCGCTGCTGGGGTTGTATTTGCTGTCTGTGCCACGCGAGCAGAGCTCCGGCGGGGGATAAATCCCCGCCTCAGTGCATGCAAGCCCCTGCGGGGCTAGTCCCCCAGCCCGAAGGGCTTTCATGAACTAAGCTGCGGCTTCAGCCGCTGCGTATGTGCAGGATGGGTTGTGTTATGCGCAATCCATCCTGCACATGATTACAACTCTACCGTGTCGGCGTACACTACCCGGCTGCCCTTGGGGGGTAGATTCGCGGCGTAGTAGTATTCGCGGTCGACCACGTAGGTTTCAAATTCTTGCACCAGGACGCGCATGGGTTGGGAACCGCGTGCCGCCGGCAGCATCAGCCTGCCTTTAAAGGACCAGTAGTTCGCCACATTCGTCGGCGTCCCATAGATGGGGCCGCTGTTCAGGGCGTCCACCCAGCCCAGCTCGCCGGGGATGCCGGGGTCGCGCGTCTGCAGGGTGGCGGTGACGTAGTTGCTGGTGCGCTCCCCGGGCCCGTAGCCTCTCACGGTGAATGAGAAGAGCAGGTCGCCGTGGAATTGAATGCGTCAGGTGGCGGTCGGGGGCCAGCTGGATGAAGTCCGCCAGCACGACGGGCGAGAGCTCCACATCCTGCACGGAGTAAGGCTGGTAGCGTGCCAGGGCCAGACGCACGAAGGGGTAGTAGGAGGTCGACATCTGGGGATCAAAGAACAGGTCGGCGTACCACAGGCCGCGTTCCTCGTTGTACTGCACGTCGAAAGCCGCCACATTCACGTTCGTGCCTGGCAGCTCCCGCAGCAACAGGTTGTCCCGGCTGAAGGCGCTGCGGTTGGGGAAATGCTCCTGCCGCAGCACCGCCAGGGGCGGGTTGCTGCTGTGGATGGGATCTTGTCCCATCAGCGAGACGTACTTCTGGTAATTTTCAAAGCCGCCGGCGGGGTCGGGCCACAAGACGACGCCCAGCTTCTCATCATCCCCGGTCAGGAACCAGGGACGCTCCATATAGACGCGCAGACCGTTGCCCCAGCGCGTGCGGGTCATCTCTTCCCATTTCGCCGTCAGGGTCTTCGGGCAGGTCGTCCGACCAGCGGTAGGTGGGCAGGATGTAGAGCGGTTTGAGCGCGGCGGGGCGCGCCGAGCTGGGCACATGGATCGACTTGAGCGGGCCGATGCGCTGGATGTTCTTCGGGTCGCTGGTGATCTCGGGCGGGAAGTACTCGCGGTAGCGGGTGGTGGCTTCCAGGTGGTAGCTCACGTAGCGGTGGCGCGTGTCGCCGAACTCGTGGCGTCGTTTTCCCACGCTTGATCGGGCAGCTCGTTGGGGAAGTTGTAGTCGATGCGTAGCTCGAAGGCATGCGCTTTACCGCTGACGATCTTGTATTTACTCTCGGTCAGGTCGTCCACCGGCTCCTGCCATTCTGCCTGCAGGTCGAGCTTGCCGGTGCTTTTGGCGTTCAGGATGAATTTTCCGCCCAGGGTGACGAAGGTCTGCCCCTCGGAGCGCATCCAGCCCAGCGTATCGATCACCGGCTCGCACAGCGGCTGCTGCACGGCATGCACCAGTGAAAGCGTGCGGTACGGGCTGATCATCCAGTGGGCGCCGTTCAGGGCGTATCTTTCCAGTAGCCCCGGGTCGGCAGCGGGATGCTCCAACAGCCATTGCCACACGCCGAGCAACTCCAGGTCGGGGCGCCCGTTCTCATCTTTACCGGGGAAGGTGCTGTAGCGCACCTTGACTTGCTCGCCCTTGGGGAGGTAAACGGTCAGGATGCGCTGATTGGCATCCCACATTGGAGGCAGGGGGTCGGCGGGGAATTTCTCACTGCACGCCTCCAACGGGCTGCCAGGGGCATCTCGCCCGCTTTCTCTTCCAGGCGGACGAGGAAGGGTATGGAATCGGGCCATTTCATATCGAATGGCACCTTCAGCACCAGGCTCGTATCGGGCAGCTGCACCACTTCCAGCCCGGGCGTGCCGCCGTCGGTCATGTCCGGCAGGAAGCGAAAGGCGGCGCCGCGCGCCAGCGGGTCGGGCAGGTAGGGCAGGCGCAGGGGATGCTCGTGGTGCAGGGCATACTGCACCTCGTGGGGTGGGTCGGGCATCTTGACCAGCTCCACGCTGCCGGGCGGCAGGATGGGATCATAGGCATTCAAAGCTGGGTTCCAGATCTGATCATCCAGCAGGCTGCCGTATTCCTTCAGTGCGATGCGGTAGCCGGTCTCGGTTTGCCCTGGCGCAAAGAAGGGATCGAACATGCCATGCTGCTCCGCCATCAATTGCGCGGTCTTGGGCGCGGCGATGTGGCGCTCATTGGCTGACCGGTACTTCAGGTAGGGTTTGGTGGCGGTGATGGCGGCGATCTGGGGATCCTGGGCGTAGTCTTTGGCGCTGATCTTGTAGTTGCTGCGGATGACCAGGCGCTCGAGTGATTCGCCTTCGGCGGGCAGCTCGCGCGGCACCACCGCGGGCGGGGCGATGGGTTCGTAGCGCCCGTAGCGCACTTTTTCTGTCGCCGGCAGGTGCGTATCAATCTCCGCGGGCAGGCTGTTGCCCGCCAGGTCGGCAGTGCGGGCGCGCAGGCGGTAGGTGCTGCCAAAGCGCAGGCGGGGCAGCGTGCCGGGGGCAGCTTTGAGCTCCGTCTCCATCGGGAACGGCAGGGGGGCGGGTCGCACCTCCGGTAGCTGGCTGGGGGCGAGCACTTTCTCGACGAACTGCCCGCTGCCAGGCGGTTCTTCCACCCGCACGATCACCTTGCCTGGGCGAGGCGCTGCCAGGCTCCAGCCGTTCCACTTGAACATGGCCTCGTGGAAATACAGGTCGCTGTCCTGGTCATCCTGCGAGGTGGTGGAGGCGGCCTTGACGTAGCCCTCATCCGCCAGCCGGGATCTCCTTGGCGCTGGCGGGGAAGATCACCTTGCCCACGCGCTGCATCAGCGAGAACCACTTGCCGCTCAAGTCGTCGAAGATATCCACCCGGTAGCCGCGCAGCAGGTCGTCGGCGTGCAGCACCAGGTTGTTCGCCAGCAGCTCGGTGTTGTTGGTCTGGTCGCCCTGGAAATGCTGGAACAGGGCGTAGGCGCGGGCATTCTGCACCAGCGCCAGCCCGCCGGACTGCAAGGCGGGCAAGCCCATCTCCGGGGGGATGTCGGTGCCCACATCCATCCCCTCATGCCGGGTCACCCTGCGCAGCGTGCCGGCAAAGTCCAGCGCTTTGATCGCCATGCCGTCTGGATCGACCTCGATCAGGTGGAACGGCGCGCTGGTGTTATCCAGGTTGTCATCCACGCCAGCCAGGTTCAAAAAGCCGCCTGCGAGCGGGCTGCCAGGCGGTGCGGCGGGCTGGAAGAGTCTTCTTGTCCAGCAGGAAGGCGGTGCGCGGGCGTGAGGTGCTGGTTGTAAGGTGCAAAGGGCTGCTCGCCTTCGAGCGGCTCAGCCCAGATGATGTGTGCCGCCACCGTTATCCAGCAAGCTCCTCCAGCGGGCAGGCTGCACCTCCAGGATGATGCCCAGGGCGCGCAGCACCGCCGGCTGGTCGCCCAGCGCCGGACAGCGCCTGGTGAAAATCCAGGTCGGGCACTTCGGGAGCGGCATGGGCACCAGGGAGGGATCGGGCTTTTCCAGGTGCAGCTCGGTATCGTCCTCGGGCGGCTGTAGAAGCGGTTGACCTGGTAGAAATCCTGCTCAGTCTGGCTGCTGAAGGCGCCATAGCGCCGCCCCGGTACCAGCACCTTCAGCTCTTGCATGGTGTATTCGAAGGGGTCGGGCAGGATCATACCCGCGCTTGATCGCTGCGTTGGCGCGCGTTCCAGCACCGGGCCGATCTGCTGGGAGAAGCTCCCACAGCGTCTGGCTGGGGTGTGAGCTGGTCAGCAGGCCCGGCAGCTCTCCCGGCGTCTCGACGCCAATCGTCTGGTAGGTGTTTTTCAGGTACGCTGCCACATTGCGCACCGGGAAGGTGTGCAGCACACGTTGGGAATAGTCTGGGAACTGGTAAGGGCGGACGAATGTATCGTGGGGGAAGAGCTCGCTCCA
Source organism: uncultured Chloroflexia bacterium (assembly GCA_963849335.1). Taxonomy (GTDB): domain Bacteria; phylum Chloroflexota; class Anaerolineae; order Anaerolineales; family UBA4823; genus FEB-25. The sequence continues at coordinate 171,316 of CAWKGZ010000004.1, forward strand.
CAGGTCTGGGTCGAGGGCGCTCAGGTCGGGTTTTAGCTCTACCGACCAGCCCGAATTCATGCGCAAGCGAAAGCCGAGACCGACAAGCCGTTTGGGCCAGGCAAGGAAATCGTCGAATTGTTTCAAGCTCCGGGCGGGGCAGGTTCTGATCCGTTTTCAAGCGCGGCGAGACGAATATGGATATGTGGGCGTTGCGCTTGCTGTCAACCCCGTTGGGTAGGACGGTCCAGGTAATTTGCTGTTCGATGTTCATTGGTTTTACTCCCTTCTGGGGTTCACCAGCTTGTTCAGGCGGCTGCAAAGGCCGCGCAGTACTCGTTCCACGGCTCGACCGGCAGACTGCTCACCGGGTCAATATAAGGCGCCATCAATTCCTTGAAGCTGGGATCGCCGTTGGAGCCGGCGAACTTACGCTCGCAGGTGATCGAGACGCTGATGCTGAACATGAAGACCGAAACTTCGATGGTCAGCGTCGCCTTGCCCACGCACTTGCCCGAGCTGAACTCGTAGCGCAGCTCCAGGTACAGCTCGATCGAGGCGCTGATGATCCCCAGCACGCTCACTTCACCATACAGGCGGAAGTAGCCGGTCAGGGAGGCGTCGCCCGATTCCATGCGGTAGTAGACGCCCGCCATGATCGAGACGCCACCGCTGGCAACCCCAAAATCGATGGACAGCTCAGCGCCGAACTCGAACGCCGCCTCCAGGATCTGCACGTCGTGCGGGTCGACGGTGATGGCAAAGAAGCCGCCCCCGCCGAACATCGAAACGGTCAGGTGGAAGGGGCTCTCCCGCTCGCAGAAGTTGAAGCGCACGCTGAGCGGTTTGCCCACGAAGGGGATGCTGAACCCAGCGCCCAGGCTGAGGTTGGTCAGGCTGAAGACGCCAAAGGCGATGTTGGGCAGCGCCAGCGAGAAACCGCCCTTGATCCCCTCCGCATCCACCTCGATCGCCGGTGGGTCGCTGAAACCATCCAGCGGGATGACCTGCTTCAGCGCCTGCACGAAGGACAGGATGCCGACGAACTCGATCTCGCTGATCACCACGTTGATATCCGGCTTCTTGCTGCTCGAGGCGGTAAATTCCACCCGCTCGAAGTGCAGCTTGAGGAAACTGGTAAAGCTGCCGATCAGGTCGAGGGTGAAGTTGGTCAGGCTGCAGATGGCATTGGAAGGACGGCTCGGGATTCAGGTTGGTCTTGGCCTGCAGCTCCACGGCGATCACCAGCGCGGCTGGCGTGCCCGTCCACTCGTTCTTTGCAATGAAGATGTCGTTCCAGTCTTTCAGCGTTGGCGACCACTCAAAGCGGATCTTCAGCTCGCTGGGCACCTGCAGTGAGCTGACCAGCTGCTGGATGTACTGTGCGATTTGGGCGGCGTCTTTCAGATAGCTCTGGAACTGCTTGACCAGTGTCTCCAGGCGCTGTTTCATCTCCGCCGGGACGTTTGCCGGCAGACCAGGGATCGCCAGTCCGAGCGTGCCAAGGTGACCGGCGAATGCGGTGAAGTGCCCCTCCAAAACGGTCAGGTCGCCCGTGCCATTGATCAGGTTGTCCAGGTCGCCGGTCAGGTTGGTGACGTCCTGCAGCAGGTCATTCGCCAGACCCATCCCCACGGCAGCTTTCACCTGGGCGTCGTCGATGATCTGCTGCAAGGTGTCCAGGTCGGTCAGCAGGGCGTCGACCGCTTTCATGGCTTCGGTAATAAAGCGCGGCGCCTTATCCAGCAATCCGCCCAGCAGCCCAGGCTGGATGGCTTCCACCACATCCACCAGGTTGATCACCCCGAAGATCAGGGGCGAAGCGTCCTTGAAGAAATCGATCGGGTCGAATTCGCCCTCCATCACCTTGTTGATATCCGCCGCCGACCAGCCCGATATTGCGCGACAGGCCCTTGATGTTCATGTCCAGGCTGCACCAGCGCTCCAGACCGGTCACCCTTGCCGCTGAAGCTCAAGCCCGACCGCGTTCACCAGCTCGGCGAAGACCTGCACCGTTGTTGCTGCGTTGAAGCCGTCGGTCAGGTATTGCGCCGGGTATTGGATCTTCGCGGTGCTTTCATTGCCGACCAGGTGCTTGATGGAGGGGATCACCACCTCCGACTGCACCAGCCGCGGGATAGGCGCGCAGCATGTCGTCGTCGTTCAGTGCGCGGCGCAGCGCGTTGTAGACGGTGTCATCATTGATCAAGGATGGCGGACTTTCATCCGGCACGAGGATGCTGAAGGTCAGGCTGTGGGTTTCGAAGGACGTGTCGCCGGGCGTTCTGCTGTTGGCAAACGCCATGCTTTGGCCATTGAGGTCGTACGTGCACAGTGCGGGTGGTTGTCCAGCTCGAGGCGTGCATCCTTCATGCTGACCTGCTCCGTAGCGGTGGCGCCATCCGCGCTGACAAAGAGCATGGGCGCATCGAACTCGATCTTGCGCTGCTCTAGGTCTTCTGCCACCACGTGGAAGGGGAACTCCACCCCGTTCACCCGCGGCCAGAACATGTTGCGATCATAGAGCCCCACATCTGAATTGGCGGGCTTGTCGATATTGGGCGTCACCACGGTGGTGATGCGCACGCTGGTGAAGGGCATCTGCAGGTCATAGGACTGCCCGTCGGGCGTGCGCAGCCCGGTATGGCCTGAAGCCCGCTCCGGCTGGCGCACCACGATGAACATGCGCTGGCGCATATAGGCGATGTTGCCCGGCTTGCCGGGATGGAACTTGCGCTCGGTGACTTTGACCAGCACCGCTTTGTGCCCGAAGGGCGCCAGGTAGCCTTTGTAGACCACGCGCACGTAGTGGTCGCGTCCCAGCGTGCCGCGCTGCTTCCACTCGGTCACCCCCAGGCCGCCCAGGTTGTCGACCGAATAGTCGGTGGGCGGCTCCCAGTTGCCGTGCAGATCCAGCCAGGCGCCCAGCGAGGAGAGCATCATCTGGTCGACGTGCACGGGTTGGGGTGTGTAGTGGTTCTTGAATTTCTGGTCGCTGAACTTCTTATACCAGATGCGGAAGTTGGCGGTCAGGTGCACCAGGTTGTGCCGGTCGCTCGAATCCAGGGGCATCAAGAAGGGGGTTTCGTTGGGCAGCGGCGGGTGACCCCAGTCATCTTTCTTGGCTGCCAGGCCCATGTTCCAGTCCCGCGTCCAGACAGCGCGCACCGTGCGCAGGTAATGATCCTGCTCGGTGAGCTTGCTCTGCAGGCGGGTTCCCAGGCGGGTATGCCAAAGCTCGACCACCTCGCCATCCTCGGAGCGCACCGGCCGCGGGGAGTGGAACCAGGCGGCGTACTTGTTGGGCGAGAGGAGCAGGCGGTAGGGTGCTTCGATGCTGGTTTCGGTGGATAAAGGCGCCCGCAGGCGCGGGTAGTACAGCTCGAGAAATGCGGCAGCAATTTCGGCGGTGATTGCCGTGTCTACCAGCGTCCCGAGCTGATTCTCCAGGCTGGAATTGGCGGCGAAATACTGCTGGCGAGCATTCAGGATCACTTTTTGCGCCGGGGATAATGGGTTTATGACCGTTGGCAGCTCGTTGGAGGACAGATCAGCCTCCACGGCGAGGTCCGGCGCCTCGGAGAGACGGCTTTCGAGGGGCAGAAGGCTTGCCGGTTGGCTTAGCTTAGCCATCATCTCGTTAGTAGCAAGCAGGTCGAAGCGCTTCTGTATCCCAAACCGGTCCAGCCAATACACCCTGGCTTCAGGCGGCAGGGCGGTGGGCGTCACGCTCAGCTCATATTCCGAGCATTTCTGCAGCAGCGTCTCCAGTTCCAACGGGATTGGCCCTTCGTCCGCCGGCACCTTGAAGACCAGCCGGCTGGGCTTTGCCATGCGCGAAGGGACCGGCGGGGGATCGAGCGGGTCGCCCGCCAGTTTGGCCGCGCTCGTGTCGCCGGCCTTGGCGCTCTGGAAGGTTACGTTGGGGTCGGTTTCGAAGTAGGCCTTTCTCGGCGATGTTTTGCGATTGGAAGTGGACGACTAGGCGGGCATCCTTGCCCGGGATGGCATACGCCTCGGGATCGCTTTCGCTGGCCTTGTGAATGGTCATGTTGACAAATTCGAAGGTCAGCACGAGCTGGTCATCCGCCCGCACGGCGCGCAGCCTGGGATTTTCTACGATGAACAGGCCGGGAAAATATCTCGCCAGTGCAATGGTGTATACATCTGAAACAAGATTGGAAAAAGAGCGGAAGAAACTTGCCATACAGCCTCCCTTTCTGGGGAATCTGATCCCGGGCGGCTCTGAAAATGGCGATGAGAGGGATCGTGGCAAAATCTATATACCTGATTATAGACCTATATTATCAGAATTGCAATATGAATTGTTATATTGTTAATGTAATGCTTATATATCTGGCATTTCGATGTATACTGCATCGTGTATCCCGGTCGGTGTTGAAAAACATGCTGGTGTACATCCGGCGGGGTGCAGGAGGATGAGTATCTATCTATGAATAGGATGACCCAAGCCAATAAACAGGGCTGGGATGGGCTCGCCGCCACCCACTATAAAAATTATCACATCGCTAAACTGCTTGCCGGGACGCCCTTGCTGAACAACCTGATCCGCGCTGAGGTCGGGGATGTGACCGGCAAATCCCTGGTGCATTTGCTCTGTCACATCGGCACGGACACCCTGTCCTGGGCGCTGCTGGGCGCTAAGGTCACCGGGATCGATATCTCGCCCGCATCCTTGAAATATGCCCGAATGCTGGCGGGACAGATGGGCATCGACGCACAGTTCATCGAAGCGGATGTCATGGATGTTATGCAGCAGGTCGAGCAGAAATTCGACATTGTCTTTTCCTCCACCGGGGTGCTGTGCTGGCTACCGGACATTCAGCGCTATGCGCAGACCGTGCGCCACCTGCTCAAGGAGGACGGTTTCTTTTACATTTATGACGGTCATCCCTTTCGCGCCGTGCTGTACGATGAAGCCGGCGGGGTCAGCCCGGATACCATCCAGGGCGACTATTTCCGCAAGGCAGTCTGGCAGTATGAAGAGATGGGGGATTATACCGATCCGGAGCTGCTCGTGCCGGTTAAATCTTACGAATGGCACTGGACGATGGGCGATATCATCACCGCGTTGTGTGAGGCGGGGATGCGCATCGTCTTCCTGCATGAATTCCCGCAGTACCTTTACAACGGCTATACCCCGTATGATGTGCAGAACGACCGGGTTGAGCTGTACCCGTGCACGTTCAGTCTCAAGGCGATGGCAAAGTAATTGCGATGGTTGATGCCTACTACGACCAGCTTGCCCCCTATTATCGCTCTCTATTTCCGGACTGGGAAAAGAGCGTCCTCTGGCAGGCGCAGGTTTTGGACAGCCTCATCCAGGAAACCTTCGGTCCGCAGGCCCGGCGCATCCTCGATGCGGCTTGCGGCATTGGCACGCAGTGCATTGGTTTGGCGCAGCTTGGTTATGCGGTTGTGGCCTCAGATATCTCAACCGTTGAACTCGAGCTGGCCAGCCAGGAAGCCGCCCGGCGATCGCTCAGCATGCAGTTCCGTCCGGCAGATATGCGCGAACTCAGGCAGGTTCATCAAGGCTGGTTTGATGTTGTGCTTGCCTGTGATAATGCCATTCCCCATCTCTTGACTGAAGCAGACATTCTCCTGGCCTTCCAGCAGTTCTACGCCTGCACAACGGAGGAAGGCGGCTGCATCCTTTCAGTCCGGGATTATGCCAATATGGAGCTCGGGGGGAGAAGGATATATCCCCGCACCGTGCACCAAACTCCGGAAGGGCGGGTGATATTATTTGATCTCTGGGAGTTTGACGGCGCATATTACGATTTCACCACCTACGTTGTTGAAGACCAGGGCGATAGGGGTGTTCGCACGCATGCCATCCGCGGCGGGCGCTATTACTGTGTGGCCATCGAAGCACTTGAGCGATTGCTGAAGGAGGCGGGATTTTCACAGGTGGTCATCGAGCGCGAGAAGTTTTTCCAGCCGGTACTGGTTGGATTAAAGGGGATTTCAGGCAATCATGCTTGAAATACCAGACCTCCCCGCAGAAAAAATCATCACCTGTTTGCAGGATGCATACGGGCTCAATGTGCTCGACCTGTCTTTCCTGCCTCTCGGCGCGGACGTGAACGCCGCCGTCTATCGCACCCTGGCGAAGGATGGAAAAGCATACTTCGTCAAGCTGAAACGCGGGGCATTTTGCCGAGATTGCGGTTGCCCTGCCCGGGTTCCTTCACGACCAGGGTATCTCACAGATCATTGCCCCCCTGCTTACCCAGAGTGGGCAGCTCTGGACAGACCTGGAGGACTTCCGGGTGATTCTTTATCCTTTTGTGCAGGGTTGTAATGGTTATGAAGTGGTTTTGTCACCTCGCCAGTGGTCGGAGTTCGGCTCGGCGCTCAAACGCGTCCATACTACCCGGCTGCCAACCGAGTTTGAAACTGCTATCCCACGCGAGAGTTATTCGCCGCAGTTCCGTGAGCAGGTGAAGCGTTTCCTGGAACAGGCAAAGGTGGGTGTTATTGATGATCCTGTGGCAGTGGATGTCGCGGAATTACTGCGCTCACAGGAGGCGGTTATCCTGGAGCTTATCCACCGGGCTGAACGGTTGGCTATTTTACTCCAGGCGCGATCGCCGGAATACGTGTTATGTCACTCCGATGTGCATGCCGGCAATATCCTGGTCGCTGAAGAAGAGGCGCTGTACATTGTGGATTGGGATGAGCCCATCCTGGCGCCCAAGGAACGCGACCTGATGTTCATCGGTGGCGCCCAGGGGTTTTACGGTGTTACACCCGAGGAGGAAGAAACGCTGTTCTACCGGGGCTATGGTCCGGCGCAGATTGATCCGGTCGCACTGGCGTACTACCGCTACGAGCGTATCATTCAAGATATTGCCGCCTACTGCGAGCAGCTGCTCTTGACCAGCGAAGGTGGTGAGGATCGCGAGCAATCGTTCCGCTATTTGGCCTCCAATTTTCTGCCCAACAACACCATTGAGATGGCTTACCGTGCGAATAAATCCTAAGCAGGGGCGGGTCTGTACGGGCAAGGCATGTAGCTTGATGGAACCATATCTGGCGACAATCCTGTGCCAGCTTGAACTAAGACCCGCCCCTACGCTGAAGGAAAACTTCGTGCGATTCGCGCTTGACAACCTGTAATATCGGTGTATTGTATTAATCGTGGGGGGGTACCTATCGGATAATCAAGCCAGGGTAGATGAGTGATATCGTAGGAGGAGTTTAATGAAACCTTATCGGACTCTGATGAAGTCGCGAAACTACAAAGGGCTGCTTTCTATGTTTGTTTTGGGGTTGCTGCTGAGTAACTGGGTTTCGGTGAGCCAGGCTACGGAAGAACTAGCTCCAGGCTTACCACCCACATGGCCTGAACGCCCAATAACAACCCAAGGAACGGGGGATATTCAGGTTTTTCTTCCTCTGGTGCTGCGTCCCCCTGCACCGCCCCCCTGGGTGGATACTCAGAACCGTGCCTCCTCCCAGCTCTTGTATATGCAGGAATACCTGGGATCAGCCAGCACAGACCCGGATTGGACGGGTGATCATGATAGCTGCAGCGCCGGTGAGACATCCGATGAGTTCCGCTCAGCCATACTGCGCCGGATCAACTATTATCGTTCTATGGCTGGCATTCCTGCGCTGACGGGGCTGGAGCGACTTACAATCTCAAAGCCCAGGCAGCTGCCTTAATGATGAGTGTTAATCGACACGCTAAGTCACACTCCCGATGAAAGTTGGCAATGCTACACCGAAGAGGGAGATGAAGGCGCCGGCAGTTCCAATCTCTACCTGGGTGTCTATGGCCCGGCAGCAATTAGCGGCTATGTGTATGACCCCGGCAGTGGCAACTACTTTGTCGGACATCGCCGGTGGATCCTTTATCCTCAGACGCAGTACATGGGAACGGGAGACATCCCCCCGGTTGATGGTTACCCGGCAGCCAATGCGCTGTGGGTCTTTGATTTGGATAACATGTGGGGGCCTCGCCCGGCAGCCCGGGACACATTTGTGGCCTGGCCACCGCCGGGCTATGTGCCGTACCAGGTAGTGTATCCGCGATGGTCGTTTGCTTATCCTCAGGCGGATTTCAGCCAGGCAGCTGTGACCATGACTCGCATGGGGCAGCCATTGGCGGTTCAGCAACTCGCGGTAGTCTATGGTTATGGAGAAAATACACTGGTCTGGGAGCCACAGACAAGCTTCATTGACCCGCCATCGGTTGATACTCTCTACACGGTCACGGTAAGTCAGGTGCTGGTCGATGAACAGTTGCAGAATTTCAGCTATACGGTCATTATCTTCGACCCGGAATGAGAACTGTGATATGACCCAAACCAGATCGCATCCCCTCTCTCCTCTCTATCAGCAGCTCATCCAGCAAACCCAGGCCTGGGCGCTGCGCAGCGGCTTCGATCCCCTGCTTGCCAGGCAGCTGCGCCAGCAGGCGATCCTTGCCAACCATGCCCACTACATAGAGCACATCCCGATCTACCGCCGCTTCGCCGAGGAGGAGGGCATTGGCCCAGAAACGACACTGGAGACCCTCAAGCGCCAGTTGATGCTACCGGACGGGATCTTCAAGAGCTACAGCCAGGCCTGGCTGGACGAGAACAATTTCACCCGCATGAACGCCTGGTTGGGGGAGATCTTCCACCAGACTGTGGAGGTGGATGTGGGCGATGTCGCCTCCATCGATGGCTGGATCGATCGCCTGGCAGCGCAGGGTATCCGCCTGGTATACAGCTCGGGCACCTCGGGCAACTTCTCCTTCATCCCGCGTGACCGGGACAGCTGGCAGCTGTTCACCACCGCCAGCAGCTGCTACATTGCCCCACTGCTGCTGCAGCGCAAAGCCGGGGCGTGGTGGCAGCGCCATCTGCTCCGCCCGGCGATCAGGCTGCTGCCCCCGGCGACCTTTGCCCGCATCAGCCGGCGCATCGGCGTGCATGACTATGATGCGGTTTTCCTGGACTTTGCCAATGGGCACACCGGCAATCAGACCCTGGTGCATGAGCTGGCGGGGCTCTTCCGCAGGGTATTCTATCTCTACGATACCACGCTGTCGCCGACGGTGCTGCGCCTGCTGGCGCGCGGCGCGAAGAATGAGCAAGACCAGGATGCACTGCGCCAGCTGCAGGATCTGGTGGTGACCCGCAAGGTAGAGAATTATGCCCGCCTGGTCGAGTGCATCCGCCGGTCGACGAGCGAGGGTCAGAAGATCTTCATCTTCGGCACCACCCAGCAGTATAAAGAGCTGTGCGAGCTGATCCTGGCGGGTAAGCAGCCGCTGGCGCTCAAAGATGGGAGCATGATCCTGTACGGGGGTGGGTGGAAATCCTTCACCGGGGAGCGCATCAGCCGAGAGGAGCTGCTTCGCATGATGTCCGAGAGCCTCAGCCTGCCCCCCGAGCGCATCCTGGAAGGCTATTCGATGACCGAGATCAACGCTTTTATGCTGCGCTGTGATTATGGGCGCTTTCACATCCCACCCACCATCGAGCCGGTGATCTTCGATGAGCAGCTCGAGCCGCTTCACGGCACCGATATGCGCGGTGTATTCGGTTTTCTGGACGCGCTGGCGCAGGCCTACCCGGGATTTATCATCAGCGGCGACGAGGTGCATTTCGTGGATGGTGACTGCCCCTGCGGGCTGGTTGGCCCGGCAGTGACCGAGATCGGTCGGGCGCGGGCGCGTGAAGTCAAGGGCTGCGGGGGGATCATGGCCTCGTTGAAGGCCTGAAAGGGAAGGCATATTTTATGGAAGCCATTTGCCAGCAATATCGCCTGCTATACGCGGATGAGGGTGTCGTGCGGGTACCCTTCCTGATCAAGGGACGGCTTACCTTACCCCCTGAGATCGATCGGGGGGAAATCGAGGCAGCCTTTTCTGCATTGGGATCCGATGATGGCTATGTAAAGCTGCCGCATGCGCAGCTGCTGCGCGAGCAGGTGATCGACCCTGCCACGCTGCGCTACACCGGCGAGTACCAATACCAGGTGCTGCCGGCGCTGGACCCGGTCGAGCTGATCGAGATGGATTTCGAGCGCTTGCAGCGCGGCCCGTATGCGCTAAGCGTCGCTGAGGTGCTGGACTACCTGGAGCAGATCTCCGCCTGGCTGCAAGCCAACTGGGCGGCGCTCGAACGGGTGCGCGGGTTGTGCGCCCGCACCAGCCAGCACCCGCAGCCTTACCTGGATGGCGCCTTTGCCGCGCTGCTGGCAGGGCTCGATACGCAGGCAGCGCGCGAGATGATCGATCAGGAGCTGGCAGCCTGGGGGATGCCAGGGAGCCGCTTCCTGGATGGTTGGGTGGAGGTGCCCGGGCAGGTCATTCCGGGGCTGGTACCCTTCCTGGCAGGAGCGCTGCCGGGAGGGGCGGCAGCTGCCGCGCAGCCCCAGGCCAAAACACTGATCCGCGCCATGCCCACGCGCCAGCTGCACATCACCGCCGGCAATGCGCCCCAGGTACCGCTGATCTCCGCGCTACGCCTGATCCTGACCAAATCGGCGGGCGTGGTCAAATTCCCCTTCGAGGCTACCCTGCCCGGGGCGCTGTTGGCATTGGCAGCCTATGCCGCCGCGCCGGATCACCCGCTGACCCAGAATCTTTCCGCCGTCTACTGGCAGGGTGGCGACGAGAGCGTGGAAAATATCCTGCTCATGCCGGGCGCCTTCGACCGTGTGGTAGTATGGGGCGCACCGCAGGCGGTGGCGTCGGTGCAAAGCCGCTCGCTCTACACCCGGGTGATCAGCTTCAACCCCCGCTACGGCGTCAGCCTGATCGGCGGCGAGTTCTTTTGCAGAAGACCTGGATGGGGTAGCGTTTCTGAGCGCCATGGATGCCATGATCTACAACCAGAAAGCCTGCAATGCCTCGCAGGTGCACTACCTGGAGGGGGATTATGAGCAAGCTTGCGACTATGCCCGGCGCTTGAGTGCGGTCTTGGCGCATTGGGATGCAGCAGCCCCGCAGTTTGTCCTGCCAACCAACCGCGGGCAGCTCAAACGAATGCGCCGCGGCAAGTACAGCCGGGCGGAGTGGCTGCTCAACCTGCAGGAGGGGGAGTTTGCCTCCGGTGTGGTGGTCATCCCGGAGGAGTTTGACATCCTCGACCATCCCATGTGCCGGCTGGTGGTCGTACGTCCGGTCGCGCGCCTGGAAGATGCGCTGCAGTATCTGCATGCCGGGGTGTCGATGGCGGGGGTCTACCCGGAGGAACGGCGCGCTGCCCTGATGGATGCCATCGCTGCCCGGGGTGTGTCGAGCATCTATCCCCTGGGCCAGTGCGAGCGGGTCTTCCCCGGCTTCCCCCAGGACGGCATGTTCGTGCTGAGCGAGCTGGTGGATTGGAAGAATGGGTAGTTATGCCAATTCAAATCCTCAACTGCGCTTCGATGTCTCCCTGGTGGCGCGCTGGCACGTGGGGGTGTTTATGATTTATAATGGTATTGAAGCCTGAACCCAACTTTCATATTCGAGGGAGGTAATCGATGAAGAAGCATTCCGTTCTGTTATTGGCCACCGTGCTCCTGCTCGGCTGGGCGTTTGATTTCCTCTTCTGGCTCAAGCCGGTCGGGATCAACTTTGCTATTTTTCTAACCCTGTGCCTGCTCGGCGGGTTTATCCTGCTGCGTACCAATGGACTGAAGCCTGGCGGCGAAAAGCCTATGGCTGCTCCTGCCTTTTGGCTTCTTTGCCGCCATCACCTGTATTCGCCGGGAACCACTGGCGTTTTTCCTTGCCTGTTTATTTACCCTCATCTCCCTGGGCCTGCTGACGATAAACTATACTGGTGGGCGGTGGGTGCGCTACAGCTTGTTTGATTACTGCAATAAGTTCTACCAGCTCGCCCTCGGTGTTTTCGTCCGCCCGTTTCTTTTCTTCCGGCAGTCGCGGCAGGATTTTGTCTCGTCCGGCAAGAAGGTCGAAACCGCGCCGATCAAGCCGGTCATCCGGGGTGTGCTCATCGCTATCCCCATCGTGATTTTCTTCTCCATCCTGCTCGCCTCGGCAGATATGGTGTTCAGCCAGAAAATCGGCGATTTATTCGATAGTTTCTCCCTGGAGAAATTTCCTGAAACCATCATCCGCCTGATCATCATCTTGATCGTGGCTTATCTGCTCCTGGGTACATTTCTGCATGCTGCCGCTCAGAGCAAGGATGAGAACTCTGTTAGGCGAAGAAAAGCCAGTCATTAAACGCTTTTTAGGTTTCACCGAGGCGGCGATCGTGCTGGGCAGTGTCGTGGTACTTTTCCTGTTGTTTGTCATCGTCCAATTCCGCTACTTCTTTGGCGGTGAGGTCAACATTGGCGTTGAAGGGTACACCTACTCCCAGTATGCGCGCAGCGGGTTCAGCGAGCTCATTTCAGTTTCATTTTTCAGTCTGGTGATGGTGCTTGGCTTGAGCACCATCACCCGGCGGGAAAACAACCGCCAGGCGAAGCTCTATTCGGGATTCAGCATTGCCCTGCTCGCTCTGGTGATCGTGATCCTCGTCTCGGCGTACCAGCGCCTCTCGTTGGCGATCGATTGGCATGGTTTCTCGCGCCTGCGCCTGTACCCACACGTCTTTCTCATCTGGGTGGGCCTCCTGTTTGTCACCGTGATCGTGCTCGAGATCATTCGCCGGGAGCGTTTTTTTGCCTTTGCAGCGCTGATAGCCTGTGTTGGCTTCGCCACCTCGCTCGGTGTGCTGAATATAAATGCCACGATCGTGCGGCACAATGTCGACCGCGCTATCGCAGGGAAGCACTTCAACGTCAACCATCTGACCACCCTGTCCCCGGACGCGGTGCCGGCATTGTACGATGAATTTATCGATCCCTCCCTGCCCGTCAAGACGCATGAGGGGGTGGGTGCTGCCTTATTGTGCTTTGTGCACACCGACCTGTTTCTCTATTATCCGCTCTCCGACTGGCGCTCGTCGAATTTCTCGGATTGGCGGGCGGTGGCAGCGTTGGATGATGTTGACGACCTTTTGCAGGGATACGAGATTAGTACACTGCGCTGGCCTTTCGTGGTTGAAACCCCGGGTCTTGAGCGCTACGAATGCTCACCGGACTGGAAGTGATTCTGTTTTGCTGTTCTGTTCTGTTTACTGCCGTACCCGGTTGCCAGATACCGTCTCTGAATTGCTATGCATAGAATAACCGCCAACTCCATCGCTGATTACATCGCCGCGTATCCTCCGCAGGTATGTCAAGTTATGCCGGGGGCAAGGGCTCGGTGATGTTTCCCCAGCCTTGCCCTGCGCATCCCCAAATCATTTGCTGCCGATGCCCAGATTGTGAACGGTTCACTGGTCGAAATATCCCTGATCACCGGGCAGATTGTGGTGAAACGGGTGGTGACGCCAAAATGGACCCTGGATCAACTACTGGCAGGTGTCACCCAAGAAAATATCCATCGCGAAGTGGACTGGTGATCCTATCGTATCGAATGAGGAGTTTAGACTGGCAAGCCAGGCAAGCTGAGTTGATCTGTGAGTTACCAGAAGCAACGGTTGCCGAAGTTCTGGCAAAGATATCTACATTATTAGGAGAGTAAAGCCAGATGCTGGAAGAATACCAGATCGTTTACGTCGAAAAACCCGAAGAATTTGCCTGGGGGATCATTGGAAATGGGCTGGATGCGTTCAACAAACAGCATGGCGGCGACTACGGCTATCAGCGCCTGTGTTTTGCCTTGCAGACCCCTGACGGTGAAATCGCCGGCGGTGTGCTCGGCGATGTGATCTGGCAGTGGTTCCATATTGACCTGCTGTGGGTCAAAGAAGAGCTGCGCGGACTGGGCTATGGTCACCAGCTGCTGGTGCAGTCCGAAGCGGAAGCCCGTCGGCGCGGTGCAAAGCATGCCTTCCTGGACACCTTCACTTTCCAGGCGCCGGAATTTTATAAGCAGCACGGCTACCGGGTGTTCGGAGAGCTACCGGATTTCCCTGACGGGTATACACGCTACTACCTTACCAAAGAGCTTTAGCCTTTCCCATGCCCATCCACATGCTCAACTGCGCATCCATGTCCCCCAGGTGGCTGCGCTGGCACATCGGGGGATGCTGTCTGCTGGTGGAGACCGATCAGGGTCCCGTATTGGTGGATCCCGGGCTGGGGCTGCACGACCACCAATCCCCCTCGCCGCTGGTGCGCTTTTTCCGCCTTGTCTTCGGCACACATGTTGCTCCCGAGGAGACCGCCGTGCGCCAGGTAGCGCAGCGCGGCATCGCGCCGCAGGATGTCCACCACATCGTGCTGGCCCACCTGCACTTCGACAACGCCGGCGGGCTGCCCGATTTCCCCTGGGCGCAGGTGCATCTCCACCGCCGGGAATATGAAGCCCTGCGCCGCCCCAAAACCTGGATCGAGCGTTATGCCTACGACCGGCTGGATTTTGTTCACCAGCCCAACTGGGTGCTCTACGAACAGGCGACCGAAAAATGGTTCGATTTTGACGCCATCCCGCTGCCGTTATCGCCGCGCATGTGCCTGATCCCCCTTTTTGGGCATACCTCCGGGCACTGCGGGGTGGCGATCCAGGATGGGGATGGCTGGCTGCTCCAGGGGGCGGATGCGCTACCTGCCAATGTCCAATTCGACCTGGTGCCCGGGTGGTTGAGCCGGCTGATGCTCGGCGACCACGTGCTGCGCCTGCAGGCCTTTACCGCCGCCCACCCGGAAGTGCGGTTGCTGGCGGGGCATGCGTGGATGGAATTCTTTCGCCAGGAGTTGTAGGATGGGGATGCTTCAACGGAAACGTCTATTAAAACCGTTCACCCAATATTGGCTTTTTAGCGCCAGTTTGATCATCGCTGCCTATATGCTCGTCGATGGATTTGCTTTCCTGCTAAATCCATACTCCGGGCGAGTCTCGACTTTTGGGTGTAAAACAAATTCCCAGGATAGAACCCTGTGTACGGTCACGATTTATGGCCTCCGCGAGGTGTACCGCCGGTCATTTATCGCTGAAGAATTTTACCAGGCTGTCGTTATTCCAAACTACACTGGCGATTCATGGGATACAACCTATGGCATTAGCATCCTGACCACAGATGAAAGCATCAACTATATTTATCGAATTTATCCAGGGGGCAACCTGGAGAGTAAGGCAAGGCGCATCAATGACCTGTTCGTCGACGGTGAGCCAGATCCCCAGACGTTGATCGTAAATTTTGGTCTCGACCCGAGTTTTTACCGGCGCATCTTCCTCGTGATCCTCGCTTTCGGTTTGGCTTGGATATCCGCAAGAACCAGGCGAGATTGGCTTGAGTTTGATCACAACATTCTTGACCAGCGCAGAGAATTTTGGCCTTTTATGCTGTCATGGGCTGGAAAGAATTTTTTGGTCAAGCTTGGATTCTATCTAGCCACTGGATTTATATTCGGTTTCAGTTATTTTATGTATGCGAATTACATGGCAGATTTCGTGTCCGCCTGTATAGGTGTTTTTCGCCGTGACCCTCAATTTTCTCAATTCCCGTGGGGTCACATCCTCTGCTTATATCCTCTGATAGCCATCCTGACCATGCAGGCATTGCTGCAAAAACAGCTGTTAGCCCGAGTGAATATCAGGATATCCTCCTGGTGGATTGCTGCACCGCTCCTGGCTAGTTTTGTTGTGCCGATTTTTTCGCCTCGCTTGATCTCGGATGATTGCCAGCTGCTCAAGTATCTCATGTCTGGATTGATCGAGAGCTATGATGCTCCGATCAGCACTGCATTGGTAGTTTTCTTTTTACTGCTTGGTTTTTTGCAGTGGATCGTACTGCGCAGAAAACTTTCTCTATCCATTGCCTGGGTTGTCATGCCGCTGATCAACGCCATGTTGGTCTTAGTTATTTATTGGTTGATCGATTACAACCTGCCTGAGCCAGGCAAGTTAGCCGCCCTGATACCCCTGGCTCTTTTCCTGAGTGAAACCATCCCTGCGCTGACCATGTCCTGGCTGGTGAACCGCAAGAGTAATCTACCGGTTCCCGGGTGAAAATCCTCCTTTTCCCGCTTGCATTGTGGGCAATTTTTTTATACAATCTATTCACGCACGCCCTCCAGAAAAGAGCTTGTTCTGGAGGTACGGCTTTCTTTGCCCATGGCTCTGATCCGTCTTTTCATTTCCATGTTCGTCCCAAAGGAGAAACTCCCATGACCACCTATCGGATCACCAATCTCGATAATCAAGAATTTATCGACTACCCGGACATCATAGCCGGCATTCGCCCGGCAAGTTTGCTTCCCGTGCCGTATATCTCCCAGCTTGAAGAATGTGCCCAGCTGCACCATAACGATTGCGGCGCGGCCTGCGGGGTGATGCTGCTCAAAGCCTATAACAAGCAGCTAGCCGTCACCGTGGATGAGTTCTATGACCGCTGCAACGCGGTTGGAGATGAGTACCTGAGCGCAAGTCAAATCAAGAATACCATGGCAGCCTTCCATGTCCTTTCCACCTGGCAGGTTGGGATGAGCCAGGCAAGCCTGCTGGATATGCTGCGCGCAGAAAAACCACTCATCGCACTGATCAACTATGGCGTTCTGGTTCGCGCCGGTTTGACCGAGAAAAAGGGTTTCAAAGGCGCGCACTTCGTCGTCATCGTGGGCATGGATAACAAGTATGTCTATACCCACGATCCCTATTACGCCAAGAAAAATGGGGAGGCCAGCCTGTATCCGATCGACAAATTCCTGGAGGCCTGGGGGCGCTGCGGCGAACAGGGCAATCCCAATTACGCCGCATTGATTCCCAATTACAGCGTGATCGCTGCTCAACAGCCGCTGCCGGTTCCTTTATACCGCATCCGGGTGAATACAGGTGTCTTAAATATCCGCAGTGGGCCGGGGGTCAACTTCCTGGATATTGGCGACTTGCAAAAAGGCGTTGAACTGGATGTGTACCAGGAGCAGAACGGTTGGGGCGAGATCGGCGCCGGTCACTGGATCTCGCTGCAATACACGGTAAGGATTTAAACTGCTGGCTCGGTCGAGTCAATAGCGGTTCCGCTCATCAGTGCATAGGGCTGTGGACCGCCTATCTCGCAAGCATAAAGGTTGCATTGCTAACTCTTAACGGTGATCCCCTTTCCTGGCTGCTCGATCCAGAAAATCCATCCGTCCGCTACTGGACGCTGGTCGATATTCTGCACCGTCCCGCAGATGATCCCGACGTGCAGGCAGCCAGGAGCGCCATTGCTGGACAGCCATTGGTGAAGGAACTGTTCGCCTTGCAGCACCCTCAAGGGTATTGGGGCGATGATGCAACCAAACCCCATACAGCGCAGGGGGCTGTTGCCGCGCTCGGCTTGCTGTACATGCTGGGCGTCACACCCGATGAACGCACGACCGCTGGCTGTGAATCCTTCTTGAAATTCTGCCAGCATGAGAGCGGTGGCTTTTCAATGACCCGCACCCTACGCAGTGGGATCTTCCCCTGCACCACCGGCGAGCACCTGCCCTTTCTGACCTATTTTGGGTTTGGGTTTGACCCGCGGGTGCGGGCGGCTTTCACTTTTCTTATCGAAGATATGTCCGCTGACGATGCACTCGACTGCGGGCGTTACCAGCATCAAGACTGCCTGTGGGGCGTGATCGCCGTGCTGAACGGCCTGGCTGTGCTCCCTGCCAATATGCGCTCGGCAGAGTCGGACGGGGTGGTGCAGCGCCTGACGGATGCGTTGCTGGATGCCAGGTATGATTTTGACGGCGAGCATAAACGCTGGCTGACCTTTGGCGTGCCACGCGCCTGGGACCTGCTCAGGTCGCTGAAGGCGCTGTCTGCGCATGGCTTCAGCCGCGATGCCCGTTTTGAACCCTTGCTGCAGCGATTGTTATCCCGCCAGGATGCGCAGGGACGCTGGCTCTGCGGTTCTGTCTCCCGCACCTGGCCAATTGAGAAGCGCAATCGGCCCAGCAAGTGGGTCACCCTGGATGCGCTGCGGGTGCTCAAAGTTGTGGGGGATTTCCGGCTGTGAGAAATGTCTTCACTGGACCATCAACGGGAGGTCAGCATGTTGAATGCTCAGATCATACTTACCAGCTGCAGCCGGCGGGGCCTCGAAATCGAGCAGCTCAAGAGCTACTTGCAAGGGAATGGGTATCACCTCCTGCGAGATGATTGGAATGTGCACCCAGAGACTGACCTGATCCTGATAAGCACCTGCGGCTTTACCCAGGCGGCTGAAGATTTTGGTTTCGAGACCCTGCAGCGCGTCCAGGCGACAAAAAAAGCCAACGCCCAGGTTGTTTTTGGTGGATGCATACCAGAGATCAACCCGCAGCGGGTCAAGCGGGAATTTGACGGTCCAACGTTCAGCCCGCAATCTTATTCCCGGTTGGATCAGATCATTGGCGCAAAACATCCAATTATCGAGTACAGGCGCCCCAATACATTTGGGAATCACAGCGGCTACTCTCTGGTTACGGATGCTCGCAGAGCAATGGAAATCATCAAAACTTTCGATGGGAGTTGGTCAGGGCTGGGTTATATTTCTCAGCGGCTGGGCAGTGGAGTCCGGCAAAGGGTGATTCGAACCAAATACGCCAACCTGGAAAATCAGCGAACTTTCTATATTCAGATTCAAGAAGGCTGTTCCATGCACTGCAGCTACTGTGCCATCCGGATGGCGATCGGCCCGCTGCGCAGTCGACCACTAGAAGCAATTGTGGAGGAGATAAAAAGCGGTATAAGCCAGGGCTATCAGCAAATACAACTGATGGGAGATAATGCTGGCAGCTATAGTTTGGATATCGGGACGAATATGGGGAAGTTGTTGGAGCGGATCATGGAGGTTGATGGGGATTTCGTCCTGGATCTAACCGATATCAATCCGGTTTATCTTGCATCGATGAATGAGACCATTAAGGCGCTGTGCATGCAGAAAAAGATCAGCCGGCTGTATGTACCGATCCAGTCTGCCAGCCGGCGGATTCTGAAGCTGATGGGGCGAGATTGTGATATCGAATCGGTAAAACGCATGCTGATCGAGATCAAGCGATTATCACCTCGTCAATTCAAAATGGGAACATCGCTGATTGCTGGTTTTCCATCCGAGGAGGTCAGCGAGCTGAACGCTACGATCAAGTTCTGTGAAGAGGTTGGCTTCGATTGGGTCTGGTGCCACAGTTTTTCAGCCAGACCAGAAACGCCTGCGGCAGCCTTGCCGGGGCAGTTGTCAGCCGAGGAGATCCTGCGCCGATCGCTTTTCGTAAAGGCTCAATTGGGAAAGAAATCGCTGGTAACCACTGCAAATGATACTGCGGGCAATAGAACCTGCCAGGGGTAATTGCGAACGTTCGGACGTTTGAACGTTCGCACGTTCAAACTCAACATAAGCTTGATGTGCCGAAAGGTACGCGTCGACCAACGGCTTAGCCCGCGAATACGACAGCTAGTAATGGTACCGGGCCTGTAAAAAATCGATGCGTTCGTCTCTCACCAGGTAAACGATGCGCTGCTCCTGGGTCAGGCGGCGTGACCAGGCGCCGGGGTGCAGGTATTTCAAGGGTTCCGGTTTACCAATTCCTGCAAACGGGTCGCGCAGGATTGCTTCGATCAGGTCGAAGGCGCGCAGTGCCAGCTTGCGGTCGGTTTCCACCCAATAGCGCAGGTCTTCGATAAATTCAGGCTGGAAAACCGCCAGCCACTCTTTACGACTCAAGCTCCACCGCCCGGCGCAGCTCGTCCAACGATTGCGGGTTTCCCTCGTTCTTCAATGCCCGTCCCAGGGCAGAGAGCAGGCGCTCGGCATTTGCCGGGGAGCGCAGCAGGTAAGCAGTCTCCAGCAGGCTGGTCAGCTCGGAGGCGGCGATCATGGCTACTTCTTCTTCACCGCGGCGCTTGATCACCACGACCTCACGGTTGTGGGTCACCTGGTCCAATAATTTTGCCAGCCCATCCCGGGCCTGGGTATATGTGGTTTGAATGGTCATGCCAGCCTCCTATCTGTACAGATATACTGTACAACATATTCGCTGGGATGTCAAGGGATACAACGACGGAACGTTCAAACGTGTAAACGTTCAAATGTTCACTTCCATTCACCAACGTATGTTTGGTGGGCTGCAAGATACGCCTCCACCAGCGGCTTTGCCCGCGAATACGACAGCACCAGCGGGTGGGCCATTAATGCCTCGATTGCCATCTGGCGTGAATGCTCCCGGATCGCCTGCACGGTCAGGCGTTCGTAGCGCTTGACCGCCTGCATCAGGCCTAATTGCGGTGCGGGCACCTCACCGATGGGTAGGGGATGAACACCCGCCCCATCCACCCGGCAGCTCACCTCGACGACATCCTCATCCGTCATTCTATCGATTGCACCCTGGTTGGGCACGTTCAGCGCGGTGTAGTGCGGTCGGCCCGTCTCCAGCGCCTCGATCAGCGACAGCGCCACCCCGGCATAGCCCTCCCCTGCAGCCGGGGGTATGTCAGCGTCAAAAAGCTGCTGACGGTTCGCTTCTTCGATGCTCATCCCGCCGTAGGCATAGTGCATGTACGTGGCGCCGCGCCGCTGCTCGTAGCCGAAGAAGGCGCGCAGCGCCCGCTCTGGGTTTCGTTCCACGCCGATCTCCTCCAGCTGCTCGATCAGCCGCATGTTGAGCTCGACGATCTCCTCGCCACGCGTCATCCCCTCGCCTTTGATCGCCGCCAGCGCCTGCTCGGCGTAGTAATAGTAATACAGGTACTCGTTCAGGTGCATGCCCAGCATGCGCACCAGCGCCGGCTCGTACAGGCGCTGCGCCTGGCGCAGGTAGCCATCATCCGCCAGCGCCCGCGGCAATAGGTCTTCCCCATCCAGCCAGGCGCGGCGGCACCAGGACAGGTGGTTCAACCCAAACACCTCCGCCCGGATGCGGCTCTCTTCTACACCTGCCCAATGGGCAAGGCTGCCCTGCCCGGCATTGGCGCCGTCGCAGATGCCGATGGTGCGCTCGAAGCCGGCATCGCGCAGTGCCTGAGTGACCAGCCCTGCTGGGTTGGTGAAGTTGTACATCCAGGCGCCGGGGCTGAGCTGCTGGAGCATCTCGGCATATTTTAATATGGCGGGGATGCTGCGCAGCGCCATGGCAAAGCCGCCGGGGCCGGTGGTCTCCTGACCCAGCACGCCGTGGCGCAGGGCGATGCGCTCGTCAGTGGCGCGCCCCTGCTCGAAGCCGGCGCGAATGGTGGTGACGGCGTGCGCCGCGCCGGTCAGGGCAGCCCGGGCATCCGTGGTGGCGGTGATGGTGAACGGGTCGCCGCTGCGGCGGACAACCTCGCGGCACAGTGCGCTGAACAGCGCCAGCTTGCGGGTGTCGATGTCGAACAGGCATAACTCGCTAAGCCCGATGCGCTGCTGCCAGCGCAGCGCGGTGCTGACAAAGAGCGGCGAGCGCACCCCTCCGCCGCCGATGAGGGTAAGTTTCATCAGGTTATCTCCAACCCTGTGGGTACGGGTTTTATTTTTTCCATTGGCTGACCAGCACGCCCAGCGACAGGAGGGCCAGCAAGCCCGCGCCCGCCAGCAAGGATGCCAGGCCGAAGCGGTCCACGGCCAAACCACCCCAAATCGCGGCCAGGGGGGTACCCAGGGTGAAGGCCATGGAAGTGATCGCCTGCAAACGGGCCTGGTAAGCCGGTTCTGCCAGGGCAGATACCCGGCTGGTATTCCATACCACTTGCGAAAAGGCCAGGAAACCTAACCCAGCCAATCCGACCCCGCCGGGCAGGCTGAGCGGCCTGGCGATGAACAGGCAGACGGCGAGTGCCGCCAACACCCCCCAGATGGGGTAGGTGCGCAGGGGATTTCCCTCGGCTTTGGTACCGGCAAAGATGGCGCCCGCCAGCGCGCCCAGGCTGGCACATCCCCCCAGCAAGCCCAACTGGACCAGGCTGCCGCCCTGGGCGTTGACGATAGCCGGCAGCAGGCTGGAGACCGGCCCGGTCAGGGCGATGCCGGTAAAAGTCAGCAGCAAGGGATAGAGCAGAAGTTCTTATGACCCACCAGGTAGACAAGCCCAGCGCGCAGGTCTAGCCACAAGCGCCCAAGCTGCCACCCCCGCCTCTCGCCAACCGTTGCTTGCTCCAATGAGTGCACGCGACCCAGGCAAAAGATAGCCGCCAGGTAGCTGAAGGAATTGAGCACGAATGCCAGGGGCAGCCCCAGCCAACCCAACAGCGCACTACCCCCGACATTTGTGACAACGATGGCGCCGGTTTCGGTGATCGAGTTCAGCGACACCGCCGGGCGGACTTCTTGCCGGGGGACAGCCTGGGTAATGATCACCTTGTAGGCTGGGCGGACGACCATCCACACCAGGCCGGTGACTAAAGCCCAGACATAGATCTGCCAGACGGCGAGACGTTCCGTAAAAGCCAGCAACGCCATCCCGCCGGTGAGCAAAGCACCCACCCACTGCCCCATGATAAGGATACGCCGGCGGTCCACCTGGTCGGCGATCACCCCGCCCAGCGGCATCAGCAGCATGCCTACCGAGCTCAAGACGCCGATCCCGCCCACCGCCAGGGCAGAGCTGGTCAGTGTAGCCACCAGCCAGCCCTGGGCCAGCTCTTGCAAGCGATCGCCGGCATAAGACAGGCTCATGCCGATCCAGAGCAGGCGAAAGATGGGGCGTTTCAGCGGCGACAGGATGCTCACGGGATAGTTTTGCTGCTCCCGGCAGCCTGGGCGCGGCGTTTTCCACTCAGGCGGATGGCGTAGCCGACTGTGCGCGCAGCCACGCGCAGCAGCGTCCCCAGCCCCAGGGTCTTCAGCCCTTCCATAGCAATCGCCATGTAGTAATTCACAATTTCTGGGTCGATTTCTCCCGCAGTTTCCTCGGTTTGGCCCACTCCTTCCACCCAATGGGCGCGTGTGGCCTGGTTGAGCAGACCGGGCAGCTGCTCACCGATGGTGGCACCGATCACGTAGCGGAGAATGACATTCAAGCAGTAGCACAGGCGCACCTGCTGGGAGTTCGGCTGCCAGCCTGCCTGGCGCAATCCTTCCAGGTAGCCCTCAAAACAAGCCTGGTCGAGCTGCCTGGCCTGGTTGGATGGAAATTTCGTCAGACCCAGGGCACCGACCAGAGCAACCAGCTCGGTGCCGACGGGAGCGATCCCGGCGAAGCTCCAATCGATGGCCACCAGCTCTCCGGCGCGGTAGAACAGGTTGCGCTCGAAGGCATCCTGGTGGCAGAAGGTCTGCGGCATCCCGTCCAGTATCTTCAGCATGCGCGGGTGCTCTTCCCAAACCGCCAGGGTCATCGGCAGGCTTATTCCCGGCAGCATTTTTTGGACGACAGGGTTCGCCGGGTTTTGGCGGAGGAAGTCGACCATCGGAGCGGCGAGCTGCAGGTATTTATGCAGCCAGTGCTGCGTGATCCAGGTCTCGCCGGGCAGCGGGCGACCCGCCAGGAAGGTGCCGTTAAACTCCCCAAGCTGGCGGGCTACCCGAGCATAGAGCTCAAGCGACCAGGGACGTGCCTGTTCGTCCTTGACCTCTTCCATGCAGATCCACACCGAGCCATCCGGGTTTTCGCACACATCGATCAAACGCGGCGCAGTAACCCGGCCCGGCAGCGCGTAAAGCAAGCCCGACTGGTAAGCCAACGGGTCGCGCTTCCAATAGTGACAGCCGGCGGGGTCATCGTTGGCGCGATCCGGCTGGATGGTCTTGATGATCAGCGACCAGCTCTGATCAGCCCCGCCAGCTTTCGCCGTCCCAGACAGGCGGTAGATGGCAGAGCCAAGCTCAAGCCCTCCCTTCAACTTTTCCAGGCCCCACTCGCCGACCTGTGCGGAGGGGTCTCCCAGTACTTTACGTGCCAGTGAAGTCATGTATTCCGGGCTGGTGGATATCTCAGGCAGCATGTTTTCCTCCTTGATTATTTCGGAAGCATTCGATTGATTCCAGCCTCCCCAAGGGTTGGTGGTTATAGGTACTTCTTTAGCTCCTCCAGCGTCGGCGCCGCGCTGGCCCCTCCCGGTCGGGTGACCGACAGCCCGCCGCAGATATTGCCGTAGCGCAGGCAGGTCTCTACCGGCTCGCCCTGGAGCATCGCTGCCAGGAAGCCGGCGTTGAACGAATCGCCCGCGCCGGTGGTGTCCACCACCGGCACTGTCAGCGCCGGGGCATGCCACGCCTGCTCGCCTGACTGCGCATAGGCGCCCTGTCCCCCCGCCTTGACCACCACCAGCGGGCAGAACTCTGCCAGGCGGGCGGCAGCTTTATCTGCCTCTTCCTCACCCGTCAGCTGGCAAGCCTCGCTTTGATTGGGCGCAAACACGTCCACCAGCCTGAGCGTATCGATCAGCCCCGGCTCGTCCAGCGTGGTGGTGACGTACTGGCAGTCGACGTAGACTCGCCCGCCGTGCTGGTGGATGAAATCGATCAGCTGGCGGCTGTCTGCCGAGCAATTGAACGGCGCGTTGACCACCCAGCGCGGCCGCTGTTTGGCGATGACCGCTTCGGGGCGGCACTCCGGGAAGGCGTCCCAGTAGCTGATGAAGCCCCGGTCCTGCACAAAGGAAAACGAGGCGCTCACGCTGCGCAGCGGGCGATCAAAGACCTCAAACAGGCTGCTGTCTAGCCCTTCGCGCTGCGCTTCCTTCAGCACAAACTGGCTGAACAGGTCATTCCCCAGCCGCGCCATCCAGCGCGCCGTGCACGCCCAGGCGGTGCAGTGCGGTGGTCAGAATGTAGGCGGCGCCGGGGACGATCTCCAGCGCCTGGCTGAACAGGTCTGCCCCCAGCCGCGGCTGTTCGGGCAACCCGGTGAAGATCAGGTCGCAGAAGTACTCGCCCAGCACCAGGACGTCGCACTGGGAGGCGTTATGGTCGCTGGGAGACATGGATGTGGCCGAACTTCAGGTTTGTGGAGAAAAAACTCATCTGGGATATCCTTACCTATACCGCGATTCCCGTTTCTTCAACGAACTCAAAATAGGTCTGTCCAGAATACCCGCGCGGAATGGGCGGCATCTTTTCAAAGCTGGATTGCATGCTCTGAGTAGACTTCGTCGCGCTGCTCTTGACTATGCCATGCAGTACTTCCAGCGCATGGTAAGCCATCTCCTTGTTGGCGCGGTGTTTTCTTCCCATGCGCATCGACCAGGCCATTTCAGCCACGCCCAGCCCGCGGCATTCAGCGCTGAATGCATGGCTTTGCTGCATGATAAATGGTTCATTATTGCCTTTTAAAATGACCCGCACCTCGCCCCCGAAATTATTGGGGTCAGCCATATACATTGCCCCCATGCTCCCAAACAATACCAGGCTGGGTTTCTCCGGGATGGTGAAAATTGAGTTGGCATCAAACAAGACGTTTCCCACCGTACCGCACTCGAACTGCAGGATACCGGTCATGAGATTCTCACATTCGACCTGGAAAGATTCGCCAAAATTTTCCAGCGAAGTAGCCTGTCTTTCCGGTCTCCTGGTTCGAACGGCACCCGACACTTCTTTTACCGCTCCCAGGATGCTGAGCAGCGCGGTAATGGGATAGATCCCCACGTCAAAACCAATGCCTCCGCCGGGTTTGGTGGTAAACGGGAATGCCTGGCTGAACAGGTCACTGTCTCTGGTAAGGGCGCAGTAGCAAGAAGTGATCTCGCCAATCATGCCGCTGTCAACCACGTAGCGTGCGGTTTGGATTGCGGAACCTAAAAACGTGTCTGGCGCCGCTCCAAGATACAACCTCTTTTGATCCGCAATCTGCACCAGCTCGGCGGCATGTTCCAGTTCCACGGTTAATACTTTTTCTGTGTAAACATGCTTGCCGGCTTCAAGCAGTTGTTTGATCACCGCATAATGGGCTGTCGGCGTGGTGAGATTGACCACGATTTCGATGGAAGCATCTGCCAGGATCTCTTCCATGCGCAACGCTTTGACCCCATATTTCTGCGCCTTCTCTTCAGCCTTCTGCGCATCCTTGTCGCAGCACCCCACCACATCCAGTATTTTGAATTTATCCATCATCGTGCTCAGATAGGCATCGCTGATCATCCCGCAGCCAACGATCACAGTTTTTACCGGTTGGATCATCATAATCTCCTGGATTGGATTGGTTGACCTGCGCTGAGCTTCAAACCATCACTGCTTGAGTCGATAGGAAACGAATGCGATCGCCCGGCTGTCCGGAGACCAGGAGTTCACGTTCAGCGTTCCCTGACCGCCAAATAAGCTCACGATGGTTTTTGATTCACCCCCCTTGGCAGGTACCAGGCAAAGCTGGACGTTCTTATTGGCGGGGTGATCGCCGGGTGCCACGTCGTCTTTACCATAGGCAAGGTAAACCACCCAATTGCCGTCCGGCGAAACGTGCGGGAACCAGCAGTTGGCAGCTTCCTTCACCATGTGTGTAGGGTTGGAGCCATCTGCGCCCATCCGCCATACCTGCATCAGTCCGCTGCGGGTGGAGTTGAACCAGATGTGTTTACCATCCGGGGAGTACTCGGGCCCGTCGTCCAGGCCGGGTAAATCCGTCAGTTGGGTTTCCGGGCCACCCTCGACCGAGATGGTGTAAATATCGTACTGACCCCCTCGCTCGGCGCAGTATGCCAGGGTTCTGCCGTCGGGTGACCAGCCGTGCAAATAGCTGGGACCTTGTTCTGTCACCAGCACAGGGCTGCCGCCTTCAAAAGGCAAGCGATAGATGCGCGAAGTGGCATCCTCGTGCGTAAAATGACTGATGGCTAATTGGGTGTTATCCGCTGAAAGCACATGATCGTTATTGCAGTCAATCGCAAAACCGGTATCGATCTGCTTGATTTCACCGGTTGCCAGTTCATACCTATATATCCGTCCCTGGCTGTTATACACCAGATACCGCCCATCCCGCGTCCAGTTGGGTGCTTCAATCACATCGTCAAATTCTTTCAGGGCAGACCTGATCCCGGTGTGTACATCGATCGTTTCCAGGATGCTGATCGAATCGCGTTCTGCAATCCATTGGCGTAGTGTGTTGATATCCATGGGTTTGGGCGGTCTACTTCTTCGCGGGTTGTTTTGTGAATTTCCCCGATTTATTGGTGTTGATCACCCACCCTTGATTGACCAACTCTTGCACCTCCGGAAACTGGACTGATCCAAGAGAAATCGTCCCGGCCGCGCCGGTCCACTTCCTGCCTAATAAAGTAATAATCGCAGCAACAACAAAAATTCCAACCAGGGTAACCATAGTGCCGATCACCCAGGACCAGAATCTGAGAGCCTCAGCGCCCAAAATGCCGATCAGAATGCACAACGAGCTGAATGCCAGGATGGAAACTGGCAGTACGATGTTATTCAGTGGAGCCTCCCTGCGGTGAATCGCCTCGCAAGTCGTACAGCGGGGTACCAAAACAGCTTTCTCGATTTGCGTCGCACCTTCTCGCCTGGAGACCACAATAATATGCGGCTCGCCGTCCGCAGGTCTGTGTTTATTACAAAACGCACAGCCCGCATCGTCTTGTACTAATTTCTGTTTCATCGCCTCAACCGTCACAATCTCTTCGCCAGGGGTTGCTGTCGGTGCTGCTTGTAGTTCATCTTTTATGAAACCGATCCTTTTTGCTCGTGCGCGATCAATAAATACACCGCCAGTAGTAAGTGAATGCAGTATAAATTCCGGTTCTTTACGCCAACGACGGATCAAGGCTCTATCGCCATGCTTTGCAAAGAAATAGTTTGCCCCGAAATTGGCAGAATGGAGCGTGAAATCAGCCAACAAGGCGAAAGCAGCCAGGGCCAACCCAATTCCAAGTTTTTCTAGAAATGTTCCGCCCCCCAGGAGGCCGATCAATGTAAGGAACGGTATCCCGATCAAGATCAGACCAACATCAGAAAACAGCAAACTCTTCAAGAAACAGGCACGGCAAACAAATCCTGCCTTTTCCCCTACCAGTTGATATGGCGTGGTATAGGCCCATTGTTTAAACCCTGTTTTCTGCGAAGTTGTTTTCCCTTCAATTGCGGCGAAGAATTTGTAGGTTTTACCGGTCTTCTTTTCTTGGTTACAAACCTGGCATTCCATTGTGCCTCCGATGGTCAATATTTTATCAACTATAATTTTGTAATCATTTAGAATGCAAATAATACCGAAAATCACAATAGTCTGCTCCTTCCATAATGGTTTGGGTCCGCACTAATTTGAGTTGGGGATTAAAGCCTCTGGCAAACGGTTCATCACGACAGCAGGAGAGTTCTACACCAAACTCATCTAATCCTAGTTCTCGATATTTTTCATAATAAGGACAACGGAACACGTTAAAAAAATAGGTGGTTGAAGTTTGTTCTAAAACGTCCATTTCCCAAATTCCACCCACCCCCCAGCTTGCTACATCTTTAACCAATTCCTCTATCCCATTCTGTCCCTCTGTCTTCATCATATTTTGACCACGCCGAAATGCTTCTTGCTGATTGACTTCCTTCAATATTGCCAAAGCTTCGTCCTTGCCTATTCTTTGGGACACCGCTCTGATCACTGGCACAATAGCTAAAGCCTCAATAGCCCTTTTTTCTATCCGATTAATTTTTTTCTCTAAGTTATTCATATTTCCCTGCTTTTCTTTGCACATGATGGTTAAGGGTCGGGTAAGGAGGCGGCATTGCTGTCGCCCCCTCCCCTAAGAACCGGACGTGAGATTTTCACCTCATCCGGCTCAAGCCTTTCAAAAACGTCCTCTTCAGAACGCGGGTTCACATCAGATAAATTTCGGCTATGAATTTGCCAGTGGCAGGTGGGATGCAGCATTTCTAGATTGCTCATAATGTTACCACCACCTTTTGATTTCCAGATGATGTGATGTATATGCCATCCAGTTTCAAGGGTGATGGATTGTCCGCAACGAGGGCATAAGCCATTCTGTGCTTTCCACAGGTTGAGTAGCTGTTGGTTTCCTTTCAATCTGCCTACCATCTTCATCTTCAGGCGATCTTCAAAGTACAGCTCCCAGGCAGGATCGTAGGGATTAGCTTTAGCCCGGATTTTGATCTGTCTTCGGATGCGTGTGTGGGAGGCGGAAATCAGGCGAATGGTCATGGATTTGCCATCTTTACCGGTTACTTCTCCGCTGAAGACCCAATGCCGGTTGCCGACCGTCTTGAAGTATTTCTGTCTTACCCAACGAGCGCCTTTGTTCGGATGTCGGCGTTTTGCCCAATGCCAGAGAGCCTTGAAGATGGCGGCATCCACCTGGCGATAGGTTTGACTGCTGCATACATGCTGGTGGTAGTTCGCCCAGCCACGGATGACCGGATTGAGACGACTTATCAGGTCTCCCGCTGTTACTGTTTGGTTCTCTTTGATGATACAGCGGATTTTGGTCAAGAACGCCCGTACGTTTTTCCGGGCAGGCTTGATGAGCAGCTTTCCGTTGTATTTGCGGATATTCTGCCCCAGGAAGTCAAAGCCATTATCAATGTGCGTGATGTAGGTCTTTTCCGTCGAGAGTTCCAGTCCTCGTGTATTCATGAACTGCTCCACAAACGGCCTGACCTGGTTTTCCAACAGGTCTCTTGAGCGGGCTGTAACAATGAAGTCATCTGCGTATCGCACGAAGTTGACTCCACTGGCAGGCTTGTTGCTGTTCGAACAAAATCTGTCTCGCAATTCTTGCTCCAGCCCGTCCAGTACCAGGTTCATCAATGCGGGTGAGATTATGCCCCCTTGCGGCGTGCCTTCTTCTGTTGGGTGGAAGGCCCGCTTTTCGATGTACCCCGCCTTCAACCATTTGCACAACATGGCTTTCTCGAGTGGTATGTTTGCCATTAACCACTCATGACTGATTTTATCGAAGCAGGCTCGGATATCGCCCTCCAGGATCCAGCCAGGCGATACTTTACGCTTGGCTAGGACGATGAAGCACTGCTGGACTGCGTCTGCCGTTGACCGTTCCTTGCGAAACCCATACGAGTTAGGAGCGGCTGTGGTTTCGGCAACCGGGTCGAGTGCCAGCAAGTACAGGGCTTCCATCGCCCGGTCTTTCATCGTGGGTATTCCCAGTGGCCGCAGTTTCTTCGGATTGCTATTCTTGGGGATGTACGTCCGCCGCCGCGGTTGGGGTTGATAACCTCTTTGTCTCAGGTTCTGCACAGCGGTGGCTTTCTTGACCGGAGTGTCCCATTTCTCTTCGTCTACCCCTGGTGTATTCTTGCCTCGATTTTCTGTCACTCGCCGCACGGCCATACACTTGCCGCTGTACGAGCGGGTCAGCAGGCGTTGCAAGGCTTTCACCTTACCCCACCGGCCTTCCTGTGTCGCCTTCACGATACGCACTTGCAGCCGACGCACATTTCGGTTGACTGTTCGCCAATCAATCGCATTCCAGTTCACCTCCCTGTGGAAGAGCGCACAAGCATTTTCTGCTCTCATCTGCTTTCCCTTCCAGGCCGGTTTCTCAAGCTCTCTCGTGACGAAAGACCCTGTGGAAGTCTGCCCCCTTTCGGGGCGGGTATCCTCATCGTCCTTCTGATGACCCTGTCCATCTCATTACAAGTTGGCTTTCGCTTTTTCCACAATCCTTTGCCCGCCACCCCAACAGCTTTCCTTACGGATCGCCTGCCCCTTGTGGGGCGGAGTGTCGGGTTTACCACGTTTCTCTTGTATAACCTGGCAGGTTAGGTCCGCTCTCTTCGCCGGGAGTGTCGGTTTCCTCTTCCGCTTGCCCATGACAAGGAAATCAAAAGCCCTTGTGCCCACTCCGTTGCCTTTTGGCTCAAGCCTGTTATCTGCGCCTTCTGCTTGCTCCGCCTGACGACGTTTATCGAGCGTTTGCATATGCTGACCATATTGCCAATCCTGGCCCTAGCCCTTTAGCGCTTCCGGGCGCATTTCGGCCTTGCGGCTTCCATGCTGGTGCAAATCGCACCATTGGTACTTTGTCGGTGGTGCTGCGTTAGACCACCTAGGATACTGCTGATGGGACAGCAGGTCTTGTCAGAATTTCACCCGCAAGACAATTACTCAAGAGACCTCGTGTCGCACTTTGATGTGGCGGCTAGAGCCAATACCGAAGCTCGGTGCAACGCGCCGCCACATCAATCCGAGTTGAACGAAACCGTCTTAGCAACCGTACCAGGCTATTTGGAATTTAAGGCGCACCGCCATACCTAAACCGCATACTTGCGAGCGGGCATGCATAAATTGTACAACAAAAAAGCCAATCGGCACAAGCGAGGAAAACGACAGACCGTAGGATGGGCTGCGGGTGGCTCCCCCATCCCTTTGCCCAATTACTTCCCCGCCCGAAACCCATCATTAATAAATCTATTGCATTGCTATCCATTTTTCTATACAATGAATTAACTGGCATGCGCAGCATCGCCTTCACCTGGCTGGGTGAGTGTAAAATGAGCCAATCGAATTACGTAACCACTCAGCTGAGCCAAACTGTCAGATTGTTATCCGGTGCGAAAGATTTATAGGAGAGAGTATGAGCACCCAATTAGATCTGTCCCTGCGAGTTCTTGATTCGGGGTTTGGTGTCCTGTCTGATAACCTCAAGGGATTGACCTTGGAAGAAGCGCTCTTTGTCCCGCCGGGCGGTTTTCGTTCGATCATCGGCACGCTCAAACACGCGGCCGGCTGGAGCCACGTCTACCGTTCCTACGCCTTTGACCCCTTGCCCATATCCTGGAGTAATCTCGAGTGGCCGCACGGATTACTCGACACCATCATCCAATCCGAATCCTATCTGGTCGACCTGCTCTGCTGGCTGCAGCTCTCCCATACACTGTGGCAGCAGAATTTGCGTCAAGTTCAAGACAGTGACCTTGACCAGCCCAGGCCTGTCCATTGGGGTGAGACGATGCCGCTCTTCGACATTGTGCGCCTGATTGCCCACCATCATGTGTACCACGCCGGGGAGATCAACCAATTGCTCTCCATCTACCGCCAGGAGGCATGGGAAGAAGGAGAAGAGGTGGAGGAGAACAACATTTCTTCAGATGGTCACCGGGTTGTCCCGCCCTGGAAAAACCAGGCGACTTCCCCGGGGCGGTAGGGTTTTATATGCCAGACAACCAAAACAACGGCTTGAAATCCTGCTCTGGCGATACCGCCGGTGGGTAAGCCTCGGACTATCATGAACACGATTCCCCGTTTGATAAAGATCATCCATTGGGTGGCGCGCATTTTGATGGTACTGGCGGTTCTCTCCGCCTGTACCGGTGCCTCCTCCGAGCCCGAACCAGCGGGAGACTTCGCCATCTACCTGGTAGAACAGGGAACCTTTGATCCCCAGATGGATTTGACCCGGCTTGAGCTTGAGCGGACGCCATTTCTATCTGTGGATGATATTCTTACCTATACCTGGGAGACGCATGAGATTGAGCTGATAGAATCTGCACGTGAGCGGGTTGAGCAACTCGAAGTCCCGGTGACGAGTGGGGTGCCCTTCGTAGTCTGTGTTGGCGCTGAGCGGATATACCCGGGCGCCTTCTGGGTTTCCTATTCATCCATGAGCTATAATGGCATTGTTATCGATACCCTGTCCGCCCAACTGGACGACCCTACCCTCCGCATCCAGCTTGGCTATCCCGAATCCCCCGAGTTTTTCTCAGGAGAAGACCTGCGTTCCGACCCACGCATCCGGCAGTCACTCAAGGAGGCGGGCAAGCTAAGTGAATGAATTTTGCACCATGAGCAATGCCTGATGCGCAGGCGCCGCGCCGGAACAAATGAGACGGCGCTCAAACTCTGGCAATTTCCTCGTTTTTGCTTGCCTTGGGGGATAGTTTCGATATAAAATGAATGCAATCGTATCCAGCCAACAGAGGTCATATGATTGCCATTATGCAGCGGGTGCGCGACAGGATGCAAAAGCCGGTCAATTGGCTGTGGGTCGCCTATGCGATATTTGCTGGCTATCTGATCCTGGACGGGTTAGCCTACCTGGCAAGCCCGTACTCCGGGCGCATCTCGCGCCTGGCGTGCGAACCCGACCCAACCGGTGAGACCGTTTGCACGGTCACCATTTACGGCATCCGCCAGGTCTACCGGCGCTCATTCCCGGCAGATCAATTCGTTGAAGCGCTGGTAATTCACAACTATACCGGTGATTCAGCCGATACAACCTACGGCATCACCCTGCTGCTGAACACGGCGGAAAAGATCAATTTCATTCACCCTTACCAAAATTGGGATGTTATCCAGCTTAAAGCACAGCAGGTCAATGACCTGTTTGTGGACAATGTGCCTGTTTTTACTGCGTCCATAACCTTCATGGGTGTCAAATCTAGCAACTTGCTGCGCCCCTTACTGATACTTCTTGGCCTGTTTTATGTGCTGGAGCGGAGCAGGAGTGGAAAACCATGGCCTAAGCGCACCGGCATCAGCCGAGGGCAAAAGAACGCCTTGTGGAGATTTGCATTTTATTGGGCTGGAACGAGTTTTTTGGTGGTTGCTCTCTTCGCCTTTTTCATCCTGACAGTTTTAGCCGTATGCGGCTTGATTGATCAAAAAGGATCCGGAATATGGAATATGCCATGCTTCTATATGCCCTGTTCGGGTGGATGTTTGGCAAATGGATTTGGGGGTGCTTGGCTGTGTTACTATGCACTGATCGCTTTGCTGCTGCTGAAAGCCGTGGTTCAAAGACAGTTGCTGACCAATATCGGTGTTCCTGTCTCGGTTTGGTGGATCATTGCACCTGCGGCTGCCAGCATTATATTGCTGGCAACGGCATCCCAATTGTCTCCCAATGATTGCACATTATTAACATTTCTCTTGATTTATTTCATTGACTACCCCGCCATGATTGGGTTGGTGATTTATCTGCTATGCCTGGGTTTGATCCAATATCTCGCCCTGCGTAGAAAACTGGCTGACGCCCTTGCCTGGATGATCATGCCGCTGGTAAATATCATGCTTCCCATAGGTATTGTTTTCATTGTATTCCAATTGAGGTATCTTGGCGGTGTCAACCATTCAGTGCTAAGCGACCTTGAACTATTTTATAAATTAACCCTGCCGGCGCTGATCGCCAGTGAGCTCATCCCCGCGCTGTACATATCCTGGTTGGTCAATCGGAGAAACGCACCATGAAAAAGACAACCCTGCTCGTGCTAGTCTTTGCCATCCTGTTCCTCTTCATCCTCCAGTCCGCTGGGACGTTGGTGGAATCGATCTACATCCTGGATCTGATGAACTCCAACCTGGACGAAAAGGCGATGGGGGTGCTGTTCTTCTTTACTCCGCTGCTGGCGCTGCCCTTCTTCAAGGGCGCGCGCCGCTCGCTGCTGTGGGTGCTTGCCGGGCTGCTGGTGCTCAGCCGCGGGCTGCTGCCTTACCTGGACACAGCGAACCGAATGATCGCCGCGGGTATTGCCACCGGTGCCGCCTTCAGCCTGCTCTTCCTGCTCATCTGCAGCCTGCCGCATGTGGGGCGCTGTGCGGCTTCCGGGCTGGCGCTGGGGGTGGGCCTGTCGGTGCTGCTGCGCGCTGCCGGGGAGGGAGTTGAGTATTCACTCATCCCGGAAGGCGGGTGGGTGGGCTGGGTGCTGGGTCTGCTGCTGCTCGCTTTGCTGCTGCTGACAAAGCCCGGGCGCAGCTCCGTCCCCCAGCCCAAAGGTGTACACAAGACCCTCGCCATGCTGGGCATCTACCTGATCCTGACCCTGATCTATTTCTCCTTTTCCGCCCCTGCGGTGATCGCCCGCTGGACGGAGGGCAACTATACCCTGATCGCCAGCGCGGTCAGCCTGTTCTCGCTCGCTTCGGCCTGGCTGATCGCCAGCCCACCTAAGCTCATGCAGCGCGTGCCGCTGCGCATCCT
This sequence comes from uncultured Chloroflexia bacterium, assembly GCA_963849335.1. Taxonomy (GTDB): domain Bacteria; phylum Chloroflexota; class Anaerolineae; order Anaerolineales; family UBA4823; genus FEB-25. Next base: position 206,018 of record CAWKGZ010000004.1, read on the forward strand.
GCTGCTGTGGAACGCGCTCTTCACCCTCAGCCTGAGTGGAACGCTGCTGGTGCACCGGGTTCCCTTCCCGCCTACCGCCAACTCCCCGGCGGTCGAGGTGTGGGCGCCAACCTGGTTGGCGCACGTTCCGTTGGGCTTGATGCTCCTGCTCTTCCCGGTGCTGTTCGTCGATCTGCTGCTCTTCTTGCAGCACCTGCAGCCCCACGCCCCAATCCCCGGCCCCAAGGGGAAGCGCAGCCCGGCGCCTGAAACTAAGCCTGGGGGGATAGGTCCTGGCATGCTGGCGGGCACTTTGGCCCTGGTCGTGCTCATCTTCGTCAACATCTTCTCCAACGTGTGGGGCTATATCGAGCCGGTCAGCCCGCTCTTCCGCAACACCTTCTGGTTGGCTTTCTTCTTGCTCTCGGCGGGCATCAGCTTGCTTGCCTGGCTGGTTGGGCGGGGAAAACAAGCCCTGCGTGAGCCAGTCACACCGCTGCCCTGGGCCGGGGTGACTGTGCCTGCGCTTCTCTTCCTGGCGACGGTCTTCTTGGCCCTGCCGTCGGCACGCGTAGAGACTGCCGATAGCGGTATCACTTCGCTGCGGGCGATGACTTTCAACACCCAGCAGTCCAACGACGATTTTGGCGAGAAGTCCGTCGAGGCGCAGCTGGCGCTCATCCGCCAGGTCGCCCCCGATATCCTCGCCTTGCAGGAGTCGGATTCGGCGCGCATCTCGCTCAACAACAACGATTATGTGCGCTACTTTACCGAGAAGCTGGGCTATTATTCCTACTACGGCCCGACCCCCGGCACGGGCACCTTTGGCACCGCCATCCTGTCGAAATACCCGCTACAGAATACCCGCTCGGTGTTTATCTTCAGCGATAAAGACGAGACCGGCGTCGCCGAAGCGGAGATCGAAGTGAATGGCATGCGCTTCACCATCTACAACGTGCATCCCGACAGCTCGGACCAGGCTATGCTGGTCTTTGCCCGTACCCTGGTCGACCGTGCGGCGGATAAAGCCTACGTGATCGCCCTGGGCGATTACAACCTGCGGGATTACGAGGAAGCCTACCAGTTGATTGACGATAATCTGGTCAATGCCTGGGTGAGCGTCTATCCCAGCGAGATCGGCGCCGACGGTGTGGATATGTCCGGTGAAAACCGCATCGACCACATCTTCCTCTCCGCCAACCTGCAAGCGGTCGATCCCACCTACGTCCTACCGCCAGAATCCGCCACCGACCACCCGGTGCACTGGACGGATATCGTGTGGGGAGAGCGGTAATAACCAGGCGCACCACAGAGAACACGGAGAGCACAGAGAAAAACATATCCACCGCAGAGTGCGCGGAGAACGCAGAGATTGATATAAAGATTGCCCACCGCAGAACGCAGAGATTGGAAAAGCGGCTTGGAAACGCCTGAGGTGCAGCGCTGGCTGGCTAACCTGCACCAGGCGCGCAGCGTCCATGACAGCACGGATAGCCATGCTGAGAATGCCCGAAAAGGTAGGGTGATATGGAATTGTTTCCTGCTCTCAATATTGGATGGCTGAATGGTTGGATTTTGCTCGGCTTTGAGTTCTTGATCCAGGGTGCCTTGCTGCTGGTCTTCCCAAAACCTGTGGTCAGGCGGTTGTTTGACCGCTCCGGGTGGAATGTCAGGCAGAGGGCGTTCACCATCTTGGGCAAAACCTTCTCGCTTGCCTGCCTGGTCTTGATCATCCTGACGCCTTTGAAGATCAACGCGAGTACATTCGTCTTGGTATGATCCTGTATGCCACCGGCCTGGCTGGTCTGGTTACCGCCATGTTGAACTTCAAGGATACGCCGCCGGACCAGCCGGTGACGAAGGGGATCTACAGGATCTCGCGCCATCCTCAGATCGTGTCCTTGTTTGTCATCTTCTTGGGGATATGCCTGGCGATCGGCTCATGGGCGGCACTCTTCATACTGCTAATGTCAAAGTTATTTCAGCATTTCGGCCTCCTGGCTGAGGAAGAGGTTTGTCTAAAAAAGTATGCTGAGTCTTACCGCCTTTACATGAAACAAATTCCGCGCTATTTTTTATTCTTCTAGGAGGTCCAATGTTCGTCAATTGGGATGAAGTACAACGGGCATTGATCCCGATCAAAGATTATGAAGATCTCTCGCGGCGGCTGCGGGGAAGCTTTTCCTACCCGTTCGTGCGTGAAACGTTCAACGTCACCATGCCGGAGCTGGTTGCGTATACCCGGCTCAGCGTGGGCGGCGATCCACGCGGGCGTTACGCTGAATATACCGAGCGGCTGGTTGGCATCCTTACCATGCTGCAGCAGACAGGTTTGTCAAATCTCCTGGAGCTGGTGTCACAGGTCGAAACGCGGGAGAAGCTGAGGAGTTTTGCTGAGCGCAATGGGATCGCTGCGCATGATATTGCTACCGTACTGAAGTACCTGATCTACTGGTTCATTCCCGGCGAGAAATACCTGAGCGGATTGATCCGCCCCGACCCAAATGCTCAGTGCGGCGATCAATGCCTTGGGCGGTTTGGGGGTGCGTACCAACCTGCAGCTGCTGCAGCGGGGGATCACCCCAGACGGTCGCAACGCATTGGCGAATTCCAGCGGGCTGCCAGAAACCGTTATCACCGAGCTGGTGAACCGGGCTGATTTCTCGCGCATGCCCTGGGCCAGCAAGGCGACCATCTCCAACATCATTGGGGCGGGATACGGCAGCCTGGCTCAATTGGCGAATGCCGACCCGGAAAAACTGTATGCCGATTTCTTCAGCTATGGCAAATCCATCGGCAAGAATCTTCAGCTGGGCGATGGGATCGAGAACAGCTACCGGATTGCCAGGATTGTACCGGCATTGGTGAAAGTCGTGTAG
>CAWKGZ010000005.1:0-211578 GCA_963849335.1 uncultured Chloroflexia bacterium
CCTCCGGGTCAACCAGCTGGTCAGCCAGGCCTGCTGCCGGTGGCGTGCTCCATAACTCCTGGACTGCCTGCGGGCGCTGGGCTGCCACCCTCCACATCCCGGAGAGCATTCCCAACCCTAAGACGATGCACACTGCCCACATCACACCCAGGCGTGCCGAGACAATCGACCAGCCAGCCGCCACCATAATGATTGAAATCATCCCCAGCACTGCCACCCCGCCGATCACAATCCAATACAAGGATAAATTGACCTGGTAGCGGCCAATACTGAGCAGATTTACCCATACCACCACTGCCAGGATGCACAGCAAAGCCGCCAGACCCCCTGCTGCCAGCCGTACCGGCCGGCTTTCCCTGCCGGGCAGGTAATAAGGCAGCTCCAGGGCGGCCAGTGCCCACAGCGGTACCAGCACCCAGGCCAGGTCACCCACCTGGCGCGCCGGGTAGAGCATCGTTGTCAGCAGCCCTACCAACGCCCACAGGCTCAACCCCACTGCCAGGGCATCTATCTTATCCCCCGCCCGCCGCGCCCGCCAACCGCGCCAGGCTGCCAGCAGCGCCAACACCACCACCAGCGGCTGGTAGATCAGCAGTGCGGCCGGAAGGCGCAGTGCCGGGATGCCGCTTGCGTTAACCCAGCTGAGCAGATATTCAGGCAGGGTGGCTGCCAGTGCGCCCAAACCTTGCGGTGCGCGCAAAAAGAGTACCCCGGCAAAGAGCAGAGTACCCGCCAGGGCAAGCAGTCCGGTGCGTAACCCCGACTGCTCTAATGGGGGCAGCTCCCAGAGGACGTGCCCGGAAGCATCTTCCTGCGGTAAAGGTTGCAGCCGTTTCTCCACCAGGCGGTACACGCCCCAGCCTAGCGCCAGGATCAGCAAACCATGCAGCAGCGCCGGTCCGGATAACAATGCCAGCCCGGCTGCTATCCCTGCCCAAATCATCCTGCGGCGGGCAAAAAGCGCCAATGCCAGGGTGCTAAAAGCCAGCGCCGGCATCAGGCTGCCAGCTGTGCGAGACACAGCCACCAGGCCGGGGTCCAATGCCAGCCCAAAAGCCAGCACCAGCCCGCTCCAGCGCAGTCGAGTTGTATTGCCCAGCAAGGGGCGCAGCAGAACGGGCAGCAGTACCAGCAGGCTGCCCGCCAGAGCTGGCAGCAGCCGGGCCAAGAAATTGGTGGCATTGAAAAGGGCAAAGCTTAACCCGGTCAGCAGCACATATGCCGCCTGGGCGCCGATCTGGGTTTGCCCACCGCGCGCCAGATCCAATGCTTGCAGCGCCCAGTTGGCTTCCGCGTCAGTCAGCGGGGCGGCCCCCAGGTTGAACAGGCGTATGCCCAACGCCAAACCAAAAGCTAACAGGTACAGCGCATCTTCTAAGGTTAGAGATCGAATTCGCATAGCTCACCAGCCAGTATTATACCGCTCTCAAGAGAAAATTATTTGCGGCAGCTCATGCTGCCGCAAATAATAAGTTAGCGTCGCAACGATTTCAACCGCTACTGCGGTACGCTCATGGGGTTTTCCACATCACCGGCAAGAAAACGATCTGATAGACCGGCGGCGCAAGCACCTCCACATCCAGGGTGGCTGTGTCGCTTGATGGGCAGGCGTTCTCCACATCCAGGGTCACCGTGTACAACCCCACCGCAGCGTAGAGGAATGTCACGCTGGCACCCGTACCGCCTGCCGTTCCTGTCCCGCCGAAATCCCAGGTGTAGGCGATCGGTTCCGTGCCGGAAGCTGTGGCGCTGAAGCTCATTGTCTCGCCCAGCAGCACCGGGCTGTCGCTCGTCAGGTTGGTGATCGATACCGGGGTGCACACCACCTCACACCCGCCGAAGAATTCTACCAGCCTGTCCAGGATCGCTGCTCGTCCTGCCTCCGGTACCGCCTCCAGCGGAAAACCGAGGAAGACAGTATTGAAGCTGGCGCCATCATAACTGATCCCGGTCACGCCTCCTGGGCCCTCGAAAGCATCCAATGCCTCCCGGTCTGGTCTGACCAGGTCCGAGAAATCGGTGAACGGATAGCTCAAGGTGTAAGGCCCCAACCCGGCAAACACATTCAGCCCGGTCACGCTCGCCTGGGTCACATCGTCCTGGTTGGAAGCGATGTGCAGGTAGCTCTCCCCAAAGAGCGTCACCCCCATCTCGTACAGGTAATCCTGGCTGGAGAGGAAGAAATTACCGCCCCCATCCAGGTAGGCTGCCACTGCCGTCTCATTGGCCGCAGTGAAGGTTGATGAGTAAGGTGCGCCGGTGAACCACAGCACCATCGAATAGCCCATCAGGTCGGCTGCCTCCGGGCTGCCATCCTTGCTCACCTCCCAGACATAATAGTTATATCCCAGGATATCCAACGCGGCTGTGTAATAGCTCTGAACATCCGGGCTGTTGGCGTCGTCATCCACCAGCAGGATGCACGGCACATGCGGCAGGATGAAGTTCTCGGTTTTGTCGGCGTCAACCACCACCTGCCGCTCTTCCGGCAGATGCAGAATTGAAGTCACCCTGAGTGTATACGTGCCCCCGGGCAGCTCGATCTCATAAGAGCCATCCACCGGATCGGTGCTCACCGGCGCGATGGGGGTGTTCAGCACCTCCACTTGCGCCAGCAGCGGCAAGCCGGTCCCTGCCTCGGTCACGCTGCCAGAAATCACATAGGTGGACAGTGGCGTGAGCGCAAAATCCTGCGTGGTGGTGGTATTCAGCACCACTTCCACGCTGTTGACCGTTGCAGGATAGTACCCAAAGGCGCTGGCAGTGACAGTGTAAGTGTTGATCGGCAGATCCATGGAGTAATCCCCGTTGCCATCTGTGTTGGTGATGATAGTGCCGATGCCTTCCATCGCCACCGTAGCATCCGGGATCGGTACAGCCTGGTCGTCTGTTACCGTACCCTCCAGCGTGCCCATGCCGGTGCAGTAGCCTATCGCCAGCATGGTCGCCGCGGGCATATCCAGGATGCCCCAGCCCCATACATCGTTGGGGTGCTCCACGAACGGCGAGCATTGCGCATCGACCACCGGCTCAGCGGTCCACATCATGATGTTCTTGGTGAGCGGGACATTACCAGCCAGACAGGGGGCTGCCTCCCACAGCAGGGCAACCATGGCAGTGGTATGTGGTGCCGCCATGCTGGTACCGCTCATATAGCCATACCCGCCTCCCGGGAGCGACGAATACACATCTACGCCTGGTGCAGCCACCTCAGGTTTGAGGATCACTTCGCCATAGTTGTCGGAAGGTCCCCGGCTGGAGAAGCTGGCAATGATATCGCCCTCGCCAAATGCCGCCGTGGAGATGATCTCCGGAACACCCCCGGGATTTGTGATCGTGCTGCATTCTGGGCCGTCGTTGCCCGCCGACTTGATCACCGCAATGCCAGCCGCGTTCAGGTTTTGGATGATTGGCTGGTAGTCAAACGGGCCGGGGTCGTACCAGGAGTTGTTGATCGCGTCGGGCGCCTTGGACGGGTCTGGATTCGCGCCGGTCAGGTCCCAGGGTGCCAGGAAGAACTCAAAGCACTCCAGGGACATCGAGGCGCAGGCGATCCACTGAGCGCCTGGGGCGACGCCGGTCTGGTTCGCACCGCCGTCATCCCCCACCATGGTTCCCATGGTGTGGGTCCCATGTCCATCCCTGTCAAACGGGTATAGATAAGGGTCTTGCTGGGCATCATCCCACCAGTTGTAGTTGTGGTCAAAGGTGCCGCCGCCCAGGTTGCCGCGGTATTGGTTGACCAGCGCCGGGTGGGTGTAATCCACGCCGGTGTCATTGTTGGCGATCACCAGGCCGGTGCCGTCAAAGCCCATCTCCCAAACCTCGGGAGCGCCCACCCGTAGCAAATTCCACTGAACAACCTCCGGACTGGATAGCACCAGGCGGTCCACTGTCACCGGGTCAGGGCGCGGGTCGGGCAATGGGACAATGCGGGCCACATCCGGACGGGCTGCCAGCCACTCCAGGGTCGACCGGCTGCCCTGCACATTGATCGCATTATATATATAGAAAGCCCGGTAGCTCAGGCCCTCGGTTTGTAGATGTTGCAGGATACCTTGTTGGCTCCGGTTGGCAGTCTCCACCAGGCGGTTGTAGACATAGGCCGTGCGGGCGGCTTTGCTGTTCATCGCCGCTGCGCCGGATACATCTGCCTGTTGGGTCAGGATGACATGAAATTCGATCACCTGTTCCGTTTCAAGAGCGCGCAGCAAACCAGGGTCGACTTTTTCCCAGTTTGCCATGCCTTTTTGGGGCATCAATGCTGCCAGCCCCACCATGAGTAGTAACGCGATCACAACGGGTTTGATGCGAAACATGCAGCGTCTCCTCTAAGTTAAAATTTTTATCCGGCACCTGACGGCGTTGACCGGTATATTGCCATCCCACTCGACTTGTTTACTTCTCTGGGGCGTGCCAAGTTCACCACGGCGGCTGAAGCCGCACCTACAAGAGCACCAAGCCCCCTTCGGGGGCTAAAACACCATTATTCACCGGGTCTACGGAACCGCGTAAATGGTAATGTCGCCCTGGCTGAACACCGGGGTGAGCAGCTGGTCGAACTTTCGCACCGCAGTTCCCAGGCTGCAGCTCTTGCATATCTCTTGGATATAGCTGCGCTCGGAGCTCCCCAGAATAAGGTAATCTACCTCCCACTTACGCAGCAGATCCAACATCAGCTGGCTATCGTTGGTGGTGTAAATCGTGGCGATGTCCGGCTCGCGCTTGCCCTGTTCATCGTAATTGCCGCGCCACTGGCTCTCGTGAATTGCCCAGCCCAACACTGCCGGGTAGCCGGTGAAGGCGCTGATGCGGCCTTCGTAGATCGTATGATCTCCCCGGTGCTTCCAGGATTACAGGAACGCTGCCATCCCCTTCTATTGCATTCTGGCGCAGCCATTCAATGGCAGCCCAATCATCCGGGTGTGCCTGGGCGATGCCGCTGGCGCCGTCCAGGTTTGGTTCCCCACTGAACTCACCCGCTCGCGTAGGGATCGCCATCAGCGGGTAGATCATTCCGGCTCCAATGACGATGATCGCGCCTGCCAGCACCAGTGTCCGCCCAATGGGTGTTTTCAGCCGTGTCCCCAGCCACCACAGCGCAAAGGCGCTGGCTAACCCCATCATCACCCAACCCTGGTAGTAAAACTTGAAGATGGTGTTCATCCGGGCGCTGAAGCTGTCGTGCAAAAAGACAAACTCCACCAGCAGGGTCAGCCCAATTCCCGCAAAGATGAGCAGCATGGCGAACAGTTCGCTGGCATGCACCTTTCTCGGCTCACCTTGGCAGGGGCGTGCCTTATCTCTGGGGAGGGCAGGGGTGCGGCAGCTCCTCCTGCCTGGGTATCAGGTTTGGCTGCTGAGCGCCGGGTGATGTGCCATTGCGACGCGGCGATTGCGCCTGCCAGCATTGCGGACAGCAGAAGCAGCAGCCAGGGATCACGCAGGCGGGCCTGCAGGCTGGCCTGGATGCCCTGGCCCAGCTCCAGTCCGCCGAACAGGCGCTGCAGGGTGGGGTTGGGGAGCACACCGGTCGGGTCCTGCGTCACCACGGCAGCGGCGGCGGATATCAGGAGCAGCAGCAGGAAGACTCCCGCGCAGATCAGCAGGATGCGCACCCACCATAGCAGCGCCGGGCGCAGCCCGTGCTTGTGGATTGTGTATGCCACCAGGAAGCAGACCAGCAAGAAGATGAACGGCCCAAACATGACCAGGTACTGCGGCAGGCGCGTGGGGGCAAGCAGGTAAGGCAGGATGCCGCGCGCCTGTGAGCTAAAACTGACATAAAAGAAGATATACAACAGAATGCTGGCAATTCCCAGTCCGATCGCCAATACCAGCGTGCGCAGCACCAGCCCGCGCTCAATCCGGCCGATACGCACCGCCTCTCCCAGGCCGTAAGCCAGCGCCGCCAGTGCCAGGTAGATTGGCATGTCCCACGTGTTGAGAAATCCCAAGGCGCCGATCAGCAGGGCTGAGAAGAGAAAGAGCGCCCAATCGCTATTCAGGCTGAAGGCAGCCGGGTTCCACCAGCGGACGGCAAAGCCCCTCTCCCCCTGGGAGAGGGGTTGGGGTGAGGGTTCGCCCTTCTCCTCTTGGGATGTGGGTTGGAGTGAAATTTGGCGGAACAGCAGGTTAAGTGCCAGGCCGATGCACAGCAGCACAAACGGCAGCGCCAGCACATGCGGGTGGTTGTCACCCAGCAGGAAGCTGAAGAAGGGGAACTCGTCGATTGGTTGGAAATCTACTGGCTGGCCAAGCAGGTTTTTGTCGTTGAGAATGCGCGAGCCGCGCCACCACCACAAAAAAATTTGGCCGGGATACCAGGAATTGACCACCGTCTCCGCTGCCAGTCCAGGCACATCGATCCACTGCCAGAATCGCTCCGGCAGGACACCTTTGGCATGCAGCGACTCGAGCAGCCCGCCCAGGTTGCCCATCACCCCCACCAGCAGCGCCCCCAGCAGACCGGCGGTGATTGGCTGTCCGTCACTACTTGAAAGGGCGGGTCTGAGACCCGCCCCTACAGACGCCCCTACACCATGCGGACTCACCATTGGCTCCGAATTTTCTCCCGCCATTCTTGCCCGGGTCACCGCCTTGACCAGGTTGTATACTACCCCAAATGCCCCCAGCAGGGTGAGCGCAAACAGCAGCGCATCGTACAGGTCAAAGCCTACCCCCGGCGCCACCGACGACAATCGCGTGACCACTGCCATCATCACATAGCCGAAGTAGTAATAAGAGATGGCAAAGCCTGACAGCCAGGGGTCCAGCGGTGGGAACTGCGGGCTGTTCAGCGTGGCGTTGAGGAAGGCGATCTCCATGAATTTTTCGCCGCCCAACGGCTCGATCTTATACGGTGTATACGCCCGCAAGCCGGCCCAGGCAAACAGTGCCACCAGGAAGAGCAGCTCCACGGTAAGCACCAGGCGCCAATGCTCGCGCAGGAAGCGGCTCAGTTCAAACGCTAGCGGCTCACCCTCTGAGCGCCGGAACAGCAGCCAGGCAGAAAGGGCCGTCACCAGCAGGACGGCAAACAGGATGCCGCCGATATCGTTGCGCAGGAAGCCGGTCGAAGCCCCCAGCCAGACGATATAGCTGACCAGCAGCAGCCCCAGCGGCTTGGCAAAGGCATAGCCGCGCTCCGGCAGCCAGCGGAAGAAGTGCATTGCCACCGGCAGCGTGACCCAGCCCAAAACCTGAGCGATCAACCACCAGATTAAGATCGAGGTCATTCGATTACCTCATAGATCGTCGTGTTCCCATCCCGGTACACTTCGCGCCACAGCACGCCGTTGAAAGCCGGGAATTTCTCCAGCCCGATGCCGGGATAAGTCGCCTGCTCAAGCTGCCCGACGATGATGTACTTGACAGCGTAGCGCTCCAGGAAATCGCTGGCCGCGCCGCCATCCGTGCCCAGGTAGAACTGCTCGATCTCGGTCACCCGGCGGGTGACCCACTCCGGCGGGTTGAGCGCCCTCTGCTGCTGCTGGTGCCACTCCCATCCCACCACGCCCGGCAGCCCGGTGTATATGGTGAAGCGCGAGTACCAGCGGTACAGGTTGCGTGAGTTGGCTTCCACGATCACCGGGTTGCCGCTGACATTTTCCTGCATCCAGCGGATGGCGCGGTAATCCGCACTCAGGTCCATATTGACCGCGTTCTCCTGGTAGCGCCCATACTGCATGTAAGCCATGCCGTCCAGCGTCAGGGGCAAGTTGGCGCTTACACCGGGCAGGCGGTTCCCCTCGTAAAAGTTCATCCGGTCATCGATCTTCGCCATGCCCGCCATCAGCGGGAACAGCGCCGCCGCAAAAACCAGCATGCCGAAGACGGTTTTCCAGCCCCACTGCCAGCCAGGCAGCCAGCGCTGCAGCGGTTGCAGCAGCCAGCCCAACGCCGCCGCCGCGCTGATGGCAAACAGCGCCCATACCTGCAGGTAGAACTTGAACACCGTGTTCATCCGCCCGATATCCCCGCGCACCACCACCAGCTCTACCACCAGCGTGATCAGCAGGCCGGTTCCTACCCAGAACAAAACCAGCCGCTTGGCATCCTCCATGCCGGGGCGCAGCAGCAGGATGCCCGCCCAGGCTGCCAGCGGCAGGATGAAAATCGCCATGCCGGCGCCGCGCCCAATGGGCAGTTTGTTCAGCAAGGGCAGAGTGGCGCTGCCTTCTACTTTGATGGCAAACAGCGCCATCATCAGCAGCAGACCCGCCACCACCGTCCAGATCAGGCTCTGGTATTTAGCCAGCTTGCGCAGGTGGCTGAGCGGCGTACTCACCATCCACTCCCGCGTCTCCCAGAACATCCACGAAACGATCACGAACAGGAACAAACCCCAATGTGCCAGGTAGTCGCCCAGCGGGGTATGGGTGCCAAACCAGGGGTCGATCTTGCTGTATGCCTGCCCGTACCACGCCCGGTAAGGCTGGTACAGCCAGAAGGATAAGGCAGTCAGCACCAGGGCGCCGCCGAGGATGACCAGGATCCGGCGGCGCTGAGGAGGGCAATCGTTCCAGCCAGCCGCACATGGGCAAGCGGGCGTACCTCCACCAGGCATACGCCAGCGCCGCCAGCCCGATCGGCAGGTAGGTATAAATATCAGACAGGTTGGTTGGGTAGAGTGCTCCGATTGCCAGCCCGCCCACCAGGAAAGCCAGCCCGCCAGCCAGCGGACTGCTCCAGCGCCCTTTGCCCAGCACCACTGCCAGCGCCCAGCTCAGTGCCAACAATGCCAATGGTAAGGCGACCATGTGGGCGTGCAGGTCGGCGTACAGGAAGGTGAACATGGGGAACTCGGTGATCGGTTCCACATCCCCCGGTGCCGCAATTGCCCGGCTGGGAAACCAATACCAGTCGCCCAGCCCATATGGCAGCGACTGCCCACCGGCAATAACCTTGTACAGTCCTGGGAAGAAGGCCAGCAGCTTTTCGACAAAGGATGCGTCGGTAAAGCTTACCCCATCCAATCCCAGGCGGGTGTAACCTTGCAGGATCATGCGCAGTGTGCCCAGGTTGCCCAGCACGGTCATGCCCAGCGCGCCGGCCAGCCCGATAAGATAGGGGATAAGGGGGAAGGGGTTAGGGGTAGAGGGGTGATCAGTGATCAGTAAACGGTTATCAGTGGACGGTAAACGGTTTTCAGTAGCCGGGAGCGAGTGATCAGTGATCAGTGAAGAGTGATCAGTGGATGGTAGACGGTCGTCAGCAGCCGGGAGTGAGTGATCAGTGACCGGTGAAGAGTGATCAGTGGATGGCAGAGAGTCGTCCGCCGCGGGGTCCAGCGGCGGGGTTTTTTCAGAGCGGTGGGCACTGAGGTTGAAGGCCAGGGAGAAGGCGCCCAGCCCCACCAGGCTGAACAGGGTAGGCAGGATCAGGTTGTAAGCAAAGGATGGCACCAATCCCAGCAGCTTGACCGGCACACCGACAAGCACAAACCCCCAATAGTAATAGTTGAGGTAGCCGCCCGCATACCACGGGTCATATGGCGGGAAGGTGGTGCTGCGCAGCACGGCGTTGAAGTAAGAGAAATCCATCGGTTTCTCGCCGCCCTTCCACATGTGCCACAGGTCAGGATTGCCCAGGCGAACGAGCAGGAAGGCGATGAAGAAGAGCAGCGCCAGACCTTCGATGATCAAAAAATACTTCCAGCGGTCGCGCAGCTCCTGGCGCAGCTCGGCGCGCTGGCGGTAAGCCAACGCCACCCCCAGCAGCGCCAGCAGCAGGACTACCAGGCTGATCGTCAGCCGGCTGAAGGGGATCTCCATCGAACCTGCCAGCCAGGTCAGGTAAGCCAGCAGCAGCATGCCGGTGATGCGCGCCAGCGGGTAGCCGTGGTCCGGCAGACCGGGGAAGACCAGCCGCAGCAGCGGATATACCAGCCAGCCCAGCAGGCTGATCGCCAGGTACCAGACGATCACCCCCACCACCTGGTAGCGGTTATGCAGTGCCTGGGTATTGAATAGTTCAGCCCAGCTATCGCCATTGGTCTGCTGATCCAGGTCTGCCTTGGGCATCATCAGGTTGGCCGGGTAAGATTGTGCCTTCTTGGGGGTGATGCGCACATACTCGACGAAATTGGCCTGGCTGAGCAGCGCTTCGGCCTGCACCGGGTCATAGGCACTGGTCTTTTGGAAGATGAGCACCTTGGGGTGGTCGTAAACGGTGAAAGCCTCTTCGGCGAACTGGTCGTTGATGCTCAGGCTGCCCAGCGATGGGTCGGACTGGAACACCTGCACCAGCTCGTAGCCCAATTGCCCCTGGAACATACCCGGTTGGGCGACGCTGTAGCACCAGGCGATGGTTTTATCTTCCGGGCAGCCGAGCAGCAGGCGGTAATGCAGCGTGGTCAGCGGGAAGCGCTCCGGAAGGCGGGGCAGCGAGCCCCACTGGCGGCTGGAGCTGATGATCAGCACATCTGCTTGATTATAGATATCCAGGAAGCGCGCCAGCTTCGCCGGGTTGTCATCGGTGTACATGTTGAAGTTCAGCCCGCGGGTGAAGATGCCACCGAAGCCATCATAACCCTGCACCCGCAGCGGCAGTCCATCATCCCATTCGCCCTCGTTGGCGATGGCTGTGCCTTGCAGACCGAGCGAGCCGCTGCCGCTCTCCAGCGCCAGCGCCAGGCTGTATATCTGTCCTTCGACCAGCTGCACCGGCTCGGATAGGGTCAGGGTGTAGCCCTGACCACGGCCGTCTGCGCCAGGGGTAAAGGTACCGGTCAGCCGCGCCTGGCTGGTGAGCGTCTCGCTGCCAGTCGGTCCAACGCTGAGCAGCAGGGTTTGCTCGCCGCCTGATGGCAGCAGGTCGACGGCCAGGCTCAAGGTCAGCTCGTCCACCAGGCCCTCCTGCAGCGGGGTGAAGCTTACCGTGTAAGGGGTTTCCAGGCTTACCACGCAGTCTACCGGCGCGGGCACGCTTTGTTCCATGGTCTCCGTCGGGCTGGTGATGGCGAAATTCAGCTCGCTGCACAGGTTCAGCAGGTCCTGCTCGCTTCTCGACGCCAGGGTCAGGGTGTAGGTTTGGGCGGCCTCCAGGTATACCGGCGGATCGATGCGCATAGATAATGGGCCGTGTGCATCCGGAGCTGCCTCGGCGTAAAAGCTGGCCAGTGGGTGTGATCCATCAGCCTGGGAGGTGATGCTTCCATCCAGGGCGCTTACCGTCACAGCCTGCGCGTCCAGCACGTGCGGCAGGTATACCTCGCTCAAGGTGCCGCTGGCACTTGCCGTAAACCCGCTGCTGTAAGGCCAGCTATTGCGGATGGTTTGTTCGTATGGGAACGAGATGGGTTGGTTGACCAGCCCCTCTTCTGTTTGAATGTGCAGGTTGATCGGGCCGGGTAAATTTTGGAAGATCCAGTAGGATGCCTCCACCCGCGTGATGGGTTGGTCATAGATGCGCGCGAAGGCATACGCCCAGGCTGCGGTGCCAATCAAAACCAGCCCGCCGGTCGCCCAGGCAGCCAGCTTGAGCCATTTACCCGCTGGAACTCGCTCACGGCCATGCTCGTACAGCTCGAACACTGCCCAGGCGGCAAAAATCGCCAGGATGGGGTAGGTTGGCAGTTGGTAGCGCATGGTGGGGTTGAATTGGATCGACTGCCAGGCGAAGTAAAATCCGCCCCAGCCCCACAAAAGAACATGGCGCTGGTACTCACCATGGCGCAGCATGCGCCAGCCGGCCCACAAGTATCCGGCAACCGCCAGCAGCCCCAGCGGCAGGCCCAACCCCCAGCGCAGCAGGTTCTCGCCAGAGAAGGTCACCGGGCGCCGCGCCCACTGTAGCGAGGGCGGGTAATCAATATCGCCGGCTGCCTGGTCACGCTGCTCGGTGATGTTGCCCACCCACAGCGGGTTGGGTTGCAGCCCAAAGAACCCGGGTCCTTTGAAGGCGTAGGGTTGGAAAATGCGAAAGACCAGCAGGCTGACAAACGCCGCTATGCCCAGGTAAACGCAGGCCTTCCACAGCGCCTGGTTGCGTTCGTCAGCCGGCAGGCGCAGCACCACCAGCAGGAAGGCAAACGGCAGCATGAATGCCACCGGGTACGAGCTTAACTTGGAGGCCATGGCGCAGCCCAGTGCCACGCCAAAACCGAGCGCCAGCCGGAAGTAGGGATGGCGAATGTATGTGCGTAGTGTGGAGAGATAACGACTGAAGTCGTTACTACCATTTTCCCCCTCTCCCGCAGGGAGAGGGGCGGGGGTGAGGTCAGGGGTGAAGGACCGGTTCAGTGCTCACTCGAACTGCGTAATACACCGCCAGCAGGGTGAACAAATTGAAGAAGGTGTCCGTGGTGAAGAAATGCGCCTGCTGGATCTGCATCACGGTGAAGGCCGAGAAAGCCGCCGCCAGCAGGCCAACTTTGCGGTTATAAGCCCGCGCTCCTACCAGGTACACCAGCAGCACGGTCAGCAGGTCTGCCGCGGCCGAAAGTGCCCGCCCGACATCCGTCATCTCATTGAAACCGGAGTGACCGTAGATCCATTCCACCAGGTAGCGGGCGGCGAACACCGGCAGTGTCCCGTACACATAAAAGGTATGCCCGCGGTTGTGGGGGTTGAGCGGTGAGCAGGAGGCGTCGAAATAGCCACCCCACTCGGCGCAGTCGGCATATTCACCGGCGTAACGCGGATCTTCTCGCCAGGGGTTGTTCGCTACGGTCGGTGCCGCGCCGATCTCAGCCGCGGTGGTGCCGATGGGGGCAATGTCTGAGCCCACCCACACCAGGAAGCGCTCGTCTGGGTGCAGATACTGGTACTCACCCCAGTTGAGGCCCACCAGGCGTAGATAGGCCCCTGCCAGTAAGACCAAGATCAGCAAGATATCGTAAACCCACAGCGATACCTGGCGGTGCGATTCAGGAGTTGCGGGCGGCGTTCGCTTGCGCCAGCCCCAAAAGGGTCTGCGGGGTTTGGCTTGGCTGGGAAGAGGGGTTAGAGAGTCCATAAGGCCGGTGATTCAGCTCCTGTTGCCGGGCGATTGGCAAGCGCCTAGGGTTTCGTTTCGGTCAAACCGCCCGATGGCGGTACCACATACATCAGAAAATCTTTTTCCACCTGTAAATCATAGGTGGTGAGCGATCCCAGCGGATAGAGCCGGGTCAGCACATCCACCGCCTCCTGGTCTGCCGGGTTGATCAGAAACAACTTCGCCCGTGGGTCTGATAGTGTGTTTTCCAGTTCATCGGGCCAGATGGCATAATCGCGCAGCGTATCCCCGGCGTTCATCCCCACCAGGCGCGTATCCACCCAGTGCGGGTAAGCCACCACCCAGGCGGACTCCGTGCTGCCATACAGCTCGCCAAAGTCGCGCACCACCGCTCCCATCTCGCTCGTATTCCAGGAGGAAAGCTCATAAGCGCGCTGGTACTGGTTGAACACCAGGTCATAATTTTGCAGGCTGGAAAAGCCCACCAGCAGCAGGGCAGCTCCCCAGGCCAGCGCCAGGCCGCCTCTGCCGCCGAACGAGCGGCGGATGGCGCTCAGCAATCCCTCCAGCGCAATCCCAACCAGGATGAACACGGGCACCATTGCCCCGGCTGCCCGGTTGAGCGCCGGGTTTTCGTCCGGGAAGGCCAGCGATAATATAGAAGGCAGCATCAACAGCGGGATGGACAGCAGGATAACCATATCCTGCCAGCGGCGCTGGCGCAGGTAGCGTACGATCAGCATCACCCCGCCCAAATAATACAATGCCGCCGAAACAATATCCAACGCCGGGCGCCCGGTCACCGAGTGCACCCAGATATTGCCGTCCGACCAGCCGAACATGATCAGTGCATTCCACGTGTTTTTGAGAAAGATCACCAGCGCCGGGCCGGGCAGCGGGCGCTCGACCGTCCCTAAACGCGAAAGGGCGCGGAAACCGAACATCTCGGGGTTTTCAATCGCATAGCGCAGCAGCGGCAGGAAGACCATCAGCGAAACCAGCACCAGCACCATCAGCCGGATGGTGGCTGGCTTGCGGTCGCCCCGTGCCTGTGGGTGCAGCAGGTAAATGCCCAGCGCAGCCAGGATCAGCAGCGGCACAATGCGGATGGGGGTGTAGCCGTGCAAACCAATTCCCAGCGCCAGCCCCGCCAGGATGAAGTCGTTGCGGCTGGCGGTGCGTAGGCCGCGGATCAGGTAGTACAGCACCGGGGCGACGAACAGCGGGTAGAGTGGAAAGCGCAGCCCGACGCGGGAGATCACGTTTGGCCAATAGGCAATGCCGGCGAACAGGGCGGCGAACAGGCCCACCCAGCGGTTTCCCAGTTCCTGCCCCAGCAGGTAAATGTAAGGCAGAGTGCACAGCCCTGCCAGCACCGTACCAAGCTGCAGGCTCAGGTGGCTGAATCCGGTGTCGAACAGGCGGATGATCCCCGCCGTCAGGTACATCTGCAGTGCTTCGCGCCCGGTGTTGCGGGGGAAGAAGATGCCTGGCTGACCATTCATTACATCCCAGATGTCCAGCAGCTTCTCTGCGTGGTCGCTGACCATCTCGGGCGGCAACTCATTGAGTTGGCTGGCGCGGAAGAAGAGCACCACGCCCACCACCGCCAATACCAGCAGCGTCCAGGAAGAAATGGAAATGCGCCAGGGCAGATGCAGGTGTTCCCGCAGCCAGTTTACCCAGCGCCGGAATGGCAGCGGCCCCTGCCAGAGCGCCAGCAGACAGGTTGTCACTGCCAGGAGCCACAAGATCACATTGATGCTGGTGAAACGGTTGCCGCCCAGGGATACGAACGCCACCAGCGCCAGCGGCAGGCAGATATACAGCCAACGCGCACGCACACGATAGTCTTCCGGTTGCTGCACTTCTGCAGGCAGGGGGGCAGGCACCCACTCACCGCGCCAGGTGGCGTAGACCAGCCACGCCGCGGCCATGGTATACAGGAACAACCCGATCAGCCAGGTGCGGTACGGTCGCGGTTCCAGGGAAATTTGTGCGACCAGCGCCAGGCCCAGGGCAACCAGGGCGCGCCAGGGCAGCTTACGCGGTAAAGCGGGCTCGGCTTGCTGGGCTTGCGGTCGGCCTCAACGAACGCATCCGCCATGCCTGGGGTAACCGGCGCCGTCTCTTCCTCGGCAAGGATCGCAGCCAGTTCATGGGTGGCTCCGCGGTGCCACTTCCTGGGTCTCCAGCGGTGGAATTGCCATCGGCTTGCCTTTCCAGAAGGTCAGCAGCGATTTGACATAATCGAGCACGGTTGGTTCTTCAGGATTCATGCCTTATCCGCCAGGACGATCAAGCTTTCACCCATTTTCAGGGGAAGTATACTCCATCCAAGTACAGCTTGTAAGCCCCCCGGCAGTCCAAAGAATACCTTTTGCAGCTTTGTCGGGATGGCAGGCAGGTAGGGGGCATCCCAAAAGCCATCTGAGAATGCCCGCCGCGGCAGGATGCCCACCCGCCGCAGCCCCGCCAGCCACTCAGCCGGCAGTCTCAAACTGATGTGCGTGGGGTCCTGGTACCCGATCCAGCGCTCCTTTTTACGTTGCCGCATCGGCGAATCCAGGTTGGGGGTTGCCAGCAGCAGCAGCCCGCCGGGGGCAAGCAGCCGGCTGAATTCTCCCAACGCCTGGTCAGGATCGGGCAGGTGCTCGACCACATGTTTGGCAATCACAATTTGGAATGAGCTATCATCCAGGGGGTGCATATCCTGGGCGGAGAGCTGGAAAAAATGTCCCTGGGGCACGTTGCGGCGGGCCTCTTCCAACGCCCAAGGATTGACATCCGTTCCCACCACCTGGTAGCGATCGGTCAGCCAGGTTAGCAGATGACCTAGACCGCAGCCCACCTCCAGCGCCCGTCCCTGCCGGGGGCCATGCCGCCGCGCCAGCCGGGCGTAATAGCGGTTCGACCACCAATACTGGCTGAAGCGGGCAAAGGAGACTTGTGCATACGGCCCGGAGTGAAAGTAATCCTGGTCAAAGGGTTGGTTTGACGGATCGCTGCTCATTCGAGATCCCTACACCCGTCGCGCCACATAAAAGGTGAACGTCCCTTGCGGGTGAGGCGCAGCTACCGCATACCGCCGCACCAGCCGCATCGTCAGCGCCAGGTTCCAGCGCCTCGGCACGATGATCCAGCGCCCATATAGGGCGTGGGGTAGCAGGGTCGGCGCGCCAAAGTAATGCCCCCATTCCAGGGCGTGCATTGCTTGCGGCGAAAAGTAGTGCCACCACCGCTCCAACTTAAAGCCGGATGTTTCCAGCCAGACCTGCCACGTATCCGGTTCCAGGGCATGCTCGACGCGCGACATGCGCCGGAACCAGTCGGTGTAAGCGTTGCCCAGGCCGCTCAGCCCAATCCGCCTCAAAGCACCTGCCACGGACAGCTCGCTCAGGTAGCGTGGGTTGGGCACGCAGAACAGGAAAGGCGCCCCAGGGCGCAGCAGGCGGGCAGTTTCAGCCAGCACGGCCTGCACATGTGGGATATGCTCTAGCACCGAATTGCTCAGCGCGCTGGCAAAGCTGCCATCCGGGAACGGTGCTTTCCCGCCATCTGCCTGCACCAGGCTGCGATAGCCGCCCAGCCGGGCTGCCTGGTGGATCGGTCCCTCCCACGGGTCAAGGCCCACATCTAGCGGGTGGTCAAAGGCGATCGTGGCAAAGTGCCCATCACCGCAGCCCACATCCAGGGTGGGCGCAGGCAGGTCAAATTCCTGGTAGAACTCGGCTTCGACTGCGCGCAGCATCCCCCGGAAATAGGGCAGGTCGCGCAGCTGCAGGTATAAAAAATCTTTCTTCATAAACCGGTTACCTGGTGGAAGAGCGCTTCATACTGCTCTGCAATCTGCTCCGGTGAGAAGCGTCCGGCAATTGCCTGGGCATCCCCCCGATATTGCTCCGGGGCATCGAGTATCTCCCCGATCGCCTCCGCCAGTGCGGTCGCATCCGCCGGCGGGATGATCCGCCCCATCCCCGTCATCTTCACCGGTATGCGCACGCCGGGCAAATTTGTAGCCACCACCGGCGTGCCACAGCTCATCGCCTCTACCTGTACGATGCCCCACAATTCAGTGCTGTTCAGGCTGGGCAGCACGGTCACTTCACATGTCCGGAAGAAGGCGCTTAGCTCCACCGGCGAAAGGTTGCCCAGGAAGGTCCAGTGCTCGCCCAGTGCCTCGATCCGCGGAGACAGTTTTTTGGCATAGGCTTCCTCGCCGAGCACATTCTGGAATTGCCCCATGTACAGCACGCGGGCGGTGGGATGCTGCTGCAGTATCTGCGGCATCGCCTGCACCAGGTACTCCACTCCCTTCTCGGTAGCCAGGCGGGCTGCCATGCCGATCAGGCGCTGTCCGGGCTGGATGCCTGCCTTGCGTCGGAAGGCGGCTATATCCTCCGCTGAGGCCGGGGGCAGTTCCACCGGCGGGGGGATGGCGTGCAGTTTGCCCAAGTACGGCCGTAAAAAGTTTGAATGCTCCGCATAATCCTGTGTGTTGGCTACGATCAAATTCGCCAGCCTGGCCGACAGGTGATTGGCCAGGTGTGAAACCTGGTTGGCCACCCCGTGGATTACGCCCTCTGGCAGGCGTAAGTCGCAGTGATAGGTCAGCACCACCGGCTTGCCCAGCAGCCGGGCGATCATGGCGACCGGCGCAGCATCCAATTGCGGCAGGTGCAGGTGCACCACGTCTGCCTGGCGGGAGTACTTCCAGGCCCACCATGGCATGGAAGGCATCAGCACACCCTTACTGACCCGCATCAGCACGCGCGGGCGGATGATCTGCACCCCATCGCGCTGTTCGCTTCCGGGCAGGTCCGGGTCGTAGCGTGAGGTTAGCACGGTTACCTGGTGACCGCGGGCAGCCAGGGCGCGTGCCAGCCGCTCGGCGTAAATCGTCAGCCCGGAGAAGTGCGGGCGATAATAGGTCAGGGCGGTAAGGATGCGCATAGTCTATAACACCATCTGGTGTGCCATTCTACCGCGCTACGCTTTAACTTTCAATCTACCCAGCTGGCTGTACAGGCCGCTGAGCGTTTCACCCTCGCGCAGCAGGGCGTACCCGCCGATCAGCCCGGTGTTGATGTAGTTAGAGAGATGCAGGGCAATGGCAAACGCGGTTGCCGGGGAGGGGTCGACCTTGAGTCCGACTGTCAGCGCGCCAACCAGGGCAGCTTCGAACACTCCCAATGCGCCTGGCGAGGAAGGCGCGGCTATCCCAAATGAGCCGGCTCCCAGCACGAATACTGCCCACAAGAGTGGCGCTTCAGGGAAAAAAGCGCGTAAAAAAACAAAATAGAGCAGGATGCTGAAAGTCCAGTTGAAAAGGATCCATGCCAGGGCACGCAGGAACATGCGCAGGTCTGTCAGCACCTGCAAACCGGTGAAGAAAGTTCCCAACCGTTCGCCCACCAGTTTCTGCACCCAGGGCCAGTGCTGGCTCAGGCGTTCCAGCCAGGCGGTCACCCGCGGCTGGTTGCGCGCCACCAGGTACACACCCAACAGTCCCAAGGCGACCAGCCCACCCGTGCCGGCAGCCGCCTGCCCTGCCCAGCCCACCCCGGCGACAAAGGGCAAAGTCAGGATCAGCAGCGCCGCGGCCATGATCATGTCAAACATACGCTCCAGCACGACGCTGGGCAGAACCTGCCAGAAGTCCAGGTTTGCTTTCCGCCCTAATAGGAACGCCCGTCCCACCTCACCCAGGCGAAACGGCAGCAAGTTGTTCAGCAGGTACCCTTCATTGAGGGTCAAAAACACATCTCGGTAGCTTGCTTTCCCTTGCAGCAGCGTCTGCCATACCCGGGCGCGGATTACCAGCCACACCAGCGACACCAGCATTCCCAATGCCAGCATCCAGCCATTCGCTTGCTGGAGGGCGTTCAGTGTCTCTCGCGGGTCAATGACAGAAAAGAGTACTACCAGGGCAGCCAGGCTGACCAGCAGGCCGGGCACGATGCGCTTCCAGCGTGGCGCCGGTGCACTCTGAGGCGGAGCAGCCGTGCTGATCTCATTCCTCCCCAACGCGCAGTACAGCCAGGAAGGCCTCCTGCGGGATCTCGACGTTGCCCACCATCTTCATGCGCTTCTTGCCCTTCTTTTGCTTTTCCAGCAGCTTCTTCTTGCGGGAGATGTCGCCGCCGTAGCATTTCGCCAGCACGTCCTTGCGCAGCGGCTTGACATTGGCCCGCGAAATGACCCGCCCTGCTGCATACGCCTGGATGGGTACCAGGAAGAGCTGGCGCGGGATCAGGTCTTTCAGCTTGGTGATCACCGCCTGCCCCTTGTGATAGGCATCCGTGCGGTGCACGATGGTCGACAGCGCATCCACCGGCTCATCATTGACCAGGATTTCCAGCTTCACCAGGTCATCCGGGCGATATTCGGCAAACTGATAATCTAATGAAGCGTAACCTTTGGTTTTCGATTTGAGCTGGTCAAAGAAGTCCACGATCAGCTCGGAGAGCGGGATCTCGAAGTTGAGCTGCACCCGGTTGGGCGCCGGGTAATCCTGTGAGGTGAACACCCCGCGCTTTTTCTTGGTCAGTTCCATGATGGGACCGTAGAACTCGGTGGGGGTGAAGATTTCGATGTTCATCCACGGCTCGCGCACCTGGGCGATCAGCATTTCGTCGGGCATGTCCGCCGGGGAGTCGATGGTGATCGTTTCGCCCGTGTGCAGCACGATCTCGTACTCCACCGACGGCGAGGTGACGATGATATCCAGGTCATACTCGCGTTCCAGCCGTTCCTGGATGATCTCCATGTGGAACATGCCTAAAAAGCCGCAGCGGAAGCCGAAATTGAGCGCCTGCGAGGTCTCCGGCTCGAACACCAGCGAAGCGTCATTGAGCTGCAGCTTCTCCAGCGCTTCTTTCAGGTCGGCGTAATCTTCGCCTTCCACCGGGTAGATGCCGGCGAAGACCATCGGCTTGACCTTGCGGTAGCCGGGCAGCGGCAGCCGGCGCCGGGCGGGCGGTATGGGTCAGCGTATCCCCGACCCGGCACTCCCACACGGTCTTCAACCCGGTCGCCACGTAGCCTACCTCCCCGGCGCTCAGCCCGGAAACGGGTCGCAGGTCTGGGGCAAAGATGCCGATCTCCACCGGCTTCAGGTCAAAACCGGTCGACATCAGGTGCAGGCTGTCGGTCGGGTTGATCCGCCCGTCGATCAGGCGCACATACGCCACCACGCCCTTGTAGGAGTCGTAATGCGAGTCGAAGATCAGCGCCCGCAGCGGGGCGTCATCGTCGCCCTTGGGCGGCGGCACCTGCTGCACGATGGCTTCCAACACCGCCGGGATGTTCACGCCGTCCTTGGCCGAGATGCGCAGAATATCCTCCGCCGGCGTGCCCAGCAGCGCCTGGATCTCATCCGCCACCTCATCCGGGTGGGCGGAGATCAGGTCGATCTTGTTGATCACCGGGATGATCTCCAGGTCGGCCTCCAGCGCGCTGTACAGGTTGGCCAGCGTCTGCGCCTCGATGCCCTGGCTGGCGTCCACCACCAGCAGCGCCCCCTCGCAGGCGTTCAGCGCCCGGCTGACCTCGTAGCCGAAGTCCACATGCCCGGGCGTGTCGATCAGGTTCAGCTCGTAAGACTGCCCATCCGCCGGCGGTGTAGCTCATCCGTACCGCCGACGCCTTGATGGTGACACCCTTCTCCCGCTCCAGGTCCATGCTGTCCAGGATCTGCTCGGTGGTGTCACGCTCCGGCACCGTGCCGGTCAGGTGCAGCAGGCGGTCGGCCAGCGTCGATTTGCCGTGGTCGATATGGGCAATGATACAGAAATTGCGAATGTGGTCAGTGGTCATTTCGGGAGGGAGTATACCGCATTTTCTCCAGGGTGTGCGGGCTGACTGGCTTGTTGATGCCAGACAGTATGGTCAGGCGGTCGATGCAGATTTGGGTGAGGCTGATTCGGACACAGGAAAATCATCTTTTCTGCGATACTGGTATATAATATTTATGTTGATCGTAGAGAGGGTCAATAATCGAGTGCACCTGACGGGTGGGCTTCTGCGGCATTTTTGAGCATTTTTCTGGCTTCCAGTTTTCCTGCTCCCAAGCAGAATCCACGCCCGCCCACACGCAGGTAACGCAAACCGTTGAAACTGTCGAAAAAGTCCCTTTTCAAAAATAATCTTTGAAAAGTGGGACAGAAACACCTTGTTTTTTGTGCTCCGGAACATTTTATTGCGATATTTGAGCCTGTGGTGGGAGATTTTTTTAAGGATTTTTCAAGCAAAGGGTTTTTCGACAGTCTCGTTAGGTGGCACATTATCAGGTTTCTGGCACAAACGTGCTAAGAGAGGTGTTATGAAAAGTATGAAACCACCCAGTTTTTGGGCTTCGCCATATTTTTATAGATGGTGTGTCTTCTCTGGCTTGGCGCTTATCTTTTCGCTTTATCTGTTGATAACAAGCATGACAGAATCGAACATACTTTTGATGATCATGACTGGTTTCATGTGTATTATCTCGCCAATAATACTACTAGGCGCTTTAGCTGGCGGGTACTTCGGTGGAAAGGTATCGCGTGTCTATAAATATGTGAATGTTGAGGATTTTCGTTCTAGTCTAGTCAGCACTATGCTAAGTGTAGGATTTGATGTCAAGCATACATCAAACATCTCGGTGGACAATCTTGCTCATCCAGGCGCGGGCACATTGGTTTTTGGGTATCGCTTGGCAAAGGTTGTTGCAGAATTAAACTCTGATTCTGCTCATATACTGGGACCGCGTAGCGTTATTAACCAATTGAAACTTCCCGTATTCAGGATAGTATCTGGGGACGAGGCAGGAAAAGAAGCTGTGAAACAAAGAATCGTAGATGTTTTTGACAATTTTGCAGCTGTTCTTCTCAAACCGATAACAATTCCAATTCCAGACACAGTCGAAATTACAGGACGAATCCGTTGTCACGGATGCCATCTAGTGTTCCCCTTTGAGCAACACACCCTGATCGGAAGCGGACTCGTTGGTGGCAATGTTGCTTGTCCTTGTGGTAGTGAAATCAACTTCCTGGTCGCAAGCGGCTCGCAGGGTTATGACCAGTTTGTTGTTGTATCACCATTCACTTCCCTTGCAGGTCAACAGGTATCGCCTATTGGATTATGGGTTGATAAGATCATGACACAGGAGAAAGCGGTTGAGGCAACCACGAGTTTAGCTGATTTAGGATACTCTCTACCGAAGGAGATGGTCGCAGAGTACATCAAACTCCTAAATAGTTCTAATTGGAGAGATTGGGAGAAGGCATGTAAAGCTCTTGCCGAGATGAGGCTAAATTCAGCAATACCAACAATTGCTAGGCTTGTTGAGAGAGAGAGGATGGAAAAGGAATTGTCAATGTCTGTCAATTTACCGTGGGGACCATTTTCACTATTGGAGGCCCTTCAGCTATACACTGGCTCAAAAAGATATCGACTTCTTCAAAGGCAATTCAGCTTCATGACCAACGCAGTGGTGATGTTCATCAATGGGCAAAGGATGCCGCGACAGGCTTGCAAATCTTACAAAGTAAAGTAGATATCACTCCTCGGGTAAGAGATTTCGTTCTGGCTCTAAGAAAAGACAACCACAAACCGGACTGGAACAGCGACATACTTTCGTCGATGACTATATCTGAACTCTGGAGTGTTGTAGCTGCTGAACCAGGTCTACTAACTTGGTGTATGGTAGAGGTGGTCAATAGCATTAAAAGAAAGATTGACAACAATGAACTAATTTCAGAACAAGAAAAGTTATACATAAAGGAATTTGGACGTCTGGGCAGCAAGATACAAACCTTGATTTTAACAACTGAACACTATATAGGCTACTATACCGAGTATTCACGTTTCAAGGACGCTTTGTCAAGAATTAACAGCGTGGTGGTAGACAGCCTCGGCGGGTGGGGTGCAGATTGACACCCGGTTGCCAACAATACAACGAACAGAGAAGATTCTTTGGGTTGATAAGCCGCCCAACACCGGCTCCACCGGACAGCGGCTGCGCCGCTGAGGGTACGCACTCGGTTTTCTAGAAATGAGGCGCATAATGTGAGTGGTCTTGCCATCACCGCCGCTGCGCCTGAGCCAAACCGTTAGGTTTTTTGTAACCTTGGAGAAATACTTATGAAAGCGATTGTATACGAAAAATATGGGTCACCTGATGTTATTCAACTCAAGGATGTAGAAAAACCTACGCCCAAGGATGATGAAGTCTTGATAAAAATTCATGCGGCATCCGTAAATGCTTATGACTGGCATTTCCTGACCGCTGATATATTCTTGATTCGCCTGATGGGTGGGGGATTGCTCAAACCAAAAAACACGAGACTAGGCGCTGACATGGCGGGGCGGATTGAAACAGTCGGCAAAAACGTCAAGCAGTTTCAGCCAGGTGATGAGGTGTTTGGGATGGTAAAAGGCAGTTTTGCCGAGTATACATGTGCTCCTGAAAGTGCATTGGCGTTGAAGCCTGTCAATACTTCGTTCGATGAAGCCGCAGCCATACCTATGGCGGCGATCACTGCCCTGCAGGGTCTGCGCGATGAAGGGCAGATTCGGGCGGGACAAAAGGTTTTGATTAATGGCGCATCAGGTGGGGTGGGAACTTTTGCGGTGCAGATTGCCAAATCGTTTCGGCGCTGAAGTCACAGCCGTGTGCAGCACGAGGAATTTGGAGCAGGCACGCTCGATCGGGGCAGACCATGTTATTGATTACACTAAAGAGGACTTCACCAAAAATGGTCAGCAGTATGATCTTGTTTTTGCGGCAAATGGTTATCATTCGCTTTCAGCTTATAAACGTGCCTTAACTCCCAAGGGTATTTATATGATGGCTGGAGGTACCATGGCTCAAATCTTCCAGTCCATGCTCATGGGGTCAATGATGTCAGAAACTGGCGGCAGGAAAATGGCAGGCGTAAGCGCAAAACGAAGCCAAAATGACCTGGTTTTTATAAAAGAACTTTTTGAAGCAGGCAAAGTAAAATCTGTTATTGATAGACGGTATCCGTTAAGTGAGGCTGCTGAAGCGCTTCGGTATCTTGGAGAAGGACATGCCCGAGGAAAAGTAGTAATATCTGTGGAAAGCAACAACAAAACCTAACAAAGCGTGGTGTGTCCTGAAAATCATCGTCTGCTCACTGGTGAAAGTCCAGTCCTGGTAAGGGTCAGGCCTCCAGGTAGCAGGCAACCGCTATAGCCGGGAGGCTGGCTATGGCGAAGCGTTGTAAGTCCCTGAGAAAGGGAAGCAAAGCAACGGCCGGTAAAAGAAGGTAAAATATGTTTCCTAAGGCAGCTTAGTTCAACTCGGTTTGATGTGGCGGCGCAATGTACCGAAGTTTGGACTTTCGCCCTTTCCGCCACATCAAACCTTAAATCGTTAGCCGCCTTTTCAAGAAGAGAAAACAAACCATGACGCTACCGATTGTCACCGAACGACTTGTTATACGAAAGATTCACTCATGATGATAAACAAGATGTATTAAGGTTTGTCTCACAACCTTCAGTGGCAAAGGTGACATCTCAAAGGATACCAGCCACAATAGAAGGGGTGGAAAAATATATAGATTTACAAAATTCCTATCAGCTGTTCGAAGAAGATAAAGTATTTGAACTAGCAATAGAGCGGAATGAGGATGGCAAGGTAATGGGATTGGTTGGGATGATCCTTGAAGGGGGTGAATTGGGGGAAATGGGGTGGGTACTTAGTGAAGAATATCGTGGTCAAGGGTATGCCACTGAAGCTGCCAGGGCACTGATGGATTATGGGTTTCGCTCTCTTGGCTTGCATCGGATCCATGCAGATACCAGCAGTGGCAATACTCCTGCCTGGAAGGTTATGGAACGTCTAGGGATGAAACGAGAGGGGACACTAAGAAGTGCGGTTTATGAAGAAGGAATGTGGGTTGATAGGCATGTATATGGGATACTTGAAGATGAGTGGAGTAAAAATGAGTTGTAAGGTGAGTGGGTAAAAGGATGAGCGTGTCAGGATAAATTGGCGGCTAACACAGGCTGCAGGCGACAGCGGCTACGCCGCTGGTGGTACGGTGCGCGATTTGGGAGAAATGGCGCGATAATGGGAAGGCGTCTTGCAGTCATCGCTGCTGCGCCTGAGCCAAGCCGTTGGGCGCAGAATGTGGTTGACATCAACGAACTGATAATGAAAAAAACAATCGACAGAGTGCTATTTGTGTGGCTTTTCCTCACTGGTCTACTTGGTAGTCTGATTGGTGTACCTTATACTATCGCCGTCTTGATGGATCCTGCAGTTGGAGGGCCAGTCGATCTCCCAATGGTGTGGTTATCAGCGATCGGAGAAGCCATATTATTTCTCGCACCAGCCTCTGCCGTTGGAATCTGGTTGGGAAAACAAGTTGGTTTGGGACCGAAGTTATTAAGTATATTTGTGACACAAACATCAGTAAATTGGAAAACCTTGCGTTCGCATTTCTATGCGGGTTTGATTGTCGGTTTGGTGTTGGGAGTGGTGGGATCTATTCAAAACACATTACCAAAAGGTGCTTTGGGGGCTGGTTTGGATAATCCGAGTACTTTCGAGTATCTTCTGAGATGCATGAGCGCCGCAATTACTGAAGAGATTTTGTTCAGACTTGGCTTGGTAACATTGTTTGTTTGGATTATTCGAAAAATACTGAAGAAACCCGCCCTGCATGTTCTGGCCTTATGGATCGGCAGCCTGGTGTCGTCTCTACTGTTTGCTGGAGCACATCTTCCACATTTGCTGGCATTTGGCTCAGCAGGTTCGAAGTCTAGTGCTCATAATTGTAGGGTTTAGTACCGCAACAGGGTTAGTGATGAGCTGGCTTTATATAAGATATGGTTTGGTTTCAGCCATGATAGCCCATTTTATTGGTGATGCTTTTGTATATGTGTTGCCAAGAATACTTGCTATGGGATGAACCCCCAGATTCTGCGCCAAACACCGCGTGCACCTGACGTGTGGGACGCTTCGCGTGCGCGGTTTAGGAGCATTTTTCTGGCTTCGAGTTTTTTCTGCTCCCAAGTGGCGCCAAGGCGCCATCCACGCCCGCCCACACGCAGGTAACGCAAAACCGTTAGGCAACAGCTACTTCATGCGTAAACAAATATGATTTATCTACTCGGTGGTGCAGCACGTTCTGGTAAATCGATTATTGCGAAACGGATGCTCGCAGAAAAAACCATCCCTTTCCTTTGCTTGGATCATCTTGCAATTGGTACAGCAAATGCATTCCCTCATCTTCAAATCGATCTGGACAGTGACGATGCATCTGTAGGAGATAAGATTTGGCCACTCGTAAAAGCTGTATCGAAGGTGATTATCAAAGACAGAATAGATTACCTACTAGAAGGCGCTGCCCTTCAACCCAAACATTCCCAAGAATTACTCTCTGAGTTTCCTTCTCGAACTCGCGCCTGTTTCCTAGGATATGCGGATGCTGACGTATGCCAAAAATTCGAGCAGGTCAGGCAGCATGGCGGCGGGCCCGATGATTGGATGATGCAATTTGACGAGAGCAGCATCATGAAAGAATTAGAGCGGCTAAAAAAGGTAAGTGAAGTTCTGCGATTGGAATGTGAGATGTACCAAATACGATATTTTGAAATGTCAATAGATTTCGCTAGTTCGACCGAGGAAGTGATCGAATTCTTGGCAGGGCAAAATAACAACGCTGTTGCCTAACCCCGGCTCGTGTGTCCTGAAAAGTCATCGTTTGCTTGCTGGTGAAAGTCCAGTCCTGGTAAGGGTCAGGCCGCCAGGTAGCAGGCAACCGATGTAGCCGGGTGACTGGCTATGTCGAAGCGTTGTAACTCCCTGAGAAAGGGAAGCACAGCAGCGGCCGGTAAAAGAAGGTAAAATATGTTTCCTAAGGTAGCTTAGTTCAACTCGGATTGATGTGGCGGCGCGTTGAACCGGGCTTCGACATTGGCTCTGATCGCCACATCAATGTGCGACATGAGGTCTCTTGAGTCATTGTCTTGCGGGGAAAATCTGACAAGACCTGCTGTCCCATCAGCAGTATCCTAGGTGGTCTAACGCAGCACTACGGACAAAGTACCGATGGGCGATGATTGACCAGCGTGGAAGCCGCGAGGCCGAAATGCGCCCGAAAGCTCTAAGGGATAGGGCCAGGGTTGGCAGTATGGTCAACACATGTGAACGCTTGATAAACATCGTGAGCTGAACAAGCTGAAGGCGCAGCAAGAGGCTTGAGCCAAAAGGCAACGCAGTGGGAACAAGGGCTATTGATTTCCTTGTCATGGGCAAGCGGAACAGGAAACCGACGCTACCGGCGAACAGAGCGGACCTAACCTGCCATGTTATATCGAGAGGAACGTGGTAAACCCGAACTCTGCCTCGAAAGAGGCAGGGAAGCCGCAAGGCAAGCTGATAGGGCAGCGGGCATAGGAATGTGGAAAAAGCGAAAGCCGCTTGTAATGGAGCTGGATAGGGTCATCAGAAGGACGATGAGGATACCCGACACGAAAGTGTGCAGACTTCCACGCGGTCTTTCGTCACGAGAGAGCTTGAGAAACCGACACAGGAGGGAAAGCAGATGAAAGCAGAGAAAATCGCTTGTGCGCTCTCCCACAAGGAGGTTGATTGGAATGCCATTGATTGGCGAACAGTCAACCGAAATGTGCGTCGGCTGCAAGTGCGTATCGTGAAGGCAACACAGGAAGGCAGGTGGGGCAAGGTGAAAGCCTTGCAACACCTGCTGACCCACTCGTACAGCGGCAAAGCCTATGGCCGTGAGGCGAGTGACAGAAAATCGAGGCAAGAACACACCGGGGGTGGACGAAGAGAAACTGGGACACTCCGGTCAAGAAAGCCACAGCAGTGCAGAACGCTGAGGCAAAGAGGTTACCAACCCGAAACCGCTGCGGCGGATGTACATCCCCAAGAACAGCAATCCGAAGAAACGCGGCCACTGGGAATACCCACGATGCAAGACCGGGCGATGCAAGCCCTCTACCTGCTGGCGCTCGACCCGGTTGCCGAAACGACAGCCGACTCCTAACTCATATGGGTTTCGCAAGGAACGGTCAACGGCAGACGCAGATCCAGACAATGCTTCATCGATCCTAGCCAAGCGTAAAGTATCGCCGGACTGGATTTTGGAAGGCGATATCCGGGCCTGCTTCGACAAAATCAGTCATGACTGGTTAATGGCGAACATCCCAATGGACAAAACCATTCTGCGACAAATGGTTGAAGGCGGGTACATGGAAAAGGGGCCTTCCACCCAACGGAAGAAGGCACACCGCAAGGGGGCATAATCTCACCCGCTTGCGAACCTGGCTCTGGACGGGCTGGAACAAGAACTGCTGAGACAGATTTCGTTCGAACAGCAACAAGCACTGCCAGTGGAGTTAACTTCGTACGATACGCGGATGACTTCATTGTTACCGCCCGCTCAAGAGACCTGTTGGAAAACCAGGTCAGGCCGTTTGTCGAGCATTTCATGAAGACACGAGGACTGGAACTTTCACCGGAAAAGACCCACATCACGCACATCGATGAATGGCTTTGACTTCCTGGGGCAGAATATCCGCAAGTACAACGGAAAGCTGCTCATCAAGCCATCCAGGAAGAACGTACAGGCGTTCTTGAAGAAAGTCAGCTGTATCATCAAAGGAACCAAACGGCTACAGCGGGCAGACCTGATAAGTCGTCTCAATCCGGTCATCCGAGGCTGGGCGAACTACCACCAGCATGTATGCAGCAAGCAAACCTATCGCTAGGTAGATGCCACCATTTTCAAGGCACTCTGGCATTGGGCAAAACGGCGACATCCGAACAAAGGCGCTCGTTGGGTAAGACAGAAATACTTCAACACGGTCGGCAACCGGCATTGGGTATTCAGCGGAGAAGTAACCGGGTAAAAACGGCAAATCCATGACCACTCGCTGACATCCGCCTCACACACACGCATCCGACGGCAGTCAAAATCCGGGCTAAAGCTAATCCCTACGATCCTGCCTGGGAGCTGTACTTTGAAGACCGCCTGAAGATGAAGATGGTAGGCAGATCTGAAAGGAAACCAACAGCTACTCAACCTGTGGAAAGCACAGAATGGCTTATGCCCTCGTTGCGGACAATCCATCACCCTTGAAACTGGATGGCATATACATCACATCATCTGGAAATCAAAAGGTGGTGGTAACATTATGAGCAATCTGGAAATGCTGCATCCCACCTGCCACTGGCAAATTCATAGCCGAAATTTATCTGATGTGAACCCGCGTTCTGAAGAGGACGTTTTTGAAAGGCTTGAGCCGGATGAGGTGAAAATCTCACGTCCGGTTCTTAGGGGAGGGGGCGACAGCAATGCCGCCTCCTTACCCGACCCTTAATCGCTGGGCCGCATTCGAATAGGGCTTGGGGTAAAATCAAGTCAAAGCTGGAAAAAATAACAGGTAAAAGCAGGAGAAATAATGAAAAAAGCTGATACTCTCACCATAATCTTTCAACATAATATGTGGGCAAACCTTCGTCTGTTTGAAAAATGCGGTGAGTTAACCACCGAGCAACTGAACTCCAGCATTGTAGGCGTTTTTGGTTCAATTCGCGACACCTTGTTTCATATTGTAAGAGCAGAACGAGGATATTTGTCACGCATAAGTACCGGGAAGCGCTACATTCCTCCTGAAGATGATAACATCATGACAATAGCTGAAATGATTACCGCCATCCGGACTACCGGAGAAGGGTTTATCGGATGGGCATCCAAAATCCAAGCTGATGACACAGTCGAAATTGAATGGGATGGTACCCTGCGTCAGGTACCCAAAACCATTATTCTCAATCAAGTCATCAACCATGCCACCGAACATCGTTCACAGGTAATGTCAATTATGACACAAATTGGTGTTGAGCCACCAGATGTGTCGAGTTGGTCGTATTTTGACGAACTGGAAATGTAAATGAAAAGGCGGCCCAACCCCTCGCTGAAGTCCGACTTGGGGATTCGCGCGGCTAAAGAGGAGTATCAGCATCCCGAGGGCTGGTTCTGGTCTCGAAGGTGATCTCAGCCCGCCCCAAGCGGCTTAGCGGGAATGTTAGGCCGCCTTCATCACGTATTGATGGTGATGATTTTACAAATTGTTCGCAAATTAAGATCAGGGTGGTTCTATCATCGCCCCCAAAAATAAGGAGAAAAACATGCCACAAGAGATTAGAACCATTAATACAGGTGGCGTAAACTGCTACCTGGTAAAGACCAGCGACGGCGGTTACGTTCTGATCGACACGGGGTTTGCCAATAAGCGCACCAAACTTGAACAAGAACTTCAAAGTGCGGGCTGCAAACCAGGCAATCTTAAGCTCATCGTACTCACTCATGGCGATTCTGACCATGCCGGCAATTGCGCTTATCTCCGTGAAAAGTACAGCACAAAAATAGCCTTGCACCCTGGCGATTCAGGCATGGTCGAACGCGGCGACATGAGCTGGAACAGAAAAGCCAAACCAGATAAAGTTGCAATACTCTTCAGATTAATGATGTTTCTCTTCGGCAGATCAAGCAAAATCGACCTATTTAAAGCGGATATCGCTCTTGAAGATGGGCAAGATCTCGCCGAGTATGGTCTCGATGCTAAAGTTATTCATCTTGAAGGGCATTCCCAGGGTTCCGTTGGAATTCTGACCACTGGCGGCGACTTGTTTTGCGGCGACTTGGTTTGGAATATTGGTAAGCCAGGTTTCCATTACATCGACGACTTAGCGGCAGCAAATGCCAGTATCGAAAAACTGAAAATCATGGAAGTAAAAACCGTTTACCCCGGTCATGGTAAGCCATTCCAGATGGAACGGCTTGTAAAAAATCACCGATAACCCAAGTTGACTGCCACGTCAGATGCTTCACAAGCGGCATCCTAGCAAAGTGCTTTGTATGTCAAGCGCCATGTCTAAAGCCATAAGGCGGCCTAACAACAGCATCCAGCCGACCGCCTTCGGCTTTGGTATGCGCGCACTCTGAGGCAGCCCGCGCTCTGGTTTTTGGAAAGAGTCTTGCCAGAGTCGGCGGCAGCTGATGCGGAGCGTTAGGCAGTTACTAAATCTATTCACACCCGAAAGGAGATTTTCTGCATTGGATATTCCACGGATCTTTAACATCACTGAGAGTGCTCACCGCATCCACAACCCGATCACACCCGAAAAGCTCGCCACTCTCGGCGCGGCGCTGCGTCTGGAATCGGGGGCCCGAGTGCTCGACCTCGGCAGCGGTTCGGGGGAGATGCTGTGCACCTGGGCACGCGATCACGGCGTCATCGGCACCGGCATCGACCTGAGCCAGTTGTTCACCGAGCAAGCCAAACGCCGGGCTGAAGAACTCGGCGTCGCCGATCAGGTCAAGTTCATCCATGACGATGCAGCTGGCTATGTCTCGGACGAGAAGGTCAGTGTGGCAGCCTGTCTCGGTGCCACCTGGATCGGCGGGGGAGTCGCCGGCACCATCGAGCTTTTGGCGCAGAGCCTGCGCCCCGGAGGGATCATCCTCATCGGCGAGCCCTTCTGGCGGCAGTTGCCGCCGACGGAAGATGTTGCCAGGGGGTGTCATGCCAGCTCAATTTCAGACTTTCTCCTGCTTCCAGAACTTCTCGCCTCTTTCGGCCACCTCGGCTACGACGTCGTGGAAATGGTTTTGGCAGACCAGGACGGCTGGGACAGATACGAGGCGGCCAAGTGGCTCACCATGCGCCGATGGCTTGAAGCCAATCCCGCCGATGAGCTCGCGCAAGATGTTCGAGCCAAACTGACCTCGGAACCCGAGCGCTACGCCGCTTACCACGCGTGAATACCTGGGCTGGGGTGTGTTCGCGCTGATGCCGCGGTGATGAGGGGATTACCTGAGGGCTTTCACCCTCAAGACTGGGTTGGACCACTCACCCGAGCCAGCCACAGCCGGGCAGCCCGAGGCGAACGCAGGCGGAGGACTGCCAGATGCTGGTTTTCAGGTCGGGCGAAGAGGATGGGAAATTCCTTACGCTGGCCGCGGTGCGAACGCAGGGCGGTGAGCACGCCTTTTCCGGCGGCGAACATTTTCTTGAGCACACCTTTCTTTTCCCCAGTTTCAGCGGCCTGCTTCTGCAGGGTCGAGGTGCGCCACAGGGCACGCTTGCCCAGTCGCCACAGGCTGACTGCCAGTGAGTAATCCAACCAGACAATGGTGTCTGCCCGCGGCCAGACCAGGTCGCGCACGGCGCGTTTGTTCCCGTCGGTGACCCAGTATTCCCCAGCGACTGCCAGATTGGTGCGTTCGCGCAGCACATCCAAGGATACCGTGCTGAAATCCGGTTCGAAGTACAGGGCGTCCAGCTCGGTGTGTGGCACGCCCAGCGCCGCGGCGAGCTGCCGCGCCAGGGTGGTCTTGCCAGAGCCGGTGCGCCCGATGATCAGGATGCGCTGGCATCCGGCGAGGGAGATGGCGGGGTTGCGCCTGGCAATAGCTGCTGTGCCAGCGGCATCGTCAGCGGCAGGTTTGGCTGGGGACAGGATAAGTGGTGCAGGGGTTTCAAGGCTCATTGGTCAGTCTCTATTAAGTAATTTTGCCTATTATACTCTAAATTGGGCGATAAGTAGATTAACCTGGTGGACAAACAACGGACGGGGCTTACGCCTCGCGGGTATGCACCCGGCTCGCATGAAATGGCGCGATAATGTGGTGTAGGTGAGCTATATCGCCCCGCCGTTGACCTACCCGTTCTACGGCTTACCTAGGCGCCGTGGGCACTACCCGTTATCTGTTAGCATTGTTCATGCCAGAACGCCCTGGATCAACGGCTCAAGTGCTTGCCCCGCAGCCCCACCGGGCTGCAGCCAGGCCAGGAACTCCGCGGTTGCCCTTGGGGCCCAAAAGCGGCGAGCGATCAAGCCACGCACCTGCCAGCCAGCGCCCGCCGCGTAGTCTAGAACATCCAGCAATACCTGCCGGTGCACTTCCGGGTCGCGGATCACGCCCTTGCCCCGCCGCACCTCCAGCCTACCCGCCTCGAACTGCGGCTTGATCAAGGCGATCACATCCCCCTCACCCCTAACCCCTCTCCCCGGAGGGGAGAGGGGTTAGGGGTGAGGGGTAGACTCCCCTCACCTACAAGGGGAGAGGGGCAGGGGGTGAGGGGAAGCCACCCCTTCACCACCGGCAGCAGCACCTTCAGTGAGATGAACGAAGCATCGATGGTCACCAGCGACACCGCCTCTGGCAGCCGCTCGACATAGCGGGCATTGGTGCCCTCCATCACCACCACCTGCGGGTGCTGGCGCAGCTTCCAATCCAGGATGCCCTCGCCCACATCGATGGCGTACACCTTGCGCGCCCCATGCTGCAGCAGGCAGTCGGTGAACCCGCCGGTCGAGGCGCCCACATCGGCGCAGGTGCGCCCTTCCACGGTCACACCCAATGCCTGCAGCGCCGCTTCCAGCTTTTCTCCGCCCCGTGAGACGTAGCGCGGCCCGTGTTCGACCGCCAGCTCAGCCTGCTCAGCGACCTTATCGCTGGGCTTGAGCGCCACCTGCCCGTCCACGCGCACCTGCCCCGCCATTACCAGCCGTTGCGCCAGGGCGCGGCTCTCCACCAGCCCACGCTCGACCAGCAGAAGGTCCAATCGCTGTTTCTTCATCACTATTATTGTAGCAGGGTATCCACCTCTCGTAGTAGTCACTTTACCCGCTTTATGCTATCATTGCCGCATGTCCTGGCTGGTTCCCCTGATTCAAACCATGCGCCCCAAGCAGTGGGTCAAGAATGGCCTGCTGTTCATCGGCCTGGTCTTCGATGGTCAGTTGTTCCACCTGCCTGCCCTGGCACGCACGGTGGCCGCCTTCGTCTTGTTCTGCCTGCTCTCCAGCCTGGTCTACATTCTCAATGACTTGACCGACCTGGAAGCCGATCGCAACCACCCGAAGAAGCGCCTGCGCCCACTGCCATCAGGCCAGCTTTCGGTAAGCACCGCGCGGCTGGCGGCTGCCTTGCTTGCCTTGCTCGTCTTCAGCCTGTCCTTCCTGCTATCCTGGAAATACGCCCTGATCGCCCTGGCCTATTTCAGCCTGAATCTGGCCTACTCCCGCTGGCTAAAGCACATCCCCATTTTGGATGTGATGGTGCTGGCGACTTTCTATGTTCTGCGTGTGGGCGCTGGTGTGGTGGTGATCGTGGTTTCGCTCTTCTCCCCCTGGTTGTATGTCTTCACCACCTTCATGGCCCTCTTCCTGGGCATCGCCAAGCGCCGCGCCGAGCTGGCGCTGCTGTCCGGCGAGGCCAACGCCCATCGCAAAGTGCTCGAGGGCTATTCACTGCCCCTGCTCGACCAATTAATGACCATCGTCACCAGCGGGGCTATTATCACCTACAGCCTGTACACCTTTTGGGCGCCCGGTCTGCCCGAAAGCCACGTCATGATGCTGACCATTCCTTTTGTCATCTTTGGTGTCTTTCGCTACCTGCACCTGGTGCACGTAGAACAGCGCGGCGGCGCGCCCGAGGACGTGTTGTTCTCCGACCGCCCGCTGCAGGTTGACCTGCTCGCCTGGGGGCTGTCGGTAGTATTGATTTACTATTTACTCTGATACACCCTCCTACCAACGGGTGTTTCTTTACAATGAAATATGAATCTACAACTGCAGTACCCCATAATCATCTTGAACCGCCCGCCTTTAGCCGCCGCAGGGCGGCTTTGCAGTGGGAGGGCGACTTCAGTCGCTGCATGAAGATTTTCACTTCCTCCGCTCCTGGTAAGATCATCCTCTTCGGCGAACATGCCGTGGTCTACGCTCGCCCAGCCGTCGCCGTTCCGGTGATCCAGGTGCAGGCCAGGGCAGAAATATCGTTGGCGAAAGACGCCAGCGCGGATATGGTTCTGGTCCAGGCGCCTGACATTGGGCTTAAGTCTCCGCTGGCTGACCTGCCTGCCAGCCACCCGCTGAAAGCTGCCATCACCCGCACCGCCGCAGCATTAAATATCTCACGCCTGCCAGCCTGCACCATCCGCATCGAGTCCACCATCCCCGTGGCAGCCGGGCTGGGCTCCGGCGCTGCGGTTACTGTCGCCATCGCCCGCGCCCTCTCCGCGGCCCTGGGCAACCCCCTGGATGACGCTCAAGTCTGCGCCGTGGCCTACGAGGTGGAGAAGATCCATCACGGCACGCCTTCCGGCATCGACAACACGGTCATCACCTATGCCCGCCCGGTGTATTTCATAAAGGGCAAGCCCATCCAGCAGCTCACGGTGGGGCGACCATTCACCATCGTCATCGGCGATACCGGCATCGCCAGCCCAACGGCCAAAGTTGTCGGCGATGTACGCAAAGCCTGGAGTGCAGATAAAGATCATTACGAGGCGGTGTTCGACTCGATTGGCGCCCTGGCTGACTCAGCCCGCCAGGCTCTTGAGCATGGCGCCGTCGAGTTACTCGGCCCATTGATGGATGCCAACCACGGCCTGCTGCGCAAGCTGGGCGTCTCCTGCCCGGAGCTGGATGCGCTGGTGCTGGCGGCCCGCAGAGCCGGCGCCTGGGGCGCCAAGCTTTCCGGCGGCGGGCGCGGCGGCAACATGATCGCCCTGGTGAACAAAGCGCAGGCATCGAAGGTAGCTGCTGCACTGCAATCTGCCGGTGCCCTGCGTACATTGATCACAGAAGTCAAATGACATTCCCCTCTCCCCTTCCCCCTCTTACCCTTGTAAAACTTGGCGGCTCGTTGATCACCGACAAAACCCGCCCCCATACCCCGCGCCCGGAAGTGCTCGCCCGCCTGGCTGAGGAAATCGCCTCCGCCCGCCGCATCCAGCCCGATTTACGCCTGCTGCTCGGGCATGGCTCCGGTTCCTTCGGGCATGTGCCGGCCCAAAAATACGGCACCCGCCAGGGTGTGCATACCCCCGCTGAGTGGCTGGGCTTTGTGGAAGTGTGGCGCCAGGCGGCTGCGCTCAATCGCCTCGTAATGACGGCACTTTACGCCGCGGATATTCCGGCTATATCCTTCCCGCCTTCCGCTTCTGTGATTGCCACTGGCGGGCAGGTTGCCTCCTGGGATCTCTCCTCCCTGACCGCTGCCCTGGATGCCGGGCTGCTCCCGGTGATCTATGGGGATGTGGTCTTTGACTATATCCTCGGCGGTACCATACTATCCACCGAAGACCTGTTCACCCACCTGGTGCCGCTGCTGCGCCCGGCTCGTATCCTCCTGGCAGGGCTGGAAGCCGGCGTGTGGGCTGATTACCCCGCCTGCACTCGCCTGATCCCTGAGATCACGCCGGCGAATTATCCTCAGCTAGCCGCGGTCCTGGGCGGGTCACATGCCACCGACGTGACCGGCGGGATGGCCTCCAAGGTGCGCCAGGCACTGGACTGGGTGCAGGCGGTGCCCGGCCTGGAAGTGTGCATCTTTTCCGCCGTCAGCCCTGGCAGTCTGCAAGCTGCCCTGCTTGACGCACCGCTGGGCACCATTATCCGCAATACAAACGCTTAATCCTCATGCGCTGCTTCCCCTTCTCCCCTATCCCCTCACCCTTATCCCCTCTCCTCTTGGTATAATACCCTCATGTTACACACCCGAGCAGAACTTGACGCATTTGAAGACCGCCTCCTGGCGCCCTACGGCCTGCGCAGCAAGAACACCCGCGGCCGGGAATTCCCGGATGATGAGCCGGAATACCGCACCTCGTTCCAGCGCGACCGCGACCGCATCCTGCACACCACCGCCTTCCGCCGCCTGGAATACAAGACCCAGGTGTTCATCAACTACGAAGGCGACTACTACCGCACCCGTCTGACCCACACCCTGGAAGTCTCGCAGATCGGGCGCACCATCGCCCGCGCCCTGGGCGCCAACGAAGACCTGACCGAGGCCATTTGTCTGGCCCACGACCTGGGACACCCGCCTTTTGGGCACTCCGGCGAGGTGTCGCTGGCTCGCCTGATGAAAGAGTACGGTGGTTTTGATCACAACAAGCAATCCCTGCGCATCGTCACCAGGCTGGAGCGCCGTTACCCGGAGTTCCCTGGCCTGAACCTGACCTGGGAGCTGCGCGAGGGCATTGTCAAGCACGAATCCGAATACGATATTGCCGACGCCTCTGACTTCAACCCCGAGCTGCGCGGTCACCTGGAGGCCCAAATTGCCAATGTGGCCGATGAACTGGCTTATACCGCCCACGATCTGGATGATGGGCTGCGCTCAGGGATGATCTCTGCCCCCATGCTGGATGGCATCTCCTTGTGGGAGATCCTGGCGGAAAGTATCGGTTGGCATGGCTCCGTGCTGAGTGACCTGGCGCGCCACCGCCTCATCCGCAACCTCATCGATATGCAGGTCACCGACCTGGTGCATGCCACCGACCTGCGCCTGCGCGAGAGCGGCGTGCGCTCGGTGGAAGAGCTGCAGCGCCTGCCCTACAATGTGATCGGTTACAGCGAGGATGTGCACCGCCGCAACCGCCAGCTCAAGGATTTCCTCTACGCCAACCTTTACCGTCACTACCGCGTGGTGCGTATGGCGGTCAAAGCAGAGCGCATTGTCAGTGACCTTTTCCGCGCCTATATCCAGGAACCGGCTATCCTGCCCGGTCATGTACAAAACAATATCAGTGAACGCGGCCTGGAGCGCACTGCCTGCGATTACATCGCCGGTATGACCGACCGCTTCGCCGGCGAAGAATACCAGAAGCTGTTCGATCCCGCCATGCGGCCTTGATGGAGTTCAGGTGAAACAATGAGTGATCAGAGTTATCTGACCGTTGAAGGGGCGGAAAAAATCAAAGCTGAATTGGCTGAGCTAAAAGGCCCCCGGCGCACCGAGCTGGCTCAGCGCCTGCGTTCTGCCATCCAGATGGGCGACCTTTCAGAGAATGCCGACTATCACAAGGCCAAGGAAGACCAGGGTTTCCTCGAAGGACGGATTAAGGAATTGGATTACTTGCTGCACAATGCTGTCATCGTGGATATCTCGGAGGTTTCCACCGACTCGGTGCAGGTCGGTACGCGCATCACCATCCAGGAAGAAGGGGAAGAGCCTGAGTCCTACCAGATGGTTGGTGCCAACGAAGCTGATCCACCCAACGGGCGCATCTCCAATGAGTCGCCCATTGGGCAGGCGCTGTTCGGCAAGAAAGTGGGCGAGACAGCCATCGCCCAGACACCCGGCGGGCAAATTAAATTCAAGATCCTCAAGATTGAGTGATAAAAAAACGGCCTCACAGGTTGCGAAAACCTGTGAGGCCGTTTTGATTTAATTGTTTGGCTTCCGGCGCTTACTTGGCCCAGACTGCCAGCTCGAGGATCAGCGACTCGAAGAAGCTTGCATCGGGTAGGGCGCCCTGCCCATAGTTCATATCGACGATGCGCGCCACCAGTTTCAGCGTGGCGGTCTCCAGCACGGTCTGGCTGCCGGGTTCGGTCGCCACCAGTTCGCCCTTGGTCTCCAGTTTCTGGCGGATGCCCGCGTCATCAAAGGCATGTGCGCTCATCAGCACCTTGGTGACCGTCTGGATATCGTTCTTGTCGAACAGCCATACTTCGAAGGCGGTCACTTTCTTGGGTTCGCCCACGCCGATGGTCTCGGAAATGCCCACGCCGCACTCACCCAGGAACTCACCTGCCGGCGAGTCGATGCTGAATGAGTCATCAAACAGATCATCACCCAGGCGGTATGAAGCCA
This sequence comes from uncultured Chloroflexia bacterium, assembly GCA_963849335.1. Taxonomy (GTDB): domain Bacteria; phylum Chloroflexota; class Anaerolineae; order Anaerolineales; family UBA4823; genus FEB-25. Next base: position 38,601 of record CAWKGZ010000005.1, read on the forward strand.
TGAACTGCATCATGGGGGCTTCCTCACCTATGGTGGAATAGTCGGTCCACTCTGCCTGCTGGGCTGCTTCCTGTGCCTCCATCTGCGGAGTTATGATTCCCTTGCCGGAATGTTTGCGTCCCTGCAGGATGAAGTAAGCTGCCAGGGCAGCACCGATGAGCAAGGTGATCACGCACATTACGATGAGCAGTGTGGTTAGGCTGGATTTACCACCTTCTTCTTCAGGAACTGCTCCGGGTATCACGGCAGTAGCTTCTACAACGGGTACTCCCGCCGTGGTTACCGCCGATTCGAAGGCTGCAATTACCGCTGGGTCCAGGGTGCCGGGGGTGGTTTTTATTACCGCCAGTGTATCGGCTCCGGCATCACCCAATCCTTCCCAACGGATCTTGGCATCGGCAGCATTGCCGGTGGTAGCATAAGACTCAATTGCCATCTTCAAATACATCTCCTGGTAGCCGGGGTGCAGCTGTTCCGGTGCCGCATTGGTCCACTCAGCTGGCCAGAGCCACCAGCCCAGCACTACCAGACCAATGATCAGCCCGAGCACAAAGCCAGCGATGCCAATTACAACGGGTCTCTTTAGGTAGTCAAGGATTTTACTCATTTTCTCACTCTCCGAACAATAAATTCCTGATTATCGGCTATTTAAACAGCTTCCGAAAATATCTTCTATCCTGCCAGCAGGATTGCACTACCGTTCTAATTTTAGACCATACTGACCAAAAACGCAACTAAAATCGTAACAAAAATGGTGCAGTGAGCCTATCCGGTCACTGCACCATGTGATGCAAGAGCTATGCCAGTTACGCTTCGGCGTTGACCGATTCTTCTACCACCACCTGGTCCAGGGGGAACATCTCCTGGCACTGCAGGCATTGTGCCTGGTTCTTATTGGCTACCACCAACATACCGCCGCACTCTGGGCAGGCTGCTTTGAGCGGCAGCTTCCAGGAGGTGAAGTCGCAGTTGGGATAATTGGCGCAGCCGTAGAACATTCGTCCCTTCCGTGTCTTGCGCTCGACGATGTCGCCCTGGTCTTTCGGGCACAGCACGCCGATTTTTTCCAGCCAGGCTTCGGTGTGCCGGCATTCCGGGAAGTTGCTGCAGCTGATGAACTTGCCGTAGCGTCCCCAGCGGATCACCAGTTCGTGACCGCAATCCGGGCAGGCGCGGCCGATCGGCTCTGGCCCGGTCTTCATCTCGGGCATTTCCTTTTCAGCCAGCGCCACCTGTTCGGCAAACGGGCCGTAGAATTCCCTCATTGATTCCACCCAGTCCCGCTCGCCAGCCGCGATGCGGTCCAGGTCTTCTTCCATCTTGGCGGTAAAGCCATAATCTACCACACCAGGGAAATGCTCGGTGATCAGGTCGTTCACCAGGATGCCAGTTTCGGTCGGCGTCAGCCGCTTGGCTTCCCGCACCACGTAGCCGCGCGCCTGGATGGTGCTCAGGATGGGCGCATAGGTCGAAGGCCGCCCGATGCCGTATTCTTCCAGTGTGCGTACCAGGCTGGCTTCGGTATAGCGCGGCGGTGGTTGGGTGAAGTGCTGCTCTGGGAGCAGGCGTACCAGCCGTTGCAGCTGTCCTTCGGCAATCCCAGCCGGGATGCGGGCGTTCTCTTCTTCTTCCTCTGGGGCGCGATCCTCGTCCTTGGCCTCTTCGTACACGATCATAAAGCCTGGGAATTTTACCGTCGAACCTGAAGCGCGCAGCAGGTACTCGCTGGCTCCCACCCCGGTCACCTCAACCAACAGCGTATCGAATACAGCTGCTTCCATCTGCGATGCGACGAAACGCTGCCAGATCACCTGGTACAGGCGGAGCTGATCTCGGTTGAGGAACTCTTTGATCAGGTCGGGCTGGCGCAGCACACTGGTGGGGCGCACCGCCTCGTGTGCCTCCTGGGCGCCCTTGGCCTTCGTGGTGTAGCGCGGTGGCTCGGGTGGCAGGAATTTTTCCCCGTAGCGTTCCGTGATAAATTGGCGGGCTTCAGCCTGGGCGATCTCCGACACATTGGTCGAGTCGGTGCGCATGTAGGTGATCAGGCCGACGCTGCCCTCGCCCAGGTCGATGCCTTCATATAGCTGTTGTGCCACGGCCATCGTGCGCCGGGCGGTGTAGCCCAGGCGGCGCGAAGCCTCTTGCTGCAGCGTGCTGGTGGTAAAAGGCGCCAATGGTTTGCGCCGCCGCTCGCCGCGCTTGATCTTGCTGATGGTATAAGCGGCCTGTTCCATGTCCGCCAATATTGGCTTGACCTCGGCCTCATTGGAAAGCACTGGGTCCACGCCGTTGATCCTGGCAAGTTTGGCGATGAAGGTTTCTTTGATACCCTGGGGGCGCAGCTCGGCGGCAATGCTCCAATACTCCACCGGCACAAAGGCATCGATCTCGCGCTCCCGCTCCACTACCAGCCGCAATGCCACCGACTGGACACGCCCTGCCGACAGGCGGCTGCGTACCTTCCGCCACAGCAGCGGGCTGAGGTTATACCCTACCAGCCGATCCAGCACGCGCCGTGCCTGCTGGGCATTCACCAGGTCCATGTCGATGCCCCGTGTGTGCGCAAATGCCTCGTTGATCGCCGGCTCGGTGATCTCGTGGAACACCACCCGTTGGGTCAGTTTGGGATCGATCTTGGCCGACTCGAGCAGGTGCCAGGCAATTGCCTCGCCTTCGCGGTCAGGGTCGGTCGCCAGGTAGATCTCGGCGTGAGTCTTGGCCAGCGCCTGGATTTCTTTGACCACGGGTCGCTTGGCATTGGGGACGCGGTACTTGGGGGTGAAATCATTGTCCACATCTACCGAGAGCTGTGAGCGCAGCAGGTCGCGTACGTGCCCGACTGAGGCTTTTACCGTATATCCCTTACCCAAGAAGCGCCCGACTGTGCGCGCCTTGGCGGGTGATTCGACGATCACCAGTTTCCCTTTGCGATTGGCGCCCTTTTTGGGCACCGGCATGCCATCGTGGGCGGTCGTCTTGCCCATGCGGAACATGGCTGTCCCGCATTCCGGGCAAACGCCGCGCGTCGCCGGCGTAGCATTATCGGTGAAAACTGGGAGCGGGTCGTTCATCTCCCGCTTGGTTCGACATTTGACACAATATGCTTCCAAAGGATACCTCCTGAAGGTTTACACGTTATATTCTTGCGCTTGCTCTCGCACCGCGACGTAATTCATCCCGCCTACCTGCCGCACCATTCCTTTGAGCTCCATTAAAGCCAGTGTCGCTGACACTTGTTCGATGGGCATATCGGTGCGCATGCGGATTTCGTCTACGTGCAGTGGTTCGGCGCCCAGCACCTGGTACACCTGCTTTTCTACCGGGTCAGTGGGCAGCACCCGGCGAGCAGCGCGGTGTTCGGTTACCATGGTCAGATTGAGCGCTTCGAGTACTTGCTGTGGATTGAGTAGGGGGGTAGCGCCATCCTGGATCAACCGGTTGGTGCCCTGGGATTGCGGTGCGGTGATATTACCTGGGATCGCAAATACGTCCCGGCCTTGCTCGGCGGCGAAAGATGCCGTGATCAACGCCCCGCTGGTCAGCCCCGCCTCCACTACCACCACCGCCAGGGCTAACCCAGAAATAATGCGGTTGCGGGGTGGAAAGTTGATTCCATCGGGTGGGGTGCCGAGCGGGTAATCACTGACCAGCGCCCCCTGTTGCAGCATCTGTTCAGCCAGGCGGCGGTTCTCCGGTGGATAGATTTGTTCCACTCCGGTTCCCATGATGGCGATCGTACGCCCGCCAGCATTCAAGGCTGCCTGGTGGGCGATCGAATCGACGCCCCGCGCCAGCCCGCTGATCACCGTCACTCCATTCCGGGCTAATACGGAGGCCAGCTCTTCTGCCACCTGCCGCCCGTAAGCGGTCACCCGGCGGGTGCCAACGATCGCTACCGCCCACTCGTCTTCTGGAAGCAGGCTGCCTCGCAGGTACAGCACCGGCGGCGGCTGGTCGATCTCTTTCAAACGACGGGGGTAGGCCTCATCATCCCAGGTGAGCACCTTAATGTTGCCCGCCTGGAGCAATTCCCAGTGTTTCTCTAACCATCCCTGGGACTTTACTTTGACCAGGTTGGCTACCAGCTTGTCATACAGGCCGGCTTCCTTCAGCGCTTCGGGGGAGGCTTCCCAGGCTGATTGGGCATCCCCAAAGGCGTTCAACAGGGCGCGGAAGCGTACTGCCCCAATCCCTTTGACCAGGTTCCATCCCACCCAATAGCGCTGCGGGTCGTCCAATGCTCAGCTCTCCTCCCCCGGCAGCATACCCGGGATCAGGCTGACGATCATCTCGCCCTCTGCCAGGTTGATCTCCTGCAGGAAGGGTTTCACCAATGGGATCAAGATCTCTGGACCGGTCTCGCCGCGCACCACCAGCACATCGTGGGCGCCGGTGGTAAGGATTTCAACCACCCGCCCCACAGCTTGCCCGGAGGCTGTGCTCACCCGTAAGCCGATCACCTGGTGGTGGTAATATTCCCCTTCCGCCAAGGGTGGGCGGTTGGCGGTTTTCACTGCAACCATGCGGTTGCGATACTCACCAGCCGCCTCGGGAGTGAAGCAGCCTTCAAATGTGACCAGCAGCCCATCCTTGTGCGGGCGGAGGCTGCGCAGCACCAGCGTATCGTACTCTGGCTCGACGTACAGCGTTTCCCCAGGCTTCAGGCGCTCAGGGAAATCGGTGAGCACTTCCATCAGCATCTCCCCTTTTACCCCATGTGGGCGGCGCAGCTTGCCCACGACTAAGAAAACAGGCTCGCCGGGCGCCGGCGAGCCTGCCGCGACTTCAGCCTCAGGATTGTCGCCTGAACGGCTCATCTCGGGTCTTCAACGTCCAGTACGATCTGCTTGCCGGTACGGGAGGCGGTTACATTCAACAGCGCTCGCATTGCGTTCGCAATACGCCCCTGCTTGCCGATCACCCGGCCCATATCTTCTTTAGCCACCCGTAATTTCAGGAACGTTTTTCCGCCGCGCTGTTCCTGGGTGACCCGCACCTGTGTCGGGTCATCCACCAGCGAGGTGGCGATGTATTCTATTAATTCTTTCACGGCCTGCTCCAATCGTAGTAACGACTCTAGTCGTTACATCCTGATATTGGACGGTGCGCTCTCCAATTGTAGTAACGACTTCAGTCGTTACATCTCAGTATTGGCCAGCGCGCCACCGTCCTGAAAGTCCAGCTACCTGATGTTGCTGGTCTTCGGGCTGGGCGTGCGTGCCTCTTGAGCTGCTTTGGCTTCTGCCAGCAGTATCTCCAGGGACTCGCCAGCCTTGAAGCGCTCCAGGCGTCCGGTCAAACCGGCAGTCCGGAACAGCTTGACGACTGACTCGCTGGGCTGGGCGCCCTTGCTGATCCAATCGTAGATGCGGTCTTCGACCAGGTCGATGGTGGCCGGCTGGGTGCGGGGATTGTAGAATCCTAAGATCTCCAGGAAGCGACCATCGCGCGGGTGCTCAATATCTGCAGCCACGATGCGGTAGCTGGGCTGCTTCTTGCCGCCGACGCGGCGTAAACGAATACGTACCATAGTGTATCTATCTCCTTCGGTTTTGTTATCCAAACAAGCGCGGGAGACCGCGCCCGCCTGATTTCTTGATCATCTTGAACATCTTTTGTGCTTCCCGGTACTGCTTGATCAGCCGGTTCACATCCGGCACATCGGTGCCCGAGCCGCGGGCGATGCGCCGGCGGCGATTGGCGTTCAGTACATCCGGGTTGCGCCGTTCCCGGGGTGTCATCGAGTTGATGATCGCCTCGGTTTGCTTGAGTTGCTGTTCAGCATCCTGCGGATCGATCTGGCGGGCCATCTGGCCCATTCCACCGGGCAGCATCTCCAGGATCTGGGCGATCGGCCCCATTTTGCGCACCTGGCGCAGCTGGTTGGCAAAATCTTCCAGGGTGAACTCGCCGCTGAGCAGCTTTTCAGCCTCTTTTTGCGCCACCTGCTGGTCAAAGGCTGTTTCGGCTTTCTCGATCAACCCTAATAGGTCGCCCATCCCCAGGATGCGCGAAGCTAGCCGCCCAGGATCATAGGTTTCCAGTGCGTCCAGCGCCTCGCCGGTGCCGATGAACTTGATCGGCACACCGGTTACCGCGCGGATCGAGATGGCCGCACCGCCGCGCGAGTCGCCGTCCATCTTGGTCAGCATCAGGCCGGTCAGCGGGATGGCCTCCCGGAAGCCCTGGGCGATGTTCACCGCCTCCTGCCCGATCATCGAGTTGACCACCAGCAGCGTCTCGATTGGGTGCACCTTCTTGGTAATGGCGGTCAGCTCGTCCATTAGCGCCGAATCGAGCTGCGAGCGTCCGGCTGTATCCAGGATTACCACACTGTAACCGCCCTTGGCGGCTTTATCTACCGCATGCGCCGCCAGGTCCGGTGGTTTGACCCCTGCCTCGGTATGCACCGGGACGCCCAGCTTCTCACCCAGCGTCTCGAGTTGTTTGACTGCTGCCGGGCGGTATGGGTCGGCAGCTACCAGCATCACCCGCTCGCCATGGGCGCGCAGCAGGCGCGCCAGCTTGCCTGCCGCGGTGGTCTTACCCGAGCCTTGCAGACCGGTCAGCATGATCACGTGCGGGCGTGCGCCGCTCAGGTTCAGCTTGTCCGGCGCGCCCAGTGTGGCGATCAGCTCCTCGTTGACGATCTTGATCATCATCTGCGCTGGATTGAGCGCTTTAGAGACCTCCGCGCCGATCGAGCGTTCGCGCACCCGGGCAATGAAATCCTTGACCACGCTATAATTTACGTCCGCTTCGAGCAGTGCCAGGCGCACCTCGCGCATCGCAACGTCAACATCCGCCGCCGATAGCTTCCCTCGGCGGCGCAGTTGGGTGAATATATTGTTGAGACGCTCGGTCAGGTTCTCAAACATGGCAGTAGATTGTAGCCCGGAAGTGGGGAATGGTCAAGAGGTATAATGAAGCGCCTTACGCCCAGGGCAGCAGGCGCAACTATCCCCCTCCCCCAGGGTTATAATTTATCACAAGATATTCTATTAGGAGTGTGTATATGCATAAAATCGCCCTTGTTACCGATAGTACCAGCTACCTCCCGCCCGAGCTTGTTCAACGCTACCAGATCGCCGTCGCTCCCCTGGTGTTGATCTGGGGAGCAGAAGCCTTCGAGGATGGCGTGGACATCCAGCCGGCGGAGTTCTATGCCCGTTTGAAAACTGCCACGGTGATGCCCACCACATCGCAGGTCACCATCCCCAAGTTTACCGAGATCTTTCAAAAACTGCTCGACCAGGACTGCCAGATCCTAGCTATGCTGATCTCCGAGAAGCTCTCTGGCACAATCAATTCGGCCATCCAGGCCAAATCGCTCCTGCCGGCCGGTGCACCGATCGAAATCTTCGACTCCAAAGCCACGGCGATGGCGCTCGGTTTCCAGGTGCTGGCAGTGGCGAAAGCTATCGAACAGGGCGCTAGCATGCCCGAAGCGCTCAAGGTGGCGGAGCAGGCTTCCCAAAGTACTGGCGTGGTCTTTGCAGTTGATACGCTGGAGTTCCTGTATCGCGGCGGGCGCATCGGCGGTGGTACTCGCTTTCTAGGCACCGCGCTCAACTTTAAGCCAATCCTCGAGCTGCGTGACGGCAAGGTCGAGGCATTAGAACGTGTCCGGACGCGCAGTAAATCGCTCGACCGGCTGATCGAGCTGGTGAAACAGCAGGTCGGCGGGCGCACCCCCCTGCGCCTGGCTTCCCTGAACGCCAACGTCTCCGAAGAAGCACATGCCTTGCTGGAAAAAGCCGCCGCCCGCCTGGGAGCGATAGAGAAGTACGACACTGAACTCAGCCCGACCATCGGCACCCATGCCGGCCCGGGAACCATCGGCCTGGCCTACATGGCTGGGATGTAAGGTGAAGCATGGGAAAGATTGCCCTGGTTACCGATAGCACCAGCTACATTCCGGCCGATCTCGTCCAACGTTACCAGATCACTATCGTGCCCCAGGTGCTCATCTGGGGACCGGATACCTTTGAGGACGGTGTGGACATCCAGCCATCTGAGTTCTATACCCGTCTGAAAACCGCCACGGTGATGCCATCCACCTCCCAGGCGACAGTCTCCACGTTCATGAAGATCTTCCAGGGATTATTGGACCAGGGCTATGAGATTCTGGCAATCCTGGTCTCGGAGAAGATCTCCGGCACGATTAACTCGGCAACCCAGGCGAAGGCTGCCCTGCCCGCCAGCGCGTCGATCGAGATCGTCGACTCGCAAACCACCGCCATGGCACTCGGCTTCCAATTGTTGGCAGTAGCCCGCCTCCTGGAAAAAGGCGCCTCCATGTCCGAAGCGCGCACATTGGCACAAAAGGCCGTCCAACACACCGGGGTTGTTTTCACCGTGGACACGCTGGAATTCCTGCACCGCGGCGGGCGCATTGGTAGCGGCAAACGTTTTTTGGGCACCGCACTAAAAATTAAGCCGATCCTGGAGATGCGCGACGGCCTCATCGAGGCAGTAGAGCAGGTACGCACGCGTGGAAAATCGCTCAGCCGGCTGGTGGATCTGATCGAAGCACAGATCGGCGGGCGCACCCCCATTCGTCTGGCCGCGCTGCACGCCAACGCGGAGGCAGACGCCCGGCTTGTATTGGAGGAAGCTTGCAACCGGATGAAGGTTGATGAAAGCCTGCTTTCCATCGTCAGCCCTGTGGTCGGCACCCACGCCGGCCCCGGCACCGTCGGCCTGGCTTACATGGCTGGAATGTAAGTTCTTTAAAGCAACCCACCACAAAGGACACTAAGGACACAAAGGATGATTAAAATCCTTCGTGTACTTGGTGTCCTTTGTGGTTAACGGTTTTAGGCGGTAAAATATAGCTATATTTCTCTAGGAGCTGCCATGAAAATCTACGACAAGATCGGCGTGCAAATTCCCCAGGTCTGGCTGCCGCGTCCCGGCACAGATTTGAATAAATGGGCGGTCATCGCCTGCGACCAGTTCACCTCCCAGCCGGACTACTGGCAATCCGTGGATGAGATCGTCGGCGATGCGCCTAGCACCCTTCACCTGATCTTTCCCGAAGTGTACCTGGAACATCCAGATGCCGAAGCCCGCATCCAGCAAATTCAATCTGCCACGCACCATTACCTGGCTGAGGGGCTGCTTGTCCCCCATGCGGGCATGGTCTACGTCGAGCGCCGCGTGGGCGGCAAGCTGCGCCGCGGCGTGATGCTGGCGCTGGATCTGGAATGCTATGATTACAACAAGGGTTCGCAGTCGCTGATCCGTTCTACCGAAGGGACGATCATCGAGCGCCTGCCCCGCGTATTCGCATTCGCCAGGGGGCTGAATTAGAGGTGCCGCATATCCTGGTGCTGATCGACGACCCCAACTGCACGGTGATCGAGCCCCTCGGTGACGCCAAGGACCGCCTGACGCCGCTCTACAATTTTGAGCTGATGCTCGATTCGGGTCACCTGGAGGGGTATGCCGTGGACGATCCTGCCCTGGAAGCCCAGGTCATCCGAGCGCTGGAGGCGCTCGCCGACCCGGCGGCATTTGCCCTAAAGTACGGGGTGGGTCCCGAACAGTCCGTATTGCTCTTCGCCATGGGTGACGGAAACCACTCGCTGGCGACAGCCAAGGCTATCTGGAACCGGATCAAGCCGCAGGTGGGGATGGATCACCCGGCGCGCTATGCTCTGGTGGAGATCGAGAATGTCCATGACGAGGGGCTGGAGTTCGAGCCCATCCACCGCGTGCTGTTTGGGTTGCAGCGAGATATCCTGGTCGAAATGCAGGCTCACTTTGGTGCTGATTACTCCTATATACCCTGCGCCGGGAAATTAGAGATGACCTTCAAGGTGGACGCTGCCGCCGGGGGATCACCTCACCAGATCGGCGTGATTACCCCGGAGGGCTTTGGTGTGGTCTGCCTGGCTAACCCCCGCACCAACCTGCCCGTCGGTACACTGCAGGCATTCCTGGACGGCTTTCTGAAGCAAGACGGCGCCGAGAAGATCGACTATGTTCACGGCTCAGATGTGGTGTGCCAGCTTGGTGCCGAACCGGGCAATGTCGGCTTCTACCTGCCGGCGATGGAGAAGGACGAGCTGTTCAAGACCGTCATCCTGGATGGAGCACTGTCACGCAAGACCTTCTCCATGGGCAAAGCGCACGAGAAGCGCTTCTACATGGAATGCCGCAAGATCGCCTGATCTCGACTCCCGAAAAAAGGATGAAGCGGGGCGCACGCCCCGCTTCATCCTTTTTTCGGATTCATCACAACCCAGGTCAAGCGCGGCCCAGAACTCGGTGATATCCTATAGCATAAGGCGAGCACATGGATAACTGGGATAACGTCAATGCAGTTCAGCGGATGCAGTCGTATATCGAAGCGCATCTCAATGAGCCGATCACGCTTCACATGCTGGCAAAAGCGGCGGGATATTCGCCATGGCACGCCGCCAAGATCTTTAAAGCCTTGATCGGCAAGAAGCCCTTTTGAATATATCCGCGCTGTGCGGCTGTCTCGAGCGGCTGTCAGGCTGAGGGATGAAGAGGTCAAAATCGTGGATGTGGCTTTCGATTTTGTCTTCGATTCACACGAGGGCTTTACCCGCGCTTTTTCTAAAGCAGTTTGGACTGACCCCGCAAAGTTATTCTAAAAACAAGCCTCCCATCAAGTTGTTCATCCCCAACAATGTCCGTGAAATTTACCTCGCCTTACAAAAAGGAGAATATAAAATGTCTGAAGCCTTGAAAACCAGCACGATTTTTGTGCAGGTCGTGGAACGTCCAGCCAGGAAATTGATCCTCAAGCGCGGTATAAAGGCCGCGGATTACTATGCCTACTGCGAAGAGGTGGGCTGTGAGGTGTGGGATGTTCTCACCGGCATCAAGCAGGCGCTGTATGAACCGATCGGTATGTGGCTGCCAGAGAATCTGCGAACACCTGGCACTTCTGTGTATGCCCAGGGGGTTGAAATGGCTCTGGATTATTCTGGCCCGATCCCGGAAGGGTTTGACTGCATTGACCTGCCGCCCTGCAAAATGATGATTTTCCAGGGGCAGCCTTATGATGATGCCAATTTCGAGCAGGCGATTGGCAGCCTGTGGGAGACGATCAAGAATTACAACCCTGAAATATACGGCTTCAAGTGGGCTGACGAGGATGGGCCGCGCTTCCAGCTTGAGCCCCAGGGGTACCGGGGATATATCGAGGGACGCCCGGTCAGACCGCTCAATAGCTAACCGACCACTGCCTTCCTTTACCACAATGGGGCTGTCTAGAAAGGGACAGCCCCATTTTTCACCGCCGCCAGTAATAACAACGCATGCTGGAATTAATCAGCTCAGCCACCGCCACACGGTGGCGACCAGGAAGGTCACCAGGAAAGCCGTGCCCAGCGTGATCACCACGCTCAGCGTAGCCCATTTTTTACTGCGCGTCTCCTTGTAGATCGTCATGATGGTTGTACCGCACGGGTTGTGCAGCAGGCTGAACAGCATCAGGTTAACCGCGGTCAGCATTGTCCAGCCGTGTTCAGTGACCAGCAGGGTATTCAGTTGGCTGTATTCGGGGGTGTTGATCATCATCCCCGCTCCCACGTAGACCATCATCATCGTTGGCACGACGATCTCATTCGCTGGGATGGCAATGATGTAAGCCAGCAGGATCACCCCATCCAGTCCAAGTAAAACCCCGAACGGATTAAGGAAGTTCGCAATGTGCTGCGCCAGGCTGGCGTCACCGACGGTAATGTTAGCCAGGATCCAGATGATTGCTCCCGCCGGCGCCGCCGTCTGGATGGCGCGCCACAGCACGAAGATGGTACGGTCGACGATCGAGGTATACAGGATGCGGCTGATGTTCGGGCGGCGGTAAGGGGGCAGCTCCAGGGTAAAGGCGGAGGCCTCGCCTCTCAGCACGGTACGTGACAGCAGCCACGACACCAGCAGGGTGAAGAAGACCCCGATCAACACCACCCCCACCACCGTGCCCGCCGCCACCAGTGAGGTCAGCGCCGGCGGGAAGGCTGCCGCCACGAACACCGTCCCCAGCATGATCAGGGTGGGGAAACGCCCGTTGCAGGGCACGAAGTTGTTGGTCAGGATGGCGATCAGCCGCTCGCGCGGTGAAGTCGATGATGCGCGTGGAGATCACCCCGGCGGCATTGCAGCCAAAGCCCATCGCCATGGTCAGCGACTGCTTGCCGTGGGCGCCGGCTTTGCGGTACAGCCAGTCCATGTTGAACGCCACCCGCGGCAGGTAGCCCAGGTCCTCCAGGATGGTGAAGGCGGGGAAGAAGATCGCCATTGGCGGCAGCATCACCGAGATCACCCAGGCCAGGCCGCGGTACACCCCGTTCCACACGAAACCGGTGACCCACCAGGGCATCCCCAGCGTGTTGAACAGCGCTGCGCCCTGGGCCTCTACCCAGAACAGGATGTTGGCGATCCACTCGGAGGCATAGTTGGCGCCCTGCACGGTCAGCCAAATGAGCGCCGCCAATATGAGCAGCATGATCGGCAGCCCAAAGATGGGCGAGGTGACCAGGCGGTCGATCTTCTGATCCAGATCGTACTTCTTGTTGCCGGTGGTTTTTACTGCCCGGTGGGCGATCTGCTCGGCCTGGGTATACAACCCCTTGACCATCTCATCGCGGAAACCGCTGCTCAGGGTGGTGCGCAGTGCCTCGGTGCGGCTTAAGATATCGTTGGCTTCCATCACTGGTGTCCTTCCACAGCCATTCTCCGGCTGAACTGGGCCTGGGCGCGGCGCTGGCGGGCGATCATCTCAGGGAAGTCGCCTCTGGAGAGCGCCTGCTGCACGCGGGCATCCCCATCCAACAGGCGGATGGCTACCCAACGCGCATTGGGAATCCCCGGCACGTAGGTCTCGATCATCGGCACCAATTCATCGATCGCCCGCTGGAACTCGGCGGTGCCTTCCACCCGCCGCGGTTTGGTCTCCACCTCGCCCTCGATCACCTGGGCGATCATGGAGAGCAGCGTGGACATCCCCTCACCGGTGCGGGCGGTCACCGGCACGGCAGGCACGCCCAGGTCACGGCTCAGGCTGCGGGTGTCGATCTCCATCCCCTTGCGCCGGGCTTCATCCATCAGGTTGACTGCCACCACCACCATGTCGGTGATCTCGAGCACCTGCATCACCAGGTTCAGGTTGCGCTCCAGCGCGGTGGCATCGGTGACTACGATGGTGCAGTCGGGCTGCCCAAAGAGCAGGAAATCGCGCGCCACTTCCTCGTCCTGTGAGGCCGAGAGCAGCGAGTAGGTGCCCGGCAGGTCGACCAGCTTGTAGCGTACGCTGTTGAATTGGTAGCCGCCCTCGGCGCGGGCGACCGTCTTCCCCGGCCAGTTGCCGGTGTGCTGCTTCAGCCCGGTGAGCGCATTGAACAGCGTCGATTTGCCGGTGTTGGGGTTGCCCGCCAGGGCCACCACCCGGTCGAAATTATCCACTTTCAGCCCCATCTGCTCCAGGTGGGCAAAAGCAGGGCAGGTTTCACATTTATCGGTCGGTAATTCTATTTTCGTAGGCATTTGTTGTCCTTGTTAGAACCTGTTCACCGCGGAGATCGCTGAGAACGCAGAGTTTTCCTTTTTTTATTTTCATTATTGGTTTTCTCAGCGGTAAATCTGTTTTCCTCTGTGTAATCAGCGCAATCTGTGGAATCTATGGTCAGGTCTTCTCCGCGATCTCTGCGTGCTCGGCGGTAAATATGTTTAATCCGTCTTCACCCAGATCTTCTCTGCCTGATCCTGCCGTAATGCGATCAACGTTCCGCGCACCCGGTAGGCGCGCGGGTCGCCGAAGAAATTGAGCAGCTCAGGAAATATTGGTGTTCCGGGGGTCAGGCCCAGGTCGAGAAAGCGCCGGCGGGTAAAGCCTTGCACGGCATCGTCCAGTGCCACGATCTCAGCGTGCTGGTTGTGCGCCAGCATCGAAAGCGGTACCGCACCACTGGCAGTATATTCGTGGCCAGGCAGTGGTGCGACGAACACATTCGCCGCAACAGCCGGCGCCAGGCGGTACTCGTGCTCTCCATCCGAAAGCACATAGCGCTCGGGGGAGGTCTCCAGGATACGCAAGGTGTGTCCCAGGTGCAGACCGGCGGCGAGGATTTGCTGGTAGGCGATGGCCGGCTCGTCCTCCAGGTGCACGATGGTGGCGGGGCGGTCGGTCTTCCAGGCGGTGAGCGGGGTGCTCTCCTGGCTGGGAAGCTGCCCCTGCCGGTTGGGGATGGGGTCGCCGTGCGGGTCGAACTGCGGGTGGCCCATGGCCGCGTCCAGGGCATCCAGCTCGGCCTCGCTCAACGTGTGCTCCCGGCGGTGAGCTTCGCCGTGCACGCGCGGCAGCGGCATGCGCGCTTCGTCGGCCAGGTAGCGCTCCCACAGGCGGTGCGCGCGCACCACGTGCAGCGCCCAGCGCTCCCCCTCGGCGGTCAGGTGCAGCGCCACGCCGTGTGGCTCAACCAGCTCCTGCGCCTGCATGCGGGCGATCAGTGTGGTGGCGCGCCCCAGCGGCAGTCCCAGTGCGCCAGCCAGCGTGGAGGGTGCGGTATGCCGCCCTGCCTGCTCCGCATCCACTAAAAACTTGAGTGCATCTTCCACCTGCTCGCGCTGGCGGGCTGCCTGCCAGGTTTTCAGGCGAGCCAGCAGCCCGATGCGGGGCAGGAGGACGACGCCCAGGAACAGGGCCGCCAATACCAGATAAATGATCCATTCTGACATTTATACCTCCACGTTTAATACTTCCACATAGACCCGGCCTGTCACTGCCGGGCCAAGCACCAATTCATTCCCCTGCACGAGCAGGCGTAAATTCTGGTCAAAGGGCATAAGCTCCAGCACCTCCAGCCGCGTCCCGGGCACCAGGCCAACCGTCTCCAGATAGCGCAGAAAATCACCCGTTTCCGCTTCCACCCGCCGCACCAGCGCCTGCTGCGGCGGGCGCAGATCGGCCAGCGGCCGGGTCTCATCACCGGGCATGGTCAGCTGGGTGGTGGGGATCAGCTCGCCATGTGGATCGCGCGCCGGATCGCCCAGCGCGGCGGCGATGCGGGCTTCGAAATCATCCGAAATGACATGCTCAAGACGGCAGGCTTCCTCGTGCACCGCATCCCAGCCATAACCCAGTATCTGCACCAGGTAGGTTTCCAGCAGACGGTGGCTGCGGATCACCTTCAGCGCCGCCCGCTCGCCCTCGGGGGTGAGCGTAACCCCCTGGTACTTGCGGTATTTCACCAGGGGTGGCTCCGCTGCCGCCAACCGCTGGATCATCCCGGTGACCGAAGCAGGCGCTACACCCATCCGTTCCGCCAGTGCGCTGGTGCTTGCCGAGCCGTGCCACGCGCTCAGCTCGTAGATGGCTTTCAGATAGTCCTGGATGGGGGCGGTCAGCGACTCTGTCATGGCTAAATCTTTTTTTAGGCTAGGCTAAATTATAATCGCGATTGGTGAGAAGTCAAGGGAAAAAATGAAGATTGGAGGCAGGAAAATATGCCACACAGATGAACACGGATAGAAGCGGATGAACGCGGATAGGGCGGATGATGTAGGGGCGACCCATCCGGCTCTCAAGGCTATTCCATCTGGGAAAGTGCAATGGAAATATATGGCGCTGGTTGCCACTGGCGGGTCGCCCTTGGGCGGGCAGGCCGATGCCATGGATAGGGAATGCAATGCCGGGGGTGGGGATTCGGATTGGCACGCGCAGGGCGACCCGCGCGCGCCCGAATTTGATCATGGAAGAGGATGACAGATTGCCAGACCAGGCAGCGATTGACATGGGTGGGTCGCCCGTACATGGGGCCCAAAGGCCCTCCTCCCAAATCCGCATAATCGGGTATAATCCGCCCTGTTAGATAAATATCTAACAGGACCCGCCCGTGGACATCTTCTTCCCCGATCCCAACGACCCCCCACTCCCGCCCGAAGCGGTGCGGCTGCGCAACCTGCGCGCTGAGCCCTGGCCGGATGGCCTGCGCGTCAAAGTCTTCCTGGAACTGACCCCTTTCCAGAAGCGCCCCAGCGCTGAGCTGACCCTTGCCGGCCCGGATGGCGAGGAAGCCGCCCGCACCTCCATCCTGGAGACGATCAGCCGCCAGATGGAGCTCAATCTGCATCTGCGCCTGGATGCTGCGCCAGGTGAATACACCCTGGACGTTACCGTGTATTACCAGAAGCTGCCCGGTCCGGAGCAGCCCGACGCCCCCATGCCCGCGCCGCTAATCGTCGACCGCGGCCAGTACCGCTTTCACATTCCACCCAGATAACCGGCTGCCTGGCATCTCTCCCGCTCTGGCGCCCTCTGATCATCCCATGAAATATCTTCTCCGCCTGCTTCCCTCCCTGCGTCCCTACTGGGCACAAACGACCCTGTCAATGCTCCTGCTGCTTGCCCTGACCGGCCTCAGCCTGGTCGTGCCTTCCATCATCCAGAAGGTGATTGACATTGGCATAAAGAACGAAGATCTGGCTTACCTGCTGAATTCTGCCCTGCTGATCCTGGGGATTGGCGCAGTTCACGCCGTGCTGGTCTATTTCCAGCGCTACCTCAGCGAGTGGGTCGCCCAAAAGATCGGTTACGACCTGCGCAACCGGCTGTACGACCACATCCAGCACCTGCCTTTCACCTTCCACGATCATGCCCAGACTGGGCAGTTGATCAGCCGCTGCATCGAAGACGTGCGCGCCATCCAAAACTTTGCCGGAACCGGGCTGGTGGAATTGGTGCGCGTCACGCTTCTGCTGGTGGGGGTGAGCGCGCTGCTCTTTGCTGCCAGCCCGCGCCTGGCAGCTATTGCCCTGCTGCCGCTAATCCCTCTGATGTTGCTGGCAGGCGACTTTGGACGCCGCATCGGCGGCTACTTCTTGAACGTGGACCGCGCCCTGGGCGACCTGTCTGCCCGCCTGCAGGAGAACGTCAGCGGGGTGCAGGTGGTGCGCGCCTTTGCCAACGAGCCGCACGAAATGGAGCGCTTCCGCGCCTCCAACCGCCTGCTGTACCAATCACGCGTGCGTGTGGTCACCGAATGGGCCAAGATCATGCCCTCCACCAACTTCCTCATCGCTGCCGGGACGATGCTGATCTTATGGTTCGGCGGGCGCATGGTGTTGGGCGGTGATATGACCATCGGCGAGCTGGTCGCCTTCAACAGCTACGTGCTTATGCTGGGCATGCCCGCTCAGCAGCTCACCTGGCTGGTCAATGCCGCCGGTGAGGCGATTGCCGGTGTGCAGCCGCGCCTTTGAGGTGCTCGATATCGTTCCGGCAATCAAATCCCCCCCGGATGCCGTGCAGTTGCCAGCTCTTTCCGGGCAGGTCGATTTCGACCAGGTCTCCTTCCTGTATTCCGGTGAGACGGCTGCTGCCCTGCAGGATATCGCTGTGACGGTTCAGCCCAACCAGCTGGTCGCCCTGATCGGGCCGACCGGCTCGGGCAAGACCAGCCTGGTCAACCTGATCCCGCGCTTTTACGATGTCGCTCAGGGCAGCGTGCGGGTGGATGGGCAGGATGTGCGCACGGTGGACCTGATTTCGCTGCGGCGCCAGATCGGCATCGTGCTGCAAACCTCGCTGCTCTTCTCCGCCAGCCTGCGCGAGAACATCGCCTACGGGCGCCCGGAGGCAACGCTGGACGAGGTGATCGCCGCCGCCAAAGCAGCCCAGGCGCACGATTTCATCCAGGAGATGGCGGAAGGCTATGACACAGTGGTCGGCGAGCGCGGCATGACCCTCTCCGGCGGGCAGCGCCAGCGCGTGGCCATCGCCCGCGCCTTGCTGATGGACCCGCGCATCCTGATCCTGGACAACTCCACCTCCAGCGTGGATACCCAGACCGAGCGGCTGATCCAGCAGGCGCTGGATAACCTGATGGTCGGGCGCACCACCTTTGTCATCGCCCACCGCCTGTCCACCGTGCGCCGCGCTGACCTGATCCTGGTGATGGACGGCGGGCGTATCGTCGAACGCGGCACGCACAGCGAATTGTTGGCGCAGGACGGGCTGTACCGCGAGATCTACGAGCTGCAACTGCGCGACCAGGAGAGCTTCCACGAAGAAATGCAGGCGCTCAACCAGCCGCTGGCGGTCAACCTGACCAACGGGAAAGGGATGGAGTAGAGCATGGCTGTCATTGCTCCTCCCACCGACGATATCCAGCAAAAGGGCTACGACCCCAATATCACCCGCCGCCTGGCCGGCTTTGCGAAACCGTATACCGGCTGGATTTTGCTCTCGCTGCTGCTGATGCTGATCGGCTCGGCTACCACCGTCGCCGGACCGTACCTGATCAAGATAGCGCTGGATGATGGGCTGGCGAAAGGCTCGCTGCCTGCCCTGACCCAGGCGGTGCTGCTCTACCTGGCCGTAAACCTGATCCAATGGGCGGTGATCTTTGTCCGCGTGTTCATCATGGCGCGCGTCTCGCAGTCGTATATCTTCGACCTGCGCGAGCGCTTGTTTGCCCACCTGCAGCGTCTCTCGCTGAGCTTCTATAGCCGCTACAGCGTCGGGCGGGTGATCACGCGGGTGATCAACGATGTAGGCGTGCTGCGCGAGTTCCTCACCTGGGCGCTGCTGGCCATTGCCCGCGATCTGTTCACCCTGATCGGCATCGTGATCGTCATGCTGAGCATGAACGTGCGCCTGTCACTGCTCACCTTTGCCGTGCTGCCGATGATGATCGGCGTCACCATCCTCTTCCGCCGCCGCGCCCGCGACAACTACCGCCAGGTGCGCGCCGCCATCAGCTGGGTCAACTCGGTGCTGGCGGAGAACATCAATGGGGTGCGCGTGGTGCAGGCTTTTTCACGCCAGGCGCGCAACTATGCCCACTACCGCGATGAGGTCAACCGCAACAACCTGGATACCAACCTGAAAGCCGCCCGCATCGCCTCTGCCTACCCCTCGGCGATCGATTTCCTGGGCATGCTGGCTACCGCGCTGATGGTCTGGCTGGGTGGGGCGGCAGTGCTGGGCGAGCAGGTCACGGCAGGGGTGCTGGTCGCATTCATCCTGTACATCGACCGCTTCTTCGAGCCCATCCGCGACCTGAGCCGGCGCTACGACACCTTCCAATCCACCATGGCCGGCGGTGAGCGCATCTTTGGCCTGTTGGACGCGCCGGTCGAGATCCAGGATCCCCCCGATGCCATTGAGATGCCTGCTATCCGCGGGGAGATGCGCTTCGAGGCGGTGGACTTCAACTACCCTGACGATCCAACCCCGGTGCTGCAGGGCATCAACCTGCACGTCCAGCCCGGCGAGACGGTGGCGCTGGTCGGCGAGACTGGAGCCGGCAAGTCGACGCTGGTCAAGCTGATCAGCCGCTTTCACGACCCGGTCGCCGGGCGCATCCGGATTGACGGCTATGATCTGCGCCAGGTAACCCAGCACAGCCTGCGTCGCCAGATGGGTATTGTGCTGCAGGACCCCTTCCTGTTCAACGGCACAGTGGCGGAGAATATCCGCTTCGGGCGCCTGGATGCCAGCGATGAAGAGGTGCAGGCAGCCGCACAGGCCGTTGGCGCCCACGAGTTCATCACCCGGCAGCGCCAGGGCTACGACACACCGGTGGAAGAGGGCGGCCTGCTGCTCTCGGTGGGGCAGCGCCAGTTGATCTCCTTTGCCCGTGCCCTCCTGGCTGACCCGCGCATCCTCATCCTGGACGAGGCTACCTCCAGCGTGGACACGCAGACCGAGCGGGTGATCCAGCACGCCCTCGCCCGCCTGCTGCATGGGCGCACCTCCTTCGTCATTGCCCACCGCCTGTCCACCGTGGTCAACGCCGATCGCATCGTGGTCATCCAGGACGGGCGCATCACCGAGCAGGGCACGCACCCCGACCTGCTGGCGCAGGGCGGGGCGTACTACCGCTTGTACCGCACCGGCTTCGAAGAATAATCCTGTTTGTTATCCTGAAAAGTCCATCACCGTTCAACCAGTGGCAGTAAGATGTGATACCCTATCTCAACTGCTTGAGGGGCGACGCCCACCTGTTCGGTTGAGGTCAGCACATACACCTCGTAAAAGCCCACCGGTGTACCCGGTGGTACATACGCTTGCAGCGTATCTTCATCGATGACCACGGCATCACCCAGCATGATTGAACCCAGGCGCACACTGGGCGACTCGGGGAAGTTGCTGCCGGTGATCGTGAGCCACCCTCCTTCCCATGCATCCAGGTGGGTGGGATAGACCGCAGTGACCACCGGGGTCAACCATTCACCTGCTGAAGCGCTATCAAGCCAGGCAAATGACGGCAGGGTGCCAGCAGGTTGGCTTAAGCTGAAAGTAATGGTGACATCCAGTCCTGCCCAGGGCTGCAGGTCAACCCACCCCAAGGTCCAATCGCGCGCTTGAGGGAGAGTAATTGCGGCTGTTACCACAGAGGTGTTGTGCTCATCCGTCACGGAGACATCAATAACTGGTTGAACGTCCGGGCTGCTGTCCAAACGGTACATGAAGGAAAATGTAGGCTGGTGCGCGTTGGTTGGCACTGATAGATCTGTAGCCAACCAGATGGGGGATTCCGCCGACCACAGCATGGTTTCCCGAAATTTGAGCGTGAACCAATCCCCCCATGCTGTATATAAGCGATCTTCTGGATCTATTGCCAGGCTGAGAGCTCCCATATAGCTGCCTGGGAAGGCGAATACCCGCTGAAAATAAGTCTCCTGCGCGGTTTTCCGGTAATAATAAGTCGGATAGGAGGATTCAAAGGTACTCACTGCCAGGATATGCACCGTGCCGTTTGAGTCCACAACCAGGCTGGCATCTGTAAGGCGACCTACAAGTGTTTGCGGAATTGACCAAACATCGCTTGGGGAGAGCGTCATGTAATACCAGGGACCGCCATAATCTAAGTCTTGAAGAATCAGGTGCAAGGTTCCATCCCCTCCGGTCGCAACTCTGATGGCAGGAGATCCTTCAATGCTAACCCTATTTTGAAATATCTTTGTGCCATCTGGGAGAAATCGGCGATATACGGTTGAGGAACTATCATTGGATACTAAATGGAAATTCCCCGCCGGGTCTACGGTTTGCGCCCATGCGCTTGCTGTTGGGTATGCCAGCACTTGAGGAGTATTCCAGATGCCGGACGGCTGCCTGACCAGGTAATACAAGGTGAATGAATCCCGATAGGTAATAAAAACTGTTCCCAGGTTGTTCACCGAGATTGTAGGATTAAAACTGCTCCCCCCGGCAAGATCGTGCTGCAGCTCCCAGGCCCCCCCAATGGGCTTGTAATAATATTCGATATTAACATTGAGTCCAACTACAATTGCGTGCAGACCGCCCTGGCTATCCACCGTGAGGGCGGGGCGCAAGGATAAGTTTCCCGGGTCCCCCAGGTTCCCGATGATTTCCGGCTCATGCCAGATTCCCTGAGCATCGCGCATCAGGTATATTCTGTAATCATAAATGATATGAACATTCCCAAACTGATCCGCCGCAATGGTAGCTTCTTGCTCAGTATGCGTGATATTAGGAAACTCGAGCACATCTGTGAAGCATGGGGGCTCACAAGGCATTCCCAGGCGTGCGGAATAAATGCCTGAATGCCCTCTATCAAGCACAGGTGTGCCTGGCTCACTCGAGAGTCGCCAATTAGTGAATGGATCACGGCTGTCTTCAAACCCACCATTATCCAGCCAGTCAGTGTTCGGCAGGAGATAAGTATTAAGCTGCTCGTCGCGCAAGAGCTCAAGCGAAGAAGCCGGCAGCTCTGCATATCCTGGTAGCTGGCAGGAAAATTGATGCTCGCCGCTGGTCGTTAGGTAGCCCAGGTAATATCCAGCTGATTCAGTTCCCAGGGTGTTCCACGCTGCTGGGGAAAGCTCGATTGAGGCGCCTGGCAGAGGCTGGCCGCGTGGATCGCTGACCTTACCATGCAGCAGCCAGCTGAAAAGGTTGGTGCTGGTGTCTCCGTCTCCATCTGGCCAGGGCTCATAATTAGCAGCCTCATCCCTTGCCTGGCTGCGGAAATAGTATGTTTGACCAGGGGACGCCGTGAAGATTCTCGAGTCCGCCTCTTTCCGGTGATCCTGCGAACAGTACCCAGTCGCTGGCGGGTCCAGCGCGATATTGCAATATCGTCCAATACAGATACGCCGGGCCTGGGTCGTACGCTTGCCAGCTTATCCTGAAACCATCTGCCCGTGAATACGCAGGCAAATTCGAGACCCGTGATTGAGGAATGGTGATATCGGATGGACATGTGCTGGGATAAAAATCATACTCGGAGAGAAAGATGTACTCCATACCAGCATTAAACACAGTCTTTCGATATGTATCTACCTGGTAAATATAATATTGATCTTCGTACAGAATGTAATCAATATTCGAAAAAAAGATATACACATTGCTGACGGACCAACTTCCAGCCCAGGCTTCTTTTTCTACCCCTGGATTCCAAAGCGTGAATAAGTTGCTGCCGTCCAAATTCATGACCGCTAATTCATTCCATCCGTTCATGTTCCCGTCGTAATCAAACGCGAAGTAAGCTCCGTTGCGCGACCAAATCAGATCATAGACAAAACGGAGCGGGCTTCCTACAGTATGGGGATTTGATCCATCCCGGTTGGCTACGACAATGATACCGTACTGACTATCAAGAATCCGGATCCAGGCAATCTGGCTGCCATCCGGCGAGAACGTCGGGCTGAAGTCAGTTGCTGGGTCATTGGTAACTCTGTGCAAGTTTGAGCCGTCCCGTCCCATGGTGTATATCTCTGGGTTACCATCCCTCTCCGAGACAAAAACAATGTTGGCATCGTCATAAGACCATACCGGTGAGTAGTCGGCAGCCGCGTTCCAGGTAATGCGCTAAATCCCCCCATTCGTAACATTCAAAATGTAGATTTCTGGATTCCCGTCGCGTTCTGAGGTAAAAGTGATCAGGGAGCATCCCCGGTTGAAATTAGGTTCCTCATCATACACACTATCGTTTGTTAGCCGCATCACTGTGGGATCTTGATGATCGACATAAAAAGCCTGATATATCTCCCAGGTGGTGTCGCGAAATGATTGGAATGCCATATTCTGAAAATACTCTGCGCTGGGTAATTCCAGGCTTGCAGCTGGTGCGATTGGCAGCGCTTCATTTGCATTTGTTCTATCGCCAGTCCAAATGTTCTGTGCTGCGCCGAAACCTCTCCGCAGCACAGGATAGCTGCGGTTGCGAGGCGATATCGTTGCAGCAGTTTCGCTTTCTGGAGAGATATCTTGCGCAGCAACAATTGCCTTATCTGCATTCAGGCTAACAACCATCAGAAAGAATACAACCACGCAAGCCAACCATGATTTTCTCATTTGTCCGTTCCTTATCGATAGCTGATCATAGAAGCCAGGCTGTATCTCAGATAAACCCTCGCCTGGGTAAGCTCTCATTTACCGATAACTATTTATCGTGCGCTTTTGGTTGCCACCTATAACAATACCCCGCTTCCCATGGACTATTTTATTATAGCATTTTCTTGCCAAAAATCATGCAATATTTTCGCGCTTCCGGATATCCACACACGTCAGCTGGTGTCGCTCCTTCACTCCCACCTGCCGCGACGGGATGACCTGCACCCTCACCGTCCAGTGCTCCCCCTCCCAGCACTACCAGTATTCTTGCTCGACGATCTCCGCCTTATTCTCATTGAGCCAGCCGTCCAGCTCAGCCCTTAAAAAAGATTGGGTGATGTAAGGCAGTCCCTGCCCATAGCTGGAGCCGGGCAGGTCGTAGACATTGCGTACGTAGCTGTGCTATGGCATGCTCAGGATCAGGTGCCTGCCGTGCTTCAGCAAACGCAGCATGTTGCCTATTGCCAGCGCCGGCTGGTGGATGTGTTCCAGCGTGCTGATGCAGGTGATCAGGTCGAATTTCTCCTGCAACCGGGTAGCGGTGATGTCGTCATCCCGGATGTGGTAGTGCCGGTTGAACATCCCCACAGGCCAGTAGTCGCGCACATTGTCCGTCGCCGTGACCAGCGCCCCGCAGCCGCGCATTAACTATGACAGGGCGGAGGCGCCTGAGCCAACATCCAGGATCCGTGCGGGGTTAGCTCCGCCAGTTTGCGGAAGACGAAGGCCAGCTCCGCCGGGCGCTCGTTGAATCCGCTGAATTCCTGGCGCTGGTATTCCCGCCGGCACACCCAGGCCGGGTAAAGGTTGATCAACCTGCGAACAAGGGTTTTCAGACGGTTCAACATTCTGCGCCTCCCGTTATAGCCGGTCCCATCTCTAAAGTGGCGTGCCATCCCAACTGGTGCATACCAGCCCGCTTGGGGTCAATTCTGTCGTGATGCACACCGTGTAGCTAAATCCACCCTGCCGGACAATGAACGCTTCATCGACATTCGACAGCACCAGCGGCAGCATCATCTGGTACAACCCACTATGTCCAACGCATACCAGGTGCGCTTCAGCCTGTCTGTTTTCCTGAACCAGCCGCTCAACGAATGGAACAAAGCGCTGGCGCACGTCATATAAGCTTTCCCCGCCCTCCACGCGCTCTCCCCAGCGCGCTTGATTTTTCCAGGCTTCTAACACCTCGAACCATACCTGCCATACCCCGGGGTCTGAGCGCCCTTCGCGCACCCCCATGTCGTACTCCCGCAGCGCCTCGACCAGCTCGTACTCCACCCCCAGCTTCCCTGCCAGGATAACCGCCGTCTCAATTGCCCGCAGCACCGGGCTGGTGTAGATGCGCGTGACGGACTGATCCTGCAGCGTATTTGCCAGTGCGGCTGCCTGCTGTCGGCCCGCAGGCGTCAACGGGTGCTTCAAGCCCTGGTTGGATACCACTTGCAGGATGTTTGCCTGGCTTTCGCCGTGGCGGGTAAAGGTGATTTTCATCTTGTGCCTTGTATAATTCTCCCAATTCTACCATCTCCATCTCCTCCCTTCGTATAGTTGCAATATCTTGCGTCTCTACTCTCGTAATTTCAGGATAAAATAAACCCCACATGCCCCCCTCTTATCCCACACCCTGGAAGCTGGTCCCCGGCCTGGCGGCAGCGATGTTCTTTCGCCGCCGGCGCTCGTTCCGCAAAGATGCCGCGCACTGCGGTGAGCCTGCTCCAGCCGCCACTCGCAGTCCGCGGCACGCAGCACATCCCTGCCTCCGGCCCCTTCCTGCTCACCATCAACCATTACGGTCGCCCGGGTTTCATGGCCTGGTGGCTAACATTTGCCCTCAGCGCCAACCTGCCCGTTGAGGTGCACTGGATCATGACCGGCGCCTGGATCTTTCCCGGAAAATGGTACGAGGTCCTGGTGGGTAAGCTGACGACCTGGCTGTTCCGCCAGATCGCCGGGGTCTACGGCTTTACCAATATGACCCCCATCGCGCCCTACTCGGACGAGGTGGAAGGACGTGCCCGCGCCGTGCGCCACGCTCTGGAGTACGCCCGCCGTACTTCGCAGCCGGTGATCGGCCTGGCCCCCGAGGGGCGCAACCATCCCGGCGCGCTGCTCGGCCCTCTGCCCCTTGGCGTGGGGCGCTTTGTCGCCCGGCTGGCGCCTCTCTGCCAGATCATCCTGCCCGCCGGCATCTTCGAAGCTGGCGATCACCTGTGCGTGCAGTTTGGCGCCCCTTACCGCCTGGAAACGCCCGCCGGCCTGAGCGGCGATACGCTGGATGTGCACGTCGGTCAGGCCATGATGCGCGCCATCGCCGCTCAACTTCCCAACCACTTGCAAGGAGAATACGCATGAAACCTGCCCGCTGGCATGAACTGCTCGTGCTCAACACGTATTGGCTCGGTCTGTCCTTCATGTGGAACGGGCTGCACGTGATCATCCTGCCCGCCGTGCTGCTCAACTATGTCCCGGCAGAGCTGAAGAACACCGCCCTGGGCATGCTTACCTTCACCGGGCTGATCATCGCCATGCTGGTGCAGCCCCTCTCCGGCGCGTTGAGCGACCGCTGGGTCTCGCGCTGGGGGCGCCGCCGCCCGCTGATCCTGCTTGGCACCCTGGGCGATTTCATCTTCCTGGCGATCCTGGGTTGGGCTGGCGGGCTGCCCTGGCTGGCGCTGGGCTACATTGGTCTGCAGTTCAGCTCGAACATGGCGCACGGCCCGATGCAGGGGCTGATGCCCGATCAGCTCCCCCCGGAGCAGCTCGGCGCCGGCTCGGGAATTAAAAACCTGATCGATATGCTCGGCATGGTGGTCTCGTCGCTCTTCCTGGGGCGGCTTTTCGATCCGGCAGCCGCCCGTCCCAGCCTGCCGCTGGCAGTGATCATCGGGGTATTGGCCGCGGGGGCAGCCGTCACGCTGATCGGTGTGCGCGAGAAGGCTGCGCTGCGCGCCAATCCACCCGCCGGTACGGCGCAAAAACCGGCTGAGCGACCCGCGCCGCTGGCGGCCCTGTTCCACCAAGGTGCCCTCTCCCCCTATGCCCGCCTGATCATTGCCCGTTTTGCCTTCCTGCTCGGTGTGTACGGCATCCAGACCTTCGCCCAATACTACGTCCAGGACGTGCTCAAGGCGGCTGACCCGCCCAAGCTGACCGGCGACCTGCTGGCAGCCATTGCCGTCTCGCTGATTATCTTTGCCCTGCTTGGCGGTTGGCTGGGCGACCGGTTTGGGCACATCCGCATGCACTACGTTGCCGGCGGCATCGCCACCCTGGGCAGCCTGCTGATGCTCTTCGCCCGCACCCCCCTCACCCTGCTCATCTTCGGCAGCGTCTTCGGCATCGGCATCGGCCTGTTCCTCACCGCCAACTGGGCGCTCGCCAGCCTGCTTGCCCCGGCTGGTGAGGCCGGCAAATACCTGGGCCTGACCAACATTGCCACCGCCGGCTCCGCCGCCGTCGGTCGCCTGCTCGGCCCGCTGATCGACCTGGCCAACAGCGCCCGCCCGGGCGAGTACCTGGGCTACACCGGGTTGTTCCTCTTCAGCGCAGTCTGCGCGCTGGGGTCGATCTTTTTGATCAGGAAGGTGAATACTACCTCTTCATAAAATCAATTAGAAGGAATCCTTCACCGCGGAGCACGCAGATTGCGTGGAGAAACCTGTCCATGCTTTTCGGATGGCCGCTCCCGAGAGCATAGCCCCCTGCTTGCCCACTCCAGACATTGCAGAATCTGCTCTCACAATTTAAAGAGCAGGGGGTAATTATTGGCGGAATTGCCGCAAACCTTTTAGGCACGCCGCGTTATACGCTAGATCTGGCTGCGGTGTTCTTACTCTGTTTAATTGTCTCTCCCGCGCTCTCTGCGTGCTCCGCGGTGAAAATCCCTTTTTCCTCCCCAAATCCCAACACTTTCCAAACCAAACCTTCACAATCCCTGAACACATCCCCGGTATCCTATGCATAACAGGATACCACCATGCCCACCAAACACACCTCCCACTGGCTGATCGATGCCGCCCTCTTCACCGGTCTGATCGCCGCCTTCTTCCTCGAGCTGACCGGTCTCGAGCTGCACCAATGGATCGGCGTCGGCATTGGCGTCATTGCGACTTACCACTTGTTGGCCCACTGGCAGTGGGTTGCCGCCGTCACCGGACGCTTCTTCGGGAAGACCTCAGCCCGCTCACGCAGTTACTACCTGCTCAACCTTTCCATCCTGGCAGGGTTTCTCGCCATCACCTTCACCGGCCTGATCATCTCCTCCTGGCTTGACCTGACCCTGACCAATCTGGAATCCTGGCTCACGATCCACATCCTCGCCTCGATCGGCACCCTGATCCTGGTGACCTTAAAGATCGTACTGCACTGGCGCTGGATCGCCGCGGTGACGCGCAAAGTTTTTAGCCCGTCGCCCGCCCCGGCTGCCAGTCCGGCACCGGTCGCACCTGCCCCACCTCGCAGTGGGCAGCTCAGCCGGGCCGAGTTCATCAAGGTGATCGGCTTCGTCAGCGCCGCATCCCTCCTGGCGCTTACTCAGGCAGTGAACAGCTTAGCAATGACGGAGGCCGCTGCAGCCAACACCGAACTGGCAAGCCAAACAGGCAGCCCATCCACTTCGAGCGCAATCAGTCAGACAGGCAGCGCCTCGACCTCTGCATCGAGCCTGTCCAGCGCCAGCCAGACCTGTTCTCTGCGCTGTGATCGGCGCTGTTCTTACCCTGGTCACTGCCGCCACTACGAGGATACCAACAACAACGGGCGCTGTGATTTCGGCGAGTGCGCCTGAGAAAGGAGGTAAATTATCGAAGATGACACCTGAGGGCTGCCCAGAACACCGGGCAGCCCTTTCTTTACGGTATACTTACTCCAAATATCTCCTGGAGTCATCCCATGCTAAAACCCCGCGCCCGTGACCTGGGCATTCCTCTGGAAGGCACGCCCGGCCCGCTCAACGCCATCACTGACCTGCCCGGAATCGAGGTCGGCTACACCACCCTGATCGAGGGCGAGTCCATCCGCACCGGCGTGACCATCCTGCACCCGCGCGGCAAAGCAAATCATGACCCGGTCTTTGGCGGCTGGTTCCCGTTGAATGGCAACGGCGAGCTGACCGGCGCGGCCTGGCTGGAGGAGGGTGGCTTTTTGGAAGGGCCGGTCGGCTTGACCAATACGCACAGCGTGGGTATTGTGCGCGACACCATCATCGCCTGGCAGGTAAAAAATGAATGTCTGTTCCAGCTCTGGTCCACCCCGCTGGTCACGGAGACCGCCGATGGCTGGCTCAGCGATATGTACGGCTTTCATATCCACCCTGAGCATGTCTGGGCCGCATTGGATGGGGCGCAGGCTGGCCCTTTGGCTGAAGGCAATGTGGGCGGCGGCACCGGAATGATCTGCTACGAGTTCAAAGGGGGTACTGGCACTGCCTCGCGCCTGCTGCCGGCTAAATTCGGCGGCTATACCATCGGTGCGCTGGTGCAAGCCAACTTTGGGCGGCGCTTCCAGCTCACCGTAGCGGGCGTGCCGGTCGGGCGGCACCTGACCGAGAATGCGATTTTCACCAGCGGCGAGAATCCCTTCCGCGATACCGGTTCTCTGGTTGCCATCCTGGCAACCGACGCCCCACTGCTGCCCTACCAGCTCAAGCGCCTCGCCCGGCGCGGCGCTATTGGCATGGCGCGCACCGGTGGCATGGCAGGCAATGGCTCGGGCGACCTGTTCCTCGCCTTTTCCACTGCCAACCATGGCGCAGCCCGCCCGGAAAGTGGCGTGGCAGCTATCCAGGCGCTGCCCAACGATCGGCTGGATCCGCTCTTCATGGCCGCGGCCTATGCCACTGAAGAGGCCATTCTCAATGCGCTGCTCGCCGCGGAAACCATGACCGGACGCGATGGTTTGACCGTCACGGCCCTGCCCCATGACCGCCTGCAAGGGCTGCTGCGCCAGTACAACCGGCTGGTACTAACTTAGCCGCCCAGAAAATCAACGGGTTTATTGATTGGCAAGGCCGTCCAAGAATTCCAGCGCTGCCTCCAGCGTAACCTGGCTGTTAGTGATTTCGAAGTGATTTGCATCCGGGATGAGCATCAGCTCGGTTGGCACCCCGGCGGCTTGCAGCGCTGCGGCAAAGACCTGCGATTGCTCGATCGGGATGCTGCGGTCTGCTTCTCCGTGGATGATCAGGAAAGGCGGCTCGCTGCCATCCAGCCAGGTGATCGGCGATGCCTGCGCCCAGATATCAGGGGCTGCTGCTTTGCTACCGCCTAGATACCTGTTGGCATAGTTGATCAGGCTATTTGTCATGGAAGGACTGGTGTAATCGAAAATTCCGGTGTATGCGACGATCCCGTGGATCCTGTTGGCCTCAGGCAGCGGGTGAGGACATCCACCCAGGAAAAGGGCTGGGTCATCCACCACCGCCAGCATGGCGGCTAATGTCCCACCCATGGAATGGCCCAGGGCATAGATGCGCTGGGTGTCCAGATGGTAAGTTTCCGCGTTGGTATACAGCCAGGCCAGGCCGCAGAAGGTATCTTCCACCGCCGCCGGGTAACTATAACTAGGGAAATCGCGGAAGTTCATCGAGGCTGCCGCATATCCCTGGCGGGCGAGCTGTGTCGCCAGCCCGGCCAGGTCGAGCATACAGCCGCCACCACCATGGATGAGCAGCACGGCTGGAAAAGGTCCCTCTCCCTCCGGCGGCAGGTATAAATTCAGCACCTGTTGGTTGACCCCGTCGGGCACATAGGCGATATTCCGGATGGTTTCAACCGGGGGGAGAGCCGTGTTGGTGGAGGTGGGTTCAGGGGTATTGGTTGGTGGAATCATGGTGAAGGTGGCCGTGGGTAGGATGTGCCTGGGGGTGTCCGTTTGACTGGGCGTAGTTGTTGCCGCTGGCACGGATGGTTCCGGCGTGCAGCCGGCAACGCATGCAAGCATGAATAGGGTAAAACCAATGCGTGTCAATCTGGTATGCATTGCTGTCTCCTGGTGGGATTTGATCACGGCTTCCAGCGCGGGCACTGCTCGTCCACCTGGCTGCCGCGGGTGATCTGGTGCTGTCCACTGCCATCCGCGTTCATGATGGCAATATCGTAGCTGTAGATGCGATTGGCTGGTAAGAAGATAGTATAGGCAATGCGCAGTCCATCCGGTGACCAGCGCGGGAAGGATTCGTCATAGTCATTGAAGGTCAATCGCTGCACATTGCTGCCATCGGCATCCATTACATAGATCTCTTCATTGCCATCCCGCATGGACGAGAAGACGATCTGGGTACCGTCCGGCGACCAGTCCGGAAAGCCATCCGCGACCTCATTGTCCGTCAACCTGACCAGCTGGCTGTCTCCGGCAATGCCCCCGTCCGACACATCCATCAGGTAGATCTCCCATTCGCCATCGCGTGCCGAGACAAATGCCAGGCGGGTGCTGTCCGGCGACCAGTTTGCCTGCCAGTCATCCGCCGGGTCATGGGTCAGCCGGGTCTCATGACTGCCATCGGCATTCATCAGGTAGATTTCCGGGTTGCCATCTCGCTGGGAAGCGAAAATGATGTGTTGGCCATCCGGAGACCAGGTCGGTTCCCAATCGTTGGCGTTGGAAAGCTGGCGGCGGTTGCTTCCGTCCACATTGATGGCGCAGATGCCGCCGCCCAACCCGGCGGTAGGCTGCCGGCAGGTGAACGCCATCTGGCTGCCGTCCGGCGACCAGGAAGGCCAGTTATCCCAATAGGCGTCATTCGTCAGTGCGGTCAGTTCACTGCCATCGGCGTTGACCAGGTAGATATCCCGCTGGCCTCGTTCTTCGCGGGCCAAGGCCAGGATACCCCCGCCTCTGCCGGATAATGTCGGCAGGGGCGTGACGGTAGGCAGTGGGGTTTCGCTAGGCGGCAGGGATGTGGCTGTGGCAGTGGGGATAGGTGTCGCCGTCGCCAACGGCTTGGGTGAGGTGGTTGGTGAGGGCAGCGGTGAATCGACCGGTGCAGGCGAGGGGGTTGGGCTGCTGCATCCCGCCACCAGGCTGGCAATCAACAAGCATACCGGGATTCTCAAAATCGCTTCCATAGCTCACCTTGCCTGCATACTTCCATATGCGCACTACTCCGTCGGCAGCAGCAGCATCCAGGCATCGAAGGAACCGGCGCCAAACGAGTTGGTCTGTCCCGCCAGCACGATTGCACCGTCGGGTGTCAGGGCAATCGCACTGCCCCACTCAGATCCAAAATCCCCGAAAGTGCTTCCATCCTGGGCGGCGCCCTGGGCGTTTACCCGGGCTATGTAGATCTCATTGTTGTTCGAGCGGGTCTTGGACGTGCCTGCCACCAGGAAATCGCCCCCCGGCAGCTCCAGCACGGCATTGCCATAGTCGTAGAACTGGCCGCGCCCGGCAAATTCCTCCCATAACAGGTTGCCCTGCGCATCGATGCGCACCAGGTACATATTCATCAATTCACCGGTGCTGCCTCCCAGCGCAGCATTGCTGTTCCCTGCCACCAGGTAGCCGCCATCGCTTGTTTCGATGATGTCATTGCCCCATTCGTAGCTCAGGAAATCGCCATGGTGCCCATATAGCTGCTCCCAAAAGATATTGCCGTCAGGGCTGAGCTTGAGCACATACACATCCCGGTTTTCTGCCTCGAACGATCCGCTTGCCCCGGCTACCAGGTAGTTGCCCTGGTTGTCCACCAGCACATCCATGGCGGCGTCCGACTCTTCGCCGCCGCGCACCTGTGACCAAAGCTCATTGCCCTCGGCGTCGGTCTTTACGATAAAGACATCATTCTCGCCCGCGCCGCTGGAATGGGTATAGCCCGCCAACACCAGGTCGCCCTGGGAGTCAACCGCCACGCCTTGAGCCACGTCGATCCCTGCCCCGCCGAAGGTGCGCTCCCACAGCAGGTTACCCTGCGCATCGACCCTCAGCAGGTACATATCCATCGAGCCTGCCCCAGTGGAGGTGGTATACCCGGCAGCCACAAAACCGCCATCGGCGGTTTCGGCCACCGCGAACAGGTACTCCCAGCCCGCTCCGCCGTAGGCATTCGACCACACCAGATTGCCGGCTGCATCCGTGCGCACCAGGTAAGCATTAACATAGCTGGACCCGAACGAGAAGGTATACCCCGCCAAGATAAAACCACCGTCGATGGTCTGCTGCATCGCCTGGACGCCATCCGCGCTGCTGCCGCCGAAGGTGTGCGTCCAGGTGGTGTCCCGTTCAGTGACCTCGAAGCTGGCGGTTAGCACCTCTGTGACCGGCGCGGCCGGATCAACCGGCAGGCTGCTTTCCATGGCGGCTGCTAACGACTCGCAGTTGTCCAGGTTGTAGTGCAGTCCCTGTTGGGAGGTGACGATATTTCCATCTATTATTGGCGGGAGACCCTCTCCCAGGTAAATTGCCCCCGCCGTCTCATACTCTGCCTGGAATTGGGCCTCGCCGGTAACCTGGTGACCGTCCAATACCGCGGCCTCAGCCAGCACACGCACCCCACCGCAGGATGCGTACAGGGCTGCCCCTACCTGGTCGGCTGCCTCGAGCAGAGCAAGGGCCGCCGGGCTGCTCAGCAAATCTCCGTAGGCATCGGCCACTTTTTTAGTAGCTGGCATGATGGCTACCACCTGATATTGGCTCACTTCTGGGATATCACCCAGCAGCACATCCACGGTCACATCCGGCAGGCCGTACCAGTTGACTGCTGAAGGGCATGGGGCAGTCTTCTGGTCCACCCCGGCCAGCGTGATTGCCCAGCCATAGGTCTCAAAATTATCTGCGTTCAGGTACCAGTTCGGCCCCAGCCCGTCTGGCAGCACCAGCAGCGCATGGATATCATTTGGTCCGGGCACGATCACCTGTGGCCAGGGGGTGGGGGTAGGGGGATGCGTCATCACTGTCGGGGGCAGCGGCGTAACCGTTGGTAGTGGTTGAGTCGCGGTGGATTGGACGGGACTTACTGTTGCTGACAGAACAAATTGGCTGGTCTGGGTTGGTAGCGGCGTTTCTGCCTGCCCACAGCCCGCTAAAAAGAACAATACGGTAGCAGCCAGGCTGACCCAGCGGGTAATTTTGCGATAGCACATATTCATTCTCCTGTTTGGGTAAGAGTAGGCAGGAACTGATTCTGTGTCGGTGCCCATTGTTCCCCGCCAGATTCAGTGTAACAAAATTGTATAAAGTTATTATGAAGATTAGCCTGTTCCGTGCAAATCATTGCCCTGGTCTACTAAGCCACGCTTAATAGTCGAAATTCGCAATCATGATACAATAGCTACTCATTTCATTCAGAGGAGAGGTTTGATGATCGAGAAGATCGATGAGCAAAAGACCACCGCACCAAAGCCCGCCTTGACCATTGTGATCCAATCCTGGGCAACCCCAATCGCGGCCGCCGTGATGCTGGTGATCGGTCTGCTGGGAGGCTATTTTGGCCGTCCCCTGATCGAAAACGGTAACACAACCACCCGCACCGCTGCCCCTGCCGTTGCCCAGCCAACCGTCGCAACCTCGAACGTTTCTATCCCCGAGTTCACCTCTGCCGACGATCTGATGGAGTACCTGGTCAGCCAGGCAGTTCACTTCAAAGGGGACGAAAATGCCCCGGTGACGATGATCGAATTCAGCGACTTTCAGTGACCATTCTGCGGGCGTTATGCCACTGGCGCGGGTCGCCAGATAGAAGAAGAGTACGTAGCCAATGGTCAGGTGCAGATTGCCTTTTTCCACTTTAGCTTCCTCGGTGATGAATCGCAGTGGGCCGCAGAGGCCTCCGAGTGTGCTGGCGAGCAGGATGCCTTCTGGGAATTCTACGAATACCTGTTCACCCACCAGAACGGCGAAAA
Source organism: uncultured Chloroflexia bacterium (assembly GCA_963849335.1). Taxonomy (GTDB): domain Bacteria; phylum Chloroflexota; class Anaerolineae; order Anaerolineales; family UBA4823; genus FEB-25. The sequence goes on from CAWKGZ010000005.1 coordinate 72,783, forward strand.
CCAGGGTGCCTTTAGCATCGATAACCTGAAATCCTTTGCTGCCGATATGGACCTGGACACCGCCGATTTCAACGAGTGCCTCGATTCCGGGCGCTACACCGCCCTGGTGCAGAACATGTCCAACATCGGTCGTCAATTGGGTGTGCAGTCCACTCCCACCTTTGCCATCAATGGGCAAGGTGTGGTGGGAGCCAAGGAATTCAGCGATTTTGCCGCCGTCATTGACTCCTTCCTGACCGCGGAACCATAAAAGCAGCCTCTTAACCCAGAATTGCCCGTTGAGGCTGGTCTCAACCGGCAGGGCAGGCAGAGCCAGGGAGTGAAATCCCTGGCTCTCTGCTTTTTACCCGTTTGTTCATCTCAGTACCCTTGCCAGACACTGCTGTGAGCGGTAGAAAAAGGAATTTCTTCCATGCAGTTGCGGTCTGGGGGAGAAGCACATATAATCATCTCTGCACCATGCATATGGCGTAGAGACGCAAGATCTAGCGTCTCTGCAGCCTTGGCTGGTGTCGAAAGGAACCCCATGCCCAAGCGAAAGCCGCGTATCAAAGCCAGTGAGGTGGATTGGCCGCGTAAGGTCGGCATTGTGTACAGCTACGTGCAGCGGGAGGACTTTCCCACTGAGGCGCAGTACATCACCGAGAAGGACGCCGCCCACGATGCCCACCTGGTGTGTGAATACCTGGGGGCGATGGGGGTGGATGTGCAGCTCTACCCTGGCGATGCTGCGCTGGCCGAGCGCCTGCAGCAGGACCGGCCGGAAATGGTTTTCAACCTGGTCGATTCGGTCAAGGGGAAGGAAAACCTGGCCGCCACCATCCCTGGTGTGCTTGAGCTGCTGGGTATCCCGTATACCGGTGCCAGCATGCTCGGTTTGGCGCTGGACACCAACAAGTTCTTGATCAAAGAGCTGCTGCAGCGCAATGGCTTACCCGTGCCGCGTTTCCAGCTTTTTTCCTCGGATAAGGAATACCTAGACCCCACCCTGCGCTTTCCGCTCATCTCCAAGCTGAACGCCATCCACGGCGGGGTGGAGATCACCCGCGAGGCCGTCTCGGAGGATGAGAAGGCGCTGCGCAAGCGGCTGCGCAAGCTGATCCGCACCTACCGCCAGCCGGTGCTGGTGGAGGAATTCGTTGGCGGGCGGGAGATCACCGCCATTTTGCTCGAGGGCAACCGCAAGAAGGTATACCTGGCGGAGAAGATCTTTCGCCATACCGAGGGGCCGTATGTGTTCCTCACCTTTGAAGATCAGTGGCTGACCGGCCCCAACGCCGCCTTTTATTATCACACTTTCCGCGGCCCGCTGCTGCGCGAGCTGGTGCGCAAGGCGTTCGATGTGGTCAACATGGGCGACTACGGCAAGTTTGACGTCCGCCTGGATGAAGCCGGACGCTATTACTTCATTGACTCTAACTGCAACCCGGCCTTTGGTCCAAAGGAGACCGACACTGCCCTGTCAGTGATCCTGGATATGAATGGCATCTCGTTCTACGAGATTCTCAAGCGGTTGATGATGAATACCATCCGCGAGCAAATTACCGCTTCCCCCGCCCCCTCAGACGACACCCCCGTAGAGACGCAAAATATTGCGTCTCAACCGTAGGGGCGGATGCCATCCGCCCGGCATCCACCGGGCATCCGCTCGGCATCCGCACCACAACCCGCCCTGTTCTCCTCCAATTTTCCCCGAAATAATGCCTTGATCCCGAAAATCAAGCAGTCACCAGAACTCTTGACCAGCAATACCGAGCAACCCGCATAGTGCACCAGCTTCCGCGAGACACTGCCGATCAGCCAGGATTGCATCGGGCTCAGCCCCCGCGACCCGGCGATGATCAGATCGATCTCCTTGTTGCTGGCGTACTGGATGATTTCGGTAGCAGCATCCCCTTGCAGCAGGGCATTTTTCGCCTTGATACCCTGGGATAACAAGACCTGGTTGGCCTCGTCCAGGATGGATTTTCCGGCCGCGCGACCGCTCTCTACCTCCGCTTCAATCTCCCGGGTGTTGAAAAGGGCTGGGTCGATTGATTCGTCCGACAGGGTCCAGATACGGGAGAGTAGCTCGGGCGTTAGCACCGGGGAGGGGGGCAGAACGTGAAGCAGATGAAAATCGGTGTCGCTGACAAACGGAAAATTGGCTGCAAACTCAACCGCATGGTGGCTGGATACCGAGCCGTCGGTGACCATCAGCACGTGGTTAATCCGCCGGTAAGGTGCTCGGATCACCAGCACCGGGCATCCGGCATGCTCCACCACCGCCTGGGCTACCCCACCAAGCAGGATGCCCAGCGTGGCGCGCAGCCCTTTGGCGCCGATCACGATCAGATCTGGCTGGCTGAACGATGCCTGCGCCAGGATAACCTCCGCCGGGTAGCCCTGGATCAGGTCAGAGCTGGTGTGCACGCCATGCTCGCCCAGGATCCGCTCGGCCTCCCTCAGGGGGAGTAAATACACTGCGTGGTTTGAGCCTTCGGAAACCGGCAAGACGCCTAGCACCTTCACCCGGCACTCACTGCAGTGGGCAGTTGCCAGCGCCATATCGCGCACGGTTTTAACCGCAGCCAGGGAGTTCTCTGATCCGTCAACCGCTAACAGTACCTGGTGGATGGGCTTTGGGGGTGTGCTCATTGCCTCCTCCTATTTTGTTGTAAATTAAAATCCGCCAGCCTATGCCAGCGGTCAGGAATGAGGTCGGTGGTGGTTTTTTTCCGCCTGCGATGGAATGGTCAGTTTTCTATGATTATTATACAAAATATCAGGGGGTAGTGCAACCAAAAAAGGGATAAGGGATAGGGGAAAGGGGTAAAGAGTTATTTGCTAGTTTATTAAATATTCGCCAAATTTGCCCATTCGCCCTATTCGCAATAATTATTTTCTTTTTTCTCTATTCGCAACAATCCATTTCCTTGCCTACTCGCTTGCCAACAGCCACAGATACTGGTGTGCTTGCAGCACCCCCTGCAGTTGATTGTCTCTCCAGGTCCAGGTAGGCGGACTGCTCCCAAGCAGGTCGGGTTTATTTGATTGTATATACTGCCCGCTGTCCCCCTGCAGGATCACCCTTACCTCCTGGGGGGTCCCAGACAGGTTATTGAGCACCAGGATTTTCTGTTCTTGGCAAACCCGCCAGTATGCAGCCACTGCGGGTGTGCTTGTTTCTGCCCAGATCAGGTCCCCTTGCCCCAGGGCTTGATGTGCATTGCGAACGGCGACCATCTGCCGGATCCGGTGATACAGCGATCCAGGGTTGTGCCGCTGATGTGTAACATTAACCTGGCTCGGATTGTAGGGCGGTGTCTCAATAACGGGTGTATAAAATGCTTCCTTGGGTGCAGATGAGAATCCGGCGCCGGGAGATGATTCCCATTGCATTGGTGTGCGCAACCCATTGCGGTCAGGCAGCCAGATATTATCGCCCATCCCAATTTCATCCCCATAATAGATGATCGGCGAACCCGGCAGCGTAAAGAGTAAGGAGTAGGCCAGTTCAATCTTGCGGGGGTCATTGTCTAGCAGCGGTGCCAGGCGACGGCGGATGCCCATATTCAGCCGCATACGTGGCTCAGGGGCATATTCCTGCCACATCCATTGTCGTTCCTGCTCGGTGACCATTTCCAGGGTTAACTCGTCATGGTTGCGCAGGAACGTGCACCACTGGCAGTTTTCTGGGATAGGTGGGGTGCGAGCCAGGATGGTTTTCAGTGGCGTCTGGTCGCCTGAGCGCATTGCCATATAGATACGCGGCATTACCGGGAAATGAAAACCCATATGGAATTCATCTCCATCGCCAAAGTACGGTCGCACATCCTCCGGCCATTGGTTAGCCTCTGCCAGTAAGATGCGCCCGGGGTAATTTTCATCTAAAAATTTTCGAATCTGCTTGAGATACACATGTGTTTCAGGCAGGTTTTCACAGTTAGTCCCCTCCCGTTCGAACAGGTAGGGCACCGCGTCTGCCCGGAAACCATCGATCCCCAGGTCTAGCCAAAACTTCATCACGCGCAGCATCTCATCCCGCACCCTGGGATTATCGTAATTCAGATCAGGCTGGGAGGCATAAAAGCGATGCCAGTAAAATTGACCAGCCTGTTCATCCCATGTCCAGTTTGATTTTTCAGTGTCCAGGAAAATAATCCGCGCATCCCGAAATTTTTGATCGCTGTCGCTCCACACATAATAGTCGCGATATGGAGAGTGGCGATCTGCTCGCGCTGCCTGAAACCAGGGATGTTGGTCAGAGGTGTGGTTCAACACCAGGTCGGCAATGATGCGCATCTCTCGGGCATGCACTTCTGATACCAGCTTTTGAAAATCATCCAGGCTGCCGTATTGATTCAATACGCCGTAGTAATCGGCAATATCATAGCCGTCATCTCGCAAGGGCGAGGGGTAGATTGGCAATAGCCACACACAATCTACCCCCAGCTCTTGTAAGTAATCCAGCCTTTCGGTTAGGCCTTTCAGGTCACCATGCCCGTCTCCGTCGCGGTCATAGAAGGCGCGCACGTAGCACTCGTAAAATACTGCGTTTTTATACCACAGTGCTTGATTCATGTGCCTGACCATCTCGAATCCCGCCTTTATCCTTTAACAGCTCCAGCCAGCATGCCGCGTACGAAGTAGCGTTGGAAGGCGAAGAAGACGATCATAGGGAGGATCATGGATAGGAACGCCGAAGCGGTCAGCAGATGCCACCCTGCTCCCAGCGAGGAAACCATGTTGCTGATCTGGTAAGTCATCACCGGGTTGTTGCCTCCCAGGAAGACCAACGCCACCAGCAGGTCGTTCCATACCCACAGGAATTGGAAGATTGCCAGCGCGGCGACAGCGGGCATCGCCAGCGGAAGTGCCAGTCTGCGGAAGGCTGTCCAGTGGTTTGCCCCATCCAGGTAAGCCGATTCAAACAGGTCACGTGGCAGGGTTCCCAGGAAGTTGCGCATCAGGTAGATGGAATAAGGCATCCCAAAGCCCGTGTGGAACAGCCAAACGCCCAGGAAGGTGCCGTTTAAGCCCAGCTGCGCGTACAGGCGCGAAATGGGTACCAGCGTCATCTGCAGCGGGATCACCTGCAGCCCTACCAGGATGGCGAACAGCCAGTAGCGGCCCTTGAAGTCCAACCAGGAAAACGCATATCCCGCAAAAGCCGCAAACAGGATCGGAATGATGGTCGCCGGAACGGTCACGATCAGGCTGTTAATAAACGCTCTGCCCATTCCGCGCGGGTTTAGGATGTCCGAAATGTCACAGTTGATCCCCGACGCCTGGACGCCAGCTTCGCAGTCAGCCAGGTAGTTATTGGTGCCGCGATAGCCCACCAGGGCGTCGATATAGTTGTTCAGTGTCAGGCGGGGTGTGCTCTCCAACCCCGCCAGCCTTTTCATGTGGCTGGCGATGTCTGCAGCTTGCTGTGGCGTGGGAATCTCCAGCTCGCCCATGTGCGGCTGCCCATCGATCTCCCTTTTCAGGCTTGCCAGCAGCTGGATCGAGCGCGGGAATTCTCCGATCACCCCCGCATCGCTTAAGTCGGCTTCGGCGATTGCTGACCCATCCGATCCATGGCATTCGCCGCAGTACTCTTTATACTCTTGCGCTCCGGGTGGTGCGGCGAACATTTTCCACCAGCCGTTGGTGTTGATCGCCTGGACTGGACGCAGGGAGGTGACCAGCAGGCCAATGGTTGGGACGACCCAGATCAGCATCAGACCAATCACTGCCAGGTGTATTGGAAGCCGGTTGAAGATACGGTTGATTTTATCCCGGTTCATCTCATCGCCTCCTGTTCCAAAAAGCGGCGGATATTCATGTAGATAAAGGGAATGATGAGGATCACCAGGATAACGGCTACCGCTGTGCCTCGCCCTGTATTGAAGTTGATGTACATTTCGGTGTACATCCGGTTGGCGATCACTTCCGTTTTATAGTTTCCGCCCGTCATCACGTACACGATATCGAAAAGTTTCAGCACGTTGATCACCATCGTGGTCACCACAACGGTAATCGTCGGCATGATGATCGGCACCATGATGGACCAGAACACCTTCCATTCATTGGCGCCATCCACGCGGGCGGCCTCAAGAATTTCATCGGGAACTGATTTAAGCGCTGCCGCCAGTATGGTCATGCAGAACCCACTCCAGATCCAGACCCCGACAATGATCAGGGCAATGGTGTTGATTCCCTGGGTCGAGATGAAGGCTACGGGATCGAATCCCAGCCCGGTAATGATCGCATTCAGCAATCCCACCTGCTCAACCCCTGTGCCGTAGTTGTATACGAACCCCCAAATTACACCCGCACCCACGAATGAGATCGCCATTGGCATGAATATGATCGATTTCGCCAGCGTTTCATACTTGACGCGTTCGGAAAGGACGGCGAATAACAGCCCAACCGATACCGTACCACTCACCATGAGCAGGATCCATTTGATGGTGTTTCCATACGATGAGGTCCAGAAAGTCTGCCACGTCGTCTGTACGTTGGTGGTATCCAGCTCGGCGGTCAGCGCATAGCGGTAGTTTTCAAAAACACCCCAGCACGGCCTTCCTTCCACACAGTTTGTGCTGGCTGATTGGGTGCCATCTTTGTTCTGAAAGGACAACCCGATGGTGTTGAACATTGGGTATACGATGAAGAAACCCATTACCAGGATGGCTGGTGCCAGGTACAACCAGGGCGCCAGCCGACCTTGCTTCATGATCTGGGGAGTTGGCACTTTTGCCATTCGTTTTTCTCCCTTCTGTTGACAAATGGTCGCTGTGGATTCTTGGATGAATGAGGGCTGCCCTGATGGTGAGGGCCGCCCTCACCATCAGGGCAGCCCTCATTGTCAGGAATATGTTATGGATTGAGCGCTTCTGCCTGGACTGCAGCGGCTGCTTCCAGGGCTGCATCCAGATCGCCGCCGCTCAGGTAGCTGACGATGGCGGTCCATTCGGCGCTGCCGAAGCCGCCGGGGATCGAGTCGCCGATATCGGGGGTGAAGCCAGACGCGCCAGCCAGGATGTTGGCCTTCTTGATCAGGGCCGCATCGGTGTAGGCGCTCAGGCCGGCCGAGTTGGGGGTCAGGTCAAAGCCTGCCGCCGCCCAGGCCTGTCCGCCAGCATCACTGCTGAGGTAAGCCACCAGAGCTTGCACGGCGGGGGTGTTGTTGAACGCCATCATCCAGTCGGAGCCGCCCTGCAGGCCCTGAGCGCCGGGGACGCCGAAGAAGTCATAATCGACGCCGTATTCCAACTCAGGGAACTGGGCAGCCACTTCGCCGCCAGCAAAGCCGGACTGCTTGACCATCATGGCCGCGGGGGGATCCTGGAAGGCCAGGTAGATGGCATCCAGGAAGCCGGTTTCCAGGGTACCCTGTGCGCCGCCGACGGTGTAAGCCGGGTCAGCCGCCCAGGCGCCGTAGATTTCGTAGGCTTCTTTCACGCCGGGGTCATTGTAGGGTATGCTGCCGTCGATGATGCCCATCACATAGTCGGGGCCCTGGGTCACCAGGAGGATATCCTGGATGAAGTCGGAGCCGGTCCAGCCGGTGGCATCACCGGACTCGAGGCCCATCGACCAGGGTACGTTGCCGTCGGCTACCATTTGCTCGACCAGGGCATCCAGCTCATCCCAGGTGGTGGGGATGGTATAGCTATAGGCATCGAAGACGACCGGGGAGTACCAGATCAGGGTCTTGGGATCAGCCTTGACTGGCAGACCGAGCCAGTTTCCATCCACGCTGCCCATGTCCCGCCAGTAGGAGGGATAGTTGGCTTCATTGACACCCAGGTCGGTCATGGGGACCAGGAAATCCTTGTATTGGGTCAGCTGGGTGACGTTGAAGAAAGCGATGTCAGGTGCGGTGCCAGCCTGGACACGGGTGTCAAGCAGGGCCTGGTCGCGGGATGACTCGGGCTGGATGACGATGCCGCAGGCATCGACCAGCGGCTGCAGGATCGTGTTCAGGCGCTCTTCTTCCACGCCCGACCACTGGTAGAACATGGTGATCACGTCACCAGATTGCGCACCCATGCAGTCGATCCCGACTTCTGCTTCGGGCGCGGGGACCCCTGTCAGCACTTCTGCCTGGACTGCGGCTGCTGCTTCCAGGGCTGCATCCAGATCGCCGCCGCTCAGGTAGCTGACGATGGCGGTCCATTCGGCGCTACCAAAGCCGCCGGGGATCGAGTCGCCGATGTCCGGGGTGAAGCCGGATGCGCCAGCCAGGATGTTGGCTTTCTTGATCAGGGCCGCATCGGTGTAGGCGCTCAGGCCGGCCGAGTTGGGGGTCAGGTCAAAGCCTGCCGCCGCCCAGGCCTGTCCGCCAGCATCACTGCTGAGGTAAGCCACCAGAGCTTGCACGGCGGGGGTGTTGTTGAAGGCCATCATCCAGTCGGAGCCGCCCTGCAGGCCCTGAGCGCCGGGGACGCCGAAGAAGTCATAATCGACGCCGTATTCCAGCTCAGGGAACTGAGCAGCCACTTCGCCGCCGGCAAAGCCGGACTGCTTGACCATCATAGCTGCGGGGGGATCCTGGAAGGCCAGGTAGATGGCATCCAGGAAGCCGGTTTCCAGGGTGCCCTGTGCGCCGCCGACGGTGTAAGCCGGGTCAGCCGCCCAGGCGCCGTAGATTTCGTAGGCTTCTTTCACGCCGGGGTCATTGTAGGGTATGCTGCCGTCGATGATGCCCATCACATAGTCGGGGCCCTGGGTCACCAGGAGGATATCCTGGATGAAGTCGGAGCCGGTCCAGCCGGTGGCATCACCGGACTCGAGGCCCATCGACCAGGGTACGTTGCCGTCGGCTACCATTTGCTCGACCAGGGCATCCAGCTCATCCCAGGTGGTGGGGATGGTATAGCTATAGGCATCGAAGACGACCGGGGAGTACCAGATCAGGGTCTTGGGATCAGCCTTGACTGGCAGACCGAGCCAGTTTCCATCCACGCTGCCCATGTCCCGCCAATAGGAGGGATAGTTGGCTTCATTGACACCCAGGTCGGTCATGGGGACCAGGAAATCCTTGTATTGGGTCAGCTGGGTGACGTTGAAGAAAGCGATGTCAGGTGCGGTGCCAGCCTGGACACGGGTGTCCAGCAGGGCCTGGTCGCGGGATGACTCGGGCTGGATGACGATGCCACAGGCATCGACCAGCGGCTGCAGGATCGTGTTCAAGCGCTCTTCTTCCACGCCCGACCACTGGTAGAACATGGTGATCACGTCACCAGCCTGCGCACCTTTGCAGTCAATTCCGCCTTCTACAGGTGGCTCGACCACTTCGGGCTCTTCGGTTTCGACAGGGGGTACCTCCGTAACCATGGGTGTGGTGGTCTCCTCCTTGCCGCATGCCGACAGGAGCATCGACAGGATCACCAGGATTGAGACCAGGTAAAAAGCTAGTTTTTTCATTGTTACTCCTCCGTGGAATTTGTTATGCGTATGTTGAGATGCCCGGCGATGAAACCGGGTTGTTCCGATTTATTATGGTTTTTGGCTTTCTGAATGTGTTTTAGCCAGTGGATCATTATCCTTCCTTTCTCATGTGCTTTTGCCCGTGGTGCATTTGCGTATGATCAATAGTTTGAACTGCAATCTTTTGGCTGTCTTTGGGAACGATGTGCGCCACAAGAGTCCCAAATCACCAGCTCAGTGTTCAGGATCACATAAGGATTTTTTATCTCATCTTTCGAAATCATGCGGATCAGCATTTCTGCGGCAGCCCATCCGAGGCCGTATGCGGGAAGCTGGATGGTGGTTAACGACGGCGTGATGTATTTTGCCAATGGGATGTCGTCAAAACCGCACACCGCCATATCTTCAGGTGCTCGCAATCCCGCCTGGTGAATGGCTTGCAGGGCCCCCAATGCTACCGTATCAGAAGCGACGAATACAGCCGTTGGTCGCTCAGGCATCGCCAGCAGCTCGCGCATCGCCAGGCAGCCGCTCTCTGTCGTGAAATTGCCAACCTGTACCAGGGGCTCCTCATAAGGTATCCCCGCTTCTGCCAGAGCTTCTTGATATCCTGTCAGGCGGTCGGTGCTTGCGGTGTAAGCCAGCGGCGCGTTGGTGACGATCCCGATGCGGGTATGCCCCATGCTTATCAGGTGTTTGGTGGCGGTTCTGGCGCCGCCAATATTGTTTACATCGGCAAATGGAATATTATTGCCCGGTATTTGTCCGAGTAAGACGATATTCGCACCCTGTTCGTAAGCGGGCAGCAGCTCAGTGTCATCCGAACGCGGCCCCGAGAGCACGATTCCGTCCACATGTCGCTCATTGATCAACTGCATATAGACGTTGCGGTGATCTTCGGGCGGAATTACTTCAAAAAGTAAGTGGAAGCCCTGGGCGGTAGCTGCTTGGCTCATGCCATGTAGCACCTGAGGGAAGAAGTGATCCGAAAATGCCTGATCTGGGCTTTGGCGGAGGACAAATCCGATCATCCGGGTCTGACCGGTCACCATACGCCTCGCATTTGCGTCGGGATGGTAGTTGAGTTCCCGCGCTGCATCCAAAACGCGCTGGCGGGTTTCTTCGCTTATCTTAATTCCGGGGACGTTGTTTAATACAAAGGAAACTGTTGTGCGGGAAATTCCAGCTAACTCGGCAACTTTAGCAGCGGTCGCTCTTTTTGGGGGCATGTTTCAGCTTCTCAGCAATATCCAATCTTTCCTCTGGCCCCGAAAGATGGCTGGTGCCTCTTCGGAGGCCCTCAATCGCACTTTTTGTTTATTAACACGTGTTACTAACACGTGTTAATAAGATTATATATCAAAATATTAGAAAGTCAATAGGCACTTAAGCTCAACATGGGCCAATTGTTCCGTTCGTTCCCTTCGTCCTGATCACTTAATCTCCCCATTCCAATTCCTCCTCGCTTGCCTCTTTCCCAATCTTCGCTACAATAATGTCATACGAATTCCCTGTTACCTTTTCAGGAGGTGCAACGACATATGGGTATCTTCACAGCGCAACTGTTCTTTCGCAGACTTCGTATGCTCACAATGACCCCCCTCTCCTTGCTTGTGGCCTTTGCCGCTCCCCGCATCGTTTACCGTGACACCGCGGCACACGATGCCGAGCTGGCCCGCCGTGCTGCCAGCGACCCCGATGCCTTTAGCGAGCTGTACCAGCGCTTCCTGCCGGGTGTCTATCGCTATCACCTGGCGCGCACCGGTCAGGTTCAGGAGGCCGAGGACCTCACCGCCCAGACCTTCCTCACCGCCCTGGAGGCCATCCACGGCTTCCGCGGCCAGGGCAGCTTTGCCGCCTGGTTGTTTGGCATCGCCAGCCATAAGCTGGCCGATCACTACCGCCGGCAGCGCCCCGATCTGCCCCTTGAGCTGGCCGAAACGGTTCACAGTCCCAATCCCTTGCCCGAAGACGCAGCCGTGCAGCGCCTGGAAATGCGCCGCGTGACCCGTGTCCTGCGCCTACTCACCCCCGAGCGGGCTGAGGCGGTGGTGCTGGTGCTTTTCGGCGGGTTGAGCATGACTGAGGCGGCGCAAACATTGGGCAAGAGCGAGGCCGCGGTCAAGATGCTGGTTCACCGTGGGCTGAGCGAGCTGAAAGAACGGTTAGCAGTGCACCTGGAGGTGGCGCGATGAACGAGATCCCGAAACGTCCTTCCTCCGCTGAACTGGCCGAGTTGGAGGCTTACCTGGCTGCCCGCCAGCAAGGCGAGCAGGCAACTCCGGGCGAAGCCGGGTTCCCTTCCGGCCTGGCCGGCGAGCTGCTGGAGTTGGCTCAGCAGACCCACCCCGACCCGATCTTCGCCGCCCAGCTGGAGCGCCGTCTCCGGCGGGCGGCTGAGACGGCGGCTGAGGCCCGCAAGGCAAACTCCCTCTCCGGGCGGCTGCAAGCGCTGTGGCAAACCATCACCCAACCTGAAAGGAAACCTGCCATGAAACGCCTGACTACTTTTGCCCTGGCTGGCACGATCTTGCTTGCCATCTTGTTCATATCCTTGAAATTGTTCGGCGGCCCAACCCCACCCGAATTGGTGCTGGCTACTCCGCCGACGCAAACCCCTGTGCCTGCTGTGCCTACGCCGGGCGTTATTACGCCCGGCGCGGAGACCCCCGTCTCTCCAACACCAGAACCGGTTTACACCCAGCCGCCGGTGGTGATCAACTTCACCCCGCAGCCGGTTCCCGCCCAGCCGCCCACCCTGCCCTCGCTGGCACAGTCATCCGCTCTGGGCTACGGTGGAGGCGGCGGAGGCAGCCTGCCAGAAGGGATACCAATCAGCCTGGCGACCGAGCTGCCGGCAGGTCCGGCGCAGGTGACCGCGTATTACCGCCTGGAAAATGCCCCGCTGACATTGGATGAGGCCCGCCAGCTCGCCACACAATGGGGCTTGGAGGCTCAGCTCTATCTGCCGATGTGGATGCTTGATGTGACCCCTGACCAGACCGAGCGCAGCTATTATGCCATCGAGGGGATGCAGATGCTCTCCCTGTGGAACAGCGAAATTTCCTACTCGGACCTGGCATTGTTCCCCAGCTACGAAGGCCACCAGTACCCACAAAGCGGCCTGCCGTCCGCCGAGCAGGCGTTGGTCGCTGCGGCGCAATACCTCACCGAGCGCGGCTTCCTGACCTATCCTTACCAGGCGGACCTAAGCGGGTATGCCTATGGTCAGGTGAACTTCTACCGCCTTCTGGATGGTCTGCGCATTGATTACCCTGCAGCCTATGCCAAAGTCAATCCTCAAGGTCAGGTCGGCTCTGCCTGGATCAATCGGGAGGATTACCAATCCGTGGGTAGCTACCCGGTGATCAGCGCCCAGGAAGCCTGGGACATGTTGCTTGCCGGTCAGCCCGGCGAGCGAATGCGGGTTTCTTACTACCCTGCGCAAGACCAGAATCCACAATACTGGGGACGTGTCTACCCGGCAGGCGAGGCAGCTCACCTGTTTGGGCGCCCGGTGCTTTTGCCCGCGGCTGAGGCTGGCGCGGCGCCTTACCTCCAGCTCAACAACCTGATCCTGGCCGGCGACCTCTCCGGGCTGACCGAGTACCTGCAGTCCAACCTGGGTTACCTCCATGTTTGGGGTGCGGTGCAGGAGCTGGACGGGGAACGCCAGCTGCTGGTCAGCGGTTGGGAGCCGTTCGACGAGTTCAGCGGCTACTTCAATGGCACTGTGCGGCGCACCAGCGGAGGCGATTTCCTTGAGTTGGAAGATGGCCGTATGCTGCGCCTGCCTGGGCTACCCGCCGATGTACCCGCTGACATTCCTCTGTATGCCCAGGGCGGGCTGGTAGGTGATACATTGGAATGGTTCATCCTCCAGGTGCACCCTGACAGCGAAGGGCAGATGCCGCCCGACCTGAGCCAGGCCGCAGCCGTCATCAACCAGGTTGAGCTGGTATACCTGGTCCCCGGATCGGACAACCTGACGCCCGAGCAGGCGCTTGATCCCGCCTACCGCATGCTGCTGCCAGCCTGGCGCTTCACCGGATACATCACCATGCCGGAGGGGGTGGGGATGATCTACCGGGCATATGTGGGGGCGGTGATAAATCCGTAGTCCACGCCATTTCACCTGACCTGATTTCAAGTGCAACGCACTTCTGAAGTGTGTTGCACTTGCCGCGGAATAATCTGTCGTTGCGCGGGCCGGTGTTCTTCCAGCCCGAAGCAATCTCCCGGCCGGTCTGGGGGCTGCTTCGTCGAGCAAAGTACGCAGCCTGAACTGAAGGCGCATTCTCGTAGCGACAACGACTTTATAAATACCCAAAATAAGCGGGTCGATTCAAGCAGCCAGGTTATGAATTCTGATATATAATAAATCTATCTCTCCGGTACCGTTCGTGGGTTTGCACCTGCATCCCGGTTAAGGTGAGCGGGGTGATTGGGGGAGGTGCTTTATGCTTATAAGTATGAGAATGATGCGCAGCACGCCCTTATTAGGATTGGTCCTTGTATTCCTGCTCTCTCTGCTGTCCTCACAGCCGGTGCGGGGGACAGAGCAGTTTCTCTGTGCTGATGTAACCGAGATCCCGCTGGCTGAGTGCCAGGCCCTGGTTGCACTTTACAACAGCACCAACGGCGCTGACTGGATCGATAATACCAACTGGCTGGTGACCACCGCCCCCAGCGAATGGTATGGCGTTACCGTCGCATCCGGCTTTGTCACCCAATTACACCTGCAAGAAAACGGACTGAGCGGGATCATCCCCCCTGAGCTGGGCAGTCTTTCCAACCTGGCATACCTGTACCTGAACGAGAACCAGTTGAACGGCTATATTCCATCTGCGCTGGGAAATCTATCCAGCCTGGCACACCTGGACTTGGGCAGCAACCAGTTGATCGGTATGATCCCCCCTGAGCTGGGCAGTCTGTCAAATCTGACCCAGCTGGACTTGAACAGCAACCAGCTGAGCGGTGAAATTCCGCCTCAGTTGGGCAGCCTGACCCTGCTGGAACGTTTGGACCTGTACGATAATTTACTCAGCGGTCCAATCCCAATTGATCTTGGGTACCTGACAAAGATGAGAATCCTGTGGTTAAGCGGCAATCAGTTGACTGGTCCCATCCCAGAAGAATTAGGTCTGTTAAGCATGATGGAGGTGTTGAGATTAGCTGGCAATCAGTTGGATGGCAACATCCCGCAGAACCTGGGTGATTTGTCTAGTTTACAGCAGCTGTCCCTGGGTTATAACCAGTTGACTGGCGAGATTCCTGTTGAGTTGGGCTTTGTAACGAATCTGGAGATTCTAGCATTGGCGGGTAACCAGCTAACTGGCCCTATACCTGCCCAGCTAGGTGCCTTGGCTAATCTAATGGAATTGGATCTTTCTTCCAACCAGCTCAGTGGGGTCATTCCGCCAGAATTGGGCAACCTGACCAGCCTCTATATGCTATTGCTCAATGATAATCAGTTATCTGGCGATATCCCCGATCTTACCCACCTTTTATATCTTCTTCCTCCGGGTGACCCGGATGGCGATGGCCTGGATTTGGACTACAACGCGCTGACCGTCCCGGAAGACTACATCAACCCACTCAGTGAGCTTCAAGTCTTTCTTAGCCTGCATGACCCCAACTGGCACACTCTCCAGGCTTTTGAGCAGATCATTGGCAACACGGGCGGTGTGCTAACTGCCCTTGACAGTTGCGCCAGTTTTGTCATTCCAGCCGGTGCGCTCAGTGAGTTTACTACCTTTACCTTCACACCCCTGCCTGTACCCAATCACGACCCCGGCGACCTGGTCGATGCCCACCACAGCTTCCAGTTGACCGCGGAAAATACTTACGGCCCGGTGGTAACGTTCAACCTGCCGCTCACCGTCATACTGACTTACACCGATACCGATGTGCTGGATTTCTCTGAAGCCTCGTTGGCCCTGTACTATTGGGATAGCAGCACCCCGGCCTGGCTGGACGCGCTGACTACCTGCGCAGCTGGTGTCTACACCCGCGACCTGCATGCCAACAGCTTTACCCTCCCCCTGTGCCACCTGAGTGATTTTTCTGTTTTTGGCCAGCCTGTCCGGCAAACCTTCCTGCCGCTGATCGTTCGCCGGGCCGGCGGATTAATTATTCCCTGAACCGCTAAATCGCCGATTCGCTGAATCGTTACCTTATCCCCGTCCGCGTGCTTGCCTCCCACTCAGCCACCGCCGCCTTGATGAACGCGCACACCGCCGGGTCGGGGACGGCCTCCACGCCAGGGAATTCCTCCGAGCCGACGCGTACAACCACGCCCTGGTCCGGGGTCTCGACCAGGTTGATGCCCACGGCTTCAAAGGGCGAACCCGGCAGCCGAGACTGCAGTACATCGTTGATCTGGGCCGCGATGGATTTGAACTTCGGCGCGGCCTGCGTGGGGCCGGATATGAAGGCGCGGTTGAGGGCATCCAATGGGCGCGCCGGCACCGGTTTTACCTCCTGCGCTGGGAAGGCTGGCGTCGGCTTGGCTTGCTCTTTGGCTGCCACGGGTGGGGTAAGTGATGCCGGCTGCGCCGCGACAGGATGGGGAGGCTCTTTGGATGGCTCTCCTTCTGCCAGCCAGGTTTGCAGCACGGAGGCGGTGCTCACCAGGTGCTGCTGTTGCTCTGCGCTCAGCTCGCTGGCTGAGGCATGGGTTTTTCCCTCCAGCTCCACCACCAGACGCTTGGTCTTGCGGCTGCGCCACAGGCGTGCCACCTCCATCAGGTCAAGATCAGATGGTTTGTCACCTGGTGCATTCCTGGTCTTGTCGCCGCGCAAATATACCACCAGACCGACCAGTGTCGCTCCCATGATGAAGCAAAACAGCGCCAGCACGAAGACATCTAGATTCTCCATCGCTCACTCTCCTTTTGGAAATGGCTGGCATCGCGGGCAAAAATGCGTACCTCGCTGCCCGATCACCATGCGCTCCACAGGCGTCCCGCACACCGGGCAAGGCAATCCCGTGCGCTGGTAAACGCGGAAATAATTCTGAAAATCGCCGCCGCGGTAGACCCAATCGATGCTTGCCCCCTGGCGCTGGATGCCATCCAGCAGCACCGCCCGAATGCTCTCCCACAGCCGGGCAGCCTGGGCTTCATCCAGGCTGTCTGCCGCCTGCAGTGGGTGCAGCCCCGCCAGGTGCAGCGCTTCATCGGTGTAGATATTTCCCATCCCGGCGATGAAGGATTGGTCCAGCAGCAGCGGCTTGAGCTGGCGGCGGGTGTGCTGCAAGCGGTTAAATCAGTTCCTGCGCGGTAAAGGTGGAATCGAGCGGCTCGGGTCCCAACTTGCCCAGGATGCGTTCCGGGTCAGCTGCTAGCCAGATCCTGCCAAACTTTCGTGGATCGTTGAAGGCCAGGCGCAGCTCTCCCTCCAACTCCAGGGTCAGGCGGTGGTGCGCCGCGATGGGGTCAGACTGTGCCTCGACCAGCAGGTCGCCGCTCATGCGCAGGTGGATCAGCAAGCTGTCCGCCTCCAGGCGAAAGATCAGGAACTTGCCCCGCCTCTCGATGTCTGTGATCTGCTGCCCGCGGATGCGCTGCTCGAATTCAGCCGGGGTTGGTTCAGCCAGTGTGCGCGGCCACAGCAGGTGTGCGCTTTGGATGCACTTTCCAACCAATGCCGGGCCACCGCGCCCTCCCTTGCGCAGCGCACTGGCAATTGTTTCAACTTCAGGCAGCTCTGGCATGATCGGCTGGTTGCGTCGTGCGCCTTATTCCATGCCGGCCAGGTATTCCTCGCGCAGCAGGCTCATCACCAGCACGTCGATGTATTTGCCGTTCTTGATCTCAGCCTGGCGCTGGCGGCCTTCCAGCACGAAACCGGCTTTCTCATAGGCGCGGATGGCGCGCGGATTGGTCTCGTACACCCTTAGCCACACCCGGTGCAGGTTCAGTGTCTCAAAGGCGTGTTTGACCAGCAGGCGCAAGGTCTCGGTGCCATAGCCGCGTCCCCAATATTCTTTCTCGCCGATCAAAATCCCCAGCTCTGCCGAGCGGATGCGCCAGTCAATATCCAGCAAGGCGCAGTTGCCGACCAGCAGCCAGGTATCGGCGCCTCCCGTGGGGTCCGCTTGGCGTACCTCGATTGCCAGCGGCTGCTCGGCCGCCGGGCGCTTGAGCATGTTCATGAACCATTGCTCCTCCGCTGCCATTGAAAGTGGCAGGTAGACCGCCAGTCCCCAGTTCACCTCAGGATCATTGAGGTAGTCCACAAAGCGGGGCAGGTCCGTGCGTTCCATGTGTCGAAAGCGAATGCGTTCTCCGTAGATCATCCTTTTCTCCTAGCATTTGACCAGCCGGTCCACGGCTTGGTAGGGGGATAGCTGGCGGCTCAATAATCCATCCAGCGCCTGTTCGTAAGCCGCTGCAGGGAGCTGCGCTTTCCAACAGGCGACCAATTTCTCTTGCAGTAGCATGTCCAGTTCAGCTTGCAGTCGGGCTTTCTCTCGCCGCTTCCAGCCGCCGGTCTCTTCCAGGTGTTGGCGGTGGCTGGCGATTGCCTGCGCCAGCTCAGCGACGCCTGTGCCTTCGGTGGCAACGGTGCGCCTGATCGGCGGCACCCACAGTGCTTCGTGGTTGGCCGGTGACGGTGCAGCCGGTGTCGGTACCAGCTCGATCTGCCCATGGTGGCTGAAGC
This sequence comes from uncultured Chloroflexia bacterium, assembly GCA_963849335.1. Lineage (GTDB taxonomy): Bacteria > Chloroflexota > Anaerolineae > Anaerolineales > UBA4823 > FEB-25. Next base: position 90,855 of record CAWKGZ010000005.1, read on the forward strand.
GGTGCGGTACCGGGTGGGCCAGCTCGAGCATGCCGCGCAGCGCCCGTTCAGTGCTATCAACGCCGGGATGATCAGCTTTGTTCACCACCAGCACATCTGCGATCTCCAGGATGCCGGCTTTGATCGCCTGAATATCATCGCCCAGGCCGGGGGCCTCGACCACCAGGGTAGTGTGTGCCAGGCGGGCGATATCTACCTCAGCCTGGCCCACGCCAACCGTTTCGATCATTATGATCTCAAAGCCGGCGGCGTCGAATACCTGCACCATGGCTGCAGTCGTTGCCGCGATACCGCCCAGAGAGCCGCGCGAAGCCATTGAGCGAATGAACACCCCCGGGTCGCCCGCCAGGTCGCGCATCCGGATGCGGTCTCCCAGGAGGGCCCCGCCGGTGAAGGGGCTGGTAGGGTCTACTGCCACCACCGCCACCCGCCGCGCTGCTTGCCCGTCAGGTGGTTGGCGGTAATGACGTGCCAGCTGGTTGACCAACGAGGACTTACCGGTGCCCGGCGCGCCGGTCACCCCGATCAGGTGAGCGCGCCCGGTGTGGGCAAAAAGGGTGTTCAGCGCCGCTTGGCCCGCCGGCGTGCCGTTCTCCACCTGCGAGAGGGTGCGTGCCAGCGCCAGCCGGTCACCGTTCAGGATTCCCTGGGCCAGGTCCATGGAGGCTGCCCGGGGTTATGCGCTGCCCAGCACGGCGGCGCGGATCTCGGTTATGTAGGTTTCGCTGAGCGTGCCCGGGCCATAGACACCCATCACGCCCATCTCCAGCAGGCGCGGCGCGTCTTCATCAGGGATAATGCCGCCGATAAACACCTTGACCTGCGTTTGTCCGTTGGCGCGCAGCAGCTCAAGCACGCGCGGCACCAGTACCATGTGCGCACCTGACAGCACCGACAGCCCCACCGCATCCACATCTTCCTGCAGGGCTGCCTCGGCGATCATCTCAGGGGTCTGGCGCAGCCCGGTATAGATCACTTCCATACCCGCGTCGCGCAGTGCCCGCGCCACCACCTTCGCACCGCGGTCATGACCGTCCAGCCCAGGTTTGGCTACCAACACACGGATCTTTCTTTCGCTCATGCCGTTCTCCACTCTTGAATTTTAAAGATTATACCGCGGAGCAAGCAAATCCATTGCCCCCATAAAAAAACACACCACAGAGCTCACCGAGCCCACAGAGATTTTTATACCCTCTCTGTGTTCTCCGTGTGCTCTGTGGTAAGTTAATTTTTCTGTAAAGATATTCTCCGCGTGCTTTGGCGTTCTCCGCGGTGAAAAGGTTTTTCTTTAGCTCACGCGCTCGAACTTCTCCCCCGGCGTATTGCAAACCGGGCACCGTCCCTCCAGTGGACCTTCATGCGTATAGCCGCATAATGGGCACACATAATAATCCGTCTCCGCCTGGGCTTCGTGCGCTTCCAGCGCCGCCAGCGCCTTGCGGTACAGCCCCTCATGCACTTTTTCCACTTCCATCGCCCAATTGAACGAGCGCAGTGCCTTCTTGGCGCCTTCTTCCTCGGCGTCTTTGATGAAGTCCGGGTACATGCTGCTCACTTCATAGTTCTCGCCCTCGATGGCGGTCTGCAGGTTCTCCGCCGTGGATTGGATCCCTTCCAGCGCCTTGAGGTGATTGTGGGCGTGGATCGTCTCAGCGTGGGATGCAGCGCGGAACAGCCGGGCTATCTGCGGCAAACTCTCTTCATCTGCTTTCCTGGCAAAAGAAAGATACTTGCGGCTGGCTTGCAATTCACCCGCAAACGCGGCTTTCAGATCATCGATCGTTTTAGACATCTTACCCTCCGTTTTGGATTTTGCTCATTAAATCACACACACGGGTAAACTTGAAAGTTGCTTGGTCACCAATCAGGCAGGATAAAAGTCACGCCTTGTGCAGAGCTGAAAAACCTGTTCACCGCAGAGAGCGCCGAGCCACCCCGGCATTATCCACTAATCCGCTACTCATCCGCTTACCAACCATCCCCAATCGCTCTTCTCTCTGCTTTCTCTGGACCCTCTGCAGTCAGTGCTCAATACTCAGGTTTTCTCTGTGTTCTCCGTGTGCTCTGTGGTAAGTGATCTTCTCTCAGGTTTTCTCAGCGCTCTCTGCGGTTAATAGGTTTAATAACCGGTCAGTCGAGAACTATCCCGGTACTTACAAAACCCACACTTCTCCCCCGGCGGGGGTGGCTCGGGCTGCTCAAGCACCCTGATCACCCGGTCAAGGAAAGCCAGGAAACCAGGCTCATCCCGCGGACACTCCTGCCAGAGCACTGGGCCCAACAGTGCCAGACGGTCCGTAGAATGGCGCTCCAGTTCGTCCAGGTCCAGCGAGAACAGTCCCAGGTGCGTTACCGGGCTCAGCCTCAGCTTGCCCGGTGCCGGATGCTCCAGTGCGTAGGCGTAGGCATGCAGCTGGCGAGAGTAGAACGCCACATGTTCTGCCTTTGGGGTAGTGGTCTTGAAGTCGACCACTGCATATGTGCCATCCTCGAACTCAAGCACGCTGTCGAACTTGCCTGCCAGCATGCAGGTCGTCGTGTGCCCGGGCAGTAGCAGCGCTTCGGACTCGACACCCAGCCCGCCGTACTTGACCGTGCCGGGTGGCAGATCGTCGGTGAACTCGGCGGTGCTGCGCCCGGCAAAGAAGCGCTTCATCAGGCCGTCGATGCGCGAGAAGATGCCGGGAAAAGCCGTAGGCGGCCGGTTGAATTTGTGCACCACCTTCAGGTAAAAGCAGCGCGGGCACTCGTCCCATAAAAAGGTCAGATCGGATGGGCTGAGCTTCCAGGGTTGTGGGGACATGGCAGGCTCCTTATAGTGTGAATAGCTGCATCAGCGCGCTCAGTGAGCATACGCGCGGGTAATCCCCGGCGGGTAGGTTGCCGGAAAACTGGGTGAGCATCCCGATGAACGGCACCCCTGCCGCTCGGGCCATGAAAGCATCGGCGGCAGCATCCCCCACAAAGACCGCCTGGCATGGGGCGATGCCTAACAATCGCAGCGCGCTCAGCAGCCCTTCGGGGTCCGGCTTGGGTTGGCACACATCCCCGCCGGTAATGACCACCCTGAAGTGCCCGTCCAGCCCGTTGCGCTCCAGGTCGCGCCTTACCCGCTCGCTCGAGCCGGAGGTGACCAGCCCCATGGCGAAGCGCGGCGCCAGTGCCTCCAGCAATTCTAGCGCGCCGGGAAAAAGCTGCGGCGCGTGCCGTGCAGCTTCTGCCAGCCAGATCGCATCCGCCTCCGCCCAGTGCTGCTCAGGCAGTCCTATCGCCCGGTACACCTGCAGCCAGTCTGGCGAGTACACCCGCAGCAGATCGTCCAGGCTGGCTGGCAGGCCAAAGTGGCTGAATGTGATCTGGTAGGCGGTAAAATGCCCGGAGAAGGAGTCCAGCAGCGTGCCGTCGAGATCAAACAGGACGGCGCGCAGATCGGCAGGTAGGATGGCAGCAGTCTGCATGGTAGGGTAAGTATAAACGAAAACCGCGATAATAAGAATTACCCGGGCTCGCTTTTTGAGCAGTGTGGGGGATTATCTTGCGCCGCTGTTGTTGTTGATAAAAAAATCGGGGGAGGGATTTCTCCCTCCCCCGAAGGGGTTGCTTACACCGCCCTTATGGTATAAAGACGATCAAGGTGTTCGACCAGACGGAGGTACCGTCAATGTCATACGCTTTGATCCGGTAGTAGAAAGTGTTGCTGGTTGATCCGCTGATCGCCAGGTTGCTCTGCGTGAGCGTGATAGCGTTCGCAGCCAGTTGGACACGGCTCAGCCCGCTGGTGAAGGTCGCATTGGTCGCCCGCTCCAGGATGAACCCGGTCTCGGTGGTAGCATTGTCGTTCCAGCTCAGGGTGATGTTTGCCCTGGTGGCGCTGGTGGCGACAAACGTTCCACGCAGGTAGGTGGGTACCGCCGGAGCCGCCGCGATGGTGATGAAGTTCGACGAGGCGATGTTGGACGTACCGCCGGCGTTCACTGCCGCCACCCGGTACTGGTAGGTGTGGTTTTCGGACACACCGCTGTCAACGAAGGTCACATTGCCGGTGGCGTTGCGGGCAGGGGCGAAGGCGAGCAGGCTAAAGGTGCCGCCGTCCTGGGCACGCTGTACCATGAAGAAGTCTTCGTTGCTGGCATTGTCACGCCAGGTCACGTTGACTTTTCCGGTCACAAACGTGGCAGCCGCAAGGGTGGGGGCTGCCGGCGGGAGCACGGTAGCGCTGCCCACCGCCGCCGAGGTAGAGTCCCCGGAGTTATTGAAAGCAACCACACGGTAGCTGTAGTTCGTCCCAGTCACTGCAGTGCTATCAACGTAGCTGGTCTTATTAGCCAGGAGTGTGGCGATGATAGAGTAGGTACCGGGTCGACCACTCCGAGCGATTACAGCCCGCTCGACGCGGAAGCCGACTTCTGCGGCTGGGTTGCCCCAGTTGGACATGTCATAGGTATCCGCATCCACGAAGAGCAGCGGTGTGCCATCCGACCAGGTCAGGGAGACAGGGCCGGTTGTGCCGTTGCGTGAGTAAGCCACGGTCGAGGGGGTCTGGCAGGGCAGTCTTGACGTCCACCGTCATCGGGCGCATCATGTCCATTTCCTCATGGCTCAGGATGTGGCAGTGCCAGACGTATTCCCAGTCGAAGTTGACCAGCTGGTTGGTGATGGTTGGGATTGGGTTGCCCAGGATATCGGTGCTGTTGAACAGTGCCAGTCGAGCCAAGCGGCATGCTTGGATTCAGCGGTCGGATGCTGTCGAACAGGCCCCAGGGCAGTTGCGGGATGATCGGGCGCATGGCGACGATGGTGTCTTCCAGCGGGCTGATGCGTACAGTATCCTTCCAGCCAAGCTCGTTGGCATCCGGTTTGCGGATGATGCCATCCCAGCCTACCCGGTTGATCAGTTGCACATCAAACAGGTGGAAGTGGATCGGGTGCGTGTCCACACCGTTGTGGGTGATCTTCCAGATCTGCGTGCCATCGCCTGATCGATGGCGATCGGGGTCACTTCAACACCTGGTGGCAGTTGAATGCCCTGGAAGATTTCCGTCGCCGGGTTGACGAACGGGTATAGGATCAGGTTCTGCTGCGTGCCGGCTTGAGCGTTCGGCACTTCGACGCCGAGGTTGCCGCTCATCCGGCCGTATTCAGGATCGAAGGCTTCACCCATTTCGTCCTGGATAGCTTTACTGGTCAATGGCATGGTCAGGGTTGCACCAGTCAGGGTTTTGAAGGTGAACTGGAAGTCGAAGATCTGCACCAGGCCAGCCAGAGGGCCATTGTTCTGGAACGTGGTACCGTAGGCAGAGTTGTAGGCGCCCTGCCCGACGATGATCGGGTTCTGTGAAGCTTTCGAACACGCCGCTGTTATCTGTCTGGTGAGCAAATGCGTTCTGCAAAGCGCACCAGGTTATAGGCCGGGGCAGCCGGAGCAGATCGCAACCACGATCTGCATCACGGTGCGGGTGTTGGGGCCGTAGCCAGCGCTAACGCCGCCTACGCCACCGGTGTCACGGTAGTCGCCGCTGCCCGTGTAGTAGTCATAGCGGGGGTCGCGGGCCGGGAAGGCTGCCGGGGCATCATTGTACAGGATCAGGGTCTGACCAGCAAAGGCGGAGAAGTCCACAACCACATCCGCGCGTTCGGCGGGGCCAAGCAGCAGCGAGTGCTGATCGACGTTGCCCGCATTGAACACGGTCGGGTCATTCACCCAGGTGATCGGCTGGGCGGGGATCACGACCGGCGCGGGCAGGAAACCGCCCTCGGTGCCGATCTGGATCCAGTCGGACCGGCGGTGGTCACATCTGGGGTGGGGAAGATGGTCGAGTCGTCCAGCGCCGCAGCGACTTCAGCCGGGTTCAACAGCACCTCGGTGCAGGTCACGCCGGTACTCTCGGGCACAGGGGTGGGATTGGTGGCGGGATCGCACAGAGTTGCCGGTTGCATCGATAGCTATGTACAGGCTCAGGTTGAAGAAGCGGTCGTTCGCCGCATTCAGGATGCGCAGGCGGTAGGCTTTCGGATCCACGGTCACGGTCGGGTAGGCGGTGCCATTGACCAGCGGGGTGTCATTGAAGGCTTCCATGCCCATCGAGATGTAGGGGGTACCGGGCATCAAAGGCGGCTCACACCACTGGAAGTCAGGATTACAGGCCGCATCGTAGTAAGGATTGGCTACCGGACCGTAGGCAATGCTGGAGGTTGGTGGCCAGAACCAGGGGCCATAAGCCCAGCGGCCGAACTGGTTCACGCCCGAGCTGTCGCCAGGATTTTGGGCGGGCACGTACACGTGCGGCAGCCACAGGTCACCGTATCCACCCCAGCGGGCGCTGATCCCACAGGGGATCGGTGGTTGACAGTTGGAAATCGCTGGGTACGAAGGTCTTATCCTGGACGATCAGCGGGATTTGATCAGCCGGCAGGATGCCACTGTCGATCAGTTGCTGTTCGGTGGCATCGCGTGATCGAGTATGCCGCAGCTTCGCCAGCGTAGACGTTCAGGCGGGTGATGCCCCACGCATGATCGTGGTAGAACATCAGGCGGGCGCTCTGCTGGTTGGTGTAGAAGAAGGTGATCGCGCCGGGACCCGGATCGGGCATGTCAGGCACGTTCGAGACGCTCACGCCCTCGGGATAAGGGGTGGTCTCATTCGCCGGGGTGGTCCACTGGTGCGGGGTGCCGTCGCTGATCCAGGGGCTGATGCCGCCGTGCAGGTGCAGCGTGGCGCGGTTTTCGGTGTAGCATTCATACCGGCTTGGGAACCATGCCGCACATCGGGTTGAGCGGGTCAGCCTCGAGGTCTTGCGATCGGCCAGCGGGCCCATGCCAGCGCCCATCACGGTCACGTCAACCGGCAGGAACAGGTTGCCATCCACACCGGTCGGCAGCAGGTTGCGGAACAGGATGCGCACAGGGCGGTCTTTGGTCGCCTGGATGTATGGTCCCAGGTAGTGCGGGTCATCGACTGCAATGGCCTGTGTGCCATTGGGCAGCAGGATCGGGCTGCCATCCAGGTTGTAACAGCGGTACCTGACTTGCCAGGCACGACGCTGGTGGAAAGCTGGACATAGCCGCGCAGGGTGGTAGGCGGCAGGTCCGAGTGCATTTGCTCTTCGTACTCGACCACGGCAATTTCGTAGTAGTCCGAGCCAGGGTAGGTGGTGGTGTCAGCGTGCGGCAACCGGGATGTACTGTCCCAGGTTGTTGGCGCCAGCCTCGTTCAGGCCGGGCAGGGTATCGACGAACTTGCGCATACCGCCGGAGACAGTTTCATGGGTGCTGAGATCAGCCGCCGGGGTAAAGTAGGTCGCCAGAGCGTCTTCCACCATCTGCTGGCCAAGTGGTTACCGCCAGAATGCTGGAGCTGCGGAAGTGCAGACCAGCCCCAGGTTCGGGCGTTGATGATCTCGGTTCTGAGATCAGTTGCGGTCGCGTAGTGCCGCGTGGTGCCGGTGACGCTGCTCGACAGGTCGATTTCGATCTGTTGTGTGCCGAAGACCTGTGCATACACTTCGGCTTGCGCAGACACAAAGGAGCCATGTCCCGCCACGTATTCGGGGAAGCTCGGGGTCGATTACCAGTGGTGTCCAGGTGGGATCAGGATCGGTCAAAGCATTACCGTCCGTGTCGGCTCTGGGGATAGCGGTGAACGGCCGCCAGAAGTTGTAAGTGTATTTGGTGTCAAAGGTGAAGATCAGGCTGTCGCGTGGCGACCATATTGCCCAGCGCCATCAGGCGCGCCGTGTCAAGCAGGTTCAGCCCGCGGCTCTCGGCGAGCTGCCGGTAAGCGGCATTGGTCTGGATCACCATGTTGGTCGTCCAGAATAAAGCCACCTCGGTCTGCTCGGCGGTGCGCACGGTGCTTACAGTGCCGCCAACTGCCTTGAGTTCGTTCAGATCCGTCGCATACTGGGCGCTGGTCATATCCGGCGCAGTCGCAGGGCGGTACTGGCTGGCGGAAGCGCGTAAGAATGGCGTCATATCCTTCATCCAGGGATCCATCGGGGGAACGACGGTGCCATTCGGCAGCACGGTCGGCTCCCAAACGCCCGGTCCGGGTGGAGGAACAACGTAAGTGCTCGGGGCAAGCAAACCGTCGCCGGTGCGCAGGACGATGATCTCCGCCGCTGCTGCTTCACCAACCGCCACACCCGCGGTGATGTTCGCCGGGTCATCGACAATTGCCGCCAGCGCGGAATTGTACTTGCTGGTCAGCATCGCCAGGGTCGCATCACTGGGGAAGCGCTGCAGGAAGTAAAGCAGCATGCGGTAGGAGGCGGCTGCCACCGCGGCATCCCGCGAAGCGGCAGCATCAGCCACGGCAGGGCCGAGTTGTACGGGGTGTATCCACCCTCGATCGCCACCAGCGCGTTGTATACCGCACCCTGGATGTAGGCCAGGTAGACGAACGCCGCCGACATCGAAGGCCCCGTCATCGTCATGCCGGACATACCGGATGGCTGCAGGATGCTCTGCGCAATGGTATTCCACTCGGCCACGCTGTTGCAGCCAGCGGGCTGTTGGCATAGTTCGGAACGCTGAAGTAGTGCGGCGCGGTCATATCCATGGCGGTGCGCCGTGACTGCCGCCGTGGCGTCAAGCGTCGGCGCGGTGAACCCCAGCGCCTCAGACCGGTCTGCCGCAGCCTCGCGATCAGCCTGGGTAATTCGTTCAGGCTGCTGTGCCAGGTTGGTCGCATCCGGAGTCGGTGGCTCCGGGGTTTGTGCTTTCACCTCGACCGTACCCCCGCCTACGAAGGAAGCGAGGAACGCCAGGAGAAGCAAAACATTGATAAATTTTACATTCTTCATTGGATATCTCCTTTTATGATTGGGTTTTATTTGGAATTTTGATAAGCAAGTGGTGTGAAGTGCTCAACGGCGGTTATACTTTCTGCCTCGGATATCATTGTGCATAAGTTACATTCTGTGACCATCCTTTCTGGGTTGAGATTGGGATCATTCTCATCAATGCAGATCAGGAATTGTTCCTGGAGGATTTTCTTGATGTGTTGAATTTCGGGTAGTGAAGTCAATTGCGGGCTTTGCCGCTGGTCTATTGCCTGCAGTAAGTACTGGATATCCCCCAGGATTTCCTGTGCCCGGGTATTCCACCGGGGATCGCTGAAAGAGGTAGCCGTTAATCGGTTGTAGCGGTTGTAGCGGTCATACCAGTATGGTCGGGTGATTTTTCGCAGCCACTCCGCATCGGCCACAGCCAGCGCTTCCAGCGCCTGGTGCATTGCTTTGGTCACATCGTCGAGTTGGCTCAAAGTGCAAATCGTAGCCAATATCCGGCGGGCTTCCAATTGCTCCCCGTGGGAGGGTTTGACCAGCCCAAAATCCACCACCCGGTCCAGCAGGCTTTGTAAGAACTGCTGCTGCTCTGGGTCGGCAAAGAACGACTGGTGAAATTCACACAGCGTATTAAGCGACGTGCCGGGTGAGTTTAGCGGCAGGTGCAATGCATATTTCAGCTCCAACCGGCTGCGTACCGCCTCGAGGATTTGCTCATTGGTCAGTTCCTCGACATACTGGAAGATGGTCAGCAGCGCTGGGTGGACATGGGTTTCTAAGAACCGTTTACCCTGGGACTGTGTTTTCGGGCTTGTTGGCAGCAGGCCATTCAGCAGTTGCTCCAGCGCATCCCCCAGCCTTAAGTAAATATTCCCTTTCCCGTACAGCGCAGTCGCTGCCAGGAAAGTATCTTCGGGAACGGGGGGGAAGGAAGGTTGAGGGGAGCTCATGTCTTTTTTTCTCGAGGTACCCCAATGATACGGACAAAAGCGGTCTTGAACAAGCGCAATAACTCACACATTTTTAGGGGTATATCAGGGGACTGAGTACGGTTACGCAGGGTAGAAATATACGCGTTAAAAGGCCATCGACCGCGTAATAACTACGCAGTCGATGGCCAATAAAACCTTTGTGTCCTTTGTGGTTTCTGCTTTTTACCTACCCTTTATTCCCCACCCCATGCTCTTCCACATAATTCATCAATTCCACCCGGCTGCTGACCCCCAGCTTGTTCACCAGGCTGGCGCGGTGACCCTCAATGGTACGTGTGCTCAAGTTCATCTCTTCCGCGATCTGGCGGTTGGTATAGCCGCGCGCCAGCAGCAGCAGCACATCCTTCTCCCGCGGCGTCAGCATCTCGATCGCTGATGCTGGGGATGCGGCGTGAGGGGAGAGATCCTTGACCAGCGCACTGGTCAGCGACGGATAGATATACATGTGCCCTTGCGAAACCACCCGGATAGCCTGGATCAGGTCTGAATCGACCGCCCGCTTTAGAATATACCCGTGTGCTCCGGCGCGGATGCTCTCGCGCAGCATGCCCTCGTCCTCGTGCACCGTTAGCATCAGCACCCGTGTCGTTGGGGAGATATCCCGCACCTGGCGGGCGACCTCGATGCCGCTCAGCCCGGGCAGGCTGATATCCAGCAGCACGATGTTCGGCTTTAGCTCAGCGATGCGCTGCAGGGCGGTATAACCGTCCTCCGCCTCGCCCACTATGACTATCTCCTCCACCTCTTGCAGCAGCGCCCGTAAGCCAACCCGGATCAGTCCGTGATCGTCCGCGATCAAGATGCTAATTGCCATGCGGCACCTCCACCACGATGATTGTACCGCAGCCTGGTTCACTTTCAATGGTTATCGCCGCGCCGATCATCTGCGCCCGCTCCTGCATGCCTACCAACCCCAGATGTCCGGCCTTGCCGATGATGCGTGTGTCGAAGCCGGCGCCATCATCCTCGACAATGATCACCGTTTTATCATCCCGCTGCTCCAGGATCACATCCAAATTCTTGGCATTGGCGTGGCGTACGGCATTGGTCAGTGCCTCCTGCACGATGCGATAGATCGTGGTCTCCACGTGATCGGGCATCCGCCGCTCCTCCATAAAGCCGGTCGCCCTGAAGCGCACGGCCACCTTGTAGCGCTGGTCGCTGTCCTTGACCAGCTGTTCCAGGGCAGCTACCAGTCCCAGGTAATCCAGGCTGGCTGGGCGCAGACCCATTGCCAGTCGGTGCAGTTCCTCCAATACCCCGTCAGTCAGGCGCTTCAGCTCCGTCACCCGCAGCAAGAGGCTTTCCGGCTGGTGCACTTCCTGCTCCAGCAGGCGCAGCCCGAACTTGAGTGCGGTCAGTGACTGGCTGGCCTCGTCGTGCAGCTCGCGCGCAATGTAGCGCCGCTCGTTCTCCTGCACTTCCACCAGCCGGCGAGAGAGCGACTGCAGCCTCTCGTGACCGGCGCGCACCTGCTCGAATAGCCACGCATTCTGGATCGCCACCGCAGCCTGTGCGCTGACCACCTCAGCCAGCCCGATGTGCTTGGTATTGAAGAAATTCGGTTCGGTCTTTTGCAGTGCCAGCACCCCGATCGTCGTACTTCCGGTAATTATGGGGATGCCCAGCCAGCTGCCCACCGCTGCGTGGGTGATCAGAGTTGTCCATCCCGGGTATTCCTGGGTATCGGGGATCAGCAGCCCCTGATGGGTGATCATCACCTGCTGGATAAAGGGGTACTCCCCCAACTTGAACGATGCGCCAGGACTGAGCTTCGGCTCGCTTTCCACCTCGTAACCGCGCACCGCACGCAGTGTCAGGTCAGCCTCGCTTTCAGCGACCACAATGTAGGCATAATCCAGCGGCACCAGGCGCGTTACATACTCCAGCAGGGTATGCAGCACCTTCTCGAAGTCGAGCGTCTGGCTGAGTGCCCGGCTTACCTCGTTCAATGTCTCTGCAAGCTGGCGTTGCCGGTTTTCGGCCAGCCGCATTTCCTCCAGGTCCTGGTTCTGCTTCGCCAACAGCCGCTCGGCTTGCTTGTGCCCGCTGATATCTTGATTGACCACGATGGCGCCCTGGATGGCATCATGATTAAGAATGGGAACTGCCGAGTTGAGGATTGTCTTGTGTGTGCCATCAAAGCACTCGATCTCCATTTCCTCGTTCAGAATGGCTTGCCCGGAAGCAATCACCCGTGGAGCAGCCCATTCCTCTGGTTTCACTGGCTGTTCGCTGTCCGGCCACCATGCCTTGTACTCGCCGTATTGCTCCTCGCCCACGTACTCCGCCCCGGACCAGATATCCCGGCCGGCCTGGTTACCGTGCAGAATGGCGCCCTTTTGATCGGTGATCCATACCCCCACCGGCAGGCTCTCCAGCACCCTGCTCAGCAGCGCTTCGCTTTGTTTGCGGTCTTCGATGTGGCGCAGCAAACCGCGGAAGGCCAGGTAATAGATCAATGGGAAGGCGATCACGATCATGATCAAGCCATCCAACAATATCTCAATCTCCGGTGCCAGCGGGTGGACGCGGTTGAGTTCGCGCATGATCGTCATCTCCACCACTTCGGACACGAAGATTCCTCCTACCAGGATCGCCAGCATCCGTTCGGGAGAGAGGTATTTCTTTTCGATGGGTTGTGTCCCGTCCAGGGCGATGGGCGGGGATAGTCTCGGTTTTATGTTGGGCATGCTCACCTCATTTACAGCGGTTATTATGCCATATCTTTCCACGTACCTCACCGGTTTCCAAAACCTGCGAGCTCTTGAACATTGGCTTTAGGAGTTACGGCGATATTCCCTCCAGTGTCTCCACTTCAAACCCATTCTCGCCCAGATACCCCACCATCAGCTCAAATGCCTCGCTGGTCGTGAGCAGCTCCTCCGCCGGGCATGGGGCGGTGTGCCCGCTCACCTCCCCGCTGGTCAGGCTCTGATCTGCCAGGTCTAGCTCATACCACACCTGGCAATCGATCACGTTGATCGTGCCAAACTGGTAGAACGGTGGCTGTGAGCGCTGCGGATCTGTCGCCCAGATGCCATCTTCATTGATCGCCAAAGGCCCTACCCCCACACCGAAGATGGCGCGCTGCCTGAACTGCAGGCGCTGCTCCCGCGCCTCGTCCAACAGCGATCGGCCGCTCATCCATGCCGGCTGGGGCAGCCCGAGATAATCCAGGATGGTCGGGGCAATATCCAGCCCCTGCACGTTCTCCTCGATATGCCCGCTGATCTCCGCCCCCGGGAAGCGCATCAGCAGCGGTATACGCTGGCGCTGTTCGAAGCCCATGGCGTGGTCGCTGCCGATGATCAGCAGCGTGTCTTCCAGCAGCCCGTGCTCATCCAGCGCGGCCACGATTTTGCCGATATCGGCATCTACCTGTAAGATGGCATCATCGTAAAAGTTGCGGTTCCAGTCTCCCTGATCATTAGAACTCAGCCCACGCGAGAAAACCTTCTTCTGCGGATAGAAGGTCGGCCCGTGGGTCGCCAGCAGGTGCATATGGATGAACATCGGCTGGTCGAATTCGTCCAGGCTGGCCAGCAGCGTCTCGATCTTCTCGCTGTCTGTTTGCCTGGTCGCTGGGGCTACCCCGATGTTCTTGGGAAGCGCCATCTCCTTGATAAAGTAGATATGCCGCAGGCGGTCGACAAGCCGGTTGGTCGTCTCGTAGACAAAGTAAGCCAGCTCGCCGGGCAGGTATTTCTGCAGCCCGGTCAGTCGAGGGCTGGAAGCACGCGAGCGTCCATTGGCTTGATCAAAACTGTCCAGCATGTTGAGTGAATAGGCATCCACATAATACGGGAATCCGTACTGTACAGTGTAGTACCCCTGTGCACGCAGGATGCCCGGCAGGTGCTGGTAGGATTCGGGTCCCAGCAGGATATCTGGCAGGTACATCACCCGCGTGCGCAGCGGGTGCTGTCCGGTGAGCATCGACACCAGCGACCCGGCGGTCTTATCCGCATTGGGGAAGGCGTTGTCCGCCACCAGCGAGCTCTCCGCCAGGGTGCGTAGGTTGGGGGTGGTATCGCGCACGTAGCCATACAGCGACAGGTTGGTCGCGCTCAGCCCGTCGACGGTGATCCACAGGATGTGCGGGCGGCGGGATATCTCACCCCCTGCGCTGTCCAGCGTGACCTCCTGACCCTCGGCCGTGGCCAGCGGGATGACCAGCCACGCCGCCAGCCATATCCCCAGCCCGATCCACAGCCCTGGGTGCGGCTTTTTTGTGCTCAGCCACAGGTCAAGCCACCTCGCCGCCCCCAGCACCTCCCAATCGCTCCAGCCCAGCAGTAAGATAAACAGCGCCGCGTACAGCCCGCGCCAGGCGCCGCTCGTGGTCGCTATCCCAAACGAGAACAGTGTGTAGGTGAAGTTGTCCACCAGCAGGAGCAGCAGCACGGCCAGCAGCCCGGCGGGCAGCAGGCTCGCCAGCCAGTAGAACAGCCGCGGCAAGCGGCGCAGCCCGACCAGCCGCCCGACCAGCACCGCGGCGCCCAACCCCACCAGGCTCAGCGCCGCGACCAGCGCCCCACCGAACAGCAGCACCTCCAGCTTGTCGAGCCATGAGAACACATCCAGGTAAGACGGCCTGGTGACGGTGAACATCCATTCTGACAGTACATACAGGTGCGCCAGGATAAATGTCAGCAGAAAAAGTCCGTGCCAGTCGGGTGGGGTGCGGCTCAGCCGCTGCTGCAGTTTTGTGCGCAATGTGTTATCAGTCCCTCAAGTGTGGAATTATACCTCCATCTCAGCCTGAGCTCCCTGAAAATGATGTGGTGCCACAGCACCACATCATTTTCATTTTCAGGATGCCGCTGGCGCCTCCCCCGAACCGCCAGCTACGTTGCTAATGGCCTTTGGTGTTGCCGACGCCGCCGGTCTCCTCAGCCAGGATCGCCGCGTACTGCTCCAGGGTCAGGTAGCCGGGCTCGTACACCACCCCGATGGACAGCAGGCAGGTGACAAAACCGCGCAGGTGGTTCTCGGAAGCGTTCATCAGACTGGTATACACCTGGCGGATATCCCGGTTATCGACATCCTCATCTTCGCGGTGATCTCTTTTTCCAGCTATTGATTCGATTTTTACACCAATCCCAATCCCCTCTCACCCACATTTCCCTCAACCTGTGTTACCATACCCCTGACCATTTTCCCCTCCCCCCTTACCCTTCTTCCCCGGAGCCTCCCCCATGCCAACCTCCCTCCCCCGCGCCACCCCTGAATCCCAGGGCATCCCCTCCTCCGCCATCACCGCCTTCCTCACCCGCGCTGAAAACCTGCACAGCCTCATGCTCCTGCGCCACGGTCTCGTGGTAGCCGAAGGCTGGTGGTACCCTTATCGCCCGCAAGCCCCGCACATGCTCTTCTCCCTGAGCAAAAGCTTCACCTCCAGCGCCGTCGGGCTGGCTGTGGCTGAAGGCCGGCTGAACATCGACGATCCACTGCTCAAGTTCTTCCCCGAGCAGGCGCCGCGCAAGGTCAGCCCCAACCTGGCCGCCATGCAGGTACGCCACCTCTTGTCCATGTCCAGCGGGCACGACCAGGACACCACCATGCGCATCATGCTCAAGCGCGATCCGATCAAAGCCTTCCTGGCGCTGCCGGTGGAGCACACCCCCGGTACGTATTTCGTCTACAACAGCGGGGCGAGCTTCATCCTCGCTGCCATCGTCCAGAAGCTGGTTGGGCAGACCCTGCTCGAGTACCTCACCCCGCGCCTGCTTGAGCCGCTCGGCATCCAGGGCGCAGCCTGGGAGAGCCACCCCAACGGGGTTAACTTTGGCGGCTGGGGACTGAGCATTACCACCGAGCACATCGCCCGTTTCGGGCAGCTTTACCTGCAAAAGGGGCAGTGGCAGGGGCAGCAGCTTATCCCCGCGCACTGGGTGGAGCAGGCCACCGCCAAGCAGGTCGACAACGGCACTGACCCGCATTCCGATTGGGCCGCCGGCTACGCCTTCCACTTCTGGCGCTGCCAGCCTCCTGGCGTCTACCGCGGCGACGGCGCCTTCGGGCAGTACTGCATCGTGCTGCCCGAGCAGGACGCCGTGCTGGCTATTACCGGCGGCCTGGGCGATATGCAGCCTCCCTTGAGCCTGGTCTGGGAGCACCTGCTCCCCGCCATGCACCCCGCCCCGTTGCCCGCCGACGAGACTGCCCTCACCGCTCTAACGCAGACCCTGCAAAACCTGGCCCTCACCCCGCCTGTTGGCGCGCCCCTCGGCGAGCCCTCCGGCGACCCCGCTTCTCCCCTCGCCGCCCAGCTCTCCGGCCAGACCTTCACCTTTGAGCCCAACCCCGAGACCCTGCACTCGCTCAGCTTTGACTTCTCCGCCCGCCAGCTGCGCTACCGCCTGCTTGGCGGCGGTCCGCGCCGCGGCACACATTCCTTGAACTATGGTCACGCCAATTGGGTAGAAGGTCTCTCCCCCCTTGTCGCAGGGTCTACGATGGATCCGCGCTTCCCCCATAAAGTCGCCGCCAGCGGCGTCTGGACCTCCGCTGATACCTTCTGCCTGACCCTGTGCCAGTACGAGACGCCCTTCATCGTCACCCTCGACTTCGCCTTCGCCGGCGACCAGGTGACGCTAGTCCCCCGCTTCAATGTCAGCTTTGGTCCCACGGAGCTGCCCGCGCTGGTCGGGAAATTGGTTAATTGATCCCGGGATAACATTAATCGTTGCTTTTTGATGAAAATTTATATATACTATAGTAGATTTATTTTGTTATATTTCCATTGTTGCTTCCGCCCCTATTATAGGAACCTCTTCACAACCTGTTGAGCTCAACCCCTGGCATTTCACCCTAGAATAACTGTCTCTACCTGGGAGGGCATCTGTGTGATGGTATCCAAATCTTCTACCTCCTTCTTTGATCTTTCCTTGTTGGTCAGTAAGTCAGACAACGGCTCATACCCCATCTTCGCCTGTTCCAACCGCTTGCACAAATCATGCACCTCCAGTCTGCCCCATGCTGATGTGGAGCAGCTGGTCCCGGATGCGCAGCAGCTGCAGCAAAACCCGCTGCCTTTGGATAAGCTCCAGGATTTTGGCCGCCGGTTGTTCGAGGTCTTGATTCGCGACCAGGTGCGGGATATGTACCGCACCCTCGAGGGGCAGAATGCCGCCGGACTCAATTTCCACCTGGTGCTGGACCTGCAGCCACACCAGCTCCAACAGTTGCCCTGGGAGTGCATGTTCGACCCGTACCAGGGAAAATTCCTTAGTTTGCAATCTAATCCCCACATCATCCGTAAAGTGCAGCGGGTGGGTGAAGCTGCCGCGGTCAAAGCCGCACCCGGATATTCCAACCTGGTCATCGCCATCGCCGATGCCAGGGGGCAGCCACCGATTAACCCTCAAAGAGAGCGCGACCTGATCGATCTGGCGGTGGGGGACCTGCATCAGAATGGGCTGCTCAACCGGCGCTATATTCAAGGCAGCCAGGACGAGATCCGCGCCGCCCTTCGCCAGGTGCCCAATGTGTTCCACTTCGTTGGGCATGGCGAGATCAAAAACGATATCCCCGGCCTGCATCTGCAAGATGTCAATGGCGACGACGTCTTTGTGCCTGCCGCTGAATTGGTGAATGACTATTTCACCCCCCCGCCCGAGGTTGAGCGGCGGGTGAGCCTGGTCATCCTCAGTGCCTGCCAAACATCTGCCACACCGAAAACGGAAGGATACAGCAGCCTGGCATACCAGCTTGTCTCCCAGGTGGACACCGTGTTAGCCATGCAGTATCCGATCGGCCTGGATAACCTGACCGAGTTCAACGCCGAGCTCTACCGTACCCTGGCTAATGGCGCACCGCTTGAAACGGCGGTCAATGCCGCCCGCCGCAAGATCATCAGCGACAAGCCCGGCGGTCTCCGGGATTGGGTCTCACCCGTGCTGGTCACTCGTCAGGAAGTCCCGGCGAACCTGCTGCAGCTGATCAGCCGCAACCCATTCAAAGGCCCCCTCCATTATGACCTGGCAGATCGCGAGCGGTTTTTCGGGCGGGAGTCTGAGCTGCAGACGCTGGGAGAGCTGTACCAGAAGCAGCGTGTGGTTGTCATCCGCGGCGACTGCGGTTGTGGCAAGACCTCACTGCTCAAGGCAGGTTGGATGCCAGGTCTGATCAGCGCGCAGCAGCCGCTGGTGTACATCAGCTTGAGCGAAGACCTGGAAGCCCAGCTCCGGCTGGAGATCAACAAGCTGCTGACCCAATCAGAAAGGAAACCGCTTCCCGAGGGCGAGCTTGACCAGCTCACCGGTCTATTTCCAAACGACCTGGCGATCATCCTTGACCGGGTTGAGCAGGTTGACCTGCTGGGCGAGCAGATTGGCCGCACCGTCACTGCCCTCATCCGGTGGGCGATTGACCCTGCGCCGGAGCGGCGGCGCGCTCACCTGGTCATCGCCACGCGCCTCAATGAGCGCGCCCAGGAACCAGGTCTGCTCCAACAGCTCTTGCCCGAAGCAGAATACCCGCGCCTGGACCTGGAGATGTTGGACAATGAGCAGGCCAGGCAAAGCATCGAAGCCGCTACGCGCAAATCGGACGTGGCATTCCTGCCTGAGACCATCCAGGCCATTCTGAATGGGCTGAAATATGGCCAGCCGGAAGAGCGCAACATGATGGCGCTGCAGGTGGTGTGCCGGGTTGCTTACCAGCATGCCTTCGACCACCAGCGCAGTGAAGTGACCCCGGAGCTGTTGAGAGACTTGAACGACGTAGATGGCATTTTGGACCAGCAGTTCAAGCTGGCTACCAAACTTAATCAATCAATTTATAGAGGCGGTGATACCGCCCGCAAAGTGCTGGCACAGTTCGTCGGCTCGGACAAACAGAGCATGCGCCCGCGCAGCTTGTCTGAACTGCGCCTGAGGTGCTGTATGGATGAACACGAGCTGGGTAAGATCCTTGACATCCTTCAAGAAGATGGGTTGGTGCGCCTCGAGCAGCACCCCGGTGAGGAGAAGTACGAGCTGGTGCACGAGATCCTGACCCGCCAGATGGATTGGCTGTCGCAGGAGGATATCCAGCTGCGTGAGCTGGAGGAGATCGTGGAGAGCGCCCATACCCTCATCCCCCTGCGCAGCGAAAAAGGCGGCCTGGCCGACCTGGATGCCCGGCGCGATGAGCTGGCCCTCTCCAGTGAACAGCTATCGCTGCTGCTGCGCAGTGCCCTGGAAGCTGGGCACGCAGAAGAGTACTGGTTCCAGCGCATCCTAGAGCCACAGCTGGCGCTGTCCGTCTTGACCAGCCCCTACCTGGGTGCGGAGGCGCAGGAGCGCGCCTGCCATTTCCTGGGCACCATGGGCAGAAAGGAAGGCGAGTTTGGGAAAGCCGCGGAAGAAAAACTGCTGGAATGGGCCTGCGCCAGTGAGTTTCCCCGCCTCAGCCAGGCTGCCAGCCTGGCTTTAGCGTCCTTGGCGGATGAGGCCTTCATCAACCAGCATTTTGGGCCCCGTGATGAGGAACTGAAGCGGGGTGAGATCGCTGCCCTGGCTGCCATGCACGATGCCCATGGGCTGTCGTTGAAAGGCCTGCCAGTATCTACCCGCCAGAAGATTCAGCGCCGGCTCTTGAGGAACAACGCCCCAGAGATACTCTCATCGGTCCTGCGTGCTGCCAGCCTTGGGGTAGTTGGTTTTAGCCTGGCGGTGATCTGGATCTACGCCCAGGTATACTTCGGAAGCACATCAGGCAATATACCTGCCCTTCCCATTCTCACTCTGGGATTATTGCTGGTGGGGTTGTTAGCTTTCATCATCGCCCTGCCTGGTGCCCTGGGTGCCCCGCTAGGGCGCGACCTCTGGACGCTCCTGGCGGGTGGGCGGCGTAAATTGCCCGCAGCCCTGGGTACCATTGCCGGCAGCGTGTTGGGTACTGGCCTGACGGTGGTATTCCTGGCCGCGCTGGCAGAATATAAGGACCCCAGCCTGGCGCGCCTCTTGCGTTATTTTATATCTGCTATCTTGTGGGGAGCTGCCACCGGCCTGCCCTGGTTGCTTTCCGTGCGTTTTGCCCTCAAGCGCCTCTGGCTGGTGCTGCTGGCCGGGCTGTTCGGTGGGTTGGTCTTCCTGGGCGTGTCGCAGTGGGAAGCCTGGTGGCCGCAGCATTCTTTCGCCCTCACCCTGGATGGCCGTTATGGCTGGGCGACGAGGCTGGTGCCGGGCATCCTGGTTGGGGTGGGGAGTGCCTTGGGGCTTGCCTGGGGGCGGCTGCGCAAGCACTCTTGATCTATCTTTATTTGAACACCAAAGGAGGTCATCATGAAAGCTCATAAATTATCATCCTGGCTGCCTCTGGCAGCGCTTATTGCTCTTTGTTTGATCGCCTCGGATTGTGATGGTGAGGCTACTGTCGAGGTGGATTGTCATGGGGATTTGTATGTGGAGCATGATACGGTTGCCCGGGTGACACCCTCGCCAAGGCAAGTATATACCGATGGTCAAACGTACGCCTGGACTGCGCCACCCTATGGCGTCGAGGTGACCGGTACGAACGGCGAGGCGGATATGCAAATCTTCAGCGCCTCGGACATCCTGCTGGCCAAATACACCATTTACGCCGCAGATACAGTCGACGGCGATGTCACCGTGAAAAAATGGGATGGATTGAGTGAAATTACATTCAACGCCGGCAACTTCATCGTAGAAGATAGTGGCAGCCAGGATATTTGCAACCTCGACCTGTTTGCCGGCGGGGTGGGTATCACCTCGACCGGCACGAAGTATGTGATCACCGTCCGCCCGGCGATCAACGAGGTCAAGGTGGCTATTCTGGAGGGTTCATTGCTCCTCACCAGCCAGGGGCAGACGGTAACCCTGGACGCCTCCGTGCCGTCCCAAGCGCTGGCGGTGATCTCCTACGGGTCCTTCGCCCCCCTGCAGCCGATTCCTGACCCGAACAATTTGTTGCAGGACATCGGCACCGGCCTGGATATCGTCATTGAGCCTCCGCAAAGCCTCACCATCTGGGCGGATGATCGCCTGGTTTCCATCCTGCAGGAGTTCGGCGCACAGTTCGAAAATGACACCGGGGTTACAGTGCAGATCGAGGGCATGCCGCTCTTTGACATTCATGATAGATACATCAGTGCTCTCCAGGCCGGCACCGCACCTGACCTGGTAACCTTGCTCCACTATCAGATTTACGATCTGGTCACCGGTGGCTCGGTCTTGCCCTTGGAAAGACCCCTTGACACCGGGCTGTGGATGACAGCAGTGCTCCAGGCTTTCGCCTACAAGGGCGTTAATTATGGCGTTCCCTACGTGTATGACAACCTGGCCCTGGTAAGCAATCCAGAATATGTATCCGGCATCCCGCCGACCTGGAGTGAGCTGCGCTATTATGCCGAAGAGATCGCGGCAGGGCGTGAGAATTTCACCAGCCTGATGATCCCGGCTGATGGCTATTACTTTTATCCCGTGCAGAGCGCCTTTGGCGGCTATATTTTTGGCACTTTCCGGGATGGCACCTACGACCCTCAAAACCTGGGCATGAGTAGCGATGGCAGTCTGGCCGCCGCTCAGTGGTTCAGTGATCTGGTTAGATTCACGCCGTATTTCCTGGGCGATGAAGAGCAGGCCCTGCAGTATTTTGGAGAACGGCAGGCGGCGATGATTGTCACCGGCCCCTGGAGTTTGCCGCGTCTGCGTGAGATGGGCGTCCCGTTCCAGGTCAACCGCTTCCCCGGCGAGGTGCAGGCGAGCCAGCCCTTCCTGAGTGTGCACGGCTTTCTCATCAGTGCCAGCAGCCAGGTTGGGAACTATGCCCAGGACTTCTTAAACTACCTGACCTCATACGAGGCAGTGTATGCTTATGCTATGACTCTGGGAGTACCTTCGGCGCGGCGCGATGTGCTGGAAAACCTCGAGGATGCGGACCTGCGTGCCTTCGGCATTGCCGGCGAGTACGGCCTTCCCATCCCTAACCTGCCCGAAATGGCCGCAGTGTGGGCTCCCTGGACGGATGCTATCCGCGCCATCATCGAGGGCACTCTGCCCCCCCAAGACGCTTTCATCATCGCCTCCGACCAGATATATAAAAACATGTACCCGTAAAGGAGAAGGTTGTTATGCCGGTCTCTTGGGATTTGCTTACCGAAGATATAAACCGTTGCGTTCTCGTCAATGCAGAACATCAGGTATACCGGGCGCTGCGGAAGCTCGTGCAAGCCGGTGGCGAGGGCTGGTGGCACCTGGTGGTTGACCTGGGAGATGGTCGCTTTGCCGCCATGCAGTTCAATAAATTGTCGCCTCTGGTTAGGTCCCAGGGTAGGCACTTCTTTGATCAACCCCTCAGCAGCCTGGTCGAGTTGGTGATACCGCTGGTCAGGGTAGTTGAGCGCTCAGCAATTGGCACCGAGGCGGTCAAAGATCTGGCGGATGAAAGCCCGGGGCGGGTGCTGGTGGTCACCCAGGATGGCGGATTCGTGGGCATCATCTATCGCGGTGAAGCCGGCGCCGACTCATCAGAAACACCCTTGCTCTCCCTCCTTCAGGATTATGGGGACGATTTCCGCCCGTATGCGGCATCCATGGAGCCGCCCTCCGAGCCGCTTCCTCCACCGCCACCTCCAGATATGCTGCCCCCACCGCCCCCTGAAGCACCGCCTCCCGAGGCGCCGCCCCCCGAACAGGCGCGCTACATCCAGACGCAGGTGGTGGAGCCTGCCGCTGGTCCAGCCCACCTGCCTGCCGGCGCCCCGCTGCTGGCTGAGCGCCAGTATAAGCTGGACGTCCACATCGGCCCGCCGGACCTTGAATGGCTTGGCCCGCCGCCCGCGGCCGTTTTCCCGGATCATGAGCTACCCCCAACCCAAACCTTCAACCAGCTGCAGGTGGTCTTCTTCGAGCCTTTCCACGCCCCCGACCCCCAGGTGCAAACGATCCAGCTCCCGCCGCGCGGCGCCAGCTCCACCGCCAGCTTTAATTTCACCACCCTGCCCGACCGGGCCGACTTTGAAGCCCGCATCGGCATGCTCTACCAAAACCGCATCCTGCAAACCGCCCTGCTGCGTTCGCGCGTGCTCACCCCCGAACGCCCGGTGGTTTTGGAGGGCGAGGCCGGGTTGCACATGCTCATCGAAGCGCTGGTGCGGGACAGGCTGAGTGGGCTGGAAAATGACCCCGGCTTTGGCGCCTCCATTGTGCTGAATTACACCCCCGCCGGAGAGCACGGCATGCAAGCCTTTAGTGGCGATCAGGCCCTGTCGGTCTCTTTGGGCGGGGTTCAGCCCTTGATCACCGCCATCAAGAACGAGCTGGGCGCCATCTACCGCAGCCCGGAAAGGTTCGAGGACGGGCTGTGGGGCAATGCCAGCCAGGAGCTGCTTTTTCGCCTGGCAGTCTCGGGCAGCCTGCTGTATAAAAGCCTGCTGCAAAACCAGGCTCTGGCCGACCACCCGGTTTTCAAGCAAGACCGGCTGCAGGTTGTCACCACCAACGTGGCTTCCTTCCTCCCGTTGGAGTATATCTACGATCGCCAGGCGCCGCGCCTGGGACCGCCGCATACCCGCTTATGCCCCAAAGAAAAGGCTGAGCCGTGCCTGCAGAGTGGCACATGCCAGTGCGACTTGGCGGACGAAAGGGATGCGGTCTGCCCGCTCGGCTTTTGGGGCATGCGCAAGGTGATCGAGCGCTTCGCTTTCGAGCGGCCGCCGGAGGCACAACCCCTGGCAGGCGAAGTGTTCCAGGTGTTCGCCGGGATTAACGGCGGCCGGGCCGAGTTGAAGCCATTTCAGCGTGTGATCTTCGCTGCCAGTGATAAGGTGGACGAGGACCAGGATCACCCGCACCAGATCCAATCCGTGCTGGATGCGCTGCAGCAGGTCAGCGGGAACCACGCCCAGCAGGTGAGTGATTGGGCCGCCTGGCAGCAGGGGGTGATCCAGGATCACCCCACGCTGCTGGTGATGCTGCCGCACCACACCATCCACCCCGACCTGCCCATCATACACGGGCTGGAGATCAGCGCCGACCAGCGGCGCTGGGTGACCGAGCTGGAAAACCAGGACGTGCAGGCGCAGGGCTCTGCCGAGCGGCCGGTCGTCTTCCTGTTGGGCTGCGAGACCATATCCATGGATATTCCCTATGAATCCTTTGTGGCCGCGTTCTTGAGCCTGGGCGCGGCCATCGTGCTGGGCACCACTACCTCCGTGCTCGGCTACCATGTGGCGCCGGTTGCCTGCAAGATATCGGAGATCATGCAGTCGATCATCACCAGCGGTTCTTACAGCTTCGCCGACGTGATGCTGCGCTTGCGCCGCCAGGGCTTGCTGGAAGGTTACCCGATGGTGCTGACCCTGTTCGCCTATGGCGACGCCAGCTGGGTGTTGACCCCGGCCTGAGACCGGAAGGAGGTCACCATGTTTCGTATCAAAATGCTGCCCGCGCGCTACGGCGACAGCCTGTGGGTCGAGTACGGCCGGGCATCTAACCCGCGGCGGGTGCTCATCGATGGCGGCCTGGCCTCCACCTATGACGTGCTGCGCGCCAACCTGCTGGGCTTGCTGTCTTCACAGCGCCATTTTGACCTGATGGTGGTCACCCACATTGACGCCGACCACATCGAAGGCATGATCACCCTGCTAGCGGATAGGAACCTGGCTTTCACCACCGATGATTTCTGGTTCAACGCCTGGCGGCATTTTTCGCCCGCCCCGCGCAGCCTGCTGGGCCCCCTGCATGGGGAGTATCTGAGTTCATTGATCGCCGCCCGGCGCTTCAACTGGAACGACCTCTTCCGCGACCCGGCCTATGAGTACCCGCCGGTCGTTATCCGGGAGGACCGCCTGCCGGAGGTTCCGCTGGACGGGGGAATGAAGCTGACCTTGCTCACGCCGGACAGCGCCGCGCTGGGCAAGCTGAAGCGTGTCTGGAAGCGGGAGGTGCAGAAGACCGGCATCGAAACCGGCGATCTGCCCGCCTGGCAGGCCCGCCTGTACGAGACCCCCCGGTTGCTGCCCGACAGCCTGCTGGGGGAGACCACGCCCGGCCTGGAAGCGCTGGCAAAGGCAGATAGCAAAAAAGACAACTCGGTCGCCAATGGCAGCAGCATCGCCTTCCTGGCCGAATATGAGGGCAAAGCTTGCCTGTTCGCCGGTGACGCCCCGCCCGAGAAGCTTGCCGCCAGCCTGCAGCGGCTGCTGCAAGCCCGCGGCCAGGAGCGGCTGCGCTTGGACGCCTTCAAGGTCGCCCATCATGGCGGCAGCAAGAATTTCACCCGGGAGCTGGCCGGTTTGCTCGATTGCGATGTGTACCTGTTCTCCACCAATGGCGAGCGCTACGGGCACCCGGAGAAAGAGACGGTTGCCCGCCTGCTCACCGGGAAGCGCGGCTGCTGCCGGTTGGCGTTCAACTACCGTTCAGAGGCCAACCAGGCCTGGAACGATGTGCGTCTAAAAGCCCAATACGATTACTGCGTAGACTATCCCGCTAACAATGAACAGGGTTTGACCGTCGATTTATAAGCCCGCCCTCACTCCCCTCTCCTTGAAAGGGAGAGGGGAGTGAGGGTCGCTTATTTCTTCCACCCCTGTCTCAAAGCCCTCAGTGCATTGTCCCCGAGGATCTTCTGCACCTGCGCCGCGCTCGAAGCCCTCCGCCAGCAAGCGCTGGGTCAGGCGCGGCAGGTGTGCCGCGTGCAGCAGGTCGGAGGGGGGTTCGGTAAAGCCGTCGAAATCCGTGCCCAGGCCGACCGCATCCTCGCCGGCGGCGTTGATGAAGCTGCGCAGGGTCTGGGAAATCACATTCAAGCCGCGCTCACACTCGCTCGGCATCAGCCAGAAATTCATGAAGATCACCCCGATCACCCCGCCGCCATCGGCGATCTTCTTCATTTCCCAATCCTTTAGATTATACGCGTCGGGGTTGATGTCGAAGGCTCCGACATGGCTGGCGATCAGCGGCGCCCGCTTGCCCACGATGTCGTAGATGCGCTTGCGTGCTGGTGGCGTGCAGTGGGCGATGTCGATCAGCATTCCCAACTCGACCATGCGCTCGACGACCTGCTCGCCCAACGAGGTCAGGCCCAGGGTCACGTCGCGCCAATCCCGGAACATCTTGCCTTTCTGCAGGTTTTCGGGCCAGGGGTAGGTGGGATTAACCAGCTCGTTGGGGAAGAAATGCGCCAGCGTCAGGTAAGCCACGCCCCGCTGGAAGAATGCGTCCAGGTTGGCCAGCTTACCCTCCAGCGTGTGCCCGCCCTCGATGTTGTGCACCAGAGCCACCGGGCGGGTTTCGTCGGGCAGCTTGAGAATGGCGTCCATCTCGGCGACGGAATGGGCAAAGCAGGCCAGCTGAAAACCGCGTTCCTTGTCCCTGGACTGGGCGGCCTGTTCTTCGATGCCATCCATCATCTCATTAGCCACGGTGAAGTAGCCCCTCCCGTAAATCTTGTGCCACAGGCGGGGGGTGATGTACTTCAACAGCCTGAGCAGCTTGGCTGAGTTGATGATGCCTTTCTCGGGCGTATAGATCGTCGAAAGCAGCACATCCACACCGCCCTCGTGCAGGCGCGGGAAGTTGGTGCGCACGGCGAAGGCGTCGAAGGCCCGCGGGGAGGGGTAAACGCGCTGCCCCAGCGCCCGGTAGAACAGTGATGCTTTCAGCGACGGGTGCGCATGCAGATCGACCAGCGTTGCCCCAAAATGCACTGTCTGCCAGCTCGGCAGGTCTTCTAGGTTTTTTTCTTCGCTCATCGCATTTTCCTTTCCGCTCTACAGATGCACAAACGGTTCCGTAGCCAGCTTGATGAATGCCAGGTTCGGGCTGTGCGGCTCATCCAGCTCCACACACGGCGTGCGCGGCTGGTTGAATTCGAACTCCTCTTTCAGCTGCGTTTGCACCGCTTTTCCAAAGGCATACGCCTCCGCCTCGAATTTGATCTTCTTCCCGTAGCGGTGGCGCAAGTAGTCCTGGAGATAGTGCC
The DNA here is from genome assembly GCA_963849335.1 of uncultured Chloroflexia bacterium. Lineage (GTDB taxonomy): Bacteria > Chloroflexota > Anaerolineae > Anaerolineales > UBA4823 > FEB-25. Next base: position 117,572 of record CAWKGZ010000005.1, read on the forward strand.
AGTAGAATTTCACCAGCTTTTCCTGCAGGTACTGTTCCACGTGCTTCAGCTCGTGCGCCAGCAGCGCCAATCCCGCCGGCGTGTGCGGATCGTACAGGCTTTCGTCGCGAAAATACACCGTCACCCCCAGCGTGATCGCCGCCATCTTCCCCCCGGAAAAGGTCTCACTGCTCAGCAGGCGCGGCAGGCCTGTGGCATATGCCAACCTGGCTTTACGCAGCACCTCCGGGTCGGCGAACCATTCCGGCCGGTCCAGCATCGCCAGCACACATTCTGGGCATCTTTCAGGTATATTTGTGCTCATTGGCTTCCTTCCTTTGATGAAAATGAATGCGGAGCTTCCCCTGCCAGTCGCTCCCCAGCCCGGTAATAAAAAGCCACCACACCAGACCCGGGGCGTGCGGTGGCGGCTGTGCATTCAGACCCCTCTCTGAACGGGTTTCCTGCCCCGATAAATAAGATAGGATTGCTATGTATTATTATACAGGGGTTTTCTAATTTTCAATCCCCAATTCACCCCGCCCCCCTCCGGATCGCCCTCTTCCCATACCTCTCCTGCAGCTCATCCAGCGCCTGCTGCAGCCGCTGCCGCTCCGCCGTCCCTCCCTCCCACAGGCTCAGCTGCCGGGCGGGCGGCGCCTCGAAATGGCTTACTCCCACCCCCAGCAGGCGCACCAGCCTGCTGGGCTTCCATACCCCCTCGAACAACCCCAGCGCCGCCTGGTAGATCTCCTCGTCCAGGTCGCATGGCTGGGGCAGCGTCACCTGGCGGGTCAGCGTGGTGAAATCGTGCCAGCGCAGCTTGAGCTTGATCGTCCGCCCCTTCAAACCCGCCTTGCGCAGCGCGTGCCCCACCTGCTCGGAAAGCTGCCTCAGCGTCTTACGCAGCGCCTCCAGGTCGCGCACATCTCGGGCAAAGGTCGTCTCCTGGCTGATTGACTTGGCCTCGTGCTCGGTGACTATCGGGCTGTCGTCGCTGCCGCGGGCGTAGCAGCTCAGCCCGGCGCCGTGCTTGCCGAACAGCCGCACCAGCTCCTCGGCGGGGCAGTCCGCCAGCTCGCCGATGGTATGGATGCCCAGCTCCTGCAGCCGCTCGGCGGTCTTCGGCCCCACGCCCCACAGCGCCTGGACGGGCAGCGGCCTGAGGAAGGCTGCCTCCTCGCCCGGTGGCACCACTGTGATCGCATTCGGCGGGTGCGGCGCGCCCCCCGCCCGCAGGCGCGCCGCCTTACCTGCATCCGTAGCAATCTTCGCCACCAGCTTGTTGCTCGCCGCGCCCAGCGAGCAGGGTAGCCCCACCTTCTCGTGGATGGCAGCCTGGATCTGGTGCGCTAGCAGCTCGACCGCCTCGGGCAGGTCGCTCAGGTCGAGGAACGCCTCGTCGATCGACACCTGCTCGACCAGCGGGGTGTACTGGCGTAGGATCTCCATCACCTGGCGCGACGCCTCGCTGTACAGTGAGTAGTGACCCGGCACGATGATCAACCCCGGGCACTGGCGCAGCGCCTGCCCCATCGGCATTGCCGAGCGCACCCCGCACTGCCGGGCGGCGTACGAGCACGACGACACCACCCCGCGCTGCTCGGGTCGCCCCCCCACCGCGAAGGGCTTGCCCTGCAGCGAAGGGTCGTGCTGTTCTTCTACCGCGCAGAAAAAGGCGTCCAGGTCCAGGTGGATGATCTTGCGGGCCATGTGGCTATTATAACCTTGCTGCCTCCATCTCTTAGCCCAACCATGCCCCGACCCGCCCTGGTCACCTCTTACAACATTTTCCCCTGCTGAGCGTATACCCGTATATAATTGCAATCACTCAACGGAGGCATCACATGATCGACACCAAGAAAATTCACTGGCTGCTGTGGCCTTTTGCCTGGCTGTGGAACCTCATCGCCTGGATCGTCTCCCTCACCGGGCGCCTGATCGCCGTCATCCTCGGCCTCGTCCTGATGATCGCCGGCATCGTCCTCACCATCACCGTGGTCGGCGCCCTGGTCGGCATCCCCCTGGTCATCATCGGCCTGCTCCTCGTCGTCCGCGGCCTGTGGTAGATACTTCGGCGATAATAAGAGATCCATCCGGCGGCAGCGCACCCGTCCGTTCAGATTGTTCGTACATCACCACTGGAGCCTGAGGCTTCCCCTCTCTAGGGTAACCGTAAAAGCCGCCTTGCACAGAGATACCTCAACCCGGTCTGTTACACCCCAGGTTGCTTCAACAGTCGGTATCGTCCCGCATGCAATCATTAAAACGTGATGATTGCTACCCCTAAGGTAAAAGACGCCTTTCTTATTTGAATCTGTTTCTCCTTTTGTTATACAACCACGGCTGCCCATTCACAAGGTTTGTGCCTCTTCACGGTTTCACTCCCCACAGCCGCACCGTACCGTCATAAGCTGCTGATGCCAGGAGCATTCCATCCGGTGAAAAGACGAGGCTGTTTACCTCGCGCGCAGAACCCTCTAAAACACTGAGGAGGGTCCCGTCCGAAAGATTCCACAGTAAAATCGTATTGTTTGAATATTCTGAGGCCGAGGCCAGGATCGTTCCATCTGGGGTGAAGGCCAGGCTTGTTACACTGCCGGTTTCTTCAAGCGTAGAAAGCTGTGTCCCGTCAGGAATGCTCCATATAATGATTTCTCCATTGCTGGATCCCGACGCTAAAAGAGCCCCGTCTGCTGAAAAAGCCAGGCTGGTTACCGCATCGGAATGCCCGCTCAGTGTCATTAAGTGCGTTCCATCTGAGGTGTTCCACAGGCGGATGGTATTATCTTCTGCGCCTGTTGCCAGGATCATTGAGTTGGGTGAGAACCGCGCGCAAAGAATATCACCGCTATGACCTCTCAGGTTGTACAGTACAGTGCCATCTGATAATCGCCAGATGCCTACGACCGAATCGGCTGGTGCTGCTGAGGCCAAAGTTCCATCAGGTGAGAATATAACCGGGTCGGATGTATCCCATTCAAAACCACGCAGGTATACTCCGTCTGAGAGGCTCCATATCCGCAGCGCATTATCTGAGCCGGAGGCGAGGGAATTCCCGTCTGGAAAGAAGGTCAGGTTGAACACCGCGCGTGAGTGCCCGGTGAGTTCCAGTGCAAGTTCTCCGCTAGAGATATTCCATATCCGTACCCTTCTATCTGTCGATCCGGACGCCAGCAGGGATCCGTCCAGCGAGAACGCCACACTGGTCATACTGTGTGTATGCCTCTCGTCCAGGGTTTGACCCAGGGCCCACTCCGGGGCACGCCATAAGCGCAGTGTGCCATCCAAAGAGCCGGAGGCCAAGGTCGCTCCATCTGGCGCAAAGGTTAAATCGTGTACTGGATCGGTATGAGCATCCAGCGCCTGGATCAGGGAGCCATCGGCGACGCTTCGCAGCCAAATATCCCAATCGGGGTAGCTGCCTGCTGAAGCAATTGTGGAGCCGTCGGGGGAGAAAACCACACTTTCCGTGTAGAATTCGACCCCTTCATATTCCTGCAGCAGCGTCTCGTCCGAAACCCTCCAAAGTCGAAGACCCTCAAGGCCACCCGCGGCAACCAACGTTCCGTCTGGCGAGATTGTAACTGCAGAGATTATTCCCAGAAGGCTATCGATGGAGTGGCTGATCTCATAGACTCCCTCACTCACCATGGAACCCGCTGCGAGCTGCCAGATCTTAATGGTAGTATCGAACGAGCCTGAGGCCAGCAGGGTTCCATCGGAAGAGAAGGCGATGCTGACAACCCCCCAGGTGTGCCCCTCCAGAGTTTGCACAGGTTCCCAGTCTGAGACCCGCCATAATCGCACCGTGCTGTCGTTTGATCCCGAGGCCAGCAGTGTCCCATCGGGCGTAAAAGCTATGCTGGTTATCCAGTCCGTGTGTCCTTCAAGGGTTTGTAAGTGAGCCCAATCTGACACACGCCATATTTGTATGCTGTTGTCTCTCAACCCCGAAGCCAGGATGGTGCCATCTGGAGAGAAAGCCACATCGCTGGCCCAGTCATCTGTCTCGATGAAATGTACGCTTGACAGTGTTTCGGCCGCATAGATGTAAATGCCCAGAGATGATGCAACCGCCAGCATTTGCCCGTTTGGTGAATATGCCAGCTCGTTGATCGTACCCTTGCCCCAGCGGGCCAGCTCAGTGATCTGACTGGCGCTGCCGGTAGAAATGGAGACACTCGGCAGCGGAAGGGGTGCTTGTGTTGGGGTTGCTGTTGGCCCAGGAGTTGAGGTTGCGGCGAGGAGAGACACACCCTCGTTGAAAAGCAAATCCTCAATGCCACAGGCAATCGTTAGCTGTGAGACGAGTAATAGAGAAAGAATGAGGCCTACCCACCTGCGCCTGAGATTGAAAGCGTTTCGACCAACCATTGCTGCCTCCTTTTCTTAGACACTTTGTCTGTTGATTAATATAAATTCTGCCCCAGACAACCCGTAGGATGGGTTGAGGGCGGGTACCCTTACCCATCCCACCTCCCGTCCCCCGCCCGAAACCCATCGTGTTCCACCTCCATCTACCACCTGACGGGCGGGGGACGCTTCGCGCGTGGCGGGTTGGGCAGAAATCCATAACCCAGCAGCCCAGCCCTAAGGTGAGAGAGCACAGCGAAAACCGAGATCATTGTCCGCCGCGTCTGGATCGCCCATGTAGCGCATGGCAGGGCGCACGAACCACTCTCTGCCAATCCACGCCCCGCCCCGGATAACGCGGTTGCCCCCCATGCCCCCGGATGCCGGGCCGAGTGGGTTCTCGGCTGGCGATGTGCTGTAATAGTCCTTATCATACCAGTCCGCCACCCACTCCCACACGTTGCCCGCCATATCATACAACCCATAACCATTCGGCGGGTAGCTGCCCACGGAACTGGTACCACCCACACAGCCAGAATGAAAATTTGCCTGCTTGCAGCTCGGTTCCTCATCCCCCCACGGATAGATTGCCCCAACCAGCCCGCCGCGTGCTGCATATTCCCACTCAGCTTCCGTCGGCAGCCGCCGCCCCGCCCAATTGCAGTAATCCTCCGCCCGGCGCCAGGAAACCCAGACCACCGGATAGTTGGCGTGCGCCGCGTCGCCATAATCACTGTCGCGGGTATACGTGTTGCCACTTCTTGGCGGTTCGCATGCTCCAGCGGCAACACACAGTGCATACATCCCGTTGGTCACCTCGGTCTGATCCATCCAGAAGGCGTCCAGCGTCACTCTGTGCACCGGCTGCTCTTGTTCTACCCATTCCTCTGAACCCCCCATCAGGAAGGTACCCGCCGGGATATTGCTCAGCACCATGCCATCCAGCGGAGAGACTTGGGTTGAGACTGGCAGGGGTGTGGCTGGTTCAGCAGCTCCGGAGCTGCAAGCTGAACCTGCGGCAAGCAGGATAGATAGGATCAAAAATGTAAATCCGCTTTGCACTGCCCGGGGGTAATTCAGAATCCTCATGCTATTCGCTCTCCTTTTTACGCCAGCAATTGCCCCCTGCCGCGTTGGAATCGACGAACTCTCCCATTACCCTTCCCCCCTGACCTTTCTCTCCTCTACTCCTTCACCAGCTGCGGATTTTTCATGATTTTATTATATAGCAAAACGGGGCTGTCCACAACTTGCCTGGACAGCCCCGGACTCAGCAAACCCTGTTTCACTCCGTGGGATCTGGCTGCTGCTCCATCTGCGCTTCGCTGGGTGGGTGGCAGATGGCATGCGTGTACAGGTAGGCACGCAGCTCATCCAAAGAATCCACATGCAGGGAACCGGCTGCCTGGTCGCCATCCTGAGTTCGCCCGAAGAGGGTGTTATAAGTCGAGTGGCGGGCATCCAGCGGGATGACCAGGATATCCACATTCGAGAAATAGGCGGTCTGGGTGTGGATGCGCACTGACTTAGAGAAATTCACCTCCATGGTCAGCACACTCGGACTGGTGCGGTATTCCTCATACGTCGCCTGGGATAAGCTGAGCGGGTCCCAACGCTTTTCACCCGACAGGGTGCGATTGATCACGTCTGTCAGCGGGTCGAAGTTCTGCGAGGCAGTCGTGATCTCCACGTCCTCCCCGTAGCAGTGTACCAGGATGCTGGTGGGTTGGTTCTCGAACTTGGGCCAGAACCAAAGCAGGTCGCGGGTGTTGAGCGAGATCACCCCATAGACGGTAATGAGCACGAACAACAAGATTGTCCAGAGCAATCCCCATATAGAAGGTTGGCGAGCTTCATGTTCAGGTGACATTTTTCCTCCTTAACTTATCAGCTTTCGAATAATATTACTTCGCTGGCAGCCTTTTGGATCATTATGTGAAGTCCGGCTGCACTACTGCGGTGGTCTGAACCGGCGCATCAACCGGCACCGCTTCCCCACGCCCATCCTCGAAGCGCATTACCGCCGGGATGAAGAAAGCCGTGATCCCGGTCAGCAGCGTAACAATCCCGCCGATGATGAACCACGCCTGCGGTCCCAGCCAGTCGGAGACCGGCCCGGCGATCAGCAGGCCGATCGGCGAGGTCGCCGCCGCCAGGCTGGAGATCAGGCTGAACACCCGCCCCTGCATGTCCGGCGCCACCGCCGCCTGCACCGCCGCCAGCAGCGGCCCATTGGTGATCGGGTTGACAAAGCCGACGATGAACATTGCCACCACTGCCCAGGTGAACGCCGAAGTCGGCAGCAACCCCATCATCAGGCAGCCCAGCCCCAGCCCAATCACGCCGGTCATGGCGGTCAGGATGCGCCGCTTGAAACCGCCCCACGCGCTCAGCACCAGCCCGCCGGCGATCACCCCGATCCCCGAGAGCGACTCGAGCGTGGCTAACTGGATCGCCTCGCCGTTGAAGTGCTTGGTGACCATCAGCGGCAGCAGCGAGAAAGCTGGGTTGAGCAAGAAGTTGATCTGCATCGCCATCAGGCATATCAGCAGCAGGCCGGGCCAGCCCCACACATAGCGTAATCCCGAGACGAAATCCTGCCAGAAGCCTGATTTACCCTCTTCCGCAGCCACCATCGTGCGGCGCTCCGGCTGCGGCACGGCGATGAAGAACAGCGGCACGATTGCCACCACCGCCGTGATCACGTCGATCGCCAGGATGCCCTGCAGCGGAAGGAGTTCCAGCAGTAATGCGCCTAACGGAGCGGAGAACACGCTCATCCCGCCCCACAGCATCTGGTTCAATCCCTGGATGCGCGCCAGGTGCTCCTTGGGCACCATCAGCGAGGTCGACGCCATCATCGCGTTGCTGTGGAAAGCGCCCGCCACCGAGCGGATGAACATCAAGATGTAAATATGCCAGATCTGCGCCTGCCCGGTAGCGAACAGCACCGCCAGCACGACAATTGCCAGGGCAGAAACCGCGTCCGCCAGGATCATCGTCATCCGCCGGTTCCAGCGATCGACCAGCGTGCCAACGAAGGGTCCCAGCACTACATGCGGCACCAGCCCAAATAGCGAGGCGATCGCCAGCACGGTGCCCGAGCCGCTGGTCTTGGTCAGCCACCAGATCAGGGCGAACTGCACCAGCTGGCTGCCCAGCAGCGAGAGCGCCTGCCCGCCCCAGATGGTAAAGAACTTCGGCGCCCATGTCTTTGCTTGTGTGTTTGTTGCCTGAACAGTCATTCCTGCCTCCATATAACCTTATTAAAATTATACATAAAAATATTAATTTGTCAATAGATAATATTAAATATTATTTATAAATATATTACTTTTATTTATTACTATATAGATTTTCCCAAAAATATATTCGCTTTATTCGTCTCATTCGCAAAATTCGTAGTAATCTTTTTCCCCCGCTTCTTCCTAATAACCGCCTAATCCTTCCTATGCTATAATCCCTCCCCAGAAAGGTAACCTATGCTTAAGAAATTTGTCACCATCCTGGGGGGCGACCCCAATAAACGTGCCATCAACCAGGCGGCGCTGATCGTCGAGCAGGTCAATAGCCTGGAAGCCCAGTTCGAAGCCCTCGACGACGGGCAGTTGCGCCAGAAGACCGCCGAGTTCCGCAGCCGGTTGGCCGACGGCGCCAGCCTCGACGAGTTGTTGCCCGAGGCTTTCGCCGCGGTGCGCGAAGCCAGCAAGCGCACCATCGGGCTGCGTCACTACGATGTGCAGCTGATCGGTGGGCAGACGCTGCACCAGGGGCGCATCGCTGAGATGCGCACCGGTGAAGGCAAGACACTGGTCGCCACCCTGCCCATCTACCTCAACGCCCTCACCGGACGTGGCGTGCACCTGATCACGGTCAACGATTACCTGGCCCGCCGTGATGCCCGCTGGATGGCGCCCATCTATCAAGCGCTGGGGCTGTCGATCGGCGTGCTGCAGATGGCCGCGCGCACCGAAAATGGAAAAAAAGCCTTCCTGGTCGACCTGGAAAAGGAATCCCCTCACGAAGACCAGCACCAGCTGCGCATGGTGCCCCGCGTCGAGGCCTACGCCGCCGACATCACCTATGGCACCAACTCGGAGTTCGGCTTCGACTACCTGCGCGACAACATGACCCCCCGTATGGAAGACCGTGTCCAGCGCGGCCATTATTTCGCCATCGTCGACGAAGTGGACAATGTGCTCATCGACGAGGCGCGCACCCCGCTGATCATCTCCGGCCCCGCCCAGGACGAGTCAGAGTGGTATGTACGTATGTCCCAGGTGGTGCGCCAGCTGCGCGAAGAAGATTATGAGCTCAGCGAGCGCGACCGCAATGTCACCCTGACCGAGATCGGTGAAGCGCACGTCGAAGAGCTGCTCGGTATGCCGCTGCGCGACCCCGACCGCCCGGAAGACGTGACCCACGAGCAGGCGCGCCTGATGGGCTATCTGGAGCAGGCGCTGCGCGCCCAGTTCCTCTTCAAGCGCAACAAAGATTACCTGGTTCAGGCCGGCAAGGTGGTCATCGTCGACGAATTCACCGGGCGGCTGATGCCGGGGCGGCGCTGGTCGGATGGGCTGCACCAGGCGGTGGAAGCCAAAGAGGGCGTCCGGGTGCAATCTGAGAATGTCACCTACGCCACTATCACCATCCAGAATTACTTCCGTATGTACGAGAAGCTTTCCGGCATGACCGGTACGGCGCTGACCGAGGCGGAAGAATTCGATAAGATCTATAAGCTGGCGGTACTGGCGATCCCAACCAACCTGGAATACCAGGCGGAGCGCACCGGCTCACCACTGGTGGCTACGGAAGGTAAAGATGAGCAGGGCTATAAAGTCCAGTTCTATATCCAGCGGGATGACACTGAGCGTAAGCCGGTCTACTGGAAGCGTAAGGATTACCCGGATGTCATCTATCGCACCGAAGAGATGAAGTTCCGCGCCATCACCACCGAAATCCTGCGCTACCATGTGCTGGGTCGCCCGCTGCTGGTCGGCACCACCTCGGTCGAGCTTTCCGACCGCCTTTCCGCCCGCCTGCGCGCTGAACCGCTGCGCCGGCTGGCGCAGGTAACGCTGCTGCGCCGCACTTGGATGACGAAAAACAACCGCGAAGAAGACGGGCGGCAGGTTCCCGAGCTGCAGTTCTTGAACAGCATCCTCGATCTGCTCAACGTCTCCGATATGCGCAAGATGGCCCGCGAGCTGGAAATCTCCTTCACCCCCGAAGAGCCGGCCAACCTCGAGCGCCTGCTCACTGAATTGAACTTATCCACCGCGGATGCCTCGCGCCTGAAAGCCGCCTTGGAAGGCGGCATCCCCCACCAGGTGTTGAACGCCCGCAAGCATACCGAAGAGTCGCAGATCATCGCCGGGGCAGGCGCATTTGGCGCGGTGACTATTGCCACCAATATGGCCGGCCGCGGCGTCGATATCAAGCTGGGCGGTGATCTTCCCGAAGACATGATCAAGTCGGTCAACCGCGTGCTCAAGCGCGCCGGGCACCCCGACCCGTACGATCTGCGCATGGAAGAGCGCCTGCAGGCGCTGCGCCAGGTATCCCCCGAGCACTACAGCATTTATCAGGCCGACGTGCAGGCGTTCCTGGACTACATGAGCAATATGGCCCTGGTCAAAGAGCTGGGTGGGCTGCATGTCATCGGCTCCGAGCGCCACGAAGCCCGCCGCATCGATAACCAGCTGCGCGGCCGCGCCGCCCGCCAGGGCGACCCCGGCTCGTCGCGCTTCTACCTCTCACTGGAAGACGAACTGATGCGCCGCTTCGGCGGGCAGCAGGCGGAAGGCCTGATGCAGCGCCTGCACATCGATGACGCTGTCCCGATGGAGGTCGGGCTGGTCAGCCGCCTTGTCGAGCAATCGCAGACCCGCGTGGAGGGGGCCAACTTTGATGTGCGTAAGCACCTGTTGGAATACGACGATGTGCTCAACTCGCAGCGCAAGCGCATCTACGGGCAGCGCGACCTGATCTTCACCAAGGATGACCTGCACCAGGATGTGATCGAAATGCTGGCTACCGAAGTGCAGCGCCGCGTCCCGCAAGCATTGGAAGAAGTAGAAGGCCCCTGGAAGCTGCTGGAGTGGCTGGACCAGATCCAGCCCACGCTCAACCTGGGCGGTGCCCTGTTCCCGTCCTACTCGATGCGCCTGCTGCTCGATCACCTGACCAAGAACCGCGGGCAGTACGCTGGTCCGGCTGATGTTCAGGATGCCTTGCTGCGCCTGGCAGGTGATGCCCTGCAAGCCGAAAGCGAGCATATCCAGCACACGGCCGAAACCCTGCTGGAGAACACCCAACAGCGCCTCGACGACCAGCTCAAAGAGCGGGCGGAAGCCTTGGACACCTTCTTCGAAGGCCTGGGGTTGGAAGAAGGCGAAGAAATCCGCAGCCCGCGCCAGCTTCTCGATGAGCTACAGGGGTTGGTGCACGTTCCATTGCGCCTGTCGCCCGAAGAACAGCGCCTGCTGCGCGATGAGCCGCGCCAGGTACGGGACGCCATCCGCCAGCAGGTGGAGGCGGGCGTGGCTACACAATCTATGACGCGCCTGCTGGGCGCGCTGGAACGCCGCTTGGGAGAATCGCTGGAGATCAACGTTGATCAGCTCCCCGTCAATGACTGGGACGCCCTCTCGGATCAGGTGCTGCAGGCGCTGCAAAACGTACTGGCCCGGCAGCGCGAACGCCTGTTGGGCGAGGGCAGCGCCTCCTCCAGCCCGATCGCCCGTGACCTGGAAAATGCACTGGCCAAAACCGGTCAGGCTTTGACCAGCGGGCAGCTGCTCAGCCTGCTGTTGATGATTCCGCAGGGTTCCCGAGCATCTTTCGATAAAAAGACCCACCGCCGGGTGAGGCAGCGCACCACCCGGCTGACCTACTCCTATTTCGCCGCCCGGCTGCTTAAGGATCGCGCCCCAGAGCAGATCACCGAAGATGTGGTCAAACACCTGGAAGCCGCCCAGGAGACCATGCGCCGCGCCTGGGGCGCTGGGGAGTTCTCCCGCCTGGCTAACGCCAGCCTGAGCGAGCTGGAAGGGCGCGCCCAAACCGCCATCCGTCTCGCCCTGGATGAAGAGACCTGCCGCTACCTGGAGTCAGCGCCGCTGAACAGCCTGGATAGAGCCCAGGCGCTGCTGGTGGTTGATGCGCTGGGGCGCCGCGCGCTGAGCGAGGTCTACCGCCAGGTGCTGTTGGGGGTGATCACCGAGCTGTGGGTGGATTACCTGACCCAGATGGAGGCGCTGCGCGTCTCGATCGGCCTGGAAGCTTACGCCCAGCGTGACCCGCTGGTGCAGTACAAGAGCAAAGCCTCGGCGCTGTTCCAGGACCTGCTCAGTGCCATGCGCCTGGGCGTGATCACCCGCATGTTCACCTACCGCCCGCGCGACCTGAGCAGCGTGCAGAGCGAGCTCAAGCGCGCCGGTTCCGGCGCTGATGAAAAAGCCGCTCGCCTCGCCGAAGGCCAAGAACCCGAGCCAGTGCCAGAAGAAACCGTTGATGGCGAGCAAATCGGCGATGACGAAGCCTCTCGCCCCGCCGAAGATCGCGAAGAAGGCCTCACCCGTAGCCAAAAACGCCGCCGCCGCCGCCATTAAACAGATTCACCACAGAGTTCACAGAGCACACAGAGTTTTTTTAATGACTAAAATGATTTTCTCTGTGCTCTCTGTGTGCTGTTCTGAAAATAGCCGATTTTCATCCTTTGGGGTGAAGGGAGTTCATGATAACTCTGTGGTAAATTCTATTCTCTGCGTTCTTTGCGCTCTCTGCGGTGAATTCTTTAATTTATGGTACAGTTAAGCTATGTTCCGCAAACGATCTGAACCCACCACCGAAAAAACCGTCCCCATCTCACCGACCGCACCCGTCACCGAGCGCATCACCTCCGTGCTCAGCAGCGGGATAAACTGGCGCGGCCAGTTGGGCGGCGCCGGCGGCGTGCGCATCGAAGGCACCTTTGAAGGCGACATCGCCCTGCGCGGCCTGCTGGTGATCGGTGAGACCGGGCGGGTGACCTGCCAGACGCTGCGCGCCAACACGGTCATTGTCGCCGGAGCAGTCAAGGGGGATATCCTTGCCGAACGCCTTGAGATCCGCAGCACCGGCCGCGTATGGGGCAACGTCACCACCGCCTCCTTCGCCACCGAAGAAGGCGCCTTCCTGCGCGGCCAGATCACCATGGAAGAAAAAGTGGATATTGGGCTTGCGGCTGTTGTGGAATCGGGGGTTCCATCAGAAACCACTGAGAACGGCGAATAGAATTCGCCCTCCCGTTGCCAGGTCAAACTTCATCAGCCAACCAAGATCTTTTAGTTTTTCCTTACCGTGATATTGCTTTCAACCCATGCAAGCACAAGAGCCGCACGTTCAAGCGCGTACCTGGCTTCAACTTTGGTGACAGGTTCCCATTCACCGGGATAACGTGTCTGAACAGCGTACTGGGTTAGCTCAAAAGCCTCATCCACATTGGCAGGTACTTGAATATCATTAGCCTTCAATAAATCCAACAGCACTTCTAGTGCATGAGTGCGCGGGTGCTGTATCGCTAAATAAGTCAATAAACCCTTCAAAGCTTTTTCAGCACACTGTTGAGCGTGGAAACAAACATCCTCGGGTAACACACCTTTGGTATGGATGCCTGCTCTGCCCAATTTCAGGGAAGAATGAGCTCTCTCCAACCAATCCTACACCAACTCAAGCGCTTGGTCGCTCATATATCACTTTCCCCTCGCTTAGAGCTGATTGATAAATTAAACCAATGGTGTTGCGGTGACGCTGGATCTGCTCTGGAGAGGCGACAATTATATCAACCGGAACCAGCAGACCGCGTAGCATCCTGCGCAGGCGGTTGCTTTCTAATCGCGGTGACTTTATTCCGCGGCAGGATGACAAGCAAATCAAGATCGCTATTCGTATGCGCATCTCCGCGGGCATGCGATCCAAACAAAATGATCTTTTCCGGGTCGCTGGCGCTGAGAATTCCGGCGGGTAATTTCCGGCAGGTGCTCAAGGTTGCTCATAAACTTATTATACCCCCATCGCACACCCATCCGCCCGGGGATCCGACCCCCCGCACAACACCCCCGTCTCCGCCTCGCGCCGGATGATCTGCCCCCTCCCGAACAGCGCCCGGGCATAGCCATCAACCACCCGCACCGGGTGCCCCATCTCTGCCAGTCCGGCAATCGTCTCCTCCGGCAGTCCCTTCTTCCAGGCTCACCGCTCCCCCCGCCGTTCCATCATCGATGCAGAAGCGCGGCCTGTCCAGCGCCTGCTGAGGGTCCAGCCCATCCTCCTCCAGCCCGACGACAACCTGAACATGCCCCTGCGGCTGCATGAACCCCCCCATCACACCGAAAGGCGCATACAGCGTATGGCGTATGGCAGCCCGCCTTATGGATGGCTGATCACTTTTCACTGATAACGGATCACTGTCCACCGTCAGCATCCCCGGAATAATGGTATGGTACGGCCGCTTCCCCGGCGCCAGCGCATTGGGGTGTCCCGCCTCCAGACTGAAGTTGTGCCCGCGGTTTTGCAGCGTGAATCCCCATCCTTTGGGCACAATACCGGTGCCGAAGCCCATATAGTTGCTGTTGATAAACGAACAGGCATTGCCATCCCCATCCACCGTGCACAGGTAGACCGTGTCTGACGAGGCGGTGGGCGTGCCACGCCGCTGGTCGAGTGTAGCCCGGTGTGGATCGAGCAGCTTACGCCGCTCGGCGGCATAGCCCGGCGAAAGCAGATCTTCCAGTGGCGCCGGGTTTGTTGCCGGATCAGCCACGAACCAGCGTGTGTCGGCAAATGCCAGGCGCATCGCCTCGATCAGCAGGTGCAGTCGGGCTGCGGAAAGCGGCGGCAAGGCAGCCAGATCGAAGCCATGCAAGATGTTCAATGCCAGCAGCGCCGCCAGCCCCTGCCCGTTGGGCGGGCACTCCCAGACTCGTAGCCCTCTGTATGGCACGCTGATCGGGTGCTCCCAGGTGCTGCTGTGCGCCGCCAGGTCTGCCACAGACAGGCAGCCGCCCGCCTCCCGGACTACTGCCGCAATGGCTTCGCCAATTGGCCCCTGGTAGTAGGCGGCTTTACCACTCTCGGCGACGGTGCGTAGCGCTCGCGCCAGCCCCGGGTTGCGGAACAGCTCGCCAGGGCGCGGGGCGCGGCCATCGATGGTCAGCTCGACTCCGTTGGGCGCCGATCGCAGCCGTTCCTCGCTGCGCTGCCAGAAATAAGCCGTCACCGGCGCCACCGGATATCCCTGCTCTGCCAATCGAATGGCGGGAGCCAGCACCGCGTGGCGCGGCAGCCGCCCGTAATGCTCCAGCAGGTCGCACCAACCGGCGCAAGCTCCTGGCACGGTGATGGTGTACGGGTGGTAGGGAGGCAGCGCCTCGCCCAACCCTTCCCTGCGCAGGCGCTCCAGCGTCAGCCCGGCAGGAGCGCGCCCCGAGCCGTTCAGGGCAGTCACTTCCCCGCTGGCAGCCTCGTAATACAGCGCAAAACAGTCACCGCCCAGCCCGGTGGAGGTCGGCTCGGTGACATTCAGCGCTGCTGCGGTGGCAATCGCTGCATCCGCCGCGCTGCCGCCCTGGCGTAGAATCTCCAGCCCGGCGGCAACCGCCAGCGGCTGTGAGGTTGCCACCATGCCGCCGCGGGCATACACCGCTGAGCGGCGGGAATTGAAGTTAAAAATCGCTCATGTATTGGTTCCTCCCTGGTTCAACTGCTCAGCATCCCGCTGAGCGCGGCCACCATTTGCGCCGCTGTCCACCCCTCTTCCCGCATCCGGCGCAGTTCACCACTCTGATACAGCCGTTCACCCAACGCCACTCCTGATGGTATGGTTTGCCTCCAGCTTTGCAGCACTGCCGAATCGGGGAAATGCCCGCAGGCCAGCTCAGCATCCACTGCCAGGGAGGTCACCAGCGCTTCCAGGTCAGGGTCAGCCGGGTCATAGACCTTGATCGGTTTACGGCTCAGGTAGGGGGTGGTTCCGAGCAGATTGGTGCTGCCCGCGTAATGGCTCACGCGCCGCAAAGTGCAGCGTGCGCACGGAGGACATATAAAAAGCCCCCAGGCAGAGGGGGCAGGGTTCGGTGGTAGTATACAGGCTGGCGGAATGGCGGATTGGGCGGTCCACCTTTAGTGCCAACAGGGCATTCAGTTCGGCGTGGGCAAGCGTATTGCCACACACATAGGGTGTCGTAGCCTGGGTTTCCAAGATGCGGTTGCGTCCCCGCGATAGGATATTCCCCTCGGCATCCACGACGCACGCCCCGATGGGCAGCGAACCGGCGTAGTATGCCGCCCATGCCTCTTCCAGGCAGACCTGCCAGGGTAGAGAAAGGTCAAAAAAGACCCTAAAGGTTTCCCTGATCAACTCGTCACCTGGTCTGCTGCTTGTATTAGCCGCTCAGGTTCATTTCTACCGATAAAACCTTCAGGGTCTGCCATATTCAGGCGATGACCTCAATCCCTGCCCCTTCAACCGCCTCGCCAACCACCCACAGCGGCTGCCAACTCGCCGGCCTGCTTCAACAGCCCATCCAATTGCTCGGGCGGGATAGCCAGCAGCAGGCCGCCGCTGGTCTGCGGGTCGAACAGCAGCATCTGGTCCGCCTCTGGGATATGGGGGTCAAACTGCACTGCCGGGCCAAAGAACAGGCGGTTGTCCGAAGCGCCGCCGGGGAAAATGAACTCTCGGGCATAGACATGCGCTCCGCTCACAAAAGGCAGGTCGGCGTAGCGTAGGCGCAGCCCCACCCCGGAGGCCTGCGCCATCTCCAGCGCATGCCCCAGCAGGCTGAACCCGGTGACGTCCGTCCCGCCGCGTGCCCCAAATGCCAGTCCCAACTCGCTGGCGGTCTTGTTCAACCGCTTCATCCAGCCGACCACCTCAGCCACATCCGCCGGGCTGGCTACGCCGCGTTTGAGCGCCGTGGTGGTGGTGCCGAAACCCAACGGCTTGCTCAGCACCAGCACATCCCCCGGCTGCATGCCGCCTTTGGTCAGCATGTGCCGTGGGTCAGCGAAACCGAGCACAACCAGCCCGTACTTGGGCTCCTGATCCTGGATGGTATGCCCCCCGGCGATCACCACCCCCGCCTGGTGAGCCATCTCGGCGCCGCCGCGCAGGATGTCGCTGATCATCTCCGCCGGCAGCGCCGGTGGTAGGGCAGCAATATTAAGCGCCAGGAATGGCCGCCCGCCCATGGCATACACATCCGAGAGAGCGTTGGCAGCCGCGATAGCGCCGTAGTCATACGGATCATCCACCACCGGGGTGAAGAAATCAGTGGTCATCACCAGGGCGCGGTCATCCTCCAGCCGCCAGACAGCCGCATCGTCCGGGTCGCCCAGTCCAACCAGCAGATCCGGGTAGTCAGCCGGGCTAAAGATATCTTGCAAAGGGCGCAGCACCTGCGCCAGCGTTTCCGCGTTGAGCTTGGAAGCTCAACCGGCGCAGGACGAAAGCGAGGTCAACCGGATCTGTTTTCCTGAAGGCGCGGGTGCGTTCATGCGCTCTCCTTTCTTGGATGTCTCTCCCCTATCCCTTATCCCCTATCCCTTTGAGGGGATAAGGGATAGGGGTAAAGGGTGGTATCCGCACTTACGGCATCACACTCTCCGGAATGATTGCTGTCTCACCGCCGGGCAGCGAGGGCAGCGTCAGCAGGTAGGGATTGTCGTTGGGCACCAGCATCACCTGGATGTTGGGCGACAGGTTGTTGATGTATTGGTACAGCAGCAGGTCCGGGTTATCCCGCAGCGCGTCGGCGATCAGCCCCAGCGCTTCCGCTTCGGCTTCAGCCTGGATCACCCGCGCTTCGGCGTCAGCCGTTGCCTCGATGACTACCGCCTGAGCCCGCCCCTGGGCTGCGATCACGGCAGCATCCGCCAGGCCCTCAGCCACCTGGCGAGCCTGCTCGGCTTCCTGGGTGCGCTGCTCAACCACAAAGAAGGCCTGCTGGGCCTGCTGCTCGGCGATCTGCTTCTGCTCCACCGAGGCGGCATACTCCGCAGAGAAGGTGATATTGCGCAGGATGAAATCGATCAAAATCAGGCCGTTTTCTTCCAGGCGGGTGGTCATTTGTTGGTTGATCATATCGGTCATCACGATGCGCTGCGAGCTGACCACTTCCTCCACGCCGAACTGCGAGACGATGTCGCGCACGATGCCGCGTGCCAGGGGACGCACCAGCTCGTCCGTATAGCGGCTCTGCCAGACGATGTGCACCTGCACCACATCATCTGGATTGATCGCATAGATGACTGAGGCGTCCACGTAGATTTCCTGCCCATCCGAGGTGCGGGCAGCGATCGAGTCATCCCCCTGGATGGCGCCTTCCGAACCGGCAATCGACATGGTATAGGTCTGGCTGGAGATCGGGTAGGTGATCACGCTCTCAAAGAAAGGCACGATCCAGCGCAGCCCGGGCTGCAGCGCTTCTTCCCGGTAGCCTTTTTCAGCCACCGCTGAGATGACCACACCGCGCTCCTGGGGTGGGATGAACACCAGCCCGGCGCTGACCGTGGACATCACCACCGCCAGCACCAGAAAGACTGCCACCAGTGTGATCACCCCCTTCACGTTGGACCGGCGCGAGGCGCGCATCACCAACAAGGCCAGCGAACCGATAAACAACAGCCAGGCAACCCCGGCAATTACTTGAATAAAACTAGCAACGTTCATTTTTATCTCCTTTGGTTTTAACTGGTGAAATTATACCGTGAATGCACGGATTCCCACCCCATTACACCATATCTGCGGCCATAGGGCCTTAGATTATATGAGGAATGGCCTTAGTCAGGAGATAGGATACCTCGTAGAGACCACCGAGAACCGAAAGCATATCTTTCAGAGTATAATCATTTCAGGAGGCAGTCATGCGCCCCGCATATCTCTGGGACTATGATATTGACGAAGAAAGTTTTCGCGGCCTGCTGGATGGGAAATATACCATTGGCCGGCTGGATAGCGATTGGGCCGCTGTGCGCCTCCTGGAATACGCGTCCTACCCAGACATCGTGCGCCTGCTTGGCTTTCGCCGTCTGGTCACCGGCTGGCCAAAATGGCGTACACATATTCGCTCGTACAGCCGCCGGCGCGGTTTCGATTTTCTAACCACCTGGCTTCCCATCCACCATCCTGAATTGGTGTAATCCATGGACAATGTCTTTTATCTCAACCATCTCTATCCATTCCAGGATCAGGTGTTACCCATAATATCTGCAATAGATACTGGATTTTACTTGACCGGTGGAACTGCTTCTCTCGTGGCTATCTCAATCACCGGTTTTCCGATGACCTGGATTATTTTGTTAATGATGATCAACGTTTTACCGTCTGGGCAGATCGCATCATCCAGGCTCTTTCCCACTCGAAAGTATGGCAATTCCAGGTGTTGCTGCGCGAAGAACGCTATGTTCGGCTAAACCTGGTATTGGCAGATCTCATGCTAAAAATAGAAATGGTCAATGATGTTCCATCCCGGGTGGGAGAGCCATGGCTGCATCCCGAATTAGGTAGAATTGATACCGCTGAAAACATCCTGGCCAATAAGATCACGGCTGTGCTGGACCGTGCCGCGCCTAAAGACCTGGCTGATATTTGGGGCTTGTGCTATCAGCAAGGGCTGTCGCTATCCGAAGCGATCACCGGCGCACAGGGCAAGGCCGCCGGTGTTTTCCCCGTGGACCTGGCAAGGGTGCTGTGTTCTGTCACTCGCTCAGATTGGGAGTTGGTGCGTTGGATAAATCCACCTATCCCAGATCAATTTTTTGCCGAATTGAATGCCTTGGGAAAAGGCCTATTATTTCCCAATTAAATCCCCTTCCCTTTTCCCTCCCCCCTGTTCTATGATAATATTTACCCATGGCAACCTACCCTGGGCGGGTTAGTGAGGTGCGGCTGGGCCGCGGCGGCGGATTGGAGGGATTGATCGCCTGCCCGCCTGGAGCCGTGCCACCGGCCGGGCGCTACCTGAGCGCACATGCCCCGGCGGAGATGGATGCCCCATTGGCTACGCCGCTTTTCCAGGCACAAATCACAACAGGCGGCTTTTGGGCTGCCTCACCCTTCCCTTCCGCATGGAGCCCTGGCACAGAATTGATCCTGCGCGGCCCGCTGGGCACGGGCTTTGATTTGCCTGCTGTGGTCACGCGTCTGGCGCTGGCTGCGCTGGGCGATTCCCCTGCCCGCCTGCTCCCGCTGGCCCGGACGGCTCTGGAGCGCGACTGTGCAGTCACGCTGTACACCGATGCGCCGCTGACCGACCTGCCGTCTACCCTGGAAATTTACCCGTTGGCCTCGTTCCGCGAAGCGCTGAACTGGCCCGACCTGCTGGCACTCGATCTGCCGTTGGAGCGCCTGCCCGCTCTGCGCGACCTGCTTGGAATACGTCCAGATGACCCGCTGCCCTGCCTGGCCCAGGCGTTGGTCTGGACGCCAATGCCCTGCGCGGGCATCGCTGAGTGCGGCGCTTGCGCCGTGCCCTCCCGCCGCGGCTATAAGCTTGCCTGTGCCGATGGGCCAGTTTTTCCGCTTAATCATTTGGAGTGGTAACCAAAGGTTTACCTGTGATTATCCTTGCCCTGCTACACACCCCGCCGATGAGATTATGCTGTTCTGAAAATGGCCATTGTAGTAACGACTTCAGTCGTTGCTTTTCATCCTTTGGGGTGAAGGGAATGCATGAGAACTTTGTGATATTGTGCTGGCACCCTGAGGCCTAGTGGGACACTATGTTTAAATCCGAGCCTCTCCTTCTCCCTCCCCCTGATGAATGCCGCCGGCACGCTCGGCTTTGCCCCCGAGCCGCGCCTGCATGGGGAGCTGGGACAGTTGGGCGCCTTCCTGACCAATCCGGTCAGCCTCACGCCGCGCACGCCCGCCCATGGGACACGCTGCCTGCCATTTCCCGGTGGATTCCTGCTTCACACCGGCTATCCCAACCCAGGTCTGGAGGCGGTGCTGCGCCGCTGTGTCCCGCGTTGGGAGCGCTCGCCCATCCCGGTGATCGTGCACCTGTTAGGTCAAGGCATCGATGACCTGGCTTCCATGGCGCTGCGGCTGGAGGTAGTACCGGGGGTGATGGGTGTAGAGTTAGGTTTTCCTAAAGATCTAGATCGGAATCTGGTATCGGCTTTTGTACAGGCGGCCTGCGGTGAGCTGCCGGTGATCGCCCGGCTGCCCGTAGACCAGGCGGTAGCGCTGGCACCAGCTGCCCTCGAGGCGGGTGCGGAAGTGATCAGCCTGGGCGCCCCGCGCGGGGCGCTGCCTCTGCCGGGAGGCCGCTTGGTTGAAGGTCGCCTGTACGGTCCGGCGCTTTTTCCCCATGCGCTCGCCGCCGTGCGCAGCTTAGCCCAAATGGGTGCGCCAGTTATCGGTGCCGGGGGTGTTTACTCTCAGGCTCAGGTCCAGGCGATGCTCTCCGCCGGCGCGCTGGCGGTGCAGATTGATGCAGTTCTTTGGCGAGGAGGCTGGCAGCCTTCTCCCGGTCAAAAAACCGCTAGCACCTGTTTCGAAACCCAAAGAGATTGAGTAACAACATGCTCAGCCGTCTTCAGACGGCTTGGTTTGCTTAGCCGGGGGTTTCAACCCCCGACGGATGCCGGCGGCTGCTGATCCAGAGGTATGTTTCTCCGCCCAATAAGATTATCCGGGTGTCAGGCTGCCCACCCAGCCCCTGCCGGCTGCTGCTGGGTAATGCAGTGGATGTTTCCCCCACCCAATAAGATCTCACGGGCGGGGATGCCAACTACCTTACGCTCGGGTAGCAATTCTTGCAGCTTTTGTAGCGCTGGCGCATCATGGGGGTCGTCAAACAGCGGTACGATTGCCCCACCGTTGCACAGGTAGAAATTGATGTACGACGCCGCCATGCGGTCGCCCGCCCGGCGCGGCAGGGTGCCGTCCACGGACTGCCACGCCCTCGGCTTCTTCCGGCTGGATCAGGATCGGGTTGGGCTGATGGATCTTATGCACCTCAAATCGGCGGCGGTGTGCATCTTGCACCGACATCAGGTTTCATACGCCTCGCGCCGAGCGCTCATACTGCGGATCGGAGCGGTCATCCGTCCAGGTCAGCGCCACCACCCCCGGTCGCAGGAAGCAGGCCAGGTTGTCCACATGCCCGGTCGTCTCATCGTGATAGACGCCCCGCGGGATCCACACCACCTTCTCCACATTCAGGGTATCCTGCAAATAGCCTTCGATCTGCGCCTGGGTAAGCTCAGGATTGCGCCCCGGGTTGAGCAGGCATTCGGCCGTGGTCAGGCAGGTCCCCTCGCCGTCCACGTGGATCGAGCCGCCTTCCAGCACCAGCGGGGCGCGGTAGCGCTCGACCCGCTCCAGCTCGGCAACTTTCTGACGCCACCATGTTCGTCCAGATCCCAGGGGGAGTACAGACCATTGTACAGCCCGCCCCAGGCATTGAAGACCCAATCCACCACCCGCTGCTCGCCCCGCTCATTGACCACAAACGTCGGCCCGCAGTCGCGCATCCATGCGTCATTGTTCGACAGCTCTACCACCCGCACCTGCGGCGGAAGCATCTGGCGGGCATTGGTGAACTGAGCCGGATTGGCGCCCATCGTCACCGGTTCAAAGCGGGCAATGGCGCTGGCAACCGCCGCGAAGGCCTGCTGAGCCGGACTCCCGCCCAGCCGCCAGTTATCCGGGCGCTCAGGCCACAGCATCCAGGTTCGGCTGTGCGGCGCCCATTCGGCCGGCATGTGAAAGCCATCATGTTTTGGGGTGCTGGTAAGTGGTTGGGACATGTCCAGTTCTATTATAGACCTGCGTTAGCTCCCGCAGGGGGCTTCGCTGCTGTAGCTGCGAATTTATTCGCCAGAGGAGCCCATCGCTGCTGTTTTCTTCAGCATCGCCTCAATCTGCCCCTTATGGTACGCCTTTCAGCTCCTCGGTCGGCCGCTTCAGCCTGGGTAGAGGAAGTACACCAGCAAACCCTTCTCGGTGTGCAGGCGGTTCTCCGACTGGTCGAAGATGATCGAGCGCGGGTGATCCATCACCTCATCGGTGGCTTCCACGCCGCGCGAGGCCGGCAGGCAGTGCATGAACTTGCAGTGCGCCGGAGCCTGGTTGAACAGGGCCAGGTTGACCTGGTAATCGGGCATGAAGGCTGCCCGCCGCTCGGGGATCTGGTCTTCCTGCCCCACCCACCACCACAGGTCGGTGTAAATGAAATCGGCCTCTCGGACCGCTGCCACCGGGTCGTCGGTGACGGTCAGGCTGCCGCCCGACTCGGCAGCAGTTCGCCTGCGCCCAGGCCTGCCACTCGGCTGGCGCCTGGTATTTGTGTCGGCGCAGCGTGGGTGAAGTGCATGCCCATCCGGGTGCAGATCAGCATCAGCGAGGAGAGCACGTTGGTGGCGTCGCCGATGAAGGTCACCTTCAGGTCTTCGAGCCGCTTGCCCGCCGGCATGTGCTCGATCATGGTGGTCACATCGCAGACCACCTGCGTGGGGTGGTTGTAATCGGTCAGCCCGTTGAGCACCGGCACCTCGGCATGCTGTGGCCAGCTCGGTGATGGTGGCGTGCTTGAGCGTGCGGGCAAAGATGCCATCGCACATGCGCGACAGCACCTTGGCGGTGTCGTACATCGACTCGCGCACCCCCAGGTGGATCTCGCCCGGCTTGAGGTACAGCGCATGCCCGCCCAGTTCGGTCATCGCCACCTCGAACGAGACACGCGTGCGGGTGGACGGCTCCTCGAAGATCATCGCCAGCGAGGCGTCCTGCAGCAGCTTGGGCGTGCAGCCCTGCCTGTCGGCAGCTTTGATCCGCCGGGTCAGCTCGATCATGTCGAGCAGTTCAGCCTTGGAGAAATCCTGGGTGTCGATAAAGTGACGCAGCATGGGATGTCCTTTCATAGCTAAAGGGTTTTCTCTGTGTTCTCCGTGTGCTGTTCTGAAAATAGCTAATTTTCATCCTTTGGGGTGAAGGAAGTTCATGACAACTCTGTGGTGAGTAGTTCTTCTCTGCGCAATCTGTGGTCAGGTTTTCTCTGTGCTCTCTGTGTGCTCTGTGGTGAATTTCTTTACGGGTTAGCCCCCACAAAATCCAGGGCATACTGCGCATCCAGGTAGGTCGGATTGGCCTCCAACGCCGCCTGCCAGTCTTCGATCGCCTTGTTCGTCTCCCCCTGGCGGTAGATCGCCCAGCCGTGCCAGAGCAGCGCTTCCTCAGAGTTGGGCGTGATCTCAAGGGCAAATTCGGTCAATGCCAGCAGTTCGGCGTTCAGGTGGGCGTGGAAATAGGCAAAGAACGGACCAAACTGGTAGCGCAGCATGCGTTGTGGCAGCCCCAATGTACGCGCAGTATCGTAGGCTGTCGCGGCCTCCCCGTAGCGCTCAAAATAGACCAGGTTGCTGCCCAGGTTGAACCAGGCAAAGGCGTTGTCTGGTTCAGCCTGCGTCTCAGCCTGCGCCACCTCCAGGGCATGCTGGCGGTTGGCGTCCGGGTCCCAGTTGGTGCCCAGGATGGACTGCAACGCGGCCTGCTGTCCGGGCAGGTAAACCAGCAAGTACACCCGGTTGAAGATCTGCCAGTACTCATCCAGTGTTGCATAAGGCACGCGCTGGTCGGCGCCGTGGAAGCTGTCCTGCCCGATGAACACCTCCGTGGTGTCATCGTAACCGGTCAGCAGCAGGTAATGCGCCGCCCACAGGTCATCATTGGGCCAGTAGGGCTGCTCGAAGAAGAAACTCTCCTCGATCAGCACAGGGAATCCGCCGGCGATCAGCTGGCGTAGCAGGTCCAGGTCTCCGCCCACGCGGAACTCTGCACTCAGCCAGCCGGCATGAGTGCGTACGAAGTACACCATCTCTTCCGGATTGACGTTGCGATCCTCTTCCAGTGGCTTGACCACCGCCGTGATGGTGCTCTGGTCGCCTTCCCAGCCATAATAGCGCAGGTACATCGATAACGACGCTGGGCCGCAGTTGTTAGGCCCCTGCAGTTCCCAGGTCGGCGGGTTCAAGGCCACCGCACCGGGGATGGGAGTGGGGGTAGGCACTGGGGTAGGGGTAGGCACTGGCGTGGCTGTCGGTAGGTCGGGGAGCGGGGTGGCGGTGGGAGCCAGTGTGGGCGAGGCGACCTGCGTGGGACGGTCTTCCGGGGTTGGCAGCGGCCCCGCCGGATTGAACACACCGCGCAGGTAGGTGCGCGCCAGGTCCAGGCGCCAATCCACCCGGGTGCGCACCGGCGGCAGCATGTAGATTAGAAAAGCCGCCAGCAGCAGGCTGCAAACGATGACCACCAGGCGGATCAGAGATTTACGTTTATTCTGGATAGACATGGGGGCAATTGTAACATGCGTTGGAGCGTGCTGGCAGTAAAGGTATACCCATAGACGCAAAATATTGCGTCTCTATCGTGAAATTTACATGAAATCTGGCTTTACCTATTGATTTTGATTTTTTTCAGAGTTATAATAAATTTGTAATCTCCCAATATAGTCATTATGCCTTAATCGCAGACGGCTTACGCGATGAGAGCGCTGCTTTCATCCACAATACAGTAAACAAATCAGACCGCCGACCGAGTGTTGGCGGTTTTTGTCTTTTCACACCAATACCGCTGTCTGGCAGGTTGATGAGGGAGGCCTGCCAGAGCAGACCCGAAAGGAGGGCCACATACCCAATGAAATTGTCCGCTCATCCACAATTTATCAACCAGAGCAATTTAATCGAGAAAGGAGAGAACGGAATGAAAAAGAACCTGTATATTATCCTGGCCGTCATCCTGATGGCGAGTTTCACCCTTGCTGCTGCAGGCGGCAGGGGTGTGCACATCAAGGGTGTAATTTCCGCCATTGATCCGGAAACCCAGATCATCATCGTGAACAACATCCAGGTGCAGGTCACACAATCGACCAAAATCTACGAATATTTCGATGGCACAACTTGTATCCCTATCACATTCGCTGACCTGGAGGTAGGCAACCGGGTGAATGTCACCGGCCAATACAGCCTGGACATTCTGTATGCCAACAAGATAGTCGTCCATTAGCAAGTCACAAACCATCTCATCAGATCAGTGAGACCTTCCAAACATTGGGGCTGCCTGCAGAGGCAGCCCCAATGATTTATTCGAGATTGCCGGTTATTTTTCCTCGTATCAGATAACTTTATCGCCTGCTCGAAAACAGTACTCATTTTCCCGCCAACAAGGATTCCTTTGTGTCCCTTGTGTCCTTCGTGGTTTCCTCTTTTCCCTCTTGACAATTAGTACATTTGTTCTATAATATGATCATAACTGGACATTTGTTCTAGTTTTCAGGAGGTATCCCATGAACCGTTCAGCCGCCTCTTCCTTCTCCTTCTCCCGCCTCTCATCCCGGCTCCCCCTCTCCCGCGGCCTGCTCTTCGGCCTGCTCATCATCGGCGCTTTGCTCGCCTTTGAAATCTTCAACTACTCCACCACCGACTTCGCCCTTAACGACCTGCTCGGCGATCTTACCTTCGCTTCCTTCCGCTGGTCCACCATCCTCGCCATCGCCTTCTGCGGCATCGATTTCGCCGGCATCGCCCGCCTGTTCACCCCCGAACAGGGTGCCGATGAGCCCAAGGAAATCTGGTATCTCTTCGGCGCCTGGCTGCTGGCAGCGACCATGAACGCCGCCCTCACCTGGTGGGGCGTCTCCATCGCCCTGGTCAACCACCAGTCGCTCGGCGGCAGTGTCGTCACCCAGGCTACCCTGGTCAAGGTCGTGCCCATCTTCGTCGCCGTCATGGTCTGGCTGATCCGCATCCTGATCATCGGCACCTTCTCCGTCGCCGGCGACCGCCTGTTCTCCCAGGCGGATGCCCGCCGCACTGCCCGCCCTGCCTCCAGCCTCTCCCCCGGCGCTTCCACTCGCAGCCTCAATCCTGCCCCCACCACCTTCCGCCCTGTGCCCAAGCTCTCCACCCAGGCTAACCACTCCGCCCCCTACACCCGTTCCGAGCCCACCTACCACCCCGTCTCGATGTCCTCCGCCAACAACCGCAATCCCCAGAAGCGGCAATAAGATAACCAAACCCCTCTCCCTTGATTTTTCAAGGGAGAGGGGTCAGGGGATTAGGGTTTCTTCCGCACAATCAGCGCAATCCGTGTAATCAGTGGTATCTGCGATCAGGTTTTTCTCTGCGCTCTCTGCGTGCTCCGCGGTGAAAGGTTTTCAGGTTTTCTCCGTGTTCTCTGTGGTTCAATCTGTTACTTCGCCACCACGCTCAGCTTGTTCACCTGAAGGTAAGGGTACAATCCCGAATACCAGGCGAAGTCGCCGCTCACCCATTCGCGCTCGCGGCTGATGGCAGCAATATCCTGGATGGCATGCAGCGCGTTGCCCGCCAACATCACATCCTTAACCCGACCGACGATCTCGCCATCCTCGATCTTATAACCCAGGAAGAGGTTCACCGAGAACTCGCCGTTGATCGGATTGCCCTGCCCCAACCCCAGGAATTCATGCACCAGCAGCCCCTGGCGGATTCCCTTGAGCATGTCCGCATAGGGGGTGTCACCGGGATTGATCACCAGGTTGCTGAAGCTGCGCCCCGAGCCGTGCCCGGTGGGTTTTGCGCCGGCTCTACCCGCAGTATCCAGGTCATAGACGAAGTTTTGCAGCACACCCCCCTCGATCAGGGGCAGTCTCGCCTTGGGAACCCCTTCATTGTCAAAGGCAGCAGTTTGTGGCGCGTAATCCAGCAGCGGGTCATCTGTCAGGGTAAAGCGCGGGTCGGCGATGACCTGTCCCAGCTTGCCCGCCAGCGGCGAGGCGCCCAACAGCACGTTCTTACCGTCCAGCCCCAGGCCTAACGAGAGCAGCAGGGCGATCAGCCCGCCCGGCGTAAAGATAACCGGGTACTCGCCGGTCTGGATCGGGGCAATCACCTCAGCCATGCGAAAATAGTTGATCGCCCGCTCGGCAATCTCCTCCGGGTCCACTGCCCGCTGCTTGTGGCGCATGCTGTCCCCGGCGAAGAGGATGTCTGTGCCGCGCACCAGCTGCCCGCCCGCCGCCACCCCGAAATCAGTGTGCTCGGCAGCATATTGGGCGCCGGCTGAGTTGGCGTACTCGATCTTCGATTGGATGCGGTTGACCGCCGCTCCCGCCAGGATCTCCGGGTTGTAGGATTTGATCATATCCATCATCCCCTGCCCCAGGCGGATCATATCCGGCTTGGTGAGGGTTAGAATGGTCGGATCAAACGTCTTGACCGCCGGCAGCGGCTGAGCCGCAGGCAGCTCGTAGTGCGCCGGGCTGCCGAAATCGGCAGCCTCCAGCGCCCGGTTCACCACGCCGTCCACATCGGCAGGATCGGTGGTGGAAGATAGTCCCACCTTGCCGTCCTTGATCACCCGCACCTGGATCTCGGTGCGTTGGGAGCTCTCGGCCGATTTGAGCCGATCGTTCTCAAAGTTGACCTTGCTGGTTTCCTGCGTGCGCAGGGTAGCTTGGGCGGCGAGACCTTTCTGGCTGGCTTTTTCAACGATCTGTTCGACGCTCATTGCTGGCCTCCTACCACACAGTTCTGGATGCGCACAAACGGCCCACCGATCCCCACACGCAGCGGGTGCTGGCTTTCCTTACCGCAGCCACCCGGCCCGTTGGGGTGCCAGATCACCTGGTCACCGATACGGTCAATATTGAGCAGAGTCTCGAAGACATTGCCGGTCAGCACCACATCGCGCACCAGCTCAGCCACCGCGCCATCGCGGATCATGTAGCCGTAGGAGGCGCTGAAGGTGAACATCTCCATCGCCGTCTGCCCACCGATGGCATCCACCGCCAGCACACCCAGCTTGATATCCTTGACCATCTCGTCGAATCGAGTCAGACCCTTGATCGATGTAGGTATTGGTCATGCGCACGATCGGAGGATGGTGGAAGTGTACCGCCCGGGCGTTACCGGTGGGCTGCTCGCCCATCTTGGCCGCTGTCTCGCGCGAGTGCAGCCGTCCGACCAGGATGCCCTCCTTGATCAGGTAGTTCTTGCGCGTGGGCACTCCTTCGTAATCGTAGCGGTGGGTGCCCAACCCGCCGGGCCGCGAACCATCATCCAGGATGTTCAGTCCATCCACGCCGAAGCGCTTGCCCAATTGCATCAGCTCTTTCATCCGCTCGTTCTCGTAGACGAAATCCGACTCGCTCAGGTGACCAAAGGCTTCGTGGGTGAACACCCCGGTCAGCAGCGGGTCGGTGATGACAGGATATTTCCCGCCGGTTACTGTGGGAGCAGCCAGCAAGTCGACCGCCAATTTGGCGGCAGCTTGCGCCTGGTCGTGGAAATTCTCCACGCTCTGAAAGCCGTCGATCCCACCGCCAACCTTGAAACCATTTTGAACATTGTCTCCATCCCGGGCTACCCCTACCACCATCAAGTTCACATCCGGGGTTTCTTCTTCGATGGAGGTTCCCTCGCTGCTGGCGTACCACACCGTCTTGAAACTATCGGCATAGCGCGCCATGGAGGTTTGCATGCTTGGATGGTAGCCCAGCACGATTTTATTGTATTCTTCCATCAATGCCTTTTTCTCGGCCAGTGGTACCTGGCGGAAGTCCTTGACCAGCTCAGCTTTGAGCTCCGCCTGGATCGGTTCGACCGGAGCCAGGCATGTGCGCTCAGTGCCTACGATCCGGGCGGTCTCGCAGGCCTCACGCACCCGTTTGTCCAGGCCATCCAGATCGTTGAAGGTGGCGTACCCCCAGCCGCCTTTATACAAAGCCCGGACGATCCCGCCCACCGTGCGGGATGATCCGATCGTATCCAGGTCAGACCCCCGGAAGTTGACCCATGAATTGGTCAGGTCCTCCACCCGGATATCCGCATAATCGACATCGTGGACTTTCAAAGCTTCTGCCAATCGATCGCGCATAGATTGCTCCTCTACTAGTAGAATTTGATGGGATAGATATTTTATCAGTATCTTCTCAATAAATTGGGGTGTGGGGTGTTTTGAGCGTGCGAAGCACGCTCAAAACACCCCACTGCCCTCTTCTTTTTGAGAAGATACTTTTATCAGTTGCAATGCACTTTTGAAGTGCGTTGCAACTGATAAGGCAACCTTGACGAAAACAGACAAACAATATACAACAAGAAGGTGATAAACGTTCAGAGGAATATGTTCAATGCGTAAGCGTCAGCGCGTGACAAATTGGTTTGCCCGTTTCGCGGTGGGATTTGTGTTTGTTGTGAACCTCATCTGCGCGCTGGCTTTCATCCTGACACCTGAGAGATATGCCCCCGGCTTCGAGATCAGCGGCGTGGCGGGCTGTGGCTTGAGCTTCCCGCCGGACACGCTGCCTTGACCGCGACTAGCCTGCGCTTCATCCTATTCGATGGGTTTGTATTGGTGCTGATGGCAGCAGCCTTGGGGTTGTTGAGCCTGGTGAGAGCACCCAAAAGCCAAACCTGATTGCCGGTCAGGTGCAACGCACATTGAAAGAGCGTTAAGCCTGGAGATTTGGGGTAGAATTAAAACCACAAACCAGCAAACTAAAACAGAAAGAAAGGGAGATACTATGAAAGGTAACGAAAAAATCCTGGCTGTATTGAACGATCTATTATCGGATGAGTTAACCGCCATCAATCAGTACATTGTCCATTCCGAGATGTGCGCCGATTGGCGCTACGAAAAACTGCATAAAGCCATTGAAGGGCGCGCCATCGAAGAGATGGGTCATGCCGAAAAACTGATCGGGCGCATCCTGTTCCTGGAAGGCACACCGGTCGTCAGTAATCTGAAGAAGATGCACATCGGTGCCTTTGTCGACGAACAGCATCGCAACGATCGCATGTCAGAAATCGAAGCGGTGGCGGCTTACAACGCGGCGATCAAGCTGGCAGTCGAAGTTGGTGACAACGGCACCCGCGAGCTGCTCGAGGCAACGCTGACCGACGAAGAAGAACACCTGGATTGGCTGGAGGCTCAGCTCAACCAGATCGAGCAGATGGGCCTGCAGAACTACCTGGTCGAGCAATTGGGGTAGCCATGGACACCAACCTGACTGCTGGCCTGCACTGGCTTGGGCACGATAGCTTCCGCATTGAGTGGGAAGGGGTCACGATCTACATAGACCCCTACCGGTTGAAAGGCGGTCCCCCAGCAGATCTGATCCTGATCACCCACGATCATTCAGATCATTGCTCACCAGAGGATGTAAAGCAGATCCACAAACCGGATACCACCATCGTGACGGTAGCCTCAGCAGCGGCAAAATTGGGTGGAGCCGCTGAAATCGTCCAGCCGGGCGATGAGCTTACAATAAAAGGAGTGCACATCCGCGCCGTGCCGGCCTATAACACCAACAAATTCCGCAGCCCCGGCAATCCCTTCCACCCCCGGGAGAAGGGTTACGTGGGCTTCGTGCTCACCCTGGGCGAGCGGCGTATATACCACACTGGCGACAGCGACCACATCCCCGAGATGGCGCAGATCGAAACCGATGTCGCCCTGCTTCCGGTGAGCGGTATCTATGTGATGACTGCCGAGGAGGCCGCTGAGGCAGCCAAGACCATCCAACCCAAACTGGCAATCCCCATGCATGTCGGCGCGGATATCGGTAAGCTGGAATTCACCCAAACCTTTAAAACCCTGGCAAATGTGCCGGTGGTGATCCTCCCGCTGGAGTAAATTCCTCTCACCGCAGAGATCGCTGAGCAAACAAATAAAACAATTCAACCACAAAGGACACCAGGGATACAAAGGAATTTTATATATCCTTTGTGTCCTTTGTGTACTTTGTGGTTGATGGTTTACATTACTCAACAACCTTGACAATCCCGCCCTCTGATGTATAATCCATCCAATAACCATCTATGTGGATGGTAAGGAGATGATATGTCAGATACAGAAAAAATCACCATCAACATTAGCGCCGTCGACCTGGGACGGATCGATCTGCTGGTAGATGAAGGCTTTTACTCCAACCGCAGCGACTTCATCCGTACTGCCATCCGCAAGGAGCTGGATGTGCACCGCGATATTGTCATCCAAACGGTCTCGCGCAAGACCATGGTCATCGGTGCGGTGATGTATTCACGCCACGACCTGGAGCTCGCTCAGGCTAAGGGGGTTGTGTATGACATCAAAGTCGTAGGGACGGTGCTCCTGGATTCAACGATCTCACCCGAGTTGGCACTGGCGACTATCGGCAGGCTGAAAATCTACGGGGTGCTGCGCGCCAGCCAGGCGGTGAAAGAGGCTCTGGCAGACCGGATCAACAAATTCTGAGGAGAGGTAAATGGAAAAGTGGCAGATCCAACAGATCGTGCCGGAAGAGCTGACCCGGACAGAGTGGCAGGCTATCCATGAGCTGGCGACGACCCTGCGCAAAGAATCCCTCCCGGATGATCCACCCCCCACGCTGGATGAAGTCATCCAATCCTGGAGCCTTCACCCTCCGGTGGCTGAGGAGCGTGCCTGGGTGGCCTGGGATGTTCAAGCCCCGCAGGAAGCGCCCCGCGTAGCCGCTTACAACCGCACCACCATAATTCACATGGAAGAGAACGCTCATATCGCCCAGGTGTTTCTGGGCGTGCATCCCTCAGCCCGCCGGCAGGGATTAGGTCGCCAGCTGCTGGCCCACAGTGCAGCCTTTGCCCAGCAGACTGGACGGCGGCTGATGATCATCGAATCAAACTCTAACTGCCCGGCGGGTGGGGCATTCCTGCAGGCTGCCGGCGCCACCCAGGGCTTATCCATGGATGTTGTCCAGCTCGATCTGCAAGAAATTGATCGTGCCTTGCTGCATCGCTGGATCAAGCGCGCTGCCGAACGCGCCAGCGGCTTTGAAATCGGTTGCTGGGACGGCCCTTACCCTGAGGAAGCCTTGGTGCAGGTGGGCAAGGTCAACGCCGCCATGAACGAACAGCCCACCCAGGACCTGGATATCGAAGATTTCCAATGGTCACCGGATGTGCTGCGCCAGCTGGATGAAAACCTCGTCCAGCGCAGCATCACCCGTTGGACGTTCTACACCCAGGAAACTTCCACCGGGAACCTGGCTGGTTTCACTGAGATTTTTTGGTCCCCGGGCAACCCCATCGTCGGTCAGCAGGGCGATACCGGTGTGCTCAATGAATATAAGAACAAGGGATTGGGGCGCTGGCTGAAAGCTGCCATGCTGGAAAAGGTGCTGGCAGACAAGCCCGAGACGCGCTATATCCGCACCGGCAACGCCACCACCAACGAGCCGATGCGCAAGATCAACCAGGAGTTGGGCTTCAAGCTCTTCCGCTCCGCCTGGATCTGGCAGATGGATGTCAGTCAGGTCGAGAAATTCTCTGAACCCTGATCGGTCAGGCACAATCCTGATCACTTACCCTTGCGCAGCGGGAAGATGTACCTATCATTTTGGGGAAAGATGCCCTGCTCTGTCGAGCGTACTTCCTCGACGGCTACGAATGCTTTCGGCGTCGTTTGGTGTATGACCTCCAACACACCGGGCAGATCTTTTCGCCGCACGATGGTATAGATCAATTTCACCGGCCCGTTGGCGCCCTGCCCATCTACCCGGGTCGCGCCATATCCCGCCTCGTGCAGGCTGTCAGCCAGGACATCCCCAGATTGCGCCAGGATGATGCGCAGCACCACTGTGCCTATCGCCAGCCGGTTTTCAATCCACATCCCCACGTAGTTGCCAGCGGCAAAGCCGGCGGCATACGCCAGGTAAGCCACCACATGGTTCACCCCGCGCACCATCTGGCTGATCACCGCAACCCAGATGAAAACCTCGACAAATCCAAGCAGCGGGGCAAGCTGGCGCTTGCCGCGGGCAGTAAAGATGATACGCAGCGTGCCCAGGCTGACGTCAATTACCCGGGCAACAAAGATCAGCAGCGGTAAAAATACCCAGGTATACCAGTCGGTTTCACTCATCGTCACCTCAATCCTTGATACCCTCATTGACAAAATGGGTTAGTTCGCTGACGCTGAGGTGCCCAATCCCCAGCCTTTCGACCGTGCGACCGCGCTTCCAGTAATCGGTGCGGTGGACGATGCAAGCCAGGCTTATGATCGACTCGATGCCGCGCACGGATACGCCGTAGCGCTCGCCAAGTGAGGCAATCGGTACCAGGCTCATCGGCACATCCTCAAAGATATAGCGGTGGTGCAGCGTGCTGGGCGCTTTGATGCCGTAGTATCCCGGCTGGTTGTGGATCGCCTCGTTCAAATCATCACCCTCTGTGTTATAAGCCAGCTGCAGCCATTCCATCGCAGTCCGGGCGCGCACCCCCACCGATGAAGCCACCGTCACCCGCTCACGATCCAACACTTCCAGCACGCGGGCAGTGGAGGTGGTCACCCCATCGATATAGAACTCGAAATCGCCATGCGTGGCCTCGATCCGGCCGGCATTGAGCAGGGTGATGGCTGGGTGGAAGATAGCGCCCATATTATTCAGGCCGGTCTGAAGCACATTGACCCCATCGATGAACTGGGGGTAAGCTGGCTGGATGGCATCCAGCACCACCTGGGTGCGGGTAGAAGGCAGGGCTGCCAGCGGAACAGCTTCCTTAATGCGGAAGATGCGTGCCTGAGCCGGGCCATCGGAACGGGAGGCATAGATGAATGTTTCAGCCTCGGCTACCACCACGTCAGCCTTGCAGCCCTGGGCTGAAAGCGTCAGCTTGAATTCGATTGCCCCACAGGTGCGCCCAGGGTGAAGCAGGATGATCTGCCCGCTGCGCAGGTAAGGCGCACAGGTCTTAGCCACATCCACATGCGCCGATGACGGCACTACCACCATGATTACCTGGGCTTTGGACAGCGCTTTCTTGATATCGCTGGTCACCAGAGCCAACTTTCCAAAGCCATGCGGCCAGCTATCATAACTTTCCAGGTCAATCCCCCCGCGTTTATGCATCACCTCAACGTGTTCGAAGGTGCGGTTGTATAGCGTCACCTTGAAACCCATCAAAGCCAGGTGAGCTGCCATGGCTTTGCCGCCATGCCCGGCTCCAATTACGGTGTAATTTTCTACTGTATTCATCATTCCTCCTTAGACTTGTTCCCCGCCGGGGGGTTTATCATCTTGAGGGTAATTTACACCCTCCCCCCACCCCATCCGCCTCCCAAAGTCCCCGCAGGGGGACTTTGCATCGGGAGGGTGAATTTATTCACCCCCCCACCCGCTTTACCTCGCTAAGAGATCGCCCTCTATCGTCCACCGCCAGGCACGCCCCATCAAGAATGTGCGTGCGCACTTCACCTTTCCCAAAGCGGTTGTTTTTTAGCTGCGGGGCGTCCAGGATGCCGCTGGTGACCGCCCGCGCCAGCGTGGGCGCATCAGTCAACGGGTCTGCTGCTCCAGAACCGGCCAGGTTGCTGATAGCTTGCAAGGTAACTTGGGCTTCCGCAACCAGTTCGGCACAGCGCGCCTGTACACGTGGGTCAGCGGTCATATCCGGCTGGCCGCGCAGCGCATTATCAATCGCCCGTCGCGCCATGCCGCTGGACTCGATCACATCCTCTGCCGTGGCAGCATGATCGGCCTCGGTATGCCCAACGATGTGCACGATATGCGGGCGCAGCGCCATCTGCAGGTAAATACTTGCTGCCAGGTGCGCCCGTGCTGCAGCCGGCTCCAGCGGATAGGATAGCAGACCGGTGCGGGTCTGCCTCCAGATGCGAAAACTGTCTTCCCGGGCCAGCGGGGCGATCAGTTCCAGCACCGCCAGCATCTTGGCCAGGTCCATGGCGTCAGATAAGCCTGGTGGGCTGTTGAACATCAACTGAGCGATGTAATCCCGCACGCCAAATGCCCGGGCATTATAGGCGGATAAATAGGCCGCGACTACAAAGACCACATCCGGTGCATCACGCATCCCCCAATGGTGCGGCTCGTTAAGCTCCACCGGGATGCCATGTGCGCCATACCAGGCCATCACCTGCTGGTGCTCGCGGATCGAGCCTTCCAAATCCCACGGGCCGCGCCCGTCCATCTGGTTGAACCAGAACAGCGGGATGGCGCACCAGGCGATGTGGATCGTCTCGACATACATCTCCGCCAGGCGGATGAAATCATCCGTGCCGGAATAGGTGCGCAGCAGGGGGAAGTTTCCCCGCCGGCTGGCGGCGTACAGGGCACGGTAGTCGTTCAGCGGAGCGCACCGGCACCCCACCTGCTCCGGTGCGGCGCGGGTCCTGGCGCTCCGGGTGGAAAAAGTTGGCCTGGGCATCCTGGTCGATACCCAGCGAGATCACATCCAAAGCCTGCGCCTCAGCGATGCGGGCTATTCCCTCCAGCGTAGCCGGCAGGGTAGGCAGCCCGAAGTGATGGCGCAGCAGCGGGTAAGGCGCCTTCCACACGGTTCGCTCTACCATCGTCTGCGAAAAATCGCTTTCGGCGGGGCGGCCAGGCTTTTGCCCCTTGAGATAAGCCAGCACGGCCTCTGGCGGCTCGGAGCCATCGAAAATCCGCTCAAAGAATCCCAGCGCCTGGGCGCGCGCTGCCACCGGTGGTGTGCCGCCAAAGGCGAAGCGCACCCCATGGTCGTACAGTTCCGAGGCAGCTTCGGCGAACTCACCCAGCAAGCGCTCGCCAGTCTCGGGGGTCAGGCGGTAGGAGACGCCCACCAGGTCAGCTCCCTCAGCCTGCGCTACGGCGATCACCTCCGCAATAGGCACCGCCGGGCCAAGGAAGATCGTCCGCCAGCCGGCGGCTTCAGCCAGGCGTAAAAAGTTGGATATTCCCGCTACATGCACACACTCCCCCAGGGCAGCGGCGATTACGGTTTTCATCATCCCTCCTTAGCCAACCCCTTGAAGCAGCCTTACATTACCCCCCTCAACAAACGAAACAGCCTTCCAATGTTATTGCAGCCACTCGATACGCACCAACTCTGTCACAAATTTAAAGTCGAGATCGCCGGTCACCACAATCGCATTTTCAGACTGTGCAAGCGCAGCGACGAAAGGTATCTGCATATGAAATTCACCCCCGGCTGGCAACCACAAAGATCATCGGGCGGCGTTTGGTCTCGTTGTAGATATAACTCGATAGGGTGTGCTGCAAGTCTTCGCGCAGGTTGCCATTGCCGCGTTTTACCGCCTCACACGCCAGCTTGCTCATCCCCGCCAGCAATTCATTGGCGTCGCGGGTGATGATGAAGCCACGGGTGATGATCTCGGGTTCCTCGGTCAGCTGCCCGCTGTGGCAATCCATGCTCAAGTTGACCAGCACAATCCCGTCGCGGGCCAGGGCTTCGCGCTCGCGCACCACATCTGGGCCAATATCGCCGACGCCGGTGCCGTCCACAAAGACATAGCCGCCGGGTACCCGTTCGCTGACGCGCATGCCGCTATCGTTGAATTCGACCACATTGCCATTCTCCACGACTGTAACCCGTTCCGCTGGGATACCCAACTCACGCGCCAGCGAGGCGTGAATATGCAGGTGACGCAGTTCCCCGTGGATGGGCACGAAGTGCTTCGGCTTGACCAGATTGATCAGCAGCTTCATCTCCTCCTGGCTGGCGTGCCCTGAAACGTGCACCGGGGCAATGGCATCATAGATCACATTGGCGCCGCGGCGGAACAGGCGGTTGATCGTGCGGTGAACGCTTTCTTCATTACCTGGGATGGGGTGAGAGGACAGCACCACCGTATCCCCCGCGGTCAAATCGAATTGACGGTTGGTGCCGGTCGACAGCCGTCCCAGGATGGAGGATGGCTCTCCCTGCGATCCGGTGCACATCAGCGCCACCTCGCCGGGTTTCATCTTCATCGCCTGCTCCACACTGACCAACAGGTCATCCGGCAGGTCCAGGTAGCCCAGCTTGCGCGCCATCTTGGCGTTCTCGGTCATGCTGGTGCCCACAAAGGCCAGTTTGCGGTGGTGGGCGACGGCGGCATTGGCGGCTTGCTGCATCCGGGAAACAACCGAGGCAAAGGTGGCAATGATGATCCGCCCGGGGGCGGTGCGGAAGACCTGGTCAAAAGCCGGGTCGATCACCCGCTCGGAGGGCGTCCAGCCGCGCTTATCGGCGTTGGTCGAGTCGGCCATTAGCAGCAAAACCCCACGCCCACCCAGCTCCCCCAGCTTGCCATAGTCGGTTGGCCAGTTGTCCACCGGTGTATGGTCGAATTTGAAGTCGCCAGAATGGACGATCAATCCGGCCGGGGTGGTGATGCCCAACCCAACCCCATCGGGGATCGAGTGGCACACATGGAAGAATTCAATCTTGAACGGGCCGAGCTGCACCGACTCGCCGGCACGCACCGTATTCAGGCTGACCTGGTTGAGCAGGCCGCCGCGCGACAGCTTGACCTCCACCAGGCCGCGGGTGAGCGGCGTGGCATAAATCGGCGCGATGATCTGTTCAAGCAGGTGGTTTAGGGCGCCGGTGTGGTCTTCGTGCCCGTGTGTAACAATGATGCCGCGAATGTTCTGCCGTTTATCCAGCAAATATTGAAAATCTGGGATGATGTAATCGATGCCCAGCATGTCGTTTTCGGGGAACATCAGCCCGGCATCGATCACCAGGATGTTTGCCCCATATTCGACTGCCATCATATTCTTGCCGACTTCACCCAATCCGCCCAGGGGGATGATGCGTAGATTAGTATCGTTCATATTTATCTTAACCCTAATATTCCTTCCAACCTGGCCTTGATTGGTGGCCACTCGCCCGGTAAGATGCTGTAAAACACCGAATCGCGGAAGTAGCCGTCCTCGAGGATCATGTGATGGCGCAGGATGCCTTCTTCACCGCCCCCAGGCGCTCCAGTGCCCGCTGGGAGCGCTCATTGCGCCGGTCGGCTTTGAACTGCACCCGGATGCAGTCCAGAATTTCGAAGGCATGCTTGAGCAGCAAATATTTACAGGAGGGATTGACCAGCGTGCCCTGGTACTCCAGCCCGTACCAGGTGCCGCCGATTTCCAGAGCACGGTGCTCCCGGATGATGTTCATGCAGCGCGTGCAGCCCACTGCCCGCCCGGTCGGCAGCCAGATCACGGTAAAGGGCAGGTCGCTGCCCGCCTCTTGCAGCGCAAGCAGCATTCGCACCCAGCCAAGCATCTTTGCCTCGGTCTGGATGCTGCCATAGCGCATATAGCGCCAGATGCGTTCATCCAAACCCACAGCAGCCAGATCGGGCACATGGGCCTCGCTGAGCGGTTCCAACCGCACCAGGGGGGCAGTGAGGGTCACGGGCTGGATATTCATGGTCTGACCAGGCTCTATCGTGTCAAGAAAGCAATCTTACCGCCGGCTCTACGTGCCTTCTTCCCAGGAATTGAGATAAGCCACCTGCGCAGGAGTGAGCACATCGATCTGGGCGCCCATCGCGGCCAGTTTCAGGCGGGCAATCTCGCGATCGATGTCAGCCGGCACGCCGTAGACCTTGTTCTCCAATTCAGCCGCATGCCTGGCCATGTACTCGATGCTGAGCGCCTGGTTGGCAAACGACATGTCCATCACGCTGGCAGGGTGTCCTTCCGCCGCCGCCAGGTTGATCAGCCGCCCCTCGCCGAGGATGTTGATACAGCGCCCGTCGGGCAGGGTGTACTGGTCGACGAAGGGGCGCACCAGGCGCTTTTCCGCGGCCATCTCTTCCAGGGCGGGGATGTTGATCTCCACGTTGAAGTGACCCGAATTCGCCACAATGGCGCCGTCTTTCATCACCTCAAAATGCTGGCGGTCGATCACATTCAGGTCGCCGGTGACGGTGACGAAGATATCGCCGATGCGGGCGGCCTCTTCCATCGGCATCACGCGGAAGCCGTCCATCACCGCTTCCAGCGCCGGCAGCGGGTCGACCTCGGTGACGATCACATTCGAGCCCATGCCGCGCGCCCGACTCGCCAGGCCGCGGCCGCACCAGCCGTATCCCGCCACCACAAAGTTCCTGCCCGCCAACAGGATGTTGGTGGCGCGCACGATACCGTCAATGGTAGACTGCCCGGTGCCGTAGCGGTTGTCGAAGAGGTGCTTGGTTTGGGCGTCGTTCACCGCGATGACCGGGAAGTCGAGCTTCCCGTCAGCAGCCATGGCGCGCAGGCGGATGACCCCGGTGGTGGTCTCTTCGGTGCCACCGATTACATTCTTCAGCAGGTCGCGGCGCTCTTTGTGCAGCGTGCTGACCAGGTCAGCGCCGTCATCCATGGTCATGTGCGGCTCGTGGTCCAGCCCGGCCTGGATGTGCTTGTAGTAGGTGACGTTGTTCTCGCCCTTGATGGCAAAGGTGGGAATCTCGTAGAACGAGACCAGCGCCGCGGCCACATCGTCCTGGGTGGACAGCGGGTTGGAAGCCACCAGCACCAGGTCGGCGCCGCCCAGGTGCAGCGTGTGCGCCAGGTTGGCGGTCTCGGTGGTGACGTGCAGGCAGGCCGATAGCCGCAGCCCCTGCAGCGGGCGCTCCTTGGCGAAGCGCTCACGGATCTGGCGCAGCACGGGCATCTCGCGCTCCGCCCACTCGATCCGTCGCCGCCCGCCCTCTGCCTGTTTGATATCCTTAATGTCGTAGTTGCTCATCATCATCTCCAGTATAATCAAAGAATTTTACCGCAGGCCGCTGGACGCCGAGATTTCTCTGTGGGCTCTGAATCTTTCTCTCGTGCGTGAACTCGCGTTCTCTGCGCTCTCCGCGGTGAAAAGCCCAGCTCCAACACTCCGTTATCATCGAAGTGCCGCCGGTAGCGCGCCGTGAACTCTGCCGAGGTGTAGGCATGGCTCTGCGTGCCGGCTTGCTCCAGGCAGTAAGTGGCTGCCAGGGCGCCCATCCGTCCGCAGATCTCCCAATCCCAGCCGCGGCTGAAGCCAGCCAGGAATCCTCCCCGGTACGCATCCCCCACCCCGGTGGGATCGACGATCTTCTCCGCCGGGACGATGGGGATGTGGTACTCCTGCCCATCGGCATAGATGGTGGAACCGTGCTCGCCGCGAGTGATGACCAGCAGGCGCACCCGCTGGCGAATATCCTCCACCGTCAGACCGGTCATCTTTTCAACCAGCCCGAACTCGTAGTCGTTGACGAACAGCGCAAAGGCGCCCTCGATGCCCTGCTTCAGCTCCGGCCCCGCCATGCGCACCAATTGCTGTGAGGGATCATAGAGGTATGGGATGCCCAACGCCTGGCACTCATTGATATACTGCTCCATCGCTGCCGGGTCGTTGGGCGAGATCACCGCCAGGTCGGGGCGGGGGGCAGGCAGGGTGTGAAAGGAAAGCTCGGCAGCATGCGCCATCGCCCCCGGGTAAAAGCTGGCAATCTGGGCGTTCGCACGGTCGGTGTTGGCGAAGAACGAAGCGGTGAAAACGCCGGGAACGACCTTCATCGCCGCCGTAACCACGCCATGCCTCTCGAGCCACTGGCGGTATTCTTCGAAATCCTCGCCCACCGTCGCCATCACCCGCGGCCGCCCGCCCAGCAGCGCCAATGTATAAGCTATGTTGGGGGCAATGCCGCCGCGGCGCTTGATCAGTGAATCGACCAGGAAGGACAGGCTTACCGAAGCCAGCTTATCCGGCAGCAGGTGGTCGCGGAAATAGCCCGGAAAGGTCATCAGGTAGTCAAAAGCGACCGAGCCGGTCAGCACAATGTTCATCGAATACTCCCAAACAGGATTACGTACGGTGAATCCACCAACACAGCATGATAACACAAAAAACCACATATAAACATGACACACCCTGGAATCATCCTTCCAGGGTGTGTCAGTTCTCTTTCCATCTGTTGCCTGATTTACAATCTCACGCCAGCCCTACCATCAACCGGCTGTCCAGGTCCTCCAACCGGTCCACCTCCCCGTTTGCTGCCGCCCGGGCAAACACGATTCCCGGATACCGGACGCGCCGCGCCCGCGCCAACACGTTCAGGCCCGCCGGTTCGCTTCCTTTTCGAGCTTCCTGGATCATCTGCTCGCTTTGCACATGGATCTGGGCAAACCCCTGGCGCGCCCCAACCACACAGGCATACATTTCTTCGGGCGTCAGGCCCTGGGCATAGTTGTGGCGCACGATGAATGGGTTGCCGTCCACATCCGCCACCACGCCGCGCACCCCTACCACCATCACCAGCGAACGCTGGTTCCAGGCTCGGGCGCGTGCATCCAGCAGTTGGGGGCCAATATGCGCATCTCGGTAATCCGTAGATGAGAGGATTTTCTCGCTCAGTGCTTCCGTGTAGACTTCCCAGCGTTCGGGATCATCGCTATCGGGCGCGGCGGGTAGAGCTCTCACCTATCCCGATGAATGGGCTCATCGAGGCGC
Organism: uncultured Chloroflexia bacterium; assembly: GCA_963849335.1. GTDB lineage: Bacteria > Chloroflexota > Anaerolineae > Anaerolineales > UBA4823 > FEB-25. The sequence goes on from CAWKGZ010000005.1 coordinate 159,155, forward strand.
CGGAAGCCTGGGCTGCCGCATAACCGAGCTGTGACAGCTTCTGCAGGACGTCCAGCATCGCTTCCAGCCCATCTCGTTCATGGGTCAGCCACAGTAGGTCTGCCAATCCCGCCTGGGTAAGCACTGGGCCGATGGCATCTTCTCCTACCCCGGCGAGGCGGGCAATTTCGTTTCGTCCTTCCGGGGTAAGCGAACGCCAGGCTAATCCCCACACCACTTCCGGCGGAGGCAGCAGCGTTTTTGCCAGCGAGGGGTTGTGGGTTAGCTGCCCCCTCACCGAGATCAGCTCTTCCGCTTCCTTCTGCGCCGCTGCGGAAAGCTGCAGGAAAAATGCCACCTGGTCGCCATCGAAATCTGCATTCATCCAGCGGCACAGCACGGGGTTCAGGCGGATGGCACGCCCCGGGACGCGCCGCGGGTGGAATGCCAGCAGCGCCGTCGAGGAGAAGGTCATTGCATGATTGATGGTCACCCAGCTGCGCGCCAGGATATCATCCAGCCCCTGAACCGCCCGGGGGTTATCCGGCCCCACCGGGCTCTCATCTTGCAGCTCAGCTTCCACCTGCCGCCCAAACAGCTTCCAGCACAGCGTCTCAGGCAAACCAATCTGGTCGAAGCCCAGGTCTATCCCGGGGGCGGCTACTGTCCGCCCGCTGAAGAGCTGCCTCTCCCTGAAGCGCAGCATCTCCGCTGGCAGCAAGGCCGTAAAATACGTCTCCAGCGCCTGGCGCAGGCGGGTTTCTGCAGCCAGCACCAGCCGTTCGGGCATCCGCCCGGAGAGCATACTGCGCAACTGCTCATTGGTCGCGATCAGGTGGGTAAATTCCACATTTAACCGTGTGTCTTCGCCCTCCAACACCGGCGCTCCCACCGCTTCAAGCAGGCGTTCGCTCAGCCAGGGGTGCGGCTGCGGCCGGGCCAGCTCGAGCACCTGTCCATCGGGGGGAGAAAAACGGAAAGTCAAACGATTATCCAGCAGCTCAGCCCGGATGCCGGCGATTCTGCAGTCGCCGCGCTCAGTTCGTTGAACATAGGGGGCGGCGTTTGGACAGTACCGGTTTTCAAAGCCAGCAAGCGGCGCGCTGAGCGTTCGTTCAGCGCCTCATGCCGCGTGGCAGTTGCCCCCAGTGCTTTCAGAACGCCAAACTCCAGTTCGCCCACCAATTGCCCGGCTTTCTCAGCGCTGTCGCTGTCATCCAGGGCAACCCTGATCTTATCCTTTGCCAGGTGGTCCAGGCGTGTCCAATACACCCACCCGGCAGTGCTGGGAAGTTCCAGCGCCGGGCCGTTCTTGCCCCTGGTCAGCGTTTCCATCCCGCTTTCGGGCAGACCGGCGGCGATCAGGCGCTGGCGCAGCTCCTGGCGGGAGGGGGCATGGAACGGTGGGACGATGGCAGGAGCGCCTTCGGCCCGGGCAATGTGGCTCATCACCGCTTCGCGCACCTGACCCAGGTGCATGCGCGTGCGTAAACCGGGGAAATTGTACACCAGCTCGACCGGGGTACCGTCCGGCAGGTGCGGCATCTGCTCATCGGGCAGGATATAGCTGACCACACCCTTTGAACCGTGGCGGTTGCTGATCTTATCGCCCGGCTCGACCGGAAAAGGATCGTTCAATCGGCGGGCTGCCAATTCGCTCAGCAGGATGCCATCTTCTGATGTGCCTGGCCCCCAGGAGACAAACGCAGTCAGCAAGTTGTGCCCGCACCAGAAATCCGGGGCATCCGGTTCCAGGCCGGTCTGCACCCAGGCTGGTTCTGGCTGGTTGAGCGGTATCCCCTGGCGTAGCATATTAGCCGCCATCAGCAGGCGGTTGGGGTCGTTGTGCTCCAGGAAGGGCAGCATCGAGGCCGAGAGACCCAGGCTGGCTTCGGGGCGTGGGTCGACGATCACCAGCCGCCGCTCGCGGATCTCCGCCCCCACCGCCACGGTGAACGCCTTGCCGATGTTGGGGCCTTCCGGCGTTTCGAAGGGGCAGACGCGCCCCACCTGACCCGGCGCCACCACCTTCTGGCGTCCCGGGATCAGCAGGCTGCGCAGGTGCTTGTGCCGGCTGAGCCAGTTGGTTCTATCCAACGGTTGGGCGGTGGCTTGCAAGAACTCGTTCACCCAGCGCTCGAGCGGCAGCCAGGCGCGCAACATCTCCGCGTCCCAGCTCAGCCCGTTGGAGGCCTGCCCGAGGCGCTCTCGAACATAGGCGTACAATTGCTCACCCACACAGGTGATTTCGGCTTGATCCAATTCCTCGCCCGAAGCCAATGGAATGACGACCAGGGGGTTTCCATTGAGGTAGAACAAGCCAGCTTCATCAGGTTGGGGAATGGCAGGGTAATTCGCCTGGGCACCGCCCGCCAACTCAACCACCACCGTGCAGGTATGATCGGCGGGATCGCCAGTGATCACCTGGTAGCTCGCCAGCGGCAGGCGTTCAGCCAGCAATTGGGGCAGAGAGTCGGACAAGAATTGGTCATAAGATGCTTTGTGCCAGGGTGTTTTATAGTTGATACACATTGCACTACTCCTTTTCGGCCTGCAGCCCGTGTTTTACCTGTTCGCGGGCATAGTACAGGCGAGATTTCGCGGTTCCTTCGGGAATGCCCAGCTCGTCAGCCGCTTCCCGCAGGCTTAGCTCCATCTGGTGCACCAGGCGGAGCAGCTCACGTTTTTCATCCGGCAGATCCCGGATGATTTTCTGGAGCCGTGCTCCCTGCTCGACCTGCTCCACCACCGCTTCGGGTCCCAGGCTGGCAGTATCCACCAACCACGCCGGGGTATCCGGCAGCTCGTCATCATTCACCAGGGTGTCCGGCAATTCCAACGGCTGCTCGGGTCGCCGCCAGCGTGTACGCAGGTGGTTGAGCGCCAGGTTGGTGGCGATGCGGAACAGCCAGCCTTTGACTGAACCCTGCCCGCGCCACTGCCCGGCGTGTGTCCACACCCGCAGGAAGGTCTCCTGCAGCAGATCCTCGGCTGCCGGCTGGTCAACCACAATGTTGCTCAGGTGCCGGCGTACCGCGCCTTGATAGCGCTCGAACAGCGCCTCGAACGCCCAGCCTTGTTGGTTTTGGACGCTCTCGATCAGGGTTTGATCACTGAGTGGATCGGTCACATACAGCTCCACTTTATAAGACACCGCCCATCCCGCCCGGGTTCACTGCGCTGCTGATTAATTTTGTCATATTTTCCGCTCAATCAGCCTTTTATGTCCTGGTCAATATGATATCAAACACTAACGCAAAGCCGCAAAGATGCAAAGGCGCGAAAAAAGCTGTATTCTTCCTGTATTGCGAATGGATGGCCTGTCAAGGCTACATTTGATGGCTCTTTTCACAAGTTCTTTGCGGACTTCGCGCTTTAGCGGCTTTGCGTTAAATTGATCGTAATGACAACCAGGTAATATGCGTCTGACCAAGACACTTTCGCACACTTTCGTGCGTTTCATGACCCAACGTACATTTGCTCTCCAGTGTTCCTTTTTTCTCTCCATCTGCGTAATCAGCGTAATCCACCAAATCTGCGGTCCGTCTTGCGTAACTAGAACACTTGTGCTAAAATATAATCACCAAAGGAGCCACAATGGGACCCAATCCAAGCATGATCTCATTTGCCCTCAAAGCCGCCCTGGCAGCCAGCCTGGTGCTGATCGTCTCTTGCCTGCTGCTCACCGCCGGCGCCGCAGACGCCTCAAGTGTTGCAGGCAGCCCGCCAGCCCTTTCTGAGCAGGCAGAGCAACAGGCTCCCTCCACCTCAGAACAGGCAGGAGCCTGCCCGTTGAGCAGCACCTACCCTGATAAAGTCCTCCGCTGGTGTGACCTGATCGTCGAGACCGCCTCGCAACACAACCTGCCCCCCGAGCTGATTGCTGCCGTGATCCTGCAGGAGAGCGGCGGCGATTCACAGGCTTATTCTTCCAGCGGCGCCGTCGGCCTGATGCAGGTCATGCCCCGCGATGGCCTGGCCGCCCGCTTCCAGTGCGTCAATGGCCCGTGCTTTGCCAGTCGCCCCACCATCGCCGAGCTGCAAGACCCGGCATACAATATCGAATACGGCACTCGCATGCTTGCCGGTCTGCTGGCCCGCCATGGCGACCTGCGCTCCGCTCTCAAGGCATACGGCCCCATGGATGTGGGCTATAGGTATGCCGACATCGTGCTGTCAATCTACGAAAACTACCGCTAAAAACCGGTCTACCGCAGAGCACGCAAAGATCGCTGAGAAAAAGTGGTGAAAAATCTCTGCGTACTCAGCGTTCTCTGCGGTGTAATCTCTCACTTTATCATCAGTGGCAAGAGCAAGCGCCGCAGCACCATGGTAATAACCGGCTCGCCGCTCACCAGCGGGAATTCATCGCTGACCGCCCTATAATCATAATTGATCACTGGGGCAAACAGCGTCTCGTTCACCTTAACTGTCAATGTGGTGGTGACAGCCTGGCTGGCGCCCAGGTCCGGGAAACCCCAATATACAACACCCCCAGCCAGGTTATATGGCTGCGAAGCGTACATGAAATCCGTGCCAGTTGGCAAGGTATCAGTGATCACCAGGTTGGTAGTAGCACTTACTGGATGGGTGTTGGTCACGGTCAAGGTATAGGTGATCACTTCACCCGGGTAGACCGATGCAGCCGATGCACTCATCGCCAGGTCCAGGCCGAATAATGCCTGAAAGGCTTCCAGCGCCTGGATGCGTCCCCAGCCGTACAGGTTATTGGGCACACCGGTGCTCGAGCACTCGGTTGAGCTGATTTGCTTTGCAGATTGCTCAATCGCCGTTTCCAGCGCCTCCACCTGGCCGCGCATACTCGGGTTCGCTGATATCAGCAATGCCACCAGCCCAGCCACGTGTGGCGAGGCCATGCTCGTGCCCGACATTAATACATAGCCCCCGTTTTTATAGCAAGATCTGACACTTACCCCTGGTGCAGAGATATCCGGCTTGAGCCGGTTGCTGCCATCCACCGTCACCGGGCCGCGGCTGCTGAAGCTCGCCAGGATATCTGTGCTTGTGGTAGCGCCAACGGTGAATGATTCAGCGTAGATGCCCGCCGGGGCATTGACCGTACTGCACTCAGGACCGTTGTTGCCAGCTGAGTGAGACGTGATGATGCCCGCCGCGCGCACATTCTGCACCGCCTGCAGCAGCACATCTGGCTCTTTGCAGCCTTCGGATGTCGGGCAGCTCCACGAATTGTTGATCACATCCGGCGCCAGGTCGGGCCGCGGGTCACTGACCCCGTCCACACGAGTAGGAGCTATGAACCATTGGTAGCAGGCAATATAGGTTTCAGGAGTGCCAGCACCGCTTGTATCCATATTGCGACATCCGATCCAGCGCGCCCCAGGCGCCATGCCAACCTGGTTGCTCCCTCCATCATCGCCGACCATCGTACCCATGGTGTGAGTTCCATGACCAATTGGATCAATTGGGGTAAGGGAAGCTTCTGCGGTGGCATCATACCAGTTATAGTCGTGATCAGCGGCATTGCCATCCCACCCGCGGTACTGGTTGATCAGCGCAGGGTGGTTCCACTCATAACCGGTATCCGCCCCACCGACCACCACCCCCTGCCCGGTGTAGCCCAGCTCCCACACTTGCGGCGCGCCGACCAGTGTTATGTTCCACTCGATCCCCTCCGGCAGGCCTTCAGCCGGGGCTTGCGCTACCGGCATATCCAGCTTGACGGATGGGTTGGCATACAGGTGCGAGCACATCCGGACGTTGTGCCAGAGCAGCGATGACGCTCAGGTCGCCGCGCACCCAGATGGCATTGACGATCCAATAGGGACGGTATTCCGCACCCATCTGCTGCAATGCGGCGACGACCGGCGGCTGGCTGCGCTGCGCCGCGGCAGTCAACGCCTGGTAGACGAACTGCCCGCGCTCGGCCTTGGTCGCCAGCCGGGCCGCCGGCAAAAGGTCCGCTTGCTCCTTCAGCATCACCAGGAACTCAGTCTCTCCCTGGTCAGCCGTCTCCATCACCCAGGCATCCACCTTTGCCTCCCACGGCGCGGCCGCAGCTGGCGTGGATGTGCCGCACAGAAAGGATAGAAGGATCAGGATAGTTACAACTGGGAATTTTTGCATGACACCCTCCTTATAATCAAAAACAAACTATGCTATCGGTCTCGAGCCCACGAAGGTGGGCTTTCCAGTGGGTGGGCGACTTCCAGTCGCCGGTGGGCCTCGCGTGGGTGGGCGTCGCCTCAAAATCTTGCCAACAACCGGATTTCCTTCCAAATGAACGGCAGCGCCACCACCCCACCTCCGACCAGCCCACCCAACCCCAAAACCAACCCCGGCACGGGCAGCGGCAGGCGCAGCACACCAAACACAACCAATCCGCCCAACAAAGCCGCCAGCAGCGCCCGCAGCAGCGTATTCCCCACGGCCAGTACCCCCGGCATGCGGCGGTGGTGCAGCCACCACAAGATGAGTGCCTCAGTTGTGAATGCCACCGAATTGGCCAGGGCGATTCCCGGCGCGCCCAGCGGCCGCGCCAGCGCCCACGCCAGCCCGGCAAAGATCAGCGTAGCCAGGCCGGAAAGCAACATCGGTGTGATCGCGTTCTGCCGGGCATAAAAGCCGCGGGCGGCGATCTCCAGCAGGGCATGGCCGATCATCCCTGCCATGTAAGCGCGCCCGGTCCATACCACCAGGTCGGCGCTGGCAGCCTCGAAACCCAACAGCCCGACCAGTGGGCGGAGTCCTACAATCAGCAGTGCAGCAATGGGGATGGTCAGCGCCAGGATCACCCGGGCGGCTTTGTTGAGCGCCTCGCGGAAACCGTCCTGATCGCCGCGGGCAATATGCTCGGAGATGGTGGGCAGCAGCACGGTGGCGATAGCGGTGCCGATGATCGTCTCGGGTACCTGCATGAACAGCCAGCCGTATGCCAGCACCGAGACCGAGCCCGCCACCAGCCAGGAGGCAAAGTTATCCTGCAGAATGAAGACCACCTGGATGAAGCCAACAGTGACCAGGCGCGGGCCGAGCAGGCGCAGCACCTGTTGTACACCGGGTTGGCGCAGGTTGATGGCTGGGATCCAGCGGAAGCCGTAGTGTAACAGGCCGGGCACCTGGATGCCCAGGTAGAGCACCGCACCCAGGATGCCGCCGTAAACCAGGCCGTGAATGCCCAGCCCAAGCCCAGGTAAGTGCAAAGGCCCAAGCTGGTAGCCGGTCTCAGGAGCCAGGATGATCACCCCGACGAGCATGCCCAGGTCAAACATACTGGGCGCCATCGCCGGTAGCAGGAAGTGCTGATTAGCCTGCAAGCCAGCCATCACCAACCCGCTGATCGAGAAGATCAGCGTCGAGATCAGGTTGAGGCGCATCAGATCCGCCACCAGGCGTTGCTGATCCAGGCTGAAGCCGGGAGTGACCACGCTGCGCACCAGCTGGTCTGCCAGCAGAGCAATGACGATCGACAGCCCGGCGGCGACCAGGAAGACCAGGTTGGCGATGCGCGAGAACAAGTCCCAGGCCGCGGGGCGGCCTTGCTTTTGCAGGGTTTCAGACAGCACGGGGATGAAGGCTAACGCCAGCGTGCCTCCCGAGACGAGCACAAAGAGCAAATCAGGAATGTTGTTGGCCGCGTTGAAAGCATCCAGCTCGGCAGAAAGCCCGAACTGTTTGGCGATAAGCAGCTGGCGGGCAAAGCCAAGCACCTTTTCCAGGCCGAAGAAAACAGCCACGATCAGCGCCGAGCGGGCAAAGCGGGACATGGGGCAAGTATAGCATAGGTGCAACGCACTTCTAAAGTGCGTTGCACCTGGTTTATGGTTGCACGTCAATGCTGCTTATGATACAATCCCGGTCGCCTGGAGGGATGGCCGAGCGGCCTAAGGCGCTTGTCTTGAAAACAAGTATGGAGCAATCCATCGTGGGTTCGAACCCCACTCCCTCCGCAGAGCGTATAACTTTTAGAGCATCTTCGCCGGCAGCAACGCTTGGTGAACGAAAGTCAAAGTGCTAAAGGTATACGCATGGCGTGGGGCATGTGAACATGCCTTTCCCGCCCGAGATCGCTCAGCGACAGCTGGGCGATCTCACTTTTAAACTACATACCTTTCATTGTACGTACCCATTGGAGATTGTAAAGGAAGTTTGAGGCATTAGGAGTATAGTTCAACTTCTTTCAGCATTTGTTCCAGAGTTTCTCATAAGTCACCAATATTCCTTTCTACACCTTGGTCCAGTGAATTTTTACAAGCCTCCTACTTATGGTGCTTGAACGAAACGTACTTCAATGCCATTCTCGAACAATTCTAGGATGTAAAGCGAGCCATTTGCGTCGAGTGCGATTCGCCCTACCGAATTAATCTCTGTATAATCACCCCTGGGCAAAGTGATATTTTGTAGCACATTGCCCTGCGCATCAAACCAGACTGCACGAAGCGGGTCTGCTTCGAAGAAAACCACATATCCCTGCGGAGTACTTTCAAAGTATGTGATCGCACCTAGGGGAGATACAGAGTGAACTTCAAAAGCGATCGCTTTTTCGACATCCGCAAATCTAGCTGTATAAACGGAATCAGTCATGTACTTCACGATATATTCTGTGGGTTGTAACTGTCTTTGTATTTCCCGAGAGTTGACTTCTCCAAAAGGATCGATCGGCACAACCAACTTGCTATAAGCTAGATCAACCACCTGGAGATCTTCGGTCAACCAGGCAGGTATCCTGACAAAAACAGGGGCAGCTATGCTCAAACGTCCATCTGATGTGAAAAGGTATAGTTGAGGAATATTTACCGAGGATCGTTCTACAGGCTCCCCCACAGGGTCAAACACTGCAATTTGTCCATGCGAGCCAAACTGTATATCCCCCTGACTTTTCAGAGCGAAGGGCAGGGGTATAACTGCGAAACTATTCTGAGCAGGATCGTAGACTAAAACGCGTTCGTTGACATGATCCAACAACGCTATCCTCCCATCTCTGGCAACGTCCATCGCAATTGGTCCTTCTCGGGCCGGATATCCTTCTCTTTCTCGCAGCCCAACCTCCTCAATTCCGCTCCCCCAGGGTAGAGACAGCACAAGTTCGCTAAGCTCTGTCGGCGGCTGAGACGGCAGTTCCACTGGAATCAATTGATCAGTCACAAATAGATCCATCGCGCCCGCAGGTGGGTAACGAATATCCAAACCAACCTGTGGATCACTCACTTGGAGGTAGTATCGTAAAGGCTGCCCGTTTGCGTCGCTCGCCGGTAGATCAGCAGATAGAACTCGCCAACCATCCTGATCTTCTTGGATCAGGGAGGTGGGAACAAAATGATCTTCTTCGCCATAAGCTACAAAAAGAGTGGCATTGAGCTCACATAAGAGATCAGGTGACTGCATCAAATAAGCGCAGATGAAACTGAATTTGATGCTTGTCAGTTCATCCGACCTGGCAATCAGGGGTGGGGTGTGATTCACAATGATGGGTGGTTTCACATCGAAATCGAACTGGCTCAATTCAATTTGAAACGCTGGAGTTGGCGTTGGAGTGGGGGTAGAGATTAATTGCAGGGTTGGAGAAGTAGTTACAGATGGAGAAATAAAAGTAATCGGTGTTGAGGTATCCCCTAGATCTGGTGGCTTCATTTCCGAATTCGTTGAAGTAATTTCCGGTCGCATCGAAGATTGCACTGGTTGGTTTGTTGGAGTGACACTTTGCGTTTCACAAGCCACAAGAGCCAGCATGAGAAAAATAATCAAACCGTAATTCTTCATTGTTTTACCGGATTTAGAGAGATCATTAAGGCTTAAAGCTCAGACAAACATCTGCACTTCGCCTGGATGCTGTCGGCAAACAGTTCGTGACGTGCACCGATGCTGCCTTCTCAGGCTTTGATGTTCGAAACAGTGCCTATAGCCTATTTCTTGGAAGGTCGCTTGTACACTCCAAAACCGGGCTTGTAGGTCTTGTCATCCAGGAATTGTTTAATGCCTTCATCAATCGTTGCCAACGGTATTTTACGGCACGCTGGTCGCCGTGGGCGGGAGCTCCACCCCCACATCCAGCGTCAGCACCCATCCGGTGGTAGCGCCGCCGCTATCGGTCAGGTATTCCACCAGCACGCACTCACGGTTGAATTCGTCGAAGCGCCGTTCGGCGGGTAGGAAGCGCACACTTGAACCAGAGGGAATCAATCCTACCGCAGTAAATTGATCGTAACATCCGTTGCGAGCATACACATTCCTCTGGGTGAAGGCAACGATTGGGGTTGGTGTAAGGGTTTGGGTTACCGTAGGCAGCAAGGTGGGGGTCAGCGTGGATGTGTGGGTAGGGGAAGGGGTTAGTGTGGCCGTGGCGGTAGCAGTCGATGTCAGAGTGGGAGTTTGGGCCAGCATGTAAGCCTGGTATTTGTTGTTACCCCACGCGCCCAAGCCAGCCAGGATGAGAATCCCTATCAGAACGAGACCAGCCCGGATGCCTGACACTTTCAGGCGAAAGCTGCGCAGTTTTCGCTTCAGCTCTTTCACGCCCGGATCGATAGGAAAACGCTTTACCAATTCGGTACTCAGGCGGGAAGCCTCACGTGGCCAGGCTGGATTTCTTTCGTAAGCCTGGTTAGCAGCCTGTAAATCGTTATCGAATTTCTGATAAGAGCGCTGCTGGCGCTCGATCTCACTCTGCAGGCGATCCAGGCTTTCGTCTACACCTTCCAGGTTGCGGATTTGTGCCAGACTCTGGCGAGCCTGCTTATTGAGGTACAGCGCTTCCTCGAGGGTGGCCGCGTGTTCGGACTGGTTCTTCAGCGTGCGCGTCTGCTCTTTTAATGGTTCAACCACGCGGGGGGTGATGGCTTTAAAACGCTCGATCAGCCGCTCGAAAGCCGGATTTTCTCCATATTCGACCACCAATGCGTCCAGGTTGGCCTTGGCCTGCGAGGCAGTTTGCGGCTCAAGCTCGGCCTGGTTTAAACTATCGTAGATCGAACGCAAGCTGTCTTTGACTTTTCGGAGACTCTGGGCTCGCTCTGAGTATTTAGGCATGCCAGTAGCACCAACCGCAGCTTGTATCCTTTCAATGGCATCGTCAATATTCCCTTGCCGGAATAGATTAAGCCCTTCTTCAAAGGCATTTTCGGCGTCGATGTTTTCCTGGAGCTTTTGGGTGAAGTCTTGGCCTTCCTGCCAGCGTTGAATGCCCAGCTCATGCAAGGCGTTCTTGGCGCTCTCCAATAGTGCCAGTGCATCGGCGAAGCGTCCCACCCGAGCAGCGGATTGTGCTTTACCATAGGCGGAAGCCGCGTTGGCCGGTAAGGCTACGACCGGGATGTAACCGGTGCGCAGGTAATTTTCAGCCTCGGTGCGGTGCTGGCGAGCCCGTTCCCAGTTCGGCTCTACCTGTAAGATGCGATCGAAGATCTGCACGGCTTCAGCATATCGACCGCTATAGAAAAGCTTCTCTGCCATTTCCATCTGCGATTCGGCTGCCGGGTTGTGTTCTTGCACAGGCTCCAGACGGACAGTCGCTGGCTCGGATATTGCTTCTGGTTGGGAGGCGGATTCCTGACCTTGACCATTTGTCTTTTCAGCCGGTGCTGCGTCTCCATTTTCTTGCAGTTGGATACGCCGCATTAATTCTTTACGCGCCGCCTGGAGGGTGCTGCGCTGGTCGAGCGCCAGAGTTCTGGTAATCGGGTGAGTTGACCAGCTCTTCGATATCAAGCAGGAGATGTCGCAGATCAACCAGGCTGGTCGAGGAATGGTCTTGTAGCTCTTGATATTGCTTTTCTATTTCGTTAAATGAATTCATATAATCCTAAACGTTTGTGTTTCTGAATGCTTTCCTAATTCTTATCTGTTCCAGGAAGCTGTTGGTAGATGCCCAGCAGATCCTGCCGGATGTTGCGAACCTGAGTATACCCCTGGTTCAGTGTCTGTTCCAGAATGGTTCGAAGCTGGTTAGGTAAGCGTTCGTCATCGTATGTCCAGTTGACCGGGTAATGAGTGGAGGCTTTCTCAATCTCCTCTGGCCGGTTGGGTCCCAGCGGTAAGCTGCCCAGGGCCGGCCGCCCGGTGAAAATATGGTGCAGCGCACGAGCGCCAAACTGGACCAGGTCGAACTGTTTTTCTGCTTCTGACAACCCTTGGGGCTGGCGCTTGGCGATGTTCCAATCGATCACCGCCACACCGTGAGCGTCAACGTCCCAATAATAATGCAAGATTTTGTGATCGCGGTAGACAATATTGCGGTCGTGAGCAAATTGTAAGATGTCACATATCTGCAAGGACAGTACCAGGCCATCTCGTAGCGTCAAGAACCAGCCGTGGGTGGAGCTTGCGTCGCAATAGCGTAGTAGATTGTATTCCTGGTTACGTCTCACCAATGCCAGGTATGGCAGCCACCCAGCAGATATCTGTCTATCCATAGAAGCCAGGAAATTTTGGGCCTGTTCGGCGCCATAATGGATGACTTGCCCGCACAGCTCCTCTGCCGAGGCATGGCTTTCGTCGCTTGGGAGAGCCTGCCCATCTTCGATCTTGATAAATCCACACTCCACCAAGGGCGTAATGCCAGGCACGTCGCGCAGAATGGTCAGGATCTGGATTTCTTCGTTGAATAATGGGAGAGCATAATCCAATTGATCCGGTCGCATGATTTTGAAGGCGAACGATAGCGGCTGCTTAGCCAGGTTGCGCAGATTCCCAGCAAAGACGCGGGCGGAGGAGCCGCGTGCTTCAGGCATCCAGGTGTCCAATGGTTTTGCCAGGGCCATGCTCTGGTTGGGGCCGAATTTTTCCTCCACCACACCTTCTGTTATCTTGGATGGGGTATACTTGGCGTTATCTCTTTCCGGGGTGATGGAACGTGTGTGTGGCAGAGACAAGATCTCACGCGATTGGTGTTCATTCAACCAGGGAAGATCAGGCATGATCTCGGGATACTCGATCATCAGATCAACCGACCGCGTACCCCTGCGCAAACGTTTGAAAGCCTCTAGAGTCTCATCCAACCATTTCGAGGGCCCAACCTGGTTGCGCAGGGTGCGTCCTGCCAGCTCGACCGAGGTCAAATAATCATAGAAAGGCTCGTCCTTGCCAGCACCTCTGCGGACACGTGCCAGCCACTGCGGCGCTGCTCCGATCGCCTTCTCCGCGGTGAACAGGCGGGCACGGTCAGGGTCCCACACCAGGATCGAGCGTAACCCGCGGCGGGCCAGCTCGAAATCCTTGTGCTCCCAGGCGTTCAAAACCAGATCGACCTGGGCTTTCGGCTGGGTTAACGATTTTTCAATATTCTCACGCGAGCCAGGTATAAGGTTTTCGATCTGATCGATCACGCTGTCCACCTCCGAATAACTGATATCAGAGTTCGGCGGGCAGGGTTCGATTTCTTTCCACTTTTTAATGACTTCTTCGCGGATGGCTGCGATCAGTTCTTCACAGGCCTGCCAATGAAAAATCCCCAGTTCTTGACCGTTGTTGCCCATCCCTTCGGCAGCTACGCGCAGGCGTCCGTCGCCTTGCTTAGTGACCTCAGCCTGCAGGGTGTAATACAGGCGAGTGAACACGGTGTAAGGGGATAAGGCCTCTGGTTCAAGACCCAGGCATACTTTACGCACGTTCTGGCTGATTGTTTCCCACCAGGCCGGGCGTGGCCCTTCGCCCAGACGGGCAAACAATTCCCATAGGGCCGCAGTCCAATCCCCAGCCACACCGGCTGACAAGGAATTCGAGAAAGCAATCTGGGTCAGATCATCCGTATCCGCCGTTTGTTTGGCCACTGCCGCAATTTCGTTTAACAGTTTCCATTTATCGGAAGAGGTGGCGGGCAGCCTGGCGGCATTTTCACAAACTTTTTGAAACTCGGCCAGTCTGTACTCGGCAGCCATTTGTAAGGCGGCCTTGATCATAAAGTTGATGGCGCTAAAATTATCCGGCATATCACCATAAGCTGCCAACTGCCGCTGCAGCTCTTCATATTGAACGATCTGTTCAAGCTCCGGCCTGGATATGCCGTACAGATCCACTTCCTGCCGTCGCAGCTCTTGAAGATGTTCGGAATCAATCTCGTGCAGGGATGCCAGTTTTTCCTTCAGTGGCTGGATGGTATGCTCATCGATGTCACCGTTGGCTGTGTTCTCAGGCCACTCCAGGCGAGTATACAAATCCGGATTGGCTTCCGAAACAAAACTGCCCATTTCCTGTATAAACTGTCGGAAGTCATCCAGGGCAGAGTAGTGACGGTCTTTGGTAACGCCATCACTCTCCAGGAATTGGCTGTTGCCCCAATCGATGACCGTCAGGCGGATGCCCAAGGGATTCCAATAGAGATGTTCCGGTTTGACATCGTTCCAGATCACACCGGACTGGGTGCCTTGTTCATTACGGATTTCGGTGGTATGGATCGTCTCAAGAAGATTAAACACGCCCAACAAGATGCGGACCAATAACTGCGCTGGAAATTCCGAAAACTGAGACCATTGTTGGATTAAGAATGTTGATTCTGGGTTTGTAGGTAGAGCCTGGATGCTGGCTGGACCGAAGCGGATGACCTGGCTGAGCAGCTTCAAGTCTAGCCCTCCAGCCTGTTCGATGATGATAAAGGTCTGCTCGCCCAAATCGTATTCCGACCTATTCTGATCTATCAGGGTAGGTATGTTCAGGTGGAGGCTCTGGTTCGGGAACGCCGCTCTTGACAGCCCGCGTAAGATGCTGCCTTCTGTTTTTATCTGGCTTGCCTGGCGTAGGATGTCGCTGAAGAAGGAGCCTCTGCGGGGACGCTTTACGATCGCGCGTTGGTTATCCAATATTGATTCAACCAGGTAGACTTCACCAGCATCCCCTTCCCCTAATTTTTTAATCAGGTTCCAGCTTTGCCGCTGACCCTGGATGGCTTCGTTTGTTTCAGTTAGCATTTTCCTTCTTCTCAACCTGGAATGAACATGAGCTGCATCCCAGTGTTCGTACTTATCAGTGTTATGTCATGAAGTATACAGGAAATAAGTTCCGGAATGATTAGCGAAAAATTAGGGTATTGTTCATTAAAAAGAATGTGCTCTTATACTCACTGTAGAGAGATGACCCACTTCCTCCGCAGAGCGAAACACCCCCAATAGTTTTCAGTTACCGTGAAAACTATTGGGTGATTGTTTTAATTTGCGATAAAATACTGGGATGGGTTCGATACTAGACGATCTGCACAATTTCATCAGTGTTGATATTGAAGCGGCTGGACCCACCCCCAGCCAGTACGCCCTGCTTTCCATCGGCGCCTGCACCCTGACCCACCCTCGGCACACTTTCTACGCCGAGCTGATCCCGGATAAGGATCAAGTCGATCCGCACTCCTTGGAGATCCATGGGCTGGATCTATCCAGGCTGGCCCGGGAGGGGCTCCCGCCAGAAGACGCGCTGCGTAGATTCGCCACCTGGTTAGCAGAGGTGGTCCCGCCAGGGCGAAAGCCACTGATGCTGGGCTTCAATCTCCCCTTCGATTGGATGTTCATCAATGATACCTTTTACCGCTACCTGGGAGCCAATCCGTTTGGGCACAGCGCGGTGGACATCAAGGCTGTTTACCTGGGAGCGAGCGGTAAATCCTGGGCGGAGACCTCGGGATCGTACCTGCACCAGCGCTACCATGACGACAATGAGCTAACCCACAATGCCTTAGCAGATGCCATCGCGCAGGCGATTATCTTTGAAGGTATCTTGAAGGAATTCTTCACCTTGGAATAACCGGGCAGCAGGTTTGCTTGAGAACCTGAGCACCGTTAAATCAAATATCCATCATCCTACATAATTCAAGCTGCAGCCAGAATAAACATAACCACGCAATTATCTCAGGAGGTTTTCATGGAACCAACGTCCGTCGAACCAAACGTAGAAATGAAACGCATCATCGAATCTGCCCGCCGTTTAGGGGTAGAGTTGAACGAGCAAGAAGCGATCCAATGGCTGGTCGCCGTTTCCAGCCAACCGGGTCAGACCGATATCGTCCAGGACGAACGGCAGGGAATTTTCGGTCACCGCATCACCCTGTTGGATTTTTCCTCCGAGCGCCTGGCATACTTCCGCAAGATCGGCAAGCTGGTCGAATTTCTCGATGAGCCCGGTATCGTCGAGACTGCCCTGGCGCTGTCGGGGTCAGCTGCCCAATCCCGCATCCAAACCTACCCTGGCGACGCCGACTTCTTCGAACGGGTCAACATCAAAGCCCCCACCCGTCCCGAATCCTGTCAAATACTGAGCCGCATCATGCGCCAGAAGGCAATGAGCACCGAAAAAGGGGACACCTACCAGCTGATTGAGGTGAAATTCGGGTCTTATCCCCAGACCATGCAAACTGCCAGGGGCGTCCAAAAAGCTGGTGCGCCAGCCTCCTGGTCACCATCCGAGATCAAAGCTGGTCAGATTGAGGGGCACCTGTTGGATGGCAGCCCGTATGCCCTTACCTGGGAAGAAGCCAGCCACAACCCGGGCTGGTGCAAGCTGGATTGGGTGGTGGCAGATCCTGTGGACCAACAGCTGGTCAATGCCAGCAACATGCTGGACGTCACCTGGGAGGCTCCAGATGGTTCGATCGAGCCACTGGATGGCTACC
The DNA here is from genome assembly GCA_963849335.1 of uncultured Chloroflexia bacterium. GTDB lineage: Bacteria > Chloroflexota > Anaerolineae > Anaerolineales > UBA4823 > FEB-25. The sequence goes on from CAWKGZ010000005.1 coordinate 175,698, forward strand.
TGGATCCATATTTTCAAGAAGTGTACCTGGAATCCGAATCCGTGCCCATCTTCACCAAGCTGGCGAAACACGTCGACAGCAACGCCCTGGACGACTACGTAAGCCAGCTGGAAAAAGAAGTGCGCAAATACGTCACCAAAGATCCCAACTACGGCAAGGCTGCCAAGCGCATGTACAATATTTTCCGCCTCACCGGTCGCTACCAGGAGGCTGCCTACCTGCGCGAGCTGTTCGATGAGCCGACAACCGTGCTGTACCAGGTCTGGTCTCTGATCCGCACCATCGATGACACCTTCCACCCCGGCGGCACCATCCCCGTGGAAACACTGCTGGCGCAGGCTGACCGGCTTATCTTGATGGTCATCAATGTTTTGGAAGGCGCCAAAGAGGGAGAGATCGTCCGCCTGCTGCTGCGGCTGCGCGATCTCCTCTCCCGTGAGCGTGGCGGGCAGGAGCTTTCCCCGCGGGCTGAAGCAGCCCGAGCGGAGATCATCAATCTGGTCAACAACTTCTTCTATGAGAAGCTAACCGGCATCCCTGAAATCCGGGCATATATCGATACCCTGGCAGGTGAACAGCACGGTTAGCCCATGCTGCTCCCTGCAATACACGCCTCAGCCAGTGCCTCACCCATTTTGCGCAGCATATCCACATCCCAGGTCGAGGTAGGCATGAAACCGGTTACAAATATACAGCCTGTGAAGATTGTAATTATCGCTGTTTGATGATATGATTTCCTTTGTATTGCGTTGTCAAATCTATCAGTATTCGTACTGGTACACGGCAGCCTTTACGTTGATATGATGTGTCATGAATATAAATCCCCCAGCTTGGTGAATTCCGGTAATCCGTATAAAATGCGCGACTTTATGCGTTATATTTTTGGTAATGGGCATCGCAAAATTGCTTTTATCCTTGGTAAAGATATTTTGTTTTCCAGAAATAATCTCGGATGGAAGCGCCCTTCGTAAATGGTTGTCAGTAATAATCGTGGGTCGGTTATTACGCTAATCAATGTTGCACCTAAACAACGTAGGTATAAAAAGGAGAGAGAGGAATATGTATAAGAAACTGTTCGTTTTTTTGAACCTGCTGATTGTCTTTTCGATGCTGCTGGCAGCCTGCGCTACCGCCACCGAAACCCCGACGGTTGAAGAACCGGTCGTTGAGGAACCGGTCGTCGAAGAACCGGTCGTTGAAGAACCGACTGAAGAGCCGGTTGTGGAAGAGCCTGTTGACCCGGCTGCGGTGGCTGCTGCTCTGCCCCGCAATGAGACCCTGTACTACGCTGGTCTGCAGTGGAGTGCGATCGTTGGTTGGAATCCATATTCCGGTAGCAACAATAATGCATTTATTGCGGCTGGCGCCAACGCTCGTGAACTCATCTACGAAACCCCGTACATGTATAACATGATCGACGGTCAGCTGTATCCTCTGCTGGCGGATGGTGATTGGGCATGGAACGCCGATATGACCGAGATCACCTTCAGCTTAAAAGCTGCTGCCCATTGGAGCGATGGCACCCCGGTGACCGCTGAAGATGTTGCCTATACCTGGGCTTCTCATGTCAAGTACGAGACAACTGCCGGCGTTGGCTATCGAGATTACATCGACACCGTCGAAGCAACTGATACCCTGGCGGTTGTGGTCAGGGCTAAGCTGGATGCAAACGGCATAGCTGTCAATCCTCTGCAAGTCCAGGCTTACATCAGCAGTGAATATGTTGTTCAGAAAGCCTGGACCCAGGCACTGGAAGCCCGGGTTGCTGAGGATGCTACTGCTTTGAAAGCCGATACCGCTGAAGACTTCATTTCCTCCGGCCCCTACACCCAATTCTTTAATGACGACACGAAAGTTGTCTATATTCGGGATGACAACTACTGGGGTCAGGATGCTTCCATGTGGGGCGCACTGCCTGCTCCGAAGTACATCGCGCATGCGATCTATGCCGATAACGCTGCCGGTTTCCTGGCTTTGAAAGCCGGTGAGGTGGATATGAGCCAGCAGTTCAATGCCAACGTTCAGGATCTGTGGCTGATCGATAATCTGCCCATTTCAACTTACCTGGACGATGCTCCGTATGGCCTGACTGCCAGCCTCCCGACCGCTTACTTCAACCTGAAATCCTTTGGTCTGGACAATGTTGCCGTCCGCAAGGCGATCGCCATGGCCGTTGACTATGACACCATCATTGCCAACGCCATGACCAACCAATCCCCAACCTTCACCGCTGTTCCCCGCTCCGTGATGAACCCGACCGCGGGCGAGCAGGCCCTGTACGATCACGCCGCCGTTGCTGACCTGCAGTGGGCGGGCAATGACATCGCAGGCGCCAATGCACTCCTGGATGAGGCCGGTATTGTCGATTCCGATGGCGATGGCTGGCGCGATATCGACGGCACGAAACTTTCCTATAATGCAACCTGCCCCAACGGTTGGTCCGACTGGCAGGCTGCCATGGAGATCGTTGCTGCCGCCGGGCAGGAGATTGGCATTGATATCACCACCCTCTTCCCCGAATGGGGCGTTTACCAGACCGTCTTCACTGATGGCAACCAGACCGAGTACGACATCTTCATGGTCTGGTCCAATGGCGCTGGCCCGACCAATCCCTGGGGGCGTGTCCGCCAGCTGATGAGCTCTACCTTCGCTGGTACGACAGGCAACTGGAACGGCAACTGGGGTGGCTATGTCAATCCTCGCATCGATGAGATCATCGCCGAGATTCCTACGACCACCGATCAAGCCAGGCTCATCGAGCTCTACACCGAAGCAACTGAGATCTACCTGACCGATGTTCCTTCCTTCACGCTCATGTACCGTCCCGATCAATTCTACACGGTAAATGAATCCGTCTGGACGGGCTATCCTAACGCGGTGGATACTCCGAACATCCCGCCGATGAACCTGACGGATGGTTACGGAATGGCAGGGTTGTATCTCGTAACCCTGGTGAATCCGTAAGCATTGACCCAATAACAACAGCCATGTTCTGTGCACCCCAGAACATGGCTGTTCTTTATAAACAGGTTAACGAGGAGGTGTTCGGGTGAAAGGGTACCGGAAGTATTTTGGCAAGAAGCTGGTTTGGTTCTTTGCTACTTTTATTCTCGCATTCCTGCTAAATTTCATCCTGCCCCGCCTGATGCCGGGAGATCCCGTGGCTGTCATCACACAAAGGGTTACCACAGGCATGATCAGTGAGACCGGGGTCCAGGCGATTTACCAGGAATACGCGGAACTGTTCGGCACCAACAAACCTATTCACGAACAATTTTTCTTGTATGTAAAAAATGCGTTGAACGGCGATTTTGGGAAATCGTTCAGCCAGTACCCCCGGTCAGTTGAAGATGTTATCAGTTCTTCGATCTGGTGGACGGTGGCTCTGCAGTTCCCGGCGATCATCGTCGGCTGGCTGATCGGGAACACGCTTGGCGCGTTGGCGGCTTATCTCAAGAAGGGCTTTGATAAAGTCATCATGCCGGTCAGCATTTTTGCCAGTAATTTACCGGCATTTGGGATGGCAGTCGTTTTGCTGGTTATTTTTGCAGTCGACCTCAAATGGTTCCCAACCTCAGGTGGATATGGGTTTGACCTGATTCCTAACTTGAGCTGGAGATTTATCTGGTCTGTGATTGTCCATTATCAACTGCCGTTCTGGTCGATCGTGCTGATTTCGATCGGCGGACAGGCAATTGGCATGCGCTCTATGTCGATCTATGAGCTTAATGCAGATTATGTAAAATACGCCCGTTTCCTGGGCATAAAAGACCGAAAGATCATCGGTTATGTATTTCGCAATGCCATGCTTCCGCAGGTGACCGGTCTGGCGTTATCAATCGGTACCATGGTTGGCGGTGCGCTGGTGGCGGAAATCATCTTTAGTTATCCGGGGCTTGGTTCTACGATCCTGACAGCGGTAATGGGCCAGGATTACCCGCTGATCTCGGCAGTAACATTGATCATCACTTTGATGGTGCTGAGTGCAACATTTTTGATTGAAATTTTATATGGCTTCATTGACCCGCGCATTAAAGCGGCACAGGCCGAATAAGGAGAGATGCAGGCATGAAACATATAATTCAGCAAGTTTTTCACTCTCCTAAATTTGTGTTTGGTTTCGCCATATTTATGGCCATCCTGCTGACGGTGATCGTCTACCCATTGATTGTAACGGGTGATCCATTAGAGATTATCGCTCAGGGTACTTTCTTCGAGCCCGGGATCTATGTGAACATTTACGACAGCATTGGTTCCAACCCATATACACTTATGCTGGATGATGCCGCGGCCAAGCGAATTGCCAGCAAGCTGGGCGATGAGGAACGCCTTGCTCTGAAGGAATGGCTCGTGGATTTCGGGATCCCTGAAAACGAGATCGATATTTATGATACTGAAAAACTCATGGAGCAGTGGGTGAACAATTATGATCCCACGCTGAGGTTCGAGGGGATGACCAGTGCGCGGAGAAAATACTTCGTCCGCCTGGATGAATCACTCGAAGGAATTCTATTTACCGAGGGCGCCATCATTGCAGCTACAAACCCGGAAACGGGTGCCCTGGAACAGGCAGAGTTCGTCGAACAAACTGATTACGTGAATATCAACCAGGTCCCGAATGTGCGCGTGTTGCCGCTTGGAACCGATAACTTTGGCCGGGATACGCTGAGGGAGTTGATCTCGGCGACTGGCACATCCCTGAAGATTGGTTTTGTAGCGGGTATTGTTGCAACCGCCATCGGTTTGACCTTAGGATTGCTGGCGGGGTATATCGGTGGTTTGGTGGATGACATCATTATGCTCATCACCAATCTCTTTACCGTCATCCCCGGTTTTGTGCTGTTGATCTTGATTTCATATAGCATCGGGCAGGCACAACGCGGTGCCACCACCATCGCCGTGGTGATTGGGTTTACTTCCTGGGTATGGACTACCAGAGCGGTGCGGGCGCAAGTGGTTTCTCTGCGTCATCGCGACCATGTCAATCTGTCGAAATTATCCGGGCACTCAATCGGTCACATCATCCTCAATGATATTCTGCCTTACATCGCTTCTTATGTGGTCATGGCGTTCATCCTGCAAATTTCCTCGGGTATCCTGGCGGAGGCTGGATTGTCCATCCTCGGGTTGGGACCAAAAACAACCGAAGTACCAACCCTGGGTTTGATGATGAACTGGGCGATGATCTACGAAGCGCATGTCATGGGAAAATGGTGGGCGTACTTCCCCGTGATCGTAATCATCGCTCTGGTTTCGTTCTCGATGAATTTGATGAACACAGGTCTCGACCAGGTATTCAATCCGGCATTGAGGGACTAGGTGACTGATATGGGAAAAGTAATTTTAGAGGTAAAGGAACTAACCACAAAATATATCACCCGGTTCAATGAAGATGTTTATGCGGTTGACCACGTTTCTCTGAAGGTTGAAGAAGGAAAATCGCTGGGAATTGCGGGAGAATCCGGCTGCGGAAAGTCGACGCTGGCACTCAGCCTGATGGGTTATTACTTTCCTCCACTGCACTATACGAGCGGGGAGATTATCATCGATGGGCGTAATATTACCGGGATGGACCCTGATGAAGTTCGTAAAACGATCTTGGGGACGGAGATTGCCTATATTCCCCAGGCCGCGATGAACGCGCTCAACCCCACCCAGAAGATCATCAACTTTATTGAAGATGTTATTCAGGCACATGATCCGTACAAAACCAAAAAAGAAATATATGAAATTGCCAGAGAAGGTTTTGAGATCCTGAATCTTCCTGCGGACGTGCTGCAAAGATACCCCGTTGAACTTTCAGGCGGCATGAAACAGCGTACGGTGATCGCGATATCGGTGATTCTTGGTCCAAAAGTGCTGATCGCTGATGAGCCTTCTTCCGCGCTCGATGTCACCTCACAGAAAATGGTCATCAAGATGCTGCGGGACTTAATGGAAAATGGTTACATCAAATCGATGATCTTCATCACACATGAGCTTCCACTGCTTTACAACGTGACCGATGATATTATGGTCATGTACGCCGGGCAGATCGTGGAGCAGGGCAGCGCACAAGAAGCAGTATTTGATCCACTCCATCCATATTCTAAGGGGCTCATGGGTTCGATCATAGTGCCTGAAGAAGGACTGCGGGGTGTAAAACTGGCTGCCATACCGGGGGTACCGCCTAATCTTAAAAAGCCACCACCTGGCTGCCGGTTTGCCGAACGCTGCAAATACGGCCGGCCAGAATGCATCAGAGGTTCAGTCACTCTCCACGATTTGGGCGACGGCCGCGCTTTCCGCTGCTTGCATTCAGAAACAGAAATGAGGAAGGCTTATCAAAATGGCTGATGAAAAAAAATTATGCCTGAGCGCAAGAGGGCTTACCCGGGTTTTTGGATTTGGTCACCATAAAACCGTGGCTGTTGATCATGTGGATCTCGATCTCTACGAGGGCGAAGTCGTCTCGATCGTAGGTGAATCGGGCAGCGGAAAGACCACCCTGGCGAAGATGCTCTTGGGTTTGATCAATCCTACGGAGGGAGATATTTACTTCCAGGGGCAAAAGCGCGATATCCGCACTCAAAAAAAGAAAAAGGAATACTGGAAGAATATTCAGGCGATCTTTCAGGATCCGTTCTCTTCATACAACATATTCAACAAGATCGATGCCGTGCTCCTAGATTGTATCCGCATGCGTGGGGGTGGAAGGCTTCCACACGAGAAAAAAGTGGGGATGATGGCAGAGGCGTGCAGCTTTGTGAACTTAAAGTTCGAGGAATTGACCAACAAGTATCCGTTTGAGCTTTCCGGCGGACAGATGCAGCGCTTAATGCTTGCCCGTATCTTCCTGCTGAAGCCCAAGATCCTGCTCGCTGATGAACCTACCTCAATGATTGACGCCTGTTCCCGTGCCACCATCCTGGAAATGCTGATGCAATTGCGCAACGAAATCGGGATGACGGTTATTTTCATCACCCATGATATTGGCCTGGCATATTATGTATCTGACAGCGTATACATTATGGAGCGAGGAAAATTTGTTGAAAGTGGATCTGCCGATGAGGTGATTTTGCATCCGAAAGAGGCTTACACCAAACGCCTGGTCAGTGATGTTCCCAAGATTTACGAGGAATGGGATCTCTCCACTGTGTAATGCATTCCCCTTGAATTAAGGTTCGAGCACAATTTTTTTACAACCCTTTCGGAGGTCGCTGCATGATCAAAATGCTCTCTGGCAACGAAGCGGTGGCGCGCGGCGCATGGGAAGCCGGCGTGGCGGTCGCTTCGGCCTATCCCGGTACACCCAGCACCGAGATCCTGGAAAACTTTGCCCGCTACCCCAATGTCTACGCCGAGTGGGCACCCAACGAAAAAGTAGCGCTGGATGTTGCCATCGGCGCGGCCTATGCCGGCAAGCGCGCCCTGGCGACGATGAAACACGTCGGTCTGAACGTCGCCGCCGATTCGTTCATGTATGTGTCGTACACCGGTATCGAGGCCGGGTTGGTGATCGTTTCGGCTGATGACCCGGCGATGCACTCCAGCCAAAACGAGCAGGATAACCGCACCTTTGCAAAATTTGCCCGCCTGCCCTGCCTGGAGCCGAACGACAGCCAGCAGGCAAAAGACCTGACCCTCGCCGCCTTCGGCCTGAGCGAGCGCTTTGACACCCCGGTGCTGCTGCGCCTGACCACCCGTATCTGCCACTCGCAGAGCGCGGTGGAGCTGGGTGAGCGTGTGGAGAGCGGCAGCGGAGAACTCAAACCCTTCGTTCGCAATATCCCCAAGTATGTCATGGTGCCCGGCAATGCCATCAAGCGCCACCCGGTGATCGAGCAGCGCATCCTGGACATTGCCAGGCTGGCAGAAACCTTCCCTTACAACGTCATCGAGCCGGGCGACCGCTCCCTGGGCATCATCACCGCCGGCATAGCCTACCAGTATGCCCGGGAGGTTTTCCCCACCGCCTCCATATTACGCCTGGGGATGACCTGGCCTCTGCCTGCAGGCTTGATCAAGCAGTTCGCCGCCTCGGTTGACCGCCTGGTGGTGATCGAGGAGCTAGACCCCTTTATCGAAGAGGCGGTGCGCTTGATGGGTTTGGAAGTGGAAGGCAAATCTATCTTTCCGCTGTTAGGCGAGTTGGACCCGCGCGTGGTGCGCGAGAGTGCCATCGCCGCTGGTTTACTGCCCGCTGAAGCGCATGTGCCCCTCCCCGAGGTGGATCCAGGCAAACTGCCCCCCCGCCCGCCCGTGCTTTGCCCGGGATGCCCCCACCGCAGCTCATTTTATGTACTGAACAAGCTCAAAGTCCCGGTGAACGGTGATATTGGCTGCTACACCTTAGGCCTGGTTCACCCCTTGAGCGCCATCCACACCACCGGCTGTATGGGTGCGAGCATCGGCGTGGCGCATGGGGCGTTGAAAGCCGCCAGCCCGGAGCGGCATGTGGCAGTGATCGGCGATTTCGACCTTCTTCCATTCCGGCATCCCCGCGCTGGTCAACGTGGTTTACAACAACTCACCCGTGATCACCATCATCATGGATAACCGCGTCACCGGCATGACCGGTCACCAGGGCAACCCGGCCAACGGCCAAACGCTGCAGGGTCAGCAGAATCAGGAAATCGAGCTGGAGCCGCTGGTGCGTGCATTGGGCATCAAGCACGTCCAGACCGTCGAAGCTTTTGATGTCAAAACCATCGAAAAGGTGCTCAAGGACTACATGGCGCTGGACGAGCCCTCGGTCTTGATCACCCGAGAGCCCTGTGCGCTGCTGCCCGAGGCGCGCAAGCGCTGGCTGCCGCTGGAAGTGATCGCCGAGAAATGCAACGGCTGCACCCTGTGCTTCCGCATCGGCTGCCCGGCGATCCTCAAAAGCGACGAGCTGGACGAGCGCATGCAGCGCCCCAAGGCATTGATCGACGCCAGCTTGTGCACCGGCTGCGAAGTTTGCGCCCAGCTTTGCCCCCGCGATGCCATCACCTTCCGCCCGCAAGCAGAACAGCTCTAAAGGGAGATGAAGCATGAAAGACACGATCAATTTCTTGCTTGCCGGGGTCGGTGGTCAGGGCACCATCCTTGCCAGTGATGTCCTGGTCAATGTCGGGCTGTCCTCAGGCTACCAGGCCAAGCAGGCCGAAGTACATGGCATGTCGCAGCGCGGCGGCAGCGTGACCAGCTTCGTGCGCTGGGGTAAGGTGGTCTATTCCCCCCTGGTCGGCGCTGGGGAGGTGGATGTGCTCCTGGCGTTTGAAAAGGTGGAGGCGCTGCGCTGCTTACGCCAGCTGCGCCCGGGAGCACTGGCGCTGGTGAATATGGAAGCCATTGAGCCGGTCACGGTCACCTCAGGTGACGCTGTTTACCCGGACGATGAGCGGCTTTTCGCGGCGGTGGCTCAGGTGACGGACCAGGCAGCCTATATCCCCGGCCCAGCGCTGGCGGCGCAGGTTGGCAATCCCAAGACAGCCAACGTGGTGCTGTTAGGCGCCCTGTCTGCCCTGATGGAGCGCCAGGCACCCGGTGACCTGCAGGTACCGGTGACCACCTGGCTCTCGGTGATCATCGAGCGCGTGCCTGCCAAATATGTTGACTTAAATAAACGCGCCTTTGAAGCCGGTCGGGAGGCGGTGCTGCACCCGGCCTGATGATTAAATTCTAATCCGCTGCAGGGTCGCGATGCTCTCCCGCGCCGCCGTTTCCGCATCTGGCAGGGGTAAGAACTCCCCCGATACCCAGCCCTCATAGCCCGTGGCCTTCAGGGCAACGAGAATAGCCTTGAAATCCAGGTGACCTGCGCCAGGGTACCAGCGGTTCGAGTCGGCGACATGAAAGTGGTAGATGCGCTCGCCGCAGGTCTGGATGCTGCTCAGGATATCCGGCTCTTCGATGTTCATGTGGAATGTGTCGAGCAGCAGCCCAAGGTTATCTGCGCCGACGTTCTGAATGAGGGTCAGGCCCTGGTCAACTGAGTTGACCAGGGTCGTCTCATAACGGTTGATCGGTTCCAATGCCAGGCGGGTTCCAGCCATGCGCGCCGCGGCGCTGCATTCCCGCAGCGCCGCTACCAGCCAGTCCATCGCCTGGGCAGCCTCCACGCCAGCTCTCACCACCCCCCGGATCAATCCAATGATGATTACCGCGCCAAGGTCGGCCGCCAGCGGCACGTGACTCTTGATCCGCTCAATGGCCGCGCCGCGTATCTCAGTGTCTGGATCCGTGAAGGACAGCCCTTCCTCGCCCCATGCCTGCCCGGTGCCAATGGCTGAGACGGGCAGTCCGCAGGTCTGCACCAGCCTGCCCAGCTCGTTCCGCTGCACTAGCCTGGGATCGCGGATCGCCAGTTCTACACCATCATAACCCAGGGCGGCGATGCGCCTCAGGTTTGTCTCCAGGTCGCCTTTGAAGGTGGCAGCCTGGAACTGCGCCGGGTGGGTCGAGAGCACAACGGAATATTTCATCTGGCAATATAAGTGATCTTGCACTCAGACCGGTCGGTCTGGAGCTTAAGGATGTTCTCTGGAACTTCCTCCAGGCTGATCTTCTTGGTGCTCATCGCGGTCAGGTCCATCCCAGCTGCCATGCAGTCGATCACATGCGGGAATGTGCCGTGCCCGGAGTGACCCTGCGCCCCCACGATGCGTGCCTTGCGCACCTGCAGCACTTCGCCCGTGACCGGCATCTTGGCCTCGGCGCGCGCCGTTACCACCACGGTGCTCAGCAAGGTGCGCCCCTCCCAGATCACCCGTTCGATGCCGGGGTATACGACGGTCGGCAGGCCGGTGGCTTCCATGAACAGGTCTGCTCCCATCCCCTCGGTGATCTCCAGCACCCGGTCGGCGAAATCTTCCTTCAGCGGATTGACATGGTAATCCGCACCCAGCTTCAGCGCCATATCCGCCCGCTCTTGCTGCGTCTCGGAGATGATGACCTGCGAGGCCCCGGCGCGTTTCGATGATGGCGCAGGCGGCAATTCCCACCGGTCCCGCCCCCAGGATCACCACCCGGTCGCCTGGCTTGATGCCTCCGCCGCGCTCGATGACCGCGTTATACGCCACGCTGGACGGCTCGACCAGGCTGCCGGCCACAAAGATACTATCGCCCGGGAAGTTCTTGCGCAGTGGCTCCAGGCTCCACACGGTGCGCGAAGGCACCAGGATGTACTTGGTATAGGCGCCATTGATATTGAAACCCAGCTCATCCAATTGTTCGCAGTGATTGGGCTGACCTTCGGCGCAGGGACGGCACTGCCCGCACCACAGCATCTCTTCCGTGGTGACGGCTTCCCCACCTTTGAAGGGCTTGTTGGTGCGCTTGTCGCGCGCATTCTTGCCGGCTTCCACCACCACCCCCGAAAGCTCATGCCCCAGGATGCACGGAAAACCGGTTAGTCCGGGGTAGTAGATATAGCCATCCTGGTCAGCCTGCGCCATGTGCACATCCGAGCCGCAAATGCCGCAGGCTTTCACTTCGAGCAGCACTTCTTCCGCTCCCGGGGTAGGGATATCGTATTCGCGGATATCGAGCCGCGGGTTGCGCCACACCTGGCTGCCCAGGTAGGTCTGCTTTCCTTCAATATCTTTCGCCCCAAGCTTGAATCCCGTTTTTGGCTCCCAATCCGCAATCAGGGTCACACCTGCCATCTTACCTTTCATAATGCAGCTCCTCTCATTGATAAAAACATATTTACCGCAGAGAACGCAGAGATCGCTGAGATATAAAAAAACTCTGCGTTCTCTGCGTGCTCGGCGGTGAAAGATTTAGACTTCTGTCCCCTGGCCAATACGGGGAATACCATACACCGTTTTCCAACCAGGTGAAAGCGGCGTGCGCAGGTAAGGCTCCATCTCCTTCTCAGTACGCAGGGTCACCTCATCCACCGGCGGGACTTTGCCGGGCGGGAACGCCGCCAGCACATGGTCATTCCACAGGGTCAGGTATTTCAGGATCGCTGCCATCGGGCGCTTGGCCTTTTGGGCATCCCCGGACCTGGCTTTGCCCACCACTCCCTCGGGTGTGGCGGCGATCTCGATGGCGAAGTGGCCTTCGCCTTCCGACCAGCGGCTTGGACGGCCAAACGGATCCACCGATTTGTCGAAGTGACCTTCAGGGAGGTAGTTCTTGCCCTCGGTGTCTACCGCATAGTTCATGTCCACCAGCTCGGGGTGCAGCAGCAGGCTCAACGAGGTCTCGAACTCATCGGCGTGCACGAAATTGGTGCCCATCTGCCCGCCGCGCTCAACCGGGCGGAAAAACTCACGTACCCCCCGGTGCCAGTCGATGACACGGAAAATACCGGGCAGTTGGTAGCGCTTCTGGAACTCCTGCACCGCCAACTCGAGCATCCATAACTGTCCGTGGTTGTTGACGATCAGCTGCTTACGGAAACCATCGTTCCATAAGCCCAGCATCACGTCGATCATCATCTCGCGCACCACATGCTCGCGCACGATGACCGTACCCGGCATACCCAAGTGGTGGTAAGGGTGACCACCGTAGTTCAGCGGTGGGAGCGCCAGGTTGACCGCCGCGCCGCGCTTGGCGGTGAAACGGCGCACTCCCTCGCAGATGGCGCTGACGTACAGCGTGTCTGCTGCGCTGGGCAGGTGCTGCCCGTGCAGCTCGGTGCAGCCCACCGGGATGAACACAATATCGTTCCGCTTGCGGTTTTCCACCACCTGCCAGCGGGTGGTGGTCTGGATGTACGCACCCGGCTTGCCCCATTCCACCGGGGAGGGAATGTCGTAATCCGCCAGGATCGCATCAATTTCTGCATCGCTGGCATCCCAGACAGCTTTTTTCAGCCGTCCGACCTCGTTATCTTCAAAGAATAGGTCAGGCTGGTCAGTAGGAAGAAATCCTTGGGGTACCTTTTGATCTACCATTTTTTACTCCTTATTTGATTTCGTTTATTTTCACCGGGCGGTTTTCACGGTACGATTTCCAGGCGGCATAACCCAACACTACTGCCGCCCGCCCATCCGCGCCGTTGGTGGGGGTTGGCTTGTCCTCGATCAGGCACTCGACAAACTGGCGCACTTCCTCCACATAGCATGGGGCGTAGCGCTGCATAAAGAAGTAGGGCGGCTTGGCAGACAAGAACCCGTCTGTACCGCCTCTCACCACGGTGGTTTCCGCCTCGTTGTTTGCCATAGCAGTGCCGTTCGAGCAGAAGACCTCCAGGCGCTGGTCATAGCCGTACACCGCCTTGCGGCTGTTGTCGATGGCGCCCACCACGCCATTCTTGAATTTCAACGTGGTCACGCACGTGTCCAGGTCACCAAACTCGTTCAGCTCGGGCTCCAGTAGCACACTGCCGGTGGCATACACCTCATCCACCTCCCCGATCTGGAAGCGGATCATGTCAAAATCGTGGATTGCCAGGTCCAGGAAGATGCCGCCCGAGACACGCAGAAACTCCATGTTGGGAAAATCGGGGTCACGGTTGGTGATACGCAGGATGCACGGGCGCCCGATGACACCCGAGTCAACAATATCCTTGACCTGTTTATAGCTTTTATCGAAGCGGCGGTTGAACCCCACCTGCAGCTTCACCCCAGCTTTTTCCACTGCCTCCAGCGCCTCATCAATATCTGCCAGCTCCAGCGCCAGTGGTTTCTCGCAGAAGATCTGCTTCCCAGCTAATGCGGCATCCTTGATCATGAAGGCATGTGTGGGTGTGCTGGAAGCGATCAGCACGGCTTCTATCTCAGGGTCAGCCAGCAGCTCGTGATAATCCTCCACCACGCGCTGGATACCCAGCTCATCCGCTACCGCCTGGGCTACATCTAAGCGAATATCGCATACAGCCACCAGCTCTGCTTCGGGAATGAGCCGGGCGATGTTGCGCGCATGCACACTTCCCATGCGTCCCGTTCCGATCACAGCAATTTTTACGCGTCTTGTCATGGTCAGCCTCTTATCTCACATTCTCCAGAACCAGGTTTCTTGAGGGCTACATCTTCATCACGATCTTCATCGCCTGCTTGGGATGGTGCTGCAGGGTCTTGATATCCAGCCCGAGCAGGTCAAATGCGCTGAGGCCTTCATCAAACGGGATCACCTTGGTGAAGAACGGCCCCATGTTCAGGCGCTTCTCCTGGTAAATGCGGATGGACGGCACCATGGTATTTTGACCCAGGTACAGACCCAGGATCTTGGTCGCCCAGCGGGTGATCTCGTTCGGCACAACGTTCAGGTTGATCGAAGAATCCATGCCGAAAGGCAGCACCTTCCCACCCGGCGTGACGCACTGCAGCGCCTGCCCGAGAGCATTGCCGGTCGCTTCGATGACGATATCCGCTTTCCGCCCATAGGTGAAGTCGGAGATCAGCTCGACCACATCCACCGCGTTTGGGTCCCAGACGGTGAGGCCGCATTCCTCGGCAACGCTGATGCGGAAAGGATCGATCTCCGTCACCGCGACTTTGGCAGCGATGTTCTTGGCGAACTGGCTGAACAGGTAGCCAATCGGACCAAAACCGAGCACCATAACGTAATCGTAAGGCAGCATCAGCAGGGTATTCATGCCATTGACCACAGTCGCCAGCGTCTCTACCTGCGTGCCAAGCACATCATCGATCTCATCGGGAAGTACATAGCACTGCTTCTCGGGAACCAGGCAGTACTCCGCGTAGCCGCCGTCGCGCATCACCCCCAGGGCGCTGGTCTTGATCTCCACGCACTGGCTGGTGAGGCCCATGCGGCAGAAGGAGCAGAACCCGCAGCGGATATTGTTGTCGATTGCCACCCGGTCACCCAGCTTGACATGCTGTACATGGCTACCCACCTCAACCACCTCGCCGCAGAATTCATGCCCCAGCACGGTGTTTGGCCTGAAGTGGTGCTTGCCCTCGATGATTTTTAGGTCTGAGCCGCAAATGCCTACCGCCCTGACCTTAAGCAGTACATCATCGGGTTCTTTGACGTGGGGGATGGGCTTCTCTTCAAAAACCAGGTTGCCGACATCCTTGAATACATATGCTTTCATTTTCTCCATAATCTTTCTCCTTCAAGATGGTACAAATTATGTTTGAATGCCAGACAGGCAATACTCATCGCCCAGTAATTACGCAAAGGGTGTTAAATGCCGAATAAAATGCTTTTCCAGGTTGCAGGCATATGCCTCTTCGTTGCCGTGCAGAAAATCCATCAAATCGTCGTAGAAGCGCCAGCCGCCAGCCTCAGTTTTTTCGGTTAGCACCGAACCAAAGGTGACATGCAGAATCTCGCGGGCATCGAACTGGTCAAACAGGGCAGGCCAATCGCTGACTGCGTCCGGCAGTGGGGCGTTCTTGAGCTCCGCTGAGACGTGATAGCTGAGGCGGTCAGTTTCGTAGCACTGCCGGGCAAAAGCATAAATTCCCTGGAAGAAACCTGGATCGAGGTGGGCAATCGTGCGCAGAGCTTCGAGATAACTTGTCCCGGCGGTCTTGAGGTGGACCAGTCCGCGCGACAGGCGAGCGGCGATAGGATAGATGCTGAATTTATCCGAGCCAGAGTGCAGGCTGAGTTTGTAGGGTCCAAACCAGCGGGCGATGGCAGCATGACCGGCAAAATCTGCTTCAAATGCCGCCAGGGGGCCGATGTAATCCACCCCCTTCTCAAACCGCCCCACATAGCGCGGCGCCAGGCTGACCCACTTCACCCCCAATCGCTTCAGCTCGCTGGCAATGTAGACATGCTCGGCGTGAGAGGTGGGTGCATCGGTCTCATCGACTGAAACTTCCAGCTCGTATGGGCGCTTTCCGGCAGCTTGCACCAGGTAGCGGTACATGCTTGCCACGTGAGCAACCGCATTGCCATACTTGACCGCGGCTTTAAGCAGCACAGCTTCATCAAAGTGTATCGCCAGCCCTTCGATATCAAAGGATTTCCCCAGCAAACCCGAAGCCCGCAGCTCCACTTCAGCGGGCAGTCCGGCGGCGAGGGCTTGAAGCTCACTCAGGTTGGCTGACTCGGCGCGATTGTCCACGTATGCGCCCGGGTCGATGGTATAGAAAGTGTAGCCGCATGTCAAACAGGCATCGATGTCAGCCGGCATTTTGAGGTGGTCGGCATCTGCGCCGTGGATTGAATGCCAGCCCTCGGTGAAGATACCCCAGGTGGCATCATCCATCACCTGCTGGGGCGTACGCCCGGTGCGCGCCATCTCACGGATGGACTGCTGGGTGAAAACTGGGGTAACTTTTCCACCCATGGCACGCGCCGCGCGCACATGTCCAGGCGTTGCCAACCCTAGGCGATCGCCCATCCCGGCCGAGGTCACCAGGCCAATCGGCTGCGGGTTGAGCCAGGGCAGGTAGGCGCGTAGGGCATTTAGATTGGCAGGAGAGCGCTCGCCCACCATCAGGGTCAGCCCACCGAATTCAGAGCGTTCACCTTCAAACTCAGGCAAGGATTTCTCAGCCAGCACCGCCAGCCTGTTCCCAGTCACGGTCTGGGCCAGCCCAAATTCAATGCCATCCTGGGCAGTTAACGAGCGGGGGAAGAAGTTAAGATTAGAGGAGGTCAGTTTCATAAATACATCACCTTGCAGGCCGGGTGGTGGACCTGCGCACGAGCAGAGTGCCTTTCAGGGTTTGGATTTTCGGGCTGGCGTTGTCCACACCTTCTAGCAATCCGAGCACTAGGTGTGCTGCCTGCGTACCGATCGTGCGCTTGGGCTGGTCCAGGGTTGTCAAAGGAGGGGTAGTGAAAGCTGAGATGGTTATATTATCGAATCCAGCCAACGAAATGTCCTCCGGGACGCGCAGCCCGGCGTCTTGCAAGCCGCGCAGCAGACCAATGGCGAGCATATCGTTATAGCAAAAGACAGCGGTCGGGCGTGGGGAGAGAGCTAAGATCTGGTTGGCGGCAGCTTGCCCACCTGCTGGGTCAGAGGTCTGGGCATACACCTCGTAGCCATCCAGGATGGTCAACCCTGCCGCTGCCATTTCTCCGCGGTAGCCCTGTAGGCGCTGCGCGTTGGTGCGTCCCGAGTGTGGATATCCAAGGTAGGCGATCCGTTCATGCCCCAGCTCGCTCAGGTGGCGCATCACCTGGCAGCTGCCATCCAGATCGTCGTGATAGATCGAGTAGCGGTAATCTTCCGCAGACTGGTTGTTGATCACCACCAAGGGGATTTCATCTGCCCGCAGTTGTTTGCTTTGCTCGCTACTGAACGGGGTGGAGCAGAGGATGACGCCATCCACCCGCTGTTCGCGCATGGTGCGCACGATATGCCGCTCGCGCTGCTGGCTGCGCTGTGACGCGGCGATGAACAGGCTGTAGCCGCGCTCCTGGGCTACATCATCGATCCCCTGTAGGATTTCGCTGAAGAAGGGGTCGTCGATGGCACTGACTATCACCCCCAGGGTCTGTGAGCGATTGGTTTTCAGGCTGCGGGCAGCAGCCGACGGGTGGTAGCCCATCTCGGAGGCAATTTGCTGGATGCGATCGGTTGTCGCCGGCGAGATCAGCGGGCTGCCCCGCAGGGCGCGCGAGACTGTGGTGTGGGCGACCCCGGCTTTTTTGGCGACATCCTTGATCGTGGCAGGCAAGGTATTGCTCCCTCTTGGATTATTCGACTTGAAAATACGGTGATAACACTTTGATCGCTGCCTGGCGGGCTTTGTTCGCCAATTCCAGGGGATCCCAATGCCAGTATTCAGGTCGGAACAGCTCAATGGCGCATGGTCCGGCGTAGCCAATCTGCTTTAGCCGCAGGCAGATATCATCCAGCGGAATCACACCCAGGCCGGGTAAGAGGCGCTTTCCATCGCTGATGGCTTCCTTCGGCGTATCTTCCAGGTCATCCAGGTGAAAGGCAAAGATGCGGGCAGGGTCCAGTTGATCAAGCTCACTCAGCAAGCCGCCCCCACCATAAAAGTGAGCCGCGTCAACCGTCAGTCCGACGTTGTCGCGGGCTACTTGTTGGATAATCTCCTGCGCCGCACGCGGTGTGCGCACACTGCACCAGCCAAAGCCCAGGAATTCGAAAGACAGTTTGACAGCATAGTTGCGGGCTATATCGCTCAACTCATGCAGCACATTGACGTACTCTACCACGACATCCGACCAGGGGATATCACGGCTCGGTACTGGGCTGGGCACAACAACAACGGTCGGGCAGTCGATTGCCTGTGCGATCCTGCCCAGCGCATGCAGGCGTGCCTTAATCTGTGCAAACTCGCTCCCCCGGAAGGCAATGAACTCAATCGAGTTGAGCGCAAATGGCAAGACATGGTGATTCACGAACAACGCTTTCAGATCAGACAGTGTGTTCGCCGCCAGGTAGCGATCAATTTTATCCGCCCATAGCTCAAGTCCTTTGAATCCTGCCTGCGCAGTGATGGCGACATCGGTTTCAAGATCACATGTCATTGTTGTAGCACTATGGAAAGCCAGTTGCATTGGTCTCCTTTTGACCTGAAATGCGGCAATATCACCGCGCCGAGAGTGGGCCGCCAGATCTTGATCTCTCGCCCGAATGTATAGAATACGCCAATGAGGATCGCTTGGAAAAAGCGTCAGTTGCACACGTGTGCAAGACAGTATTTAGTTTACCTGCTTCCCGGCGAAAAGTCAATCCCATTTTTGAAAGATGACTTGCATTTTTGTCGAGAATGTTGTATCATTCACAAATGAAAGTAATGTTTCAAAAACGATATTTTTGTAAGTCGCTTCCAGCAATATCTTAGTAAAGAGTTTGCATACGAACTGAAGCAGTATCCTGCCAGGTGCATGAAAGTCACATAGGAGCCCCATGATCCCTGATATCGAAGCTATATTTTTAGATGTCGGCAACACCCTGCGCATTGTTATCGAAGACCCGGAGTTCATGGTCGATGCAAAAAAACAGCTGGTGGAATTGACCGGCGCGCAAATGGAGCCGGATGAATTTTATGCGCTCCTGGAGGAACGCTACAAGGTGTTACGCAAACGCGCCAAGGAAACCTTGATCGAAGCCTCCGAAAGAGAAATGTGGACCCAATGGATGCTGTCCGATTTTCCCACCGAGCAAATTGCTCCCCTGTCCGGGAAATTAACCCGCCTCTGGCGGGACAGTGACGGGCGGCGAGTACCAAGGGCAGATGTCTCGATGGTGGTCAAGGAGCTGAGCAGAAGGGGATATATTCTGGGAATCATTGCCAACACCATCACTGAGACCGAGATCCCAGATTGGTTAGAAGCGGACGGGCTCACTGGGTATTTTAAAACCGTCATCCTGTCGTCCAAGCTTGGCATCCGCAAACCCAACCCGGAGATCTACATCGAAGCAGCCCGCAGAATCAGCGTGGCACCGCAAAAATGTGTCTATGTCGGGGATAACCCCGTCCGGGATGTGGAAGGGGTCCAGGACGCTGGCTTTGGGATGTCGATCATCCTGATCGAGCCGGCCACGCTCAAGAAAGAGCCTCCTAGGGGGGATATCAAACCCGACAAATTCATCAAGGAATTAAGTGACCTGCTGGACATCTTCCCACCCCGCTAGGATGGATATGACCGCAGACATTGAAGCCGTATTTATTGATCTTGGCAACACCCTGCGCATCCTGGTGAAGGACGAAGCCCACATGGCGCGGGCGCGGCAGGAGATTGTCCGCCTGCTGGGGGCGGACGCAGACCCTATTGCGTTTTGTGACACCCTGAACCTGCGCTACAAAGAATACCGCAAGTGGGCCTTTGAGAACCTGGCTGAAGCCCCCGAAGCAGAGATGTGGACGCGCTGGCTGGTTCCCGAATTCCCTGCGGAAAAAGTTGCCCCGCTGGGGGCAGAGCTCACCTACCAGTTCCGCCAATCCATGGGGCGCCGCGTGGTGGTGGATGGCGGGCGGGAAGTGGTGGAGGAACTGCTGAAGCGCGGCTACACCCTCGGTATCATCAGCAACCTGATCGGCACCCGCGAAATTCCCGAATGGCTGGAAGCGGAAGGGTTTGCCCCTTACTTCAAATCGGTCGTTCTTTCTTCTGTGCTGGGTATTCGCAAACCCAGCCCGGCGATTTATCTTGAAGCCGCACGCCGGGCAGGCATTGAACCGGCGAAATGTGCTTACATCGGCGACAACCTCAAACGGGACGTGACCGGCACCCGTCTCGCTGGATTCGGCATGCTTGTCATCATGATCTCACCGGCCGAGCTGGCTGAGGCCGAAATTACAGATGAGAACCGCCCGGATGTGTTCATCCACCAATTCCGCCAATTGCTCGATATTTTCCCCGGCGTTTCCGCCAACCCCCAGGGGAGTGACCAGGCGTGATCGCCAGCCAAAAGGCACCAGCCCTTTCCTGCGGCGCTGCTGAACTCTCGGCAGGTGTAAAAGCCTTATACGCCGAAGGCCAGACCGATTACTCCCTCGACCCACTTGTCCTCGTTGATGAATTGAACCAGCCCATCGGCCGCATTGCCGATGGCGACGCGGTCATCTTCTGCTGCCGCCGCGGCGAGCGTGAGGTCGAGCTGACTGAAGCCTTCACCGACACTCATTTCCCGCATTTTCAACGCCCGGATTTCCACAATCTAAACTTCATCATCCTCACCCTGTACCACGAAAAATTCTCCAACCTGCCGATCGCTTTTGCTCCGACAAAGATCAAAGGGACGTTGGCGGAAACGATCAGCCGTGCCGGCTTGCGCCAGCTACACACTTCTGAATCGGAGAAGTATGCGCATGTGACCTTCTTCTTCAATGGCGGGGACAACCAGCCCTTCCCCGGCGAAGAGGATGTGCGCATCCCTTCGCCCCATGGGATGCCCTTCGACCAGGTGCCCGAGCTCAGCCTGCCGCAGGTCGCTGACCAGGTAATAAAAGGAATCGAGCAATCATTCGACTTCATCGTCGCCAACTTCGCCAACGGCGATGTCATCGGCCACACAGCCAATAACGACGCCAAAATCCGCTGCGCCGCGCTCGTCGATCACTGGCTGGGGCAGGTAGTGGATGCTGCGCGCACCGCCGGGTACGTCACCCTCATCACCGCTGACCACGGCAACCTGGAGCAGATGGTCACCCCGGATGGATCCCCGCACGTCGCCCACACCAGCAACCCGGTTGATTTCATCCTTATCGATCCAGCCACCTCTGCCAAAGCAGACCTGCGCGATGGCACCCTGGCGGATGTTGCCCCGACCATCCTGTCCGCGCTCGGTCTTGAGCATCCCTCCCTGATGAGCGGGGCAACATTAGCCCCTGGTTATGATTGGGGAGGCAGGCGGCGCGTTCTGCTCATCATCCTGGACGGCTGGGGAGCCGGCAAAACGGATGCCACCAACCCAATCTTCCTCGCCCCCACCCCGGTGTGGGATGGACTGCTCAGCCGCTACCCTTCCAGTTACTTACAGGCCTCGGGAGAGGCAGTCGGTCTGCAGCCCGGCAAACCCGGCAACTCGGAAGCCGGTCACAATAACCTTGGCGCCGGGCGGATTGTCCTTCAGGATGATGTCCGCCTTGAGGGTGCGCTGGAAGATGGTTCGTTCTTCACCAACGAAGTATTTCTCAACACCATTGAGGATGCCAGGCAGCGCGGCGCGAGTCTGCACCTGATCGGGCTGCTGACCGAAAAAAGCTCGCATGGCTCGATTGACTACCCGTTGGCTCTGCTCAAAATGGCCAAAACGCACGGGCTGGATCAGGTTTTTCTCCACCTCATCTTTGATGGGCGCAGCACAGCACCGGGCAGCGCCCCAGCCTTGCTCAAAAAGCTGGAATCACAAATGCAAGAGATTGGCATCGGTCAGGTCGTCACCGGGATAGGGCGCGGCATCGCCCTCGACCGGGACGGCAATTACGCCAAGATCAAACGCGCCTTCGATGCGCTGGTGAATGGCGTGGGCAGACCCTGTGTTCTGAGATCAGGGGGATAGCATGGACCTGGAATTTTTGAGTGGACTCAAAACTTCCCGCCGAGACCAAGATCGTTATGCTCATTATGGATGGGCTGGGCGGCTTACCGCGTGAACCCGGCGGTAAGACCGAGCTCGAAACTGCGCGCACCCCGAACCTGGACCGGCTGGCAGCGCATGCCTCTCTTGGGTTGACCCAGCCGGTCGGCCCAGGCATCACGGCCGGCAGCGGTCCGGGCCACCTTGCCATCTTTGGCTATGATCCAACCCACTACCAGATAGGCCGCGGGGCGCTGGAAGCCCTGGGAGTGGACTTTGACTTGCACCCAGGCGATGTCGCTGCCCGCGGCAACTTCTGCAGCGTGGACCCCGATGGCATCATCACCGATCGCCGCGCCGGGCGGCTTCCCAGCGCTGAAAGCCGGAAATTGGTAGAGCTGCTGCGCACCATCGAGATGGAAAATGTCCAGTTCTTCGTCGAGCCAGTCAAGGAACACCGCTTCGTTTTCGTCATGCGCGGCGAAGGCTTGGCGGACGATTTATCAGAGACTGACCCACTGAAAACAGGGGTGCCAGACCTGCCGGTGCGCGCCTTGAACCACAAGGCAGAAAAGGCAGCACGGTACGCCAACCAGTTCGTGGCCCAGGCTCGCAAGCTGCTCACTGGACAATTGCCCGCCAACAGCATCCTGCTGCGCGGCTTCGCCAGTTTTCCAACCGTACCGCAATATGCGCACATCTTTGGCTTGAAAGCCGCGGCGGTCGCCATCAATGGCATGTACCGCGGTGTGGCGCGCATGGTCGGCATGACCATCTTGGACGTGGCAGGGGAAACCATCGCCGACGAGTTCACCACGCTGGAAAAATATTGGCCTCTGTTCGACTTCTTCTACCTGCACGTCAAGAAGACGGATACCTGCGGGGAGAGCGGTGATTTTGATGGTAAAGTGGCTGCCATCGAGGAAGTAGATGGGCAGATACCTCGCCTGATGGCGCTCAATCCGGATGTGGTCATCGTCGGCGGGGATCACTCGTCACCGGCGGTGCTCAAGAGCCACTCCTGGCATCCCGTGCCCCTGCTGCTGTACTCCCGTTTTGTGCGCCCGGATGGACTGTCCGAGTTTGGCGAACGCGCCTGCCAGAGGGGCAGTCTGGGGATCATCCCGGCAGCCCACGTGATGCCGCTTGCGATGGCTAATGCCCTCCGCCTGGCAAAATATGGAGCCTGACATGGTCGATTTCAGTGACAAAGCCTTCACCGCTGCATTGTATGAAAAAATGTGCTGCCTGGCGCCGGCGGTGCAGGATCTGGCATTGTACGAGTTTGGCTATGCCCTGCAGAACATCACCCCGCAGGAAGGCTGGGCCGGGGTGATGCTCCTGCCGCGGGCTGAAATCGAGTACATGGTCAACGACCGGGCGTTTTACAACAGTATCCAGATCAAACCGAAGGTCAATGACCACATCGTGCTGGACGAGAAAATAGTCCGCCTGGCGCAGATGCTCTTCGTTGGGCTGGTCAGCGATGAGTATCCCCTGGCGTGGGTGGAGGAACATTTCTACTTCGATGTGCGCGGCTTCCTCTTCCTGCACCGCACGCAGTATTTCACCGCGCAAGTGCTAGCCCACCTGGGTGGGAAACCCTACCGGCAGTTTGAGCCCCGGCAGAGAGCTTTTGAGTCTTATCAGGGGGTGGGATATCGCGATTTCATGGCTGCCAACGCCGAGCTGGACGCTTTCTTTATCGAGTGCGTGCGTAAACTGATTGCCGCCCGTGGCATCCCCATTGTGCTCGCCATTGCCGGGCCAACCGCTGCCGGAAAAACGGAGATCGTCGAGCGCCTGCGAGAGGTTTTCGAGGCGGATGGGCAGCAAGCTGCCAGCATCGAGCTGGACAATTTCCTCACCGACCGGGAATACCGCGAGAAAAAAGGTATCTTCACCCAGGGCAAGGAGGCACTCCATTTTGAATTGTTCAAGCAGAGCCTGGTGGAAATCACCCAGGGGAAAAAGATCAGCATCCCGCGCTACGATTTCGTTTACGCCACCTCTAGCCACGATCTAAATGGTCAGCTAAAACCAGATGGCATTCCCATCGAGATCGAGCCTGCCGATATCATCTTTATCGAAGGCAACTTTCCGTTCCTGATCCAGGAGGTCGCTCATCTGATCGGCATCAAGGTGGTATATCTTACCGATGATCCGGTGCGCCTGAAGCGCAAGTGGAAGCGCGACATCGACTATCGTAAAAAGTACGAGCCTACTTATTTCCGTAATCGCTATTTTAAGGATCAGTTCATCATGGCAGAGATCGCCTACCGCCCGCAGTTGGAAATCTGCGATATCATCGTGGACACTACCGGCGGGGCATTGTGGCTGGCGCCAGAGAGCACGCAGGCTGTTTCAAAGGTATGAAAATCATCTTGCGCATATGACAACCTTATTGTATGATATACAAATGAAAGTCTACTTTCAATATGCCCGACTAATGAAAGTCAGAACAAACGAGAGGTAGCATGGATAGTGACAGCGGTCAGCAGATGGATTTCAACAAAATGGTTGCTGAACGTTACGATGAGCTAACCAAAAGCGAAAAGCGCATCGCCGACTTCATGCGCCAGAACCAGGACGAGGTAGCGTTTCAGTCGGCAGCAGAAATTGCTGATCAGCTTGAGCTCAGCGAAGCCACCATGGTCCGTTTTGCTCGCACGCTGGGATTTGACAGCTACCCGGCCATGCGCGAGGTACTGCAGGCCAAATTTCGCAGCCTGGTCATCCATTCCGCCCGCATACGCAGCCGGCTGGATGATTTACGCCAGGCGGGGGACATTTTTGAACAGCTTGTCGCTTCAGAAATTGCATTCCTGACCGAAGCCCTACAGACCGTTGATCGGTCTGCCATTAACGCCGCAATTGAGCTTTTGCGGGCTCACCAACGCGTTTTTGTTTTCGGGTTGGGGCCTTCCACCTCCCTGGTGGATATGCTCAAGATCCGCCTCACCCGCTCCGCCAGGCATGTGATCACGCTGGACAGCTCCGGGCGGGAAATGCTCGAACCCCTGCTCTTGATGACCAGGGATGATTTGCTCATCGCCATTGGTTTCTTCAATATGACCCCCTCGCTGCAGCTGGTTCTCGATCATGCGCACCAGCACAAGACCCCGGTCATCCTGGTCACGGATACCCTGGGCGACCTGGTAGGGAACAAGGCTACCGTCACCCTGGCAGCCCGCCGCGGCCCCGTAGCCGAGTTCCATTCCTTGGTAGTGCCCATGACTATTATTAATACTCTCATCCTGGCGCTGGCTAACGAAGATCGCGAGCAGGTAATGACCAACCTCGACCGTCTGGACCAATTACGCGAGCGGCTCAAAAAAGCCAATAGCACGTCATCTTAAGGTCATTCCCCGAGATTAGGAGAACGCACATGGCAAGTTCGACCCTTACCCAGCAACCATTCTCCCAGCAATTGCGCGCCCGCTTTCGCCGCTTCATCCACTGGCTGACCAAGCCGCATGTTGTCCTGGCATTGATCATGCTGCTTGTAATGTTCTACATGGTCATCATCCCGCTTTATAAGCTGGTCGAGACCACGATCACCTGGCAGCTTGAAGATGTCAGCCGTGTTGAGGGGGCTGTGGAGGGAGAATTAACCCTATATCATTGGAAAAGAATGTTGACCGGTATTTTCGGTCCAATTTACACCTACACTCCCCTGGCGCATTCGATAACTATCGCCATCGGCACGGTTGTGCTTGCGCTGTTGATCGGTGGATCGCTGGCCTGGCTGGTGGTACGAACCGATATGCCGGGCAGAAAACTGGTCAATCAACTGGCGGTGCTGCCCTACATCATGCCTTCCTGGACCCTGGCCCAGGCCTGGCTGGTGCTGTTCAAGAACAGGACCATTGGTGGAGCACCGGGGTTGTTGGAATACCTTATCGGGGTAAGTCCGCCCGACTGGTTGTCGTACGGCCCGGTGCCGATCATCATCTGCTGTGCGCTGCACTATTACACCTTCTTCTTCTTGTTCGTTTCGGCAGCCCTGATGTCCATTGATTCCAACCTTGAAGAAGCCGGCGAGCTGATGGGCGCCAAACGTTGGCGCATCCTGCGCAAGATCACCCTTCCGCTGGTATTGCCAGCCCTGCTTTCCGGTTTCATCATGACCTTTTCCAAGGTGATGGGGACATTTGGCGGACCAAATATCCTGGGCTCGCCGATCAATTATTATGTGGTTTCCACCAGGCTGCGGGGAAGTTTGCAAGCCTCAGATAAAGCGGACGCCTTCGTGTTGGCGATTGTGTTGATTATGTTCGCCATGGTAACCATTTCACTCAACCAGAGGCTGGTGGGCACACGCCGGAGCTATGAGACGATCGGAGGGCGTGGTTTTGTCGCCCAGCCAAGCAAGTTGAGAAATTTGAAGAAGACTTTCTTTACCGCCGTGATTATCTTTCAGCTCCTGGTGCTTATCCTGCCGCTGGGCTTGCTTACCTACGACACATTCCTGCTGCGGACGGGAGATTACAGCTTTAGTAATCTTACCTTGCAGAACTGGGTCGGACAGCCTAATCCTTTGTACAACGATGGTGAGCCTGGGGTGCTGCTTAACCCCAGAGTCTACAAAACCGCCTGGAATTCCATCAAGCTGGCCCTTTATACGGCTTTTTTCACCGCCCTGCTGGGCGTCTTGCTTGGCTATGCCATCGTCAAGGGACGCGGTACCCGGCTTGCTAAACTGGTTGACCAGCTTGCTTATATCCCATATGTCATTCCGGGCATCGCTTTCGGCGCTGTGTACATAGCCATGTTTGCCAGGAAGATGGACCCGCTGCCCAACTTATATGGGACCTTTGCCCTGCTGGTGATCGTCTCGGTAGCCAAACATATACCCTACTCTTCCCGTTCAGGAGTCTCAGCCAT
This sequence comes from uncultured Chloroflexia bacterium, assembly GCA_963849335.1. Classification (GTDB taxonomy): domain Bacteria; phylum Chloroflexota; class Anaerolineae; order Anaerolineales; family UBA4823; genus FEB-25. The sequence continues at coordinate 202,435 of CAWKGZ010000005.1, forward strand.
GATGCAGGTCGGCAGGGAGCTGGAGGAGGCTGCCCAGGTAGCCGGGGCCAGTGTCTGGCAGCGTTTCAGGCGCATCATCTTTCCGTTGACCACCAGCGGTTTCGTTTCCGGATTCCTGCTGACGTTCATCACCACCATGCGTGAGCTATCCTTGATCATCCTGCTGGTTACGCGTGACACCCAACTGCTGGCTAGCCTGACCATGAAATACGTCGAGGCCGGAAGGGATCAGATGGGGAACATTATAGTCCTGATCCTGGTTGTGATCACGGTTACAGGAAATGCCATCATCGGACGCTTCAGCGGCGGCAGTCTTAAAAAAGGTCTTGGGATGTAAAGAGAGGACATCATGGAAACATCGATCAGAATTAACAATTTAACGAAAAAATTTGGTGGAGTGGTCGCACTCGACCATGTCAGCCTGTTCATTGAACCGGGAACCTTCGTAACCCTGCTGGGTCCCTCCGGATGCGGTAAAACAACCTTGCTTCGCTGTGTAGCTGGTCTGGAAGACCCCGATGGCGGCGAGATCTATATTGGTAATGACCTTGTATTTTCTTTCGACAAGGGCATTTCACTGCCCTCGAGCAAGCGCAACCTGGGGCTGGTCTTCCAGAATTATGCCTTGTGGCCGCATATGAAGGTGGATAAGAACATTACCTTCGCTCTGGAGATTCAGAAGATGCCTAAGGATGAGATGGAAAAGCGGGTAAAGGAATCGCTTAAAGAAGTACAAATGGAAGGCTACGAAGACCGCTATCCCCGCGAGATGAGCGGCGGTCAGCAGCAGCGCATTGCCCTGGCACGCATGCTGGCTTACCGTCCCAAGGTCTTCCTGATGGATGAACCGCTCTCCAACCTGGATGCCCGCCTGCGCATGGACATGCGTACCGAGCTCAAACGCCTCCATCATATTTCCGGCGCAACAACGATCTATGTGACCCATGACCAGGTGGAAGCTTTGACCATGTCCACCAATATTGCCGTGATGAAGGAAGGCGTTGTCCAGCAGTTTGATTCCCCTGATAAGGTGTATCATTTTCCGGCTAACTTATTTGTAGCGGATTTCATCGGCAATCCGAAAGTGAACCTGCTGGAGGGGGAGGTAAGTGGGAAAAATACCGTCAACCTTGGAACCTTCAAGATTGCGGTGGATACTTTCAGGGCTACTGGCAAGGTAGTGGTCGGTATCCGCCCGGAAGACATCCTCATCTCGGAGCGTGCTGAACCGGGAGCTGTGGAGTTCATTGCTTATTCTGTTTTGCCCTCCGGGGCTGACTCGACCATCATTGCGCGCCTGGGTGATACCGAATTGACCATCCGGGTCATGGGCATCAGCAAGATCCAAATGGATCAAAAGATCTGGCTGAAGTTCGATCCCCAAACTCTGAACCTGTACGACAAAGAAAGCGGCAATCTGATTACTGGCTGAAACCAATCGCAGCGGTGCTTTGTATTGTTTCAATAACTGCCAATATCGATGCTGGCGATATGAAAGGAGATTGTGGAAAGATCAAATACTACAAAATCGCTGTCTACTCAATCCATTTCCCAACCAAATATCAAGGAGGAAGAATGAAAACGTTCATGAAATTAATGACTCTGCTCGTGTTGGTCAGCATGCTTGCCGCCTGCGGTGGCGCTGCCACCACGCCAACCCAGGAAGCTGAAACATCTCTCACGCCGGCCGAGCAATGGGCTAAGGACAATGGCGTCGGCCCTTACCAGCCCGAAACTGATGATTGGGAGGCCATCGAAGCCGCCGCTATCGCAGAAGGCAAGGTGACCATCTATGCCAACTCGGGCGGTATCGAGGACTTGTTTGAAGCCTGGGAAGAAATGTACCCGGAGATCGAATTCGATGCTGCTGACACAGATGGCATTGACACCAAGATGCAGGCCGAGCAAGAAAGCGGTAATGTCATCGGGGATGTCTGGTTCAACAGCGACGGGCACATCTTGTTTGGGAAATTCGTTCCCAACCAATGGATGTGGTGGTTTGTCCCCCGGGATGTGACCATCCCCGAGTTGACCGCAGATTATCCGTTTGCCATTGCCCGCCACTCCACCGATGTGATCGGGTACAACAACGCGTTCTACCCGGATGGCTGCCCGCTCTCCAACATCTGGCAGCTCACCGAGCCGCAGTACGCAGGCAAGTTCTTCATGGAGGATCCCGCCTCTGACGTCAGCACCATGGCGAAGATCGCCACTTTTGTTCAAAACGGCGACGAAATGGCTGCGGCTTACGAGGCTCTCTACGGCAAGCCGTGGACCGAGGACGAACTGGCAGTGGCAGATGCATCCGGTACGGCTCCGGAGAATGCTGGTTACCTGTGGCTGAAGAAAATAGTTTACAACGGGGTCGTTGTCCTCGACGACGGCGATATGGTCGACGCGGCCTTTGCTGGTCTTGAGCTGCCCGCAGGCGAAGAGCCTGGTTTTGGTTGGACGGGTTACTCGAGCTACGAAGCCACTCTGGAAGGCGAATTGAACATGATGCCCTGCTTTGACATGGAACCAGTCATGGGTATCTTCAAGACCAGCTTCCTGGGTATTGCCAATAATGCCCCTCATCCCAATGCAGCCAAGCTGTTCATCCGCTTCGCCCTTTCTGAAATCGGTTTCGAGCCTTGGAATGAGATCGGCTCTTACCCGGCGGCGGAAGGCCTCCCCATATTTGAGGACAACCTGCCCCTGGATGAGCTGCTGCCCCAGGTCTGGGAGATGGACCCGGTCTTTGACTGGGAAAACGTCAGCAAGGTGCGTGATTTCTGGGCAATCGCCGTGGATACCGCTCCGTAAGTAGAAAAAGCGACTGGTTACTTTTAAATATCTCGATGAACGATTGGGACACGGACGCAGCCCGTCCGTGTCCCAAAGAAATTTCGTAATTTTCGTCGAACAGCCATCATTATTTTATCGTTTCGATTGCCAGGATGCTGACAATCCTGGTAGGTGGTTTTGTGTTCAATTTTTTTGGAGAAATGCAATGACTGTCCAGGCTGTTTTTTTCGATATGGGGGGTACGATCGAAACATTCTCCTCCACCCCCGAGTTCCGCTTGCAGGCCACCCGTGGCCTGGGACAACGCCTGCTCTCCGCCGGCATTGATTTACCGCTCAGCACGGAGCAGCTTCTGGAGGTGATCACAACCGGCTTCAAGCGTTATCTCCATGATAAATTAGAGACACTGGAAGAGCTGCCTCCTGCTCGGGTGTGGCGCGAATATATACTGGCAGATTATCCAGTGGAAAGTGAAACCTTAGCTTCCATTGCCGAAGATTTGATGCTCTACTACGAGACACACTTCTATCAGCGCAGCATGCGCCCCGAGATGCCTGCAGTCCTGCAAGCCATCCAGCAGATGGGCTTGAAGATTGGCCTGATCAGCAATGTTTGCAGCCGCGGGCAGGTACCCTTAAACCTGGAGCAGTACGGTCTGCGGCATTATTTTGACCCGTTGGTACTTTCCAGCCAATACGGCCGGCGCAAACCAGACCCGGCTATCTTCCATCATGCCGCCCGCCTGGCAGGTGTTCCGACCAGCCGCTGCCTGTATGTCGGCGACCGCATCGCCCGCGATATCCTGGGGCGCGCCGAGCCGGCTTCGGGTTGATCGTGCAGATTCAGCATGACTTTGACCACGGCGAGGAAGATATAGGCGCTGTCTCCTGACGCGGTCATCCAGCACATGGATGAGCTGCTTGAAATCATCCAGCATGAAAACAGCCATCCGGCAACTCCATTTCCGTCCGGTTCAATCCAGGCTATTTTGTTCGATGCTGGCGACGTTTTATACCACCGGCCGCAGCGCGGCTGCCAGTTCAAAGCCTTTCTCAAAGAGCTGGGACTGGACCAGGTCCAGCCAGCCGTGGCTGATAAACAGCGCCTTACGGACAGCGCTTACCAGGGCTTGATCAACCAGGATGAATACCGTGAAGCGCTTGTCCGCCTGTATGGTATCACCCTGCCGGAGCAGATCGAACGCGGCAGGCAGGTGCTAACCGTTGAAGATAATGATGTCCAATTCTTCCCCGGTGTGGCAGAGACATTGACCACCTTGAAGCAGATGGGCTACCTGCTGGGGATTGTCACCGATACAGCCGCTTCGGTCTCAAACAAGTTGCGCTGGTTTGAGAAAGGCGGTTTTGGTTCGGTATGGGACTCGATTATCTCATCCAAAGAAATCGGGGTGCGCAAACCTGATCCACGCCTTTACCAGGCTGCCCTACAGCATCTTGGGGTCAACGCCGGTCAGGCAATTTTTGTGGGGCACAAAATCACTGAATTAGACGGTGCCCGTGCCGTGGGGATCAAGACGGTTGCGTACAATTATGACGAATCCGCACAGGCTGATTATTACATCGAGAATTTCACCGATTTGCTCGCTCTACCAATTATTGTTTCTGCAGTAGATCTGGAAACCAGGGTATGATCCTATATGACCGTTAATGTTCAGGCAATCCTATTCGATATGGGGGGCACGCTGCGCCGGACGACAGCGCAGGATCCTGCGGTGAAGGAGCAGAAACTCCGTGAGCTGATCCAATTATTAGGCCTTGGCCAATCTCCCGCGGAGATTTTTCAGCTGCTGACCGAGCGGGTCAAGGCCTACCATCAATGGGCTTTGTCTACCCTGTGCGAGCTTAGCGAGCCTGAGCTGTGGACGCGCTGGATGCTGCCGGATTTGCCGGCTGATCAAATTGGCCCGCAAGCGGTGCGTCTTGAACAGTTGTGGCGCCAGGCCACCGGGCGGCGCGATCCTCTGCCAGAGAGCAGAGCGGTCCTCACCGAGCTCTTCCGCCGCGGCTACCGCCTCGGGTTGGTCAGCAATACCACCAGCAGCACAGAAGTCCCCAAATTGTTGCAAAGCCTGGAAATTTCCGGCCTGTTTGAGACGGTGGTCTTATCGGGTGTGTTCGGCAAACGCAAAGGTGATCCGGCTATCCTGCTTGAGGCTGCCCGGCGCATGGATTTCGAACCGCAGCACTGCGCCTACATTGGCGACCGCCCCAACCGGGATGTCGTGGCTGCCCGCCAGGCTGGCTTCGCCCAGGTGATCTTGCTGCGCAATCCCTTCCAGCCAGAGCGGCAGGTGATCAGCGACCCATCCATGGCTCCCGATGCGTTTATCGAAAATCTTACTGACTTGTTTACTTACTTCCTGCCGCGCCGGGCCAGGAAGTACTATCGCCAGCCCGCCGAACCTGCAGCCTGGGATGCCTCGCTATCCACCATGTGGGCCAGGCGGAATTTTCCCTCCCTGGGTGATTTCTTCCAGGCTGCCCGGCGCATGGGGTTTGCCCACATCGAATTGAACCACCAGATCGATTCAACCATGCTGGCTGGGATTGAGCTGGATCACTTCCATTTTAGCAGTATCCACGAGCCCTGCCCTGCCGACATCTCGGTAGATACATTAAAGGCCAGCGATTGGCTGATTTCATCTACCGACGAAGAGAAGCGGCGCCAGGGTGTGCAGGCTGTCAGGCGTAGCATCGACCTGGCCCATCAGCTTGGCGTAGATGTGATCGTCGTGCATTCCGGCAACGTGCAGAATGATCTATCCCTGGAAAACCGCCTGCGCTCCCTGTATGATGCTGGTTTAACTGGATCGGCAGAATACCAGGCGCTCAAAGCTGAAATGGAACGGCTCCGCCTCGCCCAGGCCGGCCCGCGCCTCGCAGCAGCCAAAAAGAGCCTGGCCGAGCTGCTGGAATATGCCGCTCCGTTTGGCATCCGCCTGGGGCTGGAGAACCGCTACCATTATATGGATATCCCCATCCTGGATGAATTGGAGCAGCTGCTGGAGCTGGGTGCCCCTGAGCAGCTTAGGTTTTATCTATGATGTCGGGCATGCCCTGGCGCTGGATCGCCTGGAATTCTTCCCACACGAAGAATGGCTGAAGCGCTACGCTTCCCGCATGTTTGGCGCCCACCTGCACGATGTGATCGGTGTGATGGATCACTATGCACCCGGCCTGGGCGAGGTCGATTTCGCAAGCATCGCTGCCTATATCCCCCCCACTGCTTTCCGTACTTTAGAACTGCACCCTAAGAATACCCCTGAGCAGGTTCACGCCAGCCTGCGCTTTCTTGCCGCGCATGGCTGCGTCCACCCGCTCGAAAATCCGGATCAGGAGAAATCTGATGCGTAATCCATTCAAGAAACGCCAAAATACTTTCATGAAGTTGATCCACGATCAGGCCGCGCTGACCCTGGCAGGCCTGGACGCACTGAAAGCTTACATGGAAGGTCAAAATGGTCCCGCGGCTGCCGAGCTGATCAAAACCGAGAAAGAAGCAGACGAGGTGCGCCGTATTTTGATCTCTGAGCTGAATAAGACCTTCATCACGCCCTTCGACCGGGAAGATATTTTTGCCCTGTCGCGCACCATTGATGATGTATTGGACTATGCCTACAGCACATTGAACGAGATGGAGGTGCTCAAAGTGCGCCCCACGCCGTTCATGGTGCGCATTTCCTCCCTGCTGAGGGATGCCGCCTTCGAGCTGCTGCAGGCGGTAGATCGCCTGCAAGATCACCCTGGTGTGGCCAACGAGCACGCCCAGCGTGCTAAAGCGCTGGAGAACCGCATCGAGGATGTTTATCGCGAGGCCTTGGCCGACCTGTTCAGCGGCGTCGAAGACACCAAGCACATCGTCAAGATGCTTAAGTCACGCGAAGTCTACCGCCACTTGAGCAATGCTGCCGACCGCGGCGACGAAGCCGCCAACGTGATCGCCAATATCGTGGTCAAGATCGCCTGAAGAAGGGACCTGCCCAATGACACCTCTGATCATCGCGGTAATTGCCCTGGCCCTGATCTTCGACTTTCTCAACGGCGTCCACGATTCCAGCAATGTGGTGGCAACCATGATCTCCTCGCGCGCTATCCCACCCAAAGCGGCACTGGCGATGACCGCCCTGGCCAATTTCGTTGGTCCGTTCATCTTTGGGGTGGCCGTAGCAAACACCATCGGGCACGAGATTGTAGCCGCCGAATCCATCAATACCCTGGTGCTGCTGGCTGCGCTGGCCAGCGCCATCGCCTGGAATCTGCTCACCTGGTACCTGGGTTTTCCCAGCAGCAGCTCACATGCCCTGATCGGTGGGTTCATCGGCGCGGTGACAATGGCTGCCGGCTGGCAGGCCATTCAGCTTGGTGGATTAGAGAAAATCTTGATCGCCCTGTTCGCCTCCCCGCTCATTGGTTATCTGATTGGGTACCTGCTGTTAAAACTCATTGTCATCTTGTGTTGGAATGCCACGCCGCGCATCAACAACCTGTTTAAGCGCGCCCAGGTGCTGACAGCCCTGGCCCTGGCGCTCAGCCATGGTACCAACGACGCCCAGAAGACGATGGGCATCATCACCCTGGCGCTGGTCACTGGCGGCGTTTTGTCCGAGTTTGCCGTGCCCGTGTGGGTGATCATCCTGTGTGCCGGGATGATCGCTGCAGGCACCGCCCTGGGTGGTTGGAAGCTGATCCGCACATTGGGCGGAAAATTCTACAAAATCCGCCCGCTGGATGGCTTTACCTCCCAACTGGCCTCAGCGGTAGTTATCATCAGTGCATCGCTGGTTGGCGGCCCGGTCAGCACCACGCAGGTGGTCAGCTCGACCATCATGGGGGTGGGTGCAGCCGAAAGGCTGAACAAAGTGCGCTGGGGCGTGGCGAAGGAGATTGCCGTGGCCTGGCTGCTGACTATCCCAGCCACTGCCCTGTTTGGAGCCGGCATGTATTGGGTTATTTCCAAATTTATTCCATAACTCGATCAAAGGTTTATATGCACAGCGAATTCTATGACGTTGTTTATATTGGTAACTACACCAAAGACACCATTACCTCCCCAACTGGTACGCGTTACGTCGATGGCGGTGGCGCACATTATGCCGCCTACGCCGCTGTACGCCTCGGAAAGAGAGCCGCGGTCGTCACCCACCTGGCAGCCGAAGATGCTTACGTGTTGGATGATCTGAAGAAAGCTGGGGTCGATTGCTTCCCCGCTTTCACGCCTCAATCCACCTTGATGAATTTGCACTATCCCACGGCAGATCCTGATATTCGCACGCTGACGGTAGGCGGTGTGGCGGGCTCGATTGCTGCCAGTGAGCTTGATCATATCCAGATGAAAGCGGCAGCGATCAATTCCAGCCTGCGCGGTGAGGTTGGATTGGATGTATTCAGCCAACTGCGCCAGCGGAATATCCTGCTTGCCGCCGATGTGCAGGGCTTCGTCCGCGTGCTGCGCGAGCAGGACCTGAAATACGAACCCTGGAGTGAGATGGAGGAAATCCTCCGGCATGTCAATGTGCTCAAGAGCGATGCGGTAGAAGCTGAATACCTTACCGGTGAGCGCGATATCTTCAAAGCCGCCCAGGTTTACGCCGCCATGGGACCAGGCGAGATCGTCCTCACCCACAAGGATGGCGTGCTCATTTACGCCCATGGTCAGTTTCACGAGCTGGGCTTTTACCCCGCCCGCCTCGATGGGCGCAGTGGGCGCGGCGATACGTGCATCGGCACGTACGTGGCAATGCGCCTGACCAAATCACCGCTCGAAGCGGGCATCTGGGCTGCAGCAGTGACCAGCTTAAAGATGGAAAACCTCGGTCCATTCAACCGCCCCATCTGGGAGGTGGAGGCTTTCATCCGTGATCATTACAATCATGGATCGGTTTTCTGAAAAACAAGCTGACATCGAGGCTCAGAAAGCAGCCGCACATTCTTGTCCATGCCCCCCAGATATGGTAGAATTCACCCCGCACCAGGGGAGGTGCCAGAGAGGCCGATTGGGCTCGCCTGCTAAGTGAGTGCTGGGGCTTTAACCTCAGCCGTGGGTTCGAATCCCACCCTCCCCGCCTGGGAAGATCACCGCTCAAAGGGTCTATAGGACTTACGGTGAATTTTATCAGCGGATTTTATTGTATAATCCTGCAGGTCATCATCCTATCATCATGCTTGTCAACGCCGAAGGTCTTTCCAAAATCTATTTACGAGGCGGCGAAAAAATCGCCGCCTTACAGCGCGTCGACCTGCAGATCGCAGCCGGTTCTTTCGTGTTCATTGTGGGCCCCAGCGGGGGTGGAAAGTCAACCTTGCTGCACCTGATTGGGGGAATGGATCACCCAAGCAG
>CAWKGZ010000006.1:0-325118 GCA_963849335.1 uncultured Chloroflexia bacterium
ATTTCCTGGTGATTTTGCAGATCATAGAGACTGTATGTTATGTTTAAGACCCGACTGCTGGTGTCGTAGTCATCGTGTTCAATAAGTAACCAGTGCCCATCCGGTGAGGCCTGCGGATAATCGTGATCCAGCGCGCTGCCCATAGTTAGCGCTTCTTGCCAGGTGAAGAGCACCTCGCCCGTGTCTGCCTGGTAATACTGCCACAGGTTGTTGCTGTTGCGCAGGGCAAGCACCCGCCGCCCAATCCAGTGGAATTCTGTCGGCTGCAGGACCTGGTTGGTTGGCAGCGTTTGCAAGAGTTTGCCAGAGCGGTCGGCGATCATTATTTGCAGCCTGAGTGGTTGTGCATCTGTGGCGGCGAGAAAGGCAAATTGCTCTCCATCCGGCGACCAGGTGGGTGGTCGGGCGCCGTTCAAAGCTGAGCCTACCCTGATGGGTTGGGAGCCATCTGGCAGCCACAGGTAGGTGCTCCACACCCCGTTGGTGCGGGCGGCGAAGGCAGCAATCTCACCTCCATCCCAACTCACATAAGCAGTGCAATATGACATTGCGTTGGGATTCAGGATCAGATCTGTCTGGCTGATCACGGTCTGGTTGGCGGCATCGATCATCTGCAATGGGCTGCCGCATTGCACGCTGTATAAAGATGATGCGGAATAGGCCTGTTGGGTGGCGGGCACCTGACGCGGGGTTGTTATGCGCGGTTCTCCTGTACCGAGATCGATCCAATAGAAACCGCTGGATTGATATGCCTCGATTGTAACCTGCAGCCGCGTTGCGCTGAGCCACTCGCCAGTTTGTATATTGCCGCCAGCAGGGATGGACAGGGGAATCGTGATCACCGAGCTGTACCAGGTGGGTTGGGGAGGGTAGCTCTCGGTGGGTCTTGGCGTTTCAGTTGGCAGCAGCGCTTCTGGCATGTCTGCCCAGACTGGTTGGGAGGGCTGGCTCTCTATCGGGATTGAAGTGCCAGTTGGCAGCACCGCTTCGGGAATATCGGGTTCTACCGGCTGCTCCCAAAAGCGCCAGATGCCATCCTGCATATGCTGCCCGGCATATTCGTATACGCTCACCATCTCGGCATAGTTATGGAACAAGCCGCTGAGCTCAGGGTAACCGCCCAACATGATGCCTTTCATCAGGTCACCGTAGGCACGGGTGCCGGACGCGCGCTGATCCCGTTTAGCCGGAACAACTCTTGGATGATCTGACCGGCTGGGCGTACCTGGTACTCACCGCATGGGCGAATGCCGCCAGCTTCCATCTGCTCGCCATCCTCGGCATTCAGAATGACATGTACGCAGCCAGGTTGGGGCGCACCGGGGGTAGAGTCCGGCACTGGGGGTTCAATAGTCCATGCCCCTTCCAGCAGCACCAGCCAGACATCGCCATGCCTTACAGAATAGGGATCCACAACCTCACCCGGTTTTGCGGTACGGGTAATGGCTTCACTGTAGCGCACATATTCCGCCGAGTATGGCAGGATTTCCCCCGCCGCGCGCAGGCGGGTGGTGCCCAGGTAGAACTGGGCGGCAACGAACGCCTGGGTGGGGTTGGTGATCGGCTTCCCCGGCTGATAGGCTGCCAGGACGGAAGCAGGGATGGGTGCGCGGGTCACCGCGCTGCTTGACCTGGTGTCAAGCCATAGACCAATTGCCATGATGGCGATCAGAAGTGCAGAGATCATGCTGAGCAATAAAACCCGAGGGCGGCGCATAATGCTACTATACGTCTAAACAATCCTTGCGTCAAGAATTTTTGGATTTAATCAAATCATCGGTCGACTGGTTGGAGACCGAGTTGGTCAATATTTTTGTAATAACCGCCTTTGACAGATTTTAAGTAATAGGTTAAAATTCAGCCCGACGTTCAGAAAATCGCTCTGGCAAACTAGGACGGTGAACTGGAAAACTTGACGCTTGCACCCATATCGGCACGGAGACCATCCCCTGGCTCGGCTGGAGCATGAACGTCAGCCGGGTTTTTTTGTCTTTCCGGCGGGTATTTTGAAACGGCAAGGAGGTGAGAACATTGGCTACAGTTAATCTGCGCCCGAACGAGTTGCAGGACCAGCTGCTCAAGCGCTTTCGCAAGAAAGTCGCCAAGAGCGGCATCCTGAGCACCGTCCGCCGCAAGCGCTGGTTCGTCTCGAAGAGCGAGCTGCGCCGCATTCAGAAGAAGAAGTCGATCCGCCGCATCAGGCGGAAGGCGCGACCTGAGTACGAATAGAATTGTCCTTGCTCACCTGGCTTACATGGCGGGTTGAGCGTGTTTGCAGGAGGTTATGATGGCGAAAGATGATGATAAGATAGTTGTCGAAGGCACGGTCATTGAAGCCCTGCCCGGCACACAGTTTAAAGTGCGCCTGGAGACAGGTCACCAGGTACTGGCGTACCTGTCCGGCAAGATGCGCAAGTATTACATTCGCATCCTGCTGGGCGACAGCGTGCGCGTGGAAATGTCACCTTATGACCTGACCCGCGGCCGCATCGTCTACCGCCATAAAAAGGCCATCTCTGCTGAATTGTTTGAGATGTAATTCTTGCTTCCGCTCTCCCCATTCATAAAGTAAATTCGACAAACTAAAAACCGGCTGGCGTCTGACGCCAGCCGGTTTTTTTCATTCGCCTGACCGGTTTTCGGAGAAACCTGTCAGGTCGGGTGCGGTTTAGCGGAAATGTGGATTGTACGAGCCAAGCTCTTTCATATAATTTGCACGTTCAAACGCTGCTGGTTCTGCGACCGCGCCCTGGCTCATGCTGCCTTTCATCTGCTGGATCGACTCGTAGTCGTGCTCGGTCATCCAGGCTTCCATGCCGTTCAGGATGGCGCTGATAACCCCCGGCCCTTGCTTGAGCAGGGCGGAGGTGGTCATTGCCACGCTGGCGCCAGCCATGATTGCCTTCAGGGCATCCTCGGCGGTGTGTACGCCAGTGGTCAGCGCCAGGTCAGCCTGCAGCTTGCCGTACAAGATGGCGATCCAGCGCAGCGGCAGGCGCAGCTCCTGCGAGGTGCTCAGCACCAGGCGGGGGGTTACTTCCAACGCCTCCAAGTCAAAATCTGGTTGGTAGAAGCGGTTGAACAGCACCAGGCCATCCGCGCCGGCATCCACCAGGCGGCGGGCTATGTTAGGCAGGGCAGTAAAGAACGGGCTCAGCTTGACCGCCAGGGGGATGTTGATCTTTGCCCGCACGTCGCTCACCAGCTTTACGTAATTGTCTTCCAACTCGCCGACTGGTCAGGTTCGGATCGGCGGGTAAGTAGTACAGGTTCAATTCCAGCGCATCGGCGCCTGCATCCTGGATCTTTTTAGCATAGTGGATCCAGCCGCCGCTTGAGACGCCGTTCAAGCTGCCAATGACGGGGATGTCGACTGCTTTTTTCGCTTTCGCATAGCGTCTCAATATAGCACCTCGGGCGCCAGGCTGAACTTACCCATATCGGGCAGGTAGCTCATCGCCTCAGCAAAGGTCTCCGTCCCACGGGTCAGGAAGTGATCCAGCTCCAGGCTTTCGTGGATGATCTGCTCCTCAAACAGCGAGTACATTACAACTGCCGGCGATGCCTTCATGCTCCATGTGCTGGATGTTGTTCACTTTCTCAGAAAGCGGAGAGGGCGAAGCCACCAGGGGGTTCTTCAGTTTCAATCCAAGGTAAGTTGTCGTCAGGTCTACCATTTTATCTCCCTTTGTCTTGCAAACATGGGTGGGAAGAAGGGTTTTACCCTTGCTCCCCGCTCCCCTGATTTATTCGTTGCCTTCACCGTCGTAGTGCATAGCGGCCATCTGCTTGTAGAAGTCCCAGCGGTTCTTGACATCCTGCTCGGCCAGCTTCAACAGCATTTCAGCCCTCTGCTCATCGCTCTGCACCAGCATACGGTAGCGGGTCTCGTTGTAGGCATACTGTTCGAACGGCACGGTGGGCTCTTTCGAGTTGATGGTCAGCGGGTTCTTGCCTTCTTGCGCCAGCAGCGGGTTGTAGCGGTACAGCGGCCAGAAGCCGGATTGGACGGCCAGCTTTTGCTGCTCCAGACCCTTGCGCATGTCGATGCCGTGGGCGATGCAGTGGCTGTAGGCGATGATCAGCGAGGGGCCGTTGTAGGCATCGGCTTCCAGGAAGGCGTTGAGCGTCTGCTGGTCGCTGGCGCCCATCGCTACACGGGCTACGTAGACGTAGCCGTAGGCCATGGCGATGAGGCCCAGATCTTTCTTGGGCATCCCCTTGCCGTTGGCAGCGAACTTAGCTACCGCGGCGCGCGGTGTTGATTTGGACGACTGACCACCGGTATTGGAGTACACTTCAGTGTCCAGCACCAGCAGGTTGACATTGCGACCGCTGGCGAGCACGTGATCCAGGCCGCCGTAGCCGATGTCGTAGGCCCAGCCGTCGCCGCCGACGATCCACACGCTCTTACGCACCAGCATGTCTGCCAGCGAGTACAGGTCGCGAGCCAGCGGGATCTTTAGAAGCCTGCAGGCGCTGCTTGAGCAGGGCTACCCGCTGGCGTTGTTCCTTGATGCCAGCTTCGCTGGTCTGGTCGGCGTTCAGCAGCTCAGTGACCAGGTCTTCACCGATGATCCCAGCCAATTGCGGCAGCAGCTCGCGGGCGTATTCACCCTGCTTGTCCAGCGTCAGGCGCATGCCCAGGCCAAATTCGGCATTGTCTTCGAAGAGTGAGTTCGACCAGGCCGGGCCGCGCCCATCGCGATTGAAGGTATAGGGCGTGGTGGGTAGGTTGCCGCTATAGATCGACGAGCAGCCGGTGGCATTGGCGACCAGCATGCGGTCGCCGAAGAGCTGGGTGAGCAGCTTGACATAGGGGGTCTCGCCGCAGCCGGTGCAGGCGCCGGAAAACTCGAACAGCGGTTCCAGAAGCTGAGTGTTTTTCAGCGTGCGCAGGTTGAGCTGGGTGCGGTCTACTTCGGGCAGATCCTGGAAGAACTCCCAGTTTACTGCGTTCCTGCTCGCGGATCGGAGGCTGCTCGACCATGTTCAGCGCCTTGCGACCGACCTGGCTCTTGTCCTTGGCCGGGCAGACTTCCACGCACAGGGCGCAGCCGGTGCAGTCTTCGGGGGCTACCTGGATGGAGTACAGGGTTTCGGGGAATTCCTTCCAATTGGCCTTGCGTAGACTTGAAGGTTGCCGGGGCCTTTTCCAGGTGCTGCGGTTCGTAAACCTTGGCGCGGATCACCGCATGCGGGCAAACGAAGACGCACTTGCCGCACTAGATGCACAGATCGGGTGCCCACTCGGGGATTTCCAGGGCGATGTTGCGCTTTTCCCATTGGGTGGTACCGGTGGGGAAGGTGCCATCGACCGGGAAGGCGCTTACGGGTAGCTCGTCGCCCTCCAGGGCAATGATGCGCCCCAGTACATTCTTGACATACTCAGGGGCCTCGTCCGGCACGGCCGGGCGACGGGTCAGCTTGCTGGTCGCTGCGCCGGGCACTTTCACCTCGTGCAGGTGAGCCAGCGTCTGGTCGACAGCTTCGAAGTTCTTCTTCACCACTGCCTCACCGCGCTTGCCATAGGTCTTCTCGATGCTCTTTTTGATCTGGTAGATGGCCTCATCGCGCGGCAGCACGCCGGAGATGGCGAAGAAGCAAGTCTGCATGATGGTATTAATGCGCGTGCCCATACCGGTGGCATCGGCCACCTCGTAGGCGTTGATGACAAAGAAGCGCAGCTTCTTGTCGATGATCGCCTGCTGGGTCTCGCGCGGCATGGTATCCCACACCTCGTCCGGCCCGTCGAGGCTGTTGAGCAGGAACACGCCGCCTGGCATGGCATATTTGAGCACGTCAAAGCGCTCCAGGAAGGTGAACTGGTGACAGGCGACAAACTGCGCCTGGCTGATCAGGTAAGGGGCGCGGATCGGCTTGGGTCCAAAGCGCAGGTGCGAGACGGTGCTGCCGCCCGACTTCTTCGAGTCATACACGAAGTAGCCCTGGGCGTAAAAATCTGTCTCTTCACCGATGATCTTGATCGAGTTTTTATTGGCGCCGACTGTACCATCTGCGCCCAACCCCCAAAAGACGCAGCGCACGGTTTCCGGCGCTTCGATGCTAAAGCTCGGGTCAAAGGTCAGGCTGGTGTGGCTGACATCGTCATTGATGCCGATCGTGAAGTGATTTTTCGGTTCTGGTTTGGCCAGCTCATCGTAGACAGCCTTGGCCATGGCGGGGGTAAATTCCTTGGAGGATAACCCATAGCGCCCGCCAGTAACTTTGATCTCCGTGCGCCCGCCCTCAAAAAGCGCATTGATCACATCCAGGTAGAGCGGCTCGCCGGCTGCACCAGGTTCTTTGGTGCGGTCGAGCACGGCGATCTTCTTCACGCTGGCAGGAATGGCCTTGAGCAGATGCTCGTTCGAGAATGGCCGGTACAGGCGTACCTTCACCAGGCCGACTTTCTCGCCCTTGCCTGCCAGGTAGGCTGCTGTCTCGCCGGTAGTCTCTGCACCCGAGCCCATTATGATGATGATGCGCTCAGCGTCTGGTGCGCCGACATACTCAAACAGCTGGTAAGCACGCCCGGTCAGCCCGGCAAACTTGTCCATCGCCTTTTGTACGATCCCAGGGCAGGCCTGGTAGAATGGATTGACCGTCTCGCGCGCCTGGAAGTACACATCCGGGTTCTGGGCTGAACCGCGGAGCACCGGATGTTCCGGTGAGAGGGCGCGGGCACGGTGCAGCTGCACCAACTCGTCGCTGATCATGGTGCGGATCACATCATCGTTGATCAGCTCGATCTTGTTGACTTCGGAAGAAGTGCGGAAGCCATCGAAGAAGTGCACGAATGGAACGCGTGCTTCCAGGGTGGCTGCCTGGGCGATTAGAGCCACATCGTGCGCTTCCTGGACCGAGTTGGAGGCCAGCAGGGCATATCCCGTGCTGCGCACCGACATTACGTCCGAGTGATCGCCGAAGATAGACAGCGCCTGAGCTGCCAGTGAGCGGGCTGACACGTGGAATACGGTCGAGGTCAGCTCGCCAGCGATCTTGTACATATTCGGGATCATCAACAGCAAACCCTGCGAAGCTGTGAAGGTGGTGGTCAAAGCGCCGGACTGCAGTGCGCCATGCACTGCGCCAGCCGCGCCACCCTCGGACTGCATCTCCATTACCAACGGAATAGTCCCCCACAGGTTGGGGCGTTTTTTAGCTGACCACTCGTCAGCATACTCACCCATTGAGGAAGAGGGGGTGATCGGGTAAATGGCGATCACTTCATTAGTCTTGTGGGCAATATAGGCGGTGGCCTCATTGCCGTCCAGGTTAACCATTACTTTTGTCATATGTCACTCCGATTCTGAAATACACAGTAGATGTGCCTGTTTCTGGTTTTCTCCCAGCAGAGGCAGGGGTGGCGGGGTGAAGCTGGTTGCCCTGCCTCTGGGGTTTGTTCTGCCGGGCTGGTTTGATGCAGACGCGTGGTATCCCGGCAAACGCTCAATAGCATAGTGTAGCCCCGCTGCTGTGAATCACATAGTTATTTATGGCATAAAAAATACCTGTACCCTGTCATGTTTGGGGAATTGGTGATCTTGGTGTCTCCTTTGTGGCCTTCGTGTTGGTGTTTTTTATCTATGATAGAATAACCTCCACCTGATTTATGATAGGAGACATGATCCATGCCCATTCATTTTGGCACTGACGGCTGGAGAGCTGTAATTTCTGATACCTTTACATTTCACAATTTGCGCCTGGTCAGCCAGGCGATTGCTGATGCAGTACGCTCGGAACGCTGGAACACCGGGGTGCCGCTGCCCGAAACTGCCGATCCACACAAGATGGTGGTTGGCTTTGACACCCGCTTTCTGTCCGATCGCTATGCGGCAGATGTGGCCCGTGTTCTGGCTGCCAATGGCTTTACGGTTTACCTGGCGCAGTCGGATGCCCCGACCCCGGCGATCTCGTTCAGCGTGCGCCACCTGGGCGCCATCGGTGGGGTGATGATCACTGCCTCGCACAATGCGCCGCGCTATAACGGGGTCAAGCTAAAAGCAGCCTATGGCTGCTCTGCGCTGCCCGAGCAGTGCCGCCACGTGGAAGTGTATCTTAACGATAACGAGCAGCGCGGGCGCGGCCCAAACCAAATGGATTTTGACCAGGCGCGCCAGGCCGGGTTGATTCAGCGCTTTAACCCGCTGCCAGCTTATTACGATCACCTGCGTAAGCTGATCAATTTTGACATCATTGCTGAGAATCCGCAGCGCATGGTGGTTGATTCGATGTTTGGCTCAGGGCGGGGGGTGATCAAGGGAATCCTGCAGGGTACTGGCTGTGAGGTGCAGGAGATCCGCGGTGAACTGAATCCGGGCTTTGGCGGCGTGCATCCCGAGCCAATCGGCCGCTACCTGGGGGCGCTGGCCAGTGCCATCAGCGCCGGGATGGGCGACCTGGGCCTGGCTACCGATGGCGATGGCGACCGCATCGGGGCGATGGATGGGCGGGGAAACTTTGTCGATCCGCACAAGATCATGGCGCTGTCACTACGCTACCTGGTGGAAACCCGGGGTTGGAAAGGTCCGGTGGTGCGCACAGTTTCAACCACCCGCATGATCGACCGCCTGGCAGAACGCTATGGACTGCCTATGTATGAGACCCCGGTTGGCTTCAACCATATTGCGGATTATATGCTGAAAGGAGATGTGCTCATCGGCGGCGAAGAGTCGGGTGGCATTTCATTCCGTGGGCATATCCCCGAAGGCGATGGTGCCATCATGGGATTGCTGCTGTTGGAGATCGTTGCCACGGCTGGGGTACCGCTGTATGAGCTGGTGGAAGATTTATTGAAGCAAGTCGGTCCGGCATTCTACCAGCGCACCGATCTGCGCTTAAATCACCCGGTGGCTAAGGATGAAATGAGCCGGCTCCTGGTGGATGAGGCGCCGGCTTCAATCGGTGGTGAGGCAGTGGATGGTATTACGACGATCGATGGGGTTAAGTACTTGATTGCGGATGGCTCGTGGCTGCTGATCCGCCCCTCGGGAACAGAGCCGGTACTGCGGGTATATGCTGAAGGGCGTACACCCGGTATGGTACGGGCGCTACTGGATTACGGGGAGCAGGTCGCGCAGCGGGCGGCTTAATCGTATCGGTTTCAGGCCTGGGAGGCGCGCAGGCGGCGCACCAGGAAGATCACGACCACAAAAACTACCGCTAGCGCCAGCAGCCCAGGCATGCCTACCTCATCCGCAAATCCGGTTGTCGGCAGCGCTGTGGGGGCAGCCTGGGTGAGTGCCGCGACTGCCTCGGCAGTCTGGGCAGCTTCGGTCACCATTGCGACGCGGGTTTTCATCACCTCTTCTGCGCTGGTTGCAGTGGCAACAGCCTCTCCCCCGCCCATCAACGGTGTGATGGTGGGTGATGGCAGCGGGGTGTTGGTGGGGCGGGTCGTCGGGGTGAAGCGTGAAGCGACTTCCGTCTGCGTGTTAGAGAGGGCGATCGCCGTGCTCTGAGCAATTGCTGTGGCATTCTGATTCCTGGCATCTTCATGTCGTGCGGGCAGGATGAAGACCGCATAGACGGCCATACAGATCAGCGCCAGCAGTAAAATACCGCCCAGCACACCAAAAATGATCCAGAAGTTACGGTTGCTGGAACCGGGTGCGGTCTGTTCTTCTTGTTCTTCTTCAAGGTCTTCTGTCTCTGTAAAGGCCATAGGGTTTCTCCTCGCTACATGCTAAGTATATTATATAACGAATTTAAATAAGAATTTCCAAATTAGCCAGCGGAATCAGCACGATTTCGCCGTTTTCTAAGCGTACATCCGCAGCGGGGGCAGAGATTCCGCTGGGCAGTCTGGAAAGACCAGGATGCAAGGCTGCCAGCATCCCCAGCTGGCCCTGGTAAGGGCGATGGATCATGCGGACTGTCTGGCCTGGGTTGAAGGATGTGGTCTCTAGGGGTGGTTGGTGGATGGATTGGGAGGGCGCGGCAAGAACAATCTCAGGACGGGTGCCAGCGAGGCGGTTCCATGGTTCAGCATTGATCGCCGTCTCACGACGCTCGCTGGAAGCGAACAGCTTGAATGCCTGAGGATTCAACGGCAAGCGACCGAAGCCTTCGATCAGCACAATGGGGTAACTAAGACGGAGCGCCAGGGGAACCAGGGCCGAATCCATGCTGGCTAAGATCATACCACGCACCGGTAGTTCTTCAGCAGTAAGCAGCACCCGCTCGTCCGTGCATATGCCGCCAAAGATGACCGTGCCGCGCAAGCTGACATCTAACTGCTCCGCCGCCAGGAGGGCATCGGGGGCTAATGCCTGGATGCTGAGCAAACCGTAGTTGACGCGGCCATTGCCCCAAACACCCTGGATGAGCGCGCCCGTGGTCTCGATGATCACACCGCGCTCGCCGATCAGATCAACCACCAGACCAGGATACCCGGCTTTGAGTTCTTGGGGCTGACCGTCAAGCTGAAGCAGGACCTGTCCTTCACCGGCTACCATCACCCGACCGGGGAATGGGGCGCGTACCACCCGCCTCCCCATGCCCAGCCGGCCAGCAAGAATGTCCCCCTCGCCGACCTCGTCGCCTGCCTTACATTGCAGCAGCTTGTCCGCTTGTTTGGCTGACATACCCAGCCCGCGGGCAATATCCAGCAGCATATGCTCAGGATTAAGCACGGCTTCAGCGACCACATCGACCGGGCTGACCAGCTGACCGCGACGGGCCAGTACCCTCCCGCTCATTGGTAGTAAACGCTCACGGCGGAAGGATGTTCCTGCCAGGATGTGTGTGATAGGTGCATACATAAATTGCTCTCCGCCAATCAATGGTAACCCATAAGGTGCAAGGAAAGTGCCAGCTTGGTCTCAGGCATCAAAGAGTGCCAGCCATTTTTTATGCATATCCCGGCGCCGCCCAGGGTCTGCGGAGAGGCGCAGGGGGCGACCGCGGGCGTCTATCACCACGCCAAGTGCGCCGCCAATGACTTTCAGGGTTCCGCCGCGACCCGGCCCGCCGAGCCCAACATCAAAGCGATGCAGCGGTGTGAGGTTGAGCGTGCCGCTCTGGCCTGGGGGTAGTTTGATCACTTCCAGGGTGCCATATTTCACCTCCAGATTTGCTTCCTGTTTGTCTGCTGTAGCCAGGCGGAGGCGCAATACCGGCGCACCGAATGGAGCATTACCGACGGGTGAGATGACAGTGCACAGATTCTGGAAATTGGTCGAGTTCAGCGATTGGACGGTCAGCAGTGGCGCTACCGCTGCTGCTGCACCAAGGACAGCCGCCAGGTTGTTGCGATCTAAAGCCAGGGTGGTGATGCCGGTCGGCTGTAGGGCGTTGAGCAGCATAAGCAGCGCCTGGCTGCGCAGGGGGGCGCGGGTGAAGGAGCTGCCTGTGGCAATGATGGGCTCAAAGGATGGCAGAAAGTCTGGAAAGGGGCGCGGCAGCTGAAGCGGATAAGTTTGCATGGCCTGGCGGCTTGCCAGGTGAGCTGCCTGACAAGCCAGTGCCTGTTCGATGGCCAACTCAGTGGGACCAGCCGGCAGGCTGCCCGGAAAAGCCGCTTTGTTGTAGATATAATCCCGCAGCTCATTGTTAGAAACTTCAATCGCCAGCCAGCGCTGGATATCTTCGATTTTACACAGCTGCAGTATCTGAGGTAGGTTCTGCCCCAACCCAAGCTGGGTATAAATGCTCAATATCAGGTCGCCGGCGAAGCCAGCCGCGACCGTGGTGGATGAAGCGCCGACATCGATTCCCAGCACTCCTTTGTTGGTGTGGGCATATTCTTTGCTGATGAAGCGGATGGTGCGCCCAAAGGCAGCCGCCGCGGGCGTCAAGCGGTTGCCCGCCCAGCGGTCGATCTCAGCTACACCGCGCACCTGGCGCGCCCGCACCTGGCGGAAAACCTGTGAAAGCACCGGTTGGGAAGGAGTAAGCTGTTCAATGTCCAGTGAGGGGCGAACATTGGGGGCAATGTGCAGCGAAGCCAGCCCTCCCAGGGTTTCCTTCACTTTATGACCCAGCGCCGAGTTGCCCGCGTAAAGCACTTCTGGGCGCAGTTCTTTGGGCAGTACATAGCAAGCCAGGCCGACGGCTTCCAAGAGGTTGATCACCGATTCGGATGCTCCGCCTTCAGCGCCGCCAGCGATAACGATCAGATCAGGTCGTAGGCTCAGCAGGGTATCCAGGCGAGCGGCGGTCAGGCGTTTATCGTTCAGGCTGAGGGTCTCGATCACTTCGGCATAGGTGGTGGTAGCAAGGTTGCGGGCGCTTTCGGCCGAGATGTGCTCCAGCAAGCCAATGGCGACTACCCGGATGGGTGGGCCAACCGAGAGGGTGGCCACACAGGCATCCACGCCGGTGCCATCGGGAAGCGCGGGAATTGCCAGCTGCCCATCCGGTCCAATTAACCTGCGGCCGGTGATGTCCTCAAGCTGATCCAGCGCCAGGCGGACCCCTTCGCTGATATCGCCGACGGGGGCGTTGGCTGTGGTTGGGGTGGTACCCGCGCCCAGGAAGCGATAGCGGCCTTCGACAACATCAAATAAGATGGCACGGGTGGTAATGGTACCAATATCCAGGGCTAAGATCAAATCAGCATCGACAAGCGAAGTAGACATGGCGTTCCCCAATCAGGGTAGAAAGTTTGAGATCATAAGCCAGAGGAAGCGAACCCGGTCAATCAGCGCGATCAGCGTGGCAGCCAGAACGCCCGCAAAGATCACGCCGAGGGTGACGGCGATGAATGCCTGCCCAATCGAGGCAATGCTGTCAATGAAGGGATGGCGAGTGGGTACGGTACCCTCTACGCGGGCACGCACACCGAAGTGGAAATAGCTCAGCGTGGCCACCGTGCCAGCGATGATGAACAGCCCACTGATGAACCAGCCAACCATCTGGTCGATCTGTTCAACGGGTGCGGTGTCCAGGTCCAGGATGTTGGCGGTGGCGCCGATCTGCGGGATGAGCGTGCCGAACAGCGCTCCGCCAATGACGGTTGCTGCGCCGACTCCGGTGATAAAAGCCAGCACGGGCGTTCCCAGGCGGGACAGGCGCGGGGATGCTTTGGTAAGCATCCAGCCACTGAGCAGCAGGGCTGGCAAGAGACGTACCAGGCTGGAAAGCACTCCACTGGGTGCACCCTGGTAGAACTGCAGCAGGGGTACGACCACCTGGTTCCATAAAACATTATACAGGATCAGCACCACGGCATAACCGGAGGCAACCCCGATAAATATATGGATTGCCAGGCGAAACATGAAGTTATCACCGATGATATAGCTGAGCACCATCAGGGTAAGGATAAAGCCGATCACGGCTCCGATGGGATCGGCCCATTGGGTAAGCTGCTCCAGGATCATGGTCGCTCCTGCTTTCGCTCGGTCTTCCGCCGGGATTTTGGTTTGTTTTTGGCTTCTTCCTGGCCTTCTTTAATGGCGGTGATGACCGCACCAGCCAGGCTGCCGATGATGATCACCAGGGCAGCGATCGGCAGGGTGAGGCTATATGCTTGCCAGATATCGTGCCTGCCGACAGAGTAGCGGGTGGTCATGTTTTCATAGGCCGCACTATCCGGTAGGCCAGCCAGCAGTGCCTGTACCTGTGGGGAGGTGCCTTCGGTATACGGTCGCACCAGGGGCTCAGCCTGTGCGCTGACCACGAGCAGCAGAGGAACGTTGCCGGCTTGCAAGTCTTTGCTGGTCTGCTCTATCCAGGCGCGAGCGGTATCGGCGTCATTGGCGATTACGATCACCATGCTGAAATCGGCCAGGGTATTCACTGCGTTGAGCGGGGGAAAAGCCCAGGGGTCGCTGTCATCCAGGGTATAAGGCAGCAATTGGCGCGGCGACTGCACCAACCCGGCCAAACCAAGCGCGCCGCCTGGCAGGTAGCCCAGATTGGCAACGCCTTCGTAAGGTGAGCCGAGGGCGGCATCGAGAGAGGTCAAGAGGCGTTGACTCAACGCCGGGCCGGCAGTATTGGTGGATGCAAGCACCAGATAAGCACCCTGTTCCACCAGCCGGCTGAGAAGTACCTTGGCGGCCCGATCCATCTCGCCAGTGAAGCCTGCTTCGTAGTCGACCGCTACCAACACAGGATCCCCTTCATTCAACCTTCTGATTGCGGTGTCAAATTGCATTACGGTGGGTTGATCCTCTCCCACTGGCAGCGGTGCAATGTTACTCTGGTTGACCATTACCCAGAGGATGGGAAGCAGCAAAGCGAGGGCAATGGCGAGGCGGAATAGGTACTGCGGCGAAATCACCGGCAGGGGGGGTATTGGTTTGGGTCTTTGCTCCCCAGCTAACAGCTCTTCAAGCAGCCCCAGGCGGGCACGTTGATCTTCGGTAACGCGCAATTTTAGCGCATAGGCAGCGGGTTTACGCGCCCGGATCGCGTCTGGTTCGGCGGAGAGCACCCCGCGCAGACCAAGCAGCGGACCGGAGGCGACCGTTTCCGCAGTCGAAAGATCTTCCAATGGAGCAGTGGGGGATGCAGTCTCCATCGGGCGCATCGCCTCGAGCCAACCGGGCAGTTCGGCAGGAGCCAATCCTGGCTCAGGTTCAGCCGCTGGTTCTTCGGGCTGTTCGGCAGTGATCTGCGAAACCCAGTCAGGCAGGGTGGAAAGCGGGCGATCCTCGGCAGTGGGTTTTTCTTCCGCAGGTGGTTCTTCGTTGAAGATGAAAGCAGGAACACTGCCGGTGGGTTTTTCTGCAGCTTCCGCTTGCAGGCGCACCAACCAGTCTGGCAGCTCGCCTTCTTCAATCGGAGGTGCAGACTGTTCGTTTATAGGACCTATCTTTTCCTCATTTGGCGCTGCCTGCTCGTCTGGAAGAGTGATGGATTTTTTAGGAGCTGCCGCCAGTTCATCTGGGGGGAAGGCTTGTTCTTGCGCAGGCAAGCCCGGTTGTTCAGCCTCGCCTAAGCCAGCCAGCCAATCGGGCACCACTTCGGCTGGGAGCTCAGGCTTTTGGGACGCGGAGAGCAGTCTGTCCAGCCATTCCGGGGTTTGTTCGGCGGCTGACCCAGCAGGCTGATCTGGTGGCGGGATGGCTTCGCCTGGAGGAATAGCCTGACGCAGCCAGTCAGGCAGGTCAGTATCCAGAGGCGCAGCATCTTCGCTGGAAGAAGGCTCCTCTGGAATGGTTGATTCGCTTGCCTGCAGATCGAGAAGCCAGTCGGGTAGTTTGTTGCCATCAAAGGGTGTGGTGGGAATTTGACCTTTGAGCGGAGCTTGGCAGTGGCGACAGGTATCTTGATCTTCGGGGGTAGGTTTGCCGCATAACGGGCAGAGGATGTCTGTCATAGGTCAATCCCCGTAAGGGCGGTCAACGCCCATCAAGATGCGTAATCCGGTGGCGATAGTACCCAGCGCAACCCCGAGCAGCAGACCACGTGCCCCTGCCAGCGCCGGGACACTGGACAGCCATTGGCGCAGGTTGCTGAGCAGAGTAAATTGGCCAAAGTAGGGCAGAGGGGCAATCCCTATAAGTACCAGCACCGCGGCGCTGAGGAAGAGCAGTGATGCCCAATGCAGGCGGCGGCTGAGCAGGCGGGCAGCCGCAAAGAGAAGCACGACTGCCAGGACCGCCAATAGACTGGTCTCGACAGGAATCTGGAAGGTATTGACCAGCCAGATCGACCAGAAGCCCGTCGGTCCGGCGATACCGACCAGCAGGATGGTGAGCAGCAGCGAGAGCAGTAATACCGCGCTGTAAAGCTTATTTGCTCCAGCTTTTGGCTCGGTAGCTCGTTTCCAGTGCACTGAAGCCAGGTTGAAGATGCCCAGCAGAACGGCAAAGGCGGTCAGGGTGACCGCTAACTGGATCAGATACTGGCGCAGACCGCCCAACAGGGTCGGCAGCAAATAGCCAAGCAGCACCAGAACGCCGCCGATGACGGCGATAAGCGCATTTCCGATGGATAGAACTTTTTTCACGGCCACACTCCCACCAATTTGAGGATGGCGCCTAAGATGATCAGCCCGATCACCACCCAGCGCAGGATGTCTTGCATGCGCAGGCTGGCGATATGGGCTGGGCCGGCTCCCAGGTAAGCACCGCCGGCGTACAGCTCTTCGC
Organism: uncultured Chloroflexia bacterium; assembly: GCA_963849335.1. Classification (GTDB taxonomy): domain Bacteria; phylum Chloroflexota; class Anaerolineae; order Anaerolineales; family UBA4823; genus FEB-25. The sequence goes on from CAWKGZ010000006.1 coordinate 16,047, forward strand.
CAACCAGCGGTTCCTGGGCAGCGGCATATAGCACCGCCTGGGCGGGCAGGCTGTCGGAGCCAGCCACGGTCAGACCGCGGGTGCGTTCGCCAGCTTCAATCAGCAATCCGACCTCACTGCCAAAGTGACCGGCAAAAATGCTGGCGGAAACTTGCTCGTCATGGATATCTGGCATGACCCCGGCGGCATAAGACAGGGGGGTAAGGCCGCTCAACCGGCCGTTGCTCGGGGTGTAGCGTCTCTCGGCGCCCAGGCTGGCATAACCTGAGTGCAGGGTATCCTGGCTGAGCACCGCAGTGATGCTCTCCCCGGAGGTGGCGACTGGCGGGCGGTCACTGATGGAGGCCGCGCGGGTGCAGCATTCGAGGATGGTCAGACCCTCGAAAGTGGCACCGCCGGGCAGATCCGTGATACCCCCGCGGCCGAGGGATATGTGCAGCCGCTGGCCGCTCTCAACCGAGAGACCGATGGCGCGGCGGAAGCGAGTGAAGGCGGGGATGTCACGCAGGCGGCGCGAGACGCCGGGACCGTGGGATTCGCCAATCAGGAAGTAGATCGTCAATCCCAACGCCAGGCCAAGCAGTAAAAAGCCGAGAATGGTATTCGAAAACTCAAGCACCAGGTTCACTGTTGGGCGCCTCCCTCAGGTACTGAATAAACACCTGTGTATTCTTAGGATCATCCAGCAGGCCAGCTAGGGCGGTCAATTTGCTGCCAGGCAGCCACCCGTTCAGCAAGGGCTGCCCCAGGTATACAGCCTGGGCGGCCAACAGGGTGAGCGGTCCGGCGGCCTCGAGCAGGGCTGCCGTACCGCCATCTATCCCCCAGCGGTGCAGCGCCTTTGCCCAGCCATGCCAGATATGCTGGTTTTCATCGTTCATGGATAAAGTATAGCACAATTCCAAACTCCAGTGACGTGAGGGTTGCACTTGCTGTGCCAGGTGGGTCAGTTGGAGACCTGCCAGGTCTTAATATCATCGGTAGATCAGGAGAATGAGAAAGTATAGTATCATATTCACCTAGAACCGGTGGAGACCTGATAGGTTTTTAGACCCAACTTAGGAGAATCCAATGAACCATCCCCGCATTATTGGTACAGCATTGGCCAACCTGCCCTGGCAGGATAAGCCTGCCGGTGAGCCGGGTGTCGTCTGGCGGCATAGCGGGAACCCGATCACCCCGTGGAACCCCACGCCTAAAACCGCCCGTATCTTCAACAGCGCGGTGATTCCTTTCGATGATGGCTTTGCGGGGGTATTTCGCGCCGACCATAAGCATGGTAAGGCGCTCCTGCACGCCGGCTGGAGCCAGGATGGATTGCATTGGAATATTGAGGATGAAGAGATCCACTGGGTTGATGAAAGCGGCACCCCTTACCAGCCATTCTATTCTTATGATCCGCGCGTGGTGAAGCTGGATGATATATATTACATTATCTGGTGCACCGAGTTTGGTGGACCGGCGCTGGGTTTTGGCATGACCCGGGATTTCAAGCAGTTCACCCGGCTGGAAAATCTCACCCTGCCCTTTAACCGCAATGGTGTTCTGTTTCCGCGGCGGGTGAACGGGCGCTACTTGCTGCTCAGCCGCCCAAGCGACAGCGGGCACACGCCCTTCGGCGACATCTACCTGAGCGAAAGCTCAGACTTGCTTTACTGGGGGCGCCACCGCCGGGTGATGACGCGTGGCGGCTCGGGTTGGTGGCAGGGAGTTCAAAATTGGGGCCGGGCCGATCCCCATCGAAACCTCCGCAGGTTGGTTGCTGTTCTATCACGGCGTCTCTGGGCCGTGCAACGGATTTGTGTACAGCATGGGTGCAGCACTGTTGGACATTGACAACCCTGCCCGCGTGCTTTACCGCACGCGGGATTACCTGCTGACGCCCGAAAAGGATTACGAAACCATCGGGTTTGTGCCCAATGTGGCTTTCCCGTGTGCCACGCTGCAAGATGCTGCCACCGGGCGCATCACCCTTTATTATGGCGCGGCAGATACTTATGTCGCCGTTGCCTATACCCGGCTGGATACGCTGTTGGATTATCTCAAAGCCAACTCGGAGCTGAACCCAGGGGATGCCGAGGAGTACCGTTAGCACGGTGTACGTGTGAACGTTCTAACGTTTTAACCTGTAACGAATTAAGGTACATTCCTTGCATCGGTGATTAAGAATCGCACTTCATGCTAGAATCAAGCTATGCCAGTTAATCCCGCCCGCCTGCTTGCCTTGTTTAAATCCATCCGCCTCTTCCAGGGGCTGGATGAGATGCAGCTTACCCGCATGGCCCAGGCTGCCGAGCTGATCGAGCTTCAGGAAGGGCAAAGCCCGGAGCTGGATGAAGAGCAGGATTATCCCTTTTTCACCATTGCCGCGGGCAAGGTCAGTCTGGCACTCACTGAGAGCCAGACCGATGAGGAATACATCCTGAAAAAAGGTGATTTCTTTGGCGCGGATGTGCTCCTAATGGGTGAGCGCGAGGAATATGAAATTACCGCGCTTGCCCCTACCCAGCTGATTGCCATCAACCCTGATCGGTTGCGCATCCTGATCCAGAACATCCCGCAGCTGCAAGCCAACCTGAAGGAGCAGCTGCGCATTTATCGCTTGATGCGCTTGCGCCAGTTTGACTGGGTGAATGAGGATGAGACCGTTTTGCTCATCCAGCGTAAGCATCCGGCTTATCTGCTGGTCACCCTGCTTGCGCCTCTGGTGTTCGCCTGGATCGCTTTCGCCGTATACCTCTTTGGAACCCAGATCGAACCTGCATCCCCCCGCCACCTTGTGGAATGGCTTGCCACCATCGGGCTGGCGATGATTGCCTTGTGGGCTATCTGGCAGACGATAGACTACTGGAATGATTATTATGTAGTTACCGATGAGCGCGTTGTGTGGCTGGAGCGCATGTTTGGTATCTATGACAGCCGCCAGGAGGCTCCACTCGCGGCGGTCAAATCGGGCAGGACTACGACTGACCTGTTTGGACGGATGTTAGGTTATGGGGATGTGGTCACTGAGGCGATCCTGGGTACAGTAACCTTCCGTCACGTCGCCAACCCCGTTGGAATCAAGGATTTGATCGATCAGCAGCGCCAGCAAGCTCAACGCCGCCAATACCGCAACGATAACCGTGGCATGGAGGCGGTCATCCGGCGAAAACTGGATCCGGCTGCCCGGCCCAGCGAAGTGGTGCCAATGGTGATCATCCGCCATCCCATCGGCGAACCCTGGCTGGTTGATGGCACTGGAGACCTGGTGACTAGGCTGGGTGACGGCAACTACCTGGTCAGTGAGACTGAGGCAGACTGGGGACCAGGGGGGATTGGCAGCCGCACCGATACCCTGAACCTGCCGGAATGGTTTTGCAGCCCTGAAACCCCACTGATCCTGGATGAATTATTCCGCCTGCGTAATCCCCGAGTCGATGGAGGGCGCTCTCTGCCAGACCCGGGCGGGGAAAACCAGATCATTCTGCTGGTGCCGGGTTTTTCTAACTCCCTGCTGAGAGGGGGACCGGATGATCTGCCGCAGCCGGGCAGGATCCTCACCATCGGCGCGGCAAAGTTTGTCTACAACAGCCTGCTGGAATGTTTTATCGCCCACCCGGACAAGCTGTTCATCGTGGTCACCGCCCCGCCTGTCTCCGACGCTACCTGGGCTGAGAATGCGCGCGACTTTACCACCTGGCTGGTCAATGATTGGCTGGTCGAGAATGACTATCCTTACAATAATGTCGTGGTATTTGACCTGTACAATGTGCTTACCCATCCCGAGAATCATCACCACTTCAACCCCTCAACCGGGCAGGTTGACCACATTATCAGCTACCTGGAGAATACGTTGTATTACAACGGTGAGACTGATCGGGCAGATGTCGAGGGCAGCCAGAAAGCCACCGAGGAGTTTGTCCCGCTGCTCAACTTCTACTATAACCGTTGGAAAGCCAGCCCCGCTTCCCCGAAAAAACCTCCCGCCGTGGTGCCGACCGGGCTGCGCCTGTTCAACTACTTCCAGACGCGGTTGGTAGAAGGCGATACGATCACGTATCGGAAACACCTGTTTATTCTCTTTACCCGCACCTGGCTGCCAGCCCTGATCACATTTGGGGTAGCTACAGCTACTGCCTACTATTTCTTCCAAAGCACGATCGGCGCGCTGACCTCCTTGAATCCGCTGGTCATCTTGTTTTTCGGTGGGCTGCTGGCGTTAATCCCGGCATTATGGTGGCTGTACAACTACATCGATTGGCGCAACGATATTTACCGGGTCACAGCTGATCGCGTGATTGACAGCGAGCGAAAACCGCTGGGCACGGAAATCACCAAATCCGCCCCGCTGGAAAACATCCTTAGCATGGATTACGAGCGCCTCGGCCTGTTGGGCGTGGTGCTCAATTTTGGCAATGTGGTGGTCAATGTGGGTGCGGAGAGCAAATTTATCTTCCACAATATTCACAATCCCGCCCGGGCGCAAGCCGATATTTTCGACCATATTATTACCTACCGGCGGCGCAAGCAGCTCTCCGATGCAAAACAAGAGTGGGAGCGTGTCTCAGACTGGCTGGCGGCTTACCACCGCCAATCTGAAGAGATGCGCAGGACTCGAAATTCATCCTGATTCCCCCCTATTTTCGAGTAAAATAGGCACGCCCTATGTCCACCCGCGAGATTGTTTTCATCCCTGCTCCCGTTTTACGGCGCAAAGCCCGCAAAGTCACCGACTTCGGACCGGAGCTGCAAACCCTGATCGATGATATGGTCGAGACGATGCGCGCTGCCCCTGGTGTGGGATTGGCCGCTCCCCAGGTGGCTGAATCCCTGCAGGTGATCACTATCGAGTACAGTGAGGAGGGTGAGGATGGTGATGAGGAAGTTCCACCCAAGCTGTTCACCCTGGTCAATCCTCAAATCACCCGCGCTTCTGCCGAGATGGTCATGGGTACCGAAGGCTGCCTCTCTGTGCCGGGTATCGTCGGCGAGGTGGAGCGCCACGAAGCGATCACGGTCAAAGCCCAGAACCGCCGCGGTCAGCCGGTGACGATCAAGGCCAAGGGCTGGCTGGCGCGCATCTTTCAGCATGAGGTTGACCACCTGGAGGGTGTGCTGTTCACCGATCTGACCGACCAGCTGTGGCGGCCCGAAGATCACCCTGACCGCCACGTCCCCCTGGACTGATTCCTACACCTGCTGACTGATCAATTCTAGCCGGTTACTGACTGCTGTCTACTGTCTACCTGTCCCCATGCGCCTCACCCATCTCTCTCTGACCAACTTCCGCAATTTCACCCGCCTGGATGTGGATGTGCCCCAAGGGTCTATTCTGCTGGTGGGAGATAATGCACAGGGCAAGACCAGCCTGCTGGAGGCGATTTACTACCTGGCAACGTTGGTTTCATTTCATGCCAGCAGCGACCGCCAGCTGATCAACTTTATTGAAGCCCGCCAGCCGCTGGCGGTGGCGCGAATCGTGGCAGACTATAACCGCGGCACCAACCGGCACAACCTGGAGATCCGCCTGATTCAGGAGAACAACGGGCAGAACGGCGGCTTGAATGGCAACGGCGCGCATGTGCGCAAGGAAGTGCTGTTGGATGGTGTGAAATGCAAATCCAGCGCGGCGGTAGGGCAATTCAATGCGGTGCTCTTCCTGCCGCAAATGCTGGGGGTCATCGAGGGGGCACCCGAAGAGCGACGGCGCTATTTGAACCTGGCACTGGCTCAAGTCATCGCCCACTACCCGGCGGCGCTCTCGGAATACACCAAGGCGCTCTCCCAGCGCAATGCCCTGCTCAAGCTGCTCAGCGAGCGCCAGGGCGACCCGGCGCAGCTGGACTTTTGGGATGAACAGATCGTCTCCAACGGTGCGCAGCTGATCTATGCCCGCATCCATGCGGTGCAAGAGCTGGAGCGCCTGGCGGCGCGCACGCACCGTGAGCTGACCCGCGGAGCGGAGGTACTGCGCCTGAACTACCAGCCTGCTTACGATCCGTTCCCAGGACAGCCGGGCCAATATGCACTGCCGCTAGACGCCCCGGTAGACCGCACCGGTCTGGCATTGGAGGCTATCCGCGACGGCTTTGCTGAGAACCTCAAAAAGCTGCGCCTGGAGGAGATCGCCCGCGGCGTCACCACGATTGGCCCGCACCGCGACGAGCTGCGTTTTTTGGCCAATGGCATTGACCTGGGGATATACGGCTCGCGCGGCCAGGTGCGCACAGCGATGCTCTCGTTGAAGATTGCTGAGGTGGGCTGGATGCACCATAAGAGCGGGCAGTGGCCGGTCTTGCTGCTGGATGAAGTGCTGGCGGAGCTGGACGGCAACCGCCGCCAGGACCTTTTGGAGCGGCTGACCCAATCGGAGCAAGCCCTGCTAACCACGACGGACCTGGATCTATTCTCCCCAGAATTTGTCGAACGAGCGGCGATGTGGCAAGTGCAGGATGGCAGACTTAATTTAAAACCTGACAGGTCTTAATCGACCCATTACCTGCCTGGCTCTTCGCGTGTGCGAGCTGTCTGAGTGGGGGTAAAATCTAAGGAGACCGGTCAGATTTTTCAAGCTAACGGTTTTTTGGCCGGCTGTCCTACCCGGCGCGGGTAGCTGCCCGGCGTAGCGGCGATCTTATCCACTACCACTAGATAGCGCTCTTCAACCACGCCCGGCAGGGTCACCGGCACCAACTGGCGCAGGTGACCACCCAGCAGGCGCAGGGCATGCTCGGCGGCGTGGGCTTCTGCCGGGCCGGATTCGCCTTTCATCGCCAACATTCCGCCGCCTACCCGCACCAGCGGTAGCAGGTATTCGGCCAACACCGGCAGGATGGCGACGGCTCGCGCCACAGCCCAATCATACTTTTCACGGTGGGTAGGGGATTGACCCAGCACCTCCGCCCGATCCTGCACTACCTCAACCCCGCTCAATCCCAATGTGCGTACCACATGGCGGCAAAACTCGGCCTTCTTGCCCACCGATTCGACCAGGGTAAGCCGCATCTTGGGGTAGATCACTTTCAATGGAATGCCCGGGAACCCGGCTCCGGTGCCCACGTCGATCAGGCGCTCCGGCGGTGTTTCGCGCAGGGCCAGCAGGCAGGTGAGCGAGTCAAGGAAGTGTTTGGTGCGCATCTCCTGCGGGCTGCGGATGGCAGTCAGGTTGAAGCGGGTGTTCCATTCGATCAACTCTTGCTCATAGCGCGCCAAGACATCAAGCTGGGCGGCGCTCAAGCGCACGCCCAGCTGGCGATGTACCTGTGCAGCGAAATCTTTCATACCCCGGAATTATGGCTTTTGATCAGGGATGAGGGCTGCAGGCGGTGTGTTGTTAGCTTTTCTGCGTTTGGCGCGGCGGCGCATAACAGCCCAAACGATCAGGGCGGCTGGTCCAAAGATCAGCAGCGCCACTGGAAGGATGTAGATCACGATCCAGATACCAGCTTCGGCCAGGAACTTCACCGTGTTGATCAGCGCCTGTACAGCGGATTTAGCCACGCCCTCAGGCTGCCAGCCACCGATGGTCAGGGGCTGCACTGCCTCGTTGGCGATCAGCTCGACGCTGACCATCGACAGGCGGGATGCCTCTTCGTAATACTTCATCTGGCCTTTGATCACTTCGATCTGCTCACGGATATAGGTGAGCTGCGAATATACCGCCAGCACATCTTCTGTCTTCACCGCCTCATCCATGATGCGCTGCAGCTGCTCTTCGGTGGCTTCCAGGTTGGTCAGGCGTGAGCTCAGGTCAACGTAGTCAGCGGTCACATCCTGGCTGTCGATATTCTCACTGATCAATGGCTGGGTGGTCTCGGCTTTGATGGTTTCTAACACCTCATCCAGTCGTTCGGCTGGGATGCGGATGGAAATGGTAGCATGGGGCACCTTGGCACCGCTCTCCAGGGTAGTCTGGTACATATACGCTGAGACGACATAGCCGCCTAACTCTTCCGCCAGTGCTGTGATGAGGTCCATCGAGGCTTCGGGGTCATCCACGGCAATACTGAGCGAGGCGTTCTTGATCACCAACCGCTCGATGGTGGTGTTGGCGACGGGGGCGCTGGCCATATCCGCGTTGGAGCCATAGCTTGAGTCAGCTGCGGCTCGCTCAGATTCCACGTAGACTTCTTGCACAACCGGCATCTCCATTGGGAGAGACTCGCTTTGGGCTGAACAGGCTGCCAGCACCAGGGCGAGGACAGTGATGAGAAAGATCAATTTTTTGTTCATATCTTACTCCTCCAGGGTTAACTTTACCCTAATGACGAACTTGTGGGCCGGCAGGTTCCCTGCCCGGATTACCAGCCAGCTGCCAGGCGCACGATGTGCCGTTCGGGCAATTCTGCCTGGCGCATGCGTTCCTGGACGCTGGCAATATCATAGGCCACCCGGTGCCACTTCCAGGTGTAGTCGTCCATATCCAGCAGGGCATAGGCGGCGCGCGGGTCGCGGTCGCGCGGCTGCCCCACCGAACCGGGGTTGATAATCGCGCGCGGCGCCAAAGTAACCTGGGTGGTGTTTTCGGGCACGATCAGGTGCGCTATGCGCTGGTCATCCGGCAGATAATAGATCACCGGTAAGTGGGTGTGACCGACGAAGCAATACAGGGTGTCAAAGTACTCAAAGTTGGCGGTAGCGGTGCGGGTGTCCAGCAGGTATTCCCACACCGGCTGGCGCGGGCTGCCGTGCGCCAGGGTGATCTGGTCAACGGTGATCATCTCCGGCCGCTCATTGAGGAAGGCGGCATTGGTTTCTGACAGGCGCTTCTGGGTCCAGACGAGAGCGGCGCGCGCTTCGGGGTTGAAGGCATCGATCTCGATGAGGCGCAATGCAGCGGCATCATGGTTGCCCATCACGCACTGCAAATTGGGCAGCGCAGCCACCCGCTCGACGCACTCGTTGGGGTCAGGGCCGTAGCCGACCAGGTCGCCCAGGCACCAGGTGGCATCGAAGCTGCCGGCGTCGGTGAGCACAGCTTCCAGAGCGGTCAGGTTGGCGTGGACATCCGAGATAAGCAGGGTTTTCATGGGTTAATGGTAGCATAAAAATGGGCAGGGGGGAGGGGGTATGGGTTGGCGGCGGAGAGGGCTTTAGCAAAGTCGTTGTCGCGGCGATGATGCGCCTAAAGTTCAGGCGGCGTACTTTTTGAGGGGAAAAAGAGGAACGACTAAAACGACGAGGAACGACTAGGGGAGGGGCTGACCAGCTGAGGTTTGCCAGGGGTCATGAGCAGGGATAACGAAGGATAAGCCCTGGCTGAGGGAGACGGGGATAGGGCAGTTACCCACACCTGATACAATCCTAGCCGTTCCCCTTCCCCATCCGACAAAAAGCTCTCCACCACGCGAAAGCCGCACTGCACCGCCAGCTCAGATAGCTCATCTTCAGTAAAGTGGTGCACGTAGCGCAGGCCCTGCCCTCCCTGCCTCCAATCCAGCAGGTAGTCGCCGGGCTCCAGGGCGCTTTCGTCCAGACCAGCGGCAGACCAGGGCTGGATGCGGCGGGCGAGGCGCGGGCTGTTGAGGAACTGCCAGTTGGAGTGGATGAAGTACCCGCCGGGAGATAGCAGGTGGTGAATCTCAGTAACCACCTGTTGGCGCAGCACCGCCCCGGGGATGTGGTGCAGCATGGCAAAGGCGAGTACCAGGTCGAAGGGGGGCTCGCCGGGAGGAAGCCAGTCTGGGCTGGCCAGGTCGGTCTGGTGGAAGCGGAAATGCTCAGGGGGCAGCCCCTGGAGGGCCTCAGCTAGCAGCCCGGCGCTGAAGTCCAGCCCCAGGTAGCTGCCCTGGAAGCCGCGCTGGTGGAGCTGCCGCGCCAGCTCGCCGTTGCCGCAGCCCAGATCGAGCAGGCGGGCGGTCTCGGGGATGGCGGGCAGGAGGCGCAGCACACCGGGCTGCAGGCGCTGGCGGGTGGCGGAGAAGGGGGCGGCGAAGGTCTGGTAGAATTGATAGTTGAGCGCCAGCAGTCGCTGGATGGTGTCGGAGTCCATGGCCTAATTATATAGGGACTGAAGAGCATCGTCCACAGATTGCGCAGATTTACGCAGATTGAAATGAGTTTCACACAAAGGACACAAAGTGCACACAAAGTTCACAAACATTTCTATATGAATTATTCGTGTCCTTTGTGTATCCTTTGTGCTCTTTGTGTGCGCTTTTGATTTTGTGCTCTGGAATGTACAACGTACCTAGAGGTTGAGGTAGATGGCTGATCGGGAGAAGTGGCAAAAATCGTTGGTGTATACGCCAGAGGTGCTGGCGGTGGCGCGGAAGGTGCTGGAGGAGGTGCGGCGCGGCCGAGCGTTGGAGCAGGCGGTGCGGCGCCATCCCGGGCCGGATGGCGGCTACCTGCCCAAGCATGCGCTGGTGGCGGCGTACCGCGGGCTGGTCAAGAGCGGCGAGTGGGCTGAAGACCCGGCGCTGCTGGAGCGCATCCGCATGAAGCCGGTGCGCACGCTGTCCGGCGTGAGCACGGTGACGGTGCTGACCAAGCCGTATCCCTGCCCGGCGGATTGCCTGTTCTGTCCCACGGATGTGCGCATGCCGAAGAGCTACCTGCCGGATGAGCCGGGGGCGCGACGCGGGCTGGAGCATGGCTACGACCCCTTTGGGCAGGTCAGCAGCCGGCTGAGCGCGCTGCAGGCGGTGGGACATCCGGTCGATAAGGTGGAATTGCTCATCCTGGGCGGGACATGGAGTGCCTACCGCCGCGATTACCAGGAATGGTTCGTGCAGCGCTGCTTTGATGCCCTGAACGGGGTCGATTCGACCACGCTGGTTGAGGCGCAGCAGATCAACGAGACGGCGCCCAGCCGCAACGTGGGCCTGGTGATCGAGACGCGCCCGGATGAGATCAATCCGGGGGAGCTGATGTGGCTGCGCCGGTTGGGGGTGACCAAGCTGCAGATGGGCGCGCAGAGCCTGGATGATGATATCCTGAGGCTCAACCGCCGCGGGCATAGCGTGGAACAAACACACCAGGCAGCGGCGCTGCTGCGGGCGGCGGGCTTCAAGATCGTGCTGCACTGGATGCCCAATCTGCTGGGAGCCACGCTCGAGTCAGACCGCCAGGATTTTGAACACTTGTGGGAAGACCTGTGCCCGGACGAGCTGAAGATCTACCCCACCCAACTGTTGGAGAATGCGGATCTTTACGCATACTGGCAGCGCGGCGAGTACCAGCCTTACACCACAGATGAGCTGGTGGGGCTGGTGGCGGACATCAAGCCGACGATCCCGACCTACTGCCGGGTCAACCGGGTAATCCGTGACATCCCGTCGAATAATGTAGTGGCGGGCAACAAGCGCACCAGCCTGCGCCTGGACATCCAGCGCGAGTTGGCGCGGCGGGGAACGGCATGCCGCTGCATCCGCTGCCGGGAGGTACGCCAGCAGCGGATAGACCAGGAAGCGCTGCGGCTGGATGACCTGGTCTATGCTGCCGGCGGGGCGGAGGAGCATTTTCTGTCCTTTGTCACAGCGCAGGACCGGCTGGCAGGCTTCCTGCGCCTGTCGCTCCCGGGGCCGCGTTCACCCCAGACCGGGCTGGTCGAGCTGGATGGGGCAGCGATCATCCGCGAGGTGCATGTTTTCGGCCAGTCGCTGCAGGTCGGCGCTGAGCAGGACGGTGCAGCGCAGCACAGCGGTCTAGGGACGCGCTTGCTGCTGCAGGCGGAAGAGATTGCCCGCCAGCACGGCTTCTCCCGCCTGGCGGTGATCGCGGCGGTGGGGACGCGGCGCTATTATCAGGAGAGGGGGTTCGAGAGGGGAATGTTGTATATGGTAAAATCATGTGACACTTGACACTTCCCTGGGGGACAAGTGTCTCTTGAACTGGAATGAGATTTTTGTCACAATAGAATATCAAAATGCCCTTTCCCATATCCCAACCTAAGGAGGAACGTTTTTATGAGCAATAAAAAGGGTCTGCGTCCCTTCACCCCGCTGAAACTCAGGCTGCTCAAGCCGGTGCCATCGGACATTGAAATTGCCCAGGCAGCGGACATCAAGCCGATCACCCAGATAGCCGAGGAAGCCGGCTTGCTGCCGGCAGAGCTGGAGCTGCATGGGGAATACAAAGCCAAGGTACGCCTGAATGTACTGGAGCGGCTCAAGGATGTTCCGGATGGTAAGTACATCGATGTGACCGCGATCACGCCGACGCCGTTGGGTGAGGGGAAGAGCACCACCATGATGGGCCTGAGCCAGGCATTGGGCGCCCACCTGGGCAAGAACGTCTTTACCTGCATTCGCCAGCCCAGCCAGGGGCCAACCTTTGGCATCAAGGGCGGCGCAGCGGGTGGTGGGTACAGCCAGGTGATCCCGATGGAGGATTTCAACCTGCACCTGACCGGTGACATCCATGCCATCACGGCGGCCAACAATCTGCTGGCAGCGGCGATCGATGCGCGCATCTTCCACGAGGCGCAGCAGCCGGATAACAACAAGCTGTTCAATTCCTTGTGCCCGGCCGACAAGCAAGGTAAGCGGCGCTTTTCGCCCTCCATGCTGCGCCGGTTGAAGAAATTAGGGATTGATAAGACCGATCCGGCCGAGCTGACTGATGAAGAGCGTGCCCGCTTCGCCCGATTGGACATTGACCCTGCCGCCATCACCTGGCGCCGGGTGGTGGATACCAACGACCGCTTCCTGCGGGATATCACCATTGGACAGGGCCCGGAAGAGAAGGGCATGACCCGCCGTACGGGTTTCGATATCACGGTTGCCAGTGAGATCATGGCCATCCTGGCCTTGACCACCGACCTGGCCGATATGCGCGAGCGCATGGGGCGGATCGTGATCGGCACCAACAAGGCTGGCGAGGCGGTCACCGCCGAAGACCTGGGCGCCGCCGGTGCGATGACCGTGCTGATGGCTGATGCGATCAAACCCACCCTGATGCAGTCGCTCGAAGGCACGCCGGTGTTTGTACATGCCGGGCCGTTTGCCAACATCGCCCACGGCAATAGCTCGATCATCGCCGACCGGATCGCCCTGAAGCTGGCGGATTACGTGGTCACCGAGTCGGGGTTTGGGGCGGATATTGGCATGGAGAAGTTCATGGATATCAAGTGCCGCTATTCCGGGCTGGTCCCCCACGTGGTGGTGCTGGTAGCTACCGTTCGGGCGCTCAAGATGCACGGCGGCGGCCCGAGGGTTGTAGCAGGCAAGCCGCTCGAACTCGGCTTACACCGACGAGAACCTGGAGCTGCTGCGCGCCGGGCTGGGCAACCTGCAGCATCACATCAAGAATGCCCGCGGCTTTGGCGTCAACGTGGTGGTGGCGGTGAACTCCTTCGCCACTGACACTCCAGCCGAGGTGGACATGGTCCGCGCCGCCGCTCTGGAAGCCGGTGCGGAGGATGCTATCGTCTGCACCCACTGGATGGAAGGTGGCAAGGGGGCGGAAAAACTCGCCGAAGCTGTGGTCAAAGCCGCAGAGAAACCGACCAACTTCCACTTCCTCTACCCACTGAATATTTCCATCAAGGAAAAGATTGAAATCATCTGCAAGCAGATCTACGGCGCCGATGGGGTTGAGTACCTGCCTGAAGCCGAAGCCAAGATCGAGCTCTACACCCGTCTGGGCTTCGATAAATTGCCCCTAAACATGGCCAAGACGCACCTGAGCCTGAGCCACGATCCCAACTTGAAGGGCGTCCCCAAGGGCTTCATTGTCCCCATCCGCGATATCCGCGCCTCAGTCGGGGCAGGTTTCCTGTATCCATTGCTGGGCGAGATGCGCACGATGCCCGGTCTGCCGACCCGCCCGGTGTTCTATGACGTGGACCTGGATCTAGAAACGGGGCGCGTGCTGGGATTGTTCTAGTTCTGACCTATCCCCCTGCCCCTTCCCGGCAGGGAAGGAGAGAGTTAAAAAAACAGGAAGCGGCGTATAAGCGCCGCTTCTCTGCGTTAAGGGATGGAGAGGGTTAGCGGGCAATCATCGAGATTATCATCGAGAGCACGATTAAAACGCCAATGATGCCCATGATGATCTGTTGGGTGCGCATCTGGCGCTGCTGTACGTGGTTGATGGCTTTTTTCTTGGCCATATTCTTTCTCCTTTCCTGATTATTTGGGGTGCGGCACCAGGCCGGAGTTCCCGTTCGTTTTCAGCGCCTTTTCGATCGCTGCTTCTAACTCTTCAATGGTAACTGGCTTGGCAACAAAGCCGTTCGCTCCCAGCTCAAGAGCCTGATCCACCTGGGCATCGGTTGCTTCTGAAGAAAGCATCAAGATGGGTAGGTCATGGTAGCCCATGCGCTTGCGAATGTACTCCAGCAGGTCAACGCCAGTCACCTCGGGCATGCTGATATCCAGGATCAACACATCCGGGTGCTCGCCCCCTTTGAGGGCGCGCACTGCCGAACGAGCATCGTGAAAGGCGCGCATCTTGTATTCCAACAGCCCCAAGATCAGGCTGATGGCGTTGCTCATCTCGACGTCGTCGTCTACGAACCAAACAGTGTTCATGCTTCGCCCAAAACCGCTCGAATTGCTTCTGCTAATTTTATCGTAATTCCTGGAATTGTCAGTAACTCTTCTGTACTAGCCTGGCGAATTTCCTGCAAACCGCCGAAATGGGTCAGTAGCGCCTTGCGCCGCATGGGGCCGATGCCGGGAATGGCATCCAGCTGTGAAGCGATTCCGGCTTTGTCGCGCCGCTGGCGGTGGGAGGTAATGGCATAGCGATGCGCCTCGTCGCGCACGCGCTGCACCAGGTAGAGAGCCTGGGAGTGACGGGGCAGCAGCAGCGACTCCGGGCGACCGGGGATGAACAATTCTTCGTTCTGTTTGGCCAGGCTGGCGAGGAAGAAGCGGCCGGTCAGCTCAAAGCGCTCCAACACTGCCTGGGCGCGGCTGAGCTGGCCTTTGCCGCCATCCACCAGCAGCAGATCGGGCAGCAGGGCAAAGGCGGGGTCGGGCTTTTTACCCGGCACCTGGGCTGCATCCTGGGCGGCTTGCCAGCGGCTGAAGCGGCGGGTGAGCACCTCTTCCATGCTGGCGAAATCGTCCGGACCGCTGACCGAGCGAATGTTGAAGCGGCGATAGAGGCTTTTCTTGGGCACGCCCTGTTCAAAGACCACCATGCTGCCGACAGCGGCGGTGCCCTGCGTGTTGGAGATGTCGTAGCATTCGATGCGATTGGGAACCTCGAATAGACCCAGCGCGGTTTGCAGCTCGGCTAAAGACTGCTCCTGACGGTGGGTGTCCGCCTGCCATTGCGCCTGCAGGGCAGACAGCGTGGCGCTGGCATTCTCAGCAGCCATCTGCACCAGCTCCTGCTGCGGGCCGGTGCGGGGGATGTGCAGTTCTACCTTTTGCCCGCCGCGGCGCGTATTGAGCCACTCGCGGATGATTTGCATCTCCTCAATCTCGGTGGGCAGCAGCACCTGAGGGGGTACATTCGGCGCCTGGTCATAAAACTGCTTGAGGAAACCGGCGATGACATCGGTATCCGGGCTTTCGGCGGCACCTTCCATGAGGAAATATTCGCGGCCGATCAGCTTGCCGCTGCGGATGAAGAACACCTGCACGCAGGCATCCCCATTGGTGCGCGCCATGGCTACCACATCCGAGTCGATGTAGTCGCTGGAGACGACCTTCTGTTTTTCGACCACCCGCTCGATGGCCTGGATCTGGTCGCGCAGTGCAGCGGCTCGCTCGAAGTTGAGCGCCTCGGCTGCCTGGCTCATGTCGGAACGCAGGCGGGTGACGATCGGCTCGGTGCGCCCTTCCAGGAACTGTCCCAGGTCATCGATCATCTGGCGGTAGCCGGCCTGGTCGATGGCGCCGATGCACGGTGCAGTGCACAGCTTGATATCGTAATACAGGCAGGCGCGCTCGTCCTGCCCGGTGATCTCCCGGTCGCAGGTAAGGTAGGGGAAGATGCGGCGCAGCACATCCAGCGTCTGGTGGACAGCCCACACGCTGGTATAAGGGCCGTAATAGCGGGAGCCGTCCTCGCTCATCTGGCGGGTCACGGTCAGCTTGGGATAAGCCTGGTTCCAATGTACCTTGATGTAGGGGTAGCGCTTGTCATCTTTCAGCCGCACGTTGTACTGCGGGCGGTGCTTCTTGATCAGGTTCATCTCCAAGATCAGCGCTTCCAGCTCTGAGCCGACTACGATCCACTCAACGTCGGCGATGTGGCGCACCAGCCGCCTGGTTTTACGATCTTCCTGGGCGCTGGCGTGGAAGTAGGAACGCAGGCGGTGGCGCAGGCTGACCGCCTTGCCCACGTAGATCACCACTCCCTGGGCATCTTTCATGACGTAGCAGCCGGGACGGGTGGGGGCAGTATCTAAAATACCCTGGATGTGTGCGGAGATCTCCATTGGAGGTGTATTTTAGCACGGTTTGTGGCTGATGCAGGGATTCTGGCAGCAGATTTTCACGCCGCGTGAAAATTGTTTTCACGCGCTTTTCACATCGGGTGTGAAAATGACGATTTTCACACACCTTTCACGCGAACGAACAATTTGGCCGCATGAATGTCACGGTTTTTCCTATTATTTTGGGTGGACGACAATGGTCGCTTCCCAGCAGACCGGTAGGCAAGAGTTGGGAAAAAGTGGAGATAAATTAAGCAATTACCAGCACTGGATCACTCATCCAGTACTGGGTTTATTTAACCCAGCGTGGATTTGGAACCCTTTTACTCATCGATGACTGTTGTATAATTGCCCCATGACAGACAAACCGCTCGAAATATTGGTTGGAGAGCTGCTGCGGGCACAGGGCTTGCGCCTGGCGGTGGCGGAATCGTGCACCGGCGGGCTGATCGGGCACCGCCTGACCAACGTCGCCGGTTCGTCTACGTACTACATGGGCAGCGTGACCGCCTACGCCTATGAAGCCAAGGTGCGCTTGCTGGGGGTGAGCTGGGAGACGCTGGAGAAACATGGTGCGGTGAGCCGCGCCACGGTGCTGGAGATGGCGCGCGGGGTGCGCCGCGCCCTGGCGGCAGATGTTGGCCTGGCGGTGAGCGGCATCGCCGGCCCGGGAGGCGGTACCCCCGAAAAACCGGTCGGTCTCACCTGGGTCGGGTTAAGCACGCCGCAGATTCAATATGCGCAGGATTTTTACTGGCAGGGCGACCGCCTGGAGAACAAGGTCGCCTCCGCAGAAGCCGCATTGCGGCTGCTGGCAGACCACCTGCAGGGACACCTGGGTGAGGCGGAATGAGGATCCATGCAGCCGATTGAGGTGACCGCCGTGTTCGCTGCGGAGGGCAAGATCACACCGCTAAAATTTCGCTGGCACGGCGGACTGTACCAGGTTGAATCAACCGGGCGCCGCTGGCAGGAGGGTGATGGATGCCATATCCTGGTGATGACGGGGGGAGGGCAGATGTTTGAGCTGCTTTTCTCTGCCCTGGAGAGCCGCTGGTACCTGGTTCGCTCCGGGCCGGATCCCTGGGCGGTATGAGCAAGGGATTGGATGTTTGTGGAGATGGCATCCTGATTGCTGGCAGCTCTGATGGATAAGCGTCTTATCTTCTTTGTTCCTGGTCTCTTGATCCTGGCCCTGCTGCTGGGCAGCCTGCCGGCGCGCGCCCAGGCTGGCGATGCCTACAGCCTGATTGCGGCAGTCAACCAGCTGCGCGCCGCCAACGGCCTGCCAGCGCTGCAGGTCAACAGCATTCTGATGAGCGTGGTCCAGGCGCATACCGATTACCAGGCAGCCATCGGCGAGGTAACCCATATTGGTGCGGATGGCTCGCGTCCCCGTGACCGGGCAGCTGCGGCAGGGTATGGCGGGGGAGCAAATTTCTTCATCTCTGAGAACATCGGCGGGGGCACCAACCTGTCGGTAGCCGAGGTGATCGGCTGGTGGCAGGGGGATGACCTGCACCTGAACACGATGCTGGGAGCAAGCTATGCTGAGATTGGCGCGGGGGTTGCCGTGGCGGGTGATTTTGTCTATTACACCATCGATACAGCCTATGTATCCGGGGGCAGCTATCTCTCCCTGGCGACTTCAGACGCCACGGCTATCCCGATCTATTATGTGATCATTGCCACCCCCAACCCTGACGGCTCGGTGGTGCACATCGTCCAATCCGGGCAAACCCTGATCGGTATTGCGCAGGCTTACGGTGTCTCGGTCGATGAGATCAAGGCTTTGAACAACCTGGTCAGCGATAGTATTTATGCGGGGGATGCGCTGCTGATCATCCCGGCTGGCACCCCAGCCCCGACGGGTACGGCGACTGCTACCATCACAGCTACCCATGTGGATACACCAACGCGCCAGCCTACCCGCACGCCTACTGCCATCCCGGCCGCAGCGGTGATGGCTGCCACGCCGACGCCCACGCCAACGGGAACATCCCCGGATGTGCTTGGCAACATCCTGGTGGGAATCATTGTGGTTTTGGGGGTGGGCGGGTTGGTGCTGATGGCGGTTGGCGGGCTGCTCAAGCGCCGCTGAGTTTAGCCTTCCAGTTCACGCGGCCGCCAGAGATGCAGCAAGGGCACATCCAGCGCTTCGCTCAGCTCAGCCCAATGTGAGATGGGCAGGTCGAGGTGGGCGATGGCGGCGGTGGTCATGCGCTCACCGCTGCCGGTGAGTACCTCCAACAATTCTTCGCTTTCAGGGTTGTGTCCCACCAGCAGCACACAGTTGACCCGGTCGGGCAGGTGGCGCAAGATATCCATATAACAGGCCGCGTCCGAGTAATACAGGTCGCGCTGAGACTCGACCGTACCCTCATAGCCGCAGGCCTGGGCAACCGCCTCAGCGGTCTGGCGCGAGCGGCGGGCGGTTGAGCACAGGATCAGATCGGGTACTAACCCTTCCTTGCGCAACAGCTTGCCTACTTCCGGCGCAGCCTGTTTTCCCCGTTTGTTCAGCGGACGGTCATGGTCGGCTAAACCTGGTTCGCTCCAGCTGGATTTGGCATGACGCATGAGCAATAAAGTTTTCATCTGGGGAGCCTCTCCTGAGCTGGATTATAATCTTTTTCTGGAGGCGTACTGTATGATCCGTGCATTGGTGTTCGATTTTGACGGGCTGATCCTGGAAACGGAGGGGCCTATATTTCTTTCCTGGCAGGAGCTGTATGCATCTTTCGGTTTTCCGCTGCCGTTCGAGGTATGGGCAACCACGATTGGCTCTGCCGAGGCCGAATTTGAACCTGCTCGCGAGCTGGAGCGATTGCTGGGTCAGCCATTGGACTGGTCAGCGATAGAACCGCAGCGCCAACGGCACGAACTGGCGCTGATCAGCCAGCAGCCCATCCTGCCGGGTGTCGAGCGGACCTTGCAGGATGCGCGCCGCCTGGGACTGAAGCTGGGATTGGCCTCCAGCTCTTCCTGCAAATGGGTTGAGGGGCATCTCAAGGAACGCGGCTTGCGGTTGTACTTTGATGCAGTGCGGGCAGCGGATGATGTACACCTGACCAAGCCTGACCCCGAGTTGTACCTGGCGGTGCTGAGGGAGCTGGGCGTGAGCGGTGCTGAGGCGGTGGCGCTGGAAGATTCGCCTAATGGCATCCGGGCAGCCAAGGCGGCGGGGATGTACTGCGTGGCGGTGCCGAATCACCTGACGCAACGACTGGTGCTGGATGAGGCTGATCTGCGGCTGGAATCCCTGGCGGAAATGCCATTGGAGATGCTGCTGGCAAAGTTTGAGAAGTTGTCGTAGGAAAAAACAACGACTGAAGTCGTTACTATACTGAAGTGTCCGGGTAGTAACGACTTTAGTCGTTAAAACACAGAAAGCCGCCTGATAAGACGACTTTCTGGTGCGCTGCGGCAAACTCTATCCAATGAGGAGGAGGGATGCCGCAGCGCTTGGTTTGGTACTACGATCAGTAGACATGGCGGACATCACCTCCTGTTTGGTGGGATAGCGGAGGAGGGGTGGCTGAACCACCGGATGAGATAAGTATTACACAATTTACCGCGGGCGTCAATGCCATATTCGGCATATTCGGATAGGTTCGTGGCGAATTAAGCCTGGTACTGCATGGAGTAGAAAAACCTGGAACCACAAAGGACTCAAAGTACACAAAGGTATCTAATATTTCCTTTGTGGTGATAGGTTTGCTGTGAACTTGCCACGCGCTATGCAAGGTGTATAATCGCATAATCTTTGACTCGTTTGGAATGGATGGTATTGACGCCATATGAATAAAGGTGTGCTGGCTGGTTTGGGGGCGTATTTAATGTGGGGGCTGTTCCCCATTTATTGGAAGTGGCTGCAGACGGTGCCTGCACTGCAGATCCTGGGGCACCGCATGGTCTGGTCGCTGATCTTTGTGGCGGGTGTGCTGGCGCTGCAGCGAGACCGGGCATGGCTGCGCAGTGTGCTGCATGAGCGTAAGACGCTGCTGGTGTACACGCTGGCGGCGGTGCTGCTGTCGTGCAACTGGTTCATTTACATCTGGGCAGTCAATGCTGGCTTCATCGTTGAGACCAGCCTGGGGTACTTTATCAACCCATTGGTCAATGTGTTGCTGGGGGTGATCTTGCTTAAGGAGAAACTCCGCCGGGCTCAGGTAGCTGCCACCTTACTGGCAGGGTTGGGCGTGCTCTACCTCACCTTTGATTATGGGCGCCTGCCCTGGATTGCGCTGGCGCTGGCTTTCTCATTTGCCACCTACGGCTTGCTCAAGAAGACGGCTCCGCTCAACGCCACGCGCAGCTTCACGATTGAGACGATGGTCATGTTACTGCCGGCGGCAGCCTACCTTGCTTTTCAGGAGGTTAACGGAACCGGCGCCTTCGGTCACCAGGGCGGGCTGGTGACCCTGCTGCTGGTGCTGGCAGGGCCGGTCACTTCGATCCCGCTGATCTTGTTCGGCATCGCCGCCCGGCGAATTCCGCTTTCGATGATCGGTTTTCTGCAGTACCTCGCCCCAACACTGCAGTTCCTGATCGGGGTTTTCATCTTCCACGAGAGCTTCCCGCCCTCCCGGCTGCTCGGATTCAGTCTGATCTGGGTGGCGCTGCTTACCTACTCGCTGGACAGCTTGCTCAAGAGCCGGAAGAAAGCCGTACCGGTAGGTGAAATAGGTGACTGAGCCGCGGGTGTGCATCCTGTATACCGGTGGAACGATCGGCATGCGCCGGTCACCGGATGGGTTTACCCCCGCGCCGGGCTACCTGGCGCAGCAAATGGCGGGACTGGTTGAATTCAAAAATCCAGCCTTGCCCGATTACACCATCCTCGAGTTTGACCCGCTGCTTGATTCATCTAATATGACGCCCGCCGACTGGGTGAAGATAGCCCGGCGCATCGCAGCGGAATATGCGGATTATGCCGGCTTTGTGGTCATCCACGGCACCGACACCATGGCTTACACTGCCTCAGCACTGGCGTTCTTGCTGGAAGGGTTGAGCAAACCGGTCGTGCTGACCGGCTCTCAGATCCCGCTGTGTGAGGTGCGCAGCGACGCGGTGGAGAACCTGATCACCGCGCTGCTGATCGCGGGAGGCTACCCTGTCCCGGAGGTGTGCCTGTATTTTGGCGGGCGGCTGCTGCGCGGCTGCCGGGCTATCAAGATCAGCGCCAGCGGCCTGAGCGCCTTTGATTCGCCCAACTATCCACCCCTGGGCACTGCCGGGATCGATCTGCAGATGAACTGGGGCGCCATCCTGCCGCCGCCGGTAGAGTCAGTTCAATTGAGGGTCGAAAATAACAGTTGCCCATTGGTGGGGGTGCTCAAGCTGTTCCCCGGCATCTCAGCAGGGATGGCATCCTGCTTCTTGCGCCCACCGCTGCGCGGCGCGGTGCTGGAGGCGTATGGGGTGGGTTCGGCGCCGGACCATGATGCTGCCCTGGTGGCGGCTTTTGCCCAGGCGGATGCGCAGGGCATCGTGATCGTGGATGTGACCCAATGCCGGCAGGGCGTGGTCAACCTGAGCAGCTATTCCACCAGCGCGCCGCTGGCGCGCGCAGGCGTACTGGGGGGCCTTGACCTGACCAGTGAAGCGGCGCTGACCAAGTTGTTCTATTTATTCGGCCGCGGCGAGACACCTGAGGAAGTAAAATCGCAAATGCAAAACAACCTGCGCGGTGAGCTGACCCCCGCCCGTCCCCCCTGGCAGCGTTATGCGGGAGCCTGAGCGGTGATCGATCCCCAACTCATCACTTTCATCGTGCTTGGCCTGGCGATCCTCGTTTTCCTGAGCGACCGCCTGCGTCCAGACCTGACCGCGCTGCTGGCGGTGCTGGCATTGGGCCTGACCGGGGTGCTGACCCCCCAGGAGACTTTTGCCGGTTTTGGTCGCTCGGCGGTGATCACCATCCTGGCGGTCTCGATCCTGGCTGAGGGATTGCAGCGCGCGGGCGTCACTGAGCAGGCAGGCAACCTGCTGGCGCGCCTGGCTGGCGCTCGCGAGTCGCGCATGGTGGGCGTGGTCATGCTGGTAGGGGCAGGGCTTTCCCTGTTTATGAACAATATCTCAGCCGCTTCGGTGCTGCTGCCAGCGGTATCGGGCGCGGCGCGAAAGACGAAAATCAGCCCGTCCAGGCTGCTGATGCCGCTTTCGTTTGGTACCTTGCTGGGCGGCATGGCTACCCTGCTTACCACGACCAACATCGTGGTGAGCAATGTACTGCACGACCGAGGCCTGCCCGGTTTTGGGCTGCTGGATTTCGCTCCTCTGGGTGTGGTCTTAATTGTCGCGGGCACGGTATACATGCTGGTGGTGGGACGCCGTCTGCTGCCTGCCAAATCACCGGATTACCGCCGGGGAGGCTCCCTGGCGCAGGAGGAGCTGTTCAATACTTACCAGTTGGGAGAGCAGCTGGTGTGCGGGCGCATTCGCCCCGATTCGCCGCTGACCGGTATGTCCTTACTGAAGAGCGGCCTGCGCGAGCAATATAACCTGAACCTGCTGGCGATCCGGCGCGGGGGTCGTACGCTGGCCTCCATTTCCCCGGATACCCGGCTGCAGGCCGGCGACCTGGTGCTGCTGGAATCACCGGGAGATATTCCTCCCGAGACGCTTAATCCATTGATGCAGTTGCTGCCGACCGGGGGATGGAACGAGGAAGACCTGGAAACCTCGGGCGCAGTATTGGTAGAGGCCTTGCTGGCGCCGCGCTCAGGATTGATTGGCCGCACGCTGCGTGAGGCGCATTTCCGGGCCACTTATGGCATCAGTGTGGTTGGCATCTGGCGGGCGGGACACCCGCTGACGGCTCAGCTTTCGGAGCTTAAGCTGCAGTTCGGTGATGCGCTGCTATTGCAAGGCTTGCCTGAAAAGCTCAACCTGCTGCGCAGCGAGCCTGACCTGTTGATCCTCACCGATGGTGCGGGCAAGCTGCAGCGTGTGACTGGCAAGGGCTGGCTGGCGTTGGCCATCATGCTGGTCGCGCTAGCCCTGGCAATCCCCAATCCGGATAATACCAGCCTGGCGATGATGATCGGCGCGCTGGTGATGATCCTGACCCGCGTGCTCTCCATGGACCAAGCCTACCGGGCTGTGGAGTGGAAAACTGTCTTCCTGGTGGCAGGGGTGCTGCCGCTGGGCGTTGCGATGAGCAAGACCGGTGCGGCGGCGTTGGTGGGTGCCCAGGTGCTGGATTGGGTACGCCCGTTTGGTCACCTGGGGCTGCTTGCCGGATTGTTCCTGGCAGGCATGCTGCTGACCCAGGTGATGCACGGCGCGGCGGTGGCGGCGATCATGGCGCCGATTGCGGTGGATATGGCGCTCCAGACTGGCGTCGACCCGCGTGCTGGCGATGGGGGTTGCCCTGGCAACCTCGATGGCTTTCATCACCCCGTTAGGGCACCCGGTGAATATCCTGATCATGACACCAGGCGGCTACCGATTCAGGGATTTTCTCCGCTGTCGGCTTGCCGCTGGCGGTGCTTATCTTCATCCTGGTAATGCTCTTGCTGCCCGTTGTTTGGCCTTTATAACTGATCAATTTTCAATTATCTGATATAGTTAAGGGGGTCCAGGAATCCTACTTGCTGGGCGGGGAATGTGTTGTCCATGGAGGTGGATAATGCACTCGGTTTTACAATCTAAAAGCCTCACCAGGCAGATGATCATCAATTTTATATTGATCGTTATAATCACTGCCATCATTGCCGGGCTGCCAGGTATCTTGCTTCTGCGTACTGATCATAACAAGCACGCCTGGACTCAGGTAGAGCAGGGTGCGTATAACATGAAAACCCTGTACACCGCCCGCCAGAATGAGCTGATCGCTTTTGCCAAACTGGTCGGTCACCGCTCCTGCCTGCAGGCTACGGTCATGGCAGGGGATGCTCAAGGGGCACTGGAACACCTGGCTGACCTGATCTCCGGGACGGAAGTATCGCTGGTTGTGCTGTGTGACAACGATGACCAGATCATCACCACCACCCTCGATTTGCCAGTAGAGAGTATGTGCCGGAATGATTCGGAAAGAGGGTTTGTTCTGCTGCCGGGGGAAAATGGCCAGAATGTGTGGGTATTTGGCTCCCATTACCTCGGCGATCATGCCAGCGGTCTGGGCCGGGTCATTGCGGGCATTCCTGCCAATGATGCCCTGGCGGACGCCGTTTATCTGCAAAGTGGGCTGGAATATTCCATTCTGCAGGGAAACACACCGGTTGCCACCAGCCTGGGTGATAATCCAGCCGATTTGAAGACAGCCTTTGCCTCTATCCCGGTATTTGGTACATACGACGAATCATACCAACGCACATTTAGCCTGAATGGTGAGTCGTATTATGCGGTCAACCAGGTCCTGGAGGAATTGCCTGACCTGCGCTACGAAGTAGCCATCTCGGTGGCGCATATCATCTCATCGCAGACACAATTGCTGGTTATGCTGGTTGCCGGTATCCTGATCGTCATCGTTTTTGGCTCGCTGGCCGGTATTTATCTGGCCAGGCGTATCAGCCGCCCGCTGGAACAGCTCACCAATACCGCGGTCACCTTCAGCAGCGGTGATCTCAGCGCTCCAGTGGAGGTGCAATCGAATGTGCGCGAAGTGGTGCTGGTTACCAAAGCCCTTGAAGATGCCCGGGTGAAATTACTGGATGTGATGACCGAATTGAGTGATGAAAAGGCGTGGACCAATCATCTGCTTGAGTCGATCACGGAAGGGATTGTCACGCTGGATGACCAGAACCGCATCACCTTTTTCAGCCGCGGCGCAGAGCGCATGACCGGCCTGGATCGGGAGCAAGTGCGCGGGCGATCGTGTGATGAGGTGTTCAAGCTGCCCGAGGCGAATGCACAGTTCAGCCAGATCATCCCGTCGAACGGCAAAGAGAGCCGGGTTATCGTAGAGCTGGCTGATCAGCGTTGGGTTACATTCTCCTTCACCGGAGCTTTGCTCTCCAAAGCAGGTGCTACGGAGACAGAAACAGCCCTGGTCTTTCGGGATGTCAGCGATGAAGAGGTGATCCACCGCCGCCTGGGGTATTTTATTGCCAATATCACCCATGAGTTCCGCACCCCGCTTTCCGCTCTGGCGGCCTCCATCGAATTGCTCTTAGATCAAGCGCGCAGCATCACTGCTGAAGATTTGGAGCACTTATTGGGCTCGCTGCACTTGAGTGTCTTGCGCCTGCAAACCATGATTGACAATCTGATCGAAAGCGCCAGCATTTCGGCGGGGCACTTCCGGGTATCTCCCCGGGCGACTGAACTTGAGAAGATCGTCACCGATACGGTGTCCTTGATGACCCCCCTGTTCCAAAAATACGGCCAGCGACTGGTGGTACAGCTACCTGAGCATTTGCCGCCGGTGATCGCTGATTCGAAACGCACCATGCAGGTGCTGGTAAACTTGCTCTCTAACGCCCATAAATTCAGCCCGGCTGATGCGGATATCTGTATCCAGGCTACCCAAGAGGATGGCTTTATTCGGGTCAAAGTCACGGATCATGGTCCGGGAATACCGCCTGACCAGCGGGCTTATTTGTTCCACCGGCTCAACCGCATGAACCTGATGGCGAATTCTCCCAAGGCTGGCGCCGGGTTAGGGCTGCCGGTAGTCAAGGCTATTGTGGAAGCTCAGGGCGGGCAGATCGGCGTCGAAGATTGCCCTGGCGGGGGTGCTCAGTTCTGGTTCACCATGAAAGTTGCAGGTGAGGGATGAAAATTCTGATTGTTGATGATGACCGCGTCTTAGCCGATATCCTGGCTTATACCTTTCGGCGGGATGATTTCCAGGTTGTCCTGGCTTATGACGGCCTTTCCGCGCTGACCCTTTTTGCCCAGGAGCAACCTGAACTGGTGATCCTGGATGTCAACCTGCCAGGTCTGGATGGCTTCACCGTGTGCCACCAGCTGCGCCAGGAGTCAGACATCCCGATCATCATGCTCACCGTGCGGGGGGAGGACGATGATATCGTCCATGGATTAGAGCTTGGCGCCGATGATTACGTGCCCAAGCCGTTCAGCCCGCGCCAGCTGGTGGCACGTGCCCACGCCGTTCTGCGGCGTTACAAGCAGACTGCCGCCATGCAGCACGAGGAAGATGAGCCAGCAGAGGTGGAGAGCCAACCGGCGCTGCGACCTGCGGCGCGCTCGGTGATCTCGCGCCCGCTGCAGGTGGGACACCTGACCCTGGAAGCCAACGGCCGCGAAGTGCGGGTCGGCGACGGCAATCCCATCCAGCTCTCGGACCAGGAAAGCCGCTTGTTGAAGCTGCTGATGCTCAACGGCGGGCAGATCGTGCCCATCGAGACTCTTTATGAGCACGTCTGGGGCTCCAAGACCGGCGGCACTGACGACCTGC
Source organism: uncultured Chloroflexia bacterium (assembly GCA_963849335.1). Lineage (GTDB taxonomy): Bacteria > Chloroflexota > Anaerolineae > Anaerolineales > UBA4823 > FEB-25. Next base: position 42,737 of record CAWKGZ010000006.1, read on the forward strand.
GCCAGCTGGTGCGCCGCCTGCGCAACAAGATCGAGGCCAATGCGGATTTCCCCGTGCATATCAAGAATATTCCCGGTTTGGGGTACGGTTTGATCCCGGTGGAAGAAGAGAACGCCTGAGGCGATGTGAGCTCCAAAAACGAGTGGCAGGCGGCGCTGCAGCGCTGCCTGCCACTCGTTTTTGGATATATTCATAACTCATTCACATCCTCTTCATCAGCTATACACAGCCCCAGGGTATGATTCGGTTTGAACAGGCAGCAAGAAGCCTGTATCCTGAAGTAACAATAACATACCCTGGAGGTATAAAATGAAAAAAGTGCTGTTCCTTTCAGCTTTTTTGGTGGTTGCGATCGCCGTGGCGGCGGTCGTCTCGAATGTGCGCTCGGCCAATGCGCAGGTCGCTGCGGTGCAGGCTGCAGAAGTAGCGGCGGTTGTTGATGCCGCTCCTGTAGTGGAAGCAGCGCCGCTCGCGGCGGTACCAGTTGCGGCGGTAGAAGCCGCCATTACGTCCGATGTGCAGGCAGTTAGTGGTGGGCAAAACGGCAATGGCGCTCAATCCGGTGGAAACGGTCTCACCCTGACAGATGGCTCAGCGCTGCCCGCAGCGGGTGATCTGAGCCAGGATGAAGCCGCGGCACTGCTCTTCATGATCGAGGAAGAGAAGCTGGCGCGGGATGTGTACAATGCGCTGTATGCGGTGTGGGGCGTATCCACCTTCCAAAGCATCGCCGCAAGCGAGCAGGCGCATATGGATTCTCTGGCTGTGCTGCTCGAGCGCTACGGGCTGACCAGCCCGGTGCAGGCTGAAGCCGGTGTCTTCACCGACCCCGAGCTGCAGGCGCTGTACACGCAGCTGATCGAGCGAGGGGGGGTGTCGCTGAGCGAGGCGCTCAAGGTGGGTGGCGCGGTGGAGGAGATCGATATCCTTGACCTGCAGTCCCGCCTGGCGCTGACCGATAATGCCGATATCCAGCAGGTGTTCAACAACCTGCTGCGCGGCTCCGAGAACCACCTGCGCGCCTTTGCCAAGGCTTTGTTGCAGCAAACCGGTGAGACTTACGTACCGCAGTACCTGAGCCCCGAGGCGTATACTGCCATCCTGGCGGGTACGGCGGGCAACAATGGCAACGGACGCGGCGGGCAGGGCGGTGGTGGACGTGGGGGACGCGGCGGGCAGCCGTAAGCCCGAATTGTGACTTGATCTGAAAGAGACCTCACAGGTTTTTAGAAACCTGTGAGGTTTTTGTTTGTGTTTTACCCCGCCGCACCTGTTTTTGGCCTTGATCAAGGGAAATGCAGGTTGTGGTTGAGGGCGGTGCCTGACCAGGCTGAAGTCTATTATGGTCCGGCCCGAAACCCAACATACATCTAGACTGCCAAGCGCAGAGCTTCACCGCAGAGCCGCAGAGAGCGCAGAGTTTTTTTGGAGCATTACATAAATTGTTGCATTTTTGGGAATTATCAGGTAACATCCGATAGGCGTGTTCCTTATCGGATAGGAGGGGTTTACCGGTAGTTCATTGGGCAGAGACAACACATGGCAGTTGGGTTTCGGGTTGTGGAATGGTAGGTTAAGCTACTGAGGAGATACCGCCCTTAACCACAACCTTAATCGTCTCATGTATTACAACGGTGGTTGGTACATAGCAATAAATCAGATGGATGGCGACCATCTAATGGAAGATGAATAAAAGGTTGAGATTGACGGACTACCGAGGTGCAAAATGAGACAATTTTATACTCTGTTAATACTGCTTTGTATCCTTGTAGGATGCTCATCCCAAACTATAGACGTTATGGAACCCACAAATGAGGGTGTGGTAACACTCACCAATACCATATCGTGGACAGACAGAAACCCCACAGCAACACGAACACCTGCTCCTACTCCCAGCTTGACGGCAACCACTACTCCAATCCCCACACCAACAATTACCTTGACCATAACTCCCCAAACGTTCATTGCAAGCCCAACGCCCGGTTCACAAATTAATTACCAGTGCTTTGAGACCATGGAAAGATTACCGGACGAAATGTCTCTAGAAGGCACAATGGTAATGTTCAGATATCCCAGAGAGTATTTCTTGTATCAAGGTGGAACAGGTAATCTACTGCCTATCAATCAGGATGATCAATCAATATCTCCAATAATATCCCCCAATGGGATGTGGTTTGCATATCAGACACACGGACCCGGAACAGGGGAAAGAGAGGTTATCGTAGCCAGAGCAGATGGTGAGCCAAATCTTGTCATTCCAATGGAAAATGATTGGGGCTTTTTATTACACTGGCTGGACGACCAAAACCTGATTATGACACGGTTGGATTTCCCCATTCCATTTGTCGATTCAATAATCATTCTCAATCCATTTACAGGAGAACGGCGCGATTTTTCACCAGATTATCCTGATCTTTACTATGATCCGGTTCCTAGCCCCCTGTGGGGAGAAGATTTATTGTTAACTCGCACAGTTTATGATCCAACTTTGAGTCGGGTGGTCTATCCCAAAGGTTACTTCCCAGCTACAGCTGTTTTATGGAACCACCTTCCTGCTGCAGTTGTCTTATGGAGCCTTGAGACCAATGAAGTATTGGCTTATTTTGAGGATGATGATTACTGGGGGCAGTATCCAAAATGGTCCCGGGATGGGAATCAATTAGCCATTATTGGCATAGATTTCAGTCAGACTGAGATAAAGCAAGAGTTATATATCGTCAGTCGTGATGGCGAAAAACGGCAGTTGACCAATTTGGCTGGAGCGTACTCAGGAGCACGGATTAGCGACTATAGTTGGTCACCCGATGGGCGGTCGATTGCTTTTTGGGTGGATCGGATCGAATATTCAAGCAGGACTGGATATTACTTGATGGTGATTGATGTAGCCACAGGAGCAGTGACAAATTATTGTGTATTCGGCGGTTCAGAACACACACGCCCCGAGGCGCCCATCTGGTCACCGTCGGGAGAACTACTGGCGGTTGAATATATGAGGGATGATGGTTCTGCCGTAATTAATGTTGTTGATCTGATTGATGGTTATGCAGCAAGAATTCTAGAAAATTATCGATTAATCGGTTGGATGACCTCTCCATAATGCTATAAGTTATAGTTTAGAGGGGCTGTCCAAAAAGAAGGGCAGCCCCTTTCGCAACTAAAGAAAATATGATTCGATAGGGGGATATGAGAAGAAAACAAGCATACCCTATCTTTAAAGATACAAGGGTGCGTTCGGCCGAACGCACCGCTCTGCGCAGGCTCTTGTATAATGTTCGTGTGCCATATTGCCGCCATTCTGATCGCGATTGGGGGGTTATCCACACCGACGTATGAGCATTCGAGGTTATTGGTTGTTCTCGCATTACTTATCTTGCTCCTTTGCTGTGGTTATGACCGGCAAATAGATGATACAGTCGTCTGGATCATTTTCCATTTTGGACTTGTGAAACTAGAATATTTATGCTAATATAATCGCAGGCAGACGCCTCCGTGCCGCCTTTCAGCCTATGGCCCTTCTGTCTCGCCTACCCCCCTCCCTCGCGCTCCCAGCCTCAGCCTGCCCCCTGCTTGCATTCGTTTTCTTCGTTTCCTCCATTAAAAATCGCATTGAACCTCATTCAATCCCCTGACCCCTGACCCCTTTCCCCTATCACCTTATTCGTGTTGATTTGATTTTTACTCGAAAACGAATCCCAAGGCTGTGGTATTCTCTGCCTCCCAATCTCCGCCGTCCGCATGGTCAGCGTACGCAATCGTTTTATTAGTTCCTCGGAAAAAACGAATGGACCTCGCTTCGATACCCACCTCCTGCCACAGGTGCAACGCACTTTGGAAGTGCGTTGCACCTGATTGCACCTGTTTGCCACCGCCTCCGCGTTGTGATCTACGGGATCGGCGGCTCGATGGTGAGGACGGGGTCGTATTCGATCAGCGTGGTGCTGAGGGCGGGCACTGCCAGGGATACGCTCTGCCCGCTGGCGTCGGTGGATACCGACAGGGTTTCGCCGTCCGTGATCATCTGGTATACCCGGCTATCGGTGAGAGAGATCCACAGCTCGACCTGGCTGTGCAGCTCGATGCCGCTGGCGAGGGTGGTGCTTTGGTAGCCGTAAACCGCCACCGGCATGCCGTCCAGCTCGTCCAGGCGCAAGAATTGCGGCTCGCTGAGGGTGGCGGCGAGGGTTTGCTCGTTGACGGGTTCGCCCATGAAGGTGGCGGCAGGGATCTGCACGGTAGCCCAGGCGCCGCCGACTTTCATGTATACCGTTTCGCCAATAACCACGTATTCCACATCGGCCTCCGGGCTGATGATGCGCTTGCGGTCGGGGGGACCGAACTCGATGATGTTAGTGCTGGTCGTGCCATCTTGCAGCGCCGTGGTGACGGTCATGCGGTTAGGTTGGTTGCTCAATGCCAGCAGCGCCTGGATGATGGCCGCACGCGCCTGGTCCGCGTCTGGCAGCGGCGTTTCGGTTGGCAGGGGTGTGGGCGCCTCGGTCGAGGTGGCAGCCGGTTCAGGCGTAGCAGACGGCTCGGGCGTGGCGGGGGTCTGCTGGGCGGGCTGGTCTTGCGTGGCGGCCGGCAGCTCCTGAGCCTGGCAGGCGGCTGTGAATGCCAGGATGAAAATAGCTATAAAGGCGAATAGAAAGCGATGCTGTTTTGTATTCATGATGTTCTTCCTTAAAATCCTTGGTGATCTTTGTGTATCCCTGGTGTCCTTTGTGTGAAACTCTTCTCTGCGTTCTTGGCGCCCTCTGCGGTGAAAAAATCTCAGCAGATACGCGGCAGCAGCTCGCCTGCCAGCATCTCCACCACGCGGCGGCTGCCCAGGTTGGTGCGCAGCAGCACCCGCCCGGCAGGAGCGGGCTGCACGGTGCCGATGATGACCGCATCCTGCCCGTAGGGATCAAGCGCGCATGGCCTGCCAGGGCTTGCTCGGCCTGCTTCCGCCGCAACGATGGCGACCAGTTTTCCCTCGTTGGCGATGTACAGCGGGTCGAAGCCGAGCATCTCGCAGGCGGCGGTCACCTGCGGGCGTACCGGGATGGCTGCCTCGCTGATCTCGATGCACACGCCCGACTGGCGGGCGATCTCGTTGAGCGTGGTGCCCAGCCCGCCGCGGGTCGGGTCGCGCAGCACGTGCACGCCGGAGCAGGCTGCCAGCAGCCGCCCGACCAGGTGGTTCAAGGGAGCAACATCGCTGTGCAGGTCGGTCTCGAAGCCCAGCTCGCCGCGCGCCGCCAGGACGGCAATGCCATGGTCGCCGATGGGGCCGGAGAGCAGCACCACATCGCCCGGCTTTGCCTGTGCGCCGCCGATGGTTACGCCGGGCGGGATGATGCCCACCCCGGCGGTGTTGATGTACAGGCCATCGGCTTTGCCGCGCTGCACCACCTTGGTGTCGCCGGCGACGATCTGCACGCCCGCTTCGGCGGCGGCGGCCTGCATGGAGGCGACCACTTTCTCAAGCAATGCCAGCTCCAGGCCCTCTTCCAGGATGAAGCCGGCGGTCAGGTACAGTGGGTTGGCGCCCAGCATGGCGACGTCGTTGACCGTGCCGCATACCGCCAGCTTACCGATATCGCCGCCGGGGAAGAACAAGGGCCAGACGACGTGCGAATCGGTGCTGATCGCCAGTCGCGTTCCGTCTGGCAGCTCCAGGCACCCGGCATCATCGCCGGCAGACAGCGCCGGGCCAGCCAGGGCAGGCAGGAAGGTGCGGCTGATCAGGTCGTGCGACAGCTTGCCGCCGCTGCCATGCCCCAACATAATGTGCTCGCGCTGGGCGATCGGCAGCGGGCAGGATGGGCCTTCTTCAATGCCCATAGCTTATTCCTCCATGCGCTTATAGCGGTAATAGGCGGCGCAGGCGCCCTCGGATGAGACCATGGTGGCGCCCAGCGGGCGCTCGGGGGTGCACAAGGTGGCAAAGGCCGGGCAGTCGGGCGGTTTCTTCAGCCCCTGCAGCACCAGCCCGGCGATGCACAGCGGCGATTCCTCCGGCTGGATGGTCTCGACGTCGAAGCGCTTCTCGGCGTTGAAGTCGTCGAATTCGGGGCGCAGCGCCCAGCCACTCAGCGGGATGCTGCCGATGCCGCGCCATTTGCGGTCGCAGACCTGAAAGACCTGCTGAATCACCTTTTGCGCCGGCAGGTTGCCAGGCTGGGTCACCAGGCGCGGGTAGGCGTTCTCCACCGCCACGCGACCCTGCTCCAGCATGCGCACCGTCTGCAGGATGCCCTGGGCGATGTCCAGCGGCTCGAAGCCGGTGACTGCCATCGGCACGCGGTAGTGCTCGGCGATGGGCAGGTATTCCCAATAGCCCATCACGGCGCAGACGTGTCCGGCGAGCAGGAAGCCCTGCACGCGGTTGTGCGGCGAGCCGAGGATAGCATGGATAGCGGGCGGCACGCAGACGTGCGAGATCAGGATGGAGAAATTGGTCAAGCCCAGCGCCTGCGCCTGCAGCACGCTCATCGCGTTGGCGGGGGCGGTGGTCTCGAAGCCGATGGCGAAGAAGACCACCTGCTTGTCCGGATTCTGCTGGGCGATCTTGACCGCATCCAGCGGCGAGTACACCACGCGCACATCGCCGCCGCCGGCGCGCACCGAGAATAGATCTCTTCCGCTGCCGGGCACGCGCAGCATGTCGCCATAGGAGCAGAAGATGACCCCGGGCTGCTCGGCGATGGCGAGGGCCTTGTCGACCAGCTCCAGGGCGGTGACGCACACCGGGCAGCCGGGGCCGTGCACCAGCTCGATCTCCGGGGGGAGCAATTGGTCCAGCCCATAGCGCATGATGGCATGCGTTTGCCCGCCGCAGATCTCCATCAGCACCCACGGGCGGGTGAGTGTGCGCCGCAGCTCCGCCATCACGCCGTGCACCAGTGCGGCGTCGCGGAACTCGTGGGTAAACTTCATGCTTCACCTGCCAGGGGCAGCTCAGGCCCCAGCTCATCGCCCAGATCGGCGATCTCTTTGAGCATCGCCAGCGTCTCCAGGGCTTCTTCTTCACTGAGCAGGTTGAGGGCAAAGCCGACGTGGATCACGGTGTAGTCACCCACCTGGGCTTCGGGGACGTAGCTGAGGCAGGCTTCGCGGAACACGCCGCCGAAGTCGATCTTGCCCATGGGCAGCCCGCCGCGCTCGAATATTTCAATGATTTTTCCGGGTACCGCTAAACACATGGTATTACTCCTTTATTAATAATGCTCTGCTTGCCAGATCTGCCGGGATGTCTAGCAATAGCAGTGGTGCTCACCCGGCGGCTCTACCGGGGTTGAAACCCCCGGCTAGGCAACCCAAGCCGTCTGAAGACGGCTGAAAACAACGACTTGACCCGATATGGCGCCCTGGATGAAGCCAGGGCGGGTCTGTACGGGCGGGCTTCTATGCTTGAGAGCCTCTTATCTGGATCAGAACCCGTGCCAGACCGAGCCGAGACCCGCCCCTACGAGTTTATTTTTGCGCCGCGGCGATCAATGCCTGGCCCAGGGCAAGGCCGCCGTCGTTGGCAGGCACCTGCCGGTGCACCAGCACGGTGAAACCATCCTGCTCTAGGCGGGAGGCTGCCTGGTTGAGCAGGAACATATTTTGCCACACCCCACCGCTTAGCACAACCTGCTGCAAGCCGTGCTGTCTGCGCAACTCTCGACAGGCCAGGCGCACCGCCTCGGCAATGCCATTGTGGAAGCGGGCGGAAAGCACTGGCAATGCAACGCCGGCGCGCAGGTCGGCTACCAGGGCGTGCAGCAGAGGAGCCGGATCGATCAGCTCGCCGCTCAATTGCAGGGGATAATACCCTGTCTCGGCGGGTTCCGCCAGGGCTTCCAGCTCGATGGCTGCCTGGGCCTCGTAGCTGACTGCCTGGCGCACGCCAATAAGGGCGGCGACAGCATCGAACAGGCGTCCCATGCTGGAGGTGAGCGGGGCGTTCAGCCCGCTGTTCAGCTGGTGCTGGAGCACCGAAAGCGGGTCAGGGCTGCCACTGGCTGACTGGCGGGCATAGCTTACCGGCGGCAGGTCGTCTGTCCAGGCAATGCCCGGCCTGCGCCAGCCAGGCCAATGCGATCCGCCAGGGCTCACGGACCGCCCGGTCGCCGCCCGGCAGGGGCACGTAAGCCAGGTGGGCAGCGCGCTGGTAGCCGGCATAATCCGCCACCAGGAACTCGCCGCCCCAGATGGCGCCGTCCGTGCCGTAGCCGGTGCCATCCAGGGCCACACCGATCACCGGGCGTGAGCCGTCCAGCCCGTTCTCCGCCATACCGGCGGCAATGTGGGCGTGGTGGTGCTGCACGCCGACCACAGGCAGGTTTTCGCGGCAGGCGCGCTCCAGCGCGTAGCGCGTCGCCAGGTAATCGGGGTGCAGGTCGTAGGCAATGCGCTCGGGCTGGATGCGGAACAGGCGCTCGAAGTGGGCGATGCCCTGCTCAAAGGATTGCAGCGTCTCGTAGTTCTCCAGGTCGCCGATGTGGTGGCTGAGGAAGGCGTAGCGCTCGCGGGTCAGGCAGAAGGTGTTCTTCAGTTCGGCGCCGGTCGCCAGCAGCGGGGGCAGTTCCAGGGGCAGGCGCAGCGGGTCGGGGGCATAGCCGCGGGCGCGCCGCAGCGGGTAGATGCGCCCGGTATCCGACTTGGCTGCGCACGACCGAGTCGTCGCAGCGGGTGTGGATGTCGCGGTCGTGCATCAGGAAGCCGTCTGCCAGCGTTGACAGCCGCAGGCGCGCCTCTCATTGCCGGTGGCGATGGGCTCCTCGCTCAGGTTGCCGCTGGTCATCACCAGCGGGGGCAGGTCGAAGACCGCTGGGGATTGGTCGGGATCGGCAAAGAGCAGGTAGTGCAGCGGGGTGTAGGGCAGCATCACGCCCAGGGTGTGCTGTCCGGGCGCGGCGGCTTCGGCGCACGCTGTCGAGCCGGACAGCCGCTCCAGGATGACCACCGGGCGCTGGCGGCTTTCCAGCAGCGCCGCTTCAGCTGGGCTCACCCGGCAGTGCTGCGGCTACCGCAGCCAGGTCGGGCAGCATCAGGGCAAAGGGCTTGTCCACGCGCAGCTTGCGCTGGCGCAGCGTTTCCACCGCCTGCGGGATTGGTGGCGTCACAGGCCAGGTGGAAGCCGCCCAGGCCCTTGACCGCGACGATCTTGCCCTCCTGCAGCCAGACGGCGGCCTGGCGGATGGCCGCATCGCCCTGACTGAGCGGTTCCGCATCCCCGACTGCGTTCCAGCCAGACCTGCGGGCCGCAGGCCGGGCAGGCTACCGGCTGGGCATGGAAACGCCGGTCGAGCGGGTCGCGATATTCGGCGGCGCAGTCGGGGCACATGGGGAAGGCGCGCCATGGTGGTGTTGGGCCGGTCGTAGGGGATATCCTGGATGATGGTGAAGCGCGGGCCGCAGTTGGTGCAGTTGATGAACGGGTAGCGGTAGCGCCGGTCGGCCGGGTCGAACAGCTCACGCAGGCAGTCCGGGCAGATGCACACATCCGGCGAGATGGGCTGGAAGGCGGCCTCCACTGCCTGTGAATGGACGATCTCGAATGCCGTGAAACCGTTGGGTGGGCTGAACTGCGCCTCCAGGCTATCGATGTGTGACAGCGGTGGGGCTTCGGCGCGCAGTGCGGCGATGAAGGCATCTAATTGCTGCTGGGATCCATCGACCTCAATATCCACCCCCGCCGAGGTGTTGCGCACCCAGCCGTTCAGCCCCAGACGCAGCGCCAGAGCATAGACGAACGGGCGGAAGCCAACCCCCTGGACGATCCCGCTGATGTGGATGCGTGCGCCGCTCAGCTGCATAGGGCTAGGAGCGGCTCCCTCGCCGGGCGGCTTGCTCCAGCCAGTCCGTCCAGGCAGACAGACCTTCGCCGGTGCTTGCACGAGAGCGGGAAGGTGACCAGCCCGGGGTTGAGCATCTCGACGCCCCGGCGGAAGTAATCCATGTCGAAGGTGATGTATGGCAGCAGGTCGATCTTGTTGATGATCAGGGCGTCCACGCCGCGGTAGATGCCGGGGTATTTGTAGGGCTTGTCATCGCCTTCGGGCACCGAGGCGATGAGCACGGTTTTATGCGTGCCCAGGTGGAAATTGGCCGGGCAGATCAGGTTGCCCACGTTCTCGACGATCAGCAGGTCGGTCTGCGCCAGGTCGAACTGCGGCAGGGCGGCCTGGAACATGACCGCATCCAGGTGGCACTCCCCGCCGGTGTTGATCTGCACCGCCGGGACGCCCTGGGCGGTGACCTTGTCGGCGTCGATGGTCACCGGGGCGGTGTCGCCTTCGATCACCGCCAGGCGCAGGCGCGGCGCCAGCGCCTCGATGGTGCGCAGGATCAGGCTGGTCTTGCCCGCCCCCGGCGAGGCCAGGATGTTGATGGCAAAGACGCCGGCAGCATCCAGGCGCTGCTGGTTTTCGGCTGCCAGCTGGTCGTTGGCGTTGAGGATACGTTCGATTACGGTTACTCGTTGAGGCATAGATCGCTCCGCAATACTTCCCGTGTCGTTGCGAGCGGTTTGTGCGAAGCAATCTTCCTCACCATCGGAGCGGGGGATTGCTTCGGCGGAAGAGCACCACCTCGCAATGACACGATTATCATTCTACTTCGATCGACTCCAATAAAAACTCCTCGCCTGCCACCACGCGGATCTGCGTGCCCTGGCAGGTAGGACAGGCCAGGTCGTAGCCGTCCGGGGGGTACTCCTGCCCGCAGGTCAGGCACAGCAGTCGGGCAGGGATGCGTTTGAAGTGCAATTGGGCGCCTTCGGCGGGCGTGCCCTCGCTGACGATGTCCCAGTAGAACTGGATCGAGTTGTCCACCATGGAGGACAGCTGGCCAATGGTCAGATACAGGGCAGTGATGCGCTGCGCCCCAGCCTGCTCAGCGTGGCGCAGCGCAATCGACAGAATATTCTCGGTCACCGGTAACTCGTGCATAGCAGGTGCTATTTTACCCCGGAAGCGGGTAAAATAACACCTATGACCCTTTCCATAATCCCCGCCTCAAAGCGTGATCGTCCCATCCTGCGCCGGCTGATGGAACTGTACCTGTACGATTTCAGCGAGTTCGACCACGCCGAAATCGGGCCGCTTGGATTGTATAACTATTTCTATCTGGATCAATACTTCACTGACCCAAATCGCCATCCCTTCTTTGTGCGGGTGAATGAACATTGGGCAGGGTTCGCCCTGGTTACCCGCCATAACTACCTTACTTTGGAGTTGGATACCTGGGTGATTGGCGAATTCTTTATTATGCGCAAGTACCGCCGCCAGGGGTATGGGGAGGCGGTAGCCTGCCAGATCTTCGATCGTTTCCCCGGTCCCTGGCAGGTCGGTCAGATCCAGGCGAACACGCCCGCCATTGCCTTCTGGCGCAAGGTGGTCGAGCGCTATACAGGTGGACAGTACCTGGAACACCTGCTTAATGACAATCGTTGGTATGGTCCCGTGCAAACATTTTACTCACCGCCTGGCGGCGGTCCAATCCAGGAGGATACATGGCCCATCCGTTGATCGGTATAACCACCGCACGCGTGCTCAACAATGCCAACATCCATGTCATATCCGCGGCTGAAGCCTATGTGCAGGCGGTGTACAAGGCCGGTGGGCTGCCCGTTCTCATCCCGCTGGGCATCGCCGATTCCGACCTGGCAGCGCTGTTGGAGCGCCTGGATGGATTGCTGTTAACCGGCGGTGGGGATATCGATCCCGAGCGCTACGGCGGGCAGCCGCACCCGCGGGTGTATGACATTGACCCGGACCGCGACCGCATGGAGTTGTACCTGGTCACAAGGGCGGCGCAGAAAGGGATGCCCTTCCTGGGCATCTGCCGCGGCTTCCAGGTGATCAACGTGGCTTTTGGCGGGGGTCTGTATGAGGATATCCTGGACCAGCACCCCGGCGCGCTGAAGCATGATTACTTCCCCGGCTACCCGCGCGACCTGCTCGTTCACCCGGTGCAGATCACACCCGGCAGCCGGCTGGCGGAGATCCTGGGACAAACCGAGGTGGAGGTGAACAGCCTGCACCACCAGGGCGTACGCAAGGTGCCGGGTGCGCTGCCGCTCACTGCACTGTCCCCGGATGGCATTCCCGAGGCGGTCGAGCTGCCCGGGCATCCCTTCGGAATGGCTGTCCAGTGGCACCCGGAGTGGCTGCAGGCGTATGCGCCGATGAGAAGATTGTTTGAGGCGTTTGTGGAGGCGGCAAAAAAACGTCTGAACCGCAGATAGCGCTGATTACGCAGATGGCGCAGATTACCCTGGTAGAATCAGCGTAATGTGCATAATGCGGTGAATCTGTGGTCAAGGTATTCATCAGTAAAATCAGCGCAATCTGGTAAATCTGCGGTTAAGACAGGGGTTTCTATGCCTCCCAAACACACCTTTCGCGCGGTGATCGAAGATGCCGGGGGCGGCGGCGCGTATGTCACTATTCCCTTTGATGTTGAGAAAATCTTCGGCCAGAAGCGAGTCAAGGTGCTCGCCACAATCGAGGGGGTGGCTTATCGCGGTTCGCTGGTGCGCATGGGCGGTGAGTGCCACCTGCTGCCAGTGCTCAAGGAGATCCGCCAGCAGATCGGCAAATCGATCGGTGATGAGATCGAGGTGACTGTCGAAGAGGATACCCAGCCGCGGCAGGTGGCTGTTCCTGCCGACCTGACCCAAGCCCTGGCGGCTGACTCTACGGCGCAGGCCTTCTTTGCACGGCTCTCCTACACCCACCAGAAGGAGTATGTGCAGTGGATCGAGGAGGCCAAACGCCCTCCAACCCGCCAGTCTCGGATCGTAAAGACGGTGGAGATGCTAAAACAGGGCAAGAGGGAACACGAATAAGAACAAGTCGACCCCTTCGCTTTACTGCGAAGGGGTCGACGTTTATTTTTGTATGGCTGGTGCAGGGCGGTCTAATCCTCGTCTCCGCCGCCCAGCAGTGTAACCTGGCGCAGCAGCCCAAAGACCAACATCCCCAGCGAAACTCCCTCTTTAGTAGATAGGCTGGGCTTGATGCCTTGTTTTTCGGCCCGCTGAACCATCAGGTAGGCTGCGCCCAGCCCGGTCAGCGCGCCAACCACCGCGCCAATCAGCAACAGTTTTGTTTTCCAGTTTTCTTCCACCGGTGTCTCGTCTTGATCCATATGCTCCTCCATGGGCATGGTTGAATGTGCTAATCTTTCTGCCGTTGACCAAGCTTCAACGGTTCCGTCACTACCTGACGCGCCCGCCGCGCGCCGGCAAACCAGCTCTTTAGCTTCAATGCCGGCGCAACCAGGACATTGTTGGCTTTGAGGGCTTTTTGCTGCACTGAAGCGATGGCGTTTTGCACCACTCGTGCATAGCCAGGCAGTACTCCCAACAGCTTGCTGACCAGGTAGGTGATCCCGACCAGTACGCCCAATCCAAGCAGGGCGAAGAACAATGCCGGCAGGATCAACCAGATCAGGGAAATATCTGCCCAGCGAGTGACCTGAGGTCTGGAACCCGCAGCCGCCCAGATCACACCCGCAATGGCCAGTACAAGCACCAGGCAGCCGATCACCAGCGGCAGGGTGATTTGCCACCATACTTCTTTGCGATGGGCGGCATGCGTTTTGGGATTACGTTCAGGCAGTACGACCGGCGGCTTCTCGTTCATTGTGGTCGTATTGTAGCATATTTCGGAGGCGTTCAGGGGTGGAGGAAAATATTTTTAACACAAATTACACAAAGTGCACACAAAGGTCACGAAGTTTAATAAAACACCTTTTTGTTCTTAGTGTAGCCTTTGTGCACTTTGTGAGAACCTGTTTTGGATCACTTATGTTTATTCGCGTGGATTAGCGGGCAACGGTTTGTCTCTGCCTGACCACCTCAAACATCAATATCGCCGCTGCCACGGCGGCGTTCAGCGACTCCACCCCGCCGGGCATGGGGATGTGCAGGCGCTCGTCGGTCAGGGCAATGGCCTGCTGGCTGGCGCCGGCGGCTTCACCGCCGACCACCAGTGCCAGGGGCGCGCGCAGGTCAGCCAGGGTGTAGGGCTGCCCGCCGCCGGCGTCCGCCAGGTAGACGCGCAATTGGCGCTCGGCTGAGTGGACGACTCCCTGGATGACGGGCCAATCAAGCGCCTGTATTGGCAGGCGGAAGTGAGCGCCCATGGCAGAGCGAACTACCTTGGGGGCATAGGCGTCTGTGGTACCCGGCGGCAGCAGCACCGCCTGCACGCCAGCCGCGGCGGCAGTGCGCAGCAGGGTGCCCAGGTTGCCCGGGTCGCGCACGCCATCCGGGATGAGCACAAAATCAGGGTTGGGGGGGAGGGGCGGCGGCTGCAGCTTCAGCGCCACCAGCATTCCCTGGGGCGTCTCGGTGTCACTGGCGGCTTTCAGCACTGGTTCCGTGGCTGTCTCCACTGGGGTGCCGCGTTGGAAAAAACCATCAACAACTGCCTGCCCGCGCAGGCTGAGCTGCTCGCTGTGCAGCACCAGTAGGGCGGGCCATCCGGCTTGCAGTGCTTCTTCTGCCAGACGTACACCTTCCACCACACAGGCGCCCTCCTCGCGGCGAGCTTTGGATTGGCTTTGCAGCTTGCGCAGCCACTGGATCTTGGGGTTGTGGGAGGAGGTGATCATTGCCGCCATTGTAGCATGGGGGATATGGCAAGTCAACGCAGTTGGAGGACGGGAGGTTTATTAGTGAGGATTAAACAATTTAAACACAAAGAGCACAAAGGCTACACAAAGGCCACGAAAAATTTTTATATAAATAACTTTGTGTTCCTTGGTGTACTTTGGTCCTTCGTGGTGAGATTGTTTGATCATTGATAAATAAAACCCTCCCCGGCTGGGAGAGGCCGGGGAGGAACGGAGTTCTGGGTGAAGGAAATAGTTCAGGCAGATTTTGCCTGGGCTGCCACGGCTGCGAAAGCCTGCGGGTCGCGCACAGCCATATCGGCAAGCATCTTGCGGTTGATGGCGATGTTGGCGACCTTCATGCCGTGCATCATCCGGCTGTAGGTGGTGCCATTCAGCCGGGCGGCGGCATTGATACGGGCGATCCACAGGTGGCGCAGATCGCGTTTGCGTTGACGCCGGTCACGATAGGCATACCACATGCTCTTGAGCCGGGCTTCGTTGGCGCGCTTGAACAGGCGATGGCGCGTGCCAAATTGGCCCTGGTTGAGCTTGAGGATCTTCTTATGGTGTTGGCGGCGGTACGGTCCAGTCTTTACACGTGTCATGTTTTTCTCTCCTGCGTACCCCTGGGCGCCGGCGCTGGCAGTCTTGCTGCCGGTGCCTGTTGTATGCACCCAACGGCCGCACTAAAAGGGTGGATAGGATCGAGGGCTACCCTGCTTTTTTCATGTAGGGAGCCATGCGTTTGACGCGCTTGATGATGCCGCGGCCTTTGACCGGCAGCATCTCACTCAGCAAGTACTTCGTGCGCTTGGCTGTGCGCCGGCGCAAGTGGCCCTTGCCGATCTTGGTGCGCACAACGAGGCCGTTCCCGGTCATGCGGAAACGTTTCGAGGTGGCTTTGTGCGTCTTTAATTTATACTTACCTTCAGTTTGTTTGCGAGGCACGATTAATACTCCTTCTCACACAAAACCCCGCGGCAGGGGCAGCCTCACCAGGGAGGCCTCCCACCCATGCCGGCGGATGATTGCATCACGAATAAATCGATTTACTTCTTCTTCTTGCCGCTCGGCGCCAGCACCAGTAGCACGCTGCGCCCTTCCATGGCTGGCGGCACTTCGACTGTAGCTACATCAGCCAGCTCTTCGGCAACTTTCCTCAGGTCTTCCAAGGCCAGGTGGACATAGTCAATCTCTCGCCCGCGGAAGCGGACGCGCACCCGCACCTTGTTGCCTTCTTCCAACCAGCGCCGGGCATCGCGAACCTTGAAACCCTGGTGGTAGATGTTGGTCTTCGGCCGCAGGCGGATTTCCTTGACTTCGATCTTGGTTTGCGCCTTGCGTGCGTCGCGCTCTTTCTTGGTGCGCTCGTATAAGAACTTGCCGAAGTCCATCACACGGCAGACAGGCGGTTCGGCCCCTGGGGCCACTTCCACCAGGTCCAGCTCGGCTTCATTGGCGATGCGCTGCGCCTCCTGGATGGAGACCACGCCGATGTTCTCGTTGTTGGGACCGATCAGCCGGACTTCTCGGACACGGATACCCTCATTGATGCGGTAGTTGGTTGTGCTAATAGTTCCTTCCTTCCTTAGACGGGTAATTAATAGTAGCTAAATGCCGTTTCGAGGCATTTAGCGTGCCCGATGATACCACAGTGTGGGGGGAATCGTCAACAAAAAGACCTCACAGGTTTTGTATACAGCAAGCAGCCAGGTGCAATGCACTTTGGCGGTCCGTTGCACCTGTATTATCACAGCTCTCGCGACCGCGTCGCGATCCTCTCCCTCACCAGCGCCACGAACTCGCCCGCCGGCATCCCGTCCGCTCGCGAACCATCCCGCTTACGCAGCGAGACCGTGCCTTCGGCCATCTCGCGGTCGCCGACGACGAGCATGTAGGGCACTTTGAAGAGCTGGGCCTGGCGGATCTTGGCGTTCATGCGCTCGGCACCCAGGTCGGCCTCGGCGCGGATGCCCTCAGCCTTCATCTGGCGAGTGAGCTGCACGGCGTAGTCGTTGTGGGCGTCGGTGATGGGGATCACCTTGCACCTGGTCGGGGGAGAGCCAGACGGGGAAGCTGCCGGCGAAGTGCTCGATCAGGAAGCCGATCATGCGCTCGTGGGTGCTGAGCGGGGCGCGGTGGATGCACAGCGGCGTCTCTTCCTGTCCCTCGCGGTTGATGAAGGTCAGGTTGAAGCGCTCCGGCACGGCAAAGTCGACCTGGTTGGTCGCCAGGGTGAACTCCTTGCCGATGGCGCTCCAAATCTGCACGTCGATCTTGGGGCCGTAGAAGGCGGCTTCGTCGGCGACCTCACGGTAGGGCACCTTGCCGTTATCCATGGCCCGGCGCACCATCTCTTCCGTCTTCAGCCAAAGGCGCTCGTTATCGACATACTTCTTGCCCAGTCCGGATTTAGCGTGCGTGCTCAGGCGCATGATGTATTTGTCGATACCGAAGATCTTGAAATACTGGTGGTACAGGTCGATCACGCCCATGAATTCCTGCTCGAACAGGTCTTCGGGCACGTAGAGGTGGGCATCGTTCATCTGCATCGAGCGCACACGCATCAGGCCAAACAGCTCACCGGACTTCTCGAAGCGGTAGCAGGTGCCGTACTCTGACAGGCGGATGGGCATGTCGCGGTAGGAGCGCGGCTGGCTGGCGAAGATCTTGTGGTGCATCGGGCAGTTCATCGGCTTGATGTAGTACTTGACGCCTTCCATTTCCATGGGCGGGTACATGCTCTCGGCGTAGTAGGGCAGGTGACCGCTGCGGATGAACAGGTCTTCCTTGGTCAGGTGGGGGGTGCGCACGCGCAGGTAGCCGGCTTTGGTCTCCAGCTCTTTCGCTAGCGTCTCCAATTCATCGATGATCACCCCGCCGCGTGGCAGCCAAAGGGGCAGCCCCGGGCCAACCTCTTCATCAAAGACGAAGATCTGCAGCTCCTTGCCCAGCTTGCGGTGGTCGCGCTTCTTGGCTTCTTCGAGCTGCCACAGGTACTGTTCGAGATCGCTGCCGGTCTTCCAGGCGGTGCCGTAGATGCGCTGCAGCATCTTGTTCTTCTCGTCGCCGCGCCAGTAGGCGCCGGCTACGTTCATCAGCTTGATCGCGGAGGGGTTGATCTGCCCGGTGTGCTCCACATGCGGGCCGCGGCATAGGTCGGTGAACTTGTCGTGGGTGTAGATGGAGATCTCCGGCTTTTCTACCAGCGGTTTCCCATACTCGTCGAAGCCACCCTGCTCGAGGCCGGCGATCAGCTCGAGCTTGTAGGGCTGGTCTTTGAACAGCTCGCGCGCCTCGGCGGCGGAGAGCACCTGGCGCTCGAACTTGTGCCGCCCGGCGATGATCTGGCGCATGCGCTTTTCGAGCTTCTGCAAATCTTCGGGAGTCAGCGTGCGCGGCAGGTCGAAGTCATAGTAGAAGCCGTTCTCGACCGGCGGGCCGATGGTGTACTTGGCTTCGGGGAACATCTCGACCACCGCCTGCGCCATGATGTGCGCGGCGGAGTGGCGGATGCGGTAGAGCTCCGCTGCGGGGTCTTTCTCGTTGGGATCTTGCTTGTCTTGTGACATTCTTGCCTCCAAAAAACCGGTTTACCGCGGAGATCGCAGAGTTTTCAACATATCCACCGCGGAGATCGCTGAGATCGCAGAGTTCTTAATATATAAAAAGGTTTTTCTCCGCGTTCTTTGCGTGCTCTGCGGTGTAATCTCTTTTCATAAAAACAAAACCTCCCGCCCGACTGGGGCGAGAGGAGGCTCACACGGTTCCACCCAGATTCCATCTTGCAATGGATCTCTTTGAGCCGATAACGGGGCCAGCCGTTTGCCTTACTGGGCGGGTTGGGCGGGTGGGTCCTGGTGGTCGGGCGGGCAGGTCAGAGACCTGCCCCTACGTGTGCCGCCCCCGCTGTTGGGGGTTACGCTCACGGGTGGTTTTCGCCGTTTGGCTGCCGCAGGAACTCTCAGCCGGTGATCTCCATTTTCTGTCGGGCCAGTTCCGTTTACTCGTCCCGGTCGTCGCGTTTTTGGATTTAGATTGGCGGAATTATACCAGAGAAACGTCAACCGGCGTTAGAATTTTATAAGAACCCCCTCGCCCCCGCTTGACGCTCATCCCGCGCATGGTATAATTTTACCCGTTGGTTTAGCACTCGACTATCGAGAGTGCTAAATTTGCGGTGAAATTGACCATGACTACCCTTAACGACCGCCAGCGCCTGATCCTGGCACTCATCATTCGTGACTATGTGGACACTGCCCAGCCTATCGGTTCGGCGCACCTGGTCGATCGTTACGCGCTGGAAGTAAGTTCGGCGACGGTGCGCAATGTGATGGTGGACCTGACCGATTCAGGCTATCTGCGCCAACCGCACACCTCTGCCGGGCGTGTGCCCACCGAGGAAGGCTATCGCTTCTTTGTGCGTCAGTTAATGGGCCATACCGAGCTGCCGGCCAACACCCGCAACACCATAACCCACCAGTTCTACCAGGTTGGCCCGGATGTGGGGCGCTGGATGCGCCTGGCAGCCTCGGTGCTTGCGCACCAGTCACAGGCAGCCTCGCTGATCACCTCTCCCCGCCCGGAGCAGGCGCGCTTCAAGCATTTGAGCCTGATCTCTACCCAGGGACGGCAGGTGCTGATGGTGATCGTGTGGTCGGGCGGCGAAGTGCGCCAGCAGATGCTCACCCTGGCTGAACCGGTGACGCAAGATCAGCTTTCGACGGCTGCAGACCATCTCAACCAGGCCTGCCAGGGATTGAACGCTGACGGCATTGCCGCCCTGGAGGGTGCATTCGATGCCCTGGAGCAGGATGTGCTCAAGCTGATCCGGGATGACCAGGAGCGGATGAACCGCTGGGCCTCAGGCGAGGTGTACCGCGATGGGCTGACCAACGTGCTGGCTGAGCCGGAGTTTGCCGAGTCGGAGTTGGCGCGCAAGGCGCTGCGCGTGCTCGAAGAGCGCTCGCTGCTGGATGACCTGCTCACGCGCACGGTGCTTAACTCGGCAGTGGATGAGGTGCAGGTGCTGATCGGTGGGGAAGGCACCTGGGAAGAGCTGCGTGATTGTTCCGTGGTGCTGGCGCGCTATGGTGTGCCGGGGTTAGTGACGGGTGCACTGGGAGTGTTGGGTCCGACCCGCATGGCTTATGGAAAAACTGTTTCGACGGTGCGCTTTGTCTCGGGCTTGCTCTCGGACCTGGTGAACGATATGCTGGCAGAGGAATAGGCCGGTTTTACCACAGAGAACGCAGAGAGCGCGGAGCAAAGGACACAACGGTAAACACTGAAAAGAAATTCACCACAGAGCACACGGAGAACACTGAGAAAACCTTGGTACAAGGATTTTGAATGCTCAACACTGATGGTGATGAAATAATTGAAAGAACGCTATTGGAAATAAAACGTAGATAAGGATTGAAGCATGCCAACTCGTAAGCATAAACCAGAAGCAGAAACTCAAACACCGGCGGTTCCCGCAGCGGAAACCGATGTACCTGCTGCCGAGCCCAACCCCGAACTGGTTGCGGCGCAGGCCAAGGCGCAGGAATACCTGGACGGCTGGCAGCGTGAGCGAGCTGATTTCTTCAACTATAAGCGCCGCATCGAGCGCGAGAGCTCGCAAGGTGCTCAAAATGCACTCGGCAATGCGCTGCGCCGCTACCTGGATGTCGCAGATGACCTGGAACGCGCCCTGCGCAACCGCCCACAGGAGGGCGACGGCGCCGCCTGGGCAAATGGGATCGACCTGATCTACCGCAAACTGCTGAGCGCCTTTGAGGCGGATGGGGTGAAAACGATTGAAACCGAAGGCGCCTTCTTTGATCCCTCGCTGCATGAGGCGATTTCGCAGGAGGATAACCCGGAGCTGGAAAGCGGGCAGATCATCGGTGTGGTGCAAACCGGCTACACGCTAGGCGAGCGGGTACTGCGCCCGGCCCGGGTGCGGGTGGCTCGCTAAACGGGATTGAACTCTTGCAACTTGAACACAGCAATCATCAATAAGGATTTTGACAACAAAGGAGTATAAAAACTATGGCAAAAATCATTGGTATTGACCTTGGAACAACCAACAGCGTTGTGGCGGTGATGGAAGGCGGCGAACCCGTCGTCATTCCCTCCGCCGAGGGCGAGCGCCTGGTACCGTCCGTTGTGGCGTTCAACAAGAATGGCGAGCGCCTGGTCGGCCGCGTAGCCCGCAACCAGGCGGTGGTCAACCCCGAAAATACTGTCTTCTCAATCAAACGCTTCATGGGGCGTAAATTCAACGACCCTGAGGTGCAGAAAGCGCTTTCTCGTGTGCCTTATAAAGTGGCCAAGGCCCCGAATGGCGATGTGCGCGTGGTACTGGGTGGACGTGAGTATTCTCCGCCCGAAATTTCGGCCATGATCCTGGCCAAGATGAAAGCCGACGCCGAAGCCTATCTGGGCGAGACCGTCACCCAGGCGGTGATCACAGTGCCGGCGTACTTCAATGATGCCCAGCGCAATGCCACCAAAGATGCCGGCAAGATCGCCGGGCTGGAAGTACTGCGCATCATCAACGAGCCGACGGCATCTTCCCTGGCTTACGGCCTGGACAAGAAAAAGGATGAGACCATCGCGGTGTACGACCTGGGCGGTGGCACCTTTGATATCTCCATCCTGGATGTCGGCGATGGCGTGTTCCAGGTGCGTTCAACCAGCGGGGATACCTTCCTGGGTGGCGACGACTTTGACCTGCGGATCATCGATTACCTGGCGGATGAGTTCAAGCGCGAGAACGGCATTGACCTGCGCCAGGATCGCCAGGCCTTGCAGCGGTTGCGCGAGGCGGGTGAGAAGGCTAAGATCGAGCTGTCTTCCATGCTGCAGACCGAGATCAACCTGCCTTACGTTACGGCAGACGCTACCGGTCCCAAGCACCTGGTGATGACCCTGACCCGGGCAAAACTGGAGCAGCTGACCCGCGACCTGATCGAGCGCTCGCTTGGACCGGTCAAATCGGCGCTGCGGGATGCGGATCTGGACACTTCCAAGATCAATGAGGTGGTGCTGGTAGGTGGGATGACTCGTATGCCGGCGGTGCAAGAGGCAGTACGCGGCCTGTTCGGAAAAGATCCCCACAAGGGGGTTAACCCGGACGAGGTGGTGGCAATCGGTGCTGCCATCCAGGCAGGCGTGCTGGGTGGGGATGTGAAGGATATCTTGCTGTTGGACGTGACCCCGCTGACGTTGTCGGTGGAGACCCTGGGTGGTGTGGCTACCCCGCTCATCGAGCGCAATACAACCGTCCCCACACGCAAGAGCCAGATCTTCTCGACGGCATCGGACAGCCAACCGCAGGTTGAGATCCATGTCCTGCAGGGCGAGCGTCCCATGGCGGCGGACAACAAGTCGCTGGGCAAGTTCATCCTGGATGGCATCCCGCCAGCCCCACGGGGCATGCCCCAAATCGAGGTGACCTTTGATATCGATGCCAACGGCATTATCAAAGTTACCGCCTCGGACAAGGCGACCGGGCGTTCCCAGCATATCACCATCACCGCTTCTTCTGGATTGAATGAAGCCGAGGTCGACCGCATGCGCCGCGAGGCGGAAGTGCATGCCGATGAGGACAAGAAGCGCAAGGAATTGATCGAAGCGAAGAATAATGCCGATAATGCTGTTTACACCGCTGAGAAAGCGCTGCGCGATTATGGTGACAAGATACCTGCCGACACCCGCAGTAAGGTGGAAGCGGAGGTTGCCAACGTCAAGAAGGAGATGGAAGGCAGTGATGTTGAGACCATGAAGCACGCTACTGACCAGCTGTTCCAGGTGGTGCAGCAGATCGGCGCGACGATGTACCAGCAGGGCGAACCGCAGGCGGGCGCACCCGGTCCTGAGGCTGGCCCCGAACAAGGCCAGCGCCCTGGCGGCGATGAAGATGTTGTGGATGGTGAATTCCGCAACGCATAAAAAATAAATATCCACAATCAGGAAGTTGCGTGCCCGAAGGGCACGCAACTTCCTGATTGTGGGATTCCTCTAAAATCAAATGGCAAAACGAGACTACTACGAAATTTTAGGTGTTCCCCGCGGTGCTTCGGCAGACGAGCTCAAGGCTGCATTCCGAAAGCTGGCCCGCCAGTACCATCCCGATGTGAATGATGCACCGGATGCCGAAGAGCGCTTCAAAGAGATCAATGAGGCCTTTGCGGTGCTCTCTGATGCAGACAAACGCGCCGCCTATGATCGTTTTGGGCACGCCGGCGTGCAGGGCGCGGGGGGCGTTCCGACGGATTTTACGGTCGATTTTGCCGACATTTTCGAGGAGTTCTTTGGCGGGTTGGGCGGTTTTGGCCGCAGCTCCCGCCGCTCGCGCAACGCGCCGCACCGCGGCGCGGATTTGCAGTACCGGGTTGAGCTGACCTTCGAGGAGTCTATCTTCGGCGCGGAAAAAGAGATCGAGATCACCCGCGACGAGGGTTGCGAGACCTGCCAGGGCAGCCGGGCCGAACCGGGCACAACCCCGGTGCGCTGTGTGACCTGCGGCGGCAGCGGTGAGGTGCGCCAGGTGCGCCAGACTCTGCTCGGCTCGATGGTGCAGGTTTCGGCCTGCCCGGCGTGCAATGGCGCCGGTGAGACTATCTCAACCCCCTGCCATACCTGCAACGGGCGCGGCCAGGTACGCAGGACGCGCAAAAAAACCGTGGCTATCCCTGCTGGGGTGGATAATGGCAACCAGATTCGCCTGGCGGGGGAGGGTCAGCCGGGGGTGAATGGCGGCCCGCATGGCAATCTGTACCTGGTAGTGCAGGTTCAACCCCACAAATACTTCCGCCGGCGCGAGGATGAGATCCTGCTGGATTTGAACATCAACATTGCTCAGGCGGCGCTGGGCGCGGATGTGGAAATCCCCACCGTGGATGGTCCAGAAAAGCTGCGCATCCCGGCGGGCATCCAGCCGGGCAAAGTGCTGCGCGTGCGCGGCAAGGGCGTGCCGCGCCTGCGCGGCAGCGGCCGCGGCGACCAGCTTGTAGTGGTCAACGTGGAGATTCCCAAAACCCTGAATGCTGAGCAGCGCCAGCTCTTCGAACAGTTGGCGCACAGCCTGGGCAGCGAGGTCAAGCCTGCCGAGCGCAGCTTTTTTGATTGGTTGAAAGAGACTCTGGGTGGATAGCCGGCGATGAGCGAGCCTGCCTGGCTGGAAGTCTCCCTGACGGTGAACGGCGAGCTGGCGGAAGCAGTGGCTGAGGTGCTGGCGCGCTACATCCCGGCGGGGGTGGTGATCGAGTCGACGGCGGTGTACGCCGGACCGGAGGATGAAAACGGGCAGGCGGTGGGACCACTGCGCGTGTGCGGCTACCTGCCGATGGATGAAGCGCTTGAAGAAACGCGGCGCAAGATCGAAGAGGGCTTGTGGTACCTGGGGCGCATCACCCCGCTGCCGGCGCCGGTTTTCCGGCCGTTCGAAGAAGTGAACTGGGTTGATGCCTGGAAACAGCACTACCATCCCATCCCGGTGGGCGAGGGGCTGATGATCGTCCCGGCGTGGTTGGAGCCTGAGATTGGCGGGCGGCTACCTATCCGCATCGATCCGGGGATGGCCTTTGGCACCGGGACGCACCCGACGACCCAATTGTGCCTGGCGCTGACTGAGGCTTACTTCCTGCAAAATGGCGGCAACCCGCGTGTGCTGGATATTGGTTGCGGCTCAGGCATTTTGGCAGTAGCTGCGCTCAAGCTGGGCGCGGCACATGCCCTGGGGGTGGATATTGACCCGCTGGCGATGGATGCATCCAGCCAGAACGCTGCTTTGAACGGCATAGGCGCGGGGCTGGAGTTGGGAGTGGGCTCAGTGGCAGAGGTGCGGCGCGGTGCGTTCAGTCTGCAGCAAGGCGAGCTGGTTTTTGCCAACATCCTGGCCCCCGTGCTGGTGCGCTTGCTGGATGAGGGGCTGGGCGAATTGGTCACCCCTGGAGGCTGGCTGGTGCTCTCCGGCATCCTGGCTGAACAGTCCCCCGAGGTGGAGGCTGCGCTGATCCCCCACGGCCTGAAGCTGTTGGAGCGCTGCCAATCCGGTGATTGGGTGGCACTGGCTGCTCAAAAATTGCGATCTTTTTCCCCCCGATAAGCCATCACCCGGTTGCGGCCGGCCTGTTTCGCTGCGTACATGGCACTATCAGCCCGGTCGACCAATGCCGCCAGGTCTGAAATTTGTGCGTCGATCTCAGCCACACCCACGCTGATGGTCACCGGAATCTCCCCATGTTCTGTATGGATGGGATGCTGTTCAACGTGACCGCGCGCCCGCTCTGCTGCCAGTAGACCTTGTGCGAGCTGGGTTTCAGGCAGCACCACCAGGAGCTCCTCCCCACCATACCGGCCAATGATATCGATATCTCGGATGCGCTGCTTCAGCCGTTTGGCAAGCCCGACCAGAACCTGGTCGCCGGCGGCATGTCCATGGGTATCATTGATCTGCTTGAAATGGTCGATATCGATCATATAGACACAGAATGGCCGTCCGAAGCGCCGGTAGCGTTCAACTTCTCGTTCTGCCAGCTCGAACAGTCCGCGGCGGTTATACAACCCCGTCAGGGGATCGGTGATGGCCAGCCATTGGATCTCCTTGAGCAAGCGGGAGTTCTCTATGGCGATGGCAGCAGTAGCAGCCAGCATTTCCAACAGGTATTGATCTTCGGAGGTGTAGGCATTTGGTTGGTAGCTTTGGGCGGAGAGCATGCCAAGGATGCGGTCACCGGCGCGCAATGGCAATGCCAGTACAGAACGGGTGTGTTCCAGACCGCCGTAATGCAGCCCTTGAAAATCGACAGCCTGGTCTACATCGGGGATGTAGATGGTCTTGCCAACCGCCAGCACACTTCCGGTGAGGCCCTGTTCTTTCGGGAAGAGCTGCCTTGGGGCGCGCCCTTCTTTATCTACCAGATACACGGCTTCGGCTTGGGTAGGGTCAGGGGTTACCAGGGTGATGGCGAAGGCTTCGGCAGGCATTAGCTGGGCGGCTGCTCTATGGATGGCGGTGTAGATCTGTTCGGCATCTAAGTTGGCAGTCACAATTTCCTGACTAACCCGGTGTAAAATGGAGCGCCGTTCGGCTGCCTGGCGGGCTTCCTGGTACAGGCGAGCGTTTTCCATGACAATTGCCACTTGATCGGCGAAAGCCGATGCCAGCCGGGCCTGATCCGGGGTGAAGTAATCCGCTTGGGCGCTGTCCATGGCTAACATGCCCTTGACCTGGTTGTGGAGCACCAGCGGAACCCCCAACCAGGAGCGGATATAGGAATGGGGATGTTCACGAAAGACAGGGTAGAGAGCAGACACATCATCCAGCAGGACAGGCTGGCTTTTTTGTACCACCTGTGTATTCGGATTATCGCCAGGAACCGGGAAGCGCTGGCCAATCACCTGTTTGATATCCGGCCAGCCAAAGCCCCCCACGATTTCAAGATAACCGTCGTGCAGGATCTGTACTGAGGCGCTGTCGCACGGCACCACGCGGGCCAGTTGTTCCATGATCAGTTGGATGGCTTCTTCTTCTTTGAGGGCGCTGGCCACAATGGCACCAGCCTGGCGCAGCGTCTCGGCTTCCTGGATGCGCTGCCGGGCGGTCTCCAGCGACCAGGCCTCGGCGAGAGCCAGGGCGATCTGGCCGGTAGCCTGCTGGCAGATCGCAATTTCACGGTTGGTAAAGGTGTGTTCCTGGGTGAATCCGATGAAAACCGCCCCCAGCTTTTGTTCACCAACGATCATGGGCAGGCCCAAAAGCGCCTGAGATGGGAATGCCCCGGCAGGCCCAGGAAGGTAGTATTGGCTGTGGGGGGTATCTGCAACAGCAATCGGTCCGTTAGATGCCAGCACAGCTGCGGTAAGAGTAGGCCGTCCTGGCTCAATGGGCCACTTCTGGTACAGCTCGAGCAAATCACCCGAAGCCCCGCCAGGCAGCACCTGTTGATGCTCGTCATCCCAGATCGTGATGTAGCAGTGATCTGACGATATCAGCTCGTTCATCCGGCTGGCGAGGGTGTTCAACATCTCATGGAGGTCGGTTTTGAGCAGGGCGGTACGGGTGATCTCGTTGAGCAGTGCCATCTGGCGGGCGTGGACCTGAGCAGCATTGAACAAGCGCACATTCTGCAAAGCCAGGGCAGCATCACCGGCGAAGGCGGTTAAAATCCGCCGGGCGCGCTCATCGAACGCATTCGTCTCCGGACTTTCCAGGTTGAGCAAGGCGATGACCTCATCGCCTGCTTTGAGGGGAATAACTATCTCAGAGCGCGTGCGTGAGGAGATCTGAACGTAGCGTGGATCCTGGCTTACGTCGGGTGCATAAACGATGTCCCCGGTCCGGGCAGCGTAAGGGGCCAACCCTGGACCCTCAACAGAAATCGGTGATCCATTCCTTTCCAAGTAGCCGCGCTGGGCAATTGTCTTCAGGTGATTAGGTTCTTTATCCAATAGCATAACACTGCAATAGGCAAAATCAAATTCACCGGTCACCACTTCCACGATCTGGTGGGCTAGTGCTTGCAGGTCATCCCTGCTGGTGAGCAGGGTCGAGGAGGCCTGGTACAGGGCGGCAAGTTCGTCAGCGTCTTCCCGTGACTGGGTGTAAAGGCGGGCGCGCTCGATTGCCAGGCCGGCCTGGCGGGCCAGCGCAGTAGCTAGGTCGATTTCCTGGCGGGTAAAGGTATGTTCAGCCCGGGTATAGTCCAGGTAGAGTGTGCCTGTGAAGCGGTCATGATAGATGATTGGGACAGCCAGCAGCGAGGCAATACGGAACATACTGGTGAGGTGAGCGGGTAGGAGCGGGCTGTCGGGTACGGACTGGATGGCAATCGCTTCTTTGCCCCGCTGCAGTTCTCCAATGAGGGGTACCTGTTCTGGGGTCAGCTTAAAGTCGCCGAATTCCTGGATTGCCTCAGGGGGCCAGAAAAGCTGGGAAAGCTCAGCGGATGGATTTTGGGTGGGTAGGAGGGCATTTTGCTGCTCATCCCAGAGCAATATCGCTGACCGGTCCACGGGCAGCACAGTGCGAACAGCCATGGTAACCCAATCCAGCACCTGTGTGATGTTCAGCGTGGATCCTATGATGACGGTCAGGTCAAGCAGGGTTTGGTTTACTTCTGCCCAGCGCAGAGCAGCTTGTTCGGCTTGCCGGCGCTGCAAGGCAGCGCCAACAGTGTCAGCAGCAGTGCGCAGGACATCAATTTCCAGGGAGGTCCACTCGCGTTCGGTTTTACAATCCTCAAAACCCAGGCTGCCCCAACATTGTGTTTCCAGTAAGATGGGTACAACTACCAACGAGCATACACCGCGCTGGTGTAAAAAGTTTTGTTCGCTGGGTGGCAGGTTGCGCAGGTGATCATGAATAACTTCTCCCGCGCTCAGCAGGTCGACCCAGCGCGCCAGACCGTGCTCTGGCATGGAGAAGCTCTGCAAGACGGGAGTGCTCAGGTTAGGATTGATCCTCCAGGCATCCCACTCGTGGCGGTAAATGCAGGTGATGCTTCCATCGGCAGCAAGCTGGTTCTCCAACAGATACACCCGGCTAACGCGCGTGGCCTCGCCGAGGCGAGCAAATACCTCGGGGAGGATTTCTTCGATAGCAGCATGGCGCATGAACTGCTTGGTGGCAAAACCAATTGCATCCAGAATTTCGTCCCGCCGGCGCAAGGCTTCTTCGGCGCGCCGCTGGTCGGTCATTTCCCGCAGCACGATGACCCGGCCACGCAGCTGATTTGGGGAACTTCTAAGTGGGGAGATATGCAAGTCAAAGCTGCGCATAGCATCGCGGCTGGGTATTGTGATTTCCTGATCCACCGCAGCACCGCCAAAAGGCCAGGTGATGGCTGATGGCCAATCCGACCAGGCTTTGGCAACCGGCTGGCCGATTGCACTGGAGGCTGGAAGATTGATCAATTTGCATGCCGCCTGGTTCAAGCTCACAATACGGTTTGAGGAGTCCAATACAATAACAGCATCCGTGATGTGTTCAAATACGGTATGGCATGCTTGCGGTACAATCCCCCACAGGCGGAAACCAACCTCTCCCAGTCCAACCACAATCCCTGCCAGGGCAAATGCCACTGGAGCAGCCGGAAGAGGCCGGAAAGGATTCAGGCCAATTATGTCCAGGATCATCCCGGTGGAAGCAATGATCACGGCGCCAATTGAAGCCCAGAACTTGCTGGGGTAGGGATGGGGGCGGTTGGTGAGGCTGCGTAGCAGCAGGGCGGCGCTGAGGAAGACCAGCACAAGGCTGTAACTCATGTGGAACCAGCCCCAGAATCCAGATGGCTGCACTATTGAGATGAATGGAATGCCGAACCGGGCAGTCTGGCTCTCGAGCAGGGCTGGCTGCTTATCGCTCCAGGCGAGGATGGAAAGGTATACAGGCTCGATCAGCAGGATGAGCAGGGTTTGGGGAGGCAGGCGGCGGGGGAGCCTGGAATAGCGTAGGGCATAGATAATCCAGAGGCTGGGTAGAGCCGCGATCGCCGGGTACTGTACTTTGGCCCAAAATAAGTGACGAGCATCATCCGGGCTGGCAAATTGCAGCGCAGCTCCAAGCAGCCACCAGACGAGGGTGAGAAGCACGCTGAACAGGGGCGTTCCCCCAATCTGAGAACGCCGCTGCCAGGCTGCATATGCCAGGGCGGCGATAAAGGCAGCGAAGGACAGCGCGACCAAGACATATGCAGCGGATGATCCATCCATACTAGTCAAGGGCTCGATTCATCCCTCCTACCCGTGAGACCCTGTTGAAAAAATATTTGGTATCCAGTATTTTTACCTGTGAATCTTGCTCTTGTCAACGGTTAAACCTTACAAAATCAACAGGCCGGGCAGGCTATGCTCTCAACATGGGCAGTTTTATCCCATGGCGCTTGGCAGCAGTAATGGCGATTTCGTAGCCAGCATCGGCATGGCGCACCACGCCCATGCCAGGATCGGTGGTCAGCACCCGCTCCAGGCGGCGGGCGGCTGCAGGGGTTCCGTCGGCGACGATGACCTGGCCGGCATGCTGGCTGAAGCCGATGCCAACCCCGCCGCCGTGATGAAAGGAGACCCAGGTGGCACCACCCACTGCATTGATCAGTGCATTGAGAATGGGCCAATCGCTAACCGCATCGCTGCCATCGCGCATGCCTTCGGTCTCGCGGTTAGGGGATGCCACTGAACCGGCATCCAGGTGGTCGCGGCCGATCACGATTGGGGCTTTGACAATACCTTTGGTGACCAGTTTGTTGAACAAAAGGCCAGCCGCGGCGCGTTCGCCATAACCCAGCCAGCAGATACGGGCGGGCAAACCCTGAAAAGGCACTTTCTCGCGCGCCATCTTTAGCCAGCGGTGAAGATGGGCATCATTGGGGAAGAGCTCCACGATGGCTTCATCTGTGCGGTAGATATCTTCCGGGTCGCCAGACAGGGCAACCCAGCGGAATGGCCCTTTGCCCTCGCAAAACAGGGGACGGATGTAGGCGGGCACAAAACCCGGAAAGTTGAAGGCGTCCTTAACGCCGTAGTCAAAGGCGCGCTGGCGCAGGTTGTTGCCGTAGTCAAAGACCTCGGCGCCGCGGCGCTGGAACTCTAGCATGGCTTCCACCTGGCGGGCCATGGATTGCATCGAGCGCTGTTCGTATTCTTTGGGATCGCGCTGGCGCAGCGCCTCAGCCTCCGCCAGGCTTAATCCAGCGGGGATATACATCATCACGTCATGGGCGGGGGTCTGGTCGGTGACTGCATCGGGCACCACACCGCGCAGCACCAGCTCGGGGTAGATCTCCGCCGCGTTGCCGATCAGACCGATGGATTTCGGCTCTTTTTTCTGAACGTATTCTTCCACCAGGGTCATGGCCTCTTCCAGAGTGTCCACTACCAGGTCAATGTAGCCAATCTCCTGGCGGCGATGGGCGCGGGCTGGGTCCACTTCGACCACCAGGGCAACCCCCTGGTTCATGGTAATTGCCAGCGGCTGGGCGCCGCCCATTCCCCCCAGCCCGGCGGTAAGCACGAATTTACCTTGCAGCGAAGGCCAGCCGCGCTGCTGTGCCAGCGAGCCGAGCGTCTCGTATGTGCCCTGCAGGATGCCCTGGGTGCCGATGTAGATCCACGAGCCGGCGGTCATTTGCCCATACATGATCAATCCCCGCTCTGCCAGGCTGTCGAAATGCGCCTGGGTAGCCCAGTGAGGCACCAGGTTGGAGTTGGCGATCAGCACCCGCGGCGCGTCGGGATGGGTTTTGAATACCACGACCGGTTTGCCGGACTGGACGAGCAAGGTTTCGTCATCTTCCAGCTCTTTGAGCGTCTCCAGGATGGCATCAAAAGATTCCCAGTTGCGCGCGGCCTGACCGCGCCCTCCATAGACCACCAGGTCTTGCGGGCGTTCGGCGACCTCTGGATCGAGGTTGTTCTGGATCATGCGATAAGCGGCTTCGGTAAGCCAGGATTTACAGGTCAGTTGGGTACCGCGGGGGGCGCGAACAATGCGGGGGTTGGACATGGCAGCTCCTATGAGTGAACCAGATTAGCTATTTTATTTTCCTGTGATTATACGCCAGAAGAGGTGGGATGGGCAAATTTTAGCTGGCAGGCGGATTAAAAAGCAAGAGAGGCATACCATCCCTGGCAGCCTCTCCCGTTTGCCTATCCAGATATGACTGGCAGCAGATTTAATTGGTGTTGAGCTTAATCTCGGTAAATTGAGCAAAGTTGACCTGCTTGAGCCGCTCAACCAGCTCTTGTTGGGCATCACACCAGACCGGTTTCATCAAGCAATCGGATCCGAAAACGCAAGCACTGCTATCCCCAACGCATTCGTTGAGCAGAATAGGCCCATCAATGGCTTCGACGACATCCAGTAATGTGATTTCCTCCGGTGATTTCGCCAGCGACACACCCCCGCGCGCCCCGCGTGAGGTCTGCAACAGTCCGGCAACGGACAATTGGGATACGATCTTAGCCAGGAAGGATGGCGGAATTTGCTTATCTTTAGCGATCTGGCTGGTCGCTGCACGGTGACCGGGGCCTAACTGGGCCAGATAGACCATGGCCCGGACTGCGTAGTCGGCCTGACGAGTTATTTGCATGATGTGTGCTCCCTTATTCTGGTGATGTGGATAGGATTTATCTCCAATAATTTTAGACTAATATTACCGTATTAGCAAGTGACAGAGGTCATTGACAGAAGATGACAGACTTCCAGGCGAAAATTATGATACACTTGGCGATTGGGTCGCTGGAAACAAGCCAGCAGACCGGGTAGAACGAGTCATTTCATAGTGCGGAGGCGTGAATTTCGATGAAACAAATCTGTGTGGTGGGTGTAGGATATGTCGGGCTGGTCACGGCAGCCTGTTTTGCTGATCTGGGAAATCATGTGACTGCCCTGGACATCAACCCAGAAAAGATCGAGAATCTAAAACACGGCATCATGCCGATCTACGAGCCAGGCTTGAAAGAGGTGGTTGACCGCAACATGCGCGCCGGGCGGATCGTTTTCACCACCTCTTATGTGGATGCGCTGGAAGGAACTGAATTCGTTTTCATTGCGGTCGGCACCCCGTCCGGTGTGGATGGGGAGGCCGACCTGCGCTATGTCGAAACGGCAGCCTGTACCATTGCTGAACATATGACTGCACCGTTGGTGATCATCAACAAATCCACGGTGCCAGTTGGCACCGGGGACTGGGTGGCAGATATTGTCCGCCGGCACCAGAAACAGGCAGTACCATTTGCAGTGGTCTCCTGCCCGGAATTCTTGCGCGAAGGCTCGGCGATCAGTGATTTCATGCAGCCGTACCGCACAGTGTTGGGCTCGCTGGATCGCGAAGCGGCTGAGAAGGTAGCCCAGCTTCACCTACCGCTGCGGGCACCGATCGTGATCACTGACCTGCGCACGGCGGAGATGATCAAGTACGCCTCCAATGCTTTCCTGGCAACCAAGATATCCTTCATTAACGAAATAGCCAACATCTGCGAGGCGTTGGGTGCGGATGTCAAGGAAGTGGCGGTTGGCATGGGTTATGACCAGCGGATTGGCAAGCAGTTCCTGGATGCCGGGATTGGGTACGGCGGCTCTTGCTTCCCCAAAGATGTCAAAGCGCTGGCGTATATGGCCGCCGAGAAAGGCCGCCATCCACAGCTGCTGAATGCGGTGATGGAGATCAATACAGACCGGCGCGAAACGGCGGTACAGCGGATCAGGGAGCTGGTGGGTGACCTGAACGGCAAGGTGATCGGGCTGCTGGGGTTATCCTTCAAACCGAATACGGATGATATGCGCGATGCCCCGTCGATCACGATTGCGCAATGCTTGCAGGCGGAAGGTGCCCAGGTGCGCGCTTATGACCCGGTGGCGATGGAGATTGCCGGTCCACAGCTGCCCGGTGTGGAGATGCGCTCTGACCCGTACAGCCTGGCGGAGGGTTGTGATGCGTTGGTGGTGCTGACCGAATGGAATGAGTTCAAACAGCTGGACAAGGCGCGGGTGCGCGGGCTGATGCGCCAGTCCGTGCTGTTCGACGGTCGTAATATCTACGAGCCGGCTGAGATGGTCGAGCTGGGCTTCATTTATCGCGGTGTAGGGCGCGGCTATGCTGCGGTGGGCAATAATGGGTCTGCTGCCGAATAGGGCAGTTTTACACCAGGCTGCTGATGAGCGCTGAACGTCCACCGGTGTGCAGCTACGAGGGCTCTGACTACCAGACCAGTTTCTGGGAAAAGGGCGGGCGCAGTTATGAGGATACGGTGGAGGCGGTGGCGCTGCGCCGCTTGCTGCCCAAGAACGGTCACTTATTGCTAGAATTAGGCGCCGGCGCGGGAAGGAACACCCCCCGCTACGCCGGTTATGAGCGGGTGGTCCTGCTGGATTATTCGCTGACCCAGCTGCAGCAGGCTGCGCAGCGCCTGGGTCACAGTCCGCGTTATATTTATGTCGCCGCCGATATCTACCGCCTGCCGTTCGTGGCAGGCTTATTCGATTCTGCCACCATGATCCGCACGCTGCACCACATGGCAGATGCGCCGCTGGCATTGCGCCAGGTGCGCCGGGTGCTGCAGCCGGGGGCTGCTTTTATCCTGGAATATGCCAGCAAGCTGAATCTCAAAGCCATCTTGCGCTACTGGCTGCGGCGGCAGAGCTGGAGCCCCTTCTCCCTGGAGCCGGTTGAGTTCACCGCGCTGAACTTTGATTTTCACCCCCGGGCAGTGCGCCAGTGGTTGGCAGAATGCAGCTTTGAGCGCCAGCGCCAGCTTACTGTCTCGCACTTCCGGCTGGGGCTTTTCAAACGGCTGCTTCCGGTGCGCCTGCTGATCTGGCTGGATTCGCTGGCCCAATGGAGCGGGGACTGGTGGCAGCTCACCCCCAGTGTGTTCACGCTCAGCCGGGCGGCGGGGGAAACACCGCTGGCACAGCCAGGCGCATTCTTCCAATGCCTGGCCTGTGGGGGAAGCAAGCTGGTCGAACAAGAGGCCGCGCTGCACTGCCCGGCGTGTGAGAAAACCTGGCCCGTGGTGGATGGAATCTACGATTTCCGTTCAGCCTAGATAGAAGGCTGGTAACCTCACTGTACCCAGCGCATTTCAATCTTGATGTAACTGTCATGGCGAGACAGCGTTCTTCTGCCAAAGCCACCCCCCGACTGGCAGGGAGACTGCTTTGCTTCGCTCGCAGTGACAATTTACCACGCATTTCTTAGGGAAGCGGCAGCTTTTCTACTACCCAAAAATGAGATAGACCAAACCAACGCAGCGGGGTGCGCTCCAGGAACTGCAGCAGGGTGCGCAGCAGGCGTCCCAGGCGCGGCCGGTGGTAGATGATGTTGTCATAAGCGCCGAAGATGATGGTGCGTTCCACGACTCTCACGGGCAGCCCGGCCAACAGACGTTTCAGGTCGCCGGCGGTGTAGACGCGTACGTGGGGCGCAAGACGGTCGCGCAGGCGGCGCGGCAGGTAGTTGACCAGGGGAATATTGCCGAAATGGTATTTACCCCGCCAGTAGATACCGTGGGTTTCGAAGGGGTAGCCGCGATTGGGGACGAAAAGGATGGCTCGCCCGCCGGGCTGGAGCATGCGCAGCATTTCTTCTACCGCCAGCCGGTCGTCCTGCACATGCTCGAGCACCTCGTGGCTGAGGATGGCGGTGAAGCTTTCATTTGGGAAGGGCAAATATTCCCCGGCGGCGTTGGTGATGGGTGCGGCGTGCTGCCGCGCCTCCACCGCTCGCTCGAAATCATACTCCAGGCCGACCAGCATGCCGCAATACGGCGCCAGGTGGCGCACGTACATGCCCACCCCACAGCCGTTCTCCAGCACCCGCCCGCCCAGGCGCTCGCCGGCGGCGCGCAGGATCATGCTCAGGCGCCGCTCCTGGCCGGCACGCCAGATGTAGGATGGCTCGCCGCATTGGGCAGCTTTGTCGCTGGGGCGATTGGAAGGTGGAGACATGTAGGGGATTATACCGGAAGTCGCGTAGCCGGGGATGCCAACCTGCTATATTCAATCCTGGCTCGCTCACCGGGCCAGGATTGTGTTATAACGGTAGTGGTGAAAGGCAGGTTGAGTATGACTGAGATTGATGAACAGGATGTGGATCAGAGCGCGGGTGAAGGACCGCAGAATGCGTTGGAACAAAAATATGTTGCCGAGTATCTGCAGAGCAAGGGATACAAGCTGGAGAATCTGGCGCAGCTGCCGCAAGCTGAGGCTAAGCAGTTGATGCGCGAGGCGTGCCAGTATGCCGGCCTGAAGCTGGCGGAGGTTGAGGCGAAGGGGCATTTGCGTAAGAAGATTCACTTTTGACAGATGTGGAGAAAAGATCTTTAACACAAAGGACACAAAGTATACACGAAGGTCACAAAGACATTATAAAGATGTCTTCGTGATCTTTGTTCCTCCTTTGTGGTCTTTGTGTTGAGCTTTGTTCCGTTTACATATGCCTCAGAGCTGGTGTATCATATCCGCATGCCCATTCCCAATATCCCCCCCATCCTTGAATTTGACCCTGAGCGTGAGGCGTTCATCGAGCCGGGTAAGGTGATCCGCCGGCGCGAGGTGCCCGAGCACTGCGTGATCTGCTTCTTCCAGGAGGTGATCGAGAAGGTGGCTGCCGAGCACCAGGCCCGGGTTGCGGTGGAAGAGCGTTGGGAAGACGGCCCGCACAAAATTTATGAAATTGAACATTCCGGGCGGAAACTCGCCTTCTTTCACCCTGGGATTGGCGGGCCGCTGTCCGCTTCGCTGCTGGAGGAAGCCATTGCCTATGGCTGTCGCAAGTTCATCGTCTGCGGTGGCTGCGGGGTCCTGGAGAAGGGCCTGGGGGTGGGGCACCTGGTGGTGGTTTCGGCGGCGTTGCGCGACGAGGGCGTCTCGTACCACTACCTGCCGGCTGGACGGGAAGTCACTGCTCACCCCCAGGGCTTGGCTGCGTTGGAAGCGGCGCTGACCCGCCAGGGCGTACCTTACCGGATGGGCAAGACCTGGACGACCGACGCCCCCTACCGCGAGACCCGCGATAAGATCGCCCGGCGGCTGAGCGAGGGCTGCATTACCGTGGAAATGGAGGCCGCCAGCCTGATGGCGGTGGCAGAGTTTCGCGGGGCCGTGCTGGGGCAGATTGTGTACGGCGGGGATGACCTGAGTGGGCCGGAGTGGGATCAGCGTGGCTGGCAGTCTCGCCAGGATGTCCGCGAACAGCTCTTCTGGCTGGCGGCGGAGGCGTGTTTGGCGCTATAAGGAGAGAATTGCATGAATCCAGTAGATAAACCGGTAACCCCACGCCAGGAACGCTACCTGGAGCATCTGAGGATGGCGAAAGCGCGGCTGCATGCAGTCACGGCTGACTTGGAATATCAGACCGTGACCAGCGAAGCGGTGGTGGGGGATTGGACGATCAAAGATATGCTGGGGCACATTGTCTCGTGGAATGACGAGTTCCGGCGAGAGATCAAGCTGATCCTGGAGGGGAAACACCCCGGCGATGAGCTGGTGATCAGCGGGGCGGATGATTTCGCCGGCTGGAACCAGCACTGGATCGACGAGAAGCGGGATTGGACCTGGGAGCAGATCGTGGGGGATCTCGTGCGCGATTATTACGCGGCCGTTCAACTGATCCTGGATCTGACACCGCATGATTTTCGCCAGCGCGGCGTGACGCCGTGGAAAAGGACAGCCGGCACCCACCCCGAGGTTCCCGCCCGGGAAGACACCGATTCGGTGGATACCCTGATTACCTTTCATTGGCGGCACACCAACCAGCACATCCGCATGATCGAGCGGTGGAGGAAAGGGCGGAAGGGATAACCCCTCCTTCCCCTGAGAAAGGAACATTTCGGAGGAAAGAATGGATAAACCAGGTTTTCGCACGATGTTAGAAAAACGGAAGTGTACTGAAGCCCAGATCGAAGCCTCGTTCGCCATTGCGGAGCGGTTCGAAGCCTTTCTTCAGCAGCCTGGGAGAGCAACCAGCGCAGAGACAGCCTGGGAGTTCTCACGGTTGCTCATCGCCGAAGGCAATAATACCGAAGCGAATTACATCGCCCTGATCCGCTACTGCTGGTTCATCCAGAACAACGAGATGTTTGTGGCGCTGTTAGAGCTGGTGGACGGCGGCGAGGTCGGCGGCAACCTCTACCAGCGGGTCGGTGAACGATTTGGCACCGCGCTGCAGGATGAGATCTTTGTGGGCATTGGCGTGGCGCCGTATGGCATTCCTACCCCGGAAAAACCAGCCTATCTGCAACCGGTGCTTCGCCGCCTGGAAGCTCGGGTTGGCGAGGCTGTCTGCCAGGAGTTCCTCTCTGCCAGCCTGCGCGACCTGCCGGATGCATACTATCTGCATGAGCAGGAAAAATATCGCCAGGCAGGCGATATCGATGCTTACCTGCGGCAGCGCAAAGAGGCTTTCCTGGCTGAGCTGGAAGCCTGCCAGCGCGAGGGGCGGCTTTTTTTCTCCCAGGAGATCACGGCTGAGGTGCTGGATTTCGTGCGCAGCGACCCCGAGATGGGCGGCGGACGGCGGGAGGGCAATATCATCTACGAGGTCAAGATTCCCTACCAGACCAAACAATACCTGGCTGCGATGAACCCGACGCTGAAGCGCTATTATGGCTGCCATTGTCCCTGGGCGCGTACCGCGGTAAGAAACAACGACGTGCAGGTGGCGGAGACTTTCTGTTACTGCTCTGGTGGCTTTCATAAAAAGCCCTGGGAGGTGATCTATGAGCAACCGCTGCGGGTGGAGGTGCTGGAGTCGATCCTGAAAGGGGATGAGCGCTGCCGTTTTGCTATTTACCTGCCGCAGGACTTGTTCGCTGGCGGGTAGGCCTCTCCCGGATTTTCGGATCTTTTTCAGAACCGACCTGGTTGACAAGGAGAAATACAATGCGCATTGCAGTTTTTGGTACCGGGGGCGTGGGTGGTTTCTTTGGCGGTAAGCTGGCCCAGGCAGGCGAAGAAGTTGTGTTCATCGCCCGCGGCGAACACCTCGTTGCCATCCAGCGGGATGGTCTGCGGGTGGAAAGTGTGGCGGGGGATTTCCGTATCTATCCTGCGCGGGCTGAGAGCGACCCCGGCGCGGTGGGACCGGTGGATGTCGTGCTGGTGGGGGTCAAAGCCTGGCAGGTGGTGGAGGCAGCAGAGTCTATCTGGCCCCTGGTTGGACCGGGTACAGTTGTCATCCCGCTGCAGAATGGAGTGGAGGCGGCAGCCCAGCTTGCCGCAGTGCTGGGTGAGGAGCATATAGCTGGCGGCTTATGTCGCATCTCCAGCCTGGTCGCCGGGCCGGGCTTGATCCGTCATGTGGGTATCGAGCCATACATTGGATTCAACTGGCCCGATGGGCACGCAGAGCCGCGACTGGAAGCGCTGCAGGCGGCTTATGTACGGGTGGGTATTCATGCTGAGATTTCCGCCGACATCCGTGTCAAGGTATGGGAGAAGTTCGTCTTCATCGCCGCCATCAGCGGGGTGGGTGCGGTGACGCGCGCGCCGGCGGGCGCACTGCGCTCGCTGCCGGCAACGCGGGCCATGCTTGAAGCTGCCATTTACGAGGTGGCGGCAGTCGGGCGGGCGAGCGGCGTTACGTTGAGCGAGCAGCTTGAGGCGAACACGCTGCGCTTTATTGATTCGCTTCCGGCAGGGCACAATGGCATCCATGCAGCGAGATGTCAGCGAGAACCGCCCGAGCGAGCTGGAGTGCCAGAACGGGGCGGTGGTGCGCCTGGGGCAGGCTTATGGGGTGCCCACGCCGGTGCATGCCTTCATCTATGCCAGCTTGCTGCCGCAGGAAGCCCGCGCCCGCGGGCAGATCAGTAATTAGCTATGCAAGCTGAGCACGTCCCGCTCATCGCCTCGGGCAGAACTGCCGATGTGTATGCCTGGGGCACAGACCAGGTGGTGAAACTCTTCCACCCCTGGTTTGAGCTGGATGATATCCGCTTCGAGCAAAAGCTTGCCCAGACGGTGCATGCCACTGGGTTGCCTGTTCCCGCGGTGGGGGAGATCATCCAGGTAAACGGGCGCAACGGCTTGCTCTACCAGCGCGTGGCAGGCAGCTCGATGTGGGAGGCTCTTCCCCACCATCCGTGGCGCATATTTACCATTGCCCGGCGCAGCGCGGAGTTGCATGCGATGCTTCATGCAACAGCCGCGCCAGCCAGCCTGCCTGACCAGCGGGCACGGTTGCGCCGTAAAATCGAGCGGGCGCGGGCGCTCCCGGAAGAAGTTCGCCGGCGGGCTTTGGTGGCATTGGACAACCTGCCAACAGGCAACCGCATCTGCCATGGTGATT
Source organism: uncultured Chloroflexia bacterium (assembly GCA_963849335.1). Classification (GTDB taxonomy): domain Bacteria; phylum Chloroflexota; class Anaerolineae; order Anaerolineales; family UBA4823; genus FEB-25. The sequence continues at coordinate 82,117 of CAWKGZ010000006.1, forward strand.
TCCACCCAGGGAATATCCTGGTCACCGGGCGGGGCGAGGTAATCATCGATTGGACCGATGTGAGCCGGGGAAATCCACTGTCTGACCTGGCGCGGTCGTCGATCCTGGTGTTGGGTGCCACAGCAACAGCACAGGTCCCGCAGGTAGCGATGAAAGCCAGCCTGCGGCTGTTTCATGCGCTGTATTTGCGCCGCTATTTTCGCCTGCGACCGGGCGGCAAAGCCGAATACCGCCGCTGGCTGCCGGTGGTGGCTGCGGCACGCTTAGCAGAGAATATCCCGGAAATGGAGCAGTGGCTGGTGGTGCGGGCGGCTGGATAAGATTAAAAACACGGGCAGCACCGGTATGATGCTGCCCATATTTTATTCGTCGGTTTGAGTACTCAGGGGGTTCGATTGGTAAAAATTTGCCGATCTAGTTAGATCCCTTTGTACAGGTTGCCCAGAGCCAGGACAACAAAACCAACGAAAACGAACCAGAACGCATAATCTGACAGGAATTGGACTGTAAACAGAGCGCCTATCAGCCCTAATACTGCCAGGACAACCGCGATCCAGAATGTGGTGACTTTCGGCGTAGACAGTTTCATATTCATTCTCCTTAGATAGATCTATTTTTTAGGTTGTTGACCGGCCCCAAACTCAAACCAGGGATGGGATTCAATCATAGTAACACTCCTATCCCACCCGAGTTACGCGGTAACCCCTATTATCGTATGCCTATTTTTCTTGGTCGTCAATTCCCTTCCAAACGGTGTATCCCGGGTTGGGTATGCCCATGCGAGCAAGGACGCGGCCGACGGTGTTGTCCACAATGTCATCCACCGTCTGCGGGCGGGTGTAGAAGGCCGGAACGGGTGGGAAGATCACCGCGCCAGCCCGAGCGGCAAGGTCCATCAGGCGCAGGTGCCCCCGGTGAAGAGGCGTCTCGCGCACCACCAGCAGCAGTCGGCGGCCCTCTTTTAGTGTGACATCGGCGGCGCGGGTGAGCAGGCTGTCCGCATATGAGTTGGCGACCGCCGAGAGGGTCTTGATCGAGCAGGGGATGATCACCATGCCGCGGGTGGTAAATGAGCCCGAGGCAAGGGCCGCACCGATATCCTGGTCATTGTAATTCGCCGACGCCAGCGCCTGCACGTCACTGATTTTCCAATCGGTTTCCTGGGCGATGGTCACCCGAGCCGCCGGGGAGAGCACCAGGTGGCTTTCGATGCCCAGCGCCTGCAGCGTCTGCAGCAGGCGAATGCCCAGAAGCACCCCCGAGGCGCCGGTGACGCCTACCACCAGGCGATCAGGGGTGTCGATTGATTGACTTGCATTTGTATGATGTGTCATAATGCTTTCCCAGGCTAAATCATCTCACCGCAGAGCTCGCAGAGAACGCGGAGAGTTCTAAGTAAACTCAGCGTTCTCTGCGCTCTCCGCGGTAAACTGGTTTGATACATGCCATCACTTGATGCCCCAATGGATCGCCATGGTGCTGAACATCAGGCGGCGGAAGCCGATCTGCCGGAAGCCGGCCTGCACCAGGCGCGCCGCCAGCTGCTCGGCGGATAAAAATCCCTGGGTAGAGTCTGGTAGGTAGCTGTATGCCTCGGGTTCCCCGGTCAGCAGCCGCCCCAGGGTGGGGATGACCGTGTGCAGGTGAAAGTTGATCAAGGGTGAGAGCAACCTGCGCGGCGGGCGGGTGGTATCCAAGGCCACGATGCGTCCCCCGGGTTTAAGCACCCGGCGCTGTTCGCATAAAGCCAGAGGCAGGTCGCTGACATTGCGCAGTAGGTAGCCGGAAACGACGGCATCAAAGGAATGCTCTGGGAAGGGCAGTTGGAGCGCATCGGCGCCGCTCCAGGCCAGGCTGGCCTCTCTGACAGAACGCCCGAACAGCATCATCTCCAGGGTGAAATCGGCAGCGATCACCTGGCTGCCGGGGAATTGGCGCAGCGCTTCTGCAGCCAGGTCACCGGTGCCGGCGCCTAGGTCGAGCAGCCGCCCGCCTGGTGACAGTTTGGTGCGCCGGATGGCCTCTTGCCGCCAGCGCACATCCTGCCCGGCGGTCATCAGGCGGTTCATGCGGTCGTAATGCGGTGCAATGCGGGCAAACATCGCCTGCACATATTGACCGCGCTGGTCAGAGGGGAGGTTGGTCATACTGCCTGCGCATCTTCCTCCTGTGCGATCCGCCGTCCCTCGGCAACATTGACTCGGGTAAGCAAATAACCGCCCACAATGAAGAAAAGCACCAGGCTTAGCACGGCTGGACGGCTGCTATCAAATGTCGCTGCGGCCCAGGCAAAGACGATTGGTCCCAGGAATGAGGAGAACTTTTCCATGATGCCAAACAGGCCGAAGAACTCGCCGCTTTTGGTAGCTGGCGACATACTGGAGAACAGGCTACGGCTGAGCGCCTGGCTGCCTCCCTGCACCACGGCGACCATCCAGGCCAGGAACCAGAATTCGATCACCGAATCCAGGAAGAAACCCCAGATGGCGATGACGGCGTAGACCAGCAGCGCCAGCAAAATGCCGCGCTGGGTGTCAATCTTTTCGGCCAATGCTGAGAAGAGCGGCTTGCCCAACAGCCAGGCCAATCCCAGTCCAAGCAGCTCCACTGCGGCGATCAGGCCGATGATGATACCCAGGCTGCCCTCAGGTTTCGGGGGCAGCACTTCCAGGCTGCGTACGGAGATCAGGCTGCCCTGGCTGGCGCTGTCAGCTCCGGCATTGATCAGGCTGAGGGTATGTTCGCCAGGGGCGGCTGCAGTGAAGGATTCTTCAATGTCGTAACGTGGCGTGGTGCTGTAGGCATTGATGGTCAGCGGTTGGCTTTCGTCATCCAGTACTGGCTGCCCATCCAATTCGACCTGCCAGATGCCATGATCCGGGCCGGTGGAATAGAGCAGTACCACATCTTGACCGTTGAAGGTGAAGTCCAGGCTGGCATCCGGAACGCTGGAGGTCAAGTAATCCACATCTATATCGCTGTCCAGCAGCTTGGCGGCGATGGAAGTGGTCTGCCAGTCGCCGCTGCGCTGGATGCGGCTGTCGGCTGCCGGGTAGAGCCCTTCACCAGCGGCTGCAGCAGTCGAAGTATATGGCGTCGGGCGCTTGCCGCTGATCGCCTCCGGCAGCAGGCGGGCACCCAGGGCGCCTACCAGCGGCAAGGCGATCAAATTGAAAACCACGAAGGCGAGGAAGAAGGGACGGCGTTTTGAATTTTTACTGGGCAGGCGCCCAAAGATCAGGCTGAAGGGGATGCCGACAAACTGCACCAGTAGCAAAGCCAGAATCAATTTCACGCTGTCAAAACCAAGCTCGGCGCCGTAGATGGCTGCCACGCCAATGATCGTGCCAATGCCATCAATGTAGATGAGGAAGGCGATCAGGTACTTGAACAGCTCGCGGTAGCGGCGGATATCTTTGATCGTCGCCCAGATCTGGTGGAAGCTGGCGCTGACCACATTCACGCCTTTCACCAGTGCGGCGGCGGCGGAGGCTGGCTCGGGAATGTTGCGGAAGATGGGGATGGAGAAGAGCGCCCACCACAAACCGACACTGAGGAAGGAGAAGTCTCGGTCCCCAGGTGCCGGGCAGGAAATTGATCATGACCACATTAATCGCCAGTAGCAGACCGCCGCCCAGGTAGCCCATGGCGTATCCGCGGGTTGAAACCGAATCTACATCTTCCGGGTGGGCAACATGGGGCAGCAGTGCATCGTAAAAGACATTGGCCCCGTTGAACCCGAGCTTGGCGACTATGAATAACATGGAAGCCAACAGCCAATCGCCAGTATCGACCAGCACCAACAGGGCAGTGCCGATGGCGCCGAGCCCCATGAAAAATGCCAGGAAGCGTTTTTTGCCGCGCATCACGTCGGAGATGGTGCCCAGGATGGGCGCCAGCAGGGCGGCGATCAACAGGGAGACGCTTAACCCCAGGCTCCAATAAGCGGTGGCTTTAGCTGGGCTGGAAAGGGTGGCCCCGGCAACCTGGCTGTAGTAGATCGGCAGCACGGCAGCGAGAATAGTGGTGGCAAAGGCGGAATTGGCCCAGTCGTACATCGTCCAGGCCCAGATACGGTGTTTGTACGTTTTATCGGTAGTGGTCATGCAATCTCTCCTGGCTGAGGGGGTGCGTTCCGGGTTGATTATATCAGCATGACTGCAGGGTGGCAGGGATTGGGGTTTTCTGCCGCTGATCGTGGGGAAACCGCCCGGGAAGAGTTTTGTCACGATATTAAAAGCAATGCATGTGTGAATTTCGCGTTATAATACTAGGTGCACAAGTCTGCAACGGACCAACCTGGTGGTCCAACCCTTCGCCAACCCTGTAACAGCTTGCACTTATCCCTGATTATTGCTCATTATCCGCACAAAACGGCGAGGGGGAATGAACAGCGGCAGTTTGATACCGGTAGACCGCTGATGAAATTGCCAGCTTCACTCGCAGGCTTGCTAAGTCAATATTGAGGAAGTCCTGCATATATGAGTACTGAATTCTTTTTCCGTTTGGCAGGTATGGTGATTTTTGCGACCGTCGGAGCCTTGCTTGGGGACAATGTGGGCCGGGCGACGAATCAATCGCCAGAGATAACTGCCATCCTGTTGGGTCTGTTGGGTGCATTGATCGGACTGATCCTGACCCCCTATTTCACCACCCGCCCAGTCCGCGCCATCCGGCGGGTTTTGCTGACCGTAACTGCCCAGACGCTGGCATCTGGCCTGACCGGCCTGATTGTAGGTCTGATCATTGCTGCACTGCTTACCTTCCCGCTTTCGCTGCTGCCGGACCCGTTTGGTAAGATTCTGCCCTTTGTGGGAGTGGTGGTCTTCAGTTATTTTGGCATTGCCGTGTTTGTCATGCGGCAGGGGGATATCTTTGTTACCATGCGCCAGGTTACCGGGCGGAGTGGGGAAGAACCGGTAGCTCAATCAGCCCAGCCTCTGTCGCGTCCGATCTTGTTGGATACCAGCGTGATCATCGACGGGCGAATTGCCGATCTTGCCCGCACCGGTTTTATCATGGGTACGCTGATCATCCCGCGCTTCGTGTTGAACGAATTGCAGTACATTGCCGATTCATCGGATAGTCTGCGGCGGCAGCGCGGCCGGCGCGGAATTGAAGTAATCGCTCAACTGCAGAAAGAGACCGCCATTCCGGTACGGATCAATGACATGGACGCGGAAGGTGTGCGGGAAGTGGATGAAAAATTGATTGTCCTGGCACGCCAGCTGCGCTGTCCAATCCTGACCAATGACTATAATTTGAACCGCATTGCCGAGCTGCAGGGCGTTTCGGTGCTCAACGTGAACGAGCTGGCCAACGCGGTCAAGTTAGTTTTCCTGCCGGGCGAATCGCTGCAGGTGAGAATCATCCAGGAAGGGAAGGAGATGGGGCAGGGTGTGGGCTACCTGGACGATGGCACCATGGTGGTGGTAGAGGATGGGCGCGGTCACCTGGATCAGGAGGTGCGCATCACGGTCACCAAGATCCTGCAGACGGCAGCCGGGCGGATGATCTTTGCCCGTTTGGATAGGGATAATTGATTTATAGGAGTTTGGTATGGCACTGCGAATCTACAGTACCTTAACCCGCCGAAAAGAGGCTTTCGAGACGGTAGAGCCAGGAAAGGTCCGCATGTATGTTTGCGGGCCAACTGTGTATGACAAGGCACATGTCGGGCATGCAATGTCGGCGTTGGTATTCGATATCATCCGCCGCTATCTTGAGTTCCGGGGTTATCAGGTCCGCCACGCCATGAATTACACGGATGTGGATGATAAGATCATTGCTCGCGCCAACCAGTTGGGCGTACAGCCGCTGGTATTGGCTGAGCAGTATATCCAGGAGTATGCCCGGCAGTTGGGTGTGCTGAACGTGCTGCCGGCAACGGTCAACCCGCGCGCCACCGGTGAGATTGCCAATATTATCAAGCTGATCACCGAGCTGGGTGAGAATGGCTATGCCTATGAGGTAGACGGCGATGTCTATTTTCGCGTGAATAAAGACGCCGATTATGGCAAGCTGTCCGGGCGCCGGCTGGAAGATATGCAGGCCGGGGCGCGCATCGGTGTGGACGAGCGTAAAGAGCATCCCATGGATTTTGCCCTGTGGAAGTCTTCGAAACCAGGCGAGCCGGCTTGGGACAGCCCCTGGGGTGCGGGTCGGCCCGGCTGGCACATTGAATGCTCGGCGATGAGTATGCATCACCTGGGCGAGCAGATCGATATTCACGGCGGTGGCAATGATCTAGTTTTCCCGCACCATGAGAATGAGATTGCCCAGACTGAGTCGGTAACGGGGAAAACCTTTGCCCGCTATTGGGTGCACAATGGCATGATGCAGCTGGCTGGTGAGAAGATGTCTAAGTCGCTGGGCAACCTGGTCACCATTGAGCAGTTCCTGGCAGAGCATGAGGGAGATGCGCTGCGCATGATGATCCTCAACTCCAGCTACCGCAATCCACTTACCTTCGGGGATGACATCATTGCTCAGGCCGAACGCGCCCTGGAACGCCTGCGCCTGGCGCTCCGTCCAGTTAGTGGGGGAACGGTGGCGTCTGGTGAGGCAGTCGATGCGCTGAACAAACAGGTAGAGGCGACGCGCCAAGGCTTCATGGAGAGCATGGATGATGACTTCAACACAGCTGGCGCGCTCGGCTTCCTGTTCGATCTGCTGCGGGCGATCAACCAGGCGCGGGATGTGGGTGTGGCGCCCGAATTTGTGGGTGCGGCGCAAAGCGTGCTGCGCGAACTGATGCAGGTCTTTGGGCTGCGACCAGACCGGGAGTCGGGGGGCAGCCAGGCGGATGCCTTCATTAACTTGTTGATCGAGATCCGCCGCGAGCTACGCAGCCAGAAGCTGTGGGCGCTGTCTGACCTGGTGCGGGATCGCCTGGCTGAGCTGGGGGTGCTGCTGGAAGACAGTAAAGAAGGCACCACGTGGCGGTGGAAGTAGACTTTTTTCCGGCCAGCGATTTTGACGGATGGGCCAGCACGTACGATCAAGATGTGCTAGATGAAGCGCATTTCCCGTTCACCGGCTACCAGCGGGCGCTAGACACGGTCGTCAGGCTGGCTGAGTCCCAGCCGGGGATGCGGGTGCTGGATGTTGGCACCGGCACCGGCAACCTGGCGGCGCTCTTTGCTGCTCGGAGCTGCCGCCTGTGGGGCACAGATTTTTCTCCAGCCATGCTGGAAGCGGCGCAACGCAAGCTGCCGCAGGTCAAATTTGTGCTGGCGGACGTGCGCCAGGGTTGGCCGGTTGAGCTGCCCCCGGTTTTTGACCGCATCGTTTCAGCCTACACCTTCCATCATTTTGAGCTGGAAGAAAAGGTACGCATATTGGCTGCTCTGGCAGCCCATCTGGCGCCGCAGGGCCGGTTGGTGATCGCGGATATTGCCTTCCCCGATCAAGCCAGCCTGGAAAATGTTCGCCAGATTGTAAGCGATGCCTGGGAAGATGAGTTCTACTGGCTGGCAGATGAAACCATCTCCAGGGTAAGCCAGGCAGGGATGCAGGCGGTTTTTACACCGGTCTCGGCCTGTGCAGGTGTATTTGTGATGGAGAAGCGATGAAAGAGTGGATCTATGGGCGGAATGCGGTCTATGAAACCCTGCGTGCCCGGCGCCGGCAGCCGTTCCGGCTGCGGCTGGCACAAGGTGTGGAGCAGAAAGGCCGCCTGGCAGAAATCATCAAGCTGGGGGCGGAACGCCGCCTGCCGGTGGAGCGCGTCCCCAGATCAACGCTGGAGGTGCTTTCCAGCGGGCACCAGGGGGTGGCACTGGAGGCCAGTCCTTATATTTACAGCGACCTGCCTGGCATTTTGAAGGCAGCCAATAACTCAAATGAAGCTCCCTTTATCCTGGTGCTGGATGCGCTGCAGGATCCGCAAAATTTAGGCTCCCTCTTGCGCAGCGCGGAAGCGGTGGGCGTGCACGGGGTGCTGCTGCCGCTGCGCCAGACTGCCACGGTCACCCCGGCGGTGGTCAATGCTTCCGCGGGGGCCAGCGAGCACCTGCGGGTGGGGCAGGTGAACCTGGCGCAGGCTATCGCGGTCTTGAAAGAAGCAGGCGTATGGGTGATCGGACTGGATGCCGGTGCTGGCGCCCAACCGCCCGAGAGGGTGCGCCTGGATGGCCCGTTGGCGCTGGTAGTGGGCAGTGAGGGCAGCGGGATGCGCGAGCTGGTGCGCAAGTCGTGCGATGTGCTGCTGCGCCTGCCGATGCGCGGCCAGGTGGCATCGCTCAATGCCGCCGCAGCTGGCTCGATTGCGCTGTACCTGGCGCTCCAGGCGCGAGCGAAAACAGGTGGGTAGTATTGTTTTAATCAGCATAGGAGGACCCCATGCCTTACAATGCTCAATCTGACCGTTACGATACCATGCTCTACCGGCGCACCGGGCGCAGCGGCTTGCTACTGCCAGCGCTCTCGCTGGGGCTGTGGTACAACTTTGGCGGGCTTGACTCATTCGAGAATGCCCGCGCCATGGCGCACTATGCTTTTGACCACGGCATTACCCATTTCGACCTGGCGAATAATTACGGCCCGCCGCCCGGTTCGGCTGAGGAAACCTTCGGCAAGCTGCTGGCGCAGGATTTTGCTCCCTATCGCGACGAATTGATCATCTCGAGCAAGGCGGGCTGGGATATGTGGCCCGGCCCTTACGGCAACCTGGGCTCGCGCAAATACCTGATCGCCAGCCTTGACCAATCGCTCAAGCGCATGGGTTTGGAGTATGTGGATATCTTCTACCACCACCGTCCTGACCCCGAGACGCCGCTGGAAGAGTCGATGACGGCGCTGGATGTCATCGTCCGCCAGGGTAAGGCGCTCTACGTGGGCATTTCATCCTATTCGGCTGAGGAAACTCGCCGGGCGGCACAGGTGCTGCGCCAGTTGGGCACACCCTGCCTGATCCACCAACCGGTGTACAACCTGTTCAATCGTTGGATCGAAAATGGATTGACCGATGTCTTGCAGGAAGAGGGCATCGGCTGCATCGTCTTCTCGCCGCTGGCCCAGGGGCAGCTCACCGACCGCTATCTGAACGGCATTCCCTCCGGCGCCCGCGCCACCAAGACTGAGCGCGTCTGGCTGACCCCGGCGGACGTGGCAGGAAACCTGCCCAAGGTGCAGCGGTTGAACGAGATTGCCCAAAAGCGGGGGCAGCCCCTGGCGCAAATGGCAATCGCCTGGGTGCTGCGCCTGCCTCAGGTCACCTCAGCGCTGATCGGCGCCTCCAGCGTGGAGCAGCTGAAAACCAACCTGGCTGCGCTGGAGCATCTGGATTTCTCCCCTGAGGAGCTGCAAGCCATCGATCAAGCGTTGAACATTTGAACGTTTAAACGTTCTAACGTGCAACGTTCAAACGTTTGTACTATTGACGATTCCCCTAATCCTTGATAGACTCCCTTGCCGCTACCGAGAGTTGATTTGCGGCAAGGCAACTGCATACCAGATGGAATCCCGGATTGTTGCGGCGAAAACGGGCTTATTCAGGTCTTGCCGCATAAACCGGCCTCTGGTATAATGCAATCCGCCTTAAAACCAGGACTTTTCTAATTTAACCCGCCGACGTAGCTCAATCGGGAGAGCAACCGCCTTGTAAGTGGTAGGTTACGGGTTCGATTCCCGTCGTCGGCTTCCAGCAGAGGATGGTCTGTTCGCTGGTTAGTCTGACTGCCTGGGTTGACAGGCATTGAGACTAAGCAGCCAGCCGATTATAGGCTGGACAGCAATGACGGGCGGTTACCCAAGTGGCCAACGGGGACTGACTGTAAATCAGTTGGCAGACGCCTTCGGAGGTTCGAATCCTTCACCGCCCACTTTTGTTGCCCTCATAGCTCAGACGGTAGAGCACATTCTTGGTAAGAATGGGGTCATGGGTTCAAATCCCATTGAGGGCTCTCGGCGCAAACTGGATCAACCGTGCTAATATTGACTAAGGAGTAGGACATATGGGAAAGCAAAAATTTGAACGCAACAAACCGCACATGAACGTGGGAACGATGGGACACATCGACCACGGGAAAACGACCCTGACTGCAGCGATCACGAAGTATTGTGCGTTTTCAGGACTGGGCGAGTTCCGGGCGTTTGACTCGATCGACAATGCGCCGGAAGAGAAGGAACGCGGGATCACGATCAACATTGCGCATGTGGAATACCAGACGGCGAAGCGGCACTATGCGCACGTGGACATGCCCGGGCACCGTGACTATATTAAGAACATGATCACGGGTGCAGCGCAGGTTGACGGGGCGATCCTGGTGGTGGCAGCGCCGGACGGGCCGATGCCGCAGACGCGCGAGCACGTGCTGTTAGCACGGCAGGTGGAAGTGCCGGCGATCGTGGTGTTCCTGAACAAGGTCGACATGATGGACGATGAGGAGTTGTTGGAGCTGGTGGAGTTGGAGCTGCGCGAGCTGCTGAACGATTACAACTTCCCGGGCGATGCGACCCCGATCGTACGCGGGAGTGCGCTGCACGCCTTGGAGAGCACGAGCAAGGATGTGAATGCGCCGGAGTACGCCTGCATCAAAGAGCTGCTGCGGGTAGTGGACGAATACATTCCGGAGCCGGTGCGCGATGTCGACAGACCGTTCATGATGTCGGTGGAAGATGTGTTCTCGATCAAAGGCCGCGGCACGGTGGTGACGGGGCGGGTTGACCGGGGCAAGATCAAGGTTGGTGAACCGGTAGAGATCGTCGGTCTGCGCCCGAAGAGCATGAGCTCGGTGGTGACGGGTGTGGAGATGTTCCACAAGTCGCTGGACGAAGGCATGGCGGGTGATAACTGCGGTTTGCTGCTGCGGGGGATCAACCGGGAAGAAGTGGAGCGCGGCATGGTGATCGCCAAGCCAGCCAGCATCACCCCGCACACCAAGTTCATGAGCGAAGTGTACGTGCTGCGCAAGGAAGAAGGCGGACGGCACAAGGCATTCTTCACTGGCTATCGCCCGCAGTTCTTCATCCGCACTATGGATGTGACCGGCAATATCAAGCTGCCCGAAGGGGTAGAGATGGTGATGCCGGGTGACAATGTGAACCTGGAAGTAGAGCTGATCGTGCCGGTGGCGCTGGAGCAAGGCTCCAAGTTCGCCATTCGTGAAGGCGGCCTGACCGTCGGCGCTGGCGTGATCACCAAGATTTTGGCATAAGAAGGAGCAGCGCTGCGTGAGTTGGCCGCGGTGCATTGAAGATTAATATGGCATCCAAGAAAGATGTTCGCCCGGTTGTTACCATGGCTTGCACCGAGTGCAAGGAACGCAACTACACTACGGAGAAGAACCGTCGTAATGACCAGGGCCGTTTGGAACTGAATAAATTTTGTCCGCGCTGCCGCAAGCACACGCTGCACCGGGAGACGAAATAAAGTACCCCGTTCCAGGTACCAGGTTCTATGCAGGATAGACAACTGCAAATTGCACCTGGTACTTGGAACGATAACATAGGCCAGTAGCTCAATTTGGCAGAGCACCGCTCTCCAAAAGCGGGGGTTGTGGGTTCAATTCCTGCCTGGCCTGCCAGAGAAGACGAACGCCGTCCGCTGTGGCGGCGTTTTAACCGTAAACGGAGGATAAATTCGTGCCTGACAAAAAAAATACTCGCCCGAATATTTTTCAACGGATCTGGAATAAGATCCGGGAGTTCTTGCGCGAAACCATTGGTGAGCTGCGCAAAGTGAACTGGCCCACCCGCCAGGAAGCCATTCATTTGACCCAGATCGTGGTTGTGGTCATTTTTATCATGGCTGCGATCCTGGGAGGCCTGGATTACCTCTATACCAAGCTCTTTGGCCTGATCATTGGTTAGTCGGATTCCCCCGGATTGATCTGACGGGATTTTTACCGGCTGAGGATGCGTATGAACATGTTTGACCAGGACGACCAGTACCAACTGCCCTCGGATGAGCCTAAACCGAAAGCAAGCATGGGGAAGGCTGATTTAGACGCGGCTGAGCCCGGTGCGGATTTTGATCATGAGCTAAGCAGCCAGGCGGGGACTGAGCTTCAGGATGATGGACGGGCCTGGTATGTTGTCCACTGTTACTCGGGTTATGAGAATAAAGTACGCCATAACCTGGAACAGCGCATCGATACCATGGGCATGAAGGATAAAATCTTCGATGTGGTCGTTCCGACCGAAGAAGAGATTGAGGTAAAAGAAGGCAAACGGCGCACGGTAGAACGCCGGGTTTTCCCGGGGTACATCCTGGTCAATATGATCCTTTCTGAGGAATCCTGGTACGTGGTGCGCAATACGCCAGGCGTGACCGGGTTTGTGGGCATGGGCACTCAGCCCACCCCGCTGCGCCCGGAGGAAGTGGCGCAGATTGTCAAACGAATGGAAGCCGAAGCCCCGCGCATCAAGGTCACCTTCAAGCAGGGCGAGCGGGTGCGCATTGTGGATGGCCCCTTCAACGACTTCCGCGGTACGGTGTCGGAGATCGATATGGAGCGCGCCAAGGTACGCGTGATGGTCAATTTCTTCGGCCGCGAAACACCGGTCGAGCTAGACTTTTTGCAAGTAGAGAAGGCATAATGCAGGGTAGGAGCGGTTCTTACCTTGCTGTGTGGGAGGGCGTCCCCTTTAATCGCCCGTTATAACCACAAAGGAGAGAGTTCTGTGGCAAAGAAACTAAAAGCAATCGTACGTTTACAGATCCAGGCTGGGAAGGCAAACCCTGCACCCCCGATCGGTCCTGCGCTGGCAGGTCATGGCATTAACCTGATGGCTTTCTGCAAGGAATACAATGCCCGCACCTCCAACCGCATGGGTGAGATCCTCCCGGCTGAGATCAGCATCTTCTCTGATGGTTCGTTCACCTTTATTCTCAAAACCCCACCCGCAGCTGTGCTGTTGAAGAAGGCGGCTGGGGTGGACAAGGGATCGGCGGTGCCCAACCGTGAAAAGGTGGGTAAAGTCACCCGCAAGCAGGTGCGCGATATTGCCGAGCTGAAGATGAAAGACTTGAATGCCATTGATCTTGAAGGCGCCATGCGCCAGATCGAGGGCACAGCCCGCAATATGGGGCTGACCATTGTAGAAGACTAACCTGGTGGGAGGGTGAAAACACCCGCTAGCACCACGAAGGAGAATTCATGGCTAAACACGGTAAAAAATATTTAGCGGCTGCTGCCAAGATCGATGAGAATCGGAGCTACACTCCGGAAGAAGCGGTCGCGCTGGTAAAAGAGACTCATTTCACCAAGTTTGACTCCACGGTTGAGGTTCACCTGCGACTGGGAGTTGACCCCCGTCACGCAGACCAGCAGGTGCGCGATGTGGTTGTGCTGCCTCACGGTCTGGGCAAGATGGTGCGCGTTGTGGTCTTTGCCCAGGGCGAGGGTGCCACACTGGCGCGCGAAGCCGGTGCAGACTTTGTGGCGGATGATGACGAAATGGTGGCGAAGATCCAGGGCGGTTGGACGGATTTTGATGTTGCCATCGCGACGCCTGACCTAATGGGCAAAGTCGGCCGGCTGGGTCGCATCTTAGGCCCGCGCGGCCTGATGCCCAACCCCAAGGCTGGCACGGTTGTACCGGCGGAAGATTTGCCGCGAGTCATCCGCGAGGCGAAGGCAGGCCGGGTTGAATTTCGTGTGGACAAGACCGCCAATTTGCATTGCCCGATCGGCAAAGCCTCGTTCACCCAGGAGCAGTTGTTTGAAAACCTGGCTGCTCTGATGGAAGCGATCAAAAAAGCTCGCCCGGCGACGTCTAAAGGCACCTATATCAAGCATATCACCCTCACCTCGACCATGGGACCCGGTATCAAGCTGGACCCCTCCCAGGCCCAGAGCATGGCGGTGAACGAATAACAACCAAATAAGCAACAATGCTTCGCCGGTGACAGCAGGTGCCGTATAACGGCTTAATCTCCTGCCAAGGTGAGGATTGCTCCAGGATTTTCGGCCCGCTCTTTGGGCCTTTCCCTGACGTCCAGGAGAGTCTTTGCCAGGCTGATGCTGCGAGGCAAAGACTCTTTATTTTGGAAAGGAGGTGAAATTACTTTGGCTATTACAAAGGAACGCAAGGAACAGTTGATTGCTCAGTACAGCCAGTGGGTTGGGCACAGCAAAGGTGTGGTGGTCACCGAGTACATGGGATTGACCATGAAGGATTTTGATGCGCTGCGCGCCAAAATCCGCGAAGTCGGTGGCGAGTTCCATGTGGTGAAAAACACATTGATGCTGCGCGCCCTGGAGCAGGAAGGCATGTCTGTACCGGCTGGCGACCTTGAGAAGAGCAGCGCAGTCGCTTTTGCTTTCTCAGATGCTCCGGCGGTTGCCAAGATTATGACAGATTTTGCTCGGACGAGCGAATTTGTCAAGGTCAAGAGCGGCTACCTGGACAAACAGCACCTGAGCGCCGAGGCGGTTAAAGCCCTGGCTGATCTGCCGCCGCTGCCGGTGATGCGCGCCCAGCTGTTGGGCACCATCCTGGCCCCGGCCAGCAAGCTGGTGCGTACGCTGGCTGAACCCGGTCGCATGATTGCCGCGGTCATCAAGGCGCATGCCGAGCCTGAAGCGTCTCTCGCCTAAACAGGGATACCCTTCAAACCGTATTGATGTAAGAAGTAAGTTGAATACTAAATTTTGAAAGAAGAAAAAAGGAGTAATAAAATGGCTGATCTGACGAAATTGGTAGAGGAGCTGAGTGCTCTCTCTGTATTGGAAGCTGCTGACCTGGTCAAGAAATTGGAAGAAAAGTGGGGCGTTTCTGCGGCTGCCCCCGTGGCGATGGCTGCCATGCCCGCGGCTGCTGCTGCGGCTGAGCCGGTGGAAGAGAAGACCGAGTTCGACGTCATCATCAAGGATGCTGGCGCCAAGAAGATCGAGGTCATCAAAGTCATCCGCCAGCTCACCAGCCTGGGCCTGAAAGAGGCCAAGGATGTAGCTGAGACTGCTGGTTCCAAGGTGCTTGAGGCTGTGGGCAAGGATGTTGCCAACGATGCCAAGGGTAAACTGGAAGCGGCTGGCGCGTCCGTCGAAGTCAAGTAATTTCACTGCGATGACCCATAAGACCTCACAGGATATATCCCCCTGTGAGGTCTTTCGCTTTTACTTCATTTCCAATTCAGACGCCCTGTGGTATATTAAGAAAACGGAGGATATATGAGCGCGAGAATCCTGGTTATTGAAGACGACGAAGCCATCCTTCGCTTTCTGCGCCGCGGCCTGGCATATGAGGGCTATCAGGTAGATACAGCAGCTGATGGGCAGGCCGGGCTGACTCTCAGCCCGCGATAATCCCCCCGACCTGGTCGTTCTGGACATCATGCTGCCCGGCATTGACGGCCTGGAGGTATGCCGCCGCCTGCGGGCGGGCGGCCCGGTACCGATCCTCATCTTGACCGCCAAAGATTCGGTCAATGACCGCATCATGGGGTTGGACATGGGCGCTGATGACTACATGGTGAAGCCGTTCAACCTGGATGAGCTGCTGGCGCGCATCCGCGCCTTGCTGCGCCGTGCCCAACCCAGCCGGCCCCAGGTGCTGCGGTTTGCCGACCTGGTGCTCGATACCGGCACCCGCCAGGCGTCACGCGGTGAACGCGTGATTGCATTGACGGCGAAGGAGTACGAGCTGCTCGAGCTGTTCATGCGCCACCCGCGCCAGGTGCTGACCCGTGATATGATCTTCGACCGGGTGTGGGGCTATGATTTTGGCGGCGAGTCAAACATCATCGAAGTATACATTCGCTACCTGCGCCAGAAGCTGGAAGGAGCGGGTGAGATGCGCCTGCTTCATACCGTGCGTGGCATGGGGTATGTGCTGCGCGAACCATCATAGTCGCCGTTCATGTCGCTGCGTACCCGGCTGACCTTACTATACAGTCTCATAGTAGGGGGGATTCTTATTCTGTTTGGTGTGGCGGTATACCGCTCTATCAGCCTGACGGTGACTGGTCAGTTAGATGAGCTGCTGCGGCGCACCGCTGAAACTGTCTATACTAATACCCGTATCGATTCATCCGGTCAGATAACCAATCCCTCGCTGGCTTTCCTGAATCTGCCAGCCGATGTTTTTTTACAAGTGTGGGGGCGCGATAATACGCTGCAAGCCAGCTCGCCGAACCTGATCAGTATGAGCCGCCCGTTGGACCCGGCTGGATTGCAGAGCACCCTGCCGGTATTTCGGGATGTCACCCAGGGCAGTTATCAACTGCGCGTGCTTACCGTTCCGCTGGAGGTAGGTGAGCGGTTGGTGGGCACCCTGCAGGTTGGCACCCGGCTGGATCTGGTCATCGCCACCCAGCGCTCCTTATCCCTGGTATTGATTGTTGGCACCTCGCTCACGCTGCTGGCCTCGGGATTGGCTGCCTGGCTGAGCACCCGCCAGGCACTGCGCCCGTTGGATAGCGTGACCAAAACAGCCTTGCAGATCACCCGGGCCGACGACTTATCCCGGCGCATCCCTTATCAAGGCCCGCCAGGGGATGAGATCGGGCAGCTGATCCACGCTTTCAACCAGACCCTCAGCCGCCTGGAAAACCTGTTCCATATGCAGCGGCGTTTCCTGGCGGATGTGGGGCACGAACTGCGCACCCCCCTCACCGTGATCAAGGGCAACGTGGGCTTGATGCGCAAGATCCATGAGTTCGACGAGGAATCGCTGGTTACCATTGAGGATGAGGTGGACCGCCTGACCCGCATGGTAGGCGACCTGCTGCTGCTGGCGCAGGCTGAATCGGGCAAAATCCCCCTGGCGATCCAAGTGGTGGAGCTGGACACGCTGCTGCTGGAAGTGCTAAACCAGATGCGGGTGCTGGCGGGCGAAAAACTGCAGCTACGGCTGGGTGATATTGACCAAGTGCTGGTATGCGGCGACCGAGACCGCTTGAAACAGGTGATGGTGAACCTGGTGGGGAATGCGATCAACTATACCCCTGCCGGCGGCGAGGTGGTGGTGGGGCTGGGTAAAACCGCTGAGATGGCGCAACTGACGGTGACCGACACCGGGACGGGCATTTTGCCGGAGGATTTGCCGCATATCTTTGAGCGCTTTTATCGCAGCGAAAAAGCGCGCACCCGCCAGCGGGCAGGTAAAGGGTATGGGCTGGGGCTTTCGATTGCCTATTGGATCGTCCGCAACCACGGTGGGCGGATTGAGGTCAGCTCGGTGGTTGGCAAGGGCAGCACATTCTGTATCTGGCTGCCGTTGGCGCGTGAAAGCTGCAGCAGTGAGGAACAACTGAAGAGTTTGTCTGAAATCAATCTCAAGAACTGAAAGGCGTTCAATCGTGGGTATGGATCAAAAACGAGGTTTTTCCCGCTTGCCAGGCTGGCTTTGGTTGCTGCTGACCCTGGTGGCGATTGCTGTTTTTACCGCCTTCAGCCCGTTGGAAAAAACCCTGGGTATCAATGCACGCGTTGTTTATTTGCATGGGGCCTGGGTGTGGGCGGCGCTGGCGGGTTTGCTCGGCGCGGGTTTGGTGGGACTGCTGGGATTGCTCCTGCGCCGTGAGCGGCTGCACGCCTGGTCGCTGGCGCTGGGGCGGGCGGGTCTGCTGATGTGGGTGCTTTTCCTGCCCCAGTCGCTGTATGTGATGCAGGCCAACTGGAACGGCTTGTTCCTGGATGAGCCGCGGTTCCGCATTCCGTTGAATCTGGCGGTCGTCGGATTGCTGCTGCAGGTTGGGCTGGCCTTCTTCCCGGTCGGCGTATGGACCTCGCTGGGCAACCTGGCTTATGCGGTGGCTGTTTTGGTGGTGATGAGTTCCGTGCAGGCAATCCTGCACCCCGAGTCGCCGATCTTTACCTCCGGAGAGCGGCAGATCCAGCTGTTTTTCCTGGGTTTGTTGATCTTGCTGCTGGCGCTGGTCTTCCAGGTTGCTCGACTTTGGCTGAAGCGGCCGCGGCGCTGATTTAGCGGTGGATAGGTGGATGAATTCAATGAGACAGGCAAAATTACAGAATTGGTTTTGGTTGGGGCTGACGCTGGCGCTGATCGCCGTGGTCGCCCTGCTTGGCCCGGCTGAGCGCAGCCTGGGCAACCAGGTGCGCGTGGTTTATCTGCACGGGGTATGGGTATGGACCGCATTGGCTGCTTTCGTGGCCTCCGGGGTGGTGGGGTTGGTTGGCTTCCTGACCCGGCGGGAAAGCTGGCACTGCTGGTCGCGTGATTTAGGGCGCACGGGGCTGCTCTTTTGGATCACCTACTTACCCCTGTCGCTATGGGCGATGCAGACCACCTGGAACGGTTTGTTCCTCAGCGAGCCGCGCTGGCGGCTTGCCCTGGCATTCTCCATTTCCGGGCTGCTGCTCCAGGTGGGGCTCGGCTTGTTGGGCCGTCTGCGCCTGACTTCCTTAGGGAATATGGTATTTATCGGGCTGCTGCTCTACACCCTGGTGCGCACGGAAAATGTACTGCACCCGGCCTCGCCCATCCTGACCTCGGATGCCTGGCTGATCCGGATATACTTTTTTGGCCTGCTGGCCTTGACCCTGCTGGCTGCCGGACAGATCGCCCAATTCTTCCGGCGGTTCGCCGGGTGCCGCGCCCAGCCCTAGCCTCCAGAGACCATCGCTTGAACTCCCTATCACGCCCGCTGCGGGTGCAAATGCTGTCTATCGTGATCGTGCGCCTGGTGTTCAACACCATGCACCGCATGATCTACCCGTTCCTGTCGTATTTTGCGCGCGGCCTGGGCGTCGACCTGAACACCATGTCCTACGCGTTGACGGCGCGCTCGCTGACCGGTTTCTTCAGCCCGTTGTTAGCCTCGGTGGCGGATAGCCGGGGGCGCAAAGCCGGGATGCTGTTTGGATTGCTCCTGTTCAGCGTGGGCGGCAGCCTGGTGGTTTTCTGGCCGATCTATCCGGTTTTTGCCCTCTCCCTGGTGGTCAGCACCGCCGGATACCTGGTTTTCGTGCCATCCTTGCAGTCGTACCTGGGGGATCACGTATCCTATGCCCAGCGGGGGCTGGTGATGGCGCTTTCCGAGCTGGCCTGGTCGATCAGCGCCATTGTTGGCGTGCCATTGGTGGGTTTCCTGATCGCCCGCCAGGGCTGGCTGGCGCCTTTCCCCCTGCTGGTGCTGTTGGGCATGCTTTCTTTTGGGCTGTTGATGCGCATCCTGCCCCGTGACCCGGCAATCACCACCGCTCAGCCCAACTTATGGGCCAATCTGCGCCGGGTCTTTACCTATCCACCGGCGCTGGCTGGACTGGTGATGGTGATGCTGTACAGCACAGCCAATGAGCTGGTCACATTCGTGTATGGGGTGTGGATAGAAGACCGCTTTGCTCTGGCGATCGCATCGTTGGGGGCGGCGGCGCTGGGCATCGGCCTGGCGGAGCTGGGCGGCGAATCGCTGGTAGGCGCGCTGACTGATCGCTTGGGCAAGCAGCGGGCAATTGCCATCGGTCTGCTGCTGAACTGCCTGGCGGCGCTGGTGCTGGTGACCTTTGGTCGCTGGCTGCCGGGAGCGCTGACGGGACTTTTCCTGTTCTACCTGACCTTTGAATTCACCCTGGTAAGCGGCATCCCGCTGATGAGCGAGATCCTGCCACCGGCGCGTGCCACGCTGATGGCCGCGCATATGGCGCTCATTTCGTTGGGCCGTGCGTTGGGTGATCTGTTGGCGCCGCGGTTGTTCACCAACCCCTGGCTGCCCGGCATGGACGTCAATGCCTGGGGCGCGATCCTGTTCAACCTGCTGGCGCTGCTGTTTTTACGGTGGGTGGTGGTGAAAACAACGCCGCCGAGCGGTGAGTCCGGATAACGCCCCCTTCGCTCCAACCCTTACCCCCTCTCCCCTGATATTGTATAATCATTCGTAATGAAAAAATTTACCCTTCCTGGCCTCGCCTTGCTGTTGGTCATGGGCTGGCTGTTGGCCTTACAAATCCCGACGCAGGCTGCACCGCTGGCGCAGTTGACCGTTTTCCCTACCCCCACACCGGGTCCGGATGGACGGATTGTTTACATCGTGCAGCCGGGGGATACCTTGTGGCGCATCTCAGCGATCACCGGGGTGCCGATCGAGACCATCCGCGAGTTGAACGGCCTGGGCACAGACGATACCATCACCCCGGGTGATGAGCTGGTGATCGGTTTTGCCGGGCCGGTTGCAGCCACCGCAACCCTGGGCCCCACAGCTACCCGCGGGTCACAACTTCCTACCGCAACGCCCTCGCCGGGGTGGGGCATCGTGTGCATCCTGCTTTACAATGATGAAAACGGGGATTCAATCCGGCAGGAGACAGAAGTCTCCATTGCAGGTGGGGCGGTCAGCGTGGGCAACCGGCTGGGGACGGTTTCTGTGTCGGGTGAGACACTCGGTGGGGGCATCTCCGATGTGGATCAGCCCACGCCGCAAGATTTGGGGTATGTCTGTTTTGAGGAGCTGGCAGAAGGACAATACACCGCCAGCGCTGCCCATCCCGAAGGCTATAACGCCACCACCGAGTTGAACAAAGTGATTGAGCTGGAGGCCGGGCAGACAACACTGGTTGCCTTTGGTGCCCAACCCAATTCAGAGGCGGAGGCTGAAACCGCAATCATCCCCGAAACGCCAGGGCGCTCACCGCTGTTGGGGATCGTCGGCGGTGCACTCTTATTGGTCGGTGTAGGATTAGGAGTGTACGCCGCGCTGCTGCAGCGCTCAGGCAAGTTCAAGCGCCCGGCGGGCGAATAGCGGCGATCTTTTTCTCCACCCGGCGCAAGAAGCGCGCCTCGTCAATCACCGCGCGCTCGTGACGGCCTTCGCCTACCTTCTCCACGGCATCCCAGGCTTCGAGGGCGAAGGTGACCTTGAGCCCATCGATGGATAGCACCTCCGCCCGGATGCGCACCTGCCCGCCCTGCGGGGTAGGCGCCAGGTGGCGTACATCCAGGTGGGTGCCTACGCTGGAAGTGCCCGCCGGCAGGCAGCAGGTCAGCAGGGCGTGGGCGGTGCGCTCCATGAAGGCGATCATCCAGGGGGTCGCCAGGACGCGTGAGGCCCCACTGCCCAGGTGGTAGGCGGTGTTCTCCGGGTCAACGGTGAAGGTTTGCTCGTGGGCCAGGCCGGGGTAGATGCTCTCGGGTAATTCCATGGTGTGCTTCTCCTTGGAAGGGGATTATAACAGGTGGAGAGGGAGGGAGCACGACGTAGCCACTTTAACTGCTGTGGGGTATACTAGGGCTGGGTACTTATTATTTGGACAACGGCCATGATGACCGGAATCATTCTTAGTTTAATTGAAGTCTTGGAACAGGCCTTTCGCAATCTGCAACTGAACATCCCTGCGGCAGTGTTGGAAGAACTGGCCATTACGGTGCAGAAGGCAATGTCGGTTGAAGGCCGGCATTATCATACCCCTGAGCACGTCCTCTTCCTGGCCAGCCCGGAGAACCCCATCCAATCCCTGGCTGCCCTGTTCCATGATATCGTTTATTACCAGGTCGACCGGGGCTTTTCTTCTGAAGTGATGGAGATCATCTGGCCTTACATCGGCTTTGACGCCTCCGTTGATCCACAGCTGGCCCTGTCTGGACGGGCCCAGACGGATGATCTGTGCTACCGGGCAGCGATGGATATGTTCGATTTTACCGCCGGCTATTGGCTGTATTCAAGTCCCGGTTTCAACGAATTTCTCAGTGCGCTGGTGATGGCGAAAAAGCTGCGCCACCTGGTGCTGCAGAAAACCTTACTGCAGGTCATGGCATACATCGAAGCTACCATCCCCTTCCGCGGCAAGGATGAGCAAGGGCGTACACCTTTTGATCTTCTGGAGCAGCGCCTGCGCAAGGCCAGCCAGGATTACCTTATCCCACTGAGTGAAGCGGAGATCGTGGAGACCATCCGCGGGGCAGTGATCTTTGCCAACAAGGATGTGGAAAATTTCTCCGAAAAAGATCCGGCGTTGTTCCTGGTAAATACCTGGAAGCTGCTGCCAGAGACCAACCTTTCCTTGCGCTCCGGTGGAATCTATTCCATCCGCGATTACCGCCTGGCGCTGCAGCATACCGACAGTTTCTTCAGCCAGATGGTGCCCGAGTTGGTGTTCCATTGCTATCAAGGTGTACCGTCGGACGATGAATATTGGGATAAGGTGCGCTGCACTCGCTACAACGTGTACATCGCACGCCAGTATCTGGGTATCAAGCTGCTGGCAGTTGGTATCCTGGAGGCACTGGCAGAGAGCACCGGGGGGGATGCGCCGCTCTCGCTTTTTATGGGCGAGGCGCGCGAGGAAGGCGATGATATTCGCAGCCTGGGAGATTTCTTGCCAAAGTCCCCGATACATCCTACGGTTGACCCGGGCTCAATCGTTTATAATTTACTGGAGACAGGGCGAGGCAGCCCGGCGGAGTTCACCGACCTGCGAAATTCCCCGTTATCCATGTTCATTTACAGCAGCTTGGGGCCTGAAGGTGCGGCGGTTGTCTTGGCGCAGGCGCATGCCATGTTCGCTGGCAGCCTGGAAGCGGAGCAATTCTTGCTACAGCTGGATCGCGGGCTGCTCTCGGCGATTGCTGAGGGCTGCGCCATCATGGTGCCGACACGCAGTGAGAAGCTCAGGCGTTTTGTGCGCCATGACGAATAAGACCGCTGTGTTTAGCAGAAATTAGCCAGGCAGGAGCCATCTTTTAATGTTGAATAGATTGTTTGATCGGAAAGAGAAAGAAGATCAAGTGCGCCGGGAGGGTCGCTTGCCCCCCGGGCAGTCCCTGACTCAGAAATTCCCTGTACTGCATTACGGCCCGGTACCCATCTTCAACCCGGCGACCTGGGATTTCCGGGTTTGGGGGGAAGTGGAAAAGGAGTGCCGTTGGAGTTGGGATGAGTTTCAGCAGCTGCCGCGCACTCAATTGCAGATGGATATTCACTGTGTCACGCGCTGGAGCAAGTTTGATACCGCCTGGGAAGGCGTTTCGGTCCGCACGCTGGTGGAGCACAAATTGATCCAGCCCCGCCCCGCGGCCAGTTTTGTCATGCAGCATGCCGAGTACGGTTTTACCGCCAACTTACCCATCGAGGTGGTACTGGCAGAGAACTTCCTGCTGGCAACCCATTTCGATGGACAGCCGCTTACCCCTGAGCACGGCTACCCGCTGCGTGGCGTGGTCGGTCAGATCCTGGACCGCCAGGATTTATCGACACCATATTTTTGGAAGGGCGCCAAGTGGCTGAGGGGTCTGGAATTCATGGCGCGTGACCGGCTGGGTTTTTGGGAGCAGGCTGGTTATCATAATGATGCGGATGTTTGGGAAGAGCAGCGCTTTGGATAAGGCACCAGCCGGCTGGCAAAGTTTGAGGTCGCCATGGAAAAAACACGCATTTTGATCATCGAGGATGACCGGGACAACATGGACCTGATGCGGTTTATGATGGAGCGTCAGGGTTATGAAGTGCTGGAAGCATACGATGGGCGGGAAGGGCTGGAAATGGCGCGCACAATGCTGCCGCATCTGGCGCTGGTGGACCTGGCGATGCCCGAAGTAGATGGGTGGACTGTGATCCGGGAGTTGAAAAGGGATCCTGCTACCCAGCAGATTAAGATTGTTGTGGTCACCGTGCGTTCATTGGTGGAAGACCGGCTGAGGGCACAGGAGGCTGGCTGTGATGCCTTTATCACCAAGCCGATGAGTATGGCCCAGTTAGCCGAGGTAGTATCCCAGTTTCTGCCGAAAGAGCTTTAAGCATTTACCTGGAAAAACTGAATTTAAATCAAGGAGGCTGCATTGAAGGATTTGATGAACCGTGCACTTGACCTGGCTCGGCTGCGGGGGGCCAATTATGCCGATATCCGGGTCGTCCACAACCGCACCGAAAGCATTGCAGTGCGGGATGGGGTGGTGGAATCGTTGAATTTTGCTGAAACCGAAGGCTTTGGGGTGCGCGTCCTGGTCGGCGGCGCCTGGGGATTCGCCTCCAGCCGCGAGTTGAGCCCGGCCGAGCTAGACCGCATCACGGCCCAGGCGCTCGAGATTGCCCACGCCTCTGCGTTGGTCAGCGGCGACCGGGTGGACCTGGGGCAGGCGGTGACCAGCCAGGGTGTCTATATCACACCACTGCAGGTGGAACCTTTCACTGTATCGCTGGATGATAAGCTGGCCCTGTTGATGGCGGCGGACGCCGAGATGGGCAAGGTAAGCGGGGTGCGCACAAGGCGCAGCAATATCAGCCTGGTGCGCGAGCACAAATACTTTGCCAACACGGAAGGCGCCTTCACCGAGCAGACCATCATCGAAACCGGTGGGGGCATCCAGGCGACTGCGGTGGGGAATGGTGAAGTGCAGACGCGCTCCTATCCGAACTCGTTTTCCCGCCAGCAGGTGACCGGTGGGTGGGAAGAGCTGCTGTGCTGGGACTTGCCCGGCAATGGGGAGCGCGTGGCAAGCGAGGCGGTGGCGCTGCTTACCGCCGATGCCTGCCCCAGCAACCTTACCACTTCGCTGATCCTGGGCGGCTCGCAGCTCGGATTGCAGATCCACGAGTCGTGCGGGCATCCCACGGAACTGGATCGGGTGTACGGTACTGAAGCAGCCTATGCTGGCACCTCCTTCCTGACCACCGAGAAGCTCAATATCCTGCAGTATGGTTCCCCGGTAGTCAACTTGACCGCAGACAGCCTGCGCCCGCTGGGACTGGGCACCTTTGGCTGGGATGATGAAGGCGTTCCAGCGCAGTCTTCTCCGCTGGTCAAGGATGGCCTGTTCGTCGGCTACCTGATGTCACGCGAGACGGCCTCGCGCTTGGGCAGGACCTCCAATGCTTGCATGCGCGCCTCGGGGTGGAACCGCATCCCGATCATTCGTATGGTCAACGTCAGCCTGGAGCCCGGCAATTGGACATTCGATAACCTGATCGCCGACACAGATGATGGCATCTACATGGATTTGAACCGCTCCTGGTCGATCGACGATAAACGCTACAACTTCCAGTTTGGCACCGAGATCGGCTATGAGATCAAAAATGGCAAGCTGGGGCGAATGTTGCGCAACTGCACCTACACCGGGATCACCCCCGAGTTTTGGAACAGCTGCGATGCCATCTGCAATGCCGACAGCTGGGTAATGTGGGGCACGCCCAACTGCGGCAAAGGCCAGCCAGGACAGGTGGCGCATACCGGTCACGGCGCTTCGCCGGCCCGTTTCCGCGACATCAAAGTGGGAGTGTTGAAATGATCGGAGATCAAGAAGCTCGCAAACTTTGTGAACAGGTGCTGGCGCGCTGCCAGGGTGCTGAAGCTGAGGTCATCCTCACCACCACCGACAGTGCTCTCACCCGCTTTGCCAATAACATCATCCACCAGAATGTTGCCGAGCGGGATGCTGAGTTTTCACTGCGCTACTTCATCGGGAAACAGGCCGGCAGCGCGACCACCAACCGCACGGATGCCGCCGGGTTGGATGAGCTGGTCGCCCGCGCCCGGGCCAATGCCCTCGCCAGCCCCGCCGATCCGGATTATCCCGGTCTGCCTGAACCGTCCAGCTACACCGCAGTGCCCGCGTTTGACCAGGCTACCGCAAATTACTCACCCGAGAACAGGGCGAAGGCGGTGGGGGGAGTGTGCCGCCTGGCGGTTGAGAAGGGTTTAAACGCCTCGGGGGCTTTCTCGACCGGCTATGGCGAACTGGCGGTCTGCAATACGCATGGTGTATTTGCTTACCATTATTCAACCATGGCTGATTTTCAGACCGTGGTGATGAGTGATGACTCATCCGGTCGGGCTCAAGGCTCGGCGTGGAAGGCGAACGAGATCCCGGTGGAGGCGCTGGGGCGCCAGGCGATCCAGACCGCCGAGCGGGGTCACAAGCCGCGCAGGATCGAGCCGGGCGAATACAGCGTTGTATTGGAGCATTATGTTACCGAAGATATCCTCACCATGCTGAACTTTTACGGGATGGGCGCCCAGACTTTACTGGAAGGGCGTTCGTGGATGAATGACCGCATTGGACAGCAAAGCCTGAGCCCTCAGGTCACCATCTGGGACGATGGTCTGGACCCGCTGGGCTCGCCGTTGCCCTTTGACTTTGAAGGTGTGCCCAAACAGCGGGTTGAGATCGTCAAAGACGGGGTGCCGCTTGGCCCGGTGTACGATCGCTATTTAGGCGCTAAGATGGGTAAACCCAGCACGGGTCATGCCCTGCCGCCGCAGATGCGTGGGTTTGGACCGGTGGCGGCGAACCTGTTCATGGCGCCGGGTGATAGCAGTGTGGGGGAGATGATCCGCAGCACCGAGCGCGGCTTGTTTGTCAACCGCTTCTGGTACACCCGGCTGGTGCACCCGCGCGATTGTGTCATCACCGGCATGACCCGGGACGGCGTATTCCTGATCGAAGACGGCGAGCTGACTTACCCGGTGAAGAACCTGCGCTTCACCCAGTCGTACGTCAATGCGCTGGCAAATGTGGAAGCAGTGGGGAGGGATACCCATCTGTTGGTCGGTGAGTTTGGCGGCATCGCGGTGCGGGTGCCGGCGCTCAAATTGAAAGGGTTTAACTTCACCGGAAGTACGGTGTAATTCGGTTACAATAGTGCCTCACAGGTTGAGAATACCTGTGAGGTTTTTACTAACTCAACAAGGAGAGTGAAGCACTTGGACCGGGTGAGTTTGATCACCAGCCGTTGGGGGGTAATCCTGGCAGCCATCATGGGCCGTTTGCTGCCCCTGCGCAGCGGGCTGACCCTGGCCGATTGGCTGGCAGAGCGCTTTGCCAGCCAATCGGAAGCTGCGGATGTGAAGGCGATCCGCTTCAACCAACAGACTCTGGAGGGGGGGCGGCTTTCGGCGGAGGAGCTGGATGGGCGGGTGCGGGCAGTCTTTCGCAATTCAGCCCGCGGGAGTGGCGGAAGTTTTATACTACCAGTACCGGCCGGCCGCGCTGCTGCGGCGCGTCGATGCCAATGAGGCGATGCAGGGGTATATCCGTCTGACGCAAGAGCAAAAGCGCAGCGTGGTCTTTACCTGCCCGCACACCGGTAACTATGACCTGGCCGGGCGCGCCCTGGGCTTGATGGGATTACGCGCATTTATCCTAGCCGAGCCAACGGCGCGGGCAGATTACAATTATCAAAACCGCCTGCGCAGGCAAACCGGGCTGACCATCCATACCATTTCGATGGAGTCGCTACGGGCAGCGGCAGGGTTCCTGGAGAATGGCGGTTCGGTGCTCACCGGTGTGGATTGGCCGGTGGCAGAGGCACGCTACCGGCCGCGCTTCTGCGGGAAACCTTCCCTTCTGCCTACCGCCCATGTCCGGCTGGCGGTAAAAGTTCAAGCGCCAATTGTCGTTGTGGCCTGCCATCGCCGTCCGGATGGAAGATACTACCTTAACTCATCGGATCTGATCCCGATGCGGGCCGGTAGCTCGATGCCGGAGACGATCTTGAGCAACACTGAAGCGGTTCTGGAGGTGGTTGAGCAGTTCGTTCGCCAGGATCCAACGCAGTGGCTACTATATTATCCTGTATGGGAGAACCATGAGCCAAAATGACGGGTTGAAAGATATTCGCCAGCATACCCGGGTCAAAGATATGCTCTTAGGCCCACTGGAACGTCCGGCGTTGAAGTGGCTGTGCGAGCATTCGCCGGCTCGGTTGACGCCCGATATCCTGACCACGATTGGATTGATTGGGGCAGCACTGGTATTTTTGGGTTTTGTGCTGTCTAACCTGCACCCGGCATACCTGCTGATTTCCAGCTTTGGCTTGCTGGTCAACTGGTACGGCGACAGCATGGACGGCAGCCTGGCGCGCTATCGCAAAATCGAGCGCCCGCGCTACGGCTTCTTTGTAGATCACACTTTGGATGCGGTGGCACAACTGATCATCTTCCTCGGCTTTGCCGCTTCGCCCTATGCCCGCTTCGACGTGGCAATGAGCACCCTGGTGGTGTATTTTCTGATGGATATCCTGGTGCTGGCGCGCACCAGCGCCCAGGGTGAGTTCAAGATCACCTACGGTAAGATCGGCCCGACCGAGGTGCGCGTGCTGGTGGTGCTGATCAATACCGTGCTCATGTTCTGGAATCCAGTGCTAAAGCTCTGGCTGGGTGACTTCCGCCTCTACGATATCGTTTTGATCCTGATCGGGGTGAGCTTCTTCGGGGTGTTCGTCAGTGAAGTGCTGCGATTGAGCAAGCTGCTGCGGGATATTGACGAGGGGAAAAAGTAAGAAAAGCAAAACACAAAGTTCACCAAGGAGGCACGAAGGCCACAAAGGATATTTATATTTCTTTGTGTTTCCTTTGTGCTGAAATGGTTTTATCTATTCAACTTTAGAATTATCCACCGGGGTGCATTCACCCTTGCGCACCTGGAAGGCAGCGAAGTCGCGGGCGACGATGGTGTTGGGGAAGACGGCCTGGGCTTCGGCAAGCACGTCGCGCTCGCGGTAGCGGCGCGAGACGTGGGTCAGGATCAGGTGGCTCACCCCGGCGCGAACAGCCAGCTCGGCGGCCTGGCGGGCAGTCAGGTGGGCAAAACGCTCGGCCATTTCGGCTTCTTCTTGCAGGTAGGTGGCTTCGGTGACCAGGGTATCAGCCCCCTGGCAGACCTCTACCAGCTCGGCGGTGCGACCAACGTCGCCGATGTGCACCAGGCGTGTTCCGGGGCGCTGTGGGCCGAGCACTTGGTCGGGGTGGATGGTGCGCCCATCGGGTAAGGTGACCGGTTTGCCGTCCACCAGATCGCGGCGCCAGGGCCCCATGGGGATGTTCAGCGCCTCGGCCTTTTCGGGGATGAAGGGGCGGCGGGGTTTCTCCTCAAAGAGATAGCCAAAGCAATCCGGCCCGCGGTGCCAGACGGGGAAGGCAGTGATGCTGAAATCGCCCTCGGCGAAAATCACCCCCGGTTGAATTTGCAGCAGCTGCAGGTCCAGCGGCGGTTTGGCGCCGCGCAGCACGATGTCGTAGATCAGGTCGTGCACCCGATCAAGCGCCCACTGGCCGCCATAGATCTCCAGCCGCTCCATGGTTTCCCAGCGCATGAAGGTGGAGAGCAGCCCGGCCAGGCCGAGGATGTGATCCAGGTGCCCGTGGGTGATCAGCACCCGGTTGAGGCGCTTGAAGCCTATCCCGGATTGAAGGATCTGGCGTTGGGTGCCTTCGCCGCAGTCGATCAGGAAGCGATATTCGTCGTGCATCACCACCTGAGCGGATAGACCGCGGTGGACGGATGGGGCGGAAGCGGAGGTGCCGAGAAAGACGATTTCGAACAAGGATGATAACCTTTCGGTGACGAGGTTAGGGTATTGTACTATAAGTGAGAGGGGATAGGGGGCAGGGGAGAAGGGCGAAAATACTGACCTGCAATTCAGTCAAGGCGATATAAAACGGGTATACTTTTGCATATGAGGCATCCAAAACTCGGCAGCTGTTATCTGGCAGGGACGCTTTTACTTCTCAGTGCAGCTCTCATCCTGTGCTTTCCGTTGAGCGGGTTGGCAAAGCTCTCTACGAGCGACCCGGTGCTTTTGCCCGTTTATCTGCCATTGCTTTTCAGACATGTGCCTTTTGTTGCCAGCAGCGGCATCCTGGACCCCAGCTTTGACCAGGACGGCTGGGTGCTGACCGGGCTGAGTGCTGGCGATGACTTTGGCATTGCCCTGGCAGTGCTGCGCGATGGCAAGCTGCTGGTGGGCGGGGAGGTCAGCAGCGATTATGATATGGACCTGGCGGTGGCGCGCTACAACCCGGACGGCAGCCTGGACCCTGCCTTTGGCAGCGCCGGTTGGACGCGTACCGACCTGGATGGTTGGGATGATTTTGCTGCCGGGATAGCCGTGCAACTTGACGGGCGCATTCTGCTGGCTGGCACCTCGCGGAATGACTTTGCCCTGGTGCGCTACAACCTGGATGGCGGCCTGGATGCCACCTTCAGCGGGGATGGCTGGGTGCGAACCGACTTCTTGGGGAGCGCGGATGAAGCCAAGGCAGTCGCCGTCCAGCCCGATGGGCGCATCATCGTCGCCGGTTATGCCATCAACATCAATTACGATTATGACTTTGCCCTGGCGCGCTACCTGCCGGATGGCAGCCTGGACACCAGCTTTGGCGTGGGCGGCAAGGTGACTACCGACCTGACCGCCGACCAGGATCAGATCAAGGCCATCGCCATCCAGCCAGATGGCAAGATCGTTGCCGTTGGTCCGGTGAAGAATGGCAG
Source organism: uncultured Chloroflexia bacterium (assembly GCA_963849335.1). Lineage (GTDB taxonomy): Bacteria > Chloroflexota > Anaerolineae > Anaerolineales > UBA4823 > FEB-25. Next base: position 112,225 of record CAWKGZ010000006.1, read on the forward strand.
TCGCCTGCATGATTTTGCTGTGGCGCGTTACAATAGCAACGGCACCCTGGACCTGTCCTTTGGCATCAACGGCTGGGTAGCCACAGATTTTTTTGGTGGGCAAGACTTTGCCTATGCGGTTGTCTTACAAGCAGATGGGAAGATCGTGGTGGCAGGTGCGGCAGACATCGTGAAGGACCAGGCTGCGTTTGCCGTTGCTCGCTACACCGCTGGTGGCAACCTGGACATCACCTTCAGCGAGGATGGGCGCCTGGTCACCGATTTTGGCACCGGGGGTGATTATGCCTATGCGGTGTGCCTCCAGCCGGATGGAAAGGTAATTGCTGCCGGGTATGCCTTTAATGGCCTGAATAATGACTTTGCCCTGGTGCGCTACAACCCGAACGGCAGCCCGGATACAAGTTTCTCTGAGGATGGCTTGATCGTTACCGATTTAGCCATGGGTGAGGATAAGGGGTTGGCGGTTGTCCTGCAAGTGGATGGTAAGATCGTCGTTGCCGGAAGCGGGTTCAATGACAGTGACGCTGACTTTGCCCTGGTGCGTTACAAATAGCCGCCCAGCATGGTTAATTACAATCCTGTTAGGGCTCCTTTCCGGCATTGAAAAAATGATCAAAGCCACCTATAATGGGTGAGGCGCAGGCAGCGGGGAGAATGCGCTGCCGCTCTATGCTTTATACTGGTGATAATCGAAGCAGAGTCCGTTCCATAGATAGGAGGATAAAAAGATGTTAGCTCAGAGATGGTCACGAAGATTGGCGCGAGTTATCCATGGCATGCTGACTGCACTGTTGCTGTTATCTTTCACCGCAGCCGGGCTGGCGAAGCAGCCGGCTGACGAGACGGCTGAACATGGTGCTTTCATTCCCTACCTGGTTCGGGATGCCACTTACACGGAGAGTATCGGCGTGCTGGATATCAGCTTCAGCGATGATGGCTGGCTGCTCACCAATTATTCCGGCAGCCTGGACTATGGTTATGCCATCATTGCACAGCCGGATGGCAGGTTGTTGATGGTGGGCTCTTTTGGTGGCACCTCGCAGGATTTTGGCCTGGCACGCTTCAACGTTGATGGCAGTGAAGACCTCACCTTCGATGTCGACGGGCGGGTGCACACGAATTTCTTTGGCAATGGGGATGAAGCGAACGCGATTGCTTTGCAAACCGATGGAAAGATTGTGGTGGCAGGTTCGGCATATAACAATGACGCGAATCGCAACGAATTCGCCCTGGCGCGTTATAATGCCAATGGCAGCCTGGATAATAGTTTCAGCGGAGATGGTCGGGTGACCACCGATTTTTTGGGTGAAGCTGACTATGCCACCGCCGTTGTGCTGCAGGCTGATCACAAGATCGTGGTGGCGGGCTATGCCTGGAATGGCACCAACTATGATTTTGCCCTGGCGCGTTACACCGACGCGGGTATCCTGGATACAGCCTTCAGTGGTGACGGCAAGGTGGTCACTGATCTTACCACTCAGTCCGACCGCGCTTATGCGCTGGTTCTGGTGGGGGATAAGCTGGTTGTCGTAGGCGAAGCTCGCAATGGGTTAAACTATGATTTCGCCATGGTGCGCTATAATGCCGACGGCACCCTGGATACGAGCTTTGATGGCGATGGTATGGTGTTCACCGATTTCGAAAGCTCAACCGACGGGGGACGCGCCGTAGCCCTGCAGCAGGATGGTAAGTTGATCATCGCCGGCTTTGCGGAGGTGGAGGGGAATAACGATTTTGCCATGGCGCGCTACAGCGCCGTTGGGGTGCTGGACACAAGCTTTGGCGCCGCCGGCAAGGTACACACCGATTTTTATGGCGATAATGATTACGGTTATGGGATTGCCCTGGAACCGCTGAGTGGTGACCTGACCCTGGCTGGCCATATCCTGAATGGCAACCAAAATGATTTCGCCGTGGCGCACTACAACTCCAATGGGACGTTGGATACCGGCTTTGGGGTTGAAGGCAAGGTGGTGACCGACTTTGGCGGTCGCTCGGAATGGGGGTATGGCCTGGTAAGGCAGGGTGATGGCAAACTGGTACTGGCAGGTTATATGCTCACTATTGCGGGCTCAGATTTTGCCATGGCGCGCTACACTGACGCTGGCGCCCTGGATCTGGGCTTCAGCGAGGATGGCTGGGTGGTCACAAATTTATTTGGCAGTAGTGATCAGGGGTTGGCCGCAGCCATGCAGCCTGATGATAAATTGGTCGTGGCTGGTTGGGTGGAGGGGCTTGATAATACTGATTTCGCCGTGGCGCGCTATTACTCGAATGGCAGCCAGGATTTAAGCTTCGACAATGATGGACGGGTGGTCACGGACATCAATGGCAACTATGACTATGCTTATGCCACGGTCGTTCAGCCGGATGGCAGGATTGTTGTGGCGGGTACGGCGGACAATGGCTGGGACGATGATTTTGCCCTGGTGCGCTACAACTCGGATGGCAGTCTCGATTCGACTTTTGATCTTGATGGCCGGGTGATCAGCTATTATGGGGAAGAAAACGACAGCATTCATGCGCTGCTCCTGCAGCCTGACGGTAAGCTGGTGGTGGCAGGAGAGGTGGGCACCGCCAACGGTCAGGATTTTGCCCTGGCGCGCTACAATGTGGATGGCAGCCTGGACAGCAGCTTCGGCACCGGCGGTTGGGTCGTTACCAACTTCTTCGGCGATGATGACCACGGTCGGGCGCTGGTCCGGCAGGCGGATGGTAAGCTGCTGGTTGCCGGTTATGTATCTACTGGCACGGAATACGACATCGCCCTGGCGCGTTATTCCGCCAATGGCAGCCTGGATACGACCTTTGATGGAGACGGGCGGGTGACCACGGATATCAGTGGCGATGATGTTGGTTATGCCCTCGCCCTGCAAGGGAACGGCCAGATCCTGGTCGCCGGCTGGAGCTTTACCGGCACAAATGATGACCTTGTGCTGCTGCGCTATAACGCCAATGGCAGCCTGGATACTGGCTTCGATGGCGATGGGCGGGTGATCATGGATATCAGCGGCGGTGATGATCACCTGATCGCCGTTGCCTTGCAGCCCAATGGCAAGCTGGTGGTGGCAGGCTCGGTCTACAACAATGACACGACCCACATCGACTTTGCGCTGGGGCGCTACCTGTCCAACGGCAGCTTGGATATCACCTTCAGTGATAATGGCTGGTTGGCCTTTGATTTCTATGGCGGTGATGACATTGGGCAAGCACTGGTGATGCAGCCGGGTGGTCAGCTCGTGGTGGCGGGTTATGCGGATAATGGCACGGATTACGATTTTGCCCTGGTACGGTACCGGTGATCCTTGTGCTATAATCCTCTGCATGGCAGTTAAACATACCACCCGCAAGGGGCAAAAAGCAACCCCCCGGCACTATCAACGCACGGCGCGGGGTAAACCAACCGCGTCCGGTTCGTCTCGCGGGCGAACCACAGCCAACAGTCGTTCCTCAGCATCTACCCGCAATGCGCCTGCCCGGCGCCGCGCCGCCTCACAACCGGCGCCCGTCACGCGGTACCGCCGCCACCAGCCTTCCCTGCTGGACGGGCTGCGCAGCTTGCTGGCGCGCTTTCGCCGGCCCTCGCCACTGCCAGGACGGGCAGTGCGTGCTGCGGGCAAGCCGCCGCAAGAGGGCATGTCGTTGGATCGCAAGCTGGATCTGGCCGGGGTGGTGATGCTGTTTGCCGGGCTGTTGACCTTGCTCAGCTTACTTTCCAGCCGGCACAACCTCGCCACCGGCGGCTGGCTTTCGGTGCTGGGAAGGCTGTTCGGCTGGGGCGGCTACCTGTTCCCGGTAGGGCTGGCAGTGCTTGGGCTGTGGCTGGTGCTGCGCAGTTTCGAGCGCATCCCCCGCCTGGGCTTTGAGCGCCTGGTGGGATTGATTTTGCTTTTTTTGAATCTCCTGGGCTGGTTGACCTTTCTCTCCTTTCCGCTGGATGTGTATGCCGAAGCGGCGTTGGGCGGAGGGGGCGGCTACGTCGGGGGCTTCTTCTTCAAGCTGCTGTATGACAACCTGGGCTGGGCCGGAGCGGCGATCGGGCTGCTGGCCTGGTTGATCATCGCCTTGATGCTGGCGTTGGATGTATCCCTGGTGGATATGGTCCGCTGGGGACCGCCGCTGGTAGTCCGCATCCAGGATGCACTGCAGGATTGGCGCGACGAGCAGCGCAATCACCAGCAGCCGGGCGGCTCACCAGGCAGGCAGGCAGGATTGAGTGGCACCCCGCCGCCTCCGTCAAACTTCCCTGACCCGGCAGGCGCGTTGGGGGCGCAGCTGGCGGGCGCCGGCGCGGGGGTGGTTGCCGGTCAGCCCCGCCCGTGGGCGCTGCCGTCGATCGAGCAGATCCTGGAGCCGGGCAGCGAGGTGGCGTATGATGATAATACTGACCGGCAGCGCGCCCGGGTGATCGAAGAGACGATGCGCATGCTCGGTGCCCCGGTCAATGTGGTCGAGATCAACCGCGGTCCGACCATCACCCAGTTTGGCGTCGAGCCGGATTACCTTGAGTCGCGCACCGGGCGCACCCGGGTGCGGGTTGCCAAGATCGCTTCGCTAGTCGATGACCTGGCGCTGGCGCTTTCTGCCCGTACCATCCGCGTGGAAGCGCCGGTGCCGGGCAAGGGTTTCGTGGGCATTGAGGTGCCCAACGATGAGATTGCTACGGTGGCGCTGCGGGAAGTGATCGAAGGCGAGGCCTTCCGCCGGCTGAAGACGCCGCTGCGTTTTGCCCTGGGGCAGGATGTTTCGGGGAATGCGGTGGCGGCTGACCTGTCAGCCATGCCGCACCTGCTGATCGCCGGGCAAACTGGCTCGGGCAAGTCAGTCTGCGTCAATGCTTTGATCTGCTGCTACTTGCTGCACAATACCCCCGACGATCTGCGCTTGATCATGGTCGACCCCAAGCGGGTGGAGCTGACCATTTACGCGGGTATTCCTCACCTGCTGGCGCCGGTGGTGGTGGATACGCAGAAGGTGGTCGGCGTGCTGCAGTGGGTGCTGCGTGAAATGGATCTGCGCTACCATAAGCTGGCGCAGGCGGGCACGCGCAATATCGCCGAATACAACGCCCGCGTGGAAGCGCAGGGCGAGAAAAAGCTACCCCGGCTGGTGGTTTTCATCGATGAGCTGGCGGACCTGATGATGCTGGCGCCGGAAGAAACCCAGACCGCCATCACCCGGCTGGCGCAGCTGGCGAGGGCTACCGGCATTCATCTGGTAATTGCCACGCAGCGTCCCTCGGTGGAGGTGGTGACGGGGATCATCAAGGCCAATTTCCCCGCCCGCATCGCCTTCGCCGTGGCTTCCAATACCGACAGCCGGGTGATCCTCGACCAGCCGGGGGCAGAGCGTCTGCTGGGGCGCGGTGATATGCTCTTCCAGGCGCCGGATGCACCAGCGCCGATCCGCCTGCAGGGCACCTATGTCTCGGAAAATGAGATCCAGCGGCTGGTCAGCTACTGGAATACTTTCCAGCCGGTTTCGCTGGCTACAGGTGGGCTGGCGGGCATCGCACCCGATACCGCGCCGGAGGGCGTACCCTTGGTGCAGATGCCGCTATGGGAGGCAATGAAAGCCCAGGAGGATAAGGACAGCCTGCTGGATGAGGCGGTGGATATCTGCCGCCGCCAGGGACGGGCATCTATTTCGATGCTGCAGCGCCGGTTACGCATCGGCTATACCCGGGCAGCCCGGCTGATCGAAACCATGCAGGACAAGGGCATCATTGGCAAAGAACCCGGCCCGCAGGGTTTTGAGATCCTGGATTATGGGCCGGCTGCGCCGCCAGTAGAGGAATTGTAGGCGCGACTTTTCCCCGCAGCAGGCGTATGTATTAAAAGGCCTGCATTGGAGGTATTTATGTCTGAAAAACCTGAAAGAAAAATTATGTTTCCCCGCGGTGGGGGCATTCTGCAAGATATTACCCTGCGCGCCAAGCTGGTTTTACGGTTGATCAGCGACCAGCGGATCAATCTGTTTCTCAAGCTGCTGCCAATTGGCAGCCTGGCATACCTGGTCATTCCGGACCCGGTGCCTCTGCCGTTTGATGATGCCGCCATCATCTGGCTGGCGACCTATTTATTTGTGGAGCTCTGCCCGCCGGGGGTGGTTCAGGAGCACCTCGACGATCTGGCGAAGACCAAGCGCGTTCTGGATCAGTTCGGCGCCGACCACCCCATGCAAGATGTCCCCTGGCCTCCGCCGGGAACTGCCCCCGAAGGGGAGATCATCGACGGCGAGGTAATTGAAAGGAAAGAGCAGGAGTGATCATGAGGCGGGCGCTATGCCTGCTGCTCTCGGGTTTTATCCTGCTAAGCGCTTGCAGCCTGCTTTCATCTGCCCAGGAGACACCCGCTGCCATTGATATCGCCACACCTGATATTGCTGCCCCAACCTCCACTGTAGCAACAACTGAAGTCGTTACTACAACCCCAAACGTAGTAACGACTGATGCCGTTACTACTCAATCTACGTCTGAACCATCCCCAACCGCCACCTCCTTGCCATCTGCCACACCGGCTTCTCTCTCGGTAGATGTGCTGCCCGACCCAGCCTCCGCCACCTGGGAAGTCATCGCCAGCGGGCTGGACCGGCCGGTTGGGTTGGCAGATGCCGGGGATGGCAGCGGGCGGCTGTTCATCCTCGAGCAGGCAGGGTTTATCCGCATCTGGCAGGCGGGAGAGCTGCTGCCGGAGCCGTTCCTTGACCTGAGCAGGCAGGTGGCGTGCTGTGGGGAGCGCGGCCTGTTGGGTCTGGCTTTCCACCCGGAGTATGTCACCAACGGCTATTTTTATCTCAACTACACACTGGAAAGCGGGGGAAATCTCTTCACCCGCATCGCCCGCTACCAGGTCAGCGCAGACATGAACCGCGCCGACCCGCAGAGCGAGCGCACCCTGCTGGAATTCCAGCAGCCGTATGAGAATCACAACGGAGGCGGGCTGGCGTTTGGTCCGGATAGTTATCTCTACATCGCCGTGGGGGATGGCGGCTCGGGTGGCGATCCGCAGGGCAATGGGCAGGCGCTGACCACCTTCTTGGGCAAGCTACTGCGGATTGACATCGACAGCGGCGATCCGTATGCTATCCCTGCCGGTAACCCCTTCGCTGCGGGTGGTGGGCTGCCCGAGATTTGGGCCTATGGGCTGCGCAACCCCTGGCGCTTCTCGTTTGATCCACTCACCGGTGACCTGTACATCGCCGACGTGGGGCAGGGGGATTGGGAGGAGATCGATTTCCTGCCCGCCGGGTACCCGGGCGGGGCGAATTTTGGTTGGAACATCTACGAGGGAGTGCACCACTTCAGTGGGGCGCCTGATCCGGGCGAGACCCTGGTCTTTCCGGTGGCGGAATATGGTCATGATGTCGGTCAGTCGGTAACCGGTGGGGCTGTGTACCGCGGAACGGCACTGCCGGGTTGGTATGGGGTGTATTTGTACGGAGACTTTGCCAGCGGGAAGGTGTGGGGGCTGCTGCGCCTGCTAGATGATAGCTGGCAGAACAGTCTGCTCTTCGAGACCGGCGCGCTGATCAGCTCGTTTGGGCAGGATGCCAGCGGGGAAGTGTACCTGGTGAACTACAACGGTGAGCTGCGGCGGCTGGTCAGTCGCTGATCCTGGGTTATATCCAGCATGGGTAGATCGCTTGCTGCCGGGCTGCTGCTGTTTGGACTGCTGGCGCTGGCTGGCTGTGCGCCGCCTCCGGTAGACCAGCCTGCTTCAACCCCGAGCCTGGTTGCAGCTTTGCCGCCTGCCAGCACCGTCACACGCACTGTCCCGCCGGTCATTCCTACCCCCACACCAACGTGGAAACCCAGCAGCACCCCCACAGTGACGCTAACGATCACCCCCACGCCCACGCCCGCTGCGGTGCGCTTTGCGGTGATCGGGGACTACGGTACGGGTGATGAGGCCGCGCAGCGGGTGGCTGACCTGGTGCTGGGCTGGAATCCCGACCTGGTGCTGACGCTAGGCGACAATAACTACCCTTTGGGCGAGGCCGCGACCATCGATGACCACATCGGGCGTTTTTACCAAAGCTTCATCTACCCATATACGGGTATCTATGGGCCGGGGGCGGCTAGCAATCGCTTTTTCCCCGCCCTGGGCAACCATGACCAGTACACGGCGCAGGGGCAGGCGTATTTTGATTACTTCGTCCTGCCGGGCAACGAACGCTATTATGATTTTGTCTGGGGACCGGTACATTTCTTCTGCCTGAATTCCACCGATAGCGAGCCAGATGGGGTGGGCAGGTCATCCGCGCAGGCGGCCTGGCTGCAGGAGCGGCTGACCCTCTCCACATCCGCCTGGCAGGTGGTCTATTTCCACCTCCCGCCGTACTCCTCGGGGTACCATGGCTCGGTGGACTGGATGCGTTGGCCCTTTGCTGCCTGGGGTGCGGATGTGGCACTCTCTGGGCATGACCATCTCTACGAGCGGCTGGAGGTGGACGGCATTCCTTACCTGATCAACGGGCTGGGAGGCGGGCCGATCTATCCCTTTATGGATACCCTGCCCGAGAGCCGGGTGCGCTATAACGCAGCCCACGGGGCGCTGCTGGTTACTGCCAGCGAGCAGCAAATGGTTTTTCAGTTTATCGCTGATAATGGCGCGGTGATCGATACTTTTGAGCTGCGGCGGTGAGGAGAAGGAAAACAATTCAGCGAGACAACGAAACAACGATTTAGCGATTCTGTAAATCGCGGATAAAATAGTGTAATTGTTTGGCATGTACTGCATCTAACGCTTTATCGGAGGAATTTATGGCAGCAGCAAAAAAGAAAAAAAGGTCAAGTTCGAAGGGTGGCTCGAAAACAAACAATAATAAGTCGCGGCCGGTGTCTAGCGAGACACGCAGCTCAACCAGCAGCAGTGGCAAACGCGCGGTTAGCACCAAGGGTGGAACCAGCTCGGCGCAGCGGAAGGCTTTTATGCGCGGGGCGCGCAGCCGCGGCGGCCTGGGGACATGGGGACTGGTTGGCCTGTTGGGTGCGTTGGTCGTGTTTGCAGTATTGTATTTTAGCGGGGCGCTGTCCTCAGGAATGCCCGCCGAGATTTCGGTAGCTGAGGCATACGAGGTATATCCGGATGGGGCGTTTTTCCTGGATGTGCGTGAAGTGGTGGAATGGGATGCCGGGCACGTGCCGGATACGATCAATATTCCGCTCAGCGAGCTGGAGAGCCGGGTGAGCGAGTTGCCTGAAGATCAGGACATCGTCGTCATTTGCCGCTCGGGCAACCGCAGCGCAGAAGGGCGGGATATCCTGCTGGATGCAGATTTCAAGAATGTTACCAGCATGGCTGGTGGGATGAGAGAGTGGAAGGAAGCCGGCTACCCTTACGATGGTGAGATATTGGAATAGGCTTTAGCACATCAACCAAGAAGGATACCCGGTAGACAGGCATTAGAGCATCAACCACAAAGGACACCAAGTACACAAAGGGAATTTAAAATACCTTTGTGATCCTTGGTGTCCTTTGTGTACTTCGTGGTTTCAGGTTTTATCCCCGATCTATTGCACAATTAATCTGCCGCAAGGGTGGCATCCGCCGGGGCAAGCTCGCGCTGCACGGTGTAGAGGCGGCGGTAAAGTCCATCCTGCTGCATCAACTCAGCGTGGGTGCCGGTCTCGCAGATCGAGCGGTCTTCCAGCACCACGATCTGGTCGGCGTTGCGCACGGTGGACAGGCGGTGGGCGATGATGATGGTGGTGCGCCCGCGCATCAGCCGCTCCAGCGCCTGCTGGATGAGCAGCTCGGTCTCGGTGTCCACCGAGGAGGTGGCCTCGTCGAGGATCAGGATGGGGGCGTCTTTCAGCACGGCGCGGGCAATGGACAGGCGCTGCTTCTGCCCGCCGGAGAGCTTGACCCCGCGCTCGCCGATCAGCGTGTCATAGCCGTTGGGCAGCTCTGCGATGAACTCGTGGGCATTGGCGACCTTGGCGGCCTCGATCATTTGGGCATCGGTGGCGTGGGGCTGCCCGAAGAGGATGTTCTCGCGCACGGTGCCGTAGAATAAGAACACGTCCTGCAGTACGATGCTGATCTGCTGGCGCAGGCTTTCCAGCGTGTATTCGCGGATGTCGCGCCCATCCAGGGTGATCGAGCCGGAACCCAGGTCGTAGAAGCGGGGGATCAGGCTGACCAGGGTGGACTTGCCCACCCCGGTTGGGCCGACCAGGGCGACCACCGCTCTGGCAGGAATGTTCAGGTTGACATCTTCCAGCACCAGCACACCAGGCACATACTCAAAATTCACCTGGCGGAAGGCGATCTCGCCACGGGCGCGCCCGGGCAGGGCCACCGCGCCGGGGAAGTTCTGCGTCTCGGGCTGCTGGATGAGCAGATCCGCAACCCGGTCGGCGCCGGCCAACGAGGACTGCACCGCCTCCCAGGCGCCGCTGAGCGAGCGCACGGGGGCATAGAACATCTCCAGGTAGAGGAAAAATGCGACCAGGTCGGCCACCGGCAGGATGCCCTGCAGCGCCAGCCGCCCGCCGAAGTAGATCACCACCAGCGTACCGATGGAGGAGGTGAAATCGACGAAGGGTTGGAAGATAGCCATCAGGCGCAGGGCGCGCAGCAGGGATTGGCGGTAGGAGTCGATTCGGTGGCTGACGCGGCGGGCTTCTTCTGGCTCGCGGGTGAAGGCTTTGATCTCGCGGATGCCGGACAGATTGTCGTTGAGCGTGGCGTTCAGGTCACCTAGCTCCTTTTGGCGGTTGCGGAAGGCCGGGCGCACGTAGCGGGCATAGATGCGCAGCGAGAGGATCACCAGCGGGATGGGAATCGAGCTGATCAGGGTCAGCTTCCAGTTCAGGCTAAGCAGCACGGCGGTCACACCGATCAGCGTGATCAGGTTGACCACCACATCCGGGATGGCGTGGGCGATGAACTGCTCGAACAGGTCGGTATCGTTGACCACGTTGGACATCAAGGTTCCGACCTGCTTGTCCTCGTAGAAGCGCAGGGAGAGGCGCTGCATGTGGTCATAGATATATTTGCGCACGTCAGCGACCACCCCCCAGCCGGCGATGTGGGCCATGTAGGAGCGCAGGAACTGCAGGCCGGCGCGGGCCAGGTAGACGATCAATACGATGATGGTCAGCTTGGTCACCAGGTCCATATCCGCCAGGGCGGCGCCTTCAGCGGTGACGGTGGCGACGAGCGTCTTGACGATCCAGGGGATGAGCAGTTGGACGCCCACCAGGGCGAGCATGCTGACCGCGGTGATGGTGAGGACGAGGGTGTACTTGCGGGCGTAGGTGAAGATGAGTTGGAAGGGTTTGCTTGGCATGGGGGTAGTATAACCGAGATTTGAGTGAGCAGTAGTCAGTGATCAGTAATCAGTAAGCAGGGAAAGAGAAAACCGCGGAGACGCAGAGTGCGCAGAGAGTGAGAGAGGCAAACCAGGGGAGAATGGGTGGGCGAGAACATTTACTGGGATGGCTGGAGGGGGATGGGTTTTGGCATAAAAACCGGACCAGCACAAGAAGGGGTATAAATCGGGTTCCAAAAGAGGAACGACTAAAACGACGAGGAACGACTAAGCGTGGGTGGCATTTTGAGGAGAGAACTGATTATGACAGGGAGTGGCCAAAGGATCAGTATGAATGGAACGAATGGACGAATTTGACGAATATTGCATTGAAGACAACGATGGCCAGGAAGAATGGATATGCGTGAGCATTTTCCGGGGTGGCGGGAGGGGGATTGGTATTGGTGTAAAAATCGAATCAACACGAATAGGACCGCAGAATAGGCTGATTGCACGGATTACGCAGAAGAAGGATGAGGGGAAAGGAGTTAGCATGCGGTGACTGCCATCGATCGGAAAAACCGGCGCAGGATAGGCGCCGGTTTAAGGATATTATAGCACAGATGTTCTGGTTTCACAAGGCCAAAATTAGAATTTCTATTATTCATTAAGCCTGGCCAAGGCAGCTTTGATTTCCTCGCCTTTTTGGGCGATGATATCCAGCAGCTCGGCGGGGGTGCGGGTATCTTCATCAGATTTGGCGTTCGGGTTGACCGCTTTCAGGTCGTAGCCGCGGGCTTCGATTTCCTGGCGGGTAACCGTCCAGCTGCGCTCGGAATCAGCCTGGGTGGGCAGCAGACGGAAGAAATCATCAAAACGGTCGGCGGTGAGGGGGGTCTTTTTGCCGACTTTGATATCCGAGAGATCGTAATACCAGATCTTCTCGGTGGGATTGCCGCGGGTGAAGAAGACCAGGTTGGTCTTGACGCCCGCCCCGGCGGCGGTGAACACGCCTCCGGGCAGGCTGACGATGGCCTGCACGTCGCAATCATCCAGCAGCTTGCGCTTGGTCTGGACGAAGGCGGTTTCGTTGGTACGGAAGAGCACCCCTTCATCCAGCACGATGCCGCACTTACCCCCCGAGCGCAAGCTGTCGATGACATGCTGCAGGAAGAGCACCTGGGTGGCGCCAGTCTTGTAGGCAAAGCGGGTCTGGGCTTCCTTGCCTTCTTTGCCGCCGAAGGGTGGGTTGGTGAGCACTACATCGAAGAGAGCCGGGCGCGCCCTGGAACAGCCCGCCGAAGATCTCCTGCCCGGTGAGGGTGTTGCCGTGCCACAGGTGCGGCTCGTCGATGCCGTGCAGCACCAGGTTCGCCAGGGCGATGGGGTAGATCAGGTTTTCCTTCTCCCGGCCGTAGAAGGTGTGCGTTTTGAGCACTTCGATCTGGTCGGGGGTGGCATTTCCCGCCTGCAGGGCAGCATCCAAATACTCGTAGGTCTGCGCCAGGAAACCGCCGGTGCCGCAGCAGGGATCGTAAACAGATTGCCCCGGCTGAGGAGCCACGGCGCGCACCATGGCGCGGATGACCTGGCGGGGGGTGAAGAACTGCCCGCCATCGTTGCCCTTCTCGCCCATCTTGAGCAATAAACCTTCATACACCTGCGAGAGAGCAAAGATATGGGTGGAGTCAATGTTCTCATGGCGGATCTCGTGCACCTTATCCAGCACATCCAGGAAGTTCTTTTCGGTGTCCACGCGCACACGCTCGACGCCGGAGAGGATCTCGCTGATCACTTTCTGGCGGGAGCTGGCGTTGGGGCGCTCGCGCAAGCCTTTCAGGTAGGGCAGCAGCTCGGTGTTGACAAAGCCAAAGAAGGCGCCCAGGGCGCCATTCTGCAAAGCAATGCGTTGAGCGCCATCCGGGGCAGCCCAATCCTGCCAGCGGTAGGGGGCTTCCAGTGAAGGGGTGTAGGAGGCGCCAACCGCCTCGCTGCGCTCGGCTTGCTGGGTCTCGGTGTCGTCCAGGATGCGCAGGAAGAGGATCCAGGTCAGTTCGGGGACGTACTGCAAGGCGCCGGCGCAGTTGGAGCGGCGCAGAATATTGCAGATGCCCCAGACGTAGGAGTTGAGGGAGGATTGGGTGGTGAATCGCAGACCATTGGAATTGGCGTGACGGTTTGTTTTTGGCATGGTTACTCTGGCATTCCAGGGATTAGATTGGACCGGTGAGGGTGCTTATGGTATCATAAATGCGGAGGCTTTGATGGGAAACCAGCTCTGCCTTTTTTCTTTGTACGATTAGTCGATAAAATTTTACATCAATATCAGCCTGCATCGAAGGAACGCCGACTTCATGTCGTTGGAGGGTATCCCCCTAGTCCGAAGGTGGGCTGATTTTATTTAACGTGGCTTCAGGCGCAGCTTCCTTCCTATCCCGCGAGACCCGCCCCTACCGCGCTACCGTCAATTTACATTTTTCCGGAGAACGCCTGGCGCAGCAGCGCGGCGGGGAGCTGGTTGATCTCGGCGAGTTGGGATTCGATGGTACTTTTCAGTATTTTGACTTCTTTCAGTTTTTCAGCAGTTTGGCATTGAACCTCCCAGGGAGGAAGCTCAACTTCTCCATTGGCAAGGCGATTGAACAGCATACGCTCGCGGACAGCGCCACGCGCCAATGTTTTGATAAAGGCTTCACCATAAGGCGAACGGAACCAGTAATAGAACCAGCGCGGGTGAATCATACCTTTCTTTGATTTGAAAACCACATAATCAGGGCTGGTGATCCCGGGGGTATCTCCATCATCCAACATACCAATCGAGCCGATATTGATACGCATTGGGTTGTAGAGGATGGTACCGGGTTCAACCAGCTTGTAACGTTCGGGTCGTTTGCCGACCTTTTCTTTGGCGGGGGCAACGCCGGCGCGGGTGGCGCCGATGACCGGGTATCGATTCCAGGATTCTCCGATGCCTTGCTTAACTTCTACCAGACATTCGGAAAGAGGGTGTTTGGTTGTTCTGATTGCCAGAGATTCCTGTAGATATATCTTAATAAGATCATTCAATAAGTTCTGCTGCTCTTCGGCGGCCTGGCGGGCCTGGGAGACGGCGGCCATTTGGGCGTTGAGGCGGGCAGCGATGCGGCGCTGCTCGGATATTGAATTTGGAACCGGAACATAAATATTGTTTAGAATTGCTTTTTGAACATGGGGAATGGTAGCTCCCGAGCAATTTGAATGAATATAATCAAATTTAGATTGCAAATATCGGCCGATATATTCGCTAAAGATTCCCTGGGATTTTTTGCGTAAAACAGCAAGAGTGCTTCCGATAAACCCATTAAGACCGAAACCAACTTCTCCGGCATTTGCACCATCCCACGCAATTACTAAATCATTATCAGATGCTTTCACGCCACCTGTATTTGGTGTAAATTTAAGATTGGTGTCATTCCTCAGGTCTTCAATCTGAATATACCGCATATCTCCAGGGTTGGGGGTGTTTCGGACAACAGATAATTTTTTGCCTTTATATATGTTAAAGTGGTCTCCCAATCTAACACACCTCCATCCAGCAGGCAGAGGGTTGAGATCGTGCGGTTTTGGGGTCGATTGGGTCATGGGAGTAGCGGGATCGGGCAGGCAGGTCAGGCGGCGAAAATGCGCAGCTTGGTCTCGCGCAGCACATCGGCCGGCTTGCCCAGGGAGCGCAGGGCAGACAGGCCGCCGGTGCGGAGGACGTCGGGGGTGTCGAAAATGTGTGGGTTTTCCAGGCCGTCGGTGCCGGCGCGGCCGAACTGCAGCGCCAGGGCGCGCAGGGTCTCAGCGCTCTTGCGCGGCATGCCGCCCAACCAGGCGGCGTGCTTGTAGGTGAAGGCGGCGGCGCGTTCCAGGCGGGTCTTGGGTGCCAGGCCGTAGCCCAGGTGGGCGAGCA
Organism: uncultured Chloroflexia bacterium; assembly: GCA_963849335.1. GTDB lineage: Bacteria > Chloroflexota > Anaerolineae > Anaerolineales > UBA4823 > FEB-25. Next base: position 127,418 of record CAWKGZ010000006.1, read on the forward strand.
CGTCATAAAGGTCACAGGCTTCCAGGTCGTCCAGGGTGCGCACCAGCAGGGCAGAACGTACGCCATCCGGCAGCGCGGCGAGCAGGTCGCGGCGGGCGGCGGGGTCGATCCAGACCTGGCGGAACAGGTCGAGGGTGGGCGCCTGGGCGGTAAGGCGCCGGGCCAGGGCGGCTTTGTACTCCTCCACGGTGACCGGCATGGCTTTGCCGTCGACCATGGTCAGGATGGAATTGCCGGCGTCGGTGATGGCGACCTCAAAGCCCTGCACCTGGATGGGCGGGTTGTAGGGTTTGGGATTGGCGATCTCGTCTGGCTCGCTCTCCTGTACAAAGCGGGTGAGGAACTCCTGCCCGAACAGGCGGCGGGCGTTGGTGTAATCGTAGACACGGAACATCAGCTTGCCGCTGGGTGGGTGCAGGCGGGTGCCGCGCCCGACCATCTGGTAAAAGGCGATGGGCGACTTGACGTACTTGAAGAAGACGATGTTTTCTACCACCGGCACGTCAACGCCGGTGGTGAGCAAATCTACGGTAGTGGCAATGAAATAGCTGCGCGAGGCGCCGCGCAGGTCGGGAAGCTGGTCGTTGCCGGAGCTGGCGGCAGTGCATTTGAAGGCGTAGGGTTGGACGGGTTTGACATCCGCCCCGGCGCACCAGGCGGCGTACAGGTTGTTCATCTCGACGGCGACGCAGTCGGCGTGGCTGTCGCTGGCGCAGAAGATGATCGTCTTCTGCTCGGGGCTGCCGCGGCGCAGCAGCAGGGCGAACAGGTCGTGGCACATGGCGTGCACCCGGTCGGGGAGCTGCAACTGGCGCTCGAAGCTGCCGGCGTCGTAGCGCCAAGCGAGCTGCTTGTAGTCCACCTGCTCGCCGGTGAGGGCATTGGAGATGTGCTTATCGCGCAGATCGGGCTGTTCGACGCCGGTTTCCACCTCGGGGCGGGGTTTTTGGTCCAGGAAGATGTCGCGCTGGATGATGTCGCAGGCTGCCAGGTAGCCATCCTCCATGCCCTGCGCCATGTCATACTCGTAGACCGGCTCGCCAAAATAGCGCAGGTTGTCGGCGGTGATTTTTTCATCTTCAGGAAACTCACCCCAATCAATCCCGGTCAAGCGGCGCGGGGTGGCGGTGAGGCCGATCTGGATGGCATCCGGGTTGCGGGTCAGCACCATCGACCACTTGCCCCAGGCGGAACGGTGGCATTCGTCGATGATGATGTGGCTGAAAAAGTCTACGGGATAGTGGTGGGTGAGGAAGTTGGCATCATCCTCATCGGTATCCACGTCCAGGGTCTGGTAGGTGGCGATGAGGATGCGGGCATTCTTCTGCGGCTCTTTGCCGGTCACCTCGGCGGCATCCGCCCCGAACACATTCTGGAAAGCGCCCAGCCCCTGGTTGCGCAGCTCGTCACGGTCGCACAGGAACAGCGCCCGGCGCAATTGGCCGGCGTCGGCGATGCGCTTGAGCAGGTTGACGGCAATGAAGGTCTTGCCGGAGCCGGTAGCCAGCGCCAATAAAGCGCGCTGATGGCCCTGGGCGATCTTCTCCAGCACGGCGCGGATGGCAGCATCCTGGTAATAGCGGCGGGTGGCCTCGCCTCCGGTGTAGCGGGTGAGCAGTGGTTTGGCCACCGTATCTGCGAGCGAAAACCCCATGCCTTTTTCGTAGGCGGCGCGCAGCACGAAAGGAGCCGGAAAATCGGCGATGGGGCGGGGGGGTGTGGTCAGCCCACTGAAGCGGTCGTACAGCACGAAGAGATGCCCGTTGGTGGAAATCACGAAGGGCACGTTCAGGCGTTTGCTGGCAGCGTAGGCCTTGGCCTGTTCCAGGCCGTGCCCGGGCGGCAGGTTCTCCGCCTTGGCTTCGATCAATGCTACCGCCACCGGCTGTGCATCGGGGGTGACCTTGACGCGCAGGGTGTAATCCACGCGGCCTTTGGAGCGCTTGCGCGGTTTGCCCTCAACAATCTCCACTGCCCCGGCGCTTTCCTCGCGGCGGATCAGGTCCTCCGTCCAGCCGCGGGCATGGATGGCGGGATCGATCAGCTTGGCGCGGGTTTCAGCTTCGTTGAGGGGCATGGTAGGGTGGCGCAACCTGGAAAGGCAGAACTATCGTTTAAGGTTTTTTCCGACCTGAAATGGATTATAGCAGGTTTTAGCCATGAGGAATGCGATTTTGGTGGATATCTCCAGACTGCTAAACAAGAAAGGAGCATTTCCCGCTACGGGTTTTTCCTGCGGCACCAGCGCTTATATAGCAATCCAGAGGGGAGAAGGATTGCGGGAACAACCCCCATACACCACTGCTGTATAAGATCGTTCAGGGAATCGAGAAGTCTTTGCCACAGCGCCTGCAACAGTTGATCGATCAGATTGTCGAACCAATCTTGCAGCTTCTGCAGCCAATCGGAGATGAGCTGGTCAATATCAATGTCCCACCACGGCTCGTCTTCGCCGTCATCGGGAAGCACAGGGGTGGGCGTATAAATTGGATATACAGGAGCTGGTGTGGGTGTAGCGATGGGATAGGCAGGAACTGGTGTGGGAGGGATGGGGATGATCTCACCTTTAATCAAGCCAACCTCAATGAAGGCTTGCTCGATGTGTTTGCACTGCTGGGTAGTAAAGGGTTCAGCCAGATTTGGAAACTGAATGATGCCTGTTGCATTGAGAGCGCATGCTCCCAAGACCGACAAGGCGGTTGATTTTTGCTGTGAAGCAGGAGTGAGCCATCTGGTCATCACCTCATAGTAGAGGTACTGAAGCTTTTCACGGGGGATCCCCGCGGCTGGATCGTGATCATCTGACATGAGATAGGCGGCATGGCTGAACACCAGGCTGTTGGCATGACCACAATCTTCATAGTGCTCTTTATACTCTCCGAAATATTCCGGGCATTTATTGGCACAGGTGGAATCATCCCGATTGCAGTATCGCTCGGTGTAATGGATAGGGTAATCTTGCTCGAAGCCCTGCTTCACGTTCTCCAGGTCGCGCAAGATCGTATCCCCCTCATCATCTTCTATTGGCCAGTTCAACTGCCAGACGCTGTCTTCCTGGCTGGCAAAGGCAGCAAAGATATCGGCAAAGGCTTCACCCAGCTCGCGCGGCTCACCAGCAAATACCAGGGTTACTTCACTCCCCACCACAGCGTGGGTATATTCATGGTTCATGATATCGGGTGGTTCGGTGAAATCTTGACAAAAATAGATGTATTTTCCGTTCCAAAAAGCGTATTGATACGCATCATTAAAGATGTTCGTAAGGAAACAATTTCCTTCATTTACTTTGATCACAAGCTTCGCCTGAACAGGGTCATCAATATTATCAACGGCATCAGCGTAGCTGGCTCTACCAAAGGCCGAGTAATAATACGAAAATATGTCCTGTGCATGGTCTAATGCATACCATGAAAATGCACTGGGCTGCTTGCCTGCTACCAGCCCATCTTCGGTGAGGACTAGCTCATAAATAAACAATAAGACAGGACTATTTTCCCAAACCTCCACATCCAACCCGGTGCCCGCTTCAACATTCAAGTTCATCCGCTCCAAGATACTGCCGTCGTGGGCATCTACAATATACAGCCACAACTGCAAGGTGGATTCGGAGGCAACCGTCACGAACCAAGCTAACCTCGGGTCGAGCTCTGTGCGGGTAGGATCCCAGATGGCGGGTTCATAGATCTGGAGGGTGGTTGTTTCCACCAGTTCCCCGTCTTCGGCGTTCAGATCATTCAGGGCAGTGGCTTCCGCATGGATCGAGCGAACGGTGGGCTGTACATCCACCATCAAATCAGGAACATAGTTAGCCTGGGCGGAATAGATGGTATCATCCTGCCCGACAAAAATGAGGAACCCGCTACCGTACACCGGCACACCCTGGTACTGTTGGGATAACTGCACCAGCGTATTGCCAGACTGATCGCCGGTCATCTGCCCTACCTTCAGGTTTTGGGGAAAATTTCCAAACTGGAACAGCTCCTGGTTTTGCTGGAGAAAGAGCAGCGCCTTTTCCTGGGCACTGGGCGCATCTGCATCGGGGATTTTTACACCCAGGCTCAGGTGTTCAATCTGACCCCCACGCGCCAGGACATCCACCGGGGTGGAGGAGGCTGCAACCAGCTTTTCCAATGCAGCTTGTTGGGTGGGATTGACTTCGCCCTGGAGGCGGTATCCTATTTCCGGGGTTATAGGAGTGTTGGTTGGAGGTGTGCCGGTCGAAGGTTTGCCACATGCCCCCAGAAGGAAGGCTAGAATCAACAGCCCGGCAATGAGATTATGTAGCCGTTTGAGCGTAGATGAAATGGTCATACTACATCCTTCCTCGGCTGAGAGCCTTATTCGATCGATATTACCGCCCAGATAAGTGTTGTGTGAACAAATGCGAGTACTGTTTATAAATTATACCAACTGCTGCCTGAAAGAATGAGCCGTTGCGGTGGGAATATAAGGCAGAGCATGGGGGATGCGGAGGCAAAAAAGTAACGGAACGAATGTGCTCTTTCATCATCCGGCTCACAAGCGGGAAAGCCAGGATAATCAAGAGTGACTTATCTTTTTTCTCAAGATGCAGGCGGATCCCCTTCTGCATCCGGGCAGATTTCCCAGCGTACAAAACGGCGGATGACGATGTTTTCGCCGATGTGGCTGATCGCCTGGCTTAGCAACTGGGCAACGGTGATGGCTTCATCGCGGATGTACGCCTGGCGGAGCAGAACGTGCTTATTTTTGTATTTTTCCAAAACGCCAGCAACGATCTGCTCAATCACTTTCTCGGGCTTGCCAGCAGCACGTGCCTTTTCGGCAGCTGTCCGCGCCTGTTCGTCCAGTACTTGCTGGGGAATATCTTCGTCGCGCACATACAGCGGGGAGGCTGAAGTGATCTGGAGCGCAATTTCATGCGCAAAATGGCGGAAGGCCTCGGAACGGCTGGCGAACTCGGTCTCGATGTTGATCTCGACCATGACGCCAATGCGCCCGTTGCTGTGGGAGTACAGCTCAATTTTGCCTTCCCGCGCTTCCCGCGTCGGTTTGCTTCATTGCTTTGAGCGCCGCCGTCTCGCGCAGGTAGGCAAGCGCCTTTTCGAAATCCTGATTGCTCTGCTCCAGGGCTTTCCGGCAATCCATCACCCCGGCGCCTGTTTCGCCGCGTAATTGTTTGATCAAATCAACGGCGGTGTTCATTGTTCACCTCTTCCTTTCAAGCTGAGAATTTTCCTTCCTGAAGCTCCTGCTGCGTCTGGCGCACCCAATCCAGCTCGGTTTGATAGGCAGCGATGAGGTTGTCTGCAATGCGCTTCCACAGGTATCTCTCCGCGGCGAGCGGTTTGGGCCGCTGTTCAGGTCTTGCGGCCTGGCTCTGAACCATCCGCAGGCGATTGGTGATTTCATCTGCGTATTTGCCGAGCAAGGTCAGGATTTCCTCATCCGGCAGCATCTCTGCCCAGGCCAATTGGATGAGGAAGTTTTTGTGCAGATCGGGTAATTCCGGGGCCTGCCAGCAGGCTCTGACGCAGGGCTGCCCGGCCCTGGTCGGTGACGGAATAGATCTTTTTGGTAGGCAGGCTCTCTTGCAGCTGGACCTGATAGGTGACCAGCCCTTCCTTCTGCAGCTCGAGCAGGCTTTTATAGATCTGGTTGTTGTTGCCAGACCAGTAGAAGATATCCGAGTTGGAGATGATGCGCTTAAGGTCATAGCCTGAGGCAGGCTTCCAGCTCAGCAGGCCGAGGAGGGTGGAACGCAGATCCATTGGATATCCTTGGAATGGGTTACGGTATACATATGTTATTAATAACATATAGGCAGGGTACTGTCAAGGCTAAACATGGCGAGGGCAAAGGATTAGTACGAATGGGACGAATGGACGAATTTAACGAATTTTTTATTAGGAACACAGCCGATGTGAATAATTGGAAGGGATGTGTAGAGATAACCGCAGAGACGCGGAGGGCGCAGAGATGTTTGGAGGATGGCAGGCAAAGCTTATGGCGTGAACAGAGGTGAGCGCATCACTTTCCACACCCCGTCGATTCTCCTGACCGGGTAGGCGAACTGCCAGACGGGCGGGTGGGCGGCCGGGTCGCCGCCGCAGCAGGCGCCCAGCTCAAAGCGGCTCCCGTCCGGGTAGATGAACACGGCGTAGATCAGGTATTCATCCACCGAGACCTGAACCGTGCTGCTGATCTCCGTGATGGGCAGGCACCACAGGTAGGTGCACAAGTACTCCCAGTAGGCTTCTGGCGTTTCGTCTGGCAGCGGTTGACGCAGCATTTCGTCGATTTCTCCGCCGAAAAGCGCCGCCGCCTGGGCATACTCCCCCGCGCTTAGGCTGGCGAAGAAGCCCAAGAGCGTATTGCGCGCCTGCGCCTCGTCCGTGGTCGGGGAGTCAGACGGCAGCAACGCCGCCAATTGGGTGGGGGTCGGGATGGGCTGGCTGGTGACAGGCGGCAGCTCAGCCGAGAAGCCCAGGCGGATGATCTGCACCTGATGATCCTGGGAGGAGACCAGCTGGTAGATCGAGCCGTCCGGCCCAAACGCCAGGTGATGGTTCCAATCTTTGTAAAACAGCTGTGGGTATTGGCGGGCGGCGCCAAGCAGCTCGCCCTGGGCGGTAAAGTACAGCACCTGCGCATCCCATTCCAGGGCCGTGTTGTTTACATATCCCGCCAGGGCAAAACTGCCGTCCGGGTTGAAGCCCAGGTAGACATCCGCGGCGGGATAAAAATCGGGCGGCATTTCCAGCGCCACCTCATCCACATAGATGGGGATGCGCCCGCTGGCCGCGTCGTAGGCGTCGACCGCGTAGGTGTGCCCACCGTAGCTGAAGGCTTCCCGCGCTTGCGCCACGACCTCACCAGCCGGGCTGACCATCTCAAAGTAGCCGTTCAGCGTGTTCAGCCACAACTCGCCGGCTTCACCCAGCCGCAGACTGAAGGCAGCATTGTCCACCGGCATCCCATCCACCATCATGACCTCGGCGGGGATATCCACCTGCGACAAGGCGGCCCCCTCCAGGCTGAATTGCACCACCCGGGGCTGCATGCCCGAGATATCCAGCACCCACAGGCTGTCTTGCGCGGCAACTAGGTAGTAGGGATAGATCACATGCTCCGCCAGGGAGACCTGCTGCAGCAGCTCGCCCTGGGCGCTGAAATGCAGCAGGCGGTGCGGTGAGGCGGCAGAGTCGGCGATCCAGAAGGTACCGTCCGGTGCGGCGGCGAAGGTTTCGGCGCCCCAGCCCAGCCAATCCGGGCGTGGGTCGCCTTCCCTGCCCGACCAGGGTTCGGGGTTGGGCAGGGTGAAAATCGCCTGATCTGTATGCGGAAGCTGCATACCTGGCGTGGGGGTAGGTGGGATTTGGGTTGGCGTCTCAGTCGGTGCGGCGATCTCGGGGGTTGAAATGACTGTTGGCGGTGTGGCAGGCAGGGTGGGTACTGCTCCGGTCGCATTCCCAGGGGCACCCGCGCAGCCCCCGATCAGCAGAGCGAGGATGATCAATGCCAGGATTTTGATTTTGTCCATCGTAAAACCTCCCCGCGCTGCTCAGTCTACCTTTCTCTCCAGGCTGCCTGAAGAGCGCGATAGTCTAACAGGACAATCCCCTCCTGGCAAACGAGTTCTTTCGCCTGTTGGGAGGTCCAAAAATCGTAGTCCACCTGGCGGACATGGTTCCCATCCGGTTCCAGCGCCAGTAATTCGGCATTGTCGAGGCCGGGATGGACCGCCCACTCGCTCAGCCCCTCTGGCAGCTCGTGAAGCAGGCGGGCATATCGGGCGGCTTTCGTGGCTGGATCCAGACTGAAGCTGTCCAGTAGGTCGTAATCGCTGCACGGCAGGCCCTGGCGGTGAACTTTTTGCCGCATCGCTTCTCCGGTGACGCGCAAGGCCAGCCCGTATTCTTTTGCCAGGCGCAGCATCAGAGCATAAATGTCCGCTCTGCGGTCGAGGCGCAGCGAATGCCAGTCCAGGTGAGCCGGTTTGAGGCCGGACCGCAGCACGACTTCGATCTGTGCCCTGAATTCCACTTCCAGTTGATCCAGCCCCACCTGATCCAGGGTCGCAGGGAAGCTCCCCATGCTGTGAAAGCACCCGGCTTGATCCACCAGAACTGGCACCTTTTCCCGGCAGGTGACCGGCCCCCAGGTGTAATCCTCCGCGTCCCAGATGGCGGTGAGGTGAACACCGCAGGGAATATGGGGATGATCGTGGAGGAAGTTGATGGCTTGTAAAGCCCATGGACAGGGAGCCATCAAGCTGGTGGAACGCACCACGCCTGCTTCCAACGTGCGCATGATGGCTTCATTGACCGAGTTGCACATGCCAAAATCATCCGCGTTGAGGATCAGCAAACGCGCCTCAGCCGGATAGCCCAGCAGACGGTTGGTTTGACTTTTGTCCTTCATCGTGCTCATCACTTCATTATCCTGTTTCCGCTATCGAGCTGCTTCCCCATCTTCAGCGCGTGGCAACGATTTATTCTTTGCCTGGCGCGTTAGTTTCAAAGCCAGGATGGCACCACTCGTGCTTACCTGAAATATCCCATATGCCAGGATGGAAATATCATGCTGGAGAAGGGAGTAAATTCCCCACACCAGACCATCCGACAGGGATAACAGCCAGGTTCCCAGCGACAGGCTGGCTAAATTGCTTTCTCGATAAGCGACTATGATTTGGGGAAGATTGGATACCAGCGTGCTGATCGAAAGAACGATGCCTAAACCGCTTTTCCCGAACAGCACACCCGAGAGGAACAAAACTGCAAACCAGATCGGAGCAATTTTGAATTCGCGCAGTTTGCGTCCAAATCGCAGGGCGATGATGGTGACGATGGCGAAAATGATCCCTGAGGAGCCGGTGGCTAAACTGACAAATATCTGGCTGGTCAGCAATCCATAAACTGCCCAACCAAAGCTGACAATGCTGCTCGTGGCAGCTGTATCTACCGACACGCCGAAAGCCTGCCGCGCCCGGAGCAGGCGTACCAGCTGCGGAACGGCACGCAGCAGACCGATGAAGGTTCCAATAGAGCCAAGGATCGAAGGGGTGTCCATTCGCGTACCTATTCTAACCGGATTTATGGCTCCCACCCCAAGCGGTTATTCGCAGTGAGTAATGTATAATTCACCCATACTCACAGGAAAGGGACCCAACCATGCCAGCAGAAGCAACGCTTCCCTCACGCACGCTGGGAAAAACTGAGATCAAGATCAGCCCCGTTGGCCTGGGGATGATGGAATTTGGTGGGGGCGGCGGGCTGCTCGGCGCCGCATTCCCGCGCATCAGCCAGGAGGTCAAGAACGCCACCGTGTGCGCGGCGCTGGAGGGCGGGATTAACTGGTTCGACACGGCTGAGGTGTATGGGCTGGGGGTCTCGGAGGCTTCATTGGCTGCAGCGCTGAAGGCTGCCGGGAAGAAGGATGGCGAGGTGGTGGTGGCGACCAAATGGTGGCCGCTGCTGCGCACGGCGCGCAATATCCCCCGCACCATCCAGCATCGTTTGCGCTTCCTCGACGGATACAGCATTGGCCTGTACATGGTGCACCAACCGTTCAGCCTGTCCACGCCAGAGGCGGAGATGGACGCCATGGCTGAGCTGGTGGAGGCTGGCAAGATCCGCTCGGTGGGGGTGAGCAACTACAGCCCGCAGCGCATGCGGCGGGCGCATCGCCAGCTTGAAAAGCGCGGCTTGCCGCTGGCAGCCAATCAGGTGCTGTTCAGCCTGCTGGATCGCTCGATCGAAAGGGACGGCATCCTGGAGACAGCCCGGGAACTGGGCGTGACCATCATCGCCTACACACCGCTGGCTTCCGGCTTGCTGAGCGGCAAATATCACAAAAACCCCGAATTACTCAAGAAGAAACCCTTCTACTGGCGCGGTCAGCTGCAGCGTGGGATGGAGAAAAGCCGTCCATTGGTGCAGGCGCTGGAAGAGATCGGCGCCATATACGGCGCCACCCCAGCGCAGGTGGCCTTGAATTGGGTGATCCATTTCCACGGTGAGGCCATCGTCACCATCCCCGGTGCTACCAATGTCCGTCAGGCTGAGGAAAACGCCGGGGCGATGAAGTTCAAACTGACTGGGGATGAATTAGCCCGGTTGGATGAAGCGTCCCGAGCAATCAAATAGCCTCATTTTTATTCCCGCACCTCGCTCATCAGGGCGAGCAGGTTGCCGTCCGGGTCGCGGAAAAAGGCCATCCACAGCTCGTGGTCGGGCATTTTTGCCACCAGCTTAGGTCCTTGTTCAAAAACCACCCCGCGTGCGGATATGGTGGTAAAAGCAGCTGGCAGGTCAGCCACTTTATAGTAAAGGATTGAGCTGTAGGTTTTATCCTGTTTTTTGGCAGGAGCATCTAGAAGCAACCGCACGCCATTGCAATCGAAGAAGCCGAGGCCGGGGGGCGCCTTGAACAGGAAGCGCATGCCGAGGATGTCGCGGTAGAAGGCGATGGCGCGCTCGATATCGCTGACCGGGACGGCGATTTGGCCAATGACATGCAGGCCGAAAGCATTCTGATCGCTCATTTGACTCTCCTGAAGCAGCCCTAAGGACCCTTTCACTGCCAGCCAAACTCACTGTAGTACACGCCGGCCTGATAGGCTTCTATGGCACTTTTTACATATGGAATTGTGTTTGCGGGTAGCGCATTGATGGGCGCCCAGGTTACCTCATCGCATTTACCCGGCTCGTGGTTGGTCACTTCGCCATCCCAATGCCGGATGGCGATAAAAAAATCAACCCGTTCATCCTTCGATTTGCGATTCATCACATGCACGATTTGAAGGTCTGCTGGCTCGAGAACCACCCCCGCCTCTTCATAGGCTTCACGCACCGCAGCCTGGGTGACTGTCTCACCTGCATCTACATGACCGGCGACAACGCTGTAGTTGCCGTCTTCATAGCCGGTGTTGAAACGGCGCAGTAATAAGATCTGGTCGTCACGTAAAATGAATAAATGTACGGCAACGGGGAATTTGCTGCGCATAGCCTCTCACAAATATCTTCTTACGTGCTGGCAGTAGGCGGCGAATTCCGGATCGTAGTGCCTGTGTAAAAATTCTTCTTCCCGCAGCACCTGGCGGTGGAACAGCCAGAAAGCCGCACCCAGGTAGAGCAAAAGGATCCAATTCGAGAAGATCAAGAATTGGCCCAGCAAGATGACCGCAAAGGCTACGTAAATCGGGTTACGGCTGAATGCAAACGCGCCGGTCGTGATCAGCCGGTCAGGGTATTCGGTATCGATGCCCACGCGGAAGCTCTGCCCGAAGGAAACCACGCTCCACCCGAAAAATAACAGCCCCAGCAGGCAGAAAAACACGCCAATCAAGGGGATAACAGCGGAATGGAAGAGTACTTGCGTGCTTACGGAAGGCCAATGGAATGCGTGGGCAAGCACCAGGTAAAAATAGAACAGGGCAAACGGCGGGATCAGAAAATCCGACTTGTCGATCTTGCCGAACTGCATGGCTGCAATCCCCTTCCGTTTCATCAGAATAACACGGGTCAAGACCATCACAATCAAGAGCACAATTGTCAGCGCGGCGAAATAGCTTGGCATGAGCAGCCTCCGTTGATACCGAAGATCAATAGCGTATTCATATGCGTATAAAGCACCTTGATTTTATCCTGACTTATCTAAAAATACATGCCGCGCTATACGCTCACTTTCCGGTATGATTGCGGGGAAGCATGCCTGATGAGAAGGGTGTGGATTATTGGTAAGGTACGGTTGGGGCAATGGACAAATAGAAATGTCCCCTGTCAATGCAAAGTAGAAATGTCCCCTTGACAGGCATGGAATGGGGTGATAAACTCCCACCCGTTGTTAATCTTACTCTAAGAAAGGACAGGCGCAGAACATGGTTTTTTCTGGTTTCACATATACTGCACTCATCGCCGCCATCGGCGGAGTGTTTGGTATACCTTCTCGGAGTGCGCCTGCACGCAGTTAGGTCCCCCAGTTAGTTGACCAACGGCCACGGTGCGCTCCACTCCCGTGGCCGTTTTTTGTTGTCTTGTGCCCTCGCCGGCCGCGGGAAACCGTGGCCGGTTTTTTTATGTTCGGAGGTTCGAATGTCAGACGCAATCACGCTCAACAATGCATACAAGCACTTCGGTAAGGGTTTGCCCGCTACCTGGAAGCGCTTGACCCGCCTGGGCCTGAACGGGGGAACGCCAGGCGGCAACGGCAATGGGACCAACGGTCATCTGCACACCCGCCCGGTTGTGGTGGCAGTGGATCATGTCTCGTTCACGGTCAGTGAGGGCGAGGTCTTTGGCGTGCTGGGGCCGAACGGCTCGGGCAAGTCGACGCTGATCCGCCTGATCTCCACCCTGCTGCTGCCGGATGGCGGTGATGTGCGCGTGTTTGGCTACGATGTCACCCGCCAGCCGATGCAGGTGCAGCGCCTGATCAACCGGGTGTCGGTGGAAGCCAGCTTCTTCAAGAAGCTCTCGCCGATGGAAAATTTACTATACGGGGCGCGGCTGTACGGTATGGATGGTGGAGAGACCCGCCACCAGGTGGTGGAGATCCTCACCCGGTTGGGGCTGGAGAAGCGCACCATCTACCAGCCGATGGAGGAGATGTCGCGCGGTATGCAGCAGAAGGTAGCCATTGCCCGGGCGCTGCTCTCCAAGCCGAAGCTGCTGCTGATGGACGAGCCGACCACAGGGTTGGACCCGCGATCCAAGCGTGAGGTGCAGGCGGTGGTCCGCGAGCTGAACGAGCAGCACGGCACGACCATCTTGCTCACCACGCATGACATGCTGGAAGCAGACGAGCTGTGCCACCGCATCGCCATCATCGAGGGCGGCAAGATCGTCGCCCTGGATACACCGGCGGCGCTGAAACAGCTCATCCCGCGCAACGGTCACGAGCCGACGCTGGAGGACGTCTTCCTGGAATTGACCGGGAAGAAGCTGGTGCGGGAAGAGGACGATAAAGAATAATGATAAGGGATAGGGGTTAAGGGTTAGGGGTACACCTGGCTTATAGCATATCGCTTATGCCTGATAGAAAAGCCCCTATCCCCTCTCCCCTAACCCCTTGATTTGGAAGATAACTTTTTAGGGAGACGATAATGGCAATCGAACAACAACTTTTTGAAGGTAAGACCATCCGCCTGGGACCGATCGATTTCGACAAGGACCCGGAGGTCGAGTCGCGCTGGACGCATGACCTGAGCTACCAACGCATGCTAGGGCGTGAGCTGGCGCGGCCGCTGTCGCAGGCGCAGCTAAAGAAGCGCTACGAGGCGATCGAGAAGGGGATGGAAGAGCATAACCTGATCTATTACACCATCCGGCGCAAAGAGGATAACGGCTTGCTCGGCTTCATCCGCCTGGACTGGATCGAGTGGAACCATGGCGCGGCGGCCCTGAAGATAGGCATCGGCGACGCCCAGGAACGCGGCAAGGGCTACGGCAGCCAGGCACTGGGCATGTTCCTGCGCTTTGCCTTCGACGAGCTGAACCTGTACCGGCTGTCGGCAACGGTGGGCGAGGATAATCCTGGCGCCATCGCATTCTTCCAGAAGTATGGTTTTGTGGAAGAGGTACGCCGGCGCAAGGCGCTGCTGCGCGACGGGCAGACCTACGACCTGCTGATGCTGGGACTGCTGAAGGATGAGTGGAGGCTCGAATGAGCGCTCAGCTATTTCGAGGCAGCCTGGTGCGCCTGGCGGCGGAAGAGCCAGAGGCAATTGCTAAAGCTCTCGTGCGCTGGACCCTGGACAGCGAGTACTTCAGCATGCTGGACAGCGCGCCGCAGTTGATGTGGTCGGAGAAGAAGTACAAGGAATGGCTGGAGAAGGATGTGGAGAAGGATCCGGCCCAGAACCTGTTCTTCGGCCTCCGCACCCTGGCGGATGAACGCCTGATCGGGTTCATGGCGCTGTTCGATGAGAGCTGGCAGCATGGTGATGCTTTGGTTAGCATTGCTATCGGAGAGCGGGAGTACTGGAGTAAAGGCTACGGCACCGATGCCATGCAGGTGATGCTGGATTATGTGTTCAACGAGCTGAACCTGAGGCGGCTGACGTTGATCGTCTTTGAGCACAACCCGCGCGCCATCCGCTCGTACCAAAAGGCCGGTTTTGTGTTGGAAGGCCGGGTGCGCGGCGCCATGCAGCGCGAGGGGCGCCGCTGGGACTGGTTCTGGATGGGCATCTTGCGCGAGGAGTGGGCGGAGGCTGGCGAATGAATACGGCGCGCCAAAGGCGCAGTGCCTGGCGAATGAATTCGCAGCTACAAGAGCACAAAGCTCACCTTCGTAGGCTGGTGACAGAAGGGCGGGTCTGGATCATGACTGGCCCTGGCGACTTGCCAGACATGCCTGTACCAGACCAGGTTGCAAGGCAGATAGACCCGCCCCTACTTTGGTGGATGGGAATACGGAGGATCGGATGGGAACTGATAAGCTGAAGGCAAAATTGGTGCGGCTGGTGGCGGATGAACCAGTTACCGCAGCGGTGGAGTTTTACCGTTGGTGCGCCAATGCGGAATTTCTGCGCCTGTGCTCAACAGATTATGTGCTGCAGGTCTCGGTCAAGAAGCTCAAGGAGCGGTTCGAGAAGGATGCAGAGAAGGACCCGCCACCGTTTACTGATTTCTCCATCCACACCCTGGCGGATGACCGCCTGATCGGCGGGATCAGCCTGGATGGGGGGGCCTTTCCGAGCGGCGAGACCTTCGTCGGTATTGGCATTGGCGATGCGGCGGACTGGGGTAAGGGCTATGGAACAGATGCCATGAACATCATCCTACGCTATGCTTTTGAGGAGATGAACCTGCGGCGGGTGGCGCTGAATACTTTTGAGTACAACCCCCGCGGTATCCGCTCTTATGAGAAGGCCGGTTTTGTGCATGAGGGGCGCATGCGCGGCTACCTGAACCGGGATGGGCAGCGCTGGGATTTGATCTTCATGGGCATCTTGCGCGAGGAATGGGAAGCGCGCAACCGGTGACCGGTTTTGTCGCTGCGAGCGAAAGCGAAGCAGCCCCCGCACTGGCAGGGAGATTGCTTCGCTCCGCTCGCAATGACGGCGGCGCAATTAGATGAGAAGGAGTACGGAAGATGGCAGCATTAATCAGTGAATTTCGGGCAACCTATGCCTTTATGGAGCGCAACGCCAATCTGGTCAAGCGCTACTGGTCGTGGGAGATCGTGTTCCTGGCGTACTCGATCGCTAACAGCCTGTCGGTCAGCTTCATCGGCCTGGGCATGGAGCAGATCGGCGGCGGGCAGAACGTGGACGGACGCTTCCTGGTGCTCTACCTGGTGGTGGGCACCCTGGTCTGGCGCTACCTGTCGCTGATCTTCTACTGGATCACGGATGTGATCGGCATGGAGCGCTGGGAAGGCACGATCGAGTATACGCTGATGGCGCCCATCCACCGCATCACCCACATGGCAGGGCAGACGCTGTGGTCGGTGATTTACAGCCTGGTCTCTACCGGGATCATCCTGCTGGTGACGGTGCTGATCTTCGACATCGACTTAAGCCGCGCCAACCTGTGGGGCAGCCTGGTGATGATGCTGGCGGGCAGCCTGTCCTTTATCGGGGTGGGCATTGTGGGCTCGATCCTGCCGCTGCTCTTTCCCGAGCGCGGCTCGCAGATGACGCATGTCATCATCGCGCTGATGCTGCTGGTCTCGGGTGTGTACTACCCGGTGAGTGTACTGCCGGAGGCGCTGCAGAAAATGGCGGTGATCTCGCCGGCGACTTACGTGCTGGATGGGACGCGGCTGGCACTACTGGAAGGCACGCCCACCTTGCAGCTTTGGCCGCACATCTGGCCGACACTGATCATGGGAATCGTGGCGATCCCGGTGGGTTTGTGGGTGTTCGGGTTGGCGGAGCGCTATGCCAAGCGCACGGGTAAGCTGCACCGGAATGGGTAGAAAAGAATCTCAGCGCAGAGATCGCTGAGAACGCGGAGAAAAGAATGCACCACAGAGTTATCATGAACTCCCTTCACCCCAAAGGATGAAAATCGGCTATTTTCAGAACAGAACACGGAGAGCACAGAGAAAAGATGTGCACCGCAGAGTGCAGGGAACGCGGAGAAACCCTTTTTGGGTTTGGGTAGGTGAGGAAGTGAGGTGAAACATGGAAAATAGATTACCTGAAGGGTATATGGACCGGGCGCCGAGGATGGAGGACACCGAGGCGGTAGTGGATATGTTCAACGCAGCATCAAGGAAGCTGTTGGGTGTCGAGCAGGTTACGCTGGAAGAGCAGCGCATCGAGTTCGAGTTCTCCAGGCGCAGCCTGGAGGAGGATTTCCGCGTGGTGGTTGCGCCGGATGGGACGATGGCGGGCTATATCGAGGTGTTTGGGCTTGCCGCGCCGTTCACCCTGCTGTACAGCTGGGGGCGGGTGCATCCCGAGCACCTGGGGCGCGGGGTGGGCGCATACCTGCTGGAATGGGCGGAGGGGCGGGCGCGCAAGGCGCTGCCGCTCTCCGCGCCGGAGCTGCGCGTGGCGTTTTGGGCTTTTTGCCATAAGATCGACACCCAGGCGCAGGCGTTGTTCACAGACCAGGGCTTTCAACTGGTGCGTCACAATCTGCGCATGGTGATCGAGCTGGATGACCCACCGCCTGCGCCAGCCTGGCCTGAGGAAATCGTGGTGCGCACGGTGGCGCCGGGGCAGGAGGAGTTCGCTGCTTTTGCCGCCGGGCGGGAGGCTTTTGAGGATCATTGGGGTCACGTGGTGCGACCGCTGGAAGAGGAGTTCGAGACCTGGAAGCACCATGTGCTGCACAGCCCAGACTATGATCCCAGCCTGTGGTTCCTGGCGTTGGAGGGGGATCAGATCGCGGGTGGCTCGCTGTGCTTTAAGCGCGTGGATAATGACCCGTGCTTCGGCTGGGTGGCTTCGCTGAGCGTTCGGCGACCGTGGCGCAAGCAGGGGCTGGGGCTGGCGCTGCTGCAGCAATCCATCGCGGAATTCTACCGCCGGGGCTACCGCAAGGTAGGCCTGGGCGTGGATGCGCAGAACCTGAGCGGGGCGGTGCGCCTTTATGAGAAAGCCGGGATGCATTCTGATCCGCAGCACCAGATGACCATCTTTGAGAAAGAGCTACGCCCTGGGAAAGAGATATTCGTCGTCGGGAATGAAGGGTAAGGGACCAAGCCTCACAGGTTCGGAAAACCTATGAGTTTTATGCGGAGGGCTTATGTTCAGTGAACCGAGATTGTACCAGGATGAAAGTGACTTGGAAGCCATGCGCGGCCTGCTCCGGCAGGGCAGGCTGGCAAACAATGGCACCTACTATGTGCACCCCGGCGACCTGAGCTGGTGGCTGTTCTACCCGCAATTGGATTACGATTTCTGGGGATCGATCTACTTGTGGGATGATCCGCACGAGCCAGGGCAGCTCCTGGCCTGGGCGCTGCTTTCGCCGGTTGGCTCGACCTTCGATGTGGTGGTAATGCCTGAATTGCGCGGCCGCCCGCTTGCCTGGGAGATGTTCGCCTGGGCGATGAAGCAGGTGAAGGTAAGCGCAAAGCGGGTTGGGCGTGAGCAGATTGGCGTGTTTTGGATCGACGAGCGGGACGAGCTGCTCAGAAGCTGGCTGGTGGCGCAGGGCTTTGCCCTCGCCAGTCGGGATGTGCACCTGACCTGCTACCTGGCTGTGCCGCGCCCGGATGCCAGCCTGGCTCATGGATACGAGGTGCGCAGCTCACATGGGCTGGCAGAAGTAAGCCAACGGGCGAAGGCGCAGTACGGCGCCTTTAGCGGCTCAGTGGATTTCGAGCGCTATGCCCTACGCTTTGCCCGCTTCATGGCGTCGCCGGTTTATGACCCGGAGCTGGATGTGGTGGCGGCAGCGCCGGATGGTCAGATTGGCGCCTTCTGCGTCACCTGGCCCGATCCCCTCACCGGGGTGGGGCTGTTCGAGCCGGTGGGCACGCACCCGGACTTCCAGCGCAAGGGGCTGGGTAAAGCGGTGATGCTGGATGCGCTCGAGCGGCTGCAGCGGCTGGGCATGCGGCAGGCAATTGTCACCACGGGTGAGGACAACCAGCCTGCCATCAAGCTGTACGAGTTGGTGGGTTTTCACCTCACCACCCGGCTGCTGTACTATAAATTGAAAATCATCTGAACGCGTAATGCGTATATGGAGTAAGAAAGTGGAACTTGAAATGACAACACCAAACAAGCGGGCAGAGCCGCTGATCAGCCGCACACTGCTGTGGTTTATGATCGCCATGATGTTCGCCAACATCGGCGGCAACATGTACGGCGCGCTGCTGCCCCTGTATCTAAAAGAGCTAGGCGCGAGTGTGGTGCAGATCGGTCTGTTCTTCACCCTGTCCCAGATCATCCCGCTGGCGCTGCAGATCCTGGGCGGTTGGATATCAGACACCCTGGGCCGGCTGCGCAGTGTGGCGCTGGGCAGCCTGGCGGGCAACCTGACCTTCGTTGGCTTCATCCTGGCGCCGACCTGGCAGTTCGTGCTGATCGGGGAGGCCTTCAGCGCCATGACCCGCTCGCTGATCGGGCCTAGCTTCTCCGCCTTCATCGCCGAGCAGTCCTCGGAGAAGAACCGGGCACGTGTGTTCGGTGTCACCGACGCGCTGTTCATGATCGTCGGGGTGGTCGGCCCGCCGTTGGGCGGCTGGCTGGCGGATGCCTATGGCTTCCGCATCATGCTGGCGGTGGCATGGGCTTTCTATGCCGTGGCAACCATCATGCGGGTGAACATGGCACGTAATGCTGCCAAAAACGGCGAAGCCCACCCGCAGAAGCTGTCGTTCAGCGGGCTGCGCAGCAACCTGGGCACCATGGTTGGGCTGCTGGCCTCAGGTGGACTGGTCACCTGGGTGCTGATCACCGACGGTGTGCGCGATATCGCCTTTGCGCTGTCGGGCAACCTGATGCCGCTCTACCTGGAGACGATCGGCGGCATGACCTACCAGCAGATCGGCTGGCTGGGCTCGGTGTTCGGCATCTGCATGATGCTGGTCAACATCCCGGCGGGCTGGCTGGCGGACAAGAAGGGCGAGCGCATCGGCATCGTGCTGGGCTTTCTGTTGGAGGCTGCGGCGATGGGGCTGTTCGTGAACACGAGCGGATTCCTGGGCTATGCCTTTACCTGGGCATTGTTTGGGGTGGGCGTGGGCTTGATGTCACCTGCCTACAACTCGCTGATCAGCAAGGCGGTGCCCGAGAAGGTGCGCGGCACGGCGTTTGGGCTGTTCAGCACCAGCCTGGGGCTGGTCTCGCTGCCCTCGCCGTGGATTGGTGCGCAGCTGTGGGAGCGTGCCAGCCCGCGGGTGCCCTTCCTGGTGACCGGCGCCGCCGCGCTGGTGAGCATCCTGCCGGCGTGGGCCAAGTTCAAGCTGCCGAAGAATGGCAGTCAAGAGCAGGTGATCAGTGATCAGTGAAAGAGAAAACCGCAGAGACGCAGAGTGCGCGGAGATATTAAGAATGACTTTGCGTTCTTTGCGACTTTGCGGTGATACCTAACCAACAACATTTATAGCCATAATTTATATGCTATAAGCAATATGCTATATGCAAGAGGAGTAAATCATGGACACAATGCTAATCAATAAGCTGCTGTTCCCCGGCTTGCCGGGATTGCCGGAGCTGATCCTACGCGGCTTCCGCGGGGTGGAGGATTACCCCAAGATGCTGGCCTGCATCGACGGCAGTAAGGCTGCAGATGGGGCCGAGCGCTCGGATACGCTGGAAGATATCACGAATAACTATGCCCACCTGCACCACTGCAACACGGAGACGGACATGTGCCTGGCAGAGGTGGGCGGGCAGGTGGTCGGCTACAGCCGGGTGTGGTGGGACATCGATGAGTATGCCCGCCAGTGGACCGGTTTCCAGGTGGCGTTCGTACTGCCCGAGTGGCGGCGCAAAGGCATTGGCAGCGCGCTGCTGCATTTCAACGAAGCGCGCCTGGCGCAGATCTTCAGCGAGCTGAAAGCGACGGGCGAGATCCCGACAGAGTTGCCGGGCGTGTACGATAATTTTGCCGAGGAATCAGCGCGCGATACCGCTAACCTGCTGGAACGGCGCGGCTACCAGGCTATTCGCTATGCCTTCAATATGGTGCGTCCCGACCTGGAGAACATTCCCGACTGCCCGCTGCCCGATGGACTGGAAGTGCGGCCGGTGCAAATAGAACACCTGCGTATGATCTGGGAAGCCAGCAACGAGGCTTTCAAGGATCATTGGGGCTACATTCCCGAGCCGTGGGAGGAGTATGTTCGCATCCAGAGTGATCCAGACTTTGACCCCACCCTGTGGCGGGTTGCCTGGGACGGCGACCAGATTGCGGGGATGGTGCTCAGCTTCATCGACAAGGATCAGAATGCCGAGTACGGGCGGCTGCGCGGCTACACCGAGAATATCTGCGTGCGCCGCCCGTGGCGCAAGCGCGGCGTGGCGCGGGCGCTGATCGCCCTCAGCCTGCAGGCGCTCAAAGAGCGCGGTATGACCGATGCCGGGTTGGGCGTGGACGCCGAGAACATCTCCGGGGCGCTGGGACTGTACGAGAGCATGGGCTACCGGGTGGTGCGCAGGAGCACGATCTATCGTAAGCCGGTAAGTGAGTAAAGAACATCAACCACGAAGTACACCAGGGACACAAAGGAGAAGAATAAATACCTTTGTGTCCCTGGTGTCACTGGTGGTTATTGGTTTTAAACCAACGTTCAAACGTTCCAAGGCAATCCGCATTATAATCAGCCTATGTCCCGCCGTTTAAAGCTGCGTCTGGCGATCACTGGGGGAATAGTGCTCCTCCTATCAGCCTTCAGCCTGACTGCCCTGGCCTGGAGCCAGACGCCGCGCCTGCTGGAGACCTCACCGGTGGATGGGGCAGTGGATGTGCCGGCTGCCACGCCGCTGCGGCTGGCCTTCTCTGCCCCGATGGAGGCTGACAGTGTGGCCCAACGGCTGTCGATCAAGCCGAACCGCCCCGGTACGCTGGTCTGGCAGGGCAGCACGCTGCTCTTCACCCCCTCCCAGCCCTGGCCCAGCGGGGAGACCGTCACGGTGACGCTGGCGGGCGGCGCCCGCGCCCAGGCCATCCTTTCGTTTGGGTTGGCAGAGCAGAACTGGTCTTTCACCACAGCCCAGACCCTGCTGGCTTACCTGTGGCCCGCCAGCGGTCCCGCCGATCTGTACGCCCTCGACCCGCTCACCGGCGATATCCGCCGCCTGACCACCAATGCAAAGATCCTGGATTATTCTTTCTCCGCCGCTGGGCTGGTGGTGTACTACAGCGCCACCAACGCTCAGAGTGGGGCGGACCTGTATGCCCTGGATCGTTCGTCCGAAGCTGGAGCCGAGCGGCTGCTGGACTGCGGGCAGACCGCCTGCCGTTCCCCGGCCGTCTCGCCGGACGGGCGCACACTGGCTTACGAATCCGTGCCCCACGTCACTTCATCCCAGGTGGTGCAGGTCTGGCTTTTCGACCTGGCTGCAGAAACTGCAGAACCGGTGGGCGACCTGGCGCACGAGAATTCGCAGCCGCGCTGGTCATCCAACGGCAAACTGGCTTACTACGACCAGACGGGCCAGGCGTACATCATCTACAATCCCCAGACGGGCAGCTACCTGAGCCTGCCCAACCAGACCGGGCAGGGCGGCTCGTGGAGTCCGGATGGGCGCTATTTCGTTGCTGCCGAGATTTCCTTCACCCGGCTGGATGCCACTACCGATCTGGGCATCAGCCGCCTGATGCGTTACGATGCCGAGACCGGCGCGGCGGTCAACCTGACCAGCGCCGCGGATGTAGAAGATGTTACCCCGGTCTACTCGCCGGATGGGGGGCTGATCGCCTTTGGGCGCAAGTACGTGGATCCGGAACGTTGGACGTTAGGCCGCCCGCTTTGGGTGATGGCAGCCGACGGCAGCGCTGCGCGCCAGGTGATGACCGACCCGCTGCGCGTGGATTACGACTTTGCCTGGAGCCTGGATGGGAAGCAGCTTGCCTTCATCCGCTTCGACGTAAGCGCGCCGACCAGCCCGCCCGAGCTGTGGCTGGTGGACGCCGATGGCACCAACCCGCTGGAATTGGTGGTTGGTGGGTATGCGCCGGTGTGGGTGCCTTGATTGGTACAGGAAAAAGCACAACACAAAGGCCACAAAAGCCACAAAATCCCCTGACCCTTATCCCCTATCCCCTTTTCTTGCTATTTTTCCCCCATCAACGATAAATGGAACGGGTGCAACTCCGCCATCATCACATTTGCCTGCACTGACGGGTCATGGTACATGAACGCCCGTGCGATCTCATCATCTGCCGCCTGGAAGACTACCAGCCCGAAGGTTTCATCCAGGCAGGGGCCGGCCAGCAGGACGGTGCCCGCCGCGGCAGCCTGCTTGAGATACTCGAAGTGCGCTTGCATGGCGGCTTCTTCAGCCGCGGTGGGCTGCTCGAAGAACTCGTGCCGGAACGGGTGGATCAGGTAGATGTAGTGCGGCATGGCTAAAACCCCAGGTCTGCCAGGTTCTGCTCGGTGGAGCGCTTCTTGACACTGCCCAGCAGCTCGAACCAGAAGTTGTCATCATAGCGCCGCGAGCGCACCGGCAGCGGCATGGGCACGCCCCAGCCCAGCAGCAGCACCTCTTCCTTGGGCTGCAGGCGCGCCAGCATGCCGCGCAGCGCCTCGCGGCCCGCCAGCCCGGAGAGCACGGCGTGGATGTCATCTTCATCGCCCAGCCAGCCGGAGATGCGCGTGCCCAATTGCGACATCACCTCGTCGTAGATCTGCGATGGGCGCTGGTCGATGATCAGCAGCGTGACGTAGTACTTGCGCATCTCGCGGGCGATGGTGCTGAAGGTGGTCTGCACCGCCATCTCGCGGTTGAGCATCTTGTGTGCCTCCTCGACCACGATCACCAGCGGGCGCGGCTCTTTGTCCTTGCCGGAGCGGAATTTGTTGGTACGATCTTCCCAGGCATCGCGGATGCGCCGCGTGAGCAGGTTGCTGACCAGTAAATAGTCCAGGTCGCTTTCGAAATCGCCGAAGGAGAGCACCACGTGCTGCCCATTCTCCAACGCCTTGATTACCTCGCTGATGCTGTCCGCTGCTGGCTTTTCGACAATATATGGTTTATTGAACAGCCGTCCCAGCTTGGAGTGCAGCCCTTCTGCAGCTGCGGTATTGATCCCCGCACGGAATGCCCATGCAGCCACGCTGTGCGGCGCCGGCACCTTCTTGCCGTTCTCGTCCTCGATCACTGCACCATTCTCCATGTCGCGGAAGGCGCTGAACCAGCCCTCTCGTCCAAAGCTGCTCACCAGCGCCTCCAGCGTGGTGGGGGTAGTCTCCTTGAGGTTTAGCTCGCGGGTCAGTAGCTCGATATCCTCCGGGGCAATATCCTTGCGGGCGATCTCCAGGTTGAAATCAGGCGTTTTCATGCGGATCTGTGCCCCCGCACCCAGCCCCACCACCCGCACCCGCGCCTGGAACTTGGTCTTCAAGCCTGGGACTGTCAGCTTGGTGTCCGAGGCGGTGTCGTCGAAGCCGTATTCGTTGTGCATATCCAGCACCAGCACCGAGGCAGCGTTGTAGTGGATCAGCCCTGCCAGCACGATGCGCGTCAGGAAGGATTTACCCGTCCCGGTGGCGCCGAACACCCCTGCCGAGCGCTGCACGAATTTTTCCAGGTTGATGCACACCGGGTGCCCCTGTTCGCGGGTGTAGCCGATGACAAAGTTGCCTCTCTCATCCGCCCGCCCGAAGATCTCGGCGATGTCGCCTCCTGCGCCAGCCCGACCTGCGCATGGTGTGGCGGGATGGTCTTGACCGGCAGCGGCGGCGGGTCCTCGGGGTGTGCTTCCCGCCAGGTGCGGTATTCCGGCGTGTCCACCTCCGGACCGATCTCACGCATCAGCGCCGGCAGCACCTCCAGGTTGGTGAACAGCGTTTGCCCGTGCAGCAGCCGCGCCAGCTCGGGCGGGAAGCGGGTTTCGCTCTGCTCGTCGGCAAAGCGCGGATCCGTCGCTCCAAGCTGCAGGTCGGTCACCAGCCCGTAGAAGCGCCAGGGCGAGCTGTCGATGATAACGAAGGCACCCTCCTGCACTTGCTGCGAGGGGATGGTCAGCCGCACGCGCAGGTTTTCCTTCAACCCGCCACCAACGATGTAGCCAATGGATTGTGTATTATTAGGCATAGGTATGTTTCTCACAAAGGACACAAAGGATACACAAAGTTCACAAAGTATTTATCGGACAAAGCGTTGAATACCATCACGTAAGTGACGAACGTTGAAATTAATCAGGAAACCTAAGCGATATCCACTCAGCTTTAGATAGGTCAATACTTGAGATTGGTGAACCGGCAGCAACTTCTCGACTGATTTTATCTCCACAACGACCCGATTATCGATCAACATATCAAGGCGGTAGCCAGTACCAATCCGAATATCGTCATACATTACTGGAAGTGTGATCTGAACCTGGACTTCTAAACCTTGCTTTCTCAACTCATGAGCCAGGCAGGTCTCGTAAACACTCTCCAACAATCCAGGGCCCAGGTTTGAGTGAACCGTAAATGCTGCATCCAGAATTGCTTTGGCAACTTTTTCTGTCTCGCCGGGTATCGGAAGATGTTCACCCTGGTGATCAGATGGTTTATTTTTATTCATCTTATAATCCTGGCTTCTCGCCCTGGCAACAGATTACCAATATTTGGGTTATATTTTTATAGGCTCTTGTATTTTGGTGTCCTTTGTGTACTTCGTGCCCTTTGTGTGAAATATCTTTGCTTATATATCCTTTACATCCCCTAACGCACCCAACACAGCCATCAGGGTCTGGTAGTCATCGCGCAGCAAGGTGATCAGCTCCTGGGTCGCCCGCTCAACCCATCGCTGGTCGCCGGCTGCGGCGTGGGCGGCGGCGGCTTGCTGGATGTGCGCCGCCAACAATTCCCCTACCGGCAGATCGACCACGCGCAGGATGTGGCGGAAGTAGCCAAACCGCCCGGCAGTGGTGAACTGGCGGATGCTCTCTGGCTCGCACAGGTAGATCACATCCAGGCTGAGCGGCGGGCGCGGCGGCAGCAGGTGCGAGATGCGCCCGCCCTGCTGGTAGCCCACCGCCAGCACGCTCATCTCCAGCGGCACATTGCGGTTCAGGCGGTTGTCGGCAATCACCGCCGGGTCGATGCCCTCAGCGGTGACCAGCTGCCGTACCAGCCCATCATCATCCACATGGATGTCGTGGAGCAGGCCGTACACCTGGCTATCACCCTCCAGCGGCACGCGCACCAGTGCGCCAAACGAGGGCGCCTCGAGCTGTGATACGCGGCAGCCGACCACAAATCCCGCCGTGGCGGCGCGCAGCAAGCGCCCGATCTCTATTCGTGTCATGTTCCGTACCTTGTCCTCTTCCCCGCATCTTTGGCGGATTGTTTGTACGAACGGCGGGGCACGCTCACTCCCCGGCTCAACAGCTCATTGACCACCATTTGGGTGACCTGCTCCTTCTCATCGAAGCTGACCACCGCCGTCTCGTGGGCGCGGTGCAGCAGGTATGGGTAAGGGCGGGGGCCAAGCATGCGGCATTGGCTGATCAGGATCGCATGTAATGTGTCCAACTGGGCCGGGTTTTCTGCCACCCAGGCGGGAAATCTCCACCCGCGCCAGGTAATCGTTGTTCTCTGTGCCCACGTTGAGATAAAAGAAGTGCAGCGCCAGCGCATCGGTATATTGTTTGGCGGATTGCGACTGCATGGCAAACACTGCCGAGCGCTCGCCGGGCCCCAGGATCTCGCGGTAAAGCTCGCGGTCGGTTACCCCCTGCAGCGGGCGCAGCTTGCGCATCTGCTTGAGATCCACGCGGCCGGCTTTCGGCCTGGTCGAGCAGCAGCGCCACTTCCAGCAAGCGCACCACCAGGTCGGCGCCAGGCTTATCCACATACCCGGCGGTGACGGTGCCCAGCTCGTGCAGGCGTTCCAGCGCAGCCAGGTATTCCTCCAGGCTCTTTTGGAACTGCGATGCCTGCTCGCCGCCCTCGTTGACCGCCCCCCACAGCTCCATCGGGCCATCGGTGAAGGTGACCACCGGCGGGTCGGCCTGCGCAGCCAGCTCTGCCAGCAGCCGGCGCTCGTCCAGGTCGCGGCGCAGTGCCAGGGTGGCATCCGTCATGCGGTCGAAGGCTTCATGGTACAGCAGAGTGCTGACCACATGCGTGGCAGGCGGCAGGGCGCTGCCGTGGCGCATCAGGATCGCCCCCGCGTTGACCAGCCCGTACTGCACCTCGGCATGGCGATCCATGAAGATTTGCGAGCCGTCGGCAGCCAGAATGGAGGCTTCCGCCGGCAGGGGAGGCAGCGCTCCGCAGTGCTTCAACGCCTCATGCACCGGCAGGGCGCAGCGCAGGGCGGGATCATACAGGTGGACGACGGTTTGCACCCGTTGGCGCAGCTCATCCACCTGGTCGGCATACTGCCCGAGCAGGTCGTCAGCCTGCACCCGTAAGTTTTCCAGGCGCGCCTGGCGCTGCAACGCTTCGGCGCCAAGCTGCTGCACCTGCCGGCGGACTTGTTGAAAATCCAGGGACATAGTTTAGCCTTGGGCAGCCCTCTCCTGGCACATCGACTGGAAGATCAGCGTCAGCTCCCGCTCAGTCTCTTCCTGGCGCTGCTGGATATATGAAATCAAGCAGCGGTTGGACTTCAGGGTTGGGGTAGATGTGCACCCCCAACCGGTGCAGATGGGCATCCTGTTTGTCTACCACGCTGGTCACCACCCCGTGGAAGCGTACCACCGCGTCGGTAGTCGGCAGTCGAAAATCGACATACACTTCCTTATTCAGCTCAAAGGACAGGTCGCCGTACACATACGCCGCAAAGGTGAACACACCCACGCCGCTGGTGGAGATATCGGCGATCTTGCCGCTCAAACGCCGGCGACCATCATAGATATCTGCCTCGAGAGGATCGCGTGGAAAAACCCGGATCGCGCTGCGTTTACCAATTTCATTGCCACCCGGCTCAAACTCGGTCAACACAGCCCGTTTCTTAACGATATCCACTGCCATCACCGAGGCGCGGATCACTTCGGGCAGCCAGCTGCTTTGGATAAATGTTTTGCCCTCGATAGCCATGCTGACCGCCTGGTGTTCGTGGATGCCGATGGCGACATAACCCTGCTCCAGCGCCAGGATCGTGGCATTGTGCGCCACCGGAAAGCCGCGATAATTGTTTAATAATGTCACCGGTTCTCCGGCAGAGAGTAGCATGTGGAACAGGCGCATTACATTGTCTTGAGGTTCCATGGGAACTTCTCCTGGCGATAGGGGTGTGTGTATTATATTCGATAATCATGTAACCTTCTTCTACGATTATCATCTAATGATTGTTTATACAATCCCCGAAGGAGATTAGTGCAATGGCATACAAGACCGTCACAGTGCCCGCGGATGGGCAGAAGATTACCATTCAGGATGGCAAGCTGCAGGTACCCGACAACCCGATCATACCGTTTGTGGAAGGCGATGGCACCGGACGAGATATCTGGCGCGCTTCGGTGCGCGTGTTCGATGCCGCGGTCCAAAAAGCCTACGGCGGCAAGCGCAAGATCGCCTGGATGGAAGTCTTTGCCGGCGAGAAAGCCTACACCCAGTTTGGTTCCTGGCTGCCTGACGAGACGGTTGATGCCTTCAAAGAATTCCTGGTGGGGATCAAAGGCCCGCTGACCACGCCCGATTGGCGGTGGCATCCGCTCGCTGAACGTGGCGCTGCGCCAGGCTCTCGACCTGTATGTCTGCCTGCGTCCTGTGCGCTACTTTTAAGGGTGTGCCATCGCCTATGCTTCATCCCGAGTATGTGGATATCATCATCTTCCGCGAAAACACGGAAGATATTTACACCGGCATCGAATTCGAAAACGGCACCGGGATCAACCGTAGATTCAAACAGCTGCTCAAAGAGAGTTTCCCCGGGGAGTATGCCAAGATCCGCTTTCCGGATACCTCCGGCTTTGGGATCAAGCCGGTCTCGGAGGAAGGCACCCACCGCCTGGTACGGGCTGCCATTCGCTGGGCGCTGGAGAATAAGCGCAAGAGCGTCACCCTGGTGCACAAAGGCAACATCATGAAATACACCGAGGGCGCTTTCCGCAACTGGGGTTACGAGTTAGCGGAAAGAGAGTTTGGGAATCAGATCTACACCTGGGCGCAGTGGGGACGTACCAAAGATGCCTTGGGTGAGGACGCCGCCAATGCCGAGCAGGACGCCGCGCTCAGCCAGGGCAAGCTGTTGATCAAAGATGTCATTGCGGATATCGTCTTCCAGCAAACCATCACCCGGGCGCGTGAATTTGATGTTCTGGCGACGATGAACCTGAACGGCGATTACCTATCGGATGCCATTGCCGCCCTGGTGGGCGGGATTGGCATTGCCCCCGGCGGCAACATCAACTACATCACCGGGCATGCTGTCTTCGAAGCCACCCACGGCACGGCGCCCAAGTACACCGACAAGGATATGGTCAACCCCGGCTCGGTGATCCTTTCCGGCGAGATGATGTTCCGCTACATGGGCTGGAACGAGGCCGCTGATATGATCCTGAAGGGTATCGGCGGGGCGATCAAGACCAAGAACGTGACCTACGATTTCCACCGCCTGATGGATGATGCCAAACTGCTGAAGTGCTCTGAGTTTGGCGACGCGATCATCGAACACATGGGATAAACCAACCCCCATCCCGTCCTTCCCCCATTTTCGCTCTTTGAAAATGGGGGAAGGTGCTTATAGTTTTCCGTGCTACAATAGCTCGATGAAACTCGCCACCCTGTGCTACCTCCGCCGCGACCATCACACGCTGATGGTGCACCGTATCAAAAAAGCCAATGACATCCACGAGGGCAAATGGAACGGCCTGGGCGGCAAGCTCGAGCCCGGCGAGACCCCCGAAGAGTGCGCCATCCGCGAAATTTACGAGGAGTCCGGGCTGCATGTCCGTAATCCCCAGCTCAAGGGCATCCTCACCTTCCCACTCTTTGCTCGCGACGAGGACTGGTATGCCTTCGTCTTCGTCGTCACTGATTTTGACGGCGAGCTGATTGATTCGCCGGAAGGCCGGCTACGTTGGGTGCCGGATGACGAGCTGCTCTCGCTCAACCTGTGGGAGGGCGACCGGCTCTTTCTGCCCTGGCTGGAACGCCCCGGCTTTTTCTCCGGCAAGTTCAGCTACGCTGCCGGGCAGCTCGAATCGCATTCGATGATCCATTACCTTGCTGACGGTTCACTAACCCAACCGGAAGACTGAAGCATCCCGCATGACCACTTACCCGCTCCCCGCCCTCGCGCGCCGTGGCGCTGCATGCCCAGAGTCTGGGGGCACCTGACTCGGCTGCTCCCAGTATGGAGTCAATCTACGCCGCCGTGCGGCAGGTGGGCTGCCTGCAGATCGACACGCTGCAGATGGTGCACCGCTCACACCTGCTGGCGCTGTGGAGCCGGCTGGGGAGCTTTGATCCGGCAGATTTCGACTGCCTGGCATCCAGCCCATCCCAGCGCCGCCTGTTCGAGGGCTGGCAGCACGCTGCATGCTTTATTCCCCTCGAAGATTACCGCTACCAGATGCCCCACCAGCGCCGCCTGCGCGAAGGTCCGAAAGATTGGTATCAGCGCTGGCTGACGCAGAATGCCCACGCCGAGATGGTGCCTGCCGTCCTGGAGCGCATCCGCCAGGAGGGCGCCCTGCGCGCCAGCGACTTTGGCTCGGATGGGCACAAGCCGAGCGGCTGGTGGGATTGGAAGCCGGCCAAGGTGGCGCTGGAATACCTGTACGCTTTTGGCGAGCTGAGCATCGCCGGTCGGGTCAATTTCCAGCGTGTCTACGACCTGACCGGGCGGGTGCTGCCGGGCTGGGTGGATACCAGCGAGCCCACCCCGGAAGAGCGTGACCGTTACTGGATCGAGCAGGGGGCGCGGGCGTTGGGTGTCTTTGACCCCCTGCAGGCTGCTGATTATTCCTACCGCAAGCGCACTCCCGCGCGCCCTATCCTCCAGGCGCTGTTGCAAGATGGCACGCTGCTCCCCATCCAGGCTGAGTTAACCGATGGTCAGGTGCACGAGTGGCTTGTCCACCGCGACCTGCTGCCCTTACTTGAGCAGGCCGCTGACGGTGCGCTCGCTGCCCGCCGCACCACCTTCCTCAGCCCGTTCGACAGCCTGTTCTGGGGTCGCGGCCGTGACAAACAGCTCTGGGGCTTCCACCAGCACCTGGAAGCCTACACTCCCGCGCCCAAGCGCGAATGGGGTTACTTCTGCCTGCCCATCCTGCACCATGACCGGCTGGTGGGCCGCTTCGACCCCAAGCTGGAGCGCCGGGAGCGCACCCTGCGCCTCAAGGCGCTGTACCTGGAGGCGGGGGTGGCGCCGGACGAGGAACTGGACCAAGATGTTGCCGCCGCAATGGGGGATTTCATGCGTTTCCACCATGCCGATACCCTGGTGATCGAACGCTCCCAACCGGCTGAATTTTCCAGACGGCTGTTAGCCCGCATGTAACCGTCCGATGCTCAAACGCCGGGCCGTCCGCTTTGCCTTCCACCTGCTGCGCCGCTTTCCACGCCTGGCGCAGACGCTTCTGCCCTGGAGCCTGACCCATATGGGCTTTGCCATCCCCCTGCACAAGCTGCCGCGAAACCGCAACCCTGCTGGCCTTTTACCACCCCCAGCCGGCCTACCCGGTGCACATCTTGATCCTGCCCAAGCGGGCGACCCCCAGCCTGGCTGCCCTGACCGCCCAGGATGCCGCGCTGCTGGTGGAGGTCTTCCAGACCGTCCAGGGTCTGGTTGAGGAGCTAGGGTTGGAGATTGAGGGCTACCGCCTGATCGTCAATGGTGGCGCTTACCAGGATCTGCCGCAGCTGCACTGGCACCTGGTGGCAGGGAGACCAATTGTAAGCGAGGATAAGTAATGGCACCACAGAGTTCACAGAGCACACAGAGAATTTCTTAGCACCCCAGCGAACACCTAAGTATTTTTCATTACCCACGCTGCCCGCAGCGTCACCCATGGATTTGGCTGTCCTTTTCTGCCATATCCCAGCCACGTTTTCCCTGAATAATTATATTCCAGCGCCCAACGCCCGTCAGCATCTTGCTTGTCCGCTATGAGCTGCAACGCGCTTTTTAGGCGGGAATCATTGCCATAACCACAGCGCACCAGCGCCTCGACATTCTGCAGCACGTCGGTGACGTAGAAGACCGGGAAGCCAAACTTCCACCAGCTGGCATTGGGTTTGATGTTTCCTACCGTGGGATAGGCGGCGCTGGCGGGGTCGACACCCAGCAGGAACTCGGCGCCTTGCTGGATGGCAGCCTGGATGAGATGGATGTGTCTGTGGGCGGGCAGCCGGCCGAATGCGCCCATCACCTTCACCGCCCCCCAGCCGCAAGGCAGTTTGTCATTAGCCCCGCAGGCAAATCCCGGCCCGCACTGGTAGGCATAGTAGCGCACTGGGGTGGATTTATCCCCCTGCGGAGCGATACCCTCGCCGGTGACGGTGCGCGCCATCCACTCGAAGGCCTTATCCAGGCGTGGGTCGTCAAAACCCAAATCCAGCAGCGCGGCGCACAGGTTGCCCTGCAGGCAATCAAAGGTGCCGCCAGGCGCCCCATTATAGCTGAACTGCCCATGCTCGGTCAGTGCATGTTCGCACAAGTACTGGATGGCGCGCTCGATGCGCGGGTCAAGCGTCATTGATGCGCCTAACTGACCAAGCATGATCAACGACCACACTGCGCTGTAATACTTTGGTCCGTAACCGGGGGTTGCTTTCACCCAGTACCCCTCCGGGTTCATCTTGTTCAGGATGGTTGGGATCGGTCCCTGCCGGTGCGCCTGCTCCCGGGCTTCCACCAGGTCGGGGTCGTCCGCTGGTCGATCCAGCAGGTCGCGCAGCGCCAGGTAGCGCACATTGGGTTCTTCGGATTCTAAAAGCCAGGACAATGAGTTGCCGTTTAGTTTTGATTGCCAGGACATAGGCGCATCCTCCGGTTGGTTGTGCATAGACTAGCTGCCGCTGGATTTACAGCCTGCGGCTTACTTCGCCCGCGGTTTTCTGGGCAGGATGAATGGCGTGCTGCGCTTATACTCCAGGTACTCCGCCCCAAAGCGCGCCTCCAATTCTTTCTCTTCGATGCGCTTGATATAGAGCAGTAAGAGGGATGCCAGTATCAGCACGATCACCAGTGCAGAGATCGAGCCAATCCAGACACATACGCCCAGGTATGCCAGGATCGTCCCCAGCGTCATCGGGTTGCGGCAGTAGGTGAATGGCGGCTGCACCACCAGCTTTTTGGTGGGCACCAACGGCACCGGAGTGCCTCTGCCGATGGTGATCTGCGCCTGGATGGACCATAATCCCAGGCTCAAACCCACTACAGCCATGATCAACCCGGCAATTGGGTTGATCATCCCAACATAAAAATCAGGCAGCCCCAGCCACCGGTCAATTGCCAGGGAAGCCACCACCACCAGGAAGGGGATGGTCAGTACGATCAGGATGCCTGCCAGGGCAAAGGTGATCAGCCACTGACCCGTGCTGTGCTCTCGCTTAGCCCATTCTTGATATCGTTTCATAATGCCTCCTTTAAGTTTTCTCGTCCGCTGTTCCCGGGCAATTCCCATACCGGTCGAAGGATACCACCTCCCGTACGGATTTGCCGCGTGGTCGGCCCGTAGCGCCCCATGGGCCAGCCCAGCGGTATCACCGCACACGGCGTGACATTCCACGGCAGGCCCAGAATTCTGCGCGCGGCGATCAGGTTCCAGATTGGGATGGTGGTCAATGCCGCCCCCAGATTGATCGACCGCGCGGCTAGCAGCAGGTTCTGCACCGCCGGGTAGATCGAGCCGAAGTAGGTGGTCGCCGAGAGGTGCACGAAGGGGATGGGCCAGCCCCGCAGGCAGGCGACAATGATCACCGGGGTTTCGGCGAAGTGATCCGCCTGCCATTGCACGGCGTCCAACATCCTGCTTCGCTTGGGGTCATTTCTGGTCACCCAGCGCCCAACCCGCCCGTAGAGTCCCCAAAGCTGCCGGTTGAGGCGCGCCAGCCCTTGCTTGACCCTGGGATCTCTGACCACGATGAATTCCCAGCTCTGAGCATTTTGCCCGGTCGGCGCCTTGAGCGCCAGCTCGATCAGGCGCAGGATGATCGCCTCATCCACCGGGTCCGGCTTCAGCCGGCGGATGGCGCGCTGAGTCTTCATCGCCTGGCTGAGCGGCATCGAAAAATCGAATTGGTTTGCCATCATCCATCCTTAATGCAAGGGACTCTCGTTGTAATACCACTCCTCGCTGGTGATCAGGCCATTCTTGAACTCCAGCACCAGCACAAATGGCGCTTCGACCCACTTGCCCGTCAATGCGGAGATCTCTGAAAAAACACCTTCTACCACGGCATATTTGCCATCGCTGGTCACCAGGTAGGAAGAGAATTCAATTTTAAATTCACTCGGCAGCCATGATCCCTGGCACGACGTAATTCAGGTCCCCCTTGTCCAGCGGTCCATCATCACCCCCATAATCCATCCAGAAGATATCGTCTGCGTACAACGCCAGCAACCCTTCCGCATCATACTCGACATTTGTCGTGATATATGCTTCCACCAGCACCTGGGCCGCCTGCGCCTCCGGCGTGTCGGGTACATCCACTTGGATCTGCCCGCACGCTGCCAGCAGGATCGCCAGGATCATGATGGGTACAAATTTTTTGTACATCTGCAGCCTCCTTGGGTCTTATTTATGTTGAATGGCGCTTTTAATCTAAAATATCCTGAGAGCTGCCTGTGCAAGCCGTTCAACTGCCAGCTTACGCCATGGCGGCACGCAGCATAGCGTTTTTACTTACTGGGAGGATAGAAGATCAACCTTTACCCCATATTGGTAAGCAGCAGGTAGACCAAAATGACGATGATGACCACCGCGATGTTGTAGAGCAGAATCTTCAGTGTGTTGGACCCGCCGGTTTTGCCATTATAGGTTGTGCCGCAGCTGCTGCACTTGACATGGTTGAGCACCTTGGGTCCCAGCGCCCCACCCCACCAGGTGTAGCCGATCTTCTTGATGTCCGTGCTTCCGCACTTTGGACAGGGTACGTATTCGTTCATGGGTATTCTCCTTTCTAATATTGTGCATAGGAACCAGTATTATTGCAACCTTACGTGGATATTATCGCGCCATTTCCCCTGATTTGCACTTCTTTCGGTGGTCTGAGGCGTCTATGACCGGGAGGATTGCCACCTGTGCGTGGCTAAGGGCAGGCGCTGCCAAAAAACAGAAGCGCACCGCGACATATCCTATCTTTCAAAAGCTGCACTTCAGATACAACATAAATTGACTATAATTGTCAATAATGGTAATATACGATGTAATACGAGCTGCACCACATGACACAGGAGGTATTGACACCGCACAGCTTACCTGCTCTGGTTCTTCTTAATAACCTGTTCTCTATTTTCAAACCTAATTATGGAGGTATTTATGAGATCGGTGCACTTTTCAGCAAGGAAGCTTCGTTTTCTAACCCTGATCTTGATCTTCACCCTGCTTTTTAGCTCCTTCTCGACCCAGTCTCCGGTACGCGCCAGCGACACGCCGGACCCCACCAGCGTTACCGTTGTTGGCAGCTTGCAAGACGAGCTGGGCTGCCCAGGCGATTGGCAGGCAGATTGTGCTGCCACGCATTTGACCTATGATGCCTCGGACGCGGTCTGGCAGGGCAGCTGGACGGTGCCCGCCGGCAGCTGGGAGTACAAGGCTGCGCTGAATGATTCGTGGGACGAGAATTATGGCGTCAATGCCCAGCTATACGGCGCCAACATCCCCCTGAACCTGGCAGACGCGACCACGCTCAAGTTCTATTACGACCATGAAACCCACTGGGTCACCGACAACCAAAATTCCGTCATCGCCACCGCTCCAGGGAGCTACCAATCCGAGCTCGGATGTCCTGGTGATTGGGATCCGGGCTGCCTGCGCTCCTGGCTGCAAGACCCGGATGGGGATGGCATCTACAGCTTCTCAACCGACCTGCTCCCAGATGGGGATTATGAGTTCAAGGTTGCGATCGACGAATCCTGGGCTGAGAACTATGGCGCGGGCGGCGCGCCAGGTGGCGCAAACATCCCCTTCACGGTGAGCGGACCGGCCACGGTGACCTTCACCTGGGACAGCGTGACCCATGTCCCGTCGGTCCAGGTGGTCAGCCTCGGCCCCAGCCTGGATAACAACATCTGGTGGGATGGCGTGCGCCACGACTCGCGCGACCCACTCTACCGCACGCCCGGCGGAGCAGTGCCCGCCGGCACGCCGGTCACCCTGCGCTTGCGCACATACCACAACGATGTGACTGGTGTCAATCTGCGCCTGTGGGACCTGAACGCTGGCGCCCAGCAGATGCTGCCCATGACGCTGGTTGCCGAAGATGAGGATTGCTACCAGCCAGACCTGGCATTCAGCTGCGATTACTGGGCGGTCACCCTGCCCAATGCAGCGCCGAACAACCTCTGGTACCGCTTCATCGTTAGCGACGGCAGTGATACTGACTACTACGCCGATAACACCCCCGCCCTGGATGGCGGCTTGGGACAAGTCACCGACGACGCGGTGGATAACAGCTATGCCCTGATGGTCTACGACCCGGGCTTCACCACCCCGGATTGGGCGCAGACGCGGTCATCTACCAGATCTTCCCCGACCGCTTCCGCGATGGGCGGCGTAACAACAATGCCGATACCGGCGACGTGCGCTATGACGACCCGGTGCTTGCGCTGCCCTGGGGCACGCTCCCCGAAGGCTACTGCCGCAACTATGATGATGCGGGTATCAACTGCCCCTGGCGCTTTGACGACGATCCACCGGACTGGAGCCTGACCATTGAAGGTGCGCGCGGGCGGGATTACATGGGCGGTGACCTGCGCGGGGTGGACCAGAACCTGGAATACCTGGTCTCGCTGGGGGTGAACACGCTCTACTTCAACCCCATCTTTGACTCGGGCTCCAATCACGGCTACGACACCCAGGATTACTACAGCATCGATCCCTACTTCGGCACCCAGCAGCGACTGGGACAACCTGGTCAAGCACGCCGACCGGCTTGGGGTGCGCATCATCGTGGATGGGGTGTTCAACCACCTGTCCTCCGACAGCGCCTTCTTTGACCGCTACCACCACTATCCACAGCTCGGCGCGTGCGAATCGTTGGATTCCCCCTACCGCAGCTGGTTCTACTTCCACGATGTAGCGGCAGGTACGGGCACCTGTGTTGGCACTGCGGGTCCCTTCTCGGCAAACTATGACGGCTGGTTCGGCTTCGACAGCATCCCGGTGCTGAATAAGTCCTAACCCGGCGGTCCAGGCTTACTTCCTGACGGACGAGAACAGCGTCTCGCGCTACTGGCTGGACGAAGGCGCCAGCGGCTGGCGCCTGGATGTGATGGGCGATGCTTCCTTCCCCGCCGGCTACTGGGAGA
Source organism: uncultured Chloroflexia bacterium (assembly GCA_963849335.1). Taxonomy (GTDB): domain Bacteria; phylum Chloroflexota; class Anaerolineae; order Anaerolineales; family UBA4823; genus FEB-25. The sequence continues at coordinate 163,902 of CAWKGZ010000006.1, forward strand.
CCTTTAGCGGCGTGGTTGATGAGACCGACCCCGATGCCCTGATCATCGGGGAGCTGTGGCAGAAGGACAGCACGCTGCTGCGCTTCCTGCGCGGCGACCGGGCGGATACCACGATGAACTACCGCCTGCGTGATGCCGTGCTGGGGCTGCTCTCGACCAGCAGCTTCGATGCCAAGGGGTTTGCCGACAGCGGGCGCATCCTGGCACCTTCCGAGTTTGCTGCCCGCATCGCCTCCATCCAGGAAGATTACCCGGACGAGGTGTTCTACTCGCTGATGAATCTGCTGGACAGCCACGACACCGAGCGCATTCTGTGGGCGCTGACGCCGGGTGGACAAAACACCGCGGATAAAGAGCTGAACGCGGCCAACCTGGCGGAGGGTAAGAACCGGCAGCAGATCGCCGCGCTGATCCAGTTCACCATGCCCGGCGCGCCGACCATCTATTACGGCGATGAAGTGGGGATGACCGGCGATGACGACCCGGACGACCGGCGCACCTATCCCTGGATCGACCGGGGCGGGAATCCGGATATGGTCATGTTCAGCCACTACCAGGCACTTGCCGGCCTGCGTGAAGATAACACCGTGCTGACCAATGGCGACCTGCGGGTGCTGCTGGCAGATGATGCCGCTGGTACCGTGGCCTATGGACGCAAGACCGGAAGCCAGGCAGCCATCGTCGCCCTGAACCGCTCTGACCAGGCCGTCACGGTGAACATCCCCGTCGCCGGCTACCTGCCCGAGGGCATCGCCTTCCTGGCGGCTTATGGTGTGGAGAACAGCACGGGTTGGAGCGTGAGCGTGACGGGCGGGATGGTCAGTGTGACGCTCAACCCGCTCAGCGCCTTGCTGCTGCTCACCGGCGAGGTCGACCTGACCCCGACCGCGGCCCCCAGCAGCCTGATGGTCACGAACGAGGGCAATGCAGAAGTCTCGTTGGCCTGGAATGCCACCCCCGGTGCGGCGGGTTACAACCTGTACCGCAGCCCAGTCACCGGCGGCGGCTTTATCAAGGTGAACGGTGCACAGCTGACCGATACCAGCTTCACCGATACCGGCCTGCGCAACGCCCAGCAGTACTTCTACGTGGTCACCGCCCTGGATGAATGGGGCAACGAATCGGCTTACTCGAACGAAGTCTCTGCCATGCCGTACATCACCATCGGCTGGGCGAACCTGCAGTGGCCGCCGGCAATGACGCACACCGTCAGCGCAACGAACCGCACCGCGGATGCCTATGGTCAGGTGTGGATCGATGGGGTGACATCCCTGCCTGGAGTATCCCCCATGCTACGCGCCCAGCTCGGTTTCGGCCCGGTGGGCAGCAACCCAGCCAGTGACCCGGCGTGGGTCTGGGTGGAAGCGGTCTTCAACGCCGACGCCGGCAACAACGACGAGTTCATGGCCAGCCTGCTGCCCGAGGCGGTTGGCACCTACGATTATGTCTATCGCTATTCCACGACCGATGGTCGCGACTGGCTGTATGCCGACCTGAATGGCCCTGTCACCGTGGGCGCGCTGCCGCCCAACCCCGGCAAGCTGACCGTGGAGTCCAGCGGTGATACCACACCGCCGGCGGTCCCGGCAAACCTGACGGTGACCTCGGCTTCGCCTGGTGGGATCAGCCTGGCCTGGGATGCCGTGAGCGATGACCCCTCGCTGTATGGCTATGAGGTCGCCCGCGCTGACTCCAGCGGCGAGCCGTACAGCGTGCTGGCGCTGGTCACAACTAACAGCTATACCGATTACACCGTCAGCGAAGGCGCCAGCTACTACTACGTGGTGCGCTCGGTCGACACCTCTTTCAACCGCTCGGCGTACTCCGCTGAAGTCCCGGCATCCGCTGCCCTGCGCACGGTAAGCGTGACCTTCAACATCACTGTCCCCGCCACCACCGATGCCACCGGCCTTCGGTCTATATCGCCGGCAGCCTCCACCTGCTCGACGGCGGCCTGCCAGAATGGAACCCGGGCGGTGTGGTGCTGACCAGGGTTGACGCCACGCACTGGACCATCACCCTCACCGGCCTGGAGTCGACCGAGATCCAATACAAGTACACCCTCGGCTCCTGGGACTATGTGGAGAAGGACCTCGCCTGCGGTGAGATCAGCAACCGCCTGCTCACCCTGAGCTACGGCAGCGACGGCACGCAGCTCGTCAACGACATCGTGCTCAACTGGCGCAACGTCTCCCCTTGCGGTAATTGAGGAGCGAATAAAACAAATAACCCGGGGCTGTCCCAAGCTTTCTTGTGGCAGCCCCGGGTCTTTTTTGCAGGTGTGACAGGCGTGGAGCGCTTAGCGGCTCTCGACGGTGATCAACTCGACAATCTGGTAGAACAGGCTCAGGTTCGCTTCATCTACTGACCGGTAAGCTTCTCGCCAGTCCGCGCCTACCGCTACATTGTTCGGCGAGCCGGTGATGGTCAACAGGTCATTTGTCAGCTCGTCGACAAGGAGCACTTCGCGGGTATAGAACGGCTCGGTTTGTGCCGTCTCGGAGAGGGTGGCGATGTATTCGAAGCCCTTGAAGGGACCCAGCTCGAGCTGGCGGACGCGGATGGTCAGGCTTCTGGCGTCAGAGATCGACTCGCCGTCTTGCAGGCTGGCTAAGGCCTGGTAGGTGTCGCTCCAGTAGGTGTTCTGGTTGTTCTGGGTATACTGCAGGACGACATAATAGGAATTGCTGAGCTGATAAACCTGCTCCTCCCTGCTCGTCCCGTATGGATAGACCACGTCCGAGCCGACAGCGAGGCGCAGGGTCTGATCTGACACATATTCATCTGGGCCGAACCAGCTTTCCGGATAGGCAAAGCTGAAGCCGAAGGTGGGATTTTCATACAACTTCAGGGTCTGCGCCGTTGCTTCCTCGGTGGGGAGGATATCGGTGGGCAGCGGGGTGGCTGGTGGCGGGGTATCGGTGGGAGGCAGGCTGGTGGGGGTTGGCGTTGCCACGGCGGTGCAGTCGCTCAATAGAAGGCTAAAGCCTAACAACAATAAGGGTAACGATTTTTTCATCCGGTTCTCCTGATAGAAGATTGGGTGCCTGGGTGGTTGCCGATGCGATTGGTGAAAAATACCATATATTTTCGTTCGCCGCAAGAGGGCGGGTCATTGTTCGGGTTGGCACGGGTATGGAGGCGATGTGGTGCTTTGGACAGGGAAGTCTTGCTGGCACAGACCCGCCCCTACGAGGAGGTTTTGCCGCAGGGCGGGCGGGTCAGTGTTCGGGTTGGCACGGGTATGGAGGCTGATGTGGTGCTTTGGGCAGTGAAGTCGTGCTGGCACAGACCCGCCCCTACGAGGGGGATTTGAATTTCTCCGCCAGTTTGATCACATCGTCGTAGTGGAGCTGGTCGTGGTAGATGCCCAGGCGCAGGGTGAGGATGAGATTGAGCGAGCCGAAGTAGGGGTCATAGATGGCGATGTTGCCCAGCACGGCCTCATCTTTGCCGGTGTAGAAAGCGGCAATTTGCCCGTGCAGGGTGCGCAGGTCGTCTACCAGCTTTGCCAGCGGGACGGGTTTGCGCGGATTATAGCGCGGGGTCCACATGAAGCCGGTCCACATGGGAAACTTGCCATCCCGGTACAGGTCCGGCATGGCATCGCGGTAGGGCTTATGCCGCCGGCGCTCCCCGTACCAGCGAAAGGAACGCCAGGCGAAGCGCACGTAGGGCATGGCGCTGGCATTGAGCAGGCAGACGTGGTTGAGCAGCTCGCCGAGGCACCATTCCTTGGGCGCGGGGCGCTGCCAGAGCTGGGCAGGATCGAGACCGTCCAGGGCGGCAAGGGCGGCTACGCGCTGGGCGTCGAGCAGGGTCAGGTAGGTGGGGATGACTGGATTTTGGACACTCATCAGAACATAAACCCGCAATTGTATTCATACAGGTTTTTAATCTGCCATGCTGCCATCCACCGGTTATCTCGCTTCAGTCTAAGGGTATCTAACCGGCAATTTACTGCTGAGATCGTAAGGCGTCGAATGAACTGATTTGTAGTTTCGTTGTACTCCAGACCCTTTTTTTTAGGGCACCACAAACCGGCTGCCGGACCCAATCCCTCCGCCTGACGTGGCGATCCAGCCCCCATCCGCAGTATATGCGCTGACCCGCCAGTAATAGGTGCCCGAGTAAAAGAATGGCAGGCTTGGACCGACCAGCCGGCCATCACTCTGCAGCTCAAAATCGCCCTCGAACCAAAGGTAATCTATGTCGGAGGCGGCGAGATTGGTGATATTCATGCGGTAGCGGTCGATGGTAACATGGTAGCGCACAGCCAGGGGGTGAAGCTCCCATTCAAGGCGCAGGCTTCCCCCGCTGATCGTATCGCCATCCGCCGGGCTGAGCAGCCTGAGATGGCACCAGGGCAGCAGGTCATTCTCGATGCTGAAGATACCGTCATAGCGCTGATAGAACATATAGGAGGAATCCACATAAGCCGAGTCGGACCTGGCCAGCGGGATGCCGCTTTCACTGTACGCGGTGACATCCCAGCCATAGGTGCAGGCTAACAGGGGCAGCTCCAGGTCGATCTGTGTTTCAGAGGTATCCACCTCCAGGTCGGTATAACTTCCATACAACTGTTTCAGCTCCACGTGATAGTAAGCCGCGCCGGGGTAAGCTTGCCAAACCAGGGAATTGGGTGTATCGCCAAGCGTGCTATCGCGCCGCGGAGTAGACAGGGCCAGATCAGTCTCGACCAGGTAAAACTCGCCAACATTAAGATTGACATCCGCGGGCACGGTGAGGGTGATATCGATGGCGCTGGCAATCCCAGCCAGACGCTCCTGCTCACTACTATCGAAGGTGCCTGCTCCCAGGGAGAATTCCCCAGCCGGCACATCCCGGAAGACGAAGCGCCCATTGGTATCTGTATCGGCAAATTCATAATAGGACATGAAGTCTGCTGCTGGAGATACATTGTACAAGCTCATCGAGAAATCCGGGACCGGCTCGCCGCGCCACAAGACCCTGCCGTAGACGTTCGAAGTATTCCCCGCGGGCGGCCCAGGCGGCTCGATGGACGGCAGAGGGGTCGGGGTGATGGTGCTGGTCGGCGTGGGCGTGAACGTATGCGTCGGCGTGGGGGTTTGGGTGGCGGTGCTGGTCGCGGTTGGGGTGGCAGATGGCACCAGGGTGGCTGAGGGCGTCAGTGTCGGCGTGGGTGGAGATAGGAATGGCACGGAGCTGCAAGCCAGCGAGAGAATGAGCAGCAGAACGAGACCCGGCACCAGCCAGTGGATCCCGGCAGGATGGCCGGATTTTACCCCCCTTGCCCCCGGCGGATTCAACGAAGCGTCATTTGGATCAATGCGATGGGTGCTGCCTGGGTAGTGAGGTTGGTGATGCATGGCCATGATGTCCTCCGGTAGTGGTGAAGGCGGCATACAGCGTGGCGGGGGCGGCGTGGATGGCGCGGGTCAGGGTGATCTCCTGGGCGGGCACGGGTTACTCCTTCTGGTCTGCCTCCCGGGTATAGGCGATGTTGTTGCTCTCCAGCCATTCGATGGCGATCGCTTCCAGGGCCTGCTGGCGGAAGCGGTACCAGTCTTCCTGGATGCCGTGGTAATGGATGCCATCTTTGAAGCAGCGGAAGGCGCCCGAGCCGCGGATGCGGGAGACCATATCGTCGCGCAGGCGAGGATTTTCGAGCGAATAACAGAAATCCTCCATGATGGCATATTCGTGAATCTCATACCTGTCCGGCAGCTCTAAAAAGTCGTTCGAAGCGTTGATGCGCCGGGCGTCTTCGAGGGCAGCATCGCTGCCAGTCCGGATAGTCGCTCCAATCGTCGCCTTCTTCGATGGCGGAGAGATCCTCCGTGGTGACCGTGACCAGCTCGCCGGTCAGCTTGTTGAGATAGGCGTGGATCTCGTCATTGAGCACGTCCATGGCGTCGACCACGTCACGCAGCAAGACAATGATGGTCATGTCAGCCTCCTTTCACCTGCTCGCCTCAACCCTTGGTCGCTATGGTTTTCACCTCATGCGTGGCAAGCGCCGCTTTCGCCTTGAGCAGCAGGGCGTACTTGCTGGCCAGCCTGGCCGCGTCGCCGGCCTGGCAGGCTTTCAGCAGGTCGCCCTCGATCTCGGCGACGTCCAGGCGGACGTAATAATCCAGGGTCTCCTTCAAATGCGCCAGCACGATCCTGGCGGTGAGCAGGGGGTGGTTGTTGGTGACGTTGGCATCCGGAAAGCGGACGCCATGCTCCAGCTCGACTTCCAGCCCCTGCTGGAAGGCCTCGGCGGGGATGGACAGGGCTTCACTGCCCACCGCAGCCTGGATGAGCTTGGCTTCGCTCAATGGTACCCGCGCTTCGGGCAGGCTGGTCCAATCCTGGAGGCCCAGCGCCTGGCAGACGCGCTGGACTTCTGCTTTGGTTATATACTCGGGAAGGTTCATGTTGGACTCCTTAGCGGTTGCTTTGTGTATTCTTCAAAAGCTTTCTGTTCAAATGCTCAGCTTCTTTGCCATCTGCAGGTCGGTGATGGCGTAGCCTGCCTTCTGGTATAAGGCGATGGCGGCTTGATTGTGACCGAAGACGTGCAGCGCAATCGTAGCGACGCCCAATTCCTTAGCCTTTTCGTCGAGCGCACTCAGGGCCTGCGTGCCGTAGCCACGCTGGCGAAATTGCTCGGAGATCAGAAAATCGTAGATGAACGCAGCAAGGTACGGCGCGCTTCCTCGCAGCGCAAACCAGAGCATACCAACGTTCAGGCCCGTTTGGTCAGCCTGGATCGATAAAAGATACTGGTTTTGGGTGTGCACCCCCTGCGGAAGCATGCGCTGGAACTCTTGCTCGGCTTTGTGCAGCGCGTCTTCAGGCTGCCAATCGCCTTCTCTGACGCGTTCTCGAGCAAGTTCCTCCATCGCACCTTTGCGGTAGGCCTGGAATTCGCTTTCGGTCATCGGTTCTAAGTGCACCATGGACTGGTCTCCTTTAGTGCGATTGCTCTCGTTCATCCGCTCTGCAGATGAACCCCGCCCAGGACGCTCCCGCGTCCCTTCTTTGCTACTCCACCTCCGCCACCCGCGTCCGGTACTGCGGAAACCGCGCCGTGATCTTCTCCAGGAGGTGCTTCGCCTCCGCCTCATCCACACCCGCCCCAAAGCGGAAGGTCTGCGCCCCATAATCGAACGCAATCAGCCCGCCAGACATCCCCCATAAATACCCCATCCGGTTCCAGCCGAACATGCTCGCATCCATCATCAGCGGTGCTCCCCGCAGCTCCTTGATATGGCTTGCCAGGTACTCCTTCTTCCTCCCCAACCGCCCCACCGCCCGCTGGATTTTGATCCCCTCATAGCTCACCTCGACAATCTCTTTCCCGACCAGCTGCCATAAAAACGCATACAAGATCCCCCCGCCGGCGACCGTCCAGATGCCTAACCAGGCAAGCAAAAACAGCCCCCCTCCGGTTAACCCGATCCCTTCCATTTCGGAGATCGCCGGCGTGCCGAAGAGCAAACTGGCGATTCCCGCGATCACCATGCCGCCGACGAGAATCTCGCCGATGACCCAGCCGACCAGCCAAAAACCGATAAAGAACATGAAAAAGACCTGCTTTCGGCTGGGGATGGTGATGCGCAGCGCCGCGCCATCATCCTGGATGGTGTGCCGTTCTTTGGGCGGTTGGACAATGGGCATGGGGATTCTCCTGGGAAGGTCGGGTTTGTCAGGAAGGCTACCGGGTAATTATATCCCGGTGTGAAGAGACGGGGGATTAAAATGGTGGATCAGGGAGGAGAAGGGGTGGAAAAAATGGCCTGAGAAGAGCCGTCCACGAATGGGGGACACGAATACGCGAATGGGGTGAGGAGGGGGGCACTTATGCGCGTATTCGTGAAATATTCGTGGATGGCTGTCAGCTTCCCCACACTTCCGCCAGAGCTCCCTGTTCCGATGGGAATTTATCTGGTGGAACCATGATCTCGATATGGTACAGCATCCACAAGCCATCCACCTTTTCCAGCACGGCGGTGAACGCTCCGGTAAATCCATTGGCATAGGTAACCGTCCCCGACACATGGGCGACACTACCCTGGGGGGCGTCAGGGTCCGTATTCACCGCCACGCTGAGGTTGATCTGATTGACGGACAGGCTTAGGTAGCCTTCGAATAGCTTGTAATTATTACCCTGGAGCATGGCTTCAAGATCGGCGAGGGGGGTCTGCCGCTGGGAGCGGGGGGAGAAAAGGGCATAGGCACGGTCTGCATCTTTGGCGGCCATGTCTTGCATGAAAGCATCCAGAACGGCGGCAACGGGGGCTTTTTCGAGCATGACCCGGGAAAAGCCGACGCCGCCGAGGGCAAGGCAAAGGATGGTGCTCAGGCAGCAGAGGAGGAGGAAGAGGGCGAGGATGATCCAGAGGGCTTTTTTGGATCGCTTGGGGGATGGTGGGGTGAGAGGTGCTGGGCTAACCGGCGGATTTGATGGGGGCGTTTCAACAATTGGCTCGGGTATGTTGTCGGTCATGATGCACCTGCCTGAATTTTGGGGTTACCAGCCGGTTGCACGTTGTTTTGCATGTTTGGAAATTCATCTGTTTTTATCGATTTTACGCAGCGGTAAGTAATACAAGAAAACCAGGAAGGCGAGGATTGTGATGATGGCAACCCCGACCATCAACAACCAGGGGAGATCATTCCCGCCCGTCATCAGAAAACCTAACGCGCAGGCCGCCCCCAGTGCGATCCCCGAAACCATGGAGACCTGCAAAGCTAACAGAAAGCCAACGCTCCAGGGTTTGTACGCTTTGGGAATGGTTTGCGTCCGCCAGCGGAAATAATCCTGCAGCTCGGGAGATTTGGTGATCAGGGCATCCTTGATGGTGTTCATCGCCCGCACGCTCTCTAACCAGGCCTGCCTGAGACGGCACAGCTGCAGGATGGTCAAGGCGCCCCAGGCTGCGACGACGGTAAACAGGATGAGAAACAGGCGGTAAAGGAAGTGCGGCTCGACATTGGTGAATTGGGTGGTCAATACCGCGGCGAGCAGCGTGCCAAAGCTGATCAGGAAGAATTCGGAGGCCCGGGCACGATCTTCATTGGCTTGAAAAGCGGTTTGAGCAATGTATTCGAATTCGGCAACGATAATGCCTTGATTAATATCAGGATTATCCACATTCTCGTTTTCTTTTGTCATAGAAACTCCCATATATTGCGCCTAAGTTGTAACCACTACCAACCCAGAATGAAGACTGCGTAATCCATCGAGTCTTTTATATGCTCATGCGAGGGTGTCAAGTTTATCCATATTCATCATGCCCCAAAAATTCCGAAAGTGAAAGTTAGGCCAATTTCGCACATTAAGTCGTTCATATCCCTCCTTAACCGCATTTCTAAATTCATTGGCATCTTCAATGCCAGTAATAATTGCTAACTTCATGAAATATTTATGTTGAGTTGCCCGTAAAAACAAGGGGAAGTCTCCACCATAAGGTGCGTAATAGAGAGTTTGGGGAAACCAATCAGAACTTGACTCTAATAAAGCCATCATCAATATTAATAACTCAGCTTCTAAAATGGTTTTGAAGGGTAAATCTTCTCGATCAGCATTTTGCTTGATAAATTCAGCCGCAGGGCTGTACAGCTTTTTTCCCTCTGGCGCAAGTACAGCCTGCAGCGTGTCAGAATAACCATAAAATGTATCGAAGGTATCAAATGCTCTATCCCCATATCTCTCGCTGGAAGGAAGAAGATAGTGAATAGTGAAAATCTCATGCAACGATTGGAATGATTAATTCTTAATTAGAGCTGCAACTATGTACAAAAATGTCTCATAAATAAATACTGAGTGAGCTTCGAACCATGCGTCACTCCATGAATTAAGCTTCAGGTGGACGTGATTTTAATTCCCTAAGCCGCTCGAGAAAATTGGTAAGGTTTTCTGAGAACTCATCACTCGGTGTTATGCTGCTTTCTAGGAGAACCCAGTCAACAATATGATTACGTACTAATTTTAGTTTTTTAGCATCCTCCAAGACTTTTTCTCCTAAAGAAGATACAGTAGGTCGTTCACGGATTCTTAAACTCATCAGCATACTCAATGCAAGCATCTAAAAAGTCACGCCTGTATAATGCAAAACCACTCTTTCCTTGAAGGATAGCTTGCTTTAGAGAGTTGAACTTTGCCTGAAGATGGCTTGTTGGGGTCGCCACGTCACTAGTTATATACAAAGGCGGTTTACCGAGTTTCGGCTTTTCATGCAGTGGCTTTCCATAGATCACCCTTACTAATTGCTCCCAATTCTTGCTAACTGCATCAGGTGTCGAAAAATCAATATATATTCGTGACTTAAGGTAAATGGGTAAAAAAGGATTCCCGTTTTCATCAAACATACATACAATCGGGATGAACTTTGATTGCCCTACTCTTTCATAGACTTCTTGTGAAATTATTTGAGACTCAGTTCCAACTCCAGCCCTTCTTGCATCTGCCTTCTCGGAATATTTTTTGTCACAAATTATCAGTACGTGAGTGACTGACTTATCTGTTACCATTCTCTCCATAAAAGCGTTCTTATCAGAACCTTCTTTCAAATCATAGATGTCTAAAATAACATCAATGCCATCGGCTACTAATTGATCTGCCCAGGATTTTATTTGTAATTGATGTTCTTGAGAACTCCAGCTGTACGAGATAAAAACCTTTGGATTCATACAAACTCCATGATAGTGCATTTAAGATAACGAACGCATTACATCCAATGTCCCCAGCTCGAAAGTGCAAGATAGAGCCACACAATATAGTTATGTGTCGGAAGATCGTATATACCCATCATCACCCCTCCTCCTCCACCCTCCTCACCTCCCTCGCCACCTCCACCATCGGCCGCTGAAACCTCGCCTTCGGCACCTCCAAGTTCACATCCCGGATCCTCTTATTCATCGCCGACACACAGCTTGTACTCATTTGACGACGACCGGCAGATACACCCAGGTGATCGGGCAGGCGTGTGACGATGCGGTAAATTCCGGAGTTTACCAGGGTTGTGCTCGCCCAGGTTGTGGAACTGGTGGTGGCAGCCGATCCGAAACCGCCGGGGGTGTTGATATACAAAATCGCCCGCTCCCCGTCGGTGACCCCCAACAACGGAGTGACCGGCAAAGTCTCCCAGGCTGCCCGCGGCGCTGCTCCAGGTGGCGCCGTCATCGAAGGATTGCCACAAAATCCCCATTCGCCCCGAAATACAGCACCGGCGGGTTAGACGGCACATAGACCAGGTTGCCCCAGCTTTTGTCAAAGATCGCTTCCCAGGTCTGCCCGCCGTCCAGGGTGCGGTAGAGCCTTTCCCAATGGGCGGTGATCACGATATCCGGATTCTGGGGATTTACCGCCAGGTAGTAGAACCAGAAATCTTCCACTCCCGGCGGGGTGATCGTCTCCCAGGTCAGGCCGCTGTCGACGCTTTTATAGATGCCGGGTGAACCCGCGGCGTAGACAATATTGGGGTCGGACGGGCTGAAGACGATCTTGTTCTGCGCCACGCGGTAGATGTCGGATTCGTGCGCCAGCCAGGAAAGGCCATAATCCTCGCTGATGAAGAAACCTCCCCGGTCGAATGGGCGCGGGAGCAAAGTGCTGTCATAAACCAGGCTGGCGATCAGCCTTCCGGGGGTGACCGGATCGGCGGCGATGCTGATCACGCCACCTGGGTTGGTGCAGTCGCTGCACCAGGCCGGCACGGTGTCCGTCAGGGTGGCATAACCCACTTCGATCTGGTTTTCGAAGATGGTTACGCGGTTCAAGCCTCCGGTGTACAGGCGGGTAGACGAGAATGGATCGGTCGCCAGGAATTTATCCAGGATGGGAAGCTGCCGCCAGGCATGGCCGCCATCTGTCGGAGTAGAACAGGCCGGCGTTGGTGCCGGCGTACACCTCGTCGGGATGGCCGGCTGCGGCAACGATCGTACTGGCCACGACGCCCGTCAGGCCGTCATTCCGCTCCGACCAGGTCTCGCCGCCGTCTGATACTCACCCAAACACCTTGAACTTGCTCCGCTCCATAGAGCGTATGGTCGGTGTCAGAGATAACCGCGAAGTTGAGGAAACCGTGGGTCCAAATCGCCGGGATTCTCTGCCAGGTATCGCCATCGTCGGTGGTTTTGAATCCGGCGTTAGCTGTAGTGACATATACCGTCATGGGCGTCTGCGGATCGAAGGTGATCGATGAACCGCCGCAAGTGATTGCCAGATCGGGAAAGTCTACGTAGTTGGCTGGGTCGGCGAGTGGGATTTTGAACATCGTCCCATTTTGATAGGCAATGTTGGCACAGCTCCCGGCCCACAGGTTGTAGGGCTGGAAGGGGTCAAGCGCCAGGACGCCGATCATATCGTCAGGTTTGACCAAAAGTTCCCAGTGCGCGCCCTGGTCGGTGGAGTGAAAGATGCGCCCTTCGAAGGTGGATAGGAAGAGATGGTCGGGATCGGTGGGATGGATGGCGATGTCGGTTACATCCAGGTCGGGTTCACCGCCGGGGGTTTTCTCCAACCCGGTGTTGCGCGCCTCCCAGGTTTGCCCGCCGTCGGTGGAGTGGAAGAAGCCTTTAATGCCAGCGCCGTACAGATGATTGGAGTTGTCCGGGTCTACCAGCAGGCGCATCACACTCGCCTCCGGCGGAGGGTTGATGTAGGTCCAGGTATCTCCGCCGTCGGTGGATTTGTTGATTCCGAAAAAAACGGCATACACAACCGCGGGGTTGTTCGGGTCGAGCAGCAGGTCTGCCAGGTGGGTGTGAACCAACATTTGTTGCCAGTGTGCGCCGGCGTCCCGGCTGCGGAAGACGCCGGTTTGGGCCCGGGCATAGAGCGTAGCGGGATCCGAAGGATCTACCAGGATTTGGTTGATCGTCCCACCGTAAGGCCCCTCGGTCGTCCATACGCCGATGGCTGGTTCAATCGTGATGGCATTGGGCAAAGCCGCCATCCCGCCATCTGGATTGGTGACCGTCAACGTGTACACGTCAGGTGCCATCCCCCAAGGGACGATGGCATTCAGCGTGGTGCTGTTAACCCAGGTGATGTCGTCCAAGACCGTGCTGCCCAGGGATGCGATCGGGGCTGTCAATACCTGGGTGCCAGATAACTCGGCAGTGAAACCCGTACCGGTAATCACGATGGGTGTATCAATGTCGTTGTAGGTGGTGGTGGGTTCTACCGTGGTGATGGTAGGCGTTATGATGTCCGCTGGCTGCAGCCAGCGCGGACTGGGGCTCCCTCGCCCAACCTTTGAGCAGTCCGAGCAAAGCGATTACGGCTGCTGCGGATAGAAACAAACTGATCAAGATGTCGATAAATCTTTTATTCATCGCTGTTTCTCCTTATCAGCAGGGCCTAATACATGATACAAACTCCACCCAAAGCGATCCCAACCCTATAAGTATACCTCCCTCACCCCTCCTCCTCCACCCGTCTCACCTCCCGCGCCAGGTCGAGCAGCGGACGCTGGAAGCGGGGGTTGGGCACCTCCAGGTTGACGTCGCGGATGCGCTTGTTGAGGGCGGCGAGGCGGTTTTGGAATGCCTGAAAGGCACGCTCCCACTCCAGGTGGATGAACGCCGCCGGCTGACCCTCCGCCTGCGCCCGCTGGCGCCACTCCCACGCCTGGCGCAGCCCCGTCCGCATCTTTTCGATATCCGCCTCGATCTCCTTCAGCTCCTCGATCCACGGCAGCGAGTAGCCCGCCTCTTTCAATATGCGGAACGCCAATTGCCACTCGGGGTCGGCGTACGGGTTCTCGTCCAGTTCGAGCGGCTTGCCCTTGCCGGGCAGGTCGTCGAACTTGCCCTCTTGCATGGCCTGGCGGATGTGCTCTTCGATGTTGGGCATCGGCTAATAATGGCGTTTCAGCTCGGCGGCGGGCACGACCACCACGCCCTCCGAGGGGTCGCCCAGGGCGGTGATCTGGGCAGGGTGGGAGGCGGCGAGCCAGGCGGTGTGGGCGGCGACCAGGGCGTCGAGCTCGCCCTGGGTATACAGCTCGTCCAGGGGGAGGATGCCCTGCAGCAGGCGGTGGCGGGTGATCTCCTCGAACAGGTCCATCGGGTCGGGGATGTCCAGCTTCTGCTCCACCAGGGCTAACTGGCGCTGGATGCGCCCCTCGAAGGTGTGCTTGGGCAGCGGCACCTGCCCCAGCAAGGCGCAGTAGCAGGCATGCGGGTAGACTTCCAACCACTGCAGCGGCGCTTCCGCGGCGGGGTAGGGCTGGTAGCCGAAGCCCTCCAGCCGGTTGTAGAGCTGGAAGCCCATCTGCATCCAACCCGGGCAGTCCTGCTCGATCCGCCGGGGTCTTGTAGGTGGAGATGTTGTGCTGGCGCAGCAGGTACTCCGCCAGGCGGAAGCCCATCCAGCGCCCCGGTTTGGGGGAGGGCGAGATGCGCTGGCGGACGTCTTCCTGCTCCATCAGACGCTGGTTGGGGCGGCGCGGGGCGCACACCGCGGCGACGGCCTGCCCCTGCCCGCCGCAGAAGGCGAGCACCTCGTCGAGCGTGCCCTGTCCCAGCACCAGCAGGCGGCGGGCGCCATCCAGCGCGGCATAGCTGAAGGGTGTGTGCCCCGCGGTGGGGTCGATGCCGATGTAGGTGACCTGGTCGGAGAACATGCTATTAGTTTAGCGCAAATTACGGCTTAGGATAGCAACACACTTCCGCTTGAATTCCCCTCATCTTGCACTGTAACGAATCCTTGCTCCCAACCTCACTTCCCTCCTTACCCCTACCCCTATAAAAAACCATTTGCGTCCATTGGCGTAATTCGCGGACGACTCTTTCGCTTCCATGACGGCGGCGACGGCAGGGGCAGGTCATTGGCAACAATTGACACAGGTACGGGGCCTGAGGGGGTAGTTTTGGGAAGGGGAGGTGTTGCTGGGCAGACCTGCCCCTACGAGGGGGCGGCGGGTGAATTAACAAGGTTGGTTGTTCTGGCGGCGGGGGAGGGCAGGTCAATGGCTCGAAATGACGCAGGTACGGGGCCTGAAGGGGTGGTTGCGGGCAGGGGGGAATTGCTGGCGCAGACCTGCCCCTACGAGGGAGAGGGGGGTGAATTAACAAGGTTGGTTGTACTGGCCGGCGGGGAGGGCAGGTCAATGGCTCGGATTGGCGCAGGTATGGGGCCTGAGAGGGTGGTTTCGGCAGGGGGGGATTGCTGGCGCAGACCTGCCCCTACGAGGGGGAGGGGGGCTTTTGGCCTAAAAACAGGATCTCTCCGGATTCGAGGCCCAGGCGGGTGCGGTCTGCGGGGGATAAGCCGAGGGCATCCCCATGCAGCAGGTGCACGGTGAAGCCGGCGGCTTGCATGCGGGCGGTGAAGTCCAGGCCGTAGCTGCGCAGGTGATCGAACTGCCCGAAGCGCCGCTCGCGCGCCAGCGGGTCGGTGATGGTTGGGTCTTCATCGGTGATCTCGCCGCCCAGCGGCACCAGCAGAAGCGCCTGCCCGCCGGGGCGCAGCACACGCCACAGTTCAGAGAGTGCCTGGCGGTCATCTGCCACGTGCTCCAGCACATGGCTGCAGTAGATAAAGTCGAAGCTGTCATCCGGCAGGGGGATGTTGGTGATATCCATCTTCTGCATCGCCTTTGGGCTGTACAGGTCGGCGCTGAGGTAATCCAGCCCGGGGATGCGGCGGAACTGCGCTTCCAGGCAGGCTTCGGGGGCAAAGTGCAGCATGCGTTTTCCCCCCGCCAGCCCCGCCAGCAGGCCCTGCCCTTCGAGCAGCAGCCAGACCAGGCGCTGGCGCTGCAGCGAGCCGCAGACCGGGCAGTAGCGATGATAGCGGCGGTGCAGGCGCAGAAAGCCGCGCAGCGAGCTCTTACACAGCGGGCAGTACGCCCGCTCGCCGCGGAACAGCCAGCGGCGCAGGCTCACCGGCAGGCTGAACAGCAGCTTGCCCAGGACGAAATGGAGCAGGCGGCGCAGGCCATCGGGGGATTGCAGGGCAACACGGATGCGGGTGAGCATGGGACAATTATGCCATGAAATAATAAAAAGCCGGTGGGGCTGGTTCTCAGCCCCACCGGTCGAAATGCTTATCCGCCGCCGATGACCGCCATCAGCTTGAGCACATCCCCCTCCTGGAGGATATACTCCTTGCTCTGCTGCTCGTCGTTGACCAGCACCAGCGCCGCCAGCTCGGGCGGTATGCCCAGGGCGAGCAGTGTGTCGCGGATGGTGCGCCCGGGCTCGACGGTCGTCTCGGGCTGCCCGCCGATGTAGTCCTTCAACATGCCCAGCGGGCGGATCAGGACCGGCATGCTTATGCCACCACGGCGGTCAGGCTGAATTTTTCCAGCGTGGCGGGGGTGGGAATGCCGTTGGCGTCCCAGCCGCGCTGCTCGTAGTACATGTCCAGCAGCTTCTGCACGTCCTCATATTTGGTGATCTGCCCGGCGGTGGCGCCGGTCTTGGGCGGGTCTTCGTAGAAGCGCGGCGAGGGCTGGTCCCAGTCACGCCCGAAGCCGTCAACCTCGCGGATCCAGTACATACGGCTCAGGTTCCAGATGCGCTCGCCGACCATCTCCAGCTCCTGCCAGGTGCGGTGGATGCCGGTGATGGCTTCGAGGGCGGGGACGTACAGGTCGCGGTCGATGCCCAGCTCGACCCACTGCAGGCGGCAGGCGCCCAGCACGTCGAACATGGGGCGGAAGTGCTGCAGCCAGATGACGCGGGCGACCTTCTCGGGGACAACCCGGTCGCGGCCCACCTGCAGGTCATAGGTGATGGCCCAGGCGCGGTTGTGATGCGCGCCGACATCGCAGGTCATGTAAGCCAGCAGCATGGCGGTAGCGTTGTGGGTGGCGTAGCCGGACTGCTCCATGCCCTTGACGTGGATGGCGAAGCGCTCGGAGCCCTTGCCGACTTTGGCGGCGGCTTTCTTGACGCCCTCGCCCAGCAGGGCGCCCAGGCCCTCGCGTTTGGCGATCATCTCGATCATCTTGAAGGCGGCTTCGACGTTGCCGAAGCGCAGGTCGAGCCCGCCGGTATCTTTCTTGGTGAAGATGCCCTTCTCGTAGCATTCCATCGCCCAGGCGATGGCGTTGCCGGCGCTGATGGTGTCGATGCCCAGGTCATCGCCAGCAGGTTAGCCTGCGCCACATCCTGGATATCGCCGATGCCCAGGTTGGAGCCCATCAGGCCGATGGTCTCGTACTCGGGGCCTTCGACGTTGGTGCCGTAGCGCTTCAGGCGGCTGTATTTGCCGCACGGGCAGGGGCAGCCGAAGCAGCCCTTATCGGTGATGACGATTTCCTTGCGCATGACCGGGCCGTAGAGGGTCTTGCCGTCTTCGAAGGAGCCCGCCGAGAAGTTGCGCGTGGGCAGGGCGCCGACCTCATCGCACCAGCTGGTGACGATGGTCGTGCCATAAGTGGTCCATTCCTTCAAGCCCTCGGCGTCCTTGCACGCCTTGTACAGCGCCATGCCCGCCTTGCGGTAGGCTTCCGGGTCCGCCACCGTGACGGAGCCCGTGCCGCGCAGGACGATGGCCTTGAGCTTCTTGACGCCCATCACGGTGCCCACGCCGCCGCGCCCGGCCTGGCGCCCGTAGTCGTGGTTGATGTGGGCGTATGAGACGCCATTCTCACCGCCGGGGCCGATAACCGCCACCTGGAACTCCTCGCCGAATTTATCCTTGATGGCCTTTTCGACGGCGAAGGTGCCCTTGCCCCAGTACTCGGCGGCATCGCGCAGCTCGATCTTGCGGTCGTCGATGAACAGGTAGACCGGCTTGGGGCTGATGCCCTCCAGGATGATGCTGTCCAGCCCGGCGTATTTCAGCTCGGCGGTGAACAGCCCGCCCATGGAGGCGCTGGCATAGCCGCCGGTGAGCGGCGATTTGGTCGTCCAGTCGCACTTGCCGCCGCCGGGGACGAGCATGCCGGAGAAAGGCCCGCTGGAGACGATCAGCTTGTTCTCCGGCCCCAGGGGGTCGGCATTTTTGGGGACTTCTTTATACAGGAAATAGGCGCCAAAGCCGCGCCCGCCGATGAAATCGCGCGCCAGCTGGGGAGGCGTGGGTTCCTTGGTAATCTTACCGGCCGAGAGATCGACCCGCAGGATGCTGCCACCATAACCGTTTAACATAGTTCCATCTCCTCAGTGGTAATTCGCTAATCGGCAATCCACAGTGCGCTGGTACCGCACACTGCCACACAGTCGCCGCACAGATCGCACTCCCAGGCGGCGTCCGCCAGCTCCTGGCGCACGAACATGACACCCTCCGGGCATTCGGGGACGCAGGCTTCGCACAGCGTGCACTCGGCGAAATCGACGTAGTAGGCGCCGCGCTCGTTCAGCTTGATCGCCTCGGTGGGGCAGACGGCGGCGCAGTCGCCGCACTGGGTGCACACCTTGACCTCGTAGACGCCGGGGGCGGGGAAGTGCGGGATGATCTTGAGTGCGGCCTTTTTGGGGTTGCTTTCCTGGAACAGGTTGAGCGAGCAAGCTACCAGGCACGCATGGCACCCGCAGCACTTGGCGCTGTCCACATATAGTCGCATAGAGGGCTCCTTTCCTGCAGTAAGCGAAGAATACAAATATCTGGTGAAATTATACTCTAACAGGGTATCAAAGGGTTTGCGGGTGGGGTAGGGATAACCATCCTCAGTTTTCCAGTACAGGTATCCTCACTTTTGACGGATAGGAGGCTCTCGGATATACTTGGAGTCCGGGTGAGCGAGGGGGAGCTGCTTCGCTTCGCTCGAGTGACAATTGCTTCGCTTCGCTCGCAGTGACAAGAATTAAGTATCGGTATATCAATATCAAGCGAATCGTTCATATTTATAGGAGAAAAGATAATGGCTGAGAATTTCAAACTTACGTATGCCACCATGTTCAACCCGCCGGAGGAGCTGCACAAGCGCTATGAAGAAGCGCTGGTGAAGGTCAAGGCGGGGCTGGGGCAGGAATATAACATGATGATCGGCGGCAAGGACCACATTGCCTCTAGCACCTTTGAAGACCGCTCACCGGTGAACAGCGATTGGGTGCTCGGCGTCTTTCAGAAGGGCAACGAGCAGGATGCGCTGCTGGCGCTGCGGGCTGCCCGCCGGGCTTTCCCCGATTGGAGCAAGCGGAAGTGGCAGGAGCGGGTAAAGCTGCTGCGCAAGGCGGCGGAGCTCATCGACGCCCGCCTGTTCGAGATTGCCGCGGCCATGTCGCTGGAGGTGGGCAAGAACCGCATGGAGGCGCTGGGCGACGTCGCCGAGACGGCTGACCTGATCCGCTATGCCTGTGACGAGATGGAGCGCAACAACGGCTACATCGTGGAGATGGGGCGCGACCCGCTGGTGGGCTATTCTTCGGTCAATCTTTCCGTGCTGCGCCCCTACGGCGTGTGGCTGGTGATCAGCCCGTTCAACTTCCCGGCGGCGCTGACCGGCGGACCGACCGGCGCGGCGCTGGTGACGGGCAACACGGTGGTGATGAAGCCCGCCACCGACACGCCCTGGATGGTGCGCCTGCTGGCGGAGTGCTTCCGCGAGGCCGGGCTGCCGGATGGCGTGGTCAACTATGTCACCGGGCCGGGGCGCACGCTGGGCCAGGCGCTGATCAGCTGCAATGAGGTGGATGGCGTCACCTTCACCGGCTCGTTCGACGTGGGCATGCGGATCTACCGCGATTTCGCCGGGTGCAACTACCTGCGCCCGATCATCCTGGAGCTGGGCGGGAAGAACCCGGCGGTCGTCACCGCAACATGCCGATCTGGAGCGGGCGGCGGTCGGCATCGTGCGCTCGGCCTTTGGGCTGCAGGGGCAGAAGTGCTCGGCCTGCTCGCGCGTCTACATCGAGGAGCCGGTTTACGATACATTGGTGGAGCGCATCGTCGAGCTGACGAAGAAGCTGACGATCGGCGACCCGACCGAACGCTCGGTCTACCTGGGCCCGGTGATCAACCAGAATTCCTACCAGGAATACCAGAAGTTCACGCGAAGAGCTGGCGCAGGCGGGAACCATCCTGACCGGCGGCAAGGTGCTGACCGACGGCGCCTACGGCAAGGGCTTCTTCTGCACCCCGACGATCGTGGCGGATGTGCCGCTGCACCACCGCCTGTGGAAGCATGAGATGTTCCTGCCGATCACGCATGGTGACCCGGGTGAAGGACCTGGACAGAGGCGATGCGGCTGGCGAATGACATCGACTACGGGCTGACGGCGGGCTTCTATGGCGCGGAAGACGAGGCGCAGCTCTTCTTCGACCAGATCCAGGCCGGGGTGAGCTATGCCAACCGCCCGCAGGGCGCCACCACCGGGCGCGTGGCCTGGCTTCCAGCCCTTTGGCGGGTGGAAAGGCTCGGGGTCGTCGGGCAAGAACGCCGGCGGGCATTACTACCTGCCGCTGTACATGCGCGAGCAGATCCGCAGCGTGGTCAAGTAAACGGGTATGCAGGTCGAAAATAGCAAGATCGGTACGTATGCAATCGTCATCGGGCTGATCCTGATAGCCATCTTCTTTGCTTCGGGGGAAGGCTGGAGCATGGCATTGGGCTATTTTTTGGTTGGCCTGGTTTTGGTGCTCCTGGGAGGCTACATCTTCTTCCGCAGCCGCAAGCCAGCGGACCCCAATTCCGCCCGATTCCGCACCGTGCGCAAGTACCGCGAGCGCAAGGCAAAGCGCCAGGAAGAGCAGGCGCAGCGGAGGAAGCAATAAGAGCGACGAGACTGCCGCATGGCAGGTAATCTGCCGTTGCAAGCAAGGTAGCCTGCCATCTGCTCTCATTCTGGAGCAGGTAATCTGAAGGAAGCCTATGAGCAAACTGATGTCCCTTTCTGATGCCATCTCCCGCTATGTCTACGACGGCGATGTGCTCTACGCGGCCGGATTCACCCACCTGATCCCGTTTGCCGCCGGGCACGAGATCATCCGCCAGCGGCGCAAAGACCTGGTGCTGGCGCGTGCCACCCCCGACCTGATCTACGACCAGATGGTGGCCGCCGGCTGTGCCCGCAAGGTGATCTTCTCCTATATGGGCAACCCGGCGTGGGCTCGCTGCGCATTGTGCGTGCCGAGCTGGAGGCCGGGCGGCTGGAATGGGAGGAATACTCGCATTTCGGCATGATCTCGCGCCTGCAAGCCGGGGCGACCGGGCTGCCTTTCATGCCGATGAACCCCACCGCGGCAGGCGACCTGGAGCGGGCCAATCCCAGCTACCGCACGGTCACCGACCCCTACTCGGGCAAGCCGGTGGTGGTGGTACCGGCGCTCAAACCGGACGTAGCCATCGTGCACGTGCAGCGGGCGGACGCGGATGGCAACGCGCATATCTGGGGCATCATCGGCGAGCAGAAGGAAGCTGCCTTCGCCGCCGCACGGGTCATCCTCACCACCGAAGAGATGGTGGACGAGTCTGTCATCCGCTCAGACCCCAACCGCACGCTTATCCCTGGCTTCGTGGTCGACGCGGTGTGCCATGTGCCCTACTGCGCCCACCCCTCCTACACCCAGGGCTACTACGACCGCGACAACGACTTCTACCTGGAGTGGGACAAGATCAGCAGCAGCCCCGAGCTAACACGGGCTTATCTCGACGAATGGGTGTATGGGGTAAGGGATCGGGAGGAATATTGGCGGAAGCTGGGGGAAGAAGTGCACAAACGATTGGCAGTTTCGGAGAACCTGAGCGTGCCGGTAAATTATGGGAAATATTAATCCGCGAATTACGCCAATGGACGCGAATAGGTCTGAGAAAATGAAGCCGCTACAGAGAAATATCCAAGCCAACCCCTCCTCTAGAGCTGTCATGGTGGATTTAATATATCCAGATGAAGTTTATGCTTTGGTAGGGGCAGCGATGGAAGTGCATACCCGGTTAGGTCGTGGCTTTTTAGAGGCGGTATACCAGGAAGCTTTGGAGATTGAGCTGACTGCCAGGGGAATACCTTATACACCTCAAAAGGAAATCGTAATTGCCTATAAGGGTATACCGCTTAAGAAAACCTATCTGGCAGACCTGATTGCATACGACAAAATCATCGTTGAACTAAAAGCGTTGGATGCCTTAACTGGACGGGAAGAAGCACAGCTCATCAATTACCTGAAAGCTACCGGCATGGAAGTAGGCGTGTTACTCAACTTTGGCGGTCGTAAATTGGAGTGGCTCCGGCGGGCGAATTCTCCCGAAAAGCCTGGCTCACCCTAAAAAATTAGCGCAATTCGCGTAATTCGCGGATAACTCTTCTGGTGGACATAGACTATGACAGAAACATCGCCTTACACTTCTTCTGAGTTACTTACCATTAACGCCGCCAGACTGCTGCGCGACGGCGACACGGTGTTCGTCGGGGTGGGGCTGCCCAACCTGGCGTGCAATTTGGCGCGGCGGACGCATGCGCCGAACCTGCTGATGATCTACGAGGCGGGGGTGATCGGCGCGCAGCCAGCGCGGCTGCCGCTGTCCATCGGCGACCCGACGCTGGTCAGCGGGGCGCTCTCGGTGTGCAGTATGTACGATATCTTCGCCTTCTACCTGCAGCGCGGCAACGTGGACGTGGGCTTCATGGGCGGGGCGCAGATCGACCGCTTCGGCAACATCAACGCCACGGTGATTGGCGATTACGCCCACCCCAAGGTGCGCCTGCCCGGTTCGGGCGGCTCGATGGAGATCGCCGCCTGGGCCAACAGCTGCTACCTGCTCACCCCGCACCAGAAACGGCGCTTCCCCGAGAAGCTGGATTTTCGCACCTCGGCCGGCTTCCTGGGCGGGCGGCGCGAGCGCGAGGCTGCCGGTCTGCGCGGCGGCGGCATGCTGGCAGTGGTGACCGACCTGGGCCTGATGGAACCGGACGAGAGCGGGGAGATGGTGCTGACCGCATTGCACCCCGGGGCGACCGCCGAACAGGCGCGCGCCAACACCGGCTGGGATCTGAAGGTCGCCGCCGAGCTGCGCACCACGCTTCCACCGAGTATGGAGGAGCTGAGGATATTGCGGGAGGAGCTTGACCCGCAGGGGATATATTTGAAGGGTGGGGCGTAGGGAGAAATTGTTATAAAGGAGTGGCTTTAAGAATTAGTACGAATAAAACGAATGGACGAATTTAACGAATAGAGCATTAAATAGAAAACAAAGAACAGGGTATGTAAGAGCGGCTAGAAGGATTAGTACGAATATAACGAATGGACGAATTTAACGAATAGAGCATTTTATGAATAAAACTTTGATAAAAAAGGATTTGCTGTACCCGGAGCTGTCGTACCAGATCATGAAAGCGGTGTTTGAGGTGCACAATCAACTTGGTCCGGGATTCACCGAGGATATTTACGAGAACGCCTTGGCGATGGAGCTTGAAATTCAAGGCATCCACTTTGAACGGCAAAAACAGATCCAAATATATTACAAAGGTAGGTTTGTCGGAATCTACCGCCTGGACATGGTAATTGACGAGAAAATCATTTTGGAGCTCAAAGCCGTCTCTGCCTTGAATGAGATTTTTCGAGCCCAACTCGATTCTTATCTCCACGCTACCGGGTTGCAGCTTGGCATCCTGATCAACTTCGGGGCTAAAAGGGTCCAATCCGACCGCGTTCCCAACCTCCCAGGCGATTCGTCGTTTTCTCCCAATCCTCCTAAAACATAACCAATGCAGATATAATTCCCTGGTCTTAATTAGAAACCATTCGTTAAATTCGTGCATTCGTTCCATTCGTACTAATCCTTAACCTATGAGCATACAACAAGACAATCTACCAATCAACCAACCGAGACGGAAGGACCGCGCCATGGATGATGTCTGGATCGCGGCATTCCTGCAGCGTGCCCCCTTCGGCATCCTGGCGACTGAATGGCAGGGACAGACCTTCCAAAAGCCGACGCTGTTCGTCTACGCGCCCGCCGAGCATGCCATCTACTTCCATGGCGCGCTGGAGGGGCGGCTGCCGCAAAACCTGCAGGCTAACCCGCGCGCCAGCTTCTGCGCCGCCGAGATAGGCCGCCTGCTGCCCGCCGGCACGGCGATGGAGTTCGGCGTGGAATACGCCAGCGCGGTGGCGTTTGGTACGGTGAGCGTGCTGAGCGACCCGGCCGAGGCCGAGCGCGCCCTGCAGCTGCTGCTCGATCGCTACTTCCCACACATGAAACCGGGCGAGGATTACCAGCCGATCATCCCCGAGGAGCTGAACATCACCGCGGTCTACCGGCTGGATATCGAGGCGTGGAGCGGCAAGGAAGACGCTTCTCCAGCGGACTTCCCCGGCGCGTTCCAATTCCCTTACTCCAAAACGGATTGAGGCTGGCATGGACATCCTGACCGCATTCACCAATCACTATACCACCCCTCCATCCATCCTCGTGCGCGCCCCAGGACGGGTGAACCTGCTGGGTGAGCATGTGGACTATAACGATGGGGTGGTGCTGCCGGCAGCCATTGACCGCGCCGTGCGCCTGGCTGCCGCGCCCACTACGGATGGCGTTGTGCACCTGTATGCGCTGGACCTGAATAAACAAGCCGCCTTCCGCCTGGATGCGCTGGCGCAGCGCAGCGGCCTGGACGGAACCCCGCTGCCACACTGGGCAGCTTATCCGGCGGGGGTAGCCTGGGCGCTGGGCGAGGCGGGGATGCCGGTAGGCGGGATGCAGGTCGTTTACACCTCGGACGTGCCCATTGGCGCCGGGCTGAGCTCCTCCGCCGCGGTGGAGGTGGCCTTTGCCGCCGCCTGGCGGGCGTTGGGCGGCTGGGAGATGGACAATTTGCGCCTGGCGCAGGCTCTGCCAGCGCGCCGAGAACGGTTATGTCGGAGTCAATTCAGGGTTGATGGATCAGTTCGCCAGCGCCTGTGGCGTGGAAGGGCACGCGCTGTATTTTGACACCCGCAGTCTGGAATGGCACCCGGTCGCCCTGCCCCCTGGCACCGCCATCGTGGTAGCCGATTCGGGCATGCGGCGCACGCTGGCTACTTCTGCTTATAATGACCGCCGCGCCGCCTGCGAGCAAGCAGTCACCCGCTTGCAGCAGTACAAACCCGGGCTGCGCTCGCTGCGCGATATCACCACGGTGGAGTTTGCCGCCTACAGCGAGTACTTACCGGAAGAGGTGCGCCGGCGTGCCGAGCACGTGGTCAAGGAGATCCACCGGGTGGAGCAGGCGGTCAATGCCCTACGCGGCGGGGATGCTCGCCTGTTCGGCGGGCTGATGTTCGCCGGGCACAAGAGCCTGCGCGACCTGTACCAGGTCAGCCTGCCTGAGCTGGATGTGCTGGTGGAGATCGCCCGCGGCCTGCCCGGCATCTACGGGGCGCGGCTGACCGGGGCGGGCTTCGGCGGCTGTACGGTCAATTTAATTGATGGCAGCCAGGCTGAGGCTTTCATCCAGGGGCTGCAGGCGGGGTACCAGAAGCAGACCGGGAAGAGCGCCACGGTGTATTTGTGTCATGCGAGCGCAGGGGTGGGGGTATCCGGGCGCGATGGCGCCGGGTCGAGGAGGTAATGAAAGCTCCCCGCCAGAGGGTAAGGGTGGCGGGGAGCGATTTTATTGTATGAGGGGGTTGGTTATGGGGTGGGTGTGGCTGTGGGTGGCAGCACTGCGGTCGGGTAGACCGTGCCGACGGTCGCCGTGGGCACCGGGGTGGCAATGTTGACCGGGATCTGCAGAATCTGCCCAACATAGATATCGTTGGCGTTCTCCAGCTCATTTTCCTCCACGATGCGCTCCACCGTGCTGCGGAACAGCGTGGCGATCGCTTCCAGTGTGTCATTGGGCTGCACGGTGTAGTTGATGATCGTGCCGGGCGGGACGGTGGTGGAGACCGGCGTGGCGGTCGGCAGGAGCGTATCCGGGGCGGGGATGAGGATCTTCTGACCGACATAGACGACCAGCGTGACCGGGTCAATCGATGGGTTGAGCGCCAGCAGGGTCATAATGTCGGTGTTGAACTGCTCGGCGATCGTGGTCAGCGTGTCCCCTTCCTGCACGGTGTACTCGAACGGTCCGGAGGGGGTGTCGGTGGGCATGGGGGTAGCAGTCTCGGTGGCTGTCGGGGTGAGCGTCTCGGTGGGGGTGCTGGTGGGGGGCAGCGGGGTGTTGGTCGCCGTCTGGGTGGCGGTCGCCGTGGGCGTCTCGGTGGGAGGCGGCCCGAAGAGGGGGTTGTCAGCGATGAAATAATTGACGATCAACACCGCGCCAAGGATGAGCAGTACCGCCGCGCCGATGAACACGAACATGGGCGTCTTTTGCCCCCGTTGCTGGCGCTTGCGGTGTGCTTCAATCACACTTTGGGGTGATTCTTTATCACTCATTTTTTCCTCAATTTCAGGTGATACAGGCAGGCCTGCATCTGGATTTTAAAAATCATTGACGTGATCGATGAAACACACGTTCCCGACAATTCTAACCTATTTTTACTGAGTTGTGGGCTGAGAATAGATATGGCAGCTTCTACCTGCCAGGCCTGGAATCAAGTGACCAGAGCTAGCTGAGCGAATTTCTGCAGCGCATCCACGTGGGCTGCCGGGGTGGTGAAGCCGCAGCCCATGGTATTGAGCGAAATGTGCGTCGCCCCGGCCTCCTGCCAGGACTGGAGCATGGCTGTCCACTCAGCGCCTCCGCCAATGCTGTAGTTCAGCCGCGGCTCCAGGCCAAAGCTTGCCGGGTCGCGGCCGTATTCATCCAGGCTGCGGCGCAGTAAGTCCAGCGCCGGGCGTGCCTGCTCGACCTGGCGGTAATTGGGCATCCAGCCATCGCCCAAACGGGCGGCGCGGCGCAGCACCTCTTCCGCCTGCCCGCCAAACCACAGTGGGATGGGGCGCTGCACGGGGAGCGGGTTGAGGCCGGCGTCGGGGATGTGGTGCCAGCGCCCGTCGAAGGTGACCAGCGGCTCGGTCCACAGCCGGCGCAGCAGCACCACCTGCTCCTCGATGCGCCGGCCGCGGTTGCGGAAGTTCTCGCCCAGGGCGGTGTACTCGACCTCGTTCCAGCCGTTGCCGATGCCCAGGCGCAGCCGCCCGCCGCAGAGCACGTCCAGGGTGGCGGCTTGCTTGGCGACCAGGACGGTCTGGCGCTGCGGCAGGATGAGGATGCCGGTGACGAACTCCAGGCGCTGGGTCAGCGGGGCCAGGTAGCTGAAGAGCACGAACGGCTCGTAGAAGGAATGCTGGTGGGTGTATGGCCCGCTCCAGCCGCCGGGGCGCTCGGGGTTGGCGCCCAGCACGTGCTCGTAGGCCAGCAGGTGGGTGAAGCCCAGGCCCTCCACGGCCTGGGCATAATCGCGCATGGCGAGGGGGTCGGGGGGGAATTCGGTTTGGGGGAAGACGACGCCTATTTTCATAAGATCACCTCATCCAAATCTGTGCGCTCTTTGCGGCTCTGCGGTGAGATTTTTAACTCCCTTCATTTTCAAGTCGCCCCTCGCCCAGGAAGCCCAGCTCCGCCAGGGCGGCAAGCACTTTCTGGGCGGCGCCGGGCTTGATGGCTACGGCGGTGGGGCTGAGCGGCTCGCCCAGGTAGCGGGCGGCGCGGGAGGCGCGCAGGGCCTGCAGCACCTCGGGAACGGTGACGCGCAGCACGACCAGCGCTTCCAGGCGGGCCTGGGCGCCGTGCTGCTCCCAGCGTTCCAGGGCCCGCACCAGGCTGGGCGGGATGCCGGCGGCGTGCTTGCGCAGCAGCGCCAGCAGGTGGGCGACGGTCAGGCCCTGCTTGCGCGCCCGCTCTAACGATACGGGGGTCAGGCGGTAGTGGTAGCCTTCGGGGGTTTCCTTCTCCCACTCACAGAAGCGCGCCACCTGGTAGCGGGCCAGGCGCTGCAGGCGGCGGGGCAGGAACAGGCGGGCGTCCGAGCGCGCCAGCAGGCCGGTGGTCTCTTCGGCGGCAGACCGGAGGGGGCGGCGCCTTGCAGCAGGTCAGCGGCCCAGGGGGTGAAGCGGAAGGCGGCGGGTGGGCTGCCCGGCGCGGGGCAGGCCAGGTCGGCGATGCCCAGCCAGTGCAGCGGACCGCAGACCAGGTAGCGCAGCAGCGCGCCGTCGATGGCATCCCAATGCTCGAAGCCGCGCAGGAACTCGCCGCTGGCCTGGTGGCGCAGAAACCAGGAATCGTAATCACCGGCGGGGCGTTGAAAGTCAGGATATTGCTGGCGCACGGCAGCGACAAAGGCTGGCAGGCTCCACCAGGTGGCAGGGGGAACGCCGGACAGGAAGGCGAGCACGGCCTGGCGGGTGCGGCGGGGGTCATTCTGCCAGTCGCCTTCGGCGCTCAAGCCGGGCAGCAGGCGCAGCTCATTGAAGCGCTCTGAGGAGAGCCAGGCCTGCACAAGCTGCGCCAGGGCTGCGCCGCGGGGCGCCTCCAGGAAGGCACGCGCCGGCTCGGGGGCGGGCAGGCCTGCCGGATCGAGCAGACCGGCGGCATCCAGCAATTTCGCCAGCAGCGCGCCGGTCAGCAGGGGCAATCCTGCGGCGGCGGGCTGCTCGCCGAACTCAGAAGGGGGAGGCAGCCCCAGGCGCAGGGCCGCCAGCAGGGTGCAGGCATGGTCCAGCAGGCGGTCGCCGGCGGGCAGCGGGTGGGCGAGCTCCGCCGGGTAGGCAGGGCGACCCAGGGGCGCGGCAGGCGCGCCGGCAGGGGGCGGGAGCAATTTCAGCAGATCATCGGGAATATAGGCGAACTCTTCGGCGCCGGAGGGGGTTTCGAAAAAGGCGCGGGCGAGCAGGGCGCGGTACCACAATACTTCGACGGCAGAGACGGGTTGCAGGTGGGGGCGCTCGCGGTCGCGGCGACCGGCGCCCATCTCGCGCAGCTCGCCGTGGCGGCGGAGGAAGCCGGCCCAGGGCTGCCGGCCGCGGCGCGCCAGCTCATCCAGGGTGGCGCGGGCGGGCTCTGGGAGGGCGGCAACCACTTCTTCGACCAGCGCAGGATCGAGCAGCGCGGGCACCAGGCGCTGCACAGCCAGACGGATGTCGGGGGCTTCCAGCTCGAGGCCCCACAGCTCGGCGATGATGCGCAGCTCGCCCAGGTCGCGCCCCTGCAGGCTCTCGGCTAAGGTGGGCATGGCGCTCCGCTAGACCATCACTTCGACCGCGCCGGGGATCAATTCCACGTGCAGGTCGCGCAGGTCGGAGCCAAAGCCGGAGATGATCTCGCCATCGGCATGCACATACAGCGGGCGATCGGCATGCAGCTCCATCCTTGTCAGCACGCCCATGCGCACATCCTGCTTGAAATTGCCGTGGGTGCCAGCCATCACCTCGGGCAGCAGGCGCAGCATCTTCAGCCGGGAGACATGGCGGATGGACGAATAATGCAGCAAGCCGTCATCCGGGCGGGCATCAGGGGTAACCAGGAAACCGCCGCCTTCACGGCGTCCGTTGCCCAGCACGAAGAAAATGCTCTCTTCCTCCCAACTTTCCCTGTCCGTCACCACGCGCATTTTAGGCGCGTCATGGTTGAGTATGATGGTCTGCAGCACCGCCACCAGGTAGATCAAAAAGCCGCGCAGCCAGGTCAGCTTGCGCGAGCGGATGGTGACGGTGGTATCGAAGCCGATGCCCAGGGCGTTGTCGAAGTATTCGGGGCGTCCCTGGGGGGTCTCGAATACGCCCAGGTCGATGCGGCGGGGGCTGCCCTGGAAAGCCTGGCGCAGGGCGGCGGCCGGCTTGGGGTCAAGCCCCACGGCATGGGAGAAATCATTGCCTGAGCCGAGCGGAATCACGCCCAGGCGCGGGCGCTGCGCCACCTGCGCTTGCATCAGGCCATTAACCACCTCGTGTACCGTGCCGTCCCCGCCGGCGGCGATGACCAGCTCGTAGCCAGCCTCGGCAGCCTGGCGGGCCAGCTCGATGGCATGCGTCGGATACACCGTGCCGGCCCAATCGGCGCCGCCGTACTGCTCCACCAGGTAGCGCAGATCGGCTGCCGTACGCCAGGCGCGGCCCAGGTCGGCGTTGGGATTAACGATCAATTTGGTTTTCATGCCGGGTGTGTTTGCCTCCATGCGGGGGATTATGGAATGGTAAAGCTCGCCCTGAGGATCCCCCCGCTGTCGTACAGTGAAACCAACTCGCCCGAGCGCCATACCGCTGCCGACAGGTTCCAGAACAGGTCGACGTAGGTGTTGGTCCCTGAGCGGGTGTTCACGTTCACCGCGCCATCTTGATACAGGGTAAGCTGCGGGAAGATATACACGTTGCCATCCTGGTCGCGCAGCTGCCACGCCGCCAGCGAAAGCTCGCCCAGGCCGGAGCGGCGTAAGATGACCCGCTCGGTGTTCAAGTCGCCTAAACCGAGCACATTGTCGATGTACACCTGCGGTTCATCGCCGGTCAGCGTCGGGCTGGCGGTCGGGGATGGTCCCGGTGTTGGAGTAGTTGTCGGGCGCACGGTCGGGGAGGCTACCACGGTCGGCGGGATGCTCGTTTCGGTCGGGATCACCAGCCCGCCGATGGGGATGTACAGCACCTGCCCCACAGAGAGCACATCCGGATTCTCAAGCTGGTTGACATAGATGATGTCGGCAACACTGACCTCGAACTGCTCGGCAATGGTGCCCAGCGTGTCGCCGATCTGCACGATGTACTCCACCAGCTCCAGGGTGGGCGTGGGCAGGGGTGTTTCGGGGATGAGCGTAGGTGCGGCATCCGTCGGGGTGGCATCTGTGCAGGGGTTAAGCGGCACGGGCGTCTGCGGTCCGGGGGTGGCAGTGACCACGATCACCTCCGGGGTGCTCTCCACCGGCAGGCAGGGATTGCGCCGTTCCCAGATGTTCAGCACCACCCACACGGTTAACGCAGAGATGGCGATATTGATCAGGGCATAGTAAAGCAAACGTTTGAGAGTTCGCATCCCGGCTTTCTCCTGGAAGTATGATAGCATAAGCGCGGAAGCCGGGCAAGGGATAGGATAATCCAGAAATCGGGTACAATGAGGGTACGGAGGCTGCAATGCAAATCGACCGTTTTCAAGAGCTGCTGGGATTTATCGTGCGGGCCAAGTCAGCCAGCTACGTGGGCGGCGGGCGCAAGCTGCTGCCCTACCGCCTCGGCTCGCATGATCTGCAATACATGGAAGGCGATTGGGCTTACCATGACAGCTACCTGGGTGAGAACGATTTTATCGGTGAAGAAGCCGTCTATTACCGCAATAAAGTGGTCTGGGCGATGAACTATTTCGGGCGCATCCTGCGCCCGGATCACATCACCTCCGCCCAAGCCGGTCAGGTGATCCAGCAAAGCCTGTCACACATGTACGAAGAGGGCCGCTTCCTGGGCGGATTCAAATACCCGCTGGGCGAATTTACCTACGTCGATACCAACAGCGGTGATATGACCTTCTTCACCGGGCGCGAGTTCATCACCCGTGACAATGAAGTCGTCTACGAGCTGGTGTATCACGGCGGGATCGTGAAGGAATAGGTTTGGATAATCTTTGAACTACTGACCACCCTCGGTGGGATAGCCGGCATCGATCCAGGCGGTCAGACCGCCAAGCAGGGGATTGACCCGTTCGAAACCATTCTCAAGCAGGAGTTGCGCCGCACCGGCGCTTGTTTCTTCGTCCGGTCAGGTGCAATAGGTGATGATCCATGCCTCGGGAGCAAGATCCCCCAGACGTTCGTCCAATTGGTTCAGCGGGATATGGATAGCGCCGGTGATATGCCCTGCTTCATAGGACATCACGTCGCGCACATCTAAAAAGACCGCCTCATAATCCTCAAATGCCTGGTATGCTTTGTTG
Source organism: uncultured Chloroflexia bacterium (assembly GCA_963849335.1). GTDB lineage: Bacteria > Chloroflexota > Anaerolineae > Anaerolineales > UBA4823 > FEB-25. The sequence goes on from CAWKGZ010000006.1 coordinate 195,549, forward strand.
ACGGAGATGCGCTCGACCTCCGGCAGCACTTGAGCAGTTGGCGTGGGGGTGGCGCGCGGTGAGTTGCCAACCGCGCTGGCCCCCAGCACCAGTACAATTAAGAATACCCCGACACCAATGAAAACCATCGGCCAGGGAAACGGGCGCTTCTGAGTTGTTTGTCCATCCATGCGGATGTCTCCTCATCAACGAAAAGGTATTATGAATGGGATAATTATATCAAACGAGAGCAATCCGTGGTTGCCTGGATGGCACAGCTAATCAAATTCGTTGTCGCTTTGCCATAATCCAACTCCGAGCATGGATGAAGCGTGATGGAATAAGGATCGCCTACGGTTTCTGCGCCACCACCATCACTTCCATCTCGTCCAACTCCACCGTGCGCCGCCCCCAATTCCCGGCCGTCCCGCCCCACAGGTGCAGCACCTGGAAGCCCGCCTGCTGGCACAGCCGCTTCAAGTCCTGTGGCAGGTGCTTCTTTTCCAGCACTACAACGGACTTAGTGCCCTCTTCCGTTTCGATCTCCATCTCGTACATCTCCACCAGGGTCAGCGGATCAAACTTACCCGACTCGACATCGGCAGGGGTGAACTCACGGATGGCGCGCAGCGCGTTAAGCGCGGTCAGGATGAACGGCGCCCCAGGCTTGAGGGCAGCGAAGATGCGCTGCAGGATGGCGGGATCGTGCGCTGCGGGATCTTCGCCGGTGCCCACCAGCCCAAATGCCCCCTCGCACAGGCAGATGGCGGCGTCGAAGCGCGGCGCGGATGCAAAGGCGCGGGCATCCGACTGCACCCATTCTACCGTCACACCGGCTGTCTGGGCAGCCTGCTGGGCCTGCGCCAGCATGCCGGCGGAGAGATCAACGCCGGTCATGCGGTAGCCGCGGCGGGCCAGCTCCACCGAGTGCCGCCCTGTCCCGCAGCCCATATCCAGGATGGCGCTGCCCGGTGGCAGGTTGAACTCTTGTATCAGGAAATCTACCTCCGCCAGGGTGTTCTTGGTGAACACATTATCCATATACTGCGGTGCATGGTGATCGAAGAAGATTTGCCAGTTGTTCATGTTTTAAAGCCTCTTAGATTAATCTCCAGAGGGGAGAGTGAGGATTGGTATGCAGATGAGGGTGCCCGCTAATCTCCGCTAATTTTCATTAATCTACACTAATCTTTTTTGATCTGTACTGATCTGTAAACGGATGGATAACGGATTAGCGGATTTTAACACAGGAGTCTCGTGTTTCTCCGCGTTCTTTGCGTTCTCGGCGGTGAGAATGATTTTCTCTGTGTTCTCCGTGTGCTCTGTGGTGAGATGCTCTAAAGAACCAAGGCCAGGATCCCAAATACGGTGATCACCACGCCTGCCAGGCGATTAACCCATTGCAATATGCGTGGAGTCACGCGCCCACGCAGCAAGCTCACGCCGGCGGAGAGGAGCAGCCACCAGGCAGCGGACCCGCAGAACACCCCGAGCACCAAGATCCCGGCTGAGAAGGCGGTTCCGCCAGTCTCCACCAACCCCAGGCCGGCAAAGATGGCGGCGAAGGAGAGGATGGTTAGCGGGTTGGTCAGAGTGAGCAGCAGGGTGGACAGGTAGGCGCCCCACAGACCGCGGGAGCGCGTATGGGCGGGCTGCCCGGAGTCGGCGGCTGGCTGGCTGAGGAAGGTCTTCAGGCCCAGGTAAAGCAGGAACAGGCCGCCGACCAGGCGCAGCCAGGTCTGCTGGCTGACGAGGAAGTTGGCTGCCAGCGTCACTCCAAAGCCGGCCAGGCTGCCATAAAACGCATCCGCGGTGGCGGCTCCCAGGCCAGATACCAGCCCAGCCAGGCGTCCATCTGCCAGCGTACGCCGGATGCACAGCACCCCGATTGGCCCGACCGGGGCGGCAATGGAAAAACCGATGAGCAGCCCGCGGCAGAAAGAAGCCAGGCTCCATGTTCACTCAGCCTGGGGAAGGGGATGAAGCACCGCCAGCGCCTTGCCGGCGGCGAACTGCTCAAGGTCAGTGCGGGTGTAGCGTAGAGGAAAGCCTTCCAGGCGCATGATCAGTCCGACCATACGCGGGTGGCGCTGAAGGCGCAGCGCCAGGAAGTCGGCGATGTGCATGGGGTCGGTGACTGCCTCGGCCTGCGCGGTGAACTGCCTGCCGTGCACCAGCACTGCCACGCGCGGATCCGCTTGCAGGTTGCGGAACCAATCTGCCTGCGGGCCGCGGGCGGAGGCGATGTAGTAATCTTCACCGACCTGCTCGTACTGCAGCGGCGTCTGGCGCGGCAGGCCCGACTTACGCCCGGTGGTGGTAAGTACCAGCACCACCCCGGCTGGTCCGCGCCCTGCAGCCACCAGGCGGCTCACCCGCCCGCTCATGCGGCGCATGAGGCGCCAGATCCAGTTGGCTTTACGTGTTTGTTTGCTCATTGGTACCTCGCAGACCGCATTACTATAGCATAAGTCTCAGATAAACAGCAAAGGTTCTATAGAAATCGATTGAGAAAACCATTTCACACCAAGAACACAAAGGGGAGGAGGATTAAAGTAGCATCTTCAACACCACGCGGTACGCCGGTCGATACACCTCCCGGTAGCCGGCGGAGTGGTGAGCGGTCGGAAAGTCCGCTTCCGCCATCCGCTGGAAATACGCCCGCATCTCCGCCGCTGGGAAGGGCAACCTACCCGCCTGAGCGAACTCCACCACCCAGCTTGTATACCTCAATAGAGTTCTCACGCTCCCCCTGCCACTCCACCGCGGTGCGTAAGAAAGCCTGCAATAGCGCATCCAGGTTACCGCCTGCTGCCAGGTACGGCCGCAAATTGACCCGGGCAAGCCGGCCATCCGGTGATATCGGCTCAATCTGCGGATCAGCCGGGCCAGCCCCCAGCGAGGCAGCCTCTTGCTCCAGCCACTGGCGAGCAGCCGCTTCGCTGGGGGCGGCATGCTCGCTGCCCAGCGCCGCCTGGAAGGCCAGCTTATACACATCCTGTAGCTGCCAGCAAGGCCGTGAGCGGGCCTGATCAAGCAAAATGCGCTGCCAGGCATCCCGTTCCGCTGAGAGCTGCTCGGGCTCAGCCACCGGCTGCTTGCTCCTCGAGCAGGTCAATATACGCTCCGCGGATCAGGCCGTCCGGTGGGATGCTCAACGCTTGCATCAGCGCCTGCGCCACCTGTACACCCGCCTCCAGGGTCTGCTCCGGTTCCAACACGACCTCCAGCTCGATGAAGTCGCCCAACCCTTCGACCCGGTCCAGGTGCACCCGTGTCTGTCCCACCAGGTAGAGGGTGCGCTGTTTGCGCACCACGCCGCGCAGCCCCAGGGCGGCGCGCAGGGTCTCGACCAGTGCATCCGGCTCGGCGGTGGCAGTGCGCAGATAGAAGGATTCCTTCGGCTCGAGTGTATCTGCCCGCTGGTAATAGATCAACTCACCGTGCGCGGCGTCGAACTTGCGCAGCTTCAAGCGGCCCTGAGGGATGGTGAAGAAGAAGTCTTCCTGGTGGATGAGCAGCGGGCCTTGCTGGGCGAGGGGGGCGGCGCGGGAGGCGATGTCTGCCAGGTTGGTGAGGCGGGCTTTGATTTCGATGTTGCGGGGCATGGTGGATTCTTTCTCCTAAAAGGGTACTCGGGACGCAGGATGGCATGGAGTATACTACATGGCTCATGCCTGCGGCCGCAGCTAGTGTAAGGAAGATCCCTCAGTGCCGGAACAAATTGGCGAGGCGAGTGGCATGCTATAATGCGGGGACCGGGGCAACCCGGTGGTGAGAAGAATGGCGGAGGTATAAGATGATGGCGATCATAGACAATGAGATGTTATGGCACCAATTTGGAGCAGCAATTGACATGGTAGGCAGTGCTCTACACGACTGCCCGGATGAACTATGGGAAAAGCGCCTGTGGGAAGATCAGCCAGACCAGTGGGTGGCAGCTGGTTTCTCGACGTTCTGGTATTTAGGCTACCATACCCTATTCTGGTTGGACCTGTACTTAACCGGAGCGGAAGAGAGCTTTGCTCCTCCTGAGCCATTTGACCTGGTTGAGATGGAGGCGGACGAAGTTTTACCGCGCACCTATACCCGCGAAGAACTGCTTGGCTACCTGGAAAATCTGCCGCCGAAAGTGCCAGGAGACGATAGACGCTCTGTCAGAGGAACAGGCAACCCGGTTGTGCCGGTTCCCCTGGGGAGAGCTGCCCTTCGCGGAGCTGCTGCTGTACAACCTGCGCCATGTGCAGGAGCACGGTGCGCAGCTGCATATGTTCCTGGGACAGCAGGCGGGGAAATCCGCAGCGTGGGATACCCGGGCAGCGATTTAATCGAGGCAAAACCATGAGCGAACAGGGATATCTTGCCGATAGGCTGGAACAGCTTTTCGAGACGACGCGCAAGACCGGATGGGTCGAGATACACCCAAACGGAGGTGGTCGAGGGGACCCATGGCGTTTTGACACGGGTCTACCTTTGGAAGCTGCGCACCGGGCGGGCGACCAACCCAGGGTTTCAGATCATCAAGGCTTTGGCTGATTTCTTCCAGGTGGATACCAATTATTTCACCCGGAGCGAGGCGGACGCAGCCGGTGAGCCGGCCACCCGGCCGGCTGGCAGGTATACCCAGGCAATCCAAGACCGGGCTTGCCAGCTGGATGATAAGGCGCAAAAAGCAATTCTGAATCTGATAGATTTCATGCTCAGCATACAAAAGGGTGAATTATCCGGAGAGATACAAGTGTAACCAAGCCCTCAGGCGAGGAAGATCCTGAGTGAGTTGATTTGTCTTTCAACGGCCTGGTCAAGCTGCATAAGGGATAGCAGCAGGATACCAGGGAAGTCCGGCTGTGATATGATACGGGCAATCCATTATTTGAGCAGCTTCGAAGCGAGGCAAGGAGTAAAAAATGAAATCGGTAAAGCAACATGAAGCAGATACCCAGGCTGCCAGCCTGTGGGAGGCGGTGCGAGGCGCCGGGTTGGGGGAGGCGGTGGTGGCAGTGGCGGTGCGCAAGGCGCACCTGCACCCACAGATGCGGGTGGCACTTGCCGGGCCGGGCGCAGGCGAGCTGGCAGAGGGGCTGGCAGGGCGGGTGGCGCAGGTGGTGTTGTTGGAAGGGCAGGATGAGACAGTCGGCGGATGGGACGCCTGAGCGGTATGACACGCTGATTGCCAACCTGTACCTGTTCAACGAGAACGACCCGCTGGAAGCGGTGCGGGAATTGGCCCACAGGGTAAAACCGGGCGGGCGGCTGGTGCTGACGGGGGTTGAAGCGCAGATGGGGGCGGAAGGTGAGGTACCTGGCTTTATGCCCGCGGCGGGCTGGAAACCTGCTGGCACAAGCCGGGCTGGTCAACCGGATCGTGGAGCGCATCGAGATTGCAGGGCAGGGCGAAGCACCTGGACAGGAAACGAGCCTGCCGGGCCTGTTCGTGGCAGTGGGCGCCAGGCGCCTGGCGGGGGTGGAAGAGGCGGTGCGAGAAAACTATGCCGCCCTCGCCCAGGGAGGGGGGTCATGTTGCACGCCGGCTGCAGATGCCGCTTCCTGCTGCGGGGGTGAAACGCTGATCAGCCTGGACAGCATCGGGGAGACACCGGTGCAGATGGAACAGATCTTCACCACCGATTACTCACCCGCTGATCGGGAGGCGATTCCCAGCCAGGCGGCGGAATTCTCGCTGGGCTGCGGCAACCCGACGGCTTTTGCGGCTTTACAGCCCGGCGAGGTGGTGCTGGATATCGGCAGCGGCGGCGGGCTGGATGCGCTGATCGCGGCGCGGCAGGTTGGCCCCCAGGGCAGGGTGATCGGTGTGGATATGACCCCCGAGATGCTGGAACGCGCCCGCCGGGCAGCCGCGGCGGCTGGCTTTGGCAACGTCGAGTTCCGCCAGGGGCAGGCAGATGCGCTGCCGGTCGAGAGCGGCAGCGTGGATGTGATCATCTCGAATTGCGTGATCAACCTGACCCCGGATAAAGGGAAGGTGTTCCAGGAGGCGTGGCGGGTGCTGCACCCTGGGGGAAGGCTGGAGGTGAGCGATGTGGTCACGGATATTGCCTTCCTGCCTGACCTGCTTGCCGCAGGCCAGGCGTGGAGCAGCTGTGTTACCGGGGCGCTGCCCGAGGAAGAATATGTGGATTTGATCCAGCAGGCGGGATTCAGCATGGTGACGGTGCGGCGGTCCGAGGCGGCGCTTACGGGCGGGGTGAGGGTGTACAGTGCGCAGGTGTCGGCGAGGAAATTGCCCGCATAATGAGGGGTAACGATTGAAATCGTTACTACTATTCCTTTTTGGAGAGCGCCGCTACCGATAGATATCGCGCGTAATGGTGTAGCGTGAGGGCGGGTCGGGGTACGAAACGGCGGCGCCTGGAGGCAGCGAGGGGGATTCGGGGCGGAGGAGGCGGGGCAGAGAGACCCGCCCCTACGGATGTTGCGAAAGATTATCCGGCATATATGGGGAGGGTCATGACGAGATAGCGCCCATCCACCAGCTCGACCTGGAAGGCGAATTGGGTTTGAGGCGGGCCTTCGGGGGCACTGGTACAGCAAGGCCACATCTCGAGCAGCGTGCCATCCGGGTAGGCCAGCTCGACGGTGAAACGGTAGATGCCCACACCCAGTCCAGCGACGTGCACCACGTTGCGCACCGACAGGTTGCACATATGCCCGTTGATGGTACAGGCGCCCTCGAACAGGGAGGCATGGTCAGCCGGGTCGCGTGACGGGTTGTTGTCGATCAGGAGATCGTAGCTGCCGCCATATAATTCCGCGGCGGCGGCATAATCTGCGGCGCTCAGCGCGGCCAGGTAGCTATTCAAGGCCAGCTCAGCCGCGGCTTGCGCCTGCGGGTCGGGGGGAGTCTGTGCCTGGAGGACCAGCTCGCCTGCCAGGTCCATAATCTGTCCCTGCTCATAATCGCTTGCCTCACCCGTCCCCTGTCCGGTAAAGACCAGGTGAATGGTCATGGCATCGGCGGTCGCCGGGTCAGTCCATTCCACCTCGAACGGCGCCAGGCTGTCCACCCAACCGTATAACATTTCCAACTGCTGTGAAATCCAGGCGCGGGCGGCCCAGCTCTGGCAGGGAGCCGCCCTGGCAGGAGGTGACAATCGCCTCACCGGTCAGATAGACAGCTATATCATCACAGAAACCGGCAATGCCGCCTTCGCGGTGCCAGCTGAAGGCCAGCGACCAGGCAGCGCCGCTCCGCCCGCTGACGGCTTCATCGTAGACCAGGCTACCCCATTCAGCCAGCATGCGCATTTCAGCCGGGGTGGCAGTGCACCTGTCCGGCGCCGCGTAAAGACGACAATGCCCGCCGCGGTTTCGCCTTCCAGCGGGGCGTACAACGCGGTGAACTGCTCCAGCTCAGCCGCCCGCCAGAGGGGAAAGGCGCCGATGCGGGTTGGCGTCGTCCCACACGGAGCAGCGCGCACTTCCTGCAAGCTGAACTCGACTGCCGTACAGGGCTCGGTGATGCTGCTCCACGAGAGCAGCGCCGGCAGCGGGAAAATCTCTGCCCCGGAGGCCAGCACCAGGTGGCTGCCATCCTGGTTGGTGTGGTATTCATAGGACATGCCTGCGGCGCTTAAAATGATGCGGTAGCCCGGCGTGATCACTTCCAGGCAGTTCAAGCCGGGTGTAGTCACACCCAGGCAGGAGTTGCGCCACTCAACATATTCAATGGATCAACAGGCTGATCTCTTCCGGCTGGAGGCCGGTCTGCTCGCTCAAGGCCTGGCGGGCAGCCAATACTGCTGCCGGCAGCACGCGCAGCGCTTCCCCGCTGGCATCGGTGTGGAAGGTGAAATACTCGCTGACGCCATCCACCACCGCTTCCAGGTCGATGACAAAGCCGGGGGTGATGACTTCGGCGCACATCTCACCCAGGGCGGGGATGCCCAGGCAGGCATCCGGCCATTCCACCGCCCTCACCTGCAGCACCTGGATATCTTCAAGCTCCAGGCCTAACTGCTGGGCCAGGAAGCGCCTGGCGGCCTGGATTGCTTCCTGTGAGCCAGGCGTTTCGCCAGTCGGTTGGGGCAAGGTCGCTGTCGGCTCAACCGGTGGCAAGGTTGGTTCCACGGTGGGTGGCACCGGGGATGCTGGCTGGCCGGGTTCACCGGCCGGCGTTTCAGCCGGCGTTGCAACTGGCGCACAGCTTGCCAGCATGAACACTAATATAAATAGGTACACCCATCGTTTCTATCATACAATCATCCTCATCCTATGTATTCTACCCCTCGTCTGTTGTAAAATCAGGGTACAATCGACTTGTATTAATTAGACGATAAAATCTGAGCATAGGTTCCGCTCCGCTGGTCAAGCGCCGGGCGGGTGCCTGGAGAAAGGGGATGGCGGTGCATTCCATTCACACGTCTATCTGGGTCAAGCTGCTCTTCTGTGCTGCCTGCCTCTCTGCCTGCAGCCGGCCGTCTCCGGCTGTGCCCACACCCAGCCCACTCACCCCTGGCGCCAGGGCTTCTGCGCTCCCATCCATTGCACCTGCCCGGCATACCGCTGTCCCTCTCCCATCTTCCAGCCCCACTTCTACTCCAGTGCCTACCCCGGATCTGATTGCCACTGCCCAGGCCAGCAGCCCGGCGCAAACCATCTCCTCGCAGGTTTCACCGGATGGATTGTGGTGGGCGCGAGCCTTTTCCCATCCCTGCCCGGACGAATTCGAGGGCGAGGCATACGGTTATGACTTCCTGCAGCTCACCAACCAGCGAAACGGGGAAGAACGGGTGGTATTCAGCCAGCTGATCTCCTGCGGCGGGTTGGGGGCGTATGGGCTGGCGGGCAGTTTCTGGTCAGGCACCAGCCGGTTCTACTATTTCACCGAGGCGGCCCACGGGGTGCCGGACGGCTGCGGTTACTGGCAGCCGCCCCTGCTGCGCCTGGACCTGAACGATTGGAGCATCACAGACCTGGGCAGCGGGACGCTCTCCCCCAACCGCCTGCGCATGGCGAGCTGGATGGATGGCGAGCTGGTGATGTGGGACCTGAACGGCGGGCGGATTGGCAGCGCTCCGCCACCGGTAGATAATGTTTTGCCAGGGCCGATCGCCTGGGCCCCCAATGGCCAATCCATTGCCTACCTGCTCAGTGAGGATTACTGCCCGCTGGGGGTAACCTACCTGGTGCGGGTGAAACTGGATGATTTCCAGGCTGTGCTTTACCATGCCTCGCAAGACCCCAGCTTTGCGGATATCCTCTGGGATACCCCTAACCGGGTGATCTTAACCGATGAGAACGGTGACACCTGGGCGTATAATTTCATCACCGGCAACCTGGCACACTACCAAACCCCATGATCCCAGCCAGCGAATATGCTCTCAGTATTGTCCATGATCCCGCAGCCCCATCGGGCGGGGATTTTAGAAAGGAGCCCAATCCATGAGCCGCGAACGCTTTCCCTTCCGTTTTGGCTCTTACTCCTGTCAGGCGATCATTGATGGGCGCGAGATACGCCCGATCAGCTCCCTCACCAACAGCGTCAGCCCTCAGATCCTGGCTGAGCTGCTCAGCCAATATGGCTACTCACCTACCGAGGTGGTGGTAGACTTCAATATCCTGTTCCTGGACACCGGTAGAAACCTGGTGCTGGTGGATTCCGGCTTGGGGAGCGGCTATCCCAAAATGCAGGGCCGGCTGCTGAGCAACCTGCACGAGGCTGGCTTTAAGCCCGAAGATATTGATCTGATTGTACTGACCCACGGCGACCGGGATCACCTGGGAGGCCTGGTCAACGCGGAGGGTAAACCCGTTTTCCCCTACGCCTCATACCTGATGAGCCAGGCTGCCTGGGAGTGGTGCAATGCTGAGACCACCCTGGTGCGCTTGCCGGCGGAGTTTGCCGATTTCTATCGCAAGGTGCTGCCGCTGATCAAAGAGCGCCTGCGGCTGGTAGATGCGGAGACAGAATTTTTTCCCGGTCTTACCATGCTGCCGGCACCAGGGCACCGTCCCGGGCATTCCGCCGTGCGCCTCTCCCTGGGAGGTAAGCATCTGCTGCACCTGGCTGATGCGGTCGGTCACCCGCTGCATATGTTGCACCCCGAATGGAATTGGCCGTTCGACTCAGCGCCAGAGCAGGCTGCAGAGACCCGCAAGCAGCTGCTAAGCTGGGCCGGCGAGAATCAAGCCATGCTGTTTGGCTCACACCTGCCGTATCCCGGTCTGGGCACGATTAAATCCCACGAGGCAGGCTGGCTGTGGGAGCCCGTGAAGCCCTAAGCATTGATTTGAGCGATATAATAGGACCAACCTGTATCGGGAGCAACCCAAGATGATCGAAAATCCCCCTATCCTGGCAGTGATTGGCGGCTCTGGTTTATACAGCATGCCCGGCCTGCAAGATATCCAGGAATACACCCTGGCGACTCCATATGGCAGCCCCAGCGCGCCCATTGTGGTTGGCACCCTGAACGGCATGCGTATAGCTTTTCTGGCGCGGCACGGTTATGGCCACCATATTTCTCCCACCGAGGTCAACTACGCTGCCAACATCTATGCACTGAAATCTCTTGGCGTGAGCCGGGTGATCAGCATCAGCGCCTGCGGCTCCCTACGTGAAGACTACGCCCCCGGTGATCTTGCCGTCCCCGACCAGCTCTTTGATCTCACCCGCGACCGCCGGCGCAGCTTCTTTGGAGACGGATTTGTCGTGCATATTGGCGTGGCGGACCCCTTCTGCCCCGAACTTTCTGCCCAACTGCTGCGCGCCTGCCAGGGCAGCAGTGCAGTTGTCCATTCTGGCGGCTCATTCATCACGGTGGAAGGGCCGCGTTTCTCCACCAAAGCCGAATCCAACACCTATCGTGCCTGGGGGATGAGCCTGATCGGGATGACCACCTCGCCGGAAGCCTTCCTGGCACGCGAGGCTGAGCTGTGCTACGCGGTCATGGCGCATATCACCGACTACGACGTCTGGCATGTCGAAGAAGTACCGGTCAGTGTTGATGCGGTGATCGCCGTGCTCACCCGTAATACTCAGATCGCCCAACAGTCCGTTGCTAACCTGGCTCGGGATCTGCCAGCCGAGCGCACCTGTGCCTGTGGTCATGCCCTGCGCGACGCGCTGATCACTAATCCGCAAGTCATTCCAGCCGAGACGCGGCAAAAATTAGACCTGCTGGTCGGCAAATACCTGGGCTAGCCTTCCCAAACCCCTGCGCATGACCGTTGCGTATCATTCCGAGGCACATCCCTCCATACAGCTTGAGCGCGTCCTGCTCGGACTGGCAACGGCTTTCCTGGTGGTCTTTGCCGCGGCGCTAACCCTGGCTCCTGCGGCGCGCGTGCGCAGCTGGGAGGTTGACCTTCACTGGGCTCACTGGCTGGGGGTGTTGGTGTGGGTGGGTGTGTTTTGGTCAGTGCACCGGATGCTGGCACGCCGCCACCCCGAGCACGACCCTTTCTTGCTGCCAGCCGCGGGACTGCTGACCGGCTTTGGGCTGTTGACCATCTACCGCCTGATCCCCGGATTTGGGCTGCGCCAGAGTATCTGGCTGGCGGTCGCCGGGGGTGTGCTGCTGCTCGGCTTGCGCCGCCCCGACGACCTAAGCGTGCTGCGCCGCTTCAAGTATGTGTGGCTGACAGCGGGATTGGCGCTGACAGCCGCCACGCTCTTCCTGGGTACCAGCCCGGAGGGGGTTGGCCCGCGCCTGTGGCTGGGGTGGGGTGGGGTGTACCTGCAGCCGTCGGAGCCGCTCAAGCTGCTGCTGGTGGTATACCTGGCAGCATACCTGGCGGATCGCATGCCGGCGGCTGGCGGGGGAAACAATGGCGCGGCGCGGTCGCGGCTAAGCCTGTACACGCTGGGCCCGACGATCATCCTCACCGGGTTAGCCCTGCTCCTATTGATCGTGCAGCGCGACCTGGGCACAGCATCCCTCTTTTTCTTCTTGTACGCGGCGGTGGTATACATCGCCACGGCTGACTGGCGCATCCCAGCCTTCAGCCTGCTGGCTTTAATTGCCAGCGGCATTGCCGGCTATGCCATGTTCGATGTGGTGCAGCTGCGCATCGAAGCCTGGGTGAATCCCTGGCTGGACCCCAGCGGTCGCTCGTACCAGATCGTCCAGTCGCTGCTGGCGGTTGCCAATGGTGGTTTGATCGGGCGGGGCCCAGGGCTGGGGAATCCCGGCCTGGTGCCGATCTCCCATTCCGATTTCATCTTCTCCGCCATCAGCGAAGAATTTGGCTTGATCGGCGCGATCGCCATGCTGGCAATCCTTGGCTTGCTGCTGGTGCGCGGTCTGCGCGCGGCGCTGTATGCCCCGGATGTCTACCGCCGCTTGCTGGCTGCGGGGCTGACCATCCATCTCACCGCCCAAAGCATTGTCATCATTGGTGGTACCCTGCGGTTGCTACCTCTCACCGGGGTGACGCTACCCTTTGTCTCGTATGGCGGCTCCTCGCTGCTGGTGGCATTCATCGAGTTGCTTTGCCTGCTGCAGATCAGCGCTGCAGCTTCAGAGCTGCCCATCCCGTCGAACGGTTTGAGCGTTTACCGCCACCTGGCCGCGGCTGCTTTGCTGGTATTGGCAGCCGCCGGCCTGATAGCCGGCTGGTGGGCCTTCTGGCGCGGCCCTGACCTGCTCGTCCGCTCCGATAATGCCCGCCGTTCGATTGCTGACCGTTTTGTCCCCCGGGGTGCGATCCTGGAGCGCGGCAACCAGCCCCTCGCCGAGACACAGGGGCAGCCTGGCGACCTGCTGCGCGTTTACCCATATGCTCCCCTCGGTCCCATTGTGGGCTACACCGATCCGGTCTACGGCCAATCCGGCCTGGAATTCAGCCTGGACGCCTACCTGCGCGGGCTGCAAGGCTACCCTGCGCTCACCATCTGGCAGAACCACCTGCTTTACGGCATGCCGCCGGAGGGGCTGGATGTGCGGCTCAGCCTGGATCTACCGCTGCAGCAGGCCGCTGACCAGGCGCTCAGCGGCCAGACCGGCGCGCTAGTGCTGCTCAACGCCCAATCCGGCGAGATCCTTGCCATGGCGACCGCCCCCACCTTTGACGCTAACTCACTGCAGGCCGATTGGGAGAGCCTGGTGCAGGACGCCTCTGCTCCGTTGTTCAACCGGGCAGCTGATGGGCTGTACCCATCCGGTACAGCCCTGGGGCCGTTTTTGATGGCCGCGGCATCCCAGCAGTCTGGCCTCCCCTCCCTGCCCTTGACATTCACCTACACACTAGACGGCAGCATCCTTGACTGCACATCCCAGCCTGCGGAAGCCACCTGGGGCGCAGCCATAGCGAACGGCTGCCCCGCTTCCACCGCCATCCTGGCTGAGACGCTTGGCTCCGCGGCCTTCCTGGATTTCTTAGACAACTTAGGATTGTTTACTGCCCCTCAGATTCGCCTGTCCGCTCAGACCGGCTCGCCTCCTGAATCAAGTACCGCTGCCGCCCGGCTGCTGCTGAGCCAGGCAAACACCTCAACGGGCACCAGCATCATGGTTTCCCCGCTGCAAATGGCGCTGGCGGCCGCGGTATTGAGCAACCAGGGCATCCGCCCTGCACCGCTGCTGGTTATGGGCGTGGACACCCCCCAATCCGGTTGGGTGATGCTGCCTTCCCTTGCCGATCCCGTAGAAGTAATCTCCCCACAAACTGCCCGGGCTGCCACGCGAGAGCTGGCTGAATCAACGCTGCCCATCTGGCAAACCACCGCCTGCATTCGTTACACCGCTGTCGAGGGAGTTTGTTGGTATCTCGGGGGGACGCGGGAAACCTGGCCAGGCGCTCCGTTTGCACTGGCTGTATTGCTGGAAAACCTTGATCCTGGATTGGTCACCGCCATCGGGCGAGGCTTGTTGGAAACCGCGGTAACCCCCTGACGCATCCGCTTTTCGATTGGAGCACCCCATGACTCACCCACTTGAACGGATCCACCCTGCCCGGCGTACGCACTATTTCTATCCTCTGCTTGGTCTGACCATCTTGCTGCTGCTGAGTATGAATTTTGTGGGTATGCCGCTGAACACCGCTGCCGCCCCCCAGGGGATCATCTCCTTTGAATTTGCTGCTACGCCTGACCAGGCGCAGCAGATGCTTGATTCCTGGTCCCCTGACGCCCGTATCCGGGCAGGTTTCATCCAGGGGCTGGATTTTCTCTTCCCGCTGGTCTACTCGACCACGGTCGGGCTGGGCAGTGTGATGGCTGCGGGTGTGATTGCCCGCCGCGGCCAGACAGCCTCCCGCCTGGGCTCCTGGTTGGCGTGGGGCTTGTGGGCTGCTGCTGCCCTGGATTATGTGGAGAATTTTGGCCTGTTGTTTCTTCTCTTCGGTAAGGTGCAGTCACCGTTTCCCCAAATCGCTGCGGTTTGCGCGGCGATCAAGTTTGCCCTGTTAGCGGTGGGGCTGGTCTATTCGTTCTACGGCCTCTCCCTGAAAGCTATTCCCTCAACGGCCTGATTGCCTGCGTCTTTCACTGAAACTACGCAACCTGATGCCCGCGCTTTGCGTATATTGGGTTAACTGTTCAATTTAGTTAGGAGAAACGACTATGAGACTAAGAATTTTTATCCCCCTGCTGGTGGTTGCCCTGGTCACCCTGGCTTGCAGCATCAATATCAACCTTCCTGAAACCGATGTCAAGACCGGCCCAACCCAAATCGAGATGCTCTCCGTGCCATACCTTGACCCACCGACCGATACGGCGGAGGTGACCCTGGCTTTTGGCGCAGGTAAATTAAACATTGCATCGGGAGGTGAAGATGCCTTGATCGCTGGCACTGCGACCTTCAATGTCCCCGATTTCACCCCCGAGATTTCTATCGAAGGCGATGAGGTACGAATTGAGCAAGGCAACCTGGATTTCAACGGCATCCCTTCCTTCTCCGGTGATCTGATCAACGAGTGGGATTTAGCCATCGGAGATGCCCCTATAGAGCTGACGATCAACGCCGGGGCTTATGCTGGAATTTATGAGCTAGGTGGGCTTTCCCTGCAGCGGTTGGAGATCAACGATGGCGCAGCCGAAGCGCAGGTATCATTCTCGGAGCCAAACCTGGTTGATATGAGCCTATTCAAGTACTCCACCGGCGCCTCGAACATTACGTTGGAAGGGCTGGCCAATGCGAACTGCTCTCAATTCATCTTCCGCAGTGGCGCAGGCGCCTACACGCTTGATTTCAGTGGTGAATTGACCCGTGACATCGCAGTGACGATTGAATCCGGTGTCAGCAGCATCACCATCATCGTACCTGAGGGCACCTCGGCTGTATTGACCTCTAATGGCTTGCTCAGTGTCACCTCCACTGGTGATTGGGAAGAGGATGGCGATACTTACACTGTCCTCGGTGATGGCCCAACGATCACTATCGAAGTCGATATGGGTGCGGGCAATCTGATCTTAGAGACCGAGTAAATGATCAATTAAAACAAATCGAAGCCGTGCGTTTACACGGCTTCGATTTGTTTAATTGAACCGCTAGTCCTTGGCCTGGTAGCCGGGTCCCTTCTGGAAGAATGCGTAATTAGCCTGGATATCTGCGGTTAAATCTACTACCTCACCGGCTGCTAATTTCTGAACGCAGTCCAAGATTACCTTCTCGCTATGGTGATTGGTGCCTTCATAGTGCCCGGTCAAACCAATTTTACTGATAAATTCGCCTCCCTTGGCAGTATAGCTGCTGGGGACCTCATCTTCAGGGAAGATGGCTTCGTACGGACATTCTGGGATGCAGGCGCCGCAATCTATACAGGTATCAGGATCGATGTAAAACCACGGCCACTCTGTGGTCGGTTTGCCACCAACAATACATTCTACAGGGCAAACTTCTACACAGCCAGAATCACGCAGGCATAATCTGGTAATGATATGGGTCATGTTGTAATCCTCCAATATTTCTGATCGGGTAAAGTGCTTTGGCATTCCGGGAGGGATACCGGTTCAATGAATAAATTTTAGCCCCGTAGATAGGCTTTGTCAAGAAAACCATACTCTTTTGATTTTCCCATTCCCCTACCTTTGGATCTTCAGCGGAGAAAATGACACCAGAATCGGGATGTCGGGGATATCTTCTGCCTCGATCAAATCAAATTGGATCAAGCGGTTGGTTGCCTGATCCATTACGCGCGTTGCCAGATTTCCGCGAATGTGTTCCAGGATTTGGCGGACAATCCTGGCATCTCCATAGCCGGGAGAGCCAGGCTGGCAAAATTGGTTCATAAAACCAAACAGTTTTTCTTCCGCCCCAACGGTCAATTGAAAACCAGCCTCGACGATATGAAGGTGGAGGATTTGATTCAGCTCGTCAGAAGTGTAATTGCTAAAATAAATCGGTGGTAAAAATCTGGATCTCAGTCCTGAATTACTGTTCAAGAATTGGTCCATCTCTTCCGGATACCCGGTAACAATAACCAACAGACGTTTACGGTAATCTTCCATTAACTTTACCAGGGTAGTGATTGCTTCCTGACCGAAATCCCCATATACTCCCTGGGAGAGACTATAAACCTCGTCGATGAATAATACTCCATCCAACGCTTCACGCACCTTCTCCTGGGTCTTGATGGCAGTCTGACCAACGTACCCAGCCACCAGGTCGGCACGGGTGACTTCAACAACATGCCCCTTCTTCAATAATCCCAGGCTTTTATAAATCCGGCCCACCAACCGGGCGACGGTTGTCTTCCCGGTTCCGGCATTTCCGCAAAAGATCAGGTGCTGGAGTTGAACTGCCGCTCCGGCCGTGTTGTTTTCCTTCCGTAGCTGTTCAAATTGAGCTTTCTTGACCATCTTATGAATATATTCTTTTACTTCCAGTAATCCAACCAGCTCACCTAATTCGACCAATATCTGGGTTACCTGATCACAATCAGCGGATAGTTCCGACTGAAATTCATCTGGAAGGTCTTGCTCAGTTAGGGAATTATGTTCATTCGTCTTTGCAGTGGTCATTACCCGTTGAGCATGCTTGCGCAGGACATCATCGGCTAGATTGCGCATATCTCCAGCGTTCCCAAAAGTATGATCTTTTCTTTCCACCATCTCCTGGATTATGCTGATTAACTTCCCTTCAACCTGTTGAGGCGTGGGTAAACCTGCCATCAGTAGATAATCCATGAGAATTTCAGCGAGCTCTGCCTGAGAAAAATCGGGAAAATTGATTATATTGGAGGCTGGAAAGCGCCTGCGCAATCCAGGGTTGGCATCCAGGAATTTGACCATTCTGCCAGGGTAACCAGCGGCGATAACCACCAATCGATCACGTTGGTTTTCTAATGCTGCCATCAATGTCTCGATCGCTTCAATCCCAAAACTGCCCCGTCCTTCTTCCACCAGCTGGTATGCTTCGTCGATGAACAAAACGCCATCCAATGCCTTTTGGATATACTCCTGGGTTTTCCGGGTAGTACCACCAACATGATCGGCCAACAGGTCTCCTGCCTGGACTTCAACAGTATGGCCGCGACGCAGAAAACCAATTTCATGCAGCATCTCACCAAACAACCGGGCTACGGTCGTCTTTCCAGTACCCGGATTCCCGGTAAATACCATATGCATCACGGGTACTGCAGCCGGAATGTTCTTTTGCTTTTGAAGCTGGCTGTACTGCATCAGGTAATTTAATTCGATCAGTCTCTTTTTTACCTCATCTAGGCCAGTTAATCCATTCAACGCCTCAATCGGATTGGAGAGGCAGGATGTCCTGCCGTTAATCCAACCTGAGGCTATCGCTTCGGCGATGCTCAAATGATGGCAGTCCCTGATCTTTCTGACCCATTGTCCTGCCTGGAGATCCTGGGCGGACAACCAGCTGCACAGGCGGTCAACATCATTTGCCTCTACTGAAATGGTGTAATTGGCTTGCAGAAAACCGATCAGTTTTCTGATTTCTCCTGGGCCTGGTCCACCAATTGTGCGTAAGTTCATAGTAGAATTTTGAGGGAATTTGGCCTGCGAAACGAAATCCTGCAGCTCTGGGAGAGGCAGACTCACAATGACCGAATTGAGTGTCTGATAATCATCAATGGAAAATGCCATCACACATAAATTTGGATTGCTGGCTGGCAGCCGCGCCCAAGATCCCAACATCCCGGCAAGCGATCGCTGATCTTCAAAGAATCTAAACGCTGATTCAGCCTGGGTGAAGACGATTGCAGTCTTGATCTTTTGATCTTTCATGTAGCTGTTGATTTGGCGCAAGGCGTGGTAATCACCCATCAAACTACCTGCATCTGGATCTGGTGCACCATCTGGAGGGATTAGTTGCAGCCAACCCAGCGGTCCTTCGGTCAATCCCTCGTTTTGTTTACCCCGGGTAAGATTATCATCCGTTTGATCACCTGATGCGATCAATTTCCTGGATTGAGGATCGATGGTATACAAAGATTGCTGGGCGGAAAAGAAAACGATGCGCTGATAGCCTCTCTCGCGCAGCAGCTGGACCAGCACTTGTTCGATAGTTTTCTCCTGCCTGACGGAAAGGAAATAAGAATCAGTGACTCCTTTGCCGTACAAGATCAGGAATCGCTGGTCAAGCTGTGTGGGTAAGATTTGAGAAATACGTTCAGCGTTCATCCTGCACCTGGGCTGTTGTCTCTTGCTTGACTTTTTTCTGGTGAATATTAACCTGGAGATTTCCTTTCTCCACGGGTGTAATGTCACCGACCTTCAACCCAGCTTTCCTCAGACTGCGCTGAATTTCTTGCGATCGTTGTTTCAGCTCATGAGGGGTACGCTTGTCGGCGTCCTGAGTAAAAAGGTTAAGCTCGGTTGCCTCAGGCTGCCCCCCCTGGCTTCGACTTGTACCAACACACGACTTCCCTCGCTATCCGACAATTGTGCACGGTAATCTGAGCGCATATCTTCATCCGCATAATTTGCCGCTTCGAGTCGATAGCCCTGGATAGTTAATGCTCTAACGACCATCAAAGCGATATTCATCCTTAACTGGGAATTGATCACCTCAGATCTCGCCTGGTAAACATATTCATTCAATAAGACATGCCATTGGGGGATGGTATGTTTCAGTACATGTCGCAGCTTCCTGAGTGCAGCTGGTGAAGGAGGTTTATCAAGGTAATTGCGCGCAGTGAGGATCTCTTGTTGTAATTGGCTGAGTTTTCCTCCCACCCAATCATCGACCCAAATTTCCATATCCAATGGATTGCCTTGAAGATCGATGACATTCACCTGTTTGTTCAGTTCCACTTCCTGATCTAAGAGCTCAATTTGCTTATTGAGCACGCGGGACAATGCAGAGAATTGACTGTGCAATTGATGGATGTGCATCCTTGCTTTGGAAATTTCTCGATAGGCACTTTGGGCAGAAATTAATGCCGCCTCGTAAAAGCCTGCTTGCTGATTCTCTACCGCCTGACTGATCAAGTCCGTGTAATAAACACCATCTGCACCATTGGTACGAACCATAACCGGATCTGCGATGATCGATTGCAACAAAGTAGTGGCTGCGTCAATCCATTTAGATATATTTTGCTCTAATGATTGTTGGTCCTGCGTCAAGCTCTCCAGCTTATCAGCGAAGATGGTCAAAAATTCTTCCTGGTTTTCCGCAAGTTGATCAATAACTGTCTGGTATTGTGCACTCAATTCCCCTATTTGTAGGGCATTCGTTTCTGCAACACTTTCGCCGAAATGGTCCAGCTGCTTATTATAAGCTTCTTCTTGCTGAATTAAAATAGCCCGGGTATCTTCTTCCAGACGGCCAAATACACCATCGATTTCAGACAGAGCTGCGATCAATTCCTGGTTGGTTGCCTCAGCCTGATAAAATTCAACCGCCCTTTCATTTTGAACTTCCAGATCCAGTCTTTGGGATAATTCTTTCAATCCAGCCTCGACAAATCGGATGGCCATCTCGGTTTGACTGAGCTGCCGAATATTTTCTGTCCTGGCGGTGATGGTGGCACGCTTATGTCCACTCATATCTGCCTCCGCGTATACTTGCATCCAGGCTGATCTCTAATGATGTCAATACCCCAGGAAGGACACCTACCGGCGGGACCCCCACGAAAAATATTTCGCCATTAGAGATCTGTATCTCTGTTTGCCTGAACTGTTTTTCAAACTCATAGCCTCTCAAGCGTTCAGTCAGATGGATGATTCTCTGGTTTGAGCTGCCTCGCAGCCCAAGATTGTTGTTTAGTTTTTCATCATACGGGCTATCGATCAGAACATCAACCAGTTTCAACAATCGTTGGACAGGGGATCTTTCGGGGAAAGCGAGCAGGTTTTCATAAAAATAGCCGCTGAACATAATAACGTTGATATCTCTGATTTTCTGTCCGTGCTGGATAAAATCAGCCAAAGCTGAAGCTTGCATGACCGGTTCGCCACCACTGATGGTAATCCCAGAAATTTCCGGATCGGACAACAATTCTTCAGCCAATGATTGCGGATGATAATCATTGGCCGGGATGAATGGGATCCAATCCGGGGAAATACAGCCTTTACAACGGAAGGGACACCCCTGAACCCATACGACTGCCCGGGCTCCCGGACCGAGAGCCCTGGTCTTACGACAGACCGCTGCAAGGTTTAATTTTTTTCCGTCCATGGTGATCTCCCCGAACACTAGGTATTAGCCCTAATGTTCTAGGTTACGAAATATAGCACACCCGTTCTATTTTTGTCAAGGGTTTTATTAGAACATTGGCAATACTTTTCACTTTACACTTCGCCCAACCCTAATCTTGACAAGAATAGTCTTTTTCAGTATGATGACCACGCTTAGTAACCTATCCCAACATTAATCTCAGGAGGACACCATGATTTTCAAACTGCTCAACTCTATCGACCAGACGTTTAAATTTGAACGCCTGAGCGCTCACTGCGACATTCCCTGCGGCATCTATGATCCAATCATCGCTCAAATCGCCGCCCTCACCGTCGTTCGCATGCTCGATTTGATGACCGACCTGGACAACAAAGGCGGCGACAAGAACAAGGATTACATCAACAGCATGTCCCGTTATGTAAGCATCAAAGAAGAGCATGCTGAGAAGGCCAAGGCTGAGATCCGCGTCATCTGGGGCGATTTTCTCAAAGCCCAACACCTGGAGAAGTACCCCAACGCCCATGCCCTGGTGCACCAGATCATGCAGCTGGGCTCCAAAGCCCGCCAGACAACCGACCGTGAGGCTGCCTTACAGCTGGTCGAAGCGATCAATGCGTTTGCCGAGATCTTCTGGGGCGCCAAGAACATCCCCACCAAGCGCGCCATCGCCCCATACGCCCCCAACCTGGAGCTGGTTTATCCCGTTCTATAATGCTGCGGATTTTCCGGATCAACGGGCACAGCCTGGAACCTGAATACCAATCTGGGGATTTTGTGTTGATCAGCAAAATCCCCTTTTTATTTCACACACCCCGGACCGGTGAGGTGGTTGGATTCAAGCATCCGGCTTTTGGCCTGCTGATCAAGCAAATCGAAACTTTCGACCCGCATACACGGCAGTTGACCGTGTTGGGCACCCATCGAGACTCGATCGACAGCCGTGAATTCGGTGCGGTACCCATGCACCAGATCATCGGGAAAGTACTGTGGCACATCCAACCTAAACGATGAAAACCAAACAACCCCCCATCCCACCCCTTCTGGCGATTGTCTTCGCCTTATTAGCCGTGTCGACTGCCAGCATCTTCATCCGCTATGCCCAGCGGGATGCGCCCTCGCTGGTGATCGCTGCTGGGCGGCTTACCGTCGCCTCGTTGGTGCTGGTTCCCCTGGCCTGGACACGCCACCGTACAGAATTAGCCTCCCTGACCCGTAACCAGTGGCTGCTGGCACTGCTCTCCGGATTGTTCCTTGCGGTTCACTTTGCCACCTGGATCAGCTCCCTGGAATTCACCACGGTTGCCAGCTCCGCGGTGCTGGTCAGCACCACCCCCTTATGGGTAGCGCTTTTTACGCCCATCTTCTTGAAAGAGAAGGTGCGACCGGCGGTGGTCGTGGGCATGGCGGTGGCATTGCTAGGCGGCGCAATCATCGGCCTATCCGATATGTGCAGCCTGGGTGGGGGCAGATTGACCTGTCCGGACCTGGACACACTGACCCAGGGGGATGCTTTCCTGGGCAACCTGCTGGCATTGGCGGGGGCGTGGGGCGCAACGGGCTATTTTCTGATCGGGCGGCGGCTGCGGGAGAAGATGTCGCTGGTCAGCTATGTGTCGGTAGTGTATGGCATGGCGGCACTGGTGCTGATCGGGTGGATGTTTGCGGCGGGATTTCAGCCCTGGGGGCTGCTCCCCAGGGCTTATCTTTGGATCGTCTTGCTAGGCCTGGTGCCGCAATTGATTGGCCATTCCACCTTCAATTGGGCGCTGGGCTACCTTTCGGCGGCGTTCGTCTCGATCACCCTGCTTGGCGAGCCGATCGGCTCAACCGTCCTGGCGATGATCCTGTTGGACGAAGTGCCGTCCGGGCTGAAGATCATCGGCGGCGTGCTCATCCTGGCAGGCATCTACCTGTCGGCGCGCAGCCCAGGACCCGAGCCGGCGGGTTAACCTCCCCCTGCCAGGTAAACGGTCACCCGCAGCGACATGGGCGGGCGGTTTGCCGGGACCATCAGCCTGACGACATTATTCCAACTGCGTCCATCGAATTCCGGCTGGACGGTGTAGCGCTCCACCTGGTTATCTTCATAGATAAGGGGTGTCACCTCCACGAGGTAAGCGCCGCCCTCCTGGGAGCTGCCTACCCCCATGCCATGCCACACGCCCGGTTCGGCGAGCAGCTCAAATTCCATCACCACCGGCAGGTTGGCCGGCGTCTGGTACACAATCACCTCGGCCTCCAGCGGCTTCTCGCGGCCAGCGATCTGCATGCGCAGCACATCCCACCAGATGGGCGGGGGAAATTCTGGCTGCACCAGCGCCTTTTCCACCCGGTCGCCGAATTCCCCTGGCGACAGCGGATTGATCTCGATCACATAGCCGGCTGCGGCGGATGATTCCTGGATGATAAAGCCGGGCCAATCGCCGGGGTTGATGGTCACCGTCTGTTGGAAGGCACGCGGCCAATCCGCCGTGGAGTACACCTCCACCTGCACGATCAGGGGAGATATCCTTTCGGGGACGGTCAGGGTGAGCACGTCCACCCAGATTTCGCCATCGAACTCGGGCAGGATCTGCTGCTCGATATGCGCGCCGTCTGTTGAGCCTTCCAGCGGGGTGACATCCACCACATAGCCGCCCTGTTTTGCACATGGCCCCAGCACGAATTTCTCCGCTTCTCCGCTGTGCAGTGTGGCGGTGAAGTCACTGATCCCGGGCTGATCTAGGCTGCCTTCACCTTGCCCGTCTGGCACCGCCGTGATCACCGGGGGTGGGATTACCGGCTGTATCCGGCTCACCGGCTGGCTGAGGCGTGTCCACACCGCTCCGGCGATCGCACCACCCACCAGGATGATGATCACAATTGTCGAAAGCACTCTATGTCCGTTCATCGCCACACTCTCCTTGTCAATACCAGAATATCACCGAGAGCGCTCAATAGCTTGACATCGCGCTGATATCCGGCTGACAGGTAAGGGCGCAGGGGTGGCTTCCATTGCCCGGATCCCTGATTCCACCCCTGCGCCCCTCCATCTGCCTTCCAATACCATATTGCATGATTATTTTCAGCCCCCGCAGGAGGGCATCGCAATGGGAGGGCGACTTTACTCGTCGGTCTGCCATAAGTTCGGGTATACTTACCCTGCGATACCATGAACAGACCATCCATCATCCCTAAGAAAAACAACCTACCCTCCGACCCTGGTCCGCAGGGCAACCTGGTACAGGCTGCAAATCTATTGGCGCGCTTCCGCCGCTGGGGACTGGATATCCTGGGCATCCTGCTACTGGCTTTCTCCCTGCTCACCCTGGTCAGCCTGCTGCTGCCCGGGCTGACCGGGGGCAGGCTGGCAAACGCCTGGCGCCTTTTCCTGCAGCGCGGCTTTGGGTGGGGGGCCATCTTCGTCGTAGCAGCTACCGCCGTCGCCGGGCTGCTGGTGCTGCGCATCCGCTTCTACCAGGCACGGCAGGAAAAAAACAGGCATGCCAGCGCTCTGCCTCCGGCGCGCTGGGGGCAGATCATCGCCCTGGAGCTGGCGGCTTTCCTGGCGCTGATCCTGCTGACCCTGCTGGGTGGGCAGTCCGTATCGCGCGCTGAAAGCGGCCTGGATGGTGGTTTTGTTGGCTGGGGGCTGGCTGACCTGCTGCGCAGCACCCTGGCTAAATTCGCCCTGCTGCACATTTTTTGGCCTTATCTGTTGGTTCTGCTGGGCCTGTTTGTCTGCTTGTTCTTCGGACTGGGCCTGGCAGCGCCTTTGCGCCGCCTGCTCCGCCGCTGGGACCAGAACCCAGCGCTGGAGCTGCCCGAAGACCAGCCGGCGGTGAGCGTAGCCCCAGCCGGGGAACCAGGTTCTGCCGGGCCGGCCAGCGCAGAGAGCAAAAAACGCCGCGCCGCTCTTCCCGTTGAATACCGTAAAAAACTCCCCTTCCCCCAGAAGGAGGAAAAAAGCAGCCCGCCTCCGCCGCGTGATGAACAGCTCCCTCCGTTGGAGCTGCTGGTCCGCGAGCAGACCGAGCGCCAGGATGAGCGCAACATCAACCAGACCGCCGGCCTGATCGAGAAAACGCTGGGCGAGTTCGGTTTCCCCGCCAAGGTGGTTGGCTATCGCATTGGTCCCACCGTCACCCAATTTGCTGTCGAGCCAGGCTTTGTGGAAAAGTACAGCGCGGAAGATGATGCGAATAAAATGAAAGTGCGCGTGGCGCAGATTGCCAGCTTGCGCCGTGACCTGGCGCTGGCGCTGGCGGCGGAACGCCTGCGTATCGAGGCCCCGGTACCGGGCAGGCCGTACATTGGCATCGAAGTGCCCAACGTGCGCACCTCGGTTGTCCGCCTGCGCCCGATGCTGGAGAACGAAGCCTTTTATAAGGTGGGCTCATCCCTGGCGATTGCACTCGGCCGCGATGTGTCCGGCCAACCCGTGGTGGCTGACCTGAGCAGCATGCCGCACCTGCTGATTGCCGGCACCACCGGCTCGGGCAAGTCTGTCTGCATCGCTGCCCTGACCGCCTGCCTGGTGATGAACAACACCCCCGCCGATTTGCGCCTGGTGATGATCGACCCGAAGATGGTCGAGCTGGTGCGCTTCAATGGCCTGCCGCACCTGTATGGCAAGGTCGAAACGGATATCCAGCGCATCCTGGGTGTGCTGCGCTGGGTGGTCGCCGAGATGGATCACCGCTATAAGCTGCTCGAAGAGATGCATGCCCGCAACCTGGACTCATACAACCGAAAGCTGCGCCGGCGCGGCGCGGCCGGGCTGCCGGCGATCGTGGTGATGATCGACGAACTGGCTGACCTGATGATGAGCGCTCCCGACCAGACCGAGCCGATGCTCATCCGCCTGGCGCAGTTGGCGCGCGCTACCGGCATTCACCTGGTGGTTGCCACCCAACGCCCCAGCACCGACGTGGTCACCGGGATGATCAAAGCCAACTTTCCGGCGCGCATCTCTTTTGCGGTGGCATCCTCGGTCGATTCGCGGGTCATCCTGGACACCGTCGGCGCCGAAAGCCTGCTCGGACATGGCGATATGCTCTTCCTCCCGCCGGAAGCCCCCTCTCCCAAGCGCGTGCAGGGCGTGATGGTCACCGATAGCGAGGTCGAGAAGGTGATCACCTACTGGCAGCGTGCCCACCCGCAGACCGAAGCGGTTCCGCCCTGGGAGCAGATGCTCAAAGAGGAGGCTGTGCTGGCTGACCGGGATGAGCTGGTGAAGAAAGCCATCGAGCTGCTGCGCGGCGAGGAACATGCCAGCACATCCATGCTGCAGCGCCGCCTGCGTGTCGGCTACCCGCGCGCCGCCCGCCTGATGGACGAGCTGGAAGAGTTGGGCGTCGTGGGACCATCCGTCGGCGCGGGACGTGAACGGGAGGTGTTCTTTGGACCGGATGATGAGAATCCGCTGACCCGCCCGAAGGAGGAAGACGAGGAGGAGAATGGCGATTAGCTAGAAATATATTATGTTTGGGGGACGCTAAAGGATTAGTACGAATAAAACGAATGTACGAATTTTACGAATGTCTATAAGGTTGTCATTGCTAGACGGTGTTCTTCCGCCGAAGCAATCTCCCGATTGGCGGGGAGACTGTTTCCCTTCGCTAGGCTCTGGGCAGGCTGCTGCGCTCGCAGTGACATTCATCGCGCTCGCAGGGACACGCTACGCGTGTGCAGTGACATTATTCGCTGGCTGGCGTTTCAGCTTTTGGGTGGCGGAATTTGAACCAGGCGATGGGGATGGAGATGGCGCAGGCGAGCACAGTGAACCAGAAGGGCGTCTGGGGGCCGAAGCGCTCCCACAGCTGGGCGCCGATCCAGGGGAAGGGCAGGGAGAGCAGACCCAGCGAGGTGCCGAACAACCCAAAGGCCAGGCCGCGTTTGTCCTCCGGAACCACCTTGGAGATCAGGGATTGGTATGCCGGCATCAGGCTACCCGAGCCGAGCCCAAAAATCATCATGGCGGTCAAAAAGGCGTAATATCCCCGCGCCTGAATAAGCAGCACCAATCCTAACCCCTCGACCAGAAACCCCCCGGCGATCGCCAGCCGTTCACTGGTGTGATCTGCCAGCCAGCCGGCGCCGAATCCTGCCAGGATCACAGCCGTTCCCCAGGCAGCATTGAGCAGGCCGATCTGCTCCACATTCATTCCGCCGATATCTTTCAGGTAGATAGGATACAGCTGGTTGATCAGGCTGAAGGTGGTATCGCCGACTGCATCGGTGACCCAGATCCAGGTCAGGATGCCCCCCGCCACCAGCAGGCTGAACATGCCCAGCGTTTGTACCTTTAACCCAGCCCAGGTCGGTTTTTCGGGTGCCTTGCTGGGGGCGAAGCGCTCCGAGCGGGCCATCCACACCCGCACCAGCGTGGCGCTGGCATAGAATACCAGTGCTACCAGCAGCATGGGGCGGAAACCCAGCCGGTAGGCAATGAACCCCGCCAGCGCCGGGCCAATCACCGTGACGGTCATGTAAATGCTGCCGGTCAGGCCAAATACCCGCCCGCGTTGGCTCTCCTCCGACTGCTCGGCGATGTAAGCGCTGAAGCTGGGACCGACAACGGCGTTGGAGATATACTCCACGCACAGCCCCAGCATCAACCATTCCCAGGAGGGGGAGATGAAGAAGATGATATAGCCGAGAACAGAGATGGTGCTGCCCAGGGCGATGGCGCGCAGGCGACCGATGGTATCTGAGAGCCAGCCGCCGAAGATCTGCAGCCCGGTGGGCACCAGCGAGGCAATGGTGAAGACCAGCCCTACCTGCCCCACGGTGGCGCCCAGCTCGGTCAGGTAGATGGGCAGCAGGCTGTAAGCCATCTGCCCGGCAATATTGGCAGCAATCATGCCGGCCAGGAACCAGCGCAGGTTGGCGCTAAGCAGGGGTCGGGTGTTCAACGAGGTTATCTCTTCTCAAGCAGGGGAACTAGCGGGTTTATTTCTCCCCGGAGGCAGTTGCTGCCGGCGCGGGGATCGCTTCGCTCTCCCCTGCTTTGATCTGCGGTCGCATCACCCACAGGGCGTAGGCAAAGGTGCCCAGCATGATCACGGCGGCGCTCCAGTAGGGGAAATTGATGTTCAGGTCGAACATCATCCCCGCCCAGAGCGGGCCGACCATGCGCCCCAGGCTTTGGTAGGCATTGTTCATCCCCAGGGCGGCGCCCTGCCCGGTCTGCGCCATCTTGGAGGTCAGCGACATGATCGCCGGGCGCAGCATGGCATTGGTAAAGACGAAGAAGCCCACGGTGAGCAGGATGATGGCGCTGGACTCCGCCAGCGTCATGAGCATAAAACCCAACACGCTGGCGATCAATGACGCCTTGATCACCCAATTTTCGCCAAAGCGGTGGGTAGCCGGCCCGGTCAGCATGATCTGCACCAGGGAGGAGACGATGCCGATGACCATCATGATCGTGCCGACCTGCTGCGGGCCGTAAGCATAGCGCGCACCGGCATACAGCCCGAAGACGCTCTCAAAGTTTGCCAGGGCGAAGTTGACCAGGAAGGCCAGGAACAAAAGGAAGCCGACCGGACCGCGCAGCGCCTGCCACAGGGCGCCCAACTGCGGGCCGTGCAGCGCCACTTTGCCCTGGGTGCGGTTTGACTCGGGCAGCGACTCGGGCAGGATGAACCAGATCGGAACCATGGACAGCAGACCGAGCCCGCCGGCCAGGAAGAAGGGCGCGGTAAGCGAGATCTCTGACATCCAGCCGCCCAGCCCGGGGCCGAGAACCATGCCGACGCCCATTGCGGCCCCAATCAGGCCCATGCCGCCGCCGCGGCCGCGCTCGTCGGTGCTGTCGCCGACATAGGCCATGGCGGTGGGCATGGTAGCCGCGGATAGGATACCCCCCAGCCCGCGTGCCGCCACCAGCAGCCAATAGTTGGGCGCCAGTCCCGAGAGGATCAGCGATAACCCGCTGCCAAATGCGCCGATCAGCATGATCTTCTTGCGCCCGTAGCGGTCAGACAGGCTGCCCCAGAAGGGTGAAAAGATAAACTGCATGGTGCTGAACAGGGCCATCATAAAGCCCAGCCCGGTCCCGCCCACGCCAAAATGCTCGACATAGAAGGGCATGATGGGGATGATGATGCCGAAGCCGATCATCACCACGATCATGGTAAAAAATAAGGTTAATAGCTTGGGGTTCTTGAACATCCAGACTAACTCCAACAAAAAAAGGTCAATACCAGCCAAACATCGCCCCATTATATCCTCTTTCGCTCCTTGACATCCACCCCCCGATGCGATAGCATAAGCCGTTACATACATAAGAAAGGTGGTCTACTTCTGCGTGACACAAAGTTCTGAGGAAAAGCCCTTCATCCTGGGGGATTATCTGCGGGTGCGCTTTAAGAGAATAGTGGACGGCCCGTCGGCGTTCCTTAACCGCCTGGGGCTGATGCCCAACACGATCACCCTGCTCGGGCTGGTCGGTCACACCGGTGCAGCGGTTTTGCTGGCCTTTGGTCACTTCCTGCCAGCCGGTCTGCTGGTGCTGGTCAGCGGTGCGCTGGACGCGCTGGACGGCGCGATGGCACGGCTGCGCAACCTGCCGCCTGAGTTTGGCGCCTTCGCCGATTCGGTCACCGACCGCTACTCGGAGCTGATCTTGTTTGGTGGCCTGCTGGTTTACTACATGCGCCAGGACGACTGGCTGACGGCGATTGGCATTTACCTGGCGGTCAGCGGCGCGGTGCTGGTGTCATATATCCGCGCCCGGGCCGGCGCGGTGGGCATGGACACCAAGGTGGGGCTGGCGAGCCGCTTCGAGCGCTATGTGGTGATGGTCATCACCCTGCTGTTCAGCATCCCGCAGGTCGGGATCTGGATCATTGCAGTATTAGCCAATGTAACCGCCTTGCAGCGCATCTTCGATGTGCGCCGGCAAGCTAAAGAAAAAAAACTGATCCGTTATCAATGAGGTTGCTATGGAAATTACTCGCACCGGTATCCGAATCTGGGAAGTTACCATCCATTTCTACGGCGTCATCCTGATGCTGGGCGCGGTCGCCGGGGCAGTTCTGGCTGACCGGGATGCCCGCCGCCGAAAGTTCAACCCGGACCTGGTCTGGGACGCGCTGATCTGGCTGCTGATCGGCGGCGTGGTCGGCGCCCGGCTGTGGCATGTGCTCACCCCACCGCCGTCTATGGTAGCCCAAGGCATCACCCCGATGTATTACTTCACCCACCCACTCGATCTGATCAATACGCGTGCTGGCGGGCTGGGCATCCCCGGCGCGGTGATTGGTGGCGGGTTGGCGCTGTACTTCTTCTGCCGGCGTAAAAAGCTCAACTTCGGCACCTGGGCTGATATCGCTGCCCCGGCGCTGGCGTTGGGCCAGGCAATTGGACGCTGGGGCAACTTTGTCAACCAGGAAGTGTATGGCAGTCCCAGCACACTGCCCTGGGCGATCAAGATCGATCCCGAATACCGCCTGCCGGAATATATGCAGTATGAGACTTACCACCCGCTGTTCTTATACGAATCGCTGTGGAACGCAGCCAACTTGGTGCTGCTGCTCTGGCTAGGGCGCAAAAAGGCTGATCTACTAAAAGAGGGCGATCTGTTCCTGATCTACCTGGTCACCTACCCCGTTGGGCGTTTTCTGCTCGAATTCATCCGCCTGGACTCCCCCACCATTGGCACGCTCAATACCAACCAGACGATCATGCTGATCGTCGCCGTGGTCTCAGGGCTGCTGCTGCTGTGGCGGCATGATAAATTCCCCAAGAAAGCGGCCAAGCAAGAATAAGGAGGAAAGGTCGAAATTGGGGATATGCGGGTTTGCAACACCCGCATATCCCCAATTTCGACGATATTTAAAGCCATGATCGAAACTCAGGATCTGAGCAAGCACTTCAACGGCTTCGTTGCCGTGGATGGCGTGGACCTACAGGTGCCCGCCGGGCAGGTGATGGCACTGCTGGGTCCCAACGGGGCGGGGAAAACCACCACCGTGCGCATGCTGACCTCGGTGCTGCGCCCCACCCGCGGGCAGGCGCGCGTCGCTGGCTTTGACATCACTCGCCAGCCGGAACAGGTGCGCCGCTCGGTCGGTGTGCTCACCGAGCAGCATGGCCTGTACGGGCGCATGCCCGCGGATGAGTACCTGGAGTTCTTCGGTCGCCTGTATGGCATGCCCGCAGCGCAGAGACGCCAGCGGGCGGCTGAATTATTGGAACAGTATGGTCTCACCGCCGACCGCAAGCGCCGCACGGGCGAATACTCCAAAGGCATGCGCCAGAAGCTGGCGCTGGCGCGGGCGCTGTTTCACGACCCGCCGGTGCTTCTGCTGGACGAGCCGACCTCCGCCATGGACCCGGAGAGCGCCCGCCTGGTGCGCGACGCCATCCACAGCCTGCGCTCGGCCAACCGGGCGATCATCATCTGCACCCACAACCTGGCAGAAGCCGAAGAGCTGGCTGACCAGATCGTTATCATCCGCCGCGGGTGCATCATCGCCGGCGGCACGGTCGAAGCGCTCAAACAGCGCCTGCTGGGCGCCCCGGAGTTCGAAGTGCGCCTGGGTGTGCCCCTTGGTGAACAGGCGGACGTGCTGCCCGCCACGGTGACCCCGAGCAGCCGCGGCGCCGATTGGCTGCGCTACCATACCACCATGCCCAATACCGCCAACCCGGCGGTGATCCAGGCGCTGGTCCAGCGCGGGATACCCGTGCTCAGCCTGGCGGAGGTGCCGCGCAGCCTGGAAAAAGTATATCTGCAGGCGATCAACGCCACCAATGGAATGGAGGGGAGCGATGTGGGCTAAGCTGCAGCCGATCTGGATCGTCACCCGGCGCGAGATGCGCGACCAGCTGCGCGATTGGCGCATCGTGGTGCCGATCGTCGTCCTGACCATGTTCTTCCCCTTCTTGATGAACTTTACTGCCCGCCAGGTGCTGGGCTTCGTCGAGCAGTACGGCGCCAACCTGCTAGCTGATCGCTTTATCCCCTTCCTGCTGATGATCGTCGGCTTCTTCCCCATCACCGTCTCGCTGGTGATCGCCCTGGAAAGCTTCGCCGGTGAGACCGAACGCCACAGCATCGAACCACTGCTGAGCAGCCCGCTGACCGATTTGCAGCTTTACCTGGGCAAACTGCTGGCCTCGCTGGTCCCGCCGGTGCTCGCCAGCTACCTGGGCGTACTGGTCTACCTGATCGGCATCTACCGCACCACCACCTGGCGCCCCGAGCCGGGTTTCCTGGTTTTGGTGCTGATCCTGACCTTTGTGCAGGCGCTGGTGATGGTCAGCGGGGCGGTGGTCGTTTCCACCCAGACCACCTCGGTGCGCGCCGCCAATCTGCTGGCCTCCTTCATCGTGGTGCCGATGGCGCTGCTGATCCAGGGCGAGTCGGTGGTGATGCTGTGGGCAGAGTACGACGTGCTGTGGTGGGCGGTGCTCGGGCAGGCCGTGCTGGCGGGGTTGTTGGTGCGTATGGGCGTGACCCACTTCAATCGCGAGGAGCTGTTGGGCCGCGAGATGGATGCGCTCAACCTGCGCTGGGCGTGGCGGGTTTTCCGCAACGGCTTTGTCGGGGAGGCAAAATCGATCCGCCAATGGTACATCCGTGAAGTCCCTGGCACCCTGCGCCGTTTGCGCCTGCCCATCGGGCTGATGGGGCTGCTGCTGGTGGCGGGTATGCTGATGGGCGCCCATCATGTGGAAGCCTTTGGGCTGTCGGGCTCCACGCTCAGCATGGATGCGCTGCAATCGCTGGACAATTCGTTCCTGGAACAATTCAAGCAGATCGGTTTCTTCAACGTGGGCAATGTGGCTTACATCTGGATGCACAACCTGCGGGCGGCGGCGCTGGCGTGGCTGGCAGGAGCGTTCACTTTTGCCGTAGCCGGCGTGCTAGTGCTGATGATGCCGCTGACGCTGATCGGCTTCCTGGCGGGCGTCGCCAACCTGGCGGGGATCAATCCCTGGCTGTTCATTGCCGCCTTCACCCTGCCGCACGGGCTGCTGGAAATTCCTGCCATCCTGATCACCGGCGCGGCCATCCTGCAGGTGGGGGCTACCTTTGTTACACCGGCACGCGGGCAGACGATTGGCGAGGGGTGGCTGCGGGCGATGGCGGATTGGGTCAAGGTGACGGTGGCGCTGGTGGTGCCGCTGTTTTTGGGGTCGGCTTTTCTTGAGGTCTTTCTTACCCCGCGCTTTGCGATCTGGGTGTTGGGGGGAGGATGATTCCGGCGACTGAAGTCGCCCGCACACTGCAAAGTCCACCTGCGTGCACTAAGATGCTACCAACCAGTAATAAACGGCAGCCACTCGGCGTTTTCGTGCAGGTGGTGTCCGTAGCGGTAGGCGGCGGTGGCGGGGGGCTCGGCCGGCTGGTGCAGCAGGTGCATACCGGACTGCTCCACAGTGCGCCCGCCCTTGCGGTGGTTGCAGCCCGGGCAGGCGGCGACCAGGTTCTGCCAGGTGTGCTCGCCGCCCAGGTGGCGGGGGATGAGGTGATCGACGGTGAGGGCCAGGGTGTGCTGCCCGCAGTACTGGCAGGTGTAGTTATCCCGGCGCAAGACCTCGCGTTTGGTCAGCTTGATCGTCGGGCGTGGGCGCTTGACCATCTTATCCAGCCGGATGACTGAGGGTCGCGGGAAGACCTGGGAAACGGTTTTGATCTCGCCGCGGCCGTTCAGGATCAGGCTGGCCCTGCCGGAGATCACCAGGGAGATGGCGCGCCGGG
The DNA here is from genome assembly GCA_963849335.1 of uncultured Chloroflexia bacterium. GTDB lineage: Bacteria > Chloroflexota > Anaerolineae > Anaerolineales > UBA4823 > FEB-25. The sequence goes on from CAWKGZ010000006.1 coordinate 228,771, forward strand.
TGTTGCACACGTGAATGGGCTCAAAGTTGGCATTGAGCACCAGTACCGGGGCCTGCATGGCGGGAATTATAGCACAAGCCATGCCAATGCCAACAATCATGATATAATTGCCGCCATGCAAAATTTGTTTCCGGTCGGCTACTATTACGTCATTCAATAGCCCCTCTGTGCGGTGAGCGTGACGCGCCCTCCCACAGAGGGCCGCGTTTTTTGTTATCTCAACCCGGTGGCTGGAACATCTTTCAGGAGGCGCAAATGGATAAAAGCAAAATGAGCATCGACGAGCAAGTTCAGTTTTTAATGCAGGGCACTGAATACGGTGATGACGAGCTGCAGCAGGCGATGGCGAAAGAGCTGCGCCAACGGCTGATCGAGGCGCAGCAGGAAGGGCGCCCCTTGCGCGTCTACTGCGGCTACGACCCGGTCAAGCCCGACCTGCACCTGGGGCATACCATCACCATGCGCAAGCTGCGCCAGTTCCAGGACCTGGGTCACGAGGTGACCTTCCTGATCGGCAGCTTTACCTCGCTGATCGGCGATCCGTCGGACAAGGACAAACTGCGCCCGATCCTCACCTCCGAGCAGGTGGCGGAGAACGCCCGCACCTACGCCGAGCAGGCCTTCCATGTGCTCGACCGGGAGAAGACGCTGATCCGCTTCAATGCCGAGTGGCTCTCCAAATTAACTTTTGCCGACCTGATCCAGCTGTGCTCGAACTTCACCGTGCAGCAGTTCATCACCCGCGAGAACTTCAAGCTGCGTTGGGATAAGGGCGAGCCGGTCTATGTGCATGAGTTCTTCTACGCCATCATGCAGGGCTATGACGCCTACGCCATGCGCACCGATGTGCAGGTGGGCGGCACCGAGCAGCTGTTCAACATCGCCACCGCGGCGCGCAAGATCATGACCACATTGGGTGAGAAGCCCAACATCGCCATCCTGATGGGCATCCTGCCGGGCACGGATGGCGAGATCCGCATGAGCAAGTCGCTGGGCAACCATATCCCGATCAGCACCACCGCCGAGGACATGTACGGCAAGGTGATGAGCGTGCCCGACAAGGCTATGCCATCCTACTTCCGCCTGACCACCCGCTGGACGATCGCCGAGATCAATGCCATCGAGCAGGCTGTCGCCTCGGGTGAGATGCACCCGCGCGACGCCAAGATGAAGCTGGCGCGCGAGATTACGACGATCTTCCACGGTATCAAAGCTGCGGCGGAGGCCGAAGCCACGTTCATCCGGGTGTTCCAGCAGGGCAGCCTGCCGGAGGACATGCCCGAATTCAGCCTGCAGCCCGGTCAGACGGTACTGGATACATTGCTGGCAGCCGGCCTGGTGAGCAGCAAGGGCGAAGGGCGCCGGCTGATGGAACAGAACGGTGTGCGCCTGGATGGCGAGACGCTCAACGACCCGACCCAGCCCTTCCCGCACCCTGGTGTGCTGCAGGCGGGGAAGAGGAGGTTTGTGAGGGTGAAGTAACCTACCCCCGGTTCCTCTCCCTGGAAGGGAGAGGGGGGGACCTCACCCCCGGCCCCTCTCCTGCAGGCGAGGGGAGATGAAACGAATTTGTGGATGATCCGTATATATCAATGACGGTAGAGACGCAAGATTTTGCATCTCAACCGATGGGGCAATTGATTTTCTCCCACTTTGTGGTACATTAATGATATGCGGAGGCATGCATGAGCGACCAACCTGAACACGAAAGCAATGATATCGCCGATGAGCTGCGTCAGTTGGGCAAGAACATCAAAGAAGCCCTGCGCAGCGCCTGGGAAAGCCAGGAGCGCCAGAAGTTGCAGCAGGAGATCCAATCCGGGCTGTCCGAGTTGGGGAATATGCTCAACCAGGCGGCGGATGATTTTAACGGTTCCCAGGCCGGGCAGAACATCAAAGCCGACATCAGCGATTTTAAGGAACGATTGCGCACCGGCGAAGTAGAATCCAAAGTGCGCAGCGAGATCCTCGAGGCGCTGCAGACCGCCAACCGGGAGTTGAAGCGAGCGACCCAATCCCGGCGCCCACCAGAAGAACAGAATAATCCCTGAGAGGAGCGCATATGCACTGGATCACCCTTGAGAGCCGCGCCGGAGAGGCCGTGCAGGCCGGGGCACGCCGCCTGACCCCCATCTCGAGCGTGGTGAGGCTGCAAATCCCTGGCTGGCAAGGCGGCCTGGTGTGGAACCGCCCTGCCGCCGTGCTGGTGCGCGAACCGGACGGGCAAGAGACGCTGCTCCCGGTCCGCGACAAAACCCGCCTGGCGCAGTTGCTCATCCTCGGCGCCGGGCTGCTTGGAGGCTGGCTGATCTGGCTGGCTTTCCGTACTCGAAAGACAAAATAAGTCCCTGTAATCCAAGGAGAAATATTATGAGCGACGAAATTGTCCCGACCGAACAGCCTATGGCTGCGCTGGATTTGATCCAGAATACGATGGATGAATTTCTCGCCACGGCCGATGTGCATGCCGTGTATGGCGAGCCGATCGAGCATGGCAGCACGCTGATCATCCCTGCCGCAGAGGTGCTGTGTGGCATGGGCTTTGGCGTAGGAAGCGGCAGCGGCAGCGGCACCGGAGAGGACGGCAGCCCGGCAGCCGGCTCCGGCAGCGGTACTGGGGGCGGCGGCGGTGGACGGGTCTTCTCACGCCCGGTGGCGGTGGTGATCTCCGACTCGGATGGCGTGCGCGTCGAGCCGGTGGTTGACACCACCAAGATCGCCCTGGCGGCGCTGACCGCAGCGGGTTTTATGACGGGCATGCTGCTGCGCATGCTCAGCGCCAAGAAGGCGCTGCCCAGGATCGAGGAATAAAATTTCCTGAAACAGGATTCACCATGGTTATAATTTCCCAGGGTAAATCATAGACGATACACGCTCTCCCATCCCCCTCTACCCGCTGGGAAGGGGGCTGAGTTCCGAAAATGAGTGAGATGCAGTGCCGCGGCACCGCATCTCACTCATTTTCGGACATTTCATGTTTCAGATTGAAATCCAGACCTGCGCACCTGGAGGCAACTCTGGCAGGGGTAAAAAGCCGTTTTCTACCCGGGCGCGCCGCCCGCTGAACAGCTCGCTGAACTCCATCCCATTGGAAATGCCCCCGTTTGCCACTGGCAGGGGGAAGGCTTCGCGCCCTGCTGGCCCGCGCTGGGCGATCACCAGCAGGGTCTGTGCTGTGCTGTCGCGCTGGTAAGCCAGGGTATCCGCATCCGCCAGCAGCAGTTGAAAGCCGCCATCGATCAAAGCTGGTGCGCTGCGGCGCAGCCGGGCCAGGGTTTGGTATATCGCCCGCAGCTCGTGATCCCAGGCTGAAGCATCCCAATTCATACACTGCCGCTGACCTTCCGCCTCGTCCCCGCCCAACCCAATCTCGTCACCGTAATAGATGCACGGCACGCCCGGGTAGGTGAACAGCAGCGCAATCGCCAGCTGGATCAATGCCTGGTTTCCCCTGAGCAGGGTGCGCAGGCGCTGCGTATCGTGCGAACCGAGCAGGTTGAACTGCTGGCGGGCAATTGCCCAGGGAATGGCGGCCCGGTGTTCCTGCCAGGTATCCACCAGGGCGTGGGTGGTGAGCGGAGCGGCAGTCGCGGGACGATTATCGCCGCGCACATGCACCTTGAAACCACTCAACCAGTGCCACAGGGGGATGGTGAAGCCGGCGTAATTCATCACCGCATCCCACATATCGCCCTGCAGCTGGCTGCTGGCATCGAAGAAATTCTCCCCCAGTAAATAGGCCTGCGGATTCTCCGCTTTGACCGCCTGGCGGATGCCCTGCCCTACCTCGGTGCCCAATTGGTCAGCGCCATGACGGGCGAGCATGTTGGCGACATCGATGCGCCAGCCATCGGCGGCGTAGGGCTGGCGCAGCCAGCGGCGGAAGACTGCCTGCGGACCGGCGTACATCACCTGGCGCAGCGCCTGGCTGCGATAGTTTAATTTCGGCAGTGTGCGCACGCCCAGCCAGGCCTCGTAATCGTCCGGGCGCTGGCGGATGGTGAAGTACTCGGCGCTGGGGGCATTCGGGTCAGCCAACGCGGCCTGGAACCAGGGGTGCATTACCCCGCAGTGATTGGGAACGATATCCAGGATATAGCGCAGTCCAAGCGCTTCAGTCCGGAGGCGCAGCGCAGCCAGGGCGGGGTTGCCCCCCAGGTGCGGGTCCACGTTCTCGTAGTCGGTCACGTCGTAGCGGTGATTGGACAGGGCGCTAAATACCGGGTTGAGATATACTGCATTGGCGCCCAAATCGACTATGTAGTCCAGGTGCGCGGTGATCCCCGGCAGGTCGCCGCCGAAGAACTCCACCATGGCCTGGCGGCCCGAGGCGGGGCGCTCACCCCAGCGCCGGGCGCGCGCCGGCAGCCCGCGGTACTCATACTCGCCATCGCGCACGGTGCACCTGGGGTCGCCATCCGCAAAACGGTCGGGAAATACCTGGTAGAACACGGCCTGGTGCACCCATTCCGGCGCATGGTAGCCCGCCAGCAGGTGGAAATCCTGCGCATCCAGCGGTGGGTAAGCGTGCAGCCCGGCGGCGTTGTACCACCAGGCCTGCCCATCCACCAGGAGCAAAAAGCGGTAGCCGGTCAGCGGCATGCCCACCTGCAGCGTGACCCGCCACCAGCGGCAGGCATCTCCCGCCTGGAACGGTTCGGGCTGCATATCGGTGAAGAGCTGCTCACCATCCGGCGCGGTGCGCAGTAAGAGGCGCTCAACAGCCAGGCTGGGGGCGTGGCGCAGGCGCAGCGTTACCGCATCGCCAGGCTGCGGATCGGCAGGGGAGACATAACGCGCAGAGCCGTCGTGGTGCACCGGCAGCGGGTATTTGTGTTCAGGGATAGTATTTATGGTCATCTGTCTGATCCGGAGAGGCTTGAATGGTATCTTTTTGTGCGCTCGGGGCAGTATTCGATGCCCACGCGGCGGAATTCAGGCAGTATAACACAAGCGCATGGTAAGGGGAGCGGCTTGCCGGTAAAATTTCTCGGGTTGTTCAGAATAATCTTTGATATAATCTATCAGAATTACACCCGTATATTCTTCATAGGAGGCTTTTTATGGATATTCTGACTACCGTACACAAGCGCTGCACCGTGGTAAAAACCAGCGGGCGCATTGACGGTTCGAATGCACCCGATTTAGGCAAAGCCCTCAAGGAGATCATCGAGAAGGGAGTCAACAATATCATTTTTGACATGAGCGAGGTCAATTTCGTAGCTTCCGCTGGCTGGTGGATGCTGATCGATGCCCAGAAATCCTGCAGGCCGCGCGGTGAAGTGGTTTTGGTCGCCGTGGATGCGGGGATCAAGGATTCGCTCAACCTGGTCGGCATGGGATCTTACTTTAAAACCTTCGACGACCTTACCACCGCGGTAGGGAGCTTCTAACTCCCCCGCCTGATCCCCGATGCCAACCCGCAAATTTTCTAGCCACCTGGGCAACCTGGAGAAGATTTGCACCTTCGTCACCCGCTATGCCAAGCAAGCTGGGCTGGATGACCGCCAGGTGTATGCTGTTCAGCTGGCTGTTGACGAAGCCGCCACCAATATCATCGAGCATGGCTATCGCAGCAGCGGAGAGGGTGATGTAACGATCACCTGCCAACCCGAAGCTGACGGATTACGGGTCACCTTGCACGATCATGCCCCGCCATTCAATCCGGATGAGGTTCCACCGCCAAACACAGGCGCACCGCTGGAGGATCTGAAGCCGCGGGGGATCGGCGTTTATTTGATCCGTAAAATGATGGACGAAGTACATTATCAGTTCGATGCGGAGCATGGCAATACCCTGACAATGCTAAAAAAAAGGTAAATACGGCTTTTGGGGACAACCTGGACAATGAACATAGCCTCGATCCTGCTCAGGGTTCGCCGCCTGCTTGAAAAGCCATACATCCCTGAGCTGTTCCTTATCCTGATTGCGGCTGTCTGCTACCTGCCGTTAGCCAGTAAGCTCGGGCTGTATAACGATGATTGGTATCTGATCTACGCCGGCACCAGCCAGGGAGCGGAGAAATTCATCGAAGTCTTTGAGATTGACCGACCATTACGCGGGTACCTGGTCGGTTTTTTCTTTGATTGGTTCGGGGTCAACGCCCCTCTTTACAGCTACGCTGCATTCATCCTGCGCTGCCTGGGAGCATTTGGCCTGCTCTGGCTGCTGCGGCGCATCTGGCCAAAAGCGCGCCTGGCTGCCTACCTGGCAGCAGTATGGTTGGTGCTCTACCCGGGCTTTCTCGACCAGCCCAACGCGATAGACTACCAGGCTCACCTGTTCAGCTTTACCCTGGCGATATTTTCAATCTATTTTTCGATCCAGGCGCTGTATACCGCCAAACTATGGGTCAAAGGGGTGCTGGTGACGCTGGCAGTTCTGCTGCAGCTTTCCTATTTGGGTTTGATGGAATACTACATTGGCCTGGAAGGGCTGCGTTTTTTGCTGATCGGTTATATCGTCTTCACGCGCAGCACCGGGAAATGGATCGGCCGGCTCAGGGGAATTGTATTGCAGGCACTGCCCACCCTGCTGGGTGCGAGCGGTTTCTTGATTTGGCGAATTTTCATATTTTAACAGCCAGCGCCAGGCTACGGATGTCGAATCGATGTTTACGGATATTGCGGGCTCACCCGCCCTGCGTGTCCTGTGGATGCTGGTACTCCAGGTGCAAGATTTCTTCAACACGGTTGTCATTGCCTGGTTTGAACCAGTATATCGCCTGGCGTTCAATTTGCGCCTCAAATACTCGCTGGAAATGTTTGCCTGGACTGGGGTGGCTGTGCTGTTATTTACCCTGGCTATGTCAGGTCAGAAAGAAAACTCTCCATCCGGGCAAGCCATCCAGGCGCGGACAACCCGTGAGCAAGATATGATCTGGCTGGGCATCCTGGGCGTGGTATGCGCCTTGCTGCCCACCCACCTGGGTGAGCGGCACATCGTCTTCCAGGATTTCGGCCGCTTCTCTCTGCCTGGTTCGGTGGGTGCGGTGATGATCCTGGCTGGATTATGGCAGCTGAAACCGAAAACCTGGTGGCGCTGGATCATGCCGGTGGGGCTGGTCGTGCTCGCCAGCATGACCCATTACGCCAACACGCGGGTGCATGTTGAGAATTGGGAAACGGTGAAAGATTTCTGGTGGCAGGTCTCCTGGCGCATTCCCCAGATTGAGCCTCAAACTGTTCTGGTAGTCAACTATCCAGACCAAGGCATTGCCGAGGATTACTTCGTGTGGGGCCCGGCGAACCTCATATACTATCCCCAATCGACCCCTGGTCGTGCTACATCATTGACCCTGTTGGGAGCCACCCTCGATATTCAGGATATCCAGGCAATCCAGGCTGGGGCGGTGCGAGAAATCAACCGCCGGGGATTTTCCGGCAGGGTAGATTATGCCAATACTATGATACTGACCATGCCAGGCATTTTCTCGTGTGTCCATGTTCTGGATGGAGAACGTCCCGGAGCTGTCCAGCCTGGACCGCGCGGAAATTGCGCTGGTTGCCCCTTATTCGCATCCCGAACTAATAGAAATCCACTCGCCTGGTCAAACACCACCCCCCGATATTTTCGGACCGGAACCTGACCATGGCTGGTGTTACTACTATCAGCAGGCTTCGTTAGCCCGCCAGCGGGGGGACTGGCAGGAAGTAGTTCGCCTGGGTGATGAGGCGGAGCAGCTTGGATTAAGGGCCAGCGATTGGATCGAATGGACACCATTCCTGGAAGGGTATGCTTACCAGGGGATCGAGAGCCGGGTAAGGGAACTATCTGCAATAATCCGGGAAGACTTGTACCTCCGCCACCGGGCATGCGAGTTGATATTAATAAATTCACAAGCTGCCAGTGAGCACCCGCAAGGACACCAACTGTTGTTAGACATGCTGTGTACAGGACAATGAAACAACCCGGACAACACGGTTAAGATTAAAAAGAGAAGGACAACAGACAGCAGGGGAATTTCCTATCAATCCCGGCTCACGACCACCAGGGTGATGTCGTCGAAGCGCGCCGCCTCGCCCACAAAATCATGCACGACCTCCAGGATATCCTGGCGGATCAGTTCAACTGGCTTACCGGGGCAGTCATTAACGACTTCCAGAATCGATTTACGGTCGATGAACTCCCCCTGGCTGTTCTGGGCATCGGTCACGCCATCGGTATACAGCAGCAGCACGTCCCCCGAATCCATCTCCACCGTTTCCTGCCCCCAGGTGGTTTCCTCGTCAATTCCCAGCGGCATGCCGGTATTGCGCAGTGTTTGAATGCCGGTACTGGCCTTGATCAGGTAGGGTGGTGGATGTCCGGCATTGGCATAGATCAATCCTCCCGTGGTCGGATCCAAGACCCCGTAGAAGACGGTCACGAACAGGTTTGCCCGGGCATCCTGTAAGATGCGCTGGTTCACCCTGGTTAAAACTTGTGCTGGCTGCAGCGGATACTGGGTGGCGAAGGTGCGGATCAGCGTCCTGGAGAGGGCCATATATAGCGCGGGCCCCAATCCTTTGTCTGCCACGTCAGCGATCAGAATGCCAAGCCGGTGCTCAGGGAGTGGGATGAAATCATAATAGTCACCTGCCATCTGCCGCGCCGGTTCCAAAGCGGCAGCGATCTGCCAACCGGGGATCTGTGGGATGTGCTGAGGCAGGAAAGAATCCTGGATGCGGCGCGCCAGGGTCAGCTCTTGCAATGTCTTCTGCCCTGCCAGTGTGTCCGCATAAACCCGGGCCTGCTGGCAGGCGGAGGCCACCTGTGCGCTCAAGGATTGGACTGCGGGAAGCAGGCTGGCAACCGAACGCGCATCCCAGGGAACCGCCAGGGTTTGCAGTTCCAGGTAAACAAACCCCTCCGCCTCCCCGCTGACCATATTCAGGATCGGAGCAACCAGCAGGAGTTCATGAGTGCTTGCTTTTGTCTGCCAGGGCAGCGCCTCATGGGGGAGAAAGACCTTCGTTTCGCGGTAGCGCTGTACGCACTTCCAAATGGGCTCAATCGCTATCTCCCAGTCTGCTGGCTCATGCAGCAGCAGCCCGCGCGTCGTCGTCCAGATGGCAACGCCGCGTGAGGCAAACATGAGCGGAACATGGGTTTTCATGATCTCCGGCAGCGTAGACGCATCCGGCGGCGCATTGAGAATCGCCCGCCCCAGTTTCTCCAGCGCCTGCAGCTGGCGTGATTGCTGGCGTGAGACCTCTGCCGTCTGGCTGAGCCGGCGGGCCAGCAAGGCGATTAACAGCAGCCCAATGATCAAGAAAATCAACACCCCCAACCCACTTTCAATATACAAGCTGGCTGCCAGAATGCCAAAGGGATTTGCCAGCGCCGGCAGCGACAGCACCATCACAAAGAACTGAATCGCCCAGCGAGGTGAGGTATGTATCACCTGTTTCAACGCCCAGACGACATAACCGATATACCCGCCATGCACCAGCATGGTGATCACAAACTGCACAAAAATCCCCGCCAGGGCGGCAGCAAACTGCCTGATGGCCAGGCCCTGGATGGGAATCTCCCCACCGAAGAAGGTGTATACTTCCAGCCCAAGCAGTATCGAGATGGTGCTGGCAGCAACCGTGGTGACTGCCAGGCGCACTCTGCTCCACCAGTCGCCCACCGTTCGGGAGGTGCGCAAGCCATTAAGCAGGCTGCCCAGGTTCCAGAGCACATCCAGCCAAATCGCCACTGGCCCGACCATTAACACTGCCCCCCACAGCGCAATACCGTCCAATGCTCCCTGCGAGTTGGCATAGCCCCCGGCGCGGATTTCGGTGATCACATAGAAACTGAGACGGTTGAATACGACAATCAGCGCCGCCATCAGGCTAATGAAAACCCAGTACCGCCCAATTGCTTCCCAATTGGAGACCCGCACCAGCCAGACCAGGCCTACCACCAGCAGTGGCAGGCTGAAGATCAGTGAAACTACGTCTGCCACGCCGCCCAATCGCCGCTGCCCGGAGAGCGCATCCAGGTCCGGGCGGATCTTGCGGGCGAGCTGGTAGAAGATGTCTGCCATAGGGGACAATTATATACCAAACCTGATTGCCATGCTCTATCCCAGGAGAGTGATTTCATCAACTATAATAGGCCGCAACCTTAGCTCCGTTCACGGGTTAACATCGCGTATGATTGTGGTTACTGGAGCCAGTGGATTGATCGGCGCCAACCTGGTGCGAGCCCTGTTGGCTGACCAGGGCAGCAGGGGTGTGCGCTCCTTGGTGCATCACGACCGGCGCGCCCTGCAAGGATTGGATCTTGACCTGGTTGAGGCGGATCTAAGCGACCAGACATCCCTGGAGCGCGCCTTCAGCGGCGCCGACATGGTTTACCACCTGGCAGCCTCCATCTCGCTGAGCATGGACAGCTGGAGCACGGTGGCGGCAATCAATCTGGAAGGTACGCGCCATGTGTTGGCTGCCTGCCGCCAATGCAATGTACGGCGGCTGGTCTACTTCAGCTCTATCCACACCCGCCAACAAGCGCCCCTTGACCAACCGCTGGACGAGAATCGCCCACTGCTGGACGACCCTGCCGCGCCGCCCTATGAGCGCTCGAAGGCGGCTGCCGAAAGGGAGGTGCAGCAGGCGGCTGCGAACGGGCTGGATGTGGTCACCATCATCCCCACCGCGGTCATTGGGCGCTATGATTTCAAACCCTCCTACATTGGCAGAGCCCTTTTGCTGCTCGCCCGAGGAAATCTGCCGGCGCTGGTCAGCGGCGGCTATGATTGGGTGGATGTGCGCGACGTGGTCAGCGGTGCCATGCGGGCTGCCAGGCTGGCGCCTGCCGGGTCCAGCTACATTCTCTCTGGGCACTGGCAGTCGATCCCAGCAGTTGCCCGGCAGGTGGACCGCATCACGGGCAGGCGGCTGACCCGACCGGTGGTCCCGCTCAAACTGGCAGATTGGGCAGCGCCGTTGATGACCCACCTGGGACGTCTGAATGGGTCAGAGCCGCTGTATACCCGCGCCATGCTTACCGCCCTGAACTCAAACCGCCAGATAAGCTGTGCCAAAGCCTCCCGGGAGCTGGGCTACTCCCCGCGACCCTTTGAGCAGACATTAGAAGATACGCTGCGCTGGCTGCTGATAAATCATCATTGATGAATTTTCCGGTCACACACGATGAGCGAACAACAAGTCTTCAATATCCTGGTCATCCTTTCCTTTACCCTAGCCGGGGGAATATTTATCTCCTTATTTTTCATCAGCGCGCCATACGGGCGTCACGCCCGTATGGGTTGGGGCCTGACCGTACCCAACTGGCTGGGCTGGCTGCTGATGGAAGGCCCCTCTCCCCTGATGATGATCGCTTTGTACCTGATTGGCGCGGCCCCCAAAACGATCACCACGCTGGTTTTTCTGCTGATGTGGCTGGCTCACTACGCCCACCGCGCCTTTATCTATCCTTTTGAAACGCGCAGCAAGTATAAACGCATGCCAGTGGTGGTCATGCTGATGGGGATGATCTTCAACCTGGGCAATGCGTACCTGAATGGGCGCTACCTGTTCCATTTTTCTGCGGGGAAATATTCCACAGACTGGCTGTTGGATGCCCGGTTTATCGCCGGCGCGGCGCTGTTCGTGGGGGGATATATCATTAATCGCTGGGCGGATAGAAAATTACGCAGCCTGCGCCAGCCCGGTGAGACGGGCTACAAGATCCCCCAGGGGGGCTTGTATCGCTGGATCTCCTGTCCCAATTACTTCGGCGAGGTGCTGGAATGGTGCGGCTGGGCGCTGGCTACCTGGTCGCTGACCGGGCTTACCTTTGCCGTCTGGACGTTCGCCAACCTGGCGCCGCGCGCCCGTTCGCACCATGCCTGGTATCACAGCCATTTTCCGGAATATCCGAGGGAGCGAAAAGCATTTATTCCTGGGATTTGGTAAAGCGCTTAGACACACGCCGCTTAACACCACCCCTCACCCCTATCCCTTATCCCATCTCCCTTTGGCAGACGGGATAGAGGATAAGGGTTGTAACTTGGTATAATCTATTCAGGGTAATTATGTCCTCGATAGACGAAATCAAAGCGCGCATCGATATTGTCGACCTGGTCTCGGAGACGGTGCAGCTGCGCCGCTCGGGGAAGAGCTACTCCGGATTCTGCCCGTTCCACGCCAACACGCGCACCCCCGCCTTTGTGGTCTTCCCGGAGACCGGCACCTGGCGCTGTTTTGGTCAGTGCAACGAGGGCGGCGATATCTTCCGTTTTGTGATGAAAAAGGAAGGCTGGGATTTCAGCGAGGCGCTGCGCTTCCTGGCTGAGAAAGCCGGCATACAGCTCAAACCGCCCACTCCTGCCGAACAGGCGCAGGTCGAAGAGCACGATGCGCTGCGCGCCCTGCTGGAGGAAGCGGTCACCTTCTACCGCCACAACCTGATCAATACCCCGGCTGGAAAGCAGGCACTGGAGTACCTGCACCGGCGTGGATTGAGCGATGCCACGATCGAGAAGTTTGGACTGGGGTATGCCCCCAACAGTTGGGAAGCCGCACTGACCCACTTTAAATCCAAAGGGCATAATGAACGCAATTTGCAGGAGTTTGGGTTGGTCAGCGAACGCCCGGCTGAGGAAGGCGCAAGCCAGGATGGACGGCGGGTATATGACCGCTTCCGCCACCGCATCATGTTCCCCATCCGTGACGAGCGCGGCCGCATGGCGGGCTTTGGGGCGCGCATCCTCAACCCGGAGGATCTGCCCAAGTTCCTCAACTCCCCCCAAACACCGGTCTTTGATAAGAGCCACCTGCTGTATGGACTCGATCGCGCCCGGCGGGCGATCCGCACGGCTGAACAGGCGGTCATCGTAGAGGGCTACCTGGATGTGATCGCCCTGCACCAGGCGGGTTTCGAGAACACCGTCTCGCCGATGGGCACTGCTCTCACCGAACACCATCTGCGCCTGCTCAAACGGCTGACACGGCGGATTGTGCTGGCGCTGGACCCGGACGCGGCCGGCGACAAAGCCACGCTGCGCGGGCTGCAGGTCGCCCGGCAAACCCTGGATCACACCTCCGAGGCTTATTTTGATGCCCGCGGGCTGCTGGCGCACGAGACACGCTTGCAGGCGGATATCCGCATTACCACCCTGCCCCCAGGCAATGACCCGGATGAAATTGTGCTGCGCGATCCGGACGAATGGCAGCGCATTGTAGCCGAAGCTAAACCGGTAGTGGTGCATGTGATGGAAACGCTGGTCAGCGGGCGGGATGTGGAGGATGCCAAGGTCAAGAGCGAGGTGGCAGCCCAGGTTCTACCCTTGATCAAGGAAGTTCCCAATGCCATCGAGCGGGAAGCCTACCGCCAGCGGCTGGCCCGTTTGCTGCGCGTGGATGAGCGTGCCCTACAGCAGAGCGAAGGGCCGGCGCGGCCAGGTCAGCAGCCCCGCCGCCGCGCACCTGAAACTGCCCCGCAGCCAGCAGCCGCGCCGCGCAAGGCGTCGTCACCTCGCACCCGCCAGGAAGCCCACTGCCTGGGGATACTCATGCGCCGCCCCGAGCTGGTCTTTCGCATCGACCGGGAATTACAGCAGGACAGCCTGCCGCGCCTATCGCGCACCGATTTTGACCGCGCCGACTACCAGACTGTATTTGACCTGGTACAGGAGTCCCTGAGCCAGGATATCTCTGAGCCAGCCAGTTTTGTATTGAACGGCCTCTCGCTGCCGTTGATGGAAATGGCCGATGAGCTGCCTAAAACAGACCGAAACCCTGGACCCCGTAGAAGACCGGGTGCTGGAAGATGTCCTGCGTGGGCTGTTAGACCTACGCAAGCGTGAAGTTAAACAGAATACCGATCACTTGAAATTCATGATGACTGACGCCCAAGAAAAGGGGGACTTATTGGTTAGCGAATATAGCATACTGATGCGGGATTATTCCCAATTGCGCAACCGGATCGATAAAGCGCTGGGGCGCTTCACCAGCCGCCTGGCTTCTGCAACCAGATAGCGCTTTACGGCTATAATATACCCATGGAGCAAAAACCGAAACACACTCCTGTCCAGCCAGAACCCTCCAAAGTAGAGGAGGGTAGTCTGCCTTTCCCCGACCTGGATAAAATGAGTGATCTGCTCGCTGACCTGGGGGAAGATGCAGAGATTGAGGAGCCAGATGATCTGATGTTGGCTCAGGCCAGTGAAGAGATCGTCACACTGGATGAAAGCGATACGCTGGAGCTGATCTCCACCTCGCTGCCCAGCGACCTGGGAGAGGATCCGGTCCGCCTGTATCTCAAAGAGATTGGAGAGATAGAGCTGCTCAGCTCAGACTGCGAATTCTGGTTGGCGGCGCGCATTGAGGCGCCGCGCCGCCGGGAAGTCTTACTGCGCGGGCATCCCCTGGCCCGCCGCGGGCGGGAGGTTGCCCTCAGTGTGTACAAAGCGCTGTACGACGAGCTGTGCATCTCATGGAAGCGCACGGTGGAAGATACCCAGCGCCTGGGAAGCGCCTGTCCTGACCTGATCCTGGTGCTGGCAGAAGCCCAAATGCTGCGCCAAACCTGGAGCCATAACGGTCCATCCTACCTGCGCACATACCTGGATAATGGTCGCTGGGGGAAAGACCGTCTCTGGGATGGGGTGGCGCGGCATGCGATGAGTGCTTTCATTGCTCTCTACCTGCTCCCTGAAGGTACTGCCGCAAGGTTGACCCGGAAGTTAGAAAACCGCAACGAGCTGCCTGCCAGCCGTACTTTTACCGGCTACCTGCCAGAGGAAGAGCTGCTGCAGGCTGAGCTGGAAGCCGCGGAACTGCGCGCTGAGGAAGCGCGCGAGGCTCTTGTGCAGGCTAACTTACGCCTGGTGGTGAGCGTTGCCAAACGCTACCTGGGGCGCGGGTCTTCTTTCTTAGATTTGATCCAGGAAGGCAACATGGGGCTGCTGCGGGCAGTATCCAAATTTGATCCGACCCGCGGCTACAAATTCAGCACCTATGCCACCTGGTGGATCCGCCAGTCGATCAGCCGTTCCATCGCCGATCAGGCGCGCACCATCCGCATTCCGGTGCACATTTTTGAGACGATCAACCGCCTGCTGCGCATTCAGCGCCGCCTGACCCAGCAGTTGGGAAGAACACCGACAGCCGAGGAGCTGGCTTTGGAAGCCGGTTTTATGGATCCCGCTGACCGCCAGATCATTATGCGCGCCCACGGCGATTACACCAGCCTGCCCCTCGATCTGCGCCGGCGCTGGAGCCTCTCGGCTGCCAAGGTGGGACGGGTTCTGCGCGCCGCCGAGGAACCTATCTCACTGGAAAGCCCGGTTGGCACGGAGGATAACAGCCTGTTAGGCGACTTCATTGAAGATGAAGATGCCCAGGAACCGATGGATGCAGCCGCCCGCGAGATGCTGCGCGAGCAGGTCAAGCATGCCCTGGCAGTGCTGTCCGATCGCGAGCGAGAGGTACTGGAAATGCGGTTTGGATTGTTGGACGGCAAGGATCACACCCTGGAGGAGGTAGGCCAGGCTTTCAATGTCACCCGTGAACGCATCCGCCAGATCGAAGCCAAAGCCCTGCGCAAGCTGAGACACCCCACGCGCAGCCGCCAGTTGAGGGATTATTTAGGCTAGAATCGTCTGATTTGTGAAAATTGACACCTGAACCTCCCTATGATAAACTACACGCTTGGTGGTGCCCTTGCCGCCTCCAGTTTCAACGGTCCTATGCAGGTAGGGCAAAATCAAATGAATAATGTCAGGCAGCCTGGCGCCGTCGATTAACGAGAAGTCACATCTTCGTAGAGGTGAAACTATGCTCCAAGATTTCATTCCCATAGCGGTCATCATCATCCTGGCAATCGCCCTGGGTTTTCTGGTCGTTTTTCTGGGCAATATCTTCGGCCCGCGACGGGACAGCCTGCGCAAAGGGATGCCATATGAATCGGGCATGAAACCCTATGGGGAGGGTACCCGCCGGGTTCCGATCAAATTTTACCTGGTCGCCGTTCTGTTCATCCTCTTCGATATCGAACTTGTCTTCTTCATCCCCTGGGCAGTCGTCTTACGCCGCCTGATCGAGATGGATCTGGGCGGCTTTGCGCTGCTCGAGATGGGCGTCTTCATTGCCATCTTATTGGTGGGCTACGTATATGCCTGGAAGAAGGGAGCCTTGGAATGGGAATAGAGCAAAAACTAGGAAACATGGGGATAGTGACCCTCAAGCTGGAGCAGGTGGTGAACTGGTCCCGCACCAACGCCATGTGGCCGATGCTGTTTGGACTGGCGTGCTGTGCGATCGAAATGATGTCTGCCCAGGCCTCGCACTTCGATATGAGCCGTTTCGGAATGGAGCTGATGCGGGCCAGTCCGCGCCAATCCGACTTGATGATCGTCGCCGGGCGGGTGACGCGTAAAATGGCGCCAGTCCTGCGCCGCCTGTACGATCAGATGCCCGACCCAAAGTGGGTGATTTCGATGGGCGACTGCGCCTCCTGCGGTGGGGTTTTCAATAACTATGCCATTGTGCAGGGCGTCGATGAGATTGTGCCGGTAAATGTATATGTGGCCGGCTGCCCGCCGCGCCCTGAAGCGTTGATCCATGGCATCATCACCCTCTACGAGAAGGTTAAGGGTGAGACACTCAAAGATTGGGCTTAAATAAAAATATGTCAGAAGAACACCTCAGAACTGTCCTCAACACTCTGCGAGAACGCTTTGGCCTGCAGCCAGCCGAGGTCCAGAAGTACCCCCCGGCCTTGCTGGTACCGGTAGAACAAATCGTCGCGGTCTGCCAGGCACTGAACGACGAGTTCGGTTTCAACTTCCTGGCGGACCTGACCGCCTCGGATTATTGGCCTGAGCAAGAGCCGCGCTTCCATGCCGTATATAACCTGTATTCCCATGAGCACAATGTGCGCATCTGCCTGCGGGTCCCGCTCAACGGCGACACCCCATCGCTGCCGACCGTAGAAGCGATCTATTACAACGCAAACTGGCATGAGCGCGAGCTGTTTGACATGTTCGGCATCAATATCGCCGGGCACTCCGACTTGCGCCGCATCATCATGCCCGCCGACTGGGAAGGCCACCCGCTGCGCAAGGATTACCCACTGGGGTACGAAGAGCCGCAGTTCACCTTCAATTTTGATGAAATAGACCGGCGCAAACACAAAGCCCGCTATGAAGAAGCCTGATGAAGCTCTGCAAGAGCAAGTTCCGAAGGAGCAAGTGCCGCGATGAGTGAGATCAATGAAGTAACCGTGGATGAATTAAAGCACCTGGTCTCTGAGCGGGCGTTTCGCGGCGAGACGGTGCTGTTGAACATGGGCCCCCAGCACCCCAGCACGCATGGCGTGCTGCGCCTGCTGCTTGAGCTGGATGGCGAAGTGATCGTCAACTGCGTTCCCGATGTCGGCTTCTTGCACACCGGCATCGAGAAGAATATGGAGGCCAAGACCTACGAGCAAGCCGCCGTGATGACCGACCGCCTGGACTACCTGAACACGACCGGCAACGTGCTGGCGTATTCGCTGGCCATCGAGCGCCTGGCAGAGCTAGAAGTACCGCCGCGCGCCCAGGCCATTCGCGTCATCCTGGTTGAGCTGCAGCGCATCGCCTCCCACCTGGTCTGGCTCGGCACCCATGCCCTGGACCTGGCAGCTATGTCCCTCTTCTTATACTGCTTCCGTGAGCGCGAGTACATCCTCGATATCCTCGAGATGTGCTCCGGGCAGCGTATGATGACCACCTTCTTCCGCCCGGGCGGTCTGTGGCGGGATGTGCCGGCTGATTTTGAGCTGGCGGTGCGCCGCTTCCTGCGCATGTTCCCGGCGCGCATCGACATGTACCATGCTTTGCTGACCAAGAACCCCATCTTTATGGACCGCACCCGTCAGATTGGCGTGATCAGCGCCGCCGACGCGGTGCGCTGGGGCCTGACCGGCCCGACGCTGCGCGGCTCTGGCCCGGCGATTGACCTGCGCAAGACGAATCCATATACAGGTTACGAACAGTATGATTTTGAGGTGCCCACCGGCACGCATGGCGATGTGTACGATCGCTACCTGGTGCGCATGGAAGAGATGCGCCAGAGCTTGCGTATAGTCCAACAGGCGCTGGATAAGCTCCCGTTGGGGCCAGTACGCAGCAATGATCGTAAGTATGTGCCCCCGCCGCGCGCCGAGCTGGGCACCAGCATGGAAGCTGTGATCCACCACTTCAAGCTGTGGACCGAGGGCTTCCAGCTTCCCAAGGGAGCCGTGTACAGCCCGGTTGAGTCGCCGCGCGGTGAGCTGGGTGTGTACCTGGAGAGCGACGGCACTTCCCACCCGCACCGCGTTCACTGGCGCACCCCCTCATTCATCCACCTGCAGGCCTTACCGGTGCTTTCCAGGGGGCACCTGGTGGCGGACCTGGTAGGCATCATCGGCAGCGTGGATATTGTTCTGGGCGACTCAGACCGATAAGAATCAGAGAGGCAGCATGCTGAGAGAAAAATACTCCGATGAGATTGAGAAGATCCTGGCGAAGTACCCGGATGACCAAAAACGCTCGGCGGTGATGCCCCTGCTGTACCTGGCACAGAGGGAGGGTGGATTTGTGACCAAGCAGGCGCTGGAGGAGATTGCGGCAATTTGTGAGATCACCCCCACCGAAGTCGCCTCCATCGTCGGTTTCTACTCGCTGTATTATGACGAGCCAGCCGGCAGCTACCGCATCCAGGTGTGCACCGACCTGCCTTGCGCCTTGCGCGGCGCAGATGAATTCCTGCAGAAATTATGTGAGAACCTGGGCATCAAAGTTGGCGAGACGACCGCGGACGGCAAGATCACGGTTGAGGAAGTAAAGTGCCTTGCGGGATGCCACCGGGCGCCGATGTTCCAGGTGCAGAGCGGGGAAGGGCTGGCGTACCATGAAAACCAGACCGTGGAAAGCGCCATGCAGGGCATCGAAGCCTTGAAGGTGAAGGTACACCATTCTTCACACCAAGCGAAGGAGGTGTGAGATGAACGAGCACATCCTCTTACGTCATCGTGATATCCCCAACCTGGACAACCTGGACGTGTACCGCCAGAACGGCGGCTTTGAAGCCTACAACAAGGTGGTCACCAGCCTGCAGCCCGATCAGGTGACGGAACTTGTCAAGGCTTCGGGGCTGCGCGGCCGGGGTGGGGCGGGCTTCCCTACCGGGATGAAATGGTCCTTCATCGATAAGAAGAATTTTCCCCATTACGTGGTCGCCAACGCCGACGAATCCGAGCCGGGCACCTTCAAAGATCGCGAGATCATGGAGAGCAACCCATTCCAGTTCCTGGAAGGCGTGGCAATCTGCGCTTTTGCAGTCAACGCCCAGGCAGCCTACGTGTACCTGCGCGGCGAGTTCTGGCAGGTAGCCCATACCCTGGATCAACGCATTGCCGAGATGGAAGCAGCTGGACTATTGGGCGATCAATTATTCGGCACACAGACCTCCATGCGCATCTTCACCCACCTGGGCGCCGGGGCCTATATCTGCGGCGAGGAGACCGCGTTGCTCGAGTCGATGGAAGGCAAGCTGGGGCAGCCGCGCCTGCGCCCGCCCTTCCCGCCCTCGTTCGGGCTGTACGGCAAACCGACCATCGTCAACAATGTCGAAACCTTAACCAATGTCCCCCTGATCCTGGCGAACGGCGCCGAGTGGTACCGCAGCTTTGGCACCGAGAAGAGTCCCGGCACGAAGGTGTTCAGCCTGTCAGGCAACGTGAACCGCCCCGGCAACTATGAGCTGCCCCTGGGAACTACCTTCCGGGAATTGATCTACGAGCACGGCGGCGGCCTTCCTGAAGGGCGCAAGATCAAGGCGATCATGCCGGCGGGTGCTTCATCGTCGTTGATCGTTGCCACCGAGGAAGCGCTGGATACAAAGATGGATTACGAGAGCGTGCCCAATGTGGGTGCCCAGCTCGGTTCCGCCTCCGTGATCGTGGTGGACGACTCGGTCAATATTGCCTGGCTGTTGAACAAAACTATTCACTTCTTCAAGCATGAGTCGTGCGGAAAATGCACCCCCTGCCGCGAGGGTACTTACTGGATGGCGCATTTGACCGAGCGCATTGCCAATGGGCATGCCACCCAGGAAGATGTGGATCTGCTGTACAGCGTGGCGGGGCAGATCAAAGGTAAGTGCCTGTGTGCGCTGGGAGAGTTCTCTATCGAAGCGGTGCTCTCTGGGATCGAGCGTTTCCCGCAGGATTTCTCGTTGAAAGTTAGCGCGGCGAAGTGACCGGCGCAACCATCAAGGGTATCGTTGTGGAGCTGAGGATCAATGAGTAAATTGTTTACGCTAACGATTGATGGCCAAGAGGTGACCGTACCGGAAGGTACGCTGATTGTGGATGCAGCGAAAAAGATCGGGATTGACATCCCTGTCTTCTGCTACCACCCCAAGATGGAGCCGGTGGGCATGTGCCGCATGTGCCTGGTGGAAATCGGCCGGCCGGTGATCGACCGGGCTACCGGTCAACCGCTGCGCGAGGCGGATGGCGCGCTGAAGATCCAATTTGGACCCAAGCTGGATACCGCCTGCACCACACCTGTCTCCGAGGGCATGGTGGTGGTGGGTATGTCTGACAAGGTGAAGGCCGCCCGCAAAGAAATCGTGGAGTTCATCCTCACCTCCCACCCGCTTGACTGCCCGGTGTGCGATAAAGGCGGCGAGTGCCCGCTGCAGAACCTGACCATGGGTTTCGGATCGGGGCAAAGCCGCTTCATATACGATGACAAAATGCACCTGGCAAAGCATGTTCCGCTGGGTGAGCTGATCTTTCTGGACCGCGAGCGCTGCATCCAATGCGGGCGCTGTGTGCGCTTCCAGGATACCATCGCCGACGACCCGGTGATTGGCTTTTACCATCGCGGCCGCTCGCTGGAGATCGTCACCCACTCTGAGCCGGGTTTTAACTCCTATTTTTCGGGCAACACCAGCGATATTTGCCCGGTGGGCGCCTTAACCACAGCAGACTTCCGCTTTGGCGCCCGCCCCTGGGAAATGACTGCAACTGCCTCGATCTGCCCGCACTGCCCGGTGGGCTGCAACCTCACCTTTAATGTTCGCCGCGAAGCCAAAACCGGCGGTGATATTGTCATCAAGCGCACCCTCCCTCGCCAGAATGAGGCGGTCAACGAGATTTGGATCTGTGACAAAGGGCGCTTCGGGCATCACTTTACCGAAAGCCCGCAGCGCCTGACCGAGCCCCTGGTGCGGATGGATGGTGAGCTGGTCCCCGCCAGCTGGGAGGTAGTGCTGGCTTTAGCCGCCGAAAGCATCAATGAGGCGGGGAGCGGCCTGCTGGCTTTAGGCAGCGGCCGGCTGAGCAACGAAGACCTGTTCAACCTGAAGTGCTTGGCGGATGGAGTGGGCGGCAAGGCAGCTCTATACACCTACATGGCTGGCGGCGATCTCGCCGCACAGGTGGGCGTAGGGCAGGGGACCAACCTGGGCGAGCTGGGCAAAGGCAGTGCCATCCTGGTGGTGGCCTCAGACCTGGAAGAAGAAGCGCCTATCTGGTGGCTGCGGGTCAAGCAAGCTGCTCAGCGCGGCGCGACCCTGATTGTAGCCAATCCCCGCCCCACCAAGACAGACCGGCATGCCAGCTATAAGCTGCGTTATGCGTATGGCGATGAGGCGGACATGATCCAGGCTCTGATCAACGCCCTGCCTGGAAAGAGCAAAGGCCCCACCAGCGCCGAGTTCGCCAACGCGGCGTCCGCCATTGCCCAGGCCGAGAATTTGATCGTATTTTACGGCAGCGAAGGGCTGGGGCTGGCAGGCTCACAAGCGGTAGCTCAAGCCTGCGCCAACCTGCTGGTCAGCAGCGGTCATTTCGGACGGGCGAACAATGGCTTGATCCCCGTGTGGAGCCGGGCCAATGACCAGGGCGCCTGGGAGATAGGTCTGCGCCCACCCCCTGACCTGGCTGAGGCAATTAAGCAAGCCAAGGCATTGTACGTGGTTGGCGCCGACCCCGCCGGGGATGACCCGGTGCTGGCAGATGCGATCCGGTCGGATAATTTTGTCATCGTGCAGGAGCTGTTCCTTACCGAGACTGCTCGCCTGGCAGACGTGGTTCTGCCGGCTTTGCCATTCACCGAGCGCGATGGCAGCCTCACCTCCGGCGAGCGGCGCGTGCAGCGCTTCTACCCGGCGGTGCTGCCCCGAGCAGAAGCCTGGTCTGATTTTGCCATTACTGGGCAGATCGGCCAGCTGGCCGGCCTGGATGTCGAAGCCGGCTCAGCGGCGCGGGTCTTTGCCCGGCTGGCAGCCAGGGTGCCCGCCTTTAGCGGGCTGACTTTCCGCCAGTTGGCGCAGGTAGAGGAGCAATGGCCGCTAATCGGCCGCAGCGACCTGTATTATGGCGGCACTGCTTACGATAACAAACAGGGACTGGGCGTACATCTCGCCCAATCCAGCACCGTACCATCCGTGAGCACAACGCAGGCTCCCGCCGGCGTGCACCTCGATGACGGATTGCTGGCGGTGCCGGTCACCCGTCTTTATGACCGCGGCCTGACCATCGCTGCCACTGAGCTGCTCGGTCAGCGCCTGGCGCAGCCGTATATATCTATCCACCCTGCAGAAGCGGAACGGTTGGGATTGGCCGGTGCAAAACAAGTGGTGATCAAGCTGGGTGAGTGGTCGGCGGCCGTCTTGCTGCGGCTGGATGCAGGCCTCCCAGACGGGGTTGTTCTGGTCCCGCGCAGCCTGGGCGTGCCCCTGAATGCCCCGGCGGCGGTTGAATTAACGGCTGCAGCCGAGTTGGAAGCTGTCTGAGTACTGCACTCTGTGAATATGTAAAGAGGTATCCATGGATGCTGGCTTAATCTGGGAATACATCATCAAATCGGTGATCGTCCTGCTGGGGATGACGGTCGGCTTTGCCTATGTGACCTATTACGAGCGCAAAGCGCTGGCCCGCATCCAGGTGCGTATCGGCCCCAACCGGGCGGGGCCGTGGGGGCTGCTGCAGCCGATTGCCGATGCCGTGAAGCTGATCTTCAAGGAAGAGCTGGTGCCGACGAAAGCAGATAAGCTGCTGTTCGTCCTGGCCCCGGTGATCACGGTCATCCCGGCGCTGATCATCACCGCGGTCATTCCCTGGGGACGCCAGGTGAACCTGTTTGGGCGCACGGTGAACCTGTACCTGGCGGATGTCAATGTGGGCACGCTTTACATCACCGCGGTGGCCTCGATCGCGGTGTATGGCATCGTACTGGCAGGCTGGTCATCCAATAACAAGTACGCCCTGATGGGCGGGCTGCGCTCGACGGCGCAGATGATCTCCTACGAGCTGGCGCTGGGCCTTTCATTTGTCGGCGCGATCCTGCTGGCGGGCTCGATGAGCCTGGTGGATATCGTCGAGGCGCAGGGTAGCTTTCTCAGCGCTGCCGGTGGGCGCTTGGTGGTGGACAACGGATTGCTGAACTGGCTTCTTTGGAATCTTTTCCAGCCGCTGGGATTCATCATCTTCCTGATCGCCAGCGTGGCGGAGATCAACCGCTCCCCGTTCGATATGCCCGAAGCCGAGCAGGAATTGACCGCCGGCTACCATGTGGAATATTCGGGGATGAAGTTCGCCCTGTTCTTCATGGCAGAATACATCAAAATGATCGCCGTCAGCATGATCGGTTCGACCGTGTTCCTGGGCGGCTACCTGGGCCCCTTCGTAGACCAGGTCCCCTGGCTAGGCCCGATCTACCTGTTGATTAAAACCCTGTTCATGCTGTTCATCCTGATCTGGCTGCGGGCGACTTTCCCCCGCTTCCGCTATGACCGGCTGATGGCCTTTGGTTGGAAAATACTGCTGCCGTTGGCGCTGTTGAATGTTGCCATCGCGGCGGTGATCATTGTGCTGGTAGGAGGTTAGCGCTATGTTTTTGGTAGAGCTTGCCCGAGGTCTGTGGACCACCCTCAAATCCATGGCGGAAAAGCCGGTTACCATCCAGTATCCGGAAGTCAAACGCCCGGTGAAGCAGCAGCTTCAAAGGCCGCCACGAGCTGCACCGCTATGACAACGGCCTGGAGAAGTGCATCGGCTGCGCCTTGTGCGCGGCTGCCTGCCCGGCAGACGCCATCTTCGTCGAGTCGGCGGAGAACACGGATGAGCGGCGCTTCTCGCCAGGTGAGCGCTACGCCAGCACCTACGAGATCAACTTCTTGCGCTGCATCTTCTGCGGCTACTGCGAAGATGCCTGCCCCACCGAGGCGATCGTGCTGGGCGATAACTACGAGCTCTCGTTCACCAACCGGCGGGATGCTATTTACACCAAAGAACTGCTGCTGGTGCCGGTGCCGCAGGGCGGCGCCCCAACCCCGCAGAAAACCGAACCGGGCGTCTTCACCCGCTCCATCCCGGTGATGGAAAACCCCAAGGACTAAGCCCGAGCGGCGCCCGAGCGGTAAATAAAGGAAGTGCTGATGACCATTCAACTCGTTCTCTTTTTCGTCCTGGCCCTGGTGGCAATTGCTACCGCCCTGGGCATGCTGCTCAGCCGGAACGCCGTCTATGCGGCGCTGTTCCTGGTGCTGAACTTTGCCACCGTGGCGGTCTTCTACCTGCTGCTCAACGCCCCATTCATCTCGGTTGCTCAGGTGACGGTGTATGCCGGGGCGATCATGGTGCTGTTCCTCTTCGTCATCATGCTGCTGGGGGGTGAGAAGCTGAACTACCCCAGCAAGCTGCCCTGGCAGCGCCCCGCAGCGGTTGTGCTGGGTGTGATCTTGTTCGCCGAAGCGGTGATCATCGTCCTGGGGCAGCGCGGCCTGCTGCCGTTGGACTATCCGCTGCCAGATAGTTTTGGCTCACCGGTGGATATTGGGGGGAACCTGTTCACCACTTACCTGCTGCCGTTTGAAGTTACCTCGGTGCTGCTGCTGGTGGCGATCGTTGGCGCCATCGTGCTGACCAAGAATGAGAAGAAATAGGCGCAATCCGAGCCGGGATTACATTTGGGAGAATGCGTATGCCTGTACCGATTGAATACTACATAGGACTTGCGGTCATCCTGTTCATTATTGGCGCCATGGGTGTGTTGGTCCGCCGTAATGCGCTGATCATCTTCATGTCTGTAGAATTGATGTTGAACTCGGCCAACCTGGCCTTTGTCGCCTTTGCCCGCTACTGGCAGCAGCCCGGTGGGCAGATTTTCGTCTTCTTTATTATGACCGTGGCAGCAGCCGAAGTCGCAGTTGGGCTGGCGCTGATCGTGACCATCTTCCGGTCGAAAGCCAGCATCGATGTTGACCAAATGAACTCGTTGAAAGGATAGCCGACATGTTATTTAGTGATGCGATAAGTGCAGGAGGCGCCGCCGAAGGCGGTTTCAATCTGGTGCCCCTGGTGGTCTTCATCCCCATCATTGGTCTGCTGCTGAACGCCTTTTTCGGCGGGCGGTGGGGGGAGAAGGTGATTGGCACCATCGCTTGCCTGGGATCGGGCCTGTCTTTTGTGGTTGCCGTACTGCTGGGCATCTCACTGATTGGCAGCCCCGGCGGAACCACGGTGCCCTTCGTCGAGTGGATCACCATCGGCAGCCTGCAGCTCGATTGGGCCTTTCGGGTGGATACGCTCTCGGTGACCATGATGCTGGTGGTCGGCGGGGTGGGGACGCTGATCCACATCTATGCGGTCGGTTATATGCATGAAGATGTGCGCCATAACGGCGACCCAAGCCGCTTCCGCCGCTTCTTTGTCTTCTTCAACCTGTTCATCGCCGCCATGATGGTGCTGGTCAGCGCGGATAACTACCTGATGCTGTTCGTTGGCTGGGAAGGCGTGGGGCTGTGCTCCTACCTGCTGATCGGCTTCTGGTACGATAAAGGCAAGGACGGCATCGGCAACGCCATCGCTGGCAAGAAGGCGTTCATCACCAACCGCATCGGTGACTTTGGCTTCCTGATCGCTGCCTTCTTGATGTACAAGCACTTCCAGCCGCTGGCAGAGAACGGTGTGTTCAGCTTTGACTTTGATAGCGTGGCGGCGATTGCCCCGCTGGTTCCCGCCGGGATCATCTTCGCCATCACCATGTTTATGCTACTGGGCGTGACGGGCAAATCGGCCCAACTGCCGTTGTTCGTCTGGCTGCCGGACGCCATGGCGGGTCCCACCCCGGTTTCGGCGCTGATCCATGCAGCGACCATGGTGACTGCCGGCGTCTACCTGGTGGCCCGCTCCTATGCCATGTATTCGCTGGTGCCCCAGGCGCAGAGCTGGGTTGCCATCGTCGGCGGCGTAACCGCCCTGTTCGCCGCCACCATTGCCGTGGCGCAGTTCGATATCAAGAAAGTGCTGGCTTACTCGACCATTAGCCAGCTTGGCTTCATGGTGGCGGCGGTAGGCATGGGCGCCTTTGTCGCCGGTATGTTCCACCTGGTGACCCACGCCTTCTTCAAGGCGCTGCTCTTCCTTTCCTCCGGCTCGGTGATCCAGGGCGTGGAGCGCGGCCATCATCACGTGGAGCACGACCCGCTACTGCGCCGGAAGCTGAAACACGGGCAGCACTTTGACCCCCAGGACATGCGCAATATGGGCGGTCTGCGCACCCGCATGAAGACCACCTTCTGGGTCTACCTGATTGGAGCGCTGGCGCTGGGCGGCATCTTCCCCCTGGCTGGCTTCTGGTCAAAGGACGAGATCCTGGCTGAAGCGCTGCACCTGAACCCTACCGTTTACTGGCTGCTGACCATCGCCGCCTTCTTCACCGCTTTCTACATGGGACGACAGGTGATCATGGTGTTCTTTGGGCAGCCCAAGAGCGAGCCGGCAGCCCACGCCCAGGAATCGCCTGCGCTGATGACGACCCCGCTGGTCATCCTGGCGATCCTGTCGCTGTTCGGCGGGGCGCTCAACCTGCCGGGTCTGCACACCTTTACCACCTGGCTGGGGCATACCATCCACCTGGAAGAGGCTGCCGAAGCAGTTGGCACGCTGTTCAAGGGCGGGTTGGCAGCGCTGTTGGCATCCGAGGGCGCGGCGGAAGGCGGCTTCAACCTGACGGTGGCGCTGCTCTCGACTGCATTAGCTCTGATTGCCATCGCCCTGTCATACGTGGTGTATGTGCGCCGCATGAAAGCCATGGAAGAGCTGCCCCTGGCGCGCCGCAGCGATGACCCGCTGCGGAGGATGCTCGGCCCGGTCTTCACCCTGTTGGAGAATAAGTATTACGTAGACGAGCTGTACCAGGCGATTATCATCAAGCCGTACACCGCCATCGCTGCCTTCATCGCCGAAAAAGTGGACTGGGACTTCTGGCACGATTTCTTCCACGACAAAGTGCTGTTTGGCGCCTTCAATGGCCTGGCCTGGCTGCTTTCCAAGCTGCTCGATACCCATGTCATCGATGGCTTCGCCAACGGGCTGGCAGAGGGCACTCAGGAATTGGCCCAGTCGGTACGGCGCATCCAGACCGGCTACGTGCGCAACTATGCCCTGTCGGTGTTTGCCGGTGTGATCCTGATCATTGGCTACCTTATTCTGCGTGGTCTCTAGACTTAAGATGAGACGATAAACCTTGCAAAGGTAAACCTGCAAAGGCAAATTCTGTAACCGAGGAACAGAGATGAACTTGCTCTTTCACCCCCTAATCGTTACCACCTTTTTCCCCTTGATTGGCATCCTGATCTTGCTGTTTATGAAATCCGAGTGGAAGAATGCCATCCGCTGGGTAGCGCTGGTCACTTCGCTGGTCACCTTCGGCCTGTCGCTGTGGATGCTGTCCCAGTTCACTATGGGCGACAGCAGGCATCCAGATGGAGATCGACCAGCCGTGGATCCAATTTTCCAACTGGACGATCAGCTTCCACATGGGCGTCGACGGCTTGAGCATCCTGCTGGTGATGCTCACCACCCTGCTGACCCCCATCTCGATCCTGTCGACCTGGTCGGCGGTTGAGGAGCGGGTCAAGGATTTCATGATCTTCTTCCTGCTGCTGGAAGTGGGCATGGTCGGCGTGTTCCTGGCGCTGGACTTGTTCCTGTTCTACATCTTCTGGGAATTCACCCTGGTGCCGATGTACTTCCTGATCGGCGTATGGGGCGGCCCACGGCGCATGTATGCGGCGATCAAGTTCTTCCTGTACACCATGGCGGGCTCGATCCTGATGCTGCTGGCGATCTTGTGGCTGGGCATCAACCAGGGCACTTTCTCGGTGCCAGAGATCATCGCCAACGGCGGCATCCTGCCGGATATCCAGTTGTGGCTGTTCCTGGCCTTTGCCGCCGCCTTTGCCATCAAAGTGCCTATGTGGCCGCTGCACTCCTGGCTGCCGGATGCGCACGTGGAAGCGCCCACCGCCGGCTCGGTCATCCTGGCAGGTGTTCTGCTGAAGATGGGCACCTACGGCTTCCTGCGCTTCAACCTGTCGATGTTCCCCGAAGCGACGCTCAAAGCCGCGCCCTGGCTGGCGCTGCTGGCGACCATCGGCATCATCTACGGGGCAGTGGTCTCCTATGCTCAGCAGGATGTGAAGAAACTGGTGGCCTACTCCTCGGTCAGCCACCTGGGCTTCGTCATGCTGGGCCTGTTCGCCCTCAACCCGCAGGGCATGCAGGGCGCCATCCTGCAGATGATCAACCACGGTCTGAGCACCGGCGCCTTGTTCCTCATCGTCGGGATGATCTACGAGCGCCGCCACACGCGGGATATGGACGCCTTCGGCGGGCTGTGGAAGATCATGCCAATCTACGGCGTGCTGACGTTGATCGTCACCCTGTCCTCGATGGGCCTGCCGGGGTTGAACGGCTTCGTCGGCGAATTCACCATCCTGCTTGGCGCCTTCGGCTCCGACCATATCAGCCCCTGGTTCGCCGGCGTCTCAGCAGCCGGCGTGATCCTGGCGGCGATCTATATGTTGAAGATGTTCCAGAAAATGTTCCTTGGCCCGGTGACCAAAGACGAGAACAAAACCCTCAAGGACCTCAACGGACGCGAGATCGTCACCCTGGTTCCCTTGCTGGTCTTCATCTTCTGGATCGGCCTGTACCCCAAATTCTTCTTTGAGCTGATGTCCCCCTCGGTTGAGCAATTGGTGAGCATCATCCTGAAAGCGGCAGGCGCCCAGTAAGGCGCAGGGCGCGTAATTCGCGCCAGGAGAGAAGCGATGAGCTTTGAAGCTTTGTTCGAGAATCTCAAGGTCATCCTGCCGCTGGCGGTGCTGGTGGTCTGGGCCTGCGCCTTGCTGCTGGTAGACCTGTTCATCCCCAAAGAGCGCAAAGGCTGGACTGCGCTGCTGGCTGCGGTGGGGCTGATGGTGGCACTCGGGCTGACCATCGCCCAAAATGGCCAGCTTAACGGCGCGTTCAACGGGATGGTGATGGTCGACGGCTATTCGGTCTTCCTGAACACCTTGTTCCTGGGCAGCGGGTTAGCCGCCATTGCGCTGGCTTACGACTATCTGAAACGGCGGGGCATCGAGCGCGGCGAGTATTATTCACTGCTCTTGTTCTCCATCAGCGGTATGCTGCTGATGGCACAGGCTGCGGACCTGATCGTAATGTTCCTGGCGCTCGAGCTGCTTTCGATCCCGCTGTACGTGCTGGCTGGTTTTGCCCGCCCGCAGCTCGATTCAGAAGAATCGGCGCTGAAGTATTTCCTGTTGGGTTCGTTCGCCGGCAGCTTCTTCGTCTTTGGCGTGGCGCTCGTCTTCGGCTCGACCGGGACCACCTCACTGGCTGGGGTGGCTACCCTGGTAGCCAATGGAGCGTATAACCCGGCGCTGCTGCTGTTTGGCGGGGTGCTGATGCTGATCGGGCTGGGCTTCAAGGTCGCCGCGGTGCCCTTCCACATGTGGACACCGGATGTTTACCAGGGCGCTCCATCTTCAGTAACCGCCTTTATGTCGGTGGGTGCCAAAGCCGCCGGGTTTGCCGCCCTGCTGCGCATCTTTTTTGCCACCATCTCGATCACCGCTGTCGATCTGACCATGGTGTTCTGGGTGCTATCTGCCCTGACCATGTTCCTGGGCAACCTGGTGGCAATTTCCCAAACTAATATAAAGCGCATGCTGGCGTACTCCAGCATCGCCCATGCTGGCTATATCCTGATGGCGCTGGTGCCCTTCGGCGACCCGGCAATGGCACAGCCGGCAGTTTCCAGTGCCCTGTTCTACTTGCTCACCTATGCGGTTACCAGCCTGGGGGCCTGGGCAGTGGTGATCGCCCTGGAGAAAGCCAATGGTGCTGAGGGTCCAAATGGTCTCAAGATCGAAGACTATGCCGGCCTGGGTAAGAAATACCCCGCCCTGGCAATCGCCATGGTCATCTTCATGCTCTCCTTCACCGGCGTGCCGCCCACGTTGGGCTTCATGGGTAAGTTCTACCTGTTCAAGTCGGTGATCGAGAGCGGCTACCTGGGCCTGGCGTTGATCGGCGTGCTGACCTCGCTCATTTCAGCTTATTTCTACCTGCGCATCATTGTGATGATGTACATGAAAGAGGGCGAGCCCGAAGTACGCCGCGCACCCTGGCTGCAGATCACGGCGTTTGCTGCTGCCCTGGCGGTGGTGGTGCTCAGCCTGGTTCCGACGCCGCTGCTGAGCTGGGCGGAGAACGCGTTCATGTATATCTTCTAGCCTTTGGATGAATTGATAAATAAACAAAAACGAGCCTGGAAGCGGGCTCGTTTTTGTTTATTTATACTGCTATGGCTTACATTGATTCGGGAGCAACTCAAAGTCGTAAGGGGCTGTATACAGGGAAAAATAACTGGCATCCTCCAGAAGGCTGAAGGAAGCCTGAAAATACGCATTGAAGACCAGCCGGAAATTGTTGACCGGGGTCAGGCTGGAGGGAAGCTCACTTTCATAGCCGGGTAAATAGAAGGCGCTCAATATCGCCATACGCCCACTATGTGACACGCGCCCTGGGCCGGTATCTCCCTGTAAAATGATGATGGGCGGCGGATCTGATTCTGCCAGGATTGTTCGCAGCAGCGGCAGCAGGCGCTGGTTGAGAAAGATCACCTGCGCCCGGTAGGCCGCTGAATATTCTTCCGGGCTCAATTCCTCGGGGAAATTGGCCGCATTGCCCTGCTCATCGAAGACGAATGGCGGGTGGGGTAGTACAATGTGGGCGAAAACGAACTTCGGACCGTCAATCTCCCCCGGAATACGCTCCAGCATGTCGAGGGTATACAGCACCTGGGCACGTTTGTCATCAAGCGGCTGTTCCACGTCAGGACTCAGAAAGTCTGGCAGCACTTGCGATAAATCGACCAGTACCAGACCGGCAGTGGAGCGCAAAAGCATTACTTCAAACCTGCTCAAACCGCTTAACCAGCTTCTTCTTCCCGCAGTGAAATAGAAATCGGCATCCTCCAGCTCAGAGAAGTAATAACCGGTCTCAAACGCCACCATCTGGTAGCCCATGTCACCCAAGGCCTGTTCAACTGCACTGTTTTTGATCATGTGGCGCAGGGTGGCCCGGTCCTCGCTGTCTGGGGCAAAGTCGCCAAACTCCTCCACATAATTTAAATTTAACACTGAGCTGAGCACTAACTCCGTTTGCGCATAATTGGATTGGGCGCACTCCACCACGCTGAATCCCATCCCGCGCAGCTCATCCAGGAAGATGGAGTTGTCATATGCGAATATGCTCTGTAGCACGTCCGCGCGGGTGTATTCATCAAGGACAATGAAATAAATATCAGGCGCAGGTTCAGGGGCACTGATCTGCTCGAATCCCTCCTGGGTATAGATGCTCGGATTTGATCCTGGCGCCTGGCGCAGCGCCCAACTGGTCGTCTGGTACAGCGGAAAGATCAACAGCACCAGAGCCGTCAGGTTAAGCAGGCGCGTGGCAGTCCCCAGGCTGTGCAGTTTGCGCAGCGCCCACCACAGCCCTACCCCCGCCAGCCCCAGCCAGATTGGCAGCAGCACGCGGTGCCGCCCCAAAGCCGGCAGGGACTGTTCCAATAGGTGATATACGTGCCCATAAGTGAAGAACAGCCCCAACAGCAGTGTAACGATCACGCCAGCCCGCTGTCCGTTCTTCATCATCGCCCGCACGCCCCAGCCACAGCAATCCTGCTGCCAGCAGCACAAATAGCAGCGCCCGCAAGGCTTCCTGCGGGCGCACCTGCGTAATATTCAGTCCTAGCAGTGCCAGGACAAAATACGCGGCTAACAAGGTGGGATGGATAACCCATCGTTCCAACAAGGGTCTCACCGCGCTTCCATCAGGTACAGCACCCGTTCCGTCTCTGGCAGCGCCCGCTTCTCATGGATAATGAAGGCCTGCCCAAAAGCGGCCTCGAAGCCCTCCACATGGTAATCCGGGAAGATGTCCTGGCGGGAGGCCAGCAGGATCTGCACCTGCGAATCCTGCTTGGGAACGAACTCGATCACCAGCCAGCGCCCCAGCGAGCGGAAGAAATCCGCCAGGTGGGGCAGGGGGACATTGTTGGCGATCGCCAGGTGATGGATCAGCGCCAATGCAAGCAAGGCATCCACAGGGGCGCGCTCAAACAGTGCTTCCCGCTCGCGATTGTGCCAGCCCAGCCCCGGGCTGGGATTGGTGAAATCCATCAGCAAAGGCAGCAGATGGGTCTCTTTTTTCGCCACCACTGCCTGGTAATTCAGCTCGACAGCCGCCGGATCGATATCAAAAGCTACCGTCGGGATCCCCTGCTCGGCTGCCAACCGGCTGAACTCGCCGGTATTGGCGCCCAGGTCCCACACCTGGCGCGGTTGGATGCGTTCCAGGTACTCCTTGACCACCTGGCGCTTGGCTTCAAAAGCCGCCGCAGTGTAATGGCTGGCCGAGGCGGTGTAGTAGTCGCCCCACTCAGTGCCTGCCGGTTTCCAGGTTAATTTTCGTACCGCAGTCTCCAGGCTGTCCATCAGTCCGAGGAAAGCCATGCGGCTCATCTTGCGCGCCATCTGGCGCGCCGTCTGGGGTTTCTCTGCCCGCCCGGCATAGCGTTTTTGCGCTGCGGCGTGCAGGTGGATGTGCGTCGCCAGCCCCAGATCCAACCGCGTGCGCCGCGGCAGCAGGCGCGCAGCCAGATCCAGCGGGACGCCGTCGATGTAAATGCGCAGCAACTGCCCCAGGCGCACATCTACCATGGACATCAGCGCTAGCGGCGCCAGGAAATGTTGGCAGAACTGGCGGTAAGCCACCCACGGCTCGCCTTCTTTGTGCAACTCAAAAGACAGCGTATCGATTAACCGCGGTCGCCCGTGGTGAAACTGGATGTTGTAGGCGCTGGCGTCTTTCAACACCATGCCTGCTTCCAGCGCCTTCTTCTGCACCGCCATGGTCGCCAGGGCAGCATCTTTAAGCTGGCTGAAGCTCCACTCGTAGGGGTAGGAGATGAAAGCCACCCGTTCCGGGCTGATCACGCGATAAGCCTGTGCTGGGTCAGCCGGCTCGACAGTCAACTTCCTGGTGTGGGATCAGCAGGCCGCCCTTGACCAGGCGCTCATACAGCCCGCTGCTCATCAGCGCGTCATAATGCAGCTGGTATGACTGGTTCACCTGGCGGTACAGGTTGCCCTGCCGGGTAAACAAAAAGCCGCTCGGGTCGCGAAAAGAAGCCCCTAAGCGAGGGCTGGCTTTCATTGCTCGGTATCATCGTCGTCGGGGGTGTCAGTTGGGAGGTCAGGGGTAACGTCTGAGATAACAGAGTTCGCGCTTGAAGAAGGCTTTGATCCGCCCCCAGAACATGCGTATGCCAAATCCCACCGCTACCAGGCCGCCGATCAGCAACTGGATCAAAAAGCTGCCCGAGCCCGGGTCCAGGTATTCGTGCGGGCGGAACAACGGGGTTGAAACTAACATATGAAACAGGTTGCTTTCCATTGCTATCCTCACTTATTCAGAAAAATCGAGTTATTATACCACCGCTAATTCGCCGGGCATGCCTCGCCGGCGCAATCCAATCGCCTCGCTGCCCGCCAGAAAACCGGAGAGCGGGGTTGCCCGTAGCGCCATCACCCGGCTGTTAGCAAAGAAGGCGAAATCGAAGCCGGTCGGGTCGCCCGCCTTCTTTCCCGGGATGGGCATCAGCCGCGCGGTCAGCGGTTTGTCCAGCCGGCTGGACAGCGCCGCCAGGTCGAGCAGCAGCGCCGCCAGCTGTTCTGGCGAGGTATCCCCCGGCAGCGGCACGGTATCCAGCCCGGTGCCGCACACCGCCGAATACAGCAGCAGATCGGTCACCGTCAGCAGTCCCTCGGCGGTGCGCTGCGCCAGCACCGCATCTTCCAGCACCGGCAGCATCAGCCCGCTGAAGCCGGCGCGGGGGAACTGCGCCCGATCCATGGTGTCCGCCAGGATGGAAGCGGCGGCAAGCGAGCCATGCCGCCCCAGCCCGGGCACGCCCAGGCTTTCCATTGCTGCCCCCAGCGAGAGCGCCTGGCTGGGGAAGGGCGCCAGTGAGAAGTCGATCCCACCGAAGGCCGCATCAAATCTCTCCGCCAGTCCGGCTGCCACCTGGCTCAACGTTACAGCATGCTGCTCCATCGCCGACTGCAGTGCATCCCGCGCCTGGGCCAGCGTCCCCGCTTCAGAAAATGCCTGCACTGCCAGGTCTGCCGCCTCGGTGGCGATGGCGAAGGATGGGCTGACCCCGACATGGTAGGCTGCGGGGAAAAAGGGGCTGCCCGGCGGCACGTTAGCCAGCGCGGCAAAGCGCAGGTTGGCAAAGCCATCCGGAGAGATGGTCGCTGCCTGGTGCATCACCTGCGCCGCGGCGCGCACCGCGGGCAGATAGACTTCCTTGCCCGGCGTGGTGAGCATCCCGGAGAAGAAGGCATCCCGGGTGGCTGCCAGTGCGACCGGAATGGCAGCGTAAGCCGCGGCATCCTCCGGCAGTGCCGGCCCCAGCGAGATGTAGTTATAGCCTAGCTCGCCGGCTGCCTGCTCCAGCGCCTGGGCGAGTTGAACCAGTGCCTGCGTATCAAAGGAGGGCAGCATCAGGGTGAAGGGGATGGTTGCCAGGCGGGCGGTTTGCACCTCATACCCCGCTGCCTCAAACACCGGCTTTGCAGCTCTCAGGAAGGCCCCGGCGCGCTGCAGCGCCTTAGCGTCCAACGGCCAGCCAATATCGATGAAGTAGGTGATCGAGCGGATTTTCATGCGTGGATTGTAACCGAAAACGGGGGTTTTCAGCGTGTTGGTGTGCTTTACGGTACAATTATTCCGGCATGACCATTTGTCCTTACTGTCATTCAGAAGAAGGTCAGGTGTGCGCCGGGAGGAATTTATCGGGCACACAGCGGATGAAGTGCCAACGCTGCCGAAGGCGTTACACCCCTCAACCGCTGCCCGAACGCTATTCCGCGGCGCTGCGCAATGAAGCCGTTCACCTGTATTTAAGCGGCTTGAGCTTTCGGGCCGTCGCCCGGCAGTTGTGCGTGAATCACCAAAGTGTGATCAACTGGGTCAATGAATATGCCCAACAGTTACCGCGTAAATGGCGTAATCGTTAGCACTCTTCCCTGACCATCACCTTATATCCTTTTAATTCGACAATAACATCTCTACGTTGACGCTGAACGGCATTGGTGATAGGATGCTCAACAGGCAATTACGGAACCATTTTCCCCTGGCCTCAAGTCTAACGAAGGAGGGGCAATGAGGATTAGGATGGAAACTGACGTATGTGGGGCAGTCATGCTGCTCAAACGCGTCGGTTTTTTTATTAAAGAAATTGATGGTGGACGGCGCACCGGTCACCGGCGACTGGGCTGCGTAGATTGGGACGGAGGGTTTCATTGAGGATGCCATCAGGCTGGTGGCACTGGCAACGAAGAATTGGTTTGGGCAGGTTAATCAAAAAGAGAGGAAAAAATGGCTAATAAACGATGGTTGCGAATTGTCCTGTTTCTTGCTCTGCTGCTCGCGGCAATCTATCTGGCGAGCTGTAGCAAGACCGAGACAGTGGATGAAAAGTCCAGCATTGTGATCGTCATCCCAGAAGATCCACCCAGTTTCAATGCAATGATCTCAGACACCGGTTACGACGCTTTGGTGATGGAGCTGGTGCTGCTGGGATTGACGGACCTGGATTCTAGCGGCAATGTCATTACTGAGCTGGCATCCGGTGTGCCGACCATAGAAAACGGCGATGTGGTCCTGGATGAAGAAAACTGGACCATGGATGTCACCTGGAGATTGCGCCAGGATGTGGTTTGGCAGGATGGAGCAGCGGTGACCGCCGATGATGTGATCTTCACTTATGAAGCCATCGCCAACCCGGAAACCGGAGGCTGGATCCCCGGCCTGGATTACATCGATAGTGTGGAAAAAGTAGACGACTACACGTTGATCGTCCATTACAACAGTGTATATCCTGGCTATCAGCTGCAGTTCGGCGGCGAGCAGGTCGTGATTTGGCCCTCCCACTACTGCGATGCTGAACAAGGCTTTATTGCCTGGGACTGCGCCCGCCAACCGCTCAGCAATGGGCCTTATATTCTGGAAGACTGGGTGGTGGGTGATCACCTGTCCTTCATCAAGAACCCGGATTACTATCAGGATGGCAAGCCTACCATTGAGCGGATCACGGTGCGCATCGTCCCTGATGACACGGTGCGCAGGACCATGCTCCTGAAAGGCGACGCACATGTGATTCCCTGGGTGACTGAGCCGATCGCCCACGAGTTGGAAAGCGAAACCGGAGTGACCCTCAGCATTAGTCCAATCAGCCGTTGGGTGATGCGGCTGTTCCCGAACCTGGCCTTGCGCGGCACCCAGGATCCCGTTGCGGCGCCTCACCCGGTGCTATCGGATGTGCGCGTGCGGCAGGCCATCCGCGGCGCGATCGATGTGGATACCATCTCGGATGATCTATTCTACGGGTACGGCGATCCGGTTTGGAGCGAATTCTTCCGCCCGCCGTACAACACCTGCACTATCCCTCAACCGGTGTATGACCCGGAAGCCTCACGCGCACTGCTTGAAGAAGCCGGCTGGACGGACTCCGATGGGGATGGCACCCGAGAATGTCATGGCTGCGCCACCGCCGAAGAAGGTTATGTGATGGAGATCGAGATCATCACCTATTCAGAGTACGGGGAAGTTCTGGCGCTGACCGAACAACTGATCGGCGAGCAATTGAACAGCGTTGGCATCGGTACCCGCCTGACGGTGATGGAGGGCAGTGTGATGTGGGCTGACTCTGCCAGTGGTGGCATTGAACAGCTCGGCGATTTCGATCTTGACCTGTACGATGATGGCTATGCCGGCGTAGATCCAACCGATTTTCTGTGGCAGTATTATGCCCTGGATGCGGCCCTGCCGGATTACGGCTGGAACGTGGGGCGCTGGTATAACGAGGAGTTCGAAGCTCTGCTGAGTGAAGCATACACCCTAGACGAAACCTACCGCCAGGAAATCTTCTGCCGCATGGCGGAGATCCTGAACGAAGAAGTACCCCAAATCCTGCTCTTTACCACCATCAACGCCGATGCTTTCAATAACCAGTTATCCGGCCCGCAGTCCTCACCCAACGACATGGTTACCTGGAATGTGGCGGACTGGACACTGATCGTACCTTAGGATAGTTTGTGGGTATATATATCCTCCGCCGCCTCTTGCAAACCATGCTGATGATGTTCATCTTGAGCATCATCCAGTTTGCACTGGTCAATCTGGCGCCTGGCGGACCGTTGGTTGGGCAGGGGCAAACCCGGCATGTGCGCCCGGAGCAGGCAGCGATGCTGCGGCGCCAGAACGGCCTGGACAAGCCCCTGCCCGTCCAATACATCGTCTGGCTGGTAGGGAATGACTGGATGAAAATCGATCCGGATGGTGACGGGATCGCTGATAGCTACGGCACCCGCCTGGGTGTCTTACGCGGCGACTTTGGATTTTCCTTCTGGACGCGCCAGCCGGTGCTGACCGAAATTGGCCTGCGCGTTCCAGCCACGCTTTACCTGATGTCGGTCACGCTGCTGGTGGCATTGATCGTTGCCATCCCCATCGGGGTGATCTCAGCCGTCAAGCAGTATTCAGCCTTCGACATTACCGTCACCACCTTTTCGTTTGCCGGGCAGGCTATCCCTGAGTTCTGGCTGGGCTTGTTGCTGATCTTGATCTTCTATGGCCTGCTCAAGAATCCAGTCACCGGGGAATCGCTGCTGCCATCGGGTGGAATGGCATCCCTCGATGCTGCTTTCTCGCTGGGGGATCGCCTCCGCCACCTGATCCTACCGGTCACTACCGGTGCTTTGGGATGGATAGCCTGGTACTCACGCTTCGTGCGCTCCAGTATGCTGGATGTGATCCATCAGGACTACCTGCGCACCGCCCGCGCCAAGGGATTATCAGAGCGCAGGGTGATCTTCCGCCATGCCCTGCGCAATGCCATTATCCCGCTGGTGACCCTCTTTGCCCTTGACCTGCCCTATTTATTCGGTGGTACCGTCTTCGTCGAGATGATCTTTGCCTGGCCCGGGATGGGACGCCTGTATTACCAGGCTGCCTTGCAGCGCGATTACCCAATCTTGATGGCAGTCCTGACTATCGGGGCAGGATTTATCATTATCTCGAACCTGATTGCGGATATTTTCTATGCCTACCTTGATCCCCGTATCCGCTACCAGTAAATCTTCCCCGGATTACCTCGCTGAGAGCATGTTGGTCCGCGTCCGACGACGCTTCCGCCGCCATCCCGGAGCGGTAGGTGGAATGTTCGTCTTCGGTTTTTTGGTGCTGCTCATCCTGCTGGCGCCGCTCTCACCCTATGATCCAAACGCATCCTCCATGTCCGAGCGCTTTGAACCGCCATCCTGGCAGCATCCCATGGGCACCGATGGGTTAGGACGTGACCTGCTGACACGCATCCTGTACGGTGGGCGCATCTCCTTCTTGGTTGGATTGCTGGTCGTAGCAATTACCCTGACCATCGGTGTCTCAGTCGGAGCAGCCGCGGGGTATTTTGGTGGCTGGATCGATAATACCCTGATGCGCATCACCGATGCCACGCTCAGCATGCCCTCGCTGCTGGTGCTGATCTTGCTCAGTGCCAGCCTCCGCGAAGTGCAATCTGCATATTTTGAAAGAAATAATGTGATGCTCATCGCCCTGGTGATCGGACTGCTCTCCTGGATGACGTTTGCCCGGCTGGTGCGCGCCGCCTTCCTCACCTTGCGCGAGATGGACTATGTGACCGCCTCGCGCAGCCTGGGAGGCTCCAACCTGTACATCATCACCCGGCACATCCTGCCCAATGCCATCGGTCCAATTATTGTTGAAAGCACCCTTGAATTGGGCTACGCCATCATTGAAGAATCCGGATTGAGTTTTTTAGGCTTTGGCATCCAACCGCCCACGCCCAGCTGGGGCAACTTGCTGGGCAACGCCCAGGAGAACCTGACCAAGTACCCCTGGCTGGCGATATTTCCCGGTCTGATGATCTTTTTAGCCATCATCTCGGTCAACTACATTGGCGATGGATTGCGGGATGCGTTTGATCCCCATAAGGTTCTTGAGAAAGTGGGTGAAAGATAACCTCATCTAAGCCCAGGAGATTTCATATGTCAAACGAACGCCAACCTTTAGCACCGCTGCAAAGCTCCTACCGGCTGAATTTTATCAGCGCAGAACAAATAGATCTGCTCCAGGCAGCCACCCTGGAGATCATGGAAAGCGTCGGGGTGCGCTTCCCCTCCCACAAAGCCCTGACCATCTTTGCCGATCACGGCGCTGAGGTGGATTGGCAGAAACAGATCGTGCGCCTGAAACCCGATTTTGTCTTGAAAGCCCTGTCCAGCGCGCCGCGCTACTTTACGCTGGGCGCCCGGGATGCTTCCCTGGATTTGAAATTACAGGATGGGGTGACGTACTTCACCACGGATGGCTGTGGGGTGGAAACGATCGACTTTGAGACGCGACAACGGCG
Source organism: uncultured Chloroflexia bacterium (assembly GCA_963849335.1). Taxonomy (GTDB): domain Bacteria; phylum Chloroflexota; class Anaerolineae; order Anaerolineales; family UBA4823; genus FEB-25. Next base: position 268,588 of record CAWKGZ010000006.1, read on the forward strand.
CCCCTCCTGCAAAGAGGATGTCGGCAAAATGGCGCGGGTGGCGGATTATCTGGGCTCGATCGGTTTTTACTGGCCGATGGTCAGCGCACAGGACTTCACCCGCACCGCACCGCTGCACGAGCTGGATGCGGCGTGGAACAATACGGTCAAGCATGTGCAGAGTGAAACCGTGATGGGGGAGAGATCCTGCCGCTACGCCGTGGAAATGGCAACGGTCATTGCTGGCAGCCCGGAAGAGCGGCGCCTGCGCCCACCGCTTTCGCTGGTGGTATGCACCATCGCGCCATTGGTGCAGGATGAGCCCGGGATCGAGGGCGCCCTGGTGATGGCTGAGGCTGGCATCCCGGTGGGCTTCCTGGCGATGCCCACTCTGGGCACCACCGCCCCGGCAACCATGGCGGGTGCACTCGCCATGGCGGATGCTGAAATCATCAGCGCGGCGGTGTTGATGCAGCTCCACGCACCTGGAGCGCCGGTCTTCCACTCCTTGATGCAAGCCTGGGCCGATCCACGCACGGGGGCTTATGTCTCATATTCGCTGGACAGCCGCTGCCGCTATGCCCCGGTGCAAATGGCTCATCATTGGGGATTACCCTGCCTGGCGGCTTGCTATGGCACCGATGCGCTCGAAGCTGGCAGCTGGCAAGGCGCCGGGGAAGTGGCGCTCGATCCCTTCATGGCGGGGTTGGTCAGCCCGGATATCGTCACGGGCATGGGCCTGGCTGAAAGCTACACCTTGCTTTATCCTGAGCAGCTTATCCTGGATGACGACCTGTATCACCGGGCGCGTTATTACCTGATGGGTATGGATGTGAATCCAGAAACCCTGGCGGTGGATGCCATCCGGGCAGTCGGGCCAGGCGGGAATTTCTTGGGGCAGAAGCACACCCGGGAGCATATCCGCACCTCACTGGTGCGCAGCGTCACTCACCAGCTTGGCCCAGACAACAAATACCGCCATCCACGCGAAGTAGCACTTGAAAAAGTAGACTGGATCCTGAAAAATCACCACCCCGACCCGCTGGAAGCGGCCAAACAGGCGGAGCTGGCGCTGATCTTGAAGGCTGCGGATGCAGAGCTGAACTGATATGGCGCCCGAGACCCCGCCGCTGCAGCCGATCGTCCCGGCTTACCATCTTCGTATCCTGAGCGATGCCCAGCTTGACCAGCTCCAGTCCGCCACGCTGGAGATCCTGGAGCAAACCGGTGTGCATTGCCCTCAGAAAAAGCCCTGGACATCTATGCGGAACATGGCGGGAAGGTAGATTTTGAGCACCAAATTGTCCGCTTGCCGCCGGAGGTGGTGCTGGCAGCGATGGCAAACGCTCCCCGGCATTACACCATGGGGGGGCGCCTGCCGGCTTTCGACCTAAAATTAAATGGCGCAGCACTGTACTGCGCCACGGATGGCTGCGGGGTAGAGACGATCGACTTCGTCTCTCGTCAGAGGCGTCCGTCAAGGAAAGAGGATGTTGCCTGCATGGCACGCGTGGCGGATTACTTGAGTGCCATTGGATTCTACTGGCCGATGGTCAGCGCCCAGGATTTCCCCGAGACCGCTCCCCTGCATGAGCTGGAAGCATCCTTCAACAACACGGTCAAGCACGTGCAAAGCGAGACCGTGATGGGTGAATGGGCGGCACGCTACGCACTGGAAATGGCCCAGGTGATTGCCGGGAATGGCGTAGATTTGCGCCGGCGACCGCCGCTTTCGTTGTTGGTGTGCGCCATCGCGCCGCTGGCTCAGGATATAGAAGGACTGGAATCAGCGCTGGTCTTTGCCCAAGCCGGGCTGCCGGTGGGGTTCATGTCCATGGTCAATACCGGCTCAACCGCCCCGGCCACCCTGGCTGGTACCCTGGTCACCGGGGATGCCGAGATCATCGCCGCCCTGGTGTTGATGCAAATGGCTTGCCCGGGCGCGCCCGTCTTCCACTCCCTCATGCCAGGGATCATGCACCCGCGCACCGGGGCTTACCTGGGCACCGCCTGGGAGGGAACGCTGCTTTACGCCACCGGGGTGGAGCTGGCTCACCGTTGGGGGGTGCCAGCAATGGCAGGTGTCTTTGGCACGGATGCGATGACACCGGGCTGGCAGTCCGCCGGTGACGCGGCTTCTTCGCTGCTGCTGTGCGCCCTTGTTGGGGCTGAGACCGGCGCCGGGCTGGGACTGGTCGAATCCTGTACCCTGCTCTACCCGGAAGCTTTGGTGCTGGATGCGGATATCTACCAGCGGGTGAGGATCGAGGCCGCCGGGCTGGATACCAGCCCCGAGGCGCTGGCATTGGATGTGATCAAACGGGTTGGCCCACGCGGCCACTTTTTAGCGCAAAAACACACACGCACCCACCTGCGCCAGCGCCAATTCTCTGAACTTGCTGCCCAACCTGGTCCACAAGGAAGTTTCCGCGACCCGCTGGAAGTAGCCCGTGAGAAAACGGATTGGATCCTGGCCAACCATCACCCCCTGCCATTGGAGCCCGCTCAACAGATTGAACTGCGGCGCATCCTGGCGGCGGCAGATCAGGAGAAACTACGCTAAAACCCTGATGCAGACCTTGTTGCAAGTCTTATCCGAGGCCGAACGCACCCAGGTGCATGTCCATAGCCTGGACCTGTTATCGAAGGTAGGCGTGCGGGTAGAAACAGCCTGGGGCGCGATATCCTGGCTGAGGCAGGCGCACAGGTGGATGCGCAAACCCACATCGTGCGCTTTCCGCCCCAACTGGTAGAGGCTTGCCTGAAGCAAGCACCCCGCCAGTTCTCCCTCGGTGGGCGCCGGTCGGGATATTCATTACCCATGAACGCAGGTCACTGTGCGCTGCTGGTGGATGGTGGCGCAATGTTCGTGTATGATGCCGAAAAGAAGATGCGGCGTAACGCCACCCATGCCGACTGGGTCAAAGCCACCCGGCTGGTGGATGCCTTAGACGAAATTGATTTGTATTGGTGGATGGTGCGAGAAAATGTACCACCCTGCTCACAGCGGAATTTCGTTGCATATTGGCGGGAACTCTTCAGCCTCACCTCTAAGCACATCCAGGATGCATCTGAAACCAGGGAGCAATCCCGCTGGCTGCTGGAGATATTGCCAGTCGTTTTTGGGGATCGGAAGATGGTGCGCCGGGTGCATCCCCTGTCCTTCCTTGTTTGTCCGGTATCACCTTTAACCATCGAAGGTGCGTATGCGGATGCATACCTGGAGCTGATCGGTTGGGACATCCCCCTGGCGGTCATGCCCATGCCGCTGATGGGCACCACGGCTCCCGGACGGCTCATCGCCACGGTGGTTCAAGGCAACTGTGAGGTACTGGCATACCTGTGCCTGGCGCAGGCCGCCTCGCCGGGAACCCCCTTTATCTATGCTCCTGCCCTGGCGGTCGCACAACCTCATTCCGGCCGTTATGGCAGCGGAGCGATCGAACACGCTTTGCTGGGGGCGGCGGTTACGGAAATGGGGCGCTTTTATGGCCTGCCAGTTGAAACCTCTACCGGCGGTACTGACCACCACGTCCCCAGCATCCAGGCCGGGTATGAACGAGCCCTGAATTGGAGCCTGCCGGTGCTATCCTGGCCGGATATCCTGGTTGGGCCTGGATTGCTCAGCGGTTCAACCATGTTGAGCTTCGAGCAGCTGATCATTGATATCGAGATCTTCCAGCGTTGCAAACGCCTGGCCCGCGGCCTCGATACCGGACCGAACCGGTGGCTGGAAGAAGTGATTGAGCGGGTGGGGCCGGGTGGCAATTACCTTGCCCAGCGCTCCACCCGCGAGGCACTGCGCAGCGGAGAATGGTACCTGAGCGAGCTAGGCGTACAAGCGCCGTATGAGACCTGGGAGGCCAGCGGCAAGGATTTGCTGGCAGAAGCCCGAGAGAAGATCGACCGGACGCTTGCAAACCACCAGCCCATTCCGCTGGATGAGGCTGCCTTACGCGAGCTGCAGCGCATCGAAGCCCGCGCCAGGGAATAAATCCTACCACAGAGCACACAGAGTCTTTATAGAAAATCTTTGCCAGGAAAAAATTATGCACCTCACTGCTCAAATCCTCTCCCTTGAAGAACAAGAGCGCATCCACCAGCAATCGTTGCAAATCTTGCAGGAGGTTGGCATCCGCTTCCACGGACAGCGCGCCTCGCAGCTGCTGCGTAAACACGGCATCCCCATCGATCCTGAGGATAAGATCGCCAAAATTCCTCCCGAGTTTGTGACGCAGGCACTGGTGACTGCCCCGAAGTCATTCGTGCTCGGGGCGCGCAACCCGGCTTACCAGCTCCCGCTGCCCACTCAGTTTACGCGCTACTGCATCGATGGCACCGCCGCCTTTGTCATCGACTTCGAGACCGGCGAGCGCCGCTATGGCACCACCCGGGATATCGAGCAATCGCTGCGCATCTTCCAGCAGATGGACCTGGGCGTGATGGCATGGGCACCCACCTGCGCCGAAGAAACCCCGGCTGGCTCGCGCGCCCTGCACGAGTTCTTCGCCATGGCGCGTTCCTGCTCCAAGCACGGCGAGCATGAGCTGCACCGAACCGAGCAGGTGCCCTACCTGGTGGAAGGGCTTGCGGCGATCATGGGCGGCGAGCAGGCGTTGCGCCAGAGCAACGCCTACTCGCTGATCTACTGTCCGGTGGCTCCACTGACCCATGACGGGCCGATGCTGGATGCCTACCTGGAGCTGGGCGAGTGGGGTCTGCCGGTGATGATGATGCCCATGCCGGTCAACGGAACCACCGGTCCCGCCAGCCTGTTCACCAACCTGGCACTGGCCAACGCCGAAGCGCTCTCGACCATCGTGCTCTTCCAGCTCGCGGACCCCGGCCGCCCGCTGATCTATGCCAGCGCCACCGGCATTGTCGACTTCCGCAGCGGCGCTTACCTGGCCGGCGTACCCGAGATGGGGCTGCAGTCCGCCGCGCTGACCACCATGGGCAAGTATTATGGCCTGCCCACCGGCGCGGCCGGCTTCACCTCCGACGCCAAGCAGCCCGGCCCGGAGGCGGTGCTCGAGAAGCTGATCACCACCCTGCCCCCTGCCATGGCGGGCGCAGACATCATCGTCGGCTACGGCGAGATCGAATCCGACCAGGCGCTGTACCTGGAACAGATCGTGGTGGATAACGAGCTGGCGCATCTGTGCCAGCGCCTGCTGGAAGGGGTGGACAGCTCCCCTGAACACGACTTCTACGCCGACATTCCCCAGGTTGGCCCCGGCGGGCACTTCCTCAAGCAGCGCAACACGCGCAACGCCGCCCGCAGCAGCGAGTTCTACACCCCGCGCCTGATCGATCGCTCTCCATACGAGGCCTGGCTCAACCTGGGCCAGCCCAGCATGTACAGCAAGGCCCGCGATGAAGTCCGGCGCATCCTGGCGGAGCCGGTGGTTGATCCGCTGCCGGAGGAGGTGGTGGCGAGGTTGGAGGAGATATTGGCAAGGGCAGATAAAGAGATCGGCTAGAGAAAAATTATCGTCCACAGATTTCGCAGGTTACACAGAATATTTTTATATAAATCTGCGAAATCTGTGGATAAAGACTTAGTGTTTGTCAGCCCGTTGGTGCGGGTTTCAAGCGGCGGCGCGCTATGCGCTCCGGGGGTCTCAGGGTATAGGCAGGCCTTTGGGATGCGGCAGCCGTTTGCGGTCGATTGCCGCCGCCAGGTGGGCGCCGAACAGGGCGATGAACGCCAGGATATACACCAGCAGTAAAAAGGCCACGATCGCTCCCAACGAACCATAGACCAGGCGGTAGCTGTCCACCAGTGTTCCCAGATACCAGCTAAATATGGCTGTGGTAGCCTTCCAGGCAAGGGTGGCGACCAGGGCACCCCAAAAGATTGCCCGCCAGCGGCTGCGCGAGCCAGGAGACAGGCGGTACAGGGCAAATAAGAGCAGGAAAACGGTCAACCAGGAAGCCACGGTTGAGAAGTGCCCCCACAGTGACTTGAAAATCGGCGAGCCGTTGATCAGATTCAAGACGATATCCAGGCTCATCACCCAGTTGACCCCCAGGAACAACACCAGCATCAGGCTGAGCGCAACGATCATCCCCAGCCCGACCAGCCGCTTATGTAGAAAATGGCGCCGGCGCGCATCCGTCCAGGCCAGGTTGATGTTATAAGCCAGGTTGGTGAACACACTGGAAGCCGCCCACAGCAGGGCGAGCAAGGCGATGGTGCCAAATGCCCCGCGGGCATGGAACACCTGGTACAGGTTGGCATTGATCAGCTGGATCGCTGTCGGGAAGTACTCCCCCACCAACCCGGTGACCAGATGGAACACTTCCTCCGGATCGACGAAATAGCTACCGACGGCAATGATCACCAGCAGCAGCGGGAACAGGGAGAAGATGGCATAAAAGGCTACACCCGCCGCTGCCTGGGCTGCCCGAGCTTCGCTGAAAGTCCGGATGGCATGTTTCAGCATACCAAAGCGGGTCTCGATTACCCGGTCGGTAAATTTCACCAACTCACGGATTCGCCTTTGGAGCGACTTTAAGATCATCTTGAAGCGCAAAACTTTTTCCATCCGTCAGATTGCCATGATTGGCATGAGCAGAGAGTTGTAGTCATTTCTCTTTACCGGAATCATCTTACCACGAATGGCAGGTAGATCGCAGTAACGCTGGTGGTGCTGAACCAGGCGAAAGCCGTGACGGCGCTGTCGCTGTACGTCACCCCATAGCTGTTGATTGCCCGGACATGCCAGTAGATCGTGGTGCTCAAAGATAACCCGCTGATTGCCGCGCTGGTTGCCGTGCCGGTATCGAGCCAAGCGCTGCAGGCATCGGCGCTGGTGGTATTGTAGCAGTATTCATAGCTGGCAGCCTCGCTGGAAGTTCCCCAGCTCAAGGTCAGGTTAAGCGGCTGGTCTGTTGCGCCGTTAGTGGGGCTGATTTTGTTGAAATCCCCCGGCAGTGACCCGGTGGTGAAGGACCAATAGGCCGTGTTGGAGCCCTCGGAGTAGGTGGTGCCAAAGGCGTCCAGCGCGCGCACATGCCAGTAGTAGGTAGTGCCAGCTGATAAATCGCTGATCTCCACACTGGTGGTTGTGCCTGTGTTGACCCAGCCGCTGCAGGCATCGTCATCGCTGGTATCGTAGCAGTATTCATAGCTGGCAGCCTCGCTGGAAGTCCCCCAGCTCAAGATCAGATTAAGCGGCTGGCCTGTTGCGCCGTTGGTAGGGCTGATTTTGTTGAAATCGCCCGGCGGCGCCCCGGTGGTGAAGGGCCAATAGGCTGTGTCCGCGCCATCAGCGTAGGTGGTGCCGAAGTAGTCTACGGCGCGCACCTGCCAGTGGTAAGTCGTATCGACCGCTAAATCGCTGATGGCAGCGCTGGTTGCCGTCCCGGCATCAACCCAGGCGCTGCAGGCATCGTCATCGCTGGTATCGTAGCAGTATTCATAACTGACAGCCTTGATGGAAGTTTCCCAGCTCAAGGTCAGGTTGAGCGGCTGGTCTGTTGCGCCATTGGTGGGAGCAACCTTGGTGAAATCGCCCGGCGGTCCTCCGGTGGTGAATGTCCAATAGGCTGTGTCAGCGCCGTTGGCGTAGGTGGTACCGAACTCGTCAACCGCGCGCACGTGCCAGTAGTAAGTCGTAACGATTGACAAACCGCTGATCGCCGCGCTGGTGGCGGTACCTGTGCTGACCCAATCGCTGCAGGCATTATCATCTGTGGTGTCAAAGCAGTACTGGTATTCGCTGGCGCCGGGGCTGGGGGTCCAGGCAAGGGTCAGGCTCAAGGATTGGTCGTCCGCGCCATTGAGCGGGTCGATTTTGCTGAAGGTTGCCGGCGCCGTCATCTCGTACATTTTACCGTCGATGATATTCGGGTCCGTGTTATTATCAATCCCCCGATCCACAATGTAAAAATGCCTGGCACCAGAGCCATCGCTCGCAGGAGCGTAAGCCAGGCCTGCCGGAGCCACTGCTGAGCTTGCAGAGAAATTGATCGTTTGCAGCAAGCTGCCGCTGGTCGTCAGCTCGAGGATCACCCGGTTGGCGTGATTGCTGAGCACGAACAGCGTGCCCTCCAGCGGGTTGAATTCAATTCCCTCCGGATCCATCGCACCGTATTGGTTGACATCAAACTGCTCGACCAGGTCGCCGCTCAGGGTATACTGGTAGACTTCCCGGTTGGTGCCATCGATCACGAATAAGCGCTCATGCCAGCTATCATAGGCAATCCCTTCCGGGTCGCCGTTGCCGGTGGGGACTGTGGAGAAGCTGGTCCAGGTATCGTCCGCCGTGCCTACCAGGCCGTCCAGTCCCGGGTTGAGATCGAAAATCTGCAGTGCGTCATCATCACTGAAGTAATAATGCCCGTTTCCCGGGTTCCAGGCTGCTCCCGCTGGCTCATCGCTCATCGGGACAACCGTCGGGGGGACGGATGATATATTGGCAGCGCCCAGCATATTGCCGTCCAGCGACATTGCCCACAGGTTGGCACCCTGGAAATTTGTGATCCCCCCGGCGGTCTCTTCAACCTCGCAATCGCTCACCAGGAGCGTGTTCGCCGCGCCGAGATAAGCCAGCCCCGAGGGATCAGGGCTGGGCGGGGAAAACGCAGCCATGTCCGTGGTGCGCACCAACGCCGAGATAAAAATGGCCTCGACTGATGTGCTGACCTGGGGCAGCGGTTGGCGGAGGGAAAACTCCACAATCTTGCCCTGGGCAGGTGCATTTATCTGGCTGCTGCCTGGCAGGTTCGTGCGGGATCCCGCGGGGGGCATGCCGCTGTCTGCCAGGTACAGGCTCAGCCGGGTGGGGTCATCGGTTTGGTCGCCGCTGGGGGCAAAGACGATGGCTTGTGGAGTGTCAAGCTGGAATCCGGACAGGTCGCGCCGGGCAACCAGCTCACCTGCCAGGGTCAGCTCATACAGCATTTTTTCCCCGGGAGAGAGCAGGTGCAGGTTGCCAGAATCCGGATCGAAAGCGATGCCGCGCAGATCAGGGTTGCCTGGCAGGTGTAAATTCACCCGGATAATTGCCGCGCCGCTGAAACCCCCATCCGCTAGCAGCTTGATCATCGCCAGGCGCGGCCCCACTGCATCCAGGAAGATTAGAGAATCATGGATCGGGTCGAATGTCATGCCCTGGGGATCCTGCAAGCCGAGCGCAACGGCATCATAGGCGGTGGGTGTATGCGCAGCCAGGCTGCCTTCAACATCCGTCCTTATCTCGATCAATTGGCGGGCAGCAGCCTGGTAGATCAACAACCGGCCGGTTTTATTGTCAAAGGTCATGTTGGTCGGGTTGTCTATTGCGAACGCGATATGGGTAGACCCTGCTCCTTGTCCAAGAACAGACAGATGACGGATATCCGTTCCCGCGGGTAAAGCTTCACCAGTTCTTTGCACCCCGACCACATAGAATTCGTTTCCAAGCGACGAGAAGGTCAGACCAGCAGGATGGGGCAGTCTGGTTTTATTAAATTCCAACTCTTGAACGATACTGATGAATTGGGGGAGATCCTGCGCCTCGCTCGTTTGGATGTGCAGCAGGAACGAGAATAACACTACCCATAGGATAGAGCTCAAGCGATAAATATGGGAACTAGATGCCTTTAATGAAATCATTGAATGATTCGCCCGGATAAATCTCAACAAGGGCAAAAAGCGATAGCAGGTTAAATCTGCCCCACCTTGTCACCCCATCACCATCATCTTCGGTCGGTACTGCAGCGCTTCCGCCAGGTGGCTGGGGCCGATAGCCTCGCTCCCCGCCAGGTCGGCGATGGTGCGCGCCAGCTTGAGGATGCGATGGTAAGCGCGCGCCGAGAGCTGCAATTGGCTCATCGCCGTCTTCATCAGGGAGCGCCCGGTGTCATCCAGGTCGCAGAACTTGCGCACCTCAGCCGGGCGCATATCTGCGTTGCATTGTATGGCCAGGACGGCGGGCGAAGCGTGGTTACGATTGGCTAAGTCGCCTTCGGTGGACTGCTTCGCCCCTCCGGAAAATCGGTCGCGCTGTCGCTGGCGGGCGGCCTCAACCCGCTTCTGGATCGCCTCGGACGGCTCGCCCAGGCGCTGGTCACTCAGCTTGTCATACGCCACGCGCGGCACCTCGATGTGGATGTCGATGCGGTCGAGCAGTGGGCCGGAGATGCGCTTCTGGTATTTGGTCACCGTGCCCGAGGAACAGGTGCATGCTTTGACCGGGTCGCCGTAATAGCCACACGGGCAGGGGTTCATCGCCCCGATCAGCTGGAAGTTGGCCGGAAAGGTCAGCGAGCCTTGCGCCCGGCTGATCGTGACCACCTTATCTTCCATCGGCTGGCGCATCACCTCCAGCACGCGCATGCCGAACTCGGGCAGCTCATCCAAAAAGAGCACGCCGCGGTGCGCCAGCGATATCTCGCCGGGGTGCGGCTGGTTGCCGCCGCCCACCAACCCGGCATGGCTGATGGTGTGGTGCGGGGACCGAAAGGGACGGTTCTGGATCAGTGGGGTGTCCGGCGGGAGCTGGTCTGCCACCGAGTAGATGCGGGTCACATCCAACGCCTCGTCGATCGACATGCGCGGCAGGATGCCCGGCATGGCGCGTGCCAGCAGTGTCTTGCCCGCGCCGGGCGGCCCGACCATTAATATGTTATGCCCGCCAGCCGCGGCGACTTCAAGCGCTCTTTTTACGTGTTCTTGCCCTTTTATTTCGCGGAAATCGGTCGGGGTGATCACCGGAAGATCGTCAGGTGTGATCGGGGCGCGCGGCGGGAGCGCCCTCTCCCCCGCCAGGTGGGCGTATAACGCCGCCAGAGAGGGAACGGGGATGACCTCCAGGCCGGGGATCAGCGCCGCCTCGGCCGCGTCCACCTCCGGGACAAAAATTCGCGTGTAGTTCTCCTGCCGGGCGACCGCTGCCATGGGCAGGATGCCACGCGTGTGACGCACCGTGCCATCCAGCGACAGCTCGCCGACCACCAGCGCTCCCTCCACGCACTCGTAAGGAAGCTGCCCGGCGGCGATCAGCACCCCCAGCGCGATGGGCAGGTCATACGCCGGCCCCTCCTTGCGCACGGAGGCCGGCGCCAGGTTGACCGTCAGCCGGTGCCTTGGAAAGAACAGCCCGGCGTTCTTGATCGCCGTCTGCACCCGCTCGCGGCTCTCCTGCACCGCCGCGTCCGGCAGCCCGACGATGACCATGTAGGGTAATCCCTGCCCGGTGTCGACTTCGACCTCAACAATGACCCCTTCCAACCCGATAACCGCGCATGAATGAACTTTTGCAAGCATGGGGTAAGTTTAGGCGGAAATGGTTAAAAAGTCAATCAGAATTTTCTCGGGATCGCTGGCAGCAACATTGCTTAGTTAACGCTTCTCCGCCAGGTAAGCAAAGAAGCCCGCCTTGCGCAGCGCCAGCAGCGTCAGCCCACCCAGCACACCGCCCAGCGCCCCAAAAATGATGTAGCCGATCATCGTCTTCGCCAGCCCCAGGGCCACAAAGCCCACCGGCGCACCGGTAATGGCAGCCATTCCCCATTTGACCAGGAACTTGGCAAAGTGACCCAGCATCCCAACCAGCCCGGCGACCACCAGGTTCTCCGGGTTGCCCAACAAGAGCAGGGCCAGGTCGGTGCCGACACCGACCATCAGATAGGACAGGAACGTATCTATGGCGCCAAAATCGCCCAACCCTAAAAAGGCCGCCAGCAATCCCGATGTCAGACCTACCACGCTGGCTGCCCCACGTTTTGGGACCACACCCGCGGCCACAATGATGATCGCCATCCAAAATATGCCCGAATGACCGGAAAGCTGCAGCGGCAGGCGCAGGGCGATCTTGGCGATCACGATCAGGGCGGCAAATAATGCCAGCAGGATCAGCTGAAAGGTGGAAAAATAGAACTTTTTCATGGGCTAACCACCTCAATGCGGTCCACATCCTGCACCCATTCATCCCTTGTGTTCAGCTGCTCCAGCAGTGAGACCAGTTTGAGCGTCCCCCGGCTGCTGAGATCGAACAGCACCATGTTTTCATCCTCTTTCACCTCCGCCCAGGTCAACTCGGCAGTTTTGCCCGACACAGAGCTGGCAACGATGATCTGCGTTTCAGGGGAGAAGTTATCCCCATCCAGGTAAGTCAGCAGGATGGCCCGCAACAGGTAGCCCTCCTGGGTTTTATCTTCTTCTGCATCCACGAAGCTGACCCGCTCCAGCGTTTCCAGGGCATCGGGTGCGAAGGCTGCCACCAGCTCCCCGTCCAGGTAGATCGGCACGCTGCCCGGTGTCAGGGTGATCTGCCCACCCGATGGCAGATCGTTCTGGCCGCGCAAATATTCCAACCCCAAAACAGCTCCCACAAGCACAACAATTACAGCCAGGCCGATCAGAATGCGCAAATTTTGCGACTGTTTCTTTTGTGGCATAGTTATCTCCAGATAAAGATTACAGCGATCAATAGCGAGACGAAAATCATCGCCCAATCCTGAAATTTCATTCCCAGCACATGATATGGCTGCCGCCGCGGAGAATCAAAGCCACGGGCATAAGCCGCTTCGGTGATTGCCCACGCCCGGCGGGTGGTGAGCACCACTGCTGGAACGGTCAGCGAGACCAGGTCGCGCGCCTGGCGCAGCAGCGTGCGGAATCCGCGTATGTCGAGCAGCACCCCGCGCACTTTTTGCGCCTCGCGGATGGCGCGCCACTCGTCATCCAGTAGGCTGAGACTCTGGAAAGCCAGACCCAGGCTGAAAGCATAGCGATAGGGCAGGCGCAGGCGCTCCAGCGCCAGGCGGAACTCCGTGATGGTGGTGGTAGAGAACAGCAGGGCAAACACGCCTGCCAGCAGCACCAGGCGCAGGGTGATGATCGCGGCCAGGTCCAGCCCGACCAGCCACCAATCCACAGCGAACAGCACGAGCAAGATCCAGCGCATACGCCACACCTGAGTCGCCGCTGGCACCAGCAGCCGGGCCCAGGTCAGCAGCAGGAGATACAGCAGGCAGAAGATAGCCAGCTTCTCCAGCGGAAGCATGACCATCAGCGAGGCGCACAGGCTGAGGGCAAGCTTGGCGCGCGGGTCAAAGCGGCGCAGCGGTGAGTCATCCACCAACGCCAGGCGCTGGCTCCTGCCTGCCTGGCTCAGGCGCACCATTTCGCCCTCACCCATTCTGGTACGATAAACCCCAGCTTTTGCCAGGCACCTTCCATCCGCATCACATCTGCCGCGGGGCCCTGCGCGGCGATGCCTTCCGGCCCCAATAGCACCAGCATGTCTGCCTGGGCAGCCAGCTCCAGGTCGTGGGTGGAATAAGCCATCATGTATCCGGCACCGGCGTAGGCGCGCAGCAGGCGCAGCAAGATGGCTTTGTGCACCTCATCTTGTCCCAGAGCCGGTTCATCTAAAAGCAGCCCGTGTCTGGGGGTGCGCATCAGCATCGTAGCCAGCGCCACCCGGCGCTTCTCGCCTTCGCTCAGCAGCAGCGGCGGCGTATTGGCATAGCGTTCCAGCTCCAGAACATCTACCAGCCATTCATACAGGCGCATGTTTGGCGTTTCCAGGCGGTAGAGTATCTCAGCGCGCACCGAGGCGTTAAACAGCTGCAGGTCCGGGTTTTGAAAGACGATCCCAATCTGCGGTTTTTCGACTGCTGCACCGCTTTGAACCTCTATGGCGCCGGTGTATGGCTGCAGGCCTGCCAGGGCACGAAACAGAGTAGTCTTCCCAACGCCATTGCGACCAACTACTGCCGTGACCTTCCCACCTGACAATGCCAGGTCGAGATCCTGGATCACGGTTCTCCCGCCGCGGGGTACCTTCAGCCCACAAGACTGCAAAGCAAGCGGACCGGCTCCCGGCAGCGGCCAAGGGGGAACCGCGGTTGGCTCATCGCTGGTGAATCGCTTTTTACCTAACCCTAAGTACTGCAATCCTGGCAAGCTGCGCAGGTATTCCTGGCGGTGCTCGCAGTAAACCACCGCTGAGCCTTCTCCCAACAACTCCTGGGTATGGGCCACAAATTCGAACGCGGCGGTCGTATCAAGCATCGACAGCGGCTCATCCAGCACCAGGGCGGATGGGTGGCGGGCGGTGATCGCTGCCAGGGCCAGCTTCTGCTGCTCCCCACCGGAGAGGGTCTGAGGCGAACGCTGGCGCATCTCAGCCAGGTTAAAGCGTTCGAGCGCTGTGTTGAGGCGGGTATCCATCTCATCCCGCGGCAAGCCTAAATTTTCCAGGCCGAATAATATCTCGTCCTCAACGGTGGAAGCCAGCATTTGCGCGGCCGGGTTTTGAAACACCATTCCCACCTGCTCAGCCAGGCGCCACAAAGCAAGGTCGGCGGTGTTCTCACCGGAGACGCGCACCTCACCGCCAAACTGACCGCGATACAGGTGCGGGATCAAGCCTGCCAGGCAACGCGCCAGGGTGCTCTTACCGCACCCTGACGGGCCACCAACCAGCATCGCCTCACCCGCCTCGATATGCAGGGAGACCGACTGAAGCCCACGCCCATCCTGGGGATAGGCGAAGGATACCTCACACGCCTTGAGCAGGCTGCTCACCGGCTTTGACCCTCCAGTTCAGCCAGCCTAATCAAGCTTAAGCGGCTGCCAGGCATCATTTTCCCATTGGACAACCGCTACTGGAACCCCGCCGCGGCGGGCTGGTCGCAGCTTGTCGGTTAAGACCATCCCCTGAGTGACCGGCTGCCCATTTAGGGTCTGCACATGGTGGATGCCGGCAGTTAACAGCGCCGAAACCGGCTGCAGCCCGGTGAGTTCGCGCAGGCTGCCAACCTGCACATAGCGCCCATCCTCACCGCTGGCAGCCAGGCCTACCGCGGCCAGGGCACCGATTACACCGCCTTCGGTGCCGCCCAAACCTTCCAGCAATATCCCGTGCTGGGCAGCGAGTCGGCGTGCTTCTGCCTGGGTCACCAGGTCAACTTTCACCCGGCGGCCGAATTGGATGATGTCTTCAGGCACAATCGCTGCCACGCACAATCCGGGGTCGCTGCCCGGCTGAAAATCAGCCAGCATGAACTCCTTCATCTGTTGGAACACCGCTGCCGGGTTCACCCCGTCACCGGCTTGCAGCAGGATGGTGGCGCTGCTGTTGTTCTTGGTGTAAGGCACGCGCCGGTCAAACAAAAGCTGGTGGCGCACCACACCGAGAACTGCATGTTCTACAGACAAGCGGGCTGCTGCCTGGCGCGCCAGGTGACCGGTGCCGCGTGATACGGCATTATCCGTATCATCCATTCCGATAAACATAATCATTTTTTACCGTCTCCAGCACAATAGTATACCCGGACATTCACCGTAGAAGGCCCGGGTATACTTTCTTTTGGCCATCAATTGAGTGTCACCGGTTTGAAAAGACACCGGTGCACGCAGCGCACCCTCCGCACCGGTTAGACGAAGCGGCGCTACTTTACCTGGATTTCGACCACGCCTTTCACCTGCACGTTGCTGGGGAATCCGGGCAGGACGGTGCTGAATCCGCCCTGGTCGCGGAAGGAAACAATGCAGTCGGTGCAGGCCTGAATATCAGCCAGAGTTACCTCGCCGGTAAATCCGTCATCGGCAACAAAGACCACCCCGGTGGCATCGGCAGCCACGCCTGCCAGCGCCAGCAGCGCGTTGAGCGATACACCGGTGTAGCTTTTCATATCGCCGTCCTTGTTCGTCGCTTCGACAGTGATGGCTTCCATGGCTTTCACTTCAGCCTCGGTCCAGGCCATCTCATTGGCAACCAGGCCGGTAATCTTCAAGGCGATATCAGCAGCCGGCTCCTCGGTTGGAACCGGGGTGGTCTCTTCGGTCTTTCCACAGCTCGACAGAAGCAGCGCGAAGGTGGTGAAAAGGACGAACAACAGGTAGATACTCTTCTTCATAACAGATCCTCCAAAGGAATTTAGTGTGCAACTAGATATCGCCGGTTACAAGGGGGATACCGGCCAATGTATAGTTGTTGCGGAGCAATTATACATTAACCTGCCCCGCACAGGCAACCCAAGCAGAATCCAGCAGAAGGAGAAAGAGCTCACCGCAGCGACGCAGCGAGCGCAGAGTTATTTCGAATCTTACGGCGCGAACATGCCCAGGAAATTGTCCGGGTCGGGCAGCATCGGCACCGGGTCGGGATCGGCGATGGCGAGGAGATAGATGCGGCTGAGATCATCCTGCGTGTTGGTAAACAGCAGGTAGGCGGAGTTATTCGACCAGGACAGCTCATCGTTCATCCCCGGCAGGTCGCTGCTCCACACCAATGCGCCATCGGCAGTAGAGACTACAAAGACGGTCGTCTCTTCCATCCCGGTCGCATAAGCCAGGTACTGCCCATCCGGCGACCAGAGCGGGGTTGCGTTGGCGCCAAAGAAAAGCGTATCATCCTCTACCAGCAGGCGGCTTTCACTGCCATCGGATTTGATCGCGTACACTCCCCCTGGGGCGAAGACGGCATCCGATAGACCGGCAAAGCCGAAATGATAGTAGGCAATCTCGCTGCCATCCGAGGACCAGCCAGGATGGCCGTTCTCCCAGCCAGGGGTGTTAGTGAGCTGCCTCAGGTTGTCTCCCTGGCTGTCCATCACCCAGATATTGTCGTTTTCTTTACCGCCATCTGCCCGGTCGGAGACAAACGCGATCTCATCGCTGACCGGCGAGCAGGCTGGGAAGGCATCCCACACCGGGGAATCCTGGGTCAGGTCGGTGATCGCACCGGTCTCAATCTCCATGCGATAGATATCCATTTCAGCGCCATCTGGCTGATTGTCGCCCCACACCAGGTATTTCAGATCATATGTCCAGCAGAAAGTGCCAACCATATGCACCGGCTGCCGGCTGGGCTGGAACGTTTCGCTATTGAACAGGTCGAAGATGATAATGTAGCTTGCATCGCTACCGCGATCATACTCGAGCCAGGCGAGGAACGAGCCGTCCGGTGACCAGACCGGCATATAGGCCGGCTTGTCTCCATCGGACAGCAGGTAGGTTTTAAGCGGGTCTTCATCCAGATTCGTGCCATACACGTTCACCACCTGAACACCCCAGGCAGTGAAAGCCACGAACGGATTGCCATACTTCGACATGCCGTATGGGGTGGCAGTTGGGGTCGGTGTCGGTGTCTCGGTTGGGGTCGGCGTGATGGTGGGTGTGCTGGTGGCGGTGGCGGTAGCCGTTGGCGTAGCGGTAGGCGGTACTGGGGTCTCGGTTGCCGTGGGCGCCAGGGCGGTTTGGGTGGCGAAGGCGTACGCAGCTTCTTGGGTAGCGGTCGCTGCCTGCTCTTCCGCGGAGGGGCCGCAGGCGGATATGCTGGCACAGACCAACAGGGTTACAAATAGAAATAAAACTTTGGGTTTCATCTTATAGCCTCCCTTATACAACCATGTCAATGATCATCCCTTGACGTTTCCAATCCTTTTGTGCTCTTGTAGGTGCAGTTTCAACTGCCACTGGCAGCCCCGGGCTCCTTCATCCGCGTGATCACCAGCGCGCTGATCACCAACAGCCCGGCAGCCAGCAGCAGGGCGGGGGTGAAGGCGCCGTCGCGGGATTTCAGCGCTTCCATCAGGTAGACAAAGACCACCGAGGCCTGCCCGCAGAGCTGGATGATGCCGTTGGAGGTGCCCTCGGGGGTGGGATAGGTGATCTCAGCGGCGTACTGCATGACGATAGGGCTGGCGCTGATTAAAAAGAAACCCAGCGCAAAGCCAGAGACGAGCAGCAGCCAACTTGACGTAGCAAAGGTCAAGCCGATCAATCCGGGGATCGCCAGGGAGAATCCCAGCAGCATGTAGGGGATGCGCTTGCGCTGGCGGTCCGAGAATGGCGGAATGGCAACTGCCCCGATAATACCGCCCACCAGCAAGAGCGCCCCCAGGGTGCCAGCATCGGCGGGGGTGAAGCCGCGCGGGCGGATGATGTTCTCCACCCAGGTGGTGATGCCGTTGAAAATCCCCATGCCAATGAACATGATCAGCAGTAACAGCCAGAAGGAGCGCACCCGCAGGGCGTGCTTGAAGCCATCCAGCATCAAAGCGCGGACCTCCATGCCGGGCGGGCAGGGCGGAGTGGGCGGGGTCTCGCGGGCCAGGACGATAAATAAAAGCGCCAGGAAAGCCGCTGCCCCGCCGTAGATCAATTGAATGGTTGGGATAGGCAGGCTCTCGTACAGCAGGGGGGTCAGCACCATGCCCAGGGCGGTGCCGACCAGGTTCGCCAGCGTCACCAGCCCGACGGCGGTGGCGCGCTCTTTGATCGAGAACCACAGCGCCGGCACCTTGGTCCAGGCATTGAGCAGGAAGGGCTGGGCGGCGGCGATGCCGATGGTGCTCCACAGCACCAGGCTGTAGTTCTCCCCTGCCAGCCCGCGCAGCACCCCGAAGACGCCCATCATCCCCGCCCCAATGCTGACCGCCAGCCGGAAGCCGTAGGTATCGATGACCCACGCGACGGGCAGGGCCAGGGGGATGAAGGCGATCATGAAGGACATCGCCAGGAAGCCGATGTTCAAGTCGCTGACGCCGTAATAAGCCGCCGCCGGCCCGGTGATGGGGGCGTAGGAGATCCACAGCACCTGGATGGCCAGGTTGATGAGCATGAAGACCGCCAGCACGACCCAGCGGTAGGGGTAGAGTTTGTATTGTTCGGGCATGGTGGGGGCTCCTGTCGGGCAGGTATGGTGTGATAGGGAATACAGCTAACCGCTAATCTACACTAATTGATTCTAATCGATTTCTTGGGGATAACGCTCTGGGTTCACCGGCTTGCACCACTCCGCGGCGAGATTGGAACGAGTGGGGTTGAGCCCGCTTCAGCGGGCGTGGCGCGCAGCCCGGCGGTTTACCGCCGGGGTGTCGAGCATGGCGCGTATCTGCTGGCGATTCCGCCGGGCGATTCCGCCGGGCGTAAACACCCGGGCCAGGCGCGGCACCGGGTGAACCCGGCTTTTCCCTTGGAGGGCAGGTTTCATACCTGCCCGCTCCCGGTGGGTATGAAAACCTCCCCTACTCCAGCAGCGCCAGCACTTCCGGGATCATACTGAAGGGGGTATGCGCTTTTACCGTGGCATCAATCGCTTCCTGCTGCTCGGGGGAAAGTTCCTGCCACCTTGCCTCCATCTCGTTCCCGATGAGGTCGGCGTACCAGCGAGAATTGTGAATGAAGGGTATCAGAGATGCCTGGCGATGCATAAGCAAGGCCATCTGCAGCGGACGATAGCGAACAAAATAGAGTACAACGGCGGGCCAGCCCATGAACACAGCAGCCATATTATGAGTTTTCTCGGCGATCAGCATGGCTTCACGCAAGTTATCCCTGGCAGCTTCGGCTTGCCCGGCTGCACTTTGCGCCAGCGCCAGCCCGCAAAACGCCATACCCAGCTCACCTGCAAACTGCATGGAACGGTAGCGCTGGACAACCTCGCTGAAATAATCCAATGCATCTATCAAGCGTCCCTGCACCACGGCTACCATCCCTAAAGCATACAAAGCGGTGGTTGCCTCGCGCAATACTCCCCACTGGTCGCCCTCCTGCAAAGTGGTTTGCAGGATCGCTGACCCTCGCTCGTATTCCCCATTCATCGTACAGGCTAATCCCAACGCAAATCCGCCGTATACCATGCCATAGTGGTAGCCCAGGCTGCGCAGCACCGGCACCGATTGCTCCAGGAGGCGGATGGCTTCAGGAAAATGCCCGATATGATTTAACTGCATCCCCAGGTGCATTTGCGCAGTAGCCCGCAGCGGCAGTTCTTCCACACTTTCTAATACGCTCACAGTTTCCTGCATTAGCCGGTGGAAATTCTCAAACTGATTGAGGGCAGAATAGAGATAGGTGCTCTGGCGTAAGCAGTGCAGAATCAGGCCCGGCTCGCCCGCCTGGCGGGCTAAGCGCAGCGCCTCCTGCTGGGAGGACAGCGCCAGGGCAGGGTCGCCCAGGCGCATGGCAAACTCACCCGCCCAGACCAGCATGCCCGCCTGCCGCCAGGTATCACCCAGCTCCTCGTAGAGAGCGATGCCGCGCTGGTAGCACGCCAGTTTGGCTTTCATCTCTGCCTGGGCTTCTCCCTCCGCCTGCCAATACATGGCGCGCGCGCGGCGCACATCCAGCCCTTGCGCTTCGAGCCGGTCGAGCAGCTCACCCGCCTGCTGGCGCAGCAAGCCTGCTGCTTCCAGCTCCCCGGACAGGGCCTGGAAATTGACCTGCCAGAGCAGCACCCGGGCGCGCAGAACCGCTGATTCCATTTCCTGCTCTGGGCTGGCAGCCACAGCATTGAGCCCTGCCTGGCAAGCCTGTTTCCCCTCCTTATAGCGTACGCGCATTTCATAATACAACCCCAGCCCTGAAAGGCCGCGCGCTAATAAGGAAATCTGCCCCTGCCTGCAAGCCCATTCCCAGGCAGCCTGCAGATCGTTGATCTCGGCGTCCATCTCGCGCAGCGCCGCACTGCGCTGGGCGCTCTTCAAGCGGGGCTCATACCCTACCAGGCGCTCCAGGAAATAGCCGCAGTGCGCGTCGCGCGCCTGGTAACTGGCAGTTGTGTCTGCCGCCAGCTTCTCGGCGCCGTACTGGCGCAGCAGGTCGTGTATGCGGTAACTGCCGGCGGAGGCCTGCAGCATGGATTTGTCGACCAGGGCGCGCAGCCCGAGGGCGGTCACCTGCGCCACCTGGTCGGCGGCCTGGCGGGTGAAGGCGCCGTGGAATACAGACAGCTTCTGGAAGGCAGCGCGCTCTTCTGGGGTGAGCAATTGCCAGGAATGGTCCAGCGTGGCGCGCAGGCTGCGCTGGCGTGCGGGGAGATCGCGGTAGCTGGTTGAGAGAAAGTCGATTGAGCGCTCAATCTCGGCGGCGATCTCTGCTGGGGTGTAGGTGCCCAACCAGCCGGCTGCCAGCACTACCCCCAGGGGCATGCCGTCCACCAGCTGGCAGATGCGCGCCAGGTGGGGTAAGTTGGCGGGGGAATGGGGGTGATCGGGGTATACCTGGCTGGCAGTGTTGTGGAAGAGCTGCAGCGCTGAATAATCTTCCAGGTTGAGCGAGGTGATGTTCGGGTTGGCGGGATCGGGATAGTCCAGCCCTTCCAGCGGAAAGACCTGCTCGGCCTGGATGTTGAGCCGCGCCCGGGAGGTGACCAGCAATTGCAGGTTGGGGGCGGATTGCAGCAGGCGGGGGATCCAGGGAGCGGCATCCAGCGCTTCTTCGAAGCTGTCGAGGATGAGCAGCAAGCGGCGGTGCTGCAGGTAGCCGAGCAGCTGCTCGAAGGGATCGCCCCACTCGCGTTGGAAGGTGTACGCCCAGGGTGCTGGCGAGGGCGGGCAGGAAGGCGGCGCTGGAGCCTAATCCGGAGAGGGAGACGAGGAAGATGCCATCGGGGAAGTCGTAGCGCAGGCTGTGGGCGGCGTGGAGGGCCAGGCGGGTCTTGCCGCTGCCGCCGGGGCCAAGCAAGGTGATCAGGCGCGCCTGCCGATCGCGCAGCCAGGCAGTCAGCTCAGCCAGCTCGTCTTCACGCCCGACGAAGGGGGTGAGCGGCACGGGCAGCTTGCCGGGCATGCCGGGCAGGCTGCTCTGCGCCGTCTCTTCCGCCAGGATGCGCCGGTAGAGCTGCTGTGTCTCCTGCGCCGGCTCGACGTTCAACTCTTGATTGAGCAGTTTGCGGAAGCTTTCGTAGCGCGCCAGCGCCTGAGTGCGCTGCCCGTCCAATGCCAGCAGGCGCATCAGACCGCGTTGGGCGGGCTCGTTGAGCGGATCTATCTGCACCCAGCGCTGCGCGGCTTCTAGCGCCGGGCGCAGCTCGGCGCGGGCTTCATAATAGCCGGTCAGGCATGCCAGCACCTGGCATGCCTGCACGTGCAGGCGCTCGCGCCGCACCAGTGCCCATTCTTCGAACGCCTGGCAGCCGCGCACAAAACTGCCCGCCATGAAATCGCCCTGGTAGAGCTGCTCGGCGACGCGCAGCAGGCGGGCGCACTGCCCGCAGGTCTCCAGCCGGCGGTGTACATGCCGGCGCACTTCTGCGAGCACCTGCTCGAACTCGAGCACATCCAGCCAGGCATCGCTGCGCGGGTTGAACTGCACCGTGCGGGGGGTGACCAGGAGAAAAGGCGCCGAGCTGCCAGGCTGCCCGGACAGATCCCCGGTTCTGCCAGCCTGACCCAGCGCCTGCCGGAGGTTGTAGAGCGCCTGGCTCAGGCTGTGCCGCGCCTGCGCTTCGCTCATCTCAGGCCAGAACAGCCCCGCCAGTCGTTCTCTTTCGTGGGGCTGCGCGTTTTCCACTGCCAGGTAGGCCAGCAGGGCGCGCACCTTGACTGACTCCAGCCCATGCATCGGGCTGCCGTCGAGGGCGAATTGTATCGTTCCCAGCAGCGAAATGGAGCAACGCGCCATGTCCCCTCCTTCGATTGTGTGCGGTTGAATGGACAACTGTATTATAGTGAAATATCGAATGAAATGCAATAGAAATTGACAACAATTGCTGATAGCAATCCAGGGCAAAGCCAACGCTGTTCGGAATGGCGTTGGTAGGGGCGCGGGGCGAGTTCCCATAACATAATTCCCGATTCTACCCTGCGCCCCCACAATGATCCTTTCGTAGGGCAGGTTTCTTACCTGCCCTTCTCGGCGGAGTTTCGGGAATCCGCCCGACCGTGTGGGTTGAGCCCGCTTCAGCGGGCGTAGCGCCGTAGCCCGGCGGTTTACCGCTCGGGGCTCCCTTGTATCAAATATTGCAAAATTTCCAGGATTAGAAAATAAAATATCTCTCTCGAATGGCTTATTTGCCCGATTTCCTGAGACTTTCCTGATACTTGTTTGCTACAAATAGTGCACAGGAGCACCGTATGCGCATCGATACAGCGATCTGGGGGCTTAAGCCATGGTGACAGACGAGTACCGCGCCTATCTGCTGCGCTTGTGGCGGGTGGAGGACGACGGCGGTCATTGGCGGGCGCGCCTGGAAAATGTTGAGACCGGTGAAGCGCAGGGCTTTGCCTCGCTGGGGAAGTTGATCGAGTTTCTGCAGGGACTTGGGGAAGAGGGGGTACCGCCGGGAAAGCAGGGCGGTGAGGGATTAAAGGGGGCGTAAAGACTCTTTCGGATGCTTATGGCTGGCGACAAGGACGAGGGGAAGCCCTCGCCAGATCGCAACGGAGGGGACGCAGTGGTGCACCGCTGCGTTCCCTCCGGGGGAAATCCAGGAAGAGAACAATCACCGCAAATAATTCATTCCGCCCATATAGCGAAGTCTTCAGCCCCCATTAAGCTTAATCTGATACAATTACTCCGAAATATTCGGAAACCAGCAATACCCTGGGTTTCTCTGGTGTTCATATTGTTGTTAAAGGTTTTCTCCGCGCTCTCTGCGTGCTCTGCGGTGAATCTTTTTTCCTACACATTCGAGGTGTCTATGTCTCAGCTTCGCCCAATTTCTCAGATCATCCACCCCCAGACCGTCATCGAAGGCGCCGGGGTGCGCTTGCGCCGCTCCTTTGGCCCCAGCCGCCAGAACCCGCTCGACCCCTTCCTGCTCTTCGACCACTTCGCCTTCAACGACCCGCTGGAGGGTACCAACCCGGGCTTTCCGATGCACCCGCACCGCGGCATCGAGACGGTGACCTACATGCTGGAAGGCGGGGTGCACCACCGCGACAGCCTGGGCAACTCCGGGCTGATCGAGGCGGGCGATGTGCAGTGGATGACCTCCGGGCGCGGCATCATGCACGAGGAAATGCCCCGCCGCAGCCCGCAAGGCAATGTGTACGGCTTTCAGCTGTGGGTCAACCTGCCCGCCGCGCTGAAGATGAGCCCGCCGCGCTACCAGGAAGTGCGTGCGGCAGAAATTCCCCTGGTGCACAGCGATGGCGCCGACATCCGTGTGGTGGCGGGCGAGGTCGACGGCGTCCGCGGCCCGGTGAGCGAGATCGCCGCCGACCCGCTCTACCTGGATGTGACCCTCGAGCCGGGGGCCGTCTTCACCTACCCCATCCCTGACGACCACACCGCTATCGCCTATGTCTTTGAGGGGCGTGGAGAATTCGGGCAGGCTGAGCCGGTCGAAGCGGTGAGCCTGGCTGTCTTCGGCGAGGGGGATGCGGTGCATGCCCAGGCCGATGCGGAGACAGGCTTGCGCTTCATGCTCATCGCCGGCGCGCCGTTCCACGAGCCCGCCGTGCCCTACGGCCCCTTCGTGATGAACACGGTGGAGGAAATCCAGCAGGCGCTGGCAGATTTGCGTAATGGGACGTTTGTGAGCTGAACGAGCTTTGCATGGGGGAGGCTCAAAGGCCTCCCCCATATTCTGGTGACAACGCTCTGCGTTGTCACCTCCTGCTGCCACTCTGCGGCGAGTCACGGGACGCGGGAGCGTCCAGGGCTGCGTGCCCACGCAGAGCGTGGGAACGAGAGGGGTTACGGCGTCACATACTGCCAGTTCTGCACATCCCACGACATACTGCCCCAGGTGCTGACGGTGTAGCCGGTCAGGTTGTTAGCAAAACCGTACCCGTCCTGGAACACATACAGGTAGATCTGCGCCAGTTCGGTAGTGACCAGCTCGCCCAGGCCGCAGTAGGCGGCTTTGCGCGCTGCCAGGTCAAAGGTACCGCCGGCTTGCTCGATGAAGGCATCGCCCTGCGGGTTCACCCAGCGCCAAATGTTGCCGCCGGTGGGGTTGTCCGCCGTGGGGATCTGCGTGGAGAGGTAATCGTTGGCTACCGCTCCCTGCGGCTCGATGGACAGGCTGCGGTCATAGATCAGCATGTCGTAATCGCTGATCATGCGCGGCGAGTTATCTTCCCAGGCGCCGAAGATGATGGAGAAGTCGTAGTTCTGGATGCGCGCTTCGATGCCCACCGCCGCCAGGTTCTCGACGATGAACTCCTCAGTGCGCTGCACCGGCTCAAAATTGGTGTAGCCCTGCAGCTCCAGGCTGAGGCGGGTGCCATCTGCGGCGTACTGGGCACCTTGCGCCACACGGATGCCATCATCGCCCAGCACCCAGCCGGCTTCGTCCAACAGCGTATTGGCCGCCTCAACATCATATGGATAGACTCGCGCCGCATCGCACTGGAACCAGCCATACGCAAAGGGCGAGGTCGAATCGGACACGGTGTTGCGCAGCACATCGCGGATCAAGCTTTCGTAGTTAATGGCATGGGCAATCGCCTGGCGAACACGGATGTCACCCAGGATAGGATGGGGCGGTGTGGCGCCGGGATCGCCATCAAAGGGCATGCTCAGGTTGAGGTCGATGGCCATATTCCAAACCCCAGGCACCATCTCCTCGTGGGCGGCGTCGCCCATCATCTCGTCATATTCGGCGGGATTATCAATACCAGGCCACAACTGCACCTGGGCATCCCCCTCCATCATCAGCGCCAGCTGCGCTGCCGGCTCGGGCACGATGCGGAAGATGATCTTGTCTAGGTAGGGCTGGCCTTCCAGGTAGTAGTTGGGGTTGCGCGCCATGGTGATGCTCTCGCCCGAAGCCCACTCGCTGACCACGAACGGCCCGGCGCCCACCGGCTGGCGGTTCCAATCCCAGTTGGACATCTCCGCCGGCGCACCAGAGGCATGGCGCGGGAAGATGCCGTAGGCGAACTGCGCCAGGTACCCGGCATAGGGGGTGCTGTAATGGACAATGGCGGTCAGTTCATCGGGGGTATCGATCGAGGCAATCTGGTCGATGCCGCCGGTGCCAGCCAGCGCGCCGGAGCCGGGGTCAGCGAGCGTTTCCCAGGTGAACTTGATATCGTCCGAGGTAAGCGGTTCGCCGTCCGACCACTTCAGGTCCGGGCGCAGCTTCCAGGTGACGGTCAGCTTGTCTGCCGAGAGCCCGCCGTTGGCCTCGGTGGGCAGCTCAGCCGCCAGCACGGGGACGAACTCGCCGTTCTCATCCACCACATCCAGGCCGGTCATGCTGGTAGCATCGGCGACCTGGCGGGTGATGGCCGCGTCGGACATATAGTAGTTCAGCGTGGTCGGCTCTTCGGGGATGATCAAGGTGACAGTGCCGCCGCCGGCAGCCGGCTCCGTCGTTTCCTCGGTGGCACCTTGTGCACAGGCGGAGAGCAGCAGCCCGAGCACGATGATGAGGGTTAGTATTCTGATTTTCATCTTTTTCTCCTTTTGTGGTTGGTGGTTCCTAGACATGTGTTTAGATGGAAGGCAAAGACATTCTATATGATGATCTGATCTGACAAACCATTGTAGCAGCGACTTATGGTTTTTAACATATAAATCCCGTAACGGCCAAGTAGGGGCGGGTCTGTACGGGCAGTACTTCTATCCTGGAGAGCACCATATCTGGCTCCAAACCTGTGCCAGATCGAGCCAAGACCCGCCCCTACGGTGGCTACGATTTCTCCGCATGGATGACATATGGATCAAACGCATCGCGCAATCCATCGCCGATGTAGTTGATCGTCATAACCGAAATGAAGATCATCACCCCAGGGTAGATTGCCATCCAGGGGGCACGGAAGACGTGCACCTGGGCGGTGGAGAGGATGGCGCCCCAGGTCGGCGTGGGCGGCTGGACGCCGAAACCCAGGTAGCTGAGACCGGACTCGGTGATGATGGCATATGCCATCTGCAGGGTGGCGCTGACCAGGATGGGGCCGATGCAGTTGGGCAGGATATGCTTGATGATGATCCCCACATCGCCCCCACCCAGCGCCCGGGCGGCGGTGACGAACTCGCGCTCGCGCAAGGTGATCACCAGGCTGCGCACCAGGCGCGCCGGCCACATCCAGGCTAACGAGGCGATGATCACGATCACCACCAGCACCGAGTTCTTCAGCCAGGGGATTGGCAGCTCGCGCAGTAGCGAGCTGAGGATGATCAGCACAAAGATGGTGGGGAAGGTGAGGAAGGTGTCGGTGATGCGCATGAGCACGTTATCCAGCCAGCCGCCGTAGTACCCGGAGAGCGCACCGATCGTCACGCCAACCACGAGCGTCAGGATGGTTGAGACCAACCCGACAAATAATGAGACCCGTCCCCCGAACAGGATGCGGGTAAAGATGTCGCGCCCGAGCTCGTCAGTGCCAAACCAGTGCGCTGCCGAGGGGGATTGGAAGGGATTGGCGGGCTCTTGTTGGGTTGGGGTATAGGGGCTGAGTGGCGCCCCCAGTGCCAGCAACACCAGCAAAACCAATACCGCCACCGCCGCCACCGCCAGGCGATGTTTGAAGAAACGGCGCAGGACTTGCGTCCCCAGGCTGCGCTCAGTCATATTTCACCCGCGGGTCCAGGAAGCCGTAGAGCAGGTCGGCAACGATATTGCAGAAGATGATCAGCACCGCGTCGATCATCACCACACCCAACAGCACCGGGTAATCGCGCCCGCGGGCGGCATCCCAAAACAAGCGCCCCATCCCTGGCCAGGAGAAGATGGTCTCGATGAACAAGGCGCCGGCAAACAGGCTGGGCAGATCGAGCGCTACCAGGGTGACCAGCGGCAGCACCGCATTGCGCAGGGCATGCTTGTAGTACACCACCCGGTCGCTGACCCCCTTGGCGCGGGCGGTACGCACGTAATCTTCGTGCAAAATATCCAGCATACTGGAGCGCAGGAAGCGTGAGTACCAGGCCGCCCAGCTTGCACTCAGCGCGGTGACCGGTAAGACCAGGTGCCAGGCCAGGTCAGCCAGGTTGTTATCCCCCCCAATCGTGCGCATCCCGCCTGCCGGGAAGAGCGCCTCGCCGGTTACCGGGTTTTTGATGGTGACGTAGAACACCAGGATCAGCGCCAGCCCCAGCCAGTAGACCGGCACCGATTGGCCGATAAAGGTCAAGGTGGTGACCAGGTAGTCGAACCACGAATATGGCTTGCGCGCCGAGAGAATGCCGATGGGTAAAGCAATGATCAGGGTCACGGCGAACGACACGCCCACCAGCACCAGCGTGTTGGGAATGCGCTCAGCGATCATCTCCGCCACCGGGCGGCGGAACTTGATCGACTCGCCCATCTCGCCTTGCAGCATGTCGCCCATCCAGCGGCGCATACTGCACCGGCAGCGGCAGGTCCAGGCCAAGCTGGTGCTTCAACAGCTCGATCTGTTCTTTGGTCACATTGGGGTTGCGGTACGCCGCCGCCAACGGCCCGCCGGGCGCCGCCCGCACCATGGCAAACAGCAGCACGCTCAGAATGAACAGGATGGGTACCGACTGCAGGACGCGGCGCAGGGCGTAGTTGGCCATCAAGCCTCGAAAGTGATCTCCCCACCCAGCATGGTGCGCAGTGGGTGGACATCCTTCATTTGCTCCGGGGGAATACTGAAAATATCGGCTGAAAGCAGCACCAGGTCCGCCAGGTAGCCGGGCTTCAGCTGGCCTTTGTGCTGCTCCTGGAATTCGGCATAGGCTGCGTCGCGGGTGTAAGCCAGCAAAGTATCCGCCAGGTCCAGGTGATGGTGGGGCATTCCCTCCGCCCAAGGCCGGCGGTTGAGCGTGTTGTGCACGCCGAGCAGCGGGTTCTGGCTGGCGACCGGCCAATCGGAGCCAAAGGCGAGCATGGCGCCAGCCTGCTGGATGGTCGTCCAGGCGAAGCTCAACGGCCAGCGTCCTTCGCCCACGCGGAACTGCCAGATATCGCCGTCATCCACCGAGGGCGGGGCATGCATCGGCTGCATCGAGGCGATCACCCCCAGCTCTTTGAAGCGCGGCAGGTCAGCGGGATGGATCACCTCGATATGCTCGACGCGGTGGCGGCTGTTGCGTTTACCGTTGACCGATTGTGCCAGCGCATAGGCGTCCAGCACCCGCCGCACGCCGCCATCGCCCACCGAGTGGGTGAAGATCTGCAGGCCCAGGCGATCAGCCTCGACCACATTGCGATTGTAGTGCTCCACGCTGTAGTTGCTCTCGCCGATGGTCGCCGGGTTATCGGTATAAGGATCCACCATCAGGCCAGTGTAAGTCTCGATCACCCCATCCATGAACAGCTTGACACAGCCACCGCGCACCCGCGCTGATTGGTATTTGGCTTTCAGCGGAAACGCTTCCTTCTCAATCGTCTCAAAGGGTGTCTCAACCCGGATGCTGTAAGGCATGTACACCCGCACGCTCAGCTCGCCCTCCGCTTCCAGGGCGGCGTAGAGCGTCGCCTGTTCATCATCCCCATCCATGTTGTGCACGCTGGTCACGCCCATCCGGGCGGCGATCTGCGATCCCTTCTTCAACATCCGGCGCTTGTGGGCCTCGTCCGGGATAGGCAGCAGGCGGTCGATGTGCTTGCAGGCGTGTTCCTTCAGCTCGCCGGTGGCTTCGCCGTGCCCATCCAGCACAATCTCCGAGTTGGGTGGGCACTCCCCGCCGTTGAAGATGCCCGCCATGCGCAGCGCAAGCGTGTTGGCCCAGGTGGTGTGCCCGTCATAGGCGGTGATCACCACCGGTCGGTCGGGCAGGATGGCGTCCAGATGCTGGCGGGTGAGAGGGGTGTTGCCCGGTCCCAGGTTGTAGCGCAGACCAAAGCCGGTCAGCCAGGGTTCCGCCGGATTCTCGGCGGCAAAGGCCTGGATCGCCTGGGTGACATCCTCATAAGTGAAGCAGTTCTCGTAGTGGATCTTATCCAGGGTGAGCGAGCCCATCAGCAGGTGAAAGTGGCAGTCGATGAAGCCGGGCATCAGCGTGCACCCCTGACCATCCACGACGCGGGTTGCTGGACCGCGCCACTCCTTAGAGCCTGCATTACTGCCTACAAACACAATGCGGTCGCCTTTTACTGCGACCGCATGCGCTGTGGGATTGTTCTTATCCGCCGTGAAAACCTGCGCACCGCTAATGATCAAATCTGCATAGTGGGGCATCGAAGTCTCCTGTAACAAACTGAGAGTTATTGTAGCATAAACAGGTCGCTCCGTGGTCAATTTATAGCAATGTATACACCATCTGGTCAGGCCGTCGCCCGTGCCCCGCGCCGGAACCAGGTGCGCCACTCCTTCTTCTCCCACACCACCAGGATCGGCGCGGCGTTGAAGATCGATGAATATGTGCCGCTGAACACGCCAACCAGCAAGGTGACCACAAAGTGACGGATGGTTACCCCGCCAAAGATAGCCAGTGCCAGCAAGGTGATCATCACCGTTAACTGGGTGTTGATCGAGCGCGCCAGGGTCTGGTTGATCGATTGGTTGACCACCGTGTCGAATGGCATCCGGCGGTTGATGTTTCTCGTCTCGCGGATGCGGTCAAACACCACAATGGTATCGTGGACTGAAAAACCGATCACCGTCAGCAGGGCGGTCAGGAAGAGTGCATCCACTTCCCAACCCAGGAAATGTCCCAGGATTGCCTCCACGCCGATCACCACCGCCACATCGTGCAGCATGGCGATGATCGCTGCCACGCCAAAGCGGGAGGCATGCGGCACCGCGCGGAAGGCATAGGTGATATAGATCATGATCCCCAGGGCTGCCAGGCCCACCGCTCCCGCCGCGCGCTGGGCAACTTCCACACCAACCGACGGCCCCACGGTGTCAAACCGTTCCACGGTGATGGGAGCGCCAAAGCGGGCTTCCATCTCGGCCACAATTTGAGTCTTCGTCGCCTGGTCGATCTCCTTGGAACGGATGATCATGCCATCCTCTTCCGAAGTCTGCGCCAGCGCATCGGTCTGCCCGAAACCGGCATACACATCCAGCACCTCTTGCGTGGTGGGTCGGGAGCCCGGCTGAAAGCGTACAAAGAGCAGGCTGCCGCCAGAGAAATCGATTGCCAATGGTAATCCCCAAAGCAATCAGTGCGATCAAGCCAGGGATGATGACGGTCAGCGAGATGGCGAAGTACAGGTAGCGTCTTTTGACGATGTCTAACATATAAGCCTCCTAGACGCCAAACCAGCGGTGGTGGGCAGTGAAATTGATGCGATCTAATATGAGGTGCAGGAAGGTGCGTGTGACCACGATCGCCGTGAACATGCTCACCAGCACCCCCAACGCCAGGGTCACCGAGAAGCCCTTCACGATACTGGCCCCAAAAGTGCTGCCAAACCAGTACAGGATGCCGCAGGTGATCAGGGTGGAAAAGTTTGAAGTCACGGATGGAAGACCAGGCGCGTTTCCATCCCAGGTCGATCGCCGAGTGCAGCGATTTGCCGCCCCGCAGCTCTTCTTTCAACCGCTCGAAGATCAGGATATTCGCATCCACAGCCACCCCGAGACTCAGCACAAACCCGGCAATGCCAGGCAGGGTAAGCGTAATTGGGATCAGCCGGAAAACGGCAAATGTGATCAGGGCGTAGCACAACAGCGCCAGGTCAGCCACCAGGCCCGGCAGCCGGTAATACCCAATCATGAACAGGATCACCACGCTCAGGCCGATGATCCCGGCATTCAAGCTTTTGCGCAGCGAGTCCTGTCCCAGCGTGGGACCCACGGTTTGACTGGTGACCACCTTGAGCGGGATGGGCAGGGAGCCATAGCGCAGTTGCACCGCCAGGTTGTTGGCTTCTTCGACGGTAAAATTGCCTGAAATGACCCCCTGACCGGTGGTGATGGCGCCGTCAATCCGCGGGACTGAGATGACCTGCTTATCCAATACGATGGCGAGGATGCTCCCGACGTGGCCCGAAGTGAACTCTGAGAAAGTTTGGGCTCCTTCGCTATCCAACTCAAAAGCGACCGAATAGCGGTTATTTTCTGTTCGAACACCCACATTATCCAGTGAAATACCGGTCATGACCGTGTGAAAAACTGTTTGCGTTGTGTTGGTCAAGACCGATGTAAGTGGGTTGTGGTCGGTGACAATGGTCTGGTCAACCAGGGCCGCCGCCTGGTCGTAGGTCAGGCTGGCGAAGTCCACAAACTCGAGCTCGCCAGTCTCGCCAATGGTCGCCAATGCCTGCTCGGGGTTGGTTTGCCCAGGCATTTCTACCAGCACACGCTTGGTACCGGCCTGCTGGACCACTGCTTCAGACACGCCCAGCCCATTGACCCGGTTCTCAATGATCTGGATCACGTTGGACATCGTCCCGCTGGGAATCTCCTGGCCCTCCGGGATATCCGCTTCGAGCAGTGCCTGGACTCCCCCCACCAGGTCCAGCCCGAGGTGCGTCTGGAACCTTGGGTTTTTGGGGAGGTTAATAAAAATTGATAGAGCAAGGACTACCAGGATGAGTACCACGGTGCGGTAGTTTGTTTTCATGGGCAAGATTCCTTTGCTAGACACAAAAAACCGGCCGCTGGGGCTGGTTCAACGCCAGGGCCGGCTGAAGGAGAATTATACTCCCGGGCCTGAGAATCTATACATTAAGGATTACTAAAATGTTTTCTCTGTGTTCTCTTTGAGCTCTGTGGTGCATGGTTTTTCAGCGGTGAGTCCCTATCCGCCAAAATTCTTTATGAAGTAGATCACCGCCACCACCACGCCGATGCTGACCACCATCCAGCGCAGCGTGGTCGGCTTGATCACATTCGCCAGCTTGCCGCCCAGTGCGCCGCCCGCCAGTGCGCCCATTGCCATCACCAACGCCAACAGCCAGACCACCTGCCCGGAGAACAGGAAATACACCGCCGCTGCCAGGTTGGTGGCAAAGGCGATGAACTGTTTGATCGCATTCAGCCGGGTGAGCGAGTCTTCCAACGTCAGGCCCAGCGTCGCCAGGATGATCACGCTCAGCCCGGCGCCAAAATAGCCCCCATATACCGCCGCCAGCACCATGGGCAGGAAAGCGGTCGATTCCGGCAGGCTCTGCCCGCCCGCTTTCGCCACTCGCCTCTGCACCCAGGCTTTCATCGGGTCCTGCAGCGCCAGCAGGATGGAGGCCAACAAGATCAAGAACGGCACCAGCGCAGTGAACAATTTCTCGCCCGTCTGCAGCAGCAGGAAGCCGCCAATCAGCCCACCCAGCACGCCTGCCGGCAGCAGCAGGTACAGGCGCTTCTTCTGCCCTGCCAGGTGCTGGCGCTGCGCCAGCGTGCCGCCAATATAGCCCGGCACCAGCGCCACCGTGTTGGTCACGTTGGAAGCCACCGCCGGCAATCCCATGGCGATCAGGGTCGGAAAAGTGATCAACGTACCGCCGCCAGCCAGGGCATTCACCATCCCCGCCCCCACCGCCGCCAGCACCGCCAATAAGTACTGCCAGAGTTCTAGGTCCAGTTCCATGCGTGTTCTCCTCGAATTGGGCTGAGTATAGCCAACCTGCAGGCGAGCGTCAAGTGACGAAGGGCGTATTCGCAGGTGACATGGCTCTTATATAGAAGGAACAAACCATCAACCACAAAGGACACGAAGTACACGAAGGAACACAAAGGTTTTTTCATACCTTCTTCGTGGCCTGGTCTGAAAATGGTCATTGTAGTAACGACTTCAGTCGTTGCTTTTCATCCATTGAGGTGAAGGGAATTCATGAGAACTTGGTGTGCACTTTGTGTTCTTAGTGAGAAAAAGGTTTTGTTGTCCTGCTGAGAAACCTGAGATTATAAATCTATTAGAAAGCCAGTCTAATACCAGGAGGATTCGTTCTTCAAGCCCGGTTGTATGATATAAATATGTCTCTAAGCGTAAATATTCGGGGTAAAGCTCTTCTTTGCGTTCTTTGCGTCTCTGCGGTGAAGATCTGCGTCCCGCCTCATAAGGAGTTATAATGCGCCGCCTATTATTTATCATCGTTCTGCTCATCCTCACCTCGCTGGCATGCGGTGTCAGCACCCCAACCGCCGCGCCGGCCCAACCCACCGCGCCTCTGCCGCCCACCAACACCGCCCCGCGCACCCACTACCGAAGCCCCGCAGGAGCCCACCCAGGCAGCTACCGAGCCGGTGGTCAGCGAGCCTACTGCTGAGCCCACTACCGCCGCGCTGCCCGCCGAGATCGAGATGCAGATGAACGCCATCCAGCGCCAGGTGATCGACCTGCGCGGGCTGCAGCCTACCGGCGATGTCCCCCGCGCCCTGCTCAACCCCGATCAGCTGCGCCAGCGTGTGATCGACGATTTCCTGGCTGATTACACCGAGGAAGAGGTCGCCGATGATGTCATCGTGCTGACCGCCCTCGGTCTGCTCGAGCCCGGCTTCGATCTGCGTGCCTTTTACATCGACCTGCTCAGCGAGCAGATTGCTGGCTTTTACGACAACGAGGCCGGCGAGATGTACGTGGTGCAGGGCGAGGGCTTCTTCGGCCCCGAGCGCCTCACCTACTCCCACGAGTACACCCACGTGCTGCAGGACCAGAACTACGACATCGAAAACGGCCTCGACTACAACGACGACTCCTGTGAGGCGGATACCGAGCGCTGCGCTGCCATCCAGGCGCTGATCGAAGGCGATGCCTCGCTGACCGAGCTCAACTGGTTCTATGAATTCTCTACCGCCGACGACCAGCAGCAGATCATGGATTTCTACGAGAGCTATTCCAGCCCGATCTACGACAGCGCCCCCACCTTTATGCAGCAGGATTTCGTCTTCGCCTATACCTACGGGTTGACCTTTGTCCAGGCGCTGTACGACGAGGGCGGTTGGGATGCGGTGGATGCTGCCTATGCCAACGTGCCCGTTTCCACCGAGCAGATCCTGCATCCCGAGCGCTACCCCGCCGACACCCCCGTCCCGGTCGAGCTGTCGGACCTGCTGCCCGTGCTGGGCGACGGCTGGCGCGAGCTGGACCGCAACGTGATGGGCGAGTGGTACACCTACCTGATCCTGGGCTACGGCATCGATCCCGCCGCCCAGATCGAGGACACCATCGCTGTTGAGGCGGCTGCCGGTTGGGAAGGCGACACTTACCTGGTGTACTACAACGATGCCACCGGTCAGACTGTGATGGTGATGCGCACCTTGTGGGAATCCAGCGCCGATGCCCTCCAGTTCCGCGATGCTTGCCACGATTACGCCGAGGCGCGCTTTGGCGTCGACACCCAGGGCCCGGATACGGCGATGACCTGGACCTACTCTGGTGGTTATGCCACCCTGCTGCAGTCTGGCGCCCAGACCACCTGGGTGCTCGCCCCGGACGCCGCCACGGCTCAGATCATCCTGCAGGCCCTGCCAAGCCAATAGGTTTCGTCCGATGACCGCCCACTGGGAACACAACCTGCGCCATAACCGCCAGGCCGTGGAAGACAACCTCGGCCCCGGACTGGTGGCGATCGTCTCTGGCAGCCAGGCTGACCAGCGCTACTGGGATGGGCGCTTCCAGCGCACCCGCAGCGAGGTCTTCCGCCGCGATGGCTCCACGCGCATCACCTCCATCCACGAGGCCGTACCGCGCGGCAACTTCCTGGGCACGCTGTGCGTATGGGAAGGGTTCAACCGCCCCGGCGGGGCGCTGGCCGGATGGTGAGCGTGACCCAACGGGTGCTGATCAGCATGCTCTTCGGCAAGGGCACCCGCCTCAGCCCCTTCACCCAGGCGCTGGGCAACTGTAAGCCGCGCTTCCCCACCCCTTACCGCTTCGACGACCTGTACCTGAGCATCGGCGAGTGCTCCACGCTATACAGCAGCCTGCTGGTGCGCCACCTGCACGCGCGCGGCTTCCGCGGCGCGGTGGTCAAGTGGGGGGATGAGATCATGCTGCCCGGCGCCGACTGGCTGGCCTCGGACGACGATTTCAGCCAGGTGGACGCGGTGCGCTTCGCCTGGTTCACCCCGCCCACCATCGATCTTGCCCGCGAGAAGGAGTGGATCCTGGCGGACAGCCAGGATGGGCGCATGATCTTCCAGCTGGTGCGCCAGCCGCAGGAAGCGCTGTTGAAGTGCGCCCAGGGCAAGCAGGGTGTGTGCGACTGCCGCCTGGGGGTCAACCTGGGCAGCCTGGCAGCCAGCTATCCCTTGCTCGACCTGGCGCAGGAAGCCTTTGCCGTTGACCTGTGCGACCCGCGCCAGCGCATCGATTGGGATCCTTACGTGTGGCTGGCGCTGGCCTGCTCCACGGAGGGTGAATGGATGGAAGAGGTCGCCTACGAGCAGGGCATGGGCATCTCCGGTATGGACCAATTGTTGGAGCGGATGCCCGATTTCTACACCCGCCTGGCGGGCGTGCGCGACCGCCTCGAGCGGCGCAACCACCGCCCCTTCACCGTCAAAGTGCTGGATTTCGGCGAGGTCTTCTGGACCGACTTTGGTCAGCACCTGGCGCTGCGCCAGAACTTATCCGCCTTGCTGGCGGAGGACGAGCGCGGCCGCCTCACCCGGGCGCTGTTCAACTTGCCTGAGATGCGCGACGAGCGCGGCAACCGCCTGGTCAACGCCCGCATCCCGGACGGGGCGGATGTCCGCGACTCGCTGATCGTCGACGCCGAGATCCGCTCGCCGCAGACGGTAATCCACGGCGGGATCATCATTGGCGGCAGCTACGGGCGGCTCAGCCTGCCGCAGGGGGGCATGGCCATGTTCAGCACGGTGGGTGAGCTGGCTTTTGATGGCCCGAACGCCATCGCTTTCCAGTCCATCCTGCCGGCGCTGCGCCTGCCAGAGGGCGGGCGGCATGCCACGGTGATCACCCCCGGCGGCCCGCTGCAGCTCTACACCAGCGAGGCGATCACTGAATATAAAGGCGCCAATTACACCCAGCCGCTGGACGGCAATCCGGTCTCCTTCGATGAGGCGGCCAACCTGGTGGAGGCTGCCGACCCTGAGGCGCTGGCGGAAGTAGAGCGTCAGGCGAGGCGCGCTGTGATGGATGGGAATTAAACCTTCTCACCGCAGAGATCGCTGAGAACGCGGAGAAAACCATTTATTTTTAAAGAAAACTCCGCGAACTCTGCGAGCTCGGCGGTGGATATTTTCTCTCTGCGGCTCTGCGGTTAATTTCCAGCCCCACCTTATATAACCAATGAGCCCAGGGACAGTATCCCAACCACAATCCGGGTATAATTAATTCATGACCTCAGAAAAACTGGCGATCATCTTGAGAAAGTTGAATAGAGCGCTGAAGCGCCTGCTGGGTGAACGCCTGGAGGCCATCTACCTGTATGGCTCTCACGCCCGTGGCGAAGCTCGACCTGACTCTGATATCGATGTGCTGGTTGTGATCAAGGGCGATTTCAACTATTTTGAAATGGTCCAAAAGGTCTCCCGCTATACTGCAAAACTGTCCCTCGAATACGACACCGTCATTTCCTGTGTTTATGTCACCCAGGATGATTATGAACACCGCCGCACCCCGCTGCTGCTGAACATCCGCCGCGAAGGCGTAGCTGTATGAGCGAACTAGAGATGCTTTTGGAGAAAGCGCGGGAAAATCTTAGGGCAGCCCGCCTGCTGATCCAAGAAGGTCTGGCAAGTATTGCCGCCTCGCGAGCGTATTATGCCATGTTCTATATTGCTGAGGCGTTGCTGTTGAGCCGCGACCTGGTTTATTCAAGTCATTCTGCGGTTATCGCTGCCTACGGCAAGGAATTCGCCCGGACGAAGGATCTGGATCCCAGATTTCATCGTTATTTGATCACCTCGCAGGATATTCGCCAAACGGGAGATTATGGGGTGGAGAATAAGGTATCCCTGGAAGAAGCCAGCCTGGTGATCGCATGGGCCGATGAATTCCTGAGCGCTGCCGAAGTGTTTTTAAGGCAATAACTTTCACCACAGGGCTCACAGAGATACAAAAAACTTCACCGCAGAGCCGCAAAGAACGCAGAGAAACCTTTCCATATCTCTGTGAACTCTGTGAAGGTGCTCCGTGGTAGATATTAAATCTTTGCGAACTCTGCGTCTGCGGTGGATCTCTTTGCTAATCCCCCTATCCCCTAACCCCTATCCCCTCGCTTTTATCCCCTCTCCCCTGTATTACACCCAACGGCCCCAGCAGCCCCAGCAGTGCCAGCCCTAAGCGCACATCAAACGGTGGCAGCGCCAATTTCGGATACGGCGAATACCACAGCGCAGTCGAGCCCAGCCCCGGCAGCGGCAGCCACAGCA
The DNA here is from genome assembly GCA_963849335.1 of uncultured Chloroflexia bacterium. Taxonomy (GTDB): domain Bacteria; phylum Chloroflexota; class Anaerolineae; order Anaerolineales; family UBA4823; genus FEB-25. Next base: position 306,391 of record CAWKGZ010000006.1, read on the forward strand.
CCGCCAGCACCAGCAGCGCCCCCGCCAGGGCGAGCGTATCCCCAGCGCGCCAGGGCGGCGGGCGGTAGGTGCTACGCGGGTAGCGCGTCCGGTTGCCCACAGGCCCAGCCCGATCAGGCCGACTCCCCGCCCAGCGCCAACCCAGCCGGCCCAATGCCTCCACTGGTCCTGCCAGGCGCAGCATCCAGCCGCCCACCAGCGGCAGCAAACCGAACAGCATCGCCAGCCGCGGCCAGGTGCGCTGCAGCGAGGAACCCACCGGCTTGCCCTGGCTGGCAAAGCCGCGCGCCGTCATCGCCTCGGAAAGCTGCAGGGCGCGCTCCAGTCCGCCCACCAGCAGCGGCATGAACAGCGGGAGCCAGTCGCGCAGACCCGCGCAGCGCATGCCCGCGCACCGCCTGCGCCTCGCGGATCTGCTGGAACTGCCTCAGCGTCGCCGGCAGGTAGGTTACGGCGATAGTCGCCACCACCGCCAGCGGGTAAAAGGCACGGCGGAATCAGCCCGACCAGCGCCCGCACCGGCAGCGCCTGCCCCAGCACCCAGAAGGCTCCCAACAGGCCGGCCAACGCCAGCCCGTTCGTCGCCCCGTAAACCAGCGCTTCCAGCGTGACGTTCCCACTTACCAGCGGCAGCCGCCCGGGGATGGTAAATAGGCGGGTTTCGCCGTAATGCGAGGTCAAGGCATTAAAGCCCGCCGCCAGCCCGATCAGCAGCACGCCGAACTTCCAGGCAGCAAATGGCCGCGGCAGGCGGGAGGGCTCATCCGGCAGCGCCGCCCCGACCAGCGCCAGGCACGCCACAGCCAACAGCAGGTACAGCGGGTTGCGCGTCGCCGAGAGCGCCGCCACCGCCGCCACCAGCCAGGCCAGCCATGCCAGGCTGTGCATCAGGCTCCCTGCCTCAGGGTGGATGGGGCATGGCCATCACCGCCCACCGCTTCTACCGGGCGTTGGTACACGAAGGTAAAGCGCTGGCGGAAGCGTTTCAGCGCCCGCAGCGCCGGCGCGCCAAATGCCAGCATCAGCAGCAAGTTGCCCGCCGCGCCCGCCAGATCCCAGGCCAGCGAGGTCACCAGGTAGTAGGCGGCGTAGCGCCGTACGCCGTCCAGCAGGCTCATCCCCGCCGTCCAGGATTGTCCCTGCGGGCCGGCGATGAACGGCCACTCCCACAAATTCATCAGCCCGCCATACAGGAAGCCCCAGAATATACCAAACGCCGCCAGCGCCAGCACCTCGGCAGTCAGCCCAGCTCGCTTCCCTGCGGGTGGCGGGCGGCGCCGGATACGATCCAAACCCCGTTGCAGACCCCGCACCAGGGGGCGCAGCAGCGGCGTGCTCATCCCCACCCAGCCGGCGGTGAACATCTGCCCCGGCAGCCACGGCCCCACCCCGCCGGTGACCAGCGCCGAGACCAGCAGGGTCAGTGCGCCCATCAAAAAACCCACCCGCCCGCCGAACACATACCCCACCAGGATGATCAGGAAGAACATGGGCGAAAAGCCGCCCGGCCCTGGGATAGCCGTCTCCAGGAAGCGCAGCGCCGAGTTGAGCGCCACCAGCACACCCAGCAGCGCCACCAGCCGCGTGCTCAGCGCCTGTCCCTGCGCCTCCAGCCAGCAGCACGACCACGCACAACCCTAACAGCAGCGTCATCATGGTGGGCATCTCACCGGCGCGCATCTGCCCCGGCGCAGCCTGCCCCGCCTGCAGTGCGGGTTGGAAGAAGGGGTAGAGCAGCGCCAGCAGCCCGGACGCCCCAGCCGCCAGGTAGATGGCGATGCTCAGCAGGTGCGATCTCATCGCAGGCGGCGGCGCATACGGATGATGATGAACCCAAGCACCAGCCCCAACAGCAGCGCGCCAAAGAACAGCAAGCCAGTTCTGCTGGCGGGGGCTGTGCTTCCCTCAGCTACATTCTCATCTGGCGCTGCAGTCGGCGCCAGGTCAGGCGCACTGGTTGCGCTGGGTGCAGGCTCAACCGTAGACTTCGGTCGTGGCAGTGGCTGGCGGCGGTTCTGCGGTAGGTGTGGCGGTTGCCCCATCTAAACTCACCGGGGCATCTCCATATTGACACACCTCCTGGAAGCTGTAGGCTGGCGGGGCAATCCCCGCACCCCAGCTCCAGCCATCCAGGCTGCCGTTCATAACAACACTCTGCCCCGCGCCGGTGACGGCGTAAGCCCAGCCCGTTGGCCCCACCTGCCAGTAAGCCCAATAATCCGGCATTGCGCAGAAGCAATCATCCACCGGGCAGCCGGTGTCCTCGATCCCGCACACTGCTGTGCCCAGGCTCGGGTCGGTCAGGCTGTTCACCAGCAACCCGGAGCGCACCAATAGATCATAACCGGTCAGGCTGGCTTCGGTGAAGCGAACGCAGGCAGTCTTCACCTGCCCCTCGCCGCTCTGCACCACCAGCCCGGCCCGGTTGGGCTGCCAGGGCTGCGCCAGTGCGCTCAGCGGGCGGCCTGCCAGTCCTAGCAGCGCTTCGGCGGTGGAATAGGTGTTGGCGTAAGTGCCGCCGATGCTGCCGTCTTCTTTTTGCAGCCCTGCCAGCGCACTCACCGGGTCGCCCTCGGTCGCCGCCCAGGACGCCAGGTCTTCCCCCGCCGCGTACAGCGCCTGCAGGACCCAAGCAGTCGTATCGGCGTTCAGCGGGTCGGTGTCCCAGGCGGGGCGCCAGCCGCCGTTCGCCTGTTGTGTGCAGTGAAAGAAGATCAGAGCATTCGTCACCGCCGGATCAGTAGGCTGCACCTGCCCGCTTGCGAGCAGGGCGATCACTGCCAGCGCGGTCGTATCCGGATCCATCGATCCCCAGCTCCCATCCGGCGCCTGGGTTCCCAGCAGGTAGCCAACTGCCGGCGCAGGTACCGGCTGCCCCGCCAGGCTCAATCCCAGCACGGCCCACGCCTGCGACAGGTCGCTGGCAGCCCCGGATGAATAGCCGCCGCTCGCCGCCGTCGAATACTCCCCCGTGCTCCATTGGAAGGTTGCTTCCAGCTCATTCAACAGGTTCATGCCGCCAAACTGCTGCGGCGTTCCCCCTGCCACCGCCACCGCCGCCAGCAGCAAGCCTGCCCGCCCGGGGAACAGCAGGCCGTTCTCGTCGTGGGTATACGCCACCGCCTGGCTCTCCAGGTAATTGAGCATCGTCAGACCGGTGGCCGGCACCAGGCCGGGCAGCGGCTGTCCACTGGCAGCCAATCCCAGCACCGCCCGGGCGGTCGTATCCGCATCGGACGTACCGCTGAAGCCGGTGATCCCGCCGTCATCCTGCTGGTTAGCCTGCAGGTAGGCTACCGCCCCGCTGATAACATCCGTTTGTGCCTGCACTGGCCTGACCGGCAGCAGGCTGCTCAGCACAACCAGGACCATCGTTGACAAAGTGACCAGATTGATCAATGGATTTCTACGCATCGTTCACTCCTATGTTCATATTTCGTCAGCCGGGTTTACCCGGTGTACTTCTCCAGGGACTGACCCAAAAGAGGAATTATCCGGCGGCATATCCAAACCGGTGATGGTAGGGGCGGGTCTAGACCCGCCCCTACGGGTGTTGTTCGGTGAGTCCCGAGCAACATTGTGTTGCCCGGTAAAACAAAACCCCTGTCGCATGGACAGGGGTGGTTGGGCTTTTAGATCACAGGCGCTCCCACCTCCTTTCTGCGAGGTTGTGGTGAACCCAACTCAGGTGGGCGACCTGGCTTGCGGCAGAACCTCTACCGCTTACAGTTGCGCAACAGCGCCGGACTTCGTCCAGATCGAACGTCACCGGCTTCGCCTTTGAGCCTTCCCATCCGGGGGAACAGGCACCTGGGCTGGTGGATATTTGGTTGTAAGGGAATTCTAAGCGACCTTGCAGACCGCGTCAAGTACTAACAGTTAAGGCGCCAACCCCACCCGAATGTATTCAAACCCGCTGCCAAAACGGATCGTGTCCGCCTCGCGGTCGATGTTGATCTCCAGGGGGATGACATCCGTGTCCTTATAAATCATATTGCCAGTCTGCCCCTGCAGGCGGTAAAGCTCAAGCTGCAGCGTATCTCCCTCGCTTTTCACCACTCGGTAATAACCGGAGAAGTCCATCATGGTGAAGCAGCAGCCGTATACTTCGAAGGTTTTATCCTCAAAGTACCAGGATGTCTCCTGGCGCGATTCTCCCGCCAGGTTGCTCAGGTGGTCGTCGTTGTTGTACCATTGGCCCTGGATGAATTCTTCGTTGGGATCCATTTTGCAGCCCGCCAGTGCCAGGGCGAGCAGCAGCAGGATCAGCAGCGCTCTCAACGATGGCTTTACTGCAGCGTGTGGGGAAGGATAGGCATCCATTGCGTTCACCTCGATCTGGAATCACAATCCGAAAAGATACTTGCCTGCCGGTTGGCAGTCCTTCTTTGTATCTACCCCACGCCGGGGAAAGAAGTTCAATTAAACCAAAAGCGCAAAGCCGTTTAGAGATAAAGCTCTCTTTGCGTCCTTTGCGCCTTTGCGTTGATGATTTATTTGTCAGGATGCGACGAATATCGCAGAATTGATTAATCCCTTTTCTTTGCAATCAAATCCGCCGCGGTGAAGCCCGCCTCGAGCGCGGCTTTGTTCATCGCCTCGGTGCCCCGTGGAGCCCGCGCAGCCACGGCCTTCTCGATCGCCGCCCGTGAGACCACCTCCGTCAGCCCGACCAGCACGCCCAGCGCCACCACATTGGCGGTGATCGTCTTTCCGCTGCTCTCTTGCGCCAGGCGGGTGATCGGCACCTTGATCGCCCGGCTGGATGGCACCCGCCCGACCTTTTCCTCGTCCACGATCAACAGCCCATCTTTCTTCAAGTTGCCGCAATACTTGTCACAGGCTTCCTGGCTCATCACCACCAGCGCGTCCGCGGTGATCACTTCCGGGTGGTCGATCTCGCCCCGGGCGATCACCACCTCCGCCTTGCTCGCTCCACCGCGCGCCTCCGGCCCGTAGACCTGGGTCTGGCAGGCATTCTTCCCATCGTAGATAGCTGCTGCTTCCGCCAGGATGATCCCTGCCAGGATCATTCCCTGCCCGCCTTCCCCTGCCAGGCGGATCTCATACCGGTCGGGTTGCGTTTTGTTTGCCATATCCTCCGCCTTCCTATTTCTTGACCGTTGCCTGCGCCCGCTCGATCAGCGCACCATACAGCCGGGTATATTCCGGTTTCTCAATGTTGTGCAGCACCCCGCGTACAATTTTTGTCGCCCGCTCTTCCGGGGTCAGCTTCTGCGCTGTCGCCAGGTTGACGCTGTTATCTTTCAACGAGCGCATCATATCCACCGCCGAACCCAGTTTGTTCAGCCGGCCAAAGCCGGTGTGGCAGTAGCTGACCGCCTCTACCATGGAGAAGCCTTCCTTGCTGATCGCCTGTTCGATCAGGCGATCCAACTCCACTGCGTGGTAGACCGTGCCGCGGGCTACAAAGGTAGCCCCGGCGGCGATTGCCAGCTCGCAAATCGGCATGGGCGGTTCGATGTTGCCGTATGGGGCAGTGGTCGCCAGGCGTCCCACCGGGGTGGTTGGGCTATACTGCCCACCGGTCATCCCATAGATCTCATTGTTGACCACGATCGCCGTGATGCCAATGTTACGGCAGGCAGCATGGATGAAGTGATTGCCGCCGATCGCCACTGCATCGCCATCGCCCATGATAGCGATCACTTTCATCTCCGGGCGGGCAATTTTCAATCCGGTGGCAAAAGCCAGGGCGCGCCCGTGGGTGGTGTGCATGGTGTTGAAGTCCAGGTACACCGGCATCCGTCCCGTGCAGCCGATCCCCGAAACCAGCGCCACCTGGTCTTTGTCCAGCCCCAGCCGGTCGATCGCCCGGATCAAGGCTCCCATCACCACGCCGATGCCGCAGCCGGCGCACCACACGTTGGGGAATTTCTTGGTCGGGCGTAAATAAGAATAGGCAGTATGCTCATGCTGTGGCATGTTAATGTTCCTCAATCGCTTCTAAGATCATTTGCGGGGTTATCATCTCGCCGTTGGCGCGGTTGACCCGCTTCACCTTCTGCCGCCCGGCTACCCGCTCCACCTCCAGCGCCAGCTGCCCCAGGTTCATCTCCGGGACGACGATGCACTTGGCTGTGCGGGCCATGCGGGCGATCGCTTCCTCGGCAAACGGCCAGATGGTCAGCAGCGTTACCAGCCCTACCTTCAGGCGGTGCTGCCGTGCCAGCTTGACGGCATGGCGGGCGCTGCGCGCCGATGCCCCGTACGAAACCACCACGACTTTATCCGTGGGTGTCCAATCTTCTTCGACCATGATGATGTCATTCAGATTGCGCTCGATCTTGCGGTGCACTCGGTGGATCCACGGATCGATCTCATCCAGGCGCTGGGTGGGGTAGCCCAGCGGATCGTGGAACAGCCCGGTGATGTGGTAGCGGTAGCCTTCACCAAAACTTGCCATTGGCGGCACATCGCTGAGTGAATCCCCGTAAGGCCGATACCATTCCGCCGGCACATCCGTGGCAATGCGTTCCACCCGCTCCACGCTGTCAAAGCTGGGCATGTCGATCTTCTCGCGCATGTGCCCGATGATCTCATCCAGCAGCAGGATCACCGGTGTGCGGTATTTCTCTGAGAAATTGAACGCCTTTACCGCCAGGTCAAAGGATTGGCTGACCGAGGTCGGGCTGAGCACAATGATCGGGTGGTCGCCGTGCGTGCCCCAGCGCGCCTGCATCACATCGCCTTGCGAGGCGCTGGTAGGCGCCCCGGTGCTGGGGCCTAGCCGCTGCACGTTCACAATCACACACGGTACCTCGGTCATCGCCGCATAGCCGATGTGCTCCTGCATCAGTGAGAATCCCGGCCCGCTGGTGGCGGTCATCGATTTCAATCCCCCCACCGAGGCGCCAATGCACGCCGCCAGGCTGGCAATCTCATCTTCCATTTGAATAAATTTTCCGCCCACCTTGGGCAGCTCGCGCGAGAGCATCTCGGCGATTTCGGTGGAGGGGGTGATCGGGTAGCCGGCGTAGAATTTACACCCGGCTGCCAGGGCGCCCCAACTTACCGCCTCGTTTCCTTGCATCAACTTGATCGTCAAGTCAGCCTCCTGAAGAACTATTCGATCTTCTTCACCACAATCGCAAAATCCGGGCAGTGCGTGTCGCACCAGTGACAGGCGGTGCATTTCTCCGGGTATGCTACGAACGGGTGCTCGTCTTCGTCCAGCACCAGCACGCCGGTCGGGCAGAAATTTACACAGATGCTGCAGCCCTTGCACCAGTTGGAAAATATGGTCACCTGGCCGCGCGGGCTTTTGCGCACGGGGGATACCGCGGCATCTGCTGTGGCGTTCGCCCCAGATTTTTCTACAGTCGTCGTATCAGACATTTCACACCATCCTCATCATATTTAACCATTATACTTACCCCCACTGTCCATCGTAACCGATAAATTACTTCATTTCCTAGTGAATATCATCCTATTAAAAAGACCGGACAGGTATCCATCCGGATAACTTCAACCGTGCGGGACAACCTCCGGGCAGCGCATCAGCGACAGGCACGCCGGCTGAAAATAGCGCATCCAGAAGGTGGCTGCGTCCGGGTTGAAGGCTTCGAAGTCCACCGCACAGCAGGTCTTGCCCAGGCGGGCATGGTGCTGCAGCGCCGCCTGCAGCATGGCGCTGCTGGCGCCCCGGCCGCGATAGCCGGGCTGCAGGAAGGCACCGTTGATGAAGATCGTTTCAGTGCAAGCGATGGCATCGGCAGCGTCGAATTCGTAGCCGTTCAGGCGTAAAAAACCGACCGGCAGGTCGCCATCCAGCGCCAGCCAGGCGCTGTTGTCCGGTTGTTCCAGGAACTCGGCAAACTCATTCGCCGTCTGGCTCTCCCGCAGCGCCATGAACACGGGGGATTGAGTGTAGTAATGGCAGTGCTCGACATCCAAAGCTGCCAGGGCTGGCGCATCGGCTGCCCCTGCCTGGCGGATGCGCAGCAGCGTTTTTGGCTCTGGCTCCAGCGGCGTCATCGGGCGCACTGCGTCCACCACCAGCATGCCAAAGCCGTTCCAGAACCAGGTTTGCAGGCTTTCCTGGTCATCCGCCAACAGGGTGATGGCATGCACCTGGCATCCCTGCGCCGCCCATTGTGCCGCGGCTTCACGATACATGCGCCGGTAAGCCTGAGCCTGGAATGGTGCGGCCGCGGCATGCCCCCACTCGGGGCAATAGGCTGCCCGCCGACCGGCACCGCGGAAATCGTCCAATACCATATAGGTCAGGTAGCCCACCAGCTGCCCCTCTTCCAGCGCCACCACGCCGGGGTGGGCTTCCAGCAGCCGGCTAATCTTGCCCGCAATCAATCCTTCGTCTTCCAGCGCGGCGGGCAGGGTCGGCACGCTTTGCCGCAAGCGGCGGAAATTCAGCAGGAAGAGCTTAGCTGCGGCTGGTAGATACTGTGGGGTAAAGGGGTGCAGTTCCATGTTCCACCTGGTAATTTTCGAATGCCCAGCCGGCGCGCAGCAGCCGCGCCTCTGCCCAGGGGCGGGTCACAAGCTGCAGGCCAACCGGCAGGCCTTCTTTGGTCAGCCCGCACGGTACGGAGAGCGCCGGCAGCCCGCTCAGGTTGAACGGCGCGGTGAAGCGGGTTAGTAAGTTAGCGCGCTCCACCGCATCCGCGCTGCCCCGCACCGGCGCCGGGATGGGTACGCTCGGGGTCAGCAGCAAGTCAAAGTCGTTGAAGAACTGGCAAAACTGTCGCCGCAGCACCGCCTGCGCCTGGCGCGCCAGGCTGTACTCCGTAGAGGTATATGCCGCACCGGTGCGCAGCCGCGCCAGCACGTCCGCCCCGAAGCCCTGCGGGTTGGCCTGCAGCCGCTCACGGTGAAAGGCTGCCCCATCGCTGGGCGTCATCAGCCCGTTAGTCCGGGCAGCCTGGCGCGCCCCGGGGAAAGCCACTTCTTCCACCTGCGCCCCCAGCGCCTCGAACGCCATCGCCGCCTGCCGGACGGCCTGCCACACCTGGGCATCTACCACTGCCGGGTCAGTGAAGTATTCGTCAACCGCCAGCGCCACCCGCCAGCCCTGCACCCCCTGCTCCAAGCTCGTTCCAAAGGATCTTCCACCGGCTGGTCGGCAGACCAGGGGTCATCTGGGTCGTAGCCGGCAATCACGCTCAGCAGCAACGCCGCATCGCGCACGCAGCGTGCCATCGGCCCGGCATGATCCAGGTTCCAGCTCAGCGGGATCACCCCGCGGAGGCTGACCCGCCCGCGGGTGGGCTTCAACCCCACCACCCCGCACAGTGCCGCCGGGATGCGAATCGAGCCGCCCGTATCCGTGCCCAGCGAGCCCAGGCACAGCCCGGCTGCCAGCGCCGCCGCGCTGCCACCCGACGAGCCGCCGGGGATGCAGCGCAGGTCCCACGGGTTGCAGGTCGCCCCGAAATGTGGGTTCTCGTTGGTCACCCCCAGGGCGATCTCGTGCATGTTCAGCTTACCCAGCAGCACCGCCCCCGCCCCCCGCAGCCGGCTCACCACATATGCATCCTGCTCCGGCACGTTCTCGGCAAAGAAGGAGGATCCGGCGGTGGTGCGCACCCCGGCGGTCTCGAACAAATCTTTCAATGCCAGTGGGATGCCATGTAAAGCGCCGCGATACGCACCCGCTTGCATCTCTGCCTCTGCCTGTTTTGCCTGCTGCAGTGCCAGCTCCGGCGTCAGCGTGATGAAGCAGTTCAACTGAGGCTCGAGTGCCTGGATGCGTTCCAGCTGCGCCTGCACCACCTCTACCGGCGATATCTCCCCCCGCGCAAGCAGCGCCCCTGCTTCTGTGATCGTAGTTGGCAGGGGGTGCATGATCTTATGACCGTTCGACCAGCCGTCCAGTAATGTATTTGTGCAGGATGCTGGCGATCAAGGTCTGGTAAGGGATACCCTCTTCGAAGGCTTTGCTCTGCAGCGCATCCAGGTCCTTGGTGGAAATGCGGATATTGACCCGGGCATCCTTGCGCATCGTTGCCTGAGCGTAAGCGCGATAGCGCTGCGCTTGAGAATCAAAATCCTTAACCGATTTCCATTCCTCACGCTCATATGATTCAAGCAAATCAAGTTCTTCCTGATCGATCTTTGTTTTCACCATCACGCACCTCGCAGATATTTATTCGTGGCTTTTCTGCTGGGGATAATAGTACAATGTGTGCCTTTTGGCAACAATATCCCCCTAACAAAAACACACCACCTCCGCATACCACACCGCCCCCAGGCTGCGCGCCAGCGCCTGCGAGGCGCGGTTCTCCGCCTTGTAGCTGTACAGCGCCACCCGCCCCGACCCAATGACCTCCTGCGCCCAGGCTGCCACCGCCTGGCGGGCGTAGCCCTTGCGCCGGTGTTCCGGGTGCGTCTCCACCGCGACCTCCGCGCAGTGCGCATTGCTGCGCTCGCTCCACGCCCGACAGGCTGGCTTGCCATCTGCCAGGACGACAAACTGCTCTCCCTGCTTCACCACCAACGGGTACTCGCTCGGATCAGGCACGCGGGGCAGGTGCTCGGAGACGAAGCGCCCATTAAAATGGCAGGGCAGGTACTTCTGGATCAGCCAAAGTACAGCCTGGGGAGCCTCGAAGGCCTGCTCACCGCCCAAATTCCGCAGCCCGTTGCACAGTGCCTCCGGCAGACGGTGGCTGAAATACGGCATATACCCGCCGGCATAGCGGTAGACAATGTAGGCTCCCTGCTCGCTCGAACCGGGGAACGGCGCCAGCCGCCCGGCCTCATTCAGGGAATATTCCAGGGTGATTTGCAGCTGGATAAGCTCGATTGGGTTCATTCAAGTCTCCTGGCAAAAATCATTTCAGTCACCGCCAGCCATTCGAAGCCGGTGTGCAAGCGCCAATCAAACTGCCCCAGTAATTCTAAACCCAGCCTGTGATAAAAGGCAATACCCAGTGGGTGGAATGAAGAAGCATACAGGTGATAGCCGGGTACACCCCGCTGGCGCAGGGTTGATTTCATAGCGCTTCATCAACTCCCTGCCCAGTCCCTGCCGCCGCCAATCAGGCAGGATGCCAATATGCAGATGAGCGGGATATCGCTGGCGATCAACTTTAGGCGCCTGGATGTGCCTCCCCGCCCACTCGGTGCGCAGCACCGCCGGCAGCCAGCCCGGCCAGCCATACGCACCGCTCATCCCGCGGCGCAGCAGCAGTCGGCGGATGCGCTGCCGGTAAACCTGCTCAAACCGCCCGCTATCCACCGCCCCTAGCAGCGCGCCCACCACCTGCCCAGCGACTTCGGCGACGAACAGGGTCTCTGGCTCGTAGTCCGGGTAATATGACATCTCGTCCGCCAGGTATTCACCGTAAAGGGGGTACTTTTGCTGTAGGCGGGGACGGGCGAACTCATCCATCCCATAAATCTTGCGCACTGCTGGGCGATCAGCCGGAGTATAGGAGCGGATGATGCCGGGCATGCCTCACCTGACTGCCACCACGCCAAAGGCCCGCGGCGCCCGCCGTACCTCACGGAAACCAGCTTGTTCCAGCCGCCGCGTTACGCCTACCGTGATCGAGTGCCCCGATTTGCTCTCCGGATCGCCCACATAATGGAACAGCCGCCCGTTGTTGCGCAGCAGGCGGTGCAGCTCGCGGTAGAACTCGCCCGAGTACAGCTCGCCTGCTAACGCGAAGACCGGCGGGTCGTGGATGATGCGCGTATAGGAGGCATCTGGCAGCTCCTGCACAACTTCAAATGAGTCACCCACAAGCTGGCTGATCTTGGGGTTGTCGAACAGTCCTTGCGACCACGGGTTGCGCCGGCACACCTGTAATGCCGCCGGGTCCAGCTCGATGGTGGTGACATGCACCGCCGTTTTAGCCGCCTCGATGGCGGTATAGCCCAGCCCCGTTGCCGTGTCCAGCACCTGTCCGACCACCGGCTTTACCGCGCGCATCTTTTCCAGTGTGTCGGCATGCGGGTCGGTATCCTTGATACGGTGCATGGGGATGCCCGAGACCAGCATGGTCGGCGCCCCTGCCGTGGGATACAGGCTGTAGGCTCGCTCCGTCGCCTCCGAGTAGAACTGCACCGCTTGCGCATTGCCGCCCTCGATGACAAAGCAGCTCGACTCCGCCGCCGCGATCGCCTCCACCGTCTCCCAATCCAGCCTCTCCCCGCCCGGCAGCCGCACCCCCTCCGCCTCCAGCCCTACCTCCGCCTGAGTTAAATTCAAATCCAGCGAAACCCTCACCCGCTCCACCCCTCGTCGCCGGGCTTCCAACAAGGACCTTACCTGATAATGCGATAGTACGACCATATCGTTACACGTTCGAACGTTTAGCGTTAGAACGTTTAAGCGTTAGAACGTTCAACGTTCAAACGTTTAAACGCCTCAAACAACTGCGGGTTATTTAGGTAGTGGATGGCTTGCAAGCCCACCCCGCGGGCAGCTTCGACATTGGCGAGCACATCGTCGACGAAGATGGCCTCGTCCGGCTGCACGCCCAGCCGCTCCACTGCCAGGCGGAAGATACGCGGGTCGGGCTTCGCCAGCCCCACTTCCGCCGAGATGACCAGGTCGTCGAACAGGCCATCAAAACCGAAACGCTCTCCCATCACCTGGCGCAGGTCGCCCCAGGCGTTGCTCAGCAGCCCCAGCTTGTACTGCGGACGCAGCGTGCGGATGTAAGCCACCAGCTCGTGATTTACCCGGTCCGCCGCCCAGAATTGGGCTCTCACCGCCGGAAGCTCTGCCGGCGGCACGCCCAGCGCCGCCCCCACCGCCTGCCAGTGCTGCTCGATGGTCAGCTCGCCCACCATCGCCCGCACCGCCGGCTCGCTGTCGAAGATCAAGCGGTACAGCTCCTTCAAAGGCACGCCCAGCTGCTCTGCCAGCGCCTGGCGCGGTGCTGCATCGCCCATCTGCACCAGCACGCTGCCAAAATCGAAAATGATGGCTCGTATCGTCATGGGGATAAGTATATCAGATGCGGTTTTAACCATCTACCACCAAGGACACAAAGGACACGAAGGTGCACAAAGGTTTTATTAAGCAATAACAAAACACAAAGGAAACCAGACTTTAGTTTCCTTTGTGTCCTTGGTGTCCTTTGTGGTTAGGTTCTTTGTCTCATGATCACCTACACACCAGAGTCATCTAACAGAGCCTCCAGGTCAGCCACAAGCTGTTCCGGGTTGCGGAAATGGATGCCGTGCATGCCAACGGCTTGCGCCCCGTCGATGTTGTGCTGGAAATCGTCGATGAACGCCGCCTGCTCCGCTTTGACCTCCAGCCGCTCCAATGCGATCTGGTAGATACACGGGTCGGGTTTCATCACCCCCACCTCGCCGGAGAGCACGATGGCGTCGAAGAGCGCCCCCATCTCCCATGGCCCTCGATCAGCGCCCGCGTCCCGTTCATCGCGTTGCTGATGATGCCGGTCTTATACGCCTGGTGCAGCTTGTGGATGTATGCCAGCAGCTCCGCATCCAGCCGGTCGCCGCCGAAGAACTGCTCCCGGAACTCCGCCGCCTGCTCCAGTGGCCAGCCGGCCTGCCGGCAGGCATGCACCCACTGCTCGGCCTCATCCACCTGCCCCAACTGCGCCCGCCGCCCGGACTCGCCGCCGAAGACCAGCGTCTCCAGGTCGGAGGCGCTGGTCCCCAGCCGCTCCGCCAGCGCCTGCCGCGGCGCCCGGTCGATGGTGCGCACCAGCACCCCGCCGATGTCGAAGAGTATGGCTTGAATTTTCATATGAATTTTGAATTGTCTTTGTGCACTATTCTGAAAATAGCCATTGTAGTAACGACTTAAGTCGTTGCTTTTCATCCTTTGGGGTGAAGGGAATTCATGAGAACTTTGTGGTTCCTGGGACTATCTCGGTCGCCATTACGGCTTTTTCAATGCCTCATCGTGCTTGCCAACCACGCGCACCACCAAGGTATCATCCGCTTCGCGCTCAAATTCACATCTGACTAGCTGCAGTTTCGCTTCTGCATCTCTGCAGCCCCTCTACGCTCCTATGACCCGAGATCTCTACCTCTCCCTGCTGACCAAATTATTGTGCAGAATCGTATCACTAAGTCCGTTAGGGCACGTGCGGCCCTTGTCATAGAATACAAGGCGCCACATCTTATGCTGCCGCATAGTGTTATTGACCTAGGCCTGAAAAACATTACAGAAAACGGATCTTGCCGCCTTAGTTCAGGAAATTAGGCCTCCCGAACACCTCCAATTAGTAGGCCTGGTGATAGCTGTGGTCACACAGTGCTTTTTCTATATGATAGAACATCGTGTGTCTTATGGTTGTGTATGCACTGGCGAAGCATACATTTACTCTTCGAGTGCGTGAAGACTGTGGAATCCTTTACTATCATCTCTCTGTCCCAACCCTTGATGTCGGGGACTCTACTGGGTGGAACTCTGGTGAGGAGAGCGACGATCGCCTCCAGGGAACTACCGTCGCTAGAATGCTGGCATTCTCTCTACAGGCGCTTCAGGAACCTTCAAAACCCTATCCCTGGCTAGATCGAGCTCGAAACGACCTGCAGCGCTGGGAGGTTGATGTCCAGAATATCCTGAATTCTTTCACCTCTAAAGAAACACAATGTTCGGAGTACATGTCAAGAGGGCCCAACAGACCATTTCCAAGCTTCGCGTCCCCCCCGGGCCACATGACTGCGACGAAGATGCAGACCCCGACCACAGCACGCCAGCGCAAAGGAAAGGCCCCGAGACCGGGTCACGGTCAAATCAGCTAGACTGCGCCGACAAAGTCAATGGCAATGGTGCCTCTCGCAACTACACATCACGCCAAGATACGCAGAGGACGAGGGCATACTGCACACACAAGTGTATGGGCGGCTTAGTCACTGATGATCTTCTAGATCCGTCATGTCCAAATGTGCGAGAACATGGGGAGTCTCATCATGAAATCACCCAAAATGAATTCCTTGATTTGAACGGTCGACAGCTAGCGAACGACCGCGATGCCGACTGCGGAATTATACATAATATAGGAAGATGTGGAGCTGTGTTTGTATGAACCGGTCATAAGCTCCCATGGCTACACAGTAATCGCAAAAGGCTTCCCACCCCAATCAGTCTGGGGCGCGAAACGAGAAGCGAAATTCTATCGACATCTGAGAAGTCGCTGCAGGGGATAACGGTGCCTACAATTCTAGGCAATGTCAACCTTGAGAAGCCCTTCTACGACACGTTCAAGGAGATTGTCCATATCATGCTTGTCAGTTTCGCTGGAAATCCTGTCGACCTGGGATATGAAGAGCGCTCGGAATTCTCAGATCTCATGTGGACGAAACTCAGACACGCAGAGCGCGAACTTGAGAAGCTTGGAGTTGACCATCTTGACCTTGAAGAGCGCAATATAATGTGGGATGAGAAGACTCGACAGCTAATGATTATTGATTTTGAGGATTCACGAGACTGCGAACCTGAGCCAAGGGCAGAGTCACCGGTAGACCGGCGACCAGAGCCACGACCTGAATTGAGCTTGTCCTTGAATCTAGGTGGCAAATCCTCAGCCCCGGCTTCGAAATGTTGAAAGCCTGAAGCATCGAGATTTGTGTCCCCTTACATACACCACATGTCCGGAATGGGGCGTTATACGGTCAGAACGAGGATTTTCTAGTTGCTGGTATTTTGATGAGCTTGGATTTGGGTCTTGTCTGTGACCTGCTGTTCGGCCGCAAGGCTATGAGTTGCATTCGATGATTTTGGGAAAGGGCAATTCTGGTGAATCAGGTTGAAGTGGTTGAAAAAAAGAGGAGAGATGGCGTTTCATGATAATGATAATAGTGCTGTCTTCGGCGTGTGGCTCACGGTCAAGCTTGGGGCATGAGCAGGGATGAAGGGCAATTCATCTAGGACTACAACTTTGTCAGGTACATCGATTAGGATCTAAAAACATCTCTCGATATTATGGTTGCTACATGCAAATAACTATAGCGGCAGGAGTTTGGTTCCCTTCATCTTCAAGGCCATTTTGTTGCTTCGGCCCAAACTCAGAAACTAGACCATACAGTGAGGGCGGTGCCTTGGGCCAGACGTTATGACTATCGGCTGCTGAACGTGAGCAAGGATACAGGAACTAGACGCAAGGCTCTCCAAGCACCAGGGAATCCGCTGAGATTGAGGTGTGGAATTTGAAAGTGAAGTGAAGTGATGAAAGAAATGTCGAGGTTAGGAAAGCGAAGGTGCCAGTCATGACACCAACATTCGCTGTATTGTCGATCCATTCATAGGAGCCCGTGATCAATATATCATACCGTCAAGCGATTTTTAACTGAGGCGGGTAACTAGCCCAGCCAGAAGATGTATTTCCTCACTGTTTGGCCCAGGGGAGGACGAATTGAGCCACTGCGCGGCAGGCCATTCTTGGCGTGAGTCCTTGCCTTGACTTGGATGCGAGATTTGGGACTATGATCAAGAAGACGCGGATAGTGTTAGTAGAGACAATAGTGCCGGATATTTTTTCTAGGGCGGCTTTCGGTGAGGCGATGCGAAGCTTGGTAGGCAGGGCATTGCGGGCACAAGACCGGGAAGAGAGGGCTTGCAAAATGTTCCAGAACAGAAACAGGTCATCACAAGTTATAAATTATCTAGCTTCAAGGCTCTGTAGGTTCGAAGACCTGGTTTGTGAATCAGTGAATGAAACGTTGGTGTTCGGAACGCTGTTCTGAAATGTTACCTATATGAAGTGAAGAACCATCGTTATGTCACTCACATCCTTTCCTTTGGGTTTTCTAGATGGACATCGTTATTAAAACGACATTGCTTAGCAGTGTTGATAGTGTTGAAGCCCTCTGCTACGGTCTTCGTGCGGTATCGCTCTCGCTGCATCATCATCACATACTATTCATCTAAAACCGTTCCGCCACCTAAATCGAGCACACACAGTCACTAGGCACAACAAGGCCTTTAGGGTACTCTTAATCAAGAACTTCATCTTAACTCATAGCTACGCTTCAACTGTCCCGATCTTTGTCACAATCGCTGTCCTCATACTAATTCCTCCCTCAATTCAACCTACAAACCCCCTCTTAACTCTGCACTCGGACATCCCGGCGCCTTACCTAGCCACGGAAACGCAACATGATACTCATCAAATCTCTCATCCTGACCCGACAGATGCACAGCAACCCGCATCGCGACATCCTTGCCATCGCACCCTGTCGTATCAAGATTGAATCTGATGCCAGTGTCCGGAGCCAGAGTCATCAATCCAGCCCATTCTTCTCGACTCTGTTTGTAGGTGTCTTGCTGGATCCAGGGGTTTCCGGGCCAGGGGAATGGGTTGAGCAATTTTCGTCTTCGAAGCCCATGGTTATAGGGCCGACGCGATCGTCGGTAAACGTCCATTTGCTATGAAGTGATGAAAGGTGAGCTCTTGGGTCAGATGGTGACGTTGGGATAGTGGTGGTAGACTGACGTGTCGACAGTTGGAAAGGGAGGGGAGAGCCAGGTTGCTGTTTCGCCGGCACCTAGTAGAAAAAGAGGGTTAGAGCCAGCCTCTTCAGTAAAAGACGGAATGATATACAATCTACGACAGCCTGGATGATGGATGGTTTCTCGTTTTCTCCACTGGCGAGGAAGTGGACGATGCATGTGTTCAGGCACACCAACACCTGCGCCCGTTGTCCCCGACCAAGTCCTGCTCTTTGGTTAATAACTTTCCGTCGTATATTTGGATCAGTTCCTAGCTCACTACTTCTGTAGGAGGGTCTTTGAAATCGAGACCGACGATAAGAGACCGGAGCAAGAGACTAGCCACGAATCCAGCCATTGTAGAAGCTCACGAAGTGTGTTATGCGAATGTATTTTAGACGAGAAATTGCCGGGTGAATAGAGGAAATTGCGGTATCGAGCTATGCAGTGAACGACTGTTGTGTTCGGGATCGTCACTTTGTCTCTATATATAACGCATTCACCAGACCTGAGTTGCCACTCGCCCCCAAAGACCAGAGTACCAATCAGCCTCACCACCTCGGATCCTCCACAACACAGCCTCGCTGAGTGTCAACGAGCTTCTCGAGCCCGGCGTATAGATGGGCATCGTAATTTCCGCAACCTTATGCGGCATAAGTTTGTCGAATGTCAACAGAGCTCTCAAGACCGGCGTATCGATGAACGTCATCATGCTGCTCGATCCTGCACCAATAGCTTCGTCGAATGTCAACTGACTTCTCAGGACCGATATATTGGTGGACATCGATCTTACAATGCGCAGCCGGCCCTGTACCCCAACATTTATGCGCAGTCCTCCGCACAGCCCTGCCCCTAATCCCTGTAGAGGCGCATTCTGGGGAATACATTAGCATTAAGATCAACATGATTCATATAGACTAACCTACCTAAGCTCCTTTATCAACCGCTCTGTAGTAATACACCATCTTCTCCTAGTACAATGTACAAAACCAGGAGGGATCTGGCATTGCTACATGAACTGAAAGAACATCGTCTCGACATCGAGTCCATTGTTGCTCGACATCCACCAGGTCAGTAAATCGACAAGAATCAATATCTTGCAAGTACTTTTTCCAATACGCTAAAGCATCTGGCATTGGTTGGACTTGTATGTGAGACACATAGCCTCCGGAGGATGGACCGGGCTCAACCGGCGAGGCGGACTCGAATTCGAATGTACTGTAGGCCTAGTGTCAGTATCGCCGGCGATATACCATCGGTAAAGATATGTGTGGTTATTGGCGAGGATGCAATAGTGCTTACAAGCCTATGCTTCACT